>NZ_JAWVPU010000001.1:0-1186172 GCF_046592895.1 Terribacillus saccharophilus
GACTGCCTTACGACAGTAACTATATACTACCACCATGTTTCGAGACTGTCAACACTAGTTTCAAAGAAAAATAGATTATTAAAGAGGAAAACGTCGGAACGCCTTCCTCCATAGGATGTCTGCTTCTTATTTGAAGACTAGTTCGCCTTTCCACTCCAGCATTCCGCCATCCATATTGATCACATCGAATCCCTGGTTCTCCATGAACGCAGCAGCATTCATGCTACGGTGACCAGCACGGCACACTAGTACATATGTGTCATCAGTCGACAACTCAGATAGCTTCTCAGGTATCTGCTGAAGCGGGATATGGATTACACCAGGTATCATACCATGCTCCACTTCTTCATCTTCCCGAACATCGATCACTTTATAAGAAGATGTGCCATCTTCGATTAGTTCATCCAATTCTTCTGGTTGTATATTGCGCATTCGTAACTCTCCTTCACTTAAAATAGAATCCCTTCCGTAAAAACGGAAGGGATTCAAGCATTAATTTGCCACTACATTGACAAGCTTGCCTGGAACGACAATCACTTTACGGACCGTCTTCCCTTCCAGCCAGCTTTTCATTTGTTCGTCAGCCAGTGCGATTTTCTCAAGCTCTTCTTTGGAAGCATCATGAGGAACCATCACTTTTGCCCGCAATTTACCCATCGCTTGCAAAACGATTTCGATTTCCTGTTCCACAAGCTTCGACTCATCGTGAACCGGCCATGCTGTGTACGTAATTGTTTCTTCATGACCAAGTTTACGCCATAGCTCTTCCGCAATATGAGGAGCTACAGGGGAAAGCAGTTTGACGAATCCTTCCGCAAATTCACGCGGGATGACAGATGCTTTGTAACAATCGTTGATGAACACCATCAATTGGGATATACCCGTATTGAAGCGCAATGCTTCGAAGTTCTCTGTCACTTTCTTTACAGTTTCATGATACGTTTTTTGCAGTTCTTCCGTTTCTGTATCCTGCACTTTTTCGGAAAGCTCCCCTGCTTCTGTGATGAACAATCGCCATACACGATCAAGGAATCGACGGGAACCATCCAATCCATTTTCAGACCAAGCAATGGAAGCATCCAATGGACCCATGAACATTTCGTATAGACGAAGTGTATCTGCACCATGGGATTCGATGACATCATCAGGGTTGACGACGTTCCCTTTGGATTTACTCATCTTTTCATTATTTTCTCCAAGGATCATTCCTTGGTTATATAGCTTTTGGAAAGGTTCTTTTGTCGGTACGGCACCGATATCGAACAAGAATTTATGCCAGAAACGTGCGTACAGCAAGTGAAGAACTGCATGCTCCGCCCCACCGATATATACGTCCACCGGCAGCCATTTTTTCAGTGTCTCAAAGTCAGCTAGCTTTTCCGGGTTCTTCGGATCGATATAACGAAGGAAGTACCAGCAGCTGCCTGCCCACTGCGGCATTGTATGTGTTTCGCGTTTACCCTTCATGCCTGTTTCCGGATCGGTTACATTCACCCATTCCGTAATATTAGCAAGCGGAGATTCACCTGTACCGGATGACTTTATTTCATCTGTTTTTGGCAAAACAAGCGGAAGCTCTTCTTCCGGCACACTTGTCATAGTGCCATCTTCCCAATGGATAACAGGAATCGGCTCACCCCAGTAACGCTGACGGCTGAAGATCCAGTCGCGCAGACGGTAGCTGATTTTTTTCGTACCCTGTTTGTTTTCTTCCAGCCAAGTGATCGCCGCAGAGATCGCTTCTTGTTTATCCATACCATCAAGGAAATCAGAGTTGATATGCGCTCCTTCACCGGTATGTGCTTCTTTTTCTATATCCGCACCCTCGATGACAGCCTTGATCGGCAAATCGAAAGTCTTCGCAAATTCATAGTCGCGCTCATCATGAGCAGGTACGGCCATGATGGCGCCAGAACCATAACTCATCAGTACATAATCAGCGATCCAGATCGGCATTTTTTCGCCATTGACCGGATTGATGGCATACGCTCCGGTAAAGACACCCGTTTTTTCTTTTGCCAAATCGGTACGTTCCAAGTCACTTTTCGCTGCCACTTCTTGTTTATAAGCTTCCACAGCCTTCAGCTGCTCTTCTGTAGTGATTTGATCTACCAGGGGATGTTCTGGTGACATTACTGCAAATGTCGCACCGAATAAAGTATCCGGCCGAGTCGTGAACACATCGAAGCTTTCCTCTGTGCCTTCGATGCGGAATGTTACTTCTGCACCTTCCGAACGTCCGATCCAGTTGCGCTGCATTTCCTTCAAGCTATCCGGCCAGTCAAGTTCATCCAAGTCTTCTAGCAGTCGGTCTGCATAGGCAGTGATACGAAGCACCCATTGTTTCATTGGTTTGCGAATGACAGGGTGTCCGCCACGTTCACTCTTTCCGTCGATGACTTCTTCGTTGGAAAGTACAGTTCCAAGCGCAGGACACCAGTTCACTGCTACCTCATCCACATAAGCAAGACCTTTTTTATACAACTGAAGGAAAATCCATTGAGTCCATTTATAGTATTCCGGGTCTGTTGTATTTACTTCACGATCCCAATCGTAAGAGAATCCAAGCTCTTTGATTTGTCTTGTGAAAGTCGCGATATTTTTTTTCGTGAATTCTTCCGGGTCATTACCTGTATCAAGCGCGTATTGCTCCGCTGGTAAGCCGAAAGCATCCCAACCGATTGGATGAAGCACTTCATAACCTTGCATCCGCTTCATGCGGGATAGAATATCTGTTGCTGTATAACCTTCAGGGTGCCCTACATGCAGACCCGCTCCAGATGGATAAGGGAACATATCCAAGGCATAAAACTTTTCTTTTTCAGAGGAAGTATCCGTTTTGAACGTTTTGTTTTCTTCCCAATAAGCTTGCCATTTCTTTTCGATTTCATGATGATTGAATGACATATCGTGTGCCTCCTGTACTCTCTTCAACTTGAACAATCCTGACCGTGAAACAAAGAAAAAAGCCCCTCATCCCAATAAAGGGACGAGAGACTTCTCCCGCGGTACCACCCAACTTGGCGCTAAAAGCGCCCGCTCGAAATTCCTTAACGCGGAAAACGGCAAAAAGTACTGGCAGTTCCCTTTTGCAATTATGAAGGCGAGTTCACAAGATGCCGGGACGGCTTGCACCAGGATGCCGTCTCTCTTCAGCCAGACAGAGCTTGCTACTACTCCTTCTCCTCATCGTTCACAGTATTGTTGTGTCCAGTGTACGGAACTGCGCTGCGTTTGTCAAGATTCGGCAGCTTCCGTACGGAACACCGAAACAGCACCTTGGAGCTCTCGCGTTACACGATCAAGCTGACCGACCGTCATCGCCAGCTGCTCATAAGCTCCATACTGGGCGTTGGTGGAATGATGGACCACATCCGTCTTTGCTGTGTTTTCCTGGAGTGTGCTGCTGATTTGTTCCACCCTGCCCAGCACTTCTGCGCTCAATCGCTCAGATTGGACACTGCCGCTTTGGATTTGCTGGAGTCGATTGGATATGGACTGAAACTTTTCTTCGATCTCCATGAATGAGCTTTCCATGCTTTCCATCGAAGCTGTTTCCGCTTTGGATACCTCATGCCCGAACTGTACGGCTTCTGATAGAGTCATCGTACCCTGCCGGATTGCTCCAACAGTCCGGTAAATCGAATCCGCAGATGACTTGGATTCATCCGCAAGTTTTCGAATTTCATCCGCAACGACTGCAAAGCCTTTTCCCGCTTCACCAGCTCTGGCAGCTTCAATGGCAGCATTCAACGCAAGCAAGTTCGTTTGTTCAGCAACCGAAGATACCGATGCTACCATCTGCTCGATCTGCTGGGAATATTGAATGAAATCCTGCAACGAAGCCTCCATCAAGTCCCTGCTTTCTCCGTTCTTGACCGTAAGCTGCTGTTGATTATACACAGTCTCCCTGCCACGAACTGCTGCCTCCGATGCAAGCTTGCCAAGCGCAACGGTTTCCGTTGCAAATGTGCTGTTGGCACTTCCCTGCTTATCCATCTGCTCAATCAGCGTCACCGTCTGTTGCAAGTCCGCGGAAATACGCTGTGAACCAGACGTTATCTCGCCGACCGAGGAAGCAATTTCAGAATGAAGTCCTTGCAGATTCCGGTTATCCTTATCGATTTCTGCAGACATTCCAGCCACTTCATCACTTGCCTTTTCGATGGAACCGATCAAATTCTTCAACTGCTCCGTCATCTGTCCGAAAGCGTGATTCATTTCCCCGATTTCCAGGCTGCCAGTCTTTTTTATCGGCTCCACCGTCAAATCACCTGCTGCGATCTGGTTCGTCCTGGAGGCAAGTTCCAAAAGCGGATCCGCAATCGATTTGCTCGTCCTTCGAGATGTGTAGTTTGTGATGAGGATGAGCAGGAGCACCCCGATAACAGAGACCACGATGACAAACTTGATCTGATTTTGCAAAGCAAGCTGTTCATCTTCATATGCGGCTGTGCTGTAGGCATTAGCCATATAGATATCATTCAGCAAACCCTGGACACGGCTCGAGAGACGCAGTGCTTCCATCTCATTCACATTGGTGAGGAGGCTCGTCACTTCTCCTTGCCAGTCGTCATATTTTGATTTTCCTGCTTCAAGATATGCTGATGACTGCCCTTCGGATGATTGCAAGAGCTGTTTGAAGCTCGAATTGCTTTGCTCCATATAAGACTTTAATTCCGCGGCCGAAGCATCCGTACGGATTGTGGTCGTATTTCGCAGTACCTGCCCGGCATTGTTCAGCTGGCTGTCCAGCTGCTGAAGCTTTAAAAGATGCTGTACTTGTTCATAACTCGAAGCATTGATCCTTATCATGCTGAAAATGATAAAAGCAATGAGCACCAATGCCAATGCACTCGTCCCTGCTGCCTGCAGGAATAGTTTCCGTGTCAGTTTCATTCAGCTCACTCCGATTCTAACAGCTTTTGCGTCGCTGTATGGACTTTCCCTTCGACTGTGTCGGTGATGCTGACGACAGCGATAGGACTCAAACCGACAGCTTGCTCCTTCAAGCCGATCCTATTTTCCCCAGGCAATGCTTCACCTTTTGAGATACGTTCCAGAAAATCGAAAATAACATGGTCAATCTGCAGCTGAGCAGAAGTGACGACATTATCAGGAGCGAGATAACTTTGGTCACTGCCAGCCCCAATCGCATATATATCCGCCAAAGAAGCTTGCTCCAGCACTGCCTTGCCAGCATTTCCTGGCTCCGCAAAGAGAATCTCGGCTCCCTCGTCGATCAACTCCTTAGCAGCGGAACCACCCGAATTCTTATCATCCGGCGTCGCTTCCCCGACGAGCAATGTTGTATCCTTTGATGTATCGGCTATCCCTTGTTTGAACCCTTCCAAGTAAGGACTAGCTGGCTCACCGATATATCCTGCTTTACCATCGTTCGTAACGGTAGCAGCTGCCACACCCGCCAGATACCCTGCCTGCTCTGTATCGAATAGGTAACCGAACAGATTTTCACCTTTGAGCTCCGTACCAAAAGCTATGTAAGTAATCGCTGGATTGGCGGCAGCCTGTTCGGTGACTTCATTCTCCGCGGCTGCTTCCAAAGTGATGATCGTATCCATTCCTTCATCAGCCAATTCCTGTAATGCTTTTTCATAAGTTAGATTTGATGTGATTTCCTTGTAGGAATAGACGACATCCAGTCGATCCCTAGCCTTTGTCAATCCCTCGATCGCTGAATCATTCCATTCCTGATCTCCAAGTCCCGCTTCTGTCAAAACGATTCCGATACGTCTCTCTTCATCCAACGCAGCTGCAGCAGGGTTTGCGGAACACCCAGATAAATAACATAATATGAGGGCACAAATAGGTAATAGGATGCGCTTATACATGTCGATATACTCCCTTCTCTTTCTTCACACTACTACTATGGTCCTTATATCGACAGGTTTCTACATACATATGGTAAATTAATTGTAAATTTTCTTTTACATTAGGGAGATTTGATTTGCTAAATAAGTGCAGGTAGCGTAAAAATAAGAGAGAACATTTTGTCAGAGAGAGGATTCATGAAATGCTAAAACACGTCATCGCTTACGCTCACGAACTGATGGAGCAAGTAATAGAGCCTGGAGATACAGTTATCGATGCAACCTGCGGCAATGGGAACGATACCCTCGTCCTCAGCCGATTAGTCGGGGAAGAAGGAAGGGTGCTGGCATTCGATATACAGGAACAAGCCATTGAAATGACAAGCAAGCATCTGGCCATGCATGATGTCACGAATACGACTTTGATCTTGGATAGTCATCAGCGGGTCGATCATTATATAACTCCTGAAGATGAAGGGAAACTTGCAGGAGCCATTTTCAATCTCGGCTACTTGCCCGGCAGCAGTAAAGCCATCACCACAAATGCAGAAAGCACCATAACCGCAATCGAAAAGATCCAACAATCGCTAAAACCCGGCGGCAGAATCATCTTGGTCGTTTACCACGGGCATCCGGAAGGCGCCATCGAAAAGGAAGGATTGCTTGCTCACGTAAAAGATTACGACCAAAAGCATTATGGTGTCTTGCAATACCGTTTCCTGAACCAAAAAAATAATCCGCCTTTCATCATCGCTATAGAAAAGAAAAAATAAAAAGAAGCGCGAAACCCCTAGCTTATCGGGGTAC
The DNA here is from genome assembly GCF_046592895.1 of Terribacillus saccharophilus. GTDB lineage: Bacteria > Bacillota > Bacilli > Bacillales > Amphibacillaceae > Terribacillus > Terribacillus saccharophilus_D. The sequence goes on from NZ_JAWVPU010000001.1 coordinate 6,639, forward strand.
GCGCTTCTTTCATTTTGTTGTACGCTTTGATATTCAAATGGAAAAACTTCGATTTGTTCCCGCTTGCCTTCAGCAGTGTCCTGATCATCTGCTTGCCATCCGATAGCATGCTCACTTTGCTATCGGCCAAATACAGCCCGACTAGTCCATGATGGACCATCTCATGGAATGACGCATGCGGCAGGCGCTGTACGCTTTCGTTCGTCCGCTCGATAAAGTACAAAAGCCTTTGCTTCATTTCCTCCGAATCTCTGTAATAATGGCAGAAATTCAGATCGCCTTCTTCTTCATCTTCCATTTGATCGATATAGTAATCCAGCAGAATATGCAGCCCTTGCATATAAGGGAAGTAGCTTTGGTAGATATCATCGGCCAATTGATGGTCGAGTTCCATCCCCATTCCATAAGATACGAAACAGAAGATTCCTAGAGTCGACCCGCTGCAAGCCGAGAATTCATACCACGTTAAATCGTGATATTCTTCCTGATGCTGCGAAAACCAATTTGTCAGCCTTTCGATGCGCTCTTCCTTCGCCACATGCTTATGCACTTGCAAATCACCATACAATCCGGAAAGTTTCAGCAAATAAGGCTGCATCACTTGCAGGTTGGGCTGTTTGCCGAGGATGGTTTGACAAGTGAATACAAGCGAGTGCAGATAGCCACCGTCTTCTCGTTCTTCGCGCAACGCATAATAATCTTTAAGTGGCTCACCCGGCTGAAGTGCATCCAGCATCGACTGATGCAAGAGTCGGAAATCATCGGGATCAAGTGATGTGCTACGATCACATAAGTTATCAAGATAGTCACTGATAGTCTGATAGGCTATGATGAATTTGATTGCCTGTTTCCACGCATCTCCAGCGAGAAGGCTGTAAACTGCACCGCCCTGGCAATGAAAGCGTTTGGTCCTGATGCTCTCAAGCGCTTGCTTACGCAGTTCGGGATCAGGAATCGCTTCTGCCCGCTGCTTCCATAGTTCCAATTCTTTATGTACTTCCGGGAATATTTTCCGATATACTTGATGCATTAGTAAAACTGATGACTTCGGTATTGGTTGGGCCATAATCTGATTTCGCTCCTCGAATCCGGAATTGTCGTTCTTCCAAAAAATCTATTAATTCTATAAGAACATAAACGAAGGGAGTATTCAAATGATATACGAATACGACAAGAAACGTCCACATGTTCACCATGATGCGTATGTCGCTCCTGATGCTGTCATTACAGGAGATGTCACCATCGGTAAAGACGCAAGCATTTGGTTCAAAACAGTGATAAGGGGGGATGTTTCACCTGTTATCATAGGTGAAGGTGCCAATGTCCAAGATCTCTGCGTGCTTCATCAAAGCCCTGATCTCCCTCTCATTATAAAGGATGGCGCCACTATTGGACACCAAGTTACCTTACATTCTTGTACAATTGGGGCAAATTCCCTGATCGGCATGGGGTCCCTCATCCTTGATGGAGCAGTTGTCGAAGATGGTGCGTATGTCGGAGCAGGTTCACTCGTTCCTCCCGGCAAAACAATTCCAAGCGGTAAGCTTGCATTCGGCAGACCCGCCAAAGTTGTACGGGATTTGACGGAATCCGATTATCAGGATATGGATCGCATACGAAAGGAATACATCCACAAAAGCAAACAGTATAAAGAAACAACATAAAAAAAGCCGTCCCCTCACAGGAACGGCTTTTCGATTATTATGTGGTCTGCAGTTTGCTTTCCACTCTATCTACTTTTTGGAACTCAGAAAAGTCATACTTACGTTCTACATAAATTTGATGCCATAGCATGAAGGCAAGAACAGTCCAGATCTTACGGCTGTAATCCCCTTTGCCCTGACAATGCGCATCAAGCAAATTGAGAATATAGTCTTTATGCAGCAAGTGGTCTGTCTGACTTTCATGGATAAGCGCTTTTGCCCAGCCATTCAATTCATTTTTCAGCCAATGGCGCATCGGTACAGGGAAACCAAGTTTCTTACGATGCAGCACATGATCCGGCACAATGCCTTCCACCGCTTCACGTAGCAAACTCTTCGTCGTGTTGTTAGCGATTTTCAGATCTTCCGGAATTTCACGCGCAACTCGGAATACTTCTTTATCCAGGAATGGCACACGAAGCTCCAATGAATGAGCCATCGTCATCTTATCAGCTTTCAAAAGGATATCTCCGCGCATCCATGTATGAATGTCAATATACTGCATTTGATCGACAAGCGATTCATTTTTCACATTTTCATACAATGGCGCTGTGATTTGCTGGTAGTGAACTTTATCGCTGTATGTTTTCAGAAGCTTTTTCTTGTCTGCATCTTCGAACATTTTGGCATTTCCGATATAGCGATCTTTCAGTGGTGTTGTACCACGCTCCAAGAAGCTTTTGCCGCGAACACCTTCGGGAAGGATTTTAGCCACTCTTGCAAGCAGTGCTTTGGCAGGTCCGGGAATGCTGTCGAACATACGCAGGGATTCTGGCTCGCGGTAAATATTGTATCCGCCAAACAGTTCATCTGAACCTTCCCCTGAAAGGACGACCGTTACATGTTTGCTAGCTTCCCTCGCTACAAAGTATAGTGCGACAGCGGATGGGTCAGCCAATGGATCATCCATATGCCACATGATTTTTGGGAGTTTTTCCAAATATTCTTCTGGTGTGATGATATGGGAATAGTTTTCCACGCCGAGTTTTTCAGCTGTTTCTTTTGCCACATCCACTTCAGAGAATCCTTCCCGTTCGAAACCGACCGAGAATGTTTTCAAATTCGGGTTGAATTGCTTCGCAATCGCCACGATGATACTGGAATCAATTCCGCCGGATAGGAAGGAACCGACCGGTACATCACTTCGCATATGCTTGCTTACGGAATCATGAAGCACCTCCTGGATACGTGTGATCCAAGCTTGCTTGTCCATTATTTTAGGTGAGAATGTCGCATGCCAGTAACGATGGAATTCCATCGGCTCGCCTTCACGCTTTTCGAAAAAGTGACCAGGCTCAAGCTTTTTGATACCTTCAGTCATCGTGAATGGTTCCGGTACATACTGGTAACTCAAATAATGCTGCAGTGCTTCGGTATCGACTGTTTCTGATCCTTCCAGGAGTGTGATGCTTTTCTTTTCGGAAGCGAAGAAAATCTCATCATCCGTCTCTTTATAGAAGAGCGGCTTGATGCCGAAAGGATCGCGCGCTCCGTAAAGCGTCTTCTTCTCTTTATCCCAAAGGAGAATACCGAACATACCGCGAAGCTCTTTGAAGGCTTCCGTTCCGTATGTATGGTACATCGCTGCGATGACCTCGGTGTCGGATTCCGTCTTGAACTCTGCGCCTTTTTTCAGCAGTTCTTCACGAAGCTCTACGTAGTTGTAGATTTCTCCGTTGAAAACCATCCAGATTTTCTCGTCGTCATAGCTTAATGGCTGCACACCAGCCTCGATATCAATAATACTCAAGCGGCGGAAACCGAATGAGACATGTTCGTCATGATAATATCCTTCATCATCCGGACCGCGGTGCGTGATGATGTTATTCTGTTGTTTAAATTTATCCTTATCAGCTTGCGTTAGTTGTTTTACGTTTTTTCTAATTACGCCAATCAAACCACACATTTAATGTTAGCCTCTCTTTCATTACTTCTAGCCATTAATTATAGCATAAAACAATTCGGTTCTTGAAGGAAGATTATGGGCGTCTGCACAAAAAAAGCAAGAGCGAATTGTACCGCTCTTGCTCCCGCAGCAAATTAGAATGTAAAGCTTTTCAGCTGTACAGCTCTATCCGTCTGCTCCCAAGGGAAGTTTTTATCTGTACGGCCGAAGTGACCGTATGCAGCCGTATCTTTGTAGATCGGCTGACGTAGATTCAGCATCTTGATGATGCCAGCTGGACGAAGGTCGAATAACGCACGTACTGCTTTTACCAATGCTTCCTGCGATTGTTTGCCTGTTCCAAATGTATCGATACTGATGGAAACAGGTTCTGCTACACCGATTGCATAAGCAAGCTGCACTTCACATTTTTCAGCAAGACCCGCAGCGACGATATTCTTCGCCACATAACGCGCAGCATAAGCACCGGAACGGTCTACTTTGGTAGCATCTTTTCCGCTGAATGCACCGCCGCCATGACGAGCATAGCCGCCATACGTATCAACGATGATTTTACGTCCCGTCAAACCAGCATCACCTTGCGGACCGCCGATTACGAAACGGCCTGTCGGGTTGATGATATACTTCGTATCCTCATCCAGCAATTCTGCAGGTACCACTGGCTTGATCACAAGTTCTTTCAGATCGGCATGGATCTGTTCTTGTTCCACTTCCGGATGGTGCTGCGTGGAGATGACAATCGTATCAACTCGTACCGGCTGATCGTTTTCATCATATTCAACGGTTACTTGCGTTTTTCCATCAGGACGCAAGTAATCCACGGTTTCATCTTTCCGTATGTTTGCCAATTGCTTGGACAAACGGTGTGCCAATGAGATCGGCAGCGGCATATATTCCGGTGTTTCATTGCTTGCATACCCAAACATCAAGCCTTGGTCACCTGCGCCGATTGCATCGATTTCTTCATCTGACATCAGCCCTTCACGAGCTTCAAGCGCTTGATCGACACCGCCTGCGATATCAGGAGATTGCTCATCGATCGCTGTCAATACAGCACATGTATCAGCGTCAAAACCATATTTCGCACGTGTATAACCAATTTCCTTGATTGTATTACGGACGATGCTTTGAATATCCACATAAGCGCTGGTCGTGATTTCACCTGCAACGAGTACAAGACCCGTCGTCACAGTGGTTTCACACGCAACACGAGCATTCGGATCCTTCGATAGGATTTCATCTAATATAGCATCCGAAATCTGGTCACAGATCTTATCCGGATGGCCTTCAGTAACGGATTCTGAGGTAAATAATCGACGATTAGCAGTCATTCTGCCAAATCCCCCTTCAACTACGATTAATACGGAAGTTTTACTCTTTCCAAGTATGTTATTAAGAAACTTGATAATGGGTGAAGGTCGAAAGAGCATTACATATAGTATTGCTCTTTTTCTATTATTAAGCCGTTACATGAAAAAAACCTTCCATCATAACAGAAGGCCGGCTTATTTTCCCTCTCTTATCGTTCAAGGTATCCCTTGCTCAGGTTGAGCACCATTTCACAAAATGTGACGGTTGCCGGGTTTCTTAGGGCCTGTCCCTCCGCCTACTCTGAATAAGAGTGTTTTCCGTTCGCAACTATGTTATCGAAACAGCCTGCAGAAGTCAACAAAATCATGCAAATACCGACTTTGTCGATAGGATTTAAAAACTCATTATTCAAAAGTTTTTAATTGCAATCAGAAATAGTATGTATTAATATCTTAATGTGTTACACTAATAAAAACTAAACGAAAAGGCGGGATTTACATGCGAATGATGCACGCATTATCAGCATTGGAGACGCTGCGCAACCAATCCAACGTGAAAAAGAACCTGAATGCAGCTCAATTGACAGAGGCGGCATTATCCCGCCAAGAGGCACGGTTGACAGAAACAGGCGCTTTACGCGCAGCTACTGGAAAATATACCGGCCGCTCTCCAAAGGACAAATTCATCGTCAAAGACGAACTATCCGAAAACAAAGTCGACTGGGGAAAAGTCAACCAGCCGATAAGCGAAGAAATTTTTGACAAACTGCTTGGAAAAGTCATCGAATATTTGCAGACAAAGGAAGAAGTATTTTCATTCCAAGGTTTTGCCGGAGCCGATGAACGCTATCACCTTCCGATCCAAGTCATCAATGAGTATGCATGGCATAATCTTTTCGCACGTCAGCTATTCATCCGCCCAAGCGAAGAAGAGCTGGCAGCGCATAAACCTTCGTTCACTGTCATCTCTGCTCCTGGTGTGAAAGCAGACCCACTGGTTGACGGTACCAACTCCGAAGCGTTTGTGATCGTTTCATTCAAACAGCGGGTGATTGTGATCGGCGGCACGGAATATGCCGGCGAGATGAAAAAATCGATTTTCTCCGTTATGAATTTCCTTCTTCCGCAGCGGGAAATCATGCCGATGCACTGCTCTGCAAATGTAGGGGAAGATGGTGACAGCGCCCTATTCTTCGGACTTTCCGGAACTGGTAAAACTACACTGTCCGCTGATCCGAACCGCCCTTTGATCGGTGATGACGAACACGGCTGGTCGCCAGATGGCATCTTCAACATCGAAGGCGGTTGTTATGCCAAGTGCATCAATCTCTCTGCAGAAAAGGAGCCGGAGATCCACGGGGCAATCAAATTCGGCACGATCCTTGAAAATGTCGCCGTAGACGAAGCTGGCATCTGTGATTATGACGATGGTTCCATCACGGAAAATACACGTGCAGCCTATCCGATCGATCATATCAAAGGCAGCCTGCCGAAGAGCTTGGCTGGCCACCCGAAAACGATCATCTTCCTGACTGCGGATGCAACGGGCGTGCTGCCTCCAATCAGTAAGCTTACTACCGAACAAGCCATGTATCACTTCTTGAGCGGTTATACAAGCAAACTTGCCGGCACCGAGCGAGGTGTCACAGAACCAGAAGCGACATTTTCCACTTGCTTCGGAGCACCATTCCTTCCGCTGGCACCTTCTGTTTATGCCAAAATGCTCGGAGAAAAAATCAGGGAACATCAAGCGGAAGTGTATTTGGTCAACACAGGCTGGACTGGCGGCGATTATCATACCGGCTCCCGTATGAAGCTAAACTACACAAGAACAATGGTGCAGGCTGCCCTACGCGGAGACCTACGCAATACAGAAACAAACCAAGATGCCATATTCGGTCTGCATGTCCCTGTCTTCATTGAAGATGTACCAGCAGATCTTTTGATGCCGGAAAATGCATGGGAAGATAAAGCTGCTTATAAGGAAAAAGCCCAGAATCTAGCAGTTGAATTTCACCAGAATTTCGCTAAATTCGATTTCATCGATGACGTGATCCGTCAAGCTGGCCCTCTGCACAGATAAAAAAAGAGCTGTCCTCCAATAAATCGGAGGACAGCTCTTTTTACATCGTTTTTTCGAACTTGTTTATATGATGCAAAGCACTAGGAAGTACCTTATCCTTCATCATGAAGCTATATTCTGCATGCTGAGCCAAATGGGAAGGAAATTTATCCACCAGCACGGGCCCATACGTTTCCAAGTAATTGGACTTTTTCTTCAATTCCGAGATGATGGCATAATAGACATTTTTCACGATATGCCCTGCCTTGCCGGCAACGAAGTACTGTCCGACATATTTCAGCTGCTGTACTACACCGCCGGTTTCTTCCATCACTTCCCGTAAAGCGGCATGCTCAGCCGTTTCCCCTTTTTCAACCTTGCCGCCAGGGAATTCCAATCCCCGGTCTTTGTGACGTGTGAGCAGCCATTTGCTCCCGTATCGGCAAATTACCCACACATGTTTGGGCTGGTCAGAAAATGGATGATCGGCGAAAGACATTTTCACTTCATTGTTATAGTAATCTCTGAACGTAATCATCATCCCACTGCTTTCTTCACATCAAACCAAACCTACAAGTATTTGACTGCTGCGATCTTCCAGCCTCCGTCATACAAGAATTTGATCTCGATTGTATAGTTACCGTACAATTCATCGGTATTGCTTTGTGTAATTGTAACATACTTATCGGAGTCTGTTTCCACTTTGTATGAATTATCCGGATTGAACCAAGCAGGTGTTTCTGTCGGCAGAATATATAATCCATCCGCTTCCTCCGTGAAATAAAAGTCGACGATCGGTTCGCTCACTTCCCTTGCCGCCACTTCATCAAAGCTCTTCAATAGTTCTTCTTTTGTATTATAGTTCAAAACCTTGTAATTTGAATCGATGTCTTGTGTGATCTTATCCATGAAAGCAGATGTAAGCTGATCGATTTGCTCGTCATTCAGCTCCTGCTGTTCAGAAGCCTGGTTCTTTTCAGCTCTAACTGCGGTTATATTGTCTGATTGGTATGTTAGTGTGAATGTGAGTGGGACTAGAATCATGACGATGACAGCTATTGCTTTTTTCAATGATGGCTGATTCATAGTTAGTCCTCCTTATGTAGTCTTATTATAAATATTCCTCATCTTGCCTTTTTTAAAACCCAAATATTTTGCAGGATTTCCTGTCTGTTTGTAGGATTTTGGCATCTAACCACAATTGTGATCATGTAATCAGCGCATTCACTCTCAGCGAAGCAGCCATCAATTATTAATTTTCGCATTCAAACAAAAGCACGTTTCGATTGTAAGAAAAAGGGAATTTGAAACATTGACTGCAGTTGGTCAGATTGAGGATGCCCTACATAGACAACTTCCCATACCGGGGCTTCTACCAATCCAAGTCTTAACACCCAGTTCTTGACGGAAATCTCAAGCACCTTGGAGACAACTTCACATGATCAACACATGCATAAATTGAATTGGAGGGATCAGATGACATCAGGGAAATCCAGCTTGATTCTACTTATAATGATATTGTTTTTGGCAGCCTGCAGCTCAGGGGGCGCTTCGGATCATCCGACCAAAACAACGGCTGCACCGCCAACTGGAGAGGAAATTTTAGAGCAGTCAATCAGCAGCATGACAGATGTCCCTAGCTTCAGAATGGAAAAGACAGAAGAGTTGAATATGGAAAGCACCACCGGTTATTCTCAGAGCACATCTGAAAGCGGCTGGATGATCATTGAAACAGAACCTTTTGCGATGCATTCCCGTTCGGTCAAAGATGGTGAAGAAAACCTCATGTACATCAAAGATAATTACTCCTATTTGCACAATCCCCTGAAGCAGACTTGGAACAAGGCTGATATTGCCTCTGACGAGACTGCAAGCAAAAACGCGGAACTACTAAAAGAACCGTTCAAAATCCAAGCCGAACAAATGACCAACATAGCCGATGATATCGAGGTAACAGAAAATGATAACAACTATGTTTTGAAAGCCACCGCAGATGCAAGTAAAGCTGAGAGCGTACTGGAGATGATTTCCGGCATTAGCAACGCCAGGCTTGAAGAAAATACTCAGACCGAATTCGAGAATTTCGAGTATACGATTTCCGTCGATAAAGATACACAGCTGCCGCAGCATCTAATGATGGATATCGCAATAAAAATTACAGATGGTGCCGAGTCCACAACCGTTAGCATTTTTTCAGATGTTTCATACAGTGATTATGGAGCAACAGAAAAAATTGCCTTATCCGAAGACGCTGCAAATGCACGCGATGTAACAGAAGAACGCAAAACCTGGTATTAAGTTCATTCCTCCCCAGAATAGTACAGATGTATCACGTCACTTCTAGGTACATCGCTGCCCTATCGCATCCATTTTAAAAAAAAACGTAGTAGTTTATTACTGAATGTAGAAATTTGAAGGAAATTGTGGAACGAAATCATGTAGAATACGTAAATGATTGATAAGCTTTCCATACGGACTAAATATTTACAGCAATTGTATTAAGACATACTCATCATGTAATAAAGTAACTAAGTCCGTGCAAAGTAAAAATTTTGGAGGGATTCGATGAAAAAATCAAAACACATTGGCTGGCTTGTATTGGCTCTGGCACTATTCTTGACTGGATGCGGGGCAGACAGCACTAAAACAGAGGCAGAAGCAGAAGCCAATGAGAAGAAAGTTCCGACACCGGAAGAAATCTTACAAAAAAGCTTCGAAGCTGATGAAAATCTGAATAGTTTCGATGTCGATATGACTGCTGAATCTACTGTAAAAGCTACTGGAATCGATCAGACTACTTCCACGACCATGAGTGGCTCCATCATAGATGACCCATTCACTTTCAAGCTGAATATGAATGCAATGGGGCAGGAAGTCGAAGCATATCTTAAAGATGACATGATGTATATGTATGAGCCTACCACTGCAATGTGGGTGAAAATGGATGCAGAATCAGCTGCCGGGGAATCTCTCAACACTGATCAGTTAACCAATCCAGAAGAACAGATCAAACAAGTGCAAGAGATAGCAGACAGTATTGAAGTGTCCGAAACGGATTCGACATATGTTTTGGATGTTAAAGTCGCAGAAGATAAAATGATGACTTTGATGGAAGAGCAAATGGGGCAGTCGATCGAAGAAGTACAGGAAGTGGATGATTTCACTTTCGATAAATTCAGTTACGTGATTACAATCGATAAAGAAACAAATCATATGCAGAATATGAAGATGGATATGGTAGTGAATGTCACAGCAGACGGTCAAGAAGGTACCGTCAACGCTTTAGTGGACATGAACGTATCCAACTTCAATGGATTTGATTCCATCGAACTTCCGGCAGAAGCAGAGGCAGCAATGGATATCAGCAATGCCGATCAAATGATGGAAGAAGAAGCATTTACGTATTAATGCAAAAGCACCAGGCGATGACCTGGTGCTTTTCTTCGTTTAAATATTATATTTCACATCTGCATCTTTTTCCAACTCATCAACTCTCTCAAGCATGACAGTCTGCAAATTCTGCTGTTCCATCGCTGCTTTCAGCTGATCTTTGATGTCTTCATATTTTTGCAGGTTGCCTTCTTGCTTGCTTTCTTTGGCCTGTTTTTCCATTTCTTCATAATACTTCTTCACATCGTCTTCCGTCACTTCTTTTGGTGACAGCTCGCCATCGACATATTTATTTACTAGTATGCCTTCTTTTAACCGTTCCTTGTACTCTTCTTCAGTTGTACCGGCAGCTTTTAGTGCTTCTTTGAACTTGTCTTCATTTTCAAATTGATCTTTTGCGGATTTCAATTGCTCATCCACTTCTTTATCAGAAGCCTCATAGTTTTGCTTCTCCGCTTCTTGGAAAAGCAGTTCATTTCCTACAAGACTTTTCAATACTTGATCTTTCATTTCTTTTGCAGCATCATCGGTTGTCGGATCGGAACCGCTTGCTTGCGCTTGCTGCTGTGCAGTGGATAGAAGGTTGTTATACTCTTCCCCTTTGATCTCGGTGCCATTGACAGTCGCAACTGTCTTATCTGCATCCACTTGCTGGTCTTCCATCTTCTTCTGCATTTCATCCATTTGCTTTTGTGCTTCTTCCTGGTCAGCACTGGATGCTTGATCAGATGAAGACTCATCATCATTCCCGCATGCTGCCAATACGATTGCAAGTACCAGCATCAAGCATAGGGTTGTCAAACGTTTCATAAGGTAGAAACCCCTCTCTTCGTGTATGACTACGAATGTAACATCTATTGCTAGTCAACTCAAGTATACCACGTCATTTTTAATAGAAATGTAAGAAAGGCACCCGATGCGGGCGCCTTTCCTTATGCTTGCTGCATTTTACTATTTTTATGATCTTTCACTACCAATGCTGCGTGCACGGCTCCCGGCACGAAGAAAATCAGTGTCAATACCAGATTCAATAATGCTTTGAAAGGTTTACCGGTGAATAATACAGCTACGGGCGGTACTAGAATCGCCAATAAATACATCAACATAGGTATTTCCTCCTCTTACTGCATTACTTTGGATATACCCTTATATGCTCTTCTTGACACTTAACAGCCTGTATGTATTTCTTTGGATACATGCAGCAAGTATTCCATATCCACTCCCAACCCGATTCCTGGATCATCCGGAATCTGGATACTACCCTCTTCCACTCGCAGCGGCTTTTGCAATAGATCGCGCTCGAAGTAGCGATCAGAACCAGACAAATCGCCAGGAATGGAGAATCCCGGCAAGCTGGCAAGCGCCAGATTATGGGCTTTCGAAATACCTGTCTCGACCATACCGCCACACCAGACAGGCAATCCAGCCTGCTGACATAGATCATGGATTTTGATGGCAGCAGTCAAGCCGCCGACACGCCCAATTTTGATATTGATCGTTCGGCATGCCCCCATCTCGAGAGCCTGCCAGGCGTCCTGAAAGCTTTCAACGGTTTCATCCAAACAAATAGGCGTCTGCATCTGCTCCTGTAAACGCTGATGCAGGATAATATCTCCCGGCGTGAATGGCTGTTCGATCATCAGCAAACCCAACTCATCCAAATCAGCAAGCAATCGCAAGTCTTGCTGATTGTACATACCATTGCCATCTATCATCAATGATAATTCAGGGTCGATCTGCTTTACCTGTTCAATCGCCTTGCGCTCGTCATATTTGGTGACTTTCAGTTTTGCCCGCTCAAAACCTTGGCTGCGTATCATATCAATCGACTGCTCCAGATCATCGGATAAACTGATGACAGCTCCTGCTTTTGCTTTCGTTCTCGTGCCGCCTATACAAGCTGACAGGCTCATTTCCTGCTGTTTGGCATATAGATCCCAAACAGCTCCTTCTGCTGCAGCTTTAGCCATTGGATTGCCTACGATACCAGCAAACAATTCCGGAACTTCTGACGGGTGGCTTACTTTTGCTTCAATTAAAAGTGGAAGCAGAGATTGCTGCAGCAGCATCCAGCTGGATGCTACTGTTTCACTTGTATAAAAAGGCGTAGCAAAGGCAACACCCTCACCATATCCAAGTCTGCCATCCGTATCCTGCAGCTCGACGATAATACCTTCTCTCTCATGCAAAACTCCTGCATGCGTCGTGAAAGGCTGTTTAAGCGGCAGTGTGTAACGAAACAGACGATAGCTTTTGAATTCCATCATGCCTTCTCCTCACCTAGCTGATCTTGCAGCTTATAACGCATCAGTTTGTTGCTTGCGTTCCGCGGAAGTTCATCAAGCCAGCGCCAATGCTTGGGGATTTTATAACGAGCTAGCTTCCCCTGGCAATAATCCTGCATTTCTTCCGTACTGATCTCTTTGTCTTTTACAAGGAAAGCAACTGGTACAGCCCCCCACCTGTCATCCGTTTTCCCGATGACAGCAGCCTCTTTGATGCACGGATGACTCGTCAATACACCTTCCACTTCAGCTGGATAAATGTTCTCCCCGCCTGAGATGATCAAGTCTTTTCGGCGGTCCAGCACATATAAATACCCGTCTTTGTCTGTATAGCCAATATCTCCTGTCGCAAGCCAGCCTTCCTGGAATGATGCCTCGGTTGCTTCTGGATTCCGGTAATAGCCTTTCGTCACCATCGGCCCTTTCACTTGTATTTCTCCTGGCTCCTCTGGTTTTGCCAAACCTGAATCACCAGCGATACGCAGCTGTGCCGGAACGAGCGCCTTTCCTGCTGAACCAAGCTTGCGGATACTATCCTCAGGGCTCAATGTCACGATTTGTGAAGCTGTTTCAGTCATGCCATAAGATTGGAACACAGGAATTCTGCGTTGTTTCGCCTCCTCCAGTACATGAAGCGGCGCAGGTCCTCCTCCAAGCAGCATGCAGCGGAATGAACTTGGATAAGTGATTCCTTCTGCTTCCTGCAGTTGCATCAATCGCTGCAGCATGACAGTCACGACAGAAACAATCGTCACTCCATGCTTTGTGATTGCTGTCTGGACAACTTCTTCATCAAAGCCTTGCGTCACATAAAGCGGCATCCCATAGATAGCGCTTTTGAAAAGGCTAGATAAGCCGCCGACATGAAACATCGGCAGCGGAGACAGCCATTTATCCTCCTTGGAAAGTCCAAGATTCAAGGCCGAACCAATGGCACTCCACCAATGGTTGCCATAAGTATGTTCGACTCCCTTCGGATTTCCTGTCGTCCCGGAGGTATAGATGATGCTGAATACATCATCTAAATCCAGTTCCGTATGGCGGCTGTATCCCTGGGACTCCTGCTCTGGCAGCTTCTCTATCGTTTGCACCGGAATACCTAGTGGTGAAGCCTGCTCCTCATATTTCGCTGCAAGAAGCAGCAGATCCGCTTCACTATCTTTCAGCTGAAATGACCATTCCGCCGCTGTCAGTCTGGTATTGAGCAGGATCAGCGTTGCACCGATATAACTGAGTGCATGCACAAGCACGACCATGCCGATGCTGTTATGGGAAAGCACAGCAACACGCGAGCCTGCCTGCACACCTATTCCAGCAAGTTTTTTTGCGCAGATGTCAGCTGCTTCATGAAGCTCAAGAAATGTCATTTTCTTGCCCTCTGGTGTTTCCAAAGCCAAATGCTCCGGACTTATGTCTGCCTGTTTTTGCAGCCAATGGGGAATGATTTCCGACATGTTTTCCATTCCTTTCTGTCATAAAGAAGAACCTTTGCAACATGCTGCAAAGGTTCTGGTAATTGTCTATTAAGGGAAACGCGGGAATTTCTTGAAGTCAGGCGTGCGTTTTTCTTTGAACGCGTCACGGCCTTCTTTCGCTTCATCCGTTGTATAGTAAAGCAATGTTGCGTCTCCGCCCATTTGCTGCAAGCCAGCAAGTCCATCTGTGTCTGCGTTCAAGGAAGCTTTCAAGAAACGCAATGCAGTTGGAGACATGCTAAGCATCTCTTCACACCATTTCACTGTTTCTGCTTCCAGCTGATCCAATGGAACAACTGTGTTGACTAGGCCCATATCCAATGCTTCTTGCGCATTGTACTGACGGCATAGGAACCAAATTTCGCGGGCTTTCTTCTGACCGATGTTACGAGCAAGAAGTCCAGCTCCATAACCAGCATCGAAGCTTCCTACACGAGGACCAGTTTGACCGAAGATCGCGTTATCAGCTGCAATCGTCAAGTCACAGACAACATGAAGCACATGCCCGCCGCCGATAGCATAACCGGAAACTTCCGCCACTACTGGTTTCGGGATGACACGGATCAAGCGCTGTAGATCAAGCACATTCAAACGAGGGATTTGGTCTTCCCCGACATAGCCGCCATGACCGCGGACTTTCTGGTCGCCTCCGGAACAAAATGCTTTATCGCCGACACCAGCCAGAACGATGACACCGATATTGGAATCGTCACGAGCGTATGTAAACGCGTCGATCAGTTCATTGACTGTTTGCGGACGGAATGCATTGCGCACTTCCGGACGGTTGATCGAAATCTTTGCGATTTGATTGTATTCTTCGTACAAAATATCTTCGTACGTACGGGTAGCTTCCCATGTGATTGCCATTATGATTCCTCCAATATATCTGCTTCGACATGAAGCAAGTATCTTCTTACTATTTTATCAAAAATTCGCGGTTGTTCAACATGGACGCAGTGACCGGCTTCAGCCACGATATGTAAATCGGCAGCAGGAAGCTGTTTCTCCATCTCTTGATTGATACCTACGAATTTACGATCATATGCTCCGGTGACAAGTGTCACCTGTGTTTTCAAGCTGTCAAGTTTGTCCCAATTGCTATCCTGTTTTCCTGTTCCCATGGTGCGGAGTGACTGGGCCAGTCCGCTTGCTTGCTGGGATAAACGTTCTTCCCTGATTGCTTTTTGGATCGAATCAGGCAAACTTTTTTGTGTTTCGAAAAGCGGAATGTTTTCCCAGAA
Organism: Terribacillus saccharophilus; assembly: GCF_046592895.1. Taxonomy (GTDB): domain Bacteria; phylum Bacillota; class Bacilli; order Bacillales; family Amphibacillaceae; genus Terribacillus; species Terribacillus saccharophilus_D. Next base: position 22,011 of record NZ_JAWVPU010000001.1, read on the forward strand.
ATCCACAAACTGACTTACCCCTTCTTCTTCCAGCCGGCTGGCCAGACGCTCATCTTGCTGCTGTCTGGCTAGCCTCTCTTCCGCTGTCCGCAATCCTGGGGATGCACTTTCCAAAAGCATGCCGCTTACTCTGTCTGGGTAACGGCAAGCAAATGACAATGCTGCCCTGCCTCCCATGGAATAGCCAAGCAGCTTTATCTTATCGATATCATGCTCATCCAGGAAAGCGGCAATATCATCCGTGAAGCGGTCCATGGTCTGATCATCCAATATGGAAGTCTGACCGTGACCCGGCATATCGACTGCTATCACACGGTATGCTTCACTCCACGAGTCCATAAATGGCAGCCATGTTCCATGTGTACTGGTGAAACCGTGAAAAAGCAGCAGCGTGTCAGTTGCTTGCTCACTCGTGAGCTCCACATAGTGAAAATCAAGCATGACCGCTCTCCAGATAGTGCAGCAGCTTTTGTTCTGCTTGCTGCCATTTATCGCGGTGCCATATGACATTTGCTTCTCGTTCGGTACGCACTTCGATGATATGCATGCCTTTTTTATTGTAGCTTTCCTGCAGAGCATCGGCAAAGGCTTTCCGATCATTTGCCAATGTGTACGGCAATTGGTACAATCCGGCTGCATTGGCAAAATCCAAGTTTGTCGGTGTACCGAAAAGTGCCTCGAAATGTGCTGCTTCCTGCGCTTGCGGCAAGAAGCTGAAGATGCCCCCGCCATTGTTATTGATGACAACGATAGTCAGATCAAGACCGTAATTCCTTCCGAGCATCAACCCATTCATATCATGGTAAAAGGAAAGGTCGCCTATCACAAGCGTCGTGCGCTTGCCGCTGGCTGCAACACCCAGCGCTGTTGAAACGACGCCATCGATACCATTTGTCCCACGGTTGCACCAAGGCTGGATATGCTTGTCCGTGGCAAAGAAAAAGCTATCCAAATCACGTATCGGCATACTATTGCCGACGAATATATTGCTTTGTTCAGGAGTCTCCTTCAAGATGTCCTGCATTGCGATTCCTTCTGTCAGTTCAAACATTTCACTATCATCTGTCAATACTTCCCTCGCAATAGCATTCATGTGCTGCCACTGCGAAAGCCATGTATCCATGATACCAGATGCTGAATCCGCCAGTGCTTCACAAAGCTCGATGGGATCACTGTAAACAAATTGCGTGTTCATTCCAACAGGTTCCCGATATCCTGCATGTTTTTCCACGACGATATGATTGGCACCCTTATATTCCTTCATAAGGAATAAGTACGGCTTGGAAACAGGCATGGCTCCGAATCGAATGATGAAATCCGGCTGCAGCTTCTCCCGAACGGAAGCCGATTTCAAGATCGTATCATACGTTTCCATGATAACAGTTTTTGCATGCTTGCCGCTTCTTAATTGTGATAAAGGATCGGCCAGTACAGGAAGCTTCCAATTTTCCGCCAATCGGACGACCGCATCAGCAAGTGCTGCATCTTCCTGTGGTCCGACGACGATTAAACCTTTTTTACCTGTCTGAAGCATTTCAACCAGACGCTGGACATCGTTTTCATCCAAGCGGGATCTACCATATAAGGAAGGCTTGGCCGCCACCTCACCCGAAGACCACATGTTTTCTATCGTAAAATCAGGCGTAAGCGGCTCACGGAACGGAAAATTCAAATGAACCGGTCCCGGATTTCCTTCCAATGCTTGCTGCATCGCCCGCGCGGCTTGCTGCTGCGCATATCGTAGCGCTGCAGGATTTGCTTCAGGAAGCATCATTTCATGGAACCATTTCACGAACCCGCCGTACATCTGGATTTGGTTGATTGCTTGCGGGGCACCGACATCACGCAATTCATGCGGGCGGTCCGCTGTCAGCAGAATCAAAGGTATACGGCTGTAAAAAGCTTCGACAACTGCAGGCATATAATTGGCTGCAGCTGTACCTGATGTACAGACGAGCGCTACCGGCTTTTGGCTTTCCTTCGCCAAACCAAGCGCATAGAATGCTGCTGAACGCTCATCCAGATTCACCCATTGCTTCATATGCGGATGCTCCGTCATCATAAGGGCAAGCGGAGTCGAGCGGGATCCAGGTGAAATGACAACCTGCTCCACCCCACTTTGCCAAAGTGCATCCACAAAATGTCCAACGTATTTTGTCAGTGTCTCAATATGACTCATTCTGTTACCTCCAAAGCTTCCAGCATCGGACGGAATTTGATGGCAGTTTCCTCGAACTCCATTTCCGGATCGGAATCTTTCACAACTCCGCAGCCTGCAAACAGGACAGCTTGATCGTCATGCAGCAATCCAGAACGGATTGCAACTGCAGTATCGCCATTGCGATAACTGTCCAGCCAGCCTATCGGAGCACCATACCATCCCCGCTCGAGCGGCTCTTTTGTTTCGATGAAATCCAGCGCTTCCTGCTTGGGAAGTCCGCCCAAAGCAGGAGTCGGATGCAATTCTTGTACGATCTGCTGTAAAGAAGCCCCTGGAAGGAGCTTGGCAGTAACAGGCGTATACAAATGCTGCAGCTGACGAAGCTTCATTAATTGCGGACTGGCAGGCAAACGCAGATCTTTGCTATATTTACCAATCACACCAGTGATCATTTTCACGACATACTGATGTTCTTCGCGATTCTTACTATCCTGAAGCAGTGCTTCCCCGATTGATTGATCTTCCTTTTCGTCATTTCCCCGCGGGGCAGTCCCTGCCACGCAACTTGTATGCAAAACACCGGCCTCGACGCGAACAAGACGTTCAGGAGTGGCTCCGAGAAAACATCCGGTACCATTTTCAACCGCAAAAATAAAACTATCCTTTTGCGTTTCGAGCAAATTACGCAGCACACCTGCTGCTCGGATCTTTTCGTTGAATTCCAGTTTCATCCCACGCGCCAGCACGACTTTATCCAAATCCGTCGCTTTTATTGTATCTGTCGCTTGTTTCACTAATCGCTTCCAAGCTTGTGATTCAAGTTCTTCCTGATGCAAAAGCTCCATTTTGGAACCTGAAAGACTATTTTCTGCAAATAAATGCTCCAACTGACTTGAAACGGCGGCTATCTGACTGTCCAAATCAGTGTCATCGACTAACTGATTGATGGTCAAGTAATATTCTTCCTTCGTTTTGGTCAAAGTAAAAGCAGGTATCCGGTATTGCGTGTTTGGAAAGTCCTTCCACAGACTGCGTGTCCGCTCCTTTTGGAAGTGCATTCCGCTGAAAGCGACTGGTCCTGTACCAGGTTTTGAAGAAAGATTGTGAACAACTGCACTTTCCATGGCATGCTCCCATTCATCGGCAGTGCGCATATCCAATATTGCCGGTCCTGCTCCAACCAAGAAGAAATCATCTTTTTGGCTGTACCAGAAATTGCGGTGACCTTCCAAGGAAGCACCGTTGGCAAAGAAACGGATCGGATCGATTGCACCGATCTTTTCCGTCCAGCTTACTACTATTTGCTGCTGTTTCCCAGCAGCTGTCCTAAGAAAAGACTCATAATCTGTCTTATATTGTTGAATCATGTTTTTCCGACCTCCACATAACTGCAAGGACAAGTAAAGTACATTTACGTTCATTTTCTGATGTCCTTCCCTATTCTATTCCCTTTTTGGCCGATAAACAAGGAGGAGCACTTATTAACTTATTTTACGTAAGTAATTTACGTTGACAGGTTATCTTTGTTTCCCTAAAATTAATATGATATAATGCCCTGCATTTTAAGGAGAGAAAGAATTATGCAATCTATCGGAAACGATAATGTGCGCCAAGCACTTAATGAGCGCGAAGGCTTCCAAATCTGGTGGCGCCTGATGCGACCTCATACATTGACAGCATCTTTTGTGCCTGTCTTTATCGGAACGATGCTCGCTGCTTTGGACGGCAAGATCAACTGGCTGCTTTTTGGAGCCATGCTGCTTGCTTGTATGCTGATCCAATGTGCGACGAACATGTTCAATGAGTATTACGACTTTGTCCGCGGACTTGATAATGAACAGTCCGTCGGAATCGGCGGTACCATCGTACGCGATGGAATCAAGCCGAAAACCGTTTTGTCACTTGCACTGACATTTTACGCTATCAGCATGTTGCTCGGCGTTTATATTTGTATGGAATCCAGCTGGTATATCGCTTTGATCGGACTGGCATGTATGCTTTGCGGTTATTTGTATACAGGCGGGCCTTACCCGATTTCCTATACACCGTTCGGTGAGTTGACATCCGGCGTATTCATGGGTGCGATCATCATCTGCATCACGTACTTCATCCAGACAGATACACTTACCGGCAGTGTTGTATTGATCAGCATTCCGGTCACCATCTTTATCGCTTGTATCAATTTCGCCAATAATCTGCGCGACCATGACGGTGATAAATTGAATGGCCGACGCACGGTAGCCATTTTGCTTGGACGGAAAAAAGGTGTTACCTTCCTTGGTATCTGCTTTACTGTCAGCTATGTGATCACTGCAGTATTCATCGCTGTTGGCTTGCTTCCGATCTGGGCTGTCATCACATTCTTGAGCATCAAGAAAGCCCGTGATGCATACCGCGGTTTCATCGGCAAGAGTCAGCCGCTTGAAATGATGCCTGCCATGAAAGCTACAGGACAAACAAATACGATTTATGGTCTATTGCTTGTGATCGCTTTGCTGATCCAGCAGTTCGTACCATTTTCATTCTGATTTCAAAAGCGGGCATCCAGCCCGCTTTTTTTATAGGTTTGAGACATATTGTTACGGGAAATACATTACATACGGAAAGCAGGTTTATATATGAACTTCTCAGATACATTAATGGAGCAGCTGCAGATGCGGGTGGTCGAAGCAAATAAGGATAAAGTTGTGATGGAGATGCCAGTCGGACCGCATAACCGGCAGCCGATGGGTTTCCTGCATGGCGGTGCCAGCGTAGCACTGGCCGAGACAGCTGCAAGCATCGGCGGCAATCTGCACGCCGATCCTGCAACACAGGCAGTGTTCGGCCTTGAAATCAATGCCAACCATATCCGCAGTGTCCGTTCCGGGACCGTAACTGCAGTCGCATCCCCGATTCATATAGGGAAATCGACGATGGTATGGCAAGTGACCATTTCTGATGAAGACGAGGACCTGCTCTCTATCGCCCGCTGTACGCTGGCTGTGAAAACGAGAAGGCAATAAAGGAGATGGATTGATTATGGATAAAAATAAATTGGATGCATTCCGCAAGCAATTGCTTGCGATGAAAGAAGAAGCAGAGGAACAAATCAAAGGAAACGACAGCTATAACAGCGCGAAGGAATTCCCGAATGACAGCGTCGGTGAACTGTCCACGATCACGAACCACCCCGGCGACCTCGGCACAGAGATGCATGACCGCGAAACGGCTGAGACTTTAAAAGAAGCTGCCCGTGAACGTCTTCGTGATATTGAAGAAGCTTTGGATCGAATCGAAGAAGGTACTTATGGCGTAAGCGAGAAATCCGGCAAACCTATTCCAGAGGAGCGTCTGGAGGCTGAACCTACTGCCCGATTGCTCGTAGAAGAACAAGCCGAAGAAGAGGCTGCAAGAAGAGCATAAAAAAGCCATAAGAAAAGGCACCCTCGCAGGGTGCCTTTGTTAATTGCGGCGTGTAAAGCCGTGTGGCCACATCCACACGTGTCTAAGACGCGCTTTACCGACTTATGCAATTCAGCTCATCGCTAGGTTATTGTAGCATGGACCGGCTTAACTTGCAATGAATATTTGAGACAAATAAAAAAGCTCCCTTGCCGGGAGCTTTTTTCATGCTGCTGCTGATCTTTTCCGTTTAGCGAACCAAGGCTTCAGTTTCGCAAATAGCGGGATGAAGACAATGGCAATGACGATACCTTTCAAAAGGTTGAAAGGCAGGATACCGGCAACTACCGCTGCCATTTTCGCATCAGGGCCCATCGCAGCCGTGCCCAGGAAAATACTGTACAGGGGCAGGACGACAAAGTAATTCAGTACACCCATTCCGACTGCCATGGCTACCGTCCCCGTGGCAAGACCGGAAATGAGCGTTTTCTTACCTGCTTTGAATCTATGATAAAAGTATGCAACCGGCAAGACGAAGAGCATGCCAGCCAAGAAATTGGCTACGACTCCGATTGGGTCGCTGGCGCCTGTGAATATAAGATACAATAAGTTCTTGATCGCTTCGACGGCCACACCTGCAAGCGGTGAAAACAGAAGCGCTGCAATCAATACCGGAATTTCACTGAAGTCGATCTTCAAGTAAGACGGCAGGAATGGAAGCGGAAAGTTTACCAGCATCAATACCATGCTGATGGCTCCCAGTAAAGCAAAAGTGATTGTTTTTGTTAATTTGGATGAACGCATGATCGTTCTCCTCCTTCATCTTGTTCATCGATTCTAACTCTTGATGAAGGGAAAGCAGCTCATTTACGTCAAAAGGCCCCAAAGCTATACGCTCTGGGGCCTGGAATATACGCAAATAAGCAGGAAGACGTTTCTCGTTCGGAAACAAGGATAGCCTGTTTAGGCATCCGTCTTCTGCTTCGTATCTTCTCCCATCCAGACTTTCACTGTCGGTCCCGGACTTGCACCGGATCAGCCGCAGAACAATAAGTCCTGCGGGTCACGGACTTCAGCATATAACATGCTGTCACCGTCGGTCGGGAATTGCACCCTGCCCCGAAGATAGAATCGATTTAGTTTTAGTAATTTTATTATACCCGCTTTTGGTGTATTTGCAACCCCTTTGCTTACAGGTCGAGCGGGTTCAAACTTTCTTCGCCAGTCAGGTTTGTCAGGAATTTTACCAGCAGCTCGATTTCCTGCTGAATGACTTGCAAGCTGACAGTCTCGACTGGTGAGTGCATGTAGCGCAGCGGCAGAGATACAAGCGCTGTCGATACACCTTTTCCGGAGTAGCGCATCTTATCGGCATCCGTACCGGTCATACGCGGTGTCAATTCGTATTGAAGTGGGATGCTGAGTTCTTTTGCCGCTTGTTCCAATAGCAGATTCGCTTTGCGATTGATCGGCGCTCCTTTTGCAAGTACCGGTCCTCCATCCAAGCTGACATCGACTACTTTCCGGCGATTCACACCAGGGTGGTCGGTTGCGAACGTTACATCACAAGCAATCGCCAAGTCAGGCTGGATGCCCGCCGCTGCGAAGTAAGCTCCGCCCATATTCGTTTCTTCATTCACCGTGCTGACTGCATAGACGCCAACATTGAGCTTTTCTGTCTGAATACGGCGGATGACTTCCCCGACAATGAATGAACCGGTGCGATTATCCAGACCGCGGCCTGTCAAATATCGGTTCATCAGTACAGACGGCTGGCGCTGATACACAATCAGATCACCCACTTGCACATATTGCTCCATTTCCTGCTTGGACTTTGCTCCGCAATCTATGTACAAATCCGGAAGTTCAAAGTCTCCCTTCACTCCGCCATGATGCATCGCATTCACGCCGACAACTCCTGGAATCGTCTTGCCGTATCCAATTACTTGCACCGTCATACCCAGTGCCGCTTTGGCATTGAACCGTCCCATTTCATCAATGCGCAGGAACCCATTTTCATCGATACCTGTCACCACCATCGCAATCTCGTCGCAATGCCCGGCAAGCAAGACCTTGAACTCTGCTTCTGGATTCAAGACAGCAATCGCGTTTCCAGATACATCGGTACGCATGTCATCCGCATAAGGAGTATATTCTTTTATCCACTTTTTCTGTATGTCCATCTCATAACTTGATGGAGAAGCCGTACTCAATAGTTCCATCAAGAATTCCTGATTATCTAGCTGCATATCCATTCCGCCTTTTTATGTAGTCTTTTAACACTGTAGCACAAACAGAGACATATTTGTTTAGTTTAGCCGGCTGGTCGGGTAAACTAAACATCAGAAAGGGTGAGGCACATGACGACATTGAATGAATGGTTCGAAAAAGGTATCAATATCGATGCTTATTTGGATTCCATGCAAACACATAAAGAAAATACAATGCATATTTATGATAATTATCAGCTCCCTGACGATACGGAATTTTTCAGCACACTTCGCTCGCAAAAACTTCGTGCAATCATTTTGACCGAAGACTGGTGTGGAGATGCGATGCTGAATCTGCCGATTTTTTATCACATTGCGCAGGCAGGGGCAATCGATACCCGCATCCTCCGCCGGGATGAGAATCTTGAGCTGATGGATCAATACTTGACGAACGGGAAAAGCCGTTCCATTCCGATCATCATCTTCATCAACCAAAACGGCGATGCTGTAGCAAAATGGGGCCCGCGCGCTCCCGAACTGCAAGTATATATCGACGAATCCTTCAGCAGCCTCCCGGATAAGGATGCTCCTGAATATGAGGAAAAACGTGACCAGATGCTCACTTTCATCACGAAATCCTACCGTGATAACCATGATTTCTGGCAGCGCGTATATGCTAGTATGAAAAGAGGACTTGAAGAAGCTTAAAACACCCGTTATGGGTGTTTTTTGTTTTACCAGTCACTTTGTTGGTTCCCTCTCCATTTCTTTCAATAATGCGTCGCTCGGACCATTTTGCAGCAAGTCATAATACAAACCCAGCCTATGTAATTGTCCCGCCCGCAGTGAAATGCCTTCCTTATCACCATCATAATGCTGAAGCACTTGTTCCATAAATGTATTGCCAACTTGTGAAATCCCGGCAAAATCGATAGCGGGGTCACCGACATGCGCATCGCTGAAATCAAGGATACCGATTTTCCTTGTCGTCTTATCCCACAATATATGAGCTCCCCTCAAGTCTCCATGTACTACAGCGTTATGATCGGTTTGCAACACAGAAAACAATTGCTCGGTCTGATTGATAACGGATAACGGCATGTCCGGATAAAATTTCCTCACCGCATTTAACAGTCGTTCATAATAACTTTCATCGCGCTTTGGCAAACAAGGGTCTGCCTCCATGTGATGAAGATGTGATAACAATGAACCCAGTTGTACAGCAATTTCCGTCATATCTTGCGAGGGAATAGCCATTGAAATAGGATTTCCTGAAATAAACCGGTAAAGCATTGCCTCTTTGCCATCCGGGACTGTGCAACTTTGAAATACTGGCAGGCGTATGTCCGTCTTGATCTGTAATTTCAATAACAACTGCTGTTCGGTCCGTATGAAGCCATTTTCCTCCCTTGGTATCCGCAACACCCACCTACCATTCAGCACATGCACTTCATGATCCCAGCCAGTTTCAATGGTCTTCCAGATCTTGATTGGTTCCCTGATATATGATTCCAACCATGTAATATCCGTCATATCCCCCACGCTCCCTCTTCTACCGTTTAAAGCATGCATTTAGACATATACTAACAAAAAAAGAGGAGAATCAGCATGCTCACTCAATTCCTGCGGCGGTTTTATTTTCGCCTGCCGATTTTCATTCGGCTTTTCTCGACTGTCCTGCTGGTGATGATTCTATTCGGCATCTGTATGCACCGGCTGGAGCCAAAGCAGTTCCCAACCTATTTTGATGGTATCTGGTGGGCTTTCGTAACTGCATCGACTGTCGGTTATGGAGACTTGATTCCAGAGACATTGTCTGGAAAAATTCTTGCAATCATCCTCATTCTCTCAGGTGCAGGTTTGGTAACTTTTTATTTGGCCACCATTGCAGCCGGAACGGTAAAGTATACCCAGGATCTCTCCAAAGGACTTACCGAATTCAAAGGCTCCAACCATATTGTCATCATCGGCTGGAACGAACGTGCACGCACATTATTACAGCGGTTAAGCGAAAAACATCCGGAACAGCCTGTCGTCTTGATCGATCAGACAGTCACACAACTTCCATACCGCGAACATCCATTACACTTCATCCGCGGCGATGCTTCAGAAGATAAGACACTTCAAAAAGCTAGAATACGGCAAGCGACTACGGCGATCATTACGGCGAATACTGGTAAAAACGAAAAACAAATTGATTATATGACAATCCTGACCACCATTGCATTGCGGGGAAATAATCCCAAACTTCATATAGTGGCTGAAGTGTTGACACATAATCAAAAAGAAAATCTCCGCCGGGCAGGAGCGGATGTCGTGATTCGCACGAACGATTTCGTCAGTACGCTTTTTTTCCACGAAGTATATCATAAGGAAAAGAAAAGCCATTTGGAGCTGTTATTGCATTTCCTGAAAGAACAAGAAATCCGGGTCATCCCTTTGCCAGGTGAATTGAACGGCAAAAGCTACTTTGAAGCCAACCGCCATTTCGCCCGCAACGAAAAGACGGCTATCGGTTATATGCGCGGAGAAAAAATCGATATGTGCCCAGACTTCCAGGAACCGATGAACACTGGGGATCATATCATCACCTTGCAGCATATCGAATGAAAAATCCCTTCTGCCATGACGGCAAGAAGGGATTGGTCACTTTTATAATCTTTTTTCCAAAGCTGCTTTTTCTTCTTCGTAGCCAGGTTTGCCTAGCAGCGCGAACATATTTTTCTTATATGCTTCCACTCCCGGCTGATCAAACGGATTCACACCAAGTAAGTATCCGCTGATGGCACAAGCTTTTTCGAAGAAATAAACCAGATAGCCGAAGCTGAACGAATCAAGCGCTGGAACCTCTACGATCAAGTTCGGTACGTCACCGTCAGTATGGGCAAGTAAAGTACCCTGGAACGCCTTGTGATTCACTTGATCGACTGTTTGTCCCGCAAGGTAGTTCAGTCCATCCAGATCTTCTTCTTCCGCTTCGATCGTCACATCAGAGACAGGCTGTTTGACATGCACAACCGTTTCGAACAAATCGCGACGGCCTTCCTGGACGTATTGACCAAGGGAATGCAGATCTGTCGAGAAGTTCGCCGATGCCGGGAACAATCCTTTCAGGTCTTTTCCTTCACTCTCTCCGAACAGTTGCTTCCACCATTCACTGAAATATTGCAGAGATGGCTCATAGTTCACGAGCAATTCGATATTTTTTCCTTTGTTATACAAGACGTTACGCACTGCAGCGTACTGATATGCAGGGTTTTCTTTCAGATTGGATACAGCCAGTTCTTCCTGCGCTTTTTGTGCACCATCCATAAGGCTATCGATATCGATGCCAGCTGCTGCAATCGGCAATAATCCCACTGCTGTCAAAACAGAGAAACGGCCGCCAACATCATCAGGGATGACAAATGACTCGTACCCTTCTTTGCTCGCTAGGGTTTTCAATGCTCCTCTTGCTTTATCCGTCGTCGCGTATATACGTTTGCGCGCTTCTTCTGCACCGTATTTTTCCTCCAAGAACTTTTTGAATACGCGGAAAGCAATCGCCGGTTCCGTCGTTGTGCCGCTTTTGGAAATAACGTTCACACTGACATCTTTATCTTTGATGACGTCCATCAGCTGATTCAGATATGGTGCACTGATGCTATTGCCGACGAAAAATACTTGCGGTGCTTTGCGGTCTTCTTTGGATAGGACATTGAAGAAGCTGTGCGTCAATGCTTCGATAGCTGCACGGGCACCAAGATAGGAACCACCGATTCCGACAACGAGCAAGACGTCAGAATCTGATTGGATTTTGCTGGCTGCCTGCTTGATGCGGGCAAACTCCTCTTTATCGAAATCCATCGGTAAATCAAGCCAGCCTAGATAGTCGTTGCCAGCCCCTGTTTTATTATGTAATTGTTCATGCGCAGCCTGAACGAGCGGTGCCAAATAATCCAGCTCCTGCTCCCCGATATATGGCATCGCTTTCTTATAATCGAATCCGATGTGTGTCATATTCATCCTCCTTGAAACTGCTTACTAATGCAACTTTACCGAAACTGACCAAGTAAAGCAAGAATTGTTATAGGAATAAAATCACCCAATGAACGCATCCTAATAAAGATTTATCATCTTGCTTCATGAAATGGAGGTTATGCAGTTGAATTTAGTACAGCGTATCGCTCTTGTTCTTGTCATCATCGGCGCGATCAACTGGGGACTAGTCGGTTTATTCAACTATGACTTAGTTGCAGGTATCTTTGGCGATGGCAGCCAAGCGGCTGCTTTCCCGCGGATCATCTACAGTCTGGTTGGCTTGGCCGGTCTTGTATCGATTTCTGCTCTGTTCCTTGAGCGCAAAGAAGTCGAAGAAGCGAGAACAACCAAAGCATAAACGGATAAATCAAAAAAAGACCCCCGAATCGGGGGTCTTTCCAATTATTTGCGGTTGCCTTCAGTTTGTTTGATCCAATCCTGAAGCTTGTCTTTCAACGTATTGAAGCCTGCTGGAGCTTCTTCGGAAACAGCTTGCTTTTGGCTGCTGTTTTGCGGCTGCTTTGCAGGTGCTTCTTCTGTTGCACGGATGGAAAGGGAATATTTACCATTTTCTTCGTTGATATCAAGGATTTTGACTTTGACTTCATCACCTACGGATAGGTGTTCATTGATATCTTTAACGAAACCATGTGTAACTTCGGAAATGTGAACCAAACCTTGAACCTGCTCATCCAATGCTACGAACGCACCGTAAGGCTGGATTCCTGTTACTTTACCTGTCAATACTTGTCCTGCTTCGAACTTCTCTGCCATACTAAACAACTCCTGATATTTTCTACTTTTATACGCAATAAATAATTCTATCATAGTAAGTTGAATTCGGCAAAAATTTTAAAAAAGATGATTTTTTTCACCAGAACAGGTTTGCATGCTTCCGCTTTTGGCAATACATAGTACTGTAAGACTTTCTCGTATTCCCCCTGTAGGCAAAGCGATGCGTATCGCTTTGCTCTTTTTTTGCATACAAAAGCACATAATAAGCGAAACTAATCCTAACTGCAGGCAAAGGGGCAAGTCAGAATGTCTTACTATAACCACACCTTCCATCACGATGGTATCGCTGTCGATTACTGTATCTACCCTTCCCATAAAAAGGAGACAGCACATACCATCCTTTTGCTCCACGGTTTCTTGGCTTCCGGGAGCTGCTTTCACAGCATGATTCCCAGGCTGCGGTCGCGCTATCATGTACTCACATTGGACTTCCCCCCCTTTGGCAATAGCGGAAAAAGTGCCACGACAGCTTTTTCTTATGACTACTATACCCGCCTTGTCATCTCCCTTTTGAACTATTTGCAAATAGAAAAACTGCATATCGCCGGCCACTCCATGGGCGGCCAAATAGCGATGCGTCTTGCGTATGAGCATCCTGATCGAATCGCGAAACTTTTCTTGTTTGCACCATCAAGCTATATGCTGCCGACAGACGCCTTCAGCAGTTTGATTGCCTCGGCCGGCATTTTCCCTTCCATCATGCGGCTCGTATTTGAAGCGAGCAGTGTCGTCGGTTTTTTACGTCACCTTGTTGCCGATCCCGAGCAAGTCACTTTGCGCATGGTAGTCGCCTACAGCATCCCCTTCATGGACAAAACGCTTTTTACCGGTCTGGCAGATTTCATCCAGGCACGCGGCGGGGATCTGCCAAACGACAGCTTACAACAGATACAAGCTGAAACATTGATTTTCTGGGGTAGCAAGGATCCTTTGCTTCCGCCTTCCATTGGCTATCGTCTGCTGGCGGAGTTGCCACATGCGACGCTTCACATCCTTCCTGATGCAGGTCATCTGCTGCCCGAGGAGACACCTGAGACACTGCTTGCCTACATGGACTGATCAATCATTTCGCTTTTCGAGGCATTTATTTATATAATGGGAGCAAGAAATGATGGAAGGAGCGGGAACTATGCATGATTTTGAATTGGTTCATGACCGCCGGAACACCAGATCCGTAAAGTGGGATAACTTGAAGGAATTATATGGAGGAGAAGATGTTTTGCCGATGTGGGTTGCGGATATGGACTTTCAGTCACCGCAAGCAGTCATCCATGCATTGAAAGACAGAGCGGAACATGGCATTTATGGGTATACGATCACGGATGCCGCCATTTCCAAAGCTGTATCACGCTGGGTCGAAAAACGCCATGGCTGGCGCATCAAGCCGAGCTTTCTACTATACAGCCCTGGTGTCGTGACAAGCCTGCATATGGCTGTACAGACATTCACTGAACCAGGGGATAAAGTTGTGATCCAGACGCCTGTTTATACACCGTTCTATAACGTTGTGAAAGCACATGATCGCACACTCGTCGAAAATCCCCTTCTCTTCGAAGATGGTACATATCGGATGGATTTTGCACATTTGGAGAAATGCTTCCAAGACGGCGCTAAAGCCATGATCCTGTGCAATCCGCATAATCCAGTCGGACGAGTCTGGACGATCGAGGAACTGAAGCAACTTGCGGATTTATGCGTATCATATGATGTTTTATTATTATCAGATGAAATTCATGCCGATTTGATCCATGAAGGATATACGCATATCCCTATCGCCTCGTTATCAGAAGAAATCAGCCAACGGACGATTACATTCCTATCACCGTCGAAGACGTTCAACCTTGCTGGTCTCCAAGTATCTTATGCTGTTGTCGAACAGGAAGGGATGCGGAAACAGCTGCAGGAAACGTTCTCCAAGCAGGGCTTTTATATGCTGAATACAATGGCAGTCGCAGCGCTGGAAGCTGCCTACAATGATGGCGAAGAATGGCTTCAAGGTCTGCTCGATATACTGGCTGTCAATAAAAAGCTTGCAGAAGAAGCATTGGCGGATAATCCGTATATCAGCGTATCGCCGCTTGAAGGTACTTATTTGATGTGGCTCGATTGCCGAAACCTGAATCTGGACCAAAAAGATTTGATGGAGTTCTTTGCCAAGAAAGCGAAGCTCGGATTCAATGACGGCATTCAATTCGGAGAAGCAGGCAAAGGGTTTGTCCGTATGAATATCGCTTGTCCACCTGAAACGATGCGCGAAGCTCTGAAGCGGCTGACGGACAGCCTGAAAGAGTTCGAGGCAGCACTATGACAGCATTGTCCATCGGAAGCATTGTTAAAGCACGATACAAGACTGGAACATATGCAGGAATGATAAAGGAAGAACGAGGTAAGTTTTATCTGGTGGAAATGCTGGCTGTCTTGAAGCATCCGCAGCAAGGAGACTTGCACAATCCGAAAGAAACGGAAAATGTTTTATTCCATGAACGCCGGGCACTGGCTCATCACGAGAAAGCCAATATACCGAAAACAGCCGTGTCTGCTTTCACGGAAGAACTGCCGGAGTACCCCGCCTCTTTGCGTGCAGCATTGGAGCAGCTCAAAAGAGATCTACACGAGCAGCCAGCTTCCAAGTATCGTGAACTTGCACTCGCAAATACTGCTTCATTGGAACATGACTATTTCAAATAAACGAAATAAAGCAGGAGCTCGCGCGCTTCTTGCTTTTTTCTATAAGGCTGGGACGAGGAGACTCACAACCCCGCAGGAAAGCAGAGTGTATTTCCGGAGCGGCAGCATAACTCTATATTTCTCATTGCAGCAAAAAAACCAGACAATGTCGTATTACTTAACGGCATTGTCTGGTTTTTATAATGCTTAAGAGTTTTGACCCAGTCTCGTACATCGGACTAAGTAGGGAGCCTGTATCAGCTCAAATGATTCTCCAGTACATCCTGGATAGCTTCCATCGCTGCTTCTTCATCATTGCCTTCTGTCATGATCGTCACTTGTGCACCTTGCGGGACGCCCAAGGACATGACACCCATGATGGATTTCAAATTGACCTTCTTATCCTTGAAGGAAAGGTTGATTTCCGAATTGAACTGGCTAGCTTTATTCACAAGTAAGGTTGCAGGACGTGCATGGATACCCGTTTCACTTGTAATTGTAAATGTCTTCTCTTGCATGCTGATTACCTCCAAAGCTGATATATGAATAGGTATTTGTGATTGTTATAACATAGCTTATTATAGGAGAAAAGAAAGCGTTTTTAAATGAATTTTCCACTTTTTTAAGTTTAAAAACTGCTTTACAGTCAAAGTTTGAGTTTCTTATGGAATTGTGGTAATTTTGACACATCTAGAAAAAGGAGTGCTGACATGAGTGTACATATAAATGCAGAAGCTGGCCAGATTGCGGACAAAATCCTGCTTCCTGGAGATCCGCTGCGCGCAAAATATATCGCGGAAACATTTTTGGAAGATGCTGAGCTTTATAACGAAGTAAGAGGAATGTACGGCTATACTGGTACATATAAGGGTGAAAGAATCTCTGTGCAAGGTACTGGTATGGGAGTCCCTTCCATCAGCATTTATGCCAACGAATTGATCCAAAGCTATGGCGTGAAAAAGCTGATTCGCGTTGGTACTGCGGGTGCTATCCAAAAAGACGTGAAAGTCCGTGATGTTATCCTTGCTTCCACCTCAAGCTCCGATTCCCAAATCAACCGTCAAGAATTCGGCACCGTCGACTTTGCTCCGACAGCTGACTTTGATTTGCTGCTGAAAGCATATCAAGCCGGACAAGCAAAAGGACTGAACATCCGCGTCGGTAACGTATTTACGAGCGATCGATTCTATCGTGACAATACGTTGGAATTCTACGGAAAATTGGCTGATTATAACGTGCTGGCTGTCGAAATGGAAACAACCGCTCTTTATACGATTGCGGCGAAGCATGGCTGCCAGGCCCTTTCTGTCCTTACAGTCAGTGATCACATCCTTACAGGCGAAGAAACAACTGCTAAAGAACGCCAGACTACATTCAGCGATATGATGGAAATCGCATTGGATGCAGCAATACAGGCATAGAAGAGGGCTTTTATGCCTTTTTCTACGCCAATAATGTAAACCTTGTTTAAAATTAGGTTGACAATAGAATGCGTGTCGATTACTATTTTTTCAAGGAGTTGATGCGTTATGAGTCGTACTGGTAAATTGACTGCCAGCGCAATGTTTGTCGGCTTGATGACTGTGGGAGCGAACATCTCTGTCTGGCTGCCTTTTCTCGCCGTTCCCATCGGAGGACAAACAGTGCCTTTATCTCTTCAGCCATTTTTCGCGATACTCGCTGGTCTGCTGCTCGGCTATAAATGGGGAGCCTACAGTATGATCTGTTATGTATTGCTCGGTTTGACTGGTCTGCCTATTTTTGCTGATCTTTCAGGCGGATTCGGGGTATTTGCCGGCCCTACCGGCGGTTTCTTGCTATCATTCATCCCAATCGCTTTTGTCACTGGGTTGATCATGGAGAAAACAAGCTTCCATTTCCGTGTGTTTGTGGCAGTGATTGCCGGTGTGATCGTGAATTATCTGATCGGCGTCACATACATGTATGGTGCCATGAACCTTTGGATCAGTGTTGATATCAGTTATTTAGCCGCTTGGATCAGCATGCTGCCTTTCTTTATCAAAGATTTTGGTTTTGCCATTTTAGCAGCCTTATTTTATCCGAGGGTGGCTCATGCTTTCAGAAAAGGTAAAGTATCGTATAATACTTCGTTTAAATGACATTTTCTCAGGGAAATTTAGTTATAATGGTTACATCATATTATAGCTTTTCCTTGAAAGGATGTCGCAGTACATGTCATTGTTCCAAAACTTGCCTTTATGGAGTGCATTGATTGCCATCGTATTCGCACAAGTTGTCAAAGTGCCGATTCGTGCGATTGCAGATAAGCGCATTCAAGCAGATTTAGCATTCAGTACAGGCGGCATGCCAAGCAGTCATTCAGCTGCAGTTGCAGCATTGACGACGTCGATAGGATTTGAAAGCGGTCTTGACTCCCCTGTATTTGCTGCTTCCTTTGTTTTTAGCATCATCATCATGTTCGATGCTTCCGGCGTGAGACGGCAGGCAGGCGAACAAGCTATCCTGCTGAATTTACTCCTAAAGGATTTCCAGCGGTTTGTCGATGAAGCAAAAAATTGGGGCAGTAAGCAGGAATTCGAAAAAAACCGTGAAATCAGGGAAATGCTCGGTCATCAGCCGATTGAAGTCTTCTTCGGCGCTTTAACCGGCATCGCCATTTCGCTTGTCATCTACTTGCTGTTTTGATTGCAGATGCAGCTGTTTAACTACTGAGTCGCTTACAGGGAGCTCCCTTTGTTTATATTGGATGACATCCTCAGCCGTCAAATTGGTCAACTGACTCCATGTCATATACATAGCCGTAAGCCAGAGCGCGGTCAGCATTATTCTCTTGCACCAATGTAAATTCATATTTTCACCTCTGCTACAGCATCGACAAATAGGAAATCCTCTATACAAAGGGAAACTTTCTTACATCGCAAGCAAAGAAGGAGTGCCGAATCGGCATTCCTTCTTTTATTTTTGTAAATAAAACTAAAATATGGATTTCGTTTGGTAAACTAGTATCTAATGTAGTTGCAAAATTGAAGGAGCGGAAGTTCTTTTATTGGAGCTGGAATAGTTCTAGGACTTGCATTAGGCACTGCTTTGGGGACTATATTTGATACTATTGCTCTTGGGGCTGCAATAGGAATGACTTTCGGAATCAGCGTAACATCAGCACTGAATTTTTCGGCAAAAGGAAAAAATAAATGATAGATAAAAACGGTCATTGGCTAGCTGCCTATGACCGTTCTTCCATATAATCATTCGAATAAATTGAATTTCCCTTTTTTCAAAACCAGTCCGACTCCGCCCAGCTGATAAAGATAGCGATTGTCGGATGCTTTTTTCATCACATCCGCTGGTTTACCGAACAACTTCTTGCCCATGACCGTCCCGACTGCATCTCCTCCGCCTAGCGAAGCCAATGTGCCTTTGATATCCGGTACGAATTTTTGAGTTAAGTTTTCTTTACGGATGAGTGCTTTCAAATTCTGCGCACAGTTGATCCCCATTTGAGTGGCAATCTGTGCTGTTGGCGGATATGGCCGGCCTGTTTCCTCGTTCATGATTGCCGCACAATCCCCTACGATGAAAATGTCATCATGATTCGGATCACGCAGATCTTCTGTGACCATGACCTTGTTCCGTTTCACATCGAAACCGGATCTTTCAAGGACAGAGCTGCCTTGGACACCAGCCGCCCATACTGTTGTATTGGTTTTCACTGTATGTCTTTCGCCGTCTTTTTCAAAGACGATGCTGTCTGGTTTGACTTCCTTCAGGAAGGAATTCGTCTGGAATTCAATACCTCTGGTTTCCAAGGAATTCAAGGCATATTCCACAAGCTGCGGATCAAATCCCATCATGACGGATGCTCCGGCCTCAACGACGATGACCCGTACTTTATCACGGTCGATGTCATATTCCTTGCACAGCTCGGGCACACGTTCTGCAAGCTCCCCGGCAAACTCGATGCCAGTGAACCCGCCGCCTCCGATGACAATATTCAGACGCTCTTCCTTCTTTTCTTTTTCATTATTGTAGACTGCGAAATTATGTTCGATATGCTCCCGGATCAAACGGGACGAGTTGATGCTTCGAATATTGAACGCATTATCAAGCAGCCCTTCTATACCGAAGTTCGCAGGCTCGAAACCAAGTCCGACAACAAGGTAGTCGTAAGAAAGTGTTCCATTCTCCAGCACAACCTTTTTTTCATCCGGTTTGATTTCCGTTACCGTATCCTGGACGAAATTGACTTTTTTCGCATCGATGACGTCCTTGATTGCGATACGTGTTTGGTCGTGGTGCCTAGTACCGGCCGCATTTTCATGGAGCCACGTTGTTTGGTAATGATAATCATGTTTGTTGACGAGTGTGATACTCGCCTCGTCCGTTCCAATCAGTTTCTGAAGTTTCACTGTCGTGATCAGGCCGCCATAACCGGCTCCTGCAATCACAATCTTTGGTTTGCTCATCTTCGATCACATCCATTAATATAGTTTGGTTTTCCATGACTTGCCGCAACCTAACAACACATTAATTTTGGGGTTTGTGATACTATTCACTTTAAAAAGCGGATGAAAACATAAAACTGTCACAAAACCTTCATCAATATTATGGTAAACGTTTTCTTTCCTTTTATCAACCAAAAAAGGGGAAGGCAACCAGCTGCGGGGCATACTATTTTACGGATAAAAACCTTCTTCTTACTCATATTTCAGCAACTATGATAAAATACCAGTTGTTACGTTCAAAATTACTAGGAGGAACCGGTATGTCAGATCAAGTTTATGATGTGACCATCATCGGTGCAGGTCCAGTCGGACTTTTCACTGCATTCTATGGTGGGATGCGTCAGCAAAGTGTCAAAATCATTGAAAGCCTTCCCCAAGTAGGCGGACAGCTTTCTGCTTTATACCCGGAAAAATACATCTACGATATAGCAGGCTTCCCTCAAATCCGTGCTCAGGAATTGGTGGACAACCTCATGGAACAGTTGAAACGATTCGATCCGACGATTGCTCTCGGAGAGTCTGTCGATAAAGTCGAGCGTTTGGAAGACAATACTTTCCGTATTGAGACTGATAAAGGCGTCCATCTTTCCAAGACCATCATCATCACGGCAGGAAACGGTGCCTTCCAGCCCCGCCGCTTGACGGTTGAACGCTGCGATGAGTTTGAAGGCGTCAACTTGAACTATTATGTAGACAATATGCAGAAATACGCTGACAAGCGTGTTCTATTGGCAGGCGGCGGCGACTCTGCAGTCGACTGGGCACTCATGCTCGAACCGATTGCCAAAGAAGTCATCCTTGTTCACCGACGTGATGAATTCCGTGCCCACGAGCATAGTGTGGAGCGCCTCATGCAGTCCAATGTCAGAATCATGACTCCTTATACTCCAGTTGAAATGCTGGGAACAGACCGCATCGAGCAAGTTGTCCTGCAGAAAGTGAAAAGTGAAGAAAAAGAAACAGTCGATGTTGACGAAGTGCTCGTAAACTATGGCTTCATCTCTTCCCTTGGCCCAATCAAGCAATGGGATCTGGAAATCGAGAAAAACAGCATCGTCGTCAATACCAAACAAGAAACGAATATCCCTGGCATCTATGCTGCAGGCGATATTTGCACATATCCCGGCAAGGTCAACCTGATCGCCTCTGGTTTCGGCGAAGGTCCGACTGCCATCAATAATGCCAAAACATACATCGACCCAGATGCTCGTGTACAGCCGAAGCACTCCACAAGCATGTTTTAAACAGCACCGCACCGGTTACCTTTAAGGAAACCGGTGTTTTTTTGTGTGCTTCTTGCATAAGGAAGCCCTGCTTTCACACACTAGTAGCGATAAAGGAGGAGCTGTATGGAAAACGAATTCGAACATCGCTTGATTCCGCTTGCCTCGATCAAGAGCGGAAAAGAAACGACTGTCTCTCCGACTGTGCATGGTTATCTTGATAAAATCGTCAATGTTTTTTTCATTGAAAACCCAGATAAAAAGGAATGGGTGTTGGTCGATGCCGGTGTGCCTGATACTGCGGATAATATCAAAAAAGCGGCCGCCGAGCTGTTCGGTGAAGGAGCCAAACCGGTATGTATCATCCTCACGCACGGTCACTTCGATCATGTCGGCAGTATCGTCGAACTTGTGAAAGAATGGGATGTGCCTGTTTATGCACATGAACTTGAATTGCCTTATCTGACAGGACAGCAGAATTACCCTGAAGCTGACACAAATGCTGGCGGCGGTTTGATCACGAAGATATCCAAGACATTCCCGAACGCAGGAATCGATTTGAGTCAGCACGTCCGACTCATTCCGCTCGACCACCAAATACCGCATCTGCCCGGTTGGGAGTGGATCCATACACCCGGACATACCCCGGGTCATATCAGCTTATTTCATCCGGAAGATAAGGTTTTGATTGCTGGCGACGCCTTTACAACAGTACAGCAGGAGTCCTTGCACAAAGTATTGACGCAGCAGAAGGAATTCAACGGTCCTCCCCGCTACTTCACCATGGATGAACCAGAAGCCTTCCGCTCCATCCGCAAGCTGCAGGAACTTCACCCGCAAGCTGCAGGCACTGGTCATGGAATGCCCGCATTTTTTGAGGAGCTGGAACAAGGACTGCAGAAATTAGCAGAAACTAGCAAATAATAATCACAATCAGTCCAATTCTTGATGAATTGGACTTTTCCTATTGTCCTTCGTTACCTGAATACGGGAATATGTGGAAATCACTTTATGCTATACTTTTAGTTGAGGATAGCCTTATTTTTTGGGGGGGAGTATAAATATGATTGAAGCAGCTCAAATATATTGGGATGATTATTGGAAAGATCAAGATAAAGAGAAACCGAAATCCGTCACCGCTTGGCAATTCGGTGCTGATCCGGATCAATTGGCTCAATTAGTGATCGAAGGTACAAAAACAGCAACTTGTTCAGGATTGGTTTTTTATGAGATGGAAAATGAGGCTCTTCCTGCGGTTGGTGATTATAGCATTGTCTTGGACAGCAAGGACGAACCAACCGCAATCATCAAAACAGTGGATGTCACGATCATGCCTATGAATGAGGTTCCCGAGGAATTCGCCATTGCAGAAGGCGAAGGAGATCGAACGTATCAATATTGGAAAGATGTGCATGTCGACTTCTTCACCAAAGAACTGCACGCATTGGGCATGGAATATACAGAAGATATGATGCTGGTGTGTGAACGATTTGAATTGGTGGATGTCAAAAACAAATAAAAATGCTTGGGATATCCCAAGCATTTTTTAATTTATACCAAGGAGATTAAACTCTCTCTCCAACTTGTGGTTTGTTTTTTAATTTTGGTACCGTTTTGCGGATTGTCATCTGACGGAAATCCTGCTCCAGTTCTTCCAATGTACGATCTTTCGTTTCCGGCAGGAATTTCTGGATAAAGAGAATGGCTCCGATACCGAGTACCACAAAGATCAAGAAAGTACTGGACAAACCGATTGCACTAAGCAATACAGGGAATGTCAAACTGATGGTGAAGTTCGTCATCCAGTGGAAGAACACGGCAATCCCCATTCCCATCCCGCGCAGCCTTGAAGGGAAAATTTCCGCTAACATCAGCCATGTGACCGGTGAAACAGCGCCCTGCTGGAAGGCTAGGAATGTGACAGTCAAAGTAAGTACCATGTACGGCAGGGCTGTCGTTCCTTCAAAGAAGCTAGAGACGAAGGTTAAGAGCAATAGCGCACTTGTTGTTCCGATAAACCCTACCGTCAGCATTTTCCTGCGCCCTACTCTTCCCAAGAGCCAGATACCAACGAACGTAGCAAGCACCGAAATGATACCATTTGCAATATTACCAATCAATGCTGCTTGTGTACCGAACCCTGATTGACTTAAGATTTCCGTTCCATAATACATAATGGAGTTCACACCGGTTATCTGCTGGATGACTCCGATACCAAGTCCGATGAAAACAATCTTCCTTATCCACGGCGTGGCCAGATCTTTGAATGAAGCCTTATCCAATTTTTCTTCTTTTTCCACCGTTTTGCGTATTTCCGTCATTTCCTGTTTAGCCTGATTTTTGTGGCGGATTTTTGAAAGTATCTGGAATGCCGTCTTCAGCATCCCTTGCTGTGCAAGCCATCTCGGGCTCTCCGGCATGACCAGCATTCCGAACCAAAGGACGATGGCAGGCAAGGTTGCAATGACGAGCATATAACGCCAGATATGCCCCGTATCACCGAAAAGACTGCCGAGTGCTGCATTGGAAGAATAAGCAAGCAGCTGACCGGTTACGATCATCAATTCATTCTGCGTGACCATCCGTCCGCGCTTTGCAGCCGGTGACATCTCTGCGAGGTAAGCTGGTACCGTTACGCTGGCACCACCAACCGCAAGGCCAAGTAGCACGCGGAAGACTACCATCATTTCCGTATTCGGTGCGAATGAACAGCCTAGTGTAGCAATAAAGAATAAGACAGCAAGATACATTATGATACGGCGACGACCTATTTTATCAGCAAGCTTCCCGCCGAATACAGCTCCAAATGCCGCTCCGAGCAACAAAGAGCTAGCCACGACACCTTCTGTGAGCGGTGTCAGGTTCAACTGATCCGGCTGCCCCATGAATGGCAATGCACCGTTGATGACGCCTGTATCATAACCAAACAATAATCCTCCGAAAGTGGATATGATGGCAATCCATCTCAGTCTCCGCTTCGAAGTTGTTCCATCATCCTCAATCTGTGGGATCTGCTCATTTCCAGCCTTATGTTTGTCCATATTATTCTCCTCCATTTACGCTTTTGACTGCTGCTGAACAACGCATCCACCCTTTTTCCTTATGTATGGGCTGATATGATGTATATACCCCATGTTTTATCAGAATAATCACTTTTGTTATATTACAACTTCGGAACAGATGCACAGTTGTACCACAGTGAGCATGATAACAAGCATTTTAAGGAACTTTAGCGGTATGATAATTTCTTTCTGAATAGAAAAATCCCCTCCTGTATGCCAGGAAGGGATAGATTCGTTTACACTCTTTCACGTAATTCTGTTTTTTTATTTAGCTTTGGGACTGTTTTGCGAGTCGTATTATTACGGAAATCTTGTTCCAGCTCTTCCAGAGTACGGTCTTTTGTTTCAGGAAGGAATTTCTGGATAAAGATAATCGCACTGATACCCAAAATAACAAAGATAAGGAATGTGCTGGATAGCCCGATTGCACTAAGCAGGACCGGGAATGTCAGGCTGACTGTAAAGTTCGTCATCCAATGGAAGAAAATCGCAATTCCCATACCCATACCGCGAATACGGGATGGGAAAATCTCTGACAGCATCAACCATGTAACAGGTGACACCGCTCCTTGCTGAAATGCCAGGAATGTCACTGTCAAGCTCAGCACGATATATGGCAGTGCTGCAGAACCATCAAAGAACATCGTTGCAAGCGTCAGCAATAGCAATGCCGTCGTCGTACCGATGAAACCGACTGTCAGCATCCGTCTGCGTCTCACTCTGCCCAATAGCCAGATACCAAAAATAGTAGCTGCAACGGAAATGATACCATTGGCAATGTTACCGATAAGAGCGGCATTTCTGCCGAATCCGGCGTCTTTCAGGATTTCGGTACCATAATACATGATGGAGTTGACACCAGTTATTTGCTGGATGACGCCGATACCCAAACCAATAAGGACAATTCTCCTGATCCAAGGAATGGTTAAATCTTTGAACGAAGCTTTATCCAGCTTCTTTTCTTTTTCGACTGTTTTCTTGATTTGTTCCATTTCCTGTTTCGCACGATTTTTACGGCGAATCTGTGAAAGGATCTGGAATGCCGTCTTCAGCATGCCTTGCTGTGCAAGCCAGCGCGGACTCTCCGGCATAACGAGCATCCCGAACCATAGTACAAGTGCTGGTATTGTTGCAATAGCCAGCATATAACGCCAGATATGACCAGCATCACCGAACATGTTTCCAAGGAATGCATTGGAAGAATACGCAAGCAGCTGACCGGTAACGATCATCAAATCATTCATCGTTACCATTTTCCCGCGAGTTTCAGTCGGGGAAACTTCCGCCAAGTAAGCAGGTACAGTTACAGAAGCACCACCGACAGCCAGTCCAAGCAGAACTCGGAAGATAACCATCGTCTCGACGTTCGGCGCAAAAGAACAACCTAAAGTAGCTAAAAAGAATAATACTGCTAAACATAATATCACGCGACGCCGGCCGATTTTATCTGCGAGCTTACCACCGGAAACAGCACCGAACGCTGCACCAAGAAGCAAGGAACTTGCTACCATACCTTCCGTAAAAGGCGTCAGATTCAATTGATCCTCTTGCCCCATGAAAGGTAAAGCACCATTTATAACACCTGTATCATAACCGAATAACAATCCACCGAAGGTAGAAATGATTGCAATCAATCTCAGTCTTCGCTTCGAACTTCGACCATCATCCTCTGTATGGGGGACATGACCCTGTCCATTAGCTTGTTTGTCCATCTTTTTCTCTCCTCCATTTTTTGCACATCGTTTGTCGTCCAAACAATGTTATTACCCTTTTCATTTATGTAGGGTTGGTAGGAGTTATATACCCGGATTTTATCAAGATAATCATATTTATTGTATTACAATCTCAATTTCGGCATAACAACAGCGATGCAGTGCGTTTTTTCCTTGTTACAGCTTTTTGTTTACAATGACTGTTCCAATGTCTTATCGTTTGAATTCCGTGACTATATTACCATCATAATATAAAAATATTTCTATGTGTGAGAATAGTAGTCTCCGAAAGCTGACACCGGTCAGCCCTTATTCAGCTTTCGCATGAGCCGGAATGCTGCTTCTTTCTTCCTATTGATGTTAGAATGATCCATTCAGTCCATCAAAAATTCACCAAACAAAAAACCTTCCTTTCGTTTATATAACGAAAAGGAAGGTTAACTATAATTATCAGCAATTCTCAGGCGTACCAGCATTCGTCGCTGTCTTGAACGATGAACCGCATCCGCAGCTGACGATGGCGTTCGGATTATCGATGGTGAACCCGCCGCCCATCATATTTTGTTTGAAGTCGATCGTGGTGCCTTCGATGACCGGGATATCCATGGAGCGGATGATGACCGGGATGTCGTTGGTCACTTCGAATGTATCCAAATCCGCGTTCTTTTCATATTCAAAGCCCAGGCTGTAGGAAAGCCCGCTGCAGCCGCCACCTTTGACGCCAAAGCGCAGGAAGACAGTTTCTGCATCTTCTTCTTTCAGCATTTCCTTGATCTGAAGGCTGGCACTGTCCGTGATATTCAAAACCATTCAGGTTACCTCCCATTCTAATCTTATTATCAGTATACGCTCCTATAAGCGGATGCTCAAGCTTCTTGCTCCCAGTGGAAAATTCCGGATACTGTTTTTTCGGCTGCACCGCGCATCCATACAGAGCCATCTTTTTCCCAGCGGATGAACAAGTCCCCGCCGCTCAAGTGGACCGTCACTTCTTCTCCGTATGGGGATTTTCCGTTCAAGATAGCTGCAACAACTGCTGCACAAGCACCGGTACCGCATGCCTGCGTCACGCCGGAACCGCGTTCCCAGACACGGAAGTGCATCTCTTTATCGGAAAGCATCTCAATGAACTCGACGTTCACACCTTCCGGGAAGCGCGAATCATTGGTGATGGCTGGTCCTTGTGTGTAAAGCGGCGCATCATCGATGTTATCGACAAAGAATACCGCATGCGGGTTGCCCATGCTCACCGCTGTTACGGAAAGCTGTTCGTCACCTGCTTGGAAATCTTCCGCTACCACTGTTGCTGCAGGCGCACCTTGCATCGGAATCCGTTCACGCTCCAATATCGGCGCTCCCATGTCGACTGTCACTTCGTGTACATGCTGCTTTGAACCATGCACTTGCGCTTCCACTTGCCCAGCTTTTGTCTGGATTGTGAAAGTATCGTTTTCCACCAACCCATTTTCATAAGCATATTTGGCAACACAGCGCAGACCGTTACCGCAATTCATCGCTTCCGAACCATCAAGGTTGAAAATCCGCATGCCGACATCACATGACTCACTAGGATGAATGAGAATCAAGCCGTCGGAGCCGATTCCGGTATCCCTATCCGCCACAGCAATCGCAAGCGGAGCCAACTGTTCTTCAGCCAGCTGAAATTGGAACAAATCCACAAAAATGTAGCTATTCTTCAAGCCATGCAATTTTACAAAAGGTATGTCCATTGTCTATTCTCCTCTACTATGAAAAAAGCCATGGCCTGCGGAATGCAGACGCACGGCCAATTAAAATAACGGATTTTCTTCGATGAACTTGTAAACATTCGCAACAAGTTCATCAGGTGTCTCGGCTGTCACCGGTTCGCCGTTGACGAGTGCGAACATATGCTGTGCACAAATGCCGCAAAAGCTGGTGCAGCCATATTCTATCACATCAAGACCTGGGTCGCTGTCGAGCTTCTCGAAAGCTTCCTGCGAACCGGAGGCTAGATTATTCACACAAAATTCGATGATCGGATTCATCCCGCTCACTCCTATTCTAGGATGTAACACTATCAAGTGATAATCCTACCATAATGCGGGATGTCAGTACAACTAGGCTGACTTTTCGACTGCTTTCGCGACCGCTTTGAGTGAGATGATCCCTTCTCCAGCAATTTCTTCATCGACAAGCACCACCGGATAAAAGAGATCGTCTTCTATCACTTTGGCAGCGAACTGTACGTGCTTATCATCCGCTGGCGGTTCATGGATGTCGATATATTCGAAGTGGAATTGCTTGTTCTCGAACTTCCTTGCAAGTGCAGCCTGGAGCCATTCATATGTATCCTTGGAACTTGGCGCATTCACGCAGCTCGCGCAAATGATGTCCGCACCATACACGGTGATTTTCGTTGTCATCCCGCTCCACCCTCTCTTATTCTGTTAGTTTCAGTTTACCGCAACCCATACATTGTTGGAATATATTTTTTAATTGATAAAATTTCTCAGTTAGCCAGCGTGGATTTTTTTTAGGAAAGGATTTATAATGAATATATAATCGTAAGGGGGATAATGGATGATGGAAAACCAAGTACAAGAAGTATTGAATAAATTACGTCCATTCTTGCTGCGTGATGGCGGCGACGTCGAGCTTGTCGATGTTGATGAAGGTATCGTTCGCCTGCGTCTTATGGGAGCATGCGGTAACTGCCCAAGCTCTACGATCACATTGAAAGCAGGGATTGAACGTGCCTTGATGGCAGAAGTTCCTGGCGTGCGTGAGATCGAGCAAGTTTTCTAATAGAAACAACAGACCCACAGAGAAGTGCTGCTTCTCTGTGGGTTTTTTCTATCCACTACTTTACTGGAAACTATCTGCTTACTTAAGTAAAAGCGAAAAGCAGCAAAAACATAAAAACCACAGAAATCGATATTTCTGTGGTTCCACTTATGCTTCGACAGCCAATTCTTCCGTACAACTCCCATTGGCAGCACAAGAAAGCAAAAGCCATTCAAAGTCAGGATACATATTCTGATAATGTGCATGTACTGCCTCCGCATGTGCTTCATCTATTACAGCAATCATCGTCGGACCCGCTCCGCTCAAATAGACGCCGTATGCTGCCTTTTTCAAGGAGTCTGCGATTTCTCCATAATGCGGAATCATTGCTTGTCTGTATGGCTGATGAAAAAGATCCTTTGACATCATCTCTCCGAGCAGCTTCCAGTTTTGCTGCAGCAGGGCAGCTACGGCAACATTTGCGATTCCGCTAGCCTTTACAGCATCTTTATACATAAGCTGCTCTGGAAGAACGGCCCGGGCATCTGCAGTTGCGAGCTCGAACGGCGGAATGACTGCCAGGAATCGTACATCTTTGATCAGCGTTTGCACATAATGCACCTTGTCATCGTAATAGCCGATGACACATCCGCCTAAAATGGATGGTGCAGCGTTATCCGGATGCCCTTCCAAACTGACAGCGATGTCCAATTTTTCTTCATTGCTTAACTGAAGGGCCAGAAGGCAATCCGCCAGCTCGATTCCGGCCACTAGGGCAGTTGCACTGCTGCCGAGTCCTCTTGCCAGCGGGATATTGCTGTTCATTCGGACGGTACAGGCTGGCAGTTTTTTAAATCCGCAGCGTCTTGCCACATGCTGCGCCGTTTGATAGATCAGATTATCTTCACCTGCTGGCAGACCTTGTACGGCTTCTGACATCGGGATGAATTCCCATTTTGATCCTGCTTGCACTTCCAGCTCCAGATACAAATCCAAAGCGATGCCGATCGAATCAAAACCTGGTCCGATATTAGCCGTACTTGCCGGTACGCTTATATGCCAGCGTTTCATTACATTCGCCCCTTGATAGCTTCTGCAATCACCGTTTCTTCGTTCGGAAGCACTACCGGCTTGATTGTGCTGTATTCAATCGCTGTATTCGGATCCTTCAGTCCGTTTCCTGTCAGCACACTGACAACTGTCGAGCCTTTTGGTACATCACCTTGCTCCAATGCCTTCAGCAGTCCGGCAAAAGAAGCACAGGAACCCGGCTCGGCGAAAATACCTTCTTCACGCGCGATCCGTTGATAAGCGGCGATGATTTGCTCATCTGTCACTTCATCGATCGTTCCGCCTGATTCATCCCTTGCATCTGTCGCCTTTTGCCAGCTTGCCGGATTTCCGATGCGGATGGCGGTACCGACTGTCTCAGGGTTCTCGAACACGCGGTCATGTACGATCGGTGCTGCCCCGCTTGCCTGGTATCCTTTCAAGACTGGCAGGCTGAACCCTTTTTCCTGTTCATATTCTTTGAACCCTTTCCAATAAGCACTTATATTGCCTGCATTCCCGACAGGAATGAATAGATAATCCGGTGCTTGTCCCAATTGTTCGCACAGCTCGAAGGCTGCTGTCTTCTGTCCTTCGAGACGATAGGGATTTACGGAATTGACAAGCGCCACCGGCTCGGTCTCGCTTACATTCCGCACCACATGCAATGCATCATCGAAATTGCCTGCAATGGAAAAGATTTCAGCTCCGTACATGACAGCCTGCGCAAGCTTTCCTTGGGCGATTTTTCCCTCAGGAATGACAACGAAGCAGCGCATGCCGGCGCGTGCCGCATAGGCAGCTGCTGATGCGGATGTGTTTCCTGTCGACGCACAGATCACTGCTTTGGCTCCTGCTTCTTTTGCCTTGGCAATCGCCATCACCATACCGCGGTCCTTGAAACTTCCCGTCGGGTTCGCCCCTTCGATCTTGGCATAAGCTTCGATTCCGTATTCTGCAGATAGCTTTTCCAGCTTCACTAACGGTGTATTTCCTTCACCCAAACTCAAGGCAGGTGTTTCCTCGGAAATCGGTAAATGATTCTTATACGCTTTTAATAGTCCATTCCATACCATCCTGCTCAATCCTCTCCGTCTACACGATAACAGCTGATGACACGTTTCACGACGTCCAATTTTTCCAGCTGCATGATGCTGTTTTCGATTTGCTGCTTGCTGTGTTTATGCGTCACCATGACGACTTCCGCTGTCTTTGACTTGCTATGGGGCAGCTGAAGGATTTTTGCAAACGAGACATTTTGACCTGCAAAAACATTCGTGACAGCGTGAAACGCGCCTGTCTGATCCTCTGCTTCCACTCTGACGAAATATTTGGCATGCTTTTGTGTATCGTCTTTCAAAGCTGTCTTATATTGCGGCTGCACATAAGCTTTTCCGCTTACGCCGAGTCGGATGTTCTTGACAACATCCATCAGATCGGATACAACCGCTGTCGCTGTCGGCAGCCCGCCTGCACCAGGTCCATAGAACATCGTCTCCCCGACTGCCTGCCCGTACACATAAACGGCATTGTATTCGTTCTTCACTTGTGCCAGCGGATGTGCTTCCGGCAGCAAAGTAGGCTCGACGCTCACTTCGACTTTGCCATCATCCATGGCAGCTATTCCGATCAGCTTCACGATATAGCCAAGTTTTCCGGCAAATTCGATATCCTGCTGGCTGATGGACGTAATACCGGAAACTTGGACATCGCTGTATGCGACCGGCATCTTGAAAGCCAAATTTGCCAGCAATGTCATTTTGCGGGCCGCATCCAAGCCTTCTACATCAGCTGTTGGATCTGCTTCGGCAAACCCAAGCTCCTGCGCTTCCTTGAGCACCGTATCAAATGATAGTTTTTCATCGGTCATCTTCGTGAGGATGAAGTTCGTCGTCCCGTTTACGATCCCCATCACTTTTTGGATCTTATCTGAAGCGAGACCGTCACTGAGCGAACGAAGTATCGGAATTCCTCCGGCGACGCTGGCCTCGTAATAAATATCGGTATCATATTCCTGTGACAGTGCAAAAAGTTTATGTCCATGCTCTGCCATCAAGTCCTTATTTGCTGTCACGATATGCTTGCGATTTCGGATGCTGCGCTCCAGAACCTGGTACGTGCTCTCCAAGCCGCCCATCACTTCCACAACTATATCAATTGCCGGGTTATCGGTGATTTCCGCTGAATCGGTCGTCAATAAGTCACTGTTGATGTAGGCACGCTTTTTATCTTTATTTTTGACGAGTACCTTCACCACTTCCACTTCACAGCCGAGCTTGTAACGGATCTGCTCCTGATGTTCTTGTAAAATCTGCACTACCCCGCTGCCGACTGTACCTAAGCCGCATAAACCGATTTGTATCTTTTGTTTCATTTCACCCAGCCCCCTGTCCGCCTGTAATAAACAATTGTTTTTCTATAAAGGACATTATAACGCTATGAATCTACTATCGCAACCAACTTTACAAAAAATTTTCCAATATCGGTATCTCGAGTGTCTGCGCATCCACCTGCATGTGACCAAATAAACCTGCCAGCCGCTGCTCATAAACACTTTGCCCAAAAATAAGTTTCTCGTATTGTTTGCCTGCTGTACCTGTCAATCCTTTCTCCATCTGATCAAATAAATGAAGCGGCATGATCAACCTGGCATACAGCAGCCTCATGCCAAAGACAGATAGAGGACGTGCCTGCATATACGACTGCAGAAATTCTCCTGTATCCTTCCTTTCTTCCTGACAAAAAGCAGCTCTTGTATACTCCGCCAGATCGCGTGCAGGATGATCATAAATCAAGCCATGGGGCAGCACGTATGTATCTGCCAGTTCCGATTGATATTTCATGAATACCGTCGTAGGCTGATCGTATTCTGTGAACCGAAATTCCTGGCTTGAATCATTCAAATATTGGATTGCCAGCTCCGTCCTGCCGATCACATAATAAAACGTGTCCAGAAATATTCGCTCCTCATGCACAAGCGGCCGTTTCTGATAAAGATCGGCATATAGCTTTTCCGCCTGTGATAAACGAACAGTCCATAAATCCGACCATTTTCCGTAACTTGATAAAGTATCCGGCGCAAAAGGGCAGGCAGCACCAAGCTGATGGAATGCAGCCAATTCCGCACCGTGTGAAGTGAGCTTTCGCTGATATGGGGGCGGCATCTCAGCGACCAGATACGCTGTGTTTTCATAAACGGTCAATATTTGTCCTTCGGTTGTGAGCATTGGCTGTGCGAGACGCGGAAAACCCGCTTCCTGCATATATGCGGTTATGGCAGCGAGTTCATAATAGCTGTCTTGATCTGTCCTGGCTGGTATAATGACATATAATCGATCATTTGTCTGATAAGCGTGATAGTTCCGATAAGATACCGGCTTACCGGTGAAACCGGGTATATACTGCTGCATAAGCTGCAACACGGGCAAACACCTCCTGCTTCATTTTATGAGGATACCGGTAAAATCATGTTCAAGAGCTGACGGTTGACGCATAGAATGGATGGGTATACTTCTTACAGAACCATACATAGGGAAAGTGAAGTGATGTTATGACAGCTGAATTGGAGAAAAAAGCGCGGGAATGGCTGATTGAACGAGGTGTGCAAGTTGAGGATATTGCAGAGTTGGTCCATTTCCTGCAAGAAAAATATTATCCAGGTCTGACGATGGACCGTTGTATTTATAACGTCGAGCGGGTGCTCTCCAAACGTGAGGTGCAAAACGCCATCCTTACCGGTATCCAGCTTGATGTACTGACCGAACAGGGAAAATTGGAGCAGCCTTTGCAGGATAATCTGGCCAGGGATGAAAGCCTCTATGGAATCGACGAAGTGATCGCTCTTTCGATCATCAATTTATACGGCTCCATCGGTTTTACCAATTATGGCTACATCGATAAGCAAAAACCAGGAATACTGGCAAAGCTGAATGACAAAAGCAGCGGGGAATGCCATACTTTCCTCGATGATATCGTCGGTGCCATCGCTGCTGCCGCTGCCAGCAGGCTGGCGCACAGCCAAAATGATGAAGACAATATCGATGGATGAACAAAAGGAGCAGCTTATAAAGGCTGCTTCTTTTTTCATAGGAAAGAGTAGCAATAAGATGCAGCTCGAATATAGTGTAAATGTCTATTACATGAGGAGGGAATCTCTTGGAAAATACATCTGCCAGCTTTCCAAATCACTTGGCATGGCATGAAACACTTGAGCTGCATGAACTTGTTGCTTCCCAGGCTGTCGCATTGATGAAGCTTAAACAGTTCATTGGAAATGTCAACGATGGAGAACTTCGCACAATATATGAACAGACAATTCAAGGTCTGGAAAATAATCTTAATGAATTACTTCAGTTTTTCCCCTACGCACCCAGCTCGCAGGATGCAGCAGACACCAGGGTGAGTACTGCTTTCTACGCTGGTGATTTACTTATTTTCGCTAAGACATCCGTTCGGAACTATTCCATTGCAATCACGGAAACGGCAACACCAGCACTTCGGGAAGTATTAAGGAAACAATTACAGCTGGCAATAGATACCCATGCAAGGATATTTGATTTCATGTACAGAAGAGGTCTTTATCCTGCCTACAATTTTGAACGTTTGCTGCAAAATGATATCCAGAATGCCAATAGGGCCCTGCAAATGGGCTACTGATTGTAATCAATTTTTGAAGTTTTTTTTACCGAACTGACTTTGCATTCAAAAGAAATAGGAGCAGCCCCAAGCGGGTACTGCTCCTATTTGATTTCCCATTCATCCAATGAATCGATTGTATATGTCGGTTTCGGCTCCAGTAAAGGCAGCTCTTCCCGTTTCGTAAAACCAGTACAAACCATCAGCGTATCCATTCCTGCCCTGATTCCTGCTGTGATATCTGTCAAGTAATTGTCCCCTACCATGAGCACTTGTTGCTTCTCCAGATCCAAAAGCTTCCTTGCTTGCTCCATCATGATATTCTCTGGCTTCCCGATGAAGGTAGGCTCAATTCCCGTACTAACAGAGATGACAGCAGTAAGTGATCCGTTCCCCGGCATCAAACCAGCTTCAGTCGGAAGTGCACGGTCACTGTTTGTGGAAAGGAATGTTGCCCCTGCACGGACAAGCAGACATGCCTTCGCCAGTTTTTCATAAGTGATCGATGTATCAAGACCTATCACGACATAATCGCAGTCTTCTTCCGCCACCGTAAGTTCTTCTTTTGCCAAAGCATCGAAAAGACCTTCTTCACCGATGGCATATACCCGAGCTTTTGGATTGTGCTCGCGAATATAGGCTGCTGTCGCCATGCTCGTCGTAAATACATCCTCCGGCTTGGCATCGATATCCATTTGCCGCAGCTTGGCTGCCACCTGCTCCTGGGTGCGAGTGGAATTATTCGTCACATAAAGATGCTTCTTCCCAGCATCTTTCAAGCTGCGGATGAAACCTGGTGCTGCTTCGATTCGTTCTTGCCCAAGATACATCGTCCCATCCAGATCGATCAAATATCCTTCATATGCTTTCATTTTCACTGCTCCTTGCAAAAGCGGATGCTGTCCGCGTTTCGTTCACCAAGTAAGCTCTGACCCATTCCACATACTTACCAATCAATGCATGATGTTTGTCCATCATTTCGTTGAGCTTTTGGTGATCCACATGCAAATAATCACCCGTAAGCATTTTGCGCAAACTGATGATTTCCTTGAAGGCAGGTGCTGTATCTGCTGCTATCACTTGCTCATCGGCAAGGATATCGATTATATCATCATAGCTTCCCGGGTCGCGCATGATGAATCCATCGATCACACTATTACCTGTATCGAGGATAGCTTCGATCAACAGCTGCGCTCTGCGTTCAGCCGCCAGATCACTGGAAAACCCGTCTGCTGAAGACAGCTGTGCAGCAAGCAGTTTCTCCATATATGTAAGAATATCTTCGATTTTTTGTTTATCCACAAAATACATCGTGATTGCCCCTCTCTTGCCCTTATTTTGCCGGAATCTTTTTCACAACAAAATAAGCGCAGCCAAAATTGCAATACTCATACAAATACTCTTCCAATGTACTGATTTTCGTATCAAAGGTAGCTTTAGGATTATTGTCGTCAAAAAAACCTTTCAGACGCAGCTGTTCATATCCCCAGTCGCCGACAATGTAATCATACTTCGTCAAGATTTCGCTGTAGCGATTCTGGAATGCCTGTTCCTGAAAAGCCCCTTTTATATCTTGGACGACTTCATAATGTTTGCCTTGCACTGTTGTTTTCACCATCTATCGACTCCCCTATCATGCTTCTAGTGTAGCATATTTCTTATATATTTTCGCTTCACTTCTTTCTGTTTGGCAATTGCGGCTCATGAAATACCGATCATTGTACAAACTAACGTTAAACGTGTAAAGAAAGGTGAGCAGCATATGAAAAAGATACACATTGCCATACTGCTGATCCTTCTGTTTGCAAGCTTCCCTTCCAATGTTTCAGCCAAAGGTGAAGATAAAAAAGATGAAGCAAAACAGGAGCGCATGGCACTATACAAAAAAACAGCCGCAGCAACAGGCCTTCCCTGGTATTATTTAGCTGCGATCGATCAGTATGAGCATAATCTACCTTCCCAATCCAAAGAAGAGAAACTGGTCGCGATTGAAATATCTGATGAAAAATGGTTTGGTGCTGCCCAGCATGGGGAAAAGGCGGACGAATCGTCCATTACCTGGTTTCACGGCTTAGGACGTGATGGGAACGGAGATGAACTAGCCGACCCTGATGATCCCGAGGACGTTCTTTACACGATCGCATCATTCATCCAGAAAACCGGGACGACAAAAAACGATATCAAAATTGCCTTATGGCATTATTATGAGCGAGACCTCACCGTCCAGACCATCATGAATACCGCCAAGCTGTATGAGCAGTTTGATACGATTCAATTGGATAAGCGTTCTTTCCCGCTGCCGCTTCATCATAATTACAGCTACCGGAACACCTGGGGCGATGCACGCGGCTTCGGTGGCAGAAGAATCCATGAAGGCACGGATATTTTCGCCAATTACGGCGTGCCTGTTTATGCGACAACATATGGCGTCATCGAACTGCAAGGCTGGAATCTTTATGGCGGCTGGCGTGTCGGCCTCCGGGACAGCAATAATATTTATCACTACTATGCCCATTTGAACGGATTTGAAAAAGGCGTATCCGTCGGAGATGTCGTAAAACCCGGCGATGTCATCGGTTATGTCGGGGCGAGCGGATACGGTCCTCCCGGCACATCAGGTAAATTCCCGCCACATTTGCATTATGGTATGTACAAAGATAATGGAAGGTCGGAATTTTCCTTTGATCCATATCCGTACCTGCGGATATGGGAACAAAAATCCAAGCAGCAAAAAAAGGAAGGCTGAATTCATTCGCCTTCCTTTTGCATTGGTATGGAGAAAGATGGAGATGAACCAGTTCCGCCGCCATTATAAAACTCCGGCACCTGCCCTTGGATGACGGTGCTGCCTAGCAGCACATCCTGTGTCACTGTCGTCGTTTTGGTCGAAAATGGGATGATGATCCGGACATTTGCTTTGATCTCGACCATGAAGACAAACATCGCATTATTGATGCCGTACTCCTCCACTTTGACATCGACACCGGATTCCACATATCCGATCATTTCAAATTTCACTGGAATCCTTGGACCGAGATTGGCAAGCAAAGCATTGTTGGTTGCTTGACCGAGCGGTATATCGACCACAGTCGGGTCTTCTTCCAACTTTTCCTGGATGATATCCGCGGCCGCTTCCTCCGCCAGCTGCTCCTGGCTGACTGCCGGCATCTCACCGTCTTCCATCAGCCGCAAGTAATTTTGCACGCGAAAAGTCACTTTTCTGAGCACCTCGTTGACGGTCGCAGCATCCCAGCTGGCATGTGTGACATTCCCATTGCCATCTTTCTCGACTTGCACGAACGCATTCAAGTCCAAATCTGCTTCCTTCTCCGCCTGCACAGCTTGATTGATCGCCTGTTTGGCAAATTGCTCTGTCTTTGTTTCGGCTATCGCCATCAGAGTCGGCTCCAGGCCCTTATTCACCAGCCAAAGACTTAAAGAGATGAACAGCATGAAAAGCAATATGCTCATCAGGAGCACATGCCGAAAGGAAGGTGGTGCTTTAGAAGCTCTCCGCTGCCATGGACGCATAAAAAAACCCCCTCGACCAAGCTTATGCTTGGTCATGGGAGCTTAGAATGAACTAGTCCTTCTCAGCGGATGTCGAGCAGGCAACAACGGTGATATTCAAATGCTCATACAAATCCACTTCGTATGGTTCAGGTTCCGTTCCATCTTCCTCTTGCAGAATCCGGATGATCGGACGGGTATTGATATCTTCATTCTGCCGGATGACGATGCCCGTTCGCCCATCGCTCAGACGCACTGTCAATCCGGTCGGATATATGGCCACGCTCCGTTTGAAAGCTTCGACCATTTCCATATCGAACTGATCGCCGGCCCCTGCAAACAGAATTTCCAGCCCTTCATGTGGCAGCATGGCATCGCGATAAACACGATTGCTTGTCACCGCATCGAATACATCGGCTATGCCGATGATCTTGGCATACAGGTGAATATCCGAGCCGCTTATCCCCCGCGGATATCCGGAGCCGTTGATCCGTTCATGATGCTGATAGGCACAATGCGCAATCACAAGCGGGATGTTGTTCATTTTGCGCAAGTAGTGAAAACCTTTCGTTGTGTGCTCCTTGATTTTCCCGAACTCTTCATCCGTCAGTTTACCTGTCTTTTGAAGTATCTCCTGCGGTACAAACATTTTGCCCACATCATGCAAAATGGCCCCGAACCCAATCTCCTCCACCACTGAAACCGGAAGACGCATTTCATTTGCGATCGCCATTGCATATAGCGCTACATTGACCGAATGGGAAAATATATAATCATCATAGATCAGCATATCGGACAGGATTGTCAGTGTCTGGCGTTTCGGACGCAAATTGCTGACCATTTCCTGAATGGAACTGGTGATTTTGTCTGTCATCTTGTCTGTCAAATACCGGCCATTGTCACTCTTTTTGATTTCCTGAAAGGACTTATGAATGACTTGCATCGCCTGTAGCCGTTCTTCATTGGAAGTGGAGAATTCGATCTCGATGTCCTCCAGCCTGTTATCCCGGATATAGACATAGGTATAACGTAATTGCTGCAGGCGCTCGATAATACCAGCTGTCAATTCCACATCCCGCTGGATCAGAATACTGCCTTTATCATTATATACAGGCTGAGCGAGCTTACTGCCGGGCTTTACCGATTTTGTCGAAACTAATCTCATTGCCGTACCCCTTATCTTCTCCAACATTCCATTCTGATAAAATAGTACCAGAAAAGAGGCAAACAATCCAGATTATAACGCAAGCTTCGACATTTTTTTCAAGTCAATAGCAATAAAGCATCCTTTCCCGTCATTCCCGCCTTCCAGCCATATGCTAAAGAAGCATCCGTCACTTTCTCAAGCGGGGCCGAAAGCAGCTGCTGGATCGTCTTGACACCTACCGCCCTTCCGGAAATGATATTCCGATCAGCCAGTTTTTCGTTAAGTAAATCCACATCAAGTGCACCGCACATAATATAGCCGACATCGTTCGACACAACCAATAATGTTGTCTTCGGCAATTTGACCGTCACAGCTGTAAAAGGCTTGCCATCCAGGAACATGGGTTCGACTGTCATCATTATAAAAAACACCTCCGCTATATCCTATGAAGGAGAAACGAAGGTGTTTGCTCATTTTTCGATTTCTTTGAATGTCTGCAAAAGTAAATCACGCAGCATTTCCGGCATGAAGTATTTCTTGCTCTTTGCCTGTTTGATACAAGGAAGCAAATCGCCGAATGTGAATGTATCTGCCATTGCGGTCAAATATTGTTCATCCCTCTGCAGCGGTTCCCCGTGGATCATCAGGTTGACAGCCCTTGGTTTTGCCTTTGTGCCAGCAAGATCGAATGTCAGCCCACTGTAAACCATCTTTCCGATCACTTTCCCCCGGAATCCGAAACCTTTAAGCTGGAAGCTGACAAAATCCGGCTGCAGTGCTGCATCCACGATTTGCTGCAGCTCTTCCCCTGTCAACGGAACGGTGGCAGGATTGATCGGATGCGGACAGATACGGTGGATATCCATATATGATATAGCCCCTTCCGGAAAGCTATCCAGCAGCACCCCTGCATTGAGGAAAGCAAGATCTGCACTGGTCCACCGACGCAAATAATCGGTCAGACGGTCCATTACCCGGGAATCCTCATAGGGAGCTGACGGCATGGGATCCGGAAGGACGACAGCCGGGCGGTGCATTGCTTTTACGGCATTTTCCGAATATAGCGCAACCAGCTCCGCCGTGCCCGGATCATCATCCAATCCCGCCACAGGAATGGCCATGGCGCGCTTGTCAACGATACACTTTTGTTCGTGGTCCCAGATGATCTCCACTTCACCAAAATAGAAACCTTGCTTGCCAGCGGTCGTTATCAGACATTGATTCACATATTCTCCTTCATGAAGAAGATGATGCGTATGTCCGCCGATGATCACATCGATGTCCGGAAAGGCAGCTGCAATGTCCCGATCTGCATAAATCCCAAGGTGGGAAAGCAAGACAACCACATCACATGCCTCCCGAAGCTGGCCGAGTTCCCGTCTCAGCACATCGATCGGATCCTCGATATCCCAGCCGATCAGACTGTAAAAATCAGGGAAAGGCGCTGTCAGACCAATCATACCGACCTTCAATCCGCCAGACGTTTCGGAGATCCATGATGATTCCAGCCAGCTCGGATCATCATTTTCCTGCGCGTGGAGATTAGCGACAGCAACCCGGAATTCCGCTTCATCGTACAAGTGATACAAATCATCATGATCAAGCGTGATACCTTCATTATTTCCGATTGTGGCAAAGTCGAAGCCAGCTTCATTCAGCAAGCTTACATTCGCTTTGCCGCGGAATGCTTCTGCAATCGGACGGGAGCGATCGACATGATCGCCAATATCAATCAGCCAGCACGTTTCCCCGCTATCGGTCACTTCTTGTTTATTCTGTTTAAAATAGCCGGCAATCTTCGGCCAATTCTCAAAATGGCTATGCAAATCATTTGTGTAGTTGATAGTCAGCTTTTCCTGCATCCTTTTCTACTCCTTTATTACGACAACCCATCCCAAATCAGACGGACAGCAACTAATACGAGCATGATACGCAATATCCAGACAAGTGTTTTTCCATTCAGGAGCTGACCGACTCTCGCTCCGATGATACCGCCCAGAATGGCTCCCGGAATGAACGCCCATACATAACTCCATTCCACATGTCCAAGCGAAATATGCGTAACAGCACTGATGAGGCTGAGAAAGAAAATCGTGAACATACTGGTGGCGACTGCAATCTGCGCAGGAAAGCCGAATAATAGTATCATTGCCGGCACCATGAAGCTGCCGCCGCCAATACCGAACATACCGGACAATAGTCCGACAAACAAAGACAGCACAAACGCCACCATGAAATGGAAGCTATATGTATAAGTCGCCCCTTCAAGCTCTTTTTTTATGATGATGCCTTTAGGATTCACCACTTCTTTTTCTTTCCGTTTCACAAAGAACATGAAAAATACAATCAAAACAAGTATTCCGAAATAAAGGGAAAAACCATCTCCCGATACATAACGATTCAGGAGCGAACCGATGATGGCTCCCGGTACTCCTCCTGCCAAGAAGATGAAACCGCTTTTGTAATCCACACGATTGCTCTTCATATATGTCAGTGTCGACGAAACAGAAGCAAAAATCATAAAGATAACCGACACACCGACAATCGCCTGCGGTGTAGCCCAGCTGAAATCATCCCAGAATGCACTGAGAATGAGCAGCGACGGTACGAGGATGATTCCTCCTCCCAAACCTACCAGGCTGCCAAGTGCTGCTGCAAGCAGCCCTATTAGTAAACTTACGGCAAAAACCATCGTTATCCCTTCCATCTTTTATGTAGAATATATAAAAATAGTATGACTGTGTACCGCAGTCATACCATTATAACAGAATTTATTTGTATTTGACCGAGCCGCCGTTCACAGGGAATTCAGCACCATTTACATACGCTGCTTTGTCTGAAGCAAGGAAGACGATCACATTGGCAATCTCTTCTGGTTTTCCGATTTCGCCGCGCGGAATCTGACGGACTTCCTTCGCGAAATAGCTGACAGCCTCTTCACCCGGCTTGTCGAACATATCACTGAGCATATCGACCATACCGCCCGGCTTATTCCACATCGTCGTCCGAGTCGGGCCAGGAGATACGACATTCACCCGGATATCGCCGCCGAATTCGTCAGCCAAAGCTTGTGTAAGATTGAGGACCGCTGCTTTGCTGCCGCTGTAATCGATCGCGAACGAATCCGGCACGTGGCCGCTTTCGGACGCTACATTGACGATGCTTGCACCCGGCTGTTTTTTCAGCTCCGGAATTGCTGCTTTCGTCAATGCCACAACCGCAAACACATTCGTTTCGAACGTTTCTTTCCAGATATCCATCGACACATCCATGAAGCTCTGCTTATAAGTAGCCACACCCGCCACGTTGGCAAGGATGTCCAATTTCCCGAATTGGGTCACTGCTTTGTCGACGACCTTCTCAGCAGCCCCATCTTCGGTTAGGTCAATCGCCATTGGCACAAAAGAATCATGATGGATAAGTTCCCCCATATCATCCGTTTTTAAGCTGACACCGACCACTTTAACGCCCTCATCCAGCAATGCCTGTGCCGTAGCATAACCGATGCCGTCATTTGCACCTGTCACGATGGCAACTTTATCTTGTAATTGATAACTCATGGAACACATCTCCTTTTTGTTTGCACATAAAAAAGAAGTTCCCATACCGAAAGAGTGCGAAACATAATCTGCTCAAATCATTCCAATGCTTCCCTTACCTCTTCACGATACTTTTCAGATAAAGTAGGGGTGAGCGAAGATAGATAATTCGGATGCATCCGCTCGACATTGGCAGCCAATTCTTTCGTTTCTTCATTATGCATATAATGTTTTCCATCCGAAAGAACGAATCCTTCGGGTAAATCACCATATTTCTCATTATATGCGTTATATAATT
The DNA here is from genome assembly GCF_046592895.1 of Terribacillus saccharophilus. Classification (GTDB taxonomy): domain Bacteria; phylum Bacillota; class Bacilli; order Bacillales; family Amphibacillaceae; genus Terribacillus; species Terribacillus saccharophilus_D. Next base: position 64,674 of record NZ_JAWVPU010000001.1, read on the forward strand.
CAATGAAATTCACTGTTGCTTCCGATTCAGCTACATCGTACATATCCGTGCTATCATTCTCCAACTTTCCCCCTGCTTCTGATACAAGTGCGTTGTACACTTCTTTGCTATCTTGCTTTAGTTCTTCCGGCACTCCCTCTGTCCTTATTTTATCCGGGTATTTCCCAATCAAGTCAGAAGGCAATTCCTCTTCACTTTTTATTTTCAACAATTCCTTGAATGCTGCCCGCGCTTCCCGGTAATCTTCTTGATATGATCTATCCAAAGAGTCGTCATCCAGTTCGGCACCATACGGATTCTCATCATCCTGTGTAGCCAATGCAGCAGCCGCACGTACAAATCCCCGTTCGAAATCGGTTAAATGATGGGTATCTCCATCTTTCGTCTCAAATGATCCTATATAGTATTTATCCTGAAAAGCTTCCACCTTACCATATTCTTCTTCTGTCCAATATCTGTCACGGCCATTCACTTCTTCCTCCCTGATATCTTCCCCCAGCAATAAAATCTCGTCTGCGTCCGCACCAATTTCTTCATGCAGCATATCATTCTCCACTGCTTTCGCGGAAGTCAGGCTGCATCCTGTCAAAACCAAAAGTAACATAACTAAAACCAAAATGGATTTCAGCTGTCCCACTCCCTTTGATTGATACTATATACACGATTGAACAGGCAAGGAGGACTCAATCCTTCTGTAAATATTATGTAAAAGAAAGACTTACAAAGCATGTATCCTTTGTAAGTCTTTCTGCTAGATACCATTCCCTCTTAAGGGCCGGCGTTTTTCCTTATACAGTTTCAATGTGGCCACAATCAGGAAACTGACGATTACGAGTAACAGCCATGAACTTACTTTCCCAAGATGCACAAGGCTCCAAGCACCAGCTTGGTTCGGGTATTGCCACGCCTTGAAATATGTAGCGATGTTTTCCGCTATCCAGATGAAAAAGCCGATCAAGAAAAACGAAAGCGCCAGCGGCATCCGGTAACACTTGCCGTTCACCTTGTATATCACCCATGTCTTCCAAAAAACGACTAGGACAAGCCCGGATAAAATCCACCTTATATCCAGCCAAAAGTGATGTGTAAAGAAGTTTAAATAGATAACAGCCGCAAGCGGGACAGCTGCGGTGAAAGGCGGCCATTGGATCAAGTCCACCTGCAGCCGGCGCCAAGCCTGACACAAATAACTAGCCACACTGGCGTACATAAAACCGCTGTAAAGCGGTACGCCGAAAATCTTGGAATAACCTTCTTCCGGATAACTCCACGAACCCATATGGACCTTGAACAGCTCCAAACATAGCCCAATCAGATGAAACAGCGTAATCACCTTTACTTCATCACGTGTCTCAAGACCGGTTCGGAGCATGATGATCTGCATCGTGAGACAAATGATCAACAGCCAGTCATAGCGCGGAAGCAATGGCAGCGGGATGAATTGAGTCAGAGCAAGCGCTGCAAATATGACAACTGGAAATGAACATGCCATGCTCTGCTGCCAGCCAAAATGAACAAGCTGATAGAGGCTTCCAAGCAGCTTTATAGTTGAAGTGCTGCTTCCATGCACGTTAGCTTCTTTAACGAAAAATTGGTTTCTCATCTCGATTCCCTCCGCTGCACATAAAGTATGCTTACTCCGCCTCTTCGTCCAACCGGTATTCCAAAATATCGCCTGGCTGACAATCCAGCGCCTTGCAAATGGCATCCAATGTCGACACGCGGATGGCCTTTGCCTTTCCATTTTTCAGAATGGACAAGTTCGCCATCGTAATCCCCACTTTCTCAGAGAGCTCGGTCACGCTCATCTTTCTTTTGGCCAGCATTACATCAATGTTTATAATAATCGCCATGTTCTCACCTCAGACCGTCAAGTCATTTTCTGATTTTATATCGATGGCATTTTGCAAAAGCTTCTGCAGCACCGCAGCAAAGAAGGTGATCACTAACGCACCGAAGATAATGGCGGCGCCGACCAGGATCAAACCTGGCGCATCATCCCGCTCAGCGACTAGATAGATCATCGGCATAAGCAGCACATAAATAATGCTGATCAAGATGCCGCATTGCTTGATTCGTTTCAACGCTTGCACTGACAAGTCGGAAAATGCGATGTTTTTGTCAATATAGCCGAGTAAGCGGAAGGAATGATATAACGCAGCAAAGAAAGCTAAGGCTGACAGATATAGGGCAACAAGCACAAAGTACTTCAGAAATTCAGCCTCCGGATAATAATCAGCCGATCCAAATGATATGGCGGGAATGACGAAGATACATAAAGCCACCATCGGAAGAGCCATAAAGAAAACAGCAAACTTTAAAAATAGGGTTTCTCGTTTCATAAAAGCACCTCTCTTTATTTTCTTATTTATGATTCTAACCTAATATTTATCGTTTTACAATAAATTATTATTGATTAATATATAAATATTATTGTTAATTATAAATACCAATGGTGAATTACAGAGTGCGTCCCTATTTTACTGCACAAAAAAAAGACGAACTTTAAAAGTTCGTCTTCCATTTATATTCCATTTAAAAAGTTATTAACCGATGGAACCTTCCATCTCGAATTTGATCAGACGGTTCATCTCAACGGCATATTCCATTGGAAGTTCTTTCGTGAATGGCTCGATGAAGCCCATTACGATCATTTCTGTTGCTTCTTCTTCAGAGATACCACGGCTCATCAAGTAGAACAATTGCTCTTCGGATACTTTGGAAACTTTCGCTTCGTGCTCCAAAGAGATGTTTTCGTTGAAGATCTCGTTGTATGGAATCGTGTCGGAAGTGGATTTGTTATCCAGGATAAGCGTGTCACACTCGATATTGGAGCGTGCGCCGTCTGCTTTCTTACCGAAGTGAACGATTCCTCGATACGTTACTTTACCACCTTGCTTGGAGATGGATTTGGAAACAATCGTAGAAGATGTGTTTGGTGCCAAGTGGTGCATTTTTGCACCGGCATCCTGATGCTGGCCTTTACCTGCAAGTGCGATGGACAATGTCATACCGCGTGCGCCTTCACCTTTTAGGATGATGGCAGGGTATTTCATTGTAAGTTTGGAACCGATGTTACCATCGACCCATTCCATCGTACCGTTTGCATCAACAGTCGCACGTTTTGTAACCAAGTTATAAACGTTGTTCGCCCAGTTCTGGATCGTAGTGTAACGGCAGTAAGCATCTTTACCGACAAAGATCTCAACAACCGCACTGTGCAAGGAGTTCGTTGTGTACACTGGTGCTGTACAGCCTTCCACATAATGGATGGATGCATCATCATCAACGATGATCAGTGTACGCTCGAACTGTCCCATATTCTCGGAGTTGATCCGGAAATATGCTTGCAATGGGATATCCGTTTTAACGCCCTTCGGTACATAAATGAAGGATCCGCCGGACCATACTGCTGAGTTCAAAGCAGCGAATTTATTATCGGAAGCAGGAATCAACTTACCAAAGTACTCACGGAATAGATCTTCATTTTCTTTAAGAGCTGTATCCGTGTCTTTGAAGACGATACCCATTTCTTCCAAGTCTTCTTTCAAGTTGTGATAGACAACTTCGGACTCGTACTGCGCGGAAACACCAGCAAGGTATTTCTGCTCCGCTTCCGGAATACCAAGTTTATCGAATGTGTTCTTGATTTCTTCCGGTACTTCATCCCAAGAACGCTCAGAACGCTCGGAAGGTTTCACGTAATATGTGATTTCATCGAAGTCAAGCTCAGCAAGATCTCCGCCCCACTGCGGCATTGGCTTCTTATAGAACTGCTCCAAGGATTTAAGACGGAAGTCAAGCATCCATTGTGGTTCTTCTTTCATTTTAGAGATTTCTTCAACGATTCTAGGTGTCAGTCCTTTTTCCGTACGGAAAATGGAAACATCACGATCACTGAAGCCATACCGATAATCTCCAATCTCAGGCGCTTTTTTAGCCATGGTAAAACCTCCTTATAGGATTGCATCTATTTCACACGACAGTGTTCAAGTATTATTTCTTTTCGACGCCTTGCTCCATCGCCTTCCAGGCGAGTGTCGCACATTTGATGCGTGCCGGGAATTTCGCAACTCCCTGCAGCGCTTCGACATCACCGAGTTCCAAGTTGCCAGGATCAATGTCTTTCCCAAGCATCATATCGGAAAACAGGTGTGACATCCGGAGTGCATCTTCAATGGATTTGCCTTTGATGGCCTGGGTCATCATCGAAGCGGAAGACATGCTGATGGAGCAGCCTTCCCCTTCGAATTTTGCTTCCTTCACCTTGCCATCCTCCACCTGAAGCTGCAGCTGGATGCGATCCCCGCAAGTCGGGTTGTTCATGTCGACCACCAATGCGTCTCCTTCAAGCTTACCACGATTCCGCGGATGTTTATAGTGATCCATGATCACTTGGCGGTAGAGTGTATCAAGGTTATCAAAAGACATTTCCGAAAAACTCCTTCGTTTTTGTCAGTCCGCTGACAAGTTTATCGATATCGTCTTCGGTATTGTAAACGTACATGCTGGCACGGGCAGTCGCTGTGGCATTCAACCAGCGCATGAGCGGCTGTGCACAGTGATGTCCGGCACGGACAGCGATTCCTTCTGTATCGAGGGCAGTCGCGGTATCATGCGGGTGGACACCATCGATATTGAAGGTGACAACAGCAGAGCGTTTGTCTGCGGAAGGACCAAATATGGTCAATCCTTCGATTTCGCTCATACGCTCCATCGCATAGACTGTCAGCTTCTGATCATGCGCTGCAATGTCATCCATTCCGATTTCATTGAGAAAATCAATCGCGGCACCAAGACCGATCGCTCCGGCTATGATTGGTGTGCCACCTTCGAATTTCCACGGAAGTTCCTTCCACGTTGAATCATACAAGTGGACAAAATCAATCATTTCACCGCCGAATTCAACTGGCTCCATTTCTTCCAGCAGCTCCTGCTTCCCATAAAGGACACCGATCCCCGTAGGTCCGCACATCTTATGGCCGCTGAAGCAATAGAAATCGCAATCGATGTCCTGTACATCCACTTTCACATGCGGAGCGCCTTGTGCACCATCCACAAGCACGACCGCATTCTGCCGATGAGCGAGCTCGACGATTTCTTTTATTGGATTGATGGTTCCCAGCACGTTGGAGATGTGTGTGAGTGCGACGATCTTCGTTTGCGGACCGATCGATTTCTTCACATCTTCCATGTTCAGTGTTCCATCTTCATTCAGTTCAACATATTTCAATGTGGCTCCGGTCGCTTTGACCGCCTGCTGCCACGGAATGATATTGCTATGATGCTCCATCGGGGTGATGATCACTTCATCACCAGGCTCCAAGTTCGCACGGGCATAACTATGAGCAACCGTATTGATTGCTGTCGTCGTACCGCGCGTGAAAATGACTTCCTTGGTGCTTCTGGCATTGATGAACTGCTGCACCTTTTCCCTGGCACCTTCGTATTTATCCGTGGCCCGGCTTCCCAGCGTATGCACACCGCGGTGTACATTGCTGTTATCATTCCGGTAATAGGCATCCACAGCTTCCAGCACCTTTATCGGTTTGTGGGAAGTTGCAGAAGAATCCAAGTAGACCAGTGGATGTCCGTTAACCTCCTGATGAAGGATCGGGAACTGTTCCCGGATAGAGCGCGCATCCATTAGTTTACTTTCCCTTCGATTACTTGAGTCAGCTGGTTTTTAACCGTTTCGATCGGCAGCTGATTCACGACAGGGGCAAGGAAGCCATGGATGATCAGACGTTCTGCTTCATGTTTCGTGATACCGCGGCTCATCAAGTAATAAAGCTGAAGCGGATCCACTCGGCCGACAGAAGCAGCGTGTCCAGCGATAACATCATCTTCATCAATCAAAAGAATCGGGTTTGCATCCCCGCGTGCGCCTTGACTCAGCATCAAGACACGCGTCTCTTGGTTGGCGTCGGATTTGCTGGCACCATGTTCGATTTTACCGATTCCGTTGAATACAGAGCTTGCTTGTTCTTTCATGACACCATGAGACAAGATGTTACCAACGGAATTTTTACCAAAGTGGACGATATTCGTCGTGAAGTTCTGGATTTGTTTTCCGCGTCCTACAACAACACTCTTCGCATCGGATGCGGAGTTATCACCGATCAAGTTCGTGATATGCTCACTGATCGTGTTACCATCGTTCATTTGGCCGATAGCCCAATCGATGCGGGCATCACGGTAAGCAACGCCGCGGCGTTTCGCATAAACAGTCGTACCTGCTGCAAAATTATCAACCGCGCCATATGACACGTTTGCATTATCCGCAGCAATGACTTCTGTCACGACATTGGCAAATGTCGCTTGGTCCGCATTATGGGAAATGCTGTTTTCAACATATGTTACAGAGCTGTTCGCCTCGGCAACGATCAAAATGTGGTTGAAAGAAGCGACTTTGTCGTCTTCCTGCCAGAAGATCGTCTGAAGCGGCTCATCCACAACAACATTTTTCGGTACATAAACGAATACTCCGCCGTTCATCAATGCTGCATGCAGAGCAGTCAGACGGTTTTCATCGATGCTCACGGCATCCTTCATGTAATAGCGCTGCACCAAGTCAGCATGCTGCTGCATCGCTGTGAAGATATCGGTGAAGATGACGCCTTGTTCGCTCCATTTTTCGTTTAGAGCAAGATATGCTGCGCTATTGTTGCGCTGAATGTAAAGGTTCGGAGCGTTTTCCGTATCGATCAGTGCTGCCACACTTTCAGGCAAGCTGTTCAATGCACTGATTTTCTCCCCTTCGACTTCATGCACATATGTGTCGAAATCCCAGTTCTTGATCCCAGTTTTATCGGGTTTTGGCATGTCCAAAGCTTCCGATTGGGAAAGAGCTTGCTGGCGAAGTTCCTTCATCCATTCAGGCTCATTGCGGGAACTGGAAAAACGGCTGATATATTCATCGTTATATGGTTGCTTCGTTTCAACAGTCATTAGATCCCTCCTCCAGTTTACGCGTTAATCGTTTCGTCTTCGATGTTTAGCTCTTTTTTGATCCAGTCATAGCCTTCTGCTTCCAAACGCTGGGAAAGCTCGGAACCGCCAGACTTAACAACACGGCCTTGCATCATAACGTGTACGAAGTCAGGCTCGATGTAGTTTAGCAAACGCTGGTAGTGGGTAATGATTAGGCAACCGAAGTTTTCATCACGCAATTTGTTGATACCTTTTGCAACGACTTTCAATGCATCGATGTCAAGACCGGAGTCGATTTCATCAAGAATACCAATTTCAGCTTTCATCATCATCAACTGTAGGATTTCATTACGTTTTTTCTCACCGCCGGAGAAACCTTCGTTCAAGTAGCGCTGCGCCATATTTTTATCCATTTCAAGGAAGTCCATTGCTTCGTCCATTTCCTTGATGAATTTCATCAATGGAATCTCATCGCCTTCTTCGCGGCGGGCATTGATGGAAGAACGAAGGAAGTCGGCATTTGTCACACCGCTGATTTCGCTTGGATACTGCATAGCAAGGAATAGACCGGCACGTGCACGCTCGTCCACTTCCATTTCCAATACATCTTCACCGTCAAGTGTGATGCTTCCGCTAGTCACTTCGTATTTCGGATGTCCCATGATAGCGGACGCCAATGTGGATTTACCAGTACCGTTTGGTCCCATTACCGCGTGGAATTCCCCGCTTTTTATCGTAAGGTTCACACCTTTAAGAATTTCCTTATCTTCAATCGAAACATGTAGGTCTTTGATCTCTAGAACTGAACCTGCCATTAATAAACCCTCCGATAGCTGCTATAATTTATAAATTTCGATAATGTTATTTAAACACATTATCAATTTATTCTCATTCCAATCTTAAAGCATTGCGCGACCATTATCAACTTTTTTACTGGATTAAAACACAGTTTTAACATGGTCTTGTCCTATTGTATCACACTTCCATTTGAAGCCAAAAACAATGCCTTTGCTGAGAATACCAGCAAAGGCATGAGAATGCTACTTCTTATTTATCGACAGGGAGAATCGCCCCGTCATAATTCTCTTCGATGAATTGTTTGATTTCATCGGAATGGAGGACTTCCATCAGTTTTTGCAGTGCTTCATTATCCTTATCTTCGGCACGTGCAGCGACGATGTTACCATAAGGAGAGTCTGTTCCTTCAAGGATCAGCGCATCTTTTGAAGGTGTAAGACCTGCTTGCAAAGCATAGTTCGTATTGATTACCACTAGGGAGTTTTCTTCGGATTCATACATATCGGGAAGGAATGCCGGCTCACTATCCATGTTGAATTTCAAGTTTTTCGGATTTTCACCAATGTCATCCAGAGTAGCATCTACAGGCTCGACGCCTTCTTTGATCTTGATAAGTCCTGCTTCTTGGAAGATGGATAGGATACGCCCTTGTTCGGAGACGTTACGCCCCATGATTACTTCTGTACCATCTTGGATGTCTTCGACTTTCTTGATGTTTTTGGAATATACACCCATTGGTTCTAAATGAACCGCTCCCAGGCTGATCAAGTCATATCCAGTATCTTTATTGGAAGTCTCCAAGTAAGGGATGTGCTGGAAGTAGTTCGCATCCAGGTCACCGCTTTCCAAGTCATCATTTGGAAGGACATAATCCTGGTACTCTTCGATTTCAAGATTGATTCCTTCTTTTTCAAGGATTGGCTGTGCTTCTTTAAGGATTTCCGCGTGTGGTGTGCTGGAAGCACCTACTTTGATTGTTGTTTCCCCGTCGCCCGAGCCGCTGCCTGAAGAGCCGCAAGCTGCCAGGAACACCATGAGTGCTGCTGATAAAATAGCCAATAATGCCTTTTTCAATTGAATCCCTCTCCTTTATCGCTTATCTAATTTATTTGAAATCAAGTCCCCAATGAATTGGAAGACGAATACCACGATGACGATCAATAAAGTACAAATGAATACAACGTCGAACTGACGGCGCTGGAATCCATAGAAGTAAGCAAAGTCGCCTAATCCTCCTGCTCCGATGACTCCCGCTACCGCTGTAGATCCGATAAGTGCGATTGCTGTTACGGTAAGACCGGATACAAGTGCTGGTGTGGATTCTTTCAGCAATACCTTGAACATGATCGTGCTGTTCTTTGCACCCATTGCTTTGGCAGCTTCCACTACTCCGTTATCCACTTCTTTCAGTGCAATCTCGACCAAGCGCGCATAGAACGGTGCAGATCCGATGATAAGCGCAGGCAATGCAGCTTCCGGACCGCGGATCGTACCGACGATGAAATCGGTGAATGGGAATAATAGCAAAATAAGGATGATGAACGGAATCGCACGGAATACGTTGACGACCGCTGCTACGATCCAATACACGATTTTATTTTCCCACAGTTTCCCTTTACTAGTCAGGTAAAGCAATAACCCAAGGATGATACCGATGATGAATGTTCCGATCAGGGATAGGATCGTCATATAGAAAGTCTCATAGATGGCTGTGCTCAAGTCTGCAATATCTACATTCGGAAACCATTTCTCAAACAAGTTCCTGCACCTCCGCTTTTACATTTGCACTGCGGATGAAGTCCAGAGCCTTATCCACTTCCGTGTCATTCCCTACAAGCTGCAGGAACAAACTGCCGACTGCGCCGGTTTGTGTCTGCAATACATTTCCTTGCAGGATATTGATATCCACATCGAATTGTTTCGCCGTTTGGCTGACGACGGTTTGGTTGACATTTTCGCCAGAGAAGGTAAGCTTCACAATTGTCCCCGCGCCTTCTTTCAAAGCGGCTGCCGATAAGGATTCATATTGTTCGCTGCCATCCAATTGCTGGACGAAACGCTTCGTGATGGCTTGCTGCGGATTTTGGAAGACATGGGCTGCTTCGCCTTCTTCCACGATTTTCCCTGATTCCATCACGGCAACACGATGGCAGATCTTGCGGATGACGTTCATCTCATGCGTGATCAAGACGATGGTCAGGCCGAGGCGTTTGTTGATGTCGACGAGCAAGTCAAGGATGGAATCCGTCGTTTCGGGATCCAGTGCTGAAGTTGCTTCATCACAAAGCAGTACCTTCGGATCATTGGCCAATGCCCTTGCAATACCGACCCGCTGCTTTTGACCACCACTCAGTTGGGATGGATAAGCGTACTCGCGCCCTTTCAAGCCGACAAGCTCTATCAAACGGTCCACTTTCGCTTTCCTTTCTTTCTTCGGCACTCCTGCGATTTCGAGCGGAAAAGCGATATTCTGGTGCACGGTACGGGACCATAATAAGTTGAAGTGCTGGAAGATCATGCCGATTTCCTGCCTGGCAAGACGAAGCTCGTTTTTACGCTGTTTCACGATGTCTTTGCCGTTTATGATGATTTCACCGGCTGACGGATCCTCGAGACGGTTCAATAAACGGACGAAAGTACTCTTTCCGGCTCCGCTGTAACCGATCACGCCGAAGATTTCACCAGAATCGATAGTCAAATCTAGCTGATCGACCGCCGTAATATTCTGTTTTTTTGTATGATAAATTTTGGAGAGGTTTTTGATGGTGATCATATTCCGCTCCTCCTTCCACTTGCTGTATTGCAAACATAAAAAAAGCGCCTTTTGTCCAGAGAACAAAAAGACGCTTTTGTGTGCGAAAATTGTTCTCTCATCTGTACAGGTTTCCCTGCAGGAATTGGCACCATACAGGTAAACCTGTGGTTGCCGGGCTTCATCGGGCCAGTCCCTCCGCCACTCTTGATAAGAGTTTTATATATGATTGCTAAAAAGGAGTTTAGCACTAGTACAAAGTTCTGTCAACATATATTACTACCTTCCTCGGGCGCCAAGGTATAATAGTGCTTCCACTAGAAGAATATGCTGGTAATCACCTTCCACAACCTGGTTGTCGCTAATGTTGCGCAGCTGTATTTCACCCTTCAGCAGCTGATGAAGGGTATGTTCATCTGTCCGGATATGCAAAAAGCCATAAGGCCTGGAAGCAGGCGTCGTCAGGCTGCTTTTATCGATATACAAGTCGAAATGGTCATCTTCCCATTCGATGAAGACCTTGAGGCGTTTATCATTGCATAAAGGCAGCAAGTCCTCTCTTTTTTCGATTTGCTGTTTGAAGTGTTTCAATTCTTTGATGATCATTCCGCCATTCCCCCTTGCTTTCTATTTAGCGCAAGGGATGTGTTTTTCCTGCAAGAAAAACAGCTTTCCAATAGGAAAGCTGCTTAATCACCCAGCGTTTTCGCCAGCATATGCTGAACAGAATGAAACGCATATATTTTTTCCTGAACTTTCCCTTGTTTGAAAGTGATCAGACAAGGTACGCTTTCAATCTGGTTTTCCTGCATGAAATCAGGGAATAGCGAAGCATTCAGTTTGTGATAATACTCTTGGCCCATGACAGTTTCCACTGTAAGCAGCATTTTTTCTGCAAGCTGGCATGTGCCGCAAAATGGCGTGTGCACGAATATCCTTGCCTGCTCCTGGTTTGTTACTGCTTGGACCTCTGATTCGATGATATTGATAATTCATCCCTTCTTTCTTCAGACAAGGAAGAATGGATGCACCATGATACTTCTGCTAAGCAGAGCTGTAGCCAATTCAGGTGCCGGGGTCGCCGCTACCTCTCGATAGGTTCTGTCTACGTAAATATGCTGTGCATGCGGAAGCTCCCTGGCAAGCTGTTTCCTCAGCTTATGTCCTGCGCTGTCCTCATCCACCATGATATATACTTGCTTGTGATCCAAGTCATAGTCATACAACAGTTGTTCCAGCCGCTCGATTCCCAACGTACCATTGGTGCAGACGATCGTTACTTCCTCATCAATGATCTTCTTGATCTGCTCTTTATCCGAGCGCCCTTCCACAATAATGACTTTTTCCTCATCACCCATACTGGCATCACCTATTCTGATCGATATTTGATTGCTTCCTTGCCCGTGCTCCGAAAAAAGGCAGCTTAGCAATGACGCTTGCCATAGTATATGAAAAGAAATCGCTGCCCTTGCCTATCAAGGCTTCAAAAATTAATCCTCTTTGGTTCTTGCTTCGTAATCCTCTGCAGAAAGCAAATCATCATATGCTGCTTCATCACTTGTTTCCAATACGATCATCCATGCTTTCTCGTATGGGGATTCATTTACAAATTCAGGGCTGTCATCCAAGTCTTCGTTCACAGCCACGACTTTACCGCTTATGGGAGCATACAGCTCGGAAACTGTTTTTACAGATTCGACGCTGCCGAATGGCTCGTCCGCTTTTAATTCGTCACCGACGGATGGAAGCTCGACAAATACGATATCCCCAAGTTCATCCTGGGCGAAATCGGTGATACCGATACGGTATTGATTGCCTTCTTCTTTTTTGATCCATTCATGTTCTTCTGTATAACGTAGATCTTTCGGTAAGTTGCTCATTATTATTCCTCCACCTATTTTCTACAAGAATAGCTAACATATTTACTATAAGAGGTAATACATAAAATTACCACCGATTCAGCTTAATTCGAAGCTGTTGCCGCGGCATAAGTTTCGGGTTTGAATCCAACAGCTGCATTTCTATCCCCGATCAAAAGCGGGCGCTTGATCAGCATGCCGTTTCCGGACAGCCACGCTTTGAGCTGCGTTTCATCGGCATCTTTGATTTTTTCTTTATAGCCGCCCTCACGATACACTTTCCCGCTTGTATTGAACAGTTTCGTAAGTGCCAGTCCGCTCTTATCCGCCGCTTCTTGCAGCACTTCAGGACTTGGCGGAGTTTCTACGATATGTATTGCTTCATAAGCTACTCCATTTTCATCGAGCCATTTTTTTGCTTTTTTGCATGTGCTGCAATTCGGGTACCAATAAAATCGGAACATACCAATCCCCTACCTTTCTTACAGCTATTTTAGCATAGTCATCCGCATCTTACGCACAGAATAATCGATGCGATACCGGGCAGTATAAAAAGGAAAAAGGAGGGATTCCATGTCGATGGATAATACAAATGATATCATGCTGCAGCCGCCGGAAATGATTTCTGAAAAGGACTTGCTGTACTTGGCCGACATGCTCAACTGGAACTTGAATGCAGCCAAAAAAGCACAGCATGCCGCAGGGGAGTTACAGCTGACAGATGCGCAGGAAGCCCTGCATTCCGTCGGTCAGATGCATCAGCGCCATTACGATATGCTGCTGGAGCATTTACAGACGAAACCGCTCAATTAAGGAGGAGAAACATGCCTGAGAACGAAAAGATCCAAAATCCCAAGACAGCAGTACCGACGACACAGAACATGAATGACCGTGATCATGTAACGGATTTACTTGCAACTGAAAAATATATGACAGCTTCCTATAGCACTGCTTTGAATGAAATGAGCAACCAGTCACTATATGAAACAGTGGCTCGCATTTTCAAGGAATCACAGGATGCACAGCGTAATTTGTATAATCTGATGTTCCAGCACGGCTGGTACAGCCTGGAACAAGCGCAGCAGCAAAAAGTGGATCAAACTTTCCAGCAATTCAGCAAGATGCGCCAGGAACTTCCTTATACATGAACCGAAAGGACAATCAGCAGCTGATTGTCCTTTTTCCTGCGAATCTAAAAAAATCATTGACGGGAGACGTGCAAGTCTGTAATATACTTGCATGTGCAACTATTTGGAAGGAGCAGATCATGAACAGGACACAGGACGAATTGGGACTGATCTTATCCCGGACATACCTATCCTTGAAACGTGAAACTTCCCGGATGCTTCAGCAGTTTGATTTGACACCAGAGCAGTTATCGCTGGTCGCTGAATTGACCAAGCAGGATAATATCACGCAAAAAGAGCTTGCTGATTTAACGGAGAGAGAACAGACTACCGTTACGAAGATCATCGATAAGCTTGTCAAAAAGGGACTGGTCACCCGCGGACATGACCCGCATGACAGAAGGGCGATCCGCTTGAAGATCACAGCAGACGGCCGGGATTTGGTCGAAACGATCAAACCGAAGCTCAAGGAAGTCGAAAATCATGCTTACCAGGGTTTCCAAGAAAGTGATATTGAATTGCTGCATAATCTGATTCATAAGCTGTATCAGAACTTGCAGTGATTTTTTTCTTCAAATACATGCATGTGCAATTATTATAGAATGGAGTTTTTAATTTTGCGTTTACAACCTTTACGGGAAATGTTCAAAATCCCAAATACGAAAGTCGGCATTGCTTTTGCCATCATTGTTCCACTACTCTTTTCCATCATCTGGCTCACCGGTTATCACGATGCGACAACACATCTGGATCGCCTACAGGTGGCTGTCGTCAATGAAGATGGTGAACAAGCAACTGGATTGGCAGAACAAATGATGAACAACATGCCATTCGATGCGGAACTAGCTTCATATGATGAGGCTCAAGAACAGCTGGATAACAACGACATCACGATGCTTGTTGTCATTCCGAAAGCTTTCACAGAAAACTTGGCCAAACAGAATGACACATCTTTGCAATTCCATATGAACAGCTCTAACTCACAAGTTGCTATATCGGCAGCTGAAAGCATTGCACGACAAATGACAGCTGGCATTGCTGGCTCTCATGTACAAGCTGATATCATCAAAGAAAACCAAATCGGAAACTTTGCCACTTCGATGGTTCCGATGATTATGGGCTTCATCGTATTCATCGCGGTCATGACAATGAATATCCAAATGAATATCGTGACGCAAATCGTGAATCGCAAGTTCGGCAAATGGCAAGTCTTTTGGAACAAACAGCTGCTTTTGCTGATCATCGGAGTCGTTACTTCGACCATCATCGTTACCATTCATTACTTTGCCAATGATACAGCAGCTTCTTATATGCAGCTATGGAGCTACGAGCTGCTTGTCGTGTTTGCATGCATCTGCTTCACACAGATGAGCTTCACCATTTTCGGCAATGCCGGTGCCTTGGTGAATGTGGCAATGATACCTTTCCAGCTGATGGCAGCCGGAAATATCATCCCGACCGATCTTTTGTCTCCAGTATTCCGTGTGATTGGAGCGGTGCTTCCAGCTTCCAATGGGGTGCAAGGCTTCAGCCAGCTCATTTATTCCGGACACAGTGTTCCTTCAGCAGTCCTTCATTTAAGCTTGATTCTAGTGATCACATTCTTGCTTACTTGTCTGGCATTGGCACTGAAAAAACAGCAGCCGATTCAATACGTCAAAAAAGACGAAAAAGCTGCCGCAGTATAAAAAATGGACCTCCGCTCACGAAAGCGGAGGTCCATTTTCTTATATCGCTACATCATAGCCTTGTTCTTCAATCGCTTCTTTCATTTCTTCCTTCGTTACAAGCGCGTCATCATAAGCAACATCCACTTTTCCGCTGGCAAGGTCCACTTCCACTCCCTGGATTCCTTCCAGTTCGCTTAGGGCTCCCTTTACCGCTTTCTCACAATGTCCGCAAGTCATACCATTTACTTGAATTGTCATATCCATTATTTATCTCTCCTTTAATTGTCTTTTCAATCGCAATGCATTCGCCACGACACTGACGGAACTGAAAGCCATCGCTGCCCCGGCAAGCCAAGGAGCCAAGAGGCCAACAGCTGCAACAGGTATGCCGGCACTATTATAAGCTAACGCCCAAAACAGATTTTGCTTTATGTTCCGAATCGTTTTGGCACTATATTGTAAAGCTTTCGGTACAAGTCGGAGGTCCCCACCTAAAATGGTCACCCCTGCTGCTTCAATGGCAACATCAGTACCTGTCCCGATGGCAATTCCGATATCGGCAGCCGCCAAAGCAGGGGCATCATTGATACCGTCGCCAACCATCGCCACTGTATAGCCTTCTTGCTGCAATGCAGTGATATGGTCTGACTTTCCGGTAGGCAGGACATCAGCGAAGACTGTATCGATGCCGACCTTGGCCGCTATGCTATCAGCCGTCCGCTGATTATCACCTGTCAGCATCACCGTCCGGATACCTTGTGTCTTCAATTGTCCAATCGCCTCGGCTGCATCCGGTTTGACTGCATCACTGACAGCGATGATGGCTTTCACTTCCTTATCCGCAGCAAGGAACATGACAGTCTTTCCGTCCCTTTCCAAAGCATCCGCTTGTTCCATGAACGCTTCAAAGGATAACTCTTTCCCTGTCATGAGGGCTCGATTACCAATCAGGACGGGAATGCCTTCCACCACTCCAGCAATACCCCTGCCAGGTATGTTTTCAAACTTCTCCACTGCTTTGATGGGGAGACTATGTTCTTCGGCATATTGCACAAAGGCTTGAGCGAGTGGATGCTCTGATTGTTTTTCCAAGGCGATCGCTTCAGGCAAGTGCTTTGAATCGCCAAGAATATCCGTCACCTGTGGTCTTCCCTGTGTGATGGTGCCGGTTTTATCGAAAACGACCGCATTTACCTTATATGCTGTTTCCAGTTGTTCGCCGCCTTTGAAAAGAATGCCCGCTTCGGCTGCTTTGCCGGTACCGACCATGATGCTGGTTGGCGTAGCGAGCCCCAATGCACAAGGACATGCAATGACAAGCACGGCGATGGCCGCTGTCAAAGCCGGAGCCATCTCCCCTGGATTGACTAACAATATCCATATTGCAAAAGTTAGTACACTGATTACGATGACTGCCGGTACAAAAAATGACGATACACGATCGGCAAAGCGCTGAATAGGCGCTTTTGACCCTTGCGCTCGCTCAACTGCCCGGATGATCTCCGCCAGGACCGATTCATCATTTGCATGGGTCACTTTCACTTGGATGTTTCCATTCGTATTGACGGTGGCTCCTGCAACATTGTCACCAATTGCCTTGCTGACTGGAATGCTTTCGCCGGTAAGCATCGACTCGTCAATATGGGTGCTTCCTTTCATGATGATGCCATCTGCCGGAATCTTTTCTCCCGGACGCACAATGACGATATCACCCTGAATCAAGTCTGCTGCTGCAACTTTCTCTTCTGATGCTCCGCGCAATACGGTCGCTTCTTTTGCCTGTAGACCGACAAGCGAGGTAATGGCGGTGGTTGTCCGGCCTTTTGCAACTTTTTCCATATATTTACCGAGCAGGATCAACGTTATCAGAATGGCACTAGTCTCGAAATACAATGCTGGCATGTATCCGCTGCCTTGATACCGGATCACTTCATATAAACTATAGAAATATGCAGCACTGGTCCCAAGTGCAACAAGCACATCCATATTGGCAGAACCGCTCCGCAAACTATGATAAGCCCCGCGATAGAACTGCCAGCCGATCACAAATTGAACCGGTGTGGCTAAAACCAACTGCACCCATGGATTCATGAGGATATGCGGAACATCATACCATCCTAAATGCCCGCCCATCGTTGCAAGCAGCGGCAAAGATAGCAAAGCAGAAAGTAAAAGCTTCATTTGCATCATCATGATAGCTTTATCTTGCGATTTTGCATTCTCGTCCCTGGATTTCCGCAGACTGGCATCATAACCCAGCTTGCGGATGCGGCCGATCAATTCCTGTGTACCGGTAAGCAGCGGATTGAACTCGATGGCAGCTGTCTCACCAGCCAGGTTAACAGCCGCACGCTGCACGCCTTCTTGCTTGTTCAGCACTTTTTCGATCCTAGCTGAGCAGGCTGCACAGGTCATCCCTTTTATATCAAGCGATACTTCTTCCTGTTTCACGCCGTAACCAAGCTTTTCGATTTTTCCTGCTAAATCGGTCTCGTCGACTGTATCAGGTTCAAAAGTAATCGCTGCTTTTTCCGTCGCCAAATTGACATTTGCATCGACGGTATCCATTTTATTGAGCACTTTTTCGATACGGGTGGCACAGGCTGCACAAGTCATACCCGTGATGGGTACTGTCACTTGTTTCTTCTCCAAATGGATCGCCTCCTATTTCCCGAATTGCTGAAGTACTTTCATCAGCTCTTCGATAGCATCATCACCATCACCATGCTGGATTGCATGGGAAACACAGTGCTTCATATGTCTTTCGGTCACTGCAGCTCCCGTCTTTTTCAAAGCTGCCTGAATGGCAGATATTTGTACAAGGATGTCGACACAGTACCTGTCTTCCTCGATCATATTCTGCAGTCCTCTTACTTGCCCTTCAATCCGCTTCAGCCGATTGACTAGTGCTTGCTTTTCCGTCGTCGTCCTCGGTGTGACTGGCTTTTTATCAGAATGCTCCATAGTGTTCCTCCTTTTTATACCCCCAGTAGGTATACATTCATGATATACCCCCTATAGGTATACGTCAACCAATAAAACTCAAATCGAAACGATTATGATTTACAAATCGAAATGATTACGATAGAATAGTTCCTTGTGAACTAGTACGTGATTAGAAAGGTGATAGAATATGACATCTATCCTTCAAATAGATAATATTAATTTTTCCTATGAACAAAAGGTTGCCTTGCGCGAGGTTTCCCTACAAGTCAAAAAAGGTGACTTCCTTGGTCTGATCGGACCAAATGGCGGCGGCAAAACGACATTGATCAAGCTGGCACTCAATATGCTGCAGCCGAATAAAGGTTCCATCAAGCTTTTCGGACACCCTGTATCCACTTTTAAGGATTGGAATAAAATCAGCTTTGTATCCCAAAAAGCGAATGCCTTCAATAAAGGCTTCCCGGCTACGGTTTTCGAGGTGGTGGCAATGGGGCTTACGCCTAAAATCGGCTATTTCCGCAGATTCTCCGCCAAACACAGAGCTGCGGTGAAGCAAGCCGTGGCTCAAGTTGATATGAGTGATTATCTGCATGAAAATATCACCAGCTTGTCCGGCGGTCAGCAGCAGCGTGTCTTCATCGCCAGAGCGCTTGTAAGCCAGCCGGAACTGATCATCCTGGATGAACCGACGGTCGGGATCGATCATGCCAATGTAAAAGGTTTTTATGAACTATTGCAGCGTCTCAATAGTGAAAACGGACTGACGCTCGTGATGATCACCCATGATTTGGCTGGTATTGCACATTATGCGTCCAAACTTGTTTATTTGGATCAGCAAGTGCAATACGAAGGCAGCCCGGAGCAATTCAGCCTGCCAGAATCCGATTTACACGTATTGCGAGGTATTCATGCATGATTGCAGATTTTTTTCAATTCGAATTTTTGCGTAACACATTATATACCGGTCTGCTGATCGGCTTGATCGCACCCTTATTGGGCTGCTTCATCGTTGTCCGCAGGCTTTCCCTGATCGCTGATGCCTTATCACATGTGACGCTTGCCGGGATTGCTTTTGGCCTCCTGCTCGAGAAAAAACTGGCAACACCTTTGATCAGTCCATTTTACGCCGGACTAGGTTTCTCGGTAGTCGCTTCTTTATTGATCGAGAAGCTGCGCAGTATGTTCCGCAACTTCCAGGAAATCGCCATCCCGATCATTTTGTCCGGCGGTGTCGGATTGAGCGTCATCTTCATTTCGCTGGCCAATGGTTTTACCACTGATTTGTTTTCTTATCTATTCGGCTCGGTATCTGCTGTCAGCAGTGAAGATCTGCGCGTGATCATCATCATTTCGATCATCGTTTTGCTTGTGATCGGAGTGCTTTACAAACAGCTGCTTGTGCTTTCTTTCGATGAAGAGCATGCACGTGTCAGCGGCTTGCATGCCAAAGCGATCCATTTCATTTTCATGCTGCTGACGGCACTTGTGATAGCTGCAAGCATCCGTATCGTAGGTGTGCTGCTTGTAAGTGCGTTGATGACCATCCCTGTCGCTGCAGCCATCAGATTGGCAAAAGGCTTCAAACAAGCGATGATTCTTGCAATCGTCTTCGGTGAGACATCTGTTCTTGTCGGATTGTTCTCAGGGTATTATTTCGAAATACCACCAGGGGGTACCATCGTAGTAGTGTCGATCCTTATTCTGCTGTTGAGTTTCATCGTTCAAAAGCTGCTGCTTGCGAACAAACGAAAAGCTGCATTCGAGAAAGGAGTTTCCTGATATGCAAGTGGACGAAGGTCTTGCGATTTTAAAGGAACATGGTCATAAGTACACAGATAAACGTGCGGATATATTATCTTATTTCATCCATGCTAAGGGCTATCGAAGCGCAAAAGCATTGCTTGCCTTCATGGAGACAAGCTATAAAGGCATCAGCTTGGACACGATCTACCGGAATCTCCGTCTGTTTGAAGAACTGAAGCTGCTGGAGTCCCGCGAGAAAAATGGGGAAAAGCTGTTTAAAATAGCCTGTACTAGCGGAACGCATCATCATCATTTCATTTGTGAAAGCTGCGGATTGACCAAGCCGCTGCAAAAATGCCCGCTCCCGGTTTACACGGATGAACTGGCAGATTATCATATAAATACACACGCTTTCGAGCTTTATGGACTTTGCCCGACGTGTCATAACCACTAAGGAGTCGATATATATGCCAATCATCACCGTTAAAATGCTGGAAGGCAGAACGGATGAGCAGAAAGAACAAATGATCAAGCAAATGACCGACGTCATGGTCGAAACGACAGGTGCACGCGCCGAAGCGGTCTCCATCGTCATCGAAGAAATGAATAAAGCAAATTACGGAGTCGCTGGAAAGCGTCCATCCTAATGGAAAAGCAGCATGCCCGTCGGCATGCTGCTTTTTTTACAAGATGACTTCTTCCAATACTTTTCGTTCTTCCTGATCAAATAGATTCTTGCCTTCTGTCTGCTGCACTTGCTTTTGCATATAGCTTTCGATCAATTTCGCTTCTTCTTTATTTCCAACAAGATGGATGCTTTTCCATTCCTTCTCTTTGGCAAGTCTATCAAGGTCTGGAGCCAGTGATTTGTACCAGCGTTTTTGATTGGCTTCCAACCGGTTTTCTATCGTGTCCTTTTTGGATCCTTTCCCGCCTTTGCCTTTGACGGATAGTGCTCGCTGCGGGCTAGCCTGTACCTTCCACTTCTCTGTATCCAAATCCATTTCGTAGACTTTTGTATCGTTGATCTTACCTAATACGGCATCGATCACTTTGACTTGATTTCTCTGAACCAGAATGACACCTGATTCCGGAAATCGTTCATATAATGCTTCGAACTGCTGGAGCTTCGGCTCATCTTCCCAATGAAATTCAGTTGTCACAGGCATCTGCAGACATTCGGCGAACCATATATCATCTGCCGAAGCAAACACCACACAGCTTTTCTTCATGCTTTGCCCGTTATCTTCCAAGAAAGCTTTTACTTTCTGCTTCACTTTCAGGAATTGTCCCAATTCTTCCGGGTCATTCTTGAGATATGTTTCGAAGTTGTTCAACCCATTTTTCACGTGAATCTTCCACTCCCCGCCTGTTTGATCGCGGTTGGAAGGATCGGTATTCACATACATGCTTAGTACTTTCTGAGGATGGCGCTTGGCTTTATCTGCAAGTTTCTCCATGTCTTTGGCGTAACACAAACTGCAATCACTCCTCTTCCAGATTTGCTTATGCACCGTAATGCAAACCAGCATATAGCATTACATACCACATACAAACTGCTTGAAACGTTAAAAGTTGAGGAAATAAGGGAATGTAGTTAGAATCGAACTATGTAAATTGAAGGCTGTGATAAATCATGTTAAAAAGAACGCGCACCCAAATCCTGCAATTTACGTCCATTGGCGTACTGAATGCGGCTGTAGACATTGTTGCACTTAATATCTTACTACTTATCTGGCCGACCAAAAATAATCTCCTGCTGCTGCTTTTCAATACAATCAGTTACTTGATATGCATATGGAACAGCTACTATTGGAATACAAGATTCACGTTCCGCAAGCAGAAAAGATCCGGCAAATCAGAAAAAGGTCTGTTTTTCGCTCAAGCATTGGTTGCATTAGTGATCAGTAATATAGTCTTCATAGCAGGTCTGGCGATATTGCGTGGTATCACTTTCGTCACCATCCCTGCGTATATCGAAAATAATATAGCCAAAGGAGCAGCCATGTTCCTCTCTTCTGCCAGCAGTTTTCTGTTTATGAAGTACTTTGTATTCAAAACAAAGAAATGAGGCCCACACCGTTTGGTGTGAGCCTCATTTTCATGTGTGGATATAAGCTGCTCGCTTATCGACCAATGCCTGACTGGCATGATCCAGATTGCGGATTTCGACATGAATGCCATAATCCCGATACTTCAGCACCAGTTTATCCAATGCCCCTACTGCTGAATCATCCCATAATCTCGCTTCCTGGAAATCCAGGATGATATGTTTTGCAGTTTCTTGTTTCGGTTCAAAGGATGACAGGAAATCAGTGACCGAAACAAAGAACAGCTGGCCTTTCACCATGAAGATCTTTTGCTCGTGTAGCGTTGTACTTCTGACATCGACTTTGGATATTTTACTTGCAAAGAAAACAGCACTCATCAATACGCCGATGATGACACCGACTGAGAGATTATGTGTCCATAGTACAGCAGCAACTGTAACGATCATGACAGCAGCATCCGTCAGCGGCATGCGATGCAAGTTGCGGACCGAACTCCAGTCAAACGTCCCGATGCTGACCATGAACATGACAGCAACAAGCGCCCCCATCGGTATTTGCACCAATACATCCTGGAAAACTATGATAAGCAGCATCAGGAAAGCACCAGCGATAAACGTTGATAACCGGGTGCGCCCCCCTGCTTTGACATTGATGACCGATTGACCGATCATGGCACAGCCTGCCATTCCGCCAAATAAACCAGCAGCAATATTAGCTATCCCCTGGCCGCGTGCTTCACGATTTTTATTACTGTTCGTATCTGTATACTCATCCAGCAGCTGCGCTGTGAGGAATGTCTCCATCAGGCCGACGATGGCCAAAGCAATCGCATATGGAAAAATGATTTGCAATGTTTCCATATTGAATGGTACATCCGGGATGAAAAATGATGGCAGGGATTGCTTGAGCTCTCCCATATCGCCTACAGTTTTCGTCGAGCTATGTGTCACAATGGCGATGATCGTCATCACTGCAATAGCTACAAGAGGTGATGGAACAGCTTTTACGAAGCGAGGCAGCAGATAGATGATCAGCAGCGCCCCAGCCAAGAACGCATAAATCTGCCAGGATTCACCCTCAAAATGAACAAGTTGAGCCATGAAAATCAAAATTGCCAAGCTGTTGACGAATCCGATCATCACCGGTCGCGGAATGAAGATCATCAGTCTTGCCACTTTGAAGACACCGAATAAAATTTGAATGATTCCTGTCAATATTGTCACAGCGAACAAATATTGAATACCATGGTCAGCCACCAGGCTGCCCATCACAAGTGCCATCGCTCCAGTCGCAGCAGATATCATTGCCGGCCTGCCACCTGTAAATGAAATGACAACCGCAATACAGAATGATGCATACAGGCCGACCATCGGATCGACACCAGCAATGATCGAAAAGGCAATCGCTTCTGGGATAAGCGCCAAGGCAACTAAAATACCGGATAAAACATCCTTCGGCACATTGGAAAACCAAGCTTCTCTTATATTTGTAATCATGTACGTGATAAACTCCTATCTCTTAACTTACAACGGGTTATTATACCATAATTCCAAGACTTGTTGCAGCTGCGTATACAAGCAGCCGAAAATGGACATATTGTATAAAAAAAGCAGCAGGTGAAGAATGATGAAACATGTCAAAGCCATACTTCTGAAAGGGATCTTTACTTTCGCAGTCCTTTATCTTTTCACAGGTTTAATCTATCAGTTATCCTTTACCAGGGTATTCCAGCTAACAGTCGTCCTGACTGTGATAGGCTACCTCATCGACATGCTATTACTGCCGGGTAAAGCAAATAAGACAACCGGATGGCTTGATTGCATATTCTTCGCCATTGTCAGCTGGATGCTGATCGTCCTGGCGGCAGATGGTCCTGTGCACCCATTGGTAGGTGCAATACCGGCAAGTTTGATCCTTGCTTGGCTGGATGGGACTTTTTTGCATGCTTACGTCCGTAAATATGTGATCCGAAGCGGCAGGGACCAGTATTATAATGTCATTTTCCTGGATCAGTCCCGTGCCAAAATCGCGGAAGATCTGCATATACGCGGACCCCATAAGGATTCCTGATCATGAAGAAAGCCCGCGGAGATTGCTCCGCGGGCTCATTTTTTATGCTTTTGGATCCCATTTGATGATGATACCGCATTCGGTCAAACCGCCGCCGAATCCGTATAATAACATTGTATCGCCATCTTTGACTTTGTTTTCTTGTAAAGCGAAATCAAATGCCAAAGGAATTGTTGCAGAAGATGTATTACCTGCATATGCCATGCTTGTCAGCGTTTTTTCAACTGGATAGTCCAGGCGATCACAGATGGATTCCACCATGCGCATATTGGCACTATGCGGGATGAACCAATCGATGTCATCCAATGACATATTTGCTTCTTCCACTAGTTTCTTGACACCTTTTGGTACACCTGAAACGGCCCATTTGTAGACTTCACGTCCGTTTTGAACCAATTTCCCTGGGTTGGCAAGTTCTTCGCCGTTCAATGTCGTGGATAAGCCTGTTTGATAAAGATGACGGCCTCCTTCTCCTTTTGTTCCCATATGGAAACCGAAGAATCCAGGATTTTCCGCATCATATTCCACCAAAGCAGCTCCCGCTCCGTCACCGAACAAGATACAGCTTGTACGATCAGTATAATCAGTGATTTTGGACAATGTTTCTCCGCCCAATACTAGCACTTTCTTATGCAAACCGGATGATACCAATCCGTTAGCCATGTGCAGTCCGTAAACGAAACCAGCACATGCGCCGCCCAAATCGATGGCACCTGTGTTTTTCAAACCAAGTCTTGCTTGCAGCTGACTGGATACACTAGGGAATTTAAATTCCCCTGTCACAGTCGCAACAAGAATCAGGTCCACATCATCCAGTGACTTGTTGAAGTTCTTTGCAAGGTTCCTTGCAGCATTTTCACAAAGATCAGTTACGTATTCATCTTCAGCAGCGATTCTTCTTTCTTTGATACCAGTTCGCTGTACGATCCATTCATCGGAAGTATCGACCATTTTCTCAAAATCTGCATTGGTCAGCACTTTTTCCGGGATATATGTTCCAATTGCTGTTACACGTGCTTTGGATTCCATATTATCTGCCTCCTTCACATCTTCCTCCATTATACCATCTAGTTTTAATACCTGGTACTAAAAAGAAGAAATTAATTATCTTTTTTCTCTGCTTGGGAAGCGAGCAGCTCTAATACGGCATCGTCCATCGGCGGATTATGCAGCCCGGCACGCACATCCCGATAATGCTGCTCGAAGGCTTGAGACTTGGACAGCCCCCTGCCGCCTGCGATTCGCATCGCCAAATCGACTACTTCAGCTGCTGCTTTCGTTGCATTGACTTTGACTGCTGCAAGCTCTGGCCCCATATGTTTCCGCTTCTCAGGATAGCTATCCCACAAGTTGGCTACATGATACATAAAATGTCTTGCTTGCATGAGCTCCAAGTCCATCCGTCCGATTTTCTCCCGAATATGCGGCACACTGATAATCGGTTCATTCAGTGTATTGGGCTGAAATTCTTTGGCAAACGTAACTGCTTCATCACGAGCACTTTTGGCTATACCAAGATAACAAGCTGGAATATGCAGCAAAGATCCTTTTGGTCCTGACTTCTTTTTATTTCTTTCGACATAATGATTCCTTGGCACTCTCACTTGTTCCAAAATCAAATCATCACTTCCGGTTGCTCGCATACCCATCGGATTCCATGTCTTTTCGACAGAAACGCCATTTATTTCCCTGGAAATCAAAAAGCTCCCGACAGCATCATCTTCTTCTACATAAGCCGTCACTAAATAATAATCCAAGTCAGCAGCCATTGAGGTGAACGTCTTCCGTCCGGTGATGACATAATGATCGTCCTCCCGCACCGCTTTCGTTTCGGGGATACCGCCGCGTGTAGGACTGCCTGTATTCGGTTCTGAAGCAGCACGATTGACTATCTTTTGTTTTTGAACAACCTCTTTCAAGAAGCTTTCGAACATATCTTCCGGCCAACCGGCATTTTCACATAAGTCTTGCATCGTACTAAGATGCCAGCCGATCGATAAGGCAGCAGCGCCGTCTCCTGCAGCAAGCGTTTCCTGAGCCAGAAGGAAGTCATACAGATTGGCTCCATCTCCGCCTTCTGCTTTTCCTATCGTAAGTAATGTATAACCCGTAGTACGGAATGCATCCACCACTTCAGGTGCCAGCTGTGCCTGTTCATCGCCGATTTTTTTATATTGTTTAGCTATCTTGGCAGCTTGACGGGCTTTTTCGATAATGTGTTCATCATGTGCTATGATCATTTGCCGTACCTCCTTTTATCTCTTCTCCATTTTAGTGAAAAGTAAAAAAGAATACAAAAAAACCCGCTCAGAGAGCGGGTCTTATTTACATACTCATACCCATGTGCATGTGTCCGGAAGTCATCAGCCAGTAAGTACCTAGAATGATAACGATAGCGATGAAGAATCCGAAAAGTGTATTCCCGGTAATCAATCCACCGTCTTCTCCTTCCGTCATGTGCATGAACATAACGAGCTGCAAAGCAGCCTGGATAACTGCGAAAATCAAGATAATGATGAAAATCGTTGATGAAGACCAGTCTGTCCATAGAGCTGTTGCGAAGGCTACAAGTGTCAACGCGATCGAAATCAAAAATCCGATGATATGCTTCCAAGGGAAATGTCCTTTTTTCGTTTGTTGACTCATATTAATTCACCATCCCCATCAAGTAAACGCATGTGAAGATAAAGATCCACACAACATCCAAGAAGTGCCAATAGAGACTAGAGATAAATACTTTTGAAGCCGTTTTTGGCGTAAGTCCTCTTCTTGCAAGTTGGATCAAAAGAAGAATGATCCAGCCGATACCGATGGATACGTGTAATCCATGCGTACCAAGCAAAATGAAGAACATAGACCAATGTGCACTAGTGCCTAGTGTAACACCTTCATGTACATAATGTACAAATTCATATAACTCATAGCCGATGAAGCCTGCACCTAGGATGAGTGTAATGATCATCCAGATGATAACGCCTTTTACATTGTTCGCACGCATTTCGTGAATCGCGAGTCCGCAAGTGAAACTACTTGTAAGAAGCAGCATTGTCATAATCATGACCAAGCCAGCTTCGAACATCTCAGGAGATGTTGGTCCGTCGCCTACACGTGATTGTAACGCGAAATAGGATGCGAATAGTGTCGAGAACAAAGCGATCTCTGCACCAAGGAAGGTCCAGAAACCGGTGATGTTCAACCGGCCGGTTTCTGATTGGTATTCCAATGGAGCGTTGGGGTTCACATTGTGATCATGTGCCATTTCTTCACAACCTCCTTTATTTATTCGCTTTCGCTTCTGTTTCTTTTATTTCTTCCACACTCACATAATAACCGTCATTGTAATCGAAAGAACGGACGATCATTGTGATGAAGATGCCGACAGCACCTACGATTCCAAGCCAATACCACTGGAAGACAAGTCCGAAGGCTGCCATACCCATCAATACGGACATGATTGCCGGTATGGAAGAGTTGCTTGGCATGTGAATCGGTTTATAATCCGTGACCTTCTGCTGATCAAGACCTTTTTCCTTCATATCCCAGTAAGGATCAAGACCTGTCACTTCAGGAAGGACAGCGAAGTTGTAATGCGGTGGGATAGACGAAGTTGTCGCCCATTCCAAGTTACGTCCAAGACCCCAAGCATCACCAGTTTTCTCTCTTGGTGAATATCTCCAGCTATAGTAGATATTGTATACGAAGATTAGGAATGCAAGACCCATCATGAATGCTCCGATTGTGGAGATCATGTTCAATCCTGTCCAGCCATCTTCTGGCAAATAAGTGGAAATACGTCTTGGCATACCGTCCAACCCTAGGAAGTACTGCGGGAAGAAACATACGTTGAAGCCGATAACGAAAATCCAGAAAGCCCATTTACCGATTTTTTCGTTCAATTTATGTCCGAACATTTTCGGATACCAGTAAATCAAACCTGCGAAACAAGCAAATACAGTACCCGAGATCAACACATAGTGGAAGTGAGATACTAGGAAGTACGTATTATGGTACTGATAGTCAGCCGCTGCCATCGCAAGCATTACCCCTGTCACACCACCGATAACGAAGTTCGGGATGAAAGCAAGGGACCAAAGCATCGGAGTCGTGAATGTGATACGTCCTCGATACATCGTGAATAACCAGTTGAATATCTTAACCCCGGTCGGGATCGAGATAGCCATCGTCGTAATAGAGAAGAAGCTGTTCGCTTCTGCGCTGTTACCCATTGTGAAGAAGTGGTGAACCCATACAAGGAAGCTCAATACAGAAATCGTCACAATGGACACAACCATCGCTTTATAGGCGAATAGCTGTTTTCTTGCAAACGTCGAAATGATCTCCGAGAAAATACCGAATGCAGGAAGAATAACGATATAAACCTCAGGGTGACCCCATACCCAGAACAAGTTGACCCAAAGCATCGGGTTACCATCACCTTGCAAGGTGAAGAGTACCGAACCGAATAGTCGGTCGAATGTTTGCATAGCAAGTGCAACTGTAAGCACTGGGAATGCGAAGATGATGATCAGCATTGTGATCAAAGTCGTCCATGTGAACATGGACATTTTCATCAATGTCATACCTTTCGTACGCATCTTAAGGATGGTAACGAAGAAGTTGATACCTGTCATCAATGTACCGATACCAGCGATCTGGATAGCAAGTACATAGTAGTTCTGACCTGGGCCAGGACTGAATTCATTCGTCGCAAGCGGCGTATAACCAGTCCATCCGGCATCCGGTGAACCACCGATGATGAAGGAGATGTTGAATAGAGCCATACCGACAAAGAATGTCCAGAAGCTCAAGTTGTTCAAATAAGGAAATGCAACGTCACGTGCACCGATTTGCAACGGTATGATGTAGTTGATCAAACCGATTAAGAATGGCATCGCCATGAATAGGATCATGATAACACCGTGTGTTGAGAATACCTCGTTGTAATGCTGCGGATCCAGGAATTCCATCCCTGGCTTAGCAAGCTGCGTACGGATCATCAAACCATCGATACCGCCGCGGAAAAGCATTAAGAGGGCACTAAGGATATACATGATACCCAGTTTCTTATGGTCAACGGATGTCAGCCATTCTTTCCATAGCCAACTCCATTTTTTAAAGTAAGTAAGGGCAGCTACAACGGCGATACCACCGAGCAAGATGCTGATTTGCGCGCCCAGGATCAATGGATCGCCGGTAATGATAAACTCATTCCATTTTAAGTCCAAAACTCTTCCCCCTCTCTCTGTTACTCATGACCCGCATGTGCATGTTCTTCAGAGCCCATGTCTTCATCCGAGTAGTCTACAGTATTGTCTTGCTGATAGTATGGAATTTCATCTTCAGGCAAGAGATTTTGAGATTTGTCTTTTGCATGTGGATTCTTCGGCTCATAGCCTAGGCGATCCCATGCTTCCAATGTGTATTCCGCGTCCTTGGAATGGTCGATCCATTGCAAGTGCGTACCATTGTATTCAGTTGTTCCATCAGCTGTTTTATCGTAAACACCAGGAATCAGAAGATTGTCATACTCGTATTGTGTCAGTTCCGGAGCGGAATTCTTTACATCTTCCACCCACTGTTGATAGTCTGCTTCTTCATCGGCATGGACTTTAAAACGCTGTTCGTTGAAGCCTTCGCCTGTGAAGTTGGCATTTCGTCCGTCATAGACGCCTACTTCGTCAGCTTGCAGGAATAAAGTCGTCTGCATGCCTGCCATGTTATATTTCTGACCGCCAAGGCTTGGAATCCATAGGGCAGCCATGGAATCGGCAGATGTTAGTTTGAATTCCACCGGACGGTGAATCGGAATGTGCAGATAGTTCACTGTTTCGATGTCTTCATCTGGATATGTGAATACCCATTTCCAGTTGATGGATGTTGCATGAATTACTAGAGGGTCTTCATTCGCAGCTTCAGCCGTTTTCGGCTCAGGTGCGTCCTCTAATGAATAGATCGTTCTGACAGTCGGAACAGCCAAGATGACAACGATGATGATCGGGATGATCGTCCAAATCGTTTCAAGCAGCATGCTGCCGTGTAATTCAGGGCTGTACTTGTCGTGATCCTTTCTTTCTCTGTACTTGACAAGGATGATCGTCAAAAGTACGAATACAACCGCAACGATTGTAAGCATGAAGATGATCGATAGAATAATAAGGTCACTTTGCTGACTTGCCACTGGTCCTTTCGGATCGAGCACTTCCGGTGTAGAACAGCCGGCGAGCATTAGCGGCAGGGCAAGGAACAACAGAAGACTTAAGGGTTTCAATTTTTTAAGCATGCGCCTGCTTCCCTTCCTTTCTTTACCTGAGTTCACGAAATGCGTCATCTTCCCTCTGCATAAAAAGATGACCCTTTCGCTATGATAGGGTTTTGATAAGTATTTCACAATGAAACTTCCACGATCCCGAGGGAGCGGCAGAAATCCAGCTGGAAACACACAATCACACTGCCTGATAGGCAGTGCCTGACAACAATCCAGAAACTAGTGTAATACAAAGCAGCCAAAAAAACCAGACTTGCCTGGTAAGTAAACAGTTCATTTTACATTCTAACACCGGCTCAAAGAAAGAATAAGAACAAGTAGTGAACAAAATTTGAACGTTTTATGTAATTCAGCCGCAATTTCTGGTCACATAACCTTTATCTGGTTTTACTATAGTACGCTGTATTGCGTATTTCCTTGCCATCTGCACTGAGGCTGTCGTGATAATGGATTCCTTCCAGCTTGAAACCTAGCTTTTCCGGGATCGCACGGCTGGCGTGATTTTCTTCATCGCATAGTATCTGGACGCGGCGGACACCGAGCTCGCTGAAGGCATATGCTGTCTGGGCTTCGACCGCCTCAGTCATGAATCCCTGCCCGGTGTGCCGTGAGTCCATCCAATATCCTATTTCGACTTTTGGTACATCCCAGTCGATTGCATGAAAACCGCTGGAAGCAATGAACGCTTCTGTATCCTTCCGGAAGATCAGCATACGCAAGCCGGTGCGATTGATCCAATTTGCGATGGAATGCCTGATATTCTCCTCCGTCTCTTCCACTGACGGCACTTCCTGTGCAAACGCCATCCACTGTTTCAATTCGGGAAATGATGCCCTGATAGAGTCATTGACCGCTTTCCCATCGCCGATCTTAGGCTGCCTGATGATAAGGCGCTCTGTTTCGATGACAGTCTGGAAATCTCTTAAGATTGGATTCATGCACCGCTCCTCCTGCTAGAAATTTATTTCTAGTATGCAGGAAGAGAATAAGACTTACAACCTGTTCAGGCTCTTTCCGGCTCTTTTTTTTCTTCGCGATAGCTAATGGCTGATATCAAGATACCAATAATCGATATTCCTGCTCCGATTAAGGAAAGCCATGTATAGCCAAGATTCGCATCCAGGACCAGTCCGCCTATATATGCACCTGCTGCATTTGCAAGATTGAACGCCGAAACGCTTGCAGCCGCAGCAATCGTCGGCCCTTCCACGGCAGCCATGACGATTTTGGATTGCAGCAATGGTGTCGTCCCAAATGCACCAGCTCCGAACAAACCGATGATCAAGACAGCCGTGATGCTATATGGCGTTGCCAGCGGAAACAGCAATAAAATGGCTGTAAGGATGGCGAATACATAAATAAGCGTTCTGGTCACATTGCTTCCGGCAAGTTTAGGTGTTGAAAAGTTACCGATGACACTGCCCATCCCGAAGAAGAACAGACTGATCATGATACCTATGCCGCCAAAGCCTGTGACGGAACGTAATAAAGGTTCTATGAATGTATAAGCTGTGAATACCCCTGAATAACCAAAAATAATGATGGCAATCGTCAGCAGCACTTGCTTATGCCTGAACACGCTGAGCTCTTGTTTGATGCGCGGCGCTTCCGCAGGCTTTGTGTTCGGTGCACAAATAAGCAGTCCGATCAAACCGATCACCCCAAGCAAGGCAATCAGCCAAAACACAAGACGCCACTCGATAAGAGAACCAAGATAGGCACCGAATGGTACACCGATCATGATGGCAATCGTAAGTCCGCCGTTTACGGCCGCGATTGCTTGGACTCGTTTACGCGGCTCCACCAGTTCGCTTGCCATGACGAAAGACAAAGCGAAAAACGGACCATGAATAAAAGCGGATGTTACCCTTGAAACAAGCAGCACCCCAAAATTCGGTGCCGTTGCACTGATGATGTTACTGATGATGAAAATCAGCATGAATAAAAGCAGCATCGGCTTGCGGGGCAGCTTAACCGACAGTGTGGTCATAAGCGGTCCGAATACCGCCACTCCAAGCGCATACATACTCACCACAAGACCTGCCGATGCAATCGTCACCCCAAGGTCCTTTGCAATATGTGAAAGCACTCCCGTCACGACGTATTCCGTCGTTCCAATGGAGAAAGCACAGATCATCAAAACGGCGATGACTGTTTTAGGTTCGAACTGTCTGCTTGTTATAGACATCTTAACTCCTCCTTTTGAGACATGACATTCGCTAAAGATACAACAGAAATGTTAACGAGACAAACCAAAACCCATCAATTTAACAAAAAAATTATAGGAAGCGCATCCAAAAGTTTTATTAGGTTTTATGGAGCTGAAGTTGGGGTAATTCATATGGGGTTCATTATGGTTTTTGCTTATGAAGATCGTAATCAAAAAAAGCGACCTGGACGGCCGCTCGTCATTCCCTATTCATCTATTCTGGAACTTCTGCTGAATATCGTGCGTAATGGCAGTTACCTCCTGCATACTTGCTGCATTCTGCTCTGCAACGGTCACGATGCTATTGATACTATCGGTAACACCGCGTGTGTTATCGAGAATGTCATACATAGCTGTGGAAATCTCGTCGATTTGCCGGCTCGTCATTATTATCTCTTTCTGCATCTGTTCAAAAGTAC
Source organism: Terribacillus saccharophilus (assembly GCF_046592895.1). Classification (GTDB taxonomy): domain Bacteria; phylum Bacillota; class Bacilli; order Bacillales; family Amphibacillaceae; genus Terribacillus; species Terribacillus saccharophilus_D. Next base: position 97,516 of record NZ_JAWVPU010000001.1, read on the forward strand.
TTTTCGTTGTTGTAACTGTATCAGATCCGGCTGCAACTGCATCTTTCCCAGAGCTGAGTGCGTCGACGGCTTCCTTTGATTCCAACTGGATCGATTGGAAAACAGCAGTTATATCAATCACGGCAACACGCACTTGATCGGAAAGCTTACGCACTTCGTCTGCCACTACTGCAAATCCGCGCCCTTGATCGCCTGCTCGTGCTGCTTCGATGGCAGCATTGAGTGCGAGCAAATTCGTCTGGTCGGCAATTTCCTTGATTGTTTGCAGCAAAGAACTGATTTGATCAGCCTTGCCATTCAAACCTGTGACTTTTTCATAGGAAAAAGTGATTTTATTTGTTATCGTGTCCATTTGACGGACAGAATCATCCATATATGATGCGCCTTCTTTTGTCAGGGCATCCATTTCAGCGGCAGCCTGCTTCGCCTCTTCCCCTTTCAATGCAACCATCATGACATTTTCTGCGAACTTCTGCATTCTTCCAGCAAGATCTGCTGACGCTTGGGATTGATTCTCAGAGCCGATCGTCACTTCTTCGATAGCGGTTACAATTTGATTCCACGATTCTTCCGTTTGCTCAAGCTCAACGGATGTCTGTTCTTTGCTTGACTCCAACTCGGGCTCAACGGTTGCTGCCGACTCAATCGGAGCAGCGATGACAGGCATCATTCCTGCTTCCGGCTCCCTCTCTGCCTTCTTGTAAGACAAAATATAAACAAAACTTGCAGCTGCTAAAAGAAGACCGATGATCAAATTGATCCACCAATCCACTAAGAAAACCCTTTCATTTTGCAGGAATAGAAAACCTGCATATACAAATCCCCCACTGCAAATGCTTACTGCATGTCTTTTATTCATTTGTCCTCCCCCTTTCACTCTATTTTTTTATCGGCTGAATAGCGCGATTCATGAACCTTTTTTTACATTTTTCGACTCTTAACGTCTTTTGGTGCCACAAATGCTATACTACAAGCTGACTAAAGGAGGCTGCTGCTAATGGACGTAATAATGCAAGAAGCGACGGCATTTATTAACGAGTGTTATTCCGAGCTGGGAAAATCTGATTTGGAGATATATGAGCGTCTGTCCGGCATTCAAGATGAAATCATCCGAACGGGAACGTATGCCCATTCGGCAGAAGAGTTGGTGCACGGCGCCAGGATTGCGTGGAGAAATTCAAACCGCTGTATCGGCCGCCTGTTTTGGAATGGCCTTCATGTTATTGACGCACGGGAAGTGACAGAAGCTGAGGACGTGCTGGAGAAGCTATTCCATCATATCGAGCAAGCTACGAATGCGGGCAAGGTAAAGCCGATGATCACTATCTTCCCAGCAAATGAAAATATACGCATCTGGAATCATCAACTGCTTCGATATGCGGGATATGAGACGGAGTATGGCATTCTCGGGGATCCTGCTTCCGTACGCTTTACCAATAAGTGCAAATCACTCGGCTGGGAGGGTGAAGGAACAGCTTTCGACATCCTGCCGCTTGTTGTGCAAGTCGGTGACGAGCCACCTATTTTAAGGGAAATACCACCAAAAATCGTGAAAGAAGTACAAATAGAGCATGATGCATATCCTGCATTCGCAGATTTAGATATACGCTGGTATGCTGTTCCGATCATTTCGGATATGCAATTGGAGATTGGCGGTATCATCTATCATGCTGCTCCTTTTAACGGCTGGTATATGGGAACGGAAATCGGTGCACGGAATCTTGCCGATGAAGATCGTTATAACATGCTGCCTAAAGTAGCAGAACTGATAGGCTTGGATCAAAGCAAGTCATCTACCTTATGGAAGGACCGGGCATTGGTGGAACTGAATATCGCAGTGCTCCAATCATTCCAAAAAGCAGGAATCACCATTGTGGATCACCATACAGCAGCCCAACAATTTGCACAATTCGAGAAAAAAGAAGAAAAAGCCGATCGCGATGTGACAGGCATGTGGAACTGGCTCATTCCGCCGATGTCACCAGCTTTGACGCATATCTTTCACAAACCTTACGCAAATACAATCAAAAAACCCAATTACTTCCATCAGCCAGATACCTATTGAAAAAAGCGCAAATGCATTAGCATTTGCGCTTTTCTTCTATATTAGTTCAATGCATCGGAGATTTCTTTCACTTTCTCCAATTCAGACTCCAGTCCGCCGCCAGACAGATACCAGTAACCTGGGTCCAAGTACGTGATATGTTTTTCTTTTGCAGCATTTGTATCGTTCACCAGTTCATTATCCAACACTTTCTCAGCAGAAGAAGTTCCGCCGCCTACAACAGCTCCGCGATCGACTACAAACAAATAATCAGGGTTTTTATCGGAAATATATTCAAACCCGATGGATTGGCCATGCGTGGAAGATTCGATCGTTTCATCAACAGCAGGTACACCATACACATCATGGATGACTCCAAAACGGGAGGCTTTACCATAAGCACTCACGCTGCCGTCATTCACAAGCGTGATCAAGGCTTTTCCATCCATGCCCTCTGCTTTTGTCTTTAAATCAGCGATTGCATCATCGATTTCTCCCAGCGCCGTTTCCGCTTCTTTTTCTTTCCCTACCACTTTAGCAATCGTTTCTGTATTCTTCTTGAATGAATTCATATAGTCGGTTGTATCGACACCAACGAATATAGTCGGTGCAAGCTCACTGAGCTGTTCATAATAATCACTTTGGCGACCAGAGATGAAAATGACATCCGGCTGCATTCCAGCGATTTTCTCCAAATCAGGTTCCTTCAGGCCACCGACATTCTCGTAATCCCCACTGCTATATTTGGAAAGATAGTCAGGAAGATTCTCTTGCGGAACGCCAGCTACATCGACTCCAAGTTTGTCCAGCGTATCCAAAGCTCCCATGTCGAATGTTACAATCTTCTCCGGATTCTTTGTAACTTCCGTTTTGCCTAGCCCATGCTCGATTGTCAGTTTCTCTTCCTTTTTATCAGCTCCGCTTGCGCTACCGGAATTGCTTCCGCATGCTGCCAGTAAAAGTACGAGTAATAGCCCTGTCATCAGCAAAGTCAGTTTCTTCATATATCATTTCTCCTTTTTCTTTTGGTTGGATGCATGGTGTAGCTGAAAGGCTGTATGCTTCATAGTGGCATCACCCCTTTGATCTGCACGGTTTTAGAAATAGACACAAATACGATTGCAGCTGATATTGTGGACATCGATATCCAGATCATAAATCGATTTAAGAACGTCTGATTGGATGATATCTTCGGTAGGACCTTCAGCGACGATTCTGCCATCTTTCATTGCCACGATGCGATCTGAATACACAGAAGCGAAATTGATGTCATGGATGACAAGCAGGATCGTCTTGCCAAAATCCTCCACAAGCTTCCGGAGCAGCTTCATCATCTGAACAGCATGCTTCATATCCAGATTATTCAGCGGCTCATCAAGCAGGATATAATCGGTATCCTGTGCCAGGACCATCGCGATGAATGCTCGCTGCTTCTGACCTCCGCTGAGTTCATTCAGATATTTATCTTCCATTTCATCCAGATTCACATAACTGATGGCTTCCGAGACCTTCTGTTCATCTTCGTCCGTAAGGCGCCCGCTGGAATAAGGGAACCGCCCAAAGCTCACTAGCTCCCGGACAGTCAATCTCATCTGGACGACATTGGACTGACGCAGAATGGCAATCGTCTTTGCCAGATCTTTGCTTTTTTGTTTATGAACATCCTTACCATCAAGATAGACGATGCCATCATCTTGTTTCAGCAAGCGGCTTACCATCGAAAGCAAGGTACTTTTCCCGGCACCGTTCGGACCGATGAAACTAGTGACCGCCCCGCGCTTAACTTCGATGGAAACATCCTGGATGACTTTCTTCGATCCAAAAAACTTGGAAAGCTTTTCTGCAACGATCATATTTTTTTACTCTCCTTTACTAATAAGTAGATGAAGTAAATGCCACCGACAAAGTTGATGATGACACTGATTGGTGTGGTGAAGGAAAATATCCTTTCCACTACGAGCTGACCGCCGATCAATGCAATCACACTGAGCAGACTCGCTGCTATCAGCAAGTACGTATGCCGGAATGTCTGGAGAAATTCCCGTGCCAGATTGGCAGTCAGCAATCCAAGGAAAGTGATTGGCCCGACCAAAGCCGTGGATACGGCAACAAGCACCGCTACCGCCAAGAACATCCGTTTAACGATCTTTTCGTATGGCACGCCCAAATTCACCGCATGATCACGTCCCATCGACATGACATCAAAATAGTGCCGATAACGGAATATGTACATACAAAGCAAGACGATGACCACTGCAGAGATTAGCAGAAGGTCTGTGTTCACATTGGTGAAACTTGCGAACATGCTGTCCTGGATCAAAAGGAATTCATTCGGATCGATGATCATCTGCATGAACGACGATAGACTGCTGAAAAAAGTACCCAGCACCAATCCGACCAACAGCAAGAGGAACAGATTATTATGTCCTTTGCGGAACAGCAGCTGATAAAGTCCAAATGCAAAACCGACCATCAGTAATATAGTAAGGAAGAAATACGCATCACTCTGCATGATGACGAATGTTCCCGAACCGAATAAGAAAACGACGATGGTTTGAATGAACATATACACACTGTCGAGACCCATGATGCTCGGCGTCAGTATCCTGTTATGTGTTATCGTCTGGAACACAACAGTGGAAACCCCGATGGAGACAGCACATAAAATCATGGCCAGGATTTTCTCCAGCCTTGTGCGCAACAGGTACTCCATCGCCTGGAAATTCATATGGATGAAAAGATACAGGGCAGCTAAAGACAATGCGATAACGGTGAGAAAGACAATTTTTCGCTTAAGCATAGGCGTTCCTCCTCAAAAGCATATAAAGGAAGATTCCTGTACCAATGACGCCAACCATGAGCCCCACCGAGATTTCATAAGGATAGATGATCAAGCGTCCTGCGATATCGCATAGAAGCAGGAAGGCTGCACCAAGGAAGGCTGTATGCCAGATGCTGTTTTTCAGATTGTCGCCGCGATACATGCTTACGATATTCGGAACGATCAATCCGAGGAATGGTATGACACCGACCGTCAGGATGACTGCTGCCGTGATGATGGCCACAATGATCAATCCGACATTCACAACGTATTTATAAGGAAGACCCAGATTTGTGGCGAAGTCTTCTCCCATACCAGCGACTGTGAACATATTGGCAAATAAGAAAGCGATGATCAAAAGCGGCACACTTATGTAAAGGAGTTCGTAACGCCCTTGCATGATCAAAGAAAAATCTCCTTGAAGCCAGGAAGACATATTTTGGACGAGATCAAACTTTAGTGCAAAGAATGTCGCAATCGAACTGACCACATTTCCCAGCATGATTCCGACAAGCGGGATAAAAATGGTATCCTTCTGCTTCAGCCTCTGCAGGATGCCCATGAAGAGCAATGTGCCGAATAATGCAAAGCCAGCAGCGATACACATCTTCCAAATCGGGCTGGCATCGGTGAAGAACAGCAAGGAAACAAGAATCCCCAGTCTCGCCCAGTCCATCGTCCCCGCAGTCGTAGGTGATACGAATTTGTTTTGCGTCAGCTGCTGCATGATCAGCCCGCATATGCTGAGACTCACACCTGCCATGACAATGCTGAGCATCCTCGGTAGCCTGCTGATCATCACGATATGCCAAGCCTCTTCATCCATATTCCACAAAGCAGAAAACGACACGTTTTCCACTCCGACAAACAGGGAACAAACAGCTAATGTAACAGTAATAAGAAACAAGTAAATTAACTTCATAAGCGTAAACCTCTTTGGCAGCATCGGTGATACTGATATTCATTATCAATTAGATTCTAGACTTAGTATATTAAATGGAAAAAGACTAGTCAATAGGATATTCGGACTGCCGAAAAAAGAAGTTAACATACAAACTATAATTAGGAGTGTATACATGCTACCGCTATTGAATAAAGAAGACATCCGTCCCGATAACCAACAGCTTCCCGAATGGGCACTTGAAGCATACCAGCCTTTTGCAGACACAGTCGCCAAAAAAGATTTCCCTTGCTATTTTGGTATCGCAGCCCAGAAGAAAGGCGACTTGCGCTACGGTTTTGTGCCACACGACAACTGGGATGGCGCGCTTCATATCATCAATGATTTCACAACATTGATGCATACACAGGAGAAAGCTGTCCGCAGAGGCCTCTTCCTTTTCTTTGAACCAGAGAAAGAGGAAAAGGATTTGGAATATTACCGGGATTATTTCTGGAATTTCCTGCAGCAGCTCCATGAAGTGGACGACATCGCATGGCCAGCTGACCGACCGCGGGATCCGGAACATTTCCTTTTTGATTATCATATCGGTGGAGAGGCTTATTTCTTATTTGGAAATGCACCCGCATATAAACAGCGCATCACACGTGACTTGGGCCCTTCCTTGGTCATCGGTTTGCAGCCCCGCAGTATATTTGACGGTCTTGAAGGAGACAAGCCTGCGGGGACGAAATCGCGCGGCTCTGTCCGTGATCGTGTGGAAAAATGGGACCAGCTGCCGAAACACCCCGACATCGGACATTTCGGCGATCATACCCACAACGAATGGAAACAATATTTCATCGGGGATGATGCCGAACCAATAAAGGGAGGATGCCCTTTCCATCATAAGGAGCTAAAGCATACATAACCTTCTCTTTCCGGGCAGATACTACGTAAGATCTGTTTTGGAAAGGAGGTCTATGAATCATGCCGAACCCAGATAATCGCGCAGATAACGCGGAGCGTATCGAGGATACGATCCAGCACACCCTGCAAAACGTCCATCAAACAGAGGATTTCGTCAAAGCGAACAGTGAGCATTTGACAGATGAAGAAATCTCATTCCTGAAAGAAAAAAACGACCGACGAGCTGCCAGTGTCGACAGCCTGCGTCATGAGCTGAAAGAAGAAGCAAATTACCAGCAGCAAAAAGACAAATAAGAAGGTCCGCCATGTGGCGGACCTTCTTATTTAATGCATTTGATTCATAGTGGCTGTTGTATCATAGCTCTGCATCATGGCTGCCATGTCACTCGGCTGCAGCTGTGGTACTTGGTAATAATGATGTTTGTTCTGATACAAGAAAATCTCATAGCTCATCTCGATCAGGTTCGGGATCGAATCTGCCACTACCCTTCTTGCAACCGGGTTGGTGATTTCACAAGCACCTCGCGCACCCATCGTAGCCAAGCTTTTCATCTGTGTCAGCAAATACGTGGAAACACATTCATCCGTCACCTCATTCGCGGATGCAATCGGCTTTTTGGGCTGTGAAGGTTTTACGCCATATACGACATCATTACTTTGCTGCATACTATAGGAAGTAGTCGGAACTGTCGGATCCTGTCCAGTCTTGAAAGATTCCACCAGCGTGTTATAAGTCTGGGTCAGGAATTCTCCCTGATGCTGTGCAATTGCCTTCAGTTCCGGATCTTGAATGAACTGCTGGAAGATCTTATTCTGATCCAAGGCAGAAATCATTCCTGTAAGGAGTTCATGGGTATCAAAAATCTCATGGCCGCCATGGTTTTGCTTGCCATGTAAGATAGTCGGCTGATTTGTCTGTGCAGTCTGCATGTTGTTTTCCAAAGTGATTACCCCCTATGAAATGTCGTGCTCTGTTAGTATGGCGTGCCGCTTGTTCACTTATGACCGGTTATTTATGCCTTTTCGCTACACGGGCATCGGCTGCATCGGAACGAGCCTGAGCCTCCAGATCATCCACGTCTGCTTCCTCTTGGGAAAATGAGATATCTTTTCCGTCTCCATCCAAATCGGTGTATCTCATATAATAATCTTCCAAAGACTTATCTTTGTCATTCATCGGCTTTTCCTCCTTAACGGTGCTTCAGATTTTCTTCCGCCATCCGTACGAGTTCACGGACCATGTTACCGCCGATACTGCCGCCAGTCTTTCCATTTTCCCGGCTTGTTGCATTGCCAAGATCACCGGCTTGTTCTGTATGATAAGGCAAGTTGGCTTCCCGAATAATTTGATGCTTCAGCTGAACCAGACCTTCCCGCGCTTCGGGAACCAAAATGCGATTGCGTCTTGTCATCGGTAATGCCCAAGCGTATGCGCATCTCCCGAATCACCTTCGTAGTCAGCGCGCACATGTTTCTTATTCGGATCCTGTTCATCACGATTGGCTGTAAGGCCTTCTTCCATGCCAGGCTGATACGTATCATCTATCCAGATTCCGCCATCCACTCGATGTTTGTTCATGATGTCTCTCCTCCTTTCCGCATTAGTTTCTGTCTTTTGCGTCATAATATGAAAGGCACTTCTAGCCAAAAAAAAAGAACCCTGCACAAGACAGGGATCAGTTGATGATCAAGAAAATCACGATTACGATCGCCAAGGCAATGCGGTAGAAAGCGAACGGAACGAGTTTGTATTTGGAAATGATCTTTAAGAATGTGCGGATGGCAATCAATGCAAAAACAAACGCGCTGATGAATCCGACGATAAAGAATGGAATCACATCAGGTGTGAAAGCATGCAAGTGATTGCGCAATGACACTAGACTTGCACCAGCCATGATCGGTACCGCCATGATGAAAGTGAAGTCCGATGCGACGCGGTGATTCAAACCGAGGATTACACCGCCGGAGATCGTTGCTCCGGAACGGGAAAAGCCAGGCCAAAGTGAAATACATTGGAATAACCCGATCAGGAATGCCTTTTTGTACGTAAGACCATCCAATGAATCGATTGTATTTGTTTTCTTCGATGATACTTTATCCGCAAAGATCATGAACAATGCACCTACAACCAATGCGACGATAACGTACCACACAGAAAATAGATACTTATCGATCAAATCATCGAACAATAGTCCAAGAACACCTGCCGGCAGCAATCCGACGATGACGATGCCAAGATTGAATTTATTCTTCTTCCCAGGCATTGTCTCTTCTTTGCCCTGCAATTTGCGAATGCCTAAAATTTGCATGAACTTGTCCCAAAATACAATGACAGAAGCCAAGATACTGCCAAGCTGAATCACAATGATGAATGTATTCGCCACTTCATCGTTGAACAACTCATGAATTTTCAGCCACATGTCATCGACGATGATCAAGTGACCTGTGGATGAAACCGGGGCAAACTCTGTCAGCCCCTCAACCAGCCCCATGATCAAGGCCGAAAAGAATTCAATGATACTCATTTCATTACTCCCCTAGCTACTTTTTTTCTTTTTATTCCTTCTGATGAACCAAATGACAAACAGTACGATAAGAATCGCCAATACGACGATGACTACATCCTGGTAATATCCAAGATATGTTTCCACTGTTGTCCAGGACTCACCGAGCCACATACCAAGCAACACTAATACTGTATTCCAAATCAGTGTCCCTAATGTCGTGAAAATAAGGAACAAAGGGAAATTCATATTGGACATCCCGGCTGGTATGGAAATCAAACTCCGGATTACCGGTACAAAACGGCATAGGAAGATTGTCCACACGCCATACTTATCGAACCAAGCATCTGCTTTATGTATGTCTTCTTTTTTAATGCGCAAAATATGTCCCCAGCGGCCCACGATTTTCTCCAGACGTTCGACATCCAGGAGAAGCCCGATACCATAGAGGATAATGGCTCCAATGACTGCACCGATCGTCGCAGCGATGATGACACCGACTGCCGTGACACTATCGGAAGTAGTTGTAAGGAAGCCGCCGAACAGCAGGATGATTTCTGAAGGAATCGGCGGGAATACGTTTTCCCCTGCCATCAGCAATACAATCGCAAAATAACCGAATTGTTCCATAAACTGCGTTATCCAATTATCCATTTCACAACTCCAAACGTAAATTATTTACCAAATCATTATAGCATCCTGCAGTAAAAAAAGTGGAATTTTTTACGGATAATTAACATTCTAGCAGACCATCCCACAGAGGTTAATAGAAACAGAGACTCAGTTTTGATTGGGCTCAGGTCCTAGAGCCGCATTGTCGCAACTTCCCCTTAACCTGTGATATAGTCTATAGGAAGAAACTGATTATTGTATATAAGGGGGAATACGATGAAAATCGTGACTATCGAGCCTACCCCAAGTCCATATTCGATGAAGATCGTAGTGGATGACATGCTGCCGATGGGCAGTAGTTTCGATTATAAAAAAGAAACGTCAACATCCGCCGATCCCGACTATATTCAGGCTCTGTTCCAAATAGACGGTGTCAAAGGCCTTTATCGCGTTGCTGATTTCATTGCATTGGAACGGAGTCCGAAAACTGCCTGGGAAAACATACTGCCTGCTGTCCGGGCAGCACTCGGTGAGGATGCCCAAGATGATGCAGCGGCATCAGGAACAGAGGCGCCGCAATATGGGCAGGTGGATGTCCACATTCAAACCATTCATGGTATTCCGATGCAAATAAAGCTTCTATATGATGAGCAGGAGCAGCGAATCGGTCTGCCGGCTTCGTTCACAGAAGCAGCAATGGATGCAGCAGGAGACGATAATATCGTTTTCGCCCGAAAATGGGAAGAACAATATCCGCGCTATGGCGACCCCGAGCAAGTCGGTCAGGATATATATGAAGAATTGCTCGCCAGTTACAGCCCTAATCGGCTGCAGGAACTTGTGCAGCGCGCTAAAAATCCCAAAGCCCCTCCGGCTAAACTGGAGCAGCCGACGATGCAGATTTGGGAAGAGGAAGACTGGCGCGTGCGTTACCGGGCATTGGATGCGCTGGAACCGAGTGTTGACCACCTCGCATTTTTGGAAAGAGCGCTGCAAGATCCCAAAACTTCCATACGTAGGCTGGCAACAGCTTATCTGGGCATGATAGAAGATCGCGCTGTACTGCCTCTCCTCTATCGCGCCTTGCAAGACAAAGTGGTGACAGTCCGCCGCACAGCTGGCGACTGCCTTTCCGACCTTGGCTTCAAGGAAGCAGCACCGGCCATGGAAGCGACACTTGCCGATCCGAATCGGATTGTCCGCTGGCGGGCAGCGATGTTCCTTTATGAACTCGGTGATAGCGACAGCTTGCCTGTCCTTGAAAAAGCAGCAAGGCAGGAGAAGGAATTTGAAGTGAAGCTGCAGCTGAATATGGCCATCGAGCGCATTGCCGGCGGCGAAGAAGCAAAAGGATCTGTCTGGAAACAAATGACGGAAGCAGCAAAATTAAAGGAGGAAAAATAAATGAATGCATATGAAGAATACATGCGCGGTATCGTCCAGCCGATGAGGGACGAATTGACACAGGCTGGATTTCAGGAATTGACGGATGCCGAACAAGTAGAAAATTATGTGAAGCAAGCAAAAGGCAGCACATTGGTAGTTGTCAATTCCGTTTGCGGCTGTGCAGCCGGTCTTGCCCGTCCAGCTGTGCGTGAAAGCTTGCAAAACGCAAAGAAACCGGAACATCTCGTCACGGTATTTGCAGGACAGGATAAAGAAGCGACAGAACATATGCGGACATTCTTCACAAATCAGCCGCCTTCTTCTCCTTCCATCGCATTGATGCAAGATGGGGAACTGGTCCATTTCATCCCGCGTGAACAAATTGAAGGTTATGACGTGGAAGAAATCGTAGAGAATCTGACAACCGCCTATAATAACCATCTGTAAGAGCTGCTGACGCAGCTCTTTTTCATTTGCAGTCAGCTGGCAACAGTCATTGCACCTCCATCCTGCGCGAATTATATTTCATTGTTGCAAAAAGCGTTATGAAATCAAATAATGTGACGCTTTCTGCTTGTTTATATAGTAAACTAATCTAAAAACGCGAAGGGACATTCATGAAGCAAATTAACGATTTCGATAAACATCATCAGTCCATATTATCGTACAGGCTAAAACTGAGTTCCATAACCTTGCTAGCTGGCTACCCGCTATTCTTACTTGCGGATATATCCATGTTCAGAACGCTCGATAACCCGTCATATGTCCTTCCATTGGCATTCGTCCATCTATTAGGCATGCTGATGTCTGTTTGCTATCTCCTATTCTTTCAAAAATTGCACTTAAGCGCCCTAAGCTGCACTTATAACATGCTGTTTATCGCCCAAGGTGCGTTCTCTTCCTTTAACAGCTACCAGCAAGAAGGGAATATGTATGCTTATTTGATCATTCTGCTTGCCTGTGCTGCACTTTTACCAATTAAGCCTTTGCTCTATTTCCTTTTAGCAGGAACAGTACATATTTTGTTACTCAGCGGATTATACATTTATTTTCCAGATGCTTTGACTATCATCATGCTTATCAACGTTACAGGCGGAATGATAGTGAGTGCTTTGATCAATCTCAGTTTCTATCACTACTTGAGAAAAGACTACAGCAGTCAAATACAGCTCAAGGAAGAAAAGCGCAATTTTAAAAGCTTGTTCTTCGCCAATCCTCAGCCAGTTGTACTGATTTGCTTAAATACGGAAAATATCATTCTCTATAATAAACAAGCTGGTGAATTTTTCGGTATCAGCAGTGATAATATCACCAGCTTCTCCCTTTCCTTCTTCTTTCCTGATCAAGATGAACTGCAGCTATTGCTCGGACAGCTTAAGAACGAAGTGAAAATAGAGAATTACATAACGCACCATCAGGTTCACCATGCAAACTGGATGATGCTTAATTTTGAATTACTCAACTATAACAAGAAAGATGCGCTTTTGATCAGTGTGGCGGATGTGACCAATTTCAAGCGGATAGAACAAGAATTGCAGGAACACGCCAACCGCGATGCACTGACTGGTGTATTCAACAGACGTGCCGGGATCCAGTTCATCGAAAATCTCATCGAGCAGGGAAAACATCCATTCTGCCTCTGTTTTGTGGATGTGAATAATCTGAAGCAGGTGAATGACAGATATGGTCATAATGAGGGTGATCAGCTTATTCAGCTGATTGCATCCACAATCGTTTCCACCCTGAGAAAGGATGAATACCTTTTCCGCTATGGCGGGGATGAATTCATCATCCTCCTGCCAAAAAAAACACGCAGCCAGGCTGAGAAGTTCATTGTCATACTGAAGGATAAATTAACGTTGCTGGATGAAACAGAGATTAAACCCTATCCGATTTCCGCAAGTTTCGGTATCCATCACCAAGCACCAGATTCCACCCTGCCAGTATCAGAAATGATCAAGCTTGCCGACCAGGAAATGTATCGTGCAAAGCAGCAACAGAAACAGGTCCAATTCCAGTAATTGGACCTGTTTCCTTATTGAAAACCCTTTCATATTTTGCTAGACTATAACTAGCAAAAGGAGGGAATGCCAATGTGGAAAACTAATCTATATATTAATGGCTGTATAATCGGGTTTGCTTTAGTCACATGGGTGGCTTCTTTATAATTCATTATGAAAACGATATCATTTATATGCAGAAGGCAAATTGGCTGAATAGTCGTTTGCCTTCTTTTATGTTCATCGACAAAATATATTTATAATCATTATAATTAAGTATTGATTTTTAATAAAAACATGTTACTATATTGTTAGATTTACTAAACAATACATATTATGAGGTGATTTTCTTGGCAGATAAAAAATTGACTACAAGCTGGGGCGCTCCAGTCGGCGATAACCAGAATTCACAAACAGCTGGCTCCCGCGGCCCGACACTGATCCAGGATGTGCATTTGCTTGAGAAGCTTGCACACTTTAACCGTGAACGCGTTCCTGAACGTGTTGTACACGCTAAAGGTGCCGGTGCACATGGCTACTTTGAAGTCACCAATGATGTTTCCAACTATACAAAAGCAGCCTTCCTTTCTGAAGTCGGCAAAAAAACAGACATGTTCATCCGTTTCTCCACTGTAGCTGGTGAGCTTGGTTCTGCTGATACGGTACGCGACCCACGTGGATTTGCTGTTAAATTTTATACAGAAGAAGGCAACTATGATCTAGTCGGAAACAATACACCTGTATTCTTCATCCGCGATGCGATCAAGTTCCCGGACTTCATCCATACACAAAAAAGACATCCGCAAACACATTTGAAAAATCCAGACGCAGTATGGGATTTCTGGTCACTATCTCCAGAGAGCCTGCACCAAGTCACAATCCTTATGTCTGACCGCGGGATACCAGCGACATTGCGTAATATGCATGGTTTCGGTTCTCACACATTCAAATGGGTCAACGAACAAGGAGAAGGTTTCTGGGTGAAATATCACTTCAAGACACAGCAAGGCGTCAAGAACATGGATCCTGCTGTAGCTGCGAAAATTGCCGGTGAACATCCGGACTACCACACAGAAGATCTATTCAACGCAATCGAAAACGGTGATTTCCCTGAGTGGAAGCTTTATGTTCAAATCATGCCGCTTGAAGATGCAAACTCATACCGCTTCGATCCATTCGATGTGACAAAAGTTTGGTCTCAAAAAGATTACCCGTTGATCGAAGTTGGACGCATGGTATTGAACCGCAACCCAGAGAACTACTTTGCGGAAGTGGAGCAAGCTACTTTCTCTCCAGGAACGCTTGTACCAGGTATCGAAGTATCTCCTGACAAGATGCTTCAAGGTCGTCTGTTCGCTTACCATGATGCTCACCGTTACCGTGTAGGTGCCAACCACCAGGCACTTCCGATCAACCGTGCGCGCAACGAAGTGAATAATTACCAGCGCGACGGTCAGATGCGTTTCGACAACAATGGCGGCAGCGGTGTTTACTACGAGCCAAACAGTGTTGCAGGAACACCAAAAGAAGATCCAGCAAGCAAGATGGCGCCATTTGAGGTGTCCGGCCAAGCGGATAGTGTCGGTTATGATGAGAACGACCACTATACACAGCCCGGAGATCTTTACCGTCTGATGACTGCTGACGAAAAAAGTCGCCTTGTACAGAACTTCGTTGATGCAATGAAGCCTGTTACAAGAAAAGAAATTCTGGAACGCCAAGTGGCTCATATCTTCAAAGCAGATAAAGAATGGGGTCAGCGTGTAGCTGACGGTCTTGGAATCAAGCTTCCACAGGAAGTCTAATCCAAGATACAAATAAAGGATAGATGAACAGTGATGTTCGTCTATCCTTTTTCTTTTTCGCATTCCGTTAACACTGCCAATAAGTGATTCAATACCAGGACTGCTTCTTCCCTTTGCCTAAAATATGCCGTAGTGAACCTGATCATTTCAATTTCCTGCCTCGCTTCATCAACTGCTGCTGCATAGTGAACGCACACGTCACATCCGGTCAATTTTTCTTCAAGTTCTTTTAGCGATATTTCATTTTCTTTATAGTTTGTACATATCAGCTTTATTTCGTATACATCATCTTTTATCGGCTTCCACACGGAATCTTTCTTATCGCTAGCATTCGGTTTTCTGGTATACTGCAAAACACTTTTTTCACAAGCCCCAAAGTCCTTATAATTCTTCTGAGCCCTTATCAGAGAAACGGTATTGGCACCGCCATCTTCATAAGCATGTTCTTTTTGGTAAGGATCATCTTCCCAAAAACAAATGGGACATATATCATATGAACCATCAGTCTCCAAGGTTTTAAATCCGCAGCACGGACATGTATACGCAAGCAATCAATCACCTCACTTATTACCAGCTTCATATAAAAAAAGCGCATCACAGATCAACGTGATGCGCTGCTTACTCATTATTCTTTGGAATCCCCGATGATCCGCACTTCGCGATGCAAACTCACATCGAATTTCTCTTTCACTGTCTTTTGTACATGCTTGATCAAGTTAATGTAATCCGACGCAGTACCATTATCGACATTCACCATGAAACCAGCATGCTTACCTGATACCTCGACACCGCCGATGCGAGTCAGCTGCAGTCCGGCATCCATGATCAGCTTGCCTGCAAAATGACCTGGCGGGCGCTGGAAAACACTGCCGCATGATGGGTACTCCAGCGGCTGCTTCGATTCACGAAGGAATGTCAGTTCATCCATCTTCGCTTTGATTGCCGTTTGGTCCCCTTTTTCAAGTGCGAATGTAGCCTCGACCGCAATGTAGTTATTGTTCTGCAAGACACTTGTGCGATAACCAAGCTCCAGCTCTTCACTGGTCATTACTTTTCGTTCACCAGTATCCGTGATGACAACGATCTGTTCGAGAACATCCTTCACTTCTCCGCCATACGCACCAGCATTCATATACAATGCTCCGCCAATCGATCCCGGAATGCCGCAAGCAAATTCCAAGCCACTCAAACTGGCATCAAGTGCCACCCGGGAAACATCGATGATCGCAGCTCCTGATTGGGCTGTAATTTTGTTATCCTCAACTTTCACTTCATTCATCTTTGTCAAAATGATCACCACACCGCGCAATCCGCCATCTCGTATGATCACATTGGATGCATTGCCGAGGATAGTCAGTGGTACATCATTTTCTTTTGTATACGCAACGATTTTTTCGATTTCCGAATAACTTCTCGGAAAGACGAGCACATCCGCTTTCCCGCCGACCTTCGTATAGGTATAGTCCGCGAGTGGTGCATCCATACGTACATCGATAGCATCTACAAATTGCTTTATGTCTTTCTCAAGCGTGTTCACATTCATCATATAATCCCTCATTACTGTATTAGCCGCCGCAAATGAGCGTGCCCCAACCTGTATTGTATACCACATTTCACATACGTGACAATGCCCTTATTTACCCGGTGGGCCAGACACCTATAGTTTATGCACAAAATACATAAATGTATCTATTACAGCTTGGTGCAATGGCCGGCAATTATTTGATATTGATCACCCATCAGCTGCCACACACGCGTATAAATGAAATCGCCATCGATTTTCTCATCGCCTGCCTGCCCCATCAAATGAATACGGGAAATCGTGACAGCTCCGTCCTTTGTCGGTTTGATTTGGAGATCTTTACATGATACTTCCGTAAAACGGACAGCAAGTGTCCGATGCGCCTCCAAATCCATTTCCTTTGTCAGATACATGCCTTCATGATTGACGAAGACAAGATCGTCATGTATGAGTGTGTCCAAAAGGAAAATATCACGCGTCTGCATGGCTTCCCGGATTTCTTTCTCCAGCAGCTCGAATTGGTGTTGATCTGAGGATTCATTTGCCTGTTCGACTTGTTCAGGTGCTGCCTCTTCCACTTCTTGTTCAATGGGTTCCGGACGATAACGATCCTCTGATTGTCCTATTGATTCAATCTTCACGATATGAGCCGTTGCAATATGTACATCCCCAATCACCACAAAAGCTTTCGTAAGCATGCCTTGGCTGTTGGTAATATGACCGATTATCTGCTCTTCAGGCGCGGATGTTGTGATAGTTTCCCCGTTGGATAATGTAAGTATTGTTTTTGTCATTGCTTTCAACCTCGTTTAATTTATTTTATCGTAGCTCAATTGTATCGTTCCAAGATCACATAAGAAAGATATATGATCCCAGCAAGCGTTATTTTGACTAAAACAACATGGGAACGGAAAAGCTATTCCTGTTGAATGGGAGGTGTGTAAGATGCATGATGATACACGTGAATACCGAACCGGACAAGGCGTCCCGCAAACCGGCATCTATAATTGTCAGTCAGGTGAAAGAGTTGAAATCAAAGAAAATGATGTATTTCCGCGCTGCCCGATGAAGAATGAGGAAACGACGTGGATAAGAGAAGAATCATAGCAATACGTGCAGGTTTTCTTCTCTGCACGTATTTTTATATTTCTATCTGCCATAAAACTAGTTCATCGCAATACTTACTTTTCCACTTACATGCCCATCAGTGAAATAGTGAAAAGCTTCCCGGATATCGGACAGCGCATACGTCCGATCGATCACCGGCAGGAGACAGCCTGTTTCTGCGATCACCTTCAATTCCTCAAGGTCCTCCTGCTTTGGTCTATGCAGGAAGCTGGCGATTTGTTTTCCTCCAGACCTCGAATGCAAGGGACTTGCCAGCATCACTTGTGTTAATTGAGTAACCGAACCGCCAACATGCACGAATCGGCCACCAGATTTCAAGGCTCGTTTGTATACAGATAGCGGCTGAGAGCCGTTCACACCTATTATCAAATCATACTGCTTTGTCTCTTTCGAAAAATCCGTAACCGTATAATCGATGACATGATCGGCACCGATATTCATTAAAAGATCTTTATGCTTCGTACTGCAAACAGCTGTTACTTCTGCTCCAAAGTATTTCGCAAGCTGGACCAGGAAAGTACCTACACCTCCAGATGCACCATAAAGCAATACCTTCTCCCCTGACTCTAGCTGTCCTTTGTCACGCAAAGCCTGCAGAGCTGTCACCCCAGCCATCGGCAAAGCAGCAGCTTCTGCAAAAGACAAGCTCTCCGGCTTCCATGTAAGTGCATGTGCAGGAACTGGAGCATACTCGGCAAATGCTCCCCATCCGCTTCCCGACAGATCCCCGAATACAGTATTGCCTGGCTTGAATTGCGTCACCTTATTGCCGACAGCTTCGATCACTCCTGAGAAATCCCCACCGGGTACGGTGAATTTCGGCTTTCTTATCCCAAAGGCAACACGCGCAACAAAAGGTTTGCCGCTCAGAAGCACCAAATTCCCCCGATTGATAGAGGATGCATGAATCTTCACCAACACTTCTTCCGCTTTCGGCACAGGCTTTTCCACGTCCGTGTACTGCAGGACATCTGGCGGACCGTATTTATTGTACGTTATCGCTTTCATCACTTCACCTCTATGTAATCAGCATCAACCCGGAATCAGTCTCTTTACTATATTGCATTTTGGGAAATTCCAGACTAACCTAAAGAAAAATAAGTTAATTTAATACCTGGAATTAACAAACATCTGTTTCCTAAATGCTCTGACCTTGTTTTTTAACACACCAAAAAAGCCGATTCCCTTTTAGAGAATCGACCTTTGATTTGAGCCTATCAAAGCGTAACGATGATCGGACCATTCTTGGAAAGAATGATTGTATGTTCTATTTGTGCAACATAGCTTCTTTCCGTAGCATACGTCCAGTCATCATCTTTTTGATACACTTCTTCTTCTGAAGTCGAGATGAACGGTTCGAAGGCGATGACCATGCCTTCTTTCAGTAATTCATCATCCCAAGTATCTTTGTAATTGTAAATATGATCTGGCGCTTCATGGATCGTACGGCCGATACCGTGACCTGTAAGGTTTTTGATGACCGTTAAATCATTTTGTCTTGCAGTTTGGAATACAGCTCTTCCGATACCGCTTTTCTTGGAGCCTGGTTTTGCTTTTTGCAGACCAGCTTCGAATGCTTCTTTAGCAACTTCACACACCTTTTTCTTCATTTCATCGCCTTCACCAACAACAAATGAGATGCCTGTATCAGCGAAATAACCATGCTTGGAACCAGAAACGTCTACATTCACCAAATCGCCTTCTTGGATGACACGGCTTCCCGGAATGCCATGTGCCACTTCATCATTCACGCTGATGCAAGTATGACCCGGGAAATCATATTCACTTTTAGGAGCTGAAACAGCACCTTCTTTCTCAAACATATTTCCTGCTAGATCATCCAATTCTTTTGTCGTGATGCCAGGTATGGTTTTTTGTACCAATTCATCCCTGATTGAACCGACGATCCTACCAATTTCTTTCAACCCGTTAAAATCTTCTTCTGTTTTTGCAATCATATATTTTACCTCCCGATCTTATATCATCCATCAACTATAAATGTTATATCGCGGATATAGCAAGCTTTGTAAGATTATTTGAATGGCCCCCTTTTGCAGAGACAGCACGTCATTTACGAAGCTAGTGCTTTAAGACATCCGTACATTCACCTATAAAATAAAGCGGAATTTACCATAAAGGCAAACTAGTTACTTAAAACATAAAGTAGCCAATAATTTAACTAATTAATGGCCAAATTCCTAAAAAAACTATCTATAATTAAAACATTGCCAATAAAAGTGAATCGCAAATTTGCCGACATTATATATTATACCATTTAGTTTCCTTGCGTAATTCAAATAACCACTAACTTATAATGTATTTCCTATATGATACGTTATATATGATTTCACTCAATGAAATGTTTTACTTAAACCAAAGAAACCTCTTTATTTTATAAATGAGGTTTCTGGTCTTGATCTACCCAAGTTATCCCGTCCCAAGAAATAAAGATTAAAGGGTGAATAGCTAGATTCTCCACTTCACATCATCAATTATATTCATCATAATGACGCTGTGTTATGACCCCCAACTCTAATGCACGGAGTGGGTGGACAAGGAACGCAGGGCTTATTGCATAGAAACAGTAACTAAGAAGATAGATGAAGCCGAAAAAGTAAACTGCGTCTGTACTTGTCACTAATGTAACGTGTAAGATAATTGTTCCGACAAAGCCAAGGACAACTATTCCTAAAACGTAATACAAAATAAAGGGATTGGTTTCTTTATCTTCCCTAGCACTCTTTCCATTTAGCACCAAGGATAAGTTTTTCACGGTTGATAAACCCGACCACAAATGTAACAATATGAAATAAAATCGTTAACCATCCTACCCAGTGCCCCCAGATAATACTAAAGAGCGGAACAGCTCCATATACTGACCACATCGTCAACATCACAAACACATTAATACCATTCAGGTGAACACCACTGTACCCGTACTTTAGCCAAAGGATATAAAGTAAAAGAAAAACGAATGGAAGCGATAGTAAATTACCAAGAAAAATCTTCAAACTTTCTGTTACAGCACCCATAAGCGCAGCCATAATGATGCCAAAAAGTGCAACGGCTACTATATTCGTATCAAAGATTGGTATTCTACCTTTTCTCAAATGAATTCCTCCTCTGACTATTGTTGTTATTTGTTAAATGGTTACTTGTTTGGAAAATGCATTTCAGTATACGATAATGTGTAAATTAAGTTTCATATAATAGAATAAATAGGTAAAAGGAAGCAGAGGGACGGTTCTTTTGCTTTCCAAAGACCTTAACTATAATCATCTTGCTTTTATCCATTTCCAACAATATTTCCAAATTGAAATATAGATTCGACATACAATCGGAGGTCAGAGGAATTCACGGATTCAGAAAAAACATAAAAGTTTATAGTATTTTATCATTCGAAAAATAATCCAAATATTTTTATTTATATTATCGCTTTTAATATTAAGGGGATTTTAGGATTCCACTTTTTTTGTTGTCTATTAAAATCCACACACATAAAGTTGTATAAATTTAAAGCATAAACCTGTCAAACAAAAATAAAGCAAAAGCTTGCCAATTAGGCAAGCTTTTGCTTTAAGTAACAAAACTCATGCTTTATGTCCATCCGTATGTAAGGATGGAGACGGTGGGAGTCGAACCCACGTCCAAAGATAACGGCACTCAGGCATCTACGTGTGTATTCGCTATATTATGATTCGCACACGCTTCGGCCTAACGACAGGCTTTCAGCGAGGCTAGCTTGATTGTCTTCTTCCGATTATCCGCAAGCCGAGAATAATGGCGTAGCCCACTTAAGTTTGAGACCCTCGAATCTGCCACATGGGCGATGGCAGCAAGGATCCTCCAGTGCTACTTACGCAGCTGCTAGAGAGTAGTTGTTGTTAGTTTTGCCAGTTATATTTAGGCGTAACGTTTTACGAGCCGTAACCTCGACACGCAGCCTGAGCTCGAACTATCCCTGTCGAATCCGTAACGTCCCCATGATAATATGGGGGCTACAGGAGTAACCCGTTCACTTAGGATATAATCAAATCCCAGACAAGTTCCATTATATCATCTTTATCGAAAAACGCAAGTTTAGTAATCGCGATCGCGCATGGCACGGTCTACGTCGCGTTTCATTTGCTTTTGTTTCAAATCTTCACGTTTATCGTATTTCTTTTTCCCTTTTCCGACACCAAGCAGGATTTTTGCAAAACCGTCTTTGATGTACAGCTTGATCGGTACTAAAGAATAACCTTGCTGCTGCGTTTGGCCGATCAATTTGTCGATCTGCTTGCGATGCAATAACAGCTTCCTTGTCCGTGTCGGGTCATGATTGAACCTGTTTCCTTGTTCATAAGGCGAAATATGCATATTGATGATACGGACCTCGCCGCGGTCGATCCGGGCAAAGCTATCTTTTAAATTCACTCGGCCGGCACGGATCGATTTGATTTCGGTACCTTGCAACACGATACCGGCCTCCATCGTCTCTTCGATTGCATAGTCGAAATTAGCCTTTTTATTCTGTGCGAGTACTTTCCCTTGTCCCTTAGCCATTGACTTCTTCCTCCTAACTACGAGCTTTATTTTATCAGAAATTGTATGATAATCCTAACGATTCATATACTGAAACGGGTAAACTCAAGTGAACCCGAACGATTGGAGTGTACATAGATGACAAACATCAGACAATTGACGATAGATGATCATCAAGCCGTGCTTGCTATGCAAACAGGCATCAAGGATGATTATGTGCTGAACATTTTCCCGCAGCTGATTGAAAACCCAGCCCAAATGTTGTTCGGGCTGATAGCGGAAGAAGAAATCGCCGCAGTGGCAGGCGTTTACCGTTTACCAAACGGAAACGGCATTTTAGGCAGATTACGCAGCGATATCCGCTATCATTCCAAAGGTAATGCCACAGCATTGCTTAAGCACATCATCGCAGCATGCGAACAAGACTCCACGATGAACTGGCTTGGTGCCATCACACGCAATTCCAACCTTCCTGCCCAGCGAGTGCTGGACAAGCTGGAAATACATTATGAAAGCCGCTTCATCAGCTTGCTGATGGAGCATCCTGAAAAAGCGTACATCCCTTCTGCAGAAACATGGCAGCTCATTGTAGATACAGACGAGAAGCGAGCGGCAATCGAACAAGCAGCTCAGGAAACAAAGACAGCTTTTTATCCGTATGAAGCATACTTTCCTATCCCTTACACTGCGGCCGTATTGGAAGATGACTACCTGGAGAAGTTGACTGTCTTCCGCTCTCCTGATGGAACACGTCTCATGAGTATACAAGAGGATTATAAAGGCAGGGACATCGCTCAAATCCAGTATTTCTGGCCGGATGTGTTCGAGCAGGACGGCTTATGGGCGACGGTATTCCATTACTTGCAGCAGTCGGAAAAACAGCTTACCCCGCAACTGGATGTTTCCCCCGGGAATGCATCAAGTATCCCTGCATTTCTCAAGGAAAGCTTTATGGAAGATGACGATCCATGGCTCATTTATGGAAGATATATCAGATGATAAACGCCCCGACTCATCACGTCGGGGCGTTTTCTTATGGCCGTTTTCTTGTGTTACGTTTTTTACTCTTCTTTCCTCTAGTCGGCGGTTTCCGCTTGCCTTTGTTTTTCGGCGGACGATGATCACCAGGCTTGTTCTTTTTATCCGCTTTGATGATTGTCGGGCGGTCGCGATTTTCACGCGGCTTGCGCGGCTTCATTCCAACCACTTCAAAGTCGATGACGCGCTCTTCGATATTGACCTTCACGACACGGACAGTGATTTCATCTCCGATACGGAATTGATTGCCGGTTCTTTCTCCGATCATGGCATATCGCTTGTCATCAAAGTGATAGAAATCATCCGTCAGGTAACTGACGTGCACAAGACCTTCAATTGTATTTGGCAGCTCGACGAACAAACCGAATCCTGTGACGGAGCTGATGACACCATCAAATTCCTCACCGATTTTATCTTGCATGAATTCAGCTTTCTTCAGATCATCCGTTTCGCGTTCGGCATCGACAGCAGCACGTTCACGTTCCGAAGATTGCCTTGCGATTTCAGGCATGCGTTCTTTCCAGTGATCTTGCGTCTTTTTATCAAGCTGATTATTGACGATATACGTACGGATCAATCGGTGCACGATCAAATCCGGATAGCGGCGGATCGGTGACGTGAAATGGGTATAAAACTTCGTTGCCAGACCAAAGTGTCCCAAGCTTTGCGGATCATATTTCGCCTGCTGCATCGAGCGCAGCATCAGACGGTTGATGATCATCTCTTCCTGTGTGCCTCTCACACGCTCGACGATTTTCTGCAGTGTTTGCGGGTGGATATCAGAAGATGACCCTCTCACCGTATACCCTAAGCTCGTAATGAACTCAAAGAAATTCTGCAGTTTATCGGGATCTGGATCAGTATGGATCCGGTGAATGGCCGGTACGTCCATCCAATGGAAATGCTCCGCAACGGTTTCGTTGGCCGCAAGCATGAATTCCTCGATCAGCTTCTCCGCAACCGAGCGCTCCCGGAGGACGATATCCATCGCTTTTCCTTCTTCATCGACTGCAACTCTTGCTTCAGGGAAATCGAAATCGATCGCTCCCCTGTCCATCCGTTTTTTCCGGAGTATCGCCGCTAGGTCTTCCATATGCTGGAACATCGGAACAAGACTTTCATACCGATTTTTCAGTTCCTTGTCATCTTCCAGCAAAATCCGGTTCACATCACCGTATGTCATCCGTTCATTCGTCTTGATGACACTTTGGTAAATCTCATGCTCCACGACTTCTCCCTGTGGTGTGATTTGCATATCACAAGTCAATGTAAGCCGATCCACTTGCGGATTCAAGGAGCAGATGCCGTTGGATAGGCGATGCGGAATCATCGGGATCACCCGGTCGACCAAATACACACTTGTCGCTCTTTCCAATGCCTCTTCATCGATCGGGGAACCTTCTTCCACATAATAAGACACATCTGCAATCGAAACGACAAGTCGGTAATTTCCGTTTTCCAAACGGCTGACAGCAACGGCATCATCCAGATCTTTTGCGTCCGCACCATCAATTGTCACGGTCATCATATCCCTAAGATCACGGCGATTTTCAATTTCCGCAGGATCGATCGTATCCGGTGTGTTTGCCGCTTGTTCCAACACTTCCGGCGGGAATTCCGTTGCAATACCGTGCTTATAGATGATGGAAAGGATATCGATACCCGGGTCGTTCTTATGTCCAAGAATCCGGATGACTTCACCTTCGGCACTCATGCGCCCTTCCGGATACTTCGTGATCCGGACGATGACTTTATGGCCGTCCGTCGCTCCGCCAGAAGCTCCGCGCGGTATGAAGATATCATTCGGGATCCGTTTATCGTCTGCGATAAGGAATCCGAAGCGTCCATTGTCCTCATATGTACCGACAACTTCCGCTATGGCACGCTCGATGATCCGGACAACTTGTCCTTCACGGCGTTGGCCGCCCTCGGCTTGATTTTCGATCCGTACCAGTACCACATCATTATTCATGGCAGATTGGAGATCGGAATAATGAAGATATACATCATCTATACCTTCTTCGTCCGGGATGAGGAAAGCAAATCCTTTTGCATGCATCTGGATCTTACCTCGCACCAAATTAAGCTTCTCAGGTAATCCGAAGCGGTTGCTTCTCGTCCTGACTAACTGCCCTTGTGTTTCCAGTTCATTGAGCGCTTTGACAAGAACTGTGAATTCACTTGCTTCATCAAGTTCTAGTTGCTGTTCTATTTCTTCCACTGTTAATGGCTTTTCGGCATTCTCTTTAAAATAAGCCAATATCTTCTGCTTGATCTCGTCCATTATTGCTTCACCTTCTTTTCGGCTTTTTTCATCTAGTATGAACTATTCCCAGTCAAGTGATTCGAGAAACTGATACACATCTTCATGCAGCTGCTCTTTTTCTTTTCCCATTGTAATGACATGGGAAGAGTTTTCATACCACTTGATATCCTTGAATTCCGATTCTGCGTTTTCATATATAAAGTTGGCACTTTCGGTATTGATCATCTGGTCCTCTGTTGCTTGCACAACGAAAAGCGGCGCATAGATTTCATCGACATGTTTACTCACATCGGTGATGAATGCTCCGAGACGCTTAAACATATCCGCAGTTGCTGGCGCATCCATCAGTTCCGTCAATTCCTGTTCTATCGCCTGATTGTCTTTGCCTTGCAGCTGTTTATGTTGTCTTGCATAGAGCTTGAATCCTTTGTTCAATTGCGTTTCATTATCGAAGAACATTGGTGAACACATCGTGACCACGCCTTTTACCGGATAAGAGTATGCAAGCTTCAAGCTCAGCACTCCGCCCAGCGACAAACCAGCTACAGCGATTTTCTCATATCCTTCATCTTTTAGATGCTGGTAGGCCGCCTGCACGTCTTCCCACCATTCATCCGAGCTGGAAGCAACGATATCATCCGGCGTCTTTCCGTGTCCCCGGTAAATCGGCGCATGCGCAGTATATCCTTTGCCAGCGAGAAAACGTCCCATCATCCGCACATCAGCCGAGTGACCCGTGAAACCATGCAGCAGCAGAACAGCGCGATCTCCTTTCCCCTCGAATGTGAACGGCTCTGGCTGTTTCATTGTAACCATATGTATCTCCCCTGTTATACCTATTTATATAGTAGATTTCCGGACTAGTTTTCCCTTCCTTGGGAATAAATAATCCCCCACCACAGAAGTTGTGACGAGGGATGCTATAGGTTTATTCGATTATTGCAGGACGTACGCCAACAGGAATGTCAAAATGAAAAGAATGACACCTGTAACGATCGTTCCGCGATGGAGGAACAAGTCCAAACCACGGGCTTTCTGTTTTCCGAATAATTGCTCAGCTCCGCCGGATATCGCTCCGGACAAACCTGCACTCTTACCTGATTGCAAAAGAACTAGCGCAATTAGCGCAATCGCATCGATTATTAATAGAACCACTAAAGCTGTCTGCATCCCAGCACCTCCTATTACGGCAAATACCTACGTCAACTGTAGCATACGTGTCAGATAATTGGCAAGATGTTCTTGTCCTTAAGACAAGTTCTGACAAAAAAGTGAACGGTTTTTACAAAACATGAATTTTCATGACGTTTTTTGAATTATTTTGGTTGCAAGATGAAACCGTTTCCTTTATAGTGGTTAATAAGTTCAGGAGGAGGTAATGCAAATGCTTACACCTGAGCGGCAGGAAAAGATCCTGCAAATGCTGCAAGAACAACGAAACGTCACGATTCCAGAGTTCGTGCAAGCGACCAACGCTTCGATCTCGACGATACGGCGGGATTTGATCGAACTGGAAAACCAGCGGCTGCTGCAGCGTGTTCATGGCGGAGCTTCCATCGCATCATCATTGAGCTATGAAATGAGCTATACAGAGAAGCAGACTCAAAACGAAACTGGAAAGCAGAAAATCGCAGCATATGCCGCAAGTCTTGTCGGTGAGAATGACTGCATTTTCCTGGATGCCGGTACAACGACATATCAGATGATCCCTTACTTGGCAGGCAGAAATGTAACCGTCGTCACAAATGGATTGACGCATTTGGATGCACTGTATGGGAAGGATATCACCGTGTATGTAACCGGCGGTTTAGTAAAGGATAAAACGAGGACTTTGATCGGCAGAGGTGCCATGACAGCACTCGCTCAATATCGTTTTGATAAATGCTTTCTCGGCGCAAATGGTGTTCATCCGGACAATGGCTATACAACACCAGACCCAGAAGAAGCGGCCATCAAGCGGCTGGCACTGCAACGTTCAGACGAGACATATGTCATCGCCGACCGCAGCAAATTGGACCAGACGACCTTCGCTCATATAGCAGACTTATCCGAAGCGAAACTCATCGTGGACAATGCCAGCATGAAGCAAGAGACTGCTTACAAGAAACTTACATCAATAAAGGTTGTGGACTCATGAATTACACATGTACGCTCAACCCATCCATTGACTACATCATGCATGTGGATGGCTTTCAGGCGGGAGATTTGAATCGCGCTACAGAAACAGCATATTTTGCCGGCGGGAAAGGTATCAATGTTTCCCGACTGCTCAAGCGGCTCGATGTGGATACGACCGCATTGGGATTTATCGGCGGCTTTACCGGCGCTTTCATACAGGAATCCCTTGAAGCTGATAGCATTGCGCATCAGTTCATTGAAATAAATGAACCAACACGTGTCAACGTAAAGCTGAAGTCAGGCGCAGAAACAGAAATCAACGGACCAGGACCTGCCATTACGACAGAACAGCTTGCTTTGCTTTTCGAGCAAATAAGGCATCTTGGCAACCAAGATGCCTTGGTTGCCGCAGGCAATGCACCGGGCTCCGTTCCAGCTGACATTTACGCCAGGATGGCTGACATTTGTGAAGAAAATGGCACGCGATTCATAGCTGATACATCCAGTGCAGCGCTTCGCGACTTGATTGGAAAACGGATGTTCCTTGTCAAACCGAATCACCATGAACTTGGTGAACTATTCGATACGACCATCTCTTCCATCGAAGACATCGTAAGCTATGCACGAAAGCTGCATGAAACAGGTATCGACAATGTCATCGTTTCAATGGGCGGTGAAGGTGCCATCTTCGTTAACAAAGACCATGCATGGAAAGCCGAGACACCGAAAGGAACAGTGAAAAATTCCGTCGGGGCAGGCGATAGCATGGTGGCAGGATTCCTGGCTGCCTTTGAGAAAACAGGCAATTATGAGCAAGCTTTTACTTATGCGGTGGCAGCAGGAAGTGCTACAGCATTCAGTGATGACCTCGGCGAAAGACAATATATAGAAGAATTAGTCAGCCAAGTCAAACTCACATCTATCTAAGAGGGGTGTTAATCATGCGTATTACAGAACTACTTACAAAAGATACAATCATTTTGCAGCTTGGAAGCCAATCAAAAGCAGATGTAATCGAGGAACTTGTTTCCAAATTGGATCAAGCGGGCAAATTGAATGATAAAGCAGGATTCAAAGAAGCAATTCTTGCACGGGAAGCACAGTCCACGACAGGAATCGGAGAAGGAATCGCCATCCCGCATGGTAAATCTGCAGCTGTCAAAACACCAGCGATCGCTTTTGGACGTTCAAAGGAAGGCTTGGATTATGAAGCACTGGATGGACAGCCGTCTCACTTGTTCTTCATGATTGCTGCTTCAGAAGGCGCCAACCAGACGCATTTGGAGACTTTATCCCGACTTTCTTCATTCTTGATGGACAGCACATTCCGATCAAATATCGAGAACGCCCTGACAGAAGAAGAGATCATGACGATCATCGATGCCAAGGAAAAAGAAGAACTGGGTGAAGAAGAAGCTCAAGAAAATGCAGCAGTGGAATTGGCACAGGATGCGCCAGGAACACAAGGAAAAGTCCTTGCCATCACAGCCTGCCCTACTGGTATCGCCCACACATTCATGGCAGCAGATAAACTGAAACAGACTGCAGCGGAAATGAATGTACCGATCAAAGTCCAGACAAATGGGGCCGGCGGTATCAAAAACCGTCTGACGGATGAGGATATCAAGGAAGCAACAGCAATCATCGTTGCAGCTGATGTCAATGTCGATCTCAGCCCATTCGAAGGCAAGCACGTCCTGCAGGTTCCAGTCGGACGCGCCTTGAAAATACCGAAAGAATTAATCGAGAAAGCTCTTGCTCAAGATGCACCAGTCCATCATAACAGCGGCCGCAGCTCGGAAGCTGCGGCAGAAGGCGGCCAGAAGAAAGAACAACGTTCCGGATTCTACAAACACATCATGAATGGTGTTTCCAACATGCTTCCGTTCGTTGTCGGCGGTGGTATCCTGATTGCGCTCAGCATTCTATTCGGCGAATTGTTCCCAGACAGCCGATTTGCGGAAATGCTGAACGAAATCGGAAGCAGCCAAGCATTCTTCTTGATCGTTCCTGTACTGGCCGGTTTCATTTCCAGCAGTATCGCTGACAAACCTGGTTTCGCTCCTGGTGCCATCGGTGGTTTGATCGCTGTCACGTATGGTCATGGCGACGCAACGAGTTCCGGATTCCTTGGCGGTTTGATCGCCGGTTTCCTTGCAGGTTATGTAACACTTGGAATCAAGAAAGCATTGTCTGGTCTGCCAGCTGTATTGGAAGGTTTGAAAACGATTCTCTTCTTCCCTGTTTTGAGCATCTTCATCACGGGTATGATCATGTTGTTGATCAACCCATCCCTGACACAAGTATATGTCGCACTTTCTGATTTCCTGGAAGGTCTTGGCGGTACAAACTTGGTGTTGGTTGGCATCGTGCTTGGTGCGATGATGGCAATCGACATGGGCGGCCCGATCAACAAAGCTGCGTATACATTCGGTATCGCAATGCTTGATGCAGGCAACTTGGAATTCATGGCAGCTGTCATGGCCGGCGGTATGGTTCCTCCGCTTGGACTTGCTCTTGCAACCAGCTTGTTCCGAAACAAATTCACGAAGCAGGAAAGAGAAACCGGTAAAACAGCGTATGTACTGGGCGCATTCTTCATCTCGGAAGGTGTCATCCCATTTGCAGCTGCCGACCCGCTCCGTGTCATTCCGGCAACAGCAATCGGTGCTGCCGTAGCTGGCGGTCTTTCAGCCTTCTTCTCAATCGGGTTGAATGCTCCGCATGGCGGTATCATCTCGGCAAGTTTGGTTGAAGGAAACCCATTGCTTTACTTCCTTTCCATCATAATCGGTGCTTTTGTCACAGCGATTATTGTAGGACTATTGAAAAAAGACCTAAGAAAAGTATAAAATAAGATAGAATGAAAGCATTCACAAAAACAGGATGAAAGCATTCACATAATAAAAATCTTTGGAGGTATTTACCATGGCAGAAAAAACAATGACAATCACAGATGAGACAGGCGTACACGCTCGTCCGGCTACAATTTTAGTAAATAAAGCAGGCGGCTTCAAATCCGATATCCAGCTTGCATACAACGGCAAGAGCGTCAACCTTAAATCTATCATGGGTGTTATGAGCCTTGGTATTCCACAGGGTGCTGAAATCACGATCTCTGCCGAAGGCGACGACGCTGATGAAGCAGTCAACACAATTGCGGAAACAATCAAAAGCGAAGGCTTGGGAGAATAATTCCGATGAGCATGATAAACGGAATCGCAGCTTCAAATGGTATCGCTATTGCAAAAGCATACCATTTGGCTGTACCAGACCTCTCTTTCGATAAGACCACTGTTGCGAATACGGAAGATGAGATCAGCCGTTTGGATGCTGCCCTTGAAATCAGCAAAAAAGAGTTGGAGAAAATCCGCGAGAATGCCCGTGTGTCACTTGGCGACGAGCATGCCGAGATTTTCTCGGCTCATTTGCTTGTTTTGGCAGATCCCGAACTGATCAACCCTGTTAAAGACAATATTCGCAATAACAGCATCAATGCTGAAGCTGCTCTTGACGAGACAGCTACTATGTTCATCGACATGTTCCGCAGCATGGACAATGAATATATGAAAGAACGCGCTGCTGACATCCAGGATGTCACAAAACGCGTCATGGCACATCTTTTACAGGTTTCCTTCCCGGATCCTGCACTTATAGACGAAGAAGTTATCATCATTGCAGAGGACTTGACTCCTTCTGATACGGCACAGCTTAACAAACAGTTTGTGAAAGGGTTTACAACCGATATCGGCGGACGTACTTCCCACTCTGCCATCATGGCTCGCTCACTTGAAATCCCTGCTGTTGTCGGTACGAAGTCAATCACATCTTCTGCTGCAAGTGATGTCATGATCATTGTTGACGGTATCGAAGGAACTGTCATCATCGATCCAACGGAAGATGAATTGGCAACATATAAAGCAAAACAAGAAGCTTTCGAACAGCAAAAGCAAGAATGGGCGAAGCTGAAAAATGAACCTACCATTACAACGGATGGTGTTCATGTAGAACTAGTTGCGAATATCGGTACGCCAGAAGACGTTACCGGCGTTCAAAACAATGGCGGCGAAGGTGTCGGCCTTTATCGTACAGAATTCCTCTACATGGGCAAAAGCGAGCTTCCAAGTGAAGAAGAACAGTTCGAATCCTATAAAACTGTCCTTGAAAACATGGGAGACAAGCCAGTTGTAGTCCGTACTTTGGATATCGGCGGCGACAAAGAGCTCAGCTATTTGCAGCTGCCGAAGGAAATGAACCCGTTCCTAGGCTACCGTGCGATCCGCCTTTGCCTGGAGCGTGACGACATCTTCCGTGTGCAGCTTCGTGCCCTATTGCGTGCGAGCGTTTACGGAAACTTGAAAATCATGTTCCCGATGATTGCAACACTGGAAGAATTCCGCCAAGCAAAAGCGATCCTTCTTGAAGAAAAAGAGAAGCTTACAGCTGATGGTGTGAAAGTATCTGATTCAATCGAAATCGGCATCATGGTCGAAATCCCTTCCACAGCAGTTGCTGCCAAGCAATTTGCGAAGGAAGTCGATTTCTTCAGCGTCGGTACGAACGACTTGATTCAATATACAATGGCAGCTGACCGCATGAACGAACGCGTAAGCTACTTGTACCAGCCGTACCATCCAGCAATCCTTAACCTTGTGCATAATGTCATCGAAGCAGCACATGCAGAAGGAAAATGGGCTGGCATGTGCGGTGAGATGGCCGGCGATGCCATTGCAATCCCGCTTCTTCTCGGCCTCGGCCTTGATGAATTCAGCATGAGCGCAACAAGCATCCTGCCAGCAAGAACACAAATCACGAAGCTATCCAAAGCAGACATGCAGGAGTTAAGCCAACAAGCGTTGACTTTAAGCACTGCTGATGAAGTGGAACAGCTAGTCCGGCTGCGTACTGGACAATGATATAGTTAAGAAGCTCTCTTTAACAGAGAGCTTCTTTTGTTTTAAACAAATGATCACTATTTTGCCTGTGGGACAAAACAAGCTAACATCTCTAATTTCTAATGTCAGATGAACCATACAAACGTTCTCTTTTTAAATCCCTGATAAATGCCTTCACAATGTTTCCGTCACTCATTGGTTCCAGATCTTTCTCTGGGAGGCGCACAAAGCCCTTATTTACATAAAGTGATATAGCTTTTTTCATGAAAGAAGCAGTATGAAGACCGATATGCGACTCCTTCTTTGAAACTTCCAAGCAATGATTTACAAGAGCTGCTCCGATTCCCTCTCCCCTGATGTCTGGATCAACTGAGAGCATACGTATTTCAGGATATGCTTGTACAACACTGTCCTCCAATCATATGCTTTTACGGAAGCTTGGAACAAAGCTACACTCCCTGCAATTTCATTATCCTTCTCGGCTACAAATATACTAACGCCGTCTTTTAAATCTTAGGCAGACATAAGCATATTCTCAAGCACCTCCCAATGTTCTTTTGAGACTGATTGTTTATATTCTTTGTAACTTTTCAATCTCAACTGTCTTACTATATCAATTTCTCCTGCATTCATTTTTCTGATTTCCAATTCATCATCCCTTAGGTACTGCTTTAAATATATCCCTCCAAGTCAGATTCGCTTTGTGAGGAAATCCCAAAAAATATAATATCCTTTCACTTTTTGCATACAAACAGGTAAACTGTTGGTAATATCTTTGTTATGATATAATCAAAACATATAAATCTCTTCACTTTGCAAGTAAGTGTTGAGTAAATTACTGGAAATGTTTATGAAGGTGGAGAACCTATGTTAAAGCTGCAGCGGATAGAACAAATCAAAGAGTATGTCATCAAACACCAGACTGTTTCACTGGATAAACTTGTCGAAGTATTCGATGTATCAAAGAACACAATCCGGCGCGATGTACAAGAATTAGTGGATGCTGGCGAAATCAATAAAGTATATGGCGGTGTTTCAGCCAAGCAGTCACACGCTTCTCTGTCACCATTGGAATCATTCACGGAACGCAAGACGCGTAATTTGGAACAGAAACGAGCAATTGCCGAATTGGCTGCTACTTATGTCGACGATGGGGATATCATTTTCATCGATTCTGGTACCACTACCATGGAGATGCTGGAATTCATAAAAGATAAAGAGATAACCGTCATTACGAATAATTTTGATTTCATCAATAGCTCTTTTCCTTATGAGAATCTGCAAGTGATATCGATGGGCGGTATCTTTCAGCGTAAGACGCGTTCTTTTTCGAGCTTTCGCAACTTGGAATTGTTTCAAGCATTCAATATCAATAAAGCGTTCATGGCTTCAACCGGTATCTCCATCGATCACGGGGTGACGAATTCCTCTCCTGTCGAGAGCAACATCAAAGAGACCGTTGCCGAGAGGAGTGCGGAAGTATTTTTATTGGTGGATCATCAAAAGTTTGGTAAATATGCTTTGATGACGTACAGGAAATTGGAAGATATCGATTATTTGATCACAGATCAAAAACCACCGCTCAATTACCTGAAGTTTGCAGAAACAAACAATATTCAATTGCTTTATCCAGGCATATGAAAAGCCAGACACAATCGTGTCTGGCTTTTGCTTATAGCATTGAACCGGCAACCGTCGTCCGTGCCGAGGTGCCGAAATCCTTCATCTTACGTTTCACTGTATCTGTCACTGCTTCCATCCCCGGGATGAGCAGCTCCTTGGCATCATATGCATTAGATTCTTGTCTGGCAGCATGCCGGACGGCTTGTGTCCATGCTTGCAGACATTCCGTGTTCACATTGATTTTTGCGTGTCCAAGCTTGATTGCTCTTTGAATTTGAGCGAGCGGGATACCGGAGCCGCCATGCAGCACCAATGGTATGCCCGTTATCGCTTGTATTTCTTCCATCTCTTTGAATCCGAGCTTGGGTTCCCCCTGATAAACACCATGTACAGAACCTAGTGCAGCTGCAAGTGCGTCTATACCAGTTTTTTCTGCCAGCAATCGGCATTCTTCGGGATCGGCATAAATGATACCACCAACCAAGCCATCTTCCACTCCTCCAACTGATCCAACCTCAGCTTCGACAGAAACACCATATTTGCTGGCAGCTTCCACTACTCTCTTTGTATCCTCGATGTTTTGCTGGATCGGTGTGTGGGAGCCATCGTACATGACGGAGGTAAAGCCAGCATCTATTGCTTGCAAGCAGCGCTCGACTGTTTTGCCATGATCCAGGTGCAATGCAACCGGAACGGTGATTTCCATTTCCTCGACCAGTGCTTTTACACTTTCCGTTATCAAGCGGAAACCGCCAAGATAGTCGACAAGCCGGTCAGAAGCTGCCACTATCACAGGTCCTTGCTCCTCCTGTGCCGCCCGCAGTGTCGCTTGGACCCATTGGACACTGTTCATATTGTATTGTCCCACTGCATAACCATGCTGCAGTGCATGCTGGAGCATCTCCTTCATCGAAACAATCGACATTGATCTTTCCTCCTTTCCCTGCCTATGGCTGTACTCAGGCAAATGAAAAATGCTCGTTCATTACTTCCAGCGTTGTATCTTTTGCCTTTTTGATCACTTCTTCCGGTTCCATGCTGTAATATTCCGGTCGGAACAGCTCAACGGAAACAGCTCCTTCATAACCTTTTTCCCGCAAAATGCTGAGGATGCGGTTCAAATCGATGCTGCCATGCCCCGGCCATACACGGTCTTCATCGACTAAGCTGCCGATCGGGAAATCCTCCGTATCATCGAGATGAAGTATGAAAAGCTTGGAAACATCCGCTTGTTCCAGCGATTCAAAACTGGAACCCATCGCATGGAAGTGAAAACAATCGAAGACAAGTCCTACATTTGGATGGTCCACTGCTTGGATGATGTCGTAAGCTTGTTCAAACGTATTGACAGTACAGTCAGGATGTCCGACAAATTCCAGCGCCAGTTTGACTCCGTATGGCTCTGCCTTTTCAGCCAGTTCCTTCAAGACAGCTACGCTGCTGGCTTTGATATCCTTCTTCAGGAACTTCTCCTTCGTAACCAACGGTACAGCCACGATGTAAGGCACATCCAAAGCTTTGGCATACGTAAGCATTTGCTCGAACTCCTGCAATATCTCTTGATACTCCTCTTCGGTGCGGTTATTGAAGAAGACAAGGGCATTCAGCGCGAGCGGTTTGATGTGATTTTCCTGGAAATAAGCCGCCAGCTGTTCGATGGACTGCTGTTCCAAGTATTCCGGCAGCTTATCCATCGTCCGGATTTCAATGTAATCATATCCATGACGCTCACACAGCTCAAGATCTATCGCCAAGTTGGAGTTTTCCAATGTTGTGGCTTCATTGAAGCATAATTTCATCCTGTCCGCCTCCTATTAGTTGATTCCCAAGCCATCTTTCATTTTCTCGAGCATCCATTTGCTGGATTCATCCGCTTTGTCCACCCAAGCGAATACAGCGTTCGTAGCTATACCATCAAACTTCATTTCTCTCATTCTGCGGAAAATCGTGTCAAAATCGACTTCACCTTCCCCAATATTGAGATGCTGGTGAATCGTCGCCTCAGCACCTGGCGGGTTGACGATGTAGCGTAAGCCGCCGGCAGCTTTATGATTGAATGTATCGGCGAACAGCACATGCTGCAAACGATCGCCCGCAACATCAAACATAGCATCAATATCCCCTTTACCTTCATCATAGAAGAATGTGTGTGCAGTGGAGTATACAAGATTGATCCAATCACGGTCCAAAGCACGAATCATATCGACAGCGCCGGTATTGGTTTCAATGAAGTCATAAGGATGCGCTTGCAGATTAAGTTTGATGCCTTCTTTTTCGAAAACAGGAATCAGTTCATCCATCGATTTGATGAATTTCTCTTCACAGACGACAGCATCATATTTTGAGCCATTGAATTCCGTGTTCATCAAGTCGACATCGAGATCCACCGCAATTTCGATAGCTCTTTTCCAGTTGCGAACAGCAGCCTGACGGCGATCTTCATCCGGACCAGCCCAGTAGTATAGCGGCAGCAATGATGAAAGCTTGACGCCGGCATCACGCATCCATGTTTTCAAATTCTTGATTTGGGTCCGATCCACTTTCGGATATTTATAAAATGGGCAGAAGTCTTCCCGCGGTGATAACTCGATATATTCATAGCCCAGCTCAGCCGTTTTATTGACCATATCTTTTAGGGAAAGATTAGTATACATAGTAGGATCCAAAGCTAATTTCATTGATTATTCCTCCACTCATGAATTTGATTTTTTTAGACTTGCGCTTTTATATTCATTTGATAGAAATCAGGCGTGCTTTCCAAAGCGATCGGTTCTTTCAGTCCGGATTCCTGAGCTTTCAGGCAGGCGTCTGAAGTGACAGCTGCTACGTATCCATCCCAAGCAGAAGGTCCAGCCGGGACACCAAGACGTGTGATGCTGTGGATAAAATCTTGCAATTCTTTGTCATATGCGTCTGTGAACCGAAGCTTCCAATCGGTCAGGATATTCGTGCTGAGCTTACCTTCTTTCCGAACAGTGATACTTTCCACTTCCGGCAGGCTGACAATGCCGTCTTCCCCGACGATTTCGCACTGGATGTCATAACCGTATTTGCAGTTGACAGACACTTCGACCTGAATCAGCACGCCAGAAGCTGTTTCCAGCATGACGATTTGCGGATCCTGCAAATGAGGCAGAGCGTTCTTTGTTTTACGTGGATATAGTACTTGTGCAGATACATATTCGTCATCCAGCAGCCAGTGAAGCACATGGATTTCATGGATCAATGTATCGGATATCGCCATATCTGTCGTATACGCTGCATTCACTTCCGGATTACGATGCGCGCATTTCAAGAAGAGCGGCTCGCCGACCAAATTAGCATCCAGTGCACTTTTCAGCTGCATGTATCCGCTATCATATTGACGCATGAAGCCAACCTGTACCAATCTTTTGCCATGCTCCATTTCCGCTTTGACAATATCCATACAGCCTTTTGCTGTCACTGCGAGCGGTTTTTCGCAGAATACATATTTTCCAGCTGCAATTGCTTTGAGCACTGTCGCTTCGTGAGCTGGGCCCCAGCTTGTGACGAAGATTGCATCCACGTCTTGTGCATCGATCAATGTCTGATCATCCGGATAAATCACAGCTTGTATCCCAAGTTCCTGTAATGCCTGTTCGGCAGAAGCTTGATTCACATCTGTCACGGCCACAATCTCCGCTCCGGCTAAACGCTGCTGTACGCGATTCATATGTTCTTTACCGATTGCTCCTGTACCAACCACACCAATTCTGACTGTCATTATATTTTGCCTCCTTGTAGATCAAACTTTTTTCTGTCCGGGAACCGTTTTCGGTATGATCCGATTACGGAAACTTTCTTCCAATTCCTCCAAAGTCCGATCTTTTGTCTCCGGCAGGAATTTTTGTACAAAGGTGATCGCCAGTATGCCGAATATTACAAAAACAAAGAATGTAGTCGATAAGCCGACACTTCCCAGCAATACCGGGAATGTAAGTCCGATGGTGAAATTGGTGATCCAAAGACAGAACACCGTCACACCCATCCCGATGCCGCGTAAATGGAGCGGGAAAATCTCAGAAAGCATCAACCATGTCACCGGTGAGATAGCCGCCTGCTGAAATGCCAGGAACGTAACTGTAAGTGACAAGACGATGTACGGCAAAGCAGCTGTACCTTCGAATACCAAACTAACAATGCCGATGGCAAGTAAGGCACTTGATGTACCGATGAGCCCGGTCAACAGCATCGGCCTCCTGCCGACTTTACCTAGCAGCCAGATGCCGAAGAAGGTAGCGATCACAGAGATGACACCATTGGCGATGTTGCCGACTAGTGCTGCCTGCGTCTCGAATCCTGCATCCTTCAAGATCTCGGTTCCATAGTACATGATGGAATTCACTCCGGTGATCTGCTGAACGACGGCGATACCAAGACCGATCAATACGATTTTCCGTACCCATGGTGTGTTCAGATCCTTGAACGTCGCCCGCTTGATTTCGGACTCTTTCGTCACTGCTCTCTGGATTTCCTGAAGCTCTGCTTTTGCCCGGCTTTCTTCCCGCACTTGCTGCAGGACGCGCATTGCTTCGCCGATTTTACCCTTCGAAGCGAGCCAGCGCGGACTTTCCGGCATCACTAGCATCCCAAACCACAATGCCACAGCCGGAAGCGAAGCTAGGACAAGCATATAACGCCAGACATGATCATTGTCACCAAGTACGCTGCCCAAAATGGCGTTGATGGTGAAAGCAAGCAGCTGACCAGTTACAATCATCAGCTCATTCATGGTCACCGTCTTTCCTCGACGCTCTGCCGGCGACATTTCAGCTAAATAAGTCGGGACGGTAACGGAAGCTCCCCCAACTGCAATACCAAGGATAAAGCGGAAAAGGACCATCACCTCGGTGTTTGGGGCAAAAGTACATCCAAGTGCAGCGATGAAGA
Source organism: Terribacillus saccharophilus (assembly GCF_046592895.1). Taxonomy (GTDB): domain Bacteria; phylum Bacillota; class Bacilli; order Bacillales; family Amphibacillaceae; genus Terribacillus; species Terribacillus saccharophilus_D. The sequence continues at coordinate 136,523 of NZ_JAWVPU010000001.1, forward strand.
ATATCAGCGCAAGCATCAATATATTTTTCCTACGGCCGCGCTGGTCGGATAATCTTCCTCCGAATACAGCACCAAAGGCAGCACCGAGCAGTAAAGAGCTCGTGACGATACCCTCTGTAAGCGGTGTCAAATTTAGCTGATCTGCTTCCGACATGAACGGCAAAGCTCCGTTGATGACGCCGGTATCATAACCAAACAGCAAACCGCCGAAAGTGGAAATCAAAGTGATCTTACGTAATGCTTTATTTGGTGTGCTTGAAGATTTCTTATGTTCTGGTCCCTGTGTAATATCCTGCTCCTTCTTCCCCATATTCTCCCTCTCCTCTTAATTACGGGTGTGAACTAGATTGTCGTTGATATATTTCCGGGCAATCAATGCGTACTCAAGCGGATGTGCGATTGCAGGGTCTTGCTCTGCTTCGATGATGATCCAGCCTTCATACTGATGTTCGAGCAGTGCATCATAAACTTGTTTGAAATCGATACAGCCATCACCAGGTACGGTGAACATCCCATTCAGGAAGGACTTCAGGAAAGACTGCCCTTTGTTTCGGCAATCCTCCACAACCTGGCGGCGGGCATCTTTGAAATGAACGTGTTTGATCCGCTTGTGATGTTTATTAAGTACATGCAGGTAATCGCCGTCCGATACATACAAATGACCTGTATCAAATAATAAGTGGACATATGCTGGATCGGTGCTATCCATCAGTCTGTCGATTTCTCCACCTGTTTGGATACCTGTCCCCAAGTGATGATGGTAGACGAGATGCAAATCGTGTGCTGCAGCGATTTCACCAAGCTGATTCAAGCCCTCCGCGACTGTCTTCCATTCCTCATCCGTGAACTCAGGTTTTTTATCAAAGACATTTTGTTCAAGCGTCTGCAGGCTGTATGTTTGCTCCGAGACAACAATCACGCTTGCTCCCAGATCCTGCAAAATCTGGCACTGCCGTTTGAAACTTGCTGCCACGGTTGCCAATCCATCCCGAATCAAATAGCTTGAAAACCATTTACCAGCAATGGATAAATCCCTGAGCTGCAGTTCCTTTTTCAATATGTTCGCTTCCGGAAAGAAACCGCCGATTTCCGTTCCTTGAAAGCCAGCTACCACTATGTCACTGAGGAGATGCTGGAGCGTGTTTTCCGCTCCGATCTCCGGTATATCGTCATTACGCCAGCCAATAGGAGATATTCCCCACTTGATTTTTGTCTCCCCCATACCGAACCCTTCTTCCTTAATATTGTTTGGCACGCTCCAGCATTTTCTGCTTTGCTTCATAAGCACGCTTCACACTCTCGCTTTCGGATACTTCGGCTACTCCGACATGCCACCAGCTGTCATAGCCTTCACTCATCGTCTTGGGCAATACTTTCATTTCGATCAAAGTGGATACATCCTGCTTTTTGGCATCTTCAAGCGCAGCCTTAAGCTCTTCCACCGTATTGGCACGATATGCTTTTGCTCCATATCCTTCGGCGATTTTCGCATAATCCACATTCACTATCTTGTCGTCATGCGTACGGAATTCACAGAAATAACTGCCGCTGCCATGTTCCATCTGCAGGTTGTTGATACAGCCATAACCGGAATTGTCGAATAGAAGGACATTGATTTTCTGACCATACTGGATTGAGGTCAGAAATTCGGAATGCAGCATCAGGAAGCTGCCATCCCCGACCATCGTATACGCTTCCCTTTCCGGCTCGGCCAGCTTGATTCCAAGCGTTCCCGACACTTCATAACCCATACATGAATATCCGTACTCAAGATGATAAGTATTTGGCTTCGTCGGGTTCCAAAGTCGCTGCAAATCGCCTGGAAGGGAGCCTGCGGAACCAATCACGACACTTTCCGGATCTATCGTTTCGTTGATCGCAAGCAATGCCGTCGTTTGGGCAAGCTCCGTATTCAGTGCATCGGCATACTCATTCAGCACTTCCTGTGTGAACTGTTCTTTCACTTCCGGATCGAAGTCTTCCCGTGTGAAGGTCACTTCACTCAAACGCTTGCGCTCTGCTTCCCATTCACTTTTCAGTTCAGCGATTTTTGTGCCAAAATCACTTTGATAGCCTTCCAGCAATGGAGATAGCGCTTCCAATGCGACTTTCGCATCTGCCACGACTTGGAAAGCATCCAGCTTATAAGCCTGCAGACGACTGACATTGATATTCAAAAATTTCGTTGAATCAAAGTCAAAAGCTGTTTTCGAGGAAGTAGCAAAATCGGTATAACGTGTCCCGATTCCAATGATCAAATCAGCTTCGCGGGCTGCTTTATTCGCTGCCAATGTACCGGTGATCCCCATTCCGCCAAGGTTGTTCCGGAAATCACTTTCGACGGTCGATTTTCCAGCCTGTGTCTCGACGAGCGGTATTCCATGCTTTTCGGAAAGACTGACCAGTATATCCCTCGCACCGGAATATTTCGCTCCGCCGCCGACCAATATCACTGGTTTGCGGCTTGATTTGATCAATTCCGCTGCACCATTCAGTTCACGCTCAACCGCTGGCTTACGATCGACGTAATGCACGCGTTTCTCAAAGAAGGATACATCGAAATCATATGCTTCCCCTTCGACATCCTGAGAAATGCAAACTGTTGCTGGCCCTGCTTTGGCAGGGTCGGTCATGACCTCGAAAGCCCGGATCAAACTGGACATAAGCTGTTCGGGCCGCGTTATCCGATCCCAATAGCGGGAAACAGGTTTGAGCGCATCATTCGTCGTCACAGATTGGCTGTATTCTTGTTCCACTTGCTGCAATACCGGATCCGGCTGCCTTGTGGCAAAAGTATCCGCAGGCAGAAGCAGTACGGGAATGTTATTGGCAAGCGCCGTCCCCGCAGCGGCTGTCAAATTGGCCGAACCTGGTCCGACGGACGTTGTCACGGCGTAAATCTGACGGCGCAGTTTTTGCTTGCTGAAAGCAACGGCTGCATGCGCCATGCCTTGCTCATTTTTTCCTTGGATGACTTTCAGGCGCCCGGCATCCTGCTCGAGCGCCTGCCCGATACCAAGCACATTTCCGTGACCGAAGATGTTGAAGATCCCTTCCACAAATGGCGTTTCTTCGCCATCAAATGAAATGTACTGTTGATTCAGGAATTTCACGAGAGCTTGCGCGGTTGTCAATCTTACTGTCTGCATCCCTATCTCCTCCTTACCGTTGCTGTGCTTCTGTGTGGGAAGCGATCAGATTTTCTATTTTATCCACTGTCGGCATGGCTTCGGAAGAACTATGCTGGCTCACAACGATGGAAGCACTCGCACTGCCATAACGAAGTGCCGATGCAATATCCTTTCCGCTGATCAATGCGTATAGGAAAGCAGAAGCATAAGAATCACCAGCTCCGAAGGTTTTCAGCACTTTCGTCAAATAAGCTTGACTGGAAAATTGCTGTCCATCTTTCGTATAAGCAAACGATCCTTCCACACCGTGCTTGATGACGATCAAATCAGGTTCATGCTGGAACAAGTAAGCTGTTGTCACCTCATTTGTACCGCCGCTCTTATTTTCCAGGGCATCGAATTCATCACGAGTACCGATGACAACATCGGATTGCTCGGCAACGAGTCGATAATAAACCGATGTCTCTGCTGGGGATTGCCAAGTATATGGACGGTAATCCAGTTCAAAGATGACTTTGACATCATGCCGCTTTGCATCTGCCACAGCTTTCAGGACGGCTTCACGTGATGGACTTTTGCTCAATGCCGTTCCGGACACAAGCAGGACCTTGGATTGCGCGATGTAGTTTTCATCCACTTCCTCCGGCTGCAAATACAAATCCGCAACGTCATCCCGGTACATCAATATGCTGCATTCTTCCGGACTTTTGATTTCCGTAAATGCCAGACCGGTTTTATGTCCTTCTTTATCAACGATCATCTGCGATGTATCAATACCGGCATCCTTCATGTACTGGCGGATGAAGCGGCCATGCTGATCATCGGAAATCTTACCGATGAAACCGGCCTTCAGCCCGAGTCTTGAGCTACCGATACTGATGTTAGCCGGGGAACCGCCTACGTATTTGGTAAATGTCATCGTCTCTTCCATCGGCCGGTTGAACTCTGTTGCATTCAAATCGATGCAAGCACGGCCGATTGCTATGATGTCGTAAGTTCTGTCGTTCGCGAAATTATATTGCATGCTTATGAGCTCCTTCCTATTTCAGCATCCATTCATGAGCTGGATCGTTATAAAATTTCCAGATCCGCTTCGGTCCTGCCATGACGTTCAGATAGTATGACGTATAACCAGCCGGGACACCTACTGGATGATAGCCTTTTGGCACAACGACGACATCTTGGTTTTCCACTGCCATCGTTTCATCCAGATCCCGTTCGTCGGTGTAAACACGCTGGAACACAAAGCCTTGCGGTGGATCCATTTCATGGTAATACGTTTCTTCCAGGAATGATTCGTCCGGCAGATTATCACGATCATGCTTATGCGGCGGGTAGCTGGACCAGTTGCCGCTTTCCGTGTACACTTCCACCACCAAAAGGCTGTTTGCCGCCGGATTCGTTTCTGGCAGGATGTCGTGCACAAGCCGCTGATTTGCACCTGTTCCCCTCTGGAGCACCGCAATGCTGTCTGCGGCGATCAATGTGGTCGGAAGCTGATTCTCAGACGGAGAATAGCAGAATGCAACCGTCGCCTGTTTCGCTGCTTCGATACGGAAGGAGCGATCATTCGAAACATATACGCTATCTGTCGGTTTCTTTTCAAAGACACTGTCCCTTGTACCGATATTCTGGTAGGTATTTTCCCCTTCCGTCACTGTGATCTTGCCAGTCACAGCTACGATGCACACTTCCGTTTTTCCTGTCTGTTCTTCATATACCGCACCATCATCCATTTCGATGAGTTTGAACCCGACATATTCCAGTCCGGATTGTTCCTTCATCACTTCCTGGATGAATTTGATGCCATCTTGTTTCTGTCCATCTTGCTTTTTCTGCAAAAGATTAGCCATTTCAGAATTCCTCCCTTATTCGAAAGTCGGAGCTTTGTAGCGTGCAGTGACAACTTTCTTACGGGTATAGAAGTCCACGCTGTCTTTTCCATTTGCATGCAATGTACCAAAGAAGGAAGATTTCCAGCCTGAGAATGGGAAGAAGGCCATTGGTGCCGGCACTCCCAAGTTGATTCCCAGCATTCCGGCATCGATATTTTCACGGAAATATCGGATGCTGGATGCATTGGATGTGAACAAGCATGCGCCATTGGCGAATTCTGACTGGTTAGCGACTTCCACCGCTTCCTTCAAATCTTTTACGCGGACAATGGATAGGAACGGTGCAAAGATTTCATCTTGCCAGATTGTCATTTCCGGACTTACTTCGTCAAAGATAGTCGGTCCGATGAAGAATCCATCCTCACTTGCACGTTCACGTCCATCGCAAACTATTTTAGCTCCTTCATCCAATCCTTTTTGGATGTATTCAGCTGTCCGTTTCTTATTTTCTTCACGGATGACAGGTCCAAGGAATACACCATCATCCAAACCATTCCCCATGCTGACATTCTTGGTTGCCTCTGTCAGCCGGGCAACGAATTCGTCGGCGATGCCTTCTTCGACTGTCACGACTGCACAGGCCATGCAGCGCTCACCAGCGGAACCGAATGCCGCTCCGATGATGTTGGTGATCGTATCATCCAAGTCCGCATCATTCAGCACGATCGTATGGTTCTTTGCACCAGTCAATGCTTGTACGCGTTTCAGATTTTCACTTCCGCGCTTGTAAACATATTCTCCTACCGGTTTTGATCCGACGAAGGAAATCGCTTTGACTTCCGGATGATCGAGGATGCCATTCACAACATCATGTGCACCATACACAAGGTTGAATACACCATTTGGCAAGCCTGCTTCGGTGAACAGCTCCACCAGCTTCTGTGTAAGTAATGGTGTTTTTTCAGATGGCTTTAAGATGAATGTATTACCAAGCGCGATTGCCATCGGGAACATCCAGCATGGAACCATCATCGGGAAGTTGAACGGTGCGATACCTCCGACGACGCCGACAGGATAGCGGTAATTGGTCGCCTCCACGTCTGTGGCGATCGCTGGCAGCGAATCCCCCATCATGAGAGTAGGCGCACCAGCTGCAAATTCGACATTCTCGATACCACGCTGGACTTCCCCCAATGCTTCTTTCAAATTCTTACCGTTCTCTTTTGTGATCAGTTCGGCCAATTCTTGTTTATCACGAAGCAAAAGCTGTTGATAGTTGAATAGAATGCGAGCCCTTCTCGGCACTGGCACTTTTGACCAAGTCTTGAATGTCTCTGTTGCTACGCTGACAGCATGGTCGATATCTTCCTTAGTTGAAAATGGTACATGAGCGATTACTTCTTTGGTTGCTGGATTGTAAACTTCTTCATAATGTGTTGCGGTGCTTTCCACCCATTCTCCATTGATATAGTTTTTAACTTTCACAGCTTCAGTCATGCTTATTTCCTCCCTCTCCTAGTTCAGATGATTATCCTCTAAGGCTGACAGCAGATTAACTATCAATCTGTCAATAAACGACAACACTCTTTTCTTCCTAGTACATTAGTAACTTTTGATTAAGTTTTGGTCGCTTTCTTATTACATCATAATAAATGAAGCGCTTACAGTCAATCGATAACTTGTTATTTTTGAAATTGTTCATCTTTATTTCAAGAATTACACAAGATGCTATCAAATCAAACGCAATGCCTCCACACCTTGAATAGCGTCATACCGGATTTTTCCCGCTGATTGAAACTGCTTCATCGTAAAGATTGCCACATAAAAAAGACTGTCGAGTTTTGCTCGACAGTCTGCTGCCCCTTCTACATAATCAGGGAAGTTGCCTTATATTTTTGCATATTTCGATATTACTTGCATGGTGGTTTCTTTGGCTTTTTTGATCACTTCTTCTGCCGGCATCTCATAATACTCCGGACGGAAAAGCTCGACGGTTGCCGCTCCATCATACCCTTTTTCAGTCAATACCGATAAGATGCCATCCAAATCGATTGCGCCATGACCCGGCCATACTCGATCTTCGTCAACAAGGCTTCCGATCGGGAAGTCTTCTGTATCGTCCATGTGAAGAATGAAAATCTTGGAGATGTCTGCCTGCTTCAATGTATCCATGCTTGAGTTCATGGCATGGAAGTGGAAGCAATCCAGCACAAGCCCCACATTCGGATCATTGACATGCTCCACAATATCATAAGCTTGTTCAAATGTATTGATGGTACATTCGGGATGACCGACAAATTCCACTGCCAATTTGACGCCATATGGTTCGGCAAGCTCAGCAAGCTCTTGAAGTACTGCAACACTGCTGGATTTGATGTCTTCTTTCAGTATTTTTTCTTTGGTCACCAAAGGGACGACAACAATGTAAGGCACCTGCAGTTCTTTCGCATATTCAAGCATCTGTTTGAATTCTTTCAGCAGCTGCTGATAATCCTCTTCACTTCGATTGTTGAAATAGACAAGCGCATTCAATGCCAGCGGTTTGATATGATGCTCTTGGAAATAGGATGAAAGCTGCTCCAGCGATTGCTGTTCCAAGTATTCCGGAAGCTTATCCATTGTGCGAATTTCAATATAATCATAGCCATGCTGCTCGCATAACTCGAGATCGTTGGCAAGATCTGAATTTTCCAATGTAGTTGCTTGATTAAAACTAAGTTTCATGTTGCACCTCCTGATTTATTACGTTATCAAATTGCCTTTCGCATTTATTATGATTTCTTATGAAAGCTGAGCTTCTGTTTTTTCCGTGGTATAGAAAGCAGGTACACTTTCCAGCTCAATCGGCTCTCTCTGACCAGACTCTTGCGCTTTTACGCAGGCATCGGATGTAACGGCAGCCACATACCCTTCCCAAGCAGAAGGACCATGCAGATCTTCTTGCTTGGCTACCTGGTTGATGAATACTTGTATTTCCTTATCATACGCATCTTGGAAACGTACTTTCCAATCCTGCAAAATGTCGGTGCTCTGTTTTCCTTTATGTCTCAGTTTGACACTTTCGGTTTCAGGAAGGCTCACGATGCCTTCTTCTCCGACTACTTCACATTGGATATCATAGCCGTATTTCACATTGACGGATACTTCCGCCTGAATCAGCACGCCTGATTCGGTTTCCAGCATGATGACTTGTGGGTCACGCAGATGCGGGAGCGCATGCTTATTTTTTCGAGGATAAAGAACTTGAACGGAGACGTAATTGTCAGCCAGCAGCCAATGCAGGATGTTTATTTCGTGGATCAGTGTATCGGTGATGGCCATATCCGTTGTATAAGCCGCATCCACTTCCGGGGCACGGTGTGCACATTTGATCATGAGCGGCTCTCCGATCAATTTGGAATCGATGGCTTGTTTCAGCTGCTCATACCCTGTATCGAACTGCCTCATGAAGCCTACCTGCACGATACGCTTCCCGTATTCCATTTCGTCTTGCATGATTGTTTTACAGCCTTTAGCAGTGACGGAAAGAGGTTTCTCACAGAAAATATATTTCCCGGCTTTTATCGCCTTACGAACTGTCTCTTCATGAGCTGGTCCGACACTGGTGACGAATATCGCATCCACTTCCTCCGCATTGATCAACGCCTGATCATCTGGATAGAAATTCGCTTGTATTCCAAGGTCATCTAGAGCGCGCTGCGCCGCTTTGGGATCGATGTCGGTGACAGCTGTGATTTCTGCTCCGGATAAACGGTTTTTCACCCTGTTCATATGCTCTCTTCCGATGGCACCTGTGCCGATTACGCCAATTCTTACTGTCATTTTTTTCTCCTCCTTCATGGATGCTGCCCTCCGGAAAAGGAGGTTCTCAGACAAAGCAGATGTCTTTCCTTCTGCTTTGTCCTCTATCAGTTTAAGTATGATTTTCAAAATAATTGTTCCTCGTTTCTATACCCTTTTTGACCGGAAAGAACACTAGCAATCGAGATGAAAATGATGCAGTGTGACAGCTAATGGGATTTTTCCCTATTTAAAAAAGGACATCCGATAGTTCGACTATCAGATGTCCCATCTAAGAATTTTATGGATTTGTGGACCATAGGCCTGCAGATTTAATGAATGTACGGCTGTTCAACTTCAGCTGCGCCACAACGAATTCGGCAATATCTTCTGGCTGCATGACTTTATCGGGATTACCGTCAGTCAATTTGTTTTCATATGCCAAATCTGTTGCCACTGTACTTGGAGTCAAGGCAGTTACGCGAATGTTATGTTTGCGAACTTCCATCGCCAATGATTCCGTCAAACCAAGGACGCCAAATTTGGATGCGCTGTATGCACTCGTCGCAGGCGCTCCTTTTTGACCAGCAGTAGATGAAATATTGACGATATCACCTGATTGCTGTTCGATCAAATCTGGCAATACAGCGCGTGTAACGTTGTATACACCCATCAAATTCACATCAATGATTTGTTTCCATTCTTCCGGATCAAGATCCATGAAGCCGCCAAACTTCGCGATACCAGCATTATTGATTAAAATATCAACACCGCCAAGTTCTTCTTTCACCTTATTGACTGCTGCAGTGACATCTTCCAAGCTGGAAACATCCGCTGCGGCATACGCCGTCTTCACGTTGTTGCCAAGTCCTTCTGCCGTCGCTTTGACATGTTCTTCCGTACGGCCGATCAAACCAATATGAGCGCCTTCTGCTGCAAGCGCTTCTGCCAAGGCGCGTCCGATACCGCGTCCGCCGCCAGTGATGATTGCTCTTTTTCCTTGTAATGATTGTGCCATGATATATGTATTCCTCCTAATATGAAACCATTCGATTTATCTTACCAGCCATACGCTCAAGCAACAAGCTATATGCTCTGCCTGGCAAGCAGACTTATTATATGTCATCCCTCCAACAGTATATACAAAAAAAGGACGAGCATTTCTGCTCATCCTTTTCATTCATAACTTATTTATTCAAGTTGTAGAATGATGCAAGTCCGCCGTAGATGCCGGATGCTTTCAACTCGTCTTCGATACGAAGAAGCTGGTTGTATTTCGCAACACGGTCCGTACGGGATGGTGCACCAGTTTTGATTTGGCCAGCGTTAGTCGCTACAGCGATGTCAGCGATTGTTGCATCTTCAGATTCACCGGAACGGTGAGAGATAACAGCTGTATAACCAGCACGTTTAGCCATTTCGATAGCATCGAATGTTTCTGTAAGTGTACCGATTTGGTTCACTTTTACAAGGATGGAGTTACCAACACCTTGCTCGATACCTTGTTTCAAACGTTTAGTGTTTGTAACGAATAGGTCATCACCAACAAGCTGTACTTTGTCGCCGATGCGCTCAGTCAATAGCTTGTGACCTTCCCAGTCGTTTTCATCCAAACCATCTTCGATAGAGATGATTGGGTATTTGCTAGTCATTTCTTCGTACCAAGCTACCATTTCTTCAGAAGTACGAACAACGCCTTCGCCTTTCAGGTTGTACTTGCCATCTTCGTAGAACTCAGAAGATGCTACGTCCATCGCAAGTTTCACTTCTTCACCTGGTTTGTAACCAGCTGCTTTGATAGCTTCTACGATTGTTTCAAGTGCTTCTTCGTTGGAAGAAAGGTTCGGTGCGAAACCACCTTCATCACCTACACCAGTGTTCAAGCCTTTGGACTGAAGAACTTTTTTCAGGCTGTGGAAGATTTCCGCGCCCATGCGAAGTGCTTCTTTGAATGTAGGAGCTCCTACAGGCATGATCATGAATTCTTGGATATCAACGTTGTTATCCGCGTGCTCCCCGCCATTGAGGATGTTCATCATTGGTGTCGGAAGTGTTTTAGCATTGAATCCGCCAAGGTAAGTGTAAAGCGGTACACCAATGTGGTCAGCTGCTGCATGAGCTGCCGCCATGGAAACACCAAGGATAGCGTTGGCGCCTAGTTTACCTTTGTTATCTGTACCATCAAGTTCGATCAAAAGTTGGTCGATGATCACTTGACGAGTAACATCGATACCGATCAATTCTGGAGCGATTTTTTCGTTAACGTTCGCAACAGCTGTTTGAACACCTTTGCCAAGGTAACGGTCCTTATCGCCATCACGAAGTTCGACTGCTTCGTATTCACCAGTGGATGCACCACTTGGAACGATTGCAGAACCGAAAGCTCCGGATTCTGTTAGTACTTCTACTTCGATTGTAGGGTTACCGCGGGAGTCAAGGACTTCGCGTGCATATACGTCAGTAATGTATGGCATTATTTTTTCTCTCCTCTTATTTTTGAATCAGGCTTGTGCCTGTCATTTCTTCTGGCTTTTCAACATCCAATAAATCGAGTAATGTCGGGGACAAGTCAGCAAGGATTCCGCCGCTGCGGAGCTCAACGCCTTCTTTTGTCACAATCACCGGAACTGGATTTGTCGTATGTGCAGTCATCGGCTTATCTTCAAGCGTGACTACTTCATCCGAGTTGCCGTGGTCAGCGGTGATGATGGCATGACCGCCTTTTTCAATGATTTTGTCGACGATTTTACCAAGGCATTCGTCCACTGCTTCGATTGCTTTCACAGTCGGTTCCAGCATTCCTGAATGTCCTACCATATCCGGGTTGGCGAAGTTCAAGATGATCGCTTGGTGTTTGTCCTGATCCAAGTCATCAAGCAACGCGTCCGTCACTTCGTATGCACTCATTTCAGGTTTCAAATCATATGTCGCCACTTTCGGGCTGTTGATCAGGATTCGATCCTCACCAGGGAACTCTTCTTCGCGTCCGCCGCTCATGAAGAACGTCACATGCGGGTATTTCTCTGTTTCTGCGATACGCAGCTGTTTGATGTTATTTTGGGAAAGCACTTCGCCAACCGTGTTATCCAAGTTGACCGGCTTATACGCAACATCGCCATCCACCGTTTCACTGAAGTTCGTCATGCAGACGAATTCGTTGATTGTTGGCGGGTGTTCGCCACGATCAAAATCACGGAAGTCTTTGTTTGCGAAAGTCCGGGAAATCTGGATAGCGCGGTCCGGACGGAAATTATAGAAGATGATTGCATCATCATCCTGTATTTTCGCTACCGGTTCACCGTTTTCCTCCGTGATGACAGATGGAAGGACGAATTCATCATAGATTTCATTTTTATAGGAATCTTCGATGACGTCATAAGGGCTCTTATATGCCGGGCCTTCTCCGTAAACCATCGCATCATACGCTTTCTTCACACGATCCCAGCGTTTATCGCGGTCCATGGAATAATAGCGCCCTGTAAGCGTCGCAATCTTACCGACACCAAGTTCCTTGATTTTAGCTTCTGTCTGATCAATGAATTCTTTGGCGCTTCGCTGACCGACATCACGGCCATCAAGGAAACCGTGGATGTAAACTTTCTCTAAATCATGCTTCTTCGCAAGCTCCATGAGAGCGAAAAGATGCTCGATATGACTGTGCACGCCGCCATTGGATAAAAGACCGAAGAGGTGCAGACTCTTGTCGTTCTTTTTCGCATGGTCGACTGCTTTAAGAAGCACTTCATTGTCATAGAAGTCGCCATCTTTGATGGATTTATTCACACGAGTCAGACTTTGATACACGATGCGTCCGGCACCGATATTCAAATGACCAACCTCGGAGTTACCCATCTGGCCTTCCGGCAAGCCAACAGCCTCTCCGCTAGCCGTAAGTTGGTTATGCGGATACTTGTTCCAATAACGGTCGAAGTTCGGCTTTTTGGCATGCTTCACTGCATTACCCTTTTCTTCCCCGCGGATTCCGAATCCGTCGAGGATGATGAGGGCAGCTAGTTTGTCCTGACTCATTTTGCACCAGCCTCTACAAGCGCTAGGAAGGAATCAGCTTCCAGGCTTGCACCGCCGACTAGAGCGCCGTCGATATCAGACTCTGCAAGAAGTTCGTCCACATTAGCTGGCTTTACGCTTCCTCCGTATTGGATGCGTATAGCGTCAGCTGCTTCAGCGGAAACTTTCTCACTCACAACATTGCGGATGAATGTGCAGACTTCATTCGCTTGTTCTGATGTTGCCGTTTTTCCAGTACCGATAGCCCAAACAGGCTCATAAGCAAGGATGACTTTTTCCACTTGTTCAGCAGAAAGACCTTCCAATGCCTTTTCAACTTGGCCACCGACCACTTCGTTAGTCTTGTCAGCTTCACGCTCTTCAAGCGTTTCACCGATGCAGACGATTGGCGTGATATCATGCTGCAATGCCGCATGTGTTTTCTTGTTGACAGACTCGTCTGTTTCGTTGTAATATTCACGACGCTCGGAGTGACCGATCACCGCATAATCCACACCGATGCTCTTAAGTGCTGTTGGGCTGATTTCACCAGTGAAAGCACCATTTTCTTCATAATGCATCGTTTGCGCAGCGATTTTAAGATCTGTTCCTTCTGTCTGTTTCACCAATTCTGTCAAATAAAGAGCTGGTGCACACACGATTGCTTCCACTTTATCACTGGAAGGAATCTTCGCTTTCGTCGCTTCGATGAATTCTGTTGCTTCGGAAATCGTTTTGTTCATTTTCCAGTTTCCTGCGATTACGTTTTTACGCATTGTTCCCCATCCCTTCGTTCTTTTATTTATCGTTCAATGCAGCTACGCCAGGAAGTTCTTTCCCTTCCATGAACTCAAGGCTGGCACCGCCGCCTGTTGAGATGTGATCCATTTTATCAGCTAAACCGAACTTCTCGACAGCTGCTGCAGAATCGCCACCGCCGATGATGGAGAAACCTTCTCCTTCGGCAAGTGCTTCACCGACTGCTTTTGTTCCGCCGGCAAATGCATTCAATTCGAACACACCCATTGGTCCATTCCAGATGATCAGCTTGGAATCTTTCACGATTTGCTGGTATTTCTCGCGTGTTTTCGGTCCGATATCCAATGCTTCCCAGTCAGCAGGAATTTCTTCGATGCTCACTTCTCGTTTGTTGGCATCTTCTGAGAAATCATCAGCAACCACAACGTCCTCAGGCATTACCATGTTAACGCCTTTATCTTTTGCTTTTTGCATGAATTCTTTCGCCAAATCGATTTTATCTTCCTCAAGCAAGGACTTTCCGATTTCATAGCCGCGTGCTTTTACAAATGTATAAGCAAGACCGCCACCGATGATCAGATTGTCGACCTTATCTAAAAGGTTATCGATCACACCGATCTTATCTTTTACTTTTGCACCGCCGATGATGGCTGTGAAAGGTCGTTCCGGATTGGATAATGCTTTACCGAGTACCTCCAGTTCGCGCTCCAAAAGCAAACCTGCAACGGCTGGAAGATGTTTTGCTACGCCTTCTGTAGAGGCATGCGCACGGTGTGCAGCACCGAATGCGTCATTTACATACACATCAGCCATGCTAGCGAAAGCTTTTGCCAATTCAGGATCGTTTTTCTCTTCACCAGCTTCAAAACGAACATTTTCGATAAGAAGTACTTCGCCATCAGCAAGGCTTTCCACTGCTTGGTTAACTTCTTCTCCATATACTTGGTCGACTTTCACGACGTCTTCCCCAAGCAAGTCGCTCAGACGCTGTGCCACAGGATCCAAACGTAAATCTTCTTTCACTTCGCCTTTTGGACGGCCAAGGTGGCTGGCAAGAATCACTTTTGCTCCTTGTTCGACTAGATGCTTGATCGTCGGAAGAGCAGCTTTGATCCGGGTATCATCGGTCACAGCCCCATTTTCCATTGGTACGTTGAAGTCCACACGACAGAAAACCTTCTTGCCGGCTACATCGATATCGCGGATTGATTTCTTGTTCATATCTACGCCTCCTCGAATACTAATTACCTATGTATCTGTTCCTTGCATTTCATTCATCACGACAGGTTCCGTTTCTTCCGTTGACTAACCGACTATCGGCTTCGGTTAGAACGGGAAACAAAAACAATGATCTAAGCAAAAAAGCTCCTTTAAGAACCCTGCTTATCCTGCTGCCGTCCGTCAGAAAAGAAGAACAGGCATAGGCCAAAAGGGAGGGAGGTGCTCCTCCCTCCCTTTCTACCATTGCTTATTGGAATTAGATACCTTTGCTTTTCAAGAATACAGCCAAGTCTACGCAACGAGTGGAGTAACCCATTTCGTTATCGTACCAAGAAACGATTTTCACCATGTTATCTTCCAATACCATTGTGGAAAGTGCGTCTACTGTGGAAGAGTTTCTGTTTCCGATATAGTCGGAAGAAACAAGCGGCTCTTCGCTATAACCAAGAACATGGCTAAGTTCGCCTTCAGCAGCTTCTTTCAAAGCAGCGTTCACTTGCTCAGCAGTTACGTTTTGGTCGAATTCAGCAACCAAGTCGATTAGGGAAGCATCTTTGACTGGTACACGCATTGCCATACCATTCAATTTACCTTTCAACTCAGGCAATACTAGGGAAACCGCTTTTGCAGCACCTGTAGTTGTAGGGATGATGTTTTCTGCTGCTGCACGTGCACGACGGTAGTCTTTGTGCGGCAAGTCAAGGATTTGCTGGTCGTTTGTATATGCGTGAACAGTAGTCACAAGACCGCGTTTGATTCCGAATGCGTCATGAAGTACTTTTGCAACCGGAGCCAAGCAGTTAGTAGTACAAGAAGCGTTGGAAAGTACAGTATGCTCAGAAGGATCATAGCTGTTTTCGTTAACACCCATTACGACAGTAAGGTCTTCGCCTTTAGCTGGTGCAGAGATGATAACTTTTTTCGCTCCTGCTTCAACGTGTTTCTTCGCATCTTCACCATTTGTGAAAATACCAGTAGATTCAACTACTACTTCTACACCAAGATCTCCCCAGCCCAAGTTAGCAGGATCGCGCTCAGAAAGAACTTTGATCTCTCTGCCGTCAACGACTAGATTGTTGCCGTTAACAGATACTTCTGCATCAAGGGTACCGTGTACAGAATCATACTTTAACAAATGGGCAAGCATATTCGCATCTGTAAGGTCGTTGATTGCAACTACCTCTGCTTCGCTGTTCGCTAGCGCTTGACGGAATACGTTACGTCCAATACGTCCAAAACCGTTAATACCAATTTTTACTGTCATGAAAATTTCCTCCTTGTAATAACTAAATGATTAAAGGGAATGTTGACCCTTTATTAACTGGTTCGCTGCCGCCTCATCCGTCACCAGGATATTGTTCCTTCCCAGTTTGAAGTAGGAGGCGATTGCACGAGCTTTCGAGGCACCGCCTGCAATAGCTATTACATGTTCTGCTTTATCTAAGTCCTCCAGCTGCAGTCCGACCGTCCGTACACGATGGACTACATTCCCCTCAGCATCGAAGTAATAACCAAATGCCTCACTTACTGCGACACCGCTCTTGATTTTCTCGACAAGCGGTACAGGCGTCCGTCTCCGTTCCGCCATTGTCATGGCGTCACCGATACCGTGGATGACCACATTCGAACGGTTGATGATGGACAGGACTTCCTTGACGGAAGGCTCTTCGATAATTGTCTGATAAGATTCTTCCCCGATTGGATCAGGAACATACAGCAGCCGGTAATGGCTTCTGGCCCGTTTCGCCATAGCCGCACAAATCGTATTCGCTTCATTCTCCACCTGCTCACCGATTCCTCCGCGTGCAGGTACGAACATGACATTCTCCGCTGTATGGATCGGCGGCATCGCTGCTGCCAGCGCTGCCATCGTTGTGCCTCCTGTCACTGCAACCGTGTAGTTCGGATGCAGCATCTTTTCCAGAAGCTGCGCACACCTTTTTCCCATCTCTTGTTTTACCCAATCCTGGGTATCACTATTACCGGGGACGACAATACAATTATCTATTCCTAGTGTTTCCCGGACACGCTGTTCCAAAACACCTATTTCAGAGGCTTCGAGCATAAATGCCTTCAATTGCTCGTGAATTTCCAATCCTTCATCGGTGATCTGTACCCCTTTTGTAGTGATATAGATCATTCCTTGGTTCTGAAGGAAATCGATTTCACCTCTGACAACTCGTTCTGCAAGATTCATGTTTTCAGCAAGTGTGCGACGTCCCAGCGGTCCCATTGTCTTGACAAAATGCAGGATTCCGTATCTTCGCTGCATAATTTCCAGAACATCCGGGAAAAGCTTTTTTTGTAGATCTATTACCGATCGCATAACATACCCCTTCTTTATCAAGCCTAATGGGTCAATAATGTCCCAGTATGTCATATATTGTCCCACTTGCTATAAAAAAAATTCCTCTTGCACGATTATCATAACAGTAAGACTTCTTACATTCAACTTAAATCCATCGAAAAAATAATTTATTTATAGATTTAATAAACTTAACACTTACAAAACAAAAAAGGCACCGACCATAACGTCGATGCCTTTCTTCTATATCCATTATGAAATTGCCGTTTCCGGTACAGCTGCTGTTTCTTTCTTTTCCCAAGGACGGGAGCGCCATCTCCGGTATGCGAAGATACCGCGGAACCATTCATCGATTCCCATCGCAAACCAAACGCCAAGCAGACCGAATCCTAACGATACTCCAAATGCGTAGCTTAGTAGAACAGCGATGCCCCACATGCTGATCACACCGATGACAGCTGGGAATTTCGTATCCCCTGCTGATTTAAGGGAACTCATCAGCACGATATTCATGGCACGACCTGGTTCAGTGAACGCAACGGCCCACAGAATCGGTATACCGACTGCCAGGATAGCCGGATCATCCGTGAATGTTTGCAAGATGGGTGCACCTGTCAATGCGAATCCCATCGAAACGATAAAGGATGCAATCATCGCTATTTTCAGCGTACGCAAGCCTCGTTTCAATGCACGGTCGTACTGCTTTCCGCCGATATAACGGGATACAAGCAGCTGCGTTCCTTCAGCGATGGCCATGGTGAACAGATAGCAGACCATCGATATGTTATTGATATAAACACGCGCTGCCAGGGAAGCATCCCCGAAATTCGCTACGATGGCAGTGATGACAATCTGCGAATATTGGTAAGACAAGTTCTCTGCAGCGGACGGAACACCGATGACAAGAATATCTTTGATGTCTTTTCCGTTAAGCTTGATCAAATGCGTACCTGTGAAACGAATCGCCAAGTAGCGATACACAAAGTAAAACAATACGATGACTGCAAAAATACGGGCGATGACAATCGTCCAGGATACCCCGATCACGCCTGTTATCGGCAGACCGAACACTCCGAAGATCGCAACAACATAACCGATCACACTCAATACATTCATCAATACCGCCACGACCATAGAGACTTTCGTACGGCCATTGGCACGTAAAATCGCACTAAGTGTCAAAGATAATGATTCCAAAAATAAAGAAGCACCGCAAATTTTCACAAAGGTGGTCGCATAAGCGAGTGTCTCACCTTCCAAATCAAAAAAGCCAAGAAAAACGGAACCGAACATAACGACGACAGCAGAAACGATCAATCCGAACCAGAAATTCATCCCGAATGCTGTCCGAGCTGTCCGCCGGGCTTGAGCCAAATCATCTGCACCGAGCTTTTGGCCGATGATGATCATGGATGCAATAGACGTCACGTTAAAAACCAAAATAAAAATGCTAATCAGCTGATTCGCTACGCCGACTCCGGCAGCAGCTAAATCTGAGTAATGACTCAGCATCAGTGTAGCAACGATACCCATTCCCATATGAAGTGCCAATTCAATAAACAGCGGCCAAGAGATACGAAACAATGTTTGCTCAGATGTAGAAGTTGGATTACCCAACAGACATTCTCCTTTTCGTTAAAATCAAACTCCCTCTATATTAATCCTTTTTTTGAGAAAGTAAAGAGCTTTATCTAAAAAAACCAAAATAGTTTTTCGACAAGATTATACAGCATCGGAAGCCCCGTTTTACAAGTATTTTCTGATTATTTGAAGTTCAACAGGAAAGCGTTTTCAAAGATTCGTGATAAGTTTTTTATATTTCTTATCCAATGAAAAACGCCCTCCTCATTCGGAAGGCGTTTTTACAGCTAATTGTTTCTCCAATTCTCCCTGCTTCAATTCCCGTCTCAGGATCTTCCCGCTGATTTGGGTTTTTGGCAGTTCTTCCATCACTTCGATTTCCCTTGGAGCAGCATGGGCAGCCAAATTCTTACGGACGAATAACCGCAATGATTCTAACAGCTCAGGCGTTTCTCGGTATCCATCCCGCAAAGTGACAAAGGCTTTGACGATTTCCCCGCGTACAGGATCCGGTTTTCCAATCACACCGGCTTCGGCCACGGCTGGATGCTCGATCAGCTTGCTTTCCACTTCGAATGGCCCTATCCGCTCCCCTGAACTATTGATCATATCGTCATTGCGCCCTTGGAAGAAGACATAACCTTCTTCGTCCTTCAATGCCAGATCTCCAGAAATATACCAGCCACGATAAACAAAGTAGCTGTCATACTTGCCTCTATCGCCCCAAATATCTTGCATCAAACCAGGCCATGGCGTCTTGACGGCCAGCTGACCGATTGTATTCGCCGGCAGTTCGTTCCCTTCATCATCCAGGATGCCAACTTGGATTCCCGGAAAAGCGCGGCCCATGGATCCAGGCTTGATCGGTTCAGATGGCAGGTTGACGATGATATGGCCGCCCGTTTCGGTCATCCACCATGTATCATGGATACGCAGCTGCAAATTATCCCAAGCCCATGTGATGACTTCCGGATTCAGCGGCTCCCCGACACTTAGGATATGGCGCAGACTGGATAAATCGAAGTCTTTATACAAATCGCCTTTTGCCTTCAGCAGACGAAATGCAGTCGGGGCACTGTACAATGTCGTCACTTTCAGATCTTCGATGATTTTATACCAAGATTCCGCCTGGAAGCGCCCGCCTTGGATGACGATCGTTGCTCTGTTCAGCCAGGGCGCGAACAATCCATACACACTGCCTGTCACCCAGCCTGGATGCGATGTGCACCAATACACATCATCATCCTGCACATCCAGCACCCATTTTCCAGATACAGCATGGTGGATCAAGGAACGATGTGCATGCAGCACACCTTTAGGCTTTCCTGTCGATCCGCTTGTGTAATGAATCAGCAAACCGTCTTCTTTATCCACCCATTCCACATCCCCTGAAACAGATGCATCTGGCTGTGCTGCATCAATATCTTCTATTAATAAGATTTTCTGCAAAGAAGGAATATCTTCGACCGGAACCCGTTTCACCAAATCCTGATCTGATATGAGCAGTGTACCAGCGCAATCATTGATACGATCTCTTACCGCATCTTCCATGAACGCTTCGAACAGCGGGCCTGCAATGGCACCGACACGGATGGTTGCCAAGATAGCAATATAGCATTCTGGGTTTTTCGGCAAAAAGATAAAAATCCGATCACCTTTCGTTACGCCATGTGCGCGAAGGACCTTTGCATAATGTTCTATTCGCTGCTGCAGCTGATCGAAAGTCAAACTGTACTGCAGTTCACCGTCTTTTACATAATGTAAAGCTGTTTTGGCACCATATCCATCTGCCACGTGACGATCGACAGCTTCATAGGAAGCGTTGCATTTGCCGTCCTGTCTGCTTAGCAGTTCTTCCTCAAGCACTTTCCAATCATGCGTGTTCACTGCTTCCTGATAGTCTGGCAAATTATGCTTTCTGTCCAATTTTGGTGACAAGTTTGTAGTCATATGCTTGCTCCTTCCCTTCCAGTGAATCCAGTATGTCTTCTTTCCATTTGCCAAGCGCCGCACTTCCGCGTGAGCGCGGTCTGGATAAAGATGTTTTCAGATCCTTCGCCAAAGTCGATGGCTTGCCTTGCAGAAGCAGGACCCGGTCACTCAAATACAATGCTTCGTCGATGTCGTGTGTAACGAGGATGATTGTTGTTCCGAACTCCTCCCAAATCTTCAACAATAGCTCCTGGAGCTGCATCTTCGTAAAAGCATCGAGTGCACTGAATGGTTCATCCAGCAATAAGATATCCGGTTCCGTCACAAGGGCCCGTGCAATCGCAGCACGCTGCGCCATTCCCCCTGACAGCTCACGCGGGTATAGTTTTTCTGCATCCTTCAGTCCGACCAAATCCAAATACCGGCGGGCTTTGTCTTCATTCGATTTACGATCACCTTTCAATCCAAATGTGCTGTTAGCTAATACCGTTTTCCAGGGCAGCAGCCTCGGTTCCTGAAAAATGAAGCCAACACGCTGATCGGAATCGATGCTGATATCACCTTGGTACTCCGGATCAAGACCTGCGAGCGCTCGCAGCACGGTGCTTTTTCCGCAGCCACTCGTGCCGAGCAAACTGACGATTTCTCCTCTTTCGACCGAGAAATCCACCTGCTGCAGCACCTGCTTCTCCCCAAAGCGCCTTCCAAATCCTTTCACCTGTACTGTCATGCCGATTCCTCCTTTGTCATTTCGCCAATGCTGTATCCTGCCAGTGCAGCGATCGCTTCTGGATGATTTTCAGCACCCAATCCGTCAGTTTCCCAAGCAGCGCAAACAAGAATATGCTGGCGATGATCACATCTGGAGCATATGTGTTTTGTCCTAAGATAAGCAGATAACCAAGTCCTTGGCTTGCACCCATGATCTCCGCTGCCACTACGAACATCCAGCCCAAACCAAGACCGCTTCTGAGACCTGTCAGGAAAGATGGCAATGAAGCAGGAAGAATGATCCGCCTTACCAAGGCCACTCCATCCAAACCGTACATCCTGCCCACTTCAATCAGTTTCCGGTCCACGCCGCGAATACCGTCCACGATATTCAAGTACACCGGGAAGAATACGCCAACGGCAATCAGCGTCACCTTCGACGTTTCGCCGATTCCCATCCACAAGATGAATAACGGCACCCATGCCAATGATGGGATCGAACGGAAAGCTTGGATGAGCGGGTCAAAAAATCGTTCAGCAAGTTCTGAATAACCTACAAGTGTGCCTAAAAGGATCGCTGCAAGTGTTCCAATGATAAAACCAACGAACAGCCGGTATACGGTCAACAGCACATGATCCTGCAATGTACCATCCTGTAAATAAGCGATGATCGTCGACAAGATCGTACTAGGTGCAGGCAGCTGATAAGCAGGAATGACTCCTATTCTGCTCAGGAATTCCCATGCTGCCAGCAATATGATTGGCAGCAAAGAACCGAGCAGTACAGGATGTGTCCGTAATTTCTTGCCCATATCGCATCATTCCTTTCCAAGTTCTTGGGCGAATTTCGGTTCGATATAACCATCCACCGTTTCCGTTACATCTTTATTGCCTTTCCATAGATTCGCTTTTTCCAGTACATCGCCTGACTGAATCAGAATCTCCTGCTGCGTATCACTTGGTACTGATTCAGCGAAATCATTCCGTTCCAGCTGTTTAGCTGCAACTTCTTGACTGATATTGGCTTCTTTCGCAACGATTTCAGCTGTCTCTTCGGGATTTTCTTCAATCCACGCTCTCGCTTTTTCGTAAAGTTTCAGTACTTCCTTCACTTCTTCGGGATGATTTTCAGCAAATTCTTCCCGCACGTTCAGGAAATTATATGTGTTGAAATCCTCATTTCGGTAAAACAGCTGTGTATCATTCTCCAATTCAAGCTTCGCCATATGCGGGTCAAGACCAGCCCACGCGTCGACATCACCAGAAAGCAAGGCACTTGCGCCATCGGCATGCTGCAGATTGACGATTTCGACATCCTGCTCCGACAAACCAGCTTCCTGCAAGGAACGCTGAAGGAAAATATAAGGATCAGTACCGACAGTAGCGGCTACTTTCTTTCCTTTTAAATCTGCAGGTTCTTTGATGTCGCTATCTTTGGTTGTTACCAACGCCGTCCACTCAGGCTTCGATGCCAGGTAGACACCTTCGATCGGATTGCCATTCGCTTTGGCAAGCAAAGCAGCGCTTCCTGCTGTGGAACCGAAATCGACGCTGTTGCTGTTCAAAAATTCCAATGCTTTATTGCTTCCTTGGCTGAGCGTCCAAGTGACCTCGATACCTTGGTCCTTGAAAGCTTCCTCTGCCCATCCTTTATTTTTGATCACCAGACTGGCTGGGGAATAATAGGCATAATCCAAGCGGATCTGTTTCAAATCACCCGATGCACTGCTGGAATTCCCGCAGGCAGCCAGAAAAACGATGACAAACACACCGAGTATAGCTAGTAAACTTCTTTTATCTATGAGCGGAATCTTATTCATCGACGCGTACTCCCTTATCATCCAGTTCACAGGCATAGGTGCTGATCGAACCACGAAGACGCTGAGCCTCCTTGTATGTGCAGCGATTATGGACAACTTCCAGTCCTGCTTCCCGTGCAATCGCAGCTGCTTCGGCGGAAACGACGCCTTCTTGCAGCCAGAAGATTTCCGGACGAACCTCAGCTGCTTCTTTCGCTAGTTCAACCGCCGCTTCCGGACTGCGGAATATTTGAGCAATGTCGATTTTTTCAGGCACGCTTTTCAAATCCGGATAAGCTTTCTCCCCCAACACATTTGTTTCGACCGGATTAACCGGGATGATTTTGTAGCCGAGGCGCTGCATCTTCCGAGCAAGACGGTTGCTTGGCCGCTGCTCTTTACTGCTCAGACCGACTACCGCAATCGTTTTTTGTCGGCCTGTAGCGTCAGTAGCACTGTTCAGCGCTTCCCGGATGACCGCTTCATCATTGATGACGATTTTCCGGGATTCGGAACGGATGCCAGTCGCCTTTTCCAACGCTCGATCCAAATCATGGATCAAATCATCGACTGATTCGATTCCAACCGACAAGCGCACCAATTCCTCTTTTACTCCTGTAGCTGCCAACCCTTCGGCATCCAGTTGCAGATGCGTCGTGGAAGCAGGGTGGATGATCAACGACTTCGCATCTCCGACATTGGCAACGTGTGACCAAAGTGCAACGTTATTGATCAGTGCAGCTCCAGCTTTCCGTCCGCCTTTGATGCCGAAGTTGACGATGGATCCAGTACCATGCGGAAGCACTCGCTTTCCAATCTCATAAGACGGATGACTGCTGAGTCCCGGATAAGCCACCCAATCGACAGCAGGGTGCTGTTCGAGATAATTTGCCAGTTTCTCGGCATTTTGCACATGACGTTCCACCCGCAAATGCAATGTCTCCAACCCTTGGATCAGCTGCCATGCATTGAATGGACTAAGTGCAGCGCCTAAGTCGCGCAGCAATTGCACGCGCAGTTTCGTACTGAAAGCAAGTGTACCGAAATCGAATGCATAGCGGATGCCGTTATAGCTTGGATCTGGCTCTGTAAAAGTCGGAAATTTCGGTGAATTCCAGTTAAAACGACCTCCATCCACAATCAACCCGCCGATGGATGTACCATGACCGCCAATCCATTTTGTCGCGCTGTGCACGACAATATCCGCGCCAAGCGTGATTGGCTTGCTTAAAATCGGTGTTGCAAATGTGCTGTCGACAATCAGCGGGATTCCGGCATCATGTGCTACTTCTGCCACTGCTTCCACGTCTAGCACATGCAGACTTGGGTTGCCGATTATTTCTGCAAAAACAGCCTTCGTTTTGTCTGTGATTGCTGCGCGGAATGCTTCCGGGTCAGTTGGATCAACAAATTTGACCGTGATTCCGTAACGCGGCAATGTGGTCTGGAACAAGTTGTATGTTCCGCCATACAAGTTGGTTGCTGCAACGATTTCGTCACCAGCACTCGCCAAGTTCAGAATGCTGTAGCTGATCGCCGCCATTCCCGAAGCAACCCCCACTGCCGCGACGCCGTCTTCCAGCAGTGCAATCCGTTTTTCAAGGACATCCACGGTTGGGTTGCCGATACGTGAATAAATATTTCCGGGTTCATCGAGCGCGAACAGTCGCTCAGCATGATCGGTATCATGGAACAAATAAGAAGTTGTTTGGTAAAGCGGTACTGCTCTTGAACCTGTCGTCGGATCTGGTGCTTGCCCGCCATGTAATGCTAGTGTCTCAGCTTTGTAGATTTGATCTGTCATTTTGTCATTCCTCCATTTTTTTATATATGAAAAAAGCAGCTTCCGATAAGAAGCTGCCGCATAAGCAATTTACTCCTTATCTTTCAAACTTTTCGTTTGCTGGATGTAGCACCTTGCGTGCATTGCTGCCTGCAGGTTGCCGGGTTTCATCGGGCCAGTCCCTCCACCACTCTTGATAAGATTATAAAATTTTCATAGGCTGCTGCAGTACGTCACGAATGTGATGTCCCCATTTGTCGAACTCCAGCAGAAAACCATCATGACCATAAATCGTCTCCACGTTCACATGCCTTGCACCTGGAATCAACGCTGCAAAGCGCTCTATTTCTTCTGGCGGATACAGCAGATCTCTTGAGAAGCCGAATGTCAGCACAATCGCTTCCATCCTTTTAGCAGCTGCTTGCCAACCGCCTCTTCCCCTGCCGATATCGTGACTGTTCATTGCCTCCAATAAGCTGAGGTAACAATTCGCATCAAAGCGATTTACCAGTTTCTCTCCTTGATAATCCAGGTATGACTCCACCTCGTAGGCTGCATCTTTCCGCCGGGAAGCTGCGCGCTGGAAGCGTTCGTTATATTGATGATCGGAGCGATATGTCAGCATCCCTGCCATCCTGGCAATTCCAAGCCCCGCCGCCGGTGGCCTGTCAGCTGGATAGTTTCCTTCCTTCCAATCCGGATCGGAAATGATTGCTGTTTTAGCCAAATGATTATATGCAATTGCATAGTCACTCACATATGGCGTTGCTGCCAGCGGTATCAGTACATCCATGAATTCCGGGTACATGACGCCCCATTCCAGCACCTGCATGCCTCCCAACGATCCGCCGATGACAGCTTTCAAATGCGAAATCCCAAGTTTCTGCAACGCAAGCCGCTGGACAATGACCATATCGCGAATCGTGATAGCCGGAAAAGCTGCCGCGTATCTGCTGTTCGAAGATGGGTCGACCGACAATGCACTGGTTGTTCCATCGCAGCCGCCCAATACATTGCATGTAATGACTGCATATCGATTTGTATCGATGAATCCTCCAGGCTGCAGCAATCCATTCCACCAGCCCGGAGCGGCAGCTGTCCCGATTGCATATTGATCTCCTGTCAATGCATGACAGACAAGTACCGTTTCACCTGAAACAGACCCGCTTTTTTCATATGCCACTTCCACATTTGTCAGGATATCACCTGATTCAAGCTCAATATCCCCGATGAGAAGTTTGCCGGTTTGGTATGATTGTTGTAGATTCATGAGCCGCATACTTCCTCCCCTCAAATAAAAAAACCACCCTGAGAGGACAGGGTGGCATTATGTACCGACATGTCTCTCTCATCTCTAAAGTGCTGCATAACGCACTTTCAGGATTTAGCACCTTAAAAGCATTGCTGCTCATAGGTTGCCGGGCATCGTCGGGCCAGTCCCTCCGCCTCTCTTGATAAGAGCTTGCTATTTATTTGTTAACAGGATTGTAGCATGTGTTTTATGGGCAAGTCAACTGTGAATTCTGAAATTTCAAGCATTAAAAAGTCTCCGGAAATTTGGACGCCCCGCATCAGCTAGTGCCGATGCGGGGCTAAAAGTGTAACTTTTTCTATTGTTATGAGAGGATACCTAATACATCCTCTTGCCGCGGTACTTGTTCCACATGGTAGTTTTCACTTATACGATGCAATCCCTACCTCTATTGCATCCTCACGGCTCCTAGGCCGTTCCAGTCTGAATAAGTACTTCTAATTAAAACTATTGCAGAATGCCAAAGGTCTTCGATAAAGTTACTCAAACATCGAGGACGTTAACTATTCTATCATGCCTTACAATAATTGTCAAACTCCCGATGCAGTTCTTCTCCGCAGCTAACTATCTTTTCCCACATATATCAGTCGCAAACCATTCCATATTTCCTATTTTCAAAAATGCGCTTCGGATTTGGTAATGTTTTTTGACAAAATCACTGAAAACACTTACACGTTTTGGTCAGAAATATTCACGTAAGATATCCTGACAAGTTTGTTACATTTTTTTGCCAGCCACTTATAATGAAAAAAGATTTAAATTTTCAAAAAACAAAGAAGCACACAGGGGGTAGAGAAAATGGATATGTCTAACACGGTATTCATGTTTGTGGCAACCGTCCTAGTATGGTTGATGACACCTGCACTTGCACTCTTTTACGGCGGGTTGGTAAGAAGTAAGAATGTACTGAGTACAGCAATGCACAGTTTCACAACCATGGCAATCGTATCGATCATCTGGATCATAATCGGCTTTTCCCTGGCATTCTCACCAGGTAACGGAATCATTGGGGGATTGGATTTCTTCGGATTGAATAACGTAGGTTTCGACCCGAATGCAGACTCAGGGCATACAATCCCGTTCAACTTATTCATGATGTTCCAAATGACATTCGCGATTCTGACAACTGCCATTGTATCAGGCGCTTATGCCGAACGCATCCGATTCCCGGCATTCCTTCTATTTACAGTACTATGGGTCCTCATCGTTTATTCTCCGCTTGCACACTGGGTATGGGGCGGCGGCTGGATCGCGGAAATGGGCGCATTGGATTTCGCAGGCGGAAACGTTGTCCACATTTCCTCGGGTCTTGCCGGCTTGGTCGTGGCCATTGTCATCGGCAAGCGTAAAAATGCAGGTTCCACTGCACCGCATAACCTTATCTTCACACTAATCGGCGGAGCTTTGCTTTGGTTCGGCTGGTTCGGATTCAACGTCGGCAGTGAGCTTGCTTTCGATGATGTCGCAATGTATGCTTTCATCAATACAAATACAGCTGCTGCTTCTGGTGTACTCGGCTGGATGATCATTGAATGGGCGGTAAATAAAAAGCCGACACTATTGGGTGCTGTATCTGGTGCCATCGCCGGTCTGGTAGCAATCACTCCAGCTGCCGGTTTCGTCTCCCCGATTGCCAGCATTCCAATCGGTTTCATCGGCGGCATCGTCTGCTTCTGGGGCGTTGGCTGGCTGAAACAAAAACTCGGCTATGATGACGCACTTGATGCGTTTGGATTGCATGCGGTCGGCGGTACATGGGGCGGTATTGCAACTGGCTTGTTCGCAAGCGACTCCATCAACGCAATCGTTGAGCACAACGGCCTTTTCTATGGCGGAGGTATTGATTTATTATGGAGACAGGTAGTGGCGATAATTGCAACATTTGCTTTCGTCGGTATCGTGACATTCATTCTGATCACAATCGTCAATCTCATCTTTAAAGCACGTGCAACCGATGAGGAAGAGGCGAAAGGTTTGGATCTTACCATGCACGGCGAGCGTGCTTATCAAGATTAACATTATAAGGGGGAACGGCTTTATGGGTGACATGTTCAAAGTGGAAATCATTACGAGGAACTCAAGCGATCTGGAAGCATTCAAAATGAAAATGGCTGAAATCGGTGTTTCAGGCATGACGTTCTCTCACGTACAGGGCTGCGGCTTGGAGGAGGGCTACACAGAGCTGTATCGCGGTGTCAAGAAAGTACAAAATGTATTTGATCGGCTTAAAATCGAGATTGTCGTCAGCTCCGTTCCAGTCGATGATGTCATAAAAGCCGCTTCAAGCGCTCTTCATACCGGGAAAGCAGGAGATGGAAAAATCTTCGTTTATCCGGTTGGGCAAACGATCGATATCAATACGGGAAAACAAGGTCCTGCTGCACTGTGAAAAAAAGCGCTCCTTTTAGGGGCGCTTTTCCTATGTAAAAAGCCAGTCAGAATCGACTGGCCAGGAGAAGAACATGAGCTTAACAAGAAGTATTGTATCAGCGGGTGCATATCTTATAGCAAAAAGCTGTAGCAGCCTTCCTGCTTTTGGCATAGCAGGAGAGCCGCTTTTATAGCACTATTCTATATGATAGATTTTGGCAGTATTCGGGTTGTTGCCGCTTGGGCTGCGATCTTCTTCAACAAGATTTTTCAAGTGTTTGATAGCATCATCGAATTCAGCGTAGGTAAGCTGTTTTGTAGCATACAAGGAACATAGCATGGCATAAGCAATCGGCATCGTGTTGACTTCGACAGTTACATCCACATCTGAGTTGCCGCTATTGGCAACTTGCGAATTATTATCGTTTCTGCTGGCTGAAAAAGGATTATCATATTTTCTAAGATTGCTCATTGTTCTCCTCCTTTCTTACGGATCACCATTAATACTTCTTGTGTTTTTTGTGGTGGCCGTTTCCTTCTTCATCTTCTTCTAGTTCTGATTCTGCTTCTGCGTCAGCTTTTGTTTTCACCCAAACATAAGAGTTGCCGCTTTTTACAACTTTTGCTTCGTTGTGGTTTTTGGATTTGTTTTTCGCTGCGCTATCGCTGTCGCTGTCGCTTTCGTTATCTACGTTCACTCTGTTTTCGAATTCTTGGTCCTCATGTTCTTTATCATGCTTGTAGTAGCTCATTGATTTATTGCTCCCTTCGTATTTATCTTTGTTTCCCCAACGTTGACCCATCTATAATTCCTCCTTTGTGTTTGATAATCATCTTACAGTTATAAGCTATGCAGTCATCACCCTGTTTGTATGGTCATACTGTTCAGGGGCAAACATGGAATTTGGCGATCAGCCAAGCATGGAAACAATAAACTCGCATGGTCCGACTGCCAACATGGCTGCATTTTGAGATGGAAGGTGAACGGATTATGCAGCACAAAAATAGCGGGCTCCAACTGAAGCCCGCTGCATGTCATTACCTATTTTCTTCTTCATATTCCCTTGTCAGATTCTCTGCTTCCTTTGGCATGCCATCATGGCGTTCATATGTGCCGCCATCCATTTCTTCGTATACTGCTTCTTGCTGTTCCCCGCCAGCAGCATCGTAGTGAATTTCTCCATAACCGCCAGTAAAAGAACGGGAATGGCAAGTAATAGTTTTTTCATGGTGGAACCTCCATCAACAGCTTTTACTATGTCTTAGCCTAATTCTGCCCTGCTTAAACTACTTGCCCGGCGGAGGTTTCCGGCTGGAGAAGGAATTGTATAGGCCAGCACTAGCCAAACCCGCAATACCGCCTGCCCACAAGCGGACTGTCAGCTCGAAATCCAGGAACGGATGAGCAGCTGCACCCAGCATCGCACCGACCAAGACACTTAGTATGGCATGGTAAGAAGCCAGGCGGGAGAAACTCCGCTTCAGCAATTCCACCACTGCTGTCACAATCGGAGCAAGAATAGTCGCAAACATTAGCATCTGATACATCGCTTCATTTTGAATCGGATCCATAAGTCACACCTCCTTGTCATACTGCATACTATGCGGACAAGGAGTGACTTGCAGTTGATACTGACCCACAAAAAACGCACAAGCTGCCAGCAGCTGTGCGTTTGACTCGTTACATCATCGATTTTGGCGGCATTGTGTCATGGTAAAGGAACGGAGCCGGCTTGAGATTCGGAGCACCAGCGAAAGGTTTCGGCTCTGCTACATAATTGAACTGTCCTCTTCCGTCCATGCTTGGTCCGCTAGCCCAGCGGCCTTGTGAACTTTCGCTGCCTCTTGAGAAATTAAACAGCGTATACGCCACTTCTTCTTTTTCCAATCTGCGCGGGAATGTCGTCGGTACCACGATGTCCCTCTCACGCTCTTCTAATTCCTTTACAGCAGCATACCATTGATTTTGGTGCATCGTATCGCGTGCAATGAGGAAGGAAAGCATATCACGCACCCCAGGATCATCTGTCATGCCGTATAAACGCACTACTTGGAGTCTTCCTTGTGATTCTGCATTCAAATTGGCACGGAAATCTGCCAGAAGGTTTCCGCTTGAGATGATATATTTAGCATTCCAAGGATATCCCATGGCATCAGCCGGCAATGCACCCAATCCAGACACGATCGCATGCTGCGGATTCGTGCCGCCCATGATGGCAGCGATGGCAGGGTCACTATCATAAGCCGCCTTTTGATCCTCAAAAGGGGCGTCATCAAGCAAACGCGCAATCATAGTCGCAAACATTTCCACATGTCCGATTTCCTCTGTACCCGTATCAAATAATAAATCCCGGTATTTTGCATCCGCACGCGAGTTGAAGCCTTGCCAGAGATATTGCATCATGACGCTTATTTCACCATACTGTCCGCCTAAAGCTTCCTGCAGCTGTCTTGCAAAAACCGGATCCGGCCTTGATGGTTTGGCGTGATATTGCAGTTCTTTGATGTGATAAAACATTCACTGCCCACCTCTTTCGTTTTTATCCAACGCAGAATTTTATGCACGGAAAAACAAAAGTATGCCAGAAAGTCTAATTAATTCTCCGTCAACTCGTTCTGAGCAGTTCCCTTCCAAACAAACGTGATTACAAGGCCAACAAATAATATCACGCCAGAGAAAACATAAGGATAATTGATATTCATATCAAATAATATCCCGCCGAGCGCCGGTCCGATGATGTTCCCGAGACTGGTGTAAGTGGAGTTCATACCAGCTACAAACCCTTGCTCTTTGCCTGCCGTCCGTGACAGGAAAGTAGTCAGTGCCGGCCTCAGCAGATCAAATGCAAGGAATATGAAGCAAGTCACCAGCAGAACCACCAAGTAACTCATGATCATTGTCGATACAAATGCCAAAACGGCTCCAATGACCAAACACAGCTGAATCAGTTTCTTCTCCCCTAATATATCGACCATTTTCCCAAACAGCAGAACCTGCACAATGACACCAAAGATGGAGCTGAGTGTGATGATCAGAGCGATATCTTTTGGCGCGAATCCAAATTTATGGTCGGAAAACAGACTGAATACCGTCTCATAAGCGGACAAACCAAATGCGAGTATAAAGACGATGAAAAAGGCAATAAAGTAGACTGGATTCAATGATTTCCTTAATTCACCGACGAAACTTGTATCTTTTTTACTTGCTGTTATTTCAGCCAGCTCTTCTTTGCTGAGCGGTTCTTTGAGAATGAATATGGATAGGAAACATGCGATGAACGCAATGATGGCAGCCGCATAAAAAGGTGCCCGGATGCCGTATTCCGCGACATAGCCCCCAATCCCCGGTCCAATGATGAATCCGGTACTGATAGCAGCCGATATGTATCCCATCGCCTTCGGACGTTCCTTATTTGTCGTAATATCAGCTACATACGCCGTAACACCCGGCATGATGAAGGAAGCACTGATTCCTCCCAATATCCTGGATACATAAAGCAGCGAAACATGTGTCGCCAACCCAAAAAGCAACTCAGAGAGCGCGAATAGGAACAAGCCGGCTGTAATCAATTTCTTTCTGCCATATCGATCCACCCAGCGGCCAGCAAATGGAGATAAAATCAATTGCGCCCCTGCAAAAGCGGCCACAAGGTACCCCATCGTCTTGCCTGACAGATGCATGACATCAATGAATGATGGCATGACTGGAATGACGAGTCCCACACCTAAAAATGCGATAAATATATTACTTAATAAAATGATCATTACTGCCTTTTGTTCTTTGATTGGCTTTTTCAACAAGCATTACTCCTTCTGCTGCGAAACGATTAACTAAAGAGCAGGAACACCATAGTGCTCCAATCCAATGTAAGAATGTCCACCAAAGTTAAGTTAAATTAAGTTAAGTTAAGTTAATTAATATATAATCATTATAGTGGTTTGTTTCAAGTTGTAAAGTAACATTTCCCACATTATATTCGTA
Source organism: Terribacillus saccharophilus (assembly GCF_046592895.1). Classification (GTDB taxonomy): domain Bacteria; phylum Bacillota; class Bacilli; order Bacillales; family Amphibacillaceae; genus Terribacillus; species Terribacillus saccharophilus_D. The sequence continues at coordinate 169,032 of NZ_JAWVPU010000001.1, forward strand.
TATCGCCCTGTACTATCATTCCTATCAGTTTCGTTTAAATCCCATATCTTCACACGCATCACCGCAAAACAGTTCCTGCAGCGATACACTTCTTTTTTCCCTGACAGATAACTTGATTGCCTCCAAAAGCTCCAATGTAATCAAACCTGCTTCCCCAGTTACACGCGGCTGCTCCGTTTTCTTCAATACATTTACAAAGTGCTCAAGCTCGGCAGTGATGGGATCGGTATCCTCCACGTGCGGTATTTTTCGTTCAAGCAGCGGATGCTTCCAGCCATATGCTCCTTCGCTATACTGGTAAAAGCGAAAGCTTGGGAAAGCCAAACTTCCCTTGGTACCGAAAAAGAAATAACAATCCTGCTCATTATAATGAAAAACGGGATTTTCATGTACATTGAATTCATATGACCATGGCGAAGGTACTCCATCAGTTAAGAAATATTGGATGATTGTGCCATCATCCGCCTCCAATATTGCCGCGGTCGCATCTTCCACTGCTAATGTCCTGATCTTGTTCCGTCCTGCAGCATAAACACTTTCAATGTGCAAATCTGTAACATAAAGCAGATTGTCCAAGTCGTGGATTCCATTAATCAGAAGCGGTCCGCCCCCTTTTTCTATACGCCACTCTTCCTTAAAATAATCAGTATCTTTAGCAAGCGCCCACATCATATTCACACCGACCAAGTCACCGAGCATTCCGCTATCCAGCAATTGTTTCAAGTGATTGATCTTAGAAGAAAAGCGGCGATGATGCCCAACCAAAAGCTGCACCTGTTTATACCGGCAATAATCGATCATCTTTCGCGCTGCTTCCGTTGTATCGGCGATCGGTTTCTCCACCAGGCAATGCAGCCCTTTATCCGCACAATATATAACAGCTTCTTTGTGCAGATGATTCGGCAAAGTGATGATCACGCCATCCAATGCGCACGCATCGATAAGCTGCTTATAATCCTCGAATAATGGTACATCCAGTTTTTCTGCCCGATTCTTTGCAACCGCATTATTACCAGCAACAGCAACCAATGTCACACCAGCCATCCCTTTGATTCTCTGCGCGAAATTATACCCATGATTCAACCCTAGAACGGCAATCTTCATCTGTTCCTCTCCTTTGGCAGAAATGATTATGGGGTCTCATTTCCATTTTCTATATATCTTTTTATAATGCCTGGTAGCTGTATCCAAACGCAAATGAAATTTTCACAGGTACACTTTCTTTCCTATGAACGGAAGGGATTATCCATCTCAGAGCAGTTTTGATTTTTTTGCAGACAATTCATCCTATGCAGCCAATCCGCTTCACATTTCTTACCGCTGCCTTAACGTATTTGTTTACTTACTCACAAAAAAAACTTCCGCAGGTCATTGCGAAAGTTTTTTGATTCTTTGTATCTGAACATTTTTATGCCAGGGAGGCAATGGTCTAAAAGACTTTCTGATTTTGCAGTTTCGGTTCTGCACCATCTCTTTTCTTCAACCCAGTAACAATGGTAACAATGATGCTGCAAATGGTGACGAAAACTCCTGAAATCCCTACAAAGATCACCGCTGCGTCAGGAATCAACACACCAACCAAAATCAGGATCCCGAAGGCAAAGGCAATGAACACCTGATAAATAGCCGATATTATCTTAACAACCAGATTCCGAAAGAACGATAACAATAATGGCGGTATGAATAATAGCACTAAAACGCCGATATTCAGCCAAATAACCATAGGTTCATCAAATGAAACAGTATTAGGCCCCGTCGGATTTGCAGCCGCTAAAAATAAAGCAGCAATCGCCAGCCCCAACGTCACCAATACAAAGAACAACCGCATAACCATGACAATTCTCCTTTTCCGTACGTATTTTAAATCCATATAAAAATACTTTCACGTAGCATCCTTTAGCTTCGTTGCAGTGTTGTTTTATTTGCGTAAAAGTATGAACATGGCAAGTCAGACTCTAACTTTTCTATGTACCTCATGCACTAGAAATATCGTACACCGTGTTTCATACGCTGAACTTGGTGAATTGTTTCATATTTGACCTATACAATATTTTTATAGCTTGCTTTCGCCTTCCGTACAACTTAGGTCAATTACAGCTCCTGTCATACGACGTTGACCTCACGGACTTTGGATAAGTAAATTCCAAGTTTAGAAGAATACTACTCATTTAAGGTAAGGACTAGGAGCATTGAGAGGCCCAGTCATGATTTCCACTTGCATTTTCATGATACAAGAAACTAATTCCATAACCGCTCTCTACATAGAAAATCCAGATAAAAAAACAGCAAGGATGACCAATGGCCAAACCTTGCTGTTTCGTTGCAGCGCGCTCGGAGGGATTCGAACCCCCGGCAGACGTGGTACCGGAAACCACCGCTCTATCCGACTGAGCTACGAGCGCATATGTAATTTAATGTGACAACGATTATTATACGGGAGATTATTACTTTGTGCAAGTACTTTATGAATAGCCCCTTATACCAGAAAAGAAGAAAGGAGACTAGCTCCTTTCTCAGGTAACATCATTCCTTATAACAGCGAATTTCATATATACCTGCAGCCGGGTCTCCGTTCGTCTGATGAATGACCAGTCGCAGGCGATCTGTTTGAAGCGTGTCTGCCAAACGGTGCACACGGTGGCGCTGGTAATTATCCTGCACACGGAGCACTTCCGTCCATTTTCCATCCACGATGGCTTCCAAAGAGTATTCCTTTGCGCACTGCGGGTCGCGGTAGAATGATTCGTAGGCATGGATTTCCCGCAGTATGTTCCCCGGGAATGTCAGGTCGATCCGGTTGAGTGCTATTTCTTTATCCCAAGTAAGATATACATGCGGGGAATCTGGCATAGAAGGATCTGATTTCCACATATTCGTTGCCTGATACGGCCTTGTCACGCCATTTGTTATGTTTTCCACTTGATAGCAATCCTGCGCGGGTTCCACCTTGAATGACATCGTAATACCATGATCGTATCGCCTCATCCTGCCGCCAATATCAAACGCACATACTTGCCCTGGTAAGATTGCACTGGCGCGATGCCAGGTTACATGCTCATTCTCCAGCAAATCCAATCGGACATAGCCATTTTCCGGAAGATGCTGTCCTTGCTTTAAATCCACATCCCATTCCAGCCATTGAAGCGCACCGGGCGGAACTTGGAAAGTGGTTGCGGCGATGACACCTTCTCCGTCGATCCGATAGTCCCAAATATCCTCCACACCAACAATTTTCGCTGCTACCTCTTGCACGGTATCCGTATTGTTGGACAAGCATACCGATAGACTGTCGAGCGGCTGGCTGCCGGTGGCAATCCATTGCCCTCTGCGATGGCGAAGGAAATCATCTTTCTCGCCTTGATGCTGTCCATACCAAAATTTCAACCCGTCATGATGTCCTTTTGTACTTGGTCCGGCTCCAGCACATACAGCTGTGCTCGAAGCAGTCAATTTTGCTGTCCTGGCCAGATCATCAGGGTCCTCATTTTTTGTATGCAGCAGGAAGCTGCCATCTTTCAGCAGCAATTGCTTAAGCTCATCCATATGCTGATCAGCGATATGCACAGGAGTCAGCTGTTTTTTCACCGCCATGCTGGCAGCTGTACCAACACCCTGACCCATGATTGCGGTCGTCCCCATCACCCGGACAGTGCCAAGGGCAGCATGCGTGGCGCTGACATTCCGGCCAGCCATCATCAAATTATCGATATCCTTGGATATCAGCATATTGAGCGGGATTCCGTATGGTCCGCAAAGTGTTTTTCGCTGGAACTCACTCACCACTTTATAGCCTTCCATGGCAGCAGGTTCACTGCTGTCGGCCAGCAATCCTCCCGGCGCATGCAAGTCGACATTCCAGCCGCCGAATGCCACTTCATCCTGAAATACTTTCTTATCTAGCGGATCATGTTCTGTCATGAGGTATCGCCCCATGATCCTCCTGCTTTCCCGCTTACCCGGCACTTGGCCGATCCATTCCAGGGCATAGTTGGCCGCTTTCACTTTCAACTCGGGATCTTTGTTTTTTATCCAATCCCATACTCCGAGTGTATGTCTGGTCAATTCATGACGTATATCCTCGTTTTCATGGATCGTATCCCAAGGGATGCCGATTTCAAGCCACCAATACCCGCCGCGATAACGGTCGTCTTCTTTATGACTGGTATGGTCGAGCGGGCGGCCTTGTTTATAGAAGAAACTCGCATCATCATAATGTTTGATCCAATCGGGAGCTTTGTAAGGAGCCGGTCTTCCCATGTCGACAGCTTTGAAGTGAAGGGAACTGCCCATCACGTTCTTACTGGCTTTCTCCGGTGCATGAGGTTCCTGGAATTCCTCCCTTGCTTCTTCTCCAAGCCGCCATTCGCAGCCAGCTTGATCAGCAACGACACCATCTCCCGTACAATCGATGAAAACATCTGCTTCAACGGTCAAATCCACTTCTGCATTCAAGATATGACATTGTATGGCGTGAATTTTGCGCTCATCCTTTTTCACAACCCGCTGCACTGTCGTATTCAAATATATATCCAAATTCTCCGTTTCCATCGCCATATCATACATCGTCAAATCCCAGATGCTATTGGTCCAGCCATTTTCATTGATTTCTTCATGATTCCTTGCTCTTTCCTCGATCAGCAGCTCGGATATGATTCCTGTTTCACGTGCGTAGGAATGAAATGCCGCTGCTCCATGCGTCGTCACTCTTACCTCCGACGAACTGTTACCACCAAAAACCGGGCGATCTTGGATGATTACCGTTTTAGCGCCATTCCGTGCTGCCGCCACAGCCGCACATAACCCTGCCAGACCTCCGCCGCAAACCGCCACATCGACCTTCACTTGCTTCTTTAACACGTAAATCCCCCCAAAGAGTTTGGATTAGCCTTTGACTGCACCATCTGTTAAGCCTTTGACAAAGTATTTTTGCAAAAAGAAGAAAAGCAGCAATATCGGAATGACCGATATGACCGAAGCACTGATGACCATTCCCCATGGAACGAGGGATGATGTTGTCTGGAATGAGGCAATACCGACGGGCAATGTTTTCATCGCTTCTTTTGTCAGCATCAAGGAAGGCCACATAAAGTCTCCCCACACCCACATGAACTTGAGGACGGCGATGGTGAATAATGTCGGGATCGCATTAGGCAGCACAATCCGGAATAACGACCGGATCCGTCCGCAGCCATCGATGAAGGCCGCTTCTTCCAATTCTTTCGGTATCCCGAGAAACGCCTGCCGCAGCAAGAAGATACCAAACGGGCTCACCAAGTCCGGTAAGATAATCGCGATGAACGTATTGGATAGTCCGAGCGGTGCCAGCATCAAGTACAGCGGCACGACGAGAATCTGTACGGGAATGATCAGTGTTGCCACCACGAGTATGAAAAGCAGCTTCCGTCCCCTGAAATCGACTTTCGCCAGTGCATAAGCTACCAATGGACAGAAAATCAAGTTACCCAGCACCGCCACGACAGCGATTGTCACACTATTGAAGAACCATCTCGCAATTGGATAACTGGCAAAAACTTCTTTGAAATTCTCCAAGTACAATCCATTTCCCGGAAAGAAATGAAACCCTGATACAATTTGACTCAAAGGTTCGAAGGCACTTTTGAGCATCACATAGAATGGAAAGAACGCAAACAACGCAATCGGTATCAGCAGTATATACGTCAGCACGTTCATTTTCTTTGTACTTTTCATGCCGCCTTATCCTCCCTTCCAAGGAAATAATATTGGACGAAAACAAAGCAGAGTACGATTGCAAACATGATTCCGGAAGCAGCTGTCGCTAACCCGAAAGATGTGAAGATTTTCTGATACATATAGACAACCAGTGTCATCGTCGCATTGCCTGGTCCGCCCTTTGTCATCACCCATATTTGGTCGAAGATCTTGAAGGAGTTGATCAGCAGCAGGACGACAACGAAAAATGTCGTTGGCTTCAAAGATGGCAGCGTCAGATGAATGAACTTTTTCCACGCATTTGCGCCATCCATTTCCATTCCTTCATAATGCTCCTGCGGTATTTGCTGCAGCCCGGTCACATAAATGATGGCGTAAAGGCCGAAGCTCTGCCAGATACTCACAAGGATGATCGCCGGAAGGGCAAAATCGGATTGAAACAGCCAGTTTTGTCCGTCGATTCCGAATATCCCTAAAAATGCATTGATAAATCCTTGCGGCGAATACAATAGCGTCCAGATGATACCGGTAATCGCCATCGGTATCACAAGCGGCGTCATGATCAAGGTACGGATCACCTTGATTCCTCGTAATGGACGGTGCACCAATAAAGCTGTGCCAAGGGCCAGCAGCAGACTTCCAATCACATAACATAACGAAAAGATCAGTGTATTCCATAATGTGGAGCTGAAGATTGCATCCTCTGTCAAAAGAAATTGATAGTTTTGAAATCCAACAAATTCTTTATCACCAAGCAGATCCCATTTAAAGAAGCTGATGAAAAATGCATAAACCATAGGAAAGATGAAGAATCCACCCAAAAAGATGACAGCTGGCAGCGAGAGAAGCCATCCTAGCAGATTTTGCTTTTTGCCGGCAAACATATAAACTGCCTCCTTCCTTTCACCTACTAATAATTGATTGCTTGATTCACTTGAATATCGATATTCTGCAATGCCTCTTCCACCGGCATCTCACCTGTTATAGCTGGAACGAGATAAGACTGCTGTGCCGACCATCTTTCTGTGTAGCCGTATTTGGATTGCTGCATCAGTTGGGCTGCACCTGCTTCGATGCTTTGCTCCAGCTGCGCATCGATCGCTTCCCAGGCTTCTGGTGTTTTGGCTTTCACCTCCGCAATGTCGGTTTGGATCGATTCATCCAGCTTCTCTATTTCGAACGGAGAAACATAATGCGAACTTTCCATGAAGATACTCGTCTTGTCAGGAGCAGCCAGCCATTTTGCAAATTCAGCAGCCGCTTCTGTGTTATCTCCATTGGCATTCACTGCGATACCATGGGGAGCCAAGTGACTGGCACCGCTGGCTGGTCCTTCCGGCATTTGTGCCATCGCCCATTTGTCTTTGATTTGCTCATCTTCATACCAATCTTGCTGATCGGCTGTCGGCTGCGTGAAAGTGAACATGGCAACATCTCCATTGGTAAAACCATTCACAGCGCTCACTCCAGCAACCGAAACGTTTTCGGTATAAAAGCTTTTCATGAAAGAAAGTGCTTCTTCCCCTGCTGGTGTGGCCAATGATGATTGATCATCCTGCAAATACGACCCGCCTGCTGCTGTCAGCATTGACCCCCACGATAAATTCATGGCATTCAAATGCTCATCCATTCCATTGAATTGAAATCCGAGCGTTCCTGGTTCCCCATTCTGACGGGTGCTGTCCGAGATATCCTTGGACACATCGAACAATTCTTCCCACGTGCCCGGCGGCTGTTCATAGCCATGAGCTGCCAATATATCTTTGCGATAAAACAGCACGCTGATTTCGTATCCAAGCGGCAGTGCCAGGATGTCATCGTCCACTTTATAACCGTCCAACAGCTGGGAATACGCAGCTAACTCTTCCTCGCTCATCCCCATCTCCTTTGCAGACACCAACGCCCCGTTGATATACGACTGATCCAGTGCGCCAACATAGAAAACATCCGGTCCATTCCCCGATATAAGCGCAGTCTTGATCTGTTCCCTTCCGTCAGACCAAGCCAATATTGTCAGTTCCACTTGGATATCATCATGTTCGGCATTGAATTCAGCGACCAGCTGTTCGAATTTCTCCGGTTCTACAAAAGGCAGCAGCCATACCTCGATGGTTGTGACTCCATCACTAGTTGCATCACTGCGCTGTGAACAGCCAGCTAATAATAAACAGCAAATAAACGTAAGACTGACCACACATATCTTTTTCCGCACATTCACTCCTCCTTAGTAATCACAAGGCTTCGCTGTGGAACTTCGTATAACCAAGTTGGTCTTGACTACTACTCTTTCCGGGATAGCGTTCGCCGCCATAATCATGTTCAGCAGCAGTTTGGCAGCTCTATAACCTATTTCCTTCCGCGGCAAGTGCACTGTCGTGAGGCTGATTTGATGCAGACCCGAAATCTCCAGATTTTCAAAACCCATGACGGAGATATCTTCTGGCACACGATAAGCATGTGCACGCAGCCAATCGATTGCACCGATTGCCAGCAGATCATTTTCAGTGAAGATGGCAGTCGGCTGTTTTGTCTGTTTCATCAGCTTCTCAGCCCCTATCCTGCCATGGACGATGCTGCCTCCCACTCTGTGTACATATTGGCTATTCATAGCTATATCATTGGCATGCAAGCTCTCCAGATAGCCCCGATAGCGTGCTTTACTTTCCGATGCTTGCTTCGACATTCCTACATATCCGATACGCCGATGGCCTTGATCGATCAGATGCTGCACCGCAGATCCGGCAGCTGCCGTTTGATCGAAATCAATGGATGAAATCTGTAGATGCTGTTCTTCCTCCAATACATCCCGCAAAAAAACGATCGGAACATCTGTGCACTCTATCATGTCGAGCATGTCGTCATCCAACTTACCAGGCTTCATGATGATGCCATCGATATTCCGCTCCAGCAGACTTTTGAAAAAGCGTCGTTCCTTTTCCGCATCCAACAGGGTATTTCCATAAATCACTTGATAGCCTTCTTTGGACAAAAGATTTTCGACACCTAAAGCTACTTCCGAGAAAAACGGATCTGTTATATCGGACAGCATCAGCCCGATCATATTCGATTTTTTCGTGATCAGGCTCCTTGCATTCACATTTGGCTGGTATCGCATTTCTTTGGCAGTTTCCAACACACGTTTTCGCGTCTTCTCACTCACATCTGCATTGTTATTCAAAGCTCTTGAGACTGTGGATATCGATAGATCAAGCTCTCTTGCGATATCCTTGATTGTTCGCACCATCTACCTCCTCCTTCGGTTCGGAAACGTTCCCGGAAATGTTATTGGTAACGCTTACATTTCAGGATAGTGGGTGACTCATGAAAAAGCAAATACGTTTTCTAAGCATTTCTAATAGAATTTTTAATCTGATGGATTCAAAGTTTGATAAATTTTCTCCATGTATTTTCACCGCTATACCAGAGCCATGATAGGAAGCCTTCCATAATATTCAGTCTCCCAAGCTTGTTGCTTTACCATATAATCCATAAATTAAATTTTGAAAAAGAAGCTGTCATCCATATGCGCAGAGCTGAAAATCGACTATTTCATCGTTAAAAAACCCGAACTCACATCAATCTTCTCAAAGATTGATGTCGCAGTTCGGGTTTTGATTGCGTGAGCAATGTGCATTTATGTCTTACTTCGGATACATATATTGCGGTGCTGGCTGCAGCTCTTGTTTTTCACCATGAGCAGTCGGGGCCGCTTCATAGTTGAACTGACCGCCGTCAGGAGCAGTGCCGTTTGCCCAGCTGCCTTCTTTGGAGTCTTCTCCTTCAGAGAAGTTGATCAAGCTATGGGAGAAGCTGTCTGCTTCAAGCTCTTTCGGGAAAGAACCTGGTACGATGATACCGTTTTTCTCTTCCAGCTCACGTGCTGCTGCAATCCATTGGTTTTGGTGCATGGAATCACGTGCGAGCAAGAAGGAAAGCATATCGCGGACACCTTTATCTTCCGTCATTTCATAAAGACGAGCAACTTGCAGACGTCCTTGGGATTCTGCGTTGATATTAGCACGAATGTCTGCTAGGAGGTTACCGCTTGCGATGATGTAGCCTGCATTCCAAGGCACACCGTTACTATCCGTCGGACGAGGTCCCAGACCGGAAACGATCGCATGCTGCGGATTCATGCCGCCAAGGATGGCTCCGATGACAGGATCCTTCGCTGCTTCTTCCTGTTCTTTGACTGGCGCTCCATCAAGCAGGCGAGCGATCATCGTTGCGATCATTTCCACGTGGCCGATTTCTTCTGTTGCAGTGTCCATGATCAAATCTTTATATTTTTCTTCGCCGCGGGCGCTCCATCCTTGGAATAAGTATTGAAGGGCTACAGTGATTTCACCGAACTGTCCACCCAGGATTTCCTGCATTTTCTTGGCAAACAATGCATCCGGCTTATCCGGTTTTGCTGGATATTGAAGTACTTTCGAATGGTTGAACATGTTGTTGTTACCTCCTAGGATTTGAATGGTTTACAGTTGACTAGATTCCACACTGGTAAAATTTCTAAACCCGTTCCTGAAGATGTAATTAAAATGAAAAATGAACCAGCTTGCAGGAAATCGTCAGCCAAAAGTCAAAGTTAAGGATACACTGCATTTCCAGCGTTTATCCGCCCTCCAACTAGGGAAGGATGGAATAGGCGAAAGAAAGTAAGTATTTTGTTTGACCTTTATTGACCTTTTAGGTAAGATAAAGTTAGTCATTACTTAGAATAATGAGCTCATATCCAAAGGAGGATCTATTATGAACCTAATCCCTACAGTTATCGAACAAACAAACCGAGGAGAACGTGCTTACGATATCTACTCCCGTTTGCTAAAAGACCGGATCATCATGCTTGGCAGCGCAATCGATGATAATGTTGCCAACAGCATCGTTTCCCAGCTGCTATTCTTGGCTGCGGAAGATCCAGAAAAAGATATTTCCCTATACATCAACTCACCAGGCGGATCCATCACAGCAGGTATGGCCATCTATGATACAATGCAGTTCATTCAGCCAAAAGTATCTACGATCTGCATCGGTATGGCAGCATCCATGGGAGCATTCCTATTGACTGCCGGTGAAAAAGGCATGCGCTATGCACTTCCAAACAGTGAAGTCATGATTCACCAACCTCTTGGCGGTACACAAGGCCAGGCAAGTGATATCGAAATCCACGCTCGCCGCATCATCGAAATGAGAAAGAAATTGAACGAAATCATGGCAGAGCGCAGCGGCCAGCCGCTTGAAGTAATCGAGCGCGACACAGACCGCGATAACTTCCTTACAGCAGAACAAGCAGTGAACTACGGCTTGATCGACAAAGTAATGGAGAAAAAACCTGTATAATACAACAGAAAAAAGCCATCCAGCAACGTAAGCTGGATGGCTTTTCTTATTCATGGATAACAAGTGTATCCGCGAACATATCATGTAATCCTTGTTTATTCGGTGTGAATGCCACGACCGCATACAAGATGAACAAAAATAACATACGATGAATGAAACGGCCGACTACCTCGCGAATCAGTGTATCCGACCAGGATAACCGTCCCCCATCCTTCCGTATGACCCGGAGTCCGAAAATCATCTTACCCAGTGTCTGACCGCGCCACTTCGTCATCACCAAGAAATAAACGAAGAAGATCAATCCCCCGAGCAGCCCGCTGACGCTCCATATCCAAAGGGTGGCTTCACTGAAAGCGTCTATCATCGTAAATGGCTGGACGAGCAGCCCTGTCAAACTGAATACGACGATTAGGTCGACGATATACGCCCATAATCGCATCCAGAATCCTGCATAACGCTTTTCAGGTTCCGCTAGCTTGACCGGTTCGGACAATTCCTCCACAGCGGCCCTGTCGGAATCCAAGCTGGAATGATATACAGGTTCCTGTACGTCTGCATTATGCTTCGGCTCCTCATATCCGACAGTTTCCACTGCTTCAGGTATCTCTTTTCTGGTTACTTCCTGGTCGGATGACGTTTGTTCTTCTGGATGCTCCCGTTTTTCTTTATCCATTCCAACGCCTCCTATTCCGTATAAAGATACATGGCTGCCGGTGAATTCGACTTGCCCATCAATTCCTTGATGCCAAGCAGGTCAGAATCCGATACAAACAGACCTTCTGCAGCTGTAGCCCAGAATGATCCCATGCCAAATCCGTCCCCTGTATACTCAAAAACTTCTGCTCCATCAAGCCCTTGCTCTTCTTTCATCATCGCAATGGTATCTTCGAGATCGCCTAGATCGTCGACCAAACCATTTTCCATGGCCTGTTTACCGGAATAAACACGTCCGTCTCCAAGTTCGCGGACCTTCTCTTCCGGCATATTGCGTCCGTCTACGATCACTTGGACGAAATCAGCATACATATCATCGATGATCGATTGCAGGATATCCCGTTCTTCATCTGTCATGTCGCGTGCACCTGACATGATATCTTTATGCTCGGCACTTTTGATGACTTCTTCTTTGATGCCGATTTTATCTGCCAGCTCGGCATAATTGAGTGAGGACATGATCACACCGATCGAACCAGTTAGTGTGGCTGGGTGTGCAACGATTTTATTAGCGCTCGCCGACAAATAATAGCCGCCAGAAGCTGCTGTGTTCCCCATCGAGACATAAACCGGTTTCCCGTATTCTTCTTGGATTTCCACTACTTTATCGTGAATTTCAGCACTTTCGACGACACCGCCGCCAGGACTGTTCACTTCGATGACGACACCGCCGACCGTTTCATCCATACCTGCTTGCTCCAACTGCTCCAGCAAGGCTGTATGATTATATGTACCGCTAGCCAATAGCGAAGATTCTTCCCCAGTATCCTGAATTGTGCCTTCCACTTTCACCACCGCTATCCGTTTCATCATATCTCCATCCTCGATGATTTCCTCACCCATGTAGGAGCCTCCGGTTGCAGTATCAAGTGCATCTGTGAAATTGCTGTTGATAACCGAGAACAAAGTCTGGAAGCCGATCGAAACGACCAGCAGTAAAGCAGCAATTCCGATTGCGACCCAACGTTTTACATTCAAAATATAATCTCCTTTCCATTACATAAAGATCTTACTTTTCGATTCCAAAAAAACTTACTCTACAAGCCTACACCATGAAAGGCTCACTTACCACATTTTAGCAGAAAAAAAGCCCTGAATTTATTCAGGACTTTCTGTTCCATCAGCTGGCAGCTGACGGAGCCGTGATGAGGGCTGTGAGTTCCTCCATTGCTGCGGATTCATCTGGTCCATCGATCTTCAATGTGATCAATTCCTCCTGCGCAATTGCCAAACTCATCAAACCCATGATGCTTTTTGCATTGACCGATTTGTTCCCTTTTTCGACATGGACAGAGGCACTGTAACGACTGGCTTGCTGGACAAAGCTTGCCGCTGGTCTGGCTTGCAAGCCAGTATCCAGGGTGACACGCAACGTTTTCTGGATCATATGCGATTCCTCCCACCTTCCAAGTAAGCGCTATCAATTTTTAGGAAAAAGAAAACACCCTTATGAGTGTCTTCTAAGTATACCACATGCCATATATGCTTCATACCTGCTTATGCTTTTTTAATAGATGTCCCATTTCGCAGTCTGTCAGCGAACTCATCTATTTTACGCAGCCGGTGGTTGATTCCTGATTTACTTATCTTTCCGGTCGAAACCAGTTCCCCAAGCTCCTTCAAAGAAACGTCTTGATGCTGGACCCGAAGCTCTGCGATTTCCTGCAATTTATCAGGCAGCGCTTCGATTCCGACGGTATTCTTGATGAAGTTGATATTCTCCACTTGGCGGAATGCAGCACCGATCGTCTTGTTCAAATTGGCTGTTTCGCAGTTCACCAGCCGATTGACAGAGTTGCGCATGTCACGGACAATCCGCACATCTTCAAATTTGAACAGTGCACTGTGCGCCCCTACGATGTTGAGGAACTCAGTGATTTTCTCCGCTTCTTTCAAATATGTGATAAAGCCTTTGCGCCGCTCCGTGCTGCGGGCATGAAGATCGAATGCATTCATCAATTCGCACAGTGCGTCACTATGTTCTTTATGCGTATTGAATATTTCCAAGTGATAAGACGATGTTTCGGGATTATTCACCGATCCTCCTGCCAGAAAAGCACCTCGCAAATATGCCCTGCGTTTATCGGCAGTATCTGTGAAAGATGTACTGATGTTGCGGTTGAAAGTGAAATGATCTTCAAGGATTTCCAAATTGCGCAGCAAACCTTCTACTTCTTTGTTCAATCGTACGATATATACATTGTTTTTCTTCAGTTTCATCTTTTTGCGGACGAGCAGCTCGATCGGATGATGATAAATTGCCTTCAGCAGTGTATAGATGCGTCTTGCGATAGCTGCATTTTCCGTCTGGACATCCAGCATATACTCTTGTCTTGAATAAGAAACACTGCCGTTCATCCTGATCAAGGCAGCAAGCTCACTTTTCACATCCGTCATCTCGATCGGTATGGTCGTCAATTCCTTTTTTATCTCTGATGCAAAGCTCACGAAGCTCTCCCCCCTCTTCCAGCGGCGTGCCTTTACAGCATTGCGTAAAGCAGCTTGGCGATTTTATGTGTATCATGACGGAGTTTCCGCTGACTATGGTCGATGATATCCGCTTCGATCACTTCAAGTCCAAGCGACTTCAGTCTTTCGATATCGTATACTACCGGTTCTGCATTTTCTTCCGCATAATCTTCCCGGATATCTTGTTCGATGGAACTATTGTTGACAACGATTGCCGAAACGATATCGACGCCGATATGATCATGGATCGCTTGGATATGATCGCCGGCTGTGTAACCTGTCGTTTCGCCATGTTGTGTCATTACATTACATACATAGACAACTTTGCCTGGCGCTTCCCGAAGGGCATTCTCAATCTCCGGAACGATCAGATTCGGCATCACACTCGTATATAGACTTCCAGGACTGATGACAATCAATTCAGCCTGCTTGATGGCTTCAATCACTTCCGGCAATGGTTTGACAGGAAGCGGACTGACAAACACCCGTTTGATCCGCTTATTCGCGAGCGGGATATTCGATTCGCCTGTCACGATTTCACCATCCGTCATCTCGGCATGAAGGACGACATTTTGATTGGCTATCGGATAAATATTGCCTTTCACTTTCAGCACCCGCGAAATTTCTTTGATGCCATTATAAAAATCACCGGATATGGATGTCATTGCCGCAAGCAGCAGATTGCCCATTGAATGACCTGACAATCCATTGCCATCCTTGAACCGGTGCTGGAATAAGTCGATCAGCATCGGTTCGGCATCGGCCAAAGCCGCGATGACATTGCGTATATCACCTGGTGCCGGCATGGCAAGTTCCGTACGAAGTTTTCCTGAGCTGCCGCCGTCATCGGCGACTGTGACGATCGCCGATAGATCGACTGGAAGCTGTTTCAGACCACGCAGCAAAACAGGCATGCCTGTTCCGCCTCCGATTGCAACTATTCTCTTCCCTGACATCAGTGGCTTTTCCTTTCCACATCACGGTGTGTCACATGGGTTGCATAATTGCCGCTGTACCGATTTGCCAAATATTCTGCAATGGCTACCGAACGATGCTGGCCGCCTGTACATCCAATGGCGATCACCAGCTGGCTTTTGCCTTCCTTCCGGTACTGGGGCAGCATGAAAGTGAGCATATCTTCAAGCTTTTGCAGGAAAGTATGTGTATCGGACCATTTGAACACGTAGGAAGATACCGGCTCGTCCAATCCTGTCTGCGGCCTGAGGTTCTCCACATAGAAAGGATTCGGCAAAAAGCGTACATCAAAAACAAGATCCGCATCGATAGGCAAACCATATTTGAAACCGAAACTGAGCATCTGGACAGTGAATTCTTCGTAATCATTATCTTTGAACCGTTTCATGATTTTTTCACGAAGCTGCTTTGGCTTCAGTGAAGATGTATCCACGATATGCTGTGCCCTTCCGCGCATCTGGTCAAGCAATGCCCTCTCCTGCTGAATACCCTCGAGCGGCAGGCCTTCCGGTGCAAGAGGGTGCGTCCTGCGCGTTTCTTTGTATCTGGTGACAAGCACTTCATCCTTGCTGTCGAGGAAAAGCACTTGCGGATCGAGCCAATTTTCCATTGTCAGCTTGTCCAATGCCTCAAATAAAGAGTCAAAGAACTCCCTGCCCCGCAAATCCATCACAAGTGCGACTTTCTTGATATCATTGGCCGCATCACGCATCAAGTCGAGGAAAGTCGGCAGAAGGGCTGGAGGCAGATTATCGACACAATAGTACCCCAAGTCCTCAAAGCTTTGGACAGCAACTGTCTTGCCTGCTCCGGACATCCCTGTGATGATGACAAGCTTCGTTTCATTCAACTGTTTCTCCATACGTATCCCCCGCTTCAATCTGGTGTCGTCGGATCCAGCTTCGATTGCAGCAGCTGGCGATCTTCCGTATAAACGAACGTACCGAATAATGGCTCATCGGTGCTGAACATATGGGCGAAGATATCATGATCTCCCTCTGCCATCGGTAAATCCTTGATTTTCTTGATATCAATCCATTCCAGCTTACCTTCACTGCTTTCTTCCAGTAAATCACCAGTATATCCCTCAGCGAAGAAAGTGAACATCATCCATTCATGCACAACTTCCTCGCCGTCCTTAATGACAAAAGTAAATGTTCCCCGCAGCTCTGGTTCATGGACAGTCAATCCCGTTTCTTCCCAGAATTCCCGGATAGCCGTTTCCTTGACGGATTCACCCAGCTCCATTTTCCCGCCAGGAGCCGAATACCAGCCTTTGCTTGGTTTCTTCAATAAGAGAACTTTATCATCAACTGCCAAGATGCAGTTTGCTACACGTTGCATACTTCCACCTCTTTCTCTGTGTAAGTGGAGATGTCGATTCATTTTACACATCACTCTATATTATACTATTTCTGTTCTGCTTCAAACAGTATTATGTTTCTTGAATTCCTGCCAAATATCGCCGTCATCCCCTATAAACAAAAAAATGCATAGGTGCCGAAACACCTATGCCAATAACTAATTTATCTATTAAAAGGGGGTCAATTAGTTAAGACCATTATAACAAAGGTTTATGTCGCCCATATTACAGCAGCATTAAGAATCATTTACAAGGAAATGCTTAGCCGATAGCGTTAAGCTCTTCCTTCAATGTTTCTACATATGCTTGTGCTGCTTGTGCTGCAATACTGCCATCCCCTGTTGCTGTCACGATTTGTCGAAGTTCTTTATCGCGGATATCCCCAGCAGCAAACACTCCGGGTACAGCTGTTTCCATACGTTCGTTTGTATGGATATAGCCTAGCTCGTTCGTGATGCCAAGAGATTGGAAAGGCTCGCTTAGTGGTACCATACCTACATAGATGAACACACCATCAGCTGATTTTTCGTATTTTTCACCAGTTCGCTGATTCAAAAGCGTCACGCTGGATACTTTGTTATTTTCGCCATTGATTTCCTCAACAGTCGTATCCCAGATGAAATCGACTTTTTCATTTGCGATAGCACGCTGTTGCAAAATAGGCTGTGCACGTAATTTGTCACGGCGGTGAACGATCGTAACCTTTTCAGCGAAACGAGTCAGATAAACACCTTCCTCGACAGCGGAATCCCCGCCACCGACAACGATCAGCTCACGATTTTTAAAGAAAGCACCATCGCACACGGCGCAATAAGATACACCGCGTCCGCTCAATTCATCTTCGCCAGGTACACCAAGCTTTTTCCATTTTGCACCTGTCGTAATGATAAGGGAACGTGTTTTATATTCTTTATTGCCTGCGACAACTGTTTTATATTCCTTACCGTCTTTCACTTCCTTGATATCTCCGTATGCATATTCGGCACCGAATTTCTTCGCATGCTCAAACATTTTATTGGAAAGATCAGGTCCCAGGATGGAATCATAACCAGGGTAGTTTTCCACATCTTCCGTATTCGCCATCTGACCGCCCGGAATACCTCTTTCCAGCATAAGCGTATCAAGATTCGCACGGGAAGTGTATACCGCTGCTGTCATACCAGCCGGTCCAGCACCTGCAATGATTACGTCATAAATTCTTTCTTCCGTCATGTAAATGACCCCTTTCTCTTCATCAGTCGTTTTATCTACTCGTTAGCATATAAGATTCTGTCTGCGGCGTCCATCTTTCTGCCTATGGACTCAAGAAAGCCAATAAAAGTCTTCCTTCGTCAAATGGCTGAATCTGCGGCTGCCTTCCTGCCAAAGCTTTTCGGCATACGCTCCGTTTCCTGCCTTCTTGGCTGCCAGGCTGAACCACTTATAATAGGAAGCATGTCCCTTCACACGCCTTTTATCCAAATGAAGAAAACGATCGACTGCATCTTCATAAAACCCTGTCATGGAAAAAGCACATGCTATCCGCAAATGCTGTTCCTCATGGATCGGATATATATTGCGAAGCAAACGGAGATGTTCATCCCTTTGATCAAAACGCTTCATTTCATGATAAAACACGGCCAGGTTGACATGTGTGTAGACAGAAACTTGTTCACTCTCCAGATGACCTTCTTCCATTCGCACGGCTTCTTTTTGCTTACCAGAGAAGAAAAGCGCTTTGGCTAACTCATGCTTGGCCAGCATATGTTCCGGGAACATACTTATCATTTCTTCCAAAATCGGCAGTGCGAATTGCCATTCCTCCCGCTCTAAATAATAAAAAGCTGATTCCTGGAACATGATGAGCTCATCTTCTTCTTCTGTCGTCCATAGCTCATCGTCCTCTTCTTCAGCTTCCACGTATGTCAAAAGTTCTCTGGCTTGCTCCCCGAAGTCACCATCCGGATCCATTTTCAAATAAAGATTCGCGAATTTTTCTGCTTCGTGCATATAACCAAGCTTGGAATAATTATAGGCGAGCATATAAAAGCATTCAGCATATTCATCATCATGCTCCTTGATGATATCGTCCAAAATATAAATCGCTTGGTGAAAGGAGCCCATTTCCGTAAAAATAACCGACTTCTGGCAGTGATAGATCACTTCCGTCGGTTCTTTTTCAATCGCTTTCTCAAGCCATTTCATAGCTTTATCCAGCTTACCGTTCCGGTAAGCTTCGATGCATTTTGTATAATAGAAATCTCCTTCTGGGATGAAGGGGATGATATTGGTCGGTCGTGCCTGCTGCTCTGCTGGTTCCAGCGTTTGCATGTGTTTCCTCCTACTGCATTAGATATCCCAAGAAGTATATCATATTTCCCCATCCGCTCCCACACATTAAGAAAAAAAGACTGCCTCCCTTTAGGGGAAACAGTCTCCTGGACAGGTGAATGATCAAACAGTTTCCAGGTCAGCTTCTTTAACCGGTACCACTGCTTCTTTTGCCAAAACTTCCAATTCACGAGTGTACTCTGCTTTTTGTTCTGCAGAATAGCCAAGTGTTTTAGCCATATAATCGATCACAGCATCTTTGTGTTCATGAACGAAGTTGATGTTGAATAGCAAAGCGCCAGTACGGCGTACGAAGAAGTCGACTGGTTTGAACGCCAACTCTTCTTCCATTGCGTAACGAAGCTGTGCGAATACGAGTACATCGATGTTCGCAGCTTTTGCTTCATCTTTCAGTGTTTCGAAGCGTTCGAATACTTTATCTACGTTCGCTCCGTAGCGGCTCACCATTTTCAACGCATCTTCATCAGATAGACCGATTGCTTTTCCTTCATCCACTTTACGTTCTTTGAAGCGTTCGAATCCTTTGGATCCGCCAACTTCACCGCCGGAGATCGGCAGGTTCTTCGTATCAGCTTGGGAATAAAGGATGCCTTCTTCTTTCTTGAACTGATCAGCCACAAGGTTGACTGCCTCGATTGCCATTTTACGGTAACCAGTCAGCTTACCGCCTGCCATGGAAATCAAACCGCTGTCAGAAACGAAGATTTCATCTTTACGGGAGATTTCACCAGGTTTTTTGCCTTCTTCCTGGATAAGCGGACGAAGACCGGCCCAGCTGGATTCCACGTCGTCTTTCGTGATTTCGACAGTAGGGAACATGTAGTTGATGGAATCGATGATATAGTCACGATCTTCCACAGTCATGACAGGGTGTTTGATGTCACCTTTATAAGTCGTATCTGTTGTACCGACATAGGTTTTTCCTTCACGCGGAATTGCGAATACCATACGGCCATCTGGCGTATCGAAGTATACAGCTTGGCGCAATGGGAAACGTTCCCCGTCGAATACCAAGTGAACGCCTTTTGTAAGATGCAAAGTTTTACCTTTTTTAGAGCCATCTTTTTCACGAAGTGTATCTACCCAAGGACCGCCGGCATTGACGATTTTCTTCGCGAAGATGCGGTGTTTGTCACCAGTTGTAAGATCTTCTGCCACGACACCAGTCACTTTGCCACCAGCATCATAGATGAACTCGACCACTTTCGTGTAGTTGATTGCATGAACGCCTTTTTCCACAGCCTTTTTCAGAACTTCAAGCGTCAAACGTGCATCGTCAGTTTTGTATTCCACATAACGACCGCCACCAAGAAGATCTTCTGATTTAACCAGTGGTTCTCTTTCCAGTACTTCATCACGTTTCAGCATTGTACGGCGTTCCGCTCTCTTGACACCTGCTAGGTAGTCATAAACGCGCAAGCCGATATTCGTTGTCAACGGACCGAATGTTCCGCCTTTGTGGAATGGAAGCAGCATCCATTCAGGTGTTGTTACGTGAGGACCGTTTTCATATACGATTTCACGTTCTTTACCAACTTCTGCAACCATTTTCACTTCGAATTGTTTCAAGTAGCGCAAACCGCCGTGAACCAATTTCGTTGAACGGGAAGAAGTACCCGCTGCAAAGTCCTGCATCTCCACAAGACCAACGTTCATTCCGCGCATTTTAGCGTCAAGGGAGATACCTGAACCAGTGATACCGCCACCGATTACAAGAACATCCAAAGGTTTATCTGTCAAATTCGTATAAATTTCGTTACGTTTCGTACTAGAGAAAACAGCCATGAATAAACACTCCTTTTTAGATTCAGCGCTCCTATTATTTCTATACCCCAATGATGTAGAAGTCATGTATAGAAAGCAAAAGAGACCACAAATAATCCATACAATGTATAGATATCTGCGGTCTCTCCAAATTCTCGGGCCGAATCATTAACTTGTGACTTCAGTATAACATGCTCAGCCCGATTTGGGAAGTTATATTACTTGAAAGTACGTGTAGCTTCCACAGCTTTTTTCCAGCCTGCGTAGAGCTGATCTTTTTCTTCTTTTGAGCGGTTTGGCTTGAACGTACGGTCGATCTGCCATTTGTTGGCGATCTCATCACGGCTTTCCCAATAGCCGACCGCTAAACCAGCCAAGTAGGCAGCACCTAATGCTGTTGTCTCCTGGATGACTGGACGTTCTACGTCTACATCAAGCATATCGCTTTGGAATTGCATAAGGAAGTCGTTTTTCACGACGCCGCCATCCACGCGAAGCTGTTTCACATCGATACCGGAGTCTTCGATCATTGCATCGACAACATCCTTGGATTGGAAAGCAAGGGATTCCAATGTTGCACGTGTGATATGTGCACCCGTCGTTCCGCGCGTGATGCCGAACATCGCACCGCGAGCGTCACTATCCCAGTATGGTGTACCAAGGCCTACGAAAGCAGGAACTACATATACACCGCCATTATCGGATACACTTGTTGCCAAGCGTTCACTTTCAGGTGAAGATTCGATGATCTTCAAGCCGTCACGGAGCCATTGAACAGCAGAACCTGCGACGAAGATGCTTCCTTCCAATGCATATTCCACTTTTCCGTCAAGACCCCAAGCGATTGTAGTCAACAGACCATGGTCGGATTTAACAGCTTCCTCACCAGTATGCATAAGGACGAAGCAACCTGTGCCGTAAGTGTTCTTGACCATCCCCGGCTCATAGCAAGCTTGGCCGAACAAGGCAGCATGCTGGTCACCAGCGATACCTGCGATCGGCACTTCTTCACCGAAGAAATGATAATCGATTGTGTTGGCATATACTTCAGAAGAAGGTTTGACTTCCGGAAGCATGGATTTCGGTACACCAAGGATATCAAGCAGCTCATCATCCCATTTCAATTCGTGGATGTTGTACATCAATGTACGCGCTGCATTGGAATAGTCCGTTACATGTGTTTTACCACCGGAAAGCTTATACACAAGCCATGTATCGATCGTACCGAACAGCAAGTCGCCGTTCTCGGCTTTTTCACGTGCACCTTCCACATTATCAAGGATCCATTTGACTTTTGTACCGGAGAAGTAGGCATCAAGCAGCAAACCTGTTTTCTCACGGAATAGATCATTGTGGCCTTTTTCAATCAAATCATTGACGATATCAGCTGTCTGACGGGATTGCCATACGATTGCTTTATGAATCGGACGACCCGTATTCTTATCCCATACAACTGTCGTTTCACGCTGGTTCGTGATACCGATCGCTGACACTTGTTTTGCGTCGATATCCGCTTTGCGAAGTACTTCTGCCATACACGCAGAGATGGATGTCCAAATTTCATTTGCATCATGCTCCACCCAGCCGGATTGCGGGAAGAACTGTTCGAATTCCATTTGAGCCGTTTCAACGATGTCGCCATTGTGGTTGAACAAAATTGCGCGTGAGCTAGTTGTACCTTGGTCAAGTGCCATGATGAATTTTTCCATTATTTAATCCCCCTTGTTTTTGCACCATTAGAAGCTGCTGCTGCGTTTGCTTTTACAAGTTCCCCTCGAACTGCAGCGATAATGATTACTAGTAATACAGCAGATAAGATCCAGAAACCTACTTGCATGTCTTCCATGAAAAATGCGATATAGAAATATGCACCATATGCTCCGCCCAGCAATGGACCAACGACTGGAATCCAAGCGTATTTCCAGTTGGAAGAACCTTTGCCTGGAATCGGCAGCAATGCGTGTGCAATACGTGGACCTAGGTCACGGGCAGGGTTGATGGCATATCCAGTCGGACCACCAAGTGCCATACCGATTACTACGATAAGTAAACCAGTTATCAATGGATTGAATCCTTCTGCTAAAGAGTTGCCTCCAATGAATAGAATACCAAGCATCAGGATGAAAGTGCCAATGATTTCTGTCAGCAAGTTAGAAATTGGACTATCGATTGCCGGATCTGTCGAGAAAACAGATAGCTTTGCCATTGGATCGGATGTTTTTGCCCAGTGCGGCAAGTAGACAAGGAATACAAGGACAGCGCCTAAGAATGCTCCGAGCATTTCACCAGCAAGATATTGCGGCACAACGTTCCAGCCGATATCTCCTTTAATCGCCAACCCAAGTGTCACGGCTGGGTTTAGATGCGCTCCCGAAAAACCGCCTACAGCGTATGCTCCCATCGCTACTGCAAGACCCCAGGCAATGGTGATGACAATCCAGCCTGAACCCTCACCTTTTGATTTGCTCAAGTTGCTTACCGCTACTACTCCTCCCCCGAAGAGTATTAGTACCATTGTACCGATCGTTTCGGCTGTGAAGATACTCATTGTGATTGTCCCCTTTATTGTTAAATTTTTTCGGAGAGCGCTTTCATTAAGCGTCCAAAATAACTGCGTCCCGGTAGAATCATAGAAAATAGCTGATATCATCCTAAAAATAATGCAAGGAAGCGCTGTCTTTTGGATAAGAAAAATCCATCACCTAATATAACATAGTAAACAGCCAGTGTGTACTAATAAGGTAATGGATTCTCCGTATCTCCGATCGATATATTAACTTATAGGTAGACTTTACACCTAATTGAAAGCGGTGTCAAGAACTTACCATAAACTTTTTTTCGAAGTTGAAACCGCTGTTGCACCGGCTTCCAGTGCGGCTTCCACGTCTTCCTTCGTGCGGATGAGCCCTCCTGCTATGACAGGGATGCCTGTTTGAGCGGATACTTCTTTTATCATATGAGGAATTAACCCCGGCAGCACTTCGACGAAATCCGGTTCTGTCTTCTTCACAAGTGAAAGATTATGATTAAGCGCATGCCCGTCTATCAAAAATAAACGCTGCACGGCAGTTATCTTATATTTTTTAGCTGCATGGATGACATTCGTCCTTGTCGAGATGACACCATCCGGCTTCAGGCGCTGGCAGACAAAATCCATGCCTGCATCATCTGTCTTCAGTCCCTGTATCAAATCGACATGGAGAAACACTTTCTTGCCTGCTTTTTTGGCATATTTGATTTGAGATGGAAGCTGGGCGATCCTTGTCTCGAGCAGGACCATCATCTTCATATCATCCCGCTGCAGCAGCTCATCAAAATCCCTTTCATTCCGAGCTGCAGGTAATATCCGTTGTCTTAATTCCATTCTTGTCCTCCTTATGAAACAAGCAGACACACTAGGTTGTCTGCTTGTTTTGCCGTTGTTCTGCTGTATAAATGACTTGCATCGGATTTCCGCCGACCATCGCCCCTGCTGGCACATCCCGATGGACAAGCGTAGCAGCCGAAACAACTGCCCCGTCCCCGATGGTGACACCCGGCAAAATCGTCGCATTGGCTCCTATCATGACATCATCCCCGATGGTGACATCCCCAAGCCGATACTCGTGCGTCAAGTATTCATGGGTCAGGATGGTCGTATTGTAGCCGATAATCGTATTTTTTCCGATTGTGATCCGCTCCGGATATAATAAATCGGGAACGACCATGACAGCCAAAGCTGTTTCTTTACCAATTTTCATTTTTAGAAAGCTGCGGTACAGCATATTTTTCATCCCTAGAAATGGCGTATATCGTCCGATCTGAACGACCACGAAATTCCTGGCCACTTTCCAAAAAGAGATGGTCTTATATAGCTGCCAAAGCGAATTTGGTCCTTTAACGGGATAGCTTTCCGTTTTCCGCATCTGTTTCTTCCTTTACGATCTCGAATAAATCACGAATATCTTCGAGCATATAATCCGGCGCGTATGCCAGCAGCGACTGTTTGCCTTTGATCGACCAAGCTACACCAGCAGTCAGGGTGCCGGCACTTTTACCCGACTCGATATCATGGTAATTATCACCGATCATGATTGCTTCCCCGGGTTCACTTCCAAGTGCTGCAAGCCCTTTAAGGACTGGTTCCGGATGAGGCTTTGCATGTTCTATATCATCATACCCGATTACAACATCGAACAACCCTCCAAGACCGCATACGCGCAGTCCGCGTTCTGCCGTATCCCGGACTTTAGTCGTTACGATACCTAGTTTGAATCCTGCCTGTTTGAGCTGCTGCAATGTTTCCGCAACATAAGGATATGCCTCGACATAAGCATCATGATGCTCCAGATTGTGTTCCCGGTAAGCAGCAATCATTTCTTCCGCTCTTGCACTATCGATGTTTTCAAACACATCTTTCAGCGGCGGCCCGATGAACGGAAGCAGTTCCTCCTGCTCATAAACCCGTCCCATATACTTCTCCAGCGTCGCTGAATAAGATGCCATGATCAGACTGTTTGAATCAATCAGAGTTCCATCAAGGTCAAATAACAATGTCGTGATTGCCATAACATATTCGCCTCTTTCTATTTCTTATCTTTATAACGAGGTGTCTTCGCTCCTGGTCGACGTCGGATGATGATGATGATCACCGCAACGACGATCATAAGGATGGAAACGACTTGAGCTGCCCGCAAACCATCTGCTACAAGGCTGTCCGTCCGCATTCCTTCGATGAAGAAGCGTCCAAAGCTATACCAAATCAAGTAGAACAAGAACATTTCCCCACGTTTCAAATTCACCTTGCGTAAAGCAAGCAAAATGACGAAACCAAGGATATTCCATAGTGACTCGTAAAGGAATGTAGGATGATACAGAATACCATCGATACACATTTGATTATTGATGAAATCAGGTAAGTACTGAATATAGTTTTGGTATGCCTCTTCTGAAACAGGTCCTCCATGGGCCTCCTGATTCATGAAGTTGCCCCAGCGGCCGATTGCCTGCCCGAGAATCAAACTTGGCGCAGTGATATCCGCCAATTTCCAGAAAGATATCTTCTTCACACGGCAAAAAATCAGAGCGGTAATGACGGAACCGATCAATGCACCATGGATGGCGATTCCGCCTTCCCAAATGGCGAAAACTTTCCAAAATGGTCCATCAGCATAAGATTCCCATTCAAATGCGACATAATAAATACGTGCACAGATGATGGCTGCCGGAATGGCAAATACGAGAAAATCGACAAATGTATCTTTATGTAATCCACGCTTTTTCGATTCGCGGACGGCCAGCCATAAACCTAGTGCTGCGCCAGCTGCAATAATGACGCCATACCAATAAATCGACACCGAACCGAGCTGCAGAAATACCCGGTTCAATGGCTGTGCTTCACACATTTCCATCCGTCACGTCTCCCTCATCATCTTTTCCCGTTTCTATCATTTTTGTCAGACGCTGTGAAAATTCCTCTGCTGCATTTACACCCATTCGCTTCAAACGGTAGTTCATAGCGGCTACCTCGATGATGACTGCCAAGTTACGCCCGGGGCGGACTGGCACTGTCATCTTCGGTACGTTCACATCCATGATTTTCATCGTATCCTCATCAAGTCCGACTCGATCATATTGTTTCGATTGATCCCATGTTTCCAGATTGATGACGATTGAGATTTTCTTATGGCTGCGCACAGCACCTGCCCCGAATAATGTCATCACGTTGATGATGCCCAATCCCCTGATTTCCAGTAAATGCTCGATCAAGGAAGGTGAGTTTCCGATCAAAGTATCATAATCTTCCTGCCGGATCTCGACACTATCATCTGCTACGAGACGATGGCCGCGTTTGACAAGTTCCAGTGCTGTTTCACTTTTCCCGACTCCGCTTTGGCCCGTGATCATGATGCCGATACCATAAATGTCGACCAGCACACCATGCATTGCTGTGAACGGCGCAAATCTTGCTTCCAGGAAATTCGTGATCCTGCTGATGACACGCGTCGTCTTATGCGGTGAACGCAAGATCGGGACACCCGCTGCCTCCGCCGCTTCCATCATTTCTTTCGGCACATCCTGACCTCTGGTAATGATCAAAGCCGGCGTGATATCGGAGCAAATTTTCTCGAACCTATCTTTCTTTTGCTCGCTTGTCAATTCCTCGAGAAAGGAAAGCTCCGTCTTCCCGAAAAGCTGCAGCCGATCTTTCGGATAATATTTGAAATAACCTGTCAATTCTATACCAGGACGGGAAATATCACTCATGAAAATTTCACGATTCACACCTTCATCGCCCGTCAGCATCTCTAAATTGAAACGATCCAATAAATCCTGAATGACTACTTTTGCCATACGAACCCTCCATCCTTACAATTCTTGTTTATTCTAGCATACTTCCTGAAAAGATAGATACCCAGGCATAAAAAAGGCTCTGCAGCATATGCTGCAGAGCAACTCTTTCAACTCGTCACCCGGTCCCGGATGAGCTTATTCAATATCAGATTCAGCAAAGCAAGTATGATTGCTGCAATGATTGCAGTACCAAAGCCATCGATGACGAAATTCTGTCCTATCAATGCTTGCGTCATCATCAGCGTGATGGCATTCATGACAAATAGAAACAAACCAAATGTAAAAGCTGTCAACGGCAAAGTCAAAACGATCAAGACAGGCCGCACAAGCAAGTTCAATATCGAGAGGATGAAACTAGCCAAAAGCGCTGTCCCGAATCCATTCAAATGGAAGTCTTCGAATAAATAGCTGACAATGATCAAAGACAAGCTATTGAGTAATAGTGTCAATACAACTCTAAGCAAGAATATTCTCCATTAAGGCAGAACCCAGACAGATCCTGTCTTCGTATTTGCTTCCAAATGAAGCTTTTCAGGCGCGGCAGGCTGGGTTTCGAATTTCAATGCCTTTTTGACGACTTCCTTCGATTCATCAATGACGATATATTCATCCAAATCACAATGCAATGATCCAATATTCGTCGTGATCCGCCCATTCAGCGGTACAGCTGCCAAGGATTTCAGGCGGATGCTTCCGTTGACTGCCTTGAAGAAAGCACTATCGGGGTCCTGATTATGCCAATCACAATGGATGCTTCCATTGAATGTTTGGGCATCAAGCTTGCCGAAGCTGCCTTCCAGCCTGAGCGAACCGTTTACGGACTCACAAAGAAGATCCTTTGCCACCACATGCTTCAGCTTGATGCTGCCATTGGATGTTTCGGCACTGACAATCGAGCCGCCTCCCCCTTGCAAGTCGACGCTACCATTCGTCGTCTTGCAATAGATGTTCACACTGCTCAGTGAATCGGTTTGAATCGTACCGTTGAAGGTCTTGACCACGCATTCCTCGTACACTGCTTCTGGTACGTACAAGGTGATCTCCGGTTTGATACGTTTATCCTGAAGCGAGAACTGCAGCTTCCCATCAACAATGGCAAAATAAGCTTTATCTGTGAACCGTCTGCGAGCTGCCTGCTCATCTTCTTCCTGATACACTTTCGCTTTCGTTTCCAAACGTGCCAAAGGCTCATTCCAGCTCTTGATTTTCACCGAGCCATTATAAATTTTCAGTTCGATTTTCCCGAAGATATCATCCGCCTGAAAAATATGCTCGACTGTATGATGATCACCGAAATTCAAATCCAAGTCGGCATTTTTGATTTTACTGAATGCCTGCTGCACATATTGCAGCACTTTCGGACCGACTGCCTTTTTCTTTACGGTTTTAGCTTGTCGCTGTGATTTCTGATCTTTCCCAGCGGTCACAAGTTCCTGTACTGCCGGCTCCGGCTCCGTCACTTCTTCCTGTTCCTGCACAGAACCGAAAGCACGCTCATCAAGTGCCGCCAGCTCCAGTTCCGCTTCTTCAGCGGTAAGTTTCCCTTCTTCCAGCTGCTTCAGAATTCTCTTTCTCTCTGTTCTCATACGAAGCCTCCTTTTCACATATACGAATTATATGTTATCGAAGTTCCAAGTATAGAAAGTCTCCTCTTTGAAATGTTCCAATGCAATTGCTTCCATATTCGCCTCTGTAAGTTCAGCCCCAGTCACATTGTTAAGTACACCCTGCGCCTGTGATTTGTGGCAAAGGATCGCTTTCACCTTCGTTTTGACAAACGGACGGATATCTTGGACAATATCAGGCTTACCGAGAATTTCCTGGTAGCCACGCATGAAGGCCTGCGCCCAAACTGTCGGGCGTTCACTTTCTTCCATACGTGATACAGCATCGATTGCTGCAGCGCCCAATGCATTGTGATCCGGGTGGACCGCATACTCGGGGTAATGTGTGATCACGAGGGATGGCTTGATTTCTTCCAGAAATCCTTTCAAGTGGTCACTCACTTTTGATAGATCCTCGAATTCCAAGACTTTATCCCGGTATCCGAGCATTTTCAGTTCCACATCCATTACCTTGCAAGCATCCTGCAATTCTTTCTTGCGGATTTCCGGCAATGATTCCCGTGTGGCAAATGTCGGATTTCCCATATTACGTCCCATTTCACCCAATGTTCCGCATAAGTAAGTGACAGGCACTCCTTCTTCTCTGAACTTGGCAATCGAACCAGCTGCTCCGAAAGCTTCGTCGTCCGGATGCGGGAAGATGACTACTACGTGTTTTTCCATGATTATTGCTCCTCCTTAGAACGCTGTCTCGCTTATTTCCAATGCAACCATCAGACGGCCTTCGCGGTCATGACCAGCCATGAGCAGACGGTTCTTATCATCCACTTCCCAAGCATTCAGTCCTTCGGCGTAAACCCATCCGTTTTCCGTCTTCAATCCAACACGATAAGCCGCACCAGCACCCTTAATCTTGCCATGCTCATACGTGACTTGCGCATTCCGGATAAAAGCACCCACATTGTACGCTTTTTCATTTACATGATTAGCATATGCACCATTTGTCGTTTCAAGATGTATAAAGACTTTTTTTCCTGCAAATGCATCTATTTGTTCTTGCACTTCATTCAAATCAATCGGCTTCACAGTAAGTCGCTCCTTCCAAGCTATATCTAAACAAATATTTTACTACAAATTCTACTGCAATGCTCGATTTGATGCTTTTCAACTGCAGATACAGAAAAAAATACAGCGAGCACAAGGCCCGCTGTATCTTTTTTATCGCTCTGCAACCTGCGTTGCATACTCCAGTTGACTGGCTGTACGTTCCCGATCACGCTCAAGAATCGGCTTCAAATATTTACCGGTATAGGAAGCAGGTACTTTTGCCACTTCTTCCGGGGTACCGGTCGCTACGATCTGACCGCCGCGATCCCCACCTTCCGGACCAAGGTCGATAAGATAGTCAGCTGTCTTGATGACATCGAGATTATGTTCGATGACCAGCACAGTATCTCCATTTTCCACGATACGCTCCAATACTTTGAGCAATCGGGATATATCATCCACATGCAACCCGGTTGTCGGCTCATCCAGGATATAGAAAGTCTTACCGTTACTGCGCTTATGCAACTCGCTGGCAAGCTTCACACGCTGAGCCTCACCACCGGAAAGCGTTGTAGCCGGCTGCCCTAGCTTCACATAACCTAGTCCCACATCCGAAATAGTCTGCAGCTTGCGTTTGATTTTCGGAATGTTCGAGAAGAATTCCAAACCTTCCTCGATTGTCATATCCAACACATCGGCAATGCTTTTGCCTTTGTATTTCACTTCAAGCGTTTCCCGGTTATACCGTTTACCATGACAAACTTCACATGGCACGTATACATCCGGAAGGAAATGCATCTCGATCTTGATGATACCGTCCCCGCGGCAGGCTTCACAGCGGCCGCCTTTCACATTGAAACTGAAACGGCCCTTTTTATAACCGCGCACTTTAGCAGCATTCGTACTTGCATACACATCACGGATATCATCGAAAGCTCCGGTATACGTAGCCGGGTTCGAGCGCGGCGTCCGCCCGATTGGTGACTGGTCGATATCGATGACCTTGTCCAGATGCTCCAGGCCTTTGATCTGCTTATGCTTCCCTGGCTTCACTTTGCTCCGGTTCAGTTTCTGCGCCAATGTCTTATGCAGCACCTCATTGACGAAGGTACTTTTACCTGAACCGGAAACTCCTGTAACAGCAGTGAAAAGACCAAGCGGAATCTGGGCGGATGCTTTCTTCAGGTTATTGGCTTCGGCTCCAATGACTTCGATAGCGCGCTCCTTGTCCGGTGTGCGGCGTTCATAAGGAAGCGGAATGAACTTCTTACCGGACAGATACTGACCAGTAAGTGACTTTTTATCCTTCATCACTTTTTGCGGTGTACCCTGGCTTGTGATCTGACCGCCATGCTCACCGGCTCCCGGACCGACATCGATCAGCCAATCGGCTTCCATCATCGTATCTTCATCATGCTCGACGACGATGAGTGTGTTGCCAAGGTCGCGCATCCGTTTCATCGTTTCGATCAGCCGGTCATTATCCCGCTGGTGCAATCCGATGGATGGTTCATCCAACACATACAGCACACCCGACAAGGCCGATCCGATTTGCGTTGCCAGACGGATACGCTGTGCTTCCCCGCCTGACAATGTTCCGGCTGAACGGGAAAGTGTCAGGTAATCCAAGCCGACATTGTTCAAGAATGAAATCCTGTCGATGATCTCTTTTGTGATCATGAAAGCGATTTGTCTTTCCTTCTCACTCAATTCCAACTCTTCCATGAAATGCTTCACTTCAAGGACTGATTTTTCGGTAACATTGCTGATATGATGGCCATTGATCAACACTGCCAGGGATTCCTCACGCAGACGATGTCCTTTACATTTCGGACATGGCCGGTTGTTCATATACTTTTCCATTTGTTCACGAATGAAATCAGATGATGTTTCCCGGTAGCGGCGGGCGATATTCGTCAAAACACCTTCGAACTCGATATTGCTTTCGCGGACACGGCCAAAATCATTTTCATAACGGAAGAAGATCTTGTCCTTTTTCTTTCCGTTCATCAGGATGTCCAGCTGCCCCTCCGGTAATTCATTCACCGGCACATCCATATCGATACCGAAATGACTGCAGGCAGCTTCCAGCAACTTCGGATAATATTGTGAACTGGTCGGTTCCCAAGCCGCGATTGCACCTTCACGAAGCGTCAGGTCCTTGTTGGGGATGACCAAATCAGGATCGACCTCCAGCTTCGTACCAAGTCCGTCACAAGTCGGACAGGCGCCGAATGGGTTATTGAAGGAGAACATCCGCGGTTCCAGTTCACCGATGGAGAACCCACAAATCGGGCAAGCATGATGCTCACTGAAAAGCAGCTCCTCGACATCCATCACATCCACGATTGCCCGGCCGTCCCCGAGTTTAAGTGCAGTTTCCAAAGAGTCCGTCAAGCGGCCGGTTACGCCTTCTTTGATGACGATACGATCGACAACCACTTCGATGGAATGTTTCTTTGTCTTCTCAAGCTTGATATCATCGTTGATCTCCACCATCTCGCCATCCACACGCAAACGGATATAACCCTCGGCTTTCAACTTCTCCAGTACTTTTACATGCTCGCCTTTTTTCCCGGAAATGACCGGCGCAAGGACTTGCAAACGCGAGCGTTCGGGAAATTCCAGAATCCGGTCAGCCATTTGTTCGACAGTCTGGGAGCTGATTTCAATGCCATGGCGCGGACAAGTAGGATGACCGACTCTCGCATACAGCAAGCGCAGATAATCATAGATTTCAGTGACTGTCCCCACCGTGGAACGCGGGTTTTTGCTTGTTGTTTTCTGATCGATGCTGATAGCCGGCGACAAGCCTTCGATCGAATCCACATCCGGCTTGTCCATCTGGCCGAGGAACTGGCGCGCATAGGCGGATAAAGACTCCACATAACGGCGCTGACCTTCTGCATAAATGGTATCGAAAGCGAGGGAGGATTTACCCGAACCGGATAGTCCGGTCAGAACGACCAAACTATCCTTCGGTATATCGACATCGATATTTTTTAAATTATTGGCGCGGGCGCCCCTGACTGAAATATTTTTCTTCGCCACTACCTTCACCCTTCCACTTTAAGTTCCAATACAAGATCACGAAGCTCGGCAGCGCGCTCGAAATTGAGATCGCGTGCAGCTTGTTTCATTTCTTTCTCCATCTCGGCAATGACCTTTTCTTTTTCTTTCTTCGTCAGCTTCGTCAAATCCGGTGTATCCTTCTTGTTCGTTCCAGACTCTTCGGAACTGATTGTTGCTTTGATGACATCACGAACTTCCTTCTGGATCGTCCGCGGCGTGATACCATGCTCTTTATTGTAAGCAATTTGGATCTCGCGGCGTCGCGCCGTCTCATCCATTGCTTTTTGCATACTATCGGTTATTTTATCGGCATACATGATAACATGTCCGTTTTCATTACGTGCCGCCCGTCCCATCGTCTGGATCAACGAACGCTCGGAACGGAGGAACCCTTCTTTATCTGCATCCAATATGGCTACCAATGAAACTTCCGGAATATCAAGACCTTCCCGAAGCAAGTTGATGCCGACAAGCACATCGTACTTGCCGACCCGCAGGTCACGGATGACTTCGATACGCTCCAGCGTCTTGATCTCGGAATGCAAATAAGCCACTTTGATACCGATTTCCTTGAGATAATCAGTCAAATCTTCGGACATTTTCTTGGTCAATGTGGTGATCAGCACACGCTCATTCTTGTCTGTCCGTTTATAGATTTCACTGATGATATCATCAATCTGTCCGTCAATCGGACGGATATCGATTTCCGGATCGAGCAAACCTGTCGGACGGATGATCTGTTCGATCATTTCCGGTGTGTGCTCGATTTCGTAAGGTCCAGGTGTCGCAGAGACATAAACAAGCTGTTCTGTTTTCTTTTCGAATTCCTGGAATGTGAGCGGTCGGTTATCCATCGCTGACGGCAGGCGGAAGCCATGGTCCACTAGCACCTTTTTCCGTGCTTGGTCACCATTATACATTCCCCTAATCTGCGGTAGCGTAACATGGGACTCATCCGCGACAACCAAGAAATCATCCGGGAAGAAGTCCAGCAGCGTATAAGGCGTGGCTCCTGGTTCGCGGAAGGTAAGCTGCGCCGAGTAGTTTTCGATACCGGAACAAAAGCCCATTTCGCGCATCATTTCCAAATCATAATTTGTCCGCTGCTCCAAACGCTGTGCTTCCAGCAATTTGCCTTGCTCCTTGAAGACTTTCAGCTGACCTTCTAGTTCTTTCTCGATATTGACGATAGCTTTTTTAAGATTCTCTTCACGGGTCACGAAGTGGGAAGCAGGGAAAATGGCAACATGCTCCCGATCCCCGATGATTTCGCCTGTCAGGGCGTCCACTTCCCGGATCCGGTCTATTTCATCGCCAAAGAATTCAAAGCGGATGCAATGTTCTTCCTTTGATGCCGGAATGACTTCAACCGAGTCGCCGCGCACGCGGAAGGTACCGCGCTGGAAGTCGATATCATTGCGCGCGTACTGGATATCAACCAAGTTGCGAAGCAGTGCATCACGGTCTTTTTCCATACCAACCCGGATCGACAGCACTTGGCTCTTATATTCCTCCGGGGAACCCAAACCATAGATACAGGACACACTAGCCACGATCAATACATCATTGCGCTCGAATAGTGCAGATGTAGCGGAGTGGCGCAGTTTATCGATTTCATCATTGATGCTTGCGTCCTTCTCGATGAATGTATCTGTCTGCGGGACATATGCTTCCGGCTGATAATAATCATAATAACTTACGAAATATTCCACCGCATTGTTCGGGAAAAATTCCTTGAACTCACTATACAGCTGGCCTGCCAATGTTTTGTTATGTGCAATGACAAGTGTCGGTTTGTTTATTTCCTTCACCACATTCGAAATGGTGAACGTCTTACCAGTACCGGTTGCGCCGAGCAGTGTCTGATGACGCTTGTTCTGATGGATGCCTTCGACAAGGCGGTCGATCGCCCTAGGCTGGTCACCTTGCGGCTTGTATTTGGATACTAACTCAAACGTTTCCTTTTCTTTCAATGCCAAATTCCTCCGTTCTGTTTGCTAGTTTCATCATAGCATAAAATATATAAAAACACGAACAAACATTCGTTTAAAATCCCACATACCTGCTAGTATAGATGTTTACCCAATATACGAAACATAAACAATGGATAGCAAAAAGCCGTCAAAAAAATGACGGCTTTATTATTAGTTGGAAGCTTGGTCGTACTGGTTGACCTCAAATAGATCGATCAAATCGACTTTCGGATTTTTATCCGTGAACCAGCGAAGTGCGAAATCATTCTTGAACAATGCCAAGTAATCTCCTTCGCGATCCGTTGCGAGCAGGCTGCGCTCGTCGAATAAACGTTCATCCACTTGCTCCTGCTTGAGCCAGCGTGGGATGCGTTCTCCCATCGATTCCAATACCACTTCTACATTATACTCGTTTTTCATCCGATATTCGAATACTTCGTACTGAAGCTCTCCGACTGCACCTAAGATATAGCTGTTATCGCGTTTTCCGCGGAACAGCTGGATTGCTCCTTCTTGTACAAGCTGTTCGATACCTTTTTGGAACTGCTTGGCTTTCATCACGTTCTTGGCTGTTACTTTCTTGAATACTTCCGGCGGGAACTGCGGCAGCTCATCAAATTCGAAGTTCGCTTTTCCTTCGATGAGTGTATCCCCGATCCGGTAAATGTTCGGATCATAAATACCGATGATATCGCCAGCGTACGCTTCTTCGACTGTATCACGGGATGATGCGACGAATTGCTGCGACTGGGACAGCTTGATCGGCTTAGCCGAACGGGAAAGCTGGACGCTCATACCGCGCTCGAATTTACCGGAGCAGACACGCAGGAATGCGATCCTGTCGCGGTGGGCTGGGTTCATGTTCGCCTGAATCTTGAAGATGAATCCAGAGAAATCTTCTTCATCAGGTGACACGATGCCTTCTGTCGTACGACGGCTTCCCGGGGCAGGTGCAAGATTGACGAATGTATCGAAAAATGTCTGCACACCGAAAGGCGCTAGCGCACTGCCGAAGAATACAGGCGTCTGCTTCCCGGCAAGCACGCGCTCCAAGGAAAATTGATCGCCGGCTTCTTCCAATAGCTCTAGCTCGCCTTGTGTATCTTCGAATGTGGAGTTATTTGTCAACTCGGCATATTCTGGTTTATCCAGCTCATCGTAAGGAATGAAAGACTCTTCTTCATTTCCGTTGAAACGGACAAATTGCTTGTTGTATCGGTCGAAAATACCTAAGAAACGTTTGCCCATGCCTGCCGGCCAGTTCATTGGATACGTTTCGATATCCAACACATTTTCGATTTCCTCCAAAAGCTCAAGCGGCTCCCGGCCTTCGCGGTCAAGTTTATTGATGAAAGTGAAAATCGGGATTCCGCGCATACGGCATACTTTGAATAGCTTCAATGTCTGCGCTTCGATCCCTTTTGTCGCATCGATGATCATGACAACACTATCCACGGCCGTCAATGTCCGGTACGTATCCTCACTGAAATCTTCGTGTCCCGGGGTATCCAGGATATTCACTTGATAATCTTTATATGGGAAATTCATCACGGATGATGTAACGGAAATCCCACGCTGCTTTTCGATTTCCATCCAGTCGGATGTTGCGAACTTACCTGATTTCTTTCCTTTTACCGTACCCGCAGTACGAATCAAATTCCCGAAAACGAGCAATTTTTCCGTCATCGTCGTTTTCCCGGCATCCGGGTGGGAGATGATGGCGAATGTTTTACGTTTTTGTACTTCTTGTTTTATTTGCATCGGTTCATTACCTACCGTTCTATTATCATTCGTATATCCTGATTGTCATTGTGATCGATTCATTATCTCACACCGCGTCAAACCTCTTTTCCGCTCAAAAATCAGTCTTTCTCTACTATACCTAATGTTAGCGCTTTTAGGCAATATCCATTGTCAACAAGGTTATTCATTGACCTGTACGGAGAAAACGCTTTATTATGATACTAATAAGATTTTCATCAAATTTCGATTCATTCCGAGGAGAGACAACGATATGCTAAAGAAACTATTCGGTAAGAATATTACAGAAGAAAGTTTTGTAAGCCCTGTCAACGGAAAAGCAGTTCCACTTGAAGAAGTCCCGGATCCGGTATTTGCCGAGAAAATGATGGGTGACGGCATTGCCATCGAACCGAGTGACCAGACGATCGTGAGCCCGATCGATGCCGAAGTCGTCCAAGTTTTCGAAACAAAGCACGCAATCGGCCTGAAAACGGAAATGGGCTTGGAAGTCCTCCTCCATATCGGCCTTGATACAGTGAATTTAAAAGGGGAAGGCTTTGAAACATTTGTCAAAGTCGGTGATAAAGTTTCTGCCGGCGACAAGCTCGTGACCTTTGAAAAAGCATTCGTCGAAGCGAATGCAAAAAGCTGCGTCACGCCAGTGATCATCACCAATTATGAAGCAAGCGAATACACATTGGATGCCCTCTACCCAGAACAAGCCATTGCAGGCGAAACGCAAATATTCCAAGTCAAAAAGATATAATCATGAACGGCAGCTCACGCTGCCGTTTTTTATTCTGCCCAGTTAGGGAAGGCTATGGATATATCTGTTATAATGTAATGATAACGAATTTTTTAGACTGGAGAATCGGCTTTCATGCAATCTTATTTTCTCGATAAACAAGATATCATCAAAGTGACAGGCGATCGTTTTTACCGCAGAGGGCTGGATTATGCCAATAAAGGTCGTGTCCACGGGCTGAGCTTCACCCCATCGATCAATCAATGGAAAGCCGTGGTACGCGGAACCGAGAACTATCCTGTGCGGATATTCTTTTTTGAAGACGACGATTTGGATGGTGTTTGCAGCTGTCCTGCCTATCACACCCATTACACATGCAAACACATCGCTGCCGTGCTGATCAGCATCAGCCGAAACCGTTTCGACAGTAATGGCTATACCGTCACCGAGGAGACGGCCGAGCCAGCTGCCGCACGCCAGACCGATTTTACCGATCGTCTTGTGCAAGCTTTTGTGTCCCCTGCCGAACGCCTGCCATCAAAACCTCCGGAAACATTGAAGCTGGAATACAAAATCGAACAGCGTTTCCTGCAAACGAATGGCAATACAGTATTCGAGGTCGAGTTGAAAGCAGGGACAGCACGTACCTATATCGTGCGTCTGGCCGAGGAATTCCTCCGCAGCGTACTGCATCGAACCCGCTATCAAGTAACGCCTAGCTTTGCATTCGATCCGCGTGTACATATTGTCACACCGGAAGATAAAGCTATACTGGAACGGCTGCTGGAAGCGTGTGAGAACAGCATGATCCAAGACTTTTCAGCGACGGCGCTGCAATCGGAAAAGCGCGTGATCAAGCTGACGCCTTCCCTGGCCAAGGATTTGCTGCCGAAGCTTGCCGAAGCAGGTGCTTCGCTTCAGCTTTTGCACACAGAACCGCTGGATACATTCCATGTCAGCGACAAGCCCGCCCGGCTTGACTTCTATCTGTCTACGGATGACGAGGAGATGCTTCAGCTTGGTGTACAGGATATCGCAGCTTATGAATATATCAAGAATTATAACTATCTGTTCAAAGATGACACACTGTACCCAGTCCCGATTGACCAAAGAGATTTGATCAAGGAATTGTTCGCCAATCTTCCTTACCGGCATGATACGCCGCAAACGGTATCCTCTAAAAATGTAGACCGTTTCGTATCACAAGTCGTCGGTAAACTGGAGCAAATCGGACATGTGCATATCGCCGATACAGTCCGCAGCAAAATCGAGATGGCACCTTTGGTCGCGAAAGTATTTTTGGATGAAACAGATGATGTGCTGCACGCCAGTGTTTCCTTCCACTATGGAAATCACGTCATCCATCCCGGGCAGCAGCAGACAGACATGCCTGTGATCAAGCGTCAGTCTGCCAAGGAAGATGCCGTCTTGCAGCAATTGCATGCGGCAGGATTCCGTTTTTCAAAAGGCCGGTTTCACTTGCTTAATGCAGAGTATATGTATCTGTTCCTGCATGAGCACCTGTCCGCCTTGCAGGAAATCGCCGAAGTATACATTTCCGATCGCGTGCAAGCGATGCAAGCAGATCAGCAGCATGAGGTGTCATCGAGCATCCGGCTGCAGCAGGAGAAAGGCATGCTCGAAATCAGTTTCGATGTCACCGGTTTGTCGGAAGCGCATATCAATGATGTCTTGCAGGCAATGATCGAAAAGAAACGATATTATCGTATCCCGGACGGTGCCCTGCTCGATCTGGAACAAGACAATATGGATAACTTCCAGGACTTCCTGGAACAGCTGCAAATCAAGAAAAGCCAACTGCAAAATCAGCATATCTTCGTTCCGATCGCACAAAGCATGCAGGTGGAAGAGTCGCTTCGCGGTGCGGAAATGGAAGCTGCTTTCCGTACATTGATCGAACGGCTGCGCCATCCGGAACAGATCGAGTTTGCTTTGCCAGCTGGACTGCAGGCCGAACTGCGAGATTATCAGCTGACCGGTTTCAAATGGATGAAAACACTCGCTTATTACGGTCTCGGCGGAATCCTGGCTGATGACATGGGACTTGGGAAAACACTGCAGACGATCACGTATCTTACATCGGAAAAAGAAGCCAATCCGGCAGCACGCCCATCATTGATCATCGTGCCCTCTTCCCTGCTGTACAACTGGCAGAAGGAGTTCGAAAAATTTGCACCGCATATGCGCACGCTCGTCATTTCCGGTTCTGTGACAGAACGCCAGGCGCAGCTCACACAGCTTGAAGAACATGATATCATCATCACTTCTTATCCGTTATTGCGCATCGATCATCATGTTTACAGCGGGCAAGTATTCGATAGTCTGATTTTGGATGAAGCACAAGCCATCAAAAATCATACGACGCAGACCGCAAAAGCTGTCAGTTTGATTCAAGCAGGCAAGCGCTTTGCCCTGAGCGGTACGCCGATCGAAAATAGACTGGAAGAATTATGGTCATTATTCCATACCATTTCTCCAGGATTGTTCCGCAGCCGCAAATCATTCACCGATATGGAACCGGAAAAAATAGCCCGCATGACGCGCCCATTCATCTTAAGGCGCGTTAAGGCAGATGTGCTGCATGAACTTCCGGAAAAAATCGAAACGACAAACTACTCCGATTTGACGCAGGAACAAAAAGAAGTATATGTCGGCTACCTGGAACGGATCCGGAACAAAATCGACAAAACCATCGCCGAAAAAGGCTTTGATCGGGGTAAATTGGAAATCTTGGCTGGTCTTACGCGACTGCGCCAAATATGCTGCCACCCTGCTTTGTTCATCGAAAACTACAGTGGACAATCCGGCAAATTGGAGCAGCTGCTCGAGGTCATCCGCGAGCTGAAGCAAAACAACAAACGCTTCTTGATTTTCTCCCAGTTTGCCAGCATGCTGGAGATCATCCGACAGGCACTTGACGATACCGATGTCTTTTATCTTGATGGCAGCACACCTGCCAAAGAACGGATGCAAATGTCTGAGTCGTTCAACGAAGGCGAAAAAGACGGCTTCTTGATTAGCTTGAAAGCCGGCGGTACAGGATTGAACCTGACTGGTGCAGACACCGTCATCCTTTTCGACTTATGGTGGAATCCAGCCGTCGAAGAGCAAGCTGCCGGCCGAGCACATCGCATCGGACAGAAAAACGTCGTCCAAGTCATCCGGCTGCTTACCCGCGGCACGATCGAAGAACGCATCTTCGAACTGCAGCAGCGCAAACGTGCACTGGTCGACCAAATCATCCAACCCGGGGAAACAATGCTCAACACACTTACCGAAGAAGAAATACGCAGCCTGCTTTCGATGCAGGAGGAATGAAAAGGAGCAAGCCGCAGTGAAGTGGCTTGCTCCTTTTTTGCTTACCTCGCAGCAGACTTGTATCTTGTCCTAATTCCGCTCATCGTTTCTCTACAGTCAAATCAACAAAGAAGGACAATCTTCATTCCTGTTCGCCAATATAGCAGAAAATTCTATGGAAATATTTTCTTTATATGGTATCATCGATAAATGAATCCCTATCCTTGTCACTTCGCCAATCCAGAAAAAAAGAAGGTTAACCAATGGAATTAATCACGGAAAAGTTATTATTCATAGCTTTGTTCATCTTTATCATCCACTCCATCGAAACACTCGCCTATGCCGTGAGATTGTCTGGTGCACGAGTGAAGATGATCGCATCCGCTTTGTCTCTCTTCAACATCATGGTCATCGTTTCCAGAATGGCGAATATGATGCAGCAGCCTTTCACCGGCAGTCTGATTGATAATGCTCCTGAAGAAAACACATTGGCAGTTGTAGAATCTCAATTCCGCATTCTCATCGGGGCATCGACAATCGGAACAGTATTTGGGATCATATTGCTCCCAACGTTTGTGGCGCTGTTTTCCAGAGCCATCATTCATTTGTCTGAGGAAAAAGGCTCAGTTCCATCCTTGGTGAAAAGATTCTTTTCCTTGCAATACATAAAACGTAGCATCACGCACTTTAGTCTGCCTAAATTCTCGTATTTGCGGCAAACAAAGGTAAAAGATATTCCAATCAGGCTTTTTCTCGTCAACATGATCATCACGGCTATCTATACAATTGGTGTATTAGCCGCCCTATATGCGTCCCTCTTGGCACCGGAGCGGTCGTCGACAGCTATCATGGCATCCGGTCTCATCAATGGTATAGCCACCATATTATTGGTTATTTTCATCGACCCGAAACTATCCGTCATTGCCGATGATGTCGTGAATCAAAGAGGCAGCTACAATAAGTTGAAAAGCATGTCACTGATGATGGTGACTTCCAGACTGTTAGGCACACTCCTTGCACAGCTATTCTTTGTATGGGGAGCAGAATATATCGCTTGGTTCACTAAATTCATAGCGTGACCAAATGAACTTTCACTTTAGGAGGAGCAACCAATATGAAAACAAAAACAATGCTGCTCACAACACTATCTCTTTTGACAGTACTTACGCTTACTGCTTGTAATGGAGCGGGTGAACAAACTGCTTCGGACAAGAAAGAAGCAGAACCAAACAATGTTTCCGCACAAGATGAATCAAACAAGCCGGGAGAAACAGCGGCGAAAGCAGAAGATAACAGCCAAGGAAAAGACACTGTGGCCCAGAGCAGTGACAACGAACAGAAGTCAGCAGCAGATGCAGAAGATTCCGTTGCAAAAAACAGTGAGGAAGCGAAGAAGTCAGATGTTGATGGTGAAAAAGATTCCGCTGTAAATTACAGCGAAGGTAAAGAAGCAGCGCCAAAAACGGAAAACATTCAAATCTCAAACGGTGATGAAGCTGTCCAATTTCTGAAAGAGCATGTGACGCAAGGTAAATTTGAAGAAATCTCTTTCGGAACAGATGGAAAGCTGCAATCCGATGATACCGGCTCTTATTATACTGTTCAGTTGGTGGACATAGCATTGCGCGAATCAGGTAAAACTGGCAACTTAGGATACTATCAAGTGTATCAAAATGGAACCTATGCAGAAGCTCATTCTGCATTCGATAAAGACAATACATATATTGCAGGAAAAGAAGAATATCTCAAGAAATTGAACGGGATGGATAAAGCAGATAGAAATACAGAGGTTAAATCGAAGACGAATGAATTGATAGAACAAGAAGATGAAAAATACCGAAAATGGGATGAGGAATTAAATAGTATTTATGTAGCACTGCAAGAACAGCTTCCAGCTGATGAAATGGACGAATTAAGAGAAGAACAGCGGACTTGGATTGCAGATAGAGATAAAATTGCAGAAGAAGCTTCACTCGAATACGAAGGCGCTACTGCAAAGCCCTTTGTAGCTATAACTGTTAAAGTAGATATGACAAAGGAAAGATGCTATACCTTGGTTGCTACATATATGGAATAACATTAATTTAAAACAAGCCCACACCTCCCGAATAGAGGTGTGGGCTTGTTTATTGATTGGAAATATACCTTCAGCTGCTTTTCCTCACAGCAAGCTTGCGCTGTTCCTGTACAAAAATGATACCCAGCTCATGAGGTTCCCCTTCGTACATGGCGCGCTGCTTGATTCGTATTTCACCTTGTTCATCACGAATTTCCATTTTGCAGTACTGGCTATTCGTTTGGACCGCTTCATAGAAAGCTCGCTCCGTCGTGACGCGGATGCCGTTCACTTTCTCGATACGCTCGCCTGCCAACAACCCGAGTCTATCAGCCGGACTGTCCGGAATGACAGCTAGCACAAACAGCCCCTGGCTGCTTTCTGTGTAATACATCGCCCGTTTGCGATCTTTATTCCGGAAATACAATGTGATCGCTTCCCTTCCGATGAGGGCAATGACGAAGGCTGCAATCGCGAAATAATATGAGTACATGCTCCCCAAGCTGACGGCAAGGGTAAGCAATGCCAATACGAGTACGGCCCTTCCTTGTTTCCGCGCTTCGATGAACGCAGGACGACCCTTGGAGAATCCGTCCATTCCGGTCAGCAACGGCACAAGCAGCAGCCCGTAATCCGTTCCATTCAGATGGAAGAACGGCCACCACGGTGCGAAAGGCTCGATTGCCCCTGCTGGCACTAGCAGGAAGAATGGAATGAAAAGCAGCTTGCGGAAGCGGTGCTGTCCGATCCAGCGTCCGCGAGGTCCTTTGATGAGTTCCGGCAACGTATCTACTCTTTTTGTTCTGAGCATCAATACAGCTTCCGCCAGCATGACAATACTCATGAGCAGTGCAAAGCTGATCCAATTCAGACCCGCCATATCATCCGCCCATCCGGCCGGCAGATAATCAGCTGCGTATGGCGCCGCACCCAATGCCAGCAAAAAGCTGAATCCGAACGTGTATGCAGCTGACAGCCACGTAAAGCGGAACAGCAGCGTCAGAACGATCGTGACGGCACTGAGCAGCAGCACAACAGCCGGAGCCACAACGATTCCCGCTCCGATACTGACTGCCGTAAGCAAAAGTCCGAAAACAAGCGAGATACCCCAAGTGCCAGTCCACTCTTTGCCGAAATCGAATACCTTCGTACCGAAATTGTTCCGCTCTTTCCTGATGCGGCGGCTGGATACGAATAAAGTCAGCAGCAGCGCCCAATAAATCAACGGATTCAAAAAGAAGTTCCCGACCCCATAAAGCAGTTCGGTCAACCAATCATTCACCATTATGTGTCTCTCCCTATAAACCAACTTCTATGTATATTGTCTATTCTAACATGATAGTCTTTGTTTTCCTATGACAATAGAAAAAGCCTCCCAATGAAGGGGGGCTTTCAATCAATCACTAAAATAGCTCCTGCAGTGCTTTATCCATTTGGTTATCATGCTTACCGTCACGTACTTGCTCGATGATCTTCGACTGCAGCAGATCTGCCGTTTCCTGATTCACTTCACCAGTTGCCTGTAAATCATTTTCCTGCTGGAATTGCTTGACTGCTGCTTCTGTCTTCTCATTGAAAAATCCGTCCTTACGGCTTGGATCGAATCCTAGTCCTTCCAGCATGATCTGCAGATTCTTGATTTTGTCGTTGTTATCATTGAATTTCAATTTCTCACTTTCATCCAATTGAATCGGTGAGCTGTAGAAATACGCTGGCTGGTCGACTTCCACTGTAGGCTTGATACCTTTTTCATGGATCCAATCTCCGTTGGGTGTCAGCCATTTGTACAGGGTAAGTTTGAGCATTGATTCATTCTGCAACGGAACAGTCTGCTGTACCGTCCCTTTTCCGAATGTCGTTTTTCCGACTAGCTCATAACCACCAGCCTGATTCATCGCTCCTGCCAATATTTCAGATGCCGAAGCACTGCCTTCATCGATCAAGACATTGATCGGATAGTTTTTCTTCTCTTTCAATTCGGTGTAAAACTTTTGTTTCTCGCCATTTTTATCTTCAATCTGCAAATATGGCTTATCACTTGGCAGGAAGTTCTTCAGGATATCTTCCACAGTCGTCAGGATACCGCCTGGATTACCGCGAACATCGATGATCAATCCTTCGATACCTTCTTGTTCCAGCTTATCAAGTGCTGTCTTGAATTCATCCGCCGTACTTTCGGAGAAGGATGTGA
Source organism: Terribacillus saccharophilus (assembly GCF_046592895.1). Taxonomy (GTDB): domain Bacteria; phylum Bacillota; class Bacilli; order Bacillales; family Amphibacillaceae; genus Terribacillus; species Terribacillus saccharophilus_D. The sequence continues at coordinate 213,722 of NZ_JAWVPU010000001.1, forward strand.
TTTCCAAGACACCAGCTTTTTTCCCGTCCACTTCTTTTGTATCCGAATAAACAGTTTCGACCGGAATCTCATCACGTGTCACATCGATTTGCAACTCTTCGGAAACACCAGGTCGCTTGACTGATAATGTCACCGTCGTCCCTTTTTCCCCGCGTATCTTATTCACGGCTTCCTGGAGATCCAGACCCTGTAAAGAGTCGCCATCCACTTCAAGCACTTGGTCATTCGGACGCAATCCTGCATCCTCAGCAGGGGAATCCTTGATCGGTGCCACAATGGTAACCTGCTTATCGATCATGCTGACTTCCGCACCGATACCTTCAAACGAAGACTCAAGCTGCTGATTCAACTGCGAAGAAGACTCTTCGTTCAGGAAGGAACTATATGGGTCATCCAATGTTTCCAGCATTCCCTGGATCGCACCTTCTTGAAGCTGCTGTGCATCCGGCTTGGCCAAAGCATTTTCTTTGATGAGCTCGTAGGCGTTTTCCACCTCCGTCAAATTACCAGTATCTTCAGAAGCAGACTGTATGCCCGTCCCTTTGTTGTTTGCATATGATGTAAACGCATAGCTGCCGCCTGCACCGACAACCAACGCCACAATGATCGCTATCACGAAAGTAACTTTTTTTATTTGCACGTCCGTTTCTCATCCTTTCTCACTTGTCCATTCCGTTAATCCTACTATTATGCTAAACTCCCTCTATCTTATCACTAAAAGAAGTCAAATGATGAGAAAAAGGCATCCCCTTTTTAAGAGAATGCCCTTTTCATTTTGCTATTAGAAATATTTCATCGGATCAACTGCGTTACTTTTCGCACCGTTCCATTTACCTTCATGAATTTCGAAATGAAGGTGGGAACCAGTGGAAGCACCTGTGTTACCCATTTTAGCGATTTCCTGTCCTCTTGAAACTTTTTCTCCGACGGATACTTCGCGCTTGCTCAAGTGACCATAAAGCGTTTCATACGTACGGCCATTGATGGAGTGCGTGACGATGATGACATTACCATAACCACTCATCGTTCCGCTGCGGGAAACATAGCCATCTGCAGCTGCATGAATCGGTGTTCCAGTTGCATTGGCGATATCCTGCCCATAGTGGTTACCAGTTGAGCCACTGCCGAATGGATCATTACGGACACCGAAGCCAGAGCTTAGGCGGCCTTGTGCCGGCCAAGAGAAGATTCCAGCTTGTGCTGATTTAGCACTTGAAGAACTGCTGGAGCTTGAAGAACTGCTGCTCTTCTTCGAGCTGCTGGATTCAGAGCTGGAAGACTTTTTGCTTGCAGACTCTTCTTTTGCTGCTGCATCCTTCGCTGCTTGAGCTGCTGCTTTCGCTTCAGCTGCTGCTTTTTCCTGTGCTGCTAAGTCAGCTTTTTGGGATTCAGCATCTTCTTGTGCCATACGAAGTGCTTCTGCTTGGTTAGCAGCAAGCTCTTTTTGTTCTTCGGCAGAAAGGATTTGATCTCCCAAGCGCTCATATTCATCTTCTAGCTGCTGTTTCAAATCTTCTTGTTCACTTGCCTGGGATTTCAGATCAGTTTTGATATCTTCAAGCTTTGTTTTCTGATCTTCCAGGTTTTTCTTTTCATCTTCTCGCTGTTGCTTTTGGTCCTCAAGCTTCTGTTTCGCTGCGAAGAAGCCATTCAAAAGCTCTTTGTCGGAATCCATGATTGTATTGACAAGGTTCACACGGTTCACCATATCACTGAAGTTCTTGGAACCCATCAATACTTGCAAGTATTGCACGTCCCCGCCATTTTGCTGAATGCTTACCAGGCGTTCGGACAATTTATCTTCACGCTTGTCGATATCTTTTTCCGTGTCAACGATATCACCGGAAATCTCATCGATTTTTTCATTTGTTTTCGTGATTTCATCTTCTTTATCATTCAAAGCATTTTCATTTTTGTCGATGCTGTTATTCAAATCATCCAGCTTTGCCATCAGATTATCTTGCTCTGCCAAGTTATCGGATTGATCGGACTTGGCATCATCGATCTCACCTTCAAGCTCACTTTGTTTGTTGTTGTTCTCCTGCTGCTTCTTTTGCAAATCATCTATTTCGTTCTGAACGTCAGATGAAGATTTCGCGAATGTATTAATCGGAGTATGTAGGATTGTCCCTGCAGCTAAAACAGCTACAAGAACGGGCTTGATCATCTTCTTCATTTATCTCTCATTCCCTTTCTTCCTTTACAAGCGTATATGTTGTTAGGTTTAGTTAGACTTTAAGAAATTTACGGACACTCATGACACTGCCCCATACACCGATTACCGCACCGATTGCAAGCAGGATTCCTGCAAGCTGGAAAGCGAATGGTGCATATGGAAGGATTTCGACAAAACCGATGCTGATATTATCCGTCAGGTTATTCGACAGATAATAATAACCGCCGAGTACCAGTGCCACCGGAATGATTGCTCCCAGAACTCCAAGCAGCAAGCCTTCGATGAAGAATGGCCAGCGGATGAAGGAGTTGGTCGCTCCGACAAGTTTCATGATGCCGATTTCCCTGCTTCTGGCAATGATTGTTATTTTGATAGTATTCGAGATTAGGAAGATGGCTGTGAATACAAGACCCACAATAAGTATTGTCCCGATGATTCGAGCGTACTTACTTACAGTAAAGAGATTCTCTACTGTCCCTTCTCCGTAATTCACATTGTCCACTCCGTCCAATTTCCCGATTTCTTCAGCAACGGGGGCTGTATCATGCGGGTTGGACGTTTTGACGACATATGCATCACTCAAGGGGTTATCTTGTTCGAACAAGTCCCATTCTGTTTGTCCCATATCTTCCATCAGCTGGTTTAACTGCTCTTCTTTTGAGGAATAAGTTACAGAACCAACCTTATCAACGGACTCAAGCTCGCCTTGCATGGCCTGCACTTGATCTTGTCCAAGTGTCGGGTCGAGATATACAGTCATTTCCACGTCGGATTCGACGTTGGAAGCGAATTTATTCAAGTTGAACACGACAGCCAGGAAGACACCGACCAGAATCAACGTAACTGTTACCGCTCCAATGGAAGCAACACTCATCCAGCCGTTACGGAAAATGTTCTTCGAGCCTTCGCGCATATGGCGCTTCGCAGTATTAAATTTCATACCCGTATTCACCTCCAGCTTCATCACGGACGATACGTCCGTTCTCGATGGCGATGACACGTTTCTTGATCGTATTTACGATTTCCTTACTATGTGTTGCCATGATGATTGTCGTTCCTGTGTTGTTGATATCCTCCAGCACCTTCATGATGCCCCAGGAAGTCTCGGGGTCAAGGTTACCTGTCGGCTCATCCGCGATGACGACCTTCGGTTTATTTGCTATTGCCCGGGCAATGGCGACACGCTGCTGTTCCCCGCCGGAAAGTTCATCCGGAAGCGATCTTGCTTTATCCTTTATGCCTACGAGATCAAGCACTTCCATGACGCGATCCCGGATCACTTTAGGGGATTCCTCTATTACTTCCAAAGCAAAAGCGACATTTTCATAGACTGTCAGTTTCGGAAGCAATTTGAAATCCTGATAAACGACTCCGATTTTCCTTCTGACTCTTGGTATATGGCGTGATTTATATGTGCTCAAATCTTTGTTATCAACTTTGACAATACCCGTGCTCGGTTTCTCACCACGAAAGATCATTTTGACGAAGGTCGATTTACCGGCTCCGCTCGGTCCTACTAAGTACACGAATTCCCCACTGTCGATATGCACGTCGACACCATTCAGCGCTGTAACGCCATTGGAATACGTCTTATGCACACCTTTCATATCTATCATGTTTAACTCACCTTTATATTTAGTCTAATCATTTAATCTGCTAGTTTAATATGTCGAACACTGCCGAAAGCAATCGAAAAGCTCTCGAACCTGAAACCATTATAACATCTTATTTCATGTTTTTTAGACATAATAATATTACATTTATATTTCAAAATATGACAAAAGACTCGGTTTATGAAATATTTACCCTGTTATCCTGCTGTTTCCAGCTGTCAAATCGGTCCATAAACACGAAAAAATACCCATACAGGACTTGTATGGGTATTTGACTTTGCATCATTGCTGCTGATCTTGGAGCCATTCGGCAATTTTCTCTGCTTCTTCTCCTTCTGCCTGCCCCGCAGGCATACCGCCTTTACCGTTTTCCATGATGTCTACAAGTTCTTCGGTCGTATACTTGGAGGCGACATCATCGAGTGACGGACCGCCATTGCCTCCGCTCAAATCCTGACCGTGGCACATGGAACAGTTGTTTTCATAGGATTCCTGCGGCGTTTCAGCCGCATCATCATTACTGCCGCAAGCAGCCAGGGTAAGCATGCAAAGGAGGCTGCAGCTCGTGATCATCAGTTTTTTCAAGAGAATCGCTCCCTTTCTCCAAAGTGGAATAACGGTTCAGCTTGTCATATTGCAGTGCTATTGCAAAAATGCTTATAATGTGGAACGCAAGTATGCATTGATGAATGGATCGAGCTGGCCGTCCATTACAGCTTGTGTATTTCCGGATTCTTCATTCGTCCGATGGTCTTTCACCATGGAGTATGGATGGAAGACATAAGAACGAATCTGGCTTCCCCAGCCGATTTCTTTTTGCTCACCGCGGATTTCATTCAGCTCTTGCTGCTGCTTCTCGATTTCAAGCTGATACAGCTTCGCTTTCAGCATCTTCATGGCATGCTCACGGTTTTTGATCTGGGAACGCTCGGATTGGCAAGTCACGACTGTATTGGTCGGTACGTGCGTGATCCGTACAGCGGAATCCGTCGTATTGACGTGCTGACCGCCGGCACCGCTGGAACGGTAGGTATCGATTTTCAAATCTTCTGTCCGGATGTCCACATCGATATCATCGTCGAATTCTGGCATCACATCACAGGATACGAATGATGTATGACGGCGTCCTGAGCTATCGAAAGGTGAAATACGCACAAGACGGTGTACACCTTTTTCTGCTTTCAAATAGCCATACGCATTCAGGCCTTTGATTAGAAGCGTTACACTTTTCACGCCAGCTTCCTCACCAGGAAGATAATCCAGCGTTTCCACTTTGAAGTTATGCTTTTCTGCATAACGTGTGTACATACGAAGCAGCATGCTTGCCCAGTCCTGTGACTCTGTTCCGCCGGCACCTGGGTGCAGCTCGAGGATGGCATTGTTTTTATCGTATGGTTCGCTCAATAGCATCAGCAGTTCGAATTCATCAAGTGATTCACGCATGGAGACAAGCTCTTCCTCCAGCTCGCTGCGAAGATCCTCATCATCTTCTTCTTTTACCAACTCGAAGGAAACTTCCAAATCTTCATGACGGGATAGAAGCTTCTCGTAGCCATCGACTGATTCTTTCAAGCCATTTGATTCGTTGATGACTTTCTGAGCTCCCTGCTGATCATCCCAGAATGTTGGTTCCAGCATCCGATCTTCCAGTTCTGCAATACGGGCTTTCTTCTGATCTAAGTCAAAGAGACCCCCTAAAGTCTGATAGTTGTTTATCCATTCGATCCAATTCATTTCTGATTTCTGCAAATTCCATTTTTCTTCACCTCATAATAAGTCTATAACACACACTATATCACTCTATGCAGTGACAGAACCCGCGCAACTGCTTTGCACGGGTTTACCATTGTTACTGCTGACCATGACAGTTCTTGTATTTCTTGCCGCTGCCGCATGGGCATGGGTCATTCCGTCCGATTGTATCGCCTTTGACGACCGGAGCTTTTTTCTTTTTCTTGTCTGCTTGTGTATCATCACCGCTGACGGCTTGAACACCTTTAGCGACTTGTTCACGCTGCAAGTTATCGCGGATTTCCGCTTTCAGTACGTAACGTGTCACTTCTTCTTTGATGCTTGCGACCATGCTTTCGAACATATTGAAGCCTTCCAGCTGATACTCACGAAGCGGATCGTTCTGGCCATATGCACGTAAATGGATACCTTGGCGAAGCTGATCCATCTGATCGATATGATCCATCCATTTCGTATCAACCGTACGAAGCAAGATCACCTTTTCGAATTCGCGCATTTGATCCGGAGTCATTTCTTCTTCCTTCTGCTTCAAGTGCGCTTGGATTTTCTCTAGCAGCAATTCTTCGATTTCTTCATCATCTTTATTTTTCAGTTCCTCAACCGTCAGCTTGTCCGGCGGCAGCAAATTAGCATGCGCGTATTCGACAAGTGCGTCAAGTTCCCATGACTCTTCTGAATCATCCGCTGTATGGGCACGGACGATCATATGAACGGTATCTTTGATCATTTCTTCGATGATTGGATTCAAATCTTCGCTGTCGATTACTTCAAAGCGCTGTTTGTAAATGATCTCCCGCTGTTCGCGCAGCACATCATCATAGGAAAGAACGGTTTTACGGGAGTCGAAGTTGTTTCCTTCCACTCGTTTCTGAGCAGATTCCACAGCACGTGACACCATTTTACTTTCGATTGGCGTACTATCATCCATACCGAGACGATCCATCATATTGCGCATATTGTCAGATCCGAATCGGCGCATCAGTTCATCTTCCATCGACAAGTAGAACTGTGTGACACCCGGATCTCCCTGACGTCCGGCACGACCGCGCAGCTGGTTATCGATACGGCGGGATTCGTGACGCTCAGTACCGATGACAGCAAGGCCGCCAAGTTCCAGTACACCTTCGCCAAGCTTGATATCCGTACCACGGCCTGCCATGTTCGTTGCGATTGTCACCGCACCTTTTTGGCCGGCATCTTCAATGATTTCCGCTTCACGGTGGTGGTTCTTCGCATTCAATACGTTATGCGGTACACCAGCGCGTTTCAGCAGTTTGCTGATCAGCTCGGAAGTCTCGACCGCCACTGTACCGACAAGTACCGGCTGACCAGTTTCGTGGCGTGCCTTGATTTCTTCGACAACTGCACGGAACTTGCCTTCCATCGTTTTGAAAATGTAATCGGATTTATCCTGGCGTGTGATATCCCTGTTCGTCGGGATCACAAGCACGTCCATATTATAGATATTGCGGAACTCTTCTTCCTCTGTTTTCGCCGTACCAGTCATACCTGCAAGCTTCTTGTACATGCGGAAGTAGTTCTGGAACGTGATTGAAGCAAGCGTCATGCTCTCGTTCTGGATCTGCAGACCTTCCTTCGCTTCGATCGCTTGGTGAAGACCATCGCTGTAGCGGCGTCCTTTCATGAGACGACCTGTGAAGCTGTCAACGATGATGACTTCGCCTTCTTCGACCACATAATCCGTATCACGCTGCATCGTCACATGTGCTTTCAATGCTTGGTTGATGTGATGTGTGATGGAAACATTTTTCAGATCGAACAAGTTTTCCAGCCCGAAGAATCGCTCGGCTTTATTGATACCTTCTTCGGTAAGCAGTACAGATTTTGTCTTGATATCATTTGTATAATCTTCTTCTTTTTTCAGTACACGGACGAATGAGTTCGCTTGTGTGTACAAACTAGCTGATTTCGCAGCTGAACCGGAAATGATCAACGGAGTCCGCGCTTCATCGATCAAGATCGAGTCGACCTCATCGATGATGGCAAAGCTGAGCGGTCGCTGTACCATTTGGTTTTTATACAGCACCATGTTATCACGCAAGTAGTCGAAGCCAAGCTCGTTGTTCGTACTATATGTGATATCCGCCGCGTAAGCTTCCTGCTTTTGTTCGCGCGTCATACCGACACTATTGAACCCGACAGTCAAACCGAGGAATTCGAATAGCGGACGGTTATTTTCCGCATCACGTCCAGCAAGATAGTCATTGACTGTTACGATATGCACGCCTTCACCAGACAAAGCATTCAAGTATGCAGGCAAGGAACTGGCGAGCGTTTTACCTTCACCGGTTTTCATCTCAGCGATATTACCGCCATGGATGGCGATTCCGCCAAGCAGCTGCACATGGAAAGGACGCATGCCTAGTACGCGATCAGCCGCTTCCCTTACTGTTGCAAAAGCTTCTGGCAGCAAATCATCCAATGATTCGCCATCTTGATAGCGCTTTTTGAATTGATTAGTTTTTTCTTTTAGTTGTTCATCTGTATATGCACGATATTCATCTGCTAAACTTTCTATTTGTTCGGCTGTTTTCTGGGCACGGCTCACTTGTTTCTGCGTACCGTCACCAAACACCCGTTTAAGTAGTCCACGCATCATAACGCTCCTCTTTTAAATCAAAAAAGTATAGTCCAAAAATAATAATAACACTAGGTTTGGCGGTTTACAAGAAAGGGAAATCAGCCTATCCCAAAAACAAAAAAACAGCGGCGCCCAGTCCTAGGGGACGCCGCATAACATGGAAGGAGTGCCATGTCAGACATTCGTAATACCGAAATCGCTACAACAGCCGCTTGATCACCACCGTCAGTTGGAATGCACAGCCTCTAGAGGAAGAGACTGCGGCATCCGGCTGGGAGTCTTGCGGGGAAAAGGAAGCCTGCCCTTCAGAGGACACGCGACCTGGAGGACAGATCCCGCTGCATTTGTTCGATGCACCAGCGCTCGAGCTGTTCCTGCTTCCATTGAAGTTCCGCCAGCCTTCGGTTGGTCGCAGCGATTATTTCAAGCAGCTGTGTGATCGTATGCTCATGCTGCGTGAGTTGGGAATGGGAGACTCGATCGACAGCATAATCTGAATCTCTGATGGTCAGGACCTCCTTTTTTTGTAGCTGACTTATTTATATCACAGGGCTTTTCAAAAAAAAAATGACCGTTTTCGTAAAACGAAGCGAGATTTTCCCTATAAACTGCAATAATTCGGCACCATCCGACAGCTTTCATCTCTTTTTTTAAGTGATTTTGAGATATTTCAGCGGCGTTTTCGTAAAACACCCTAAATTATAAAAAGACAGACGCATATGCGTCTGTCCCGTACCATTTCGCTTTAGCTAGGCTCTATCAGCCCATATTTGCCATCTTTGCGCTTGTAGACGACATTGGTATCGCCACTCACTGCATTTGTATAGACGAAGAAGCTATGCCCAAGCATATCCATTTGCAGGATCGCTTCCTCGGAATCCATCGGTTTCAAGTCAAAACGCTTGTTTCGTACAATTTCGAACGGATTCAGATCTTCCTCATCTTCCGTCGCGACGACAGCACTTGCTGCACTTTCATTCTCCATTGCGGCGAATGCATGTTTCGGTGCATCTCCACTTTGGCGGGAGCGTCGATTCACTTTCGTCTTATGCTTCCTGATCTGCCGTTCCAGTTTCGTTACGACTAAATCGATGGCAGCATATAGATCAGCATGACTTTCCTCTGCACGTAGCAGCAAGTTCTTCATCGGAATCGTCACTTCGATCTTCGACTCATTATTATGCACACTCAAGTTTACGTGAGCCTCGGAATCCACCGGGGAATCGAAATATCTCTCCAGTTTGTCTACCTTTTTCTCAATGTAGTCCCTGATTGCTTCTGTAGTCTCGACATTCTCGCCACGAATATTGTACTTCATAACAAGTGTCCTCCTTTCATCCTTACCGGATACTTTCTACATTCCCTTTACAAATCCTTTATAAACAAAAAATAAAGTCAGAATAATGTGAAGTTATATCGAATTTTGTCACGATTGGGACATGAAGAGAAAGAGAAACGCCCGAACCATAATAGTCCGAGCGCTTCTATATTATTTACGTTTATCCAGGAATCTGCCGTCAAGTGTCTGCATGCTTGCATATGGGTTGATGTATTTCGTACCCGATTGCTGCTGCTTCTTGATTGTCCGGATATCGATTTTCAGTTGATCGAAGATTTGCTGCACATGCTTGCTGATACGCTCATTTAGCGGCAGCAATGCCTTGCCGAGTTCTTGCTCTTCAGCGGAGAAGGGCGGCTTCAGTGCCTCCATCTGCTCTGAGCGGATACCCATGAGATCGGTAAGGGAATTAACCACTTCCTCCCGATTCTCTGAAGTCACCGGCTGACTGACAAGCGTATCCAATTCAGTTGTTGTATCATATAACGCCTGCACCCGGTTCATCAAACAGTGGCTCCAGATCCGAATTGCTGCTTACGTGTTTGTTTGACGACTTCTTTCCATGTATCACGGAATTCTGTTATTAGCTCCATTGCATTGCTGAGAGCCTGTTGATCGTTATTTGTATTTGCTTGGAAAAGCTGTTGATTTATAAAATCATACAGTGGCATAATTTCCTTCGAAATTGCTACCTCTGGATCAAGCGTAATCATCAGCTCACGCACGATATTCTGCGCCTTCTGAATATTAGTGTTCTTCGCTTCAATATCCTTCTTCTCTATAGCTTGCTGAGCAAACTTGATGAATTTGATACAGCCATTGTACAGCATGAGTGTCAACTCACCCGGAGAAGCGGTCTGGACGGAATTTTGCTGATACGCCTGGTAATTTTGTACCGACATAATATTATTACTCCTTTAATACTTATCCACCAAAATTGGACATCAGATAAGAGGATTGTTGATTCAGTTGGCTGATTGCTGATTCCATAGCGGAAAATTGGCGCCAGTAACGGTCTTCTACTTGTTTAAGATGGTCTTGGAAATCATCCATGCGATCCTTGATTTCATTTAGACGTTTTCCAAGTGTGAATTGTTGATTTGTTTTATCAGTATTACCTGCTCGCTTAGTAATGTTATCCATCGTTTTATCCAATGAATCCTCAATTCGGTTGACAATGCCTCGGCCATCTCCTTCTACATTGTTAGAGAACAGCTTGTACACACCTTCAGGATTTTCACGAAGGGCGGTTTTCAATTCATCCTCATCAATTACAAGTTTTCCATTTTCAAGATAGTTCTTGGAAGTTGTAATCCCTATCTGAGCAAGCTGGGTATACTCCCCACCATTTTCAACCTTGTTGTACCAAGCAGAACGTAATGAGTAAATACCACTTTGCAGGGCTGTTTCCCCTTTAAGCAATCCGCTTTTCGCCTTTTCTTCCCATAGCTTGATCTCATCTTCCGACATCTCTTTTTTCTGTTCATCTGTCAATGGCGGATAATCGCGATAGGATTTCTCGCTAAGCTTTGTATTCACGTCTTCGACAATCTTATTGTATGAATCGACGAATTCTTTGATCTTGTCGTATGCAGCGTCAACGTCATTGTCCACTGTTATGTTGACTGCACTTTCTGTTGTTTGATTAAAGGTGAAAGAAACACCACTTAATGTATAACTATTTTTATTGGAACTAATAGTAAGTGCGCCGTTGTACGTAAACTCGGCATCTTGTGCACCCTGCTTTGCGCTTGGGTCCAGTCCCAGGAATGTATTTAAAAAGCTGCCTTCATCAAATACTATTTCTTGATCTGTTGAACTGTTTTTACCGGTTTCTTTCTTTTCCATGACAACCTGACCAGACTGTTTATCGTAAAAAGCGCGAATTCCAAGATCTGGATCATCTGTTATTTTCTTTAAAATAGAGTTGAGACTGTCCGTAGTTTTAACATCAAAATTCTTTGTTATAAGTTGACCATTTTCGTCATACGTTCTAAGTGAGAATGTACTATCAGCTGTAACTTTTGGATTATCTGCAAAAGTCTGTCCATTAATGGCAGCGTCAGGATCAAAAGTTTTTGTATCAGCCTTTTCACTTAAAACGATGGCTGCTTTCGCAAGCTTGTTAACTTGGATGGAATATGATCCATTAGAAGCACTTGATGCTGCAGTTGCGGTGACTGCAGAACTTGTCGATGAAGTTGACTTTACATTGTACGCTGTCGTTAATTTCATATCACTAACTATTGAATCAAAACTTTTCAAAGAAGCATTAACTTCGCGTAAAGCATCCTGCTGCCATGTCAATTTCGTCTCTTCTTGTTGCATCTTATATAGCTTTTGCCGTTCCGCATTCATCAGCTGTTCCACCATGGAATCTGTATCGATCCCAGAAGCAAGTCCCCCTACACGCATTGAATTGCTACTACTACTGCTTGAAGAAACACTATCTACCATATGATCACCTGCTCCTTAAATTTTCTTATCAACGAGAAGTCCCATGAATTCAGCCATCTTGGCATAGCCATCGAGCAGCTTCTTCGGTGGTATCTCTTTAATGACTTCTTGTGTCTCTGAATCAATCACTGTCACATAATAACGATCTAACTTGTCATGAAGTTCAAATTTCATATTTGTGTGAGATGTCTCCAGAAATTGATTCATAGTCTCAATTACTTTTTCGATATCTGTTTTATTATATTCGACATACGTTTTGGAGCTGTCTGAAACAGTCTCCTTATTATGTACTGGTTCGCTTGCTGCAGGACGACTATTTCCCGACGGATGTGTAACATGCTGTGAAGCAGAAGATAATTTATCAATCATCAAAGGCCAACTCCTTGCACATGTGTTTCTTTTTATATCGGCAAAATGCACAGAATGTGAAGCGGCAAGCATAAAAAATGCACAAAAAAAGGGCGCGATGTGCACCCTTATCTGCCGATTCTTAGTTGTAAACGATACCGCCGTCAATTAATACAGATTGACCTGTCATGTAATCTGAATCCTCTGAAGAGAGATACGAAACGAACTTCGCAACATCTTCTGGCTCCTCACTGCGTCCAACGGCGATATCATTGGTGAACTTCTCGAAAGCCTGGCCTTTCTCAAGCCCCATATAGTCCACCATTTTTTCATCGATTCTCTCCCACATGCTCGTACCGACAACACCTGGGCAGTAGGCATTCACGGTGATTTTATCCTTCGCTAGCTCTTGTGCTGCCACCTGTGTCAACCCACGCACTGCGAATTTCGTAGCGGAATACACACCTAACAAACTAAACCCTTTATGACCAGCGATGGAACATGCATTGATGATCTTCCCGCCGCCTTGCTTTTTCATTTGTTCAGCGGCAGCCTGCATCCCAAATACGGTACCGTTGACGTTGATGCTGAATATCTTGTTCAGATCATCTTCCTGCACTTCCAAAATCGGCGCAACTTGATCGATACCGGCATTATTGACGAAAACATCGACTGAACCGAATGCTTCTGTGGCTTTCTCTACCAATTGGAACATATCGTTACGCTTGCTTACATTCACCGGGATACTGATTGCTTCCACTCCATAGTTTTTCAGTTCCTGTGCCGTTTCATTCGCTTTGTCTTCCTGCAAGTCGCTGATCACAATGTTGAAGCCATCATTTCCGAGTCTTGTTGCGATCGCTTTACCGATTCCTTGTGCCGATCCTGTGATTACTGCCGTTTTTGCCATTTCAGTCAGCTCCTTTTCTACTAGTCCATAAGTTGTTTTCCACTAGTAAAAAAAGATAAAACCTGTAAATGTAAGCAGTTTCAAGTTATTTAATAGAGATTCGACTACTAGTACGTATCGCCTGTGTCAATGTGGCAGTTGTTCTGGCGTTAAAGCTTACACCTAGCTGTACTGCTGTTTGAGCGATTTCAGGTCGCATGCCGGAAATTACCGTTTCCACTCCGACCAGCTTCAAAGCATCCACCAGGTAGAAGATTTGCTGTGCAACCATCGTATCGATGATGATGACCCCGGAAAGATCGATGAAAAGTAAATCGACATCTTGTACTGTACATTCACGCAACGTATTCTCCAAAATCAATTTGGCACGATTCGTATCAATGTCTCCTACTAAAGGAAGCAGTGCTGTCGTGTCGTTCAGCAGGATGACCGGGGAGCTTAGCTCATTGATCATTTCCTGCTGGGCCTGAAGCTTACGATTGGAATAATGATGCATTTCTTCTGTCACTTTCAAAATCACTTGGTCAAAGGCTGTTATGATCACTCGTTGCCAAAGCTCGAACATTTCTTGGGAGACTGTATCTTTATGTATGGTATAAAACTCATTTATCAGATCCAAATGCTGTTCGCGTGTGTTGACAAATTCACGGATTATTTGATGTGTAGGTGTATTCAAATGATTCTCATCACGTGCCACAGTTATAATCCACTCTTCGAAACTTTTGCTGAAGGTCTCTTTATCTTCTACGAATATACGAAAGAAATGTAGATGGAAATCGTAGTTTTGCATTTTGAGGGTTTTAATCGTTTCTGGATCGGTAGAAGCGTAAACGCCTGAGCTGTTTGATTTATCAAGTTGCTCATACCATTCCTCTGTTATGTCTTTCGCTCTCTCTTCCAAAAACAAATATAAGTCTTTATTCCTATGCATGCTCCTGCTCCTCCTGCGGGTTACTTTCACACCTTTAAATATAAGTAATTCTACTCCTTTTGTAAAATAACAAGAAATAAAATGGAAATACACCAATCTATTTGAAATAGGTGAATCGCCTTCTCTATACCCACTTACTCCATAGACTAAACCTCTTTTTACATAAAAAAAACCGCCATTGAATGACGGTTTTATACAGGCTGGCTATATGCCGCGATTTTCTCTTGGATAAATTGCCAAACACGTTCTGATGACTTATCGTCCTGGAAGTGATGTACCCGGTCACGGATCTGTTTACGCTCAGCCTCATACCAAGAGGGATTCTCCAAAAAGGAAGCCAAAGCATCTTGCAGTGCATCCTGAGATACCACTTTTGGTCCAGGAGTCCAGTTTGTATACGAATCGAGAATGAATCCCCGGTTCTGCTGATAAGAGTGTAAATCAACCGGTGTAAAGATAATCGGCTTATCCAGCAGCAAATAATCAAAATAAATGGAGGAATAATCCGTGATCAGCATATCCGCAAGCGGCATGATTTCATACAAATCCATTCCATAACGAGTCAGCATCTCATCCGTCAGCAGATGTACACGCGTCTGCATCTCGAAATGATTCAAAAACAGCTTCTCCTCAGCAGGATGCAGCTTCACAATCAGCTCCAGATTCTCCCGCTCCAGAAAATCATAGAACTGATCATTATCAAAACTCTCCATACCGAAAAGATTATCCCGGTTTAAATTCGTATCGGCTCGATCATTATGGGCCACTTGCCTGTAAGTCGGCATAAAGAAAATCATCCGGCTTTCACTGGGATCGATATCGAATTCTTCTCTTAGGAAATGTGTATCAGGCCGCTGCAGCAATAAATCATTCCGTGGCGCTCCGGTGAGTTGTATATGGTCTGGATTCAATTTGAAGCAGCGAAGCATCAAATCGCTGAAAAAATCCGAGTAAGAACATATATAATTGATGCTCCCCCAACGATCTGCCAACACATGCTTATTTTGCTCATTCTTATCAGCAAATCCCATCGCCTTCAGCGGGAAGCCATGCCAAGTATCTATTATTAGCTGGTTAGGGTTATAGAGCTTCTTGTTATGCTTGATATTCGCTTCGGTGATAATCAGCACATCGGCTGCTTTAACCTTTTCTTGAAACTCCTGCGTTTCCTGCTGCAGGAGAAGTTCTACATCGAAAGACTCCTGGATGGATGCTGGAATATGCTTTGACATGGCATACGTATTTGAACCGCTGCTATTGCGTGCTACCATGACTAGCTTTTTGCGGCCATTCTCAGAAATAGCTAACTCTTCCGGACGGTAAGGAGCCTCGCGATGCAGCTGATCAATTTTCCATGTACCCGCCTTATTGATCATTTCCAGGCGATAATATACTTTCTCAGATCTATCATGTTCTTTCCACGTTTGAATTAGCAGCAAACGTACGGATGCTCGCGAGTAGTGGTAGTCGATGGATTCCACTTTCGGAAACGCCACTTGTCTGATTATATTTGTATCAAGCGGCTTAAAATCTTCGTTAATGTATCGCTGTGTAAAGAAGCTTGCTAGATAATCAATCTCGTCTTCTGTTTGAATGACGAGCTCAGATCCAAAAATCGCACTTGTCAGAATGTCATTCAATACTTTAAAGTAAAGGTATTGCGGATCATGGATAGCTTGCAATGGAATCTCAGCGAAGCTTTCTTCCTGCAGTGCTGTTTCCATAAAATCGACCACAGACTCAGTATAATATGGTTGCGCCATCATTTGGCACGCTTCTGCTGAAGGTAATTCATAAGCACCTTCGACAATTGATGGTAATGCCTTAAGTGTTGGCAAAGTCTCAGATTCTTCTACGACTGGAACAATCCCTCTTGCTAATGCTTCAACTGTAATCTGATGGGACTCTTCATAGTTTCCATTCACAATCAATGCTGTTATTGATTCCATATGCTGCCAAATATTGCCTGTCGAATCATTCCACACAATTGATTTGTCGACACCCATTTTCTGGGCCATTTTATAAATAGCTGTCTTATCAGGACCATCTCCGAGAATTGTCAAAATTGCCTTTCCTGAAATTGATTTAAACGAAGAGAGAACTTGTTCATAGTAGTTGTCAAATAAAGATAGCTCTCCAACTGCAACAAAGTGTGCCTTTTCCGTGGGACGCGGTATAACGCCATACCTCTCTGTCAAAATCGGCTCACCGATCATATGCAGAAATTGATCCTGAAAAACATATCGCTGCACTGCCTCCTCTAATTGCTCATTCATGACCAAGTGTCCGTCACTGAATTTTAGCGCCTCCTCATAACCAAATTCCTCTGGTGCTCCTTGCAACCAAGAGTATATCCGCGGTACTGGCCCATTCAGCTGTGCCACCGCCGTCCTGCACACATAATTCATTAATGGGGTTTTTACTGCCACAATAACATCCGGCTTGCCATGATGTCTTAAGCTGTTCGTGTAACCCTTGATTAAGGAATCAGGACTCTCATATTCCAGTCCGCTTTTCTCACCATAATAGTAAATCTCGGGTAAAGAAGATTCCAATGTAACATTATCCGATCTATACGATTGGAAAACTCTCACAGTATGACCTCGATCAACAAGCAATTCAATTGTTTTGGTCAGCCTCTTTTCCAAGAATCCAGTCCCATCGGTATAGATGAGTGAAAAATCGATGATCATTCGAACACCCCTTTTTTAGACAAATAAAAAAGTAAACGTAGAATACGTTTACTTTAACTAGTTTAGTGCGGGTTGTCCATATTTACTCTTTATTGTTCTAAGAATTGAGACCAGTAATTGCTGTGTCTTGTTGTCCATACCAGGAAAGTATTCACTGGTCACTTTCATAATTTCATTGAAATCTTTGATGAAATTCTGTATGTACTGGTCAGGAAGTCCTGAAATCCAATCATTAAGTAATGAGAGCGTCTGGTGTCTTTCTCCGAGAGAAGCTGCTGTCAAAGCTAAACGAAAAGGTCCCCAAATATCTCTAATCAAACTAGACCTAAAATAATAACTTTTCAGAGTAGACTTCTGCATCAGAGAGGAAGAATCAATACTTTCTTCCACCCTTTTCATAACACGAATGGAGCTATCTAGAGCCTGTGTACTGGTTGCTGATTTAGTTATCGAATCAAGACGCATTCTGTAATGATATGTGATGTCAGGTATATTGAAAATGTGATTTGCACGAAGCATGGCTGTAATCGTAAAAATCTGATCCTCTCCAAAACTAATATCTTCATGGAATGACATCTCTTTAATCAATGTTCTTTTATATAATTTACCCCAGCAAAAAATACTAAAAATGATGGAAGGAGATTTTTCGATATCTATATCTCCCTCTCTCTTTAATTCTGGAAAGATTTTCGTAAGACTTGCTTCTTCTTGTTCTTCATTAATTAGTTGATTAAAGGGGGCTGTAATTAGATCCGCACCTGTTCTGCTTGCAGCAGTATATAGCTTCTCCAATGCATCATGTGGAAGTATATCATCCGAATCTGCAAAGAATATATACTCCCCGTTCGCATTTTTCAAGCCCAAATTACGACAAGTTGAAACACCTACATTTTTAGGCTGTCGTATCAATCTTATATTGGATGGATACTTTTTTCTTTTTCGCTCAGCGAGCTTCCAAGAAGCGTCCGTCGAGCAATCATCGACAATTAATACTTCTACAGTTTCAAACATTGTTTGCCCGGTGATAGAATTAATTGTTTCTTCTATATGTGACTCCACATTATACATAGGTACAATGACGGTTATTTGGTAATCCTTCATTTATTTCGCCCCTGCTTGTTGACTTTCTCGTTGTGAAAGGTAGTTACCAGGATACTTCTTATTAGTTATTTCAAGAAAAGAGGAAATATCTTTGTCATCCCCCTTGATTTGCAAACACTCCATTATCATTTCGTGAACCTTGAAATGGGCTGCATCCTGAGAGATTGATTGGAAACCGAATGTCAAAGCAAGGTCAATATCGTTATCTGAAATTGCAAGTTCCATTACATTGACGAAATCTTTCCTATTCAAACGTTTAGAATCGGATGCGGCATAAAATTCTGCACTTAACTCTTTATGTCCATGTGCATACAGGACACGGGCAATTATATTATTTCGCTTTCCAGACTGAATAGTATCAACGATTTTTTCAAAGGCATCAAATAATTGCAATCTGACCAATCTGGACAGCAACTGTTCCACCACATTAAGATTCTTATCCAAGTTCGTCAATGTGATTAGCGATTCCAATATCTGATAGTCTTCTTGAGACAAAGCATGTTTTAATTTATCCAAGAACGTCTTGTCATCCAGTTCATGTGATATGATGACGAGATCATATAAATCGAAATAACTGTCTCCGAATAGATGAAGGATAGAATAATCATCAATTTTCGCTTTAATCGCGTCAAAGTCGTCTTTGCCAATTAGAATTTTCAAATCCAGGCCACTAGTCCTCATTATTCCTTTTCTTTCTACCAGTAATTCGACCAAAGAAGTTGCACCTATATCCAAGAGAGATTTTATATACACTTGCTCAGAAGTCCTACTATTCATTAAATTATTATTTTCTATAAATATGGCAACCTCTTCGTCTGTATGATATGTCGTCAATAAACGGAAAAGATGAGTTATTGTCTGAACGTCGTTTTTGTTAAAATTGAGTGCTTTGCTGTAATTATGTACAGCATTTGTCAAATCTTTCTCTTCTTCATATATTTTGCCTAATGTATAGAACGGCAAATATTCCAAATAATTAACGTTGTTAATTACTTTCCATTGCTTACCCCAATCAAGATAAGCCAATTCTTTCTTAGTTTCCTGGTGTCTGCCTTGAGAATAATAAATCAGAGCTTTCTGCACACGGAAGTCAATTGCTCCCGACCAAAGCTCTATAGCTTCATCCACAATCTGGAGAGCCTCATGATACCTTTTTAAATTACCCAAACAGTGTATCAATCTTTCTACAGCTAGGGAAACCCATAAATATTGAATTGAATCTTTCTTCTGGAATGCTTTTTTGTATAACTCAGCAGCCTTTTCAAACTTATTCTGGGAGAGCATTTCGTTTCCTAAATTGAAATAATCAAATCCATCTGCTTTACCTTTTAATTCCCTATTAATCAATGGAGTGTTACGAGCATTCTTATCTTTCGCCTTTAATGTACGTGCTAAATAACCAGAATGATAAACAGATAAGTTTAATGCATCTACTCTTAATTTACCATTTTCCATTTGGAGCTGTTCATGTACTTTACGATAAAAGTTAATGGAAGAAAGGTTTTTATAAATACGTATTGTCGTTGTATGTGTAACGCCCTCTCCAAAATCCCCCAAAAAGTTTACTTGAGTTACCATGAAGGCATCAGCTTGGTCATCATCCATATTTTTAAGTTTATTCACAACATCCTTGAAATTCTCTTCATCCACGTATTCATCGGCATCAAGATAAATGATCCACTTTCCTGACGCTTTGGATTGTGCGAAGTTTCGCGCAGCTGAAAAGTCGTTTACCCATTCAAAATCATATACTAACTCCGTATATGCTGCCGCAATTTCTTTTGTTCGGTCCGTCGAACCAGTATCAGCGATAATGATTTCATCTACTAAACCCTTGACGGAGTCTAGGCATCTATTCAAAACAGTTTCTTCATCTTTTGTAATCATGCACAGAGAAATGAAAGGTTTCATGGTAATCCCCCTATATGAAATAAAAATATCGTATCAAATTATTTGATACGATATTTTTATAAAGGAGCAAAGATGCTCCTTTATAGATTGATTATTGTAGCAACTGAAGAACGCCTTGTGGCTGTTGGTTAGCCTGTGCAAGCATAGATTGTGCAGCTTGGGAAAGGATGTTGTTCTTAGTGAAGTTCATCATTTCTTTAGCCATGTCTACATCTCTTACACGAGATTCAGCAGCAGTTAAGTTCTCAGAAGACGTGTTCAAGTTATTGATAGTGTGCTCTAGACGGTTTTGGTTCGCACCAAGGTTAGAACGGAAGCTAGAAACAGAGTTGATCGCTGAATCAAGAACAGCAATCATGCTAGAGATTTCAGAAGCGGTACCAGAACTGATATCTAGATCATTGATTCCAAGGGCCTCAGAGTCCATGGACTGTAGAGAAACTGTTAGAAGCTGGCTGCTGTTTGCTCCAATTTGGAATGTTACTTCTGTAGTAGAACCGTTAAGAAGTTTTTTCGTGTTAAATTCAGTATCAGTAGAGATACGATCGATCTCTTTTCTCAACTCAGTGAATTCATCCTGTAGTGCTACACGGTCTTCTGAAGCAGTGTTAGTGTCGTTGGAAGACTGAACTGCAAGTTCACGCATACGCTGTAGGATGGAGTGAGTTTCGTTCAAAGCACCCTCAGCAGTCTGGATTAGAGAAACGCCATCTTGTGCGTTTTTCGCAGCCATATCTAGACCACGGATTTGTCCGCGCATTTTTTCGGAAATAGCCAAACCTGCAGCGTCGTCGCCAGCACGGTTGATTTTAAGACCAGAAGAAAGTTTTTCTAGTGCGCCTTGTGTAGCAGAGTTGTTAGAGCTTAGTTTGTTGTACGTGTTTAGAGCTGAGATATTATGGTTGATTCTCATTTTAAAATTCCTCCTTGAGTGTAAGTACAGCCCACATCCTTGTGGTTTCATTGGTTCGCAGCGGTCGGCCGCCCGTGCTTTCCTTTGCTGTACTATTTATATCGGAGGAAAGTAACAGATGTTTAGCTTTTTTCTATATTATTTTTCAAGAAATTGAGTAAATCGACAGATGTTTCGGCTGCTGCACTATTTTCTTGCTCGATAGCCAGGTAAACTTCTTTCCTGTGTATGGCAATCTCCTTCGGCGCCTCTATTCCTAGTTTAATTTGCTCTCCATCTATACTAAGGATTTTCAATTCTATATGGTCTCCAATTTTTACTGATTCTCCTACTTTTCTTGTTAAAACTAGCATATCACGCCCTCGCCTTCTCGGTTTGTAAAGGCGTGCGTGTGGAAAATCTATCATTTAGGATGATTTGCTCTCCAATTAGTGATTCAGCATTAATGATAAGCGGCGCCTGCAAGTTGATTGTACTGTCAATGAAAGGATCCCTCAAAGTCAAAATGGATAAAACCTTCACTTCTTCTGGTTTTGTTATGCCGAGACCTTCTTTCGTTTGCTCACTCAAGTCAAAAGTATAATCCATTTGAAAATGATAAGGACTGGCTACTACAAAAGCAACTACTGCTGTCGTTGTACTTTGCAGAATTTGAAACACTGGATTATCCGGAAAATCAATCAATACAAATGTCTTCTCATCATAGAAACCCGGTAAACCTTTCTCAAAGCGAATTATCTTCTCTTCATTTATAGTCATTTTGCCGAAGTATTTTGTTTCAATTTTCATCATTAAGCTCCTCATATATTTAACTCGAAACCATTGACTCCATAAAACTTCAAGCCCTCAAAATTTACTTTTAGTGATTGGTATTGTTTCATTCCAGTATGTACTTGACCTGGCTGGTAATTGTATTGCGGTTTCTGCGCTGTATTTTTTATCTCTGGCGCGTTGATTTTTACATTGATATCCAACTCGGAGGGTTGATAATCAATCTTGACGGCAAAATGCGATGGAATCCATCCAATTCCAAACTCTTTTATTTTGCGATCATCTATCCTTTTAGCCTGTGAAACAATTGGATCGCCGCCTTTTTCGATTTTCATCATTTCCTTTCCTTCCTGAACCCGACGAGCTATACCTTCCAAGTAAGATTTTTTTCCATGTTCAGCAAATTCCTCGGTCCGCTTGAAAACTGACTTCAAATCCATATCGTTCCAAGCCTGAGTCTGGTCGATCGTGAGCTTGGATGGTGTAGTATGCATCGTAACTTCCGCTTCTGGTTGACGGATAGTTTGCTCTGCTCCAGGCTGTTGAATGCCAACTGTCGCATCTGTTGTTTGTAGACTTATTTTAGCTTGCTGGGATTGTATTCGTATTTGAGGCAATTGCATATACATAACTCCTCTCTAAACAAAAAGCTCCGCCAGCTGGCAGAGCTCTATCTATTTATCGTAAGAAATCCATCAAAGTCGGTTGAATTATCCGCGCACCTGCTGACATCGCAGCACGATGCACTGCCTCCTGAGATACCATATTCATGATGACTTCTTCCATCTCGGCATCTTCATTATTAGACATCAATTCTGTGGCAGAAAGCTCTTGGTCATCCAATCGAGATGATACAAGATCCATCCGATTCATACGTGCACCTAAATCAGCACGTTCATTAATCAGACTATCGATATTTTCATCAACAGTACCGATGTAACCATCCAAATCTTCATCGGCAGCATCAGAACGTAGTGCAGCAGAGAAATTCTCTAAATCATTGAATAATTTCTCTCCGAAAACAGCATCTGCATCCACATTCACCTTTACATCGACGCCCTTGGATAAAGTAAGGTTAACTGGATTCGAGTTAATATTCACCGCCGCACTTCCATCGTTATTAATCGTTACAGGTTCTGTATCGGTGTTAGTTCCGTTGAAAATATATTTACCATTTACTTGGGTGTTAGCTATTGTCGCCAACTGCTCTTTTAACTGGTCGACTTCCTCGGCAATATTCTCCCGCTGTCCTTCTTCATATGTTCCATTGCTGGCTTGAACTGCCAGTTCTCTAATCCTTTGCAGCGCACTTGTGGCATTACCTAAAGCAGAATCAGAGTTATCAATCCAGCTTTGCGCCTCGGAAAGATTCCGCTTGTACTGTTCCACATCACGTACCTCGGTACGATAACTCATACCCTTCGTTGCCACGACGGGATCGTCGGAAGGCTTGGTGATTTTCTTACCGGAAGACAGCTGTTCAGAGTACTTATTCAAGTCGCTGTAGCTGTTGCTCAGATTACGCAGCATACTGTTGGACATCATACTTTGTGTTATGCGCATGTTTTACTTACCTCCCTACTAATCCCATGTTGTTGATGATTTTATCGAGCATTTCGTCGACGGCTGTCATGCTGCGGGCTGCCGCGTTATAAGCATGCTGGAATTTGATCATGTTGGTCATTTCCTCATCAAGTGAGACACTGGAAACAGATTGACGCTGCAAATCAGCTTGGTCAACCAATGAAGTGGAGTTTGTTTTTTGCCTGTTTGCTTCCTGTGCGTCTACGCCCAATGTTCCGATCATACCTTCATAAAAACTGCTGATGGAAGTTCCATCTGGACCTAACTTAGGATCACGCATCGCCTCAGAAAGTTTCTTCGCATTTTCACCATCTCCGGAAGTGCCATCTGCACTTGCGGCAATCAGCTCTGGTTTTCCATCAATTGCGGCTGACAGTTTAATATTCGCTGCCGCGCCATACTCATCTCCTCCATGATTGAAGAAGTCAATTTCAGAATCTGTTCCATCTTTGTAATAACCATCCTGCTGGACAGTATTTATAGCTTCAACAAAGCTGTACGCCATTTTATCAAGATTCTGCATCATCTCTGGATATGCACCTTTGACAGTACCATTTTCCAGATAACCATATGAATCTATCAAACCTTTAAGCTCGCCTTTAGATATGAAGTTCTCCACAGAAATCGGTGTATCCCCAAAAGTGATACTTGAGACAGCAGTCATGCCGTTTTCATCTTGTCCATACTGGACAGACATTTCTTTGTATGCTTTTGTATCAGGATCAACCAGCACAGTTTGAGGCGCACCTTGTTCATCCACCAAAGTGATCCTAGCAATGCCTTGTGCCGCTGTCGGTGCCAGACCGCCTGATTTTTCGTAGTCGACCTTAATGTTGACCATGGAAGATAGTTCATCGATGAGTACATCGCGTTTATCGTATAAATCATTCGTCACCATGCCATGGGGTTCCATATCGGCAATCTGTTTGTTCAATTCATTGATCTGATTCATATAGGAGTTGATGCTTTTCACCGATACATTGTCGATTTGATCTTTCAAATCAGCTCGTACATTGGTAAGGCTGTTCGAGATGAAATTGAATGTCTCTGCCACAGCCTGTCCCTTTTGCAAAGCAACCGAGCGTGCTCCTGATTCTTCCGGCGTTGCGGACAAATCCTGAAGAGCGCTCCAAAAATCATTCATGACGGCAGATAGACCTGAATCGGATGGCTCATTCATGATGCCTTCCATACGGCTCAGAGCTTCTGCTTTTGTGTTCCAATACGAAGCCGTACCAGTCTGCGAACGGTACTGCGCATCCAAATAGCTGTCGCGGATCCGTTCGATCGATCCGGCCATGACGCCTGTTCCCTGCTGGCCGACGACTTGTGGACGATTGCGTCCTGCGGCTGGATATGGAGAAATTTGTTCGAAGTTGACACGTTGTCTTGTATAGCCTTCTGTATTAGCATTTGCGATGTTATTGCTTGTCGTATGTAATGCCGTTTGCTGCGCAAAAAGCGCAGATCGGGCAATTTCTAATCCTGCGAAAGTCGATCCCATTTCTATATCCCCTTTAACCGATAGCTTTTCCGTAAATGTGTTATACCTTGGAGTCGAATAAGGCGCGATTCTGCGGCCGCTGCTGATCCTGGTTAGGTGTACCGTAATTCAATGACTGGATGGAGGGAGCAAGCATATCCAAGGAAATCTGCACAAATTGCATCGATTGCTCCAGCAGCTGCTGATTGAGCGCTTCCTGCTTCTTGAGTTCTGTCACTGCTTCCGTCAAGCCGATCAGCTCCTGTTCCAGCTGTCCTGCCAGCTCGTCGTCTGTGATCAGTTCCAAAAGCTCGGTTACAGTGCCCGGTACCGGAAATCCAGCAGACACTGCCCAGGATTCTGTTTGCGTGATCCGCAAATTCTCCAGCTGCACGACCGCTTGCACATGCTTTTTCTCGGCCAGCAGCTGCTTTTGCAGGCTGTCCATCTCATTTGCTTTCAGATGGTCCGTTTTCAGGCGGCTGATTTCCAGCAGGCTACGGTGCAATTTATGCAGTTTTTCAATCGTTTGAAATAAAGCTTGTAAAGCCATGGTTGCTCCTCCTTGGTGCTACGACCAAAAATCCATCATTTTCTTAGCGGTCTTCTCTGCATCGACTTTATATTCGCCATTTTGTACTGCGGCTTTTATCTGTTCCACATGGCTCTGGCGGCTTGCCTGGATTTTATCGCCTTCCTGGAGACGTTTCGCTTCCGAGGAAATTTCCAGTTTATCCGGGCGCTGACTTGCTTTTTGCAAATCAGCTTGCTGCTTGAGCTGTTTTGTGTACGGATTGAAACCGGATTGGTTCGGACCTTGAATTTTCATCAGATCTGCACCCCTTTCCAACTTCTTAACACTCTTACAGATAGTATCGGTCAATATCGGGAAAATGTTAAGCGTTTTGCCGAATTAATTCGCAGATCTGTCTGCATTATAATATGTACGCTGCTCTTTCACTCCGGCAGCAGCTGTACGTTTTTCCTCCAATTCACGGGCGACATCCAATTCCTTGCGCATCTCATTTTTACAATCCGCGCACATTTCACCTTCCGTGATTTGGTTGGAACAATTGCGGCAGGAATAAGACAACATCGGGAATTGACTTGGCTGCAGCCTTTTTTCCCGGACGAATTTGATGATCAATGATTCCGGGACTGTTGTTGCTTCCGTAATTTGCTGGATGGTTGCTTGGCGATTTTCACGTTTACGCAGGAATTGATAAACCATCTGGAAGGATCGCTCTTCCTCTCGATGACAATTTGGACAAATATCTCGGTAATCTCGTGCGAATACGCTTCCGCAGCGGACGCAATTTGCTAGTTCTAACATAGGCTGACGCCCTCCTCCTAGTATAATAGGTACACTGATTCGTGTCCTTGTTAGTATGATTATAGCATGATAATGTGATAAAACCGCTGTTTCTCCGACATTTGGCATATGGGAAAGTTACCCTCTGATAAGGGTACAGGCTGCCACATGAACGGTACCATTTTCCTTCAGCAATCGAGCTGCATGGCGAAGAGTGGCACCTGTTGTATAAATATCATCGATCAAAACAGCGTATTTAGGAGGCTCTGTCAGTAGATGAAAAGGATTTTCTGCAGTCAGCCTATCCACGCGGCTACGCTTGGATTGCTTTTCCCCATGCTGCCTTCCAAGCACCGCCTGTAGGGAAGCCCCCGAAAAATTTGTCAGTTCATCGGCTTGATTGAACCCTCTCTCCGATAATCGTTCTTGGCTCAACGGAATCGGTACAGCAACATAATCGCCTTCACGAAAATGCCGCTGATAGAGTTTCTTGAAGTCGGCTTCAAACGCTTGACCCAGCACATAATCACCACGGTATTTCCACCTCGCTATATAATCTTGCATAGCTGCATTATAAGCATATAGTGATACATTCTTCTCCAGCACATCATAAGAGCTGGACGCTTGCCAAAAGCGGCAATCTGCGCAAACTTCAGATTCCGTTTGCTTCATGCAGATCGGGCATCCCGGTGCTTGCAGTTTCTGAAAAGATGCTTCACATGCTGAACAAAGAATCGATAAACGTTCTGGCCATAATATTGTCGACCAGATGGGTCTTTTTATCGTCGTTTCGCCGCAGTTCACACACTCAGTCATAGACGCTTTGCCATTTTGTTCATATCCTGGATAGCCTGCACGGCATCATCCATCGCATTGCTTCTTCCTTCATGGAACAATACAACTTCTCCTGTCGGGTCAGCAGGACTGCGACCGGCGCGACCAGCAATCTGCACGATTGCCGCTTCATCAAAAACATCATGACCAGCATCGATAATGGCAACATCCACGGATGGAAAAGTCACCCCGCGTTCCAGGATGGTCGTTGTTATGATGATGGCTGTTTCTCGATTTCGGAATGCCTGTACTTTTGCCTCTCTATCTTTATCGGCAGCATGGACCGTGGTGATAAGCGTTTGTGCTTGGCTTTTTGGCACAATCTTTTCCGCAAACGGTTGCAGTATCTGTGCTTCTGTCTGCAAGCTATCGGCCATGACAACAGTGGGAAGGAAAAGCAGCAGTTGTCTTGTCGGCCTCATGCGTTTATGGAGCCACTTCATTAGTTGCGTCGGAAAGTGTCTTTTTTGTAATTGTTTTTTCATTCCAAAGCAAATCTTCGAAGTTGGGACAGGCAGTGGCTGCCCATGGAAACGGACAGGGACGAAAACATGCGGAAGCGTCTTGGCGGCGATTTGCCGCTTTTCTTTCTGGCGGGGTGTGGCAGTGAGGAAGATGGAGGCGCAATCTGGTTTCTTGGCTCTTTCTGTAGCGACATGCAGCATGGGGTCTGCATGATATGGGAACGCGTCTATTTCATCGATGATGAGTACATCAAAAGCTTGATAAAACCGCAGCAGCTGGTGCGTGGTCGCCAGGATCAGCTGACTGTCACCTGTTTTATCCGGACTGCTGCCGTATAACGCCTGAACCGTGACACTGGGAAATGCCTGCCGGAATCGCGGCAGCAATTCCCGGACCACATCCGCACGGGGTGTGGCGAGACAAATACGCTTACCGTGTCGGAGCGACGTTGACATACCCTTAAACAGCATCTCGGTTTTCCCTGCACCGCAAACTGCGTGAACCAGGAGCTTCCCATTTTGCTTCATGGCTTGCTCGATGGCATCCGCAGCAATCTGCTGATGTTCGGTCAATTCCCCATCCCATGCACAAGGGTCAACATGAGCCGGCCACTGCGGTTCAGGGCCAGTCCACTCGTAGAAATGGTCACAATTGCTGACTCTTCCCATTTGGATACAGTTTCTGCAATAAATATGGTGGAGGTTGCATATCCGACAATCCATGCGTTGTAAATGGTGTCCTGTCGCATTGCATCGGTTACAGTAAGGGTTGTTTTTTTCTTTTCGGAAAGGAGGGATTTGTTTGAAGTGATGATGATGAAGGGCGTTTTCGAAGGTGTTCGTTGAGAGTGGGATTTCACGGCGCAACAATCGCTTGCCGGCATAGCGTTTCGGATCAAGTTCCATCTGCTTGCTCCTTTCGATAAGAAAAAGGAGAAGAAATTTTCTCCTCCTCTTTTATACTTTGTACCACAACAGCCCAATTGCGCCTTCTCCCAAATGAGTCCCGATAACCGGACCGAAATAAGATACTTCTACTTCTGCATTGGGATATTCAGCAGCCAATTCCTGACGAAGGTTTTCTGCTTCTTCCGGTCGATTGGCATGAATGAAGCATACCTTCATCTTTGCCCCATCTGCTGCTTGTTCAGCGAATAGTGCTTTGATCCGGCTGATTGCCTTTTTCTTCGTGCGAATCTTTTCAAATGGTACGATGACTTTGTTTTCAAAATGCAGAACTGGCTTCACCTGGAGCAAGCTGCCGATAAGAGCCTGGGCTCCGTTCA
Organism: Terribacillus saccharophilus; assembly: GCF_046592895.1. GTDB lineage: Bacteria > Bacillota > Bacilli > Bacillales > Amphibacillaceae > Terribacillus > Terribacillus saccharophilus_D. The sequence goes on from NZ_JAWVPU010000001.1 coordinate 242,202, forward strand.
AGCGTCCGCCTCGCTGCAAATTGGAAAGGTCATCCACGATAAAATACGCTACCATCGTTTCTTTCATCTCATCCAATCGTTTCAGGATATCCTCCACAGAAGCGCCTTGTTTCGCCATACGTGCAGCTTCCAATGCATAGTAGCCCTGCGCCATACAGCTAAGCTCGGAATCATATGCATGGACTTCGATTCCTTCTACCATATCATCTGCGGCTACCATGCTTTGATATGTCCCACTGATGCCGCTGGAAAGATGCACACTGATGACCGCATCATAAGATTTACTGAGTTCCTCCAGCTTCTCGATCACTTTGCCGACCACAGGCTGTGATGTTTTAGGCAAGTCCTTTTGCTGCTTCACTTTTTCATAAAACTCCGAAGCGGTGATATCCACTTCTTCTTCATACGTTGCATCATCGAAAACGACCTGCAACGGTATCATATGTATGTCAAATGCTTCTCGCTGTTCTGGCGTAAGATATGCTGTACTATCTGTCATTACAGCAATATTCATGCTATCGGTCTCCCTTTTGTTAATCTGGCTTTCTCGTATTTCTGCCTTCTATCTTACCCTATGCCCGTGTTTTTTGCATCACTGGAATAGTAAATTCGACGTACACAGCTCTGCATCATATAACAGTTTCTACGTCAGTAACCACGATTTTTCCAGCCCTATCAGCATGAAAAACAAAAAAAAGCCCGAGCTTTCACCCGGACTTTCCTCTTATAAAACTTCGACCCAGCCGTTGCGGATTGCTGTTACAACTGCTTGTGTACGATCATTCACATTCATTTTCTGCAAGATATTGCTCACATGGTTTTTGACTGTCTTTTCACTGATGTACAGTGATTCCGCTACGCCGCGGTTGCTCTTACCATCAGCAAGCAGCTGCAGCACTTCACATTCCCGACGTGTAAGCAAATGCAGCGGACGGCGATGTTCGCCGATTTTGCTGGAGATGGATGAACTGCTTTCCTCAGCCAGGCGGCGGTATTCCTTCACAAGATTATGTGTGACTTTCGGATGTAAGTAAGATCCGCCTTCACTGACCACCTTGATGGCATCAATCAGGGAATCAGCATCCATTTCTTTCAGCAAGTAGCCTTGTGCCCCTGTTTTCAAAGCATGTGTCACGTAGTTCTCATCATCATGGATGGAAAGAATGATCACATTGATATCTGGACGGTGCTTGATCAAGTCTGCTGTAGCTTGTACACCATTAGTTGTCGGCATATTGATATCCATCAGGACTACATCAGGATTGTATTTTTCAACTAATTCAAGAGCTTCTGACCCGTCGTCGCCTTCTGCTACCACCTGGAAAGCCGGTTCGAATTCCAAGATGCGCTTAACGCCCTCTCGAAATAGTTTATGGTCGTCAATCAGTAATATTCCAGTACTCATATGGTTCGCTCCTCCTACAAGTTCTTATCAATTTTCATGTGTTGGTGCATTTTTAGGTTGATTATGAGTAAATATAAGTGCGTTTGAAATCCCGACTAAATTAATAACCTTTTACACGCTTTTAATTATAAGCATAATTACCTTATTATAGCCAGTCTTATCCTTCTGTAAGCGGTACCTTGATCAGGACTCGGGTGCCTTTCCCGATTTCGGAATGGAAAGTAATGGATCCATCGAGCATTTCGACACGCTCCCGCATGCCGATGATTCCAAAGGAATTTTCTTTCTTCAAAGTGACATCAAAGCCCTTTCCATCATCGATGATACTGATGACAACCAAATCCTGCATCACTTCCAGGCGCACCTTGATCGTGCTTGGTTCTGCGTGCTTGACTGCATTTTGAACCGCTTCCTGGGTTAGTCGGAATAAGGCCACTTCGTATTTCGAATCCAGCCGTTTCTCTGCTTTCAGGGCTGTAAAATCAATATGGATATTATTGAATTCTTCAATATTGGCCAAATACTTCTTTATAGTAGGCAATAAGCCCAGATCATCAAGTGCCATCGGACGAAGGTCGTAGATGATACGACGCACTTCATACAGCGAGCTGCGGACCATCTTGCGCATATTCTGAATCTCGAGCAATGCTTCATCCGTACTTCTTTCACGGAAAGTACGGTCGACAAGCTCGGACCTGAGCAGGATATTCGCCATCATTTGGGCAGGACCATCATGCATTTCCCTGGAAAGCCGGCGGCGTTCTTCCTCTTGTGCCTCGATGATTTTCAAGCCGAATTCCTGCTTTTCCTTGGCATCATGGATAAGCTGGGAGACTTGTTTGAAATCATCATTCAGATAATTGAGGACGACGCCGATTTTCCCGACAAGCCCCTCGGCACGCTTCATTTTAAGCTCCAGCCCTTGCAGTCTGCGCTGGATTTCATCACGGCGCTCCCGCAGAAGCTTTTCTTTTTCACGGGACATGCGCAGCTCGATTTGCAGCTTATGTGTCTGCTCATACACTTCCCGGATTTGCTCTTCTGAATAGCGATCAAAATCACGGCTTACATCGGACAAGCGCATCTTGGAATAGCGTACCTTTTGTTCCAGCTGATCGCCTTCCTTGATCATATCGGCCACTTTTTCCTTGGTGAGCTGCAAGTCAGTGAGCAGCTGCTCATATTCCATGCGTGACTCTTCCCCTATGTAAAAAATCTCATCCTTGCTGTTCTCGACAGCTTCCACCATCTCATTGATGATCCGGTCGAGTGCTTTGTCTTCGATTTTTTTGCCCATGTCATTACTCCATTCTTCTATGCTATATCATTCGAATTACCCAACTTGTTTATGGGGTTTGTAAGATACTTTTCTAGTGTATTTGTCATGTTTTCTGCTATCTTTATATAATGAGTGCTCAAGGAGGTAAAATGCAAGATGCTAACAACTTATTTTACCGTAAAAACGGAAGGTTCACACGAAATTGTCATCCAAAAATCCCGTTTCATCGGTCACGTGAAGCGAGTCGAGACAGAAGAAGAAGCGATCGGTTTCATCCAGAAAATCAAGAAGGAACATAAAGATGCCACCCATAACTGTTCTGCCTATATGATCGGCGAACATGACTTGATCCAAAAGGCAAGTGATGATGGAGAACCGAGCGGAACGGCTGGCGTCCCGATTTTGGAAGTATTGAAAAAGAAGGGGTTGAAAGATACTGCCGTTGTCGTGACGAGGTATTTCGGGGGCATCAAACTTGGTGCAGGCGGCTTGATTCGCGCTTACTCCGGATCTGCATCTCAATCGATTGATGAAATCGGCATAGTCAGACGGCAGCTGATGCAGCTGGCTGAAGTCCATATCGATTATACTTTGCTCGGCAAAGCCGAAAACGAATTGCGGCAATCTGCTTATACACTGCGTTCCATTGATTATGCAGATCGCGTCGTGCTTCATGTGGCCATGGAATCGGGTAAGGAAGAAGAGTTCCAAGCATATATGACGGATATGACGAATGCCCAAGCCGAAATCACTTTTGGCGGGCAGGAATATATAGAAGAAGATGTGTAAAAGTCAGGGCGACTTTTACACATCTTTTTTTTCGACAAAATATTACCCGGGAAATCAATCCCCTGTTTGGTAATCCGCTGCTTTCAAACCGCTCAAAGCACCTTGGTCAGCAATGATCGTGACATTTGGATGGTCTTTGATGATGGATGCGGGAAATGCTTCCGTCTTATCCCCATACACTAGCCGTTCCAGCACAGAAGCCTTTTGTTCCCCGGCAACGAGCAGCAGCAATTCTTTGCTTTCCATGATATTTTGGATACCCATCGTGATGGCATGCTTCGGCACACTGTCCAAATCAGCAAAGAAGCGCGCGTTCGCATTTCTGGTCGTCTCGTCCAGCTCTACGATATGTGTGCGCTGTTCGAATGGTGTGTGAGGTTCATTGAATCCGATATGTCCATTCAATCCGATGCCGATCACCTGCAAATCGATGCCTCCAGCATTTTCGATCATACGCTCATAATCCGCGCATGCAGCGTCCAAATCATCCGATTTCCCGTTCGGAAGATGTGCATTTTCAGGAGAGATATCGATATGTGAGAATAATTTCTTATTCATATAATACGCATAACTATTTTCATCGTTGCTTTCAAGACCCACGTATTCGTCCAAATTGAATGTGACGGCTTCAGCAAAAGAAACATTTCTTTCCTTATAAGCTTTGATCAATGCTTCATACATTCCTTCAGGCGTTGAACCGGTTGCCAGTCCCAATACGCTGTCTGGCTTTGTACTAAGTTTCGAGATGATACGCGCAGCAGCCATTTCACTCAGCTCTGCATAATCTTTCGCTTTTTCCATTGTCAGCATAGTCATTTCTCCTTCTGATAAGCTAAATTCCCCCTGCAGTACGTAGCTTGCAATAGCAGCTGTTCATCGAGCAGGACGATATCTGCATCTTTCCCTATTTCCAAGGATCCTTTTCGGTCATATATATTATACTGCTTGGCTGGATTTTCTGCCGTCATCCTGGCAATATCCAAAACAGTTGCATCTGCATATGCAGCCATATTCCGAATGGCACCCTTCATTTGCAGCATACTGCCTGCAAGCGTCCCATCCGGCAGCAGCGCCTTGCCTTCTTTCACTGTGACAGCTTGTCCGCCAAGATCATATGTCCCGTCTGCAAGTCCCTTCCCGCGCAGGGAATCGGTAATCAGAATCAACCGTTCGGGTCCGACGTTCTGGTAAATCAGACGAAGCATTTCCGGTGCAACGTGAATGCCATCCGCTATCAGCTCCGACTTGAGCGAAGACAACAAAAATCCTGCACCCACAGCACCTATATCACGATGATGGATCGCATTCATTTGATTGCACAGATGCGTCAGCTGCGAGATTCCCTGATCGGCAGCTTCTTTCATCTGTTCAAAGAGCGCATCCGTATGTCCCGCCGATGCGACAATCCGTTCAGAAGCGAGCAGCTGTGTAAGGTTATAATCTTCATCACATTCCGGAGCAAGCGTCACGACTTTGATGAGATTCCCCGATAGTTCCTGCCATTTCCGAAATAACGCTGTATCCGGATTCTTTATATGTTCCAGAGGCTGTGCCCCTGCTTTTTTCGGGTTGACGAAAGGACCTTCCAAATGAACGCCGATGAGTTCAGCTTCGCCAGTATGATTCGAAAACAAACGTACTTGCTCAAGCGCCGCTTCTATAGACTTGTCATCCTGTGTGATGGTCGTTGCCAGAAAAGCAGTCGTTCCCTCATTCGGCAAAAAGGCGGCCATTTGGTGCAAACTCTCCTGTGTCGCATCCATCGTATCCGCACCGTCAGCTCCATGGATGTGCCCATCGATGAAACCAGGCAATGCATATTGAAATCTTCCATCAATCTCCTTGGCATATTTGTGCGACGGCGTACCATCACCTATTTCTGTTATTTTCCCATTATGTATACCGATGTAACCAGTCATTTCTCTTTCAGGTAAGCAAATACGGACATTGCGAAGCAAGAAGTCTTCCATGACACAATTCCTTCTTTCGGTTCGTGATAGCAATAGCGTAGCACAAGCTAAATTCATTGTCTAAAAACACAAAAAGAGCAGCGCCGTTTTTCGGTTCGCTGCTCTTTAGACTTTACTTGCAACACGATATGATTGCAGTTCTTGAATTAGCTTTTTCATCATGGCATCTGTATCATTGATCTGTTTGTTTTCCGTCTGGGAGATCAATTTCACTAAGATGTTTTTGTATATTTCCTGCTCTTTCACTAAGTCACCTCGTTTGACAAATCGATACAATACAGTATGTACGCAACCTGAATCACGTGACACATAGTGAACTATACCACATTTTTTGCAAAACGATGTCTATATTTGCCAAAAATGAGAATTTCGGAGCAGTTATTTTCGTTTCCAATACATGTGATACAGATTTCTGCCGACAATCACCACGAAAAGACCTACGCAGGCACCGATCGTATCAATCACCACATCACCGACATACGGCGTCCTGTCTGGTGTGAGGCTTTGATGGAACTCATCGAAACATGCATACAAGATGGAAACTACCAAAGCTAATTGCAAGCTCAAACGATACTTCAAGCCAAATCCCTTATATAGCGCCAAGAATGCGAGGATTGCAAGAGTGAAGTAGACAGTGAAATGGGCCCCTTTTCTTATGAAGAATTCCACTACGGAATAAATACCCACTGCCTGGACGCTGACTTCCTGCCCATGATAGGTGAAATGAATTGGGGACAATAACGGCTCCAGCGGACTCAAATCTATATGGGAAGCAAGCATTGGCTTGATATCCTGTTCCTGATAAGGAGTGGCCGAAAATAGGAAAATGATGATGATACATGCCAGCGGCAGTATAGCATAAACCCACTTTTTCATGCTCATCTTCTCCCCCCCTTTTTTTGGATAAGTAATGATTATACCACAACGATGGCTTTAAGAGCAGTTTAGCCGCCACTTCCCTTTACTAAACCTTTACAGAATACAGCTTCCACACTGAAAATATTTTATATATAATGAAAGTCAGATAGTATTTAAAAGCATGTATATTAAATGAAGATTAGAAATCATATAAAAGCATTCTTTATCCAAAGGAGAACATATGAAACAATTCGCTGTCATTTTAGTCATTGCCGGACTTTTGTTGGTGGGTTATGGAGGATATGAATGGTACGCTTCTTCCAAAGCACAAAAAGATTCCCTTTCCAGCGCAAAATCGATGCTCCACGAAGCACATGCAGCAGAAAAGCTAACACCTGAGCAAGCAAAAGAGGAAGCCAGCAGCTTCGATCCTGGACAAGGTGATGTAGTCGGTGTCCTACATGTACCAAAACTGGATGCAGATTTGCCGATTGTGGAAGGCACCGATGCAGATGACCTGGAAAAAGGGGTCGGTCATTATAAAGGAACAGCTTACCCGCTCCAAAATGACCAAGTCGTCTTGTCCGGCCACCGCGACACCGTGTTCCGCAACATGGGGGAAGTGAAAGTGGGCGATACATTCGTCGTCGAGATGCCATATGGTTCTTTCACGTATAAAGTGGAAAATACGAAAATCGTCGATAAAGATGATTTGTCGGTCATTGTGCCGACTGCACCCGATGAAGTGCTCACCGTGACAACATGCTACCCATTCTCCTATGTCGGGGATGCGCCGGAACGCTTCGTCTGGACAGCGGTACCTATAGACACAGAAAAAACCGAGCAGCCGTGACTGCTCGGTTTTCTTTTATTATAAATCAGGAGTAAGCTTCTTCTCGATGTTCCGCAGATGAATCAAACACTGCAGTCGTGCAAGCTCTGCTTCCCCAGCTTGAATCGCTTCATAGATCTTCTCATGCTCCCGATGAATGACGAGTTTATTACGAATCAAGTTCCTTCTTTCCTCAAAGGATAATGCCAGCGCTTTTTTATATACCGTGTCCAGGTTGGCGAACGTCTGGATCATGACCGGATTATGCGTTGCTTTCATGACCGCAAGATGAAAAGCAAAATCAGCATCCTGCCCTTTAAGTGACTCCGGATCATCCACTTCCATCATCAATGCAAGCGCACACCGCATTTCATCCAGTTCTTTCTCTGTCCGGCGCTCTGCTGCAAGCATAGCTGCCTCTGGTTCCAGTATTTTACGCATTTCAAAAAGATAGCGGAAGCTCGCTTGATTGGATTCGTCTACGATGACCTGATGGAAGAATTCACCGTGGAACGCTTGCTCCACATACGTTCCGCCGCCTTGTTTGGAAGTGACGGCGCCTTGTGCCTTCAGTTCACTCAATGCTTCCCGGATGGAAGCACGGCTGACGCCGTATTTTTCACATAGCTTCATTTCTGTCGGCAGCCTCTCTCCTGGTTTGACATCTCCTTCCACTATTTGTTCCAAAATTTCTGCCGCAATGCGATGGGCCACTTTCTCCTTTTTCATGTTGTTTCTGTTTCCTCCATTTTTGTCTGACAAGTCCAAGCTGAAGATTTTATATTCCTATTCCTCATTCTGGTTGTTAGGTTTTAAAACGTTGATTTAACTAGGTTTCTATAACTCTGTATCTATTCTATCATTCTGTTTGCATTCAGCAAGTTATTTTTGCCTTACAACTTTTTTCTTGCCAACAACTGTGTATTGCGTTTACAATCACATTAGCGAAAAAGGAAAGGGCTTTTATCGGTCCGTCGTTATCAACCATTTTTTTGCTAAATGAAGCAGGAATGTCATAATCCATGATTCCTCGCTTCCATGACCAATGAATGCACATTATTCTGATTTTCCTGACAGAGGAAACATCTTTGTCTTCTTTTTCATGTGAGGAAAGTTGACATCATTCTAGTATGCTGTGCTATTATTACTACAATGCATTCATAATCTAACAACGTGGGGGTACAATATGAAGCGTTTTAAAATTGGACTAGCCTACCAGATTCTAATTGGTCTAGTGCTAGGTGTCATCGTTGGTGCAATCTTCTACGGCAATGAAACTGCCGTTAGTATTCTACAGCCTCTTGGCGATTTATTCTTACGTGCAATTAAAATGATCGTTATCCCGCTTGTCATTGCCTCTATCATCGTCGGTGTTGCTGGTACAGGTGAAGGGAAAGCAGTTGGGAGACTTGGTGTTAAAACACTCGTATACTTCGAGATTGTAACAATCATCGCTTTAGCTATCGGTCTAATATTTGCGAACGTCTTTCAGCCGGGTGATGGTGTCAACCGTAACGAGCTTTCAACAACAAGCATTGAACAGTATGAAGAAACTGCGAAAACACAAGAAGATCACAGCGTAGTCGATACACTTCTTGAAATCATCCCGACTAACGTCTTCCAGGCAATTGCTGAGGGAGATATGCTTGCGATTGTATTCTTCTCCGCTATATTCGGTGTCGGATTAGCTGCAATCGGTAAAAAAGCTCAGCCTGTCCTGAACTTCTTTGAAGGGGTCAGCCAGACGATGTTCTGGGTAACGAACCTTGTTATGAAACTTGCACCAATCGGCGTATTTGGCCTTATCGGTGTCACCGTTTCTAAATTCGGTATTTCATCACTGGTACCACTAGGTAAACTTGCGCTTGTCACATATGGCGCAATGGCATTTTTCATTCTTGTCGTTTTCACGCTGATCGCGAAATTTGCCGGCATCAACTTGTTTAAGATGCTGAAGGTATTGAAAGACGAACTAATACTTGCTTTCTCTACATCCAGCAGTGAATCCGTACTGCCGCGTGTTATGTACAAAATGGAACGTATTGGTGCACCAAAATCCATCGTTTCCTTCGTATTGCCGACTGGTTACACATTCAACTTGGATGGATCGACCATGTACCAGGCACTTGCATCCCTATTCATCGCACAGATGTATGGTATCGATTTGACCATCTGGGAGCAGCTAGGCATCATGGCATTGCTTATCGTTACATCCAAAGGTATCGCAGCGGTACCAGGAACAAGCTTTGTCGTATTGCTTGCAACATTGAGTTCTGTCGGATTACCGGTAGAAGGTCTTGCATTCATCGCAGGGATCGACCGTATCCTTGATATGGGACGTACTGTCGTAAACGTTGTTGGTAACAGTCTGGCTGTTGTCGTCGTTTCCAAATGGGAAGGTAAATTCAACTTGAATAAAGAGTACTTGAACAATGGCGGTTCAGAAGAAGTAAAAGTAGGCTGAGGATTTTCCTCGCCTACTTTTTTTTATGTCCATATGATCTTGAAGTGACTGCCGCCTTCGATATAGTTCAATAACGGCAAATCCTCCGGTACAATCTTTCCGATTACATTCACTTTATCGTCTTGAGGCAAATTTCTTCTCGTGATTTGAATTTCACCTTTGTAACGCATATACAAATCGTTATCGATTGTTATACTCCCCTCTGTTCTTTCGATACAGTTGAACGGTTCCACTTTTACATCTTGGAATATTCCGCTCAATCTGGACTCCTCCGAGCGGATTACATCCCGAGCCCGATCGGGACGGTTATGCGTTCCCTTTTCCAGTAAATGATGTGCTTCTGTCATCCCACCATGGATTCGCGCACGGAGTGTAATGGTATGGGACGTTTCCTTCAGCTGCATAAGTGTCTCATCTGTCACATCCGGATCCCCGATCAGGACCTTATCCACATTATATGCTTTCAGCTCTGCATAAGCAGCGAAAGTTCCATACGTACGATGTCGTTCCAATGTGGGCAACCCTAGGTGAAGCGGCCCTCTCCGATTACGGTCTCCCGGTACGAAGGCTTGCACCTTTAGCCCATGTGTTTGGAAGAGCAGATTTTTTGCCAGGAAATCTCTGCGCGCAAGTCCGGTTTCCGGTCTAGGGTAAAAGTTGTGCCACACCTCGGTGTTGTCAGTGTGCAGTCCTCGGGAAATCAATTTTTGCAGATGTTCTTCAGTCAGTGTACTCGCATTCAATGCAACTTCCATCTTATGTGAAAGCCGGATGATCACATCATCTTCAATACCATAATCTATCCGTAAACCTGTCACCCCCCAGTCCAATACTATCTCGGCGGAATTCCAATCCAAACCTAGCTTTTCCATCGAAGCAGTCGAAATATCAGCAATCAATTCCATGTCCAGACCAGAAGCAATCGAACCGAGAAGCTGCAGTTTTGTTCGGTATGCAGATGCATCTTCCTCCGGGATGTGAAGTGATGTGAATAAGCTCCGAAAGCCTGCTTCATGAAATCTCCTGATATTTTCTTCCTCTATTGATTCCTGCAAATACACAGATATCCCTAACAACCCCATCCCTCCTATGTAAAAAGGCGTCATCAAGACGCCCTGATAATTATATATCCTTTGCCATATCTTCCTTAAACCCAAAGAAGTAAGTAAACAAGAAACCGGCGATGTAAGCGACAAAAATACCAATCAAGTATTGCAGGTATTTCCCTTCTGCGATGAGTGGTGTCAGGGAAAGACCGGAAACACCTATTGATGTTGCGCCTGTTGCAAATAAGGCCTGTGTGGCTCCCCCGACCGCTGCTCCAAGCGATGCTGTCAAAAACGGACGTCCGAGCGGCAAGGTCACACCGTACAATAACGGTTCGCCAATACCAAGGAAACCAGCTGGCAAGGCACCTTTGATGATATTTCGCAAGCGCTTATTACGCGTTTTGACGAATACGGCAATCGAAGCTCCGACCTGCCCTCCTCCTGCCATCGCCAATACTGGTAGCAATGCCGTAAAGGTGAATGTCTGAATCAGTTCCATGTGAATCGGAGTCAAACCATGATGCAGGCCGACCATGACGAGCGGAAGGAAAAATCCAGCAAGCAAAGCACCCGCTACAACACCGCCGACATCAAGAATGGCGTTGATTCCGGAAGTGATACCATCCGAAAGCACACCGGCAACCGGCATGATGACAATCAGTGAAGCGACACCGACAAACAGAACAGTTAAAATAGGAGTAAAAATGATATCAATGCTGTTAGGCATGATTTTTCTGATGCGCTTTTCCATGAAGCTCATCAGCCACGCCGCAAAGATGACACCGAACAGACCGCCCCGGCCTGGAACAAGCGCTTCACCGAATAGCGTGATATTCGCTAGTGCCGGATTGAAAAGGATCATACCTGCGATGGCACCGAGCACCGGAGAACCGCCGAATTCCTTCGCTGTATTCCAGCCGACCAGGATAGCCAGGAAACTGAACAAACTCCCGCCGATCAGCTGCAGAATCTGGATGATAGCCAGCTTATCATCTGCACCAGCATTGATAGCAAAGCTTACACCGCCATTGATGATACCCGAGGCGATCAGACCCGGAATAAGCGGAATGAAAATATTGCCGATACGTTTTAGTAGAAACTTGATCGGCGTTTTATTCTTTTCCTTCATATTCTCCCGTTTTAACTGGGCTTTTTCTTCAAAGGTCAAGTTATCGATTTCTGCCGCCTCTTCCCCGACACCAAGCCCGGTGATCTGACTGATTATATCCGAAACTTTATTGACAGTGCCTGGACCGACCACGATTTGGATTGTATCATCCGCGACCACACCCATGACCCCATCGACTCGTTTCAATTGATCAAAGTTGACCTGTGTATCATCTTTCACGCGCAAACGGACCCTCGTCATGCAATGTGTCAAAGAAACGACGTTCTGTTCCCCGCCAACTTCACGGAGTATATCTTCTGCCATTTGTTTCATCTTCGCCATCACGATTCCTCCTCTTTATGCTTTTATCGCTGTCCGGACAAATCCTCCCGCTTCCTGCAGTTTCGCCTCTGCTTCCTCCTTTGTACTATCAAGCAGCAGCATGACAATCGCTGTTTTGACTTGGCCGCCTGATTGTTCAAAAACCTTCTCTGCCGCTTCATAGTTCGCACCTGTCGCTTCCATGATGATTCGCTTGGCACGTTCCTGCAGTTTGTCATTCGTTGGCTTTACATCGACCATCAAATTTTTATACACTTTACCGACTCCCACCATGCTGGCTGTGGATATCATATTCAACACCAGCTTTTGAGCTGTCCCGGCTTTCAGTCTAGTTGAGCCTGTCAGTATTTCAGGACCTGTTTCCAATTCAATGCTGATTTTCGCATGCTTGGATATTAACGCTCCTTTATTGCAGGCAACACTCACTGTTGACGCCCCTACTGCGACTGCGTAATCAAGTGCGCCGATCACATAGGGAGTCCTGCCGCTTGCCGCAATACCAATCACAGTGTCTTTTGCTGATAAGTTGATTTCCTCCAGCTCTCTTGCCCCAAGCTCGGGGTCATCTTCGGCTCCTTCCTTCGCTTTGCGGAAAGCAGTCATCCCTCCTGCCAGCAATCCCCGCACCATATCATCTGGTGTACTGAAAGTCGGCGGACATTCCACCGCATCCAAAATACCAAGCCTGCCACTGGTACCTGCACCTGTATAAATCAGTCTTCCTCCAGCCTGAAACGTAGCTATCACCTGCTTCACCGCAGCTTCAATCCCCGGCAGTGCTGCTTCAACTGCGTCCGGTACAGTCCGATCTTCCTTATTCATCAGCTGCAGCACTTCCTTCGTGGAAAGCTGATCCAGCTTCATCGTACTTTGGTTGCGTTTTTCAGTCATCAGTTTATCTAGCATTGTTTCCCCTCACTTTTGCTCTGTTTGGAATGCTTGCTGAATTGCCTGCCGCGATTTTTCCAGTGCCTCGATTGTATGCTCATAATCCAGTCCCGCCACTGCTGTGTAAATGATATCCATCAAGTACATTTGGACGATCCGGGAACTTGTAGCTGCACTTCGGATCCGAGCTTCTTTCGCTACCGTGAACAGCTGTATATCAGCGAATTCCTGAAGTCGATTCTGTCCAAGCTTCGTCAAGGCAATCGTCGTTGCTCCCGTTTCTTTCGCCTGCTTCAAGACAGGCAGCAGCTGTTCCGTTTCCCCGGAGTAACTTATTGCGAAAGCAACATCGCCAAATGTCAGATTAGCCGCCGATGCCAGCTGCTGGTGCGCATCACTGTACGCCGTGCACCATTTACCAATCCGGCCGAATTTCTGCTCTCCATCCTGCGCTACAAGATAGGACGCGCCTACTCCATAGAAATCAATTTTTCTTGCTCGGGAAATCATCGATACCGCCTGCTCGATTGCCGCTGCTTCATTAATTTTCATCGTCTGACTGATCGACCGAATATGCTTATCGGCAATAGCTTCCATTAATTGCGTAACTGTATCATCTGGTTTGATTTCATTAAAGACATCATTGTTACCGCTTACATTTTGTAAATCACCAGCTATCTTCAGCTTCAACTCCCGGTACCCCGTCACCCCGATTGATTTGCAAAGACGAATAACCGCCGCCTCACTGGATCCGCTTTTCGCTGCCAGCTCTTGTACTGAAAGCTTCACCACTTCCGCCGGATGCGCTAGTATGTAGTTTGCCGCATTTTTTTCAGAAGGCTTAATCGAAAGTAAGCTTTCTCGAAGCAGCGTCAACCCGCCATTCAAAGTCTGATCACCTGCCCTTTTATAAAATTTTACTTCATATTTGGATTATATTACTAAAATTAAATTTCATGAAGTGTTTTGTAAGGATATTTTACATATTTTTTCCTGAAAGGGTAAGAACGTAATCGCATAAGCAAATTGTCACCACCGTACTGGCACAATGACGTACCCTCATTAAAAAAAGCACCCGCCTTCAAGGCAGGTGCTCTCCATTTCATGTCCACCACATCGTAGTAGCCGGTTCACTTATCACGACATTCTTCAAATTATCGACAGCTCGCTGGAAGCCTTCTTCAATCGACATCAGGGAGTCTTCATGCTCGATGCTGACGACATAATCATAATCGTAGGTGCGCAGTGCACTGATCATTTTATTCCATTCTTCCAGTCCGTGCCCCAGCCCGACGGTCCGGAAATTCCAGGAACGCTGTTTGATGTTGCTGTACGGCTGCATATCGGTCAAACCGTACATGTTGACATTATCTTGGTCGATGAAGGTATCTTTGGCATGGAAGTGATGGATGGCTCCAGCTTTTCCGAGAATCTTGATGGCTGCAGTCGGGTCGATTCCCTGCCACCACATATGACTCGGGTCGAAGTTGGCGCCGATTGCATCGCTGGTCAGCTCGCGCAGCTTGAGCATCGTGTAAGGCGTGTGGACAAGAAAGCCGCCGTGCAATTCCAGCGCAATCTTGATATTATGCTCTTCGGCAAAAGCGCCAAGTTCTTTCCAATAAGGAACAAGCTTTTTCTCCCACTGCCAATTCAGCACATCAGCGTATTCCGTTGGCCAAGCTGTAACCGGCCAGTTCGGCTTTGTGGCGCTCTCTTCCGATCCGGCTACCCCGGAAAAGCAGTTTACGACCGGGACGCCCATTTTGCTTGCAAGCTTGATTGTCTTGCGCAAAAGCCAATCCGATTCTTCAGCGAATGCCTTGTCAGGTGAAATCGGGTTCCCGTGGCAGCTGAAAGCACCGATTGTCACGCCGAATTTCTCGAAAGTAGCTTGATACCTTTTCAGTGCTTCCTGGCTCTCCAGCAGCTCATCAATCGGGCAATGCGCATTGCCTGGATAGCCGCCGGTACCGATTTCGACTGTGTCTAGTCCAGCTTGTTTGACTCGGGCAAGCATATCCTCTAAGGAAAGCTCCTGGAACAATACTGTAAAAACGCCTAATTTCATGCTTGTTCTCCTTTCTCCACTGTTTCGGGTACAAGGGAGATCACTTTCTTGTCGCTATCGGAATCCAAAGCTGCCAAAATGACAGCCAGTGCAGACCGTCCTTTTTCAGCTGTGATTGGACACTCGGACGAATTATTCAGCACACAGCTGGCAAACGCATCCACAACACCGGAATTCGATTGTGTTTCTGCATCATTCGTTTGGATGGCTCCTAGGGAATGGTAGCTTCGGTCCCCGTTGTGATATTCGACAACCATGCTGTATTCCGGGCTGTCCTCCAAGCGGATGACACCTTTTTCGCCATATATGATTGTGGAATTATCTTCTTCGGCCACATATGACCAGCTGGCGGTAAGTGTGCCGATGATGCCAGATTTGGTACGCAATACCGCCACGGCATTATCATCCACATCAGCGTACGGCTTAGCCAATGTATCGACGAATGCCGCCACTTCCTGGATCGGTTCATCCAGCAGGAATTCAATCAAATGTGATTTATGGACGCCAAGATCACCCAATGCGCCGATATAAGCTTTTTCTTTATCGAAAAACCAGCTGTTTTTTCCGTCGATGCTCCATTGTTCCGGACCTCCATGCCCGAATGTTGTGCGAAAGCTGTAGATTTTACCTAGATCGCCGTCTTTGATCATCTTCCGCGCTTTTTGATGAGAAGGGACGAAGCATTGATTATGCGCAATCAGCAAAAGCTTGCCGCTCGCTTTTTGTGCTGCAATCATAGCATCTGCTTCTTCCAAAGTGGTTGCCATCGGCTTCTCGCAAAGCACATGCTTTCCTGCCTCCAGCGCAGCGATGGACACAGGGGCATGCAGATGGTTGGCCGCACAGACGATGACGGCATCGATGCGCGGGTCCTCGATCAGTTCCTCATATTCGGTATACGCTGTTGCATGATACGCTTTGGCGATTTCCTCCGAACGGCTCGGCACCACATCGCAAACAGCAGTGATTTCGGTATTTGGATTTTGTTCAAGTTCCGGCAAATGGCGGTTGCGTGCAATGCTTCCGAGTCCGACTATTCCTACGCGTAAGATCTTCATAAGCTAGCAATACCTCCAAGATTATTATTCTTTGACAGAACCACTTGTCAGCCCGGCAACGATACGGCGCTGGAACAAGAGGACAAGGACAACGATCGGGATCGTCACAATGACGGTAGCAGCAGTGATATCTCCCCATGGGATGGTATATTGGCTTTGATAGAAGGAAATACCGACTGGAATCGTACGCCAGCGGTCATCGGTGTTGATCGTCAGTGCAAACAAGTATTCATTC
Organism: Terribacillus saccharophilus; assembly: GCF_046592895.1. Lineage (GTDB taxonomy): Bacteria > Bacillota > Bacilli > Bacillales > Amphibacillaceae > Terribacillus > Terribacillus saccharophilus_D. The sequence continues at coordinate 258,550 of NZ_JAWVPU010000001.1, forward strand.
CAAGCAGCGATGAACACTAAGATGGCGGTCGTGAATACACCTGGTGCCGCGAGCGGGAAGATGATCTTGCGGAATGTCTGGAAAGGAGTGGCTCCATCCAGTTTCGCCGATTCTTCCAATGCGAGCGGAATCTTGATGAAAAAGGTTGATAGGATCCAGATTGCCAGCGGCAAACTGATTGTGATATACGGGATTACCAGTCCGAGATAGCTGTTGCGCAAACCTGTGTCGGTGACAAAGTTGAAGATCGGTGATAGGACTGCGATCTGCGGAAACATCGATGCTGCCAAAACCAATCCCAGAATCAATCCTTTGAAACGGATTGGCAGACGCGTGACCGCATAAGCTGTGAAAGATGCGACGATGATGGAGATGATTGTAGTAAGTGTTGCCACAACAAAGCTATTCAGCATGTACATGAGCAATGGTCTTGTTTCCAGTGCCGATGTATAGTTTTCCAAGGTCATATTGCTTGTGAACCATTGGAACGAAGAGAAGATTTCCCCTTGCGGTTTGATGGATGTCAGAACCACCCAGATGAACGGGAACATGACCAGGAATACAAACAGTATCAAGAAAATGTAAAAGCCGATTCCAGCGCGTTTTACCATAGTATTTTCCTCCTCCGTCCTATTGTTTTAGCCTTCCGCTGAACAAATCCGATCCGATCAGCTTGATGAATATCGTACTGAGCAATGCAACACTCAGGAATACGATGACACTCAAAGCCGAACCTGCACCGAAGTTCTGCTGTTCAAACAAGAGTTTGTAAGCATACACACTGATTGATTCCGTCGAGTTTGCCGGCCCTCCGCCTGTGAGGACGTAGATAAGGTCGAACACGCGGAACGCATCCAATGCACGGAATAAGACCGCAACCAGGATTGCCGATTTGATCATCGGCAAGGTGATGGAGAAAAATTGCTGGATTTTATTCGCACCATCGACTTCCGCTGCTTCATACATCGAACGCGGAATCGTCTGCAAACCCGCCAGCAGCAGCAATGCCATGTATGGTGTCGTTTTCCAGATATCTGCAAACATGATTGAGAACATACCGCCTGCTCCTGTGGATAGCAGTGTACCTGGGTCATCGATGAAGCCCAATTGAGCCATATAATGCGCCATGATACCGGACTGCCCGTCAAACAGGAAGGTCCACATCATCGCTGCCACTGCTGTTGGTATCGCCCACGGTACCAAAACCGCCGCCCGGACAAGTCCGCGTCCGATGAAGACCCGGTTGATGAGCAACGCAACCAGCATCCCGATGATAAGCTCGACGCCTACGGTCACAACCGTGAACAACACCGTATTCAGCATCGCCGTCCAAGTCCGGCCGTCTCCAAGATACGTGGTATAGTTCTTGATTCCGACAAAGTTCGGTTCAAGGATCGAACTCTGCGTATTGGACAATTGGGATTCCAGATCCGTCAATGGCTGGACAGCTTCTTCGGGAGCATCATCCCGCAATGCCTGGACAGCGGCTGTTTGTTCATCCAATGTATTGGAAAAACCATCTGCCCATTCTTCCGGCACCTCTGCCAGCCGGAGATCGTCATCATTGACGGGCTGATAATTTTCCAGCATGGAGTTGACTTCTTCATAGCTGCTGGCAAGTCCTTCATCACTATTCAATAAAGTTTCATGCTGCTCATCCAATGCCGCTGTCACATCGTCCAATGTGCCACTTGCATCCGGCATCGCAGATCTGACATCTTCCATCGTTTCATAAACAAAGTATCGATTATCGGCGTAGGTTTCAAGGTTGATGCTCAAAGTCGAAATCCGTTCCGCTTTCGCCGGATCATTCAAACGGTAATCGAACAAACTGTTCCAGGCAGACAACATGATCGGCCAAATGATGATGACGGCAATCAGAATGATCGACGGTGCGACCATCGCGTAACCAAGCTGCCGTTCACTCAGCTGGAACCGTCTTTTTTTCGGTTGCTTCATACGCTCAGCTCCTTTAATTGGTTACGGATTCCAATGCCGCTTGCATCTTCGTCTCCATCCGTTCGACTGCTTCCTCAGCCGTGATCTCGCCAGCCAAAGCCCTTGATAGCTCGATTTGCATGATATCTGAGATTTCCGGGTAAATCGGCGTGATCGGTCGTGGTATCGCATTTTGGAGGGAATTGAAGAAATCCTCGCTCGCAAGCACGGCACTCACATCCGTGATCTCTTCATCCTCATATAAAGCTTCCAATGTCGGAGCCTTTCCGCCTTCGAGAGCATTGAGCTTTTGTCCCTCTTCTCCGCTCATCCACTTTACGAAAGTCCAGGATGCTTCCGCCTCATCGGTATAGCGATTGATCATCCGCATCCAGCCACCCAATGAGGATGCTGCGCCTTCACTGCCGGCTGGGATCGTGGCGATGCCAACATTGCCTGCCACCTTCGATACTTCCGGATCATTCGCTGTGTCATTCAAATAGGGCCAGTTTCTTGCATACACGGCATTTCCTTCATTGAAGGAAGACTCTGTGTCGATTTCCTGAAAGTTAAGTATATTGTTCGGTACAAAATCACTATTCGCTATGTCGATCATTTTCTGCAAACCTTCGATTGCTTCGGGACTGTTGATCACTACATTCCCATTGGCATCCAGCACCTGACCGCCGTAAGAGTAGATATACTCGATCGCATTGGTCACGATACCTTCATATTGGGCTGCCTGCATCAAATAGCCGAATTCGGCGCCTTCTTTCCCCATGTTTTCCTCTGCCAACTGTTCGAGTTCATCCCACGTTTCGGGCACTTGATCGGTTATGTCTGTCCGGTAGTAGAGCAGACCAGCATCTGCATAGCCTGGCATCGCATACTGCCTTCCATTGTAGCGACCCGCTTCCACTGTTGCTGGGAAATAGGCATCCATATCGATTTGATCCCGCTCGATCAGCCTGTCAAGCGGCAGCACATAGTTGGCCTGACCGAATTCCGCCGACCAGACGATATCAGCATCGAACACATCCACTTCCGGACTTTTACCGCTGAACATCGTCACATACTGATTATGCGATTCCCCACTGTCAGATGGCATTTCCCGGACTTGCACATCAATCCCGGGATGCTCTTTTTCAAATGCTTCGATCAGTAAATCCGTAGCCCCGGTCGTATCCGTCCCCCTCGCATATGTAATTTGCACCTTGTCATCATCCGCACCATCCCCACTCGTAATTGCCGAGCAGCCTGCCAGCCCAAGACCGGCACATAAGGCAACCATCAGAAAGCTTCGCTTCATTACAGCTCCTCCTCGCATTATAGTAAACGCTTTCTTTAGTGCGATTATCTACTTCCCTCCTTTCCTCTCCTTTAAGCCTATCCCCAGTTTTTTTCCTGCTGCAGTGTATAAAAAGTTTATCACATAGTTGCAAGCGCTTTCAATCAGATTGTATATACATGTTTCGCCAAAGAAAAAGCACGCCTGTCTCAAGGCGTGCTCTGGTTGATTGTCTTATGTCGTATAAAGCAGCATATCGAGCAAGTCATAATTTGCTTGCTTATCCGTCTTTTCATCCAGCATCGTGCGCAAATCTTTCGCAATCAGCTGATTTGCCTTGATACCGATGGCAAATCCGGATTGCCCTTCCATCAGCATCGTCACCGCTTTGACTCCCATCTTATTAGCCAGGATACGGTCGAATGCCGACGGCTCACCGCCGCGCTGGATGAAGCCGAGTACCGTCGTGCGTACTTCGATTTGCATATGTTCCTCGATATATGCTTGCAGTTCATCCAAATCATACATCCGCTCCGTGACAACGATGATATTATCATTGCGGCCTTTGGAGATCCTGCTCTGCAGCTTTTCGCAAATCTGCTCAAAACTCAGTTTATGCTCCGGCGTCGAAATCATGTCCCCTTCACCAGCAACCGCAGTGAATAAAGCAAGATCGCCGCAATGCCGTCCCATCACTTCCACAATCGTCGTCTTGTTGTGGGACAATCCGGTATCCTTGATTCGTCCGAGGGAACTGAGCACCGTATTCAATGTCGTATCAAAACCGATGCTATAGTCGGTATAATCCAGGTCATTATCGATCGTTCCCGGAATCCCGATCACCCGGATACCAAGTTCATGCAGCTTCTGCGCACCTTGCAACGATCCTTCGCCGCCGATGACGATCACATCCGCGATGCCATATCTGCGCAGCACTTCCACAGCTTGCTTTCTACCCGGTTCATCCATGAAAGCAAGCGAACGGGATGTTTTTAAGATGGTTCCGCCTTTGTTTGCGATTGTTTCCACATCAGAGGCGCGCAGTATCGATAACTTATCCTCTATCAGTCCTTGATACCCGCCTTCGACCCCATATACCTCGATATCATGGTAATTCGCCGCCTTGACGATAGCCCGTATGGCCGCATTCATGCCTGGTGAATCTCCACCGCTTGTTATCACAGCAACTTTATGTATCATTTAAATTCACCTCTCCACCATATGTCTTACCGTTATTATACAACATGATCGGCAGAAAGCTGAACAAAGACAGGCATATAGCCTGCCTTTGTCACACCGTGATGACCAGTTTCCCGATCATGCTGCCCTCTTCCAGACGCTTATGCGCTTCCTGCAGGTTCTCGACTGTCAAGCCTTCCAGTTCTTCCGATTTGGTCGTACGCACCCGTCCTTCATCGACCAGCTCTGCCAACTTGGCTAGGATTTCGCCTTGTTTATAGCGGCTATCGGTCTGGTGAAGTGTGCGTGTGAACATATACTCCCACACTAGCGTCAGGCTCTTTGATGTCATATCCGTTAACTTGATATCTTCGACCGGACCTGTGATGGCACAAATGACGCCCTCTGGTTTCACGACTTCGATGATGTCATCCCATGCTTTGTCCAGCTGATGCATGCAAAAGACATAATCGACACTGTCGATTCCCAGTCTTTCAAGCTGCGGATGCAAAGCTTCATGATGATTGATCACCCGTTCGGTTCCATGCTGTTTCGCCCACGTGGTCGTCTCTTCGCGTGAAGCTGTCCCGACTACATTCAGTCCATACAACTGGGCAAATTGCGAGGCAATCGAACCCACGCCGCCTGCCGCATTGATCAGCAGGATCGTCTTGTCTTTATTGGCATCTGCATCAAGCGGGATGTGCATCTTCTCGAACATCGCTTCCCAGGCCGTCAGTGCAGTCAACGGTAAAGCGGCTGCTTCTGCAAAGCTCAGGCTGGCAGGCTTTTTAGCAATGACCTTGTGATCGACCAGCTGGAACTCGCTATTTGATCCTTGGCGTGCGACAGACCCAGCGTAATAGACCTCATCACCAGGCTGGAATCCTTGCACATCTTCCCCGACTTCCTCAATGATCCCCGCTGCATCAAAGCCGAGAATACGGAATTTGCCGTCGTCTTCCTTCAGTTTGCGCTGCTTCGTATCAACTGGATTGACACTCACTGCTTTTACCTGGACAAGGACATCGTTTCCTTCAGCTTTCGGCTTGTCCACCTGTTCTTCTTTGAAACTGTCTGCTTGATCGACGGATGCTTGCTTATAGATTCCAATCGCTCGCATGTTGTTTCTCCTCCTTTTTCTCTCTTTGTATATGTAAAAGCCGCCAGCGTGCCAGACGGCTTTATACGTTCACTTCTTCGCTAGGCGCAGTATCGGCTCCAAGGGTTCTGACTTTCCGTAGTGCGGCACGACAGCTGATGGAGCTGCTGCCCATTCGCAGGCATTACGGATGACAGTCTGCACATTTTCATCATAGTAAGTCGGGTACGTTTCGTGACCGGGACGGAAATAGAAGATCTTCCCTTTTCCACGATTATACGTGCAGCCGCTGCGGAAAACTTCGCCGCCTTCGAACCAGCTGATGAACAATGTATGATCTGGTTCTGGAATATCGAAGTGTTCGCCGTACATTTCTTCCTCTGGAAGTTCGAAATATTCACCTAATCCCCTTGTGATCGGATGACTCGGCTGAACGACCCATATGCGTTCCTTCTCGCCATCCTGGCGCCATTTCAAGTCACATGATGTGCCCATCAAATTGCGGAATATCTTGGAAAAGTGGCCGGAGTGGAGGACAATCAATCCCATGCCTGCCAGAACGCGCTGCTTCACTCGTTCAACTGCATGGTCGTTCACTTCCTCATGTGCCCGATGTGCCCACCAAATCAAGACATCTGTATTTTCCAGGTTTTCTTGATCCAAGCCTTGTTCTGGGTCATCAAGTGTCCTCGTCTGGACAGTGAATCCATCTTGCTCCAAAAATTCGGCAATCGCTCCATGGATGCCTCGGGGATAAATGCTTCTCACCTGGTCGTTTTCCTTCTCATGACGGTATTCGTTCCAAATGGTAATGCGCATCTGATGCTCCTTCTTCCTTTTTTTATCCTATTCCCCTTGTTAAGTAGCTACCCGGTTCCCTACTAGATTATGCAGTGAATTTTATTTTACTAATTACATTAGCCCTTTTATTGCTATCTCCTGCCCAGCATAAAAATTCACGGATTTATTTTTGCAGGAACTCAACCGAGAAGCACTGCTCCGTATACCAAGGCCCCAAGTATGACAAAAGCCGGGTGCACCTTCCACCTTTCCATGAGCAGGTAGCTTGCCACAACCAAGATGATCGTATGAATCCAGCCGGCGCTTTCATAGGAAGTATGAAAGAAGCTGATTGCCATCCCCGCCAGCAGCACAGCGATCGTCGGCCGTATGTACGCTGTCATTTTCTTCACCCGGGGCGAATCCTTGAACTTCGCTAAAACACTTAATAATCCAATCATCAAGATGAGCGAAGGAGCGACTGTAGCAAATAAACCGATCGCCGCCCCAAAGACACCAGCTTGCTGAAAGCCGATCACACCTGCCAGTTTCGTCGCAATCGGGCCGGGAAGTGCATTGGCCAGTGCCAGCATCTGGCTGTAATCCGCTGTTGTCATCCACCCAAATCTATCCACCACTTCTTTTTCGATGAGCGGAATCGTAGCAGGCCCTCCGCCATATCCCACAATTCCAGGAATGAAGAAGGCCAGGAATATTTCCCAATAAATCATGCTCCTTCCTCCTTCTGTTTCTCAGGTTTCAACAGCGCAACCAAAAGAAGCGCAAGGATCAAGAACGCAGGGTGAATGGAAAGCACCTCAATCAAAACAACAGAGACTGCCAGCAGCATGACAATCTGCCAGCGTTTCAATCCATTTCGCGATTTCCTGAGAAAATCGATCGTCATCACTGCCAGCATGACGCCTACGACTGGGATCACAGCTGTCGTCATACCGCTGAGCCATGGCTGCCCACTCAATGCATCGACAAAATAAAACAAAACGATCAATAAGACGACCGTCGGGATGACCGTCGCGACCAATGCACTGATCATCCCGATCCAGCCGCCAACACGATAACCGATATAACCTGCAAGTTTCGTAGCGATCGGACCCGGCAAACTGTTGCCAAGTGCCAATGTATTGCCGAATTCTTCATCATCCATCCATTTATACTGTTTGACGACTTCCTTTTCCACAAGCGGAATCGACGAAGGACCGCCGCCGTAACCTAGGATGCCGACACGGAAAAATGCCAAAAATAATTGCCAGTAAATCATGCGTTCCTACCTTTCTAATACGAAGCGATGCTAGCGTCAGCACGCGCTTCGGTTCCTCCATATAATGTGCCTGTCCCAGGGTCACGCCAAATGACTTGCCCGCGCCCGAAGGTGGATCTGTCTGCTTTGACTTCGATATCATGCCCTTTTCGCATCAATGCCTCCGCGATATGCTTCGGGAAATCCGCTTCCACTTGGATGGTCTTGTCTTTGACCCATTGCCAGCGCGGTGCATCAAGAGCTGTCTGTGGATTCAGGCCGAAATCCAACATATTCATGACCACTTGGGTATGTCCTTGCGGCTGCATGAACCCGCCCATCACACCGAATGGCCCGATAGCTTGTCCATTTTTGGTCAAAAAACCAGGAATGATCGTGTGGAAGGACTTTTTCCCAGGCTGCAGACTGTTGCTGTGTTCCGGATCGAGGCTGAAGTTGTGCCCCCGGTTTTGCAGCGCGATTCCCGTTCCTGGCACAACTAGGCCGGAACCGAATCCATGATAGTTGCTTTGGATGAAAGAAACCATATTTCCTTCCCCATCGGCAGCAGCCAAATAAACGGTTCCGCCTGCTTTAGGTTCTCCTGCTACCGGCTCCTGTGCTTTTTCTGTGATCTGGGCTCTTCTTTGTGCCGCGTAACTTTCCGACAACAATTCCTGTACGGTGACTGGCATATGCTGTTCTTCGGTTATATAAGCGTGACCGTCAGCAAAAGCCAGTTTCATTGCCTCCATTTGTTTATGATATGTATCGACAGATTCCTTTTCCTGGAAAGAGAAGCCTTTCAAGATGTTCAAAGCCGATAAAGCCACCAACCCTTGGCCATTCGGCGGTATTTCCCACACATCATAGCCTCGGTAATTCACTGAAATCGGCTCAACCCACTCCGGTTCAAACGCCACCAAATCTTCTTTTGTCAGGAATCCGCCGCTATCGGCAGAAAATTCCGCCATTTCATCAGCCAGCTCTCCCTTATAAAAGGCAGCCGCATCCGTACGGGCGATTAGCCGCAGTGTTTCCGCATGATCAGGAGACCGCCACACATCACCGATTTTCGGGAAATCACCATTCGGGGCAAATGTATCAAACCAGCCATTGTACATGGAATCGGTGCAAGAGGTGCTGAACTTCTTATATGCCCGTTCCCACAGCTTGGCAACAATTGGTGTTACTGCAAATCCGTTCTCGGCGTAATATATTGCCGGCTGCAGCACGTCCACCAGTGATAGCTTTCCGAAGCGCTTGCTCAAGGCAGCCCAGCCGCCTGGTGCGCCTGGTACCGTTACCGGTAAAAAGCCATGCAGCGGTATTTCATCGTATCCCATCGCCTTCACCTTTTCGATGCTGATCGAATTCGGGGCAGGTCCGCTGGCATTCAATCCATACAGCTGATCCTTGATCCAAACAAGCGCGAAAGCATCGCCGCCAATACCGTTAGATGTTGGCTCTACCACTGTCAGCATCGCCGCAGTCGCAATGGCCGCATCGACTGCATTGCCACCTTTTTTCAGCATATCCAGCCCGGCCTGTGCGGCAAGCGGCTGCGAAGTGGCTACCATCCCTTGCCTGGCGATGGTCGTCATCCGCTGGGAATGATATGGGTAATACAAATGATCTGTCTGCATTCCGTTCCCCCCTTATGTATGAAAAAAGCTCGGGATTAACCGAGCTTAAGACCATCCTAACAGATGATGGATCGCTTTTGCCACTCCATCATTTTCATTTGTGTCTGTCTGATGATTCGCAACTTCTTTGACTGCCTCCTGCGCGTTGCCCATCGCAACACCGCAGCCGACAGCTTCGATCATCTTTATGTCATTCAAGCTATCACCCATGGCAATCACTTGCTCCATTTTGATGCCTAGTCTATCACAGACCTTTTGCACAGCTTCTGCTTTGTTGATGCCAACAGCGTTGACCTCGATATTCGTCGGGCTCGAGTTGGAAAGCTCCAATTCGTTTTTGCCGGAAAGTTCTTTGACGATTGCCTCCCGCTTGCTATCATCGAATGTATCAAAGCCGAATTTCAGCCAGTCATATTCCTCCATATTGGCTGGGAAATTCCCACGGAACACATGATCCGTACTTACAGCCCAATAATGCGTGTCATATTCATCTGCCAAACGTTTCATTTTCTTGATCAAATCATCCTCGATCAGCACACGCTCAAGCAATTCCCCATCAGCCGTCCAGATTTCACTTCCGTTCACCGTCACAAGAAACGACTGCAATCCAAGATCATCCGCATACGGCTTGCATGTGCGGATGCCTCGGCCAGTACTGAGTATGACATGTACACCTTCTTCCTGTGCCCGCTGTATCGCTTTCCGTGTTGCTTCCGTCACTTCTTCACGAGGATTGAGCATCGTACCGTCCATATCAAGCGCGATCAGCTTATACTCGCTTTGTTTGTTCGCAGTCATCCAATCTCCCCTTTATGTAAAAGTCTTAGTCCACGTCCATTATAGTATAGTCGTCTTTATTTTTCCTTTCCGACCGATTATAGTTGGCAATCAGGGCAGGCAGCACACACCAATTGGAGAAACTCGGCACTCCTTCCAGTTTGCCGCCGAACAAGACTGGCTGCAAACCAGCATTTTTGCTTCCCATCACATCATTTTCCACGTGATCACCAACAAAAATCGTCTCTGTAGGAGCTGCATCCACCTCCACTAGTGCCATCTCGAAAATGGCAGGATCAGGCTTTCTGAGTCCGACTGCTTCAGAGATGATCAAGCTTTGGCAATGCCAATACAAGCCGAGCTGCTCGATCACTTGCTGCTGCAGCAATGCTGGTCCGTTTGTGACGATCCCAAGCGTATAGGACATGCTCAACTCCTGCAGCGTTTCAAGCGCCTCCGGATAAGCAACGGCAAACTGCGCCACCCTTTCGAAGTAATCAGCAGTCAAAACAGGCTCTAAACCAGCATCCATTGAAAATCGGTTTAAAAGCTCCACATAAACAACCGGTTTTTCCACGTAACCATTTTGGTCGAGTTCCACGAATGTTTCTATAAAATCAGATTCACCGACAGACTGCAGCTCTGTTTGAAATCGCTGAAATTGATCAGCCAGGAACTGCTGCAGAGTTGTCCTCCTGTCATGAATCGTACCATCCAAGTCAAAAAGAATTGCCTTCATCTTGTCGCTCCGTTCCTCTTTTCCTCCATCATACGCTTTTCGGGAACGATTGTCAGTATTTCGGTATATCACTTTCGCTCTTGATAATCCCACAGAATTTGCCATTCCCCTTTATCCTTTACCACATAAACATACTGGACAAAGGCAAAATGCCCGTACTTTCCTCGATAGTCCTGTTTGACGGTGAAAGCATACACGTCCTTATACGTTTGACCATCGGGAGCTGCCTGCCATTTCTTATGTTTCTCTTTTTCTTCTATTGCAAATTGGAAGGTATCCGCTCCAAAATGACTCATGAAAACATGGGAACGATCGGTCACATAGTCTTTTAACGGAAAGCGAGACTGCAGTTCCGGATGCAGCAGGCCCCAGGAAGAACTATATTCTCCTTTTTGCTCATATGTGTAAAACTGTTCCACCGTCTTTTTTGCTTGATTGGGCGAAGCATTCTTAAGAAAAAGTGCAATCACACAAAGCACCAGCATGACCATAAAACAGATAATGAGCAATTGTTTCCGATTTGTTCGCTTGTAACGATGCATAAACCAGTCCTCCCTTCAGGACTAGCTTATTCACCGTCTGCTGCAGGTAGTATGAAAATAAAAAAGCACGCGAGCTGCGTGCTTATATCTTCTGCATCTGGCCGTAAGATTCATTGGTAGCATAAAATCCGCTGCCCCTGCCTGTATACTGGGACAGCTCATTTTCCTCGTCTTCCGTTGTTTCGCCCCTGAGACTGAGAAAGTAGAGTATGCTCACATCCATCTCCCGGTCTTCCTGGCTGCCCTCGGGGCCGGGATGCTGTTCACGCAGCTTATCTGCATCAGTTTCCATACCCCATTTGATATGACGATACAGATTTTCGAAAGTCCTTTCTGCATCAGGGGTGATGCTTTCTGCCATATACTCCCGCTTCACTTCGTCGATATCATGATGCTGGATGTAATCGATGAAAGTTTTTCCATCGCCATACTGGAAGAACTCTCCCCAAATTGTCGGTGTCTGCTCACCTAATTGGAACAGCAGCAAATATTTGACTTCAAATCGCTCCCGCTCCTCCGCATGGCGTTCGCCGCGCTCCGATGCATCTTCGGTTATTTCCCCTTCAAAGAATTGCAGACAGAATGTCTTGTATTCTTCTTCAAACTGGCGCATCACTTCCCATAAGCGATGTATGTCCTTATCAAATAGTTCTTTACTGCGGAAAATGGAAGCCATCAAGAAGAAACGGAATAACCCGCGGAAGTGCATATTGATTTTTTTCTGACTCCAATCATAATGCTCATTGCGGAAAGCATCATTGATTTTATCCAAATACTCAAAATCCAATGCTTTCTTCAGTCTTTCGAAATGCTCATCATCCACTATCGCGGTTGGACGTACCTTCAACGTGTCATATTGCAGTTTCAGCTGCTCCCGATGTCGGTCTGAATTTTGCATCGGACGTTTGCGCGCACCAGTATTATAAAATATCGCAATTCCGACTAGTATGATCGCCACTGCTATGCCGATTATCGTCACTGCATGATTCATCTATTCCCCTCCTGTACATGCCAAATAGAGCTGACTCTCCCGTCAGCTCTATTTTACGTCCTTTAGCTATGCAATACGCGCAAAAGCTCATGATTGAATTTTTCTTTTTCATCGAACAGCAGCCCATGTCCGCTATGTTCAAATGGAATGATTGTGGAATTGACGATACCGCCTGTGATTTCATTGGCGAAATCAAATGGACAAATCTCATCTTTATGTCCATGGAAGATGAATGTCGGGGTGCTGATTCCTGCAAGTTCATCACGAAGATCCTCATCACGCAGCGCTTCCATTGCTTGAATTGTTCCATGGCCGCTCGCTTCCAGACCTAACTGGAAGAACCATTCCTCGAAGGAATCAGAATGTTCCTGTGCAAAAAACATATTTCCGAAGTCACGCAAAGTCTTCGGCCGATCGACTTTCAGCTGCTCGATCATGTCATTTGCATCCTCGTTCTTCATGCCGAACGGATAAGCGTCACGTTGTGTGAACGCAGGCAGTGCTGCTGATAAAAGAAGCAGCTTATCCACTTTGGCTAGACCATACCTATTCATATAACGAACAGCAATCGGTCCGCCCATCGAAAAGCCCGCCAAGACGAAACGTTCCAGTCCGAGATGCTCGATGACCGCATGCACTGCTTCTGCCTGCGCATCGTAGGAATAGCTGTTCCATGGCTTATCCGATTTTCCGAAGCCAAGCAGGTCGATACCGATGAAACGGTAGCCATGCTTTGGCAATTCATTCATTTGGTACTCGAACATTTTATAATTTACCGGCCAGCCGTGTAAAAAGACAATGGGAATGCCTGCGCCGATGTCTTCTGCGAATATATTATGTCCGGATTGTGTTCTGATTACATGTCCCATCGTTATTTCCCCTCGCTGTTATAGTCTCGTTCTCTCGGTTCCTTCTTTTCTCTTGTCTTTAACTCACGGAATAAGAAATATGCCCCTACCACACCTGAAAGAACCGTGAGCAGAAGAAACAGCGTATTGGTAGTGAATACATAGATAAGTAGGAAAACAAGCGCCAGGATGAAGAATCCAAAATAGCCTGCTACCTTCATACGCCCCACTCCTTCCAATTAGTCTTGCTTTTATATACCCGTTAGCCAATTGTTTTAAGCAAAAGAAAAAAAGCATGCCCAAAATGCATGCTCAATGTGTATGCAAAACATTTCCTTCCGATCCGATCAAACTGACTTCCAATTCTATTTCCCTGTTGATGTCATCTTCCAGATCATGCGCTTCCACAACTTCTGCCGCCTCTCCTTTCACGTCTTCCCAAACAGGCAGCATATGCCCTTCCACTTCATCCCCTTCGTTCTTGATCCGCAAACTGATGATGCCTTCAGGCTGAAAACCGACACCGAGCACTTCATACGTATCATAAACAGCCAGCTCCTCGACCGCTGTATCGTTCACTTCTTCCAATGCATGACGGATCATTTCTTCATGGACCTCATTGTACGGAACAGGATGAGTCGATCTGTCCGTAAAAAAGAACAGCAACCCTGCCATCACCATCGTCCCCGCCAGCACAAGGCGCAATCCAAGGTTTCGTTTCATGAGCAAACCTCCATTCCCTGCTACTATATGCAGCCAGTCCGAAAAACTTGTCCATAGAAAAAAGGAGCACGCCATCGGCATGCTCCCCTCCGTTACTCTTCTTCGTTTCTTTTACGTTTGAACGGCCACCAGTTCAGCTCACCAAGTGTCGTTGCGATCGCTGGGATAAGCAGCGGCAAGATCACCAAGCCATACAATAACAGACCGATGATGATGACTGTCGCGACTTCCAGCAGCGTCAAGACACCAGATGGCATCATGGCAGCGAATGTACCTGCCAAAATGATGGCAGCGGTAATGATGACACCGCCCATTTTCTTCATCGATTGAACCATGCCAGCCTGCAGGTCATCCCGTGCTTCTTCTTTGAATCGATCAAGCAGGAAGATGGAATAATCCACACCAAGCGAGATCAAAATCACGAAGCTGAAGAATGGAACCGCCCAGCTGATACCCGCGTAATCCATACCGTTGACAAAGATCAATTCGGCGATGGACATCGCTGTATAGTAAGTCAGCAGCAAGGATCCGATCATATAGGCCGGAATGACCATGCTGCGGAATAACAGTGTCAAGATGATGAATAATCCGACCATCATGATGACCATCGTCCGGGACAGATCTGATGTCGATAGATCCTCTAAGTCTGCGTTTGTGCTCGTTACACCGCCATAGACGATTTCCGCATCTTCATAAGGTGTGTCCTTCACTTCTGCCCCGACACGGTCCTTGATTGTCTGCAGTGTTTGGATCGCATCCTCGGAGTAAGGATCAGCACTCAATACAACATCAAGTGTCACACCTTCCCCGTCGCGGAAGCTATACATATCGACGCTTTCCTGGAAGTCCCCTTCCATGGCATCTTCCGGAATATACATCCCTGTATCACGGACCGTTTTGCTATCGCTGATTTCGCGGAGCGTATCCGAAGCCGTCTGCAATCCGTCAGTCACTTGCGTCAGGCCTTCATTCGATGACCCGACTGCATCGGCAAGCTGCTGCAGTGTTTCGGTCAGTGTGCCGACCTGTTCCTGCTGTCCCTGCAATTGCGTGTCCGCTTGTTCCAAACCTGATTGAATCTGTCCAAGCTGCTCGCTGATTCCTGCCAGCTGTGCAGATGCTTGCTGGACGTTGCCTGTTTGCTGCAATTGGCTAGTTACTTGCTGCAAGGCCGTATTCACTTGACCAAGACCTTCTGTCGCATCAGATAGTCCGCCGCCACTCGACGAACCTGCACCGCCAGCTTGGCCGGAAATCTGATTCAGACCATCTTGCACCTGTGTCAGACCATCCTGCACTTCAGAGATGCCATCGACTGCATCATTGATTCCATCCGCAATCTGACCGGTTTGGGAATCCACATACAAGTCGTCGATTTTTTCGCCCGTTGGCTGTGTTGCCGTGCGGACTTTATCGACACCATCGATCTTGCCGATCGTGTCACTCAGGTTATCAAGATACGGCAGCGTGTCAGATGTAGTCAGGTTTTCATCATCATTGATGACAATCTGAATCGGCATCGCTTCGCCTTTTCCGATAGCGTCCCCGATTGCATTCAGCCCTTTGATCGAATCATAATCACTGCTGATTTCCTCTGTTGAGTTAAAGGAAACTTCCTCATCATACGTCAAAACGAATGGCAGTGTGATCGCAGCTGTGATCGCCAGGAACAGCACCGGTCTGGCAACCGAATGGCGGCCAAGGAAATGCCACAGTTTATTGTCCCCATGGGAAGCGGCCTTTTTGGATGGCCAGAACAGCTTCTCACCGAGCGTTACCATGAATAATGGCATTACTGTCACCAGGACGATCAATAGCACTGCTACCCCGATAGCCACGCCAACGGCTGATTGGAAAATGGCAAATTTTGCAAAGAAAATCGATGCAAAACCTACAAATACCGCAATGGCACTGATGAATAATGTACGACCTGCTGTCCGGTACGCGGTGATCGTTGCCTCGATTTTATCGTGACCGTTAGCAAGCTCCTCCCGGAAACGGCTGAGCAGCAGGATGCAATAGTCGGTACCGATACCGAATAGAATCGCCACCAGGAATGTCTGTGTGAATGTCGATATCGGAAAGTCCATCGTTTTCACCAAGATACCCAGGATTCCTTGGCTGATCAAGTACGTGATACCTACTGAGATCAATGGAACAAAAGGTGTCACGATGCTGCGGAAAACAATCAACAGCAAGCCAACGATGATGAATACCGTAATCAGTTCGGTCTTTTTCAAACCTTCCTCCGATGTATTGGAAAAATCTTGGTTGATCAAGGATGCACCAGTCACGTACGCCGTGGCATCCTCTGGTATAGCATCATAAATGTCATTAGCGATTCTTTCCACTTCGTCATCTGCGCCTTCGACCGTCACCGGCATCATGACTGTTTTTTTGTCCTCCGACATCATTTGATTCTGTATTTCTTCGTTATCCGTCAATGGTGTCGTGATGTCACTGACCCCATCGATTTGTTCTACTTTGTCGATGACACCTTGAATCATATCCTCGCCATCTTGATTCAATGCTTCATCAAGCTCGAAAACAACACTGAGCGAATTACTGTTTTCCCCTGCATCCTCCAAAATTTCAGTGGCACGGATGGAGATTGCATCCTCCGGCAGCTGCGTCTGCCCCTTATCGGATGCCAGCTGGGTCAAATTAGGTGAAAAAAGCGTCAATCCAACAGCAATCAAAATGACTGCAATGGCAATGACCCACTTAAAACGAATGATAGTCCTCAAATTTCCTTCTCCCCTTTTTTTAGCTGTTCTTTTACATCGGTGAAGATCCGGATGAAAGTTTCCACATCTTCTTCTTTGATATGTTCAAAAAGTCCGCAAAATCGATCATAAATAGCTTCCTCAGCTTGCTGCAGGACCGCTTCCCCATCATCTGTAATTTGTACAAGCTTCGTCCGCTTATCCCCATCGGACTCGACCCATTTGACCAAGTCCTTCTCAAGCAACTTTTTCAGTCGATTGGAAATCGCACTTTTATGTACTTGCTGCACCATTGCCAGATGTCCGGGCGAACAAGCACCTGACAAGCTCAAAATTTTGATCAGACTGACTTGCTGCGGCGATATCTGTTCGAATACATCATACGCTGAGCCTTTTTTGTGAAAAATCTCGGTTGCCATGAAAGATACTTCATTGAAAAGATCGATTGCCTCTTTCAATTTACTCATATTGGTTTACCCCCTATACCTTTTGAGTTTATACCCTAAACTATTTATAGTCAAACCATTTATGCAAAAAATCGTGACAATATAAATGGGCTGTTAGAGGCACAAAACAAAATTACACCATAATTAGCCAAAAGATAGGCTCACAAACCCTAAAGCATATATTCCCATTACACCAGCATTACAAATGCACGTTATTGTAACTGCAGTTTTCCTAGTTATACCCTTTTGTTAGTGTATTAGGCTGAAAAAATGCCGACTGAGAAACAAACAGTTTCGTCTATTCCTTTCCTGCCGCTGTTTCCGTAGCATTAAACAAGCAACAGACGCCGCCACGTCTCTAGAAGTTAACGAAGGAGTGAAAATATTTGACGAAGCTCACACGCTTTCCGATCATTGGATTTATCGCAGTATTACTAATGGGACTCATCATTTCCCCTTACCAGGCTTTCGCCGAAGAAACAGACAAGCCTTGGCTGAATAAGGAACTGTCCCCCGCCAAACGTGCCAATCTGCTGGTGGAGGCTATGTCACTGGAAGACAAAATTAAGCTTATTACAGGAAATCTGAATAATTATTATGGTTACTATAACGAAGGAATGGAGCAATACGGCATTCCTGAACTGAAGATGGCAGATGGCCCTGCAGGTGTCCGGATTGCCAATCCGGATATCCAGAATAAACAATCGACCGCCATGCCGGCACCGATTGCCCTTGCCGCAACATGGGATACAGAAGCAGCCGCTTCTTACGGTAACATACTAGGCAACGAAGCATTCAATACAACACATAATGTATTGCTTGGACCTGGTCTTGATATCGCCAGGAATGCATTCGGTTCCCGAAACTTTGAATCTTTGGGAGAAGATCCATTATTGCAATCCAAAATGGCCGCTTCCTACATAAACGCTGTCCAAGACAATAACGTCATGGTAACAGCCAAGCACTATTTGCTGAACAACCAAGAAACACTTCGTTTCACGAATGACTCGCAAGCTAGCGAGCGTGCCATTCACGAAATTTACGCACGACCATTCGAAGCAGCCATTGAAGATGCTGATTTGAGCAGCGTGATGTGTGCTTTCAATGAAGTGAACAGTGTATATGCCTGCGATAATGAGGATTTGCTGACAGGTTTGCTTCGTGATCAGCTCGATTTCAAAGGGTTTGTCATGAGTGACTATGGCGCCAACAGAACGACAGCTGATTCCATCAATGCCGGACTGGACCTGGAAACACCAGGCGAACCGGACGGCCAGTGGGGCGACAAGCTCCTGCAAGCCGTGAAAGATGGACAAGTGAGCGTAGAAACAATCAACCAAAGCGCGTCACGCCTGCTATACCAGATGTTTGATAAAGGACTTTTCGAATACCCGACTCAAAATCAGCAAATCGATACAGCTGCCCATGGCCAGACGGCACGTGAAATCGCCGCCGAAAGCATGGTATTGCTGAAAAACAAAAAAGATGCACTTCCAATCCAGGATGATGCAGATTCAATCGCTGTGATCGGACCTGATGCCGATAATGCATCCGCAGCTGGCGGCGGCAGCTCATTGGTCAACCCGACCTATACTGTCAGCCCGCTTGATGGTATCAAAAACCATGCCGGGAAAAATACAGATGTCAGTTATACCGCTGGTACCGATCCAATCAGCGCTGGTGATGTGATGTCAGGACCGGACGCAGTTCCATCTTCCCTGCTTCACCCAACAGAAGATGCTGCGGAAAACGGATTGAAAGCAGAATATTGGTCGAATAAGAATTTCGAAGGAAACCCCGTACATGAAAGTACAGATCGTCAAGTCAATGTGAATCTTGGATTCTACAACTATGATGGTCTGAATGCACAATCGCCGAAACTAGACAGACTGCCGGGAGACTTGAACAGCATGATGTCCGCCCGCTGGACAGGTTACATCGAAGCTCCTAAAGACGGCACGTACAAATTATCCACGACAAGCTACGGCACAAGTAAACTATATTTGGATGATAAGCTGATCGTCGATAATAAAGGCGAAGAACTTGGTACAAAATCTGCCGAAGTCAAATTGAAAAAAGGCGAGCGGCATGCTGTCGAAATCGAATACAAATCCGATTATGAAACTGGCGATGGCCGTGATTACGGCGGACAAGTCCGCTTCGGCTGGGAACCAGCCAAAGGCGCCGTCGATGAACAGATTCAAGAAGCTGTCAAAGCTGCCAAGAAAGCAGACAAAGCAGTCATCGTGACGCGTACGTATGACAGCGAAGGCTACACCGAACGTTCCGATATGGAACTGCCGAACAATCAGCAGCAGCTGATCAAAGAAGTCTCAAAAGTGAATCCAAATACGATAGTCGTGAATGAAAGCGGCATTGCCATCGAAATGGGAGACTGGCAAAAAGACGTGAAAGCAATCGTCCAAGCATGGTACCCAGGTCAGGAACAAGGTAATGCGATTGCCGATGTCCTCTTCGGAGACGTCAACCCATCCGGCAAGCTTCCCGTGACATTCCCTGTCGATGAAGACAGTACACCGATCAACACTGAAGCGCAATTCCCTGGAACGAATGGTGTGAATGATTATGCTGAAGGTATATTTGTCGGCTATCGCGGTTATGATAAGCAAAACCTGGATGCAGCTTATCCATTCGGTTACGGTCTGTCTTACACCGACTTCAACTATCGTAATCTGCATACAAAAGTGAAGCATAGAAAAGATGAGACAAGCATGGAAGTGAAGCTGAATCTCCGCAACACCGGAGATACAAAAGGTGCAGAAGTCGTCCAGGTATATGCAGGGAAACTTCCTGCCAAAAGCGTGGAAACACCCGAAAAGCAGTTAGCCGGATTTGAAAAAGTCGAGCTTGCGCCTGGTAAGCAGACATCCGTCAAGATCAAGCTCGATCCAAAAGCATTCTCTTATTATGATGAAGATAAAGAAGAGTGGGTCATGCCATCTGGCAAAGTACATGTTTATGTTGGCAGCTCGTCCGAAGATATCAGATTACAAGGAACTGTAACACTGCCATAACATCATAAAAACATCCTGCAGATTTCCTGCAGGATGTTTTTGTAAGGAGGTAAACTATGCACAGGATTGCTGCCCTGCTCCTGATTACACTATGCACATTCCTAGTCCTTGACCGATTCGAGGCAGCCCCCTTTGCTGCAGACAGCTGGCTGACGACCGGGGATGGACAGCAGCTTCTCGACAAGCAGACCAGCACACCATTCTATGATCAAAAGCAGGATATCCCGACCATTTATATCGATAAGCAAACAGCATATCAGGAAATGGAAGGCTTCGGAGCCGCAATGACTGGCTCGTCTGCTTATTTGCTTCAGCATGAATTGACAGATCAGGCACGCGAGGCACTATTTCAGGACCTGTTCACCAAATCCGGTATCCACCTATCTTATCTGCGGCACACGATTGGAGCATCGGATTACAGTGTGGACGACTTTGGCAATCCCCGCAGTTATACATATGCAGACCAAGAAGGACCAGCGGAAGATCCGCTGCAGCATTTTTCAACAGCTCCTGATCAAACAGTGATCAATATGCTGAAACAGACGAAAGAAAATAATCCCAAGCTTGGGTTGATGGGGACGCCTTGGACGGCACCACCATGGCTTAAGTATGGGGAGCATACGTGGAATGGCTCGTATCTGGATTATACAGATGAACGCACGTATAAGATTTATGCCGATTATTTCGTACGTTATCTGCAAGCTTACCAAAGCGAAGGATTGGAAATCGATTTGCTATCCGTGCAAAACGAGCCGCTGTTCGCGACAGCAGCTTATCCGAGTATGACGATGAGTGCACAAGAGCAGCAATATTTCATCCAGAACTTTTTGGGGCCCAAAATGCGTGAAGCAGGCTTGCAAACGTCCATCCTTGGTTATGACCACAACTGGGAAAATAGCAGCGAATACGCAGAGACCGTCCTTGAGGGCGCTTACGATTATACAGCAGGAACTGCTTTTCACTGTTATGCTGGTAATCCTGAAGCAGCTGATAACCTACAGCTCGATCACCCTGAAAAAGGCATCTACTTTACGGAGTGCAGCGGCGGAGCTTGGGGAGAGGATTTTGGCGATAATTTGAGTTGGCTGATGGACCAAGTGATCATCGGCGCAACAAAACATTATGCCAAAACAGTCCTGTTATGGAATTTGGCATTGGACGAATCAGGCGGACCGACAAATGGCGGCTGCAATAATTGCCGTGGTGTCATCACAGTGGATAGTCAAACCGGAGATGTCACCAAAAATGTGGAATATTATGCACTTGGCCATTTGAGCAAGTTCGTCCAGCCGGAAGCAGTCCGCATCGCAAGCACCGACCTGCCGCAGCTTTCAACGGTCGCCTTTTATGATGAAGAGGCAGAAGAAATCATACTTTTAGCCGCTAATACGCGTAAAAGCGCACAAACCTTCCAGCTTGCTGATGGAAATCAGTATTTACAATATACAATCCCATCCCAATCTGCTGTCACCTTTACATGGAAAGATACCGGCAAATAACGATCCTGCCCCATAACCTCCGTTTTGATGGAAAATCAACCAGACAGGCGGCCTGCTTCATGCAGCCGCCTGTTTCATTATCCTGCTGGTGTGCCCTGATGGAACAGCATACGCCAACCGCCAGGCTGATAACGCCAGACCGAGCTTCGCAGCTGCTCTTGTCCTGATGCCGCATCAGCTGTCCGGAATGTAGCCAGCACGGTGTCCTCCGACAGAATCCGTATGTCGAATTCCCTTATATCCAAGCCGGCAGTATCCCAACCATTCGTAACGACGTCTGCTTTGCTGGATGATCGCCCTGATGAGCCATGTCCAAGAAAGTCATCGGTCAGCAAATCCGCCGATAATCTTGTCTCGTCTGCCAGCAATGATTTTTCCAATTGCAATATCGTTTCTTTTACTTGCAGCTGTTCATCCATCACATTCGCCTCGCTTTTTTCTATTATTATATCCTTACGTCCATACCGTGAAAAGGGTTTCATAAAACATCATAAGAAATCCTGGATCGGAATTGTATACAATAATGAAAACTGGTACAGTATTAAACAGATGAGGTGAAAAAATGGAATTCAAGCGTACACCGCTGATTGCGGCTATCTTAAGCTTTCTATTCGCTGGCTTAGGTCAGTTTTATAATCAACAGAACTTGAAGGGCACGATATTCGTCGCAGTCAATATAATCAATCTGTTTCTGATGTGGTTTGTGGTCGGTCTATTCACATACTTCATTTTTTGGATCTATAATATATACGATGCATACAAAATGGCTAAACGCGCCAACATGAAGCTCGCCCGCCAAAGCGGCAAGGTTGAGCCTTCTGCTAACTGAAACAGCTGCCCATATTGGAGGCAGCTGTTTTTCATATCGATAAAAGCGTGTGATGAAAGTCATCGTACGACTGTGCTTCCAATAGCTTATGCACATGCTTCGGTTCCTCGATGATACGGACAAGCTGCTGATACATATCGGTAAAATCTTCATCACTTTCTTTCTCGATACATAATAAGCATACAAACCTCACCTGCTTGCCAGACCAATCGATTGGATTTCTCAATGTGCAGATGACCCATAATGTTTCTTCCACGCTTGCTTCGATTGGATGCGGTACAGCCACTTCATTCCCAAAACATGTCGGCGCCATCGACTCCCGCTCATGCACTGCCGCCAGGAAATCCACTCCTACCTTTCCGTCTGCCTCCAATCTGTCAGTCATAAACGACAGCACATCTTCTTTGCTGACAAAATCCTGCTGCAAGAAAACATAAGCAGGACGAATATAGCGCAGATCCTGATCCATCTGCAAAAAAGCTTCCAGCTTCGCAATCGCACCCTTATCCAATATGACAGGCACATGGATGACAGGCAGCGATGTGACATCCGCTTCGATTGGTATCGTGCTTATTATCAAGTCGGCTTCCCAATCTTTTTTATGAAGCAGGCGATAATATTCGATTGTATCGATGATGTCCAACTTGTCCGGAAAAAGGGATTGCAGCTTATATCGAAGCAGCTGTGCACTGCCTGCTCCCGATGCACACACGAGCAAACACCTGATTTTGCGCCCGTTTTTTCTGCTTCTTTCCAGAGCAGCTCCGATATGCAAAGCCAGATAACCGATTTCTTCCTCAGCCAACTGGACTCCGATTTCTTTTTCCACTGCATATGCTCCGATGACAGCAGCTTCAAAAGCAAGCGGATAATGCTGTTTGATATCTTCAAGCAGCGGATTGCGTACGTTCATGCCGTATAAATGGCGATGAACAGCTGGCTTCAGATGGATACTCAGTCCTTTGAGCAGTTCTTCATCCCCCCGCAGGTCCAGCTTTGTGTTCTCGTATATCGCGGCCACGATTGCTGCGGCCAGATCGCCCATGCCCATCTGACCTTCCAATTTTGATGCATGATCCGTTCCCATAAGATGAATCGTCATATACGCCACCTCTACTTGCGGAAAAAATAAATGGAGCTCCGCTTCGAGTTTGGCAGTAAGCTGAGCTGCCTCCCGGAAGGCAGGCTGCTGGATGATGTCCAGCATCGCATCAGGCGCAAGCTCGATATATTGCTGGTCCCTGATGCGTTTGCAGGCGATTGCGATATGTGTAACCAAGTTCTGCACAGCCACATCCGAGAGCATCATCTGGTTCTTTGTGATAAATTCATGCACAATCGTATCCACTTGATTGATCTCCGCTTCCGAGATGATGGAATCTGGCAAACCATATGTTTTTTGCCAACCTGTCTGCTTCGCAAAAAAAGACGCCAAAAAATATCTTTTTTCCGTCTCTGTCCCCGCAATTCGAAGCCCATATTTCGGTCTTTTCTCAAGTTCCAGCCCTGATTCCTTCAAAAGCTTCCGGACATGCTTCAAATCATTTTGCACTGTCGGGAAGCTGACAAAACAAGACTGCGCCAACTCTTCCATCTTGATGAATCCATCTGCCAAAAGAAGCAGCTGCAAAAGATGATTCACCCTTTCCGCCGGGGTTTCCACCCTTGTGTACAGGCGCTCCTGCTTCACTCGGATCATATCTTGTAAATATTGCTGAAAGAACTTTTCATCCATGACAATCAACCGATAACCTTGGCCCCGAATCGCTTCTATTTTTGCATCATTTACCGGCAGTTCCTGCTGCAGCAGCTTGATGTCGGAACGAATCGTCCTTTCTGATACAGCCAGCTTCCCAGCCAATTCCTCAGCAGTCAGCGTACGTGATTCAGAAGATAAATACGTCAGCAATTCCAATAGCCTTGGTTGCAGCATCCAGCTTCACCCCTTATCCTACATACCTATGCCAAAAAGGCGATCAAATGACCGCCCTTCACTTTATGCCGACCCGTATGTTGCCGCTTGCCGTGCCAGCTCCTCATGCAAATGAATGATTTCCTCCGCCAATTCCCGCACCGTCATGGCATTCATCAAATGATCCTGCGCATGCACCATCAACAGACTAAGCGTCGACTGCTTCCCGCCCGCCTCTGCTGTGATCAACTCTGTCTGGATATGATGCGCCTGATTGATTGCTTCCTTACTGGATTGGATCTTCCGTTTAGCTTCCTCGAATGCATGCTGCCTGGCAAGCACCATCGCTTCCATCGCATAACTCCGGCCGTCACCGCCATGCAATATCAATTGAAATGCTTTTTCCTCCAAATTCATATCGCTCCCCCTTTTCAGCTGCTGACCGGATCCGATCCATCCTGTGATGCTGCCAATTCCTGTTGTCTTGCTTCTTCTTCTTTCATTTGGTTCCTCTCCAGCATGCGGAAGAATGGATAATAAATAGCCATTGAGATAGACAAGTTTATCAGCTGCATCACCGCTCCGGATATCTTTCCTCCTGTTGCTAAATATCCTGAAATGAATGGCGGCATCGTCCATGGAACTACTATTCCAGCCGGTTTCGCTACCAACCCTGTGCTCATTCCGATGTACGTTGTAACTACCATGACAAGCGGGATTGTGATGAATGGTATGATCATGAGCGGATTTAGTACGATTGGCAGACCAAATACGATTGGTTCATTGATATTGAAGAATGCAGGACCGGTTGCCAGCCTGCTCAGCTGTTTATTTTGTTTCAGCTTTGCTCGCCAAATCATGATAAGTACCAATGCCAAAGTCGCACCTGAACCCCCGACATGAATGAATACGTCAAAAAATTGCTGGGTGAAAATATGCGGCAGCTCCGTACCAGCAGCGAATGCTGTTGCGTTTTCTGCAGTCGCTTTCAGCCAAATCGGGGCCATGATCCCTCCTACGATATTGGCACCGTGCAGTCCGCAAACCCATAACAGCACAATCATCAATTCTGCTACGAAACTTCCAATGAAAGATGAACCAACAAGCGTAAGCGGTGACCCAATCACTGTTGAAATCAAATTGTGGATATCACCAAAAGGCGTGGCTTCCACAAGCAACCGAATGAGCCATACAAGAATGATTACTGCAAACCCTGGAATCAGGGCAATGAATGACCGAGAGACGGCAGGAGGTACACCGTCCGGCATCCGGATGACGATATTTCGTTTGACGATTAAGCGATACACCTCGGTTGCAAACATTGCCACAAGCATTCCGACGAACAAGCCACCGCTACCTAATAGAGATAATGGCACGAAATTGGCAGCTGCACCCTCAACTTCGAAAGGACTAAAAGGTGTTGCAAGCATGAATGCAGATAAAGCAATCGCTCCGGCAGACAAAGGATCGACACCATCTGATTCATAGGCCTGTGCTAACCGGTAAGCAATACCGAAGCACGCGAATATCGCCATCATATCGAACGTTACATTAACCGGGTATTGCAGCTTCACACTCCATGACTCTCCGAAAATACCAGCCATGAAATCGGCGTACCCAGGGATCGGCAAGTTTGCAAGTATGAGGAACAGAGAACCAACAATGATCAAAGGCATCGTAAGGATGATACCATCACGCAATGCTACCAGATGCCGCTGTGCTGCAACTTTCCCAGCAAACGGCATCACTTTCATTTCGAGAAAATCATTGAAACGGCTCATGCTCTTCACCCCTTCTTCGCAAATAGCGTCTCAGCATGATGCAGCACATTTTTTCCATTGCCAGTACCATAATCGACGCTGTTGATCACTTCGACCGGTATACCGCGTTCTTCCCCGAGTTTTTTCATTTGCGGCAGCATATAGCGCACTTGCGGTCCAAGCAAAAGGACATCAGCCTGTTCGATATGTTTTTTTGCCTGATCAGCTGATACAGCTTGTATTTGATAGTTCTTTGATTCTGCTGCTGCTGTCTTTTCCATTTTGGAGACAAGCAGACTAGTCGACATTCCAGCGGCACACACAAGTAAGATTCTCATTTTTTAACCCCCTTGGTTTCTTACTTCCAATATACTGTGTAAGCGGTTACATTTCCTGCTATTGTTTTGCCGTATCATTGCGGAAACTTGTTTAAATACAAAAAGCCGGCATGCATACCTGCACCCAGCTTTGCTTTACAAAACCTTTATTTCCAGCAGTCTCGCCAACTCCTGATGCAAGTCATCAATTTCCCCGATAGCTTTGAAGTTAGCGGCCAGCCCTTGGATAAGCAGCTTTTTCGGTTCCTTTTTCCGTATCTCTTCTTGCAGCAGTTCCACCACGCCTTGCAGTTCTTTCACATCCTGTTCATCCAGATCCAGTGAAAGGATGACAACTTGAATGCGATCCAGTACCTGCAGCACTTCCCTTTCCTTCAGCTCCCTTTCAAAAATCGATGCTGAAATCGGGGTGGCTTCCGTCACGAGCGGTTCGGCTTTTCGCTTTAAAAGACCTGTGACTATATCATCCATCCGCTCCAGAATGTACGCGGCAGTCTTATTCATATCAAGAATAAGTCCATGAAGAAGCACATCCGCCATGAATTGAAACAATATGCCTTCTTGTATCATCCGCAAGTCCTTCAAATATGGCCTGCTTTCTTCTCCATACAAATCCAGCAGGTCGTGCTCTGTTTTCCTTCTGCCTCTTTCCATTTCATCAAGAAAGAACAGTTCCATCTCTTTGCCGATATCCGAATCGATATCATGACGCTGCATAATGAAGAAATTCCCGCGCTTGATGAATTCCCGCATCATGGTAGCCAGGCGAAGCTTTGCTTTCTCCCGCTTGTCCAATTGCTGCTGATCGACTTTTTCGATTTCAGCCGATATCTGACCAAAATGATACCGAACGATTTCAGCCATCAGCTCGTCCTTCGATTTGAAATAAAGATAAAATGCTCCTTTGGAAAGTTTGCTCGCTTCAGCAATTTCCTGGATGCTCGCAGCATGATAGCCCTTTTTGGCAATGATCTCTGTCGCTCGTTCGATTATCGTGATTTTTTTCTCCTGCATGATGCCTTCCCTTTCGACTGACCGGTCGGTCATAGGTGTGTTAAAAGACTGTGAATAATATATGAAACGTTTGATAAATCGTTTTAAAAGCTATTGAACTTCCTTACAGCCTTGATATAATTGTTGCATTGTGTGGTTGTTGCCTATAGTATAGAGGAATAATGACCAGTCGGTCAAATGAATAAAAAAGGAGCTGGACCGTGAGAAAGTTTATCAACTTTTCATTGAAGAATAAAGTTGCCGTATGGCTGCTGACCATCATGGTAGTAGTGACCGGTATTTACGCCGGTACCAATATGAAACTGGAGACTCTTCCAGATATCAGTGTGCCCGTCCTCACCGTAACGACTACATATCCTGGCGCTCCGCCAGAAGAAGTTATGGAAAATGTGACAGAACCGCTCGAACAGGCAGTGCAGAGCTTGGATGGTGTAGAGAATATAAGCTCCACATCCATGCAGAATGCTTCAACGATCCAATTGGAGTATGCCTATTCCAAAAACTTGGATGACGCGGAAACAGAAGTAAAAGAAGCACTTGCAAACGTACAACTCCCAGATGATGCAGAAGAACCGGAAGCAGCGCAAATCAATTTGAACTCCTTCCCAGTCATCACACTGAGTGCTTCCAACAGTGGTCAGTCAATCGAAGAACTGACACAGACTGTCGAAACCGACCTTCAGCCGGCTCTGGAAGGCATCGAAGGTGTTGCTTCAGTCGGGATTTCCGGACAGCAGCTGGACGAAGTACAAATCACATATGATGAAGATGCACTTGCCGAAAATGGTCTGACACAAGACACAGTCGGTCAAATCATTCAAAGCAGCAGTGACTCTTATCCGCTCGGTTTGTATCAATTCGGTGATACCGAGAAAAACGTTGCTGTCGATGGAAATATTATCGATATCGATGATTTGCGTAACTTGGAAATCCCGCTTACCGGCGGAGCTGCACAAGGCGGCCAGGATGCTGCTGCCGCTCAAGGCGGTCAGGCTGCAGCCGGCGGTGGCGGTGCTGATCCAGCAGCACAAGCTGCGCAGGCAGCCCAAGCTCCGACTGAACTTCCGACTGTACAGCTGCAGGATGTGGCGGAAGTCGAAGTCGTCGGTGAAGTGGAGTCGATTTCCCGGACAAATGGCGAAGATTCTATCGGAATTGATATTACGAAGGATCCGAATGCCAATACAGTGGAAGTCGTCAATGCTGTCAAAGAAGAAATACAGCAATTCGAAGAAGATAATGATGGTATGAGCATCACGTCAACAACAGACCAAGGTGAGCCAATTGAGCAGTCCGTTCATACAATGGTGAACAAAGCGGTATTTGGTGCCATTTTTGCCATTATCATCATTCTTTTGTTCCTGCGTAATATCCGTTCGACGATCATTTCCATTATCTCGATCCCATTATCGATTTTGATTGGTTTGATTTTACTTTACGAAATGGATATCAGCTTGAACATCATGACATTGGGAGCCATCACCGTAGCCATCGGCCGGGTGATCGATGACTCGATTGTCGTCGTCGAGAATATTTTCCGCCGCATGTCATTGGCAGATGAAAAGCTACGCGGAAAAGACTTGATCATTGATGCAACACGCGAGATGTTCATTCCGATCCTTTCCTCCACAGTCGTAACCGTGGCCGTATTCCTCCCGCTTGGATTGGTAGAAGGACAAATCGGTGAATTATTCTTGCCATTTGCGTTAGCTGTCGTATTCTCATTACTGGCATCCCTGCTGGTCGCGGTAACCATTGTACCGATGGTGGCACATACATTGTTCCGCAAACGTTTGGATCGCGGCACGAGCGCAGAAGAAGCAAAGAATTATATACACAAAGAAGAAAAACCAAGCAAGCTGGCGAATTTCTACAAGCGAGTCTTGAATTGGAGCTTGTCACATAAAATCATCACCTTCGCCATTGCAATTGTTTTGCTTGTCGGAAGTTTGTTCCTTGTCAAACCAATCGGCCCGATCGGCTTCAGTTTCATCCCTAGCACAGGGGAGAATATGGTCGTTGCTACGTATTCGCCTGAACCAGGTCAGACTCAGGAAGATATCCAGGAAATTGCCGAGGAAGCAGAGTCTATGCTGCTTGATCGCAATGGTGTGGAGACATTACAATATACAATCTCAAGCGGCGGTAACCCGCTATCCGGTTCAACTGGTGACTCAGCCCTATTCTACATGGGGTATGATGATGATTATGAGGACATCCAAAGTGAATCCGAAGCAGTCATCAAAGATTTGCAAGGCTTGTCTAATCAGGGCGAGTGGGGAACCATCGATATGACGGGCACAGGCACCAATACGATGCAGTATTACATCTACGGTGATAACGTCGAAGATATCCAAACTGCATCCCAGAAAGTCATGGATCTGATCGAAAAAGACGACAACTTCACAAATGTCGACTCTGATGCATCCGAACAATATGACAAATACACGATTGTAGCCAACCAGGAAGAATTGGCTCAGTTAGGTTTGACCGCAGCACAAGTGACTTCCCAGCTAACCAACATCGGCAACCAGCCAGCAATTGCTACCATCCAGAATGATGATGGCGATGACTTGGATGTCTATGTACAAGTAGCGAATGAATCTTTCGACGATAAAGAAAGCCTTGAAAACACTACCATTCAAACAGCACTTGGAACAGAAGTGCCGTTAAATGAGATCGCTGAAATCGAAGACGGTCAATCCCCGAATACATTACAGCGACGTGATGAAAAGCTTTACGGATCTGTTTCTGCTGATATCACAGGCAGTGATATTTCAACTGCCACTGCTGGCTTGCAAGAAGAGATTGATGAACTTGATCTGCCTGGTGGTGTGAGCATCGATCAAGGCGGGGTATCCGAGCAGATGAATGAATCGTTCAGCCAGCTTGGTCTTGCGATCTTGGCAGCGATTGCGATTGTCTACTTCGTACTCGTATTGACATTCGGCGGAGCATTGGCACCATTTGCCATCCTATTCTCCTTGCCGTTTACAGTCATTGGTGCATTGGTAGGATTGCTCATCGGTGGTGAGACAATCAGCGTGTCTTCCCTAATCGGTATGCTGATGCTGATCGGTATAGTTGTTACAAACGCGATTGTGCTGGTCGACCGTATCATCCATAAGGAAAAAGAAGGAATTCCGACTCGGGAAGCTATTCTCGAAGCCGGCGTCACCCGACTTCGCCCAATCCTGATGACTGCCATCGCTACCATCGGTGCACTTGCACCACTTGCCTTAGGATTCGAAGGCGGCGGAGCTGGAGCTGTCCTTATCTCCAAAGGTTTGGGAATCACCGTAATCGGTGGTCTTATCAGTTCTACCTTGCTGACACTCGTCATCGTACCGATTGTGTACGAATTGACAACACGTTTCAGCCTGCAAGAACATCACAAGCAAGAACGTCAGCGCCGCAAGGAAAGAAAACAGGCGAAGAAAGCAGAAAAGAAATAAAGTGAACACAGAAAAGCCTGCAGTGCATGTCTGCAGGCTTTTCCATTATTATGGGGGTGTTTTATATGAAAGAAAAAAAAGAACGTATACTATCAGTAGAAACGTCTGACGCATTGAATTTCCTCTTATATGTACATAACTATGCTAAACAGGAGAAGCATCACTTCCCCTATCTGCCAAATAACCCATGGAAACTGCAAGAGCAAGCTTTTTTACAACCACTATTAAAAAAAATATGGAACAAAACATTAACTTCAACCACATACCCTCCTTTGCCTATCTATCAGCAAAAAGAAAACTTCCAATTGCTTTTCCTTGATAATGACAGCTTTGAGAGTTGCATGAATACTTTTTATTCATGGTGGAAAAGCATGGCAGGACAGATGGCTATGGAACGTTTTATTGGTCAAGATGGCTACAATACGCTGTATACACTATTCCGATTAACCAACAAGGAACAGCTCACGATTCATCTGTTGTATGAAAACACCATTTTAGGAGACTCTGCTGTTAACGACCAGTTGGTCCTTACATTAAGAGAAACATTTATACAAGAAGAATTGATAAAGATCGTACAGGAACGCCTTTCCTTGATTGACTAACTATCTTAAATAAAGCATATATTCATACGCTGTAATTCCGTAAACACCTTTGAAATGCCTATTCAAATGTGCCAAATCCACAAAACCGCAGGCAGCTACGGCAGCATAAATATCTCTGTTTCTTTCGATTATCTGTTTTGCATATTCCAGCTTACCATTCAGGAAATATTGATACGGCGAACTTCCAGTATGCGCTTTGAACAGTCTGATAAACTTATATTTTGACATTCCCAGTTCAAGACAAATGTCATCGAGTTTTAGAACTCCTTGTAAACTTGCATGCATCATGTCCTTGGCTTTCCCGATTAAGGCTGTGTCTCTTCTATAGGTTGTATCAGCGTTTTTTTGAGATAGGCTATCAGCAAGCGAGACGAGCAGTTCACTGCAAAATGCTTCATCCTGTCCGCTTGTTATTGCGTGCGATAGTGTCACGACCTTTCGCTTAAGTATGTCATCGTATACAATTGGCTGATCAAATCGAATCAAGTCATGCTGCCTTGTTGTTTCTAATAATAGTACAGGATCTATATACAGCATGACATACTCGAGATTACTTTCACCGTACGCCATACCATCATGTGTCTGTTCTGGATTGAAAAGCATGACACCGCTCGGATAGGAGAGCTGATTATGACCATCCAAGTTAAATTTCTGAATACCGCGTAACGTAACGCCAAGCGCATACTCTCTGTGTGAATGCTTTTTGTAGGTGAATTCTTTCATACTTGCTGACAGAGCTGTAATACCTGCTGTCTTTTTATAGATGAAACGTTCCATTTTTTCACCTCTAGCCTATTAAATCCATATCATACATGCCGCATATAGTAAAAACGCCGACATGAATAGATTTACTATTTTCGTATGCTTCTGCAAAAATCTCTTAAAAATTGTTCCGAAAAGCACCCATCCAATAAAAGCCAAGAAACCAATGATTGTTATAACCGCAACAAAGATCATTATCACTGAACTTTGCGTATAATATTCCATAACGAAACTCGGGATGACAGTCATCGTAAAAATAATCACTTTCGGATTCAAAAACTGCATTAAGAAACCAGATAAGAATGTGCCGTTCAGCTGGCCGTTCTTGTTTGAACTGCCCGACTTATATATTTGATATGCAAGATGTATCATGTACAGGCTCCCGATTATCTGCAAGAAAACTAGTATCTTCGGCAACACTGTAACAAGTATTGAATTCAGTATAGCAGATAGGAACAATAAGAGACCAAACGCGAGCGTTGCTCCATATGTATAGTGCATTGCTCTTTTCGTTCCGAATTGATTCACAGTTGATAAGATAACGATATTAGTGGGCCCTGGTGTAAAAGTAACGATAAAGCAATAAATCAAGAACGACGTGATATTCATGCTGACTCTCCTTTTTCAGTAGTCTGACATGAATATAAAACAGTACAGCAGCTTGCATATAGTACGTTATTGCACAGATACCTCTATATAAAAAACTCCGGCATCAGCTGATGCCGGAGTTTACTTATTCCTGATCTGTCATTCTTCCAAGGAAGAATCCATCCACTTCACTTATTTTCCCGCGCCATAAAAGCTCCGTATCACTTGGTGTTGTCTTGTTTTCAGCCAAATATGCAACCATATTCTTCAAATGAATATACTCCACATCGCCTTGCCTTTTGTCTGCTGACTCTTTGGCTTGCTGCAATGCTTCCTTCAGCTGTTTCGCAACGTCATTCTCTTCTGAAATGCTATCTCTCAAACTGGAAAAATATGATGCAGCTGATACGATTGTCCCTGTAACCAATGTGCCGTTTACATGCAACGTGATATCAGTGGAAAAATCATGATGATTAGCTGCCTGTACAAAGAACGACAAAATCTCATCTTTAGCCATTATTCATCCTCCTTCTTACTTTGTAACGTCATCTTGTCTTACAATTGAAATTCCGTGACTGTTAGCTGCAACTTCATTTCTCGATGAATTATCATTTTTGGATGAATCATCATCCAAAAGCTTGTTTAATTTATTCTCCAGCTCTTCAATCTTCTGTTTCAGTTGCTCATTCTCATTTCGCAGATTCTCAGACGCTTGGTCCTGCTGATCCTGCTTGTTTTGTTTCTGTTGATTCTGGTTGTTTTGATTCTTGCTGTCTTGGTCCTGCTGCTCACTGTGATGCTGGTTCTTTTCATCCTGTTTGTCTTCGTTCTTGTTCTCTTCTGTATCTTTGTTCTTCTTAAACTTGTCCTGAACCAAATGAAGGGTTTTATTTTTCATTTGTTTTGCAGACTCACCTAGTTCCTTATCCGTTACTTTCGTCTTCGCAGACTGGAAAGTACCAGCTATTTTCTTCGTTACCTTCGGGCTTGTCAATAACCCTAATGAAGCTCCGGCTAATCCGCCAACAATTGTCCGATTCCATGGATTGTCTATTTGCTTTACTTTATCCGCTGCTTTTACCACCGCTTTATCTACAGCTTTGTCCGCTGCTTTATCTGCCACTTTACTGGCTGCTTTTTCTTTTATATTTTCGAACATTTTTATGTTCCTCCTCAGTCTGTCATTTTTTGTTCCAGCAGTTCCAAGCGCCTTTGAAGCTGTTCATTCTCTTCCTGCAGCCGTTTTGTATGATTATCGGCAGCTTTGGAAGTCAGATATGGATCGGATTCCCACCAATCCAAACCGATTTCCTTCGCTTTGTCGACTGAGGCTACAATTAAACGTATTTTAATGGTAATCAACTCTACATCAGCTATCCCTACAGTGATGTCTCCGGCTATGACAACACCTTTATCCAAGACTTTTTCCAATACATCGACCAAGTTACTTGTGTTACTCTGTACTACTTGTTGTTCCGCCATGTTTTCACTTCTTTCCTGGTAAGAGATTCCCTAATGGACCAAGGTCAATATTCAAGTCTTCATCCTTCAGGTTAAAGATCAACTTCAGTTCTTCCATCTTCAATTCCAGATTCATCAGTGCCATACCAAGATCCTCAATCTGCTGATCTGTAAGTGTGCCGCCTTCTACCCGGCGGATGGCATGTCGTTCGACGATCTGTCGCAGCAATTCAATCACTGTCATGACTAATTGTGCCAATCCATGCTCTGCATCATCAGGATCTAAATGGATTCGCCCGCTCTTCGGCTGCTGCACTTCCATATTCAAGTTCCTCCTTTTGTTTATCGAATGCTTCGGATGAAATGTCTCTCCGCGTATTGCCCGAGTGATTCTGCACAAGTGTCTCAACAGAAGCAATCAATACGCGCAGATCCAAGTAAACCAAGTCGACTCCGGCAATCGAAATGATTAAATCTCCCTTGATGGCAACACCTTTATCAAGTATGACATCAAGGATATCGATCAAAGTGACGTCTTTATTTCTGGCAATCGTCTCACGTGTATTCATCCTGCACCTCCATCAGTAGACGAAATGATAGGCTGGCCAAGGCCCTGTGGCTTCGAATCTCCACCCTGCAGAGGCATTCTCTTCATTTTTCTGCTGAATAAGATCCAGAAATCCTTCCACTTTATTCTCAGGAATAAGGTAGACACTATTCCAGCTCATCTCCAGTTCCTTCCCTGTTACGTCCCTGCTCCAATTTGTTTTCACTTTATCTTCCGAAGACATACCAATCAATTCAGCATGGACCTGCTCGCAAAAATCATTTTTTTCTTTATCCAGTTCTTCATCGACCAGCTGATCGATTTTCCGTTTTGCGAAAAATTGCCGTCCAGGAGGCAAGCTTTCAATCTCTTCCAGCTTTTCTTTGATGTTGGGATTGTGTTGCAGGACATGTTCTCGTAGCGGGGTATCATCACAGTAGATTTTAAGATTCCATTCCTCACTATCTGCTATTCTGTTGAACATCTCTAAAACGGTACTTTGCTGTTCCAGCAGTTTCTGTTCCAGGCTTTCCTCACTAACGTAAATCGTACAGAATTTCATCGGAATCAGCGTATATTCCTTTTGCAGAGCAAGCAATGCCTCGTGATGATGCATCGCACTGTCCTGCAGCCACTCCAAGTCTTCTTTCATTCGCTTTTCCAATGTTTCCCCTTCATATTGTTCTGCATCAACTTCTGTATAAATAGCAGCAAGTTTCCCGAATATCTTTACAGATGCTTCCTGCCCCTTGTCTATGCCAGTAAATGTGTTAAAAGGTTTTTCCTTTATTTCATCAGCAGGTACAACCCCATATAAGTAAACGTAATTTTCATTTTGTCCCATATTCCTACCCCTTGTCCTCTTCATCTTCTGAAGCAAGCTCCTCCCATTGGTCCAGCTCCCGCTGTTTCGCAACTTCATAACGGAGAAGCAGCTCTTCTTCCTTCTCTTTATAAGCGTCTTCCGATAGTTCATCCAATTCGTAAAGCATTTGAAGCTGTATCAGCTTCTGCTGAATAGCGGAAATATCAAAGTACTCTTTATCCGCTTCTTCCTTGATTTTCTTTCCAATTTTCACGAGCAACTTGATTGGTCCAGAGACCAGCAGCGGCATCATGACGGCTTTTCAACCTTCAGTCTGATATTGACAAAGTTATATGCCGGCCATGGACCAGAATATTTGAATTCCACTTTGTCTCCCCATTCGTCATGGAGTTCATTGACAGCTTCATCGAACTGCGCTTCTTTTTCCTTTGCCAGCAAAAACGCACTGTTCAGCAGCATTTTTTCACTAATAGGGTCATTGGATTTTGCAGCTGTTGCTATTTTCTGCAGCGGAAGCATGATCTGTTTTTCAATCTCCTGCCGCTTGTCAGTAAAGAACCGCTGGGTAAGTTCACCTAATTTCATGCGATCATAATACCCTGCTTCCTTGGATTTCTTACTTACGATAGATTGAAGCTTGGAAATTGCAGGATCTTTATGTACTTCCTCTTCCAGCCACTCTTGTTTACCGATAATCTTGAGTCCCAGCTCGACTTTGTTCTTAATCTCCGGGAACAGCTCTATAAATTGCGGTTCCAATTTTTTCAATATAACTTTGGCATCCTCATCCGTTTTAAAGACATTTCCGAAACTGACTGGAATTACTTCCTCCTGTTTCTCCATTACAGAAGAAAGGATGGACTGATGAGCCATCAGATTATCTTTGTTAGGATGATAAATTTTTTGCGGAACACGTGCAGCCACAAATGCCATATCATCATGTGTGATCATATACGTGCGTCCTGAAACCCCATCCAGCACTACTTCCCCGAAACTCGGCTGGACTGGTTTCTGTATCGCACAGAATATATAGGTTCCCTCCATGTTTACTGCCTCCTTAACTATCCACTGCACTTCGATAACGTGTGCTTTGCCTTGAGTAAGATTCGATTTCTCCATCCTTATCCAGTGTCACTGCATACACACCAAGCATTTCGTCCTTTGCATACTTCTTCATGTAATCCCGCTCTTCATATACTTCAATGATGACAGCCCAGCCGTCTGTACTTTCTTCACCCCGTCTTGGTTCCACTGCGGTGATTTTATGAGGAGGGGCGATATGTTCTTCAAAAAAACTGCTGACTTTATGCATGATATCTGTGATATTCATCGTTATCCTCCTATACTTAATGGGGAGACAGGCCTAAGCCTGTCTTCCTCATACACTAAATAAAGAATTGCTTCGTTCATTTTTCTGTTCCGGAAGTGATTGTTCCAGGATCTCATCCCGCAACAGCCCCACTGCTTCTGCATAACGCAGCCATGTATCGACACTGGCGATTACTACACGTGCTTCTATCGTCAAAATTTCAATTCCTACAACTGATACACGTACAAAAGCATCGATTACAATACCTTTGTCCAGGATTCTGTCTATTACATCTGCCAAACCTGAGCTGTCTGTACTTTTTTGAACTGCCATTAAGAACACTCCTCATTTATTGGAATCTATATCGCTCCATTTTTTTGCATCTGCCGGACCTTTAATATCACGGTAGCTTTTTAAATCTTCTACATGTTTCAGCTGTGAAACGGATTTGATTCTGGATCCATTTCGGTGTGTACCTCGGTCTCCATTTACTTTGTTTCTGACTTCAGAGGTTTTGTCTTTCAGTCCTCCTTGTAAATTCAGAAGCTTCGACCGTAGCTTATCAGCAGTTTCCTGTGCTTTTTGTTCGATTTCGGGGGCTTTGTTTTCTTTTACGTGCCTCAATTTCTCAGAAGCTACATCAGCCTTTTCACCGACCTTGCTCGATAAAGAGGCCTCAAGCTGTTCTTTTGCCTTTTCACCAGCTTTGCTTTTGAGTTCTTGCTGCTTTTCATGCGGAATGGTCGATTTGAGGATTCCTGTAACAAGATTTTTAGCTTTCTTAGCTATTTTTAATTTGTTCATTTCTGCGATGCTCCACCTCCTGCAGCACGTATAAAGTTTCACTTCCCTGACGAAACAAGTTTAATGTTAAGATTAAGTAAATTTTCGATGCCAATTTAATCCAAGCACTAAAAAACCGCATCATTGTAGGCAATGATGCGGTTAGCTCTTTCCTATTCGGCTTTTGTTAATAACTGGTTCCATTAGTTCATCAGTTACATTACATGAATTTTCACTAATTTATTTGGCATATTTTTTCATGGACAGACTTACCAATACCATAACTGCACAGTTGATGACCAAAGCGATAATACCCGAATTCACATCATTCCATGAATGCGGTAAAGCCGGGATCAATTCGACTAACGTTGTCTGTGTCATTGTGATATACGCAACAGTTGCCAGTCCGGCAATGATTCCTGCCGCTGCCCCGTACTTGTTGATGAAACTCCGCTTCCACAAGCTGCAGAATAGCGAAGGAGCCAGCTGTGTCATCAAGCTGTAGCCCATCAATATGATATTTGATAAGGTCGTTCCGCCATGCAATGTAAAGTAGACTGCCAACAAACTCACGACTGGAACAAACAGCCTAGCCAGTTTTCCGATAGTCTGTTCACTTGTTTGGGGTGCAAACACTTGATAAATATTTTTAGCTAACAATGTTGCAGTATTCATGATCAGCAAGGAGCCAGGCACCAATGCTGTCAGCAAACCCGCACCGCCAATGATACCGATCACCCACGGGTCAAAGGTTTCGATCGATAGACGCAATAGGGAGAGATCCACATCTTCCCCTTGCAGTCCTGGAACCGTCAATATCGCTGCTGTCCCGACGAAAAAGACGAATAACAGCATGAGCGTATAAAGCGGGCTGATGATCGCGTTTTTCCGGAATACCCTTTCATTCTTCGCTGTATACGTGCTGCTGAACACTTGCGGCCACATATAAAAACCGAGTACAAGCAGCAAAACGGTGGAAATGACCCAAGTCAGGCTATAGCCTTCATCCGGGAACCGCAGGAAATCAGGATTCGCCGCATGCACTGCTTCAAACATAGGCTGAAATCCGCCATGATAATGTATAGGGAGATAAATACCCAAGAAACAAATGACGACTACCATGACGATATCCTTGATCGCAGCTGTCCATGCAGAACCATGCACGCCTGACAGCATCACATAAATCGTTAAACTGAGCGCACCGATCCAAACAGCCATCTCCATGGAAATCGCACCATATGATGCTTCTGAAACGATTATGCCCAAGCCCTTGAGCTGGACGACGATGACCGGAATCATCCCGATGACCCCGACCAGCGCCACGAGTACACCTAAGTATGGACTATTGAATTTACTGACGAAGAAATCGGATTGCGATACGAGTCTATGTTCCTTTGCATACCGCCAGATGACTGGCAGTAGCCAATACGACATCACATAAGACAAACCGATATACATGAGCACATATAAAGCTGGCGCCCCTTTTCCGTATGCCCAGCCGCTTCCGCCTAGGAAAGAGAAGGTTGTATAGATCTCACCTGCCATCAGCAGGAAGACGAAAATGCCGCTGAAGCCCCTGCCTCCGACTGTCCATTGCTCCAAGTCCATATCCTTGCCCTTGGTGGATCGAATCCCCAAAAAGACCGCTACAAGTAAAAATCCCAATATAATGATTAGTGCACTATTCATTTTTCTTCATCCTCTTTATTCCGCGGATCTAGTTTGTACATGATTGCCAGTACGACCGATGTAAGGACGGTCCATAAAACCACCCAAAACATGACGAACGGCATCCCGAGTACAAATGGTTCCACTTTGTTTACGAATGGGAGGAATCCCAGCATCCCGATGAAGGGAATGACAGTGAGTAAATATAAACGTTTCATGTTCTTTTTCACCATCCAGATGTATAGGTTGCCAGTACTTTTCTGCTGAAAAGTACTTGATGATATCATAATCCTTCTAAACTGGATAAGCAAAATAAATTTTACATAAAAGAAAGAAGCAGAGAAAGGTTTTCTCTGCTTCCAGACGATTCAAACAAACATATCCAGTATCAACACGCCGCCAAAAGCAGCAAACGATAAAATCGTCTCCAGCACAGTCCATGTGCGGAACGTTTCTTTCACCGTCAAACCAAGGTATTCCTTGACCATCCAGAACCCTGCATCGTTCACATGGGAGAACATGAGTGATCCCGCTCCGGTCGCGATGACGAGCAGCTCCAGGTTCACACCTGACACATGTTCGATGATCGGTGACACGATACCTGCTGCCGTTGTCAAAGCGACGGTCGCAGAACCTGTCGCAATCCGGATCAACCCGGCAACCAAGAAGGCCAGCACTATCGGCGATAGCGATAGATGCTCAGACATCTGTGCGATCGTATCGCCAACACCGCTATCGATGAGCACCTGCTTGAATCCGCCGCCGGCACCGATGATCAAGATGATGGAACCAACCGGCAAGATGCACTCTTCCGTCATTTTCTTCAAGCGATCTCTATCCATCCCTTGTCGGAAACCGAGGAAATAATATGCTGCGAAGACCGCAAGCAGCAAAGCGACCAACGGACTGCCGATAAAGGCGAGCAGCTGCTTGGCCAGATGAGGCAGGAAATCAAGATAAGGCCCGATGGCAGACAAAATCATCAATAGTACCGGAAGCAATATGACAAAGAAGCTCACACCTGTACCCGGCTTGTTTTCCGGCTCGGTGACTTTGATGAGATTTGGTTCCCCTTGCGGTATCACTCGCTTGTGCACCCATTTGGCAAAGACCGGTCCTCCCAGAATCCCTGCTGGAACGGCTATGATAAGCGAATACACCAATACCATACCTAGATTTGCATCAAAAATCGAGATGGCTGCCAGCGCGCCGGGATGCGGCGGCACAAGTCCATGCACAATGGAAAGACCAGCTATGACCGGCAGGGCAATCAATAGTATATTTTGCTTGGTCGTTTTATAAATGCTGATGACTAGCGGAAGTACAATTAGTATCCCCACTTCGAAAAAGACAGGAATTCCGATGATGAAGCCGGAAATGAACATGGCCCACGGTAATTTTTTCGGTCCGAATTTCTCTACGAAGAAATCGGCAACCTGATTACCGGCACCAGAATCCGCCATCATCTTACCAAGGATGGTACCGAGTGCCAGAATGCCGACTAAATGGCCCAGCACTCCGCCTACTCCCGTTTCATATGCTCCGATGATTTCATCCAATGACAATCCTGCCGTGATGGCCAGGAACAGACTGGCAACCGTCAAACTGATGAAGGCATGCCATTTGAACAGCGTGACACCGATGACGACGATCACAATGGATAACAGCGTCATGAGTAAAAGATAAATCTCCATCTCTCGATCTCTCCTCTATGTTTTAAGCGCTTTCAAACCTACAGGTGAAGAAAGCTGCTTACCGCAGCATTCTCCGCTGGAAATCAGCAATTCGTTCATATTCCGTTTGGAAGCTACGCGACAGCTGGATATAAATGCTCATCAATTCCTGATATATGTCGACGCATTCCGGATCTGGCATATGGTGATGCGTCCTTCCGATCATATCGTTCACTACA
Source organism: Terribacillus saccharophilus (assembly GCF_046592895.1). Taxonomy (GTDB): domain Bacteria; phylum Bacillota; class Bacilli; order Bacillales; family Amphibacillaceae; genus Terribacillus; species Terribacillus saccharophilus_D. The sequence continues at coordinate 299,833 of NZ_JAWVPU010000001.1, forward strand.
TCAAAAGAATCGATATCCCCCAAACTGTATAAACCAAGCACAGCCGCCCCAAGACAGGAACTTTCATAGCTTTCCGGGATATGGACTTCCTGATCGAAAATATCCGCCATCATCTGGCGCCATAGTTCGGATCGTGCAAATCCGCCAGTTGCTTGGATCCTTTTTGGCTTACCTGTCAATTCCGTCAAAGCAAGCAACACAGAATACAAATTGAACAGCACACCTTCCAAAGCTGCCCGGATCATATGCTCTTTCTTATGATGCAAACCTAAACCAAAGAAAGAACCGCGTGCATTGGCATCCCAAAGCGGCGCCCGTTCTCCAGCTAAATACGGATGGAACAGCAAGCCGTCCGATCCCGGCTTCACTTGAGCAGCGATCTGCGTCAGCACTTCATACGGATCGATGCCAAGTCTTGCTGCCGTTTCAGCTTCAGCTGCACCGAGCTCATCACGCACCCACCGAAGGACGACGCCGCCATTATTCACCGGTCCGCCGATCACCCAATGATTTTCCGTCAATGCATAACAGAAAATCCGCCCTTTCGGATCTGTTGTCGGACGATCCGTCACCGCACGGATGGCACCGCTTGTCCCAATGGTGACGGCTACGACACCTTCTTCGACTGCTCCAACACCAAGATTGGAAAGGACACCATCACTTGCACCGATGATGAATGGCGTTTGCTGCAAAACGCCTAGCTGCTGCGCCATCTGTTCTGTCAGACCTACGAATTGGTATGTGGTCGAAACAGGATCGGATAATTTGTCGGCCGTGACTCCCGCCACCTGTAAAGCTTCTTTATCCCAATCCAGTTCTTCCAGATTGAACATCCCTGTAGCCGATGCAATCGAATGATCCACTTTATAGCTGCCGAACAGCTTGAAAAAGACATATTCTTTGATGGAAATGAACTTGGCTGCTTGTTCGAACACAGCTTTGTTCTCTTCCTTCAGCCAACGTAATTTGGATAATGGCGCCATCGGGTGGATCGGTGTGCCTGTCCGCAAGTAGATGCTATGGCTATCCGTTTCTTCTTTTATTTTTTCCGTCCACTTCGTCGCACGGTTGTCTGCCCATGTGATGCATCTTGTCAGCGGTTTGTTATCCCTATCAACTGCAATCACACTGTGCATTGCTGAACTGAATGACACACAGCGAATCGCCGCTGGATCTACTCCGCTGAGCGTGATCGTATCATGTATTGTCGTAAGGACAGCTTGGAAAATGACATCTGGATCTTGTTCTGCTGTTTCAGCTGTTGGCGAATGCAAAGGATATTCGATCCCTTCCTTGGCAATCACCTCGCCCGCTGTCGTGAACAGGACAGCCTTCGTACTGGTCGTGCCCATATCCACGCCGATCATATAGGAAGCTGCCAACGTCTTCCCCCCCTTTTCGTTAGCGTTTCACCACTGCGTGTCCGCCGAATTCATTGCGCAATGCTGCGACTACTTTTCCGGAGAACGTGTCTTCGTCCAGGGAACGATAGCGCATCATCAATGACATGGCGATGACAGGAGTGGCCGCTTGCAATTCCAAAGCTGTTTCGACTGTCCATTTACCTTCACCTGATGAATGCATCACACCACGGATTGCATCCAATTTCGGATCTTTGCTGAATGCAGACTCTACCAATTCCATCAGCCAAGAGCGGATAACGGAGCCGTTATTCCACATTTTTGCGACTTGTTCATAATCAAAGTCATAATCACTTTTCTCCAATACTTCAAAACCTTCGGCAATTGCTTGCATCATACCGTACTCCATGCCGTTATGAACCATTTTCAAGAAGTGGCCGCTGCCGCTTTTACCAGCATAATGATAGCCATCTTTCACGCTGATCGCCTGGAAGATCGGTTCAATCGTCTTGAACACTTCCGCATCGCCGCCGATCATCGTGCACACACCGTTACGAGCACCGTCTGTTCCGCCGCTTGTACCTACGTCGAAGAAATGGACGCCTGTTACTGCGAATACTTTTGCTCGTTCCACAGATTGCTTGTAATTGGAGTTGCCGCCGTCCATCAAGATATCACCTGCAGAAAGATACCCTTTCAATTCCTCCAGCACTTTATCCGTGATTTCACCGGCCGGGACCATCGACCAAACGATTTTCGGACTAGGCAGCTGATCTACCAACTCTTTCAAAGAAGCAGCAGCTGTCCCTTTTGTTTCAGCGAATCTGTCTCGTGCATCCTCACTTACATCAAAAGCTGTCACATCGAAGTTGTTATCCAACAAGTTCAGACCAAGATTGAACCCCATTTTTCCAAGACCGATTAATCCAATATGCATGATATATGAACTCCTTCAAAATTATTTTCAATTTATGATACCATAATACGAAAATTATTTTCATTTAGCAACCGCTTACACTTCATTTATGCTATACTTTTTATACTAATTAGGACGAAAGTGAGCTGATTTTCTTGGCACAGCAAGGTTTGGCAGGCATTACATCCCACTACCCGAGATTGAGTGATAAAGAAAAAAAGATTGCTGATTTCGTTTTGGCACATCCAGAGCAAATCGTCCATCAGACAATCAGCCAAGTCGCGGATAAACTGGAGGTATCGGATGCCACCGTTTCCCGCTTTTGCAAACGCATTGGCTACAAAGGCTATCAAGCATTGAAAATCGCCTTGGCAGCCGATATCATCACACCAAATGAAATGCTGCATGAGGACGTCAGTGAACAAGACACTGCAAAAGTCATTGCTGAAAAAATCTTTCATTCCAATACCCGTACACTGGAAAATACACTGCAAGTACTGGATGATAAAGAGCTGGAACAGGCTGCCGCCTTGCTGCTTGGTGCAAGAAGAGCAGAATTTTATGGATTCGGCGGTTCCAACATGGTCGCAATGGATGCTTATCATAAATTTGTCCGTTCTGGCGTATCCGCATTCGCATTCCCGGATTCCCATCTGCAGCTGATGTCCGCTTCCCAATTGTCCGATCAAGATGTTGCTTTTATCTTTTCGCATTCCGGTGCCAGCAAGGATGCTTACCAGCTGCTTCAAACCGTCAAGAAAACAGGCGCCAAGACAATAGCCATCACCGGGTTCCCGAAATCCCCGATCGGCCGGCAAGTCGATGTCGCTTTGCACACAAGCTCCGAGGAAACCGAATACCGTTCCGAGGCGCTGGCTTCCCGCATCGCTCAGCTGAGTATCATCGATGCATTGTACGTGACCGTGATCATGCGGCAAAAACAGAAAGCCCAAGCGTCGGTGGAAAAAGTCCGGAACGCCATTGCCGCTACAAAAATGTGAACACTATGGCAGTGTTTATCCAGAACTTTAAAATAGGCTTCCCCTCCTAAAATATGCTAAAATAGCTGTATTCTTTTTCAGGACGGTTCAGCTGCTTTTAAGGAAAGCAGCTTTCTCTCATTTATCGCAGCCTTTTCTCACTCGTCAAACCGTCCTCTATTCTGACTGATTAGGAGTATAGGTATATGGCTGTCATTGAAACTACGGCGCACTTTGCTGCGCATTTGCATACTTGGCATAAGACAATAAAATTACGGGATAAGATACAATCTGCCAAGCTGCGGGATGAAGCATATCAAGCTTTACGTTCAGGTGAATTCCCAGATGATATATGGGATCGTTTCTTGCTGGTGGATGCGCGATTTGATTTCCTTATGGGAGATATCGATCTTTGCGAGGAAAAATTGCAGCGATTGAACCCAGATAAAATGAATGATTATCAAGCTTTTTTCTACTATAATTTCATGGCTATCGTGAAATACAGCCGAAAAGAATACTTTGCGGCAATCGACTTGTTTGAGGAATCCGAAAAACATATGCACGCCGTGGATGACGAAGAAGAGCATGCCGGCTTGCATTATAATAAAGCGATGCAGTTTTACTATTTGGATATTAACGCTCTGTCCAGTTTCCATCTTGAAAAAGCCATCAGCCTTTATGCAAAATATCCTCAATACGAATCAAAGATAGCGAATTGCAAATCGCTTCAAGGATTGAATCAAATCGATCAGCGTGAGTTTGGCAAAGCTGAAGAAAATCTGCTTGAAGCACTTTCCATCGCTGAAAAATATGGACAAAAGGATTTTGCCGTGGCATGCAGATTCAACATTGGCTTGATGTACCACAAACATGGCACCGACGATAAAGGTATTCCATACCTGCTGGAAGTCATCAGCCACACGGAACATCCTCTCTATATAAAAGCATTGTTCACACTCACCCGTTCGCTTTATGCGCTTGGAAAACGAGACCAAGCTAAAACGTATTACCAACTGGGTATGCAGGTGAGCGAAGAACAGCATAACTGGGAGTATCGCTGGCAATTCGCGATTCTTTGGGCAAGATATGTCGAGCATGAGACGATGGATTATGTGTATGAGTCAGCCATACTGTATTTCAAAGAAAATGATTTGTTTTATCTGATGCGCCTTTATGCTCGTGACTATTCCCAATATCTCTGGGAAAACCAAGAAATTGAGAAATTCCATCACTATCATAAACTGGCATTATCGAATGATTTCAAATGAGCGACGGTTCCTCGGATATGCAAAAAGGCAAGAAAGACTGTGCATCCAGTCTTTCTTGCCTTTTATTCCATAATCAATTCTTTTCAACAGGTACAGAGTAAGCAGTTTTATATACGTCCAGAATCAGCTCTTTTGTACATGGACGCGGATTGCCTCCTGTACATACATCTGCCATAGCTGCTTCTGCCAAATCTTCAAGATCTTCCTCTTTCACATCGATTCCGTCCAAAGATTGCGGGATGTTAAGATCGATGGATAATTGACGAACAGCTTCGATGGCTGCCTGACGATATTCGTCCTGTGTCATGTCATCCACACCTTCGACGCCCATCGCACGCGCGATTTCCTTGAACTTTTCACCTGTATAATCTTTATTGAACTCCATCACATATGGAAGCAATACGGCATTGGCGATACCGTGCGGCGTATTGTAGAATGCGCCTAATGGATGGGCCATGCCATGAACCACGCCAAGACCTACGTTAGAGAACGCCATGCCTGTCATGTATTGTCCGAGAGCCATATCTTCACGACCTTTGGGATCGTTATTGACCGCATCCCGAAGCGAGCGGGAAATCAATTCGATGGCCTTGAGGTTCAGTGTATCGGCAAGCTCCCATGCCGATTGTGTTGTATATCCTTCGATTGCATGTGTCAGTGCATCCATACCTGTAGCGGCAGACAAACCGTGCGGCATGGAAGACATCATATTGGGATCGACAACTGCCACGATCGGAATATCGTGCGGGTCGACACATACGAACTTGCGGCGTTTTTCTTCGTCTGTGATAACATAGTTGATCGTAGTTTCCGCAGCTGTACCTGCCGTTGTGGCAACAGCGATCATCGGGACTGCTTTATGCTTGGTCGGAGCTGTACCCTCCAAGGAAACAACATCCGCGAATTCAGGGTTATTGATGATGATACCGATACCTTTTCCAGTATCTTGAGGGGAACCTCCGCCGATAGCGATGATATAGTCGGAACCTGCCTTCTTGAAGGCTTCCACACCAGCTTTTACGATAGCAACAGTTGGATTGGCTTTTACTTGATCAAAGATTTCGTAAGGCAAATCAGCTTCATCCAATAAATCAGTTACTTTCTTCACAACACCGAACTTCACTAAATCAGCATCCGTGACAATCAATGCTTTTTGGAATCTGCGATTTTTGACCTCACCAACGATTTCATTAATAGCTCCAGCACCATGGTAACTAGTTTCATTCAAAATAAAACGATTAGCCATTTCAATGACCTCCATTTAATGAATTTTAAAATGATGATTAGTTCCTTGCGGTTGCTTCATACAGCTATGTGTGAATTGGCCTCTCGCGTTTCCTCCACTATATCAATCGGCATGTTCATAAGATGTATTTTCAAATAGGGGATGAAATTTTGGAGACCGTTGTTCGTGCTCTAGATGAGAATCTGTATGAAATGTCAAGCATGACTCTCTTTTAAAGCGTAAACAATCATTTCTTGTCTTGGTTATATTGAAGATACACAACATGCGTTTGCAAGTACTCGTCAAGCCCGTGCTTGCCATCTGCACCGCCGATACCGGATTTCTTCCATCCAGCATGGAAACCTTGGATAGCTTCGAAGTTTTCGCGATTCACATATGTTTCACCGAATTCCAATTCCTTGCTTGCACGCATCGTCACATCCAGATTTTGTGTATAAATGGAAGATGTCAATCCGAACTCACAGTCATTCGCCAATCTTAGCGCATCATCCAAATCTGTGAACGTTGCGATCGGCAGAACCGGGCCGAAGATTTCTTGCTGCATGATATCCATCTCATTATTCACATTTACGAGAACGGTTGGTTCATAGAAATAGCCTTTATCACTGGCAGCACGCTTCCCGCCAGTCAGCACCTTAGCTCCATTGGCGACTGCTTCCTGGACCATTTTGTCTACCGACTCAAGTGCATCCTGACTGATAAGCGGTCCCATATCGATTTCTTCATCGACTAGAGGATCACCATATCTCACTTCTGACATTGCTTTTGTCACCTTATCGATGAACTCGTCGGCAATGCTTTCATGCACATACACACGTTCTGTACAGTTACATACTTGCCCTGTATTGATGACACGGGAATCGATGACAGATTTCACCGCCAAATCAAGGTCGGCATCATCCATGACGATCGCCGGCGCTTTTCCTCCCAATTCCAATGATACTTTTGTGATATTATCAGCAGCTGCACGCATGACAGCAGCCCCGGCATTATAACTGCCCGTCAAGCTGACCATACTGATATCTTCGTGTTTTGCCAATTCCTGACCGATCGTGCGTCCGCTGCCAGTCACGATATTGATGACACCTTTAGGCAATCCGACTTTTTCAATGATTTTTGCGAACTCCAATGCATTGTTCGGAGACAAATCACTTGGCTTCAGCACAATCGTATTCCCCGTCACCAAAGCAGGAGCTGCTTTGCGGGCAACCAGGAAGAACGGGAAGTTCCAAGGCAAGATACCAGCGATGACCCCGAGTGGCTCCTTATGGACGAAAATCTGTTCATTCGGACGATCACTTTGAATGATTTCTCCTTCATAACGGCGCGCCCAGCCTGCCATATAATCGATATAATCTGCTGTGAAATTCACTTCGGTTTTAGCCAGGGCGAGTGTTTTCCCCATTTCTTCGGATATGGTGCGAGCCAGCAATTCTTCGTTGTTACGTATTTCTTTGGCAATCTCCACCAAGTAATTGCCTCTTGCAACAGCCGGAAGTCTTTTCCACTCCTTCTGTGCACGCTTGCTGGAGTCGATTGCCGACCTGACATCAGCTATCGTGCCTCGAGGGATCTCTGAAATGATTTCCTCTGTGGATGGATTGATAACCTGCAATGTCTCCTGCGAACTAGAATCAACAAACTCACCGTCTATGAACATCTGATACTTTTTAGTAGTAATCTCCATACATCTGCTCCTTTTGATTACATATCTTAAGTACGTCATTCCATTAACAAAGCTGTCTCTGCGTACAATGTATAAGCTATTGGCCGACTTCTCCCCGATTCCACCAAATCTGACTACACGACTATGCAAGCGCTATCATTTTAAATCAAATAAAAAAATCATACATTCGCTTTTCACGCTTCTCATGTAAATAACAGGATTTTTAATTCGATAACTTGTAAACACATAACCACCTTTCCTCTTTCATTGCCAAGTCATCAGATGAGTTGACGACTTGTTACTGCTATTAAACACCGATTACATATATTTGTCAATTCAATCATGACTATTTTCAGAAATCTTTATAGTAATAGAACAAATCACACTAGCATTTATGCAAAACAAAACACCACCTTTACAGTTCGCACATCAATGATCGAACCATAAATCGGAGGTGTTTCATTCTGCAGCATTGCGTATGCTTGTTTATTCCCTGCTTCTCGTCATCAAATCCAGCAGCAGCTGGAATTTCTGCATCACGTCTTTCAAATCAAGCTCGACTGCCTCATTAATCTGATTAATGCGATAATTGACCGTATTCGGGTGGACAAATAATGCTGAGGCTGTCGGTTTGATTTTGCAGTTGTGAAGCAAATATATTTCGAGTGTTTTCAGCAAATCTTTTTTACCATTTGGATCGAGCGACCTTATTTTTTCGAGATGTTCACTTTCGTATCCCAACTCGCTGTTCTTGTCGGCGATGGCTTGTAAATAGCGGCAAATATGCAGATCTTTATAATGAAGGGAAAGCGGGCGATGCGTTAGCCTGGCTGCCTGAATGACTTCTTTTGCTTGATTGGCACTTTTCAGCAAGTCCAGCGGTTCCTTGAACATATCTCCTATTCCGCTGCTGACAGTGGCTGCTTTGTCCTTTGCATAATCTTTGATCCGCTGAATGACTTCTCTTGCCAATGCTTCTATCGGAGCATCAGCTTTTTTACCGCCAAGCACAATCAGAAGCGTTTCTCCCTGGATGAGCACATGATGCAGCTTATCCTCCAGCTGCAAGGAAGTCTGGGCAACCTGCTGGAGATCATACAGCAGCTTCTCGTCTTTTGCAGTCAGTTCAGCCGCCGCAACAGCAAAGTATTCCGGCAATTGCACGCCATACTCCTTTGCTCCCCATTCCAAGTCGGTAGTGGATAAATAATGCCGATTGAATACATACTGATAAAATTGTTCTTCTTTTTCCTCTTGCTTCAGCTTTGATTTTTGGATGTCATAAATGAGTTTGCCGATATGAAAAGAAATATCATACAAAAAGTCGATTCCTTCAACCGGAAGCAACTCCCCTATTTGCTGAATCCATATGTAGCCCATGACGCGTCCATTATGCTTGGCACTGACGACAATCCTGGTATTCAATCCGATCTCCGGCATTGCTTCCACTACAAAAGGACGGTCATACGTTTTCAATTTATTGACGACTCCTGCTTCTATGAACGTCTCATAAATTGGCAATGTCCATTTTTTCGTGAAGATCGTCTGCTGATTCGCTTCATCGAAATGCTGGATATAATGCGAATTGTATGCCAGTAAGGTATAGTCGGCACTCTCGACGATCACTGGCCGTTCCAGCTCGAAGCTAAGCAGATCGATGACTGCATCCAAGTCATTTATGGATAGTACTCGATTGAATAACTCCATGGCCCACTCCCCTAAGCTTTTCTTTTTATCATACTCCAGCCGAGACATATTTCCTAGATGTGATTTCTACTTCCTTCCTATCTTGCTGCAGCAATTTTTCCCAATATATATCCAGAAAGCGTCATGAATTTACAATTTTTTAATACCTTTCTTATTACGACTACATAATTCATTAATAATACCGATAAAAACAACATAGAGAAAAAGAACAGAGGTGTAACGAATTTAATGAATGCAACTAAAAAAAGAGGTAATTTCTTCACACGTAAAATCCTTCGAAAGATTCTTTACCCTGTTGTCGCAATGTTCATTTTATCAGGTATCCTGACAGCATTTCTCAGCTATGAATTCAGCCGCGAGACAATGCTTGAGAGCCAGACAAAAACGATGCGGGAACAAACTATCATTCAGTTAGATAACAACTACAATCTATTTCTTGATAATATCCAAACGACAACTAACAGCATAAGTTCGATGGAGTCGATCAGAAATTATGATCCGGAACGTCTTGTCCGGACATTGGAAAGCAGTACAAAAGAAAATCCCAATGTCGAAAGCATTTTCTATCAGCCGATCGATGGCGAGATAGTCTCGTATCCGCAAGTCGATTTAGGTGATGATTTCGATCCGACAAGCCGTCCTTGGTACAAGCTAGGCTTGGAGCTGGATGAGCGCCCAGCTTATACAGATCCTTATATCTCAAAATCCTCTAATGAATTTGTAGTGGATAGCGTTAAACCTGTCTTTGATACAGACAATAATCTCAAAGGTTTAGTCGTAGTCGAGTTCAATCTCTCCAGACTTACAGAACTGACTTCCAATGTTCAAGTCGGCAAAACAGGATATGCAGCAGTCTTTGATAAGAAAGGGCAATATCTGGCACATCCAGATAAAGAACTCCTTGCTACCGATGCTTCCGGCGAAGCGTTCTGGAAGAAAATATTGCAAACGGGTTCTACAGGTATCATCAATTACGACTTCCAAGATGAAGAACGCGCCATGGCTTTCACTACAAATGATCGCACAGGATGGACGATTGCAGCCATCGTACCTACGCAGGAATTCAGCGATGAAGCACAGGGCATCATCCTGCCATTGGCGATTACAGTATTGATCGTCATAGCTATTGCAGTTCTTGTCACGTTCTTTGTCATCAGCTCCGTCATAAAGCCTATCAAGAAACTCCGGGAAAAGATGAAGCTTGTTGAAAAAGGTGATTTGACGGTACAGATGAACAGCAATGCTGCTGATGAAACGGGCAGCCTTTCCCGCAGCTTTGATAATATGATTGGTAATATCCATAGCATGATGCAGCATAATACATCCATCTCCACCAATGTACAGTCGGCTTCCCAGGCACTTGCTGCCAATGCGGAAGAAAATGCGGCCACTTCAGCAGAAGTAGCGGCGACCATGGAAGAGATATCTGCCGGAACCACAAGTCTTGCAGAAATCATGGAAAAAAATACGGTGGCAACGGAAGCATTATCGGAAAATATCAAACTGGTGAATACACATAACCAACAAGTGTACGAAGGCGCTTTGGAAATGACCAAATCAGCGGAAATCGGCGGTACCCAAATGCAGCAGCTGATCGAGCAATCCAAAGAAGCCATCGATGCTACCGGCAAAATAGAATCAGCGGTTAACAGCCTGCAGAAAAAATCCGCCAATATCGGCAATATCGTTGACACCATCACCGATATTGCTGGTCAGACAAATTTACTGGCACTCAATGCAGCCATCGAAGCTGCGCGTGCAGGCGAGAGCGGAAAAGGCTTTGCAGTCGTAGCAGACGAAGTACGCAAACTTGCCGAGCAAACAGAACGCGCACTTCGCGATATCGGATCGATTGTCCAGGAAATCCAGCTGGAGACAGCCGAAACGGCAGACTTCGCCTCCAAGACAGGCGCAGTAGTCCGAGGCCAAGAAACAGCAGTCAACAATACGAAAGACATTTTCATCCAAATCCAAGAAGCAATTGCCCACAACATGGAATTGACCGGACGGACGAAGGAAGAAATGAAAGCCATGATGGACCGGGAAGCTATTCTTTCGACCAATACTGGCGAAATTGCCGCAATCAGCCAGCAGACAGCAGCTGGAACAGAAGAAATCACAGCATCGGTAGCAGACCAGACCCATTCCATGGAACAATTGAAAGAACTTGCCGAGGAGCTCGAACAAAATGCAAGCACACTGCAAGAGCAGCTACAGCAATTCAAATTGAAATAAGTAACGCTATCTAAGAAAATCCCTTCCAAACAGACTTGGAAGGGATTTTTACTACAGCTATTTCATTATTTTGATACCTGCTTTACGACTGAAGAAAGCTCCGGATCAAAGGCAACTCTTGTTCCAGTAATTGTTCCTGGTTCAAGTCCCCTGCATCTTCGCCCCAAAACGTTAAACCGGCTCCTTTGATATTGGCTGTATCAACTGTTTGATAATAATCTGAGAGATAGTAGAACTTATTGTATGCATAAGCCCAGCTCATATAGTCGATTTGCTCCGCTATATCTTCCTGCGTAAAACGGGCTGATGGCAGGAAGTATAAAGAGTAGGCATTATAGTTATAAACGGAAAATCCCCACTTCTCGAAATCCTCGACAGTCAAACTTTCCCCGCCGTCTGATAGTGTGCGCTGCTGCCAGTAAAGAATGGAATAACTACGATCCAATTGCGGTATGCCATCAGGCGTAATGCTGTCATTCCACATTTGCGGCTGATAATTGTTCTGTTTGGCCGTCTTAGCGATCTGATTCATAAAGTCGATGAAATCAGACTGATGCGCTTCACTACCCGGCACTTCATCCCCGCCAAGTACGATTCGCTGTTTCCCATCAAATTTTGGCTGATAAAACAGTTCAAGCACTTCTTTCAATAGAGAATTCGCAGTGTTCAATGCCTCTATATTTTGGTGATAATCAAGTGTATCATCACTATAATCGGTTTTGATCATATCGTACAGTTGCCTGTCTTTCGCTTCTATCAGCCGCAGCCATCCATTGGAATGCGATGGCAGATCAATATCGGGAATGACTAATATATTTCTATCGTTACTATAATTAATAAGTGATAAAAGTTCGTTTTTTGTTAAATATGTATCATTGGTGTTTTCACTGTTCTGACCAAGGAAGTCCGATGCAATAGCATAATTCTCGTTATCGGAGAAATGCAGCTGCAAGTAGTTCCCGCCATTTGCACTTATCTCGTCGATGATGGCTTTTAACGTTTGAATGGAGTAGTGTTTTCTAGCAATATCGATTGTAATCCCTTTCTCATGATCTTGGGCGTGCACTGTGTTCGACATCGCAAGAAACAGAAGTATACCAGCTGTTGTAATAGAAAGAAATTTAATCAATTCCATCTTCCCCTCATCTTCTTAGATTCTTTAAAGTATTGTGCAATTACCATTTTTGTAAACAGCGGGACGGTATGACAAATTATTCACACTTGCTTTCCCGTATTCTTGCTACTTTAAACTCTAGATACTATCGTTTCATCCCTCCTACTGGCATGAGATAGTTGACTCCTATCAGGGGGCAGCCACACAAACAGATACCCAGCTTAGTCTACATAGAAAAAACACCTTCATGTTTTATTTCGGATACCTATGGTCCGTTTTCAACTCTGAAGATGTTTTTTTATTTATTCGAGATTCGTGAACGTGCATTACATCATATAAAGGCCGGCAAAGGATCAGTAAATACCGCACTATCCATCAGCATTTCTTCATCCGTAAGCACACAATCATCCAAACTTCTTATCAATTCTTCCCGGGGCATATCGATGCCGATGAAGACTAATTCTGTCATTCTATCGCCGTATTCCGGATGCCACCTGGCTTCTAGCTGTTCATCTTCTGCCCGTAAAGCTGCTTGTTCAGCAGGCGGATAAGCCGCAACCCACGGTCCTGCTGCTTCAATGCTGAGTGACCGTCCGGCTTGGGACAATAAACCACTAGCGTCAGGCCGGGAGGCGAGCCAGAAAAAGCCCTTCGCCCGCACCACTTGCTTCGGCCAATTTTCAAGCCATCTGAGCCAGCGCACTGGATGGAATGGCCGCCTTTTACGGTAAACGAATGATGCTATACCATATTCCTCCGTTTCCGGAATATGCTCACTGTTCAGCTCTTGAATCCACCCGGCAGACTGGCTCGCTTTGTCGAAAGAAAATTTCTTTGTATTTAACACAAGTTTCGGATCCACTTGTCCATACTCCGTTTCATGAATATCTGCTTCGGGATTCAGCGTGTGTAGCAGGCTATGGAGCTGCTGCAGTTCATGCACTTCCAATTGATCTATCTTATTCAATAAAATGACATCGGCAAACTCAATTTGATCCAGCAGCAAATCGGAAATCTCCCGCTCATCTTCAGCTACCGCCTGCTGCTGCCGGTCCAGCAGATTTTCACCTGACTGATAGTCATGCCAGAAGCTGCCGGCATCCACAACGGTGACCATTGTATCCAATCGGCACTTGGCTGATAAATCGATGCCAAGAACATCTTCCTGATACGTAAAGCTCTGCGCGACCGGAATCGGCTCGGAAATGCCTGTTGATTCCACCACGATATAGTCGAGATCCAAATCTGCCAGTTTATCGATTTCCACAATCAAATCTTCTCGCAGTGTACAGCAAATACAGCCGTTTTCAAGCTGGATCAGTTTTTCATCCGTCCGTCTCAATCCGCCCTGCTCGACTAAATGCGCATCGATGTTGATTTCACTCATATCATTCACAAGCAAACCGATTTTCAAATCTTGTTTGTTAAGAAGCAGATGGTTCAAAAGTGTCGTCTTCCCTGCTCCAAGATAACCGCTCAACACGGTCACCGGAATTCTTTGGTCCATCGCTTACCAGCTCGCTTTCCTCACACCAGGCACTTGCCCTTTATGCGCATACTCACGGAACTTGATCCGGCTCATGCCGAATTGACGCATATAGCCGCGCGGACGGCCGGTGATTTCACAACGGTTTTTCAAGCGTGTCGGCGATGAATCACGCGGCAACTTGCTTAGCGCTTCATAATCGCCTTTCTCCTTCAATTCCCTTCTTAACTCGGCGTATTTGAGCACCATTTCCTGTCTTTTTTTCTCTTTGGCGATTTTTGATTTCTTTGCCATTGTTTCTTCCTCCTTTTTATTGTGCAGTCTGGATGTTCCAGCGAAACGGATCGGCTAATTGCGACCAGTCGCCAGCAAGTTCAGCTTCCGTCAGCAGACAGCTGTCGAGCTCATTCGTAATTGCCTGCTGATCCAAATCGGTGCCGATGAACACGAGCTGCGTTTTTCTGTCACCGTATTGTGGATGCCATTCTTTATTGATGGACGGATTCTCCCTGCGGAGTAACTCCTGTCGTTCGGCATCCAATGACGCCACCCAATACGATACTGGTTCGATATTGGCTGCTGGTCCTGCTTGTGACAGCAACAAGGCGAATTCATTGCGCGTTGCACACCAACTTATCCCTTTGGAACGGATGATATTTTCCGGCATCGTTTCAACAAACTGCATGAAGCGCTCCGAATGGAATGGATGCTGCCGGACGTATGTGAATGAACCGATACCATATTCTTCTGTTTCCGGCGTGTGCTGCTCTGGCCCGTTTTCCAGTTCCTTCAGCCAGCCAGCCGATGAGCTGACTTTGTCAAAATCAAAGGATTGGGTGAACAGAATATCCTTGGGGTCCACTTTTCCGTGCGTCGTTTCGATGATCCTTGCTTCTGGCTGCAATAGACGCAGCACATGCTTCAATTGCTTCAAAGCTTCTTCTTCTACCAAATCACATTTATTCAGAATCAGGACATTACAAAACTCGATTTGATCCAGCAGCAAATCAGCGATTTCCCTTTCATCGTCAGCAGCCACTTCCTGCTGGCGATCGAGCAGACTTTCACCAGAACCAAAGTCATGCCAAAAACGGTTGGCATCCACCACCGTCACCATCGTGTCCAATGTGGTGAAGTCGGATAGATTGATATTCAGCTGCTCATCTATATAGGTGAATGTCTGCGCAACAGGTACAGGTTCACTGATACCGCTGGACTCGATGAGGATATAGTCAAAGCTGCCATTTTGCGCCAGCTTCTCGACTTCCACCAGCAAGTCATCCCGCAGCGTGCAGCAGATGCAGCCGTTGGACATCTCAACCAGCTGCTCATCGACACGCGATAATGTCCCTTCGTTTTCGACCAACCCAGCATCGATATTGATTTCGCTCATGTCGTTGACGATGACCGCCACCTTCAAGCCATCACGATTATGGAGAATGTGGTTGAGCAGCGTCGTTTTTCCAGCTCCAAGATAACCACTCAGCACAGTCACAGGTATTTTCTTTTTCATAATAACCTCCCAATTGTAATTATTACGATTTAAATAAGGGTAAATTTTTTTTGTGCTTTATGCACTTGTAAGAAAGTCATCAATTTCCCCTAGACAATATGCAAACCCGGATTCCAGCTCCGCTTCATCCAAATCCCGGCCTATGAAAACAAGCTCATTCTGCTTGTTCTCTCCGCGTTTCCATTCCCTATCTGCAGTACTGGCAAATAACATATGCACACCTTGGAACAGCACCCGCCTGCTCTGCCCCCTCACGTGGAGGATCCCTTTATAACGGAATAAGCTCTCCCCTTTTATTTGCACAAGGTATGAAAACCATCTATCCAAACGTTCCGGGTCGATCTGTCGTTCATCCTTCAGCACGATTGCTTGGATGTCATCATGATGGTGATGATGATGCTCCAGCATATCAGGCCGGATTTGCAATTTTTGATCCAGTGAGAAACTGAAAACATCAAGCAGCTTGAACAATGGAACTTTGCTATTTTCCGTAAAGAAGATTTCCGCCTCTGGATTCATTCCTTTGATGCGCGTCTCAAGCATCTTCAGTTCTTCTTGCGAGACAAGATCCTGTTTATTCACTATGATTTTATCTGCAAAAGCAATCTGCTCCCGAGCAACTGCATGCGCGTCCAATTGTCTGTCGGTATGTAACGCATCCACGACTGTACATACACTATCCAGCTCGAACCAATATCGCATCACATCATCCATCAGAAATGTCTGGATGACAGGCGCCGGGTTGGCAAGTCCCGTTGTCTCGATGATCACGCGTTTCAGTTCAGTTCCTTCCTTATGTGCGCGAACAAGCATGTCTTTGAGTATCCTTATCAGATCACCGCGGACATTACAGCAAATACAGCCATTATTGATTTCAATTATCTCTTCCGTCGTTTCCTCGACAAATTTGCCGTCAATGCCTGTCTCACCGAATTCATTGATGATGACCGCAGTATTATTGCTTCGCACATCGCGAAGTATCCGGTTCAAAAGCGTCGTTTTTCCTGCTCCAAGAAATCCCGTCAATATAGTAACCGGAATTTTATTTGCTCCGTCAGTCATGCTACACCCCTCGACCTAATTCGTAATTGTTACGATTTAAATCATACAACATGAAATACAGCTTGTAAAGTCTGTCACCAGAATTTTGTCTGTAAGAGAACTTTACAAAGTGTTTGTTAGGTTAATGAAGAGTCTGTAAAATGGGTTTCAATATATCCTGTATCGGGTATAATCTGTGTGAATCACGAAAAGGAGAGATGAAATATGATCAACAAACTAGAAGACACACCAAAAGTAATCCATTGCAAAGACGATGCTGAATTCAGAGACTGGCTGACAAAATTGAGTGATCCAGAGAATGAAGAAGAGTTAGATGGCTGACCCCCTCTCCTCTATCTTCTTTTTTAATTCCCCATATATAAAAGCGTGCCAATGATGGCACGCTTTCTCCGTTTTATGGACAAGTTTTGTTTACTATCACTAATTTAAGCAATGACATTTCTGAGTTTAGCCTTCACCTCAAATCTTTCTGCTTTTTCCTCCTCTTTTTATTATCTTGTACGATAAGGATTTTAGATACTGCAATGATTAAGACACTTATTACAGCAACATAATAAGCCCAGTAACCGTCTGCAATAGCGAAAAGCAGCGCAATGATAAATAGTACGAAGAGAATAAAAAACTCAAAAAACAAAAAGAAAGTTCGCATAAAAACCACCTTTTACATTTATCTTCCATAATAATTAATCATTTTACAATAGATTGATAGATATAGTGATCGCAATTGAAGTAACTCCATTAATTTCTTGAATAAACAGAGATGACTTTTAACATTTACTAAAGTGGTTGCAGAAAACAGAAGTAAAGTAAATCCGTCATATTATACAGGTTGTCCATCCAGCACATTTAGGACTTCACTGTCATGATTCATTTGTTCGGTAATCACTCTGACATAGTATTCATTTCTTTGAACCAATTCCTCATGTGTCCCAATATCCTCTAGCCGCCCATCTTTTATGACAGCTATTTTGTCAGCACCTTTCACGGTGGAGAGCCTATGCGCGATGATGATGAACCCGACCTCCCCTTTCAAACGGGATACTGTTTTAATCAACTCCTGTTCCGTATCACTATCGACATTGGACGTATATTCATCTAATAATATAAAGGAACTTCTTCTTAAGAACGCCCTCGCGATAGCTATCCTCTGTTTCTGACCGCCGGAAAGATAACTGCCGTAGTCACCCATATCCGAATCATAGCCAGCATCCAGTTTCATGATAAAGTCATGAGCGCTTGCTTGTTTGGCAGCAAAGATCACTTCTTCGTCCGTGGCTGCTGGGTTCGCGTATTTGATATTATCTTTGATCGTTCCATTGAATAAGAAAGTATCTTGTGAAACAAGACTTAAACCTTTCCGCCAGATTTGGGGTGCGATATCTCGGAATGACATGTCATCGATCAGCATGTCACCTCCCATCGGTTCATAAAATCTTTCCAGAAGATTGATAATGGTAGATTTCCCCGCTCCGCTCTCGCCAATCAAAGCAAGCACTTCCCCTCGATGAACAGAAAGAGATAAGTCTGAAATGACATTGTCTTTTTTATTGTAAGAGAATGAGACCTTTTCCATTTTCAATTCATTGAATGAGAATGCTTTCTGGCTATCAACCTCTATTTGCTTTTCTTCTTTTGCCATTAAGATCCTGAATACTTGTCTTAAAGATCCCTTTGCTTCGTGATATTCACTTACCTTCATCCCTATCCCGACAACATAAGTAAGAGCATAGAATAAATACAAAACAAAAGCTACCAGTGTTCCCATGGTCACAGCACCAGATCCCAGACGCCAGAAACCAAATACAACGACGATAGCAATGACAACGGAACTAAGAATGGCCAGCAAAGGATAAATCATGGCATCCAATATGGCTTCTTTAATACTCAATTGATACATGTCAGCAAAAAACTTTTTTCCTCTTTCCCGTTCATCTTCTTCCCTGCCATAGGCTTCAACATCACAAGCACAGTCAACCATACGTCCACAAAAAATAGGATAACGAGAGTACCGATTACAGCTATGAAACTTATTAACACACTCATCAACCCTTCGGTTAAGACAGATGAAATCAAGGTAGTATCATTTGTGAGACGCGTGATTAAAGCATCGGATTTGTTTTTTTGGAAATAAGACACTGGTAACTTTAAGATTTTGTTCCAAAGAAGCTCTCTTAATAAAAATACGATTTTCTCTTCTGTAAATTGTGTAATAGCACCAGAAGCCGTCCCGGAAATACTATTTACAATCAGTAAACCAACAACAATAACAATTATAGTCCAGTCTATCATCTGGTTCGAAAATTGATCTACTACCTCTTTTATGAGCAATGGTGATACTAGAGTTAAGCTCGTACCAATCAAAGAAAGGATAAAGGCTGCTCCCAAAGCAACCCTGCTCTTCGTTGGCAGTATAGTATGTATAATCTCTTTTATTTCATTCTTTAACATTTGTGTAAGGTTCCCCCACTTAAAGATAAATATAGGTAATAGTATAAACCATTAACCATATTATACCAACACGACACGCAACTTTAGTGAGATGATTTAAATGGTAGTATCAAAACCTTTCCACGGGTACTCGCTTAAGCAATTGCTATTTGTGTAATCATAGAAAGAGGCTGCTTCCATTTTGCAGGAGCAGCCTCTTTCTTTCTATTCTATCTATTGTATTTAATTACTAACCAGTCTTTTCCGCTTTTCGATGGTGTCTAGCTACAGAAATCAGAAACTGCGGCCTAAGCAATGAATCCCTACGTGGGAATTACGCCCACTTCGGGCTCCCACACTTATTCCTTCGTTTCTAACCGATTTCTTCCGCTTTTCGTGTTGTCCAGCTACAAAGACCAGAAACTGCGGCCTAAGCGTTGAATCCCTGCGTGGCGAAAACACCCACTCCGGGCTCCCACACTTATTCCTTCGTTTCTAACCGATTTCTTCCGCTTTTCGGGTTGTCTAGCTCCGAAAGCCAGGAACTGCGCCGGAAGTGATAAATCCTTGCGTAAGGAAAGTACACCTTACTCCGGGCTCCCTTGCTTACCGCTCCGTTTCTAACCGGTCTTTTCCGCTTTTCGTGTTTTAATACATCTCACTAACAGTCTTCGCCAGCATATGCAGCTGCAGATAATCCGGGCCGCCGGCTTTGGAGTCGGTGCCGGACATTTTGAAGCCGCCGAATGGGTGGTAGCCGACGATGGCGCCGGTGCAGTTGCGGTTGAAGTACAGGTTGCCGACATGGAAGCGTTCTTTGGCGTATTCGATGTGGGCTCTGTTTTTCGTGATCACTGCGCCTGTCAGGCCGTACTCTGTGTTATTGGCAACGTCGATTGCTTCCTCGAAGCTGGATACTTTCGAGAATCCCAGGACTGGCCCGAAGATTTCTTCCTGCATGATGCGGGATGTCGGGGACAGTTCCGAGAAAATGGTCGGCTGGATGAAGAAGCCTTTGCTGTCATCACTGGAGCCGCCGCTCACGAGCTTGCCTTCTTGTTTGCCGACTTCGATATATTCGGTGATTTTATCGAAGGAAGCTTGGTCGATGACAGGTCCCATATAGACATCTGCACTTTCCGGAGCTGCTGTGATCCGGGATTCCGTGATTTCGATTACGCGCTGCAAAACAGCGTCGTATACGTTCTCATGCACAACTGCCCGTGAGCCAGCTGAGCATTTTTGTCCGGCAAAGCCAAACGCAGAGACAGCAATGGCATCTGCTGCAAGCTCAATATCGGCATCCTCATCCACGACAATCGTATCTTTGCCACCCATTTCCGCAATCACCCGCTTCAGATGCTGCTGACCCGGCTGTACTTTCGCCGCTTTTTCGAAAATGCGAGTACCTACATCACGTGAGCCTGTGAATGTGATGATGCTTGTTTTCGGATGCTCGACCAGATAGTCGCCTACTTCTGCACCACTTCCCGGGACAAAGTTGATGACGCCTTTTGGCACACCCGCTTCTTCCAATACTTTTACGAACTGTGCTGCGATGACAGGCGTTGCACTCGCCGGCTTCAGGACTACCGTATTACCTGTCACCAATGGTGCTACCGTCGTTCCAGCCATGATCGCGAACAAGAAGTTCCACGGGGAAATGACGACAGTCACACCTGTTGCTGTGTAAATATAGCGATTCGCTTCCCCTTCACGGGACATGACAGGTTTGCCTGGCGCAATCTCCATCATCTGACGTGCATAATATTCCATGAAATCGATTGCTTCCGCTGTATCTGCATCGGCTTCTTTCCATGGCTTTCCGGCTTCCTTCACAAGCAATGCCGAGAAATAGTGCTTTTTGCGACGCACGATTGCGGCTGCCCGCATCAAAATATGGGCCCGCTCCTCGGGCTTTGTATAACGCCATGTTTCGAAAGCAGTCGCAGCTGCTTCAATGGCACGTTCTGCATGCTCCTGGGAAGCTTTGGATACTTCCCCGACAACTTCTTCTTTATCAGCTGGGTTGATGGAGACGATTTTCTCATCAGTCGTCACTTTTTCACCGTCGATCACAAGCGGGTACGAGTCTCCCATCACTTTTTGTACCTGCTCCAGCGCTTTGTGGAAAGCTTGCTGCTCCTTCTCCTGCGTGAAATCGGTGAACGGTTCATGTTTATAAGGTGTCGTCATGATCAATCGCTCCTTTGGTTTATTTTTTGGTCATACCTTTGAAAGCAAAAGCAATATTTGCAGGGCGCTCGGCCAATCTGCGCATGAAGTAGCCGTACCAGTCATCGCCATACGGCAAGTAAATACGGACTTTATAGCCCTGTTTGACGAGTTCCTGCTGCAGCTGCTGGCGCATGCCATACAGCATCTGAAATTCAAATTTGTCTTTCCCTATCCCTTTTTCCAAGGCATAATGTTTCGTAAAGGATACCATCCGGTCATCATGCGTTGCGATGGCCGTGTAGCTGCCGCTGTCAAGCTGCTTGGCAATCAGCTTACGGTAGTTGCTATCCACATCCTGCTTTTCCTGGAAAGCAACCGACTTCGGTTCTTTGTACGCTCCTTTGACCAAGCGGATGAATGGCTGCAGATGCTTCATTTGATCCAGATCTTCCCCGCTGCGGTAAAGATACGCCTGAATGACCGTACTCACATTCTGATAATCCGCTTTCAGCTCTTGGAATAAATCCAATGTCTTTTGACAGCGTTCTGAATCTTCCATATCAATCGTCACCATCACACCCAGACGATCCGCAGCCGTCAGTATCCGACACAGGTTCAGGCGGACAAGCTCTTCGCTGATATCAAGTCCGAGTGATGTCAGTTTCAAGGAAACCTGCGCATCCAAACCTGCTTGCTTGATGACCTCTAGTGCTGCGACAACCTCGCCAGCCCGTTCCACTGCTGTATGCGGATTTGCCACGTATTCACCAAGATGATCGACAGTCACACTCATTCCGTCTTTATTCAATGTTCTGATGAATGGTATAGCTTGATCGAAGGATACACCTCCGACAATTTTGCCCTTGACCATCCGGATACCGTATAAGTTAGCCAGCTTGTTCAATGGCTGGTTTTTTGCTAAATACAAGAAAAAATTGCGAGATAAAGCTTCCAACTGTGACACCTCCCAATCCACTTGCACATGTGCTATATCCTCATTGTAGAGCGCAATTAAAAGGCTTTCAATATGCAGAAAAAACAAACAATTATCAGGTTTTTGTGTAAAATACACAAAAACTGTTTCAGAGCTACACATCACACGTTGGAAATGTCTGGTTTACAAAAGTGGACTTTTGGTAAAAGGAACGTAATTGCCGATTTCCCATCCGAACTATCATATGAATAATGGAGGGCTTCTATTGAAAAAGCGAAAATGGATAATGATCGGCGGTGCAATCCTCATTCTATGTATTGCAGTTGGAGGGTATCTGATGGAAAGACAAACATTGCGGAAATTAGCTGAAGACGATGAATTGCTCATAGGCAGTTCCATTCGCTATGACGCACTTATGGAAGATAGTGACTATAAAAACTTAGCCACGACGGAGTTTTCCAGCTGGACCATCGAAAACGAAATGAAGATGGATGCGATGCAGCCGGAACGAGGTGCTTTCAATTTTGTGAAAGTCGATGAAATGGTAGAAATGGCGCAGCAGCATGATATCGCAATCCGCGGCCATGTGCTTGTCTGGGGGGAAGCCCTGCCGGAATGGGTGACACAGCAAGCTGTCGACCGCGCTTCTGCTGAAGAAATCCTTAAAAATCATGTCCAGGAGGTTGCCTCCCATTATCGCGGCAGCATCGATACATTGGATGTTGTCAATGAAGCATGGAACGATGACGGCACTTTACGGGATACAATCTGGCTTCGTACCATCGGACCTGATTATATTCCGCTCGCTTTTCAATGGGCACACGAAGCCAATCCCGATGCGAAATTGTACTACAATGATTTCGGCAACGAAATGTCCAATGCTAAATCAGAAGCAATGCTTGAAGCACTGTCTATCTGGAAAGCAGAAGGCGTTCCCATTGATGGCATCGGCATGCAAACGCATGTGGATGCTGCCGACCCGCGCTTTTCCAAAGACCGTATTCAGGAATGGTTCAACCGCGTAGCAGATGCCGGCTTTGATATTGCCGTTACGGAAATGGACGTGAAACTGCAGAACCTGAGCAACGGCGACGCCAAGAACATACAAGCGGAACGCTACGGAGACGTTATGGAAGTTTGCTTGGATACACCAGCTTGCGGGGAGTTCACAGTTTGGGGCATTTCCGATAATCACAGCTGGGTCACCGAACAAGAATCCCCGAATGGAAAACCATTATTATTCGATGAAAACAGCCAGCCGAAAAAGGCTTATCATGTGATAAAAAGAAAACTATTTTTCTAAGATGGAAATCTCATTCCAAAATAAAAAGGCTGCCGGGACTTTCCCGACAGCCTTCTTAAAACTGTTTCTATTCATTCTTTATTCTCCGTACAGCTTGTATAATCTTTACTTTTGGTATGTCAGGGTGTCTGTCATTTATGATTCCAATACAATCAGCTACATTTTCACTTTGCAATGTTAACCTGATCTCTTGTTCAATACTCGGGTCTATCGTTTCATCGTGAGCGGTTGAATCTCTATCACTATTAGATTTGGCCGTCAATTTATTGATAGCGTATAGCATGATGGAGTGGACTAAAATGATTAAAATCTTAACAGTGTTCGGCAAGTTAATAGACTCAAATAGTGAATCCAATAGCAATATCACTGCTACACTGAAGAGAAAGTCTACAATGGCGGAGAGTTCATCTGTTATCTTCACTTTGTAGAATTCATTTATTATTTTCATTAAACTATCCACTACAATACTTATCAATAAGCTACAGATGTAAAATACCAAGAGGAAAAATAACAAACTTAGTAACCCAGAGTAATATCCACCCACAAGTTTAATAATCAGGATGTCAATAAGGATTACAGGCAGGAAGAGAATGATGAGCATAAGAAACGGAGACAAGGAAGATAAGAGATTTTTTATCATAGTTGTATTATAGCAAGTACTTTACAATAAAGTCAGCAAGAGCATCTGCATACTTATCAGGAATGCCTACAGCAGAAAATGCTTTATGAAGGCCATACCAAGTGTATGTCTCCGCAGTGTCAATGGCTCTGATAATTTTATTTCCATTCTTTTCAACGAAATTCCTCAATGATTTAGATGGAATAATGTCAGCGTGATCCACCATGAATTTCACTGCCTTTTTGATTACTGCACCTTTCCATTGAACAGAAAATTCCCCGTCCTTTTGAGAAACTTGTGTTTTGACATAATTCCCATATGTGATCATGTCGGCTTCTGTGACGCCATCCTCTTCAAGAATCTTTTCAAGTTCACTCATTTCCTGCAATGTAACTTCAACATCTGCTTCAACCTGGCTAGCTGAGCTGACTTCAGGAGAATCTGCAGCTGCTTTGGCACTTACTAAACTTGGACCTACACCTGCGAAAGCCATGGCACTTACTAATCCAACTGCAGCATACTTCGTGAACTTCTTGTTCATTTTTGATTCCTCCAAATAATTTGATGTACATGTTTACTATGTACTCGAGCCTATTATTCCAATTAATCCGCACTCTTTCAACCATAAAATGTAAGATAAAACCAAAAATTACTATCTAACTAGATAGTTTCTACCACTATTATTGATTTGCTTGGGCAAACCCATTTTTAAAACAGAAAGTGCACTTCTTAATTCCTAGTTCTATATATATGTCTAATTTATTTTAAGGAATCCAAATATTTTATTTTCATAAACTACTCCTCCATAAAATCGATTAATCCCTTCGAAAAGGTTCGTTCCATCTGACGTACTTGCATGTACTTTACACGGTTATCTAAGAATTAGAATAATTGTTTTTTAGTGTATCTAAGAGCTGAACTTGTTTTGGGTTCTATAAATATATCCCATCACAGACATGGACAGCACCTATTAAGGGAATGGAAAAAAGTAGAGAAGTGTAATGTAGTAATAGAATAATATACTTAATCAGTGCTTCTTGCAGTGTAAGGGAGGAAATTATGTGCAAACATCGGAAATCATTTGGCTTATCGCTTCCACCGCCATCCTATTGATTCTTTATATGTTCGCCCGTAAGTATTTGGCTGCCAAGTATTTGCTGCTTGCTGCCTTTCTCGGTCTGAACCTTATTTATTTGATTTGGCGGACCGCATTCACATTGCCGACGATGGGTGTCATCAGCCTGATAGTCGGGATTTTGCTGCTTGTCACCGAATGGGCCGGCTATTTACAGTCGGTTGTTTTCACCATTTTGTCGTGGCGGCCTTTCAAGCAGAAGACCGTGCCGTTATCGGCATTCGAGGAGCTGCCGACAGTGGATGTGTATATCGCCACTTATAATGAGCCGGCCGATCTGTTGAAACGAACTATCTCTGCCAGCCAGATGATGCGCTACCCAGAAGACAAACTCAGAATCTATGTGTGCGATGATGGCAGACGCGCTGATATTCGGCAGCTGACCGAGTCAATGGGTGCCATCTATCTGGATCGTCCGGACAACAAGCACCAAAAAGCCGGCAACCTGAACCATGCGATGACGAAAACCAATGGCGAAATCATCGTCACAATGGATGCCGACATGGTACCGCGTGCCAATTTCCTGGAGCGTACATTAGGCTACTTTACCGACGAAAAGGTCTCCTTCGTCCAAGCACCGCAGGTTTTCTATAATGCCGATGCGTTTCAGTATAATCTATTCTTCGAAGATAATATCACCAACGAACAAGACTTCTTCATGCGCCGTTTGGAAGAAGGAAAAGATCGGTACAATGCCACGATGTATGTAGGAAGCAACGCATTGTTCCGCCGCCGCTCTTTGGAAGAAATCGGCGGATTCGCCACTGGTGTCATCACGGAAGATATGGCAACAGGAATGCTGCTGCAGACAAATGGACAGCGAACTGTTTTCGTCAATGAAACATTGGCTGTCGGCTTGTCCCCCGAGACATATGCCGATCTGCTGAAACAACGCGATCGCTGGTGCCGGGGAAATATCCAAGTGATCCGTAAATGGAATCCGCTCACGATAAAAGGCTTGAGCTTCATGCAGCGCCTTCTCTACATGGACGGGATCCATTATTGGTTCTTCGGGATTTATAAAATGGTCTATTTGCTTGCACCATTATTGTTCCTGCTGTTTTCCATTTACAGCCTTCAAACCGATTTCTCGACACTATTGATGTTCTGGCTGCCGGCATTCCTATCATCGCAGCTTGCGTTCCGCCGGATGGCAGATAATAAGCGGACAACATTATGGAGTCATGTGTATGAAGTGGCACTTGCGCCATACATGGCAGTATCTGTGCTCACGGAATTATTCTTCCGCAAGTCGATCAAATTCAATGTGACCCGCAAAGGGATATTGAATAACCGCCGCCACTTCCTCTGGCGGACAAGCACACCATATGTGATCTTGCTGGCCATGAGTGCTGCTAGCCTCATCATGGTCGGTATCGATTTGTTCACACCAGTGCAGATTTATGACAGTGTCAGTATGCTTTATATCAATATTTTCTGGGTGCTGTATAATGCCATTGCCCTCGTCATGGCGCTGACCATTGCCGTCGAACGCCCCCGTTTCCGGGAAGCAGAACGATTCGATGTGACATTGGATGCAGAGCTTCGAAATGGTATGAATGGCCACATACACAAAGTGCGAATCATTGACTTGAGCGAGTATGGCGCCCGCTTGGAGCTGCTGGACACCAAATCTGCCCATCTGCTTTCGGCAGGCGCTAACCTGACATTGTCCACCGGCCCGCTTCAAGGAATACAGCTGCATAAACATTGGGTATCACAGGAAGGGAAAAGCTATTATGCAGGCGTGTCCTTCCAGGATGTCACACTGGATCAATACCGTTCCCTTGTCAAGATTCTGTTTGTCGACGCTGCTGATATTTATACCAGCAGGGAATATGTCAATTCCACCCTTTGGAATGCGGCAGCACAATTCTTCAAGCAAACAAAGGCACTGCCGAAACAATCCGAACGGCAAAGCATCCGCGAAACGGTCACCGTCCCTGCAATCCTGCAACTTGCTGATGACAGGAAAGTCGAAACCACTATGATGGATTACAGCCTGAGCGGCTGTCAGGTCGAGCTGAGAAACCCACTCAAACCAGGCCAAATATTGCGCCTGCAAGCAAACCACAGCAGCTTCCGCGAAAGCGACGTACGCGTGCAGTGGGTGCAAAAACGCGGACGCAAATACTTGGCAGGATTGCGATTCTTGACGGAAACGTCTGATTCGGATACAGCGTGATGCATAAACAGAAAAACCTCTGTAAACGGATGTTCACAGAGGTTTTTTTGCAATTGATTTATCTTTTTAACAGAATGGGATTGTCAATCTTTATACACGTCACAATAATGAAGTGACTACTCGCTAAATAATAATGATATAGATTTATCATATGTCACAATATTATATATGACCTTTGTGTAATGATCTCAAATTCAATAACTTAGTAAACTTAATGCTTCCAAATCTTCACTTCTGCTTTTTACTAATCCATATAAAGGTATTGTGAATCGTAAAAATTAAGCAATGCTAATGATACCTTGTCCTTGTTATAAATGTCTTCCCATATCAAACTGACTGTATTGCATTATTTTTCACTGTCTCTTCCTACTAATCATGATTAGTACTATTCATGTTTTGAGCCAAAACAGGACGGGTAACAACCATTATATAAACTACCTAACGTTAGGTAGCTCCATCTTGCTTAAGGAGGAACAGGAAATGAATGTGCAGGATATGTTTGATTTAAGTAATAAGGTGGCGGTGGTTACCGGTTCTGGAAGTGGATTGGGAGCACAGTTATCCATAGCAATGGCTGAAGCAGGCGCACATGTTGTCTGTGGCGATGTGAACGAGGAAGGTAACCAAGAAACTGTTGGGAAAATCAAAGCATTGGGGCGTAAAGCATTATCGGTTCCATGCGATGTATCTGATGAAGGGCAGGTTGCTAAATTGATCCAAGCAGCTGAGAAGGAATTTGGACAGCTTGATATTGCTATTGCCGCAGCTGGCATATCCGACCCGAATTCAGGACTCACAGATGAATATGAAACGGATGACTGGAAAAAGGCATTGGATATAAATCTTAGCGGTGTGTTATATACGAATCGTGAAGCTTTAAAAATAATGAAAAAACAAAGAAGCGGCAAAATAATCAACATTTCTTCCATGTGGGGTTTGGCTGGGACGTCGGGAGTGTTTCCTGGTACAGCTTATAGTGCAACTAAAGGTGCAGTTATCAACCTTACAAGGGAACTCGCGCTTCAATATGCTCCCTTTAACATTCAAGTAAACGCGATTTGTCCCGGTTACTTCAGCACCAATATAGGAAACGGTCTTTTTGATGATCCTGAGTTCATCCAGCAGGGAGAAAAGGTTATACCTATGAATCGTATTGCTAGTGCCGAAGAAATTAAAGGTACCGGACTTTACCTTGCTTCTGCCGCATCCAATTACACCACCGGACTTATGCTGGTTACTGATGGTGGTTACTTAGCGCAATAGCATATTTTAATCTATGATATAGAGAGAATCGAATGATGGGGGATATGATTTATGACGGGAACGAAATTAATTGAGGCAGCTTTATTGCAGTTTGCCCTTCATGGGTATGAAGGAGCCTCCTTATCTTCAATTGCAGGAGAGGTAGGTATTAAGAAAGAATCTATATATTCCCATTTCAAAAGTAAAGAGCATCTATTTAGAAGTGCTTTTGACTATTCCATTTCGAAAGAGATTGCGTTTATAGAAGTTTTCTTTTCTGGTACGGGAAATAGTACTCTTATAGAAAAACTCAAACAGTTTATAACTGAGTACATGGACAGGTATGAAAATACGATTAATACACGCTTTCTTATAAGAAATGCATACTTCCCCCCAGCACATTTGAAAGAAGAAATGATTCTAAAATCCTATGACTTAACTGAAAAATTAGAGAGCATGTTATTACATGAAATTGAGTCAGTAATCCATAGATTACGTAACAATTTACAGCCTGAAGACGTTGTAATGACCTATTTAACTATACTGGATGGTCTATTTGTTGAGATGCTGTATGGCGGAAAATCTGAGCGGCTTCTTAAGAGAATTGATTCATCTTGGAAAGTCTTTGTTGAAGGATTAAGTTATAAATAGAAAATATGTATATGGAGTTGATTATCTATGAAGAGTAGACAAGAGGCTATTGACTATTGTAAGCAGTATAAAGAAGTGTATGAAGACGAACCCTTTAGAGACGATAATTGGACACTTATCAGACATAAGAATAATGATAAAACATTTGCTTGGATATTTGAGAGAGAAAACAAGATTTGGATTAATGTGAAAAACGAACCTGGTATGAATGAGCAACTCAGAAATGAATACGACTCTATCGTACCCGCCTATCACTTAAATAAAGAACATTGGAACTCCATTATATTAGACGGGTCTGTTCCCAAGAAAGAAATCCGCGAATTGATTCGTACAAGCTATGAATTAACAAAAGATAAGTAATGTAAGAAAGCCTCTTTGGAAAAAGGGGCTTTCTTACATACCACTTTAGATAATGAAGGTGCCGCAGACGTGAATACTTAAGTGCTTCTTCATGACTGCTGCTATTTTATTTCCATAACTCCCTTTTCCAACAATAACTCTCCATCGATGAACACGGTAGGTTCCATGACAACTCCGTCAATATGGACTCCAGCAGCTACGTTGCCGCCAAATGTATTGTTGCTGCCAAAAGCGATGTGAATCGTTCCGTAGACTTTTTCGTCTTCCAGTACGACACCTGTAACCCTTGCTTTATCGTTTGTCCCAACGCCGAATTCCGCCACATTACGGCCGTCACCGTCGCCCAATAAACTCAGAAGTTCCTGTCCTTGCTTTCCTTCCGCACCGACAAGTTTTCCGTTTTCGATTGACAATAACACTGGCTCCGTGACCTTTCCTATGCCTGCAATCGATCCATCGATGACTATCTTGCCGTTGGCGGTGCCTTCCATTGGAGCGATGAATGCTTCACCGGAAGGAAGATTACCAGATTGACCAGGCTTATGATAAACTCCCGTGCTTGGTACACCCGCTCTGCCTTCAATCGAAAAAGTCAGTTGATAGCCGCTTTTTTCGATTTTCACTTGCCGAGCGGCAGACAGTAGATCCGTTACTTGGATAGTAAGCTTCTCGACCGCTTCATAGTCCGCGCTGATGGCTCCTTCGAGGAACATATCATATGTGATGCCTGGCATGGTTGCAACGCGTGCCCCCGCATTCACTGCATCTTTTTTTGCTTTCGTATGCGTCAGGCTGTGCACCGTTATACAAATGACCACGTCACTAAGTTTCATCGCTTCGGCAATGGACGCGGGAGGCTCCTGACCTGATTTCTCACGCTCCTGCATGACCATCAGCACTGTCTCTGCCCCAATTGACTTACCCGCTGCATAAATCGCTTCTGCCAAATCCTTTTTCTCTTCATCTGTCACGATCAGCAATGTTTCTGTCGGTTTCAAGTTCAAACTGCTGATCAAAAAGCTCCTGCTATTATCTTCTAATATATTTCCCATAATCATCACTACCTTAAATGATTTCTGCAACAAGCTTGGCCATCAATGCATTGGACAAAATAACTGGAAGCCCGGATGCCTCTGCTGCAATATCGCGCATTTCTTCTGTGTAACCCATACAATCCAAAATCAGCACATCTGCATCCAATTCTTTGAGTTCTTTGGCAGCTTGGGCGAACTGCTCCGTCCCTGGCTGATACGGATTCGCAGCCGCTGCTGCCGGTTCGATATCATATGGGATGAACTTTTGCTTTAAATTATCCATCTGTTCTGGCAAAGGACTGACGACACCTAGCTTTCTATCTCCCAGCAATGCCTTCACACTCGGAGGGATGATATGATCAGGTTCAATCAATACCGAGCTTCGAGCTTGCAGTCCCGGAAAGACACCTGTACATAATAATAGGATCGTCGTGATACCATCAGCTTCCATTTGTTCGATTTTCTGCTGAATCAATGGTTTTATCTTTTCCCTGGACAGATTGACAGACTCACCGCTCACCAGCTTGGACGTGAGCACATAATCTTCTGGTCCCGGAGCAAGCTCCGCTTCGATCTGGGCTTTGCTCATGCCATCCAAAGCACCGGCCTGCACAAGTTCAGCACGCTGATCCAAGTATTTTTCAACGATCGGAGCCACATCATGACGAGGAGCTTGACCTATGGTGATCATGCCTAGCTTTTTCATCTGGTGCTCCTTCCTTATTGCTTGCCTGCAGTTTGCAGGACAGTCATCGAGCCGTATAGGCTGGTGATCGTTTCGAATTCGGCAGGATCATAGAAACTGCAAGTGCCTGCTGCCACTTCTTTAGCCACTTCGATGACGAAACGTGCGGCCGTGGCGATATCCACTTCATGACTTGCTCCCGTACCGCAGCCCGGAACAATCGAGCCTGCTGTGACGGCAACACCCACTACAGGCGCCGATGTAGCAACAGCAGGCTGCAAGATGGAGTTGATATGGAAAAGACCGTTACCGTATGGTGTGATATCCTGCATCGTAATCGGGAATGTGACAGCATTTTCACCAGTCGCCATTTCCTGGATGCGCATCAGATCCTCACTCACCCGCAGGATATAGCCTTCCTTCACGGTAGGGGAAATGGCGATCCCCTTATGATTGACGATGCGATTGCCTTTGGTCGTGTCGATGGAGAGGATCATTTCCATTTCCGGTACTACTTCGTTTTCATTCATCGTGCCAATGTCGACAGGCGAATCCATGAAGTCCACCGGTTCATGCGGTCGGGTAGGCGCATCTGGGCATATATGCGTGCTCACGATCACATCCGATGCCAATGTATCACCTTTTGTCTGCATATCGGCAAGCTTCAATGCTGCTGCGATGGCAGCAACGGCACCATCGGCATCCGAAACCAGGCCGACTCGGCTTGGTCTTGCCCCGATTCCCCCAAGACGCCCGATGATCCCAATCGTCGGGTTTTCTCCATTTGCGGATCTTCCTTGTGATCCTGGAATGTCGATCCGGATGAAATCGGTGCTGCCTTTGTCTCCTTCGATAGTCGTGACGGCAACCGTAACATTTTGATACGCTTCAAATAACGCCTTTACCTTTTCCCCGTTTACGTTTCCATCATCCAATACGTCCACTGCCGTCAATGTTTGTTTCAATGTCATTGCTGATTCCCCCTCTGATTATAGATAATTAACGATTTTTTCATCCAAGATGGCTTCCACTGTTTGCAGCAGCTTCACATTGTACATCGTGCTGCTTAAAATCAATTTATCCTTCGGAACAGTCAGGATGGCCAGCTTCTGCCCTTCCTGGATCGCCCCGCTCACGATTGGCTCGGCTGTCTCCGCATCGAATGTCATGATCAGATCCGGGAAGGTTGCCAATCTTTCTCCATTCATGTCCAGCGTCATGAATTCATTCCAAAATGTCATATGCAGCGACTTTTCAATCGTCACCGCACCGACATCAAAACCGCCTTTTGTTTCCAATACAAAGTCGGTAACCGTTCCTTCGGCAACTACTTTTCCACCTAATTCTTCCGCAACCGCCGCAATTGCTTTTGGTCCTGTTTGACTGCGCAATGCCTTACCAGCTTGTATGGCTTGAAGAAGCCCGCCTGGTGCGCCATGCTGCTTCGCATACCCTGCTTGAACGGGATTCCTGGCAACAGCAACCAATCCCCCTGCTTCAATCGATGCTTTCCGGACCAAAGTAGAAGCCACATCAAGCGTGCCTGTCACTACTGTCTCGACATAGCGTGCACCTTTCCCGCCGACTGCAGTCTGGATGGACTGGTATCCTGGCTGCTCCGTAAGATTGAGTGATCCCATCGTACCTGTCGGATGGGCTCTGCCATTGCACGGAAGATCGATGACGGGAATACCGAGCATAGCTGACTGCAGCCAGCCATTCACGGTTCCGCCAGCTCCGTTCTCGTTCGTGATGATGCCTTTGATCGTCTGCTGCAGCTTCTCTTGCAGCAAATCGATGGCCCGCAAATAATGCACTGGTTTCAAATACTTCTCTTTCGCTGCTGGTGCGCCGACAAGCGACACGGTTACGAGCAGATCCTCATCCTTGAGCTGATCCGCTGATATAATCGTCGGATCGCCAAGTTCCAATGCCAGATTCCCGATTTGAAGCCCGTCGTTCACCCAGCCTCCGCCGCCACCTCCAAGGATGACGCCGCCATAGACGGCATGTTCCACTGTTTGTTTATCTATTTGATATGTCGTCATCATAACCCCTCCTACTTCCTAGCTGAAAATACGGAACTGAAGAAGCTGTATAAAGCATCTCCTGCGATGAAACCTGCTGCCATGATACTCATCGGCGCTTCGGCTTCTTTTCCTTTCCACTTCAAGACAATACCGCGAATGGCTAGTCCGCCAAGAACAGCCCAGCAAGCATTCGGTGTCAAAATCAATAAACCTGTCGCAAGCATGATCCCCATTTGTCTGTTCGGGCCGCCGATCAGCTGAATCAAAGCACCTGGAATTGCCCATAGCAGCAAGGATTTTGCAACTTCCGGCGTTGCTCCCGCTTGAATGGTCGATGCATAGACGGTGTCAATCGGAGGCACGAGGTTTTGCTCGAAGTAGCTCTGATACGTCAGGATGACGACAATCAGTGCAACCCCGAATGCCAGTGCAGCCGTGAAGAATTGCTGCCTTCTTCCTTCGCGTTCGAATTCTTCGTCTTGTCCGAAACCTCTTAAGATGTAACCTGATTTCAAGTCATATCCCATATCGGCAAATGCCGGACCTGTTGCTGCACTGAAACCAGCCAGCAAAGCAAGTGCTGTAGGCGGGAATCCGATCAATAACCCGACAATCAGCGTAATGAAAGCAACCGCAAACGCAGGGAACCAGCCTGAATGCATCGCTGCTATACCTACGATCAGCTCATGTACAAACGCTGCAAATGCCGCATATACCATGAAGGCAATGATCATCCCGACAGACATTTCAGTGATCAACCCGCCAATCAAGGCGATGAGCAATGCAATGACTAAATAAGCTATGAATCCGAATCCAAGTGTTTTCCGAGCTTGTTCAATCGTACTGGTCGTCGCCGCTGCTTCTTCTTCCCCTAAACTTTCCATCTTGCCTTCTTTTACTGTTTTCTTCGGCTTTTTGAATATGAGCACTGCAACCTGGATCAGCGCTACAATCCCTGCTCCCACCATGATGCCGTGCGGTATATACAATGCGTTCACATCAACATCAAACCAAGGTATGGAATATTGACGCAGCATAAGCCCGATTCCGAACATGAGCAGTGCAAAGATATTTCCGATGAACGCTACCCCGAATGCTGACATGCTGATGCCAGCAAATGATCCGCCAAGACCGATAAGGGCACCAATCCCGAGCAACCCAGCCCGCTTCCCGCCGCTGTCCCCTGCTTTGATGGATTCCGCTGCGGCCACACCTGGCGGCCAAGCTTCCTTGGCAGGGAATAACGGCGAATCATAGATCTTATAAAGAATGGTCGCATCGACAAACATCGCAAGCGCCGCACCGATCAGCATCGGTATGATCAACTGTGTTTCTCCCATGACAAACGGAATACCAATCGGAATCAGCAAACTGTTCGCAGCACCGAAAGTACCCGAAGAAATGGACGTTTGAATCAAATTCTGCCGATGGACGGATTTATATTTTTTGAAAATCATCAACGGAATACGCGCCACCAGCATGGCTACCAACGCACCAATGATGCTCGTGTTCGGTGTCACACCGAGTGTCGTGACGATCTGGATCCCGATGATTGCACCCAGCACCGCCGTCACAACGGTCAGTATGAAAGTCACCGGTTCGAATAACTTAGGATGCTTCGTATGTTTTGACATCAAGATCCCCCCAAAATTCCCAATATTTTCAGACTAGCACAGCAAACCGTCCGCCGGCTTCCACTGCATCGATCACCGGAACGGCCAGCTCCTGTTCCAGGACCTTTTTCAATCCGATCGTTGCAAATCCGGTACAAGCAAAAACGATCACTTCAGCACCATTTCCGATTAAATCTTTGGCAGCTTGAATACCTCTTTGCTTGCCTTCCTCCGTCAATAGATCTGTCGTATTCGTCACTCCATCGGGCCGGCGGTAGCCTGTGATCATATCAGCTATTTGTCCTTCCACAGCGGGCGGGATGGTTTCGGTGATACCCATCACCCCGACCGGTTTCCCTAATGCTTTCGCTGTCAAAGCTGCAGCACTTCCAGCACCAATGACAGGTAAGGAAACCTTGGCCCGCAATTCCTCCAGCGCTGGATCGGCGGCACAGCTGATCAATATCGCTTTGCAGCCAGCTTCCGCCAATTCGATTCCCTTTTGGACGATTTTCGGGACAGCAATGCGTTCTGTTTCGTCGTCATGAATTCCTTTAGGCTGATCCGGTATGCAAGCTGTTCGCGTCTCGGATCCGAATCGTTTTTGTATGAGTTTGCCATGAAGTTCCACCACTTCCTTGTCCTCACTTGAGAAGACACGAATAACACCAATCATAATAAGCACTCCTTTTCTAATATTTCGACTATTACAATATTTAATAAATTTATCATGTACGCTTTTTTATTGATATGTGCTGGGACAATAAAAAAAGAGGAAGCTGATTGTGCTCTGTGCACAAATCAGCTTCCTCTTTTTATCAAATACAGCGCTATCGCCATGTAATATCCAAGTTTGTCCAATTCCGTCTCGAAGGGGATGGCTGTAATATCCTTTATTTTATCAATGCGATATTTCACGGAATTACGATGAATGTACATCCTGGATGCTGTTTCCATCAAGCTTTTATTCGTATCGAGATAATGGAAAAGAGTATGGATGAATTCCGTTCCTTTCTCATTGTCATGCTGGATCAATCCACCGATCCTTTCTTCGATGATTTCTTTCCAATTATGATTATAAGCCTGTGATAACAAGTGGAAGTACTCATATCTGTAAAAATCATATATCCGATTATGTGCATGTAAACGCACACCTATTTCCAATGCCTGCTTTGCTTCTACATAGCTTTCACTCAGCTGGCTGATATTTTTATTCCTGCCTAAACCCACCCGCAAACCTTTCCACTCTGCCACGAATGCCTCCAAGCAAGCATTGATATCACCATCAGCTACATCAGGAGCAGAAACGATAAGAATGATCGAGTGACCATTATTCAGCACAAACGATTTCATCGGTTTTGCGCCAGTCAGCTTGTTCCGGAAAGAATCAAGTGCGGCCAGGAAGGACGCTTGTGTTGTCTGGCTTCCCAATCGGAAGATGAGCGTTTTATATGTCCAGTCCGGTGAAATCTCGAATTGCCTGCTCCGTTCGATGATTTCACTATCCGTCAAGGAGACACCGCTTAACAGCTCTTGCAGGAAATCACCTTGCATCTTCTTCTCTGTATCCTGCTGTACTTGACGCTGAAGGAATTTCAGCGAAAATGCCATCTTTGCTTGCTCGATGCAGATTGAATCGAGCTCATCCAGCTCTTCCTTCAAGACAGCCAAGTAGCCCATATGACGACGATCAGCAGCTATCTTCCATATATGCGCATCCGGTGATGGCTCCGTATCTTCATGGGATGCTACCAAAATCCTCTTTTGCTCATCCAATACCCAAATAGGAGCTTGCAGCAAGCTGGAAACATGTACTGCCACCGAATGAGTATCATCATTATTGATGACCAGCTTTGTCAAATTGCGATACATCTTATCCGACTTCCGGAGTAATGCAGACTGTTTTTGCAGGATATGTTCCAGCACTTCATGCGTGACATCAATGTAAGGCACGTCATTGGGCAGCTGGATGATGGGAAAGTTTTCACTATCACTCAAATCCAATATGCTCTGTGATAACTGCCCGATATACCTGTCCGTTTTTATGACCAGTGCCGCCGCTTGTACCCTTATCAATTCTTTTAACAGATCCTCCAATTTAGCAGGAGTATCCTTGAAGGCATAACCCGTCGTCAACAGCATTTCACCTTCTCTTCCCCAGCCCTTCAACTCGGGTACTTCCAAGATGTCCACATAACGGACAATTCGCTTCACGCCATTATGGCCACTAATCAGCTTTGCATCTTTGAAAACAGATAAATCCATTATGATATCCAGTGAAATTCCAGGGTTATTGAGTTCCATATGATGTTCCTCTCTCTGCAGTATCATACTCGAATCATCTCAATTAAAAGATGGCAGTATACGATTCTTAGAATAATAAATTTCTTCCTTTGCAGTTGTATCCACTCAGGCGCTGGAAAATAGAATGGCAGTAAATTAATAACATTGATTAAGCTCATAATTTCCCACTGAAGTATAAAATGCATCGCTTTCTTTCAACATACCAAATAGATGGACATATCCCAACCCTATTAAAGAAAATCTATGTCAGATAAGTTCACAAAAATGATGATACCCTCTCCGGATAGAGCAGGGAGTTCTCTTCCCAGAAGGAGGTACACTTTGAGACTAAACGCAAAAAAGTAGAAGGCACCCTACTGGAGTATCTTCTACTTTTAATATCATCCCTTAATATACGCATACAATTCCTGCGTCTCTGTCTCAGCTCCGAATGCACGTGTTGCGCCCCAGACTTTATCCACTTCCGCTCCATTTATTTCTGCGTCCATGTCATGGAAGATGCGATGTACATAACGGAGGCTGTTCAGATCCGCACTGTCTGTTGCGATGCGCATGAAAGCTTCTGCGTTCCACATGTCATTGACTGCTTCGGATGGTGCGAATCCTTCTGTTCGCAGTTTTTCCACATCCTGCTGCAGCTGCTGCCATTCTTCTGATTGAGCCAGATAGTCGATGTCGACATGCTCGATATGGCCCCATCCCGTGAGATCATTCAAATAGGCATGCTGATCGCTGACGATTTGTTTGACGAGCTCTTCGTTTTGGTAAGCAATAAGTTCGTCATATGATTCGTATGTGAAAGTGGAGAGAAAATCCTTCGTATCGCCAGACAATTCCTCGAGCTGCGAAGCTCCCTTGCCCTTCTCAACCGG
Source organism: Terribacillus saccharophilus (assembly GCF_046592895.1). GTDB lineage: Bacteria > Bacillota > Bacilli > Bacillales > Amphibacillaceae > Terribacillus > Terribacillus saccharophilus_D. The sequence goes on from NZ_JAWVPU010000001.1 coordinate 337,959, forward strand.
CTTCAGCTCATCATCGGGCACTTCTTCCGCCGCTTGTGATGCCATGGATGGTTCTGATTCTCCTTTATTGGCTGTATTGCTTTCCTCCTGGGATAGGAAGAAATAAATACCGGTACCTATTATTGCAAGTAAGCTAATGCATAGTAAAGTAATGAAAAATGCCTTCAATGCTTTCCACTCCTCTGCTGGAACTAACAAATAATAGAATAAAAGAACTAGCTTCCATTATAACAATAATTCCCAGAGGATTTTGTCGAAATAAAAAAATAGGACACGTTTATGCGTCCTATCCTCATTCTTCATCGTCCATCACTTGATATGCTTCATTGAACAAGATCAATTGACTATCAATCAGCTCTTCTTGATCGCCGCGTTTTACATAATGATAAACGCCGTTTTCATCTTGCTCCCTTGCTTTGCTGTTATCCTGAAGCATCACTTCGTTGATACCACGGATACGGCGCTTGATCGGTCCATCATAAATCGGGAACAATATCTCCACGCGTTTCTCCATATTCCTTGTCATCATATCTGCCGATGAAAGATGTATCTTTTCCTCGCCGTTATGATGGAAATAATAGATTCGTGTGTGCTCCAGATAGCGGCCGACTATGCTGCGCACCCTGATATTCTCACTGATGCCCTTGATACCAGGCCGCAGACAGCAGATACCACGGATGATCAGATCAATCTGGACACCGGCAATCGAAGCTTCATATAACTTTTGGATGACAGGCTTATCGGTGATGGAATTCATTTTCATGATGATACGGCCATTGCCATATTTTTTATGCAAACGTATTTCATCATCGATCATGTTGATCATGTCGGAACGAATATCAAATGGAGCGACCGATAAGTGATGGAAAGTCGGCTTCTCGGTATAACCGCTCAGATAGTTAAAGAAATTCGTCGCATCGATCCCGAATTTCCGTTTGGATGTGAACAGTCCCATGTCTGTGTATAGCTTGGCCGTCTGGTCATTATAGTTCCCAGTGCCAAGGTGGACAAAGCGCTCGATCCGGTTATGCTTCTTGCGCACCACGAGCGTGATTTTGCTGTGCGTCTTCAGGTGCGTCATCCCGTAGATCACATGACAGCCGGCCTTTTCCAGTTCCTTCGCCCACTGGACATTATTCTCCTCATCAAATCGCGCTTTCAGCTCGAACAGGACGGTGACTTGCTTCCCTTTCTCCGCTGCCCGCATCAAGGAGTCAATGATGGGAGAGTCGCCGCTCACGCGGTACAATGTCTGTTTGATCGCCAATACATCCGGATCATCCGCAGCTTTTGAAATCATTTCAACGACGGGCTCGAATGATTCATACGGATGATGCAGGAAGATATCCCGATCATTGATGGCATCGAACAGATCTTCATCCGTACCGATTTCAGCAGGCGGCTGCGGAATGAGTGTTTCATAGACAAGATGCTCACGCTTAGCTGCCACCAGCTTGTAAAACTGCATCATCCTTGTCATATCGATCGGTCCGTCGATTTCATAGACATCCTTCCGATGGATGTCCAATGTCTCTGTCAGGAAAGTGACCATTTTGTAGTCATATTCCTGTTTCGGGATCTCCAGCCGGATCGCTGCGCCCCATTTCCGTTTCTTCAGTTCTTTCTCGATTTCCTTCAATAGATCCCGTGCGCCTTCTTCATGGATGGTCATATCCGCATTCCGTGTGATCCGGAAGACAGTGACAGACTTGATCTGGTAGCCGCGGAATAGTTTATGGATATAATAACTGATGACATCTTCCAACAATACAAAGTGAAGCTCGTCATCTTTCGTATCTTCCAGCTGGATAAAGCGGTCCAGCACAGCCGGCACTTGCACGATCGCTCGCTTATGCTGTTCTGCTTCATCGGTTTCATGCTCATCCAGCAAGGAAACTGCCAAATTCAAGCTCTTGTTCAACAGCATCGGGAACGGACGGTAAGCATCGACTGCCATTGGCGTCAGCACCGGGAATATCTCTTCCTCAAAGAATGTTTCCAATCGCAAAAGCTGCGCACTTGAAAGCTGATCCATGCTCAATAACTCTACTTTTTCTTCTTTCAATTCGGGAATGATGATATCTTGAAATAGATTGTTCTGCATCTCCACAAGACGATGTGCCTTGGCACCGATCTTTTGAAGCTGCTGTTTCGGTGTCATGCCTGCTTTGTTTTCCGGGCGATTGAAACCTGCCTTCACTTGGTCCTTCAACCCAGCAACACGCACCATGAAAAACTCATCCAGATTGGAACTGAAAATCGACAGGAACTTAAGCCTTTCCAACAAAGGGTTGCGCTCATCCAGCGCTTCCTCCAGTACACGCTCATTAAAAGCAAGCCAGCTCAACTCTCGGTTATTATAATTTTTCGGGTCATTCAAATCGACCCGCAGCTGTTCCTCTGTTCTCAATTTCCACGCACCACTTTTCGACAGTATTCTTCATCATTTCTAGTATATCAGTGACTCGAAAAAGAGTTTATAAAGTTTTTGTAAATTTTAACTGTTCTGGAATTCTACATCCTCCTGGAAAACAAGCTGGATATTCCGCCGCAATTGTTTTTCCAGATGTTTCTTCTGTTTTTCCACTTGGTAGCGTTCTGCTTGCCAGTCTTTGCTGCATGTCACAATGAGCACCAAGTCTTCCCCTTTTTCCTCAAGCTCGATGCGGGAAACGATATTCCGTTTTGTCGCATGCAAGCTGTTTGCCAGCTTGATGATCGCTCCGAGCAGACGGTAATGTGCCAACTCCTCTTCTTTGAACCAAGTCTGGAATACTTCCGCGTTACGATTATAAAAAGATTTATTCTTGAAAGAAGCAAGCAGCGCAAGGATGATTCGTTCCTTATGCAAAAGCCCATCGATCGTCCGGTTGGCGAGCAGGTAAAATGTATGCTGATTGCCGGATTCCGTGTCGATATAAGCGCCGATATTGTAAACAAAAGCTGCATACCGGACGAGGAACTTGTCTTGCTCATCCCATTTGGCAAATCCGCGTGCCTCCACCAGATCTGCCAGGCGCAGTGCTGTCTGCTGGCGCTGCAAGCTATGTGTACGATCGATTTCAAAATCCTTCGCCAGTTCCTCGAAGCTGCGTTCCAGCACGTCTGCGAATAATGTCATTTCATTCCGGCGATGAAGCACTTCATACAGCAAGCCATCACGCAAGCCTTTGCGGCTGAGAACGAATTCCTTTGTGTCCACAATATCAAGCAAACAGCGAAAGACTTGTATCGCTGGCAGGATAAGATCGGCACGGTCCTTTGATAGACCTTCGACTTTTTGAAGCTCGTCAAAGTCCATTGGCACCAGTTCTTCTTGGATGTCATCGATATCTTTTTTGGTCATTTTATATTGGTGCAAACCTGCCAAAGGATAGCCGACCTTTTCCTGGTGTATTTGCACCACGTTCCGGGCGCTTCCGCCGATGGCAATGACAGGAAGCTGCTTTTTCGGCAGCCACTCCAGCGTCTGCAGCTGTTCACAGACGTATTCATGAATCTGTTCCAGCTCTTTTGCAGTCGGTTTATCGTCGGCGACAAACTGCCGTTTCAATGACAGAGCCCCGAACGGGAAACTATGGTAAGATTGCAGTTCGCGATCCTTGAAATACGTCAGTTCTGTACTGCCGCCGCCGATATCGATCGTGATCCCATCGACAAACGGCGTGCTGTTCGTCACGGCCGAGTAGCCGAGATATGCTTCTTCATAGTCTGATAGAATCCGGATTGTATAATCCGTCTCTTTATCAACCAGCTCCAGAATTTCCTGCTGGTTCTTGGCGTGCCGCACAGTAGCAGTAGCCACACAAGTCGTAGCTTCCAGCTCGTAAAATCGCGTCACTTCCTGGAAACCATGCAATGTCTTCAGCAGCACTTGTATGCCTTGCTCATCCAGATTGCCGTTTTCCTTTAAATAATTGCGAAGACGCGCCACAACCTTCACATTTTCTTTTTCTTTGATTCTGCCGCTCTTGTCACGCGCATACACAACAAGCCGCATCGTATTCGATCCAATATCGATAATCGCATAATACCTAGTCTTCATAATCAATTCCCCTCACGTCGATAGCCTTTCTCTCCATATTACCCAAACTGCCATCAGCATAACATAGTTCCTATAAGAAAAGCCGCACAAAATGTGCGACTTTTCTGTATCAACCAACTGCTTGAATTTCATCTTCCTCTTCTTCAACAGGAGCATCCGTTTCCGGCTCTGGTTCCGGAGCTGGTTCAGGCTCCACTTCCGGTTCTTCTTCAGCAGGTTCCTGCGGTTTTGGCTTAGGTTTTGCTGCTGGCTTTTCTGCCGGCTTTTCCTCTTCCTTGGAAGGTGCAGGCTGCTTTTCTTTCGGTTTATCATTTGAATCTTTTGAAGAACTACTGCTTGAGCTGCCAGAACCCTTGCTGCTTGAAGTTCCGCCGCTATAGGATGAGCGGCTGCTGGAGCCATCGGAGCTGCTGCCACTATAACTGGAAGAACTGCGCGATGATCCGCTGCTTGTTGGGGAGGAATGACTCGCGCTTGGCGTTTGATAGACACTTTCCTCACTGGAATCAGTGTCACTATCCGTGTCCGACTCAGCTTCTTCTTCTTCCAGTAAAATCGGTTCCTCATCCTCGGACGCCAGCACTTCTTCTGCCTCTGGATCAAGTTCCAATTCTTCTGCTTCTTCCTCTGTATCTTCAATCAATTCTTTTTGAAGTGCAAATTCACCATCGATGTGCTCGATCTTCACTTCTTTAGGTTCTTCTGTCATCTGTGCCTTGCTGGCATACGATTGTTCCTTCTGTTCGTTTGCCTTCAGACTGCTATTCGTTACCGACTTGTTCTGCACATAGAAGAAAGCAGAAACTGCGATACCCAGGAATATGATGAATGACCCGATCAGCAGTGTTTCCTTTTTCACGCGCTTGCCGCCTCCTCTTCATACAGTTCAATCGGCAGGCCGTCTGGATCCTGGAAGAACGTAAATGCTTTTTCAGTGAAAGGGTCGATCCGGATTGGCTCCGTCTTCACACCCATGGACTGAAGTCGAGCCACTTCCTTTTCGACATCGTCAACGGAGAAAGCAAGATGCCGCAGGCCGGATGCTTCCGGATGGCTCGGTCTGGCGGGCGGATTCGGGAAAGAAAATAATTCAATGATATATGTATCTCCAAGAGCAAGATCCAATTTATAAGATTGACGCTCCTCCCGGTACACTTCCCGTATGATCCGGAGTCCTACCAACTCGGTATAAAATCGTTTGGATTTCTCATAATCCGAACAGATGATTGCAATATGATGCACTGCCTGCAGCAAAATGCCGCCTCCTTCCGCTATTTCCATTTGTTCCATTCTACTACAAAATATTCCTGTCTTCAGCATAAATCAGCAAATATCTTTGCATCTTTACAATATCTCGGAAAAATCAAGAGTCGCAGCAATTTCCTTTGCTTGCTTGCGGTTTTTCACGCCAAGTTTGTCATAGATTCTATGAAAATATACTTTGACCGTACCCAGTGATAATTCCAATTCATCTGCTATTTCATTATTTCGTTTGCCAAGCTGCAAATGATAAACAAGCTGTAATTCACGTGTCGTCAATTTGTTCTGCAGCTTTTGTTCTTCAGTTTCATCAGACCAGTATGCCAAAATCTGATCGATATACTTGTGGTACTTCTTCGCTGCTATATCCTTTGACAGCATATCTTGGAGCATGTCACGCACCGTTTCGCCGCTTTTCCAATACATGCGCAAATATTTATGTTCTGCGCTTAAGCTAAGTGCACCCTGCAGATCCTGAAGCGCTTGTTCCTGATTTGTCGGATACAATAGCATTGCTTGGATGATATACAGCTCGATTTCGGCACTTATGCGATTGCCGAATTTGACGAGCGGCATCAGTTTATTGATATATCTTTGAGCTGTATCAGTTTTACCGACTGCCTTGCAGGCCCATACGAGTGTCACATATTCATACAGATTTTTCTGCTGAATCGGCGGCTCCTGTAAAAAGAACAATGACAGCCAGTTATGGATGCGCTTTTCATCGTTTTGGTGGATGGCAATGCGAATCCTCGCCGCATCCGCTTTCTTGAACCAATCAGACGGAGCGTTGCTTTTTGTCAGCATGTCCTTCAGCTTATGTAACGTCACCTTGGCGGATTCTGCATCACCTTGCTGCTCCAGTTCATGCCTGGATTTCAAGATGTATGCCGGCAGCAGCAAGCCTGGAAGGCCAAATAAATCAGCTGTGGCTACAGCTTGATCCAAATGTTTCTTGGCTTTGGCCGTCATTCCCCATTCATAATCAAGCTCTGCCATGCAAAGATGATAGTACCCGCTGAACACCGATTCCTTCATGATGTTTTGAGCCAGACCTTCATAGACTCGCTGCACTGCACGCAAATCACCGCCGCCCCCAAGCGGTGAATGCAAGATGAGGGCATCATGGCGATTGTAGTCAAAGGAATGGGAGAAATACTTGCTGCTATGTTTGCTGTAGATCATTGCTTTGCTGGCATGATCCATCGTGCTTTTCGCATCATCATCCAACAAGGAAATAAAACTTTTCAGTGTATATAAATCAGCAAAATGCCGTTTTTCTGCTTCTTCATCCAACTGCAATTCCCGTCGCAGCAGCTGCTCTTCTATCATATGGGCATGCCGCTGCGCCAACTGCGGCTGGTTGCGCAAGGATTCCACCCAGCCGTAAATGATGCCAAGCTCCAATTCATAAATGTATCGGCGCGGCAGCTTGGTCATCCAGTCTTGCAGCTGATCCAAACGCCCATTTTGCAGCAGATCTGGTGCTGCTTGTATCAAAAGCTTTTTGACACGCGGCTGATCACCGGCTTTCCATGCATATTGAATGGCTGTGAGCAAATGCTGTTCATTTTCGTACCAGATACTCGCCCGCATATATAACTCGCCGATGTCTGTATCCTCCATCTCGAGCATTTCTTTCAGATATGTCCGAAAATACTTGTTATAACTGAACCAGCCTGGCTCCCTATGGTTTTCATTCAGCAGCCCTTGACTCCGGAGCCGCCTCATGATGACCCGGCCGCGCCTTGTCCCGGCAATATAATCACATAAACGCACGTGCATCACGTTCAATATGCTGGTGGAAAGCAAATAGTTCCGTTCGTTTTCAGGAAGACTATAGACAATCTCCTGTATCAGCTGCCGGGCAACTTTTACATTTGAAAACTGCAATTCGGAATAGTCTTCCTGAAACTGCCCATACATATGGATTAGCTGTAAGCCAGCAGCCCATCCTTGCGTTTGCTGCATGATTGTCTGAACAGCTATGTCTGTCGGTTCTTGCTGCAGCTGATTTCGGATATAAGACTCGATTTCCTCATCCGTGAAAATCAGATCCCGCTTGGTTATCTGCAGTACTTGATGTTGACGCAGGAGCCGTTTGAAAGAAAGACCCGGGAAAACTTGTCCAGAAACGATGATATGGAAAGTATCCGGCATTTCCTCCAAAAATGAGGTGAGCTCGTACAGTTCATTGGAATTCGTCATCAGATGGAAATCATCGATTACCAGTGCACCTCTTACCCGATGTTCGCGCAAACTAGCACAGCATGTCGCGATAAAATGGGTCGGCGAGTACGAAGCTGACTGGATGATATCCACCAGATCCTTCTGCACATGTTCCGGCAGTCCTGGCATATGCAGGATGATTTTCTTCCAAAAGGCGGTCCGTTGGATATCATCTTCTTCTAGATTGACCCAACCTACAGGCAGCTCGGTTCGTGCCGCCCATTCCTGGAGCATCGTCGTCTTGCCATAGCCAGAAGGGGCTGTTACTGTAGTCAGTTTACAGTTGTCTATCTGGGTCCAGACACTGCCTGGTTTGATTCGCTTCATCTTCATTTGACCACCCCTTGCAGTCGATCTTGCCATTTCATTCAGACTAGCTTCCTGTTCACGCATCAACATCATCAACCTTTACCAACTTAGTTAATTTAAGTATAACAAAATTCGACAACTTTATGTGGCACAATCTAGCACTTTTGTAACTGTTTTGGAATTTCTTAATAGTATAAAGGATATAGTTTACATAATTAAAAAACACCCAGCTGTGTTGCAGCTGGGTGCTGATGAATCAGAGTTCTTGTCCGTTCGTTTCAATTACGCGCTGATACCAAGCAAAACTCTTCTTTTTCTTCCTTTCCAACGTTCCGTTCCCTTCATTATCTCGATCGACATAAATGAACCCATAGCGCTTTTTCAATTCGGCTGTCGAGGCACTGACTAGGTCAATTGGTCCCCATGTTGTATAGCCGATCAAGTCGACGCCATCTGCGACTGCTTCGCGCATCTGTTCGATATGGGCACGCAGATAATCGATGCGATAATCATCCTGGATGCTGCCGTCTTCTTCGACTTTATCCACAGCACCTAATCCATTTTCGACGATGAACAACGGTTTCTGGTAGCGATCATAAAGAACATTCAGCGTCGTGCGCAAGCCTTTCGGGTCGATTTGCCAGCCCCACTCGGAAGATTCCAGATAAGGGTTCTTCACTCCCATCATCAAGTTACCGGCTGCGGCTTCTTTCAGCTTTTCTTCGTCCGTCGTCGCCACAAAGCTCATATAATAGCTGAATGCAACATAGTCGACCGTATGCTCACGCATCACGTCTTCGTCACCGTCAGCAATCTCGAAATCGATATCATTTTCCTTGAAAAAGCGCTTCATATAGCCTGGATAATAGCCGCGCACTTGCACATCCGAGAACTGCAATGTTTTGCGATCCTGATCCAATGCTACGAAGACATCATCAGGATTCGGCGTGAGCGGATACGTCGTCATGCTGGCAATCATACAGCCGATTTGTGCATCCGGATTGATTTCATGGGATGCTTTCACTGCCAAGGCACTGGCCACGAATTGGTGGTGAGCTGCTTGATACATGATATTCAGCTTGTTTTCGCCTTCTTCAAACTGCAGTCCGCCACCTGTGAATGGCGCATGCAGCACCACATTGATTTCATTGAATGTCATCCAATACTTCACTTTCCCGTTATAACGCTCCAAGACCGTGCGCGCGAACTTCTCATAAAAACCAATCACTTCACGACTGCGCCAGCCGCCATATTTCTTCACTAGGTGCAACGGCATTTCATAGTGGGAAATCGTCACCACCGGCTCCATGCCATGCTTGTGCATTTCATCGAATAAATCATCATAGAATTTCAAGCCTGCTTCATTCGGCTGGGCATCATCACCATTCGGGAAAATTCGCGTCCACGCGATGCTCGTACGGAAGCATTTGAAACCAAGCTCGCCGAACATTGCCAAATCTTCTTTGTAACGATGATAAAAATTGATACCATCATGATACAGATTCAGTTTCGCTGGATCCTCAGATGGCGGAGACATGATGCCCTCCGGTGACACATCCGCTGTGGATAAGCCTTTCCCGTCCGCTTGGTGTGCTCCTTCCAATTGGTTTGCCGCAACGGCGCCGCCCCATAAGAATCCTTTTGGAAATTCTTTTTTTATTTCAGCCATCTCATTTTCCTCCTGTCTTTTCATGTTCCGTCAAATAATGATACAGTGCACCATACAGATTAGCATCACTTTGATAATGGCAGCAGACAATCTTGGGCTCTGCCACATGGAAATCATTGATTTCCTTCAGTTCGTCCACTGCTTGCTGAATCCGTTCCACTAAAATTGGCTGGGCACTGATTCCACCGCCGATTGCAAAAACCTCCGGATCAAAGATATATTGGAGATTCAAAATCTGTACGGCGATAGTGTGGCAAAATGCATCGAAAATCTGATTTGCAGCTTCATTTCCCGCCGCGATGAACTCGAATGCTTTTTTGCCATCCGTCATATCAGCAGCATCATTTGCTTTATTGATATCCTTGATCATTTGTACTGCAGATCCTCCGAACCCAAAAAAGCTGGCTTTCTTCGTTTCCGGATCGACAGCTTCCATCACATAACTCATTTCCCCGGCAAGCAAATTCCGGCCATGATGGATTTTGCCATTCATGAGGATGCCTCCGCCAACACCTGTTCCGAGCACGAGGACAATCGCATCTTGCTTGCCCTTCAGGCTGCCGAGCCATAGCTCCGCGAGCGCTGCACAGCGACCATCATTTTCCACCGCAACAGGCACATCATAACGCCCTTGTAGTTTTTCTTTCAAATTCACACCATGCTGAAAAGGAAATGATCCGCCGTTATAGATAACACCTGTTTTGATATCGACAGCTCCCGGTGTGCTTATTGCAATCCCCCGCACCTCTTCCCTGAACAATGCGTCAATGCTCTCAAACAATACCGTATCGAAGGCTTCCATATCCTTACGGGATGCTGGGCGGCTGCTTTTCTTGATGATTTGCCCGCCTCTGTCCATCAATGCAGCTTTCACCATCGTTCCACCAATGTCGACCACCAGATACACGCCCTGCACCTCCTCTCTGTTTGTCCCATTACATGAACTCTACTACTCTATGTTATAATGATAACGATTACAATTCTGGTATTTTCTTCGATTTTTTGGTAGTTACTTTTCATTATCCATCATGGAGGTCTTCTATGCAGAATGAATGGTCCACTGTCACCCGCTTGCTTCATCAGACTTTTTCCATCCCGGTATCGTGCCACAAGGATGCTGAGATTTCACACATTCAATACATGATAACAGCAGAAGAACACACGCTTTGGATTCCGCTTGCGGATAATTCCGGTGCATTGCAGCTCGGTCCTGCTCCAGTCACAGATCTGACAAAGGAAAAGCTGATCGACATCGGATCTGTTGCTTATTACATGCTGTATCAACGGGAACTGGATACAGCAGTCGAGCACATTCCCGACCTTGACGAGCCGTTGGTCACAGCAGCTGAAAACAGACAAAATATCAGCTATCATCATCATCCATATCTAGAAGAAAAGGTCTTCGACTGCATTCGGGCTGGAAAGCCTGCGCTTCTCCAGGAACAACTAAAGCATTTCCCAGCTGAGCTGAGCGGGACACTAGCACAACAAGATGCACTGCGCAGCCGCAAGAACTTGGTCATCACAGCGATCACACTTGCCACACGTGCTGCCATCGCTGGTGGTCTGGCACCAGAACTTGCTTACACGATGAGCGATGTGTATATTCAGCAAACCGAAAAAAAGACACAAGCCGCCGCGCTTATTCGACTTCAAACAGAAGTACTGGGTACATTTGCCGAAAAGGTAAGGGAAATAAAAGCTGGAACGTATTCCCGTAAAATCACGCACTGCATCCACTACATTTATCAACATTTATATGAAGTGCTCACTCTCCAGCAGCTGGCCGACATGCTGCATATGAATCCAAGCTATTTGTCCGCCCGATTCAAACGGGAAGTCGGCACACCGATCCGCGCTTATATCCAGCAGCTGCGCATCGATGAAGCGAAGCTATTGCTGCGGCTGACTGACCATACGCTGTTGCATATTTGTACACTGCTTCATTTTCATGACCAAAGCTATTTCACGAAAGTGTTCAAAAAACATACCACGCTCACCCCCAGGCAGTACCGGGAGCAAACATAGAAAAAGCCGACAGCGGGTGCTGTCGGCTTAAATTGATCAATTGTCTATCTCTTCGGTTATACCACTACTAATCCATCCATCATTTCCATTCACGAGTTTTACTGCATACCATGTTCGTCCTGAATTATCCACAGCTTCTTCATTTCGGAATTCTAACTTGTCTTCTTTATCCACATAATCGATGATGCTGTCATTTAACGATGGTCCGGAACGAACATTGGCCGCATCAGTAGTGATTCTAAGGTAAGTCACCTTGGGAGTCTCTTTCACAGATTCTGACGACTGGACATCATTATCGTTCCATAAACTGCTAAGGCTACCTTTTGCGAAATAAAGACATATTGAAAGAATCAATATTAGGCTTAATGAAAGGAAAACTCTCTTTCTGTATCGCTTGAGCCATGAAAATGGAGATAGTTTCAAGATGGGAATGAACCAGGATTTCTTATACTGTTTTCTTAGGTAGTTTGTGAAGATATCTGGAGATCCAGCATTTTCATCCATATCAATAAGAGATTTCAGTTGTTTTCTAGTTACGTGCAGAACCTCTCCTTCATCGTCTGCGCCTAATTCACCTAAATTCATATGTAAGGTATCTTCCATAAAATTCGCGGCAATCAATATCGATTTTAATTCATCTACGAAGACTTCTTCAGAAGCAGTAGCCTCACCAATAAAAACTTCTCCATTTTGGTATCGATTCATTAACTTTTCCATATAATCAATAAGCAAACGAAGGTCATCGTAATCATTTCTTTTTATCGCAGTTTTAATAAAACGTATAATTAAAGCTGAGGGCTTATGAAATGTGGTACTAAAATCACTTTCTTTAATAGTCAAATTAATTTCCATAAGCAACTTCTTGCAAGTGTCATAAAAGCTATCTATATGTCCATTTTCAAATTCTTGAATAAGTGCTTCTTGATACGAAAGATAATAATAGTGATGCGCTATAGAGAGAGCCGATTTGTTATCATATAACACAGTCCTGCTAGTAGCTGTCCGTTTTTTAATTGTATGGTAGAGCTTTTCGGAAATAACGATAGCTTCCTTCCATCTCTTTTGAGAAATCAGTTTCTCAATTCCAGTCGCTGTGTTCTTGACCCATTCAGCAGTCTCTTTTGCTTCCTGCTCATTAAGGACAAGCCAGTACTTCCCTTCAGCCATTGATAAATCACAAAAAGTAAACTTAAGAATCTCAAACTGACTACTTACCCTAAGAAGTGTCCCGCCATATAAAGTAATCATAGCTAACCTATATTGTTCTTCTAGTTCTTCTAGGAAACTCATAAGTTCTTCTTGGTACAAATTCCAATCATCAAAAACACTTTGCATGGAAGTCTGGATAGCCTGCTCGTCATTAGCTTTTAACAAAGCACCCACGCCAGCACCCACGAACGGGATTCCAACAAGGATTCCAAGCATAGCAGCTCCGCCTCTTACAAATCCCTTACTTCGCTGATCTTCCTTTATCTTACCTAGTAAAGTAGCATGTTCCCCAAGCGTTTCTGTATAAGTAGTTAGTGGTTTAATGATTTTATCAATTTTTTGCGTAATTGCAGCTTTTAATTGGGTAAAGAAGACAGACGGATAAAGATAGCGGTTGAAAATTTGTCCATACTCTTGACTTACCATCTGTTTTATAAAATTCTTGTAATCCTCCTCTATTTCATCAAACTGAAATGCGGCTTTTAGATCTCTGGATATTCCTTTGGGATTGGTCAGCCGAAAAAATTCATTTACATAAAATGAAATGTCTTCTTCCGATGGCTCTTCAGGCATACCCTCTTCCAAAGAGCTAAGTTCTTCGTATCGATTACGCAATAGACGCCAAACATTTGTCATAGCGGATTCAGTTTTTGCTTGGGTAAAATTAAAAATTTCACTGGCAACTCGGTTATCAAATGTATTTTCAAGATCATTTAGAATAGCATGATATTCTTGGTGTGGTTGTTGAAAATAATCCGCAAGATATTTCTTCTGTTCCATATTTTAAAACCAGCCAAGGAAGCCAAGCGCATCTAATCCATCGCTAACCGTGTTTAGTGCGTCAAGCTGTTCTAATGCATCCAAACTACTCATACTCATATCCACATTACTCACACTATCTATTCCAACAGATGGATCAAGCAAGGGTGAAAATTCAATATTGGTACCAAACATGTCAGGAGATGTTGAAAATAATAGATTACCAAATTCATCCTCATAATTCATACCACCCGAAAAGTCAGGAGTTCCCGTCCCGATAACTTGACCTCCTTGTTCGATGGATTCGGTCCCAAAGATGGATTGAGTTGTTACAATATCGTTCTCTACACCAGGTAAGTCTAAGATTGTTCCTCCCTCGACTGTTTCACGGAGATTTGCAGTTGTGCCATCTGCAAAGTGTACTACCTCACCTCCAGCTGCATTCGGAGTGGTTTCAAATAAGACGTTTCCACTACTTTCACTTACGGAAATACCATTCATGAAATTTTCTTTCGCATGGAGATTAAGTGCTGGAATGTCAGTATCCCCAGCAAAGAGCATATTAATTAGTTCGGAACTCATATGGCACCCCTTATAATAAGACTTTACTCCTATTATACCAGTGTATAAATATGGTAACAATATCACAATTATACTAATCTTACAGCCAATGATTATATATTTGTTTTCCGATAGGAAGCTTGCATTTGAGGAATTGGAAAATTAATTGAGTTTATCAGGAGCAAACATAGAAAAAGCCGACAGCGGGTGCTGTCGGCTTAAATTGATTATTTCGCGTGCTGATTCGATTTCTTCGCACGGATGACGGATGGTCTTCCGATTGAATAATAATCGATTTCCGCTGTTTCCACGTAGCTTAGTGGGTAGCAGTTGCGTCCATCGATGACGATTGGCTGTTTCATTTGTTTTTCGAAGACAGATAGTGGCAGGTCTTTGAATTCATCCCACTCTGTCACGATGATGGCAACGTCAGCATCTTGCAGTGCTTCTTCCGTATTCGATGCATAGTGAACAGATTCTGGAAGCAAGCGCTTGGCATTGTCCATAGCGATTGGATCAAATGCAGTGATGTTCGCTCCAAGATCAGTCAATTTCTGAGCAAGCACGATACTTGCTGATTCACGCATATCGTCTGTGTTCGGCTTGAATGCCAGACCAAGCATGGCAACCTTCTTGCCTTCCAATCCGCCGCGAACGACCATTTGGGCGATATCGACTGGAATTTGCTGCTGCTTGTTGTTCACATTGATGACGGATTCCAGCAAGTCGAAAGTATGGTTCACACCGCCAGCGATCTGGACAAGTGCTTTCGTATCTTTCGGGAAACAAGAGCCGCCATAGCCGATGCCGGCATTCAGGAATTTGTCGCCGATACGCTGGTCCATACCCATTCCTTTGGCAACGTCTTCGATATTGGCACCAAGCTTACCGCAGATTGTACCAATTTCATTGATGAAACTGATCTTCGCTGCCAAGAAAGCATTCGATGCATATTTGATCATTTCGGCACTTTCGATATCCGTACGGAATACCGGCACGCCGAATGGTTTGTTGATTTCTTCAATGATATCTGCCGCTGCTTCGCTTTCGGATCCGATAACGATACGGTCGCCATGATATGTATCGTATACTGCTGAACCTTCGCGAAGGAATTCAGGATTGGATACCACTTCAATCTGCACGTCACGATCAAGTGCTTCCGTGATCCAATGCTTCACTAGCTTGTTCGTGCCGACTGGAACTGTACTCTTCGTTACGACAACAGCACCTTTGTCAGACACGTGAGCCGCGATATCTTTTGCCACTTGCTGGACAAAGTCAAGATTCGCAGAACCGTCAGCCCGCTCTGGTGTACCTACTGCAATATAAATGGCATCCGCATCCTGGAACGCGACGCTGTGGTCAGTCGTGAAATGAAGTCTGTCTGCATGCATATTCTTATGAATCAATTCTTCCAGACCAGGTTCATATATAGGAGATATCCCTTGATTCAATTTATCTATTTTATTTGGATCTACATCCAAACAATATACTTGATGTCCAATATCAGAAAGCGCCACACCTGTAACCAGACCTACATAACCTGTTCCGATGACTGCGATTTTCTTCTTCATTGATGTCACATCCTATTTGATTAAAGTATGTTTGTATGGGAGCATTCTAGCACTGAATTTACATAAAAAACGTATATTTACATAAGCTTTAGAGTCTCTTCGCAAACTATAAATTTCCTTTACATAAAGAAACAGCCCTCCTATAAGAAGAACTGCTTCCGGCAGAATATTACTTCCTGCACTCCTGTATGAATTTACTATCACGCAGCTTTCGCTTTACTTCCTTCCCCCAATTTTTCACTGCATCTTCTGTTGTCTGCTCGATAGCGGCAATTTCTTTGACTGCATAACCATGGATTATGTACCAATACACCCATTTCCATTGCTTCTCTGTCAGCGATTGTTTGACACGCTTCCAGAACTCTTCTTTTTCGAATAAATCAAGTTCGTGCAGGATGGCTTCTTTTGAGTGGGATTCATTGATGATGAGGTCTGTTTTTTCTTTTTCGCGGATGATTTTTCTGAGGTTGTCGATGAGTCGATGACGAATCATGTGGCTGGCGTAGGAGTCGAACGTACCTTTGGATTCGTCAAAAGCTTTGTAAGCAAAAAATAATGCCATCACGCCTTCCTGAAGAAACTCGTCATGCGTGTCCCGGATACCTAATCGATGAATATGATAGTGAATCATATTCTTGTACTGCTCGAGAATCGTTTGAAAATCGGTATTGCGAATGTCTGACATAACTTCCTCTCCTTTAATAATATTATATGGGCAAAACAGCTTATGAACACTCATCCTTTTCATTACTGATTAGGACTTTTTGTTCACCCAACGCCATTCTGCCTTATAATCGTAAGTTTTTCAAGAAAAGGGTGTATTTCCCACCTTCGACATCTTGAAGCAAAAACCCCTGTTTTTACAGAAGCTTAACCGCGGTATTTGTCGTAATTACTTGAATAAACAAGAAAACACAACTTTCTTAATAATAAAGCTGTGTTCAGAAGGGCTTATTAATATTATGTAAAATAAAAAAATGGACTACCTGTCGCCGCCCATGAATAAGCTGTACAAGCAAGTCTTAAGGAGGGCAAGGCATGGGTAATATCCTGCATTATATTTTATTGGGCGTCAGTCTTTCCGCTCCCGTTGGTCCAGTGAACGCTGCCCAAATGGAAAAAGGAATCCGCGGTGGATTCCTGCAAAGTCTATCGGTCGGATTCGGTGCCATGCTGGCAGATATCCTGTATATGCTGCTTGTGTACCTGGGGTTTTATCATGTCATCATGATTCCGATGGTACAGATCTTCCTATATTTCTTCGGAAGCTTTGTGTTCCTTTATCTTGGCATGGAGAGCATACTGAAGACACGAACGCTCACACGGGCGAGCATGACAACCGTAGCACCTTTACAAGGACTGCGCTACGGATTCTTCCTAGCACTAGTCAACCCGATCAGCATCATGTTTTGGGTCGGCGTCTACGGCTCGGTACTTGCCAAAATTGTCGAAAAAGGCGAAGCTGATCACCTGCTGCTTTATACTATCAGCATCTTCGTTGGTGTCTTCCTATGGGATAACGTGATTGCACTATTATCAAGCAGTCTGCGCCGCTTCCTGAGTGACCGATTGCTGCGCCTTATCACATTCATCTCCGGCATATCCTTGCTTGGCTTTGGTATTTATTTCGGCTATTTAGGCGTGTTGCGTCTTCTCTGATTTCTTGCGCTTCACCCAGATGCCAATCAGCAGAATGAGTACAGCAAAGCCGGCGCTTACATACAAGCCAGGACGGACTTCCGCTTCGACTGCCGTGCCGCTGATACCCGCGAGCAATAGGACTCCTCCAATGATCGAGACGAGTTTATTGATGAGCTTGAATTTTTCCAGCTTCCATGCCGACGCCAGAATGAACAGCCAATTGTACAATAGTAGCAATCCTGCCGCTGTTGTGATGTACTCATAAATTTTCCCGGGCAATAATAATGCGGTGATGATGCTGGCAAGAAGCCCGACAGCCGCTAGCAAAAGACTCGCCAAAGGCAGGTCCTTGAATTTCAGCTTCTTGGCAAAAAGCTGTGGTGCATCTTTGTCTTTTGCTAACATGACGAGCAGATTCGTTACCGCAAACAGCGCTGCACATAAAGTGGAAAAGCCAGCGATGATGACCGCAGCATTGAACACATGCGGGAAGAAATCGAGTGGCGTCTTCTCCAGTGCTGTGACAAAAGGACTTTCGTTCATTTTAAAGTCATGTGTTTTCACTAAACTGATTGCCAGCAGTAATGATATTACGTAAAGAATGGCTAATCCAATCAACATGATGGTTCCAGCCTTTGCGGCATCTTCTTTCTTTTTCAGCTGCATCGCCATCATCCCGATAACTTCGATACCGCCAAACGCATAAAACGCATAGATTAGCGACGCCCATAGACCTTTGAATCCATCATGCAGGAATGATTCTTCAAAAGGCTGGTAAGTGGATTCGTTCGAAATGACATGGAACAATACAAGAGCACCAAGGATAATGAACATCGTGATTGCTGCCGTCTTAACGACCGCGAAGATATTCTCCATCTTATTGAATCCCTTTGCCCCTGTCAGCACGACTACGATAGCCAGAGCTGCGTAAATGGAGGCAAACAGCCATAGCGGCACGTTTTCGAACCAAAACTGGCTCAACAGCGAGATTGCCGTCAGCTGGCTTCCCATGATCAGGATATTGGAACACCAATAGCTCCAGCCGCAGCTGAAAGCAGCCCAGCCGCCAAATGCCTTGCCCGCATAATAACAGAACGACCCTTCCTGCGGATCACTTGCCGTCATCTTTGCCAGTGACAGGAATACAACCCACGTCCCGATGGCAGCAACGATGAACGAAATGATGATCGATGCCCCAGTCAAATGAATACCAATCACCGAACCAAGGAAATATCCCGTCCCGATCGTACAGCCGATTCCGATCAGCGACAGCTGCCACCACTTCATATTGCCTGTATTGGATGTCTTGCCTTGCCCTTTATTACCTGGATGCTTTTTCAACTCCGTCCCCTCCTCGTCCTGTTAGTATGAGAAGTAACGATGGAATTATGTAAGCCAAGCATGGTATGATGAAACTATTGACTACGCTAAAGGAGTTTCATCATGCAACCTAAACCATCCAAAGGTAAAAAGGCTTTCTTCTACACCATGCTTGTACTGCTCGCAGTGATGATGATCGGGACGATTTATATTGTGATTAATGGATATAGTGATTTGTTTGGATCTTAAACTAAAAATGCGGATCAGCTCAATAGCTGTTCCGCATTTTCATTATTGGTTTAAGAATTGCTGCGCTTCTTGAGCATTTTGTTCCAAACCACCGACGTTGAATTCCAAGACTGCACCTACATCATAGCGCGCATCATGGTACGTGTCGTCCATCGGAATTCGCATCGATTCAATGTCCCCTGCTTTTCCGCGCAGGACATCGGTACCCATCGATAACAATAAACCGCTGCGGACATTGGTACTCACATAGCCATTGGCGATCCCGACCATTTTAGGCAGCTTGGCGACCGTTGTTACACTGGCTATTTCTTCTTTCAGCTTACCAAGCACTTCCTGCTGGCGCTGAACGCGGCCATAATCCCCATTTGCATCATGGCGGAATCGGCTATAAGCAAGCAATTCTTTACCATGCAGTTTTTGAGTCCCCTCGGTTAACTGAACGCCCAATGCTTTTTTATCCGTGGTCATTTCTGGTGTGACTGTTACTTCTATTCCATTCGGTGCCACTGCATCCACGAGCTTCTCAAAGCCCTTGAAGTCGATTTCAGCATAGTAATTGATATCAATACCGAAATTCTCCGTAACAGTTTTCCGCACCAACTCTGGCCCACCGATAGAGTAAGCAGCATTTATTTTATTGTAGCCGTAGCCAGGAATATTCACATACGTATCACGCATGATCGATATCAGCTTAGGCTGTTTTGAATCCGAACTATAGTTAGCAATCATGATTGTATCTGCACGAGCACTATCTCCTCCGCGAGAATCACTGCCCATGACAAGCACATTGACATTATCGACATTTTCATCCGATCCATTGAATTCCACTTCATCACTAAGATTGTTATCTGCATTCGCAGCTCTAGAGGCAGAAATAAATTCATACGCAGCATAACCCCCTATCGCCAAGAAAGCGATCAGGAATACCATCATAAAGACCCTGAATTTGCGCACCTTTTTCTTCTTGCGCGTTTGACGCTGTAAAGTCACGTTGATCCGCCTTTCTGAAAATTACCTACTAAAGATAATAGCATGAAATGCCTAGTTGGAATATAGTTTTTATATTTTTTGCAAGGAATATCCAAGTTAAATCTTTCAAATCAATTTTTTGCATAATAATGCTCGCAAAAGCAAATAGTAAATATAGTAAGTAGACTATTAATAGATAACAAACAAAAAGGATGCCTCTTTCCGAGACATCCTGAATTCTAGTTTTCTAACATATTGTGAACTTTATCTCGTTCTTCTTGACCAATTTCGTAGTAATAAGTTCTGTCAATGGTCGTACCAGAACCTTGCATCTGATAATTCTCTGTGTTCTTTCTAACATTACGATAATTTTGGAATAAATTTGTCATAGTACTGAAATCAATATTTGTCTGCACATTATTCCCTAATACATCCAGTAAATCGTCTATTTTATTCACCGACTTGATACTCGCACCTTTGTCTACTACTGCCTGTATTACCTGACGCTGCCGCGCATTACGTCCAAAGTCTCCGTTAGGATCTTCTTTTCTCATACGCACATAAGCCATGGCTTTCTTACCGTCCATAGATGTTTCACCCTGGGTAAAGTCGTAGCCATCTTGTGTAAATTCTAATTGACTATTTACTGTAATTCCACCGACAGCATCAACTAAATCCGAGAGGCCCTCCATGTTCATCTCCACAAAGTAGTCAAGATCTATATCTAAGAAGTTCTCAACTGTATTAATGGACATATCTACTCCACCGCGAGCATAAGCATGGTTAATTTTCTCTGTTGTTCCGTTTCCGACAATTTCCGCTCGAGTATCACGCGGAATACTAACAATTTTCATAGAATCATTCGCTGGATCCAATGACATTACCATCAGTGCGTCTGAGCGTCCAACGTCTCCTTCACGCTCATCTACACCTAAAAGAAGAACATTTATTTTTTCGTTATTTTCGACTTTTTTCTGTACTTCTTTTTGATCAATAGCACTTGTTGACTTCTGAATATTACTTACAGTACTTCGAGCATTATTTACCGTGAGGAAAGCAAAAATACCGACCACCAAAATTAACAGCACTATTATAGATAATAGAACTCTTAACCAAATACGCTTCTTCTTATTTTTACCTCTTCTAGATGGCAATTCTTACACCTCGTATCCCCTAACCTTGGCTAGTTAATTTATTTTCTCTGTTTTCTTAATGTAGTAGGAAACATACCAATCTGCAAATTTCTGTAAACCTTCCTGCAATGAAGTTTCTGGTTTAAAACCAATCGCTTCATGCAGCTTGTCGGTAGATGCATAGGTTGCCGGTACGTCACCTTTCTTAAATGGCTCGAATTCTTTGATAAATTCCACTTTTTCTCCTAAAGCTTTAGATAAGCAATCTTCCAAAGTTTGAATAAATTCCATCAATTTAACAGGATTATTATTACCAATATTGTATACATTGTATAGCTTCTCTTTGTCATAGTGATGGAGTAATCCAACGATACCTTTAACGATGTCATCAATGTAAGTGAAATCTCTGTACAAATCGTTTTTGAAATCTCCATTATTGAAAATTTTGATTGGTTCTTTTGCAAAGTACTTATCAGTAAAGCCAAAGTATGCCATATCTGGTCTTCCCATTGGCCCATAAACTGTAAAGAAGCGTAAACCTGTTGTAGGAATGTTATAAAGATGACTGTATGTGTGAGCCATCAATTCATTTGATTTCTTTGTAGCTGCATATAGTGATACGGGATTATCTACAAGGTCTGTTTCTTCAAATGGAACTTTTTCATTTGCTCCGTAAACAGAGCTAGAAGAAGCATATATTAGATGCTCTACTGGATAGTGTCTACAAGCTTCTAAGATATTGTGAAAACCAACCATATTGCTTAGCAGATATGCATCAGGGTTTTCAATTGAATAACGCACCCCAGCTTGAGCTGCTAAATTGATAACTATATTAGGACGATTATTTTCAAACAATTTCATAATAGAATCTTTATCAGCAAGATCTGCTTTATACATTGAAAAATTACTATATGCTGATAAATCGTTTAAACGTGTATATTTTAGGTTAATATCATAATAATCGTTAAGATTATCAATACCGATTACTTTGCAACCACTATCTAATAATTTTTTTGATAGGTAATATCCCACAAAGCCAGCCGCACCAGTCACTAAATAAACTGCATTAAGATTCAATTGTTTGTAATTCATTATCGATAGCCTCCTTTAATATCGATCTTTCTACTGAGCGACGCCCGACTGAATGATACTCTACTTGTACTTTTTCCATATCTTCTACAGCATAAATGTTTCTTCCATCATAGACCAAAGGGGTCTGCATAAGCTCTTTATACATCAATGGGGTAATTTCTTTAATATCTCCCCATTCAGTAAATATAAAGCATACGTTGGCGTTCTTTAGAGCTTCTTGAACATCACTCACATAAGTAATGCTCCCATTTAAATTTTTACCTTCAGGGTAAATTCTTTCGAAGTTTGGAGCTCCTACTGGATCATAAGCATAAATATCTGCGCCCTGTTCCAATAAAAGAGGAACATTTTCTAGAGATGCCGCTTCACGCAAATCGTCTGTTCCTGGCTTAAATGTTAAACCTAGCACTGCAACTTTCAAACCATTAAATGTAATCAATCGACGACTTGATTTTTTATAAAGCAAAGTTTTTTGTTCTTTATTCACATCAATTGTAGCTTGCACCGTCTTAAGCTCATATCCATTCTGTTTGGCAAGATAATCCAAGGCTTTAGTATCTTTAGGAAAACATGATCCTCCATATCCAATGCCTGCATTTAGAAACTTACTACCAATTCGTTCATCATAACTCATTCCTTTTGCTACATCTTGTATATCAGCTCCTACTAATTCACAAAGATTAGCAATATCATTCATATAGGATATTTTCAAAGCCAAAAAGTCATTGGAGGCATATTTAATCATCTCCGCAGATTTTCTATTTACTGATACAATTGGTATATTAAATGGCTTATATATATCTTGCAATATACTCTCAGCCCATTTACTTTCTGTTCCTATTATTATTCTTTCTGCATGCAAAGTATCATGTACGGCAGAACCCTGTGCTAAAAATTCAGGATTTGAAGCAACTTCTACCCTTACATTATTAACCAAAAAGTCATGTATAAATTGTTCAACTTTGTCATTGGTTCCAACAGGTACAGTAGATTTAACTACTACCAAACAATTCTTTTCTACAGACTCTGCAATTTGTCTAGCTACAGTTGAGATAAATGAAAGGTTTGCAGAACCATCAGGTTGTTCCGGAGTACCTACACCTATAAATATAGCATCCGCATCCTTATAGGCATCTGCATAATTAACTGTGTAATTAATTCTTCCTTCATTATAGTTTTGTATCATTAGTTCTTCTAAACCAGCTTCATAGATTGGTGAGTGTCCATCTTTCAATTGCTGAACCTTTTTTTCATCTATGTCAACACAAGTGACATTATGTCCCTTTTCAGCAAAGCATACCCCTGCTACTAATCCAACATAACCAGTACCTGCCACAGCAATTTTCATTTTTAAATCTCCATTCTTCATTTTTTATTTTTATTTTTTTTAAGTTTTTTAAATAGAAAACTAACGAACCACATTCCATCTTTACCCAAAAAGAAATTCGGGAACTTTCTTATAGAAAATAATAATATAGATATTAATATTATAGATACTGTGCAAAAAACAATAATTTTTGAATCTATAATTGAACTAATAAGATGGCTTACTAAAATTAAAATCACAATCAGGTAAATACCAATTCTAAACCCGTACTTCTGACTATTAAGGTATGTAATCCAACTCATATTTAGCAATTTCAGTGCTAAGTTACTCATAAGAATATAGTTTATAATTATAGAGATTAAAACACCTATAGATACTCCATTTAAACCCCATATAGACCCTACAGCAGAAGTAATTAATACTAAAGTTGCAAAAACTATTTGATATTTAGCTCTTTGGTATACTGCTCCCTTAGCCTGTATAAGAGAATCACATATTTTATAGCTAGATCGGAAGAAAATACCTGCAGCTAGAATACTAAAAGGTATTATAACCCCTTCCCATTTTGATCCAAAAAGAAAGCCTATTATTGTTCCAGAATAATAAATAAATATAAAACTTGAAGGTATTGCTAAAATAGATACTAAAGACACCCCTTTAAGAAGTGCTTGGGAAAGTCTAAAGGTATCATTTTGAATTTTTGACATAGATGAAAATAAAACTACATCAAGAATCTTCCCAAACAAGGTAACTGGTACTGCCATCAACTGATAAGCTCTACTATATATTCCTAATTGCTGTACACCTAGAAATTTACTTACGACAAAATTATCACCCTGAACAGCTATTTGGTTAAATATCCTTGCTAATGTAAAACCGCCTCCAAAGATAAACAAGTCTTTAAATGCTTGCTTATTAATATTCATTTTCTTTGAATGAGGCTGTAGTATAAGTAATAGAATACATCTAATACCATATTGGACCAAAGTAGCACTGACTAAGGACCATACTCCAAATCCTAGAAGCGCCATTGTTATACCTACTATAGCATATAGTAAATAAGATACTATCTGGATTTTAGAAAGAACATTTAGCTTTAGATCTCGTGTCATTATAGATTCTGCAACAGTAGATAATCCTTGAAAAATAAATATTAAAGACATAGTTTTTACTATTATCTCTAATTCGTCCATATCAAAAAATTGACTTATTAGTGGAGAAAAAGAAAAAGTAATTACGGCCAGTATGCTGTTTAATAGAATTGATATTGTAAAGCCTGTACTAATATGTTCTTCGGCAATATTACTCCTCTGTATAATCGCTTGACCTACCCCTGCCATAGAAAAAATACTAAGAAAGGTAACGATTATTACAGAAGTATTAACTAATCCAAAATCAGTGGGACTTAAAAGTCTTGCGAGTACAATTAGGAGTACAAATTGGATAATAAATTGTGCCCCTACACCTATCGACATATCAAACAAGCCTTTAAATGTTTTTTGTGTAAGTTTATCTTTCATTTTTTAAATCCTTTTTTAATGTTACTTTTCCATTGTTATAATTTTTATTCAGATAACTTATTATATAAATTAAACATAGCGGGAGAAGTATGTACTTTATTATAAAAGATAACAAAATAGCTAAATCTGCTCTCATGCAGTATATAGTCATCGGAATCAATAATATATAACCAATAAACCAATAAATATTAGTTCTAGACCTTAGATAAAATAATCTAACTAGAAACGCTAAGATGGCAAACCACATTACTATTCCTAATACACCATAATTTAGATAACCTTCCCCCACTAGGGTAAAACCTTTTCCTCCACCAGAAGACACATATTCTGAATAAAACACTTCATTAAACCAAGCTGTAGGGGTAAATGTTTCACCCTGTAAAAAAGGTAAGTTTAACAATGCATATTTTATATCTGAAATTAGTGTAGTATTTGAAGAGAAAAAGCTATCTAAATTATTATTTACTAGAGTGTAAAAATTCCTACCTGAAGAAGTGAATTCCCCTCCAAAGATTGTCAACATTAAGTTCGATTGATCAGATCCTGCTCTATCAGAACTAACAAATAAGTTTTTTAAATTCTGTAATATACCTATTAAGAAAAGTCCTATGACACCATAGCTTACTAGCTTGAAAACAGGCAGCTTACGCACAAAAACATTTACAATTAATAGAGTTACAACAGTGATTCTTAAGAGAAAATCTCTTTCCCCTACAACAAAGATAACTAATAAAGCTATCAATATTGTAATTCCTACAAACCATCTGTTTAACTTCTCTTTTCTTTTTAAATTACTAATTAGTATCATTGAATACGACAAAGTATATATCTGAATAGAGTAATAACCTAATGTTAGTATAGGGGATGTACTTAATGCTATTTCTTTTTTACTACCTGCACCACTTTGTAAAACATACAGACTCATAAGCATGATTCCTATTAATGAGACTATAAGAAGTGTATTAGCAACACTAATCGAATAAGTAATATTACTTTTTTTTATTCTAGAGATATATCTTTTTGGAGATACAACGAATAGAAACGTAATTAAACCTACCCAAGATAATCTTAATGATTGAATCAAAGAACTTATATCCATATATACAAGCAAATTATTTGTTATAAAAAGTAAAGAAAAAGATATGGTATATAACACATAAAAAGGTGTGAACCATGTATAAGGATGCGTAATATCAAATTTAACTACCCATAAGGAAGCTAATATAAGTAAAACGTTCATTATTAAGATTAAAGTAATACTATCAAAGTAGAAAACAAAAACTGAGAAAACAATAATACAACTATTTAATAACATGTATTTCAAAATGCTTAAATTACTTGAATTTGCTTCATTAGCTATACTTATCATGATCTCCCCACACAATTTCTTATATTTATAAATTCTTTAAGGCAGATTTTGCTCTTATTTCCCAAGTATAATAACTCTCCAAATCATTCTTTGCATTTCGAGTAATTTTATTATAGAGATTTTCGTCATTAATGAGCTTTTCAATAGCTTCCTTCCAATCACGAATATTTTCAGATTCGACTAGGATACTATTATGATTATGCGCTATTATTTCTTTTAGAACAGGAAGATCAGAAGCAACAATAGCTTTTCCTTTGGACATATATTCAAATAACTTCAAAGGAGAAGTCCATTTACCGATATCTTTAGTACCATCTATATACACATTTTTCTTATTTGGAAGTAATGCAATGTGAGAATTTTCAATAACCTTCATCGCTTCAGATTGATTTAAATGCCCATAGAATCTAATATTATTGTATTTAACCTTACTTTGCATTGCGTCTATTTCTTCTTGTGTTCCCCCAACAATATGAAATAACGTCTCCTTCATAACATTCGCGACGCTTATCACTGTGTCAACACCTTTACCAGTCTTAAAACT
Organism: Terribacillus saccharophilus; assembly: GCF_046592895.1. Classification (GTDB taxonomy): domain Bacteria; phylum Bacillota; class Bacilli; order Bacillales; family Amphibacillaceae; genus Terribacillus; species Terribacillus saccharophilus_D. The sequence goes on from NZ_JAWVPU010000001.1 coordinate 364,766, forward strand.
TCCTACATAACAACATTCTAATTTAGAGTTGTGTGGAAGTAAGCTAACATTCAAATCGGAGTCTGCTCCATCAGGCAAAACAAAACTTTCGATATTTTTAATTTGAGGGTGACATTTTAAAAAATGTTTATGTAGACTTTTGGTAATAAAGATTAATCTACGCTTTCGCTTGGATTCTAGAATTCTTTTCAGTAGAAATCTTTGTGTGAAATTCGTAGGATAGCTATGAAATTCGATTATAAAAGTCTTGTTGTTAGTCAACATAAGTACATACGCAGCAATTAACCATCTTGTGAAAACAATATCTGCATTCTTAGCTTGCTTCAGTGATTCTGACAAACGATAAAACCATGAAAGCACTTTGTCTCGTCTTGTTAATTTTAAATTGAAATTCCCAATAACATTATAATAGTTAAAGGGCATTATTTTTTTTTCTTCTCGACCGTCAGTAGCTACCATTGTGACATTGTAATTGCCATTATTACTTATTGCTTGTGCCATTTTCATCACATGCACACTATTTGCACTTTTAGACGGGATTATTGAACTAGCTACATACAAAACTTTCATACATTTCCCCTCTTAAATAACAGATTATATTTATTTTTGGCTTGCATATTTTGAGAATTCCAGCCAAAAATTATTCCTTCGATTGTCAAGAGTAGGTTTAAGGTATTTTTCTGATACTTTAATATTTCTATTTGCTTGCTCTTCATACCAATCGAAGTCGCCAATTTTCTCTACTAATAGACTTGTTAATTTACTTATATCACCAGGACTATGTAAATTTTCCGCACTTATTAGTTCAGGTATACCAGCAACACTTGAAGCGATTATGGGACAACCTCTACTCATTGCTTCAATCACTGCTCTCGGTAATCCCTCTTGTTTGCTGGGATGAATATAGATGTCAATACTATCTAGCCACTCATAAACCGGATTTCCTGCTGGTAACGTACCATCAAAAAATATGTTGTCTTGAATGCCCTGTACTTTCGCTAACTCTTCCCACTTACTCTTATCTCCATCCCCTAAGATATGTAACTCAAAATCTGTTGAGGTTTTTAATTTCACCTCTTTCAAAGCATTAATTGCTGTATCAATTCCTTTATACTCTGAAGACAATGAAGCAATTAAACCAACTCTAATTACTTTTCCTGTAGTCCTTATTCTATTTATTCTTTTGCTTAGAATAATATCTGTGTCAAAAGGTAAAAGTTCTACATTGGAAACATTTGTAGTTACACCATGAGTCGGATACTTTGATTGTAAATATTTTTCTGTGACATATAGAGCGAATGGTGCTCTGCTCACTTGTTTTTTGACTCGCATATTTGCCCAAGGTGCGTATAGTTTTCCAACTAAACTACCGTAGTTCCATAGTGCATCCCAAGCATATGCAACTACCTCAACAGCATATGGTTTATTTAGCTTCTGTGAGATAGAGGTAGCTAGTGAACCCAGTTCACTTGGCAGCCTCACTATTACAGCATCTATACTGCTAATCTTATTAAATAACCTTTCTTTTGCTGTCCTTTTATGTTTAATTATACCTGTTGCACTACTTATAGAGGGTAGAGGGAGAAAAGATACATTAGGACCGCTTGATAAATTTAACTTAGATAGATCATGACTATCATCTATATCCTTAACTCTTGCAGCTATAGTTAACTTATCAAAGGATTTTAAATATCGGGTCCAAATTTCATAAGGTAACTTTCCACTTGTATAAAAATTATTTTTTGTATCTCTGTAAAATATGTGATCATGTACGAAAAGTGCTTCCAAAACCTAATCATTCCCTATACTTTTTATGAATTTTGCTGGTATTCCACCAACAATTGTCGCAGGCAAGATATCTTTTACAACCACAGCACCTGCTGCAACTACGCTTCTTCTATTAATGGTTACTCCTGAGAGTATACGAGAGCCAGCACCTACCCAAACATCTTCATGGATAACTATAGGGCCTAGTATAAGAGGATTATCTTTTATTGGTAAGTCCTCATTTCCCCACGTATGATTAAACGATACTAAAGAAGTATGGTGCGCTATTGATACATTATCTTCAATAACAATATTACCTTGTGCATCTATGTAACAAAAATCGTGTACACTGACATTGTTACCTATTATAAGATTACTACAGTGTTTAATTTGTACATACCTACCAATATAAATATTTTCCCCGCAAGATTTAGCAAGGTTTTTTAAGATACAGTACCGTATGCCTACCCCTAACTTTCCATTTGATAAATTAGAAGCATTCCAAACAAGAGTACGTAAAAATCTAGGGGAAATTTTAAAAAGAAATATTACTATATTTATTATGTATTTATACTTAGTAAATAGATCTCTTCCACGTTTCTCTTTTAATTTGTTTTCCATTAGCATTCTTCCTTCTTGTGCACTATTCTTTAAAGAGAATCTACTTCCTTAACATATCTATCAATAACAAAATTTCGATCATAATTCTCTTCTATCCTTTTTCTTCCAGCTAACCCCATGTCTCTTCGTTCTTTAAGATTTAGTTGAATAACTTTTTCAACTTGTGTTTTTAACTGTGTAACATTTCCTGCTTCAAATAAGAAGCCTGTTTTAGTATGCTCTACAACATCTTGTGAACCATTAATATCACTAGCGATACATATCCTTGCACATGCAGAAGTTTCTAACAATACATTTGGAACACCTTCGCCAGCATGAGAAGGTAATATTGTACAAGTTGAGGATTTAATCCATCTTCGAATATCTTTCTGAAATCCTATATATTCAATATAGCCCTTACTAGTATAGTCTTTTAGAATTTCTTCGTACTTTTCTTCTTCTACAAACCCAGCAACAAGAAATTTGACTTTAGGATATTTCTGTTTTATTTGCTTTGCACATTCTAAGAATTCTTCAATTCCTTTAATTTTCATTATTCTGCCTATATAAATGAATGTAATACCATTTGTTTCATCCATTTCTTCTATCTTAAATTCTTGAAGGTTTACTCCTGATCCCGGAATAACAGAATAATTATTCCTTACCATATTATTCTTCACAAAAAAGTCTTTATCACCACTATTTTGAAAAAATACTTTGTATGTATTTACAAATGTCATTCTATATAAAGCTTTTGCAATGCTACTTATTAAGCCTTTGTTTACAAACGTTGCACCTGTTCCAGTTACATTATTGATTTGTTTGTTTCCAGTAATTCTTGAGGCAATTGAGCCGTAAATATTTGGTTTAATTGTGTAAGAGAAGACAACATCGGGTTTTATTTCCTTCATAATCTTAATATAACGAACTATTAGCGAGAGATCTTTTAACGGGTTTAAACCTCTTCTGTCCACTTTGGTTTCAATAATTTCACAACCTATTTTTGTGAAATAATCATTTTGCTCGGAAGATGGTAGTGAAATATAGACTTTATGTCCTTTATTTATAAGCTCATTGATTAATTCTTTCCTAAAGTTATAAATAGTTATGAAGTGATTAGATAAGATTAAAATTTTTTTCAAGAATTACTCACCTATTTCGTTGTATATATTCTGTAATCTCTCTAGTTATGCCCTTGTGAAATGGTTCTGGATTATAATTAAAATCAGAAAACGCATCCCTATGATCAAAACATCTATCTTCTCCCATACGTTGTACCTTCTCTACGTAATCTATCTTGCTTAACGTTATTATTCTTACCATTCTTGCTAAAGTAACTCCTAGTGGAAGTGGAACACTAATGAATGTTCTTTTCTTTTGTAAGCCAGCACTTATTAATTTAAATGCATCCTTCATTGCTATGGGTTTTTCTCCTGATAATATATATTCATTTTTAACAACACTTTCATCTAAAAGGAGTACATCATAGTATGCTTTACCTAAATCCCTGGCGTTCACAGGCTGAATCAAACACTTTCCATTATCTATCACTGGAAAAACAGCAAACTTATCTATCATTTTTATAAACTTACTCATATTTCTATCTCTAATATCACCGTAAATCATGGTAGGTCTTAAGATAGTAAGTTTTATGTCGTGACTGCTTGCTTTTCTATTTATTTCTTCCTCTATAATATTATACTCTTCTGAAGCAACTCTAAATTTAGAAAATATACCTGTTGTATGTACACATATTAATCTATTGACATTATTTCTAATGCACGCATCTAGAATGTTTAAAGAGTATCTAATATTAACTATATGAAAGACTTTATCAACACCTTGCATACATTTATCAAGGAAGTTTTTATCACTTAGGTCCCCAACTTTCTTCTCAATTAACAATCCACTATTGTCAATAGCAGTTGTATCAGATCCTTCACGTACAATGCACCTTATTGGACCACTATAATTATTCTCAACAAGCTTTTCTAAAAAATAAGAGCCAGTATGACCAGTAATTCCAGTAACTAATAACACCTAATCACATCCTCTATTTTGCTTTTTTTACTTCTTTCTTAGTCGAACTTACATTTCCTTCTACTATTCCTTCACGCTTAACAACACTAATTACTGTCTTAATAAAGCATTTAATATCCATAAGCGGACCCAATTCATTAACATATTCACCGTCAAGTTTCGCTTTAATGTCTATAGGTAATTCATCTCGCCCATTAACTTGTGCCCACCCTGTTAATCCAGGATCAATACTATTCGCATTGTAGAGATCTCTTTCTTGTATTAGGTCATATTGATTCCATAATGCTGGCCTTGGTCCTACAATACTCATATCACCTTTTAGTATATTTATTATTTGTGGTAATTCATCTAAACTTGTCTTTCTTAAGAAAGCCCCAATTCTTGTAATATACGCTTTTGAATCACCTAATAGATGAGTAGGAGTATCTTTCGGTGTATCTATCCTCATAGTTCTAAATTTAAGGATATTGAATTCTTTTTTGTTTTTCCCAATTCTTTTCTGTTTAAATAGTATAGGACCCTTTGAATCAAGCTTTATCAAAACTCCTAATAATATAAATATAGGCCATAATATTAATAAGCTTATCAGTGCCAATAATACGTCGATAACTTTTTTTGCATGTACGTACTGCACATTAGACACCTCTTTTAATTAATTTGCACTTTCTACCAATTGATTTGTGGTATTATTCGCTAATTCTAAAACATACTTTCTAATGAATTCATTATCTTTTTTATGGTAGTTATCTAATAAATACTGGATACGTGTAAAATCAATTTCTTTCGATTTACCAATGAATATTTTAGGGTAGATGAGATCATTGTGTATTTCATCGCTATTTAATAGCTCTTCATACATTTTTTCGCCTGGTCTAATACCAGTAAATTCAACTCTAATCTCTTCTTTACTATATCCTGATAGTTTAATAAGATTTTTAGCTAAATCAACAATTTTTACAGGTTCCCCCATATCTAAAACAAAGATTTCTCCACCCTTTGCCAAGGTTCCAGCTTGTAACACTAACCTTGAAGCTTCTGGTATAGTCATGAAATACCTTGTCATATCTGGATGAGTGACTGTAACAGGTCCACCCGATTGTATTTGTTTTTTGAATAGAGGTATAACACTACCTCGACTACCTAAAACATTACCGAATCTAACAGCAACAAATTTAGTTGTGCTATGCTGATCTAAATCTTGAACAATCATTTCTGCAATTCTCTTGGTAGACCCCATCACATTTGTAGGATTTACAGCTTTATCAGTCGAAACCAATACAAAAGTTCCTACTTTACTAAAATCAGCAGCTTCAGCAAGATTTTTAGTTCCAAGAACATTGTTTTTTACAGCTTCTTTTGGATTGTACTCCATTAATGGTACATGTTTGTGAGCCGCAGCATGATACACTATATCCGGTTTGTAATCATCCATTATTTGAAAAATTCTTTCTCTATCTTGAACATCAGCTATTATTGGAATGATTTCTATAGTCTGGTCAAGTTTCGTTCTTAATTCCATATCTATTGTATAAATAGAATTTTCTCCATGCCCTAGTAGTAGTAATCTTTTGGGCTTAAATTTAGATACCTGTCGACATATTTCTGAGCCAATTGAGCCCCCTGCTCCAGTAACTAAAATCGTCTTATCACTTATTCTTTTGGATATGCTTTTAGTGTCTAATTCTACTGGAGTTCTGCCTAGTAAGTCCTCCACCTGTACATCTCGAAATTGTTTTACAGACACTTTTCCAGTAATAATATCTTCAAGCATAGGTACAATCTTTGTAGTCGCACTAGTCTTTCTACATTCTTTATAAATTACTTGCATCTTTTGTTTGTTAAGGGATGGAATAGCTAATATAATTTGTTTAATCTTATACTTATCTACAATCTCAGGGATGTTAGAAGTAAAGCCCACCACCGGTGTTCCATATATATCCAGTTTATGTTTGTTCATATCATCATCGACAAATGCAACGGGTTGTAATTTATGATCTTGATTCTTAAGTAAGTGTCTCACCAACATAGTACCAGCCGCACCAGCTCCGACAATCAATGTATTCTCTTTTACAATACTTGACTTAACTAATCTATCTCTAGACAATCGCCAAGAAAATCGACTACCTCCTATTAAGCAAATATGTAATAACCATGTTAGAAATAGTACACGAACATAAATGTTGCCTATAAGAATAGATTGTACAATTGCAGCAGAAATGACGGAGAAACTTACAACTTTAACTATAGCAATAACCTCTCCTATACTAGCGTAAGACCAAACCTTATGGTATAAACGGTAAACAAAAGAAAAAATATGATGTGTAATAAGTAAGGTTAACGAGCTAACTAATAACATTTTTGATGAGAAAATTCCGAAGTAAGGATTTAGAAAATAATATCCAACGTATACTGAAAATAATACAATAAATGAATCCATACCAACTAGCAGAGCTAGTCTTTTAGTGTAACTCAAGAGATCCTCCCCTTTTCATTTTCTTCATTTTGAATTCTCTTATCAATGGTTTCATTTAATAATTTTTTTATTAATAACAGTTTTTGAAGAGGAGCCTCCTGCTGTATATAGCGCACTGTTTTTTTTATTGTCTTAGGTAAAGCATCAAATTGGTTGATAAGAACCCTTCCCTTCCAAACTATTAACCAAAGATACCAAACAACTTCTTCTTAATTACTACTCGTTCAGGAACATAGCCAAAAATGTTATTACCTTCTATTAAATCAATCGCGTTTTTCTTCATTTGAGCTACAAGCTCAGAACCATATTCCTTTTCCAAAAGTTCATAAGCTTCTCGCAGGACAAATGATCTATTACTTATGTTGTGTGCATCAGATGCGATAAAATGACAAAGATTACAATCTATTAGCTTAAAACTAATATTTTGTATCTTCTTGCCGAACTTCCCTAAAAGGCTTGCTGCTGTAACTTGTGACAAAGTCCCAGCTTTCACAATTTCATATAACAGATTAGGATCTTCCAAGATAGCTTTATTTCTTTCAGGGTGAACAATTACAGGCTTATACCCTTGTAATTGCAAATCATAAAGTAATTGTTTTGTGAATTTTGGGAAAGTTGCAGTCGGGAGTTCAATCAATATGTAGGGTGTATGCTGGTTTATTGGTAGAATCTCATTTTCATCAAGATCTTCTGCTAATTCGCCGTAAATCCTTGTTTCCTGCCCGGGTAAAACGGTCAAAGGGATGTTAGCTGCTATTAAATCATTATTCAAATTGTTTACATTTTCTATAATGTCAGCATAGTAGTTATCAAATTGATTATTTCGATGATGGGGAGTAGCTACAACCGTACTGATACCCTCTTCTACTGCTGCTCTGGCCATATCAAGGCTTTCTTCTAATGTACGGGGTCCATCATCTACCTCGGGTAAAATGTGACAGTGAATGTCAATCATTGGTTTCACTCCATTTATACTTAAGAGCAATGTGTGCGGATATCTATGCAACATTGCTCTTAAGTTTGTTGTATATTAGTTTCCGTAGTAATAATACGTATTTGAATGCTTTTGAGCTACGTCGTTAAGGACAACACCTAGTAACTTAGCTTGAGCAGGTTCAATTAATTCCTTAGCTTTTTGAATTGAATCGTATTCTGTTTGCTCACTTCGCACAACAATAATAGATCCATCACAAATGTTAGCTAGAATTTGCGCATCAGTTACTGCAAGTACTGGTGGCGTGTCGACAATTACCATGTCATAGCTTTCTTCTGCTAATTCCAATAACCTTTTCATAGCGTTCGATCCTAGAAGCTCTGAAGGATTAGGCGGTATCGGGCCACAAGTAAGTAAATCAAGATTTGGTACATCTGTTTGCTGAGCAGCTTCTTCTACTGTTTTTTCTCCAATCAGAACTGTGCTTAAGCCTGTCCGGTTGTCCATTTTAAATGTATAGTGGGTTGTAGGCTTTCTCAAGTCAGCATCGACCAGCAGGACTTTCTTCCCTTGTTGTGCAAAGATAATAGCAAGGTTGGCTGTTACGGATGATTTCCCTTCAGAGGGACCTGAGGATGTTACTAATATGCTTTTAAGTTGCTCATCAACTGATGCAAATTCAATATTTGTACGCAATGTACGAAATTGTTCTGAAATTGGCGATTTAGGATTTTGCTTTGTAATGAGAGAGCGGACATTTGTCTTAAACTGTTTTTTTCTTTTGACCATTGTATTCTCTCCTTGCATTTCGTCTTTGCGTAGTATTTTGATATTGTTTATTAGTTACTAAATCCTCTTCAGACATATGGCTGATAGCACCAATAACAGGAATACCAATTTTCTTCTCGATGTCTGTTTCTGTTTTAACTGTATTATCCAAGTATTCAAGTAAGAATGACAACCCAATACCAACCATAGTTCCAAGTACTACAGCAATAGCCATGTTTAGCATAGTATTTGGGCTTGCTGGAGATGGGTTATCGACTGTTTCAGCAAGTGAAAGCGGCTTGACGTTTTCCAAATTCATCAATTCAGGAATTTCATTCTGGAATACAGTTATAGTCGTATTAGCAAGATCAGCAGCTTTTTCTTGGTTTGTATCAGTTGCTGTAACCGTAATGATTTGAGTATCTGCTTCTGAAGTAACCTCTAACTTCTCCGCAAGTTCAGTAGATGAGAGTGATAAATTCATCTCTTTGGCTACCTCATCCAAGATAACAGGACTTGTCATGACTATCTTATATGTATTAATCAGGCTTATATTGGATTGTATAGCAGTATTCAATGCAGCAACATCAACATTTTCCTCTTGGTTAACTACAACAGATGCTTTTGCAGTATAAGTAGGTGTGATTAAAAAATAACTTACTATAAATGCAATCACAGCAAAACTGACTATTAATGCTAAGATCATTAATAATCTTTTTTTAAGCAGAGCAAAAATTTCCTTTAAAGAGATTGTCTCTTCCATTCATGTCCCTCCGATGAGTAATTCTAAAATGATAAGTACAAAGACAAACAGTATTGCTAACTTTTTGAAATAAATGAGTACTTTTTTATTATATCGGGTTTCCCAAGCCTTGCAATGACAGATTTTGTCGAATATATGTAAGCGTTACATATATTTGTTGATATTCCTGGCAGTTTCCCAATATAATATATAGTTCCATTTTAATGGTTTTACTTCAAAAACATAGAAGAGTATACCACAAATTCCCCATTCAGGGGACGTTATTACAAAAAAATAAATAAAAAAACGAGCCTAATATACTAGACTCGTTTTTTTATTTATTATTTAGTTTCTGGAACTACGGAATTGTTAAGGTATTCTTGAAGCTGGTCTTTAAGATCTGGACGATCAAGCGCGAATTCAATCGTTGCTTTGATGAATCCGAACTTATCTCCTACATCATAACGATCTCCAGTGAAGTCACAAGCATATACCGCTTGTTTCTTATTCAATTCCTTGATTGCATCTGTCAATTGGATTTCTCCGCCTGCACCTGCTGGCAGTGTTTCAAGGATATCGAATATTTCCGGAGTCAGTACATAACGACCCATGATCGCGTAGTTGGAAGGAGCTTCTTCTTTCTTCGGCTTCTCAACTAGGTCACTTACTTGCATCAGGTTGGGTTCGCTAGTGGAACCTTGTGGTGCAATGACACCGTATTTGGATACTTCGGATTCTGGTACTTGCTGTACACCTACTACAGAACCGCGATATTTTTCGAAGGCATCTGTCAGCTGTTTAAGTGCTGGTGTACCGTCTGTTTTTACGATATCGTCTCCCAGCAATACTGCAAATGGTTCGTTACCGATGAATTTCTTGGCAGTCGCGATTGCGTGACCAAGACCTTTTGCTTCTTTTTGACGGATATAGTGGATGTCCGCCAAGTTGGAGATGTCCTGGATTTCTTCAAGCATTTTCATTTTATCTTTTTTGATCAGCTGATCTTCCAGCTCGTAAGATTTGTCGAAATGGTCTTCGATGGCACGTTTACCGCGGCCGCTTACAATGATGATGTCTTCGATGCCGGATTTCACGGCTTCTTCGACAATGTATTGGATTGTTGGTTTATCTACGATTGGGAGCATTTCTTTTGGCTGTGCTTTTGTTGCTGGCAGGAAGCGAGTTCCGAGACCAGCTGCTGGAATAATGGCCTTTTTGATTTTCATACGTTCTGCACCTCTTTAATTGATATATGTAGAATGCGTGTAGGGTATTCCATACGAATTATACTTCCCCTTTGCTGAAAGATAAAACATTATCAGACATGCGAAACACAACTCGTACAAAAGTCCTTCACCGCTTACTGAAACTGTAAAAATAGTAACATACTAAACAATATGACTCAATAACTTCCATTCTACATTTCCCTACAATATACGCGTTTAATATTACAGTTATATTACAACTGCGTAAATTCTGGTAATTCTAGTGACAAATTATGCTATAGTATGATTAATTTCTATGGATTATGAAAATAAAGGAGAACGTTACTAGAATGAAAAAGACGATTGTTACCCTTGCTGCCACTGCGGTAATTGCTAGTTCATATGCCACAACTGTTGACGCTGCATCCTATAAAGTACAGAAGGGCGACTCGCTCTGGAAGATTGCTAGCAAATATGACACTTCTGTTTCCGAATTAAAGAAAATCAACAGCTTGAAAAATGATTTGATTTTCCCTAACCAAGTTTTACAGACTTCTGGTTCAACAAGTTCATCTAAATCTACTACGAAAACATCTTCATCATCTTCTAGCAGTGCATCTACATATACTGTTAAATCCGGTGATACGTTAAGTGGTATTGCATCTAAACATAAAATCTCTTTGAACGACTTGAAAAAATGGAATAATATCTCTGGATACTTGATCTATCCTGGCGATAAGCTGAAAGTTTCTGCAGGAGGCTCTTCTTCTTCGAATAATCGCCCTTCCTCCAATTCTGGAAGCTCATCCAACTCCGGAAGCTCATCTTCTGCTTCCACTTATAAAGTGAAGTCTGGTGACTCCCTATGGAGAATTGCGAACAACAACGGCGTTTCTGTTGCGAACCTGAAAAGCTGGAATAACTTATCTTCTGATGTGATCCGTGTCGGGCAGACATTGAAGATCAATGGCAAAGCAAGCAGCGGTTCTTCCTCTTCTTCGAAGCCTGCGACTAACACAAAAGTGGAGTCTGCAAGCACTTCTAAGAGTGTGGACAAGCTGATCAGTGTTGCGAAAACACAGCTTGGCAAACCATATGTATGGGGCGGCAGCACAACTGCTGGTTTCGACTGCAGCGGATTCATCTATTACGCTTTCAAGAACGCTGGATATGATATCTCCCGTACATCTGCGGAAGGATTCTTCAACCGTTCTCATTATGTAAACTCACCGCAGCCTGGTGACTTGATCTTCTTCAAAGGTACGTACAAAGCGGGTATCTCCCATATGGGTATCTACCTTGGCGGCGGTCAGTTCATCCATGCGGATAACGATGGCGTGCGCATCACTAGCACAAGCAACCCTTATTACGCGAAGCACTTCGATAGCTACAAGCGTTTCTATTGATCACCAAAGCTTGGAACGGATTTCTCCGTTTCAGGCTTTTTTCTTTTGTTTTCCGGCGTGATGAGCTTTCGAAGATCTGTCAGCTGGCGGGCGATTTCCGCTACCAGGAACAGCATGACAAGAACACCTATTAGATAGAAAACAATCTGGAACATGTCGTTCCCTCCTATGTTTGTTACTTATAAGACGGATGGAGGACGCATTTGGTTTCAGATTTTTTTGTTTTTTTAGTATTCCCTCTCATCGTGATACAAAACAGGCGTATTCCTGTTAGCGGAATACGCCTGTTTTCACTACCCGGTACTTGGCCACTTGCACACAAGTACCAGCCTCTTTCGATGAGGTTATATCAAAGTTGTCCATGAGCCGTTTGACACCTGGAAGCCCTCGCCCTAATCCGCCGCCTGTCGTGAAGCCATCCAGCATGGCCTCCTGTAAATTGAGTATGCCGGGTCCCTTATCTGTGGCGGTGATGAAAATGGCGATCCTTTTTGCATCTTGCTCGCTGCGGAGACAAATCGTTCCGCTTCCTGCATATTTATATATATTACGTGCAAGCTCTGAGATGGCTGCAGTGATGCGCGCTTGTTCGACCGCACTAAACCCTAAGTCTGCTGCTAGCTTTCTGCCGCATGATCTGCTTGTGACAATATCCTTTTCACTTTCGATCTTCATTTCAGTCACCTTCCCCTCATTAGGAGCTGACGCCGCTTGCTTACATATACTGATAAATAGGTCTCCTTCTGTTTGGCTTGGAGCCATTAAAATAAGCCAAAGTAAAGACGCTTATAGCTGCCCCTACTTTGACTTTATCGCTAGTTCCATGCCCAGCTGATTGCTAGCCAATGATTTAGTTTAATGGATCGATGATGATGACCATCATGCTGCGATCCATTCCAAATTCCCAATCGGCGAATACCTCTTGTACAGCGCCATCCAGCAAATGACTTTCTTTATCAAATGCCTTGCGGAACGCTTGCTTTTCAAGATTGCTTTTCGCCCTTCGCAATACTTCTGATTCACCTAGTTTAAAAATTTCCTTTTCAATATCGACAAGGATACCATCACGGTAGATAACTAAGGTTCTACTATTCAGTGTAACTGTTTTTACTGTATTTGGCAACTTTTGAATCGATTCTGTGATCACGGACACTAATTCATTGATGCCTTGAAGTGATTCTTCCTGCTCTATTGAGATGATCGTTTCTCTTGCAGCGACGATGACACCGCCATTTGTCTCGATATCCCAATCATAGAAAAATTGCTGATATTCGCGGCCTGTCCACTTCTCGATTTCTTTTTTCAATTCAGGCAGGCACTTATCCATGAGTGTATCACGCGTATCATATACCATGGCATATTGCTCTTGCTCTAAAAGTACTTTTTCGACAGGCGTCAGTAAATCTCGTACATAAATACAGACTACATCTGCAGAAATTGAAACAAATACCGCTTCAGGTCCTTTACCAAAATGTTTACGCAACAATCCTGCAGTGAATCCTGCCAGTTCTTTTTGTTGTTCTTTTATATTCATTCTCGTATACCCTGTTTCCGATAGATTTTTTTACTTTTATTGTACTGTATGAAATGCGGTTTGGATATAAAAAAAAGCCTGCACTAACGAATTGTGATCGTCATTGTGTAGGCTTCGCTGTTTTGCTCCATCGACATTGATAATTCTTCTCCTTCCAGGATGATGCGGGGCATATCGTCCAATGTCCGCTTCGCTTTCGGATTTTCGTAAATGAATGATTTCGGCATGAAGAACAGACTGTTTTTGCCATCATTCCCTTTCTCAAGCACAATATCGTGCAGATCAGGTATTTCGATCATATTATTATTTATATATATCTTTGCCACGATCGGTTTATGGTTGAAAACGAAAAAGTAATTATCGTTTATGGACGAGCCTCTTTTGGTACGCTCGACAAAATCCTGCACACTTAACGTCAATGAAGGGCAAGTCATATCTTACCACTCCTTTCCTGTCTGAGCAGATACAAAGCTTTCTTAAGTGAGTTTTCTATATATGATATGTACCCTTCCGACAAAAAAATAAACGACTTATCCACAGGCTTTCTCAAACTTTAGCACCAGAAGTACATGTTTTCGATTCTGGTTGTGTTACACTATTTGCTGTGTTTTATTTTTTCGATGACTTGGAGGCTGACATATGTATCAAACAAATACGATACGCGAAAAAGTGTCTTTATTTTTCCATATATTATGGCCTATCCTCATTACCCAGATCAGTTACAATATGATGACGGTGCTGGATACGATGATGTCCGGACGAGCCGGGACGGATGATTTGGCAGGTGTTGCCGTCGGCTCAAGCCTTTGGATGCCTGTTTATACCGGACTTACCGGCATCATGCTCGCCATCACGCCGATGGTCGGACAGCTTATCGGTAACAATCGCCGCAGCGATGTCGGGCGGACGGTCATGCAAGGTTTTTATCTGGCCATTGTCATTTCATTGGTTGTCCTTATCATAGGAGCATTTGCGCTTCAGCCGGTGCTAGGCATCATGGATTTGAACGATGACGTACATAAAGTAGCAACAGATTATTTGCACGGTCTTGCGATTGGGATCATTCCGTTGTTTGCCAGTGCGGTTTTACGTAATTTCTTTGATGCCCAAGGTTATACAAGAGTATCGATGCTGGTATTATTGATGGCATTGCCAATCAATGCAATATTGAATTACCTGCTCATCTTCGGCAACTGGGGCTTTCCTGAGCTTGGCGGAGCTGGCGCTGGGTATGCGACTGCACTGACATATTGGTTCATCTTTGCGACGAGTATATTCCTGACATTCAAGCTGAAGGAAATGCGCACGCATGAGTTGTTCGTCCGTTGGTACAAAGTATCCTTCCAGGCTTGGAAGGAACAACTGAAAATCGGCGTGCCGATGGGGCTCAGCACCTTTTTCGAAGCAAGCATCTTCAGCGTTGTCACCTTGCTGATGGGTTCCCTATTCGACACGACAGTCATCGCCGCCCATCAGACGGCCTTGAATTTCACGACGCTGATGTTCATGGTGCCGCTCAGCATCTCGATTGCCATGACGATTGTCGTTTCCCATGAAGTCGGCGCCCGCCGCATGGAGCATGCAAAGCAATATGCCATTCTTGGTGTGAGCTCTGCACTTGTGATCATCGGCATTTTAAGCTTGCTGCTGTTCCTATTCCGGGAGCAGATCAGTTACTTCTATACTTCCGATCGCGCTGTTGTATTGCTCGCCATGCAGTTCATGGTGTTTGCCATCATGTATCAATTTTCCGATGCAGCCCAAGCATCATTGCAAGGCGTGCTGCGCGGGTATAAGGATGTGACCATCCCATTCATCATCGCCTTCATCAGCTACTGGATTGTCGGGCTGCCAAGCGGCTATCTGCTATCACGCTTCACAACACTCGAGCCATTTGGCTTCTGGGTTGGCATCACACTTGGTCTGACTTGTGCCGCGATTGGATTCTTCTTGCGGCTGCGATTCATTCAGCGCAGATATAAAAGATTGGCTGCTTAAGACACCTTCATTCTGGAGGTGTTTTTTTATTGGCCAACTTTCCTGATTTCCATAAACTTCTCTCAAACTGGCTAATAAATGCAGCAAAAATAGACCTACTTTCCCAATAAAAATCTCCGAGGAAACATGCTATGCTTGTTTTAGGCAAAATCTTACAGACTAGGGAGTGTAACAGATGCGTTCTGACGTCACGTTCAACTCAGAAGAGCTAAGGGAACTGCTCAATTTGTGGTATATGAATATCAAATTGAAAAAAGTCCAAGCTGCGGAAAAGCTGAAAACGGAAGTGTCCGTTCAGCTAGCCAAAGGAGAAGCGAATGACGACGTCGTCAAGCTGGCACTTCTGATTCACAGCCGCCACCACATATTATGCAAAAACTATAACGAAGCTGAGAAACTGATCAGCCAAGTTGAGAGGTTTTCTCCTTACCTCAAGGAAGAGCATTATTATTATCTGCATTTATTCAAAGGGATGTATCTATACTCAACCAAAGATTATTACAATAGCATCGAAGAATATGGACAAGTCGAACCATATCTCAGCCATATTCACGATGAAATAGAAAAAGCCGAATTCTTCGATTTGTTCGCTTCCGCACTGTACTACCTGGATTATACGAATCGATCTGCCATTTATGCCGAGAAGGCGATTTATATTTATCAGCTGTATCCGACGTATGAGAAGAAGATGACGAGGATGAAGAATCTGATTGCCCTGAACTATATCGACATGGGAGAATACGATTTGGCTGAGGAGTATTTGCATTCTGCGTTGCAGGATTCTAACACAAAACAAAATGTACTTGTGCAAATGAGTATTTATCACAATCTTGGATTGCTTTATGAAAATAAAGGCCTTTATTCAGCTGCCAAGCGATATCTAGAAAAAACCCTTGACCACGATAACTTTGATGAATATATCAACACCCTTTATCTTCTGGCGAAAATAGCATTTGCGGAGGGAGAAAACGAAAAGGGAAAATCGTTTTGCGAATTAGGTATGAAGAGAGCAGAGAAAGAGAGAGACCAAGTTTATTACTGGCATTTCCAAGTACTCTATAACGCCAACTTGAGTCAGAACACCTACCCTACTGTGCTTAAAAAAGCTATCGAGTTCTTTAAAGAGCATAACCTTATGTATGAACTGCAAAAGTATGCTGATGAAATAGCTACTTATTACAGCAATGAAAAGAACTTTGAGAAAGCAAACTATTATTACCGATTGGCTTTGGGATACCAAAATAACGTTATAATGTTCCATTCAAGGAGGTGATAACAATGACAAAGAAACGCATTGCAGCATTTCTAGTACTTGCAGCTCTAGTTAGTTCAGTAGCAGGTTATTCATTCTCTGATCAAGCAGTAAAAGGTTCTTTACCTAACGCGCCTGTACTTACAGACTTCTAATACTTACAAGCAAAAAACCGGCATTCGCCGGTTTTTTTATTTCCCGAATGTATAGCTTGGTGCTCCCACTACATCGGTTTCATATACAAATATCCCACCTGCAAGCGGTTCTTTTTTCAGATCTTCTTCCGATAGACTTTGTCTTGCTGTCGTAATGTATAGAGTCTTCCGCTCCGGACCGCCGAATGTGCAGCTGGTCACTTGGCTGACGGGCAAGTGGACATCCTCCAGCCGCTCTCCTGTTTCCGGATTCCAGCGCGATACTTTGGAACCTCGGTAATGGGCAATCCATAGTTTCCCTTCTTCATCTATCGTCATGCCGTCCGGTTTGCCGTCTTTGAATGAAACGACTGTGCGCGGATTGCTGATCTCCCCCGATTCTCCGTCATAGTCGAAGCACTGCACCTCGCCCGTCGGGGTGTCGATATAATAGAAATATTTATGATCAGGACTCCAGGCAAGACCGTTGGAGTTGCCGATTCCGTCCAGGACACGTGTCAATGTCTGGTCTGCTTCCATCTTATAAAAAGCGCCTTTATAGTCGCTCCCCTTCTCCGGCATCGTTCCCGCCCAGAGTCTGCCGTATGGATCTGCTTTGCCATCATTGAAACGGTTGGATGGTCGATCTGCTTCCGGATTATGCAGCAGCACCTTTGCTTTGAATTCGCTATCGGTTTCATAGATGCCGTCTTCCATCGCCAGAATCATGCCGCCATCTTTCTTCAAAATGGCTGCCCCGACTTTTTGGTCGACAGCAATTTCTTTCTGTTCTTTCGTTTTAGGATTGTAAACATGAATGGATTTCCCGTTGATGTCCACCCAATTCAGCTCTTCGGTATCTTCCCGCCAAAAAGGTCCTTCCGCCAAACTCTGCTTCGCATCAATCAATAATTTCGCTTCTGCCATGTTCTCCACTCCCTTTATGTATGGATATCCTGCTATAGTAATACTATCACTATATTACATATTACCGGAATTTACGTCTGTTAAGCATGATGCTAATAACAAGGAGGTTATACTGTGTACGAATCTGCTCGACTGTTTATCCGCCCTTATACATCAGAGGATATACCTTTCCTCGAAAGTTTGGTAAGTGATCCCGAGGTTGTCCGCTATATCGGGAACGGCAGACCTCGAACCAAGGAAGGCGCCCGCTTGTTTTTTAATTGGAATTTGTCGCACACAAAAGACAATCAGCTGCTAGGGCTTCAGGTATTGGTAGAAAAGGATAGCGGAAAGAAAATCGGACACGCAGGGTTGATTCCGCAAGAAGTTGACGGTGTGACGGAACTGGAAGTTGGTTATTGGATTGCGAAGGATTATTGGGGGATGGGGTTTGCAACCGAAGCAGCATCGGCTTTTCGCGATATTGCCTTCGATCAGTTTTCAGCGGAGCATGTCATCGCATTGATTTATCCCGACAATACGGCTTCTTGTCGGGTTGCAGAGAAAATAGGCATGGAAGTTTGGAAAACGATTGAGAGACATAACAAAGATGTTTTGGTATACAAGTTGAATAAAGAGAAACGTCCACTTTAAAAAGGAGGATGTTTCTCTTTATTATTTTTATCTTTCTACTTTTTATTATTAATTGTATGTATGCATTTGCTTGGATGTTTGAAATTTTATAGTGCTTAGTTAGAGGACTTCTATTTCTTAAATGCCATGAAATAAATAAAAACTATTATTTATTTTCCCCTACCACATAAAGCCTCCCACTCATTCCACTTCATGATACTCAAATCAGGTCTTGGCGGATCATCTAATAGTGCTATAAATTCTATTGAATGCCCATCTGGGTCATCAAAATAGATCGATACTGCAGGCATAAATGGAAAAACGTATAAATCTTCTGCGCTCTCGTCAAAGAAGTTTGTTGCCTCGATACCTAATGTTGCTAAATAATCTTTTGCAGACGCAATATCTTCCAAATCTACTCTAAATGCAAAATGTTGTCTTTGTACTAAAGAACTTGGGTAATTTTCCCGTATGCCAAGCATAGACTGACCAGGTTGTCCTACCCAATAAAACTTGGACTTTCTTTCAGCATCCTCGTGCAAAGGAATAATATTCAGTAGCTTTTCATAAAATGCAGCTGATCTTTCATAATCACTAACATTGATATGTGTTTCAAAAATACCCTTTATCATCTAAGTTACTCCCCCTGATTACTCTGTATTTTTCTTAATTATCAATCAATATGGAATGTTATTGCAAATCAACTGCTTAGTTCTCAAAAAAGAACATCTGCTTTTGCAGATGTTCCCATTTATTCATCATACCCATTCGGACGATGCTGATGCCATCTCCAGGCATCGCCAATGATCTCCTTCATATCCGTACGCGTTGGATTCCAACCGAGTACTTCTTTAGCCTTCGAAGAACTTGCGATCAAGACTGCTGGATCTCCTGCACGGCGCGTGCCGATTTGAGCCGGGATTTCTTTTCCGGTTACATGTCGGGCAGCATCGATCATCTCTTTAACAGAGAAGCCTTGGCTGGAGCCGAGGTTGAAGATATCACTTTGACCTCCTTTATTCAAGTAAGCTAAAGCCAATAGGTGTGCATCAATCAAATCAAGCACATGAACGTAATCTCGGATGCACGTTCCATCTTCTGTCGGATAGTCGTCGCCGAAGATGCTGATCTGTTCGCGCTGACCAAGAGCTGTTTGCAGGATGATTGGAATCAAGTGTGTTTCCGGTCGGTGATCTTCCCCTATGTTACCGTTTGGATGAGCACCGCCAACATTGAAGTAGCGCAGGGAAACGAATTTGATTCCATACGCCACATCACACCATTTCATCATTTTCTCCATAATCAGCTTGGAGTCGCCGTATGGACTTTCCGGATTAGCGGGTAAGTTTTCAGTCAGTGGTACGATATCTGTGTCGCCATATGTAGCAGCTGTGGAAGAAAAGACTATCTTCTCCACATTCTCTTTGTACATCGTCTCCAGTAATACCTGCATACCGTAAACATTATTGCGGAAATACTTCAAGGGATCTTTCACGGATTCCCCGACAAGGGAGCTTGCTGCAAAATGGATGACCGCATCCACCTTTTCCTTCTCAAAAACACTTTCGATAAATTCAGCATCGCATATATTTCCTTCATAAAAGACACTATCCTTATGCACGGCTGCCAAGTGACCTGTCATCATATTATCGATGATCACAGTTTCATAACCTTTTTGCAAAAGCACGGCAACCGCGTGAGAACCAATATAACCAGCACCGCCAGTGACTAGTACTTTCACAATGGTCCCTCACTTCTCTTATGACGTTAGTTACAAAATATATGCATCTGCTCCGTATTTATACCTTATTCCATTCATGAAGCTCCAAGCTACGCACCCCGTTGACCAAGTACGGATCCTGCTCCGCCAAGTTCCTTGCTTCGGCTTCATCTTCCGTTTGATAGATGACCAGACCGCCGGCACCATCAGCGAAAGCTCCTCTGGCGAAGATATGTCCTTTTTCATCCAAGTCAGCGAGGAAATCCAGATGCGCTTGGCGATATTGCTGGTTCAGTTCGGGTCTTTCCATTTTAAGAAATGCTGCGAAATACTTCATGATAAAATCTCCTTTCCTTTTGCTTGAGCTTCTTTGGCTAACAGTAATGCTCCGACAATGCCTGCATTATCCTGCAATCCCGGTGGGACAAGATAATTCTCCGGAAGCGGTACATAGTCTTGCATCAACTGTTCCAATTCCTGCTGCACCATGTGATGCAGGCCTTCCTTCTTCATGACGCCGCCGCCCATGATGATCTTCCCAGGGCTGAGCACCAAAGTATAGCTCATGATTGCCTGTGCCAAATAATACGCCTCCAGCCGCCAGACTTCATCTTGGTGGTATAGCTTTTGCGCTTTTTCACCCCAGCGTGCCTCAATTGCAGGTCCGGCTGCGAGTCCTTCCAAGCAATCGCGGTGGTACGGGCAGTTGCCTGGATAAGCGTCATGTGCGCTCTTGCGCACTACTATATGACCCATTTCTGGATGTGAGAAGCCTTGCAGCGTTTTCCCATTCACGATAGCACCGGCACCGATGCCTGTCCCGACCGTAATATACAAGCAGCTGTCTGCATGTTTTGCCGCGCCGTGCATATACTCCCCTAAAGCAGCCGCATTGACGTCGGTGTTCAGCTTGACCGGCACATTCAGTTTGCTTTCCAGTTCTTTGAGCAGCGGATAATCTGTCCACTGCAGCTTCGGCGTGTTGCCGATCGTACCATAAGATGGACTGTTCTCTTTCACATCGACCGGCCCGAAAGCACCGACACCGAGAGCTGTGATTTGTTTATCATGGAAAAAATCGACAACCAGCTGGAGTGTTTCTTCCGGCTTGCTTGTCGGGAAAGATACTCTCTCCTCTACATTTCCGTGCTCATCACCGACGGCACAGACGAACTTGGTACCGCCTGCTTCAATGGCTCCATAACGCATATCTCTCACCTCATCAATATCTTTTATTCTACTATGGAAGCTTTCTTCTTGTTCGTCAATAGGTTCTAGCTGCTGTACAAATACGGAAATTGTTATAAAATAGGAATATCGAATAATTCTATTAAATGTAGAGAAACAGATTAGTTTGTCAGAAATGGGGGATGCATGATGACTGCTCTGCAAGCAGTAACTGCATTTGCGCATAAACAGAATTTACGTAAAAGTTTTAATACACTTGCAAAAAAGACTTTTGGATTCGATTTTGAACTGCTTTATAAAAGCGGACTGTGGAATGACCGCTATCATACACACGCCTTCGCAGACGAAGCGCAGATCGTGGCAAATGTTTCTGTCAGCTCGCTATCTTTACATATACAACAGCGAAAAATGAAAGCGATTCAAATCGGCACCGTCATGACCGACCCAAGCTATCAGAATCAAGGACTGTCTACACAACTGCTGCAGCGAGTCATCCAGCAGTATGAACAGGACACGGATTTGATGTATCTGTTTTCCCGCCGTGGCGTGGAAGGCTTTTATGAGAAACTTGGCTTCACCGCTGTCGAGGAGCATCTGTTTTCCATTCCCGTGTCTGCAGCTTTATATCCCGTTCCTGATTATCGCAAGCTGCAGCCGGCCGTCAATCCGCAGGACATGGTCGTCCTGCTGGATCGCTATGGCAAACGCCACCCGCAGTCTGACATCCTGGATGTATCGGATGCGCAGCATATTCTCGGCTTCCATACCTTGTATGACCCGGAAATCGAAATCATCGAACTCCTGGAACCGGCTGCTCTGCTGCTTTACAAAAAGATCGGGCAGACGATGCACCTGTACGAAGTGATCAGCCAAACCAAGCTCACCTGGCGCGAAATCAGGGATTATGTATCGCAATCCGGGATAACAGAAGTGATTTTCCACTTCACGCCAACATTCCCGGATCTGGAACCGATCGCCCATAAACATACCGAACGCGATACGCTGTTCGTCAACAAGCCAGAACTGCTGCCAGCTGTCTTTCAATTTCCCGAATTGTCCCACGCATAATATAATAGAGGAAAAGCTGTAACAGAAAGGAACATCATCATGCTAGATTTAGAAATGCTGAAAGACAAAGTCGAGTTTTTCGAAGCTCATGATCTGTCTGACTTAGAGAAGAAAATCAATGAACAGATCCAGCACAATAAAGCCATTTTGCTCGAGCTGCATCATGTAGCCCATAACATGCACGTTGACGAAAACGGACGCAGATTTTATAGCGCGGTTGCGCATTTTAAGGCAAAATGATAACACAGTGAATGCCACACTTATAACGAATGCTTCACACTAAAAATACCGTCCACGCTGGACGGTATTTTCCGTTTCTTAGAATATGATCCCCGTAACAATCGCCACGGCAATAACCGCAAATGCCGTTCCGATTCCCACAGAATGATATAACGCTTGCAGTTCTCAAACTCTACCTTACAGCTTGCTTCTCATTCTTGAATTAAGCAACAGATATAACGGAGTTAAGAAATACCAATATTTTTAGCTTAATAAATAAAATATGGAATAATTGGTAGTATACTAATTAAGTATGAGAATAATAGCAAAAGAAAGAGGTTAAGAAATGCTGAAAGGTAAGTTTTTAGTAATAATTTTATGTGTTTTATTAATAGGGGGAGGAGGTTACTATGGATATAAGACATTCTTAGCCAACACTCCTAATGAGAAAGTTAGTGCTAAAACAAAGAGCACTGAAGCAGAAAAAGCTAAGGAGATAGCAAAAGTATCTGAAGATGATGCGAAGAATGTTTTAGATAAAAATATTGATTCTATCTTTGAAGCTTTTGATAAAGCAGTTGATAAAAACAAGTGGAGTGAAGGGAACGCTGTAGATTTCGCTAAAATGAAATCCGATGTTGAACCATATGTGACTGAAGCATTTGCAACGGGTAAATTGAAAGATACATTGGAAAGTGCCTATGATAATCTAGATAAATCCGTTAAACCGAACTACGATAACAAAATCCGATTTGAATCTGAACAAAGTGAAGATGGAAAAACTTTAAAAGTTAAAACATTGGAACCTGCTTCTGATGTTGACAATACGGCCTATCAATGGGAATTTGAATTGGTTTATCAAGATAACGAGTGGAAAATGAATGATTGGAATCATACATCTCTTAATAATGAAGATTTAAAATTCACTCAAGAAGAAGCACAAGCATCCTTGCGGGTTGAAAAGGATCAAGCAGTTACTTTTGTAAAAGAGTATGAATCTGAAGAAGCTGATGCAAATGCTTACCTCTTTGAATTGAAAAGAAGTGGATTTGATTACGTTAATTATGCAGCGGTAAGCTCTAAGGATTTAAGTGAAGTTACTGACTATGAAAATGAGATTGAAAGCAAGTCCGAAACAGATAACGCAGCTGATACTGAAGCTACTAAGAAAAGTTCTGATGCTCATGCTGATTCAAGCAGCAGCGATGAAAAAGAAACAAGCACCGAAGACGAAATTGCTACTGAAACAAGTGAAGACAATCAAAAACCAGAAATGGATGGTTCTCCTATTGATGGATCGAAAACAGAGACTGGCGGAACTGGATATACACTTCCGGATGACTTGAACCTATATCAGACTTGGTATACATCTCTAAACTTTGGTGAGATAGAAGAACAACTTGTTGGCACTAAGTTCGGAGAGCCAATTGATCTATACGAAAATGATGAAGGAGATCTCGTACTCGAATATTTGGATGCTCGTTACTATGTTGAGATGAATGGCGTGCATAGAGTTGATATCATAGGGGACAAACCAGCTCAAATGTATGGAAACTTTGACGATGTAATAAGTCAATTTAACCCAGATCCAGTCTATGCAGATTATATAGACGAACGTACGCAAGATGCTGACGGATATAAACTCATCTTAGAAGGCTATAGCGGGAACTTTACTTTTATCTCAGATAATGAGCAGGGCTCTCCTATCAAGAAAATCATTGTTGAGAAAGTCGAACATGAGTATTGATTATAAAAGCTAAAAAAGATCCGCATCACCAAACACGGTGATGCGGATCTTTTTTCTATTGAAGTAAACTAATTATGTCCTAGGTATTCATGTTTCTTAGAATATGATCCCCGTAACAATCGCCACGGCAATAACAGCAAATGCCGTTCCGGTTGCCCACAAAATCGTGAATCGCTGGAATTCCCCGAAGTCGACTTTCGACATTCCGACCAGCAAGTATGTAGCTGGTACGAGCGGGCTGAGCAAATGGACAGGCTGGCCGAGCAAGGATGCACGTGCGATTTCCACAGGTGCGAAGCCATAGTTGGCGGCAGCTTCTGCCAAAATCGGTACAACGCCGAAGTAATACGCATCATTGGACATGAAGAATGTGAATGGAATGCTCGTCACGGCCACGATGATGCTGAATGCCGGACCCCACGCATCAGGAATGATGGAGATGAGACTTGATGCCATTGCATCCACCATCTTGGTACCAGATAGGATACCGGTGAAGATACCAGCGGCGAATACAAGCGACACGACCGCCAGCACGTTGCCAGCATGATCGGCGATGCGTTCTTTTTGCAATTTCAAATTCGGATAGTTGATGGTGATAGCAAGTGCGAATGCCAGCATGAACAGCACTGGAAGCGGCATGATGCCTTTGATTAGACCGAACATTAAGACAACTGTCAATGCAAAGTTGACCCACAGAAGCTTCGGACGCTTCAAGGAGGCATCGACTGTTGCTGCCTGCTGCTGCAGCATGCGCTGTTCCGCATCATCAAACGTTACAACGCCAAGACGTTTTCTTTCCCGGCGTCCCAATATATAAGCAGTGAAGAAAATCCAGATGGCCCCGCCGATCATCGTCGGAATGAGCGGTACGAATACATCACCCACATCAACATTCAAAGCAGCAGCCGCCCGGGCAGTAGGTCCGCCCCATGGCACCATATTCGTCAAACTCACACACATGACGGCAATGGCAGGCAGAATGAGCGGATTCATCTTCAACCGCTGATATAGCGGGAAAAATGCAGACACAGTGATCATATAACTTGTCGTCCCATCCCCATCCAGAGACACGACAAGTGCAAGTGCAGCTGTCCCCATGACGATTTTCGTCGGATCCCCTTTAACCGCTTTCAAAATACGGCCGACGACTGGATCGAATAATCCTGCATCAATCATGATTCCAAAATAAAGAATCGCGAATAATAGCATGATTCCGGTTGGTGCCAAATCAGTGATGCCCTGCAGTGACATTTCCCCTATATCACCTGCATGCCCGGTGAAAACAGCGAATAGCGCCGGAATGAGCATCAGCGCAATGAGCGCCGAAAGCTTTTTCGTCATAATCAGATACATGAATAAAAAGACCATCAAGAAACCCATTATAGCTAAGAACATGCTAAATCCCCCTCATCATCTCCTGAAACAATTCCCCCAAACCCTAAGCAGCGTTGCATATTTTATTACATACATTGTATGCGCTTCCAATTATAATTTCAATAGTTTTGTTACTTTTTTAAGTAAGAAAATATAGTGCTATCGCTTAGACTGCAGTACGATAGCTTTCTCCGCTTAAAATCAGGTAATTCCACCTATGTTTATGCAGGCGTAATCGTTTCATAAACTCCCATTAGCATAACACATATATTTAAAAGAGTTACGCTATATACCAGTACCAATTTTTCTATTTCTGTTAAAGCTCTTGTATTATCGTCTCTAAAAACTTTATAAACACCTATCAAATATTATGTCTCATCCAAACAATAAACCTGCCATATACACAACGATCGTCACGGTGATGCTGCTCAAGATGGTTGTCATCAGTACGGTCTGCGCCGCCAGATCTGGATTATTGTTATACTCCAAAGCGAAAATCGAACTGTTGCGTGACGTCGGAAACGAACTGGCGATGAAAAGTGATTGTGCTACCGTACCATCTAGTCCCAATAAGAAGATGATCCCCAAGGCTGCTGCCGGCCCGATCAGCAGACGTGCAATCGTACTCAAATACAGCACAGCATGAGGCCGCTTCAACTTGATTTGTGCCACTTGCGCTCCGAGTGTGATCAGCGCGACGGCAAGGAAGGCATCAGCAATCGATTGAATCGGATTCCACAGTACATTCGGGATGTTCCAATCAAGCGACGCACAAATGATGCCCAGGATGATGGCATAAATCATCGGCAGACGGATGAGTTCCTTCAAAATGGCATTTCCCTGACTTTTGACGCTCACCATATTATAAAGCCCATATGTAAAGGTGAGCAGGTTTTGGTATACCATGACGATCAGCTGAATCGAGACCCCGAGCGGATTGGTCTGGAAAACAAGCTGGCTGACGGGAATTCCGTAGTTACCAGAGTTCATCAGCACCACACTATTCTTATACGTAGCAGCCACTCCGCGTTCAAGCTTGAACAGCCTGCTCGTGATTTCGGTGAAACCGATCGAAAAGGCAGTGAATAACAGCAAAAATAGAATGATCTGACCGAATACGGATAATGGCATACTGCTTTGATACATATTGATAAAACCGTTCACAGGCAAAAAGCAATACGTCAAAAGCTTGGATAGCGTACCGAGATGTAATGAAAATTTTCGCTGCAGGATGACGCCGACACCAAGCAAAACCAATAATGGCGCAATAACTTCCAGGAAAATCAGTGATAAAACAGCCATCTGCTCCCTCCTCTTTGTAAGCGAATACAAAATCATTATACTGCTACCATTTATAAAAAACTATAAGGTGAGATGGAAAAAAAGCAGCCACCATGTGGTGACTGCTTTCTGTTTGACTGCTGGAGCAGCTTGTTTATGCAAAAGAAATGACAGTGTTATCGCATTTTCCTGACAGCAGTCATTATTGACTCATCACATGCAAATAAAAATTCAAGTCATTCTCAAGATGTTTTTTCATCATGATTTCGGCTTGTTCGCCATCCCTGTCCTTGATAGCCTGATAAATTTCCTCATGCTCATCAATCAAATGCGGACGATTATAGATGACGACCGTTTTCCTGAACAGATAAATGATTGCCTGCATTCTGTCGATCATATCTATCATGATCGGGTTATGACTGGCTTGTACAATATCATTATGAAAACTTTCGTTGGCATGCATGATTTCTTCTTTCGTACCAGTCCTGCCAATGCTGACATACTCGTAAAGTTTCTGGATCTCGTCCTCTTTCAGGAAAGTTGCTGCACAGCGAGCTGCGTATCCTTCCAGCAAAATCCGCACACTGAACATATGCCGCAAATCTTTCTCGGTCGGTTTCACTACCCGCTTCTTGATGATCAGTCCCTCATATTCCAGCTTCCTGATTGAGTCCCTGATTGGTGTTCTGCTGACACCGAGTTCAGCTGCAATCTTTTCTTCCACGATCTTACTTCCCCCTGGAAGATCCCCGTTTAATATCTTATCGCGAAGAATTTCATAACTTTGATGATACGCCGGACGAGAGCTGTTATTATCTAACACCATTTTCACCTCTGCCTCTCCAAACTAGTTACTTTCATAGTACCAAACCACTTTCATAAAAACATACTTTAATAGGTTGAAACGCTTATAAGTGTACGTAATCAGATAAATTGTACATAGAAACATCAAAATTGTATACAAAATGAGAAATATAGTATACAATGTAAACGCAAACATGAAAGCGATTACTTAACAACCTTATAAACTAAAGGTCTTTTATATAAGCGTTGTCTAAATACAAGGAGGAAATAGCATGTCAAAAAGAATTGGCTTTGTTGGACTAGGAATAATGGGTAAACCGATGGCTTTGAATCTGATGAACGTTGGACATACATTAACGGTGAACGATCTGAATCAAGAAGCAGTTCAAGCCTTGGTGGCTGCTGGTGCAACTGCTGCTCAGTCTCCAAAAGAAGTAGCGGAAAACGCTGATATCATCATCACGATGCTTCCAGCTTCCCACCACGTCCAATCTGTCGTCTATGGGGAGAACGGCATTTTGGCAGGTGCCAAACAAGGCAGCATCCTGATTGATATGAGCTCTATCACTCCTGCTGTTTCGGTTGAGATCGCGGAACAAGCGAGTAAAACAGGCGTCGGCTTCTTGGATGCTCCTGTCAGCGGCGGCGAACCGAAAGCAATCGATGGCACGTTGGCAATCATGGTTGGCGGTAAGGAAGAAGTGTTCGAGAAAGCAAAATCCGTTCTCTTCGATATGGGAAGTGCCGTCACATTAGTAGGCGACAACGGCTGCGGCGTCACTGCCAAATTAGCGAACCAAATCATCGTGAACCTCAATATCGCAGCCATGTCAGAAGCTCTTGTATTGGCAGCGAAAGCGGGCATCGACATCGAAAAAATGTACGAAGCAATCAGAGGCGGCCTTGCAGGAAGCACTGTGCTTGATGCGAAAGTACCGATGATCCTTGAAAGAAACTTCAATCCAGGCGGAACGATCGCCATCAATATGAAAGATATAACAAATGTCATGGATACAGCCCACGAAATCGGCGTGCCGCTGCCATTATCCAGTCATCTGCTGGAAATTTTCCACGCATTGAAAGTCGACGGGAAATCCATGTCCGACCACAGCAGCATCGTGCAGTATTATGAGAAATTGGCAAATACCGAGGTTAGGAGATCTGTCTAATGTGTGCAAATAAACGGAATGCAGAAGAAGTGTTCAAAAAGATACCATCTGTTGATGCAAATACGGTGAACGAATTGTACGAGAAAGAACTTAAGAATCTTGATAAAAAAATCATTGTGCTGGACGACGACCCAACTGGCGTGCAAACGGTCAATAATATCTCCGTATATACCGACTGGTCCCTGGACAGCATCCAAAAAGGCTTTCAAGAAGAAAACCCGATGTTCTTCATCTTGACGAACTCCCGTGGCTTCACAGCAGCAAAAACGGAAACGGTGCACCGCGAAATCGCCTTGAACATCATCGAAGCTGCCAAGCAAAACAATCGTGATTTCACCATCATCAGCCGCGGTGATTCCACACTGAGAGGACACTATCCTCTGGAAACACAAGTGCTGAAAGATACGATCGAAGCTAACTCTGACACCAGATTCGATGGCGAAGTGCTGCTTCCATTCTTCAAAGAAGGCGGCCGCTTCACCATCGATGACATTCACTATGTACAAGATGAAGCGCAATTGATTCCTGCTGGTGAAACGGAATTCGCCAAAGACCGTACGTTCGGATACAGCAAATCCCACTTGGGAGAGTATGCGGAAGAAAAATCAAACGGTCAATACAAAGCAGATAAGATGGTGTATATCACACTTGAAGATCTGCGCGCATTGGACATCGATGGAATCGAGCAGCAGCTATTACAAGTGAAGGATTTCAATAAAGTCATCGTGAATGCTGTCGATTATATCGATGTGAAAATCTTCACTATTGCGCTGATCCGTGCTATGGGGAAAAAGAAGAATTTTATGTTCAGAAGTGCTGCAGCGCTTACGAAAATCATGGGCGGTGTGGCAGATAAGGCTCTGCTCACACGCGAGGAATTGGTAAGTGAGGATAATGAAAATGGCGGTCTGGTGATCATCGGCTCCCACGTCAAAAAGACGACAGAGCAGCTGAAAGCATTGCAGGATCTGGATTCTGTCCACTTCATCGAATTCAATGTCCATCTTGTGCTGGAACCGGAAAAATTCGAAGCAGAACTCGATAGAGTCATAGATACGACCAATCAGCTTATACGCGAAGGTGAAAATGTCACCGTTTACACCAAAAGAGAAAGACTGGATCTTGGCGAAAACAAGAAAGAGGAAGAACTGCAGCTTTCCGTCAAGATCTCGGATAGCGTTACGAGCATCGTAAAACGCCTGGATGTAAAACCTTCCTTCATCATCGCCAAAGGCGGCATCACATCAAGTGATATCGGTACGAATGGATTGGAAGTGCAGCGCGCAACCGTTGCCGGCCAAATCCGTCCCGGCATCCCAGTGTGGACGACAGGAAATGAAAGCAAGTTCCCAGGACTGCCTTACATCATTTTCCCAGGCAATGTCGGGTCGAAAACAGACTTGAAAGAAATCGTCTCGATGCTAAGCCAAAGATAACATGCATTACCAGCTATATACGAAACAGACATCTTACGAAAGCCAAATAAGAAAAGAGGATTAAAATGCCGATTATTTCCGTCATTATAGGGGTAGCTCTATTATTGATTTTAATGATGACTTTTAAATTGAATGCTTTTGTATCCCTGATCATAGTTTCATT
The DNA here is from genome assembly GCF_046592895.1 of Terribacillus saccharophilus. Classification (GTDB taxonomy): domain Bacteria; phylum Bacillota; class Bacilli; order Bacillales; family Amphibacillaceae; genus Terribacillus; species Terribacillus saccharophilus_D. Next base: position 395,327 of record NZ_JAWVPU010000001.1, read on the forward strand.
GGTAGTAGGATTACTGGAAGGCATGACACCGCTCGAGGCAGTGGCATCGATTGAGTCTGGTCTCGGCGGCACACTCGGCCATTTGACGATGATCATCATCTTCGGAGCCATACTCGGTAAATTGATGACCGATTCTGGCGGCGCCGAGCGCATTGCCAAAACATTAATCAATGCTTTTGGCGAAAAAAGAATTCAGCTGGCGGCTGTCATCACCGCTGCCACTGTCGGAATCGCCCTATTTTTCGAAACTGGCGTTGTCGTGTTGATTCCATTGGTATTCACCATCGCAACAGCTGCCAGGGTGCCGGTTCTGTATCTAGGTATGCCAGTGATTGCAGCTCTCATCACGATGCATGGATTCGTCCCTCCCCACCCTGGCCCGACTGCTGTCGCAGATGTATTTGGTGCCAATATCGGGTTGACGATGATTCTCGGCATCATCATCGCCATACCAGCTTTCATACTTGCTGGTCCGGTTTATACAAGGTTCTTTAAAAAGGAAGCTTTGGAAATCGATATACCAAAAGGTTTGTTCAATCCCAAAGAGTTCAAGGAAGAAGAACTCCCTAAGTTCGGGATAAGCCTTTTCACCGCACTTTTGCCGGTGATCCTGATCGCATTGCAGGCTATCGTTGAAATCTTTGCACCAAACTCTTTCATTGCACCTGTCACTGATTTCATCGGTAATGCGAACGTTGCGTTATTGATTTCCGTCCTGGTGGCTATCTTCACTTTCGGTTTGAATCTTGGCAAGAAAATGCCAGAAGTGATGCAATCTTTAAGCGGCGCTGTAAGCGCTATCGGAATGATTCTATTGATCATCGCTGCCGGCGGTGCTTTCAAACAAGTGTTGGTCGACAGCCATATCGACAAATACATTTCCGACCTGATGGCCGGATCTACGCTGTCTCCACTACTCTTGACATGGCTGATTGCCGCAATCCTGCGAATCGCAGTAGGTTCCGCAACCGTTGCCGGCATGACAGCAGCAGGAATCGCCGCACCGCTCGTCGCCTCTGCCGGCGCAAGCCCGGAATTGATGGTACTGGCCGCTGGTGCGGGAAGCGTGACATTCTCCCACGTGAACGATGCCGGCTTCTGGATTTACAAGGAATACTTCAACCTTACCATCGGTAAAACGATCAAAACCTGGTCCATCATGGTAACGATCATTTCGCTTGTCGGTCTTGCAGGCGTACTTATCCTGGACCTATTCGTTTAATGATGTAAGAAGTAGAAAACCAGCTAACCTGTCTGACAGGGAAGCTGGTTTTCTTCTGAATCTGTGTAGCATACAAAAAAGCAGCCACCACCTGGTGACTGCTTTTTCCTTATCGTTTGCGCAGTTTGTTGATGCCAAAGAATATCACACCTGCTGCCAGCAGGACCATCCCGCCGACAAGCCAGTTGAATACATTCGTACTCGTATTAGGCAGCTGCTTCCCTTCCTGGTCACTTGCATCAGATGCAGCAGAAGTCGTTGTCGGTTCACTGTCTTCCTCATCGATTGCCGTCTCGGTTGACGTGTTTTCTGTTAAGGTTTCCTGCGGGTCGGTCTCTTCTTCTCCGACTACTTCTTCTGTTTCTTCTTCACCAGCTGTTTCCTCATTTTCCTCTGCATCTGGTTCTTCCTCTCCATCAGCTGGCTGTTCGCCTGCTTCTGGTTCTGGTGATGCTGCTGGAGGTTCTTCTGCTTCATTTTCCTCAGGTTCTGGAGCTGTTACCGGCTGCTCCGTCTCTTCCTCTGGAACAGGTTCTGGCTGCGGCTCTGGTGCATCTCCAAGTGCATAAGCTGCGATCGTTCCGGATACTTCATGAGACGCCAGCAGCATTGCCTGTTTCGTCGGGCTGTCTTCAGGCGCGATATATGTCAGGCCTTCCGGTGCGACATCTCCACTAGCAGCATCCACTGCCGCTTCATCTCCTTGGAAATAACGGCTTGTGAAATAGGACGAAAACGTCGGGCTGGTTGGATTTGTCACGTCATATGCCATGATACCGCCTGTCCGCTCCAAACCGATGAACGCATACGTCTTCCCGTCCACATCACCAGTGATGACAGCTTCTGGTTCCGGGCCTTTGTCGTCGCTGCGGTTATCCAGCTTATCTTCATCATTCGTCGTATTGAAATACTCCGGTATCGCTTGGGCTGTGATCTTCTCGAAATCAGAGCCGCTGTCATACACTTGCTGCAAGCTATCGGCATCCCAAATCGAGAAGCTTCTTCCGCCGTATCCGTACACCGCTTCATATTTCCCATCGGCGTTTTTCGGTGCCACGATACTTGTCTTCAATCGACCCAGCTGCTCGTCCTCGAATAAGCCATTCTCGACAAGCTGATCCAGCTGTTCCTGTGTATAACCTTGATATAAGTCCGCATTGAGTGCGTATGCATCTTGTTCAGCCAGATCCGCTACACGCAGTTCCTCCGAGAATCCTGACCAGTCCTGTGTATCGCCTTCATTGGCCGTGATAAGGTATGTCTTGCCTCCGGAGTTGAAGGCTGTCATACCATCTGGCATATACATGCTGAGCACCGGCCAGTTGGCGATTTGGATGCCATCGTCTTTATTGGATGGATCAAGCTCCACGCCTTCTTGTGAAAAGTCTTTGTATCCCAAGCTCTTCACTGTGGTGAAGCTGTTCGTCTGCAAATCAAGCTTCGCGATGGCGTTGCTTTCCTGTACTGCTACATAGGCATAACGATTATCTTTATCGACGGTTATGTATTCAGGCTCCAGATTCTCGGCATACGAACTGTTTTCCGGATCCGGATTCACTTTACGTACATCAGGGTCCACGATGTCATCGGTGAATGTCGCTGTCTCGGCTGTTAGGTTGTCCACCCCATCCACCACCGAAATGATACTGACGGAACCTTCCGGATTGACCGTATAATCATCTGATGGCTCCCCTTCATTTGCCACAAGTATCTTCGTACCATCATGCGTGAACGTGACCATATCAGGCAAAGCACCGACCTTGACGCTTGCAAGTTTGTTTCCGTCCGTATCAAGCAATACAACGTGACCTGGATCGGTTTTCACTGCGCTCGGTACCGACACGGCAATATAATCACCTTCCGGATGAATGGCTACACTCGTCACATCAGACGCACTCACGCCGAACGACTCCAGCGGGACACGCTTCAGGAGCGGAATTTCACCGTTTCCGTCTTTCAATGCGTTCAAGTCCAGGATATCCAATGCTCTTGCAGCTCCATTGACTGAGAAAGCACGTTTCGTATTGCTGTCGTATGCAACGATTTCCGTTCCGCCTTCACCGATGCCGCTGCCACTTGCGTAGCGGCCGATTTGTTCCACCTGAAGCGCTTGTCCTTGATCTTCACCGAAAACTTGCAAATCCGCCGCATGCCCTGCTGTCGGTATTGCCATAGTTGCTGCTGCCAAAGACATCGCCGTCCATCTTTTCCATTTCTTCAATTATGCCACCTCAACCTATCATTAAATTATGTATGATAGCAATCATAGCTCACAGCCGTGAAGACCCTGTTAAATATGTATAAAGTTCTTGTAATTTTAAAGTACAAAAAAAGGATGCCACATTCATGGCATCCCATATTCCCTGTCTATTTCCCACGTATCCATCAACACCCCACGTAATCAGGACACTGCAAACCAGTGATTGTCTTGTCGCTCATTATCTCGCAATCAAAAAGTACATCGACAGCATACTTGCATAAAAAATGCCAGAAACCAGAATACCATTCCACAAACCGGCAAAAACATCATTTTCCTTCAGGATCATCTTTTCGTCCTTTCTTCTGCCATGGCAAGATTTCATATGAACAACTTCGGCTTGGCGGCTGGTTACTCTGTAGTTTCCGACAGTACTGGATAAAGCGGATTATCCCAATCAGCTTTTTGGCACAACTTCCTTCAGCTCTCCGGTTACAGCCACTCGCTGTTTGCCGGAAAGCGTACATGTGACTAAAGTGATTTCCGGATTATCGCCATTTTCCAAAATATCGATATCATCAGGCTCGACGATTTTGACATTGCTGACTTCATAAATGTACTCGGCATCTTTATCTCTTAATTTGACTTCAGCACCTGGCTTCACATCAGGCAGCTGACGGAAGAAGCGATCATCGCGATAACCGCGATGACCAGCTATTGAGAAATTGTCCTTGGCAGGATCTTGATCTGCCTTGATTTGAGTCAGTGCGATAGCCAAATTGTCATCAGACGTTTCATTGAGTACATATTGTTCCAATTGGATGGATGGAATCTCAAGCTTCATCGTCTCTGCAAGTTCTTCTTCCGACCACTTTCTCTCTGCCGCATCCCCCGCTGGCGGCTGCTCTCCTGCTTCGATGCTTGCAAAGGCTTTTTCCAATGCAGTCACTTCTTTGGCATGCATTTTCTCTATGGTGAGGGGAGTGGCAGCCAATGCCACTCCTAATAAGAGAAAGACAATCCCAGTGATGAGCTTCCCTTTTTTCATCTTATTTCCTCTTCCTTGCTGTTTGCGTACGGAAAGCATTCCAAATGAATACGCCTCCGATTCCCGCTGAAAGGATACCTGCCATCAGCATCAGTGATAACAGCTGCTCGCCAGTTTGCGGCAAGCTTGCCGGCAGACCTGGCTGGTTGCCTGCTGCTGGCTTACCATCAGTTCCGCTTCCGACTGCTGGCACGACAGATTTTCCTGGCTCCGGTTTGACTGTGCCTGCATCAACTACAGGCTCTGGTCTGTCGGAACCCCCATCGACTGGTTCTGGACTTGATGGATCTTTCGGTGTTTCACCATTGACAGGTTCTTCTGGCTCATTCGGTTCTTCTTTAGTAGGTTCTGGCTCCAATTTGTTCGTTACTGTCAATTCTGCTGGAGCTGTTTGTGCTGTTTCGATTGTGAATGTGATTGGCGTTTGATCCAGCTGATAACCTGCAGGCGCCTTCGTTTCCACAAACTGATAGTCACCCGGCTTCAGCCCATCAACAATGATCTGACCGTTTTCATCTGTGATGAGATTTTCTTTCACCATGTTGCCCTTCTCGTCAATCAGATTGAATACAGCATCCTTCAGCACTTTGGAATTGTCGTCTGCATCGACTTTCTCAAGTACAGCTGTTCCCGGTGTCAGTTCGTTCACAGCTGTTACGATGGCTGCTTCTTGCTGACCTTTCTCTACGGTTACGTCAATTGGCGTTTCATTCAGTTCGTAACCTGCTGGCGCTTTTGTTTCGATGAACTGATAGTTTCCTGGCTTCAGTCCATCTACTGAAATGCGTCCATTTTCATCGGTGATCAGCTCTTCTTTGACTGTGGCACCTTTGTCATTTACGAGTTTGAACACAGCACCTTTCAGTTTCAATGTGTTATCGTCAGCATCGACTTTTTCCAGTACGGCTGTTCCTGGTGTCAGCTCATTCACTGCCGTTACAACAGCTGCTTCTTGCTGGGCTTTTTCCACAGTCACGTTGATTGGTGTGTCGTCCAGTTCATATCCTGCTGGTGCTTTCGTTTCGATGAATTGATAGTTGCCTGGCTTCAGTCCGACAACAGTGATTTGGCCTGCTTCATCTGTAACAAGCGCTTCTTTGACTGTTTCTCCTTCGGCATCGACCAGTTTAAATTCTGCATCTTTCAAAGAAACAGAGCTATCCGCGGCATCTACCTTTTTCAAGATGACTTTTCCTGTTGTCAGTTTGTTCACAGCCGTCACGACGGCTACTTGCTGCTGGCCTTTCTCTACGGTTACATCAATTGGCGTTTCATCCAGATCGTAACCGGCTGGTGCTTTTGTTTCGATGAACTGATAGTTTCCTGGCTTCAGTCCATCGATACTGATCCGGCCATTTTTATCGGTTGTAAGTGCTTCTTTGACTATTTCACCTTGCTCATTTACAAGTTTGAATGCAGCATCTTCCAAAAGGATGGCACTGTCGTCAGCATCGACTTTCTCCAGTACGACACTTCCTGGAGTGAGTGCATTGACTGCTTTTACAACCGCTGCTTGCTGCTGGCCTTTTTCTACCGTGACGTCAATTGGCTGGTCATTCAGCGTATAACCTGCCGGTGCTTGTGTCTCGACGAACTGGTAATCTCCTGGCTTCAAATCCTCGACGGAAATTCGGCCATTACGATCGGTTGTAAGCTTTTCTTTCACGGTGTTACCTTTACTGTCGACAAGCTTGAATTGTGCTCCTTCCAACATGATGGAGCTGTCATCGGCATCTGCTTTCTCCAATACCACACTGCCTCGAGTCAGTTCATTTTCCACTGTTGTTACAGTCGGCTGCTTCTGCGCTTTTTCAACTGTCACATCAATAGGTGTGTCATTCAATTCATAGCCTGCTGGTGCCTTTGTTTCAATGAACTGGTAGTTTCCTGGCTTCAATCCTTCGACCGTGACTCGACCATGCTTATCAGTTGTAAGCTCCTCTTTCACAGTATCGCCTTTACTATTCACCAGTTTGAACACAGCGCCTTCCAATAGGATAGCGTGCTCCTCAGCATCGACTTTCTCCAAAATGACCGATCCTGGTGTCAGTTCATTCACTGCAGTTACGACTGCTGCTTCTTTTTGGCTCTGCTCGACTGTCACGTCGATTGGTGCAGTGTTCAATTCATAGCCTGCTGGTGCCTTGGTTTCGATGAACTGATAGTTTCCTGGTTTTAAGTCTTCCACAGTGATACGGCCATCTTTATCTGTTACAAGTTCTTCCCTGACGGAATCACCGTTCTCGTTGACTAGCTTGAAGACAGCTCCTTCCAGCACTTGAGATTCATCATCTGCATCAACTTTATGCAAGATGACAGTTCCCAACGTCACTGCATTCTCAGCTGTTACGACGGCTGCTTCCTGCTGGGCTTTTTTCACAGTCACATCGATTGGCGTGTCGTTCAGTTCATATCCTGCTGGTGCTTTCGTTTCGATAAACTGATAGTTTCCTGGCTTCAGTCCATCGACTGAGATACGTCCGTTTTCATCGGTAGTAAGTTCTTCTTTGACGGTATCTCCATTGTCATTTAACAGTTTGAATACAGCGCCTTCGAGTTTCAAAGCACTATTGTCAGCATCGACTTTTTCCAGAACTGCTGATCCTGGCGTCAGTTCATTCACAGCTGTTACGACGGCTGCTTCTTGCTGACCTTTCTCTACGGTTACATCAATTGGCGTTTCATTCAGTTCGTAACCTGCTGGCGCTTTTGTTTCGATGAACTGATAGTTTCCTGGCTTCAGTCCATCTACTGAAATGCGTCCATTTTCATCGGTGATCAGCTCTTCTTTGACTGTGTCACCTTTGTCATTTACGAGTTTGAACACAGCACCTTTCAGTTTCAATGTGTTATCGTCAGCATCGACTTTTTCCAATACGGCTTTTCCTGGTGTCAGCTCATTCACTGCCGTTACAACAGCTGCTTCTTGCTGTGCTTTTTCCACAGTCACGTTGATTGGTGTGTCGTCCAGTTCATATCCTGCTGGTGCTTTCGTTTCGATGAATTGATAGTTTCCTGGTTTCAGTCCATCGACCGAGATACGCCCGTTTTCATCGGTGATCAGCTCTTCTTTGACTGTGTCACCTTTGTCATTCACGAGTTTGAACACGGCGCCCTCTAATTTAAGGTCCTTGTCATCCGCATCGACTTTTTCCAGTACAGCCGTTCCGGTTGTCAGTTCGTTCACAGCTGTTACGACTGCTGCTTCTTTTTGGCCTTTTTCGACAGTTACGCTTATCGGTGCATCATCCAGTTCATATCCGATAGGTGCCTTCGTTTCGACGAAGGTGTAGGAACCTGGTGCCAAGTCTTCGACGATGATGCGTCCTTCGCTATCTGTGTACAGCTTTTCCTTTACAGTATTGCCGTCGCTATCAAGCAAGCGGAATTCCGCATTCTCAAGATAGGCTTCCGGATTATCTTTATCAACTTTGATAAGTGACACTACACCTGGCTGGAGCGTATTCCCAGCTGTCACGCTAATTGGTGTTTGCTGTCCTTTTTCAATCGTGAAGTTGATCGGTGTATCATCCAGTACATAATTTTCCGGAGCACTTGTTTCCACGAGCTGATAATCTCCCGGCTTCAAATCACTGATCGTCAGCTGGCCATCATCATTCGTTGTCAGATTTTCCTGCAATGTCTTTCCTTCGCTATCGAGGAGACGGAATACGGCGCCCGCCAGGCTGACATTGTTGTCTTTCGCGTCGACTTTCTCCAGCATGACTGCGCCAGTTGAAAGTTCGTTGGTCAACTGGATGACAGCTGTTTCCTGCTGACTGCGTTCGATCGTCACTTGTTTTGATGCAGTGTTCAAATCATAGCCGAACGGTGCCTCTGTTTCCTTGATGATATAGTTCCCTGGAACGAGATCTCGGAAGGACAGCTTGCCTTCTTTATCCGTTTTGCCGGAAGCTATTTTTTCGCCGGCAGCTGTCCACAGATCGAATGCTGCTCCTTCAAGGAGGGCACTTGGATCCTCGCTGTCCACTTTGACAATTTCAAGCGATCCTTTTTTAAGATCGTTTTCCGCTGTCAACAAGACTTTTTCTGTCTGACTTCTTTCAATGATGAAACTGATTGGTGCATCATCTTTCAGGAAGTCAACTGGTGCCTTTGTCTCGACGAATCGATAACTTCCTGGCGCCAGATTATCCACAGTGATTTTCCCTGCTTCATCTGTTGTCAGGTTTTCCTTGATGACCTTGCCATCTTGATCTTGCAGTTCGAAAACAGCTCCTGAAAGTTTCTCGGAATTGTCATGTGCATTGACTTTGATCAATTCCACGCTGCCTGGCGTGAGCGTATTGTCCGCGGTGATGATCAATGGTTCTTTTTGGCTCTTGGCAATCTCGAAATCGATCGGTTTTTCATCCAGTACATAATCTGTCGGTGCTTTTGTCTCGATGAATTGATAAGCACCTGGTTTGAGATTTTCCACTACGATTCTGCCATTTTCATCTGTTGTCAGCTTCTCTTCGACGACATTGCCCTTACCGTCCACCAGCTTGAATTCCGCTCCAGCCAAAGTGATGGAGTCATCGGCGCTATCTTTCTTCTCCAAGACGATGCTGCCTGCAATCAGTTCATTTTCTGCATATACAACTGCAGCTTCCTGCTGGCTGCGTGTTACCTCGACATCGATTGGTGTCGCATCCAGCACATAGTTTTCCGGTGCTTTTGTTTCGATGAACTGATACTTGCCTGGTGCAAGATCGGAAACGATGATACGTCCATCTTGATCTGTGACCAAGTTCGTCTGTACGTCTGTACCTGATCTATCGACGAGTTTGTATTCTGCTCCTTGAAGCGGTACGTTCTCATTATCTTTATCCAGTTTGATCAAGGATACAGCACCTGGCGTCAGCGTATTTTCCGCTTCTACAGTCGGAATCACTTGCTGTCCTTTTTCAATGGTAAAGATGATTGGTGTACCGTTCAGCGTATAATCCGCTGGTGCTTTTGTTTCGACTAGCTGGTAATCACCCGGCTTCAAATCAGTGATGGATAGTTCGCCAGCTTCGTTGGTTGTCAAACCTTCTTGCAGTGTTTTGCCTGTTTCATCCTGCAATTCGAATACGGCACCGCTAAGGCCGATTGTACTTTCCTTGCTGTCGACTTTCTTCAATAAAACTGAACCAGTCGTCAGCTGATCCACTTGCTGCACAGTGACTACTTCTTCTTGGCTGCGTTCGACTGTCACCGGAATCGGTGTGGTATCCAAGTCATATCCGAATGGTGCATTTGCTTCGACAATTTCATAATCTCCTGGAAGCAACTCGTTAAACCGAAGCTTGCCAGTCTCATCTGTTGTGCCGGTTTGAACGATCTCACCAGCTTTTGTCCGGAGCTCGTATACTGCTCCTTCCAAACCTTTTTCTAAATCATCTTCGCCAACCTTGGTGATTTCGATTGCGCCTCTGATCAATTCGTTGACAGCTGTCACTGTCACTGCTTTCTCTTGGCTGCGCTCGATTTCGACTGTGATTGGCGTCTCATCCAACACAAAATCTGCTGGAGCTTTCACTTCGACAAACTGATAGGTTCCTGGAGCCAATCCTGTTACAGAGATCTTGCCTTCTTGATCGGTTACCAGATTTTCTTTCACCACATTACCTGATGCATCTTTCAGTACATATTCCGCACCAGCTAACACTTCCGCTGTATCATGTTTATTCACTTTCACCAACTGTACTGCACCTGGCTTCAGCGTGTTCGTCTGCTGTATCACCAATGCTTCTTGCTGGCTTTTCTCGACCGTGAAATCTATTGGCTCTGCGTCAAGCTCATAATCTGCCGGTGCTTCGATTTCGATGAATTGGTAATCACCCGGCTTCAAATCGTTCACCGTGATACGTCCATCTTTATCTGTCACCAGCTTTTCTTCCACAACATCGCCTTTGCTGTTCACCAGTTTGAAGGCCGCGCCTTCCAGCGTGATGCCATGGTCTGCACTATCGATTTTCTCCAGTACAACACTGCCCGGGATCAGCTTATTCGTCGCGTTCACAACCGCTGCTTCCTGCTGTCCTTTTTCGACAGTCACTTCGATTGGTGTATCGTTCAGCTCATAATGTTCTGGCGCTTTTGTCTCCATGAAGTAATACTTGCCTGGCGCCAAGTCTTCGACGATGATTCGTCCTTCTTCATTGGTGACCAAATTCTCTTTGACAGTTTCACCTTTTGCATTCTGCAGCTTGAATTCTGCTCCTGCCAAACGAAGATTCCCATCATCACTATCCGTCTTGATCAAGGAGACAGCACCAGGAGTCAGTGTATTGTCTGCTTTGACTTGGACAGCCTCCACTTGGCTGCGCTCGATGGTGAATGGCAGTTTCGTTTCATTCAGCTCGTAATTTGCTGGTGCTTGTGTTTCCTGGAAATAATAGCTTCCAGGCTGCAGATCGGAAACAGTCAGCTGTCCTGCTGTGTCTGTCTTCAATCCTTCGTGGACGAGTTCGCCATTTTCCTTATAAAGCGAAAACACTGCATCAGCCAGCACGGAAGCATCTTTGTCATCCACTTTTGTCAGGACGACTTCTCCCGGCTGCAGTTTATTGCTCATTTCACGTTCCACTTGTATGCTTGCTTCGTTGCTTTTTTCAATCGTGAAAGTGATCGGTGTCTGATCCAATTGATAATCATTCGGCGCTTTGGTTTCTATCAGCTGATAGTCACCAGGCGCAAGCTGATCCACTACCAGTACACCAGCTTCATTCGTGGTCAAACCTTGTTTCAATACCTTGCCATCTGCAGTTTGAAGCTCAAATACTGCACCTGCAAGCAAGGTGTCTCTCTGATCGGCATCCACTTTCGTCAGCTCGATGCCGCCTGTTACAAGTTTGTTTTGGACTTTTCCTAGATTGATTTCAGCTTGTTTCACCGGATCAATCGTAAACTTATGCACTGAACCATCCAGCTGGTAAAACTCCGGTGCTTTCGTTTCGACGATTTCATAGTTGCCAGGCCGCAAATCGTGAACTTCCACAAGTCCATTTCCATCACTTGTGAGCCCTTCTTTGATGACTTTCCCCGCTTCATCTTTCAAAGTGAAAACCGCACCTTGCAATGGGTTGCCTGCTTCATCTGTCTTTTGCAGTTTCACACTGCCTTTTTTGACTGCATTATCTTTCGTGACAGTCGTTACATAAGTTTGATCTGCCTTGATGTCAAAATAAACCGGATCGGCATTCAATTCATAAACATCTGGTGCAGCCGTCTCGATGAAGCGGTAATTGCCTGCCTCGAGATCTTTGACGGAAATCACACCATTTTCATCTGTTGTCAGGTTTTCCTGGATCTGCTTCCACTCACCGTCCACTTGCTGCTCGAGTTTGAAAACAGCTCCTTGGAGTGCCTCTTTCGTTTCCTTATCTGACTTTGTCAGGATGACATCGCGCGTGATTTCTTTGTTTTTGATCGTTGTTTTCGACTCACCATCCACGGTTACCTTCTGGGTATCCTGGATGCCGACGACATAGCCGAACGGAGCTTTATCTTCTTTAAGAAGATAGTCGTCATAAAGCAAGTTCTTGAACACTGCCTTACCATCTTCCCCAGTGGTCACACTGCGGATGGCAACTTTACCTTCGCTGTCATACAACGTGAATGTTGCACCAGCTAAAGCCTCGCCTGTCGCTGCATCCACCTTGGAAACTTCCAAACTGCCGTATTCACCGGAGCCCGTTCCGCTGCCTCCGCTTTTGCGGACAACGATCGTCTTGCCGGATTCAACTGTTTCGGTGGTGATGTTTTCTCCGGAGAAGACTGCTTTGTTGCTGATCTTTTCTCCATTGGCTGCATTGATATACGATTGATATTCGAGGATATATGCCCGGTCGATATCATCCAGGAAGGACAGTTCGAACGTTTGACTGCCGTCATCAGCTGTTCGTATATCCAGTTCATAGGCGTCTTTTGGTACTTCCTCCCCTTTGGAGAGACTGCCGTTTTCCGCTACATTCGTTTCATATAACTTGAAGCTGTCTTCCAGAAGGATCTGGTTCGACTGCTGTTCATCCGTCACTTTCGCTTTCGACACATGCGACTGCCCTTTATTGATATCGATCTTCCAATTGATCACATTGCCATTCTGACTGCCATCTTTTTCGTTGTAGCTGCCGCCATTCGCTACGGAAACCTGTGCCTTCAAATCGATCGGGTCCCGACCATCACTGGTTAAAGTCGCGGTGTTGTCGTAACGATTGACAATCAGCTCCCCAGCCAGGCTGGTTTTGTACTCGATCCAATATGGCTTGCTGTTGTCTTTCAGGATATTGACCTTGAAACCAGGTTCACCCTTGTCATTTTCAACCGCTCCAACTGTGTAATCTGTGCCTTCTTGCAATGGTGCACCTTTTTTGACGCCGTTATTGCCACCTGTCAATTCGACTTCATATACCTTCAGCGAACCATCGACTAAATTCTGCTTGCCTTGGATATAGTCTGTGACAGTGATATTTTGTAAATCTTTCAAGTCATAGTTGACCCCTACATTCCATGTGATCTCTTTTGAAACGGCATTGTAGGAACCGTTTTTAAAGCCGTTATTCACAGTATAGTTATCCGGATTGAATCCTGCTGCTGCTTCTTTGGTTTGATCTTTCCCGGATTCGTCCTTCCAATCCAGCACCACATGGTTCCGGAATTGCTTCTGCTCGCCTAAGCTGTCGTAATCAAAATCGGTTGTATAGGTGATGCGATATGGTGTCTTGATTTCATTCTTGAACTTGACCGTGAATCCATCAGCTGTAACGGCAAGCTCATAATCGTCTTCGGACAGTGTCTTGTTCGTTGCACGATCGACGATTTTAAACGTATCCTCTTGCATCGTCAGCCCTTTATTCGGATACGTATCCGTGATGACAACATCCTTCATCAGATGGGAGTCTTTGTTGAAATCGATCGTCCAGTTAGCAGTTTTATCTTTGTAGTTCACATTTGAGTGCCATTTGGAAAGGATTTGCTGGCTGACTCCTTGCCCTGTATCACTTTGGTTCTCGCCTACGATGACGCTATTATTGATACGGCCATCATCCATCACGCGACCATCTGCTTTTGTTTCATACGTGATTTTATAAGCGTTCTGGATGTCTTCATTGAACTGCAGCTGGAAGCCCCGCTTGCCATCTGCTGCCGGCTGTTCGTTGACTGTATAATTTGAATACGGTTCAGCTTTCGTTTGCTGCCCATTTTCACCAATCGTTACTTTTTCTACTTTGATCGAGTCTTTGATCAGCATATGTTTGTCATCGAATAGGTCTGTCAGTACAGCATCCTGCTGCTGGATCGTTTTTTCATTATAGTTGTATTGCACTTCCCATTTGATTGTTTGCTTGGCAGCATCATACGTTACACTGCGCTTGGCCAATGGTTTTCCGCGGCTGACATTGACAGAAGCTGTTGCCGGCAGATCCTCGATATTGGAACCTGTCAATGTAGCCGTGTTTTTATAAGCTGTACCGTCTGCATCGGTAATGTCAGTCTTGAATTCAACACGGTAAGCATCAGTCAGCTTGCCGAAATTGATTTCGAACGGCTCATCTTGAACTGTATACGCAGAAGGATCAACCAGTTCACCTGGTTTCACTGATCCATCAAGCTGGACATCCAGCTCATATACTTTGATTGAATCAGTCTGCAGCTGTTGGTTTTCTTCCAGTGGATCTTTCAAGACAGCATTCTCGATTGTCTGCAGCTGTTTGTTGAAATCGACCGTCCAAGTGATTTCCTTTGCATTGTAGCCACGGTCTGTTTTTCCTGATTTATCAATGGCATTCCCAGGCTTCGGCTGGAACCTGACTGGAATGACAGCTATGTCCTCTTCCTTGATGTTAAAAGTGATTTCCTGTTCGATGCTTCCTTCGATCCTTTCATGAAACTCCGTCCAGAAATGCAATGTTCCTTTCACATTGGAAAGCTTGGTGATATTGTCATTGAAAGTCATGACAACTGTGCCATCCATACTTAAATGATAAGTTCCGACACTTTCATCCCCGAATTCCAATTGTCCATCCACATCATTGTAGATCGCGAAGTAGTCCGGCAGTGAAAAAGTGAAAGTGGATCCTTCCCCATATGGGTGGCCATCAGCCAGCGCCCACTCCATATCAAGACTGACTTCATCTCCCAAGGATGGATGATTATCCGGGTTTTCATTCGCATCGATGATGTTGCCTTCTTTATCTTTCAACACGATGTTTGTGATGATATTTTCTTCTATCTCGCCTGTCTGGCGATTTTCAGCTGCAACTTCTTCATTTGCTTCTTCATTTGCTGCTTCAGTGTTTTCTTCAGTTTGTTCTTGATCTTGTTTCTGGTCTTGTTCTTGATCCTGATCCTGTTCCGCTTCCTTCGTTTCATCTGCGGCAGGTTCGGCTTGTTCTTCTGACTTGTCAGCTTCAGGCTCTTCTTTAGCTTCTTCCTTATCAACTGGCTGCTCGGCTTCCGTCACTGGTTTGGCGGGCACTGTTTCTTCCTGTTCCTCTCCTGTAAGTTCTTCCTGTTCTGGCTCTGTCGCTCCTTCTTCCGGAGGTTGTCCCTCCACTGGAGCAGGTTTCAAGTATAGCGGAACGACTTGCTCTTTATTTTCAACATAAAACGATAAGTTCGTCTCCTGTTCCGTACCATTCCGAAGTGCTTGCTCAATCTGTGCTTTCACTTCCAGTTTCCCGCTGGATGGTTTTTGCTCTTCATTGGTGAAGCGGAAAGATAGTATGCCATCTGCCAGCTCATACGTGCCAACTTCAACTTGTTCTGCATCAAGCAGAGCAGTCGGTTCGATTGTTGTATAGGTAAGTTGATCTGGTAGTGTTATGTTGTATGTATGATCTGATGTGTGCTGGTCCTTGTTCCAATTCACCTTCAGTTTTAAATCCGCGTCTCTGTCTAAGCTATTTTCAGCACTGACAGCATTGTCTTCCTTATCCGTCAGTTCAACCGTAGCCTGAAAAGGTTCCGTATCGGTCCCTTCTGCAAACACTTGGGCTGTTCCGAGTGTACCGGATAAAATCGTCTGCATAAGCATAATCGTGATAAGCATCATTACAGGTATTTTCTTTATCACTGCTTCTCGTTCTCCTTTACTTGTATTATGTCTGGCGCACGAAGCCCCAGACTGCCATCAACTTAACAAAGCTTTCTGAACAAAAACTGTACATTTTATCCAAAAACTCATGATAAAAGACCTGCAAATATTGTCGAATGGCAAAAAATCTTCCAAATACAGGATGAATATCCAAGAGAGATTGATATAATACCAACAAGAAGACTTTATGCTGGAGGCTATAGTATGAAAGTAATGCTCGTGGATGATGAGCCGTTAGCGCTGCAGTTTCTTGAATCACAGTTACATAGTATTGGGGATTTTAATATTGTCGGCGCCTATCAAACGTCTCGGGGACTGATCGAAGAAATTGCGGAGAAAAAGCCTGAACTACTATTTCTCGATATAAAAATCGGTTCTGTAAATGGAGTCGGGCTTGCAGCTGAAATCCAAGAAGAACATCCCGATTTGCCGATTGTATTCGTAACCGGTTACCAGGAATATGCCGTGCAGGCATTCGAGCTCAATGCATTGGATTATCTAGTGAAACCGATTCAAAAGGACAGATTGAGAAAAACCATCCAGCGATTGGATCTCGACGTACAGGAAAATGATCCGGGTGCACAGATACGAATCATTTGCATGAATGCATTGCAATTCAATCAAAATGGAGTGCCATTGACAGTTCAATGGAGAACGACGAAAGCAAAAGAGGTTTTCTGTTATCTGCTGCATCATGCCGGCAAGCCCGTTCGAAAGGATGTGCTGCTTGATCGATTTTGGGAAGAGACAGCGCCGGAGAAAGCTAAAACCCAGCTTTATTCCACTATTTATGTCATCCGGAAAACATTGGCTGCTTCACTTCCTGCGTTGTCGCTGAGCAGCCACAATCAGTGTTATCAGCTGCAGCTTGGAAATGCCGAGGTGGATATTGTGCAATGGCAGGATCACATCAATCATCTGCCGGCATTACATGAACACTCTTTAGCAAGCTATCTCACATTGCTGCAGGACTATAAGGGAGATTATTTTGCTGGAGAAGGGTACGAATGGGCAGAATCCAGGCAAAATCAACTGAGGGAACTATGGATTAAAACCGCCATCCTGACTGGTGCCTATTTGGAGGAACAGAACAGATTGGAAGATGCTATTTCCCTATACATGCGAATGCAAGCTGAATACCCGTATCTAGCACATAGCTATATAAGGCTCATGCATCTGTATGATGTGATTGGCGAAACAGGTGAAGTGGTGAGTCAGTATGAGCGCTTGACGATCATGCTGGAAGAGGAATTCGGTATTGCTCCGGAACCGGAACTGATGGCATGGTATGAATCATGGCGGGTTCAGCATACGCGGGGCTGAAAGCAGGAGGAATACGATGAAACGCAGTAGGAAACTGATGATCATTTTAGCTTTTGCTGCTGCCTTGACGTTAGGAAGGGTGATCTGGTATCACACACAAATACCAGATATACAGCCCGTGGCAGTCAGCGGTGAAATGGATGCAAGCCAGATTGACTTCTCAAAAAGCCGCTCCATCGGCATGGATGGTGAATGGAAACGGTTGACCAAGGCAAATGAATCTGTTTATCAGCCGCTGCCGAAATATATGAAACCGGAAGCTGCCGGGACTTACGAAATGAAAATACAGGTCGGTGATCAAGCGGACAGATACGCTCTTTCCATCCGTTCATTTTATTCCGATTTCTCTGTATACAGCAATGACCAGCTCGTCTACCAGACGACAGACTATGAAAAAGGACCAGCCACTCCGGTTACGATCAGTGATGTAAGAGCCGATCAAAACGGACAGATCGATTTAGAGCTGCATTTCGAAGAATTTCACGGAAATGAACGGGCACGATCCATGATCAACGTGCGTTTTGGTGCCTCGCAGCAAATCCAAAAAGAATCCTATCAGGCCGGCTTGCTCCAATTCTTTGTCGGGGCCATCATATTCCTTCATGCACTCTACGCGTTTGTGCTGTATTTGATGAAGCCGACGAAAATCGGTGCCTTATTCTTCTCGATTGGAGCCTTATTGGCAAGTATGGCTGTTGTGACTTCCGATTATAATACGCTCGGATATGTGATGCCACTCAGTCACGAATGGTATGTAAGGATTGTTTATTTCAGCTATATCGGCCTAAGCTTTTTCTTCCTGCTTTTTGCAGTCTTCACTTTCACGAAAGCTGCTTTCAAGTGGCCATTCATCATCTTATATGCCTTGTATACGAGTTACTTGATCTATATCCTATCCGTACCAATAGAGTATGTACGTTATGTCATCGGGATTGCTGTTTCCCTGACCCTTGCTTTCTCCATTATATTTTTGATTTTATTCCGTGCTGTTTTTCTCAGTGGGGAAAGGGCATTACCATTATTCCTTGCAGGTGCTGCCGTCATCTCCCATGTTGCCTGGACCATATTGGTAGGGAATCTTCCATTTCTCGAAGATACATTCCGAGGTGCCATCAAGGCCGGCTTCTATCCTTTAGATATCACCATTGCATTGATTTGCTTCTGCAGCTTCTGGTTCCTGCGCTTCTTCCAGACAGAAGCAGAGAACAAGCAGTATATCGAACAATTGGAAACTGAACAAAAACGGAAAGATCAATTTTTGGCGAACACATCCCATGAGCTGCGCACACCTTTGCATGGGATGATGAATATGGTTCAAAGTGTACTCGAGAAGGAAGATGAACTGGACGATCGCAGTCGCTATCAGCTTCAACTGATTCATACGATCAGCCGCAAAATGTCTTATTTGATCAATGACCTGATCGATGTCACGCAGATGAAATCCAACAAGGTCCGACTCGCATCAGCTCCCATCCCCATCGAACCGATCATAATCGGCACTGTGGATATGCTGCGTTTCATGACGGATGAAAAACATGTGGAAATCCACCTGCGGATGCCTGACAATCTGCCTCTCATATATGCAGATGAACACCGAGTCACCCAGATAATGACAAACATGCTGCATAATGCGCTGAAGTTCACACCAGCAGGAGACATCACGATCGACGTTACAGCCGATGATTCCAATCTCCTGGTCAAGGTCAAGGATACTGGTATCGGAATGGATGCAAAAACGCAGGCGAGAATTTTCCACCCTTACGAGAAGGGGGAAGATTCCATTTCCGAGAGCGAAGGAATAGGTTTGGGTCTTAGCATCAGCAAACAGCTGGCCGAAATGCATGGCGGTTCTTTGACAGCGGAGTCAGAACCAGAGAAAGGGTCTGTCTTTACACTGCGCTTACCGCTCGCAGCTGATCGGATTGCAAAACATGTTGCGGATGATTCGGCATTCACCGAAACTGCCGCTGCTGCACCGGCAGCCGAACAAGCGGTTCCGGCTGTGTCAGGCTGCCGTATCCTTGCGATAGACGATGACCCTGTCAATCTTATGGTGCTTAAACAAGCATTGGAAGCAGATGGACATCAAGTCAGCACTGTTTCGGCCTCAGCGGATTTCATCCGGCTGTTGGAGTCGGAAAAATGGGATTTGCTCATCATCGACGTCATGATGCCGCAGATTTCCGGTTTCCGATTGACCGAAATGGTCAGGGAAAGGTTCAGCCTTACCGAATTGCCTATCTTGCTGCTGACGGCCCGTTCCCAGCCTGAAGACATTCACGCCGGCTTCCAGGCTGGCGCCAATGAATATGTCACAAAACCAGTGGATATGCTCGAGATGAAATCACGCATCAAATCGCTGCTGGACCTGAAAGTTTCGATCGAGGATCGGCTGCGTATCGAAGCGGCTTGGCTGCAAGCACAGATTCATCCGCATTTCCTTTTCAATACACTGAATACGATCGCTGCACTGAGTTCGATTGATAATGACCGGATGCTGCGCCTGCTTCAAGAGTTTGGCAACTATTTGCAAGTCAGCTTCAGCGGGAAAAACCTCTCCAGCATGATTCCGATCGCAAAGGAACTGGATTTGGTACAATCTTATTTATATATCCAAAAGGAACGCTTCGGCGAAAAGCTGCAAATCGACTGGGAAATTGACCGGGAACTTCAATTCGGCATACCTCCCCTGACACTGCAGCCACTAGTTGAAAATAGCATTCTTCATGGCTTGCAGCCAAAAGAAGAAGGCGGCACGATACGTATACAACTGTTTAAAAACAGAGACAATGCCATCATTCGAATCGCAGATGACGGTATTGGGATTTCTTCTGATACATTGCAATCACTGCACATATCAAAGGGTCACAGGGACAGTATCGGTTTGATCAACACCCATACGCGATTGAAGAAGCTAAACGGGTGCGGACTGCTTATATGCAGTGAAGTTGGGAAAGGAACGACGATACAAATCAGTATCCCTCTGTCTGACGGAAACGAGTGAAGACCAGCTGCCCACACACGGGAATACTGGTCTTCTTTTTCATTTCAGCTTCTCAGGCAGACTATGAATGGAAGCTATCAGCGTGTTCAATTTGTTTTCGATCCGGTGCATCAAGTAAAAAGTGACAGCTGCCGGGAAACCGAATTCTTTTATGATCGCAAGCCATGGCTCCATCTCCATCGGGTGCCTCCTTCCTTATTTCAAAAAAGGAGTGCAGCTCGCAAGCGTGCACTCCCCTTTTGCATTTAGAATATTTCCTGTTCGGTGCGATCGACGATGCGGGCGCCTTTTTTCGAGACAAGCGCGCCGCCGCTCGATGAGATGACATTCTGTGCAATGACCGTGTCCATTGCCTGATTGATCGCCGCCTCATCGAATGGTTCGACTGGCTGCTCCAAGCTGATGGTCACTGTTTTGCCTTCTTCATTCAAAAACTGCAGATCCAGCTTCTTCATGTCCTATTCCCCCTTTTTTTGTCTATTTTTGCTGCATTAGTCTTGTCGCAAAATGGAGTGGTCGTTCTTCTCCACTGCGTAGAAATCACGCTGCTGGAGCGGTACTAATGCATCCGCGAATGCATGCAGCTCATCCGGTGTTGCATCAAGTCTGATGTTGTTAAAACTCTTTGTTTTGTATTTGTCTTTGCCTGTCTCCGGATCGACGCCGTCGAATAGCACGATGCTGAGGCGCGTTTTGTTATGGGTTGCAATGACTGCCATGTCTCTCCCCTCCTTTCACAGCTATAATCGGAGCATGTCCCGAAAAAGTGTGGAAAAAGTTTAGAAAAAATGACAGAAACCTAGTCCCTTCCCAGAGGTACTGGGTTTGTGCTTGTAATATAATAGTAATTTTACGTTGATGCTGTTTCATAGTACAATTAAGGTTAGCATGTTCTGCTATCAGGTAGACTTTACCAGCGATTTCAATGAATAAACATACAGATATATTAGTAAAAAAAGGAGTTTAATCATGCCAAGAAGGTCACCTTACCAACCTCAGCCGCCTCGGCGAAAAGTGAAGAAAAAGCTAAATAAAAAACGAATTGTGATGCTATTCCTGATCCCGATTTTGATCTTTGGAGCAGGCGGCGTAGCGTATGCAGCGCACCTATGGACATCGGCGGCAAATGCCCTCGACAAGGCTCATGTTGCCGATTCAAGGGATAAATCAGCTTTACGTGATGAAGCAGTCGACCCCGTCGAGGATAATGTTTCGATATTATTCATGGGAGTGGATGACAGTGATACGCGTAAGGAAGGGAATTCCCGTTCTGATGCGATGATCCTCGCCACATTCAATAAAGATGAACACAGCGTCGATTTGCTGAGCATTCCGCGTGATTCGTATGTGTACGTACCGGAAGTGGACCGCAAAACGAAAATCACACATGCACACGCTTATGGCGGTGCCGAAGCGAGCGTCGAGACTGTCGAGAACTTCTTGAATGTGCCTGTTGATTATTATGCAGAAATCAATTTCAATGCCTTCATGGATATCATCGACACACTAGGCGGCATCGAAGTGAATGTTCCGTACGAATTGTCCGAACAAAACTCGAAAGACCAAAAAGACGCCATCCATTTGGAAAAAGGATTGCAGGAGCTGAACGGTGAAGAAGCCTTGGCACTTGCCCGCACACGTCATTATGATAATGACATCGAACGCGGCAAACGCCAGCAGGAAATCATCAAAGCCATGATCACCAAAGCATCATCGGCAGGCTCCGTCTTCAAATATGATGGATTGATTCAGGATGTTGGTGACAATCTAAGCACAAGCCTGACATTCGACCAAATCAAAAGCTTCATCTCATACGGCACAAGCAATGACCTGAAAATCAATACACTGAATCTGGACGGTACCGGCGGCAAGCTGAACGACGGCATCTGGTACTACCAAGTCGACCCAACTTCCCTTGCAGATATCCAGAAACAGCTCCGTAAGCATCTCGATTTGCCGGAAGCAGTCGATACAGACAGCGTGGAAACAGATGGTGCTGGTGTTTATGATAATACCGGTACGACTGATGGTACTGGAACTACTGATTCGACGGGTTCTACCAATAGTGGAACTGGGTCTACTGGTTCCACCGGTAGCACTGGCTCTA
The DNA here is from genome assembly GCF_046592895.1 of Terribacillus saccharophilus. Taxonomy (GTDB): domain Bacteria; phylum Bacillota; class Bacilli; order Bacillales; family Amphibacillaceae; genus Terribacillus; species Terribacillus saccharophilus_D. The sequence continues at coordinate 417,314 of NZ_JAWVPU010000001.1, forward strand.
CTGGGACTTCTGGTTTCACTGACAGCACAGGCTCTACCGGGACTTCTGGTTCCACTGACAGCACAGGCTCTACCGGGACTTCTGATTCCACTGACAGCAGCACTGATACGACAGGAACATCCAGTAATACAACGGACAGTACAACCTATGAAGATACAACTGGCACTAGCGTAACACCATAAATGAACAAAACTGCCACCCAGAAAAAGGGTGGCAGTTCCTTTTGTACGTAATGCTATATTGTAAAGGCAATGTAAATTAAAATTGTTTTCTAAGGTCGTTGCTAGTATAATTTAAGGGGTCTGAACAAAAACAAAAGAACATCCTAGCAGGAAGGACTTTTTTATGAAATCAGCTATTACTGTTCTAAAAGAACAATTCAAGCATTTTAATCTCATCCGACGTATTTCGCTTTATGAATTAAGGAATAACAATAGTGCCAACTATCTTGGATTGGCGTGGGAAGTAATCAGCCCCGTTATCCAAATTGCCATCTATTGGCTAGTATTCGGTTATCTTATCAGTGGTGGAGAAGGACGATCCATTCCTAACCCTACACCAGGTGAACCAGACTTACAGTTCTTCCCTTGGCTTGTTGCCGGCCTTTTAGTCTGGATGTTTTTCCAGCCCGCTGCAACGCAGGGCGCTAAGTCGATTTTCAGCAGGCTGCGATTGTTATCAAAAATGAATTTCCCGATGAGCGTGATTCCAAATATCACGATCTTCTCGAAATTCTATCCGCATTTGATACTCGTAGTACTGGCTATCATTTTGATGCAGCTTACCGGTTACACAGTCAGTATCTATATATTGCAGCTGCCATACTTCATGTTTGGACTGTTTGCTTTCACATACGCATTTGCACTGCTGATGTCTACTTTGACAACCCTTATACGGGATATTCAGCTGCTGTTGCAAGCTACTATCCGGATGGGCATATATCTAACCCCGATCCTTTGGGTATCTCATAAGCTTCCAGAAGTCATTCAAACAGTGATGAAGCTTAACCCGCTTTACTATCTTGTTGACGGATACCGTTCTGCATTGATGGGACAAACTGGCTGGTACTTCATCACGTCATGGGAATACAGCATTTACTTCTGGGTAGTCACTGCCGCCTTGTTTATGATTGGTGCTGCCTTGCATATGCGTTTCAGAAGACACTTTATCGACTTTCTCTAAATAGAAAGGGATTTTTATGGATAAATCAATTATCGTTGAAAATGTAAGCAAAAAATATAAGTTATATAGCAAAAGTTCCGACCGGATCAAAGATATCATTTTCCCGAAGGAATATGGGGAAGACTTCTATGCTTTGCGCAATGTAAGCTTTACAGCTGAGAAGGGCGATGTTGTCGGGTTCATCGGTATCAATGGTTCCGGTAAGTCCACACTTTCCAATATCATTGCTGGTATCGTTCCGGAGACGACAGGTTCTGTGACTCTAAACGGGGAAGCAGCTTTGATTGCTGTGTCTGCTGGCTTGAAAGGTGATTTGACGGGTCGGCAGAATATCGAGCTGAAGTGTTTGATGCTTGGATTGAATAAGAAGCAAATCGCTGAGCTTGAACCAAAGATCATCGAGTTTGCCGAATTGGAGAAATTCATCGATCAGCCGGTGAAGAACTATTCCAGTGGTATGAAATCACGTCTTGGATTCTCTATATCCGTCAACATCGATCCAGATATCCTGATCATCGATGAAGCATTGTCTGTCGGTGATAAAGCTTTTGCCGAAAAGAGCCTTGCCAAAATGCATGAATTCAGGGATAAAGGCAAAACGATGATCTTCGTCAGCCACTCACTCGGACAGATGAAACAGTTTTGTGATAAGATACTTTGGCTGGAATTCGGTCAAGTTCGCGAATATGGCTCCATTGATGAGGTCATTCCGCGGTATGATCAGTTCTTGAATGAATATAAGAAATGGTCCAAAAAAGAAAAAGAAGCATATCGGGAACGCGCCATTTCAGGTGATCCCAACTAAAAAAGACCGACAGGCCATGAAAGCCTGTCGGTCTTTTATCTGCGTATCAGGACACGGAACATGAATTCAAATGCTTTCAATATCCGTTTCCAGCGGAAAGGCTGCTTGAGCAGACGATACAGCCATTCCAAATTCAATTTTATCCACGCACGCGGTGCTCGTTTCATTTCCCCGGCTAAGATATCGAATACTCCGCCGACCCCCATGAACACACCTTTTTCAAATAGATGCTTATGTGCAGCTATGAAGTTCTCTTGTCTCGGGAAGCCCATGGCCACAAAGATCAAATCCGGTTTGGCAGCTGCGGCCTGAGCCGCGACAGCCGCTTCTTCATCTGCTTTGAAATAACCGTGATGACTTCCGGCGATACGGATACCAGGATATTGTGAGCGGACACGGTTCACTGCGCGTTCATTCACTTCTGGTTTCGCACCAAGGAAATAACAGCTGAGATTATGTTTTTCTGCATAACTAAGCAGCTTGAACATAAGATCGAAACCTGTCACCCGCTCTTCGATTGGGTTTTTGAGTATCTTGGAAGCAATCACGACCCCAGCGCCGTCAGGTATGATATAATCAGCACTTTTTACACTTTGTTTATATACCGCATCTTCCCTTGCCTGCATGACAATCTCAGGATTGGCAGTGACAATATACGTGCGCTCCCCGGCATTGATACGCGGATAAAGATGCTGCTGTAATAGTTCTTTTTGCGTTAATTTATTAAAAGGAATATCCATTATTTCTACTATATCTTGATTTGACACACTTGTAACAACCTTTCAAGATCAAACCATCAGGTAGGAATCTTCGTATGATAGACCTACCCATTATGCCACGAAAACAATAACTTTACAATTATTCACATAGAATTTACATAAATAGAAAACAGCCGGTAATATAACCGGCTGTTTTGATTATTTACGACCGAATCCGAAGAAAGATCGCTTCTTTTCTTTTGTTCCATTGTTTTCAGATGCAGCATAAGTTTGGCCGAACATCTCGATCCAGTCTTTTTTGTAGCTCTCTTCACTGAATCGTTCTGTGACTTCAGTTGCATTTGCTGCAAGTCTGTTTCGAAGGCTTGCATCATTCATGATGCGTACCACTTTGTCAGCCAGCGCTTTTTGATCACCTTTTTTGACAAGATAGCCATCCACATCATCCCTGACGATATCCTTAGGACCATATTTGATATCATATGCAACCGCTGGCGTACCAGCAGCAAGTGTCTCGGTCAGAACCATACCGAAACCTTCGAAGTCGGATGTCAGGATGCTGCAGGCAGCGGATTGGTAAGCTGCTGCTGGATCGGAGGAGAAGCCTAGTAGCTTCACATTGTTCTCCAGACCTAGACGCTTGATCTGCGCCTTCAGATCACCTTCAAGCGGGCCCATTCCGTAGATATGGTATTCTGCATCCGGAATTTGCTCCACAACATGCTTGAAGGCGGAAATACCTTCATCCAATCGTTTCTGCGGCTCGAATCTAGCAAGGGTGACAGCTACTTTCGGATTGTATTCCTGCTGTGCGCCAGGTGTATCCGGAGCAGCATGCGGAATGACGTGAAGCTTTGTTGTTACATCATAGCGGGAAGTAATATCTTTTTCTTGTTCATGTGTCAGGAAGACAACATGATCAAACGAATTGATACCTTCCGTAAAATGCGTCCATGATTTTTTCGTGTTGGCGGAATCATCGTAAGGAGATTCGAAATGGTTATTGTGCGCAACAGCGATTTTCTCGACTTTTTCTTCAACTGATAATACAGTTTCATCTGTCTTGCGTGAGTCGGACATCAATACAGGGGCAGTATAATCCTTCATTGCCTGCCCGATCCATGCCGCATAAGCTTTGTTGATCGAATCATATTCGACATTTTCGTCACCGAATACGATGATGCGGCCTTCACTGCCATTTGGATTCACCCATGCAGTCAATTTGCACGTTCCATCTTCCAGCAGATAGCGATGCAGCTTCGGCTTGTTCGTGGCATGATCCATATGGCTTGTACGAACAAGGCGACCATCACGCAAGTATTCGGAACGGCTGAGACGTGTACGGCTTTCATCCATATAATCGATCAATTTCAATGAACCATCGCCATTGAAACGGCGATATTCTTTATACAATCCATTTTGATAGTAACGGAACGCAAGCTGCGCACTTTTTTTGTCTTGGACGGCTTGCATGCCTTCCACTTCAGTTTCAGCTTTCTTTGGATTGTCAGTCTTGTCGATGCGAAGCAGATCGGTATAAAAATTGCGTACTTCGACTTTTCTGCTAAGCTGACCTGATTTATATAGTTTCTCGATGATATTCTTGTGATCCTGCTGATAAGCAAGGGTGAAGAAAACCACTTGTTCATAGTGCTCTGACAGCACGTTGGCACGCTTCATCACAGCTTTCGTAAGTCCGCCGCGCTCGACATTCAATGAATTAAATACGAATACAGGTGTTTTCATATTCTGTATTCCTCCTAAGCAATCTTTGAGTTAGATAACGATAGCATAAAGACCGCAATCATTCCTACTATTTGTATGACTACCACTTCCCGCATCCATCGATGCATCCAGCAGCATGTTCCATTAAACAAAAATAGCATAAACAGCGGATAAATCAAAATGAAATAATGATCAAGCCTGCATCATGCGTTTGATTTTATTTTTGACACGCTGTTGTTTTGTCAGCTGCTTTGGTTTTGGTTTTTTTGTGACTTGCAATTTAAAGGATAGGTTACCGTGTTTTGTGTTGTACGGTTCGGTGACTACGATGCTATTTCGTTTGTCTTTTGGAGCACCTTTGACCTTTTGGGGTTCCAGCACCTCACCCTTGACACGCGCTGTGATGGTATAGTCCTCGATTCTGCTGAGAACATTCAAGTCTACAATGCCACCTGCTGTATTCAGCCAATGCAAAATCGAGAACGGAACGACTGCATGGAATGTTGTCACTTGCTGCCGTTCAAGAATGTCCGATTTGATCGGGACAGGTGACTCGCTGTCTTTAGGTCCTTTTGCCATCTCGATCGATGTCGTTCTTTCATCTTCCCGATTATGCAGCTTAAGAAACAATTTCTCACCTTCTGCATCCACATGGGAGTGATATGTATAACCTTCCAGTACAACGCCTTCATGCCCCTTCGTGATACGGGTCACGACAGCTTGCATGTCATTCTTCCGATGGAAGGAAAGCGATTCTGCCTTGGCAAGCTCATATGCTTTCTTCGGTTTTGGATAGATATGTCCATGGAAGACTTCCATATTTCCTGGATGGCTTTCGGCGTACCAGAAATTGACAAGATCCTCCATCTCCCCTTGCTCGATCAAACGAAGCAATAACTTTTGTCTGTTATTGAAATGATTATAAAAAGCCAGGAAGTTATGTTCCTTGAGCAAGGCCTTCAATGTATTGAAGATATATACTTTGTCTTCCATCAGGAATGTACGTGTGATGATGGCACGCAATTCCACATGCAAGATTCGATGGATATACTGATAATATGCCATCAACTTCTTTTCTTCCGGAAGTTCGAGATCACGGATCACCCGCAAGGTATCCGTCATGGCATGCATATACCGCTCCCCTTTGATCCCTTGCTTGGTCAGCTGTTCGCGCCCGACCGTCAAATGATTGGTTGCATAATAAACAGGATAATCCTTCACTAAAGCAATCGAGGAAGAATAGGCATAAGCCTTGACCATGAAGGACTGATCTTCCCCTAATGAATAATGTTCCGGAAAGCGGATATTATGTTTTCTCAACAGTTCCAACCGAAATAGCTTCACTGCTCCGATTGAATAAAGGGCGTTGGAGCCGAAGAATTGGAAGTTATCAGGATTGCGATTGAAGATAGCTGTCGGTACACCGCGATTGACACCTTCGTACTTTCCAACGACGATATCCGGATTGTATTCCAAGATCTTCTCTTCGATTCGCTCAAAGGCTTCAAGACCGAAGTAATCGTCTCCATCGATGAAGAAGATGAAGTCACCCGTCGCAGCTTCAATCGCTTTATTCCGCGGTCCGCTCGGTGATCCGCTATTTTCTTGATGCATGACTTTGATAAAGTCATATGCTGCACTGTATTCCTCCAGGATCGCAGGACTATCATCCGTGGATCCATCATTGATACAGATGACTTCCAGCTTATCTTTGCTGATCGTTTGATTGACGATACTGTCCAAACATGTTTTTATCGTACTTTCATCATTATATACTGGTACTGCAATTGTGTATTTCATATATTCCTCCACATACTTTCAACTGTACTATTCTATTTTACCGCCTTTTGTCATATTATGTAACACTAAAACGTGCATATCCGCAGATATGCACGTCGAAATTCACTTTATTTCTTCAAGTATGCAGAGTGAATCCAAACTTCCTTCCCATTCAACGTCCCGCGATACCATGTTGCTTTGTTCACTTTTTCAATCAAGTTGACCTTGAACACAGCATTTTTGTGGTTCTTCAAGTCATAAACAAGATCTTTTGATCCGCCCCATGCTTTCGTATAAGCATTGCCTGTGCCTTTTACATAAAGGGTCTGCTTTTCATGACTATACGTCGTATGAGGATGTGTGTCCATTTGTCTGGCATCGACCCAGCCGATTGTTCCTTTCACACTGCTCGGTCTGGTGCTGATCAAATAGAAGGTCTTATCATTCACGACTGCCTGTTTTTTAATATAGTACACAGCGTTAGTATAACCATCTTTCGCCTTTTTAGCATCAAGCGGCATACCTGGTTGTTTCAGGATCACGGCATCTCCGTTAAGATGCCCCAATCTGCTGATTCTTTTCTCTGTTTTTTTGGAAAGATACGAACTGTGCAGCCACATTTGCTTACCATTCACTGTGCCGCGATACCATGTTGCTTTGTTCACTTTCTCAACAAGATCAACCTGGAATGCTTGTCCTTCCAAATGCTTCATGCTTTTTTCGACGATATCTTTGGAGCCGCCCCATGTCTTGCTGTAGGACTTTCCTGTGCCTTTGATATAAAGGGTTTCTTTATTCCGGCTATATGTAGTATGAGGATGGGTATCCATTTGTCTGGCATCGACCCAGCCGACCGTTCCATTGACACTGCTCGGTTGTTTGCTGATCAAGTAAAACGTTTTACCATTCACAACCGCCTGCTTTTTGATATAGTAGACCGCATTGGTATAACCATCTTTTGCTTGTTTGGAACCAGCTGGCATACCAGGTTGTTTCAAGATCAAGGCATCTCCATCAAGATGCCCCAATCTGCTGATTCTTTTCTCTGTTTTTTTGGAAAGATAGGAACTGTGCAGCCACATTTGCTTGCCATTCACTGTTCCGTGATACCAAGTTGCATTGTTCACTTTTTCAACAAGATCAACTTGGAATGCCTGTCCTTCCAGATGCTTCATGCTTTTCTCAACGATATTTTTAGAGCCGCCCCATGCTTTATTGTAGGACTTCCCTGTACCTTTGATATAAAGCGTTTGTTTTTTCTGACTGTACGCTTTGTGGGATAGTGTTTCCATCTGACTGGAGTCCACCCATCCAACAGTCTGCCTGACCTTGCTGGGCGCATAGCTGATCAAATAATAAGTACGCCCATTCATTTGTACTTGCTGTTTGATGTAATACACCTGATTATAATCTTTATCACCTGCAGGACGGTAATTGTTCGACTTTTGGATATCGGTGTAGATTTTGGCACCTTTATTCAAATGTCCCAATCTGCTGGTATTGGATATTTTGCGTTTATTGGTCAGGTCACCGGCAAGAATCCAGACTTCCTTCCCTTTCAAACTGCCTCGGAGCCATGTAACGTTCCCTGCTGTTTCTGTCAAATTGGCTTCGAACGTAGCTCCTTTTAGGCTTGATAAGTTATAAACCAAGTTTTTGGAGCCGCCCCATGTCTTGTTGTACGCTTTCCCTGAGCCTTTGACTGTATATGTCGCTCTTTCTTTATTTACAGTCTTGTGTTCCTTCATCTGTGTGTCGCCGGCCTTGATCCAGCCGATTGTATTTTTCGTGCTGCTTGGCTGGGTGCTCAACAAGTAATATGTCGTACCGTTGACCACAGCTTGTTTCTTGATGTAATACACTTGATTTGTGTATTTCGTACCAGCTTTATAATTGTTGCCGAGATTTGTGACATCCCGGTAGATCAATGTATTTGCTGACTTGATATGCCCCAATTTGCTGGTTTTGCTATACTTGATCGACTTATTGTCATATCTTTCTTTGACAAGACTGACAAAGTCACTCCAATTATAACCATACTTTGCAAAGTAGCCATGCGGATCCACATGATTCGTACCGCCCAGGTATTTGCTGACAGCTTTATGTGACCACAGAGTACCTCTGCCATCGCTTTCTGCACTATCGACTCCAAGGTTATATTTTGCCAGTACGCTCGCTATGTAGTCTGCGTAGTTATTGATTGACTTGGCAAACTCTTCATAACTGTTCACTTCCACTAGCTCGACATGCACGAATCTTTGGTTGGCATAATAACCTGCTCCCCAAGCACCTAGGTCAGTGGGGTGGATTTCGATGATATTACCACCATCGACGAATGCATGGACAAATGCATTCTGGTGGTGATTTGACATGTAGTTGATTTCGGAACGAATGGAAGAGTTCGGGTTTGCTGTTTCGTGCGCTACGACCCCTTCGACCGCTCCTCTGCCGCCTCTATAGTTGAACTTCGCGAAAAAGCTCTTATGCTCTGTCTTGATCGAAGCAACTTTCGGCTTATGATCTTTGATCCATTTGTTGACATTCGGATATGCCCGACTGGCTGAAAAATCTTGCACAGAGGATGAACGAAAACTAGGCTCTTCCTCTACACCATCGCGCCAATCGACCGGAATATATTGCAGCTGTTCCTTGGAAAGCTTACTGATGTCCATACCGTACACCATTGTGCCTTCTTTGATGCCAAATGCATTATACTTCGGTGCCTCTTCCTGTGTTTCAGATTCTTTCCCGGGTTCAGCTTCTGCTTCTTTCTCAACAGTTTCATCTGTATTTGTCTGCTCTCGGGAAGCATCTGCCGCCTCTTTTGCTTGCTCGGATGGCTCCTGCTCCTCTTGCTCATCACCAGGAGCTTCTTCTGGAACAGCCAGTCCCTCTGCTTCCGCTTCGTTTGGCTGTTCCATTACTTCTTGAGAATCATCTTCTTCGACTGTTGCATTCGCTGCAGCCGCATCAGGATTCTCTATATCATCTTCTGGCTCTGCTGTCTCAGCGTCCACGCTTTTAGCTGCGGCACCGCTATCTTCAGCGAGTGTGTGAAAAGGAAATAAACCAAATAACAACAATAAGATTGCACTAATGCTGATTATTCTTTTCATGACTACCCTCTATCTATAAGATTGAGAACTGAAATAGCTATCAATCCAATCCAACACAAACAAGTGATGAAATTTAATAGAATGCTATATCCTTTCCCTATTAAGATATATCGGCGCAAAATTTAACATTTTAAAGGAGAATTTACAAAAAAAGCACATTATCTGCAAGATAATGTGCTTTTGATTTATTTGTAACTTGGAATTTCCAGGTACAACGTATAAACGCCGATAGATTGATAGAGATTATACATTGTATTGACTTGCTTATAGGCCCAGCCGATGTCGGTTGCATATTGCTTTCCGTAGGCACCAGTGTTCGCCATCGCTTGTGGGTTCCAGCGCATTTCATAAAGCGTGTTCTGACCAGAGTTGATGTAGCCGGCACCGATGTATTTCGCACCGCCGACGATCGCTTTGTATGGCGTCGTCCAGCCTTCTTCATAAGCTCTTTCAGCTCCACACCCTACTGGACAGGAATCATAAGCGCCGATGCCGTACATGTTGTACACTGTCGTTCCATTGTACTCGACACCTTTGGCGAGCGTGGAACTGCCATTTCCTGTTTCAAGGAGTGCATGGGAAACAAGATAAATATCGTTTACACCATATTCTTTGCTTGCATCGATGAAAGCTTTTCCTTGATTGGCCAAGATACCTTTTCCTGCCAGGTATTTGTTCAATGTATCCACCGTAACATCACTGCCGCGGGTAAGATCAAGGAATTGGAATTTCTGGCGATCATCATGAATGAAGTTGTCAGGATTCAAATAATATTCGATATCCGCCGAACTAGGATTCACCCATTGACGGCTGTTAGTGAATTCGATTTGGTACCAGCTTCCGACTTGGCGGATGATATTCACTTCGGCACCTTTTTTCAACGTGCCCACAACCCAGTAATTCGTGCTCGGACCACCACGGACATTCAATAGATCCGCGGTCACTTTGTTGTTGGTGATATATTCAGCTGATACATACGTATCGTACTCTTTATCTGTTTGAGGGGAAGCTTTCTCTTGAATTGCCAAGGCTTCCTTCAGTGTCAGATCAAAGGTTTGTTTCTTCTCATGACTTACAGTGACATAATCTTCGTTCAGCCACATCTCCTTGCCATTCAGGTTACCGCGATACCAAATGTCATCGCCGACTTTCTCCGTTAAGTTGACAGAGAATTCCTTACCTGCAAAGGAAGACATATCCGATTCGACCATATCTTTCTTTCCGCCCCAAGCCTTCGTATAGGACTTACCTTCACCATTGGAATAGTACGTTTTACTATCCTTGTCGATGGTGATGTGCGAGCGGGTATCCATATCGGATGCACTCACCCAGCCTACCAGGTTCTTTGTGCTGCTTGGCTGTCTGCTGAGTAGGTAATATAGTTTATTGCCGATTTTCGCTTGCTTTTTGATGTAATAGACAGAATGAGTCAAATTAGCATCTTCAGCATCTTTCCATGAAGAGAAGTTGGATAAGCTATCATATATCTTGGCATTCGCATTCAAATGACCCAATCTGCTAGTCTTGCTTTCCTCATAAGCAGTCAGATATTTGCTGTTGATGAATACCTCTTTGCCATCAAGCATTCCTCTGTACCAAGTGTTATTGCCGACTGCTTCTGTCAGATTCACTTGGAAGAATTGATCTTTCTTCGTGGACAGATCATAAACAAGATCCTTATTTCCGCCCCATGCTTTCGTATAAGCTTTACCTGTGCCATTGACAACAAAAGTCTTGGCTTTATTGTCAGTGGTGGTATGCGGATTGGTATCCATATCCGATGCCTTCACCCAGCCTACCAAGTTTTTCGTACTGCTTGGCTGTCTGCTGAGCAAGTAGTAAAGCACGCCATCCACTTTCGCTTGTTTCTTGATGTAGTACACCGCGTATGTGTACCCTTCTTTGTCGGCGTTGATGGACTTGGTAGGGTTATTCAAATCAGGATAAATCACGGCATCCCCATTCAAATGGCCAAGTTTGCTAGTACGCTCTTCGACAACGTTCGGCTTGTACGCTTCCAGATAAGAAGATTTGATGAACACTTCCTCTCCAGCAAGCATACCGCGATACCATGTAACATCGCCGACTTTTTCCGTCAAATGGACTTCGAATAGCTGTCCTTTTTTGCTGGATAAGCTAAAGACGATATCTTTCTTTCCGCCCCATGCTTTCGTGTAGGCATTGTTCGTACCTTTCACCACGAAAGTCTTCGGATCTTTGTCGATTGTGACATGTGGGTTTGCATCCATATCAGACGCTTTAACCCAACCTACCAAGTTCTTCGTACTGCTCGGCTGTCTGCTGAGCAGATAATAAAGTACACCATCGACTTTCGCTTGCTTCTTGATGTAATACACTGCATTTGTGTAGCCTTCTTTGGCAGCACCGATGGAGTCGGCAGGGTTATTCAAATCAGGGTAAATCACTGCGTCCCCATTCAAATGTCCCAAGATGCTCGTACGCTCTTCTTTGACTGTCGGTTTATAAGCTTCGAGATAAGTAGACTTGATGAATACTTCTTCACCAGCAAGCATACCGCGATACCATGTATCATTGCCGACTTTCTCCGTCAAATGGACTTCGAACACCTGTCCTTTTTTACTGGATAAGTTAAAGACGATATCTTTCTTTCCGCCCCATGCTTTCGTGTAGGCATTGTTCGTACCTTTGACCACAAAAGTCTTCGGATCTTTATCGATGGTCACGTGGGAATGTGTGTCCATATCGGATGCCTTGACCCAGCCTACCAGATTCTTCGTACTGCTCGGCTGCTTGCTGAGCAAGTAATATAATGTATCATTTACGATTGCTTGTTTCTTGATATAATACACAGCATTCGTCAAATTGGCCTCTTGGGCATCTTTCCAAGTGGAAAGGCTTGTGATGTCATCATAAATCTTGGCGTGGGCATTCAAATGACCAAGTCTGCTTGTCTTGCTATCTTCATATGTAGTCAAGTAGGCAGAATCAATATAGACTTTTTTGCCAGCGAGTGTGCCATGATAGTACGTGTTGTTTCCGACTTTTTCGGAATAATCGGCTTGGAAGGAATGACCTTTATAACTTTTCAGTGTATAAACAATATCTTTTTTTCCACCCCAAGGCTTTGTATACGCATTACCTGAACCTTTGATCGTGAAAGTCGTTTGCTGGACGGACTTGCCGCCATGGTCGCGTGTATCCATATCGGACGCTTTCACCCAGCCTACAACACCTTCCGTTGCACTAGGCTGTTTGCTGATCAAATAATATGTCTCATTATTCCATTTAGCTTGTTTCTTCAAATAATAGACGATATTTGTATAACCAGCAGCATCTGCAGCAATGGTTTTCGATGCATCAGTCAGTACAGGATAGATGACAGCATCACCATTAAGATGACCCATTATGTCTATTGCCGTCTCAACAGGCGCAGAAGCTTGGATGGAGGCAGCACGCATTGTCTGTTCTTCCTCTTTTTCCACTTGCTCTGTGTCTTGCGGCTGTTCTGCAGAAGGCTCCGTATCCTGTACAGGTGTTTCTGTCTCTGTTGATGACTCAGGAGATACTACATCCTCAGGAGCACTGCCGCCCTCTGATTCCCCTGTGGCTTCCGTTGTGGTTTCATCTGCAGCTTCTTTTGATTCTTGCTGTTCAGATGCCGTCACTTGATCGGGCTGCTCTTTTGTCTCTTCTTCGACAGCTGGTGAATCTGTAGGTGATGTTTCTTCTATGGTGACATCCGAGCCATTTGTTTGGCTACCCGTTGTAGCTGCCAAAACAAAATTAGCTGGAGATAGTGAGCTGAATGCTAAAATTGCAATTAATAAATAAATGACTTTCTTCATTTCGGCCTCCACTTTACAGAATATTCAATTTTCAAGTAACATCTATGTCCCAATGGTCATTGCATCGTCCGAAAATCATACTTCCCCCATGGACCACTCCTTCTTTTGTACTAAAAGATGCTAGAGTGATAGGTAACTTTCTACCTATTCTCCTATTATTCTACAAAAATATATAAAACTTTACAATGCAATATTAAATTAATGCTAGGTTTACATTGCAAAATGGTCCTAATGGTACACCTATTTCCAATTTATTGAAAACAACTTTTTGAGTAAAAATTTTGACACAAAAATCACAGACACATGAAAGAACCGAACGTTAAGGCTGACCTTGCCCTAACGTCCGGTCTTTTTTTCATACTTATTATATTGGCAAATGCGGAAAATACAATCGGCGGAACATGTCTGATCAGGTCCATACATCGATCCTTATATTAACCAACACTTATATAATTCAGCGTCATTTGTTATCCAGTACTTGTTTCACAACTCGTTCTGAAGCTTTTCCATCTTCCAGGTAACAGAATCGATCATAAAATGCCTCGAACCGTTCATCGGGCTGATAACCTTCCCTGTCTATCCGTTTTACTTCCTGGATGATCTGCTCTGTTTGCTTGAATAATGGTCCCGGCGCTGTCTTTTCGAAGTCGAAATAGAAACCGCGTAGATTATCCCGGTAGTCATCCAAGTCATAAACAAAGAACATCATCGGTCGGCGCAAGTTGGCATAATCGAAGAATACAGAGGAATAATCGGTAATCAGCATATCCGCCATCAAGTACAGTTCCCTGATATCTTCATGTTTTGAAAAATCATACGCAAATCCTTCATAGCTGGAAAGATCGAGATTCTCTGCCACCAGATAATGCAAACGTAAAATGACGACATATTCATCGCCCAACTCCTGGCGCATCCGTTCCAGATCCAATTCCAAATCGAATTTGTATTTGCCTTTCTGGTAAAACTGATTATCCCGCCATGTCGGTGCGTAAAGAATTATTTTCTTATCCTCAGAAATACCGCAGCTTTTCTTCAGAGCTGTTATATTTTCAGGCTTATTATGTGTATAAAGAAAATCATTTCGCGGATAACCTGTTTCAAGCATGTCCCTGTCAAAACCGAAAGCTCTGGCAAAGATTTCACTGGAATAGGCATTCGGCGACACAAGATAATCCCATTTTGATGCTTCGAACAAGAAGTTACGTTTATACGACTCTGTATTCGTTCCCGGCATATGCACCTCATCCATATCTGCCGCCAGCCGTTTGAGTGGTGTACCATGCCATGTCTGCAAATAAATTGTATGGTCCGGCTTTGGAATCCATAACGGCAAACGGCTATTGGATACCCAATAACGAGCCCGCGTCATCAAGAACAGCCAACGAATCGAGAACCTGCGTACGTATGGAACATCTTTCGTTTCAAAGTAAGGAACTGCCCGGCGATCTGAGCTCCAATACATTTTGTATTCCGGGTGATTTTCACGCATGTATTCATAGATTGCCCTTGGATTATCACTGTATTGCTTGCCAAGGAAACTTTCGAATACCATCAGCTTCTTATTGACAGGAAGCAGCGCACCAAACAGTTTAAAAACATGCTTGTAGCTATTTTTCAAGAATTTCCCCCTGCGGATATTGACCCATTTCCGCCTTGCCCGGGAAATGCTTTCCCGAATAAAGAGATACTCTGCTGTTTGGACTGAAAGATATTTCGACTTTTTGGTCAGCTTTGCCGTTACTTTGAATTTCTTACCGTCAATCGCCAATTTCGTAAATGCCGGAAGCGTCCTGTCTTTCTTTAAGTGGCGCATTCTGATGCTTCGGATCGTGTGCTTCGTTCCATTTAATGAATACGTAAGTTCCACGAAGAATTTAAGGAATTTCTTTTCATCCTTATCGATGTGCGGAACGATATCCAATGCCCCTTCGAATCCAGATTGACGAAGCAATTCATTTCCATTATATTTATCCACCAAGTCTTCACGTTCTTTAAATTGCAGCGGATAGACTTTCTCTTCTTCTTCGTTCAGGTTGTTCGTTACGATAAGGTTAAGTTCCTCCAACTCGTACCCATCCTGCTGATAAAGCGGAGCGTAGTTGAAGGAACCGGAAAAATGAAGCAAACCTGTTTTCTTTAGATGTACTTCCTCCAAGTTGGCGAAAAACACATAATCATTTACCCGGAAAGAAATATTTCCTTTTCCAGTGCGATATGGATAGAATACTTTGTCCGTATCCGGAATGAAGTAAGAATGGTATTGCAGATGCTCCGGCGGGTTGGAAATACGAGCACGCTTTGCTGCCCCTTCTTTTTCCCTATCCACATACAAATCCCACATAACGCCATCCTGCAAAACCTGAGCATGTTCTGCCGGATCCAATGTAACCTTGCAAATCGTATATTCATCAACACTATGGTCTTCTTCAAAAGTAAGGTAAATCTCTTCGTTTGTATAACGATTCACCAACAAAAATCGATATGTTTCGTAATCAGCGATGTAGGAGGCTTTGATCGGAATCTCCATATAGAAGATATTTGCTTCCAACCGAACTGAGATGGCTCTCCTATTTCGAAGGCTGATGTTTTCCATGCAGTACTTTCTCCTCTCAACTTGCAAATCCAATCCTTATTATAATTTTCATATGTAGGTAATTCAACATTGCATTTGTAAAGTTCTTTACATATACTTCGTATTCTAAAAGCAATTTCTGCTCCTTCATAGCATGTTTCAGAAAAGCTGGTTTATACAATATTCCATCCAAATGTAGCAAAATATAGGTGAATTTGTATGCGTTTCCGACAATTAATGCATATATTCGCATTCTATTATAATAGCAGACTTGAAATTTAATTAAAATGTAAATATAATGTTAATCAGGTGTAAATGTTATGTTCTATAATTACACTGTGACAATGAAGATGAAGACAACTTTTATATATGAATATCAAAACTACAAAGGAAATGAGGCACAACAATGAAGAAGGTAATTACGTACGGTACATTTGACTTGTTGCACTGGGGCCATGTGAACTTACTTCGCCGCGCGAAGGAAATGGGCGATTATCTGATTGTAGCAATCTCTTCTGATGAGTTTAATAAGCTAAAAGACAAGAAGTCTTATCATAGCTTCGAAAACCGTAAAATGATCCTTGAAGCCATTCGTTATGTGGATGAAGTCATCGCAGAAGAAAGCTGGGATCAGAAAGTCCGCGACGTTGTGGACCACAATGTTGATGTATTCGTCATGGGCAGCGACTGGGAAGGCAAATTCGACTTCTTGAAAGAACATTGCGAAGTCGTTTATCTTCCACGTACAGTTGGTATTTCCACTTCTCAGATCAAGGACGATCTGCTAGAAGTGAACAATGGTTAGAGAATTAGCTATTTCTCTCTATTTAGCGTTCTTCAAAACGCTATTCATACTTTTCAAGCTATTTCCCCAAAAGAACAAAACCACCTTGGTTTCCTCTTTTGGGGATAATATTTTGTATACGGCTAAATCGCTTGAAAAATGGAAGACGGGAGAAATAGTCATTTTGAAGACCTCTTCCTGCCGGGAAGATTTTTCTGATCTGGATGCGGAAATCTTACCTTTTGCCATGACGAACATCAGCAGCTTTGTTAAAGGCATCTATCATCTAGCCACTTCACGTGTCGTGATGGTAGATAATTATTTCGGATTCCTTGCTGTAACGGATTTCAAACCCAATGTCACATGCATTCAGCTATGGCACGCAGCCGGCGCAATGAAGAAATTCGGCTTGGAGGATCCTTCTGTCCAAACAAGAAGTCCTAAAGCCCAAGAAAGATTCAAGCAAGTTTACAGCCGTTTCACTTATGTGACGGTTGGATCTGAGAAAATGGCATCCATCTTCCAAGATAGCTTCGGTCTTACACAGGCTAATATTTTGCGCACCGGTATGCCGCGAACCGATTTCTTCTTCGATGAAGGACAGATCGAGCAAATCGAACAGGAAATCACCGAGCAGTACCCGATCATCAAGAAACGCAAAGTCATCCTTTACGCACCGACTTACCGGGACGATGAACTGGCCAAGCCTAAAATCGAACTTGATATCAAGCGACTTTACAGGGAGCTAGGGCAGGAATATGTACTATTTCTTCGCCTGCACCCAGCTGTCACATGGGATTTGGCTAACTATTATCCGAATTTCGTATACGATGTGACGCATTATAAAAATATCAATCCGCTATTGTTGGTAACGGATATCCTGATTACTGATTATTCCTCGATACCATTTGAGTATTCGTTACTGAACCGCCCGATCATCTTCTTTACGTATGACTTGGAAGATTATCAGGAAAAGCGCGGCGTGTCCAACGAATACCTCGAGTCATTGCCAGGACCAATGGTCAGGGATACAAAATCAATCATCAAAGTGATCAAATCGAATAACTTCCAGCTGGAAAAAGTGCAAGCTTTCTCTAAGCAATGGAATCAATATTCAAATGGACATGCAAGTGAACAGCTGGTACAAGCAATGTATACGTCCAATCCGGCTGTTGCCGCTACCACCAAACCATCCACGCAACCCACACGCTGATTACATCAGCGTGTTTTTTTGTCCAAAAAAAGAACCCTTCTCAACCGAGAAGGGTTCTTCATTTTATTGCTGCTGTCGTTTGCGCCGTTCTTCTTCTGTCGCTTTCGGGAAGCCGACCATGTTGAGGATCGGACGGTAGCGGTCGCTGATCAGTCCGGTAATCTCGACAATCAATTCTATCAATATTGCCAAGGCAATAATCAGGATGGTCGAGCCCCACATTGTGACTTCTGTGTAAAGGACACCAGTCATGCTGAAGATTCCGCTGATTGCGTATATGACTATAACAGTCTGGCGATGCGAGAATCCTAGATTCAACAGACAGTGATGCAAATGCAGCTTGTCAGGGGCTGATAAAGGTTTCTTCTGCACAATCCGGCGGATGATGGCGAAAGTTGTATCCAAAATCGGTACACCGAGGATGATGATCGGTACGATCAAAGAGAACAATGCCACGTTCTTGAACAGTCCGCTAACAGATAGGACAGCGATCATATAGCCAAGGAATAATGCCCCTGTATCCCCCATGAAAATCTTGGCTGGGTGGAAGTTGAATACAAGGAAACCAAGTGTGCTTCCCAGCAAGATGACACCCATCATGGCAGAAAGCGGGTTGCCCATGCTGATGGCGATCATGGAAATCGTGAATAAGGCAATAGCCGAGACGCCTGCTGCCAAGCCATCCAATCCATCAATCAAGTTGATGGCATTCGTGATTGCAACGATCCATACGATCGTGATCGGAATCGCCCACACACCGAATTCGATTCGGCCGGCGAATGGCAATGTGACAAAATCAATCTGAATCCCGCCAAGAACCGTTACTGTTGCAGCAGCGATCTGCCCAATCAGCTTTACTTTCGCTGAAAGGATGAACTTATCGTCCAATGCACCAATCAGTGTGATCATCGTTGCCCCAATCAAGATTGGCGCCGTATTCGAATCATTCGGCATAAAAATTAGATATCCAATAACGAAACTGATGTAAATGGCCAGTCCGCCTAGTCGCGGCATGATTTTCTGGTGTACTTTCCTAGCGTTAGGCTTATCCGTTGCTCCGATTGCGAATGCCAGCTTTTTCACCATAGGCGTCAGCGCGACGGAAAAAACAAAGCATGCTGCCAACGCTATGATCAAAGGCGTTATGTGTACCATTTGAATCCTCCTATATAGCTTGCAAATCGTTCCATAAAAACATATATCGTCCAATTATGATAAATTACTAGATTTCGACAGTATTCTGCGTATGTTCTGTACCATTATAAGGTTTCTGGAGCCAAAACACAATTAAGCTCATTGTAAATTTTACACCAAATACTGTCTCGGCAACTTTACAATTGGTTTACAAATCAAGCTTCTTTGATGAAGTCGCTAAGAATCGAGAACATTCGCTCTTTTCCTGATTGGAAAGGTACCGGCTCGAAGCTTGTCGTTTGCTGGATCACTTCCCCCAGGTCATCGCCATCACCCCAGCTCAGGATGTGCTGCTGTTCCAGAAAAATCGATAAAAGCTGCAGCTGATGATCATCGTTATGTTCGCCATATTTTTTCAGCCTTGCTGCTGCGATCACCTTTTTCCCTTTTTTCAAAGCGGAAATGACAGATCCGGTGCCGGCGTGCGTAATGACGAGACGCGCCTCTTCCATTAGCTGATCCATGACTTCATAATTGACGAACGGCTTGATCGTCAGCAAGTCACTTTCGAATTTTGTATGTCCTGCTTGGACGACGACCTCGTCCGTGATGATGTTTTCCCGTTTCAGCCTCTCCACTTCCTCGAGCAGTCTGGTGAACGGTAGCTCATGTGTACCCAAGACGACGAGTATCAATAGATGGACCCCCCATAGACTGCTTTTGGATAAATCTGTTTCATCGTTTCCCACTGGACGATGAAAAGATCGGCTATCGGGTAGATCAGCTTTCCTGAAATGGTCGGTGACGTCGACTTCGCAAAGCTTTCGATGAAAATGACGCGTTTACGGAACAATTTAGCGATATAGCACATCGGTACGGATGTATGCGCGCCGGTGGAGATGACTACATCAGGCCGGTGCTTCAGGAATAGGAATATCGATTTTATGATGTTATAACTGAATTTGAATATATAGCGAAACGGATAATTGCGAGCTCCATAAACAAGAAAGCTCATCGGATGCTTGCTTTTCATTTGTTCGGTGATTTCGGATTTTTCGGTCACGATATGATAGTCATATTCCTTGAACAGCGGCTCCAGCTGCAAGAGCTGTGTCAAATGTCCGCCAATGGAAGAAATCAGAAGCAATTTTTTCTTTTTCATCACAGATTCTCTCCATTCCATTTAAGGTGAGATGCTATTGCATGTATTTTTCCGGCTTTTGCTTAAGCAGGCCGTATAGGAAACCGAGGAACAACGCCAGATAAAATCCGGATGCCGGTGACGACAGAATGTGCCCGGCAATGAATGCTGCACCAAGGCCGATGCATGCTCCGATGCCGCTGAATATCGCAGTGGGATCCAATGTGCGGAATCGCTGCTTGAAGATCAGCATCAGACTGCTGAAGATGACGAATACTATCGGCAGGATCAATAACAATGTCCCGATGAATCCAAATCCGAAGAACCAATCCAGGATATCCATCTCGATGATACGCGGTTCATCCCCGGTATAGTTACCGCCGATTCCCATGCCGAATACTTTTTGGATGACAGGTGCTTGCTCAAAATAATAAAGCACGATGCCGAAGAATTCTTCCCGGCCATTCAATGCCATCAGCTGCCAGGAACTCCACTGCCTGACGCTTCCTGGCGGCGGTGCCTCTCCTTCTTCCTCTTCTGCTGGTATTGGAGGTGCTTCTGCTTCTTCCTGCTGCTGTGCAGCCTTTTCGTTCGCCATGTCGACCGATAACCCTAAGTTATTGCCGATCGGCATCTCGGGTGAAATCACGACAGTGACTGCGAGCAAGATGAGGACGACAGCAGTCTGGATGAAGCCGCTCCGTTTGATGAACGATTGAATCAAAAGCACGACGAATGCCAGACCAAGTACAAGCAAAGCTGCTCCGAAGGCTACCTTCGTACCGATTGTCAGCATTGCCCAGATCATGATTGCAATGAAGACTGTACTTATAATCTGTGCAGTGCTGCCCTTCTTTATGAACAGATAATATATGATCGCGCCGCAAAAACCCATTCCTAAAATGGCACTGATTTCATTACCGGAAAAGAACCAGCCGGAATGTCCTTGCTTCTCCAAGTAATCATAGCTCCGTTTACCTGTACCGGTGAGTTCTGCGATGAGCATCACGACACTGACGACACTTGTGTTAATGAATAGATATTTCGGGACAATCACTTTCCATTCCCGATTTTTTCCGATTTGACGGAAAATCATCATATAGACGAGTAATGCGGTGATGAAGAAGAATGTCTTCAATATGAATGTCAGCTCGCCTGATGCTGACACAGGATCTTTATGCATCAGGCTGATGCCGAAATTGATGGCAAAATACAAAGCCAGTACGAGCATGTAGATGAATGTATATCTGCTCCACTTCCGGTCTGGATAACTCAGCATGTACAAAGCACCTATCGGGATGACGAGCAGCCGGACCGGATTGGAAATGGGTATTCCGAAATACGATAGTAAATCGAGGAACGGCTGTGCCAGTATAAAGAAAATGAACAGTTTTTCGAATATATGATGATTAGATTTGAGTTTCTGCATCAAAGCTTGCAAAATGATTGTCCTCCTTCTTGCTCTCTTGCCGATTACTCAGCAGCAGAGCCGCCTCTTCCCAATAAGATATAAAATGATTTGATCCTCATCAGGAATACGCAGATCAGAAATACGATGACTCCTGCTGCTGAACAGATAAGAATTGTCAAAATCGGCATCACGTCCGTCAACATTCCCTTGATCAAAAGGACGGCAGCTGCCATGATCAGCACCCCGATGGTGGTCTTGGCGCCATCGGTCAGCATCGCCCGCACTGGTATGCCGCCAGTGAGCTTCCGGAACAGCAGGAAGCAGGCCGTTGCATAAACCAGACCCGTCACCGATGTGGAAAGCGGTATACCGATGAAACCGAAGCTTGCTGTGAACAAGTAATTGAGCAAGAACTTCAGAGCGATGGATAAAAAGCCGAGCCGCATCATGTAATGCCCTTTTTCCATTGTATAGAAGCCATTGTTGACGATGATGACCAAGCTGTAGAACAAAATCGTCCCGAAATAATAATAAGCAGCTGCGCTCGTCTCGCCTACATCGTGGGATGTGAATCTCCCTCTTTCGAATAAGAAAGAAATGATCTCCGGCATCAGGAGCATCATGCCGGTCAATACCGGCAGCAGTACAAAATACATGATCTGCAGGCCACGGGTGATGTTTGCTTTGAAGCTATCCATGTCCTGCTTGGCATATGCTGC
Organism: Terribacillus saccharophilus; assembly: GCF_046592895.1. Lineage (GTDB taxonomy): Bacteria > Bacillota > Bacilli > Bacillales > Amphibacillaceae > Terribacillus > Terribacillus saccharophilus_D. Next base: position 439,441 of record NZ_JAWVPU010000001.1, read on the forward strand.
GGCAAGCAGCGGGAATACGATCGTTCCGATGCTTACCCCGACGATATTTTGCGGGAATTGCGTCAGATTCTTTGCGTAGTTCAAATATGTAACAAAACTTGTGCCAAGCGTATTGGCAAAAGAATTATCGATCAGCAGTGTGATTTGACCGATCATCGCAGTGAGCGCTACCGGGATGAAAATCCGGTAAAACCGTTTATTCTCTTCCCAATCGATTTTGCCCTGCAATGAAAGTGTGCGTTTTGGCAGCAGCAAGAGAAGCTTGAAAAGCAAGCTCAGGACCACACCTGCCAAATTACCGAAAGCAAAAGCATAAGCCCCTATGTCATCAGCGAAGAGCAAAGCGCTTCCGATGGTTCCCAACAGGACGATTGCCTGTGCCAGTACGGATAGATAATACTTATTCTCAGCATCGAAATATGCCTCGAACACGGCATTGACGCCGACGAATAATAAAGATGAAAGGAAGATGATTGTCATGATCGTTGCCATCTGTGCATTGTCATCTGCCAGGTTCGGATACAGCAGACGGATATACAGCGGCGCGATGAAGATGAAGACAATCGATATCAGCAAACTGAACAGGAGCGTTCCTTTCCACACATCCTGCAGATGCGCAAGCCCCCTGTTCCTTTCCTGGTATTTGATATAACTTGGTACGAAAGCGCTCTTCATTCCTGTTGTCAGGAATAGAATGAACATATTAGGTAATGCGAATGCCGCATAATAAGCGTCAGCTTCACTGCCGGCGCCGAAGTAATACCCTATCAGCATATCCCGGATCAACCCGGATATCTTCAAAACGAGCGTCACGAGCAGCAGCAGCAGACTTGCAATGCGAAGTTTCGACTTCATGAAAAGGACCTCTCTCTATTTGCCCATGCAGTATAAGCTCTTGGTATGCGTATTGCTGGCTAAATTATAAGACTAGATAGAAAGGTGTTTCAAGGCAATTTACAGTAACTTAATGTACACCTTAGGGGGATGCGAGCCTTCACCCCTTATAGCAACTGGGCTCGGACATAACTTTACAAACAATTAGCAAATTCACACTATTTACAATTACTTCACCATTTGTTAACAGTTGCATAATAATCCTTTGCTAGACTTGGTTCGACATATCCTAGAAAAGGAATGGAGTGTACGTATTGAAAATAGCTGTATTGATTCCATGCTACAACGAAGAGCAAACAGTCGGTGATGTCATCGATAGCTTCCGTAAAGAACTGCCGAATGCGGATATATATGTGTTCGACAATAACTCGAAGGACAAGACAAGTGAGGTTGCCCGGCGGCATGGCGCCATTGTCCGCCAGGAATTCCAGCAAGGCAAAGGACATGTTGTCCGTTCGATGTTCCGCAATATCGAGGCAGACTGCTATGTGATGGTCGATGGGGATAATACGTATCCTGCTGAATTCGTCCATGATCTGATCGCCCCTATCCAGGAAGGGCGCGCCAATATGGTTATCGGTGATCGCTTGTCTAATGGCACATATGTAAAAGAAAATAAACGCAAGTTCCATAACCTTGGGAATACGATGGTTAAAAACTGCATCAATTTCCTATATAAAAAGAAGCTTAGCGATATCATGACAGGCTATCGTGCTTTTGACCGTCTATTTGTCAAGACGATGCCCATCATGAGCCCAGGATTCGAGATCGAGACCGAAATGTCCATCCATGCCCTTGATAAGCGGCTTGCAATAGTCGAAGTACCGATCCTTTATCGGGACCGTCCGGAAGGAAGCTATTCCAAATTGAATACACTGGCGGATGGCCGCAAAGTGCTGTACAAGATCTTCACGCTTTTCAAGGAATACAAGCCGATGCTGTTTTTCACAGCCTGGTCCGCCCTGTTTCTCCTGCTCGGACTTGCTGTCGGCATCCCGGTCATCGCCGAATACTTTTCCACACAGTTCATCACGCGGGTACCTTCTGCAATCCTTGCTGTCGGTCTGGTGGTGTTGTCGGTATTGAGTTTTGCCTGTGGTGCGATTTTGGATACGGTGGCGTCCAATCAGCGTAAGCAATATGAATTGGAACTGAACCGCATACAGTCCGAAACCAAACCCAAACCTGTCCAAGGTATGACCAGAACTGGAGGCTCCAAGTAATGACACGCGTTCTCAACCTTTTGATCAGTGTGGCTGCAGGTCTTGCAGCCACTATTTCTGTCTTAGCCATCATGCAGGAAAGACAGGACACATCCATGCTTAAATATGTTGCAATTACCATTGTCAGCATATGTTTCTTTTATGCTTTTCTCTCGTTTCGCAAGCAGATCATCCATTCTGTTTTGGAAAAGCGTTACATAACGATCGGTATTGCTTTGCTCTCTGTTTGTACGCTGATCAGTTTGATCGACTGGCCATTGTTCCTCAACCGTCCTTGGTATGAGACCGTCATCGTCGATACCATTTCACTGATGACCATCAGCTGCTTTTTCTCATTCATCGCCTTCCTGCTGCTGCGCGGCGGTTATGAGTGGCGGCGAACGGAAGTAAGCAAGCTGCAGATCCTTTGGTATATGCTGCCGATGATTGCCGTTTGGATGATTTACCTGCTCGCTTTCTTCCCCGGCAATATGAGTCCGGATAGTTTGACGCATTGGCGGGAAGTGCAAAGTCATGAGTTCAACAACTGGCATCCAATTGCCTATACGATGGTGATTCTGCTCCTTACGCAGATTTGGGATTCCCCAGCTGTAGTCGTTGTTTTTCAAATCTTGTTCATGTCGTTTGTTTACTCCTATGCAATTTACTCTTTACGCCAATACGGGCTCGGAAAGAAACTCGCCTGGATGGCAGCTTTATTATGGGCTGTTCTTCCTATCAATGGTATTTTCTCGACGATACTTTGGAAGGATGTCGTTTACAGTACATTCATCGTTTACTTGACTATTTTTATCATGAAGACAATTCTGCAGGAAGGAAGAAACTTGCGGACATGGGGCGGCATCGCGACCTTCACACTCCTATTGCTCGGAATTGCCTTTTTCCGGAATAATGGGCTGCCGATTGCCGTCGTAACTGCAATCGGGATGATGGTTGTTTATCGTCGAAACTGGAAGCAGTTACTGACGCCGGTTGTTCTCGTTACAGCGCTTTATCTAATCGTAACAGGACCAGTGTTTACAGCTTATAACGTCAAATCGGCCAACCCGAATGAATCCTTGAGCATCCCGACACAGCAGATTGCGGCAGTCGTCTCGCAAGATGGAGAACTAACCGATGAACAGCGGGATTATTTGGATTCCATCCTGCCGATCGAGGACTGGGATGCTTATAATCCGTATTTGACTGACCGAATCAAATTCCATGACAACTTCAAGGATGATGTTGTCGTAGCAGATATGGGCAAGTACATTTCGGTATGGTTCGAAATCGTGAAGCAGAATCCTGCGCTTGTCGTCGAGGCTTATCTGAAGCAGACGTCACTCATATGGCAAATCAATAAACCTGTTGACGGCTACACGAACCCTTATACGATCGATGTCGATCCCAACAGCATGGGCTTGGAAACAAAACCCGTGAGTCAGACGTTGTATGATGTCGTCGAATATGGGTTGGAGACATCCCGCTATCATACAGAAGAGCTTTTCTGGCGTCCGGCGGTGTTCAGCATCCTCATCGTCCTGTTCAGCTTGATTGCTTCACGCAAACTCGGAATGATTGCTTGGCTGCCGATATTACCTGTTTTGCTTAATTCAGGTACGATGCTGGTCGGATTGCCAGCACAGGATTATCGATACCAGGTCAGCAACGCGATGGTGAGTATTTTCTTCCTTCTGTTTGCTTGTTTGTATAAAAAACGGGAGGAGCCGGCTGATGGAGAAAGCACAAGCCCCGCACGACAGGCCTGACAAACCTAAGATTGGCATCAGTCTGATTTTGTTGTCAGCTGTCTTCACTAGCGTCGGTCAGTTATTTTGGAAAATCGCGGATGGATCGATCAATATCCCACTCTTTATCGGCTGTGTCTTTTATGGAGCAGGTGCTGTGACAATGATTATTTCTTTTCGTTTCGGTAAGCTCAGTGTCCTGCAGCCGATGCTCAGCCTTGGCTATGTATTTGCCTTGATCATGGGCAGCATCTTCTTGGAGGAGCATATCTCATTCATGCATATCATCGGCACAGCACTGATCATTGTCGGGGCAATCCTGATCGGGGGTGGCAAGCATTAGCTGGATATTACTCGTATGCTGCACCATGCTTGGTGCAGGCGGTGGATTTTTCTTCAAACGCTCGAGTGATCCGACTGTTTCTGCATACCGGGCGTTATTGCTTGGACTTTTGTGCTATGGCTCGGCTGCACTGATCAACATCTATGTGCTCACACTGCTGCCCTACTCTGTCGTCTTTCCGCTGACTAGCATCACGTATATATGGACGATGCTTTTGTCTTATTATGTCTTGAAAGAACATATCAACATGCGGCAGATTGCCGGTGTCGGACTGCTTGTCCTCGGTGCCGCCTGCCTTGTACTATGAAAAAACGACTCCCAGTCACACTTGGGAGTCGTTTTCCATTTGTATCGTTGTATTGATAAGCCTGTAGGGGCGAACCCGTACCAATTCCGTGAATTGTTCCGAAAGATGCAGCGTGGAGTATTTGAAGTCTGTATCCGCCCAGCGCATGATAAAGCCGATGGTAGCTGACATTTGGAAATGGATCATCAAGTCATAATCGACCGGGATGCGCGGCGTTTCCGTTTCCAAATAAAATTCCCCGGATAAACAGTCCACGAAAACGCGCAGCATTTTGTCAGCTATGTCTGGATACAGTATCCGCAATGCCTGCAGCACATTTCTTTCTTCGAAAATATACGTGAAGATACGCATCGTCGATGGTGCCTGCTCCTGCAAATCGACTGATGCACACGTTTTATAAGGTTCCAGCAAAGCCTCGGCTATGCCGTCCAGGAAATCACCGAGGATTTGCTGCTTCAAACTTTCTTTATCGGCGAAGTGCTTATAGAAAGTGCCACGGTTATAATCAGCTTGATCAGCTATTTGCTGGATGCTGATCCGCTTTTCTTCTCCAGCCAGGATTAAATCGACATAAGCGTTCTTGAGTGCCTTTATACTCCTTCTGCTGCGTCGGTCTGTCTTCGATGTCATTAACAAAACCGCCTTTTTTGTTCATTAATCTATATTAAGTCCATCAATTTTGACCTTTTGTTGATTAGGTTACATAACCTTGATTATTGAGCATTGTTACCTATATGTCAATGCGCTAAGATTACTATGTTAACGTATTACATCGAAGAAATTTCCACTTCAGATACGGGGGGCTCATACAGTGAGGGAATTCGAAGGAAAAGTCATATTGATCACTGGCGCTGCCGGCAGTATCGGATCATCTGCAGCACGATCATTTGCAGAAGCTGGTGCCAAACTCGCTCTGCTTGATCTTTCAGAAGAAGCATTGGAGACGGCTGCGGCGGATATTAATACGGAAAAACTTCTGCTTACAGCAGACATGACGATAGAAGCAGAAATGGAACGAGCTGTCCAAGCAACAGTAGATCGTTTCGGACGCATAGATGTGTTCATCAACCAAGCGGGAATCAGCGGTGATTTCCTACCGCTGACAGAACAAACAGTCGAAAGCATGGAACAAGTGCTCCAAACAAACGTCGTTGGAGCTTTCATCGCGCTGAAGCATGTGTTGCGTGTGATGATAAAGCAAAGAAGTGGCGCTGTCGTCAATGGCGCCTGCAGCGGCAGCTTGCTTGGCGGTCCTGGCATGAGCACATACGTCGCTTCCAAGCATGCACTGCTCGGACTCAATAAAACGGCGGCACTTGAGGTCTCGGAATACGGTATACGCGTCAACGCCGTCTGTCCTTCCGCCCTCGATACAGGGTGGATGGAAGATATCGAATCAAAAGCAGCTAAAGGAAACGAAAAGACGGCTCGAAGCGGGTTTGAAGCGAGCGTGCCGCTGAATCGGTACGGCACTGTCGAAGAAGTGACCGGATTGATGCTTTTCCTCGCTTCCGATCGTGCCAGTTTCATCACCGGTTCTTATTTCCGGGTCGATGGCGGCCAAGGTACAACATCTGTATAAAAAAGAAAGACGAGCGGACAGTATTTGTTCGCTGCGTCTTTTTTAATTGGATTGAAATTCTTCTTTCAGCTTGTCAAAGAGAATGCGGGCACCTTCCGGACTCAAATACAGGTTATCTGCATATTGCTTGTTTTCCGGCGTGATTTCTCCCGTTATGGCACAAGTAAAACCAGGCTGATATTTTCGGAAGATGATCTTGTCACCTTCAACAAAAATTTCCACAGGATCTTTTTCCTCGATGCCGAACTCTCTTCTGATTTCTTTTGGCACGACGACTCGTCCCAAATGATCGACCCGTCTTGTAATCCCGGTACTCTTCATGTTAACGCCTCCTTTACTGTAATATTTTCACTATACTATATTTTCCTAAATATTGAAAATCTTAATGATGAAAAAAGCACAAACATATAATATGTTCGTGCTTTTTCTCCCTTATTGAAGGATTCCCTGCAATTCCTTACGTGTCTTACCCGTGATGGCAACTTCCGACCCTAGGTAGAAGATCTCTGGCTGGTCGCTTATCTTGTCGAGAAGTGCCCGTGTTGGTTTCGTGACGGAATCCGGTCTTGTCAGCACAATCGGCGCATCATATTTGGCAGCCAGCGGCGCACCAGAAAGACTATCGACTGTTGTCTGACCGTTTGCGAAGAATACTTTGTCCGGGTTGTTTCCATGATACTTCGAGATGACAGCAGCATTCGTGGAATAACGTGTGTCGCCATATACCCGCTCCACTGACGCACCAAGCTGCTTGACTTGGTCTGCGACGCGTTTAGAGACCACAACATCACTGCCGATGATCGTGACTTTCTTGATACCATTGCGCTTGATATAGTTCTTCACATCGGCATGCAGTTCACCTGTTCTTGTCAGCAAGATCGGACTGCCTTGTTTGCCGGCATGAGGACCGATTGTGAGGGCATCAGGCGATTTCTCGTCTCCGACTGCCAAGAAAACTTCAGACGGTTTTCCAGAAATGGATGCGACCTTTTCTGCCACTTTCACACTTGTCGCATAGCGATGCGAACCGGCAACGCGCTCGATTTTGCTATCAGGGAACTTCTTGCGCAATGCATTTTCGACGTTCTTCGAGATAGCCGGCTCTGCTCCAACGATATAGATGGTCGATGGTTTCAAGCGATCGATTTCTGTGATCGTCACTTGCTCCAGCTTATCCTGATCCGTCAGCATGAGTGGTGAGTCCAGCTGTGCTGCCAGCACGCTTCCTGTGAAAGCATCGATCGGCAGATCACTGCGACCAAGCACGACTGCTTCTGGTGATTCCAAATGCCAGCCGTGGTTGGAAATGCTCGCACTTGTTGCGTTTCGTTTATTGCCTTCGAGATTATGCACGACGACTGGTGATTTGCTCAAATATCCGCTCGCTACATAACCTGTTTTCCCGCTGCTTGAACGAACCGGATACCATACATAATGATTTTGATTGGAATCATTGGCTGTATAGCCGCCCGTGATCGTCAGTTTTTCCCCACGCGGCAAGCTGCTGACGGATTGGGAGTTGGTGCTTGCCTTGCTACGCAGCGTCAGCTTGTCAGCCGTCACATAAACGGTGCTGCCCTTACCGTAGTTCTGCGTGCTTTCATGCAATGGTCCTGGAGTGGAAACTTGGTTTGTCTGGAAAGAAAAGTAGGAACCGAGCTTTCCGCTGATTCTTCCTGGTGTCAGCAGATGCGTCGGGAATGGTGTCGTCGAAATCAATGACTGCTCTTCCATTTCCTTATAAACAAGCTCCTGATAAGCTGTTTGCGGATTGGCTATCGGATCATTCCGCTCCAGTCGGCCATTGTATGCCAAGATGGCAAAATACCAGTTCTCCAGTTTGTCCGGGTTCCCATCATTGACCTTCGGAATCAGATTATAAGCCAATGAGGACTCCGCTTTTTGATTCGTTTCATTCCATTTATCTTTCAGGATTTTCATACCGCGTTCGATATTATAGTCGATATCATGCATCAGCTTTTGGATTTCTTCCGTATCATTGCGATTATAATCGGATACTTGCATGATGCCGATTCCGATACAATCATAGCCGATCACAACATTGGAGCCGTCAGCTATTTTACAGGAATCCTGATACGAAGGTGTGCTGCCAGTCCAATATTGTTTCCAGCCGCTCTCACGGAAAGCGATCGATTTGACGATTTCCGCCGGCACATCATATTTGACCGCTGCCGCAGTCAATTTGCGGCTGATATCGTCATAGCTTGGATTGCTGCGTCCCGCAGCACTGGCACTGAATGTGCGCGCCTGTGCTTCACCTGCAGCTGACTCAGTTTGCTTATCCCCTTTTGTCACTTGCTGCTGAGCCACTGTGAATGCTTCCACATACACTTCCTTTGGCTCAGCCAGCGGAACATTTTGTTCCATTTTCGGGTAGCTGACTTTCACTTGTGATCCTTCTTGATCAACAGACAGCCTTGCACCTTCATATAATTCTGATTGATAAATACGTTCCAAGTTCTCATTCGTGACATGTAAAATGTCGAATTGCAAAGCTTGGGCGGTACCATGTGTACGATATTCGACGATCAAATAGGAATTGTCATCCATTGTCGTTTCCTGCACGGAAGCTATATCCGCATCCGGAATTGTCGATTCATAAAGTGTACCAGCTTCCCCTGTGACAGAGATTGTACCATTCGTATCATTGGTTACTTCGACCGTTTTCCCATCATTCAAGTTCACGGATGAAGTGCCAGACGGAAACGCATGGCTCCCCGATTCTGCACTGACAGCAGTTGGCTGGAAAATTGCTAAACATGTAAGAAATAGACCGGCAATAAAGACAGTGATATACGTCGCTCTGGTTCTTTCCACCTGTTACCCTCTTTCTCTACTAGATTCGCAGTACAAAAAGCTCATGTCGAATTTTGCAATGCTTCTTTTAAACTATAAGAAGAGCAGGCGGATTTTACTAGATACACAGTTAAAACTTAATAATGTAAAGCACGAATTTACATTCACTTCATAAAAAAAGTCCAACAATTGTTGGACTTTAGATAGAGAATATTTTTGACAAACGAGGCTTGATAGCATCGACTTCATAAGCCGCCGCAGTTTGCTTGGCCGTCTCCCGCAAGGATTGCTTCGCTTCTTCCGGTAAATCCATGTAGGTTTTAATGCTAGCAGCCAGCGTCTCTGCCGACCCTGGCTCAAACAGGAATCCATTGCGGCCATGTTCCATATAATCAAGCAGTCCGGCCATCCGGCTGCCGATCACAGGCGTACCGCAAGCCATTGCTTCCAAGCCTACAAGCCCAAGACTCTCCCCTTCACGCATTGTCGGAAAACAAAACACGCTCATACTATTGTATACACTGTTCAACTTTTGCTGGGACAATAGCGGAAAATGGACAAGATCATCACGCAGTCCATAGCTGTCGACCATTTCATCGAAGCTGTCCTTTTGCAGACCATCGCCGATGAACAGCAGCTTACAGCCTTCCAGCCCACCTTGCTCCTTTAAAAGCTTGGCCGCCTCCAAAAAGACATCCCAGCCTTTTCCGCGGTCGATTCGGCCAACGAAGCCGATGTAGCGGTGATCCGGATCGATTTCCAATTCTTCACAAGCAATTCTTGTGTCTTTTTCATAAAATGTTTCCTTATTTATGCCGCCGGAAGGAAAGATTTCGATGCGATTGCGCAGGCCATATTTCTGCTGCACCAGCTGCTTGTAATAGGCACTGGGTGTGATGACTGTGTCCGACACTTCCAGCAGCCGCTTCACATAAGGCTGGTACTTTTCCCGCTTCTTGAACTCCGGCACAACGTCGCTGCCGTGCACATTGGTGTAAATGACCATATTCTTATTCAGCTTTTTGGCAATCAGCACCGGGATGCTGTTATGCGTCGCATAATGCACATACGTGACGTCATATTTTTTGAATAATGATTTGCCGATCACTTTGAAGAAATGACTGGCATATGCTGTCAGTTTCCCGATGGAGCTTGACTGCTTCGTAACGACCGTACGATCGAATGTCGCGCCTGATTGAGCTAGTATCTTTTCTGTATTTTCAACGAAAACCCCATAATTGGGATGCTGCTTGCTAGGATACATGTTTGCGATCAAATGAACTTTCATTCCGTATGCCCCTTACGTACGTGATTGTAAACAAATTGTACGCTTTATCGACAATACTTGCAGTAAGATCGGATATTTCTTTAAAAACAATTTACAATCAATGATCCATAATTCCAAGCAGGAATTCATAGCTTGTGAAGGCTTCCTTCCATTGTGACCAGTTCATCTCCTGCGGTTTCCATGGCGTGACGAAAGGTTCATTCGCATAATGGCCTTCTTGATCCACGGGGATGAATGTGCCTGCTTCCAAACCAGAGATGATTGCAGCTTGTTTTTCATTTTGCGCTCCAAGTTCCACTTGAACTGTCTGCAGCTCGCCATTCGTCATATGCCAAATACGATCATCTGTCACTCGAGCTGGTTTGACTGCTGGCACCTGACTGTCATGTGCAAGCAAAATATCCATATCCAGATGGTATCCCGCCAACAGGTCATCATTTTGTTCCTCTTCAGGAAGATAAGCTGCTTCGAATTTGTATTTGCTTTCTTTCCCTGCTGCCGAAGGCTGGTCCGCCAAGTCGGTGATTTCCCCTTCCAAAGCAGGTCCGTCGTCTGTCACTTTGGCTTCGACCGTCATTCCAGTCTGCACTTGCTTTCTTTCAGCTTCGGTCAGTTCGCCGGCCATGACAAGATCACTGCTTTGCAGCGTTACCACCGGCTCATCACCGGTTTGTGCCACAGTTTTCACCGTTCCTGACGCAGGACTTGTGACCGTGATGAACTCACCAGTTTCCTCCAAATCAGCAAGCTGTTCTTCCGCTGCTGACAGCTCCGCGCTTTTTTGGGCAAGCTCTTTTTCAAGGTCGATGCGGTACTGCTCCTGCATCTGGATGGTCTGTTCTTCTGTTGCTTGCTGCAGGGCCTCTGTTGCTCTGTCGTTTTCTTCCTCGCTGCCAGACTCCTCGATGGACTCTGACTCGAATGTTTCTTCCGGCTGGGCATCGACAGCAATCGCTGCATCTTCAGCATCGGAAATTGCTTGCTCCACCGCCTCGGTCTGCTGTTCGAGAGAAGTGATGACACTGTTCAGTTCAGAATACGTCTTGTTATAGTCAGCAGTCTGATATGTAAACAAATCGTCCCCTTCTTCTACCGTATCACCTGGTTCAACAAGCGTTTCCGTGATCGAACCTGATTGCGGATCAAAGCGGACAGGTATCATATCAGCGGAAGTCAGTACAGCTGGCACAGCCATTGTCTCTTTGACATCCTCTGCTGTTACTTGTTCCCATTTGTGCACAACGTTTGTCCGTCCTACCCGGCCATCATCCCAGAATAAAATAGCCAGGTTGATCAGGATAAGGAGGATCCCTGCGGGCAGTATTATCTTTTTCATCATCCTTCAAGTCCTCCTATGCAAAGATGAATGCCACGATTTTATTTCCGATTCCACCAAACAGCGTCAGTAAAAGGATATAACAAATAAAATTGATACTGACAACTGCGCCTGCATGCCAGCGTTTGACTGGAAACAATACCCGCAAGCATCGGCTTTGGAAATATAAAATGAAGAGCTGGAACAAAGAAATCGCCCCGAACAAGCTGATCACCCATGGTCTGTCTGTGAACAGATCGGCAAGCACGCCAAGTGAGAATGGCGAACGATTCCATTCCAAGCCAGCTGCCAGCAGCAATACGAGCCAAGTAAGAGCTTCCAGCAGGAATATGACTCCGACACTTAACTGGATGATCACTAGCTTTTGATACGGAATTTCATAAAATAGATAAAATACGAGAGACACAACAAAGATAAGTAACAAACCTAGCACCAGTCCAAAGACAAGCCGACCGATGATGAAGCTGAATTTCGCGGATTCGTATTCCGATCCTGTGTAATTCGTACGTAACTGATTCAGCGTTTCCGTTCCGGCACCAGCCCATCCAAGTGCTGCATAAACGAGACAGAATGCAACTAGCAGAAGGACTGTCCAAAGCCAGTGGCTGCGAAGTCTTTCTGCTTCCCGCAGCTTGAATAAGGTCTCCTTCGGGCTGATGAGGAGACGGAAAGGATTCGTATGATATGTCATGTTCTGCCATCCTTTATGTATGTATATAGTAAAAGATTACCGTAATTTTTCAAAATTTGCACATATATTTACAATAAAAAAATAGACTGGCAATTGCCAGTCTATTTGATAAGGCTGTTGCTTGGCCGGAGTGCCGTACGGGATTTTGCTTGTCTTGGAACTGGCGGTGTGCTGAGCTTTTCTTTCGTATATTGCAATGTTACATACGACAGCAGAGATAATACATATAGTATCGGTGCGTACAGGAAGCCCCAGGCAAATGTCTCGGTGATAGGTGATTGATCCAGTGCTTGATTGAAAATGCTGCGCCAGAATGTATGGATCAAATAAATCCCCACCACATTTTTCGCAACCAAGCTGACGTAACGATGATTTCCGATGTTACGAGCTTTCAAGGTGAACAATAACAGCACTGCCGTCAATGGAATCGTACTGATGAAATATTCCCCTTGCGGCAAATCCAATCGATAATGCAGGATGTAGCGCTCAAGCAGCTTCATCGCAAATCCTGCCACGACCATCATGCCGACAGTCCTCACACGGATATTTTGTGCTTTGGCGATGATTTGCTTTTCATATAAGCCGAAACATGCACCAAGCGCGGTATAAAACAAGCCGAAGTAAATACCATTTCGTGTCGTCTCTTCCATTGTGATATGGAAGAGCTTGCCATAAGATTGTCCAAGCAGACCCACCAAATTGAGCACTAGGGCGATGAATAGCGTAAGCTTCAGCATGCGTATTCTGTAGGCCGTATAAATGATGATGATGGAAAAGATCAGCGCGAACATGAACCAAAGCTGAAATTGTGTATAAGATATCCCGTCCAGCAATGTGCGCCACTGGAAGGTATCGTGAAAGTAAGCTGTCAGCTCCGCTTTTTGTTCACTCATCGTACCTGTTCCCGTCGTGATCATCTTGATGAAGTCATATATCCAATAAAAGGCGAACCATGCAGCAAGCAGTGAGATCAGCTTGCCGGTGTAGCGTCTGAAGTAAGAGAATGTATCATCTGTTCGCTGCAGTTTCATGGCGAAAAGATAACCGGATGCTGCAAAGAAGAATGGAACAGAGAAACGGGCTATTGTATCAATGATGAACGCCCATGTATCTCCATGTCCGAAAGGGACGGCTGTATCCCGGAATGTGTGGGTATGGATACAAACGACTGCGAATATCGCTAGGCATTTGAAGAAATCGATGGTGTAGTTTCTCGTCATGTGCATCTACCTGCTTTCTTTGTCCTAAGAAATACTATCCGTCTTTTCTTCTTTATATACCCTGGGCTTATGCAATCGCAATAGCTTTAACAGAACTGTAATGACAACACAATCTGGATGCAATATGATTACAAACTGTATCCAATATGTCCTTATTTTTCCCACAGATTAAATATCCATAATTTGGAATGAATCGCATCAGCAAAGCATTTATCAGAACGATAATTCCATAGGTGCATAAAAAACCGACCTCCAGAGGAAAAACCGCGTACGATTTTCTCTAAAGATCGGTTAGAGGGTATGAACTATTTTAGGCCGTTTAGTCAGCCGGTCTTGGTGAATGCCTGCAAAAGTAAATCAAGCTTCTTGGCATCACTTGGCGGCTTGTAGCCGGGCTCGGTGAAATGCTTGTCGAATGCTGAAGATAATGCTTGGTATCTCTCATCTTGCAGTATGTCTTGGCTGAGTTCGAAAAGCTGCTTGTATTGCTCGATATAACGTGTCATTTTTTTATCGAATCCGACAAGATGATTGGCTGATGGCATGCCGAGGAAGGCAGCCCTTGCCGGGTCATAAATCGGATAATGCACGTTCAGCAAATGCAGCATATGCGTTACTTGAGGAAATTGCATCGACGGCTTGCCCCGGCGATTTTCCACTTTATATAATGCTTCCGTCAACCCGACGATACTCCGCTTGTCCGGCCGGTGTGCGGCTTCCTGGAACAATCGGAAGAACATCTGCTCGAATTCTTCCGTCAAATTCGGGTTGACCAAGCCGATGTAATGTCTCAATACGTAGCGGAATACAGGATAATGATCAGCCCGCCTCGCTTCTTGTCTCAAGAAGGCATCGAGGGCTATATCTTCCCGTCTGATCGATGTAAGAAGCTGGTCCTTCTGAAGCAGCAGCTGCTCCAACAGCTCGGCTCCGGTGTATGTAGTGCGCATAAGACAGGTTTCCTCCTATACTTCTAAGCTAGTTATGATAGTTATCATGATATCATAACGTGTTCAGCAGCAGAAGCATTTGGCAGTTCAGGATAATGTTTGTCCCAGGAAGAAGTGCTCATTGTTCAACAAGGCGATGACAGTACCTGTCCTTTTGTATTGCTGGTCAAAAGAACGCTCGGATGTTTCCGCAAATAACGCACTGCCATTATAGAAGCTGATGCAGGTGCGGCTTTTCGATTCTTTATAGGATTGAATATGATAGAAGGACAGCCAGACGCAATGGGAATTCGTAGGTGAGGAAGTCGGAAGCATGAACACGCCATGAGCCGGATGCACCGGTATGGGCACTTTTTTGTCAGTCCGCAGCAGTTTGCCGATTGCATGCACCCTGCCTTCGTAGGAAGAACCATACTGCATACAGCTGTGATCGATGATGGATAGAGGAGATTGCTCCACGAATATCTCTTTGTCCGCCTCCAGGACGCGGGATTGATAAATGGGGTCATTCAGGCGGATGACCGCGATGGTATTACGTGTGATCGTGTACTGTTCCTTTTTTTCTATCTGCATGATTTCCCCCTCCAATATTAGCTTTCACAAGACTATATTACTATAAACAGCGCCCCTGATATGTAAAATAGATGTAAAAAATAGTAAAAAAGAACGAAGCATAACGCTTCGCTCTCTTATTTGATGGCAAATGTGATTTCTGCTTCACAAGCCAGTTCACCGTCTACAGTCGCTGTCGCTTTTCCTTTGCCGACAGGGCCTTTCAAGCGGATGATTTCCACTTCCAGCTTCAATGTGTCCCCTGGTTTTACTTGACGTTTGAAACGGCATTTATCGACACCGGCAAGGAAGCCGATTTTTCCTTTGTTTTCTTCTTTCATCAGCATGGCAAATGCACCTGTCTGTGCCAGTGCTTCTATGATCAAAACACCCGGCATGACAGGGTAATCAGGGAAATGGCCTTGGAAGAACGGTTCATTGATCGTTACATTCTTTTTGGCGACTGCGCGTTTTCCTTCTTCAATTTCCGTTATTTGATCCACCAGCAAAAATGGATAGCGATGCGGGATTATTTCTTTGATTTGTTGTACATCATACATAATAAGGTAAGCCTCCTGAATGGTTGTCTTTCCTAACGTATTATACCAAAAATGAAGCTCGTATGTTTAACACGTTTCTGAGTAAGGGTATGGATAGTCATATAACTGTTGGGAGGTCAGCCACATGCTTAATCTTTTATTATGGATCGGCATCATCATAGTCGCGTTTTGGCTCATCGGTGTCATTTTCAATATTCTTGGTGGAATCATCCACATCTTCCTGATCATCGCTGCCATTCTATTCGTCATTTATGCGATTAGAAAAAGCAGGGGCAGGAAATAGCAAAAGGCTTGCACCCAAACGTCTTGGGGCAAGCCTTTTTCTTTATTTCGCATTGATCAAATCAGAGATATGCGTCCATGTATCCCGTTTGAGGATGTCCAGTGCATTGCCATCTCCAAGGACGCCATACCCGAACAGCAACCCGAGAATCAGGAAGATGACGAGGATGATCGGCACGACAAGTAAACGAAGCCAAATCGGAAACAATCTTCTTCGTTGTTTTTTGGGTGCTTTTTCACCTTCTGCCTGCTTGTTCTTCTCATGTTGTTCTTTTGTCTGGAGTTTGGATGCATTACTTGGCATAGCGTTCTGGCTCCTTAATTTTATCTAATCTGGTTGATGAGTCCGCTCATCTGATCACTCATCGAAATCGAACGGGCATTGAATTGATAAGCACGCTGCGTGTTCACCATCGCCGACATCTGTTCACTAAGATCGACATTCGATCCTTCCAGGCTGCCTGCCTGCAATTCGATTTCTCCAGCATCCAGGACTTGTGCAAGTGCGGGATCAGCCAATTCAAATGCCGTATCACCTGTACGTGTCAGCACACGCGGATTATCGATGGCAGTTATTTGAAGATTCGCTTCCACAGCGTTCTCCCCATTACGGCCGACAACGACTTCCCCGCGGTCATTGATAGTAATACTATCAAAATCAGACTGTAATGCAATAGGTCCATCGGCACCATTGACAAAATCGCCATCAGCTGTCGTGAGTGCGACTGTCCCGTCCTGCTGCGGCTGCAGATAGAAGTTACCGGCACGTGTGTAACGTTCCTGGCCGTCTGCACCTGTGATCGTGAAGAACTGATTATCATTCACCAATGCTGCATCGAGATTACGATCTGTCTTCTGGATCGTGCCTGTCGTCATGAGCGGATTCGTACTGCTCATATAAGCACCTGCGCCGATCCGGATGCCGTCGCTTGTGCTGCGGTTTTCCGTATTCGCCTCATCATTCGGCGGATTATTCATCTGCTGATAAAGCAAGGAAGAGAAATTGGAGGTTTGTGCTTTATAGCCGGTCGTACTCGTATTCGCCATGTTATTCGCGATCAAATCCAATCGCTGCTGCAGCTGGCCCATCGTCACTGCAGCTTGTGTCATCATTCTGCTCATATTGCTCCCCCTTTACAGCTTCCCTACTTCATTTACTGCTTTTCCGAGACTTTCATCATATGCTGTCATGACCTTCTGATTCATCTCGAACGTCCGGTAAGCTTGCATCATGTCAGTCATCGTCTGCTCCAAATCGACATTCGAGCCTTCCACTGCACCTTGCACTACATTGAAAGCAGCACCAGCCGTCGTACGGGCATCTGCCACTTGGGCTTCTTCGCTTGCGCTATACACATTATCACCCTGCTTGTCCAGCAAGTTGGCGTCCTGCACATAAGCCAGACCAAGCTGGATGTTCCGTCCGTCCGTGAATTGCATCGTGCCGTCGGCTGAGAGCTTATATGTCTGATCGTTTGTCTGGATCGGATTACCATCGTTATCAAGCAAATAATTGCCTTGATCGTTTGTCAGGAATCCTTCGGCATCGACTGTGAAATTACCATTTCGCGTGTATGCTTCCCCCTCTTCTGTCTGAAGGGTGAAGAAAACGGAGCCGTTTTCATCAGGATATGCGCCATCCACCAATGCTGTATCCGTACTGATGCCCGTTTCACGCAAATCGCCTTGCACGAAATTCGGGATCGTCTCTTGTACATACACACCGGAATTGATGCTGCCGATTTCCCTTGAAGTCGAAACGTATCGTGAGTCATTGGCTGATGTCTGCTTGCTTTCCGACGCTCTCATCAGCATCTCCGGGAATGCCCGCAGCTGGCCTTGATCTGCTTTGTATCCATTTGTATTCGCATTGGCTAAGTTATTGGACATTACTTCTTGCTTGCGCTGCTGGGCGAGCATACCGGATGCAGCTGTATATAACCCTTTTAGCAATGTGGTGATCCTCCTAGGTGAGTCTGATTGCTTCTCATATTGTTCTCCACTATATATATCGGCAGATTCCCAAAAAAATTGAACCCCTTCTGGATACAGAAGAGGCCAATTCATCAAACTACTTTACGTTTTTCAAGTTTGTCGATATTTTCAAGCATCACGCCAGTACCTTTTGCCACACAATCCATTGGATCTTCTGCAATGAAGACAGGTACTTTCAGCTGCTCTGCAAGCAGCTGGTCGATGCCGTGAAGCAGCGCACCGCCGCCAGTCAGGATGATGCCGCGGTCGATGATGTCGGCAGACAATTCCGGAGGAGTCTGCTCGAGCACCGTACGCGCCGCTTGTACAATCAATGCCACTGATTCGCGCAACGCTTCTTCGATCTCTTCGGAATGAACAGTGATGGTGCGCGGTAAGCCGCTCACCATGTCACGGCCGCGGATATCGATTGATTCCTGACGCGCGCCTTGGAACACTGTCGCAATCTCGATTTTGATATTCTCAGCTGTGCGTTCGCCGATCAATAGCTTGTATTTACGTTTGATATACTGCAGGATTTCTGCATCGAATTTATCTCCGGCCATACGGATCGATTGTGCTGTCACAATATCACCCATTGACAGGACAGCAACATCCGTCGTACCGCCGCCGATGTCGACAACCATATTACCGCTTGGCTGGAAGATATCCATCCCTGCTCCGATAGCAGCGATCTTCGGCTCTTCCTCCAAATAGATTTTCTTTCCGCCGGATTTCTCCGCAGCTTCCTTGATTGCTTTTTGTTCGACTTTCGTGATGTTAGTCGGGCAGCAAATCAGCATACGCGGCTTGGATAGAAAACCTTTTACATTGATCTTATTGATGAAATAGCGGAGCATCGCTTCTGTTACATCAAAATCAGCAATTACGCCGTCTTTCAGCGGGCGAATCGCTTCAATATTGCCAGGTGTTCTGCCTACCATGCGTCGTGCTTCTTCCCCTACTTCCAGTACGTTCCCTGTATTTCTGTCCATCGCGACAACAGATGGTTCATTCAGAACGATTCCTTTTCCTTTTACATGTATTAGTACGTTAGCCGTACCGAGGTCAATTCCTATATCTCGTGCCAATATCCTCAGATCCTCCCTGTAAAGATAGAAACTTTTTGTCGCATCCGTTCGAGAACATAATGCTACTTATTTTATAGTTTAGCATAAAACATGTGGAATAGTAGCAATTTATGAAAGAAAATAAGGATAAAAGTAGGAATATTGGAAAGAGATTGGACACATCTTTACAGGATGAAAGTTGTGGTTCAGGCAGGGGCGTCTGTATTCGTTTCCAGTTTATACTTCAATTTGGTCGCTTCGCCGCCTCTGAGATGGCGTATCGCCTTGTGGTAATCGAGGATTTCCTTCACTTCATTAGCCAAATCCGGATTGATCTCCGGCAGTCTTTCGGTCAGATCTTTATGCACGGTACTCTTGGATACACCGAATTCCTTTGCAATCACGCGAACTGTTTTCTTCGTTTCCACAATGTGCTTACCTATGCGCACCGTGCGCTCCTTGATATAATCATGCACAGCCCATGCCTCCTTAAGTTGACGGTTCTTGATGTTCATGAGACAAGATGAGAAGCGATGACGTATTCAAATATGTATTTTTCGATTGCAAGTCATAGCTGTTTGGGCATCTGCGGCTATAGAGCTTCACACTCGTTCCCTTCAAACAGTTGCATTGGTTTGTAACATCTTATGGGCTGCCACTTTGTTTTATTCCATAAAAAAAGACCCCGCTAGTCGAAGGAGGGTCTGCTGTTATCCATTTCTTGGATGGCATACATCGGAAACCGTGAAAAATAGAAGTCTTTATGTCTGTGGATGAACTGGTGATAGGATGCTACTAAGTGGTCCTTTTTGTGATGAATCAACCCGTAGAAAAATTTATAGAATGCAGTCTGTTTTTCAGCTTTCCAAATTGGATATCGCTTTCTTGCGCGACCGACTTCGCCAAGCTGATATTCGATATACGCAAGTGCCAACGGATCATCCGTCAAGTACGCATGCGGAATACCGAAATACGCAGCAACGATCGGCAAGACTTGTTTCTCAAGCATTTGTACAAGGCATTCAGCATTATATCGCTTCGCCATTTTGCTGCCTTCGGCCAAATGGGAGAAGCTTGCAATCTTATCATCGAATAGATAAGTCAATCCCATTTTATAATGCTGCATGGCACGCTGGCCCGGAAGATATGTATGATTAAGGATACTCCTGCCATGCTTTCTGGCAATGATCAGTTCGTTCCGCTTCCAATGATACAGAAACAGCAGCTTGTCCACCCGGACACCCATCATCACCCGCATGAAGTAGTCTTTGATAAGCATGATCGTATCCTGCAGTTCGTCCAGGTAATAGCCGATCATATGATAATCGTGGTTGTGAAAATGCTGATAGATCCTGCCGATCAACACCAGGGCTTTTCCTTCTGGGAAATCCACTTGCAAGCGGTTGATCTGTCGATCGAATTCATTTCCCGGGAGCTTGTACGCCTGGTATTGAATGATCAATTCATATAGACATGCATATGTCCTGTTTCGCCGATTGGCAGATCGCTTATTCCGATCGACCAGCAGCTGCAGTTCTTTCTCGAAGAAATTCATACCAAGGAAATCCATTGCCGCGAAATTAACAGCAGCAGAATCGGATTGCAGACAGAATTTTGCCGTCATATCGGTAATTTGCTTTACATCATGGTTTGTCTCCACCAGTTGAATGAATGACCAAATATCTGTCATCCGGCTCATTGCTGCCGGGAGCTTGCCCAAGTCAGTAGCTTCCTTACGCAAACTTGATTGATTCAACTTCCCTTTCTCCTCTCACATTTCCCAATCTTACTTTCTTGGAATCACTTGACTCAGACTTTCATTTTGTGATTTGCACCATTTCATTATTCCATCTTTTCAGATAATTACAAGCGTTTACAGGATGGATTCGTTCGACAAATTACTGTGTTTCCTGCTCCTATCGTTGGACTGCTTTCTGCCTAAAAAAAAACAAAAAACACCCCATTATCGGAGTGTTTTTGCCAATCATGTCTGAGCTGATGAGGAAGAAGAAGTTGCATCGTCCTCTGGCTGCTCATCTTGTTCAGGAGCTTTTTCTTCATCGGATCTTTCTGGTGTTTCTTCCGTTTCACCTGCATCATCGGCTGGTGCAGTACCTGCATCTGCGTCATCTTCTGCTGGTGCTGGTGCTTCTGTTTCGCTTTGCTCATTTTGGCCAGCTGTATCCGCTGCTTCTTCTTGAACAGCTTCCGCCTTTGCTTCCTGAAGCTTGCTCACCGGCTGGTTGAAGAAGCTTTCAGGGTTTACAGCAGTATCACCGTTACGCACTTCGAAGTGCAAATGTGTTTCTTTATCTTTCGCGAATAGGCTCTGTCCCGCTGTTGCCAGGACATCCCCTTGCTTGACTTCCTGACCGACTTCCACTTTCACATCTTCCAGGCTTGCATAATATGTCGCAACCCCGTTGCTATGCTCCATCTGGACAACATTACCGTGCAATGCATCGTCTTTGACTTCCGTCACTGTACCGCTCAAAGCAGCCAGGACATCGAAGCTACCGCCATCCGCTGCAGCGTAATCCACTCCGGTGCTTTGATAGTATTTGTTGTCGTAGAGTACGAGTGCATTCTCTTGGGATTCGCTGTCGGCTTTGTGATCATAGAACTTCGTTACGACTGTCGCTTCTGCATCTTCTGCCACAGGAGCTTTCACCACTTCATCTTGCTCTGCTACAGGAGTAGCTTCTTCATCGCCGCCTAGATCGAAAGAATCAAAGATACTTTTATCTTCTTCTGCCTGCTCAGGCTCGCTTGTACCGCTCTGATACCACAATACCGCAGTTAAAAGCAAAGCGGAAATACCAAGATACAATGCTGGGAAAAACCATTTTTTACGGAAAAGACGTTTCCATTTGGATTTTGAAACGCTGTTTTTTTCCTTCATAGAACATCACCTCTGCAACCATTGTGGTCACAAAGATAGATTCCTATACATCTCTTTCAGAAAAATTTTCCAGCCTCATTTAGATACCAGTTTGGCGCCTTCTGCCGGCAATTTATCAATCTGCGTATCTGCGTAATAATATGTCAGGATGTCACTGTATGATTTGCCTTCCGCTGCCATGCCATTGGCACCATACTGACTCATGCCGACACCATGACCATATCCCTTCGTCTTAAAAATCAAGTGATCATCTTTCAGTGACAGCGTGAAATCTGTCGATTTGAGTCCGAGCTTCTCCCGGATTTCCCTGCCAGTGAACTGCTTGCCGCCAATCTCCACTTGCGCAACACGCTGGCTGTCATTTCGCTTGATACCACCAGGTGCTTTGCTAATATCGATAGTCACACCAAGAAGTTTTTCTGCTTCTGCGATCGGGATCACTTTCTGGTCTGTGAATTTCGGCGATTGTCTATCCCATGGACTTTCCACCGATTTTAAATAAGGCAGCGGGTTTTCCCAATAATCTTCCGCATTCTCGGTATATCCATTGCTCGTCGAGAAAAAAGAGGGGGTAATCGGTTCGCCGTCATATGTGATGATTTCACCGCTCGTTTCTTGCACAGCTTGTGATAGTTTCGCCATCTTTTCTTCATACTCCTTGCCCCATGCCTGGCGCAGTTCGTCTTCATTCTTATACACTTGATCACTGGTCGAATCGGATACTTCGATTGCTTCCGGTTGCTCCGCTTGGTGATCTTCCATATACCGCACCACATATGTCCGGGCGGCTACGGCTTGTGCCTTCAATGCTTCCAGCTCGAAATCGGCCGGCATTTCGGATGCAACCACTCGCGTCACGTATGTCTCAAGCGGCACCGTTTCCACTGCATTGCTTGCTGTACGGCTCACTTCCACTGCCACACTTGCTGTTTCTTTGACTTCTTTTTCCTGTTCCATTGCTGTAGCCGTCCTCTCCATTCCGCCTGGGTCTATAAATGGTACTACAATCAATGTCGGGAGTGCCACAATGACAGCAAATAAACAGACGATCAGCAAGCCGATACCGGCGTGGGATCTGAAGCGACGTTTTGCGCTTGGCTTCTTCTTATTCTTTTGCATAGAGGACCTCCTTATCAGCTGGTCTACTCTTTACTCTATGTAACTTCCATGGATTGCTAGAACTTCTGCAGCTAAAAAAATAGAGTGCCCGCGGCACTCTATCAGCTCCAGTATCTTCTGACGGCACAAAGTTCTGTTTCATACACAGTATCTGTCATATCCAGAATCTCGATTTTTCTTCCTGTCTTCGGGGCATGAAGCAATTTTCCATCGCCATGATAAAAGCCGACATGATGGACACGCCCCTTGCCTTGTTCATGAGCAAAGAAAAGTAAATCACCAGGTTCCGCCTTAGCCGAGGCTACCGGCTTTCCCGAAAGCACCTGTGCACTGGCATCGCGCGGAATGGTATAGCCGCCTGCCAGATGCATATTATGAGCAAAGCCGGAACAGTCATAGCCCCAGCTGCTCATACCGCCCCAAAGATAATCAAGTCCGATGAAGCTTTCAGCAGCAGCAATCAGCTCCCCGCCACTTGCACTCCGAGCAGTCAAGATGCGGCTTTCCGATTTTGAAATCCTGCCCCGTCCGATCGGTGTCATCACCGTGTAAAATGCTACATCTTCCCCGAGGAATGGAAGTCTTGTCATAAAACTGAGCTCCATGGATCCAGCCGTTCCCTCCAATATCAGCACCGCATGCTTCGCCGCAACCTCCACCATCTGTTTTGATTTTGGCAGAGGAGCTGCAAGCTGATGGGCGAGTATCCATCCTGGATAGCCATGGATATGTTTAGGCGTGGACTGAGAAGGGACGACCACTTTTACCCAACCATCCTTTTCATCTTCTTCCTTTACGGTCGTACCGAACAGCACTTGGGATTGCAGCAGATTATTTTCATGCAGTTCCAATTTAGCAGTGTGCGAAAGCTTCTGCACCCAACGTGATGGATCGGCAGGTTTTGTCGTTATTGGACTATCCACTGGTCTGGCTGCATCTGGATCGGTCCATAGATTAGCGACTGAAACGGCAATTGCATGTTCTTTCATATCACTTTTTCTCCATGAACATCCACAGCCAGGATGCCAAGTCCTGGAGAAGCATTGAGCATCATGCGGCTTCCTTCATAGCGGACGCCGCCTGTTACGATATCTTCCCGCAGCATGAGCGGGGCATCAAAGTCCACCCGGGTAATATGCTGCTGACTGGCAGCCAGATGTGCGGCTGCGCTGATGCCGATACGGGACTCGATCATGCAGCCAACCATGCACGCGACACCGTATGCGCGCGCAATTCGAGCAATATCCAATGCAGGTTGGATGCCGCCTGCTTTCATCAATTTGATATTCAGCAAATCCGCTGCACGCATCTCCAGTAGTTTTAGCGCATCCTGCGGGGAAAACAAGCTTTCGTCTGCCATGATCGGAGTTTGCACATGAGCTGTCACATACTGCATCCCGCTCAAATCAGACGCGGATACAGGCTGTTCCACCAGTTCGATGGTAAGCCCCGCATCTTCCATCCTGCCGATTGCGCGGACAGCCGTTTTGGCGTCCCAGCCTTGGTTCGCATCGAGCCGGAGCGTGATGTCGCTGCCAACCGCATCCCGAACTGCTTGCAGACGTTTGATATCCGTTTCGATATCGTCTTTGCCAACTTTTACTTTCAAGGTCTTAAAACCATCCCTGACATAAGCCGCTGCATCTGCTGCCATCTCTTGAGGCGGATTGACGCTCACGGTGAAGTCCGTTTCCAGTGTATCCCTTGCTCCGCCAAGGAACTGGTAAAGCGGCATCCCTGCATACTGTGCCATACAATCATGCAGCGCCATATCCACGGCTGCTTTGGCGCTGGTATTCCCGATCAGGCATCGCTGCAGCTTTTCAAGCAGCACATCGCGTTCCAGCAATGACGTGCCGATGATGGCCGGCTTGATGACATTCTCGACTGCGTAACGCACACTTGCAAGGCTGTCACCGGTTATGACATGTGTCGGCGGTGCCTCACCCCAGCCGATCAAACCGTCATCCGTCGTCACTTTTACAATGATGGATTCCGCAATCGTCACTGTACGAAGTGCCGTTTTGAAAGGCTTCTTTAACGGGATGGCTGTTTGGAACACTTCCAGCCTGGCAATCTTCATGTCGTCACCCCCGCCTCCACACGCAATGTCTTCGATTCTGTGTCCATAATGGCATCAGCCCCGAGCGGTACGGTAATATTCGGGTTGCAATGGCCAATGCGGAAACCTTTCAGAATCGGTTTGCCAAGGTCTGTCAAATAATCGACGAGCACTTGATCAAAAGATAATTGCTTGTCTTGCTCCTTTGATTTGCTGTTGCTGAAATCACCGATGAGGATCCCATTGGCTTGTGCCAGCTTCCCTGCTTGCTTCAGTTGATTGAGCATGCTGTCGATTTTATAAGTAGGCTCATCGATATCTTCCAATAACAGCAGCTTACCTTTTGTATCGATTTCATCCGGCGTTCCGAGCGTACTTACCAAAAGTGATAGATTTCCGCCAACGAGCTGCCCCGATGCTTTGCCGTGCACGATGGCTTCGAGCGGTGAAATATCCGCTGTATACACCACTTCTGTCGGTGTGAATAATTGCTGCAGCCAATCATAGCTCAGCTTGGCAAAATCGGATTCTGCCATATCCGAGGCAACCATCGGCCCATGAAACGTGACAAGCCCGGTCCGCTGACGTATTGCTGTATGTAAGTAGGTGATATCACTGTAACCAAGAAGAATCTTCGGATTCTGCTTGATCAGCTCAAAATCGATCATATCGATCAGCCGCCACGATCCAAAACCTCCGCGGGCGCAGATGATTCCTTTGATGCTGTCATCGGCGAACATGCTGTTGCAGTCGGCTGCCCGGTCGGCGTCGATCCCTGCTAGGTATCCATATTTATCGTATACATGCTTGCCCAGCTTCACCTTCAGTCCAAGCGATTCAACCAGCTTGATTCCTCGCGCAAGCTCCTCGCTCTCTATCGGTGATGCAGGCGCAACAATCCCGATTGTGTCTCCTTTTTTCCATGCTGATGGTTTCATGCCTATCTCCCCCTTTATCCTATATTTATGTCTTGGCAGACAGAAGAGAAGCAGTTTTCACCGCTTCTCTATCGCTGCCTTATTCGATATCAGCCCATTTCAGCTCCAAATAGCCTACTGGATGCATGATGACATTTTTCACATTCGGCTTTTGCAAATACACATGCTGGTAGAAGTGAAGCGGCACAATCGGCATCTCATCCATCAGGATTTTCTCAGCTTCCATCAGCAATTCAAAACGTTTTGACTCATCGGTTTCTGTTTTGGAATCGGCAATCAGTTTATCGTATGCTTCATTGGACCAGCCGGTACGGTTGGAAGAAGAATCCGATGTGAAGCTTTCCAGGAAGTTGACTGGATCACCGTAGTCGGCAAGGAAAGACCCGCGGAACAATTGGTACACAAGCTTGGTCTGCTCTTCACTGAAGACACTGGATTCGACTGTCTGCAGTTCGACATCCACGCCCAGGTTATCCGACAGCATGCTCTGCACACCTTCGGCCAGACGTTCGTTTTCGGTATTGGTTCCATATGTGAGCGTCACAGCAGGCAGTTCATCCCAGCCTTCCTCTGCCATAGCTTCTTCCAGCAATTTCTTCGCTTCGGCTGGGTCATCTTGCACCAAGTCGCCGTTTTCTTCACGGAAATCGCCGCCATCCGGTGTTTCAAAACCATATGGCACAAAGCCGCGGGCTGGCTTTTCACCGATTCCGCGCACAAATTCAACCATATCATCACGGTTCATCGCCAGGGCAAATGCTTTACGGACTTTTTCATTCGTGAATGGCTCTTTTTGAACATTGAAGCGCAGGAATTGATCGCCTGCTTGCACTTCGGTGACAAGTTCATCGCTTTCCATCAATTCTTTCGCATTATCAGCTGGAAGGGATGATCTATCCAAATCACCGCTTTGATACATTTGGTATTCCGTATTCCGGTCTGCCACCATTGCCCAGTTCACTTGATCAAGCTTTACCGTGTCTGCATCCCAGTATTCTGGATTTTTGACCATGATCAGTTCTTTATCATGCGACCAGCTATCGATTTGGAATGGCCCATTGCTCACATATGTGTCTGCTTCTGAAAACCATTCCGGATTTTCTTCGGCTACTTTTTCATTGACCGGGAAGAAAGCCGGGTTCGTCAATAAATTCAGGAAGTAACCAGTCGGTGCAGCAAGAGTGACTTTGAATGTTTTGTCATCGACTGCCTCGATGGCAACATCATCCGCACTGCCTTCGCCGCTGTTATACGCTTCGGCTCCTTCGATCACATATGCCAGGAATGCCGGCTGATAGGCCTGTTCCGGATCAAGCATATGCTTCCATGCGTAAACGAAATCGTTGGCAGTTACGTCATCACCGTTTGACCACTTCGCATCGTCACGAAGATGGAAAGTATATTCCTTACCATCCTCACTTACATCCCAATTCTCCGCGATGGCAGCTTGCGGCTGATGATTTTCATCCAGACGCGTCAGCCCCTCCATCAAGTTATTCACCATCACCCACGAAACACTGTCAAAGCCTTCAGGAGGATCAAGTGATGTCGGCTCCTGACCGTTATTCAGGCGCAGGATCTTTTTGTCCTCTCCGCCTTCCCCATCACCGCTTCCCCCAGCGCTGTTATTCGCTGTACACGCAGACAGCAATAGTACCAATGCGGCAAGACATGCTACAAAAGATAACTTCCAGTTTCTTTTCATCTCTTTTCCCCCTTTGGATTTGGATCAGACTGGCTGTTTTTTAGCTCGAGCATCTTGCAGCCAGCATTCCACTTGATGTGTTGCAGATAAGTGACTGGCAGAAGGATGCACATTCGCACATACCTGCATCGCTCGGGCACAGCGCGCCGTGAACGGACAGCCTTGCGGCGGAGCGAACAAATCCGGCGGTGTTCCATCGATCGGCTGCAGGATATCCTCTTTCATATCCAGCCGCGGCACCGACTGCAGCAAACCGAGTGTATAGGGATGCTGCGGATGATAAAAAATTTCTTCTTTGCTTCCGGTCTCGACGATTTTCCCGCCATACATGACAGCAACTCGATCGGCTACGCGGGCTACGACACCAAGATCATGTGTGACAAGGATGATGGATACACCAGTTTGTTCCTGAATTTCTTTGAACAGTTCCATGATTTGCGCCTGGATGGTCACATCCAGTGCTGTCGTCGGTTCATCGGCAATGAGCAAATCTGGTTCACAAATCAATGCCATCGCAATGACAATCCGCTGCCGCATCCCGCCACTGAACTGATGCGGATACTGCTTAAGCCGGCTTTCAGGATTCGGGATGCCGACCAGGCGGAGCATTTCGAGCGCCTTTACCTTCGCTTCACTTGTACTGACGGATGTGTGCTGTTTCAGCCCTTCTGTCAGTTGATCACCAACAGTCAACGTTGGATTGAGTGCTGTCATCGGATCTTGGAAGATCATCGAAATATCGACACCGCGTATGGATCGCATTTCTTTTTTTGATATTTTCACCAAGTCTTTGCCTCTGAACTGTATCTTGCCTTGCACAATCTTGCCTGCTGGAGACGGGATGAGCTGCATGATACTGTTGCTCGTCACGCTTTTTCCGCTGCCGGACTCTCCGACGATCGCCAGCGTCTCTCCTTTGTTCAAATACAGATTCACACCTCTGACAGCCTGAACGGTTCCGCCATATGTCGAGAAATGGACATGCAAGTCTTGTATTTCAAGTATTTTTTCCATATCGTCACCTCCTCAGCTTCGGATCAAATGCATCCCGCAGGCCATCACCCAGCACATTGAAAGCGAACATCGTCAAACTGATGAACAATGCCGGGAAAAACAGCAGCCACCAATCGCCGGAAAGGATGGCAGACAAACCATCATTGGCCATTGATCCCCAGCTGGCATTCGGCGCTTGGATACCAAGCCCTAAAAAGCTGAGGAATGCTTCAGCGAAGATTGCCGATGGGACAGTCAGTGTGATCTGTACGATGATCGGACCCATCGTATTCGGCAGCAGATTCTTGCGGATGATTCGTCCGGTGCTTGCTCCCAATGTTTTGGATGCAAGTACATATTCATGATTTCGCAGCTGCATCACCTGTCCGCGGACGATCCTGGCCATTCCGATCCAGCCGGTGATGGTCAGCGCCACAATGATCGTAAATAAACTCGGTCCCATGACAACAAGCAGCAAAATGACGACAAGCAAGTGCGGGAGGCCGTAAAGTATCTCGATGATACGCATCATGACACTGTCGGTACGGCCGCCTTTATAGCCGGCGATCCCTCCATAAATGATGCCGATGAAGAAATCGATCAGCGCAGCTGCTATTCCGACAAACAGCGAAACACGCGCTCCGTGCCAAAGGCGGGTGAACACATCACGTCCGAGATTATCCGTTCCGAACCAGTGTGCTGCCGATGGCGCAAGGTTTTGATTCCGCAATGCCCCTTCCGAGATGCTGTAAGGTGAGAATATCGGCGCAAACACCGCTGCCAGAATCAAGACGATCAAAAAGAAAAGACCAGTGATCGCCAATCGATTCTGCTTCAGACGCAGCCAGGCATCTTTGTAAAAAGACAAACTCGGCCGCGCCACTTCTTCCGCCTTTTTCAAATCCTTCTCGATCGGTTGGAACCACTCATCCGGTATGTGCTGCACCGTTGCATCGATTGGTCTGTTCGGATGCTCCATATCAGCTGCCTCCTTTCTTATGCAGCTTGATTCTGGGATCAAGGATGCTGTATACCACGTCTACCAGGAAGAGCATGAAAATGAGAAAAGCACTGTAGAAAACAGTCGTGCCCATGATGACCGGATAATCCCGATTATTGATGCTTTCGACAAAGTATTTTCCCATGCCCGGGATGGCAAAAATCCTTTCGATGACGAAGGTTCCAGTCAAAATGGAAGCCACCAGTGTTCCTAGAATGGTCACTACCGGCATCAGCGCATTTCGTAAAGCATGCTTGATGACGATCTTTGTCGGGGACAAGCCTTTGGCACGTGCGGTCTTGATATAATCCTGCGTCAGTACTTCCAGCATGCTCGATCGCGTCAGCCGGGCAATGATGGCTGTGGGTCCGGTCGCCAGTGCAATGATCGGCATGATCATATGCATCGGAGACGACCAAGTCGCTGCCGGCAGCAGCTGCAGATTGACAGCAAGCTGCTGAATCAGCAAGGTAGCCAGAATGAAGTTCGGGACCGATATGCCTAATACAGCCAATGTCATGGCGATATAATCGATAAGGCCGTTATGTTTCAATGCCGCCAATACGCCTAATGTGATTCCAGAAAGAAGTGCGATGGTGATGGTCCACATGCCAAGCTCTGCCGATATTGGAAAACCGCGGCCAAGCAAATCGTTCACAGTTTCGGTTGGCTGCTTGATCGACGGACCGAAATCGAAAGTTGCCAATGATTTGAGCCAGATGCCATATTGGACGATCATCGGTTCATCCAGATGATAATGCGCATTCAAGTTTTCCTGGACAGCTTCACTTGTACTCCGGTCTTGTGTTGTAAAAGGATTGCCTGGGATACTGTGCATGAGGATGAAGGTCAGCGTTGCGATGACAAGAATCGTCGCAATCATGATGAAAAAACGTCGAATCAGATATAATGCCATAAGCTTTCGCTCCTAACTGAAGGTTGTATGCATGGCCAGCTCCGTCATGACGAGCATGGCACGATACGCTTCGATGATGTCCTTGGCAGGAAAAGCAACAATTGTTGTACCATATTCCAGATGCGTACCTGGCATGAGCTGCGCCCACTCCGCTTGTCCATAGTTCGTAAATTCGATTCGCAGGAGAATTTCCTTTGGCGGGACGAGCGGTTTTGCTGCAGCTATATTGTTCATCGCTTCTTTTACTTTCTCCTGAAGAAGCTGTCCTGCTTTTTTCGGGGATGGTGTCAATATGGCAGAGCGTGATAACGATTGTTTGACTGGAGCTGTCACAACATGCGGCATCAGCTGTTCCGCTTCCAGACACGCCTGATCATCCCCTGCTACCAGCAGAACCGGCACACCATAATGACCAGCAATATAAGCATTGAAACCGAGTTCCCCGATCGGTTCATCATTCAGGAAAAAGTTGCGGACACCGTGAATCATACTGTGTGACATGACTCCGAACTGGCCTGCTCGTGCATGATAGCCAGAAAAAATCGCTCCCGAAAAACTCCCATCCAAGCTCTGCACCATTGAA
The DNA here is from genome assembly GCF_046592895.1 of Terribacillus saccharophilus. Lineage (GTDB taxonomy): Bacteria > Bacillota > Bacilli > Bacillales > Amphibacillaceae > Terribacillus > Terribacillus saccharophilus_D. Next base: position 470,475 of record NZ_JAWVPU010000001.1, read on the forward strand.
AGCGGTTTCACTTCCCCGGATATCAAATAAGCCTCTTCATGTAATTCTTCCACCAATAGGTTATTCATCTTAGAATGGCTGTCATTGACAAGGACGTATTCGGCTCCGGCATTCCTGGCTGCTTCAATGATATTGTTCGTTTCTGTGGTCATGATTCGTCTTGCCCGTTCATAATTATGTTTCGAGCTATCCACATATGTATGGTCCGGTAAACCAACAATCCCTTCCATATCCACCGATAGGTAAATTTTCATGCTACTCCTCTCTTCCGGTAACTCCCTGTTTATTGAATTTTCTAAATAATTATAACATAGTGCTTTTATGTTAGGAAGAATAATTCCCATTTTGTTGGGAAGGTTTTCTTACAAAGCCCAAAAAAATAAGCCCCTTTGTAAAAGGGACTTATCCATCTTCTCATTAATGTGTTGTTTCTTCCACTGCAGCTGCAGCTTCTTCGAACACGTCATCATTCACACGTTCGATATCCGCTCCAAGTGCTGCAAGTTTCCCATGGAAATTCACATAACCGCGATCCAGATGCTTAAGCTCTGTTACACGAGTGTATCCATCAGCAATCAGTCCTGCCAAGATAAGTGCTGCTCCAGCGCGCAAATCAGTTGCTGCTACTTCAGCGCCTTGCATATCTGTCGGACCTTCCATGATGACACTGCGGCCTTCGATTTTGATCTTCGCGTTCATACGGCGGAATTCTTCCACGTGCATGAAGCGGTTTTCGAATACTGTTTCCGTGATGATACTTGTGCCTTTTGCACATAGCATCAATGCCATCATCTGTGACTGCATATCAGTCGGGAATCCTGGGTGCGGCAAAGTTTTCACGTCTGTCGCTGTCAATTTGTCAGGACCGATGACACGAATGCCATTGGCTTCTTCCTTGATCGTTACACCCATTTCTTCCATCTTCGCTGCAACAGCACTCACATGCTCCATCTCGATGCCTTCGATAAGGACATCACCTTTTGTGATGGCAGCTGCAACCATGAAAGTACCCGCTTCGATACGGTCAGCAATCATCGTATGCTCAGCACCAACTAGTTCTTCGACACCTTCGATACGGATAGTCTCCGTACCAGCACCTACGATTTTAGCTCCCATTTGGTTCAGGTAGTTTGCCAGATCGACAATCTCAGGTTCCTTTGCACAGTTCTCCAAGATAGTCGTTCCTTCAGCCAATGCTGCAGCTGTGATGATATTTTCTGTTGCACCGACACTTGGTACATCGAGATATATTTTAGCGCCTTGCAGGCGTCCTTCTGAGCGTAATTCTACATAGCCGTTACCGACTTGCACATTTGCCCCCATCGCTTCGAACCCTTTCAGGTGCTGATCGATCGGGCGGGATCCGATTGCACAGCCGCCAGGCAATGCAACTTTCGCATGACCGAAACGAGCCAATAATGGACCCAACACCAAAACAGATGCACGCATCTTGCGAACGTATTCGAAAGGTGCTTCTGTCGTCATTTCTTTCGCAGCATCCACAGTGATCGCGCCATTATCGAACGCTACCTCTGCACCCATACTGCGCAACACTTCATTAATCGTAAAAACATCGGCTAAAGCCGGGACATTATGAATAACACTTTTTCCTCTACTAGCAACTATACTTGCTGCGATGACAGGCAGTACGGCATTTTTCGCACCTTCGACCTTGACAGATCCCTTAAGCTGCCTTCCACCACGGACGATGATTTTTTCCAAGTTTCATTCTCCTCCGCGTCCAATTTCACTATATTAATATTCAGTCGTTATGATAGGCGTTCCTACAGTTACGGTTGATTGCCCATTCCCGTCATGCAGCGCAAGCTGTATGTTCATGTTGTCTGCTAAGGAACGGCTGGCTTTCAATTGTGTTGTATATCCTGTTGTCGTAGTGTAAACGTTATCTTGCATATTCGTTAGTGGTTGAACATCTAATTTTTCCATGACATTCTGAAACAAAATACCACCGCTTATTTTATCACCGAAACCTGCTTTGAGACAAGCGAATTTTGTTGCAGAATCAGTGAAAAAACGCATTTCGGCAGTATTTGTTAAGTCTTGGACATATGTGTGTACGTTATCCGTCCAATCCGAGCCGGAAATGGTATAGATGATTTCAGCCTGGTATTCCTTATCTGTAGGTACTACCATCAATATACGTTCGTCAATGCTCTGGTGTTTATGGGGGGTATGTACCAAAAATTTAGCGGCTTTGTCCGTTTTTTGTTCCATTATGGAACCTGCTTCATGCAATTTCGCCAAATAATCTTTTGCATCATCCCGGGAAATAGACTCACGTATGGTTATTTCATAAGAAAGCATCTCTGTCCCTTCGTTATCCAGCACCGTGTACATGCGATCCAAATCGTCCGTTACATCAGCTTTTCCTGCCCCTTGTGACTCCAATCCATTACCGATCAGCATAATGATTACTACGATTAAAACAAGATAATGTTTCATTTTTTTCGCTCCCCTGTCCGTACTTTTTACAAGCAGTATGAACAGGGAAGGTGATGCTTATACATTTTTGCTAGATTACTAGAACAGATACCGAAGCTGATTCGTCCAGCTGACCAACTGTAAAAAGGCATTGCTGACAGTCGTCCCGATGACGATGGTCAGCAAGATGACCAGCATCCTTGCTTCAAATACCTTTCCTTTCTTTATCAAGGCATCTACGTTGACCCCCATCAAAATACGCCAAGTAATACCCATGAAAGCGATGTGGGATGCCATCCCCAGCAGCGCATCCTGCCCTAACACAGTAAACATTCAAACACTCCTTATGAGAATAAGCAGGTGTATGCGAGCGGTTCAGCCACATAGTACTCTGTTATCCTATATTCCGTACTATTAAACACTTTTCTTTCAAATTATAACGACATTTGCTATGATACGCCATCTATATTTCCCAGGAAATCAAATAAAAAAACAGCATTCCCCAATGGAATGCTGTTTTTGATATCAACGGCCGTGTGATGCGACATCAAGTCGATTGATCGCCCGCTTAAGCGCCTGTTCTGCGCGGATTTTGTCTAAGTTATCCTGCTTTTCCTGCAGACGTTTCTCAGCGCGTTGCTTCGCCTGTTCTGCACGGTCCAAATCGATGTCAGTTGCTTTTTCAGCAGACTGAGCAAGAATCGTGATTCTGTCAGGACGGACTTCAAGGAATCCGCCGCTTACGGAAACCCAATCCGTGCGACCCTGGATTTGTAGACGGACCGAGCTGACTCTCAATGGCGCTACCAACGGAATGTGACCTGGCAGGATACCGAGTTCACCATCTTCCGCTGTACAGCTGACCATTTCATAGTCTTCTTCGAGAACAGGACCATCAGGAGTAACAATACTTGTTGTTACGGTACTCATAAGGAGCCCCTCCTATCCTACTATTGCATGATTGCTGCTTATTGGTTAACGCCAGCTTTTTCAAGCACTTCTTCAATACGTCCAACAAGGCGGAAAGCATCTTCCGGAATGTTATCGTATTTACCTTCCAAGATTCCTTTGAAGCCTGCAACTGTTTCTTTTACAGGTACATAAGAACCTTTTTGGCCTGTGAACTGCTCGGCAACGTGGAAGTTCTGAGAAAGGAAGAACTGAACGCGACGTGCACGTGCAACGACAAGTTTGTCCTCTTCACTTAGCTCATCCATACCAAGGATCGCAATGATATCCTGCAATTCACGGTAACGCTGCAATGTTTGCTGCACTTGACGTGCTACATTATAATGCTCTTCTCCGACAATGTTTGCATCCAATGCTCTGGAAGTAGAGGCAAGTGGATCTACGGCAGGATAGATACCTTGTTCGGATAGTTTACGGTCAAGGTTCGTTGTAGCATCCAAGTGAGCGAAAGTCGTAGCCGGAGCCGGATCTGTGTAATCATCGGCTGGTACGTATACTGCTTGGATGGAAGTTACGGAACCTTTATTTGTAGATGTGATACGCTCTTGAAGCTGACCCATTTCCGTTGCAAGCGTCGGCTGGTAACCTACTGCTGATGGCATACGGCCAAGCAATGCGGACACCTCAGAACCTGCTTGTGTGAAACGGAAGATGTTATCGATGAATAGTAGAACATCCTGACCTTCTTGGTCACGGAAGTGCTCTGCCATTGTCAAACCAGTCAAGGCAACACGCATACGTGCACCAGGCGGTTCGTTCATCTGACCGAAGACCATGGCAGTCTTCGCGATAACGCCGGAGTCCTTCATTTCGAAGTACAAGTCGTTACCTTCACGTGTACGCTCACCAACACCTGCGAATACGGAAATACCACCGTGTCCTTGTGCGATGTTGTTGATCAGTTCCTGGATAAGAACGGTTTTACCTACACCCGCTCCTCCGAAGAGACCGATTTTACCACCTTTGATATATGGTGCAAGCAAGTCGACAACTTTGATACCTGTTTCAAGGATCTCCGTCTCTGTTGCCAAGTTATCGAAGTCTGGTGCTTCACGGTGGATCGGGTCTTTTTTGACTTCGCCTTGGATAGGCTCGTCCAAATCGATCGTCTCACCTAATACGTTGAAAATACGTCCTAGTGTAGCTTCTCCTACAGGTACGCTGATCGCTGCTCCTGTATCCACTACCTCTTTTCCGCGCTGTACGCCTTCTGTGGAAGACATCGCGATTGTACGTACACTGTCATCACCAAGGTGAAGTGCCACTTCCAAAGTCAAAGAAGTAGTTTCGTTCACTTGGACAACTAGTGCGTTATAGATGGCAGGCAGGTGGCCGTTCGGGAAACGTACATCCACAACCGGACCCATTACCTGCGTAATGATACCATTGCTCATCTGGACCCCTCCTATCTGTATTCTTAGGATTGCTGCGCAGCCGCTCCGCTGACAATCTCACTGATTTCTTGTGTAATGGCTGCTTGACGTGCACGGTTATAAGTAAGCGTCAGATCATCGATCCGCTCGTTGGCGTTATCTGTCGCATTTCTCATCGCTGTCATACGGGCAGCGTGCTCACTTGCTTTCGCATCTAGCAGCGCGCCGTAGATCAAGCTCTCGGCATATTGAGGCAGCAATATTTTCAATATTTCTTCTGCGTTCGGTTCGAATTCGTACATGCTCTGTACGGAACGTCCTGTATCGGCAGAAAGGTCTGTTAACGGAAGCAGTTTCTGGGAAGTGACTTCCTGGGAGATGGCGTTGTTGTAATGGTTGTAAAACATCACCAATTCATCAATCTCGCCTTCCAGGAACATTTCCACAGCTTCCGATGCAATCTGCTTGATATCAGCAAAGTCCGGCTGATCAGGCAGACCGATGATTTCCTTGGCGATCGGCATGTCGTTCTTCTTGAAGAAGTCGCGGCCGAAACGTCCGGCAGCAATCACCGTATATTCATCTGCAGAAGCATGCTGACGCTGGATGGTACGATACACTTCACGAATGACGTTGTTATTGTACCCGCCAGCAAGACCACGGTCAGCCGTGATGACGAAGTAACCTGTCTTTTTGACTGCGCGTGTTTGCAGCATTGGATGTGTCGCGTCGTCTGAAGCGGCGATTTGTGACACAACCTCCTGCATTTTTTCGCTATATGGTACGAAAGCTATTGCATTCTGTTCCGCGCGGCTCAATTTGGACGCTGAAACCATCTGCATCGCTTTCGTAATTTGTTTCGTCTTTTTGGTAGAGTTGATTTTACTCTGGATATCTCTTAAGGATGCCAAGGCGCATGCAGCCTCCCTTCGCTAAGGAATACGTGCAGCATTCCGTAATTTATGAAATGTTAGTTTACGACGAATGTCTTCTTGAATGCTTCGATCGCGTTGTTAAGCTGATCGGAATCAGCCGGTTTGCCAGTCTCACGGATGCCTTTCAGCAAGTCCGCTTGATTCGCTGCGAACCAAGTGTGGAATTCATTCTCGAAACGAACGATTTGTTCAACCGGGATATCATCCAAGTAGCCATTTACAAGCGCATAGATGATTGTTACTTGTTTTTCAACGGAAAGCGGCTGATGCAAACCTTGCTTCAGTACTTCCACTGTACGTGCACCACGGTTCAAGCGAGCTTGTGTGGATGCATCCAAGTCAGAACCGAACTGTGCGAATGATTCAAGCTCACGGAATGCAGCTAAATCAAGACGCAATGTTCCGGCAACCTTCTTCATCGCTTTGATTTGCGCAGATCCACCTACACGGGATACGGAAAGACCTGGGTTGATCGCAGGACGTACACCGGAGAAGAACAAATCAGACTGCAAGAAGATCTGTCCGTCTGTGATGGAAATGACGTTTGTCGGGATATATGCAGAAATATCGCCAGCTTGTGTTTCAACGAATGGCAATGCAGTGATGGAACCGCCGCCCTTCTCGTCACTAAGCTTCGCTGCACGTTCCAATAGACGGGAGTGCAAGTAGAATACATCTCCTGGGAATGCTTCACGGCCCGGCGGTCGTTTAAGAAGCAAGGAAAGTTCACGGTATGCTGCTGCTTGTTTGGAAAGATCATCGTATACGATCAAGACATGCTTGCCGTTGTACATGAATTCTTCACCCATAGCCACACCTGCATACGGTGATAGGTAAAGCAATGGTGCAGGATCGGATGCACCTGCTGCCACTACGATTGTATAATCAAGCGCGCCGTGTTTACGAAGCGTTTCTACTGTACCGCGGATAGTGGATTCTTTTTGTCCGATTGCAACATAGATACAGATCATATCCTGGTCGTGCTGGTTGAGGATTGCATCGATTGCAACGGATGTTTTACCAGTCTGACGGTCACCGATGATCAACTCACGCTGACCGCGGCCGATCGGTACGAGTGCATCGATCGCTTTGATACCAGTCTGAAGCGGCTCGTCAACGGATTTACGATCCATGACACCTGGTGCCGGAGCTTCGATCGGACGAGTTTTCGTCGCTTCGATCGGTCCTTTACCATCGATTGGCTGACCTAGCGGGTTCACTACGCGGCCAACAAGTTCTTGTCCTACAGGAACCTGCATGATGCGTCCTGTACGGCGAACCTCGTCACCTTCACGGATGCCTTTGTATTCTCCAAGAATAACGACACCGACATTTGATTCTTCCAAGTTCTGTGCAAGTCCCATGACACCGTTTGCGAACTCGATAAGTTCTCCGGACATTACATTATCCAGGCCATGGACACGTGCGATACCGTCACCAACTTGAATAACAGTACCAACGTCACTTACTTCCATTTCAGCATCATAATTTTCGATCTGCTGTTTGATCAACGCACTGATTTCTTCAGCTTTCATGCTCATGCGGTCTCACCTCTATCCTTATTTGCTCACATTTACTAAATTGCGTTCGATACGAGTCAGCTGATTTTTGATCGAGCTGTCGTAAACTGTATTGCCGATTCTTACTTTCAACCCGCCCAATAGTGTCGGATCGACCTTGTTATCGATGGAAACAGCTTGTATGCCAAGTTTCTTTGAAAAAGTATCAGCCACCGTCTGGCGCTCTGCAACGGATAGCTCACGGACAGAATAAACGGTTGCTTGCACAGTACCTTGCTTTTCGTCATGCAATGCTTGGAAAACATCCGCCATTTGCGGGATGCTGCCGATACGACCGGCATCCAAGAGCAATTTCAGCGTGTTGCGGGTTTCGATACTTGCTGCTGCAAAACTAGTTTCAATCAATGCTTTCTTTTTATCCAAGCTGACCTTGGGTTCGGACAAGTAACGGAGGAAAGCAGCATCGTTTTGTGCCACTTGCTTCGCTGTGTGCAATTCCGCTCGCACGGTTTCGACGATATCGCGGTTCTCTGCCACTTCGAAAAGCGCTTCTGCGTATCGTTTTACAATGGTCACATCACGCATGGCTTATCGCTCCAATTCTTTCACATAGTCACTGATTAGCTTATCCTGATCTTCGGAGGAAATTTCCTTCTCGATGATCTTGCTTGCAATCTGTACGGAAAGGGATGCAACTTGTGCCTGCAATGCCTGCATTGCTTTTTCCTTCTCGTTGGCGATATCTTCAACCGCTGCGTCTTTGAGACGTACTGCCTCACGTTTTGCTGCGGCAATGATATTCTCTTCTTGCTGCTGTCCTGCTTTTCTTGCTTCTTCTATGATCGCATGTGCTTCAGCACGTGTTTTCTTCAATTCTTCAGCGGCAGTTTTTGCTGCTGCCTCTGCATCTTTACGGCTTTGCTCCGCCGCGTCTATTTCACTTGAAATAAACTCTTGGCGATCTTGCATGACTTTCAATAAAGGTTTCCAAGCAAATTTACCTAAAAGCGCCAGTAAGATTATGAAGCTGATGATCTGTACCAGCATACTGCCTATAGGTGCGCCGCCAATGGAAGCACCGATGATAAGTGTTTGCAACAGTTCCACTCCTTTCAAGCTTCTAACCACAGTTACATATGTAATCCGGGTTCTTACTTGTTCATGACTTACAAAAAGAATGGCGAATATTCAACAGATAGAATTTCGCCATTCATTCAAATTATAAGGTGAGTTATTACATTACGATAAACGCGATAACTACTGCTAGAATTGGAATTACCTCTACCAATGCAACCCCAAGTAGCATCAAGTTTCTAAGTGTTCCAACAAGCTCAGGCTGTCTTGCTGCACCTTCAACTGTACGACTGATGATTAGACCGTTACCAATACTTGCACCAAGTGCTGCCAAACCTACTGCAATAGCTGCTGCTAATGAACCCATAATATAATTTCCTCCTTGTTTTTACTTACAAATTTTGTTTAGTGGTCTTTCGAGACCTTGTGAGACAGATACACCATCGTAAGTACGATGAAGATATATGCCTGGATTGCACCGATGAACAAACTGAACGCCTGCCATGCCACCATAGGTATTACGGCAAGGATGGTTGTATACGGCGGTGCAGTGAATGCAAGAGACTCACCTATCAGGGATAGAAGAATCTCACCTGCAAAGATATTACCGAACAAACGAAGACCTAGTGTCAATACGTTTGCCACTTCCTCGATGAGATTCAAAGGAAGCATGAATGGGATTGGTGTTACATATCCTTTTAGATAATGCTTCATGCCATGCATCCGTATACCTGCGAAGTGTGCAAGTAAAACGACCATGAATGATAGTGTCAATGTTGTGACAGCATCGGAAGTTGGTGATTTCCACCATAATGTATGATCGCTGGAAACACCCATGACGATGACTCCAAGCATGTTACTCACGAGGATGTACATGAACAGAGTCAATCCAAGCGGCAAGAAATGCTTGCCGGTTTTCCAATCCATGGACCCGCCGACTACGCCTTTGACAAAATCGACGATCATCTCCAGTAGATTTTGGAATTTCCCAGGTCTCTGCTGCAGACGACGACTTCCCATAACACAAATGATAAAGACTATGATCGAGGAAATGATGGTCATCAGGGATGTGGAAAGGTTGAAATCAAGCCATTCGATACCAAAGGCATCATTCCACATTGGTGATTCGTGATTCAATTAATTCACCTCTTTCGCTGCTAGTCTTTAAGCCTGAAAACTAGAGAATCTATTAAGATAACGATGTAGCAAGTAGCTATACCTACAGCTACTCCAATAAGATGGAAATACTCTTCAAAACGAAGTGCGATCACAACAGCAAGTATCGCTGCTAGCAATCGTGAAAATGTGCCGATTCCGGAAATCCTCTGGTTCTTTGCAGCTGCGTTTACGAATCTCGTAATCTTTGACTGCAGCGACCATAGCATGAATAGACTAAATGCGGTTCCTAGAAGTAGGCCGAGGAAAATGCGTTGATAAGGTGTGAATGCTGCTCCAAGGACGAATATCGCCAAGAGACAGAACATCCACTTTCTTTGTCGTGCGTCGTTCATCTTATTGGCTTGCTGCATCTTCTTTACTCCCATGCGTGAAAGACGTACTTAAAATGACAGATACTTATGTATGGGAAGCGGTGCAGTAATTCTCTTGACCAACAACCAACAAAAGTACTTATAGTTCTTTCAGCGTTGTTATACGCTTGCGACAGCTGCTCGGAAGCTGGTGGCCGACACGCTGCGCGCAAACCACGTCCCCTGCCTGCCAGTCCAATACCCACTGCACGCAATGTATAGAATACAATAGGCCTATTAACAGTGTCAATACAAGATTGTGAAATAAATTACAAAGTTAATAATTACCTTTCACATTAGTATTGGATGCGCTTCCACCAAATCCAATGAGTGAAGGTCTGTCCATATTGCACGCACAGGCCTCCACTCATTATTATATAGGATAATTAACGCTTCATATTTGACAATTCTGTGACATATGTTTCACTTACTTGTACTATTTCACCAGCATTCGGTCTGACAAATACAGCGGAAGTTCGATATTCACATATTCTCCATCTTTCATACGAAGCTGCACGAGTGCCAGATAGACGCCGGCATTTCCTGCTTCCTTCTTATTCATACTGCCTTTGACCAGCCCTGCATCCACTTGTGATAATGTTAAAAGTCTTCTGTCATAAACCAGTGTATCCGGGTTGTATAAGTCTATTTGCAGATGGGCTGCGCCTTCTGGCAAGTAAATCTGGTAGCGGTATTCCCCGCGCCGGCCGACAGGCTTCCACTCCATCTCCAGCCCCATTGCCTTGGGATGATCCGTTTGTTTCACAAGAAACAAATACGGCAGCCGTACTTCTTGTTTGCCGAATCCAGCCGTGAGGTAACCTTGCTGCATGCCGGCTTTCTGTAAATCAGGATTGACAGAAATGCTGACTTTTATTCGTTTCGTTTCATGAGGAGCCAAGGTTTGGGGCATCGGCAGCCGCCAGCGGACCCCATTCACAGCTTTGGGTTGATTGAATTGCAGCCGCTGCGGTTCATCACTGACATTATGCACGGTAAGCACATAGTCGATCTCTTTTTTCGAAACGATCTTACCGAAACGCAGCAACGGATTTTCAATGATGACTGCTGTTTTGAGAGCTTTGGCAGGCTGCATTTTCCCCATGCCTTGTTCAATTGGGTCATAAGGTACGCCGTCCGGCTTTGTGAGCAGCTCCGCTGTCGTCAGTAAAGCTCCGATTTGCTGCTCGTTCGTCCAATCCGGATGGGCTTCCTTTACTAGTGCCAGTGCACCCGCTACGTATGGAGCAGCCATGCTCGTGCCTTGCAGTGCCTGATAGCCGGAATCCGGCACTGTGCTCCAAACAGGCGCACCTGGTGCTGCAATTTCAGGCTTGATTGCCCAATTTCTTGTAACAGGACCTCTGGAGCTGAAAACAGCCATTCGATTTTGAAGCTCGACCTGCTTTGCTGACAGCTGCACTGTCTGCTCGTTTTCCAAAAGCCATGCACCATCCTTCTTCGTTATAGCTGCAACGGGGATGGAAACAGGCCTTTTGCCGTCATCGAGAGAAGCCTGCAGCGGGCAGTCCGCATCGTTATAAATAAGCACAGCAGAAGCATTCGCTCGCTCTGCCGCCCTGGCTTTTTCTGCAAATGGAATCTTCCCCCTGACAAAAACGACAATTTTCCCTGTTGCATCTGGCAGTTTCTTTTCTCCTGTACCAGCATTGATGATTGGCAGGCTCCGACGCTGCTGCCATTCTACGGATCCTTGCAACAGAGCGATCGGAATCGTTTTTTTATAGAAACTCTCATACAGGACGGCTGACTTTTGCGGCGTGGTGACAGCACCGACCGACAATGCTTTTGTGGCAGTAGCCGGGGATCCGACCGTCCAGTTGGCAGGTCCCTCGTTGCCATTGGCAGTCACGACGCTCACTCCCATTTCCGCCGCTTTATTCACCGCCAAGCTGGTCGGCCAATCCGGGCCATTGACGGAGCTGCCAAGCGACAAATTGATGATATCCATTTTGTCTTCGACTGCTTTTTCAATGGCGGCAATCACTTGGACCGATGTCCCGCTCCCGCCAGGACCAAGTGCACGGTAGCTGTAAATATCCGCATCCGGCGCAATGCCCTTCATCTTTCCATTGGCAGCAATGATTCCCGCAACATGCGTGCCATGGATTGTAGCTTCCCCTTGTTCAGAAGTCGTTTCCATCGGGTCATCATCCCAGTCAACCACATCAAAGCCGCCTTTGTAGTTTTGTTTCAAATCAGGATGCTTGTAGTCAATTCCGGTATCAATGACACCGACTTTCACTCCCCGGCCCGTTACACCAGCGGCTTTGGTTCCCAGGAACTCTTCGGTCACGAAGGGGACATCTGCTTTTCTTGCTGTTGCTCTGTACGTTTGGACTTGATGCACATTCAGCAGCTGACTATGCGCTGTCAGTTCATTCAGCTCGGCATCCGTTGCTCGAAGTGCCAGTCCTTGAAATAACGTATCGAATTCCTCGACAATCTCAATGAATGGATAATGCATCTCCAGATAATCTCGATAATCCGCTGCATTTCCATCCAATTCGATGATGACCGTCCTTTGCTCTGCTGCCTGAGTCGGCTGGAAGCCAAATATGATCGACACAAATAAAAACAATAAAATACATCGCTTCACAGCCTCTCCCCCCTTTGTGTCATTAGGATGCACGAGAGAGGCTTCCCTATACAAAAAACCAGCTGACTCAGTCAGCTGGTTCAAAAGGCGCAGGCGGTTCTGTCTGCATTCCGAAATAATAGTGAAGATAATCGGCAATCCGAATCGAAGCTTGTCCGTCTCCATAAGGATTGGATGCTTGGGACATTTCATCATGTGCTTGTCCATCTGTCAAAAGATGATCGGCCATGTTGAATATCGTCTCTTCATCCGTTCCGGCAAGTTTCAGCGTTCCGGCTTGGATGCCTTCCGGGCGCTCCGTCGTATCACGGAGCACGAGTACCGGCACACCGAGTGACGGTGCCTCTTCTTGCACGCCGCCTGAATCCGTCAGTATCAAATAAGATCTGTACGCAAAGTTATGGAAATCGATCAGCCCAAGCGGCTCGATCAATTTGATCCGTTCATGATCTCCAAGAATCCGATCGGCAATATCACGAACTGCTGGATTCAAGTGAACAGGGTACACAATCAGGGTGTCGGGATGTGCATCTGCAATCCTTCTGATTGCAGTGAACATATGCTCCATGTTTTCACCGAGATTTTCCCGCCTGTGTGCCGTGACGAGTACGAGGCGTCTTCCTTGCGCTTCTTCGAGTATCGGATGCTGATAATGCAGATCAACGGTTGTCTGCAACGCATCGATTGCTGTATTGCCTGTCACCGCAATCGTTTCCGCATTCTTGTTTTCTTCAAGCAAATTTTGTCTTGCTTGGTCAGTCGGCGAGAAATGCAGATCTGCAATGACACCTGTCAGCTGCCGGTTGAGCTCTTCGGGAAATGGCGAGTACTTGTTCCAAGTGCGCAGTCCCGCTTCCACGTGACCGACAGGAATCATATTATAATAAGCTGCCAACGATGCTGCAAAGCTGGTAGTCGTGTCGCCGTGCACGAGCACGATATCCGGCTTCACTTTGCGATACAGCTCGTCCAGTCCTTCCATCACTTTCGTCGTGATATGCGAAAGACTTTGGCGTGCTTTCATGATATCCAAATCATGATCCGGCTGAATATCAAATATAGTCAGTACTTGATCGAGCATTTCCCGCTGCTGTGCCGTCACTGCGACTATCGTTTCGAACTGGTCCGGACGCTTTTTCAGTTCAAGCACAAGAGGTGCCATCTTGACTGCTTCGGGACGTGTCCCAAAGACAAGCATGACTTTCTTTTTACTTGGTTCCATACAATCGATCTCCGGCATCGCCAAGACCTGGTACGATGTAGCCATGATCATCAAGTTTTTCATCCATTGCAGCCAGATAGATATCCACATCCGGATGTTCTTTCTTGATAACTTCCACACCCTCAGGAGCAGCAATCAAGCACATGAGGCGGATTTGTTTCGCTCCGCGCTTTTTCAACGAGTGGATTGCGTCATTTGCCGAACCACCAGTTGCCAGCATCGGATCGATGACGATCAATTCACGTTCTTCAATATCAGATGGGAGCTTGATATAGTACTCCACTGGCTGCATCGTTTTCGGATCACGGTACATACCAACATGTCCGACACGCGCAGCAGGAATCAGGCGCAAGATACCTTCTGTCATGCCAAGACCGGCACGCAAGATTGGCACAAGTCCGATTTTCTTCCCAGCAAGTACCTTCGTTTTCGTTTCCACGACCGGTGTCTGGATCGTAGTCTCCTCCATCGGCAGATCACGTGTGATCTCAAAGGCCATCAGCGCCGCAACCTCGTCCACCAATTCACGGAACTCCTTCGTACCTGTATTCTTATCACGTATGTACGTAAGCTTATGCTGAATTAACGGATGATCCAAAACAAAAACATTACCCATTTCCGAACACTCCCTCTAAAAATATTCAAATCTTTAATAGTATACAGAAAGAAAAATAGGAACGCAATGAAAATTCAAAAAGCTAAGGAACCAGCTAGGAATGATGTGGCAGGGTAAGGAAAATAACTCCGTTTACCGATGATAAAACACAACAATTGTCTTAATTGTTACAATAAACCAATAACTTATGATACATTCTTAATAACAAGACATCCCATTAAATGGCATGAAAAATTGTTTTGACTCGTTTTTTAAAGTTTAGGAACATATCCTTAGACAAGGAGGCCTCACCATATGAGCGCACTAATTGTGGTTCCATTGTATCTTATTGCCATATTCCTTGTGATCAGTTCTTCCAGAAGTAAGGACTCTAAAGGTGCAGCGGTACGTTATAGAGCAATGAGTTATGCTATAGTCGTTTTTCCCATCGGATGGCTGATCATGGAAGCATATCGTCATCTCATACAACCCGTCCCACTCGAGACTTATCGCGGTTTCATGACGATGCTTTTACCAATCATATTCATCGTCTATGGCTTCTCCTTATTTTTATTAAGACGAAGGATGAGTGATCCCGAAGCAGCAGATCATTAAGTTTCTCTTTCTTTCCTACCCCAACAACATACACATATACAAAAAGACAGCCGCTCACGCGACTGTCTTTCTTCTCTTACTTATAAAGCGGGAAACGATCAGCCAATGCTTTCACACGGCCTTTCACTTCTTCCAATTTCGCAGCATCATCATGATGCTTCAATGTTGTGGCGATGATTCCAGCTAGTTCATCCATCTCCTCGAGCTTGAAGCCGCGAGTCGTGACTGCTGCTGTACCGATACGGACACCGCTTGTGATGAATGGTCCTTCTTTATCGAATGGAATCGTGTTTTTATTCGTTGTCACGCCAACTTCATCCAACGCATGCTCTGCATCTTTCCCTGTAAGGCCTAGCTTGCTTACATCAAGTAGGAGCAAGTGGTTGTCTGTACCACCGGATACAAGACGCACGCCTTCATTCGTCAAGCCTTCTGCCAAGCGCTTGGCATTATCGACGATCTGCTGGGAATAAGCTTTGAAATCATTATCCAGGATTTCTTTGAAGCTCATTGCTTTTGCAGCGATGACATGCATCAACGGTCCGCCCTGCATTGCCGGGAAGACTGCTTTGTCGATTTGTTTTGCGTATTTCTCTTTTGACAGGATCATACCGCCGCGTGGTCCGCGCAATGTTTTATGCGTTGTCGTTGTAACGATGTCTGCATATGGAATTGGCGATTGATGGACACCTGCTGCGATAAGACCAGCGATATGTGCCATATCGACCATCAGATATGCACCGACTTCATCAGCGATTTCGCGGAATTTCGCAAAATCGATTTCACGCGGATACGCACTCGCTCCGGCTACGATCATCTTCGGCTTCACTTCAAGCGCTTTTGCACGCACTGCGTCATAATCCAGCTGCTCTGTTTCCTGATCCACGCCATATTCCGTGAAGTTGTACAGCTTACCGCTGAAGTTCACTGGACTGCCGTGAGTCAAATGACCGCCATGACTGAGGTTCATGCCAAGAACCGTATCTCCCGGTTCCAAGAATGCGAAATAAACTGCCATGTTTGCTTGTGCACCGGAATGCGGCTGTACATTGACATGTTCAGCGCCGAAGATTTTCTTCGCGCGGTCGATTGCTAGATTTTCTGCTACATCAACATATTCACAACCGCCATAATATCTGCGGCCAGGATAGCCCTCCGCATATTTGTTTGTAAGTACGGAGCCTTGCGCTTCCATGACAGCCTGTGATACGAAATTCTCTGATGCGATCAGCTCGATCTTATCGTGCTGGCGCCCTCTTTCGTCTTCGATAGCTTTGAATAGTTCTGGATCATTCGCTTGAATATGTTTCATCGAAACATGCCTCCTCGTGTATTGTTGATGTATGTCGTTGCCGGTGTCAGCCTGGATATACTGCTCTAACGCCGCCGATCAGCTTGGGTCTTGTATAAGCTGTATTGATGCGGGCTCCGCCGATATAACGCTGTTTCAACCGGAATGGCACTGCCACATGCCTCAGATGCATCCCGATCATCGTTTCCCCGATATCGATTCCGGCATCTGCCTTGATATCCTCGACCAGTACAGGGGCCTCAAACTGCTCATAGGCAAAAGCAGCCATACTGCCGCCGGCTCTTGCAACAGGTTTCGCAGAAACTTCGGTTAAACCGTATTGCCGACTGATATGCTTCTCTACTACAATAGCACGATTTAAGTGTTCACAGCATTGAAATACAAGATTTATCCCAGTTTCTTTTTTCAGCCATTCCAGGTGCTGGTAAAGCAGTTCCGCGATTTCCATATTGCCTGCACTGCCGATCCGCTTACCACCCACTTCGCTTGTCGAACAGCCGATCAAGAATAAGTCTCCTTCATGCAAATGGCCGCTAGACGCAAGCTCTTTCACAACAGTACTGATATGATCTGCGATTGCCTTCATGATGCACCCTCGCTTTTACTTGTTTTCGTATTCCGTGATTTTGTTCACACGGTTCTGGTGACGACCTGCCGTAAATTCCGTTCCAAGCCATGCTTGGACGATTTCCCGAGCCAGTCCCGGCCCGATTACGCGTTCTCCCATGGCAAGCATGTTGCTGTCATTATGTTCACGTGTCGCTTTGGCACTGAACACATCATGTACAAGCGCTGCACGGATGCCTGGTACTTTGTTTGCCGAAATACTCATACCGATACCAGTTCCGCAAATCAGGATACCGCGGTCGAATTCACCGTTTGCCACTCTTTCCGCTGCAGGGATGCCGTAATCCGGATAATCCACAGACCCCTCACAATCACAACCTGTATCCTCAAACTCGATATTCATTTCCGTCAAAAGGTCCGCAACTTCCTTACGAAGATTTACTCCACCGTGGTCCGATGTCAGAATCACTTTCATATTGTTCTTCCTCCTTATTGAATTCCGCGTGATGCACGGATGCTTGTTTGGTAAATTCAAATTGCTTCATTTGCTGTCTGAGACTGCCTGCTTGCTCTTCCAGCGATGCAGCCAATTGTTCCAGATTGTGCATGACAGATGCTTGCTCCTGAACGGAGGCACTCACTTCCTGTGCCCCGGCAGATGCCTGTTCCGCAAGCGTCGCCACACCTTTGGATCGATCTGTAACCGACGCGATTTCTTCGCGCTGCTGCAGCGTCAGCTTGCCGATTTCCTGGATAGACGTCACAACCTGTGTGATGGCGGATGTCATTTCTTCCATCACAACACTGCTTTCGGAACCTTTTCCTGCCTCGCTCCGTGCCAGCGCCAATTGTTCATCGATCTCGGTGACGACTTGTCCGATATTCTGCTGGATTTCTTTGATGTTGGCAGATATGTCCTGCGCCGCCTGTCTGCTTTCATCTGCCAGTTTCCTGACTTCTTCCGCTACAACGGCAAAGCCCCGCCCCTGCTCACCAGCACGTGCTGCTTCGATGGAAGCATTGAGTGCCAGCAGATTCGTCTGCTCCGCGATATCGCTGACAAGACGGATGATTTGCTCGATCTTTGCAGCATTTGTTTCAAGCTGCTTTACATTCCCGATTGAATGCTCCTGTTTTTCTGCAATCATTTGAATTCCCTGCACCAAATCCATGACAACCGTTTGGGAACTGTGCAATTTGCCGACCATCCCATGTGATAATTCCTGCGACTGGTCTGCTTTGGTCCGGACATCCTCCGATAAAGCTGTTGCGTTGTCGAGTGACTGCACAATGCTTCCGACAGCTGCCGAAGTCGATTGAGCTCCTTCAGCCATCGTCTGCATGATGCCATCGATCTCGATGACTTTCTCAGAAGCTGTCATTGTTTCAGACTGGATTTGTTTCGCATACTGATCATTTGCCGCCGCATTCGCATCGATATCCGAGATCATCGACTTCAAGTTATGCAGCATTTTCTGAAAGGCGCGTGTCAATGCACCGATCTCGTCATTGGAAGGAATGACTTCCCACTCTTCCTCCAAGCTGCCATCAGCAGCTTTGGTTGCGACCTTTTCCAGATCCTTTAGCGGTTTCGTGATGAAGCGGGCAGCTGTAAACGCCAGGATCCCGGTCCATACGACACCAAGAAATAAAGTGAATAAAACGAGCACTGTTGCAGAAACATCCCAATATTGCTGCACAAAAGGATGTACGACATAAATGAATAACGCACTCACACTATATGTGACCAATGCGAGAACTGTAGCGAAAATCGCCAGTTTGAAACGCAGACTGAAGCTTTTCATGACAAATTCACCATCCATGCTGATATTTTGGTATGAGAGTCTTTTTACCTATCTCTCATTGTGAATCTTTTCTGCCAATTTATCAACATAGAATTCCAATTCCTTTAGCGTATCACGGTATACTTCCACAGACCTGCCAAAAGGATCCATGATATCCGCAGCCGGCATGCTTGCCTCGAGCTCCTGGATATAACGGATTTCCTGCTGATGTGACTCTATGAAGTCACGTTGGAATCGGTTAGGATCGCCTTGAAAGCTGCTGGCGAATCGCACACGCTTCGTTTCCAGATCAGCATATGCTTCCTGCAGCGCCTTCCAAGCAGCAGCTGCCTCCTGTGAAGCATATTCCGGCAATGTGAACAGCTTGCCGGCAGCATGCGGATACTGTTCAAGCAGCAATTGTTTATGCTGCTCCGTCATCGTCAGGATCAAATCGGCCCAATTCACCCGTTCTTCCGTGACCGGTTTCGATTGATGGCCAAACAGCACGCCAGCTTCTTCCATGACTGTTACCGCTTGATGCGAAGCTGGTGATCCGTCGTTGGCAAATATACCAGCAGACTGCACTTCCACCTGCGGCAGGCGTTTGCGCACAAGCGCTTCTGCCATCGGGCTTCTGCATGTATTGCCAGTGCAAACAATTAAAAGTTTCATCCAGATATCTCCTTGCTACTAAAAATGATGCTGTACTTAGTATACAACAGGACAGACAATCTTACATCGACAGGAGCCGGAGGAATTATCGTCTTTAAGATCGCATACAAAAAAGGAACGCTGATGATCAGCGTCCCCTCCTGCTTAAATCGATCCTGTCGCAGCTTTTTCCAAACGATTCATGATTGCAGCGCCGACTCCCTGCTTCCCGAAACTTTCACAAAGTATCACGGACACATCCGATTTCTTGAAATATCTGAGTGCATCATAAAGATGTTGCGCCACAGTCGACAAATCCTCTCGTGTACCGCAAACTTGGATACGCTCATTTTCCAGCTGCTGCGCGAGCTCCTCGGTCGCAATGATGCCGACGATCTCTCCGTCCTCGGCAAGCTTATCCGCATGCTGCTGCATATCCTTTTCCACCAAATATAAAGGTGCTTCCGGCGCGTAATGTGTATACTTCATTCCAGGTGCTTTCGGCTTTTCCTTTTCATCGCCAGCCAGTCCCGGATCGATCATCACGGTGCCGATGACTGCTTCGATTGCTTCCGCTGTTATACCGCCCGGCCGAAGTATTACCGGCACTGCTTCCGTACAGTCAATCACAGTGGATTCCAAGCCGATGCCAGTCGGACCGCCATCCATGATCCCCGCGATACGCCCTTCCAAATCATGTGTCACATGCTCCGCTTTTGTCGGGCTAGGTCTGCCTGAGATATTCGCACTCGGTGCTGCGATCGGCAAACCCACTTCCTCTAAAAGCCGCAAGCCGACCGGATGACTTGGTATGCGGATACCGATGGAATCAAGCCCTGCACTGACATTCGAAGCCACTGTCCCTTTACTCTTCAAAATGATCGTAATCGGTCCAGGACTGAAGGCATCCAGTAATGTAAACGCTGCTTCCGGGACGTCTTCGACAAGGTCCTCCAGCTGGTTCTTGCTTGCTACATGGACAATGAGCGGATTATCGGACGGACGGCCCTTTGCTTCGAATATTTTCCGGACAGCTTGTTCATTTGTTGCATCAGCGCCAAGACCATACACCGTCTCGGTTGGAAAAGCGATGGTCTCCCCTTTTCTGAGAAGATCGGCTGCCTCTTCCATCGCTTGTTTATCGAAAGACTGCTCTGACACAGTCCAATGCTTCGTTTCCATATGAATCAGATGCTCCTTCTGCTAAATATCACTAAGAGTTATGATACCATATGGAATGCTAAACCCCAATGTCAGAGCGCCTTCTCCCACCAGCCTTGTTTCGATTCGAAACCGTACAGCTGCATCAGCTGATCCAGCGTCTCATGATGGCTGACGAGCCGCAGATAACTTGCTTTTCGCCTGCGAGCTTCGATGCTGGCAAGCTCCATACAAGTCAAAATGACAGTCCCATTCGCTGGCGGTTTTGCGTACATCGAATGCACACGCAATGATTCTCCATGTGCTTCCAAACAAAAAAAGGCCCGCCACCCATCGTCCGTGTCCAGGATATAACCTTCTTCATACAGCTTCTGCTGTTCCTTTTGCCATCGCGGCAGACTGCCCCCGAAAAAAGCATCCAATTCAGCAATTTCGACTGCTTGAGCTGGAATCAATTGCATTAACAATTCCTCCCGTCTATTTCTGGTTGATAGATTATATGAACGGGAGGAAGATGATATGATTCTAGTTGAACCATTCTAATAGAAAGAATTTCACCTTGGGCTTTTCTTCTGCCAGCGGCTCTTCCGCTGCAATATCAATAGGCTCCGCATCTGCATTCTCCTCAGCTTCCGCTACACTCGTCCCGCTTGAAAAATCCAAGAAGCAAAGCGGCGGGAACAGCACGCACCACCAGTTCTCCCCCTCGCCTTCTCCCAGCGTGATCAACACAGCTTCATATTGACCTGCCGGATACAGATAAGAACCGTAAAGCTTTGCCGGAAAAGAAATATTTTCATTGTACTCTACTTCAAACCCTTGTGATTTCCCTTGCTCATTCAACACACGCGCAACAGTTTTTCTGATCTCGGGGAGCTGCTCCTCAATGAGTGCCCGCGCCTCTTCGATATCCGCAATATCCGCTACCCACCCATTGATCTGCGCATTCACTTCATCCCGGATCAAACGCTTCAAATCTTGATCACCATCAGAATTGCTATTGGCCAGTATACGGAGACGGATTGCTTCATCCGGAATCTCCTTCACCGCTTGTTCGCTATTGCTTATCTGAGCCTCTGTGCTGTTTCCCGGATAGAAGATATATAAAAATAAAAGAACGATTGCAGTAAGGAGGAATAATAGCTTTTTCATATCAAGTACCTCTTTCTTTTGTGTGATGGTACCAGTATGAACAGGTTGGGGAGATTTAAACCTATGAATCTAGTTTTATTTAAACTACATTAAGGATGTATTATGATAGGGACATCACCCCTGTAAAAAAGACAATTTTCATGCCGCGATGGTTGAGAACAGGGAAAGAATACCCTTCAGAGATAAACCGTGACCGATACTAATTGGAACGTAAAAAAAGATGACCCCTGTTTTATACAGGAATCACCTTCCGCTTTCCACTGCCTAACCCTTTCAAAAAGTGTATCTTTCACAGGCTGAGTTATTGATCGATTTTATCAATAGCCATACTTGGAATAGTGATATTACCACCCATTGTAGACTCGTAAGTAATTACACCACCTGATGTACCATAGATTGTAAGTTCATCATCTTCCAGAACTCTTGAATCTACAACAGAAGCATCAAATTCTCCTAGAAGGATTGTATCGTAGTCATCCCCAACCGCAAATCTGATTTGAGTGATTCCGTCACCTTCCATAACCTGGACTACTTTACCACTGAATTTCACTTTTTCACCAACATAATCATCCGGTGTTCTAGCCAGTTGATCATATGTAATACCTGTATCGTATCCCTGTTTCTCTTTCGCTTCAGCTTCCGCTTTTTCCTTAGCCTCTTCTTCGGCTTTCTTCTTAGCTTCTGCTTCTTCTTTATCTTTCTCTTCAGCTTTACGTTTTTCTTCAGCTTCCTTTGCTTCTGCCTCTTGCTGCTTTTTCTCTTCATCAGATAACTTGAACCAAGGAGCTGCTTCATCTACTTTTGCTTGCAGGTCTTCGTTTTCTTTTTTAAGACTTGCTACGGTATCGGTTTCGGTCGTTAACTTTTTCTCCAAGTTCGTTGACTCAGCATTAACTTCGTCAAGCTGACTTTGAGTAGGGCCAAACAATAATCCAATAATAAGTGCAACAACGGCCGTCAAGACATACTTCCAGTTTTTCTTAAGAAATTTCATTTGTGTCTCTCCTTGATGGTTAAATATAATTCATGCTAATTTTACCATCAAAGCATAGAAAAAAGACCATTTTTTTCAAAATAATAGTCTTTTATATCTACTTTTTTTAATTCCAATTATAAAAAACAATGTGGAAGGACTTTCCTCATGGCATTAACTATATGCTATGGAATGGACAAATCTTAAACTATATGATGGCGCTCTAAAATCACAATATACCTATGTCTCTACATAAAAAAAGAACCGTGCTACGCACAGTTCTCATTCACATATCCAAGCAAACACCATACGATCCTTGCCATTGATATCCTGCCGTACTTCCACTTCTGCTTTTGGAAACTTCGACAGTAACAAATCGCGCACCTGCGCTCCTTGCTGCCAGCCGATTTCAAAGGCCACGATAGCCGGCAATGCAAGTACCTCTGGCAATCCGCTGATAATCGCTTTATAAGCAGCAAGTCCGTTTTCGTCAGCAAACAAAGCTAGACTAGGATCGAAGTTTTTCACCGTATCCGCCATATGCTCTTTGTCTGCTTCATCGATATATGGCGGGTTGGAAACGAGCACGTTGACGCGTGTATCAAGGTGTCCGAGAGGCTCCAGATAACTCCCGTGCTTCAATGTGAGGTCGGCTCCTAATGTACGGCTGTTGCTTTTTGCAACCAGCAGGGCACGTTCGGATATATCCGTTGCGATGACATTGGCTTGAGGAAAAGCAAGCTTCAAGGACGTGGCGATGATACCGCTGCCAGTTCCGATATCGGCAATCGTCAAATCCTGTCCGGGTAGATGCTTGTGAATCAGCTCTTCCACGCCGAGGACAAGCTCTTCTGTTTCCGGTCTCGGAATGAGCACATCCCGATTCACATAATAGCGCCGCCCGAGGAATTCTTCTTCCCCAGTCAAGTGCTGAAGCGGAATACCGGTTTTGGCGTGCTCTTCGATATCTTTTTTGAAAGCGGAATACAGTACAGCATCCATTGGTTCACGCAAATTCATCAGAAGCTCGGTCTTATTGCATCCAAGATGGAACATGAGCAAAAGCTCGGCCACTCCCTCTTCTCGCCCATTTGTTTGCAGAAAACCTTTCGCTTCCTGAAGTGCCTCCATGATGCTTGGCTGGTTATTCTCCGATTTGCTCAAGTTTTTTCGCCTGCTCTTCCATGATCAGTGCATCGATCACTTCATGAAGCTTTCCTTCCAATATCTGATCCAGTTTCTGAATCGTAAGGCCGATCCGGTGATCCGTCACGCGATTTTGCGGGAAATTGTATGTGCGGATACGCTCCGAACGATCACCAGTACCAACAGCGGATTTCCGTGCATCATCGTACTCAGCCTGTGCTTCCTGCTGGAACTTATCATAAATTCGTGCACGCAGGATTTTCATCGCTTTTTCCTTGTTCTTGATTTGGGATTTCTCATCCTGCATCGATACAACGATCCCTGTCGGCATATGCGTCAAACGGACCGCTGACATCGTCGTGTTTACACTTTGTCCTCCTGGTCCGCTGGATGTGAATGTATCCACTCGGATATCTTTATCATGGATATCTACTTCCACTTCTTCTGCTTCCGGCATAACAACTACAGTCGCAGTCGATGTATGGATACGTCCGCCGGATTCCGTCTCCGGGACTCGCTGCACGCGGTGTGCACCGTTTTCAAACTTCAGGTTGGAATAGGCATTGGCTCCATTGATCATGAAAATTATTTCCTTGTAGCCTCCGACACCAGTCGAGTTTGCTTCCATCAATTCCGTTTTCCAGCCTTGCGCTTCCGCAAATCGGCTGTACATGCGATATAAATCACCAGCAAACAGCGCTGCTTCATCTCCGCCAGCTGCTCCGCGGATTTCCATGATAACGTTTTTATCATCATTCGGATCTTTCGGCAGCATCAGAATGCGCATCTGCTCTTCCAATTCCGGAAGTCGCGGGGACAATTCAGAGATCTCCGCTTTGGCCATTTCTATGATGTCCGGATCTTTTTCCTCGGCAAGCATCGTCTTGGCATCTTCCACTTGTGCGCTGATATCTTTGTATTCGCGATAAGCTTGTACGACATCAGTCAATCCTGCTTGTTCTTTGGAGTATTCACGTAATTTATTCGTATCACTGATCACATCCGGATCACTTAATAATTCGTTCAATTTATCATAACGGTCTTCCAGTGCTTGTAAACGATCTAGCATATCGACACCTCTTTCCTTGCTTCATTATAGCTTTTTACCAGTTTTGCAGCAATTGTGTACGTATTATAGCGGCGGGTTGCTGTGGCATTTGCGGCAGACAGGATAATACGAATCATTGCCGCCGATCTGGATTTGGTCGCCTGTATATACCGGCTTTCCATTGTCATCCACACGCAGGTTCATCGTTGCTTTACGGGCACAGAACCAGCAGATTGTCTTCATTTCCTCGATTTTATCCGCATAAATGAGCATATAGCGGCTTCCTTCGAATAATTCATTCTGGAAATCATTTTTAAGTCCAAAGCCCATGACAGGGATGTCGAATGTGTCGACGATTGCTGCCAGCTGCAGCACATGTTCCTTGCTTAAAAACTGCACTTCATCGATCAATACACAATGCGGTGTCGGTTCGTGGGTTTTTACGATTTCCAAGAGATTGGTTTCTTCGAAGATCGGGATGGCTTTACGGCGTAATCCAACACGGCTGGACACATACCCCACTTCATCCCTCGTATCGATACCAGAGGTGAAGATGAGCACCGATTTGTTTTGTTCTTCGTAATTATTGGCTACTTTCAGTATTTCGATCGACTTCCCGCTATTCATCGCGCCATATTTGAAAAATAATTGTGCCATGTCAATTCTCCTTGTCAAATAAAAAAGATAGTGTCACAGTACACTATCTTTATCCGTACTATATCTATTCCACTTATGTATATCTGGATATTCAGTGTACATGCAATGGTAACTTTGAAAAGGGGCTAGAAGCAGAAAAAACAGGCAAAGGGTGTTTGCCTGTTTCTTTCTTCATATCTTAAGCTATTAGCTCAAGTTGTATTTCTTCTTGAAACGATCTACGCGGCCGCCAGCTTTGTCAGCTTTTTGCTTACCAGTGTAGAACGGGTGAGAAGCTGAGCTGATTTCCACACGAATCAATGGGTAAGTGTTGCCATCTTCCCATTCGATTGTTTCGTCAGAACTCTGAGTAGAACCAGTCAAGAATTTGTAGTCAGAACTAGTATCTAGAAATACAACTTTGTTATATTTCGGATGGATTTGTTCTTTCATGCGTTAGCACTCCTTTTTGCCCTGAATCCCTAGGAAACAGAGTTTATTGTGAGAGACCGATAACTGTCGTGAAAGCTCACATAACGTGATTATAACAGTCTGTCTAGCCTATTGCAAGAGGAAATCCATGTAATCAGACGCGCTTATTCGTGCCTTTACGCTTCATTTCCTCTTCCATATTCGCCAGGAATTCTTCGTTGTTTTTCGATGCTTTCAGACGGCGCAGGAAGCGCTCTGCAAAGTCATGGGAATCTTGCATCGTCTTGCGGATCGCCCACATTTTATCCAACTGACTCTTCGGCACAAGCAATTCTTCTTTCCGCGTGCCGGAGCGGACCATATCGATTGCCGGGAAGATACGTCTTTCGGCAAGGGAGCGATCCAAATGCAGTTCCATATTGCCTGTTCCTTTGAATTCCTCATAGATGACATCATCCATACGGGATCCTGTATCGACAAGCGCAGTCGCCAAAATCGTGAAGCTTCCGCCTTCTTCGATATTACGTGCTGCACCGAAGAAGCGCTTCGGACGGTGGAAGGCTGCAGGATCGATACCGCCGGAAAGTGTACGTCCGCTTGGCGGAATGACCAAGTTATAAGCACGTGCAAGACGCGTGATGCTGTCCATCAGCACGATGACGTCTTTTTTATGCTCGACTAAACGCATCGCACGTTCCAGTACCAGCTCGGATACTTTGATATGGTTTTCCGGCACTTCATCGAATGTGGAGCTCACAACATCGACATCCGGGTGAACGGAACGTTCGATATCCGTCACTTCTTCCGGTCGTTCGTCAACAAGCAGGATGATCAGTTTGGCATCCGGGTGATTCGTTGTGATACTGTTGGCAATCTGCTTCAATAGCATCGTCTTCCCCGCTTTCGGAGGGGCCACGATCAAACCACGCTGCCCGAAACCAACTGGGGTCATCAAATCGATGATGCGAGTGGAGACTTTGCGTGTTTCCGTTTCCAGCTTCATCTGCTTATCTGGATACAAAGCAGTCAGTGCTGGGAAATGCACACGCTCTTTCGCCACTTCCGGATCTTCGTTATTCACTGCATCGACATGCAATAGTCCATAATACCGCTCGTTTTCTTTCGGCGGACGGACTTTACCGGATACTTTATCCCCGTTTCGCAAATCAAAGCGTCTGATTTGTGACGCACTGATATAAATGTCCTCAGCACTTGGGGCATAATTGATCGGCCGAAGGAATCCGAAACCTTCGGATGGAATGATTTCCAGGATACCGTCCATGAAAAGGAAGCCATCTTTTTCAGCCTGTGCTTTCAGGATGGCGAAAATCAATTCGCGTTTTGTCAGTTTCGCATAATAGGATACACGGTATTCGCGCGCCATTGCGTATAGTTCTTTCAAAGTCAATGTTTCTAGATGAGAAATGGATAGTTCAGCCACAAAATCACCACACCTATTGTATTTAAGGACTTGTCCTTATCTGTTTGGCTGTATAAATCATGATCCTTCTTTGGTGCTTCAAAACTGGTGGAATCTAATTCAATCTTGGACCGAGAGAGGTGCAAGGGTTCTAAAAAGACCCGGCATAGCTCTGGAAGAAAAGGAAGGATGGTAGTGTATAACTAGAATAGAAGATTATAACTATCATTTTTTACCACAATACAGCTTTTTTAAACTTGCTGCGTTTTTTAGCATAACTAATCATACATTTTCGCACTTGAATATTCAACTGTATTTTAAGTAAATAAAGTATCTAAAAAGACTGGCTTGCGCCAGTCCGGAATTATGAAGTTAAAATGGCAAGATTCGGTTTCATCCGCAGTGTGCGGCTTAAGGCCCATCAGGAATTCTGGAACTGCTCGACTTCCTGATCGCTCATCTCTTCCCGCCATATCTTGGCACCGAGTGCATGCAATTTTTCCGTGATATGCTCATACCCGCGGTCGATATGCTCGACACCAGTGATTTCCGTCACGCCATCGGCCATCAATGCAGCGATGATCAATGCCGCTCCGGCCCGCAGGTCGCTTGCTTTTACTTTTGCCCCTTCAAGCTTGGCAGCGCCCGTCACGATGGAAGCTCCGCCTTCCACTTTGACTTGGGCATTCATCCGGCGCAGTTCATCGATATGCTTGAAACGAGCCTGATAAATTGTATCCGTTATGACACCTGTCCCATGTGCCTTAGTCAGAAGGGCTGTGAATGGCTGCTGCAGATCCGTCGGGAAACCAGGATACACCAGCGTCTTCACGTCGACACTATCCAGTTTGCTGGCTGATCGAATCGTCAGCTGTTCGTCCCCTTCTGTGATCTCCACGCCCATTTCCCGCAATTTAGCGAGCAAGGATTCCAGGTGTTCGGGAATCACATTATCAATGACCACTTCTTCGCCTTGCGATGCAGCCAAGATGATATATGTCCCAGCCTCGATACGATCTGGAATGATCGTGTGATGGCAGCCGTGGAGCTGTTCCACGCCTTCGATACGAATCACGTCGGTGCCAGCACCCTTGATTTTCGCTCCCATACTTGTCAAAAGCGTTGCCACATCGACGATCTCCGGTTCTTTTGCAGCATTCTCGATCACAGTCTTGCCTTTAGCACGCACTGCAGCAAGCATGATATTGATCGTTGCCCCGACACTTACGACATCCAAATAAATACGCGCTCCGCGCAATTCATCCGCTCGCAGGTAAATGGCACCTTGCTCATTCGTCACCTTCGCTCCCAATGCTTGAAAGCCCTTGATATGCTGATCGATAGGTCGGGGGCCAAGATAGCAGCCGCCAGGCAAGCCGATGACTGCCTGTTTGAACCGTCCGAGCATTGCACCCATGAAATAATAAGAAGCCCGGAGCTTTTTCACTTTTCCGTTCGGAAGAGGCATGGACGTCATGTTGGCAGGATCGACTGTAAGAAGATCATCAGTCTTGGATACTTTTCCGCCAATCTCTTCAAGCAAATGACTCAGCGTCTCAACATCTGAAATTTCGGGCAGCCCTTCTATCGTCACGGGAGATTCAGCCAAAATGGCTGCAGGCAGCAATGCAACCGCACTGTTCTTCGCTCCGCTTATCTTGACTCTTCCTTTAAGAAGCTTTCCGCCCTCTACTAGTATTTTCTGCATAAGGAACTCCTCACATTTAGGATAACAGCAACGTTAGTTTCCTCTACTTTACCATAATTATACTATACCCGTCTGTTCCAGTCTGCAAGAAATCTTCATATTCCAGCATCTGTAAGTGGGTGCTCCGCAAGCTTTTGCAGCACATCGAACGGAACCGTCGCAATATGCGCCCCCTGCTTGGCTGCTTCTGTTATATACAGTGGATGCCGGATGGAGGAAGCAATGATTTCTGCCGGGATAGCATGCCGGTCAAATATAGCCGTGATAGCCCCGATAAGCTCCATTCCGCTATGACTGATATCATCCGATGTTCCGATGAATGGCGATATATATGTAGCTCCAGCACGGGCAGCAAGCAATGCTTGATTCACGTTGCAAACATATGTCACGTTGGTCCTGATATTCAAATCAGATAAAATCTTGACTGCCTTAAGGCCTTCCAGCGACATTGGAATCGTCACGGTGATATTCGGAGCAATTTCGGCCAAACGCTTTCCTTCTGCCACCATTTCATCTGCACACTTTGAAACAACCTCGACGCTTACAGAACCGGATACTTCTTCGGTTATCTCCCGCAGCCTGTCATGAAACGGCAAGCTTTCCCTAGCAACAAGCGACGTATATGTCGTCACACCAGCCATCACACCAAGTGCATTGGCAAGCTTGATTTCCTCCAAGTTTACAGTATCCACAAAGAATTTCATCGCTTCCACCCTTTCACTAGTCCCGAAGTAGTTTATGCAGAGCACTCTGTAAACGGCAGAGGCTGACGGTAATTATTTTCTTCGGTTTCCATGCTGCTTTCAAAAAGTAGCACTATAAAGTTTCTTTACCCAATCGGATTTTTTTAAACGTGATCTTGTACGTGCCGTGGAGAGATGCAGCATGGAGGAGGTGATTTAAGTGTGGAGAACGATTTTGGACAAGGTTCCAGTCATGGATGGAGAAAATGAGTTGTCGCTGTGTGAGGAAAGCACCCACTACAGTCTCCCTTGCTTACAGCTCCGTTCCTAAGCGGTCTCACTAAAGCCAGGAACTGGTTTCAGCGATCCCCTATGCTTTTGAGTATAAAAAAAGAAAACTGTCCGAAAGGACAGTTTTCTTTTTAATTTTTACTTACGCTTTGCCTGAAGAACCGAATTCGCGCATTTTGCCGATCACTGTTTCTTTGATCGCTTCACGTGCTGGTCCTAGGTATTTGCGTGGATCGTATTCATTAGGTTTTTCAGCCAATACTTCACGAACGCGTTTCGCAGAAGAAATTTGGTTCTCTGTGTTTACGTTGATTTTGGAAGTACCAAGCGTGATTGCTTTTTGGATATCTTTTGTCGGGATTCCAGTACCGCCGTGCAATACCAATGGAAGGCTTGTTGTGTTGAAGATCTCTTCCATGCGGTCGAAACCTAGATTTGGTTCACCTTTGTAAGGGCCGTGTACAGAACCTAGTGCTGGTGCGAAGCAGTCAACGCCAGTTTCTTCCACAAGCTGTTTACATTCGGATGGGATGGCATACGCTGCATCTGCATCGTCTACGATAAGATCGTCTTCTTGTCCGCCGATGCGTCCAAGTTCCGCTTCAACAGATACACCGTGTAAATGTGCAAGCTCAACCACTTTCTTCGTAAGCTCGATGTTTACTTCCAACGGATGGTGGGAACCATCGATCATTACGGATGTGAAACCAGCGTGAATCGCTTTTGCACACATTTCGAAGCTGGAACCGTGATCCAAGTGAATCGCTACAGGTACAGTGATGTTGTAGTCATCCATCAAACCTTTAACCATCAATACAACCGTCTTGAAGCCACCGATATATTTCGCTGCTCCTTCGGATACACCAAGGATGACAGGAGAGCTTTCTTCCTGTGCTGCTTGCAGGATTGCTTGTGTG
This sequence comes from Terribacillus saccharophilus, assembly GCF_046592895.1. Classification (GTDB taxonomy): domain Bacteria; phylum Bacillota; class Bacilli; order Bacillales; family Amphibacillaceae; genus Terribacillus; species Terribacillus saccharophilus_D. The sequence continues at coordinate 501,253 of NZ_JAWVPU010000001.1, forward strand.
AATTCAAGGTTGTTGATGTTGAACTGTCCTACAGCATAGTGATTGTCTTTTGCTACATTCAGCATTTCTTTCATTGATACTAAAGGCATAACAAAAATCCTCCTTCAATTATGCACGACGGTCGGCAACTATGTATGTGAAGTCGTGTAATTTATCACTTCCATACTTAAGCATACCAACTCCCTCGTCATGGTGCAACATTTCTCGCATTTTTATACTTGATTCGACCCTTCTTGCAATGCTTGATTCACCATCATCCTGACATTGAGTATGTCGAATGGCTTAGCAAGCACCTCGATCAGGAAATCATATTTCTGCCGAAAAGCTTCCGCTTCCTCAGCCAATCCGCTCATCATGATCGATGGTATGAACAACCCTTGTTCTTTCAGGTTATCAAGTACGGCGGGTCCGTCCAGAACCGGCAATTTATAATCAATCAGTAAAAGATCCGGTCTAATTTTTTTTATTTGTTCAAGTGCTTTTGCTCCCGTACCGACGGAAATCACTTCATGTCCTTCTTCCCGAATGACTTCTTCCAGTAAAATACGAATACCTGGCTGGTCATCCACGATCAACACACGCTTGTTCATCCGCATATCCCCCTAGAAAACGAAGCAAGCTGCTGCTTGCTTCGACATAATGTTCACTGCTGTGAGCCATTTACACTTTTTTCTAGTAAAACGAACCAAATTCCTGCTTTTTCACTCAATTTTATTAAATATGAGTATTTATATCAGCTTTCTTTATGCTGTAAAGATGCACCGACGAAGCCATGGAATAATGCATGCGGACGGTTCGGGCGGCTCTTGAACTCTGGATGATACTGGGAAGCGACGAACCAAGGATGATCCTTGACTTCGACCGTTTCGATCAAACGTCCATCCGGGCTTGTACCTGAGAAGACCAAGCCTTGCTCTTCCATCTGCGCACGATATTGGTTATTGAATTCGAAACGATGGCGGTGACGCTCATAGATGACGTCTTCATTGCCATACGCTTCTTTCGTTTTCGTACCATCCTGCAAACGGCAAGGATAGACTCCTAAACGAAGTGTACCGCCAAGGTCGGAGATATCTTTTTGCTCTGGAAGCAAATCGATCACCGGATGCGGTGTCAATGGATCGATTTCACTTGAATGCGCCCCTTCAAGCTGAAGGACATTACGAGCAAACTCGACAGTTGCCAGCTGCATGCCAAGACAGATGCCAAGGAATGGGATCTTTCTTGTACGTGCATAGTGGATCGCTTCGATTTTACCTTGGATACCACGATCACCGAATCCGCCTGGTACAAGGATACCGTCTGCATCGCCAAGCTGTTCTTCTACGTTATCAGCCGTTACATCTTCTGAATTGACCCATTTCACCTGGATATCCGTGTCATATGGGTAACCCGCGTGTTTCAAGGATTCCACGACAGAAATGTACGCATCCTGAAGTTCCACATATTTTCCGACCAAAGCAATGCGGACGGATTTTTTAAGATTCGTTACATGAGCTGCCATCGCGGACCATTCTGTCATATCAGCTGGCGGGCATTCCAAACCGAAGTGATCACAAACGAATTGATCCAAGTTCTGACGCTGCAAAGCAAGCGGTACATCATAAAGTGTATCGGCATCGATACATTCAACGACGGCATTGACTTCCAAATCACAAGAAGAAGCGATTTTTTCTTTCATATCCTGGCTGATGGCCATTTCAGAACGCAGGACGATGGCATCCGGCTGGATACCAAGCGAGCGAAGTTCTTTTACGCTATGCTGTGTCGGCTTTGTTTTCAGCTCTCCAGCTGCTTTGATGAAAGGTACAAGTGTACAATGCAAATACATCACATTGTCGCGGCCGATATCGGATTTTATTTGACGGATCGCTTCCAGGAACGGCAAGGATTCGATATCCCCCACAGTTCCGCCGATTTCCGTGATGACAACATCTGCGTTCGTTTGTTTCCCGGCACGGAATACTTTATCTTTGATTTCATTCGTGATGTGCGGGATGACTTGGACAGTACCGCCAAGATAATCACCGCGGCGTTCTTTCTTCAACACGGTAGAGTAAATCTTACCTGTTGTCACGTTGGAATATTTATTCAAGTCGATATCGATGAAACGTTCGTAGTGACCAAGGTCCAAATCCGTTTCAGCACCATCTTCTGTAACGAACACTTCCCCGTGCTGATAAGGACTCATCGTTCCCGGGTCCACGTTGATGTATGGATCGAATTTCTGAATCGTCACCTGCAAGCCTCTATTTTTCAACAAACGGCCAAGTGAAGCCGCTGTGATGCCTTTCCCTAGAGAAGATACAACTCCTCCTGTAACAAAGATATACTTTGTCAACGCAATCCCTCATTTCTAGCATTTATTTATAGAATACCCATGTCCTAAAAAAAAGTTTATGAAAAAATAAAAAGCGTCCCCTTTTGTAAGGGAACGCGTCTTCGGACAATTAAAGAGCCCACATAAAATATTACTGATTCTCCACTTTAAAGTCAATAACATTCAGCGAATTATTCGCTTAGCGGTCTTCGTCCTCGTCATCCTCATCTTCTTCACCTGTCAGATGCATATCTTCTCCGATGATTTCACGAGTATCGTCATCTGTGTTCTCACTTTGATAATCACCTTCGTAATCATCTTCTGCGATATCGTCATCTTCTTCTTCATCATCACCGTAATCTTCGTCGAAGCCTTCTTCATCGAGAGTGAAGTCTTCTTCCAGATCCTCAATCTCTTCGTCTTCCTCCGCGACGCGCTTCTTACGCTTCTTGGTAGGTTCAACCGTTACATCTTCGTCGAATTGATCTACTGAATACCAGCTCTTCAATCCCCAAAGATTCGATCCTGCAGTCATGAAACGGCCATCCACGTTCAAGTCCGTATAGAACTGCAGCATATAGTCTTCACGCTGTTCGTCATTCAATTTCTTGATATCAGCTATTTTATCGAATAGATCTTTATAATCGGTTGCTTTATTTTCATCCTCAAGAATCAAATTCGTCAATTCCACGAGGGAAAAGTCAGCAAGCTCTTCTTGGCTGTATTCTTTCAAACCCACTGTCACAGCACTCCCTTTGTCAATAAGTTGGTTATGTTCACGTCTACCGTTTTAGAACCATACCTTACATTATATTGCCAGGCCTATCAAAATGCAATGTTTCTTCCATTCAGCGGCGTTTTTTGACTTGTTTGACTTGCTTGGACAGCTGTTTGAACTGCTTCCGCTGCTCCTGCTGGGCTTTGACGGAAGTCTTGCCCTCAAGATACTGAAGCTCACGCTGCAGCTTGAAATAGCTGTGAAGACGCTCATCCTCCAGTTCCCCAGCCTCGATTGCTTCCTGTACGCGGCAACCAGGCTCATTGCTATGAGTACAATCACGGAAACGACATTCCCCACCTAATAGATCAATGTCCGCAAAAGCAGATTTCATCCCGGTATGATGCTGATTCCAAAGCTGCAGTTCCCGCATGCCTGGTGTATCGATGATCATACCGCCACCCGGCAGCTGGACAAGCTCCCGATGTGTCGTCGTGTGCCGGCCTTTGCCATCATCATCGCGAATCGCCCCTGCCAGCTGCACTTCCTGACCAAAGAGCATATTCACCAAAGTGGATTTGCCGGCGCCCGATGAACCGAGAAAGGCTGCTGTGACACCCGCAGTAAGCTGCTGCTCGATTGCATCGATGCCTCTTCTGTCCACTGCACTTGTCACATATACATCCACGCCCGGGGCGATGTTTTCCACTTCCTGCAGCTTTTGCCCGATGTCTCCGCAAAGGTCGCCTTTGCTCAATACAATGCATGGCAATGCTCCGCTATCATAAGCTGCCAGTAAATAACGTTCAAGTCGGCGAAGATTATAATCCTGATTCAAAGCCATCACCAAGTAAACATAATCCACATTCGCCGCAATGATCTGCTCTTTTGTCACCGCTCCCGCTTCTTTACGGGAGAACTTACTTTTTCTCGGCAGCAAAGCATGAATCGTCGCTTTTCCTTCGTCGTGACGGGCATCCACCAATACCCAATCGCCGACCGCCGGGAAATCTGACGTTTGTCGGAACTTTCCCGACGGAGCTGCAAGCAGCTCTCCATGCTCATCGAGCACCCTGTATAGATGCTTATGCTCCAGTACGACACGTGCAGGCGTCCATTGCTGGTCATATGCTTGCTTTGCTGTTTCCAATTGCTCATTCCATCCTAATAGATTCCATGCTTCGTTCATATTTTCCTCCTAGTGGGGCGCTATTTGGCCATAATAAAAAGGACTGTATGCACAGCCCTCCCACTAGAAATACAGATAGCGTAAATAAGCCGCTACTTCAATCGGGCAGGAGGGATGTGCGCAGTGACAGACGTCTTTTTAGACATTGTATATGTCAACATACTCATCATCCCTTTCTGCGCCGGCTTTTACCGTCCGCTTTGAATTGATTTTATGATACATGATATTGGCTATATTTGTAAAGCCTATTATTACTTTAGGAAAGGAGGTCAGTATATGTATGTCTTCTTCCTCCTGCTGGCTCTCCTGTTCCTCATCGCAGTGTTGATATGGGTGGACTTGAATCTTGGCAGGAAGCGCAGCAAAAGCAGCGCAGTCAATCGGCTGATAGGCCATAAACATGCTTTTGTTTCCATATTTGATGATGGCGTCAATTTCTATGACGCTTTGCTTCGTGATATAAAAGGTGCACAGCATTCCGTCGATATCCAATTCTTTCTTGTAAAATGGGATGAATCCACCAAACAACTGTCTGAGCTCTTGCAGCAGCGCGCGCAGGAAGGTATCAAGATACGTTTTTTATTAGACAGGATCGGCGGTTATCGCTTGCCTAAAAAGGAACGAAAGCGTCTGCGCCAGTCTGGCGTCATGCTTCGCTTTGCAAATAAACCAAGTTTTCCGTATTTCCTTTATGATCTGAATTTCCGCAATCACCGGAAAGTGACCATCATCGATCAGAAGAGTGTTTATGTCGGCGGATTCAATATAGGAAAAGAATATTTAAGTAAAGAGCCTCGTTTTGGCTTTTGGCGTGATTGTGTCGTCAAGCTCGAGGGAGAAGCTGTTTATACATTTGTGCAGGTATTCGCATCCGATTGGGGCGATCCATTCCATATCATTCCAAAGCAAGCACCAGCATTTGATGGTGCCCAGGTGGAAGTCGTGATTACGGAAGCTGATGGCTACGAAGACTGGCTTCTTCATCAAATCCATCAAGCAAAGGAATATCTTTATATAGGCACACCATATTGTGTGCCGTCGCGCCGGGTGGAAGCTGCCCTCAAACGTGCTTCTGAAAGAGGTGTCGATGTCAGGGTGATGCTGCCGACAAAAGTCGATCATTATATCGTCAACCAAGTCTCCTTTCATTTTGCTCGGCGTCTGCTGCAGCACGGTGTGCGGGTGAACTTATATCAGAACGGCTTTTATCACGCGAAAATCATACTCAGTGATGACTCCTGGTGTGCCGTCGGCTCTGCCAACCTGGATGGTCGCAGTTTGCTGATCAACAAGGAACTGACAATGACGATCCGCGAAAACGACCTTTTTTATGCCCAGCTGCTGGCATTATGGAGAAAAGATGAACAATCCAGCATTGATGCTTCCTTGCATGATATAAAAAAACGCCCGTGGATCGCAAAAGCAACCGGCATCGTTTTCAGACCGCTTCGGCATTACCTATAAAAAAGCCCGCAGGCATTGCTGCAAGCGGGCTTTTTCGTATGATTACATCTTTTCCGGTGCTTCGACACTGATCAGACGCAATGTATTTTTGATTGTGATGCGAACTGCTTTCATCAACGCGATTCGTGCTTTCGTCAATTCCACATTATCCGGATTCAGCACTTTCTCTGCATTATAGAAGCTGTGAAGTGCAGAAGCCAGTTCAAAAGCGTATTGCGTGATGCGATGCGGGATGCGTTTTTGAGCTGCGTCTGCAACGACCTGCGGGAATTCACCGATACGCTTCAGAAGATCCAATTCCTTCTCTGCTGTCAGAAGACCGGCATCGAATCCCCCTTCTGTCTGGAATCCTTTTTCAGCTGCTTGCGTGAGCATCGTGCTGATGCGGGCATATGCATACTGCACATAGAAGACAGGGTTTTCGTTGGATTGGGATTTCGCCAAGTCCATGTCAAAGTCAAGATGCGTATCGCTGGAACGCATGACAAAGAAGTAACGCATCGCGTCGATGCCGACTTCTTCCATCAATTCACGCAATGTGACTGCTTTACCTGTACGTTTACTCATCTTCACTTTTTCGCCGTTTTCGAACAGATTCACCATTTGGATGATGGTAACTTCCAATGTGTCGGCATCATAACCAAGCGCTTGGATAGCGGCACGCATCCGCGGGATATAGCCATGGTGATCTGCGCCCCAGACATTGATCAATTTAGAGAAACCGCGATCCAGTTTCGTTTTATGATAAGCGATATCCGGAGTCAGATACGTATAGCTGCCATCTTGTTTGATGAGCACGCGGTCTTTATCGTCTCCGAAATCCGTCGAACGGAACCAAACTGCCCCATCCTTCTCATACACATAATCCGTTCCGCGAAGTGTCGCCAAAGCAGAGTCGATCTTCCCGTCCTGGTACAGGGAAGTTTCCGAATACCATACATCAAATGGAACACGGAAATCAGCAAGATCTTTCTCCAGTTTTTTCAGTTCATACTTCAAGCCATATTCACGGAAGAAAGCAAGACGTTCCTCTTCCGGCTTCTGAACGTAGCTGTCACCATGCTCCTGGGCAAGCTGCTTCCCGATCTCGAAGATGTCCTTCCCATGATAGCCATCTTCCGGCATCTGGGCATCTTGTCCAAGCGCTTGCAAATAACGCGCCTGTACACTGCGGGCAAGATTATCAATCTGGTTGCCGGCATCATTGATGTAGTATTCGCGTCCAACATCATAGCCTGCAGCATCGAGTATGTTGGCAAGGGAATCCCCTACAGCTGCTCCGCGGGCATGTCCAAGGTGCAAGTCTCCAGTCGGATTCGCTGAAACGAACTCCACTTGGACTTTTTCGCCTTTGCCCGCATCCGTACGGCCAAAGTTATCGCCTGCTTCCAAAATGGTCGATACGAGCTCACCAAGATACGTGTTCCGCATAAAGAAGTTGATGAATCCTGGTCCTGCAATTTCGATTTTCTCAACAGGAGCTTGTTCATGATCGAAGTTCTGCTGAAGCTCCTCGGCAATCGCGCGAGGTGCTTTCTTTGCGATGCGGGCAAGCTGCATCGCTATATTCGTCGCGTAGTCGCCATGCGCTTTATCTTTCGGCTGCTCCAGAATGATAGCCGGAATCGTTTGTTCATCAGCTAATCCAGCCTTCAAAACAGCATCTTGAATCGCTGTTTTCAATTTTTGTTCCGTTTGTTGTACGATATTCATCCGTTACTCTCCTCCTGCACACGCAACGTCAGGGCATGTTTCCTTGACTGCACCTGATTGAGCGTCACTGTATAACTTATCTTCAGTTCTGCCGGGCTGTCGGCTGCCAGCGGCGAAAACGTCATCGCGTGTGTGCTTGTTTCCATATGCATTGTACCATATGGATGACGGTATACGTTCTCTGTCGGCTGATTTCTTATGAAAACTTGTTTCATATCAAAACCACCCGTGCGTTTGATGCTCACTTTATCCGCCGAGATGGTGATCAGCGTTTTCGTGTCCCCGACTTCTTCCGATTTCTCCGTGAAGCTGACAGCTGTCAATCCACCATTGGCAGAATAAGTTCCAGCTAGCTTCAAGGTTGTGTACTCTGTATCGTTTTCCTCCGTTATTGCCGTATCCATCTCGATCCATACGGGAATCTTTATCTGACGCATGCAGCTCCCCCTTTTCGTAAGAAAAAACGCCTCACTTGGAAGCGTTTCTTTTTTTATTTCAATAGGTCCTTTACGAACTTCGGCAGGACAAAAGCAGCGTTGTGCAATTCCGGCGTGTAATACTTCGTCTCTATTGGTTCAAAACGTGTCGCATCCACTTTTTTCGGGTGGTGTGTCTTGCTGCCCATCGTGAATGTCCACAGACCGCTCGGATAAGTCGGGATATTCGCCGTATACAATTCCGTTATCGGGAAAATCTCCTTCACATCTTTGTACACTTGTGAAATCAAGTCGGCCTTGAACCATGGGTTGTCTGTTTGTGCGACGAATAAGCCATCCTCTTTCAGTGCTTTTGCGATTCCTGCGTAGAAGCCTTTCGTGAATAAATTCACTGCCGGTCCTACTGGTTCCGTCGAATCCACCATTATGACATCATATGCATTTTCACTTTCGGCAATATGCATGAAACCATCTCCGACACGTACATCTGCACGCGGATCTTCCATCATGCCAGCGATGGAAGGGAGAAACTTCTTGGAATACTCGATGACTTTTCCGTCGATATCAACCAGCGTCGCTTTTTTGACCTTGCCATGCTTGAGCACTTCACGGATGACACCGCCATCCCCTCCGCCTACAATCAAGACGTTTTCCGGGTTCGGATGGGTGAACAAAGGTACATGCGCCACCATTTCGTGATAGACGAACTCATCACGTTCAGTAGTCATGACCATGCCATCCAATGTCAGCATGTTGCCCCATTCCTCCGTTTCAAGCATGTCCAATTTCTGAAAATCTGTTTGCTCACTATGCAGGGAGCGCTTCACTTTTGCCGTGATACCAAAGCTGTCTGTTTGTTTTTCCGTATACCAAAGTTCCATTGGATGTCATTACTCCTTATGTGTAGAATCCTATATCATCTCGCAACTAGTGTTGGTCATTTTTATAGCTTTAAACAATCAAATTATAGAGAAAATCCAAAAAAAAGCAACCCTTTCGGATGTTTATTATCCTGCAGGAAGCCGATACTGTTCCTGACATCATGCAGGAAGCAGGTGATAGATTTGATTCGGATTCCGATAGCCCGCTGGCAAAAATGGCTCCGTCCGAAAAGACTGGCAGCTCTGATGCTCGGAGGCATGCTGACTGCCATGGCCGGACTGCTCCTCATTTGCTATCTGATGGGACCGCCGCCGATGACAAGTAAATGGAGTACGACTTTCTATGCAAATGACAGCACGATCCTCGGTGAGCAATACGGCAATACACCAAAGCGCTGGGTATCTTTGGAGGAGACTTCCCCTCACTTGATCCATGCAACCATCCTGGCAGAAGATAAGAACTTCTACCATCACCACGGATTTGCTTGGAAGCGCATTTTAGCTGCGGCCCTGCAGGATATCAAGGCCGGTGCAAAAGTGGAAGGAGCCAGCACCATCACCCAGCAATATGCCAAAAACCTCTATCTCAGCAATGATAAGACGTGGACGCGGAAACTCAAGGAAGCCATTTACAGTATCCGATTGGAAATGTTCTATTCAAAAGATGAGATATTGGAAGGCTACCTGAATACGATCTATTACGGTCATGGTATGTATGGCATCCAGGCTGCAAGCGACTATTATATGGACAAGAATCCCGGAAGCTTGACAGCAGCCGAAGCTTCCCTGCTTGCCGGCATACCAAAAGGACCATCTTATTATTCTCCATTCCAAAATGAAAAACTATCCAGTGAACGACAAGAATATATTTATGGCTTGCTGCAGGATGCAGGTTATATCAACGAGCCCGAAACGTTGCCGGCAGTGTCATTATCGACAGAGCAGGAACGGGACACCATCAAGCGCGCCGGTTATTTTCAGGATCATATTACAGCTGAGCTAGCAGAAGTGCTCAACATGGACGAAGCTGATATTTCATCTGCCGGATATCACGTCTATACAACGATGGATCCAGCTCAGCAACTTAAGCTGGAGGAACAAGTGGCGGATACCATCCCAGCGGATACAAAGCTGCAGACAGGCGCCATCGCCATGGATCCCGATACAGGAGCTGTCACAGCGATGGTTGGCGGAACTGATTACAAAGCAAGCACATACAATAGGGCCACCGCATCCAAACGAATGCCCGGCTCGGCATTCAAACCTTTTGTCTATTACACAGCTCTTAACAACGGCTTTACACCGATGACACAATTGAAAAGTGAAGAAACCACCTTTGAACTCCCAAACGGCGGGGAATATGCTCCAGGCAATTATCACGGCTATTATGCCAATGAAGACATCAGCCTCGCCGAAGCCATTGCAATGTCGGATAACATTTATGCAGTGAAGACGAATCTGATGATAGGTGCTGAGAGAGTTGTTGCTGATGCCCGGAAGCTTGGTATCACAAGCGACTTGCAAGCAGTCCCCTCGCTCGCCCTCGGTACCTCGCCGGTATCGGTCGAAGAAATGGGCGTCGCTTACAGCCGGATTGCCAATGGCGGCAAGCCTGTGGAAAGCTATACCATCGAGAAAATCGTCGATCATAATGGAAAGACGATTTATACGCATAAGCAGCCTGCCAATAAGCGAAACCTGAATCGAAAAAACCTGTTTGTACTCACAGACTTGATGACAGGCATGTTCGATGATTCACTGAGCAGTTATATGCGTGTAACAGGCGCGACAGTCGCGGATCAGTTAGACCGTCCTTATGCCGGAAAATCAGGCACGACGACTTCCGATAGCTGGATGGTCGGTTTCAGCCCTGACTTGGTCACTGCTGTCTGGACAGGCTATGATGATAATCGATCAATGGAAAAAGTGAAAGAATTGGCTTACAGCAAGGAAATTTGGGCCGGCTTCATGGAAGCTGCGCATGAAGGCGAGCAAATCAAAGCATTCCGGCCGCCAGCCGGTGTACGCGGCGTGTTCGTCGATCCCGACTCTGGTCTTCTTTCCACTTCGCATTGTGAAAAACGCCGGTTCAGCTATTTTGTCCGCGGAACAGAACCAAAACTGTATTGCCATCCCGATATGGACGAAGATCCGCTTGTGCCAAAACAAGATACACCAGAGCATAAAAAGAAACATTGGTTTGATTGGCTGTTTTAAAATAAAGAGCCGCTATCCTTTTACAGGAAAGCGGCTCTTCTCATTGCAATTGATTTTCCAGATCTTTCGGTGTCAGATCCCAGAATTCCGGCTTGTATTCTTTCAGGAATTCAAGCAGCAAGTTCTTTGACAAGTCATCCATATGGTCCAGCACATACTTGCCTTTCATCGATTGTTCCATATGCTTCACATGCTCCGGCATCGACTTATAGGCAATGCGGTTCGGCCGGTCGACAAGGATTTCACTGGCTGCAGCACCGAAATAATACGGACCCTCCCCGCCATTTTGCACCGTCACCCAGACGATCCAATACAGCTTGCCATCCGGCACTTTTTCTTTTTCATGCTGAAAACGTACACGACGTTCCACTTGGCTGCGGGCATGCATTGCTGCCATATCGACGTAAGCCGTCTTCTCATGCGGATCGACGATGACTGGACTCATATTCTCCAGACTGATGGAACCAATCCCGTATCCGCCGTGTCCATCTGTTGAATCGTCCTTCATGATCGTGAAAGCATTATTCTTTTTCTTTTCCACGTATACCGCTCCCTCGACTTTTGCTTCTATAGTAGCATGCGTATGATTAACACTTCAATTCAATTGTTTGAGCATCAAAACAAAAAGCTGTCAGCCACACAAATGACCGAGCAATATCTTAATGAAATCATCCGGGGCGCTGACACAGTATGCCAAGCTGCATCTGCCATGCCGGTACAGCAGGATTACGCTAGGATCGAACCGGGAAAAGTACTTTGCAGAAAGGAGGATCATATGTATTTCTGGCTTAGCATGATATTTGCGATTGGTTTCGCTCTCATTCACTATTGCTCCAAGTATATGAGTTTTTTAAAGGAAACACCCCGGAGCAAATTTTTATCCATTTCAGCAGGTATTGCTGTCGCTTATGTATTCGTCCATCTCCTGCCTGAGCTGAATAGCTTTCAGGAACAGCTGCAGACAGAGCTTGAGGATAGCTTCTGGAGCTTCACCGAACATCATATTTATATCATTGCGCTTATCGGACTGGTGCTTTTCTATGTGCTGGAGAGAATGGTGAAAGTATCAAAGCGTACAGACAAACTGTCAGATCCAAACAAAGCAGGATCCGGCGTTTTCTGGCTGCATATCGCCTCTTTCTTTGTGTATAACAGCATCATAGGTTATCTGTTGGTGCGGGAAGAATATGAATCACCATTGGGCATGCTGTTTTATTTCCTGGCTTTAGGGGTCCACTTCATCACAAACGATCGCAGCCTGCGGCGTGACCATCAACAAATATACGACAAATATGGCAGATTGCTGTTGACTGGTGCCATTCTATTGGGCTGGTTCATCGGCATCTTCACCGAATTGAATGAAATAGCCGTCTCGTTGCTGAACGCCTTCATCGCCGGAGGCATCGTATTGAACGTACTGAAAGAAGAACTCCCCGAGGAAAGGGAAAGCAGCATCGGTAGCTTCCTGCTTGGTGCAGCCGGCTATACTGCTTTGTTGTTATTAATCTAAAAGCGGCTAGGGCATAACGAGCAGCTTAAAATTGACTATCATTCGAGCAGCCGCTTTGGCATAACATGACATATCGCTTTCCATGGGCAAGGTTTCAGCCACCCGCAGGAAAGCAGAGTGTATTTCCGGAGCGGCTGCATACCTCTATATTTTAAAACACAGCAAAAAAACCAGATAATGACCGCATGACTTCACGGTATTGTCTGGTTTTTTGTAATGCTTAAAGGCTTTTGTCCAAGCCCCTCATACTTGCAGTTTCTTCATGGATCCGATGAATTCCCAGGCGTCCTTCATCTCTTCATCGGTATAATTCTGTTTCTTCTTCACTGTCCGTACTTTTTCTTCCACTTCTTCCTCAGGAAGCTCTTCAAAATACAGCATCGTGGAAACCAGCTCGAGGAAGCGTGAGCTTCTTTCCTTCAGTAGATGCACCGCTTCTTGATAATCCGGGAAATGATTATCATAATGCGACAGAAACTGCTGCCCGTCCTCTGTAATCGTATAACGATATTGCGTATAGCTGCTTTTATCTTCTTTCATTTCTTTGATCAGACCAAGATTGCTCAATTCATCCACACGCAGTGACAATTCTTCCGAATAGGGACCAAATAGATGGAATTCATATTTTTCACCGAAGGGAATTCCATTTTTCTTCAGTATGTAAATCATCTTCTGCAGTTTCTTTCTTCCTACCACTTCTTCCACTGAGGAAAAGAATTGCAGGAGATTGGCGTGGTTAGCTAGCATAGCTGCTCCTCCTTATTGAAATAAAATCTCGTAAATTCGCTGTTTCTGTCTGCTGTCATCTGGCAAAGCTTCTAAAATATCCTGCGGGAAGTATAATTTATGGTCTGTTCGTTTCTTACCCGAAATCGCTTCGACTATATCTGATTGTCGCGATAATTCCTTGAGTTTTCCATTTGGCAATTGCAGATGGATCGGCAGCCGTTCTTCTTCCTCGCCGGGACGGTAAAAGTCATAAGGCAAATCGGATGAGGAATCATCGATCAGATAATAATCAGGATCGATACCGACCTCACTGAACAGCCTGGACAGCTCGACCATCTCTTTTACATGCAAAAGCGGGTTGAACTCAATGTATTTGAAGAGTCTGCGGTTCAGGAATCTTTCACACAAGTCTCTCAGTATATCATCTTCTTCCTCCAGCCAAGCCTGGAAATAGAAGGAAGTGACATTTTCATCGAGCCGGATATAATCTGCCAGTGTGACATTCCCGTCAAATAAGGAAATGAAATGCTGCGGACGCAGCTTGAACGTATAGTCACTTTGATAGAGCGCTTTGGCCCGGTGCAAGATCTTCGTCAAAATCACTTCCGCACTGCGCGTAACCGGATGGAAATATACTTGCCAATACATCTGGTAGCGGCTCATGATATAATCCTCCACCGCATGCATGCCGGATTCCTTGATGACGACTTGATCTTCGCGCGGACGCATCACCCGGAGTATGCGCTCCATGTCGAAGTGGCCGTAACTGACACCAGTGAAGTATGCATCCCGCTGCAAATAATCCATCCTATCAGCATCTATCTGACTTGAGATGATGCTGACAATCAGTTTGTCACCGTATGTCTTGTTGATGACTTCGGCTACTTTTTTCGGGAAGCTTGCGCTCACTTTACGAAGTACATGATTGACACCCGTTTCACCAAGTATGATCTTGCGGGTGAATTCCTCGTGATCCAATCCGAAAACCTTTTCGAAAGAATGGGAATAAGGGCCATGCCCAAGATCGTGAAGCAAAGCAGCACAGAGTAGGAGCAGACGCTGCTCCTTTTTCCAATTCTTCCGATTCTCGAAATTGTTCACGATCCGCCGGACAATCTCATACACACCCAAAGAGTGATTGAAGCGGCTATGCTCGGCGCCATGAAATGTCATATTGGAGGTTCCAAGCTGTTTGATCCGCCGGAGCCGCTGGAATTCCGGTGTCGCTATCAAATCCCAGATGACACGGTCACGGACATGCACATAGCGATGCACAGGATCTTTGAAAACTTTTTCTTCTTCTAGCTTTTCATCACGATACGCCATTTCCTCTGCCTCACTTTATGTCATTCTATCTCTTATTTTTTTGTCCAATAGTACCAGTTTATAAAATATCGGAAGCTCCGTAAACAACAAAACGTAATTTTTACTCGTTTCTTGTCTACCCTATTTTTTGCTATACTATGTATTGGCTGTTTCATGCCATTTCGTTGAAAAGGAGCGCGTTCTACGTGTTACATACATTACTCGAAGTACCCCGGTTCCGCCTGATCGACCATTCCGGCGAAGACGGTCCTGACCAGGCGATGGCTTCATTTGCCATTGATGATGCATTGGCCATTTCCGTCGGGGAAAACCTTGCCCCGCCAACGGCCAGACTGTGGATCCATGATCGTACGATTATGCTCGGCATCCCTGATTCACGATTGCCTTACATCGATGAAGGTGTTGCTTATTTGCAGGAAAAAGGCTATAAAGCCGTCGTCCGGAATTCCGGCGGTCTCGCTGTCTTACTGGATAAAGGCGTCGTCAATCTATCCTTTATCTTCCCCGATGCGAAGCATATTGGGATCCATGATGGTTATCAGGCGATGGTCAGCTTCATTCAATATATATTCCGTGACCTCACCGACAAAATCGAAGCGTTCGAAGTAGAAGGCTCCTATTGCCCCGGCACCTATGATTTAAGTATAGATGGCCGAAAATTCGCCGGCATCTCCCAACGTCGCGTAAAGGACGGTTCTGCTGTGCAGATTTATTTATGTGTGGATGGCAGCGGCTCCGCCCGGGCCGAAATCGTCCGGGGATTTTATGAAAAAGCAAAAAAAGATGCCGAGACTCGTTTCACGTTTCCTGAAGTTGTGCCGGAAACGATGGCATCACTTGACGAATTGCTCCATGTCCCGCTGACCAGCGAAAAGGTTTGCAAACGAATTGCAGATGGTCTCGCTTCTATCACACACATCGATCCCGATAAAAAGATGACAGCATATGAATTGCAGTTGCAGCAGGACCGTATGAAGCTGATGCGCGCCCGCAATGAAAACATCAAATAAAAAAACCGCTGACCGATATTCGGTTCAGCGGTTTTCCTTTTCCAGATAGGCCAAAGCTTGTTTCACTGTAGCATAGAACTTGATGTTTTGCTCACTGAAGTCTGTCTGACGGACACTTTCCATCGCCATTTTTGGATGGAAACCGGTAATGATCATACGAGTACCCATCATATCGAGTAATTGGTAAAGCCGCAGCACTCCTTGATGGATACCGCTATGGAAGCGGCTGATTCCTTGCAGATCAAGAATGAAGTTCTTCTCTCCTGTCTGCTGGACATGCTCACCTACTCGCTCCAATATGTGATTCAGTCTGCGATCATCCACATCACCGATTAACGGCAGAATCGATGTCGAATCAGTAATCGGGACGATTGGTGTGGACAAACGAGCAACTTCCTCCAAATAGTGGGAAACCAGCTCTTCATTCAGCTTCCGCTGCGTCACATCTTTCTGCACGCCGACAAAGAATGTCTTTTTCTCGCTGTCCAGATAAATTGGATAAATCTCCAGCTCATTCCAAAACATCTCGCCATTTTTGCGGTAATTCTTCAGCTCCACAACAAGAGCTTCTTCATTTCTTATAGCGTCACGCACAAGTGTGACATCATCTCTATTCGTATCTTCCCCTTGAAGGAATCGGCAATTATGGCCGATGATTTCTTCAGCAGGATAACCTGTAAGTTCTTCAAAACCTTTATTTGTATAAATGATTGGATTATCAGGGAGTGATGGGTCGGTGATTACCACTCCGGCTCCTACGTAATCGATGGCATGCTTCACAAATTGATCTGTTACTTCGGATGAATAGCGGATATCCTTGCCCAACAATACTCACTCCTTTAGCTTCTAAACAAGGCTATTCTACTATATTTGAGCTGGAAAAACAAAACAAACAAAAAAAAGACACCTTTTCCCAGGGAAAGGTGTCTTTCGTATTATTCTGCTGCTTGGGCAGCAGTGATAAGGCTCAGCTTGTACACATCATCTGCGTTACAGCCGCGGGATAGGTCATTTACGGGCGCGTTCAAGCCCTGCAAGATCGGTCCGACAGCATCGAAGTTACCTAGGCGCTGTGCAATCTTATAACCGATGTTACCAGCTTCCAGGCTTGGGAATACAAATACATTCGCATCACCCTTCAACACAGCATCCGGTGCTTTTTTCGCAGCAACGGACGGGACGAAAGCCGCATCAAATTGGAATTCGCCATCTACGACAAGATCAGGATTTTTTTCTTTTGCAATCGTCAGTGCATCTGCTACTTTCTCTGTTTCTGGAGATTTTGCTGATCCTTTGGTGGAGAAGCTCAGCAACGCAACCTTCGGATCGATTCCGAACATAGCTGCCGTCTCTGCACTTGCCACCGCGATTTCGGCCAAGTCCTGGCTGTCAGGTGCGATGTTGATTGCGCAATCACCGAATACATAACGCTCATCTTCCCTTACCATCACGAATGCGCCTGAAGTCTTCTTGTATCCTGGCTTCGTTTTGATGATCTGAAGCGCCGGACGTACAGTGTCAGCTGTAGAGTGCGCTGCACCGCTTACAAGACCGTCTGCTGCACCTGTGTAAACAAGCATCGTACCGAAGTAGTTTTCATCTTTTAGTAATTTCTTTGCATCTTCTTCTGTTGCTTTGCCTTTGCGGCGTTCCACAAACGCAGCAACCAGTTCATCGAATTTCTCGTACGTATCAGGGTCGATGACCGCTGCTCCGTGAAGATCGATGGATAGTTCTTTTGCTTTTTGTTCCACTTGCTCTTTATTGCCAATCAAGATTGGTGCAATAATCCCCTCTTGTGCAAGTTTTGCTGCAGCTTCCAAAATACGTTCATCCAACCCTTCCGGCAAAACGATACGTTTATTCTGGCCAGTCACTTTTTCACGCAATGTTTGAAATAAATCACTCATCCTAAAACCCTCCTAGAATATGTCTGCATTTCTATAGTAAATCTTTTTGTTTTACTTTTAAAGTGATATAAGCTCTTGTTGATTTTTTTAATTAAAATAAGCAGCACTTTAGATGTTCCCAAATCTGTCAAAGTATACACATACAGCTTGCTGGGCAGTTGTTATACTAGAGAGGGAATAGGTAAGCAACGACAAGCATGGTGTTATTGCATTTGTGTTACACTATACAAAGAATGTGAACGAAAAAAGGAGTGTTTAGGCATGGCAGAAGCAGTAGAAACCATGGATGGCTGGTATTGCCTTCATGATTTCCGTGTAATGGATTGGACAAGCTGGAAACTGGCTTCCGAGGATGTTCGTCAAGCAGCAATCGAGGAGTACCAGAACTGGCTTTCAAATATGGAACAAGTGGAAGAAGCGAAAAACGGCAGTCAGCTTGTTTATAAGATCATCGGTCATAAAGCTGATCTGATGTTCATGATCATGCGCCCGACAATGGATGAACTGCAAGAGATCGAGACGGCTTTCGATAAAATGCAGATTGCATCTTTCATGACGAAAAGCTTTTCCTACTTATCCGTCGTAGAGCTTTCCAAATACATGAGCAAACCTGGTGTCGATATCGAACAAAAACCTGAAGTACAAGCACGTTTGAAGCCTATCCTGCCTCGCTGGGATTATATGTGCTTCTACCCGATGGATAAACGCCGGATGAATGATGACAATTGGTACTCCCTTGAAAAGGATGCGCGTTCAAAACTGATGTATGAACACAGCAAAACCGGCCGCAAATACGCTGGCCAAATCAAACAAATCATCACAGGTTCCTTTGGATTCGATGATTGGGAATGGGGCGTCACTTTATTCGCACACGATCCGCTTCCAATCAAGAAGCTAGTATATGAGATGCGCTTCGATGAAGTGAGTGCACGCTATGGTGAATTCGGCGACTTCTATTTCGGGAATATACTGGATAAAGAAGCAGCGTCTTCTTACTTCCATATCTGATGAAAGCCGGGCCAATTGGTCCGGCTTTTTTTCTTTGTTCTATGACTCTTCCCAAAATCATATCATGTGAAAGAACGGGCATGAGTTCCTTTGACATGCGATGCCGCCGATACCGGCTATAATCCAGCTGTCACAGCAGGAATCCGACTGCAATTATTCCCGCTGCGCCCGCCGGTATAGTGCTGCTCCATTGTCTTCTAAGTGAAGGATATAGGAAAGGGGAATGAAAATGAGCAAGAACCAGAATCAAGAAAATCAGGTGCCGAGCACACCGCAGTATCAAGAACAGCCACAGGCCTATACTTATCCACAAGTCCCGAATTACAGCTTCCCAGCCCGACAGCAAAATCAGCCATTTTTTCCTCAGCAGCAACAGCAACAACAGCAGCAAGTTCCGTCACAGGTACAAGGCGGCGGCCCTGCCGGTGCACTTCCAGTCGAGCAGTCCTATATCGAAAACATTCTGCGCCTGAATCGCGGCAAGCTGGCTACGGTTTACATGACATTCGAAAATAATGATCGCTGGAATGCAAAGATATTCAAAGGCACGATCGAGGCTGCCGGACGTGATCACATTATCCTGCGTGATCCAGAAACGAACCGCCGCTACCTGTTATTGATGGTATACCTCGATTATGTGACATTCGATGAACCACTCAATTATAATTACCCTTTCGGAAACCCAGGCAGCATGGCCAATTATCCTGCACGCTAAAAAACCTCTGCATTAGCAGAGGTTTTTCCTTACAGATATTTAATTGCAGAGTAACCAAGCAGCACCCAGCCGATCAGGAATGCGACACCGCCCACTGGCGTGATGATAGCAAAGATCGTAATACCGCTGACTGCGTATATGTATAGCGTTCCAGAGAACAGCAGGATACCCGCAATGAAGAAACCACCAGCCGCTGTCAGACTGCCTGCTTGGAATTTTTGCAGCAATAACGCTACACCGATGATTGCCAATGTATGGAACATTTGGTATTGAACCGCTTTTTCCCAAGTGGCAATTGCTTTCTCCGTTATTCTTCCTTCTAATCCATGTGCTCCGAATGCTCCGAGTGCTACAGTGAGGAAACCGCTGATCGCGCCGATTATCAGTAATGCTTTCATTTTTATACTCCTTTATATCAAAAATCGAACAATGACTTGCCGTTCGATTCTTCGTCATCATCTTCAAAAGCTTTCTTGGGCTGCTCCTGGACTGGCCATTCGCCTGTCATTGCTGCCCATTCCGCTGCCGACGGCTGTTCCTGGGACTTTATCACTTTGGATGGTTCCGGCTTGGCCGCACGTTCGTCTTGCAGAAACAGGTCACACATCGAACGCACCGCCCGGACATGTTCGCGCTGCTTTTGGACATCATCAAGATTCAATGCCCTCTCCAATTCTTCTTTCATGTGCCGCAGCACCGCTTCTTCACTTAGCAATTTCAACACCTCCATACTTTTGCTATTAGTTGCATTATATCAGATTTATCAGCAAGAAATTAATAGCTGGACAGGATTGCGTACTCTGCCGACTCAGAGATTGTGTTATTGTTCTTAAAATAGTCAATAATACCGCACTTCATCTTCATACACTTAGTCAACTTGCCTGATGCCGAGCAGCATTTTTACAATCAACAAAAAAAGCCCGCCAACTCTGGCGGGCTTCGCTGTTTTACAGCGCTTGCTTCATTATATCTGATTGTTCGGCAACATATTGTTCATACATCCATTTCAAGAAATCATACTCTGCGGCTGTGGATGGACGTTGTAAATCCCGCTCCACTTGGTCGACAAAAGATAAAAAGCTGGTCATTGCTAATTACCTCCCCTGAATATAGCCTCTAGCATCATTCTAATCGAGAAATGAACAATTGACAACAAATTTTCGAAATATTCACGACAAGTTAACAATAATCTGCTTCATTTATCAAATTTCAACTGATTCCACCTTGATGCTACATCACTATCCGACTCAATCTTCCTCATTCTGCAGACGAAGTTCCAAGTGACTGATTCGCTGCTTCAGGGCATCCACTTCAGCCTTTGATGCAAGTCCGAGATCATTTACTTTTTTCTGCATATTTTCTTGATTTTTTTCATTCCACTCATTTGATTTTGCTTCTCCCTTTTCCACAAAACGCTGAATCAGATCTTTCGCTTGCTGCGGCGTAATCTCACCCTTGGCTACGAGCTCTTTCAATTTAGCATCCAATTTCTCTTTTCCGGCCAATGCAGCCCCAATACCTAAAAGAAATCCTTTACGCAATAAATCTGCCATTTTCATAACCTCCTAGTTTTATTTATGGATCTAAGCAGCAGAACATGCTTGATCACGAGAATTAACCACAATCCAAAGAATAGAAATGTTGCAATGAATCCTACGAGCAAAAGCCATAATGTATGCTGCATCAATCCTTGGATGCCGGTATAAGCGGAACCTGCTGTCAAAGCAAGCAGCAAGATGGTATAAAAGAAGTAAAATTGGTGCGTCAGTTGGTTCTTCTGCTTATCCCTTTCCCAGCTGCGCTGCTTATCACCATCCGTCAGCCAATCCACGACTGCCCTGGGTATCGATAAGAATGGACGCAGGGAATTGGCAAGGATGCCGGTATAAATCGAACGGTTTTTTTTCGAACCCCTCATCCAGCGGAGAATGACCGGTTTACCCCATTCGACCAAATTAGCCTGCGGGTGGATGACTGCCACCAAACCAATCGCCAGCGAAACTGCCCGACCGAGGAAAGCAAAATCCGCCGGAAGCTGAATCGGCTGTTCCTTTACAACAGCTTGCAGCTCCTCAAGCAGCTGCAGGAAGGAATCGGTGTCACCGACATCAAGGTCCCCGCCCTTGTATAACTCCACTGTTTTGCGGATGATCCGCTTCACTTTCTCAGAATCTGCCGATGGAAGAAGGAATTCCATTTTATAGAGTGCTTGAATGACTGCTTCATAATCATCCAGCACGATTCCCTGGATGGCTTCTCTCAAATATTCGGTATCCGAAGCCTTTATCTCACCGACCATGCCGAAATCGAGCAGTACGATCTTTCCGTCCGGCTGCACGATGATATTACCTGCATGAGGATCGGCGTGAAACATGCCGCTATTCAGGAACTGATCGGAAAAGAATTGAAAAATCGCCCTGGCCACTTGTTCGCGCGGGATTTTCTGTTCATCCAGATAATCCGTATCCGTCACTCTCCGGCCTTCCACCCAGTCCATCACAAGCACCCTGCCAGTACAAAGCTCTGGATAATAATTCGGCATTTTGATTTGTGTGTTTCCTTTGTAGCGCTTCTTGAAGTAATTTGCATGCTCCAGTTCTTTCCGGAAATCCAATTCCCGGCTGATGATCGTCACCACTTCTGCATACAGTGCCTTCATATCCGATTTCTTGCCGATGCTAGTAAGCTTGCCAAGCAGGAAGAAGACAATCCGAAGCGCTTTGAAATCCATATGGAATATCTGCCGCACATTATGACGCTGGACTTTGACCGCTATCTTCCTTCCATTTCGCAAATATGCTTCATACACTTCGCCGATGGAAGCAGAAGCAATCGCTTTTTGATTCAAGTCAACGATTTCCTTTCCATAAAGGTCGCCCAGTTCTTCGCGCAATATCGCTTCCGAGTATGTAAATGGCGTCGGCTTCACTTTATCCACGAGTCCTTCCATCTCCCGGATGAACACCGCCGGCAGCAAATCGGCGCGTGCACTGAGGAACTGACCAAGCTTGACCAGCAATCCGCCCTTCTTCTCCGCAATCCTTCGATATTCCTTCGCCTGTTTCTTGAGCAACGCTTCCCATTCCTGTTTATCTTGTTCATCCCACACACGGCTGTGCAGCAAATAAAAGCTGTAAATTTGCAGCATGAACCGGATGACCATCCAAACGATAGTCAGAATGCGACGGGTGGATCTGACACGCATGTGCACACCTCATTTTTTCTGACAATTGCCTTCTTTCTTTCTATTCTCATTATAGCTAGACTTTCTCCTGCTTGTCTATTCACCTGCGAATATGTCGAAAAACGTTAAAATAGATATTTTGTAAATATTTTTTATTAAAACAGTTTATTTTTCAACGGAAAACGCTTACAATATTGCTATATAAGTACGATGATAAATCCAATAATCCTTAACGGAGGTATAGTATGTCTAGCATATCTAAAAATGCTGTTCTGCCTGTAACACGTTCCGTCGAAGATATAAAATCGAACAAACAGTTTTTGTACCCTTCCTACCTGCTTGAGAACCAGCTGATGGAAGCTGTAGAGAATGGTGATTTGAATGAGGCATTATCCACGATTGAGAGCCTTTCCTCTGCCGAGCGCCCAAAGTACGCATTCCAACCGCTGCGGTCCGCAAAAAACCAATCAATCAGTATCTGCACATTGTACACACGTGCCATCCTTAGGGGCGGCGCTTCTCAGGAAGTGGCATCAAGCCTGAATATGATGTACATGCTGGAAATCGAAAATTGTCAGACAGAACAGGAACTTTCAGAATTGGAATATGATATGCTCGTCCGTTTCATAGAAGGATTGAATAAGAGCCGTGCCACACAATATTCCAATATCATCAATGAAGCGATTTCCTATATTCAATCACATATCCTGGAGGATTTGAGCCTGCAAGCAATCAGTACGCACTGCAATGTGAATCCGAGCTACCTCTCACATTTATTCAAGAAAGAAGTAGGCGTATCGACCGTGCAGTTCATCAATCAGAAGAAAATCGAAGAAGCGAAATACTTCTTGCTTCATACAAACCAGTCGATTGCCGATCTGGCCAAGAAGTTCAACTTCTGCAACCAAAGCTACTTTACTGCACAATTCAAATACTATACATCGATGACACCAAAGCAATTCCGCGACGCCCGCTTAAGCTGAAAATAACCGCACAGGATCTCCTGTGCGGTATTTTCATGGACTCTTCAGTTCGATCAATGGTTTCCATAACCGCAGCATCCAGCGCTGGGACAGAAGCAGCACGATGGTGAACGTGACCATCAGAAGTCCAAGAATATCAAGACCATTATTCACCTCGAATATATCATCAACACGGATCCACTGGATGATGAAACCATGCAGCAGATAAACATATAATGTACGTTGTCCATATTTCGTAAAGGAAAACTTCTTGGCCGGCACCAGTGCCATTACACTCAGCATCATCATGGCTGACAGTAAATAAACAATGAAGCGAGTCACTCCACCGCTGCCGCTTGCTCCCATGTCCGCATAAGATTTCGATCCCAGCAGCCAATCTGTCGGCATCCCCGGATAAAGATACAGCATGACCGCTGCCGTCAGGAGCACGAGTACTGCACCGATTTGTATTGGAGGTTTCTTCAGCTTGCCAAGCTGCTCCTTCGTCATCCAATAACCCGTCAGGAAGAACGGGAAAAAGACGATTGTACGGGATAGACTCAGAGCTGACCCGATTTCATCCAGATACCCAACCAGTAAGCCAAGGAAAGCTGCCAAGACAATGCCAGTGGCAGGCCTTATTTTCTTGAATGGGATGAGCAGGATATGCCAGCAGAATAGACTGAGCAGGAACCATAAAGCCCACTGCGGTACAAGGATCGACTCCATCCAACCTTCTTTTCCGATCATATAATAGTAAATCGTATAGATGATCTGGAAAAACAGAAATGGCAGCAGCAGCTTTTTGGCGAGCTTTTCCACAGCTTCCCTGCTATATGCTCCCTTGGCAAAAAAACCGGCCAGGAAAATGAAAACAGGCATATGGAATGTATATACCCATGTATAGCTCATATGCAGGAGCTGCATATCCTGATATGGCTGGATCAAGTGTCCGAATACAACAAATAAGATCATAAGCAGCCTTGCATTATCAAAATAGGAATCACGTTCCATACTATCGCTTCCTTCTACTACTTCAAGATGTGTCTCTCCATAGTAAGAAGACCGGCGCAGAAACGCTATAGCTTATGACCTTTCTTCATCTACTTGTTAGCCGGCTGTCAAATCATCGTCATATAGACACGGATGTGTAAAAAGACGGGAAGGATTATCCAGCTTCCGGCTTCTTCTTCGCCCGTGAAGCGGTTTTCCTTCTAGTCGCTTTCTTTGGTGCGGGTTTATCTTTCTTCGCCTTATCCAGTGAAGCCTGTAAGGCGTCCATCAGATTGGTTACATTGCTCGGCTGTTTTCTCGCTGTCGGAATTTGGACATCTTCATGATCTCGCTTTGCTTGAATCAGATCCAGCAAAGCTTCCCGGTACTCATCATTGTATTTTTCCGGATCAAAAGCGGCTGTCAGCTGTTCGATGAGCAGCTTGGCAGTAGTGAGTTCTTTTTCAACAATCGCTTCTTCCGCCGGGATATTAGGCACGTCGGCTACACTCCGAACTTCATCCGGATAATGAATCGTTTCCACGACCAGTACATTTTTATAAACGCGAATGACCGCTAGCTGCTGCTTGGAACGAATGATCATCGAAGCGACCCCGATCTTCCCCGTCTCTTCCAGTGCCTTTCGCAGCAGGCTGTAGGCTTTTGTGCCGCCTTCATTCGGAGACAGATAATAACAGCGCTCAAAATAAATCGGATCGATTTCCTCCAAGCTGACAAAGTCGACGATCTCCACCGCTTTATCTTCCTGTTCCTTTTGCAAAGCCTGCAGTTCATCCTCATCCAAGACGACGAATTTATTTTTCGTATACTCATACGCTTTGACGATGTCTTCTGTTTGTAGTTCTTTTTCGCAATGCGGACAAACCTTTTCATACTTGACCGGTGTGTTGCATTCCTTATGCAACTGCCGCAGCTTCACATCTTTATTTTCGGTGGCGGCGTGCATTTTAACAGGTATGTTCACCAGCCCGAAGCTGATTGTCCCTTTCCACATCGTATGCATGTGCACTCACTCCTTTTTAGTCCTAGTTTGTGCGTCTGTTCCATGTTTAATTCTGACGCATTGCTCTAAAACTAAAGCAAAAGGAGCGATAAGCAATGCAAGTGATGAAACCAATTTATCGGGATACGTATCCAGTAGGAAAAGAATGGATTTATGAAGTGAAATATGACGGCTTCCGGGCAGTCTTGTGTGTTGCATCTGACAGCATCACACTGACCAGTAAAAATGGCGTTGACTTGACCGCTCAATTCCCGGAAATCATCTCCTACTGCGAACAGCAAAAGCATCATGTAAAAGCGCATATTCCCTTTACCATCGACGGTGAACTGATCATTCCGAAAAATCGCCTGAGCGGTGAATTCAGCTTGCTGCAAACACGCGGCAGATTGAAATCACCCGAGCGGATCAAACAGCATGCATCTGCTCGTCCTGCTATGCTGATGGCTTTTGATTTGCTGATATACAAAGGTAAAAGTCAGGAAAAACGCCGGCTCACATCCCGAAAACAGACTTTGGAAGACTTGATCAGCTTATTCGAAGGCCCTCCGGCGATAAAGTATGTGGGATATGATACAGAGCCAAGCACATTGATGGAGGATGTTGTATTGCATCAAGGAGAGGGTATCATCGCAAAGCGGATCACCAGCACATATAAAGCCGGCAAACAGCATCATGATTGGTATAAAATCAAAAACTGGCGCAAAATCACGGCAGTCCTGACGGCGTATGATAAAGACAATGATTATTTTCATGCCAAGCTTGCCAGGGAGGACGGCCAATTCATACCAATCGGGAAATGCAAGCATGGTATGGATGAAGCGGAACGGAATACATTGACTGCTTTTTTCAAAGATAACGGAACAGAAGATGCGAACCTCCTGCACCTTCCTCCAGCAGTTTGTGCCACCATACTCTGCTTGGGACAAGCAGACGAAGAATTACGCGAGCCGCGATTCCATCACCTATCCCCGTCCACAGCAGCAGCTGATTGCACAGTCCAGCAGGCTGTCATTGATTTGGCCCAGTTCCCGCAATCGGTCGAATTGAGTAAACTGGACAAGTTTTACTGGGAAGAAGCACAAATTGATAAGCTGCGGTATTTGCTGTATATCCGTACAGTGGCACCATTCATGCTGCCTCATATGAAAAATCGTGAAATGACCATCATCCGCTGTCCCGATGGCATTGAAGCCGATTTCTTTTATCAAAAGCACAGACCCGACTATGCCCCGGCATTCATTCCGGATACCACACCATTGCAGTGCCCGGATCTGCAGTCTTTGATTTGGTTTGCCAATCATGGCAGCATTGAATTTCATGCCCCTTTTCATCGAATCGGCAGTGAATCGCCGCGTGAGATCGTTATGGACCTTGATCCGCCATCAGAAGAAGCCCTGCCTTTGGCCATCAAAGCTGCCAATTTGCTGAAGAACTGGCTCGATCAAATGCAGCTGGCTGCCTTCATCAAAACTTCCGGGAGCAAGGGGCTGCAGCTGTACATTCCCCTGCCTGATAATCAACTCAGTTATGACCAAGCCAGCACATTCACCGAAGCATTGGCAAGACTGCTTGTGCAGCAGCATCCTGATCTTTTCACGATCGAGAGAATGAAAAAGAATCGGCATGAACGTCTTTATATCGACTATGTCCAATTTGGGATGGGAAAAACATTGCCTGTTCCTTATACTGCCCGGAAGCGCTCAACCGGGACCGTCAGTACCCCCTTATTCTGGGATGAAGTAAAAAACGGTCTCTCACTCGATGACTATACCATCTTCACCGTACCAGAACGCGTACAGCAAAAAGGCTGTCCCTTTGCATCCTTTGAGGAAGCGAGGAACAGCCAGAAAGTGGATTCCATCATGCAGCTGATGTGATCATTCGAATGTTAGTGCCCATGCTCCTTGACGGAAGACTGCAACCTTGGTGCCGTCTGCTTTCACACCATCGATATCAAGATCAGCCGAACCAATCATGAAATCTTCGTGCATGATACTGTCATTCACACCTGCTGCTTCAAGCTCTGCAGCAGTCATCTCATTGCCGCCTGCGATACAAGTCGGATATGCTTTTCCAAGCGCTAGGTGGCAGGATGCATTTTCATCGAACAATGTATTATAGAAAATCAAACCTGATTGCGAAACAGGAGATTTATGCGGGACGAGTGCCACTTCACCAAGGCGCTTTGCACCTGGGTCGGCTTCAAGCAGATTCTTAAGTGCTTTTTCGCCTTTCTCTGCTTTGTAATCCACAACGACGCCATCTTTGAATGTCAGCTGGAAGTTCTCGATCAGCTGGCCATTGAAGTTATACGGCAAAGTACTGGAAACCGTACCATTCACGCCATCTTTATGCGGCATCGTGAATACTTCTTCAGTCGGGATATTGGCATTGAAATCAACACCGTTCTCAGTCGGACCAGAACCGCCGCTCCATATATGACCTTTGGGCAGCTCGATCGTCAGATCCGTCCCTTTGGCTTTATAAATCAATTTGGAGAATTGTTGTTTGTTCATATAATCCGAAGCCAGATGAAGCTGTTTATTATGTGCCTTCCAAGCAATATTCGGATCAATATTGCCACTGACCCGGCTGATGCGCAGTATTTCTTCCATCATTGCTTCCTGTGCTTCTTCAATGGATTTGTCCGGGAAGACTTTCTTGGACCAAGCGGCTGTCGGATAAGCAACAATCGACCATTGCATCTTATCTTTCATCATGAAGTCGCGATAAGGCGTCATTCCCTTTCCGGCTGACTTCATATAGGCTGCCACTTTATCACCATCGACTTTTTCCAGAAGATCCGGATTCTCACCGATGATGTTCAACACAGCATAGTTATCCTTCACCAGCTCATTGCGGCCATGGAATTTCCAGGCAGGCACATTCTCGAGGAATTCAATCGGAGCATACTTATAACGCTGTACGACCAGCTCTTCATCAATCCACTCTGTATGTACATCTTTCGCTCCTGCTTTGTATGCCTCTTCTGAAACCATACGCACGAAACGGACCGCTTCAATCGGCGCAACAAGCAGCAACCCTTGTCCCTTTTGCAAGTTCACACCAGTCTGGATTGCAAGCTTAGCGAATTGCTGCAGCTGTTCTTCGAATTTTTTCATATAATACCCCTCCATCAAAACGTATGTATTTCTGCATTATACCTTAAAATTAGAATATTCACGAAACATAAGCGTCAAAAAAAGGCTGCCCGTTTTCCCGGACAGCCTTTCTTGGCACTTTATTTATTTGTCAATGCCTGCTCCAGCGTTTCAATGTTTTCATTCATCAAGCTGAAGTAATCCGCATCGGCATCGATTTCATCTTCCGTAATCGTCTCCAAGTTGTGGATTCTAAGCACATCCGCGTCGATTTCTTCTTGGACGATTGTCGCTACTTTTGGCGAGATATTCTGCTCGAACAAGACATAATTCAGTTTATTATCTTCCGCAGTATGGATGATCTCTTCCAATTCCTGCTGAGAAGGTTCGTTAGTAGGCGATAAACCAGTTATGGCGATTTGTTCGATACCATAACGATCTTCCCAGTAGCCATATGCCGCATGGGAAACGATGATTTTCTTATTCTCTTTACCTTCGACAGCCTGTTGGAATTTCTGATCAAGCTCGTCCAATTCATCCGCTACAGCCTGATAGTTGTCTTCATAAGTGTCTTTATTATCAGGATCCAGCTCGACAAGCGTATTCTTCATGTTTTCCGCCATTTGCTTTGCCCGTTCCGGATCAAGCCAGTAATGGGGATCGATGCTGCCATGGTCATGATGATGAGCTTCTTCTTCTGTTCCTTCTTCACTATGATCATGCTCTTCTTCTGCTGCATCTTCATGACTGTGATCATGCTCTTCTTCTGCTGCTGCATCACTGTGGTCATGCTCTTCTTCTGCTGCTGCATCACTGTGGTCATGCTCTTCTTCTGCTGCTGCATCATGGCTATGATCATGCTCTTCTTCTGCTGCATCATGGCTGTGATCATGCTCTTCGCCAAAAGGAAGCAAATCAATGCCATCTGCAAGCTGTTCGATCTTTACATCTTCATCACCAATGGCGTCGGCAATCGTCTTCGCATATGTCTCCAGCTCATCACTGGAATACAGGAAAGCATCAGCTTTCGCAATATCAACCATCTGATTCGAAGTTGGTTCGAAGTTATGGGCATCGCTTCCAGCCGGAAGCACTGATTCCACATCCACTTGATCTCCGCCGATTCTTTCAGCGAAATATTGAATCGGATAAATGGTCGTATAAACCTTTAACTTCCCATCATCTGAATTCCCCTGACTTTCATCATTCCCGCAAGCCGCAAGCAAAACTAAAAGCAAGGCCGTACCGATTAAAAATAGAGATTTCTTCAACAGATATTCCTCCCGTTACTATAAGTTCTAATCGAGATTATATCGTAATGATTACTATTTGTAAATGATAATGTGCTTATTGAAATCAAAAAACCTGCTTATCAACAGATTATTGACAAGCAGGGCATATACCATACACTTCGAAATTATGGTTTTCTATCGTATAACCACCTGGCAGTGCTGTTTTGACATCCGCTATCGGACAAACGTCAATCGCCTTGGTGATTCCGCATTGCTTACAGATGAAATGATGATGATGGCCTTCTACATTACAATGGTAGCGAAAATGCTTATCACCATCGATTGTCGTCATTTCAAGGATACCTAACTCGGCCATCGTGTAGAGGTTCCGATACACTGTATCATAGCTTGCGCTTGGAAAATCCTCGCGAAATTCTTTCCAAAGTTCGGTCACGGCGGAATACTGGGATCGTTTCTGGAAAATATTCAGCAGTTTTTCGCGCTGCTTTGTTTGTTTGAAGCCATTTTCTTTCAGAATGTGCATCGCCCGTTCACTATTCATACGCTTTCCGTCCTTTATCTGGCAAATTATTGATTAGCATTTTCGATGTGCAAGTCTGCCTCCAGGCTGACTTCCACATTCCCTTTTATCGCTCTGGTGATCATGCAGCTTTCTTCTGCCTTGACCGCCAGCTTTTCAAGCATCTGGAATTGCTTTTCTGTTGCTTCTTGTTTCAAGAACACAGTCGGCCGATGGATGATTCGTTTGTACGTGATCACACCATTTGTCTCATCGACAATACCTTCTGACGCCAATTTCATGGAAGACAGCGGTAAATGGGCACGTTCAATCATTGCTGCCAATGTGATGATATAGCAAGTAGCAGCAGCACCCAGCAGCATTTCATCTGGATTCGTACCGATGCCAGGGCCACCCATTTCCGGAGGAATGCTGATCTCTGTCTTCAAGTTCCCTGCTTCGATTGTACCGGAGCTGTTCCTTCCTCCCGGCCAAGCTGCGTCTAAATGAAAATGGTGTTCTGACATCGTGATCGTCTCCTCTGCTATCGTTATGCTACCTTCTATTTTAACGCTTCTGAGCTGGAAAGACAAAATGTCTGATCAAAAAAACCTTCTACCAAAAAGTAGAAGGTCTCCTTGTATTATTCTGTTCCTTCAGCGGAATCTTCTTTCTTATGCTCGACTTTGTTTCTGCCGGACACAATCCAGCCGATTACTGCTATTGCTACTAATATCCCGTAGAAAGTAAGCTTCCACCCGGTAGAGTGTGCAAAGTCATGCGGCAGCACACCAAGTGCATCGTGGGAAAGCGTGCTGACGACCAGCTTGACCCCGACCCAACCTACGATGACGAAAGCAGCCACTTCAAGAGCTGGTCTCGTATGAAGAAGATCGACGAATATATTCGCTGCAAAACGCATGATGATGATACCAATCATACCGCCTGCCAAAACAACGGCAAACTGTCCCGTATCCAAGCTTCCGACATTACCTAGGCCAGTTGGCGGAAGTGCGACTGCCAATGCAACTGCTGCAAGAATGGAATCGACTGCGAAAGCAAGGTCAGCTAATTCGACCTTCAATACCGTCATCCAGAAGCCACTTTCTTTTTTCGGCTTCTTGTTTGCCACATCATTATTCTTAGCACTGAATTTGTCGTACAGGTTCTTAATGGAGATGAACAATAGGTACGCAGCACCAATTGCCTGTACTTGCCACACATCGACAAGGAAGGAAATGACGAATAGTGACGCGAAGCGGAGAACGAATGCTCCTACCAATCCATAGAAAAGTGCTTTCTTACGTTGTTCTTCCGGCAAATGCCTAACCATGATTGCAAGTACCAATGCGTTATCCGCAGCAAGGATACCCTCAAGTCCTACTAGGACGATCAAAACCCAGCCATACTCAAAAAGTAATTGTGCATCCATTCAGTTACGCTCCTTTTAAAATGTAGTATGCGATTTATTAGCAATCGTACCCCATCTTAGTCAAGGCGTAACACTTTTTTATAAAAAAAAGCGAGACCTTTACCAAGATGGTAAAGGTCTCGCTAACAACGTCTGAGTTGCCAATAAAGCCGGAGATTTCTCTCGGAATGACGACTTTATTGTGTAGCTACTCCCCTTTAGAAGCAAATTGCGCTTATCACATTTTTAGTCTAGTCGAATGTGAGTGCAATGTCAACGATTTATTTCAAGTACTTGCCAAGATCTGCTTTCAGCTTCTCAAGAAGCTCAAGGCTGCTATCATAGCTTGCACTGCTGACACCATAATAGCTCTTGATTTTCGGTTCTGTACCCGATGGACGCAAACATACCCAGCTATCTTTCTCAAGAAATAGCTTGATGACATTTTCTTTTGGAAGTGTGAGCTTCTCCTCAGAATCTGTATCGAGATTCCGACGTGTTTGCATGGAGTAATCTTCCACCGCCATCACTTTCAGACCGCCAAGTTCCTGCGGAGTATCGGCACGGACTGCATCCATCATGGATGCAATCTTAGCTGCACCGTCTTTCCCTTTCAAAGTGATGGAATGAAGATCCTCCAGGAAATAACCATGCTTCTCATATAGAACATGCAATGCTTCAAGCAGCGTCTTGCCTTCGGCGCGCCAGTGAGCCGCCATTTCACAAGCAATCATCGCAGCCTGCACGGCGTCCTTATCACGGACAAAGTCACCGATCAAATAACCGTAGCTCTCTTCGTAACCAAACAAGAATTTCTCATCAGTTGTTTCGAACTGCTTGATTTTCTCACCGATGTACTTGAAGCCCGTAAGTGTATCAATCGTATCCACACCATAAGATGCTGCTACCGCACGGCCCATTTCTGTCGTCACGATGGTTTTGACAAGCTTTCCGTTGCGAAGATCCTCATCCGACGCATTGGCAAGCACATAATCAAGCATGAGTGTACCTAGCTGGTTCCCTGTCAACACTTGATATGCTCCATGTCCGTCTTGTACTGCAACACCCAGGCGATCTGCATCCGGATCTGTTCCGATCAATACATCTGCCCCGATTGCTTGACCCTGCTCCATTGCCAGTGTAAAGGCTTGGTGTTCTTCAGGATTCGGGGATTCAACAGTAGAGAATTCCGGATCCGGCTGCGCTTGTTCTTTTACGACATGTACTTTTTGGAAACCAAGCTGATCCAAACCGCGCAATACAAGATCATGGGATGTACCATGAAGCGGTGTGAAAACGATCTGAAGCTTATCCAGCTGTTCTTTTGCAGAATCGGACATATTCGAGATGGTTTTCAATTCCGCAAGATAGGCACTATCCACATCTTCCCCGATGCTATGCAGCAAACCGTTCGCACGGATTGTTTCCAGTTCCTCTGCTTCCACAGCCAATTCGTCTTCGACCTTCGCGATTTCCGCAATGATTGCTTCTGCTTGTTCCGGCGGGATTTGACCTCCGTCTTCGTTGTACACTTTAAAGCCGTTGTATTCAGGTGGGTTATGACTTGCAGTGATCATGATGCCGGCAGCTGCATTCAGATGTCTTACCGCAAATGATAATAATGGAGTCGGGCGCAGCGATTCGAAAACATGCGCTACGATGCCGTGGGCGCCAAGAACACGCGCAGTCTCATCTGCAAACTCAGGAGACATATAACGGGAATCATAGGCAACAGCTACCCCGCGCTTTTTGTAATCACTGATGTTTTTCTCCATGTATACTGCCAAGCCTTCGACTGCCTTGCGGACAGTATAGATATTCATTCGGTTCGTTCCTGCTCCGAGAACTCCGCGCATACCGCCTGTCCCAAATGTCAATTCTTTATAAAAAGCATCCTCCAAAGCAGCTTCATCTTCTGAGATATTGGACAATTCTTCTTTATATTTCGGATCGAGTCCTGTGAATGAATTCCATTTTTCATATGTATCTTGCCATGCCATAATGCTTTCCTCCTGAAAATATATAAGTATAGTTGAGATTTTACCATATTATAACGCGAAATACCGCAGAATCCCCATTCTGCTGGAAATTTAATAAAAACTTAGGGAAAGGGTTACGCCATTGCTTGGCTATGCTATGCTAACAATATCATTAATCGGAAAGGATACTGATTTACATTGACCCAGAAAAAATGGTTTCAAGGCCTTGTGGCCGCTGTCCTGACTTTCACTCTCATTCTTTTGATATCGAAAGTCAATTTCATCTTCCAGCCTTTGGCAGCATACATAGGCGCGATTGCATTCCCAATGATTGCGGCTGGTCTTCTATTTTACATTACCAAGCCGCTTGTACGGCTCCTGGAGAAAATCCGCTTCCCGAAATGGGTAGCCATCCTGACGATATTCCTGCTGTTGATTGCATTGGTATATTTCGTGTACAAATTCGCTGCGCCAATCGTGCAAACACAGTATCAGGCATTGGTGAATAATATCCCCGGCATCACGAATCAACTCACATCCATCGTGAACTACTGGGAAAATAATCACTCTGCATTGCCAGATCAAGTGGAGGAATCCATCCAGAATTATGCCACCAACTTACAGTCCAGCCTGCAGGATATCCCAGGTTATCTGATTGGATTCATTTCCAGCTTGGTCAATTTCCTTTTCACATTGGTTTTGATTCCCTTTTTCTTATTCTTTATGCTTAAAGATGGGGAAAAATTGGTTCCATTCATAACAAAATTCTTTGATAAGAAAAAAGGAGCTAGTGTAAAGAAGCTAATGGAAGACTTGAATCATACATTATCTTCTTTCATACAAGGGCAATTCATCGTATCGGTATGTGTCGGCACGATGCTATTCATCGGATATGCGATCATCGGGCTCAAGTACGCATTCACACTCGCCATCATCGGATTGGTTTTCAACGTCATTCCGTTTCTCGGACCATACTTGGCGGCTGTTCCTGCCATTTTGGTTGCTTTCTTCCAAGAACCGAAGCTAGCAATCTTAGCAGCAATCGTAATGCTTATCGCCCAGCAAATCGAAGGAAACTTGATTTCCCCGAATGTCATGGGAAAAGCATTGAGTATCCACCCGCTGACAGTCATCACGCTCATACTGGCAGCCGGGAGCATTGCGGGCTTCCTTGGTCTATTGTTCGTCATACCGTTTTATGCAGTATGCAAAACAATCATTTCCCACTTTTACCGGGAATGGGTCGATCATAGAATGAAGAAAAAATCCGCTGCCGGAATACAGGCGGAATAGGAGGAAAATGATGGTGAATGACATGCCACCTCTTTGGACGAAATCCTTTATTTTCCTTTTGATTGGCAATCTGTTTACTTTCATGAGCTTTCAAATGCTGCTGCCGAATTTGCCACCTTATATTGCATCGATCGGCGGCAGCAGCCTACAGGTTGGCATGGTAACGACAGCGTTTTCCATTGCCGCCATACTGATCAGGCCATTCATCGGCCACATCTTGTTGACAAAAAAGAGGAAAATGCTGATCCTTATCGGTTCTTTCCTCTTGCTCGTCTGCACCATTCTATACCCTTTCACTCAAATCATTTTCCTTTTGCTCATTTTCCGCTTCCTGCATGGAGCTGCTTGGGGATTGAGCACAACAGCAAACGGCACAGCTGCAGTTGATCTTGTACCAAGACGTCGCGTCGGGGAAGGCATGGGTTATTTCGGCCTCTCCATTACAATCGGTATGATCATCGCACCAAGTGTCGGTATATTCCTTTATCAGAACTTCAACTTCCAGATACTCATATCCGTCTCTATTTTACTTGGCTTAGTCGCATTTCTGTTTCTGGCAATGACACACTATGCAGAGCCTGAATCACTGGCCAAAAACCAAATCAATCCGACAAAGTTTTCCTTCTTCCACTCATTGATTGAAAAGAAAAGCAGCTATCCAGCACTCATCACGTTCCTGACTTCGTTCGGTTATGGATCCATCGTTACGTATCTTGTCCTTTTCGGTGAAGAACAGAATCTAACCGGAACTTTCCTTTTTTATTTAGCCAATGCTTTATGCTCCACTGCCTCAAGGCCATTCACAGGAAGGGTGTTCGATGCCAAAGGCCCCTGGATTTTGATCATGGGCTGCTCAGTCATTGCGTTTGTTGCTATGTGGATACTCAGCATCGCAACAGCCAACTGGTATTTCCTGCTCTCAGGAGCATTATTCGGAATTGGCTATGGGTCGATGATTCCCGCTTTGCAGGCATGGACGATATCAAAAACGGATGTGGAAAGAAGCGGTATCGCCAACGGCATGTACTATTCATCCATTGATTTTGGTATTGGGCTGAGTGCAGTCATTCTCGGTCTGCTGCATCAATATGTTTCGACATCTTCCCTGTTCCAAATGTCGAGTTTCCTGTTTCTGCTCGTATTTTTATTCACATTTGCGGATTACGTCAATAAGCGGCGGAAAGATCAGCGCCCTGTTGTAAATGTAAAAAAATTATAAAGAATGCATCAAAAATAAAACAAAGCTGAAAACAAGGGTAAACAGGTACTAATGTCCTTTTTTCTGCATAACTTTGAGCTAACATTTGTATTTATTTATAAAAGGATGTAGTATAGGGATAATATTTTCAACATTAGATCAATTCAAATCGCGATGTTGATGTTGGGTTTCTTCCATAACCTGTCTCAGAACGGCAGCGGTTTGCAAGGGATCCCCCGGGAACCGGGAATTCATGCTTGCAGGATAACTGATATCGGCTGGATAGGCTATTGAAGGCAATTTTAGGGATCAAACTTACAAGGAGGATCTATTTATGCAGACTACAAATGTTTTGGAGCTGAAAAAGCAGTACGAACAAACACATTTCGAGCTGTTGAAATTGTTGAACGAACAGGCAAGCCTTAAGCAGCAGCTGAAGGATCTTCCTGAAAGTGAACGCAGCCAGTCTGAACAACTGCTGCTTGCAGAACTGAAAGCACAGAATGAAGCTGGTGTGCTAGGAGATTCCACACTGGATAGTATATTCAAAGCTGTCATGCAAGCTAAGACGAAAGAAGAAGAAGCTGCGAGCAAGCGTCCTATGCTTGTATCCCGTGCTTATAAAAATGAAGATACAGTGATCGACTTGAAAGGCGAAAAAGTCGGAACTGGCAAAGCAAGCTTCGTCTTCGGACCATGTTCTGTCGAAAGT
Organism: Terribacillus saccharophilus; assembly: GCF_046592895.1. Taxonomy (GTDB): domain Bacteria; phylum Bacillota; class Bacilli; order Bacillales; family Amphibacillaceae; genus Terribacillus; species Terribacillus saccharophilus_D. Next base: position 538,009 of record NZ_JAWVPU010000001.1, read on the forward strand.
TACGACCAAGTGGCTGCAGTTGCGGCATCCTTGAAAGACAAAGGACTCAAATTGCTTCGCGGCGGTGCCTTCAAACCTCGTTCTTCACCTTATGACTTCCAAGGTTTGGGTGTGGAAGGGTTGGAAATCCTGAAGCGCGCAGCAGAAGAATACGATTTGGCTGTCATCAGTGAAATCGTGACTCCGCATGATATCGAGAAAGCACTTGATTTCGTCGATGTGATTCAAATCGGCGCCCGCAATGCACAGAACTTCGAATTACTGAAAGAAGCAGGACGCACAAACAAACCTATCCTGCTTAAACGTGCCCTGTCCGGAACAATTTCAGAATTCATTGCGGCAGCAGAATACATCCACTCCGAAGGCAATGGTCAAATCATCCTTTGCGAGCGCGGCATCCGCACGTACGAAACAGCAACACGGAATACGCTGGATATTTCAGCTGTCCCGATTTTGAAACAAGAAACGCATCTTCCTGTCATGGTCGACGTAACGCATTCCACTGGTCGGAAAGATATCATGCTACCGTGCGCGAAAGCAGCACTGGCAGTCGGTGCAGACGGCGTCATGGCCGAAGTCCATCCTAACCCTGCTGTTGCATTGTCCGATGCAGGTCAACAAATGGATATTCCGACATTTGACAATTTCTATAAGGAACTTGCTGCTTTCCAAGGCAAAATCTAATACATCAAACAGGACCGTCATGCTTATTGTGACGGTCTTTTTGGTTACAGTCAGCGTTTCATTCCCATTCAGACAGTAATCTTCTTTGAATTATTGAATGGTACTGAGCTTACGTAATTCACTTGATATGCTCGTGCAACCACCATACATATTATATTCCCTATTATTCTTCGGAGGATGAAGACGCATAAGTGATGGACTGGCAACTTTTTTAGTACAAATCGATGCTCACCCTTACCGCTTGACGTACAGACTCTTCCTTTTCTATTCTAAGTTCAGAGGTGATGAGATGAATAAACAAGAGCTGGAAAACAGACTGGCTGAATTGAAAATGTCTTACACCAGCGTGCAGGCCGATGCGGATAAATTAGCATCAAGCGGCGCAGGTGCAGCCCATATGGAGAAACAGCTGGAGCAGATGGAGAACGAAATCAAATCGCTTCGCCAAAAGCTCCGGGCATTGGATTGATTTCCAATCAACAGGGTATACTAGACTGCATGCACAGTATTTGGAATACACATAAAAAGAGCGTATAATGGATATAATGAAAACGCATTTTTTGCGTTTATTTTTTTAAGGGAGAGATTTTATACATGAATAGCGCGGATGATCCTGGGAGTCCAGTTTTACTCCAACTCGTATTGATAGGTATTTTAACAGTCCTGAATGCTTTTTTTGCTGCAGCAGAAATTGCATTGGTTTCACTGAATAAGAACCGCATTTCACAGCAAGCGGATGAAGGCGATAAAAAAGCAGCTTTACTGCAGAAGCTCATCGCTGATCCGAGCAAGTTCATCGCTACGATACAGGTGGGTATCACGCTGGCAGGCTTCTTCTCGAGTGCCTCAGCTGCTACCGGACTTGCAAACAGATTCGCCGGTGTACTTGGGGATATCCCTTATGCACAGCAAATCAGCGTAGTCGTCATCACTATCTTGCTGTCTTATGTCACACTTGTATTCGGTGAGTTGTTCCCCAAAAGGGTTGCCCTTCAAAACGCAGAGAGGATAGCCAGATTCTCTGTCACACCGATTCTATTTATCAGTAAAATCGCAATGCCGTTCGTCAAGTTCCTTTCCTTCTCCACGAATATGCTTGTGAAAATCACTCGTGTAGGAAATGATGCAGAAGCTGAAAAGGTCTCCAGGGAAGAGATCAAGCTCATGGCTCAGACTGGTCAGCAGGAAGGTATACTGAATGCGGATGAGTTCGGCATGATCAAGGGCGTTTTCGACCTTGATGATAAGATTGCACGTGAGATCATGACGCCTCGAACGGATACATTCACCCTGAGCATCGACACACCGGCTGAAGAACTCGCAGATATCCTGCTGGAACAGAAATACTCCAGGATTCCTGTTTACCAGACAGACAGCGATACCATCGTCGGGATACTGAATATGAAGGATTATTTTAAAGCAGTTCGTGAATACGGCTTTGATGGTGTCCGGCTTGAAGCAATATTGCGGGAAGCACATTTTGTACCTGAAACGAAATACATCGATGATCTGCTGAAGGAATTGCAGCAGACACATAATCACCTTGCCATCCTGATAGATGAATATGGCGGTTTCTCAGGTATTGTCACGATGGAGGATATGATTGAAGAGATCGTCGGGGATATCGATGATGAATACGATGAAATCGAAGGTGAGCTGACACGTATCGATGATAATACGTATATGGCAAATGGCACCTTGCAGATAGATGAATTCAATGATTACTTCGATACCGATATCGACGTTCCGAATTTCGATACCATAGCTGGCTTCATCCTAAGCCGCATTGGCTCCATTCCTGATGAAAATGCCGACACTGTCGTGGAGTATGAAAACATGCTCTTTACCGTCGAATCTGTACGGGATAATCGTCTCGAAAAAATCAAAATCGAATTGAAGCGCCCGCAAAGCGAGGCGACAATATAAAAAAGGAAACTGTCTGTATCGTTACAGGCAGTTTCTTATTTTTGCGACTAAAATGCTGATTGGTACAGAATCGTGTTATGCTGTAGATAACAAAAATCAGGAAAGGATTTTGCACGTGCAAGCTACTGCTGAGCAAATACTGAAGGATTATTACGGCTATGATACCTTTCGAAGAGGACAAGCTGAAGTAATCGGTCATGTGATGAAAAATGAGAATACGTTGGCTATCATGCCGACCGGCGGTGGTAAATCGATTTGCTATCAAATACCTGCCTTGATGCGGCAGGGGACGGCATTGATCATCTCCCCTCTCATCTCCTTGATGAAGGATCAGGTCGATGCGCTGACAGCAATGGATATACCCGCTGCTTATATAAACAGTACATTGGAAGCCGCTGAAATGGAATGGACGATGCAGCAAGCAGCCCAAGGTGCCTTCACCTTTCTTTATGTAGCTCCAGAACGCCTGGAGAATGCTCGTTTCCTGCAAATGGTCCGCAATCTTTCGATAAGCTTGATCGCCTTTGATGAGGCTCACTGTATTTCCCAGTGGGGTCATGATTTTCGACCAAGCTACCGATCGGCCATTTCCATTTTGGACAAGCTGAATGAGACGCCACCTGTCATGGCTTTGACTGCTACGGCAACACCGCAAGTGGCAGACGATATCCAGAGACTGCTGGCCATACAAGAAGATTATACGACGCGCACAGGGTTCGCGCGTGATAACCTCCGCTTCCAAGTCGTCAAAGGTGCAGATAAAGAAAGGTATATCATCGATTTCATCCAAAAACGCAAACATGAAACTGGTATCATCTATGCACCGACTAGGAAGCTGGTCGATCAGCTTTCCCTATTTCTGAGTCGAAAAGGAATCAAAACCGCCAAATACCACGCTGGTATGAGCGAAGCTGACCGCCAGGCTGCACAAGCTTCTTTCATCCAAGATGAAGTCAGTGTCATGATCGCAACAAATGCTTTTGGCATGGGAATCGATAAAAGTAACGTCCGCTATGTGCTGCATTATGCGCTGCCTATGAATATGGAAGCCTATTATCAGGAAGCAGGCCGGGCAGGACGTGACGGGGAGCCTAGTGATTGCGTATTGCTTTTCTCCGGTCAAGATATACATCTATTGAAGTTCCTGATCGAAAATTCGGCTTCGGATACACAAGCAGAATATCAAAAGCTGCAGCAAATGATTCATTACTGCCATACACAGAGCTGCCTGCAAACTTATATGCTGCATTATTTCCAGGATCCCAATGAACCCGAGGATTGCGGCCGCTGCAGTAATTGTCTGAATGAATTCGAGAAAACGGATATGACCCGCGAAGCACAAATGGTGCTGTCTTGTGTCAAGCGGATGGGTGAGCGCTTCGGAGCGGTATTGGTGGCAAAAGTATTGAAAGGATCCAAAGATAAACGAATCAAGCAATTCGGACTGGAAGATCTGTCTACGTATGCAATCATGAAAAATAGGACAGAAAAGGATATCACCCAATTCATCCACTATCTTTCAGCTGAAATGATCCTGGCTCCGACAGACGATAAGTTCCCTGTGCTGACACTTACCGACGAAGCTGTCCGCATTTTGAAAGGCGAAAGAACGGTCATGATGCAAATCGCCAAAGCGACGGAAACAGCCGAAGCGGATTATGATGAAGCACTATTCCAGGAACTGCGAGAATTGCGCCGGGAAATCGCCCAATCAGAGGGACTTCCCCCTTACGTGATTTTCTCTGATGCCACGTTAAAAGAATTATGCCGGTACATTCCGCACAGCCAATCCGAGATGCTCAAGATCAAAGGTATCGGGGAGAAACGGATGGAGCAATATGGCGAGCAGTTTCTACAAGTACTGAAGAAACATGATCAGACAGCCGCTGTCCCGGAACATGACTCCAAACCACTGTTGCAGGAAAAACAGGATACACCTAGTCATTTAATCAGTTATGATGCCTTTATGCAAGGAACCTCGATGAAGGAAATAGCCAAAGAACGGGATTTGACTCCGATAACGATCAGCAATCATCTGTTCAAAGCTCATGCTGAAGGAAAACCGCTTGATCTGAAGCAATTTTTCACATCCGAACAGGAATCAGCTGTTCTTGACGTATTGAAGCAGCATGATGAACTGCCAAAGCTTCGCGAGATCAAGGATCAAATGGAGACAGAATGTGACTATCACGCTATCCGGGCTGTGCTTGTCCACCATGGAATATTGGAACAATAAAAGAACCCGCATCCCTGGATTCGTCCCAGTGATGCGGGTTTTCTCTTAATCGAATTTAATTGCCCAGCTTCCGTTACGGAAAACAGGCTCAGATTCACCATCCGCGAAAATCCCGTCGATAGCGAGATCAGCAGAACCGATCATAAAGTCTGTGTGTGTCAAACTATCGTTGACGCCATGCTTATCCAATTCTTCTTCGTTCATGGAAGATCCGCCTTCAAGCGTTGTCGGATACGCCTTCCCTAAAGCAACGTGACATGATGCATTTTCATCATACAACGTGTTGTAGAAAATAAGGCCGGATTGGGAAATAGGTGACTCATGCGGCACCAAAGCCACTTCTCCAAGACGAAGCGCTCCTTCATCTGTTTCCAGCAAATGCTTCAGTGTTTCCTGTCCTACTTCCGCTTTATAATCCACAACCTTACCTTCCTTGAAAGTAAGAGTGAAGTTATCGATCATATTACCATCGTATATCAATGGCTTTTTACTTGTGACTGTTCCTTCCACTTCATACTTATGCGGCAGCGTGAACACTTCCTCCGTCGGCATGTTCGGATTGAATTCCGTACCGCTTTCGGTCGTCGAGGAGCCGCCTTTCCATAAGTGTCCTTCCGGTAAACCGATGACAAGATCGGTTCCTTCGGATTTGAAATGAAGTTTTTTATAGCGTTTATCATTCAGGACATCCCGGGCATGATGCAGCTTCGCATTATGCTCTTTCCATGCTTGGACAGGGTCCTCTTGATCGACACGGACGATCTTGAAAATCGAATCCCATAGAAGTGTCGTTGCTTCCTCTGCCGATTTTCCTTGGAAAATCTTTTGCGCCCATGCATCTGTCGGTATCGTGATGATTGTCCAAGGAATGATATCATTCATCGTATACTTTCGAAGATGCTGCAAAGCTTGTGCCGCGGCTTTTGTTGCCTGCGCCACTTTATTGCCGTCAACATCTTTCAGGAGATCTGGGTCAGTGGACCGGATTTGCAAGAGTGCTGCACCTTTTTTCATGTTATAAGCACGACGCTCCACTACCCAATCCGGAATATCTGTAAGTACTTCTTCGGATTGGTGTTTGTATTTCAAAAGCGTGAGTGTATCATCAGACCAGTTGATATCCACTTCACTGGCTCCAAGCTCATAGGCACGTTTGGCAATCAAACGGACAAAATCGGCCCCTGCAATCGGAGCCATGATGTATAGAGGTTGGCCTTTCTGGATATTCACGCCTGTGCGCAAAGCGACGTCTGCATATTTTTCTAATAGTTGCTGTTCTGGCATTGGAATCAATTCCTTCCCGTTGTTGAATTCAGACTATTCTTCCATTCTATTAGAGTATGAACAATTCCACACGAAATATGCCTGCAATGAGTAGGCGCCCCACTCCTGGCACCCTTGTTTATTGCTCTGTTTCTAAGCGGTTTCTTACGCTTTTCTTTGATGATCCAGCTCCAAAAGCCAGGAACTGCGCCGGAAGCGATAAATCCCTGCGCGGGGAAAGCCGCCCCACTCCGGGCTTTCTCACTTCCTTCTCCGTTCCTAACCGGCTTTTTACGCTTTTCGTTGTTCAATTTCTTCTACGATGAGGGAGAGTTGTTCCCAGCGTTGCATTTTTTCTTCTAGGTGCTGTTCGTGTTGTTGCTGTTCTGTGAAGAGTTTTTGGACGAGTTCGCTGTTGCTGCCTGCTTCGGTTATGCCTGTGGCGCAGGCTTCGATTTTTTGTTCCAGGTCGGCGATTTCATCTTCGATCGTGTTCCATTCTTGTTGTTCTTTATAGGAAAGCTTTTGTTTTTTCTTCTCTTTTCTTTCTTGCACTGGTTCTGCTTTTACTTGCTGCACTTTTGGCTGTTCTTGGACTTTCTCCCGGTACTCGCTATAGTTGCCGTAGAAAGAGGACACGATGCCTGCACCTTCAAAGAGGATCAGCTGATCGACGACACGGTCGAGGAAATAACGATCGTGGGAAACTGTAATGACGACGCCTGGGTAGCTGTCCAGGTAATCTTCCAGAATGCCCAATGTTTCTGTATCCAGGTCGTTGGTAGGTTCATCCAGGAAGAGGACATTCGGCTCTTCCATCAGCACACGGAGCAAGTATAAACGTTTCCGCTCTCCGCCTGATAGACGGTGGATATACGTGTATTGATGACTGCGCGGGAATAGGAATTGCTCCAGCATTTGTTCCGCTGTGATCACGTTGCCGTCAGCAGTATGGATGACTTCCGCCACTTCTTTGATATAGTCGATGATGCGGAGCTGCTGATCCATATCTTGCTGCAGCTGTGTGTAATAGCCAAGCTTGACTGTCTCCCCTGTTTCCACTGTTCCTGCTGTCGGCTGTATCCTGCCTGCAAGTGTATTCAAAAGGGACGTCTTTCCGCTGCCGTTCGGTCCGATGATTCCGATGCGGTCACCTGGCTTGAACAGGAAATCAAAGTTGGAGAACAGTGGCTTTTCGCCAAACTGTACTGTTATATCTTTTGCCTCAAGGACCTTTTTGCCCAATCTGGCTGCGCCGACCTGGAGATCCAGTTCATTATCCTGCGTCTGGAACTTGGTTTCTTTCATCTGCTCCACTCGCTGTATTCTGGCTTTTTGTTTCGTAGTCCGTGCTTTTGCGCCGCGGCGCAGCCAAGCAAGCTCTCGTCGCAGTGTATTCTGGTGCTTTTCCTGATCCAAAAGCGTCTGTGCTTTCCGTTCCGCCTTTTTCGTCAAATATGTTTCATAGTTTCCTTCATATCGATAAAGGCTGCCCAGCTCCAATTCGAAAATATGACTGGTGATCCGGTTCAGGAAGTACCGATCATGCGTCACTAGCATGAGTGCCCCAGGGTAACTAGGCAGATAGCTTTCAAGCCACTCGATCGTTTCATTATCCAAGTGGTTGGTCGGCTCATCAAGCAGCAGTAAATCGGCAGGCTGAATGAGCGCCTTCGCCAAAGCCACACGCTTTCGCTGTCCGCCTGATAAGACATCGACAGAAGCTGCATAATAATCCACACCAAGCTTTGTCAAGATCGTCTTGGCCTGCGTGCTCGCATCCCATGCGTCTTCGGCATCCATTTTAGCTTGAAGGGTGAACAGACGATTTTGTGTTTTGCTGTCCTCAGGATTTTGTTCCAAAGCAGAGAGAGCTTCTTCGTAGGCACGGATGGTCTGCAGTATCGGACTCGTCCCGCTGAATACCTCCTCCAGCACTGTTCTCCCTGATGTCAGCTGTGGCTCCTGGGCCAAGTAAGCCAACTGGAACGTTTTGCTATGGTCGATATCACCGCTGTCTGCACTCTCGATGCCCGCCAAGACCTTCAGCAATGTCGACTTACCTGTTCCATTGACACCAACCAGGCCGATTCGCTCCCGTGATTCGACGTGAAAGCCGATCTCCTGAAACAGTTCTTTATCTCCGTACGTTTTCGTAAGTTTTTCCACACTGAAAATACGCATACTTTCCTCCTCCCGGACAAGGAAAAAGCCGCCCGTACAGGCGGCTTTTCCTGATCCATCCTGCCTTCTTACTGTGGCATGGACTTTCTGGCACCGTGATTGACAGGGCCTACATATTCATTTAGCTTGAAACCTCCGCGAATCGCTTCTGTGATGAATGTTTTTGCTTCGTAAATCGCTTCTTTCACACTGCTTCCATTTGCAAGCAAAGCACAGATCGCTGCCGAACTCGTGCATCCAGCTCCGTGCGTGTACGTCGTATCCACGTTTTCACTTTCAAGGATCTCGAAGCTCTCCCCATCATAAAGCACATCGATCGCTTTATCGGATTCCAGCTTGCTGCCGCCTTTTACAAGTACATATTTCGCACCTAGAGCATGGATTTTCCGTGCCGCTTCTTTCATTTCTTCCACAGAATGAATCAAAGGCATTTGGGCCAATTTGGCAGCTTCGAAAAGATTCGGCGTGATGACAGTTGCAAGCGGAACGAGTTTCTCCCGCAAACTGACTGTGTTTTCCGGCTGAAGCTCTTCATCTGCCCCTTTACATACCATTACCGGGTCGATGACTACATTCGGGATGCCGTTTTCTTTGATCATGTTCGCAGCCAACTCGATGATTTCAGGAGAACCGAGCATTCCTGTCTTCACCGCATCGACACCCGCACCAACTACGATCGTATTCAGCTGCTCCTTCACCGTATCCACATCGACCGGGAATACTTTATGATGCCAGTTATTATAAGGATCCATTGCGACGATGGTTGTCACAGCAGACATACCATATACGCCGAATTCCTGCATTGTTTTCAAATCAGCTTGGATACCCGCTCCGCCAGAGGAGTCTGAGCCTGCAATTGTTAATGCTTTTTTCATGTCTGTAAACCCCTTTTGTATATATGCTGTCATTTTTATATCTGGTTGTTATTATACTCCTTTTCCTTCCTGTCTATCAACCAGCCCGCCTCCCCTCTATGATGAATGGTTAATTTTGAAAGGATTCCGCGAATTCAACGTAATTCTTGGTAATCCGTCTCCTTTTACTGGAAAACTATGTAGGTTTTATAATACAATGAATCTAGTTGTTTTTGCCTATTCCCTATGGAGGTGTACCCTGTTGGAAGAGTCTAGATTGGAAGAATCGTATTTAAATAAGAGCTCTGCGCTCCACCGCCGTCATTACGGACAATATTTCACTCCCGATGGAGTCGCAAATATGATGAAAAAGTGGTTACTGCAAAGCTTGGATGGAGGAAAGCTACTTGATCCGGCGGTTGGTCTGGGGAAGCTGATTTCGGATGTACCAGCTTCATTCAAGATTGATGCATATGACGATGATGTTGAAATTCTGGAGGCAAACCAGGACTTTTTCACATCCCATCCCAATCTGAACCTGTATGAGCATGATTTCCTTGCACATGACTGGGAAACAACCTATGATGCCATCATATGCAACCCTCCATACATACCTTTTCGCAACGCAGATGAAAAGGAAATCTATTTGAACTTATTCCGCCAGAATATGGGCATCTCGCTTTCCACTTATACGAATATTTACGCCTTATTCATGCTGAAGGCCTTACGTCAGTTGAAAGAGAATGGTCGTGCCGCCTTCATCGTACCCTCGGATTTCCTTAACGCCAGATACGGTACGAAAATCAAGGAGTACCTTCTGCAAGACGGCAGCCTGAAGATCATAATCAATACCGATATCCAAATGGGCTGGTTCAAAGGAGCTGCCACTACCAGCTCCTTGCTGCTATTCGATAAATCAAGCAGCGATGACACGATCGAATTCATCCGTACACAATCCGTCAAGGAACTGCAGCAAGCATCGGCGTATATTGTATCCGATCGCAAAAAGCCGATTGGCATCATCCGCCATCAGCAGGAGCTTAATCCGGCAGATAAATGGAAATTGCATTTCTACGAAGAAAGTCATCAACAGTTCACGAATGTTCAGCCGCTCCACCGCTTTGCCAAGGTTGAAGCGGGTATAAAAACCGGATCGAATCAGTATTTCTGTTTCAACAACAGCAAGATGCAGCAGTGGCAGATCGGAAAACAGCATTTCCTGCCATGTATTTCAAAAGCTTCCCAATTGCAGCGTCCCTTCTTTACATTCGTCGATTACAAGCAGCTGCTCCAGCAAGACGAACAGATGCTGTTATTGTACGCCACGGATGATGCTGTACAGGAACATGGAATGAAACAGTATCTGGAAGATGGTGAAGCTCACCGGGTGAACCAGCGTCACCTTATCCGTTCACGCAATCCTTGGTATCAGATTCCCGTTTTCGATGCAGCACCGATCTTGGTAAGTGTATTCAATCGCAAGCAAATCCAGATAACGCGCAATAAAACAAACGTACGGCATCTGGATCAATTGATCGGAATTTATCCACATGAAGAGTTCGAACAGGATACGGACCTTTTCATGGCTTATTTCCTTAGCGATATAGCGCAGGAGCTGATGGCAAATCCGCACAAAGAATACGGCAAGGATTTGAAGAAGCTGGAGTCAAACGATGTAAACACATCACTTGTCATCGATATCAAGAATCTCTCCGATGATCAGAAACAGGAGATATTGAGCGTGTACGGCCATATCGAATATTTGACGACACATGAAGGCGATGAACAGGAATTGGCACATCAATACAAACGGTTGAATGATTTGTTCAACAGTTTGATTCTGCCGTTGGAAGAAGGAGAGCTGTAACAATGAATTGCAGCTCTTTTTTTGTTGCTGCTGCGATCTTTCATCATTAAAAGAGACCTCGGGACGCTTTCGATCGAGAAGTCAGTATATAACAGGCACCATCTGTTTCTGATTTCACCGCATAAAAGAATATCCCGACAAAAAAAGACGAGCCTATTCCATCCAGGCTCGTCTTGCTTATCATTCTTCGAAATTGCGGCCGTCATTGCGCGACCAAGGATAGTCTGTTCCGAATGCCACAGCCATCTCTTTGGAGCGTTTCCGTCTTTCCTTGCGGTAAGCAGCACGCTGCGGCGCACCATCATGCAGCCATTTTTCTTCCGGGCTTTCAGGGAATACTTCCGGCACCACGATCGGCTGATTATCTTCACCGAGTGCGACCATCGTGACGAAAGCGGTTGCCGATACTTTTCTGTCCCCTGTGCGTAAATCCTCTGTCACGGCTTTGACAAAGACTTCCATGGAGGTATTGTTCGTCCATGTGACAAATGCCTCCACACAGATCGTATCTCCCTCTTTCACTGGTGCAAGGAAGTCAACACTATCTGTTGAAGCTGTCACAACAAGCTGTCTGGCATGACGATAAGCAGCGATTGCCGCTACGTCATCGATATGCGACATAAGTGTTCCCCCAAACAAAGTACCGTGACTATTTGTATCAGGAGGAAGTACATGGGACGTTTTTACTGTTAAAGATGCGATGCATGGTTTCGATTTCACTTAAGTTCCTTCTTTCCGCCTAGCATTAGGCTACAAGATCGGGGAGATCAAGCGGGATATGGATTCCTTGAAACGAATCCAGTTTGATCTCTGTTTATAAAGATTATGTGAAAGTTCCGATGATAATAGAATATCCTCTTCAAATTTTTCTTTCAATACCCCAGCCGTATTTTGGTCATATAAAAATGCATTCACTTCGAAATTCAAGCGAAAACTCCGTACATCGATGTTCGCTGTCCCGACAGATGCAATCTTGCCATCGACAACGATCGTCTTTGCATGCAGGAAGCCATTTTGATAGATATATATCTTGGCGCCTGCTTTGATCAAGTCCCCTGCATTGGAATACGTTGCCCAGTAGACAAATGGATGATCCGGCTTATTCGGTATCATGATACGCACATCCACCCCTGAAAGAACCGCAACCTTCAAAGCATCAGCCAAGCTTTCATCCGGGATGAAATACGGTGTCTGGATGTAGACATATTTTTTGGCCGAAAGGATCATTTTTATATAGCCGTGTTTGATTTGCTCCCACTCGGCATCCGGGCCGCTGGAGACTATCTGCACCCCGACATTGCCGACAGGTTCTGATACGTAATAGCGCTCTTCGTATTCGATATCATGTCTGGAGGCTTGGTTCCAGTCAAGGATGAAGCGTGTCTGCATCGTCCTGACAGCTTCACCTGTGATACGCAGATGGGTATCGCGCCAATAACCGAATTTCTTATCATAGCCCAAATACTCATCACCGATATTGAAACCGCCAATATATCCGACTTTCCCATCGATGATCGCAAGCTTCCGGTGATTCCGGTGATTGAGCTTCATATTTATCTTCGGAATGAAAGATGGGAAGAAAGCTTCAATCTCCACACCGGCTGCCGCAAGTCTGCGTACATAGCTTTTCTTGATGCGGCGCGAACCCATATCATCATACAGGAACCTGACCTTCACGCCTTCCTGCGCTTTTTTGATAAGAACGTCTGCCAATCTTTCACCCAGCTTGTCACTGCGCACAATATAGTAAAGAAGATGTATATGGTCCGTAGCCTGTGAAAGGTCGTGCAAAAGTGCATGGAATTTCTTTTGTCCATCCGTGAACAGCTCGACCTCATTACTTTGTGTCAAAATCGCATCATCATTACGCAGATGCATATAGGCCAAGTCCTTGTATTCCTTGACAGCTTCCTGCTTATAAACAAGCGTATCGTCCTCGATGGCACGCAATTGTGCTTGCACTTGCTTTTTTACACCGAGTCGCGATTTCGTGTCCCAGGTGAAAATTTTGCTCGAGAGCTTGCGGCCGAAAAGCAAATAAATGACAAATCCTGCGACTGGGATGAAAACCAGCACAAGCAGCCAGGCCCATGTAACACTGGCATCACGCCTTTCCAGGAAGACGATCGCAAGTGCCAGGAGAATATTTATGATAGTCAATAATCCTAATAAATACGCAAATATATGCACAAATGCAGCTCCCTTCATATGTAGCATATTTCCAATTACCCATACTAATATATAGTATTCCATCAGTCATTGACAACTTCTCTACCCTTTAAAGGATGAAATGTATTGAAAAGCCTGATAGCCAGCCGTACACTTAACGTATATAGAGATAGAAAGAGAGGCGAATACCTGCATGCAACCACAAACATCCAAATCTGGTATCATTAATGCCGCAATCGCATACGTGATGTGGGGCGTACTTCCATTATTTTGGAACCTATTAGAGGAAGTCGATGCCGGCCATTTGCTGGCACATCGAATTGTCTGGTCTTTTGTCACCATGATCCTTATCGTTCTTTTGCTAGGGAAAATCGGTCCTTTTATCAAACAAGTGAAAGAACTGTTTCGAAATAAACGGGCATTTTGGGGATTATTCGCAGCATCCATAACAGTCAGCCTCAATTGGCTGGTATTCATCTGGGCTGTAAATTCCGGTCATGTCCTGCAATCGAGCCTGGGCTACTATATCAATCCACTCATCAGCATCCTGCTTGCCATGATCATTTTGAAAGAAAAGAGCACCCGCTTGCAAATCGTGAGTTTCGCACTTGCTGCAGTCGGTGTCATTTATCTGACTATAAGTTATGGTGTGTTTCCGTGGGTGTCTTTCCTGCTGGCAATAACTTTCGCAGTCTATGGATTGTTGAAAAAGGTAGTCATGATTCCGCCGATGTTCGGGCTGACAATCGAGACGATGTTTGTTACGCCACTGGCCGTTTTGTACTTGCTATTCGTGCCTGCTGCAAACACCGCCCCGCTGCCAACGAGTACAGCAATCATATTATTCTTATCCGGGGCCGCAACAGCCGCACCGCTTCTGCTGTTTGCCCATGGAGCCCGCAGGCTTTCCTTGACGACGATCGGTCTGCTTCAATACATCGCTCCAACACTCATGCTGCTTTTGGGTGTCACTTTATTCGGTGAGGCATTCACACATGCACATCTGATTGCTTTTGCATGTATTTGGGGTGCATTGATTCTATATACGATCTCCGGCCTCCGAATGAAACACTTGACGATGAAGCAGTTGAAAAATGCAGAAGCTGCAAAATAAGCCACCTTTATTTACGAAAAGGCGGCAAGAAGAGCAATAATACGAATAATCCACATAAAATAGAAGCAAAGATGTATAATGTTCCTTTTATGATCTCCTCCTGAAACAAGAAGGAAAATGCACTCGTAATGAGCAATAGCAGTGCTGTTACGGCAGCTGGAATGAATAAGGCAAACGGGTCTTTCGTAAAATGACGCAGCACTCCGATACTGATCAGCGCAATTCCTGAAAAAGCTAACAGCAGCAAGGAAAAATCCATACTAGCACCTCCTGCTGTTCAGCTTATTCAGGTATTGCCCAAAGAGTTAAAAAATACCGGCAAATACTGCCGGTAATTTTTTAAAACTGCTTTTCTTCCTCTATTTCGTGGTGTGCATCATATATGACAAGTTTACTCGGGGAGTTTTCCTTAGCCATTCCCTCTGCTTCCAAAACGGCATCATCACGTGTGCTATGGTATTCTGTCGGTGCAACATCTTCAATTTTCACATACCAGCCTGATACATCCTTATTTGGGACTACACTATATTCCTTCATGACACGTCCCTCCTTTTATTTCTTTTATGTAAGACGTGTTCCCAACTGAGCAGCAACCAAAACATGATGCCCCAGCTCTTCCCACTATTCAACTGTCCCTGAATCTAGTAAGATATAATTTTACAATCAGTTAACAATTGTTCTTTCCCGTATTCAGTCGTCTAAAAGATTTACAAGACGGGAATACGTAACTATATTTCTGCTGAACGAGGGTGATGATGCGTGCAAAAGAGAAAAATCTACTACATTATTGCATCGTTCCTGCTAGCCATTGCAATTGGAGCTGTGATCGTTTTTGCCGGGACCAAGCAAAAGACAACGGTCACGAATGCTCCCGCGGAGGTCGTAGTAAATGAGACGGATTCCTCCGATAATGCTGAAGAAAATCCTGCTGTGCCTGAAGAAGAGGAAGAAGATGATTCTTCCGGCATAAGAAATGCTTTCCGGAAATTATTCAAAGATACTATCGGACTTTTCATCAAGGAAGATTTGCATATTACAGCAATTGGTGATTCCCTGACCGAGGGAGTAGGCGATGCGACAGAGAATGGCGGCTATGTCGGCATTCTCCAGCAAACATTCGAAGAAACTGAAGATCATGTGAAAATCGATAACTTCGGCAAGCGCGGCAATCGTACCGATCAGCTGCTGAAAAGAATCGACGACCCCGTCATTTCCTCCTCCATCAAGAATGCGGATGTTGTGCTGATCACAATCGGAGCCAATGACATCATGAAAGTGACGAAAGATCATTTCACCGATTTGGATTATGACGCTTACAGCGCAGAGATGCCTGATTATGAAGAACGCATGAAAGAAATCTTCCAAAAGATCGATAAGCTGAACCCTGACGCTGAAGTTTATTTGATCGGATTTTATAATCCTTTTGAAGAATCTGTCCCGGAACTCGAGGAACAGCTTGGGACCATCATGACCGAATTCAATGGTATCGGGGAAAAAGTCGCTGAAGAGGAAGGTCAGCATTATATCGAAACAGCTGATTTGTTCCATAATCAGACTGGAAGTTTACTAGCTGACGACTATTTCCATCCAAATGAAATCGGGTATGGAAAAATGGCACAACGGGTATTGGATAATATCAAACCCGTCATACAGGAAGATGAAGAATAGGCAGGTGATGTATTATGGAAAACAGAAAAAATGACAATCAACCAGCTAAACAGCGAAATTGGAAAAAATACTTCAAGATATTAGCTATCGCGAACGGAATCATCCTGCTGCTTTTGCTGCTGCTGATTTTCCTTCCGGCTTTCAGCCCGGCACCAGAGCCACCAGAAGAAGCCCAGTTTGACAGCTCGGACTCTTCTGAGTTCACCATCAGCTCGACCAAAGCAAATGTCAATGAGTTGATCAATGCGTATATCGACAAAGAATTGAACGATAACTCCGATAATTATGCGGTCGTGCTTGGGGACGATAGCGTTGAATTGAGCGGAGGCATCACTGCATTCGGAATTCGGATACCCTTGCAAATAACGCTTGATCCGAAAGTACAGGAAAACGGGGACCTTCTGCTTGAACAGCGTGATATTTCACTCGGAAGCCTTTCCTTGCCGAATGATAAGGTGCTGAAATATATTGATAGATATTACAAGCTGCCGGAATGGGTAACAATCAACCCCGATGACGAAAGCATCTATGTCGCTCTCACCCAGATGGAACTAGGAAACAATTTCCACGTGAAAGTGGAGCAATTCGATATCCCGAATGATAACTTGAGCTTCAAACTATATGTTCCGAATGATACGTTCGGATTATAAGAAAACAGGCTTTGCCTTCGCGGCAAAGCCTGTTTTTTAGTTGAGCAGTCCGTTTTCATGCACATAGATGGCTGCTTGCGTGCGGTCTTGCACTTCTAATTTGCTCAATATGTTGCTCACATGCACTTTGACGGTTTTCAAGGCAATGAAGAGCTCGGAAGCGATCTCTTGATTCGATCTGCCTTTGGCAATCAAAAGCAGCACTTCCTGCTCCCTTGCTGTCAGCGTATCATGCAGGATGGGTGCTTGCGGCTTTCGCATGCGCGCCATCACTTTATTCGTCACTTCGGGCTCGAAGACAGCTTTGCCGTTATATGTAGATCGGATTGCTTTAGCGATTTCCGAGGCTTTGGATGTTTTCAGCAGATAACTTGCTGCTCCTGCCTCCAAAGCCGGATACACTTTATCGTCATCCAGAAAACTAGTGACGACGATCACCTTTGCTTCTGGCCAGGCAGCGACAATCTGCCTGGTTGCTTCGATTCCGTCCATCACATCCATCACAAGGTCCATCAGGATGATATCCGGTTTCAGCTCGAGTGCAAGTTTCACTGCCTGTTCTCCATTATCCGCTTCCCCGATCACCTCGATATCTGCCTGCGTCGATAAGTACGCAGACACACCGATGCGCACCATTTCATGATCGTCTACAAAGAGTACTTTGATCATGCTTTTCCTTCCTCCCTGTCAAGCATCGGAACGCGTACTTCCAAACGTGTACCTTGCTTCGGTACACTTACCACCCGCAGATGGGCGCCGATTTCCGCTGCCCTTTCCTTCATATTTTGTAAGCCATAAGCCCCTGGCTGTCCTGTGCCGATTTCAAAACCGATACCATCATCCGCAACGAGCAGAATGATGAAGCTGTCGCGCTGGAGCAGTTTGATCGACAGGCTTTCCGCTTTTGCATGACGCAGTGTGTTGGATACGGACTCCTGTAAAATCCGGAACAGTTGATCTTCGATGCCTTTCTCAACCGGAAAAGCATCTAGTTCCCATGAAATCGAAAGCGGTACCTTGGCACGCAGGTCTGCAAGAAGCATCTCCATCCCTTCCTGCAATGTCTTCCCTTTCAACGCCGCTGGTCTGAGATGCAGCAGCAATGCCCGCATCTCGAGCTGTGATTGCTGGACCATTGCTTCAAGCTGCTTCAGTGCGGTATACAATGGTGTTTCCTCTTCTTCGGATTCCGTCAGGGCGGAGATCAGCATCGACGCTGCAAACAGTTCCTGGCTGACAGAGTCATGTAATTCCCTTGCCAGTCGATTCCGCTCTTCCGATACGATACGCTGCACTTCTTCCTCACGGTCAATGACCCGCTCGTTCGTCAGTTTTTGTGCAAGCTTTGCTTGTTCGTTCATATAAGACTGAAGACGTTCAAGCTCCTCCCATGTTTGCTGCAGCTCGGATAAGCTGAAACTGCGTTTTTTCAAAGGCTGCTGCCCTTCCCGGATACTCTCCATCTCTTGTGCAGCCTGATGCCAGCGCTTGCGCCAATATAATCCAGAGAGCAAGCCGAGGATCGCCCCGGAAAATAAGACGAACAGCGGCGCAGCAATCAGGAATGGTATATTGCTTTCATGCATGGTCCAAATATCCTTCCAATCATCCAGCGGGAAATCGAGGATATACAAAACAGTCAATCCTGCCAGCAGCAGCAAGCTGTACAACATACCAAAACCGACATGGCGTTTTACGATGTTGCTCATACGCGCACCACCTCAAGCTTCCCAACTGCCAGACTGGTGACGATTTTGATGCGCTGGGAGGATTGCTGATAGTTCTTTGCACGCATGTGAATCACTTTATTCCAGCAGTTCTGCTCCTTATGATCAAAAATCGTGATCGAGCCGTATATGACGGAATGATGCACATCCACCTCGATATCGTATGGCACGATGATACGGACATTACCCAATACTTTTCGGACCATCAAGACAGCTTCTTCTTTCGGCAGCACTGTATAATTCAAATCGATGACTGTATCCCCGATAAGTGATTGAATATTAGTATCCTGCCACTCGTAAACGCCGTTTCCAGCTGACTGCGTGCCGAACCAGCTGTTTTGGAATAGAGATTTGCGCTCGAATACTTGCTCATCGGATGCATCCTGGTCGAAGGAGGGCTGATAGGTTTGCGGTTTATCCGGAGCATCATGGATTTTGGAAAAATAATAAATGATACCTGCTGTCAAAACAAGATAAAATGCAAATGATTGCAGTAAGCTCATTATAATGATCGCTATGCCGACCCAAAAAAGAATCGTCGCTTTGCGGCCGGATAACTGCCGCTTTCCGAGATAAATGAATAGTATCCCAAGTCCGATACTAATCAGCACGCCTGTCCCCGAAAGCAATAATTCAGCCAGGAAAACCACTGCTGCCGCGATGAGCAGCCAGCGTATCATATCGTTCGGCTTCACTTCGAGGCACCCCTTTCTTGCGGCAAGTGTAAACAAGGAAGCACACAGCCGTCTGTGTCCTTCCTAGATTACCATGATGTGCTTATTTTAACTAGATTTCCTTTCCAATTCCGCAAGCTTTGCATCAAGTGTCATCTTACGATAATCTGTGTCCACTTTACGTTCAAGCCGATCGATATACCCTTCCAAATCATTGAACTTATTCGAAGCGAATTCAAATTCCGGCTTATGCTTCAAAATCTCATTCATGCTGCGATGTGCTTTAGCAACATTTTCCCTCTCTGCGAATTCCATTTTCTTCACATAAAGATCTTTTAATTTATGCTTCATCTGCACATACTTTTTCTCCAGCTCCTGCAAATCAGAACCTGCCTTTTCCATCATCGCCTTGATCTTATCGGCGCGTTCCTGATATTGCTCGCGTTCCACATGTGCTTGTTCAGCAAGTTCCGCTTCCCCCTGTTCGGCAGCAAGCTTCGCCTGGCGCTCACGCTTATCCGCCATCGCCTGCGTTGCGTGATATTCCTTCGTGAAATCATGTTTCAGCTGATACTGCTTTTCAATCAATTCACGAATTTTCTTCGCTTGCTGCTCACATTGACGGATATACTGACTCAGCTGCACGGTAGGGTTCTTTTCTTCCTTCTTATCCAAAATCTCATGAAAATCCGCTGCAACCGCCTGTTTGATTCGAGTAAAAATGTTTTCCATCTGTACCTCTCCTTTTTTGTTTAAAATATATTCCCGACAAGGGCCAATACTGGGATCATCAGTGCCAATATCGGAACAAACGCCCAAATCCATGTATGCTCCTGACTTGGCTTAGACCGATCCTTCAATTCTTCTACTTCCAGCTCCAGCACACGTATTCGCTGCTCCAGGTAGTCGTCCACCATGCTCCTCCTTCATCAAATTGTATAGTCGAATTTCTCCGCTTTCTTTTCCTTCTTCCATGCTTTGTACATATAATACAAAGCAGCAAGGGCAGCCAAACCAATCAAAGCCGGCAAATTGGAAAGCGAGATACAAACACCAATCCCAATAACCGCGCCCCATCCAATCTTGGCACCGACATTATCTGTCATGATGAATCTCCTCAGCCCGTAATAACCGACCGCCACACTGATTGCCAGAACAAGCAGCGACCCAAGATTAGACAGCAGCACCGCCACAGCAATAACTGCACCAATAATCAACAAAACCTTCTTCATCACGCCTCACTCCTTTCATACTCCTAGTCTACCTCCAATCCCCCTCCCCCATAACGACCCCCAGCCATAAGTTGAATAAGACTTTGGTCTTACGAAAGGCGGAAGAAACCGGTTAGAAACGGAGAAGGAAGCGAGAAAGCCCGGAGTGGGCGCCCTAACCCACGCAGGGATTTATCGCTTCCGGCGCAGTTTCTGGTTTCTGGAGCTGGATCAAAAACGAAAGGCGGAAAAAGCCGATTAGGAACGGAGCGGTAAGTGAGAAAGCCCGGAGGATGGCGCACTTTCCTTCCGCAGGGATTTATCGCTTACAGCGCAGTTCCTGGCTTATGGAGCTGGATCAAAAACGAAAAGCGGAAGAAACCGGTTAGAAACGGAGGAATAAGTGAGAGGCCGTAAAGGGGGAATTTCCCTTGGAGGGCTATCGCTTAGGCCGCAGTTTCTGGTTTCTGGAGCTGGATCAAAAACGAAAAGCGAAATAAAACGCTTAAAAACGGAGAAGGAAGCAAGAAAGCCCGGAGTGGGCGCCTTAACCCACGCATGCATCTACCACTTCCAACAAACAAATCCACCAAATAAAAACAGAAAATAGAGCGTCCGTAACTAAATACGAACGCCCTAACTCTAAATATGAAATTTACGCTTCAGTTTCTCTATCCACTTTTTGGGCATTCTGTATGAAATCAGCAGCAAGATGGAACCCAATAAAGTAGATGGCAGCAGTTCATCCACAGAATGGAATACTATATTTTCCGTATTGGAATAATAGCCTACGATAACCTCGATTCCAATGAGCAGGATCAGAATGGAAAAGACAATATATCCGCTCTGCCGAAACCATTTTCTATGCCTATTGAATATCTTTATATTTATCATCAGCAATAACAGCGTGATAGCCATGAGCGGGAAAACTGCCTGGACAGACCAACCTGCATACCCATTGATCAGGTCAAAACCTACTAATCCAGCACATATTGTTATCAGTAAGACAATGAACTTATCTCTTGTCCTTTTCACGAATCCAAAGAATACATACAGGAAAATCCAAGCTATGACGACAGATAAATTGCTGTATAATGACCAGGTCAATGCCTTATTCAATATGTAGTCGATGAGTGTAGGTATCAGGAAACCAAGGATCAGCAGCACACAGAGGACTCGGAAAACGACTCGTATGAAGAAATTCACCAGGTTCTCATATAAGCTGTAGTATGTCGGAAAGCCGTTCGTGTCCAGCAATTCTTCATCACTCATTATTTTTGGTATATATGTAAAGCAAAGCGGACAAGGTATTTCATCTTTTTCGACGCTAACCCCGCATTTAGGACAGTAAGCCATCAATATGCACTCCTGTTGGTTTCGATTTTAATCTTTATGCCTTCTTTGACCAATCTTCTAAAGAATGTTCTTTCTACCAGGCGATCATTCGACAAATTCCCGAAAGTTATGTACATATCATCTTTATAGCTTATCACGCCTGCTTTTATTTTGTTGCCGATACTTGGCGGAGGGTAAAATTCGAACCGTTCCACATGTTTTTCCAATTCATCCTCAAGTGCTATCACGCCCAGATTGGAAATAGAACTTGTATATAAGTTTTCCCCGAACCGCGCATGCACCATCGGGGAAATCCAGTCTTTCATGAATAAAGGCAGTGCCCGGAGCAGAAAATTCCGTTCACCCCTCACCCCGCGGGCAATCAGCGTTTTTAACTGTTTATCATTTAAGTACCGCTTCAACTCAATGCTGATCGTTTCCGTGATATCTTTGAAACTGTATGCACCGAGACGCGGATCTATCGTTACCGGGACACTGACAAAGAAATTTTTCAAAGTATCCGTTTCAAAGAAATTACGTAAATTGACAGGGACATTGATTGTAATAGGTCTTCTTTTTTTCGAATTTTGCGCTTGTATATCAATCAGTATCTCAGCGTATAAGGCCATTAAATACGTTGTGATGCTTGTTTGGTACTGTTTGGAGATGCTTTTCAGTACATTGATTTCCAGCTTCCCCGTCGTAACGTGATACACACCTCTTTTATCCAATCTTAATGGAAGCTTATACGCTTTATCCAGCGTATCCTGCCAGTTTGGCACCTGCTTATCATAATGCTGAAAAAAAGCATTATCAAAATTATAATCACTTCGGTTTTTTCGTAAACTGGACATGTCGGCACCTGTTTTATTCAAATAGTTGATGATCAAGAGTTTCAAAAACTCCATTCCGCCAGTGCCGTCCGTCAGCATATGGGATAATTCCAATGAAATCTTTTTATTGTAATAAAGAACTCTGTACGGGAATGTATTGCGACCTGAAAAGAACAGATTGGAACAAGGATAAAAATGTTCCTCCGATACGGTGGGAATCGTCGCTGTCTTTTCAAAGTAATACCAGAATACGCCTCTTTTTACGATAACTTTAAAGAAAGATAGCTCTTCCAACGTTTCCTCCAAAGCTTCTTGGAGAAGCGAAGCATCGATTGTATCGTACATGTTCACGGAAAGACGAAAGACAGTGGAGACCCTTGAAGAAACAGTGGAAGCATATAGCTTTCCAGCACTATCCAGTTTGTACCATTCTGTTTCCATACAAATATCCCCTTTTCATTCTTGGTTATGGTTCCAGCTTTACACTCACAAAATCAATATAGGCCGGCTGTCCTGCTAGCAATGTTAGAATCCACGATATCACATTTTGCAATACTAAAGCTTATGTAATCCCATAATCAGCTAAATCAGCAGCATCAGTGGTCGAACCGCTCACCTATTTTTTCACCGAGTTTAAACATAATATGAATAATGCCTAGTAGCATGATGCCTGTTGCTGCAGCACAAAAAACCATTTCCAATATAGAAAGTTTTGCTATCTGAATCATGTGGAGCAGGGCTATACTGCCGGTCGGCAGAAGCAGGACAGCACCGGTCAGAATGCCTGGTGCGTAACGTCGTTCCACTATCGCAGCTGCAGTATGAGGGAAAATCACATTTATGAGCATAGCACCTATCAAACCCGTCTGAAGATATATCATTAACTTATTTTCCGGCCACATCAAAAATAAGATGCCTATTGAATAAGCCACCAGCGTCACTATACTTACAGCAAAATAAAATACTTTAGGTTCCACGGTCTTCTGGAATCTGCTCGTATTGGACCAAGCAGGTAAAAATAATGCTTCTTCAATATTATGTAATGTAAATGCGATAAGGAAAAGCAGGACTTCCATATATAACCTCCTTTTTTTCCATTATCGCACATTTCCATATTTAACAAGTTCAGTCAGGAACTTTCCTCACATGTGATAAAATCATTTGACTCTTCGGCATGCTTGGCATGGAAGAATGACTGTAGCTTAAATCCTGATCTGGTACTTTGTATTGCAGACGATTCACAAGATAATCCACGCTCACTTCCATCACTTGTATCGTCACCCATTCTCCTGCACAGCGATGCCCCATATGAAAATCCCCGCCGCCTTGCGGAATGAAATCGAACGGGCTCTCCTCCCAGTCTAGGAATCGGTCGGGACGGAATAAATCCGGCTGTTCCCATAAATGCGGGTCGTGATTATTCCCATACAGATCCAGCAGCGTCATCGTACCTTCCTTGAATTGATAGCCTTGCCATTCAAAATCGTGTTTTACTTTTGCCATCGTTGCAGGGAAGAAAGGATAATAGCGCCTCACTTCCTGTACAAAACGGTGGATACTGCCATCCCCTTTTTTCAACCGTTCTTTTTCTTCCGGAAATTGATGCAGTGCTAGAGCAGCGAACGCAATATAAATGCTTATGGCAACAATCGGCCTGAGGATATTCACAACCTCAACCGCTGCGACTTCCTTGGGAAGAAGTTCTCCATTTGCATCCCGATGCCAAGAGAAGACATAAAGTGCCCCTTCTTGAATCGGATGCAAGTCACCTCTTCTTACTTGTTCCACCAGGTTTGAAATCCATTCATCCACACCCGAACGGGAGACGCGGCCTTGCCAATGGGAAGGACCTATCGCGGCTGGTGATTCGAACAGATGGCGCATTTGCTCTGTCCTTTTTTCTTCATCATCCAATGGCACACCCGCCCACGCACATGCTGCCTTCATCAAAATAAGCTGGGATTCATCGTATAATGTGGTTTGGTCAGCTTTTTCCCATCGCTCACTTGCATGCATCCATTCTGTTTCGATGAGTTTATCCAGCTTTTGAAGCTGCGTCCTGGTCATGATGGACATGAACATCGACTTGCGGTTATGATGTTGCTCACCATCCAGCGTCTGAACGCCGCCTTCACCAAATAACGTTTTGACAAGACGATTCGGGGCAGCTCCAGCACGCATGAACTTGTCTGAATCATAGAATAGCTCCGCGCCTTCTTTTCCACCAAGACAAATTGCCTTTTTTCCAAGTAAAGTCGTTTCAAACACATTGGATTGAAAGCTTTTTCTTCGATGCAGGATAAATTCATAGCCTTCCTTCAAAAAGGCAAGGCTGTGGTCCAACCCTTCTTCCTTCGGCATTGACATCGAGCATCATCCTTCCGCTGTTTTACTTGCCTATTTCCCTACGAAAATTGCCTGAAAACAAAAAAGTACCATGCTTATCATTCCGAAGCAGGATATTTCCTATGTATTGGATTTTACATACGGCATAAACTTTTGTATCACGGATGATCCTCTGCTATAAAGGTTTTCTATATCCATTCTTTTACTATTTCGTTCATGTTAAAATCTTGGCTAAAGGGAGGTTGCTCTATGCTTGATATCATCCTGCTTGGTTTTGCCCTGGCTGCGACGCCAGGTCCTGATTTTCTGCTTATGACACAAAACACATTATCTCAAGGCAGAAGGCTCGGCTTCATCACATT
The DNA here is from genome assembly GCF_046592895.1 of Terribacillus saccharophilus. GTDB lineage: Bacteria > Bacillota > Bacilli > Bacillales > Amphibacillaceae > Terribacillus > Terribacillus saccharophilus_D. The sequence goes on from NZ_JAWVPU010000001.1 coordinate 563,112, forward strand.
GCTCGGCAATCGCTTCAGTCTGCTGATCCATATCAGCTTTGCCTTGCTTGGCCTATCATTGATCCTGCAGCAATCTGCATTCCTATTTACCACGATACGGCTGCTTGGCGCATGTTATCTCATCTATCTTGGCATCAAAAAAATCATCCAACTCCTCTGTGGACGAAAGCATGATCACGAAGATACAGCATTACAAATCACGAAAACACAAGCTATTCGCATGGGGTTTTTAAGTAATTTCCTGAATCCGAAAGTAAGCTTGTTCTTCCTCAGTATCTTTCCTCAATTCACAAGTACCGATCAGCTGCATGATCCTGCCTTGCTGATTATGTGTTTTCTGCTCGGCAACAGTGCATGGTATGTTGGTACACTGCTCCTTGTTGGCACCAAACGGATCCGGAAAATCGTTGTCAGGTTCCAAACTTATCTGGATATTGTCTTTAGTTTCGTTTTTCTCATCTATGGCAGTAAAATCGTCTGGGAGGACGGACTTCGCAAGCTCACCTGCACATCATTCGGGAAACATTGAAAGAGACCTGCCGGTACTTGAAACAGCAGGTCTCTTTCAATAGTCGGCATTATTTAAAAATATCACACCTTTTTTTCACTCCAATATAGTATGGTAAAAGTAGGCGGATATTTTTCAGTGAAAGGGCATGATCCATTTGGCAGCTAATATGGAAACATATAGAAACGTATGTAAGCTTCTATTTGAAATACACGATATATCTACCTTCTTCCTCTCTCCAGCCGGGGAGACTATATTTGAGTTTGCCGATTCCCCAGCAGCAAATCCTTTATACCAAAATGACAAGCAACAGCTGCTCACTTCCTTAGCTTTCGAACCGAACCGGCAATACGCTTATCCAATGATTAGAAGAACACATTTTCTTGAATACTTCACTTTTGTAAGCGCTTTATCAAAAGGGACGTTCCTTGGCACTTTAGTTATTGGACCTACGCTTCCATATAATATACCTGAGCATAAAATCAAAGGAATGATCAATGATTTTCTTGAAACTGCCCACCGAGAACGAGTGCTTGCTTATTATCGGGATATCCCTGTCATGTCGAAAGAAAAACTTATAAAGCTGAGCATTTTCCTCCATTACATCATCAACCAGACTTTACTTTCATTTGAGGAAGTATCACAGAAAAACAATCTTTTTAAGCAAATCACGGAGGAAATGAAGCCTACTCATTTATTTGCTGGGGATGCAGTGCAGCTTGATAACCTTCATCATGATCCTTTACTGGAGAAACAATTGCTCACGATCATCAAAGAAGGACGGACGGAGGAATTGGGGGAATTCACGAAACTAGATGAAGAAACAACAGGTGTATTATCAAAATCAAGTCATGTGCGATCAAAAAAGAATCTAGGGATTGTAGCGATTGCCATTGCCACTCGTGCCGCCATCGACGGAGGATTGGACTCCGAAATGGCATTTTCCTTAAGTGATCATTATATTCAGCGCCTGGAAACGTTAACCTCCATAAAGGATATAGATAAACTGCAAACAGAGGCTATTTTCACTTTTACGCGCAGGGTGTCAGAAGTAAAAGCACAAAAACACATAGGGACGATCACGACTTGTAAAAAGTATATTTACACGAACCGATTTGAAAAGATCACGCACGATGACGTAGCCAATAGTGTTCACTTGAGTCACAGCTATTTGTCCGTTTTATTTAAAAAAGAAGTAGGCATTTCCGTTCGTTCCTACATCCAGAAAGTAAAGATAGAAGAAGCAAAAAATCTTTTAGCTTATACAAATATCCCTATATCGGAAATCAGTTCCCTGTTGCATTTTACAGATCAAAGCTACTTTACAAAAGTCTTCAAAAAGTTTGCTGGTATCACTCCGAAACAATATAAAGAAAAGCATCATATCCTTTGATTTCAAATGACCAATGCTGATGATATTGGAAAAGACTGTTTGCCATTGATGCAAACAGTCTTTTCTTTACAGATACTATATAATGTTCATCATTCCTGTCATGCAACTGATAATTCTTAATTCCGTACACTATCCAGGTTCTTTTCCTTGATTACTTCTTCAAGAGCCGGCACGATATAATCTGTTTTCCAGATATCTTGACCTTTCTCGTTCAAATGAATTTCATCCTCGACGAATAAAGACTTATTATAGTTGCCATCTTTGTAAGTCATCTCGGAAGCATCCACAAAGTGTATATAATCATACTCGCTACTAAGCTCTTCCAATTGTCGGTTGATTTCTTCCGTCATCTCCGTATACTCGCTCCTCCCGGGAAGAAGCAGGCCGCTCATGACAATGAAATTTGCATCCGGGAGCTTTTCATGGAACTTTTCAAACATTTCCTTCTTATATGCCATGGCTTTTTCAATCTTTTCCTGATCATTACCTTCCATCAACACATAGTCATTCGACCCTGTTTGAAAAACAACAATTTTTGGGTTGTATGGATAAAGCAACCTGTCAGCATACTTCACCAAGTCCTTATCCGTACTCCCTCCAAAGGCATGATTTTGTACCTTATAATCTGCTAAATCATCATCCATTGTTGTCCAGCGTCCAAAATTAGATGCGCCATAAAAGATGATTTCCTCTTGCTCTGTTTTTGCATCATATGCATTCGTAATTTTATACGTATTGAGTCCTTTGAAAGGCCCCCAATAAGCACTGTAACCAAAATACATCGTGCTCGCCAAATTACTTAAGACCAGTATGACGACTACCCAGATGATGATCTTTTTAACTTTCCCCATGTATGCCCACCACTTCCTTCATTATTTATGTTTCGATCAGTTTATGGAATAAGTATAATCCTCCTCGATTGTTTGTTGTAAGCGCTTACTTATTTATTTTAGTGACTCCGCATTTTTATATATGGTATTTTCATTGCATTTTTTGCGTTTTAATTTCCTAAATAAAAGATCCATAATCTTGAAATCATGGGGTTTTAAAGTTTCACATTGTATTTAAAGTAGACGAGAGACAGCTTATTTTCTGGGTTTGCTTTGACTGCAAAGCCTTTGATTGTCATCGTGAAATGCAGTATCTGTTTTCGCCCATAAAAAAAGACCCGCCGATACGGAAATCGGCAGGTCCTTCATACTTATTGTTTCTTAAACTTCGCTAATGCATCAGCCAGAGCGGTATTTGCAAAACTATCATCTTGCTGGTTCTTCTTCAAATACTTCTGTACATCTCGTTTGCTTGCTTTATTGGTTTTCTCTTTCTTACGGCGCTCGTTGAAGGTGCTTAGCTTTTCCCGATGTCCGCATTTGCAGAAGAACATCTGACCTTCCCCTTCGCCACGCAGCTCCAGGCGTTTATGGCAGTTCGGGCAGCGAGCATTCGTCGTTTTGGCGATATTCTTCTTATGGCCGCACTCCCGGTCCTGACAAACGAGCATACGACCGCGTTTGCCATTCACTTCAAGCATCAGCTTGCCGCAATCAGGGCAATGTGTTCCGGTCATATTGTCATGCTTGTATTTGTGTTCGCTGTTCTTGATTTCGGTAACGACTTCTTTTGCGTATTGCTTCATTTCAGAAATATACTGTTTTTGGTTCAGTTTACCTTCTGCAATGGCACTCAGCTTCATTTCCCACTCTGCTGTCAGTGCAGGTGATTTAAGATCTTCCGGAACTAGCTCCAGCAGCTGACGGCCTTTGGATGTCATCTTTAGATACTTGCCTTGTTTCTCGATATAAAATGTATTGAACAATTTATCGATGATATCGGCACGAGTTGCAACTGTGCCAAGTCCGCCAGTCTGACCGATCGTCTTGATCAGTTCTTTGTCCTCGCCTGCCATGAAACGGACAGGATTTTCCATCGCATGCAGCAAGGTGCCTTCTGTGAATCGTTCCGGCGGCTTTGTTTCGCCTGTCGTCATACGGTACGATAGTGGCCACTCTTCGCCTTTTTCAACATTCGGCAATGTTTGGTCATCATCGGCTTCCTCGTCTTCAAAACGATTGGCATAGACTTCCTTCCAGCCTTGTTTCTTGACGATTTTACCTTTGGCTGTGAAGACTTCACCTGCTGCTTCGACTGTCAAAGTAGTCTGCTCGTATTCAAATGGCGGGAACAGGACTGCGAAGAAACGTTTGATCACCAAATCATATATTTTGCGTTCTTTATCAGAAAGATCAGCGCCATATGCGTTTTGATCAGTTGGGATGATCGCATGGTGATCGGAAACCTTTTTATCATCCACAAAAGCCTTCGTAGCTTTGATAGGCGCGTTTGTAATCTTTGTCGCCAAACGGCCATAGCTGCCTACACCTGCTGCTTTCACTCGATCTTTCAGCGTCGGCACGATATCGGAAGACAAGAAACGGGAATCCGTACGCGGATACGTCAGAAGTTTATGACGCTCATACAGCTGCTGCATGATATTGAGTGTCTCCTTACCGCCAAAGCCGAACAGGCGGTTGGCATCGCGCTGCAGCTCTGTTAAATCATAAAGCTGCGGAGCGTAGCTTTTCTTCAGCTTCTTCTCGACTTCCTTTACAGTACCTTTGACTGCATTCAGCTTTTGCAGCACTTGTTCTGCTTTGTCTTTAGCAAACGTGCGTGTGCTGTTATGCTTTTGATCTTTCCAGACTAGGCGCAAGCCTTTTTGTGTCTTGGCTTCGATACCATAGAATGTCTCCGGCTTGAAGTTTTTGATCTCTTCTTCGCGGTGATGGATCATCGCCAAAGTCGGCGTCTGCACACGGCCGCTGGACAGCTGCGCATTGAATTTCGTTGTCAATGCACGTGTTGCGTTCAGTCCAACGTACCAGTCCGCTTCGGAGCGAGCTACTGCCGCTTTATAGAGGTTCTCGAACTGCTTGCCGCTTTTCAGGTTTTTGAAGCCGTCCTTGATGGCTTTATCCGTAACCGAAGAAATCCACAACCGTTTCACTGGCTTGTTCACACGAGCTTTTTCCAAAATCCAGCGCGCCACAAGCTCTCCTTCACGACCGGCATCCGTTGCGATGACAATCTCACTGACGTCACTTCTGTTCAGCTGTGTTTTCACCGTGCTGAACTGTTTGCCAGTCTGCTTGATCACGACAAGCTTCAGCTTTTCAGGCAGCATCGGCAGGTCTTCTATCTTCCAAGTTTTATATTTATCGTCATATGTCTCGGGGTCCGCAAGTGTCACCAAGTGACCAAGCGCCCACGTGACAATATAATCTTTTCCTTCCATATAGCTGTTCGTCTTCTTCGTACACCCAAGAACGCGCGCTATATCACGTCCGACAGATGGTTTCTCTGCCAGCACAACCGTTTTACCCATGAAAACATCCTTTCTCGAATCACTTCTTATATTTTAGCATATGGCGGTGCATTTCGGGAGCAGCGGGCACGGAGCAGTAAGTAATGGCGAACTTCATTTTTTTCACTGCCGTCTTCCCATCCTGGACCTATCATACAAAATTTAGAACATTGACTTACACCTATAAATCCCGTAAGCTTAAGGCATGCGTGACATTTTTGATCATGGAGGAAAAGGTATACATGATAACGGTAAATAATGTAGGTCTACAATATGGCGATAAGAAGCTATTTGAAGAAGTTAATATAAAGTTCACTCCTGGAAACTGCTATGGGGTCATCGGTGCTAACGGTGCTGGTAAATCGACCTTCTTGAAAGTACTTTCCGGTGATGTTGAGCCGCAGGTTGGTAACGTCGCGATCGGCGATGGCGAGCGTCTTGCCTTCCTGAAACAGAACCATTTCGGTTATGAAGAGCATGAAGTGTTGCAGACTGTGATGATGGGTCATGAGCGTTTGTTCAAAATCATCGAAGAAAAAGACGCACTATATGCAAAAGCTGACTTCTCTGAAGAAGATGGTATGCGTGCAGCCGAACTTGAAGGCGAATTCGCAGAGCTTAACGGCTGGGAAGCAGAATCCGATGCTGCTGTCCTATTAAAAGGACTTGGCATCCCGGAAGATTTGCATAATAAGAAAATGGCTGAATTGACAGGTTCCGAAAAAGTAAAAGTGCTTCTTGCACAAGCTTTGTTCGGTAACCCGGATGTTTTGCTGCTGGATGAGCCTACCAACGGACTTGATTTGCAGGCGATCCAATGGCTGGAGGAGTTCTTGATCAATTTCGAGAACACCGTCATCGTCGTATCCCACGACCGTCACTTCCTGAATAAGATTTGTACTCATATTGCAGATGTTGACTTCGGTAAAATCCAGCTTTATGTCGGAAACTATGACTTCTGGTACGAATCCAGCCAGCTTGCCACACAGATGGCACAGGATGAAAACAAGAAAAAAGAAGAGAAAATAAAAGAATTGCAGGCGTTCATCGCACGATTCAGCGCCAATGCTTCCAAGTCGAAGCAAGCAACATCCCGTAAGAAAATGCTTGATAACATCACATTGGAAGATATCAAGCCTTCTTCCCGCCGCTATCCGTATGTCGGATTCCAGCAAGAGCGTGAAATCGGTAATGATGTATTGACAGTAAAAGGCATCTCGAAAACGATCGATGGTGTCAAAGTATTGGATAATGTCAGCTTCACAATCGGACGTGAAGATAAGGTAGCACTAGTCGGACGCGATGAGATCGCGAAAACGACACTCCTTAAAATCATCATGGGTGAAATGGAAGCTGATGCCGGTGAGTATAAATGGGGTATCACGACTTCCCAATCATACTTCCCGAAAGACAACTCCGAATATTTCGATGGTGTGAACCTTACTTTGGTTGAATGGCTTCGCCAATATTCTCCGGAGGATCAGACTGAAACGTTCCTCCGCGGTTTCCTTGGCCGTATGCTCTTCAGTGGTGAAGATGCATTGAAAGAAGCAAGTGTCCTTTCCGGAGGAGAAAAAGTACGTTGTATGCTATCCAAGATGATGCTGAGCAAATCCAATGTCTTGGTAATGGACGAACCGACGAACCACTTGGATCTTGAATCCATCCAATCCTTGAACGAAGGATTGATCAAATTCAAAGGTGTGCTTCTATTCACTTCACATGACCAACAGTTCGTGAACAGTATCGCGAACCGCCTGATCGAGATCACTCCAGCAGGCATCGTGGATAAAGAAATGACTTATGATGAATATGTTTCTGATAAGAAGCTGCAAAAAGAAATCGCAGCAATGTACAGTTAATCCATCAAGCTCCAAGGCTTCCTGCTTTGGAGCTTGTTTCTTAGGAGGCAAATATGTCTTACTCCGGTAATGTAAAGACGCCTATAGGTAATGTACATATCACTGCAACAGATCAATATATTACCAGCATCACTTTTGCTGAAGAGATGCCAGTATATGAAAATACACTGATCCAGCTTGCTCAATCGCAGCTGCAAGCATATTTTTCTGGTGGTCTTACACAATTCAAGCTGCCCCTGGCAATGAATGGTACCCTGTTTCAACAGCGTGTCTGGGACCAGGTCAATCAGATTCCATATGGCAATTCCAGCTTTTACAGCACAATTGCAGAAGAAACGGGCAATGCACGGGCTGTTCGGGCAGCTGCCAGCGCGGTGGGACGCAATACATTTGCCATTGCCATTCCCTGTCACCGCGTGGTCGGTAAACATGGTATCGTGACTGGTTATCGCTGGGAGCCTTGGCGTAAGAGTTGGCTGTTGGAATTCGAACAAAGAAGGAGCAGATGACAGATGAAAGTACTTGTTACAGGAGCTGCCGGTCATATCGGCAAAAATCTGGTGAAAGCAATTCACCAGGATTACGAATTGGTTTTGACGGATATCAAGCAGGATGACGAGCTGAAGGAATACGGACATTTCCAACAGGCAGATCTTGCTCTTTTGGAAGACGTGGCGAAACTTGCAGAAGGTGTGGATGCGATCGTCCATTTAGGCGGAATTGCAACAGAAAGCACGTACGAGCAAATCAACCGCAACAATTTCAACGGAACATATCATGTTTATGAAGCAGCTAAAAAGCATGGTGTGAAACGCATTGTCTTCGCCAGCAGTAATCATGCTGTCGGCTTCCATCCTATCAACCAATCCATCGGACCGGAAGCACCACACTTGCCTGATACCTATTATGGAGCAAGCAAAGCCTTCGCCGAAAATCTGGCGAATATGTATCACTTGAAACATGCTATTGAAACTGCCAGCCTTCGTATCGGGAGCTATTTGGAAAAGCCCGCCGAACATCGCAACTTGAATACTTGGATCAGTGTTCGTGATATGAACCAGCTGATTGTACGCTGTCTTGAGGCAGACAAGATTGCCACCAGTGTCTTTTATGGCGTCTCTTCCCTTCATAATGCTTACTTTGATAATCGTGATGCGGCAAAAATCGGATATAACCCTGAAGACAACCCAGAAGATTATCGCTCCGAAATCGAAAACGTAAAGCTTGAAAATGTGACAGACTATATTGGCGGCGTGTTTACGAACTTTGGCAGATAAGCCAAAATGATGTCCGCAGATCAAACTATGGGCGACAATCCTGAAAATCCTCCATTATATAGATGGAGGATTCTCATTTTACTGCGGAACTTTTTCTTACTTACAGATTTAATGACATATCAAACAAATGTATGCTATGGATAGCAAAATAAATTGCCAACTTATTTCAGAATGAAAGGAATTCTTATTTCTGCATCGAATCCATACTAGAGCAAATAAACAATAAACAATGGATAGGATGGATGTTGAAAATGGTACTCGGAATCAATTCTTATATCGTGACAAATGGCAACGGCCAAGAAGCAGTCAAACTGTACGAAGATGCCTTGGGTGCTCAAGTACTGGATTTAAAGACTTTTGGTGAGATGCCGGAGGATCCCGATCATCCAGTACCTGCTGAAGCAAAAAATCATGTCTTGCATGCCCATCTAAAAGTCGGGGATCACGATTTGATGTTATCTGATACCTTCCCGAATCAGCCGCTCGTGCTAGGAGATCAAGTAGGCATCGCTGTGATTACCAGCACTCCCGAGGAAACAAGACAAGTGTTCGAGAAGCTGTCGGGCGGAGGTCAAGTGATCATGGAGCTGCAGCAGACTTTCTGGAGTGCATTATACGGACAAGTAAAAGACAAATTCGGGGTAACATGGCAAATTTCCACACTGACTGATCACTGATAATGAACGAGAAAGGCTGTCGGGAATATCCCGACAGCCTTTCTTCTTATCCCGATCAATTTTTGTTTTTGATATTTCCAGATAGTTTCAAAGCTTCCTTCAGCTGATTGAACGAACCACCTTTGCCATACATGAGAACACCGCCACGATATACTTTGGCTGATATCCAAGAGATTAAGAGTATCGTTGCTACAAGAATTGCGATGGATAACGCTATTTCCCATGCAGGTACACCGAGCATTCCGATACGCAGGAACATGATCATTGGCGTAAAGAACGGAATGTAGGACGCAACGACAATGATTGTCGAATCTGGTGAGTTAAGGCCGTACATAGCCAGGAAGAAAGCGCCCATCACCAAGAAGATGATTGGACTTACAAGCTGCTGCACATCTTCCATCCTGCTTACCACCGAACCGAGCCCGGCACAGATAATGGCATACAGGAAGTATCCTAAAATAAAGAAAATCACTGCAAAAATCAATGTAACTGGCGAAGCGTTCGCAATACCCATGAAATCGAAGAAACCTCCGTTAAGTTCCTGGCCGCGGATTTGGATCATGACATAGACAGCAGCTGCAATCAATGCCAATTGCGTAAGCCCCATCATGCCGATCGCAAGGACTTTGGCGAACATTTGGCTCACCGGGGAAGAGCTTGAGATTAAAATCTCCATCACCCTGGATGATTTTTCATTCGTGATATCCGTTGCAATCATCATACCGTAAGTGATGACACTGATATACAGCGCGAAAACTAAAATATAGACAAGTCCAAATGATCCTGCCAGCTCTTCTTCTGTCTTCGCTCCTTCATCTAGCGACTGCCGTTCGAATGAAACCGGTGCATAGATTTCCTGCATGGCAGCTTCGTCCAAACCTGCTTGTGATGCGGCCTGGGCAACTTTGATTTGCTGCAGCTGCTCTTCCATATCATCCCCGGTACTATTGGTCAGGTCCATACCGTAGAAGACAGCCTGCGGCAAGTTCTGCTCTGACTGATCCAGGACAAGCAGCCCTTCATATTCCTCATTTTCAACAGCCTGCTTGGCTTTTTCTTCGTTGCCATCGAATAACTCAGGCTGATAATCTTCGGCACCGCTGCTCAACGCATCGTAAAGCTGCTGGTTTTCCGTTTCATCAATCACTGCAACTACTGGTTCCTCACTATCACCGGTAAAGCGTTCAACGATATCAGGTACGTAGAAAATACCGCATATGATTAGTAAAAAGACTGCACTGGAAATGATATACCCTTTTGTCTTCACGCGGGATAAATAAGTATGTGAGAATACAATCCAAAATTTATGCATATGATTCACCTGCCTTTTCGATGAAGATGTCATTCAAAGTCGGTTCTTCCACTACGAATTTATTGACGAACCCTCTTTCGGTCAGCAGTTTCCATACAATAGGTGCATCTTCGGAAGAAGCAATCTGAAGTTTGCATCCCTGCTGTGTCTCTCTATATTTCACAACTCCTGCTGTTTCTGCCAAAAAGCTCAAGTCATAGTCTGCTGAAATGGTGATGTTCTTCTTGCGGAAAGAACGCTTGATTTCTGTCAGATCTCCCTCTACGACTGGTTTTCCCTGCTTCATGATGCAAAGGAAACGGCATAATTCTTCCACATGCTCCATGCGGTGGGAAGAGAAAATGATGGACGTGCCAGATTGTTTCAATTCAATGACAGCCTTTTTCAGCATCTCCACATTAACGGGATCCAGGCCGGAAAATGGCTCATCCAATATCAAAAGCCGTGGATTATGCAGAACAGCAGAAATGAATTGTATCTTTTGCTGATTCCCCTTGGAAAGCTCTTCCACTTTTTTATTTTCGTACTCTGTTATGTTGAATCTTTCAAGCCAGCTTTTCAGTGCTTTGACACTGTCGGCTTTGGCCATTCCCCGCAGCTTGGCAAGATACACAAGCTGATCTTTTACCGTAAGTTTCGGATAAAGGCCGCGTTCTTCCGGAAGATATCCTATCTCATTGCTTTGTTCATATGTAATCTTTTTACCGTGCCAAAGTATCTTCCCTTCTGTATTCTCCAATAAATTAAGTATCATCCGGAAAGTAGTCGTTTTACCTGCTCCGTTGGCACCTAAGAAGCCGAAAATCTCCCCTTCAGGGATTGATAGCGTCAGCTGATCGACTGCTGTATGTTTGCCGAACCTTTTGGTTACATCTGTTAATTGAAGCACCAGCACCATCCTTTCATTCTTTGCTACTAATTGTACGGACAAATGTTGGAAATGTTTCACTTTTACACAAAATCGCACCAACCTTTAATGAACTCTCAACAGTCCAATATGAATCCAGCAAAATAAAAAAGAGTGCAAAATCGCTTCGCACTCTTCTCTATTTGACCGCTTATGCTTGCTTTCTCGACATAATCAGATTTTTCACTTGCTGTCTGTCTTCTTGATGCAGTGCATCCACTATTTTACTTCCGACTACCACTCCATCACAATGTTGACTCAATTCTTTTACATGCTCTGGTGTGGAAACCCCGAAACCTGCCAGTACTGGTGCCTTGCTCATTTTTTTCAGCTCCTGCAAATGTGCGCCCAGCTGATCGACAAATGTCGCTCTTTCCCCTGTCGTTCCTGCGACTGTAACCGCATAGAGGAAACCTTCTGCACGCTCGGCAAGGGCCCGTATCCTTTCTGGCGTACTTGTCAAAGCGACCAAACGGATCAGCGCAATCTCGTGTTTTTGAAGTGCTTCCACAACCAGTCCTTCTTCTTCAAGCGGCAAATCAGGCAATATAAGCCCGGATATGCCTGCTGCTGCACATGCAGAAGCGAACGCTTCTACGCCATAGGCGAAGACTGGATTCAAGTAGGTCATGATAACAAGCGGCACATTGCGGTTATCTTTATCCTTTGCAACTTCATCCAGTACTTTCCGGACAGTCGTTCCGGCATCCAGTGCGCGTATACCGGCTGCTTGTATCGTTGGTCCGTCTGCTACCGGATCTGAAAAAGGCAGGCCAAGTTCAATAGCTGTCGCTCCACAGTCTACTAGAAATCGGATGCGCTCATTCAAACTGTCCAAGCCGCCATCGCCAGCCATTATATATGGCACAAAAGCTTTTTCGCCTGCTTGTGATACTATTTGAAATGCAGAATCCAGCTGTGCTTTACTCATCGTGATCCCCTCCTGTTTCATGCGCTTCCCTGATTGTGTTCACATCTTTATCACCGCGTCCAGACAAGCAGACGACCAGCACATCTTCTTTATCCATTACAGGAGCAAGCTTCTTACAGTATGCTACTGCATGGGCGCTTTCCAAAGCAGGGATGATTCCTTCTGTCCTGGAAAGCAGCCGCACAGCCTCCAGTGCTTCTTCATCGGTAACGGCATCATATGTCACCCGGCCGGTATCTTTTAAATAGCTGTGCTCAGGACCCACGCCAGGATAATCCAAGCCGGCTGAAATCGAATGTGCTTCTTGTACTTGACCGTCTTCATTTTGCAGCAGATAAGACAATGATCCATGCAGGATTCCAGCTTTTCCTTCGGTAAGCGAAGCTGCGTGCTTACCTGTTGGCAGACCCATACCGCCAGCTTCCACGCCGTACATTGTCACATCCCGATCATCGACGAACGGATAAAACATGCCAATTGCATTGCTTCCGCCGCCAACACAAGCAACGATCGCTTCTGGAAGCTTGCCTTCTGCCTCGATGATTTGCTTGCGGGTTTCATCGCCGATGACCCGCTGAAAATCACGGACAATTTGCGGGAATGGATGCGGACCAGCAGCTGTGCCAAAGATGTAATGCGTATCTTCCACATTTGCCGTCCAATAGCGCATCGCTTCGTTGACGGCATCTTTCAAAGTGCCATTACCTTGATCGACAGAGACGACTTGTGCGCCTAAAAGCTCCATGCGGTAAACATTCAACGCTTGTCGCCTGACGTCTTCCTTGCCCATGAAAATGATGCATTCCAAACCAAGCAGTGCGCTGACTGTCGCAGTAGCCACTCCATGCTGGCCTGCACCTGTTTCAGCTACGACTTTTTTCTTCCCCATACGCTGTGTCAGCAGTGCCTGGCCGATAGTGTTGTTGATCTTATGCGCACCTGTATGGTTCAAATCTTCCCGTTTCAAATAAATCTTCGGCCCTCCCAAAGAAGCAGATAAGCGCTCTGCATAATATAGCGGTGTCTCGCGTCCGATATACTGTTGCAAGTAATAGCGCATCTCTTCTTGAAAGGCAGGATCTTCTTTCGCCTCTTTGAATGCTTTTTCCAGTTGAAGTATGGCCGGCATCAATGTCTCCGGTACGAATCGTCCCCCAAAACTGCCGTAATGCCCGGTTTCTGTCGGATATGCTGTCATATTTTTCACTGTCCTTTCTTTGCCGCTGTAATGAATTGCTTTATTTTGATAGGATCCTTTTGTTTGTCTGTCTCCACGCCGCTGCTCACATCGACACCGACGGGATGCACTTCCCCAATCGCCTGCTGTACATTTTCTGCGTGCAGCCCACCCGCGAGGAATAACTTATCCCTGGGAATGGACTCCGAGCCAGCAAGCGACCAATCAAATGCTGTGCCATTGCCTCCCCTATACGCTTCTGCCGGACTATCGAGCAAATAATAATCACAGTGGAAATTCGCAAGCTGATCCAGGTCCTCCCGTGAAGCTATCGAAAAGGCTTTAATGACCGGTTTATCGATGGAATTGACATAGTCTGGTGTTTCATCGCCATGAAGCTGAATATAATCCAGTCCGGCTGCATCGGCGATTCTTAGCAAGCTATCAATCGGCTCGTTGACGAACACACCTACTTTTTTCACGGTGCGAGGGAGCTCTTTGCCAATGCTTGCTGCTTGTGCTGGGGATACTTTCCTTCTGCTGTTTGCAAAAACGAACCCGATCATGTCTGCTCCTGCTTTCACTGCAGCCTGCCCGGATTCCACCGTCTGGATGCCGCAGATCTTGACGATCATGATTGCTTCGCTCCTACCGGAACTTTAAGTGTTCCCAATATTGCTGCAACATCGTCAGCTCGCATCAGTGTTTCCCCGACAAGGATGCCTTTTGCCCCCGCTTTTGCTGCACGTTCTGCATCTGCGGGTACCATTATGCCGCTTTCGCTGATTACTAGTGTTGCGGAAGTATCAATTTTCTCTATCAATCGTTCTGTCACAGCCAAATCAACTTCGAAGGTTTTGAGATTTCGATTATTGATACCGATGATGTTGGCTCCTAGATTTTGCGCTTGCGATAATTCTTCCTCATTGTGTACTTCCACCAGTACATCCATTCCTTTCGATTTTGCATAGTCATAGAGTGCGTGTAATCGATCCTTTTCCAAAGCTGCCACAATCAAAAGAATCACATCGGCTCCATAATCAGCTGCTCTATCGATCTGGATTTCATCCAAGATGAAATCTTTATTCAATAGCGGTAATTCCACCGCTTCCCGGACAGCAGCCAAATCATCCATTGTACCTTTGAAGAATGGCGTGTCAGTCAGGACTGAAATAGCCCCGGCACCAGCTGCTTGATACATTTTTGCCTGTTCAGCTGGCACCACATCCGGGTTGATCATACCTTTGGAGGGAGACGCACGTTTGATTTCCGCAATGATCTGCAGCTGTTTTTGCTGCTGGAACCGATCAAATAAAGAAATAGGTTTACGCTGTGCTATGGTCGGGCGATATGTTTGTTTCAATGTGGCGATTTCCATTTGCTTCTCTTCCAATATCCGTGCCAGAAATGTCATGACGTCACTTCCCTTTGCTTGTAATCGATCAAAAATTGCAACTTTTGCCTGGCTGCTCCGCTGTCTATGCTTTCCTGTGCTAGTTTGATGCCGTCTTGAATGGATGCAGCTTTTCCGTTGGCAAATATGCCAAGTCCTGCATTTAGTACGACAGTATCGCGATGAGCACCTGTTTCTCCTTTTAATACCCGCAGCAGGATGTCTGCATTCTCCGCTGCATCTCCGCCTTTGATCGCTTCCAGGGGGTATACAGGCAGGCCTACCTCTTCCGGATGGAGCGTGAAGTTTGTCTGCTTGCCGTCTTCCAGCAGGACCAGATGGTTTTCCCCTGCCAGTGATGCTTCATCCATGTACCCAGCACCATTGATGACGATTGCTCGTTTGCGACCCAGTTTCTGAAGTGCCTCCGCCATCATCCCGAGCATATCGCGCCGGTAGATTCCGAGCAGCTGGGAATCAAGCTGGACCGGATTAGTCAAAGGACCAATCAAATTGAATATGGTAGGGATGCGCAGCACTTTACGCAGCTGCATCACCTGTTTCAAACCAGGATGAACATGTGGAGCGAATAAAAAGGCGATCCCATTCTCTTCAAGCAAATGCGTCATTTCCCCTGGCGGCAAATATAATGGAATCCCCAGGTTCTCCAGCACATCCGCACTGCCTGTTCTGCTGGATACGCTGCGGTTGCCATGCTTGGCAATCGTAATGCCTGCACCGGCGATGACAAAAGCTGCGGTTGTACTGATATTGAAGCTTTGCGACCCATCTCCACCCGTACCGCAGTTATCCATCACATTTGCTGCCTGAAGAGGAATCGTCTGTGCTTTCTCGCGAATGGCAGCCACCATTGCTGCTACTTCATCCGCAGTTTCCCCGCGATTTTGCAGCATGGATAGAAATGCACCGGCTACAGCTTCCGGCATACTGCCATCCAGCAATTCACGCGACGCCTGCAACGCTTCTTCATAAGTCAAAGACTGTGTCAGTCTAGCCAATAACGGTTTCATGACTATCCCCTTCTTTCATGATTTGGATATAATGCTTCACGATTTCCTTACCAGCTTCGGTTCCGATTGATTCCGGATGAAACTGCAACCCGTATATCGGATAGCGAATATGCTGGACACTCATGATCTCATCATCATCTTCTGCATACGATGTAACTTCCAATTCATTCGGAATATTTCGTTTATTGATGACGAGCGAATGGTACCGCATGATCGGCAGATTCTTTATGATATCTTTGATTGCCGGTTCTCCTTCATAGCGAAGTGTCGACGTCTTACCATGCTTGATTTGTCCGGCTGTGCTAATAGTGGCGCCAAAGGCAGTGCCGATTGCCTGGTGACCGAGACAAATGCCCAAGATCGGAATTTCCCCAGCAAAATGTCGGATCGCTGCGACGCATATCCCAGCATCCTCCGGTCGTCCCGGTCCCGGTGAAACGATGATTGCTTCCGGCTTCATTTCTTCGATATCCTGTAAGGTGATCTTATCATTGCGGACAACTTTGACATCTTCGCCAAGCTCCGCTGTATATTGGAATAGATTATACGTAAAAGAATCATAATTATCGATCAGCAATATCATGTAATCCAACCTCCGTTAACGACTTCGCTTTATGCAGCGTTTCGTGATATTCTGTCTCGGGATCTGAGTCATACACCAGTCCCGCTCCCGCCTGTACATATGCTTTCTTGTCTTTGATGATCATTGTCCGGATAGCCAGTGCCAAATCAAGATCGCCATTCATATTGATATAACCTACAGCTCCGGAATAGAGCCCTCGTTTTTTCTTTTCGAATACATTGATCAATTCCATAGCCCGTATTTTCGGAGCGCCTGAAACAGTACCTGCTGGAAGGGCTGCTATCAATGCGTCCAACCCAGTCATATCGTCTGCCAATTCTCCTTGCACTTCGGAGACGATGTGCATGATGTGTTGATATTTTTCCACCGTCATATATTTCGTCAGCTCAATCGTGCCAACCTTACACACACGCCCAAGATCATTGCGGCTTAAGTCGACCAGCATGCGATGCTCCGCCAATTCCTTTTCATCTGCCAATAATTCCGTTGTCAGCTGTTCATCATGTGCCACTGTTTTACCGCGCGGTCTGGACCCAGCAATCGGGTTGGCCGTCACTTTGTTGCCGCTCGCTTTGATCAAGCTTTCAGGTGATGCCCCCAGTACGACATAGTCCTCGAAATCGAGGAAGAACATATAAGGCGAAGGATTGCTGGATCGCAGTTTCCGGTAGAAGCTGAAAGCATCCCCTGTAAAATCTGCCGTCAATCGCTGTGACAGTACGATTTGGAATACATCACCTGCTTTGATATATGCTTTGGCATCCTCCACCATCTGCATAAATACTGCTTGCTCTGTCTCTGGCTGGAAATGCACTGGCTGCAAAAAAGCATCCGGTACATCCTTGAAGGTCATGATCTCCTGCTCCATTTCATTTAGACGGGTTTGCAGCGTTTCCGTTGATCGGTTCCCTTCACCATCAATGGCCAATAAAGTGATGCGGTCATGCTTATGGTCATACACGATGATATCTTCATAAAACATAAAGTGAACTTCAGGCATACCGATTGGATCTTCTGGTACTTCGCCAATTGCTTCATATTGCCGAATCGAATCGTATCCCATATATCCGACTGCTCCGCCATAGAAAGGAAAATCAAGTGGCAGATCCATTTTGCTGAATTGTTTTTTCAACACTTCAAGCGGCTTTTCCGCAAGCTTCTGTTCTCCGCTTGAGGTTCTCAGGGTTGTTCCTCCTCCTTCACCGATCAATTCTTTGTATGGATTGGCCCCAATGATGCTATAGCGTCCTTTTCCGGTGTGGTGAACCGAACTTTCCAGTAAAAACTTCTTCTCACCTGACAGCCGCTTGTAAATAACGACTGGCGTGACTGTGTCTCCGTTCAATTGCTTTTTCTCAAATCGTATACTGTCCGTAACTGCCATCTGTCTCGCTCCCTTTCTTTGTAATAAAAAAACCGTCCCCTATGCACATGATGTGTTCATATGCATAGGGGACGGTTCTTCACCGCGGTGCCACCTCTATTGAAAGCTCTCTTGCTTTCCTCTCATTCGGATACGAAAGCTTGCGCCTTGATATCCTATCCCGGTAACGGGGGAAACCGGATTCCCCTACTATAATTCAAGGAATCTCTCTGAAGTCCATTCCATGCTGCCGATTTGGCCTGGATCTCACCATACCAGGCTCTCTGTGCAAATCCAGCAGCATGTACTCCTCTTCATCAACGATTTAAGTGTATAAAAAAAGGGCAATCTCTCCAATAAAGGACGAGATTACCCGTGGTACCACCTTTGTTAGCTAGCGAACTAGCTCACTTTGCTCCTGTTATCGGTGGAGTTGCCGCCACAGCTTACTGTCAGTTCAGCCATGGTGCTCGGAAGTCCATTCACATATGCGTCACACCGGTTTCCACCAACCACCGGCTCTCTGAAGTGAACACATAAGCTACTACTCTTCGTCGTCGCTCACGTATCAGTTATGTTGGATTCATTGTAGTACCCATGTTTTCATTTGTCAAGGGTATTTATTCTGCATCCACTAAATCAGGCTTGCCATTTTCCTCGAAGACAAGCTTCTTTCGCGGCAAACGCTGTTTTGTTTCTTTTTCGATTTGTTTGATCTGCTGGTGGTCCCGAGGTGTCACAAAAGCTACAGTCAAGCCGGTGCTACCTGCTCTGCCTGTACGCCCGATTCGATGGATATAGCTTTCGGTATCTTCCGGCAGATCGTAATTGAACACATGGGTCACACCTTCGACATCCAATCCCCTGGCCGCCACATCGGTTGCCACGAGGAATTGCGTCTTATATTCCCGGAAGTTCTTCATGGCGCGCTCCCGTTTTGCCTGGGACAAGTCGCCATGCAATTCATCCGATTCGAATCCTTGCCCACGCAAATAGCCATGCAGTTCAGAAGCTCGTCTTCTCGTCCGGCAGAAAATGATGGCGGCAAATGGACGATACATTTGCAACAGCACCTTCAATGCATTCCGCTTCTCCCGGTCCGACATTTCAATGACGACTTGCTTGATTTCTTTCAACGTCACATTATTGGTTTGAATCGTGATTTCCTTCGGCTTTTGCATTTGGGAAGATGCCAGCTGACGGATTTCCCTTGGCATCGTAGCTGAAAATAAGAGTGTTTGCTTCTCTTTTGGCAGCGCATCTGCAACATCTTTCACATCGTGCCAGAATCCCATATGCAGCATTTGATCCGCCTCATCCAAGACAAATGTCCGTACATGGGACAAATCGACTGTGCCGCGGCGCTTATGGTCGAGCAGACGCCCTGGCGTCGCAACAACGATATCCACTTTACCCTGGAGCTTTTTAAGCTGCTTGACGATATCCTGACCACCGTAGACCGCCAAGATACCGATGCCTTCATCCGAATGAATCAGCTTTGCCAACTCATCATAAATCTGGATGGCAAGCTCCCGGGTCGGGCTCAAAATAAGCGCCTGAATCCCAACACCATCAGCTTCCAGCATCTCCAGTATCGGCAGCAGGAAGGCAAGCGTTTTACCTGTACCCGTCTGTGCTTTGGCAATCACGTCTTTCCCCGCCAAAATCTCCGGGATTGCCTGCTTTTGAACAGGCGTAGGTTCTGTCAGACCTAATTTATGTAATATTTCCAAGCGATTATTTTTCAAGTTCAAATCTTTGAACACATTCATGCTGTTCCCTCTTTCATACTTTTTCCATGATTATTATGTGAAGTTTCCATAGAAGTACGCGCTAAAGTTTGTAAGATACTAGTATACACATAAAAAGAGGGAATTTATATGCAAAAAATGCTGATCGGCATTTTTGTGGTGATGATCATCTGTTTCAGCATCATCGGGCTTATCCGCGGTGAAGGTAAAGTTCAAGATTTGAAGGAGACAAGTGAATCGTCTGTAAATTTTAAATAATGAAGCGTTTATCCTGCACAAGAGCGGGTAAAATATAATATAAATAAAAACAGGCAGAGCAAACCGCCATTTGCTCCACCTGTCTACGCTATTCGTATTAGTCTAGTACTTTTACTGTTACAGATTTACGTCCCCAGTTAAGTGCAGTACCTTGATCTGCTACGTGTACATCAATCTTATTACCTTTGATTGCACCGCCAGTATCGCCTGCAATTGCTTCACCATAGCCTTCTACCCATACTTTGGAACCCAAAGGAATGACACTAGGATCTACAGCGATAACTTTCGCATTAGGATTTGCATTCAAATCGATACCAGTAGCTGTTACACCAGAGCATCCTTCACATTGACCAGTATATGCAGTTGCGGATACTGTAATTTCTTTTGATGCCTTTTGGCTATTACTTGTAGCTGCTTTTTCTTCTTGTGCAGGAGCTGCTTCTTGTTTGGCAGGTTCTGCTTTTTGTTCTGTTTGAGCTGGTGCTTCCTGTTTAGGAGCTTCCTGTTTTACTTCTTCTTGCTTCGGCGCTTCTTGTTTAGGAGCTTCTTGTTTTACTTCTTCTTGCTTAGGTGCTTCTTGTTTAGGAGCTTCTTGTTTTACTTCTTCTTGCTTAGGTGCTTCTTGCTTCACTGGTGCTGCTGCTACAGCGCTGCCAGTCACCGCCAGTTGCTGACCTATTACAATCAAATCGGAATTAAGGCTGTTCCATGCTTTTAGCTCGCCTACCGATACGTTGAACTTCCCTGCGATCTTAGAAAGAGAATCGCCTTTTTGTACTGTATAGTTATCTGCTTGGTTTGTTTCTTTATCTATAGTTAATTTTTGATTAGGAAAGATTAGGTCAGAATCAAGTTGGTTGAGTTCTTTAAGCTGATTTACACTCACTTCGTATTTGTCTGCGATTTTCCAAAGAGAATCCCCTGATTGAACATTATATTCAGCAGCAGATGCTGTTGTACTGAATGCCCCCGCAATTACTAGTCCTGTAGCTAAAGATACGACTGTTTTTTTCATACGTCGTTTACCTCCTTAAATTTCTAACAGGACTTATGGTATCACATGGGTTGACCCTAGTGGGTTACAGGAACTTTAAGGTTATATTACAGCCTTTCATTTTAGCAACACTGTTGTTACATTGTAATCTTTTTGCAACAAAAATGAAGATAACCTAGCTCCAGAGGGCATTTCTGTAATAAAAGGCCTCGATTTATTCCATAAAATGTAAATACATAATCTTATATTTCTTGTTGACTTTGCTTGTCACTGCTTTTTCTGCTCTATTATTTGTCGCTTTTTCGGCTTTTTTAGGACAAATGTTACAAAACAAGCCACTCGATTTCCTTTTATCTTCCAATCGGACGCAAAAACAGAAGCGGATACCCCTGTTTCTTACTTGATCACTTGCCAGTTTTGATTGCAAGTTGCTTCAATGATATTTCGTTTACTGATGTAATCAGCAATCAATTCGGTCATGTCTGTGGTGATTTCACGGAGGACTTCTTTCCCTTTGAACATGACGTAATCCCCTCCGCCTGCTGCACGGTAATTATTCATGACAACCTGATACATGTGATCCGCTGCTACAGGAATACCCTTGATGGCTAACTTCCCGACACGATCACCGATTTCACGGCTGATATCCAATACATACTCGATTCCTTCCCACATATCATAATTGTAATGCTGCGGTTTGGGTTCCAAGAATGAACGGCTCACTTTCAATTCCCCATCTTCATCAAGTGCAAAATATGAAGCCGATAACTCCAATGCTTGCTTCATATCGGCACCGGAAATTTCAATTACTTTGAGTGTATTGGGATAAATATAATTGGATACGATGTCCCGCATCGTGATATCCTGGGGAAAACCTGGCGAGGCATTATGGAATAATGCCGTAGAGGAGATAGCCACATCAGCTGCGTCCATTTGCACCTTGTTGATGAATTCGATAAAAGGATTGTCTTGTATCCTTGTTTCAAATGCATCATGAATCATCATATCCCCCTCGATCTGGCCTATCGGCTGATCGAGCCAAATCTGTGTTTCCCTTTCATAGGAAGAAACTAGGTTCAAAATCGTCTGATCAGGTAAAATGTCGTTTGTGACTTGATGCAATTTCGAATTAGATGTGACTGTTTTCTTCCCATTATGTATATGTTCGACAGCAATGGAAACCTCCCCAAGGAATGCGCCGGTCGATCCGGGCTGAACTATAGTCACTCCGTTCACCTTTTCTGCAAGGCTGCGATGCTGATGCCCGGTAACCAAAATATCGATTCCTTCTATTGAATGGCAAATTTCATACCCTACATTTTCCCCGGTAAGTGATTCCGTCGGTTCCCCGGTTTCCAAATCGCGTTCGAATCCGCCATGATAAGCTACAATCATGACATCCGGCTGTTCTTTCTCGCGAACTTCCTTCACCCATCGCCTCGTCGATTCCAGCACATGTTCAAAAACAAGCCCTTCAATATGATTCGGGTCCTCCCAATTCGGTATAAAATGCGTCGTCACACCGACAATAGCCACTTTTACATCATCTACCTGCTTTATTTCATATGGCTTTCCAAAGACAGGCTCTTTTTTTGTCCCATCCAGTATATTTCCGCAAAGATAAGGAAAATCCGCAAGTTGAATCGCAGACTGCAAGTATGCCAGACCATAATTGAACTCGTGATTCCCTATCACGGCTGCATCATATCGAAGCTCATTCATGCAGCGGATCATCGGATTATCTTCATCGGATCGATATTTCGCATGATGATATGTCAAAGGCGTCCCTTGGATCATGTCCCCGTTATCCAAGAGCAGGACATTTTCCTTTTCACCCCTGATTTCCTTGATCAAAGATGCGGTCCGTGCCAGACCATGGGGAGCTGGTTCATGATCGCGGTATGTAGTCGGAAAAATATTCCCATGTACATCACTAGTGACAAGCAGTGTAATATTTGTCGTGTTATCAGACATTCTATTGATTCCTCCGGCCTTATTTTCTGAATTAAAACAGTTTTTGCTATAATCCATCATAACACGCCAAAACTAACTTTACATTCTTATTACAGTAAGTTAACAAAAAATGGAACAAGTCGTGATATAGTTGGTCATGCAGTGCAAATCAAACAATTTTTGGGGGTATATCATGTTTAAGAAAATTGCAGGTGTTGGCGCAACTCTATTTCTAGCAGCAGGCTTGCTTAGCGCATGCGGATCTGACGACTCAAACGCAGAGGGCGGCAGCGGCAGCAATGGCAACAGTGGTGATCTGGAAGAACTACGTGTACAGTTCGTTCCTTCTCAGAATGCGGAGACTTTGGAAGCAAAGGCTAAACCGCTTGAGGAACTTTTGAAGGAAGAGTTGGATATTCCAGTTGAAGTAAGCGTATCCACTAACTACAATACTATTGTTGAAGCAATGGCTTCCGGTCAGGTAGACGTTGGTTTCCTACCTCCTACAGCATATGTCTTGGCTCATGATAAAGGTGCAGCGGATGTTATCCTTCAGTCCCAGCGTTACGGTGTCAATCCAGAAGACGGCTCTCCGACAGATGAGCTGGTAGACTTCTACCTTGCACAATTCGTAGTCAAAGCAGATTCCGATATCAACTCTCTTGAAGATATGAAAGGCAAGAGCATTGCCGTACAGGACGTAACTTCTTCTGCAGGTTATGTATGGCCAGCAGGTGCACTTGATGAAGAAGCAGGTCTGGACATCCAGACAGATTTGACTCCTACAATCGTAAAAGGGCATGATGCAGGTATCATCAGCGTATTGAACGGTGATACGGATGCTGCTGTAACGTTCCAGGATGCACGTAATACTGTAAAAGGCGACTATCCGACTGTATTTGAAGATACAAAAGTAATCGCAACTACAGAAAAAATCCCGAACGATACAATCGCCATCACTCCTGACATCAACGATGAATGGAAAGAAAAAATCACTGATGCTTTCATCAACATCGGTAAAGACCCAGAAGGTTTGGAAATCATCCGCGATGTCTACACACATGAAGGTTATGTAAAATCCGATGACAGCAACTTCGAAGTTGTACGTGAGTACGCTGAGAAATTCGATCTACAATAAGCAAAATCCTTATATAATCTATCAATCCAGCCAGCCTGAGATATCCTTGGACTGGCTGGGCTTTTGTCTGTATGTCTATTTTTCAGAACTGTACTTTTCCGTCTTACTATTAAACTACATAAAAAGGTTGGTATAGAAAGTGATAGAATTTCGCAATGTTTCGAAAACATACCCGAATGGCGTCAAAGGTCTGAAGAACATCAACTTGAATATTGAAAAAGGCGAGTTCATTGTCATTGTCGGTCTTTCCGGTGCTGGTAAGTCCACATTGCTGCGCTCGATTAATAGATTGCATGAAATCACAGAGGGAGAAATCCTGATAGATAATAAATCGATCACAGCTGCAAAAGGAAAGAGCCTGCGCATGTTCCGCCGTGATATCGGCATGATTTTCCAAAGCTTCAACCTTGTCAAGAGATCCACTGTACTGCGCAATGTCCTTTCTGGACGAGTAGCCTATCATTCCACATTACGTACTGTTTTCGGCTTATTCCCGAAAGAAGATGTGAACCTGGCACTGAACGCATTGGATCGCGTCAATATCATAGATAAAGCGTACACACGCTCCGATCAGCTTTCAGGCGGTCAGCAGCAGCGTGTCTCTATCGCCAGGGCATTGGCTCAGGAAGCAAAAATCATCCTGGCTGATGAACCAGTTGCCTCCCTTGATCCGCTAACGACGAAACAAGTGATGGATGATTTGAAGAAAATAAATCAAGACCTTGGCATCACAACAGTCGTCAACCTCCACTTCATCGATATCGCACGCCAATATGCAACGCGTATCATCGGTTTGAATGCCGGTGAAGTCGTGTTCGACGGACCTGTGGAAGAAGCAACCGATGAGAAATTCCAGGAAATTTACGGACAGCAGCTGGAAAAAGAACAGCAGCAAAGCCCAATTGGAGCTGGCGTTGAATGAGTCAGTCTCCCAAAAAAGTCGTGCCAAAGCCGCCGTCCAAGCTTAAGCATTATCTAACAGCAGTGATCGTTCTTGGTTTGCTGATTTGGAGTTACATACGTTCCGAGGCTAGCATCGTTGATTTGTTTACCAACCGTGATCAAATGGCGACTATCTTCGTCGAGATGTTCCCACCTGACTGGGAATATTTCCTGGAGATAATCGATCCGATGCTGGAAACGATACGCATGGCGGTCATCGGTACGACATTCGGTGCCGTCATCGCCATTCCCATCATTTTGCTGTGTGCAAATAACGTTAACCGGATTCCATGGATCTCTTATCCTGCACGTTTTGTGCTCAATTTGATTCGAACAGTGCCGGAACTTCTTCTTGCAGCTGTCTTCGTTGCTATTTTCGGGCTGGGAATGATTCCTGGTATTTTCGCTTTGACGATTTTTTCCGTTGGAATCATTGCCAAATTGACTTATGAATCGATCGAGGGCATCGACAAAGGACCAATGGAAGCTATGACTGCTGTTGGTGCAAACAAAGTACAATGGATCACCTTCTCCATCATTCCGCAGGCTGCTGCATATTTCACCTCTTATGTGCTATATACATTTGAAGTGAATATCCGGGCCGCCGCTATTCTCGGATTGGTAGGAGCCGGGGGAATCGGTCTGTTATTTGACAGCAACCTTGGCTTTTTCAACTATCCGCGGGTGAATACATTGGTTTTCGCAACACTCATCGTCGTCTTGATCATCGATTTTGTCAGCAATAAACTTCGGGAGAAATTATTATGAGCCAACTTTCAACACATACCGTCGACAAACCAAAAGGCCGCGGTAAGAAGGTTTTCAACCGTCTGCTAATTTTAGTCATACTGGCTGCAATCTATGTTTGGGCATTCTCAGGGGTTGAGGAGTTTGAAATCAAGGATACAGCCGGTCAGATTTCCAAGGCTATCTTTGATGGGATCATCCATCCGGATTGGGACTTTGTCAATGATGAAGAAGGTTTGATATTCGGTTTGATCGATACATTAGCGATTTCAATTCTTGGTACATTCATTTCAGCCATCCTTACCATACCGTTCGGTTTCTGGGCTGCAAGCCGCAAAACGAAATCAGGCTTCTTCGTAACGGGACTAGGGCGCTTTGTCCTTAGTTATATCCGGGTATTCCCTGAAGTTGTTCTGGCGATCATCTTCATTAAAGCAGTCGGTCCAGGTTCCTATGCTGGGGTTCTGGCATTGGGACTCCACTCCATCGGGATGCTTGGTAAGTTATTTGCTGAAGAAGTGGATGCAATCGATCACGGTCCCCGCGAGGCTTTGATAGCCACCGGAGCCAATCGGATCCAGGTCCTTGTATACTCTGTTTTGCCGCAAGTCCTGCCTGGTTTCATTTCGTACACACTCTATCGTTTCGAACTGAATGTCCGTGGTGCTTCCATCCTTGGTATCATTGGAGCAGGTGGAATCGGAGCTCCGCTTATCTTCGCATTACAGTCACGTAACTGGCCGCGGGTAGGTATCATCCTGCTTGGTGTCATCATACTCGTATCGGTGATCGATTTGATCTCCGGTTACTTGCGCAAAAAAATCGTCTAAAAAAACAGCGATTCTGTACAAGCAGAATCGCTGTTTTTCAGTTCAAAATCGTCGTCCGGTCGCTTGCCGGCACTCTTGGCTTCGCTTTTGGTTCTTTTCCGATATAACCTACTTGCAGCAGACCGATATTACGCTCTCCTGGTTTGATTTGCAGTAAGTCCCTCGCCTCTTTATTCTCCAGCAAGTTATTCGTCTTCCAAATCGTTCCGATGCCTTTTTCCCAGGCTAGCAAACTGAAATTCTGAATCAGCATGCTAGCTGATGCATAATCCTCTTCGCGGAACTTCATTTGTATATTTTCCTCTAATACGACTGCAATCCATAGCGGGACATCTGTAATCTTCTTTTTCAGTGCCTCTGCTTTCTTCTCTTTCTCTTCGGCAGTTGCAGCACCTTTCGCACCTTGTTTTGCATTGAGTTCGCCAAGCTGCTGTTTCGTATCACCATCAATCAAGATAAAACGCCAAGGCTGTGTCATCTTATGATTCGGCACCCAAACCGCTATATCTAGCAAGTGCTGTATTTCATCATAAGAGATTTCTTTACTTGTGTCATAATTCGTGATGGATCTTCTATCCTTGATCAGCTGCTCCAATTGCATCCATAACACTCCTATCCGTTTTCCGTGCGTCCTTTTAATTGAAAACCATTATCAATATCATATCTGAGCATTCCATACACTGTCAATGTACGTTCCAAATGGAAGAAATCTTACTTTTTTATGAATTATTCCGGATAGCACTTGAAGGGACCTTTATTTTGTGACAATATAAATGATAACGAATCTCATTCTCATATAAATGAGAAGAGGAAAGGGGTACCAGTAATGGGACGTTTACAAACGGAATTACTTGAAGTAGCCTATGGAGATAAATCAATCGTAAAAGATTTGACTATAGAAATTCCTAAAGGAAAGATCACGGCACTCGTCGGAGCAAATGGTTCCGGCAAGTCCACTATCCTCAAGACGATGGCACGTGTCATGAAGCCGAAAAACGGCATGGTGCTATTGGATGGTAAGAGCATTCATAAACAATCGACAAAAGCAGTGGCAAAACAGCTTGCCATCCTGCCGCAAAATCCTGTTGCTCCTGAAGGTTTGACGGTATCCGAATTGGTGGCATATGGCCGTTACCCACACCAGAAAGGCTTTGGCTCACTTACTTCTTATGATAAGGAAGTGATCGCATGGGCAATCGAAGTGACTGGCATGCAGGATTTCGCACAGCGTGCTGTCGATCAGCTTTCCGGCGGACAGCGTCAGCGTGCTTGGATAGCGATGGCTCTTGCTCAGGAAACAGAAACTCTCTTCCTTGATGAGCCGACGACATTCCTGGATATGGCGCATCAGCTGGAAGTGCTCATGCTGTTGCACAAGCTGAACCGCGAAGAAAACCGGACGATCGTCATGGTTGTGCACGACCTTAATCACGCTACAAGATATGCCGATCACATGATTGCCATTAAAAAGGGACAGGTAATTTGCGAAGGTTCACCCGCAGAGACAGTTACATCTGACAATCTGCGGGAAGTATTCAATATCGAAGCAGATGTGATTCTTGATCCTCGATCCGGTGTACCGCTTTGCTTGCCATATAATATTTTAGGTACTGCATCCGCCGTCGAACCAGAACGCGCGATGGAAAAGACACTGGCATAAATAAAACGCTTTGCAGACTGCTGCAAAGCGTTTTTCATTTCCCTGAACCTTCCATTCCCCTCGTTGCCCGGATAAAAGCAATCAAGCCATTGATTTCCTGATTCGACAGTTGTTTTTGATCAACTGTAAACTCTATATCTTGCAAATCAGTGAGTTCGATGCGCTCTTTGAACTTGCGCCCAAGCAAATCATCACAGCTTGTCCCGAACAAGTCTGCCAGCATGATCAAAGCTTCGAAAGACGGACGGCGATACCCGGATTCATAGCCGGCATAGGTACTTTTAGCAATGCCGAGACGATCTGCGGTATCTTGCAGCGACCAATTCTTCTGCTTTCTCAGTTCTGATAACCGATCCAAATTCATCTTACTCCCCCGCTCTCATTCTTCCATACATTATAGCATAAACTGTTTTTTCGCGTACGCGATACGAATAATAAAATCTTGATAATAACTTTCCCGTTCTCTATAATTAGGTGTAACGTACGCAATATGCGAATAAACAAAGATATGTAACGATAGATTAAAAGAGGTGCAGAATGAAGAAGCTACTATTACTAACCACTGGCGGAACCATCGCATCAGTCGAAGGAGAAAATGGTCTGGCACCGGCTGTTGATGCGAATGAATTGTTGAGCTATGTGTCCGATATGGATAATGAGTATACGATGGAAACCATTTCGCTCATGAATCTGGATAGTACGAATATGCAGCCGGAAGATTGGGTCAGGATGGCAGAAGCTGTCCGAGATCACTATGATAGCTATGATGGTTTTGTCATCACCCACGGCACCGACACCATGGCCTATACTGCAGCAGCCTTGTCTTATATGCTGCAAAATGCTGGTAAACCGATTGTGATCACTGGTTCCCAGATTCCGATCACTTTCAAAAAAACAGATGCAAAAAAGAATATCAAAGATGCTATCCGCTTTGCCTGTGAAGAAGTCGGCGGCGTTTATGTCGTTTTCGACGGCCGTGTGATTCAAGGCACTCGCGCAATCAAGTTGCGTACAAAAAGTTATGATGCTTTCGAAAGCATCAATTATCCATATATCGCTTTCATCCATGAAGATCATATCGAGTATAACAAGAAAATATCAGGAAGAAATCTGCCATTAAGCGTTGATACTTCCCTCTGTACTGATGTACTCTTATTAAGGCTGTATCCGGGTTTGAAACCCGACATGCTGGATGCTTTAGCGAGCATGTATAAGGGTGTTGTAATCGAGAGCTATGGAAGCGGCGGTATTCCATTCGAAGGGCGTGACCTCCTGGATAAGATCAATAACTTGGTGAAAAAAGGTATCGTTGTTGTGATAACCACTCAATGTCTGGAAGAAGGCGAAGATATGAGCGTCTACGAAGTCGGCAGACGAATCAATCAAGAGCTGGTGACACGTTCAAGCAACATGAATACCGAAGCCATTGTCCCTAAACTGATGTGGGCACTCGGACAATCCACAGATCCAAAGGAAGTCAAACGAATGATGGAAACACCTATTGCTGAAGATATCACTATATGGCCCTCTTAAATAAGTGAAAAAGGAAGGTTCAATTCATGGCAGACGCACAAGAACACTATCGGATTGAGAAAGACTTTCTCGGAGAAAAACAAATATTGAAAGATGCTTACTACGGTATTCAAACAATGCGCGCATCGGAAAACTTCCCGATCACAGGATATCGCATCCACGAGGAAATGATAAAGGCGCTTGGTATCGTGAAGAAATCGGCTGCGCTTGCCAATATGGATGTCAAACGACTTTATGAAGGACTCGGGAATGCTATCGTGCAAGCTTCCGAGGAAATAATCGATGGCAAATGGCATGACCAGTTCATTGTGGACCCGATTCAAGGCGGCGCTGGTACTTCCATCAACATGAATGCCAATGAAGTCATCACAAACCGCGCTTTGGAAATACTCGGGCATGAAAAAGGCGATTACCAGCAATTGAGCCCGAATACACATGTAAACATGTCGCAATCGACAAATGATGTCTTCCCGACAGCGATTCATATTTCAACATTGAATATGCTTGAGAAACTGCTCGAAACGATGCTGTATATGCAAGGGGAATTCAAGAAAAAAGCAAAACAGTTCGACTCTGTCATCAAAATGGGACGCACGCATCTGCAGGATGCTGTACCGATTCGCTTGGGGCAGGAATTCGAAGCTTACAGCCGTGTGCTGGAGCGGGACATCAAACGGATCAAACAATCCCGTCAGCATTTGTATGAAGTCAATATGGGGGCAACAGCTGTCGGTACAGGGTTGAACGCAAATCCAAAATATATCGAGCGTGTCGTCGAACATTTAGCTGCCAATAGCGGTCTCCCTCTTGTCACCGCGGAGAATCTTGTGGATGCGACGCAGAATACGGATGCCTATACCGAAGTTTCAGCTGCTTTGAAGGTTTGTATGATGAATATGTCCAAAATCGCGAATGATCTTCGTATGATGGCTTCAGGACCGCGTGCTGGATTGAATGAAATCAACCTTCCGGCGCGTCAGCCAGGATCCTCGATCATGCCGGGCAAGGTGAATCCGGTCATGGCCGAAATGATCAACCAAATCGCCTTCCAAGTAATCGGTAATGATAACACCATCTGCTTGGCTTCTGAGGCTGGACAACTTGAATTGAACGTCATGGAGCCTGTTCTTGTGTTCAATTTGCTGCAATCCATCAGCATCATGAACAATGGCTTCCGCTCCTTCACAGATAACTGTCTGATCGGCATCGAAGCAAATGAGGCAATGATGAAGGAATATGTCGATAAGAGCGTTGGATTGTTAACGGCTGTCAACCCTCATCTTGGCTATGAAGTTGCTGCGCGGATTGCGCGTGAAGCGATTCTGAGCGGGAAATCGATCCGTGAACTTTGCCTTCAATACGACGTTTTGACAGAAGAAGAACTAGATATCATATTAAATCCTTTCGAAATGACGAAACCGGGTATTGCCGGCGAAGAGCTTTTTGATAGATAATAGGAAGATGTGCACGCATACTATACTTTGTATGTGCAGCACATCTTTCTTCGTTTTTATTTATGAAAGGGTTCACTAATTATTTTAGGAGGATTGAGCTTGAAAGAGGCAAGATTACCAACAATCACCGAGATCATCATCATACTAGGAATTTTTCTAGCGCTTGTATTATCCTTCACGGTTTATCTGGAATTGCCGATCCAATTGGCGATTTTCATTTCTTGGTTTGCGGTCGTCATCTTAGGTATAAGACTGGGACACAAGTATCAGGATTTACAGAAATCAATCATGGACGGGATATCGAACGGACTGGAAGCAATCTTGATTTTAGTGGCTGTAGGCGCACTTATCGGCACATGGATCGCCGGCGGTGTCGTCCCGACGTTGATATATTACGGCCTTGAATTCATCCACCCTAGCATCTTCCTGCTGGCAACCTTGATCATCTGTTCCATCATGTCGGTGGCAACAGGTACATCATGGGGTACGGCCGGTACGGCTGGTATTGCCATGATGGCAATCGGGGAAGGCCTTGGCATGCCGCTTCCGCTAGTTGCAGGAGCAGTGCTTTCTGGATCCTATTTCGGGGATAAGCTGTCACCTTTATCCGACAGTACCGTTTTAGCTTCATCCCTTTCCAAAGTGGATGTATTGGAACATGTCCGGGCAATGCTCTTCCTATCCGTACCAGCATTCGTCATTACGGCGATTCTTTTCACAGGAGCTGGATTCATCTACGGAGGAGATGATATCGACCAGGCAAGAGTGGAATCATTGAAGAGCGCCCTGATGGATAACTTTGATATCGGCCTTTTGATGCTGCTTCCTGCTCTGGCGGTACTCGTACTTTTGGCCATGAAAAAACCATCTCTGCCCGTCATCGCTACAGGTGCACTCCTTGGTGCAATCTGGGCATTCCTGTTCCAGGGAATGCATTTTGCTGATGCACTTGCCGTTGCTTATAATGGCTTCTCGATCGATACAGGTGTGAAATTCATTGATGACATTCTCAACCGAGGCGGCGTAGTCGGTATGCTCGATACCTTGATGGTCATCATCTTCGGTCTTGGATTCGGCGGTTTATTGGAGAAACTTGGCGTTCTCCAGGTCATCGTTTCCACTTTCGAGAAAAAGCTTGTATCTGCCGGCAATACGACCGTAGCCACGCTTATCGTTGCCTTCCTTGGTAATGTCCTTGGCTGCGCCATGTATGTTGCCTTGATTTTGACACCTAAAATGATGGAAAAGTCATACGACAGACAGCGGCTTGATCGTCGTGTCCTTTCCCGCAACACAGAGGTAGGCGGCACCTTGACATCCGGTATGGTGCCTTGGTCAGACAATGGCATTTATATGGCCGGTATTCTAGGTGTATCCACTTTCGCTTATCTGCCATTCATGTGGTTGAGTTTCGTCGCTATCGGACTTGCCATCATCTACGGTTACACCGGGAAATTCATCTGGTATAACAAAGAAAAAACAGCATCCGAAAGCTAAAAAAAGACCTTCAAGCATGATTTGCTTGAAGGTCTTTTTCGTTGCTGCCGGCGGGCTTACCTAACCGGAAAAGCGTCCATATAAGCTTTGGCAGCACGAAGGACACGGGCATCTTGAAAGCGGTTGGCTGCCAGCTGCATGCCGATCGGCAACCCTGCTTGCGAGCGTCCTGCTGGAATTGATGCTGCCGGAAGGCCTGTCACATTATAAGCATGTGTCATCATCCAATCCGCATCTTCCTTGACTTTTTGACCATCGATGACGGATGGCCCCAACAAATGATGATCAAAAGCAGGTACCGCAAGCGTTGGTGACAGCACTAAGTCATAATCTTGCAGCACGTTCTGCAATCTGTTCCAGACGGTTGTCCGATTCCGTTCGTAAGCGCGATAATCGGAAGCCATCAAAGGCTTGCCCTTTTCGATCATCTCGCGATAGGAGTCGGAAATCCATTCTGGATGCTCCTCCAGCATTTTAGCACTGCCAGCTGCTGACGATGCATACCACATGCTTGTGAAAAAGCCATTGAACTGACGCCGGTCCATATCGAAATCCAGTTCGACCGTTTCCACGCTCATGCCGAGCGCGCGCCAATTATCAAACGTTGCCTCCACCATCTGCCTTACTTCCGGATCGACCGCATACATGCCGAAATCAGGTGTATAGGCGATGCGCAAGCCTTGGGATTGTTCTTCCAAATAAGATGACCCGATATGGCTGTCCAAAAGCGGCAGACTGAAAGGATCGGTCGTGGACGGTCCCTGAACTGCCTCAAGAAACAATGCACTGTCATCTGGATTATTGGATAGCGGTCCATGATTGACGAATGGAGAACTGGAACCGAAAACGTTCCCCAAATTATTGTCCATCGGAATCCGGCCATATGTCGGCTTGAACCCGAATATGCCGCAGAGACTGGCTGGAATACGGATCGAGCCTCCGCCATCACTTCCTTCTGCCAGCGGCACCATACCTGCTGCCACGGCAGCTGCAGAACCGCCGCTTGATCCGCCAGCAGTCTTCGTATGATCCCAAGGATTCACCGTTGCACCGAATACCATATTATCCGTCGTACCTTTGTGACCGAATTCAGGTGTGTTCGTCTTACCCATGATCAGAGCACCTGCTTGACGAAGCCGCTTGACAATCGTGGCATCCCGGTCAGCGATGTGATCCTTATATGCTGGTGATCCGAAGGTGGTCCGCATGCCCTTTACCGGCGTCAAATCTTTGATACCGACTGGAATGCCATGCAGCAAGCCTGTCCCTTCTCCGCGCATGACAGCTGCTTCTGCTTCTTTCGCATCCGCCAGCAGGTTTTCATTCAATGTAACGAATGCATTGATGTCATCATTGTATTTCTCCGTTTGTTGCAAATAATAGGAAGCCACCTCAACAGGTGAGACTTCCCTTTCTTTGATAGCTGTCACAAGTTCCCGTACTGTTTTTCCTTCCAATGTCATCGCCCCTTTATATCCTCTACACGTATCATAACGCTAGCAGGTGCGGGGTTCAACCCATCAGAGAATCATGGCAGCAATCCAGCCTAGTGCGATGACCGGCAGATTGTAGTGAAGGAATGTCGGTACGACTGTATCCCACATATGGTCATGCTGTCCATCTGCATTCAACCCAGATGTTGGTCCAAGTGTACTGTCCGAAGCTGGTGAACCAGCATCCCCAAGCGCACCCGCCGTACCAACCAGCGCAATGATCGCCATCGGACTGAATCCAAGCTCAATCGCAAGCGGAACGAAAATAGTCGCAATGACCGGTACAGTGGAGAATGAAGAGCCAATCCCCATTGTCACGAGTAAACCGACGATAAGCATCATCAGCGCACCCAGGGCCTGACTGCCGTGAATGGCATCAGCTGCAGTTTTCACCAGCGACTCGATATCACCTGTAGCTCCAATGACACTGGAGAATCCGGAAGCGGAAATCATGACGAATCCAATGAAGGCCATCAGACGCATGCCGTTCGTAAGGATTGTATCTGCTTCTTTCCATTTCAGCGTTCTTGTGACGTAAAGTACGATGATTCCTGCTAATGCCCCGAATACCATGGAATCTGTCCAAATTTGAACAGCAAGCGCTGCTACGATCGATAATATGGAAAAAATCAAAGTAGAACGTTTCAGTTCCGTCTTCTCTTCTTTCACTTCGTCCGGAACCGGCAGCTCAATATTTTGGTACTGCCGCGGTTTCCTGTAAGAAAACAATGCAATGATCAAACCGATCACCATTCCAAGAGAAGGAATGAGCATGGCGGAAGTAAGCTGATCCGGACTTACTTCCAAACCGCTCGCTGTCATATTCGTTGCCACGATTTCATGGAAAATTTGACCATACCCTGCTGGAAGCAGCATATATGGTGTGACAAGACCGAATGTCAGGATACTCGCTGTCAAACGACGGTCGATTTGCAAATCATTCATGATTGTCAATAACGGCGGAATCAATAAAGGAATGAATGCGATATGCACCGGAATGACATTCTGTGAAAAACAAGCCATGATCAGGATCATGATTAGAATGAGCGCACGTGTCCTTTTTTTGGATTGCGCTGTATCTTTCTTTCCGCTGATGGATATGATTCCTCTCACCATCGCTTCCGGAAGTCCCGTGCTGGCTATTGCGACTGCAAATCCTCCGAGCATCGCATAGCTCAAGGCGACATTTGCGCCTCCCCCTACACCATCCGTAAACGCAGTAAGCGTTCCATCTATCCCAAGTCCTCCGACTAACCCTCCGATGAGAGAGCCTAATATCAATGAAAAAACAACATTGATTCGCAGCAAGCTGAGAATCAAAACGGCAATGACTGCTATAACAACTGCGTTCACTTCTAATTCCTCCATCGCTTTATTATGGTAAAGTATTAAAGTACAATAACAGATGATTCAACTTTTTGTCAATGCAAATTGAAGTTGTCCGAATATTATAACCGAAAGAAAAACCAGCATTTCTGCTGGTTCCCCCTCTCCCTATTCAGATACGATGACATCGATCAGCTTGAATGTCGTAACATCGGCAAGTCCGCGATTCGTCACGCGGATTTCCGGGATGACCGGCAAAGCTATCAGAGAAAACGTCATGATAGGATCCGTTATGCTGCAGCCAAGCTTCTCCCATGCTTTGACCAGCTCACCCACTTGGGCAACGACTGTTCCCAAAGGTTCGTCAGACATCAACCCGGCAATCGGCATCGGCAATTCTGCTAAGATCTCCCCATTCAATACAGCCACAAGTCCGCCGCCGATTTCCGCCAGGCGGTTTGCAGCAATCGCCATATCTTCCCGATCAACACCCATCACGAGCAGGTTATGGCTGTCATGGGCAACAGTCGAAGCTACTGCACCGTGCTCGAAGCCGAAACCGTGTACAAAAACATTGGATACTTGTCCTGTTCCTTTATGCCGTTCGATACAAGATAGCTGGATGATATCCTGATCTGTATCGATTTGGACTGCTCCATCCTTGATTTGCATGGTAGCCGTCATTTTCTCTGTCCGCGCACTTCCTTCGATCGCTTTTACCACATTCACCCGCACATCACCATCGGGGCGGTCGGTCTGGTAAAAGAAATCTTCTGCCTTCATCTCACGTGCTAGATGCACAGAGCTTCGAACAGCTTCCGGATAGGTATACACCGGGAAAGTTTGCTGCAGCTGTCCATTCTCGAACTGGATGACACCATCGGCGATCACAGTGGATGCTTCCATCTGCTGCAAATCTTCTATAAGAAGCAGATCGGCGAATTTACCCGCACTGATGCTGCCAATATCATCTTCCATATGGAAATACCGAGCTGAGTTGATCGTTGCCAGCTGGATAGCCGTTACCGGATCAAGTCCTTCCTCAATCGCCCGGCGGACAACGTGGTTCATGTGGCCTTTCGTAATCAGTGTTTCTGGATAAACGTCATCCGTTACAAGTGAAATATTGCGCGTATCGACATTATATTCTGTAATCACCTTGATCACTTCTTTTACATCCCGCCACGCCGAACCTTCCCGAATTTGTACGTGCAAACCCGCCCGAAGTTTAGCAAGTGCATCTTCTTTGGCAATCGTTTCATGATCGGATGTGACGCCGGCTGCGATATAAGCCTGCAGTGCATAAGGATCTTCAGAAGGGAAATGACCGGTGACCGTCTTATTCGCCTTGATCGTTTCCGCTATCTCCCCAAGCATCTTGCCATCTCCGTTGACGACGCCAGGGAAATTCATCACTTCACCAAGTCCCTGTACATTCTCCCAGCTCAGTCCTTCTTTTATATCCGCTACAGTAAGACTAGCGCCGGCATCTTCCAAGTCATCTGTTGCCGGAACACAGGAAGGGAAGGTCGTATACACTTTCAGCGGCAGCTGCTGCCCTTCCTCATGCATATAACGGACGCCTTCGATACCGAATACGTTCGCAATTTCATGTGGATCCATGAATACGGTCGTCGTTCCTTTTGCTAGAGCGGCCTTGGAGAATTCCGTCACGGAAAGCATGGTACTTTCCACGTGCATATGACCATCGATCAGACCAGGTACAAGGTACTGTCCGTTTGCCTCTATCACTCTGGTATCCGGACCAACATGCTCGGGTGAAGCTTTTCCTACCAATGCTATTCTATCGCCTGAAATGACAACATCCGTATCCTTTAGCAGTTCCCCTGTAAATACGTTGACTAGCACACCATCTTGGATAATCAAATCAGCGGGACGCTTACCTAAGGCAACCTCACCCAATCGTTTTGCTGCTTCATACAACTTCGTTCTTTTCCCCACTGTCTTCAACTCCTATTATCCTTATACGTTATGCCCATAAACGTGTGAAAAATTCCCGGCACTATGGAATTCTGGCTCGGGAAACTATCATTCTATACGCATTTATTTCTATTTATAGAATCATACTTCCGACACTTGCGTCAACCCCGCCTATGGAAAAAACCGCCTTATCAGGCGGTTTCCAGCTGTCAGTTTCTTTTTGTATCAAGCGGCGTCAGTTTTGCTTCGATATTCTCCCGCTCCGCTTCAAGGAACGGCGGCAAAGCCAATGCTTCCCCTAAAGCATCCAGATCTTCATCTGTAGCAAAACCGGGACCATCCGTCGCCAGCTCAAATAAGATGCCATTGGGTTCGCGGAAATAAAGCGATTGGAAATAATAACGATCCACCAGCCCGGAATTCGGCAGATGAGCTGCATAAAGGATTTTCTTGGCCCGCTCCAGTTCTTCCCTGTCTTTCACCCGGAAAGCGACATGGTGCACACTTCCGCGGCCAGGACGTTCCCGCTGCATACTTGGTTCTACTTCCACCATTACTTCAGCGCCTGTGCCACCTTGGCCGACTTCATAGATATGCAAGTTCGTCCCATCAGCAAGCTCGGCTTCTGTCTTTTTGCGGAATCCCATCAATTCCACCAAGACACGCTCTGTCGGCGCAAGCTCCGGCACGGTCAGCTTTACCGGCCCGAGTCCGATGATGGCATATTCGACCGGTACATCTGTCCCTTCCCAAGCGATGCCTGCTGCCACGCCTTCATTCTGTTCATCCGATACGAGCATGAGGCGCTGCTTTTCTGGATCCTCGAAGAAAAGAACCTTTCGCCCCTGCAATTCAACCTCTTGTGCCTGGATCTCATATTGTTCTAAACGACTAGCCCAATAACGGATTGCTTCATCCGATGCCACACGCAAAGATGTGAGGGAAATGCTATTATTACCTGTATACGTACGACCAGCCCGATGAATCTCAAAAAAGGTCAAATCCGTTCCCGGACTGCCTAATTTATCTGCATAGAACAGATGATACATCGACGTATCATCTTGATTGACCGTCTTTTTCACAAGACGCATGCCCATTGTCTTAGTATAAAAATCGTGGTTATTCGCTGCATTCGCTGTTATGGCTGAAACATGGTGAATACCGTGAAGCTCCATCATCTGCTTCGCCCCCTATACGTACATTTTATTAGTTACTTACAAAATGTAACCCAGTTTCTCTTAAATTGCAAATACACTATTTCATTCCTTCTAGAATGTGTTGTGATAATGACATTAAATAAAAAATAACCACTATCATGCTGACCAGCAGGTATAGTGGTTATTTTCTCCTTTAAGCATGTATTGGATACTCAAATGATGGGAGAGCATCATCTTTTATCTATAGCGAACAGCTGCTGCCGGCTATTTTCAATGTATTGTGGTATCTTTGATTCCCAAACAGCAGTATTTTTTAAGCTAACACCGTCGGCTGAAAATCGATCAATAGTATCGCACGAACACCTGGGCGGTCTGCGTCGCCTTTTCTGATCGGGCTGACATAGTGACTGACTGCCTCATCGTGCACGCCGTATGATTCCAGCGGCTGATGGATTTCGAAGCTTTCATGGAACTGGCTGGAATCAGCATCCGCTGGCAGTTTACCTGCACAGGCAGGGGTTGCGATGATGTTGAGTCCTCCTACCACGTTATCGCGCTTGATCAAGTGGGCGAAAGTAAAAGGTTCCCCGTCTTGGTGAATCAGGTTCGGTGAAGATACACCTTCTTGTCCGTCCTCCGTTACTTCAAGCTTAACAAAATGAATACCAGCATGAACTGGCAAGATCAAATCTTCTTTGCGCCAGAACGTTTCGTGATAATCATGCATGATGATTTTCTTCAATAATTCATTTTCCAGGATATGATCCGGAAGTGATGGGAATTCCCTGTAAGAATCAACGTATTCAGGATTGAAACGGCCTTGGAAATATTGCGCCATGCTTTCGTTTTCCCGCTCGATACCCGGCAGCCACTCCAGACGATTGTCTTTGTCGAAGATGATTGCCCGGGAATAGCGGCGGTAACGGTTCAACTCCGGTGCATAGCTGTCAGCAGGCAATGTATCGAATACAGCCTCTATCTCTGCTAAATCCTTCTCCATCCCGTCATAGGCAAGGTCTTTTTGTAAATCATATATGCTATATCCTTGTTTCTTTAATGCGTGCATGCTTAAACCTCCACAAATCTAGAATCTTTCTCTATCATAATACATGCAGGGATAAAGGAACATGCTTTCGTTTGCGATTTTGTGACATTTAACAAGGAGTGAGTGCATGTGAGAAAGTCCAAAGCAGAATTTGACAAGCTTCATCAAACAGCTGCCAACATACAAACATTGCTGCAGACGGGGGATGTTCTGTACAGTTCGATCGGACCCTCCACCTTCTTTTTCAGTCATGCGGGCATTGCCGGGCGTGATGGTCGTATTTTTCATGCGCATCCATCTGGTGGTTTCGCCGAATCATTGCCCACTTACTTATCAAGGCACCGCTACGGCGGGACGATCACGCTGCTTCGCCCCAAAACAGATCCCATGAAGGCGGCGGAATGGGCGGAAAAGTCGATTGTGCTGATGAAAGGCTATCGTTTCAATCGTACCTTGGCCGACACGGATTGGAATTATTGTACGAAATTTGTCTGGCAGGCTTTTTGGAGCGGCTCTGGCACTGATCTGACCAGTGCTGCAAAGCAGATTTCCAGGCGCTGGATATTTCCGCGTCATATCAAACATTCTTCCCATTTCGAACCGATTGCAAAATTCTCATTGGAGTACCGACTCTAGTCATAATTTTCTGGTAAAATGATGAAGATGAATCTGTAAAGGGGGATTTTCACATGAACTTCGAGCAAAAATCAGAGAAATACGCCGAGCTGTTATTACATATCGGGTTAAAAGTGAAGCAAGGTCAGGATTTGTTGATTTCAGCAGATTTGGCTGCTGCACCTTTCACCAAGATTGTGGCGAAGAAAGCTTACGAGGCTGGATTGCGCGATGTTATTGTCGACTATCAGGATGACAATATAACAAAAGCGAAAGTGAAGTATGCAAAGGAAGAAGACTTGGATTTCTTCACACCATTCCGCGGCCGTGTCTACGAAGAACTGGCAGCAGCAGATACAGCTTTCCTTGAGCTGAAAACGCCGAATCCATCCCTTTTTGATGGTATCGATCCAGCAAGGGTCGCCCGCTATACAAAAGCGATGGGTGCAGCCAGACAAGGCTATCAAGCACATAAAACAAATGGCCGCATCAATTGGCTCATCGCTTCTGTCCCGACTGTAGAATGGGCAGAATCCATTTTTCACGATGCCAAAGGTCAAGCAGCGGTCGATAAACTATGGGATAGCATTTTCTTCACTACCCGCTCCGACCAGGAAAACACAGTCGAATTATGGGAGCAGCATGTTGCAGCCATGAAGAAAAATGCTGATCATTTGAATGCACGCGATTATCGTAAATTGCACTATACAGGTCCTGGAACAGATTTGACAATCGAATTGCATCCTGAATCATTCTGGACGTGCGCAGAATTCACGAAAGAAGATGGCTCCACTTACATCCCAAATCTTCCTACAGAAGAAGTATTTACTATCCCAGTAAAAGATGGTGTAAACGGGACTGTCAGCAGCACAAAGCCATTGAATTATGCAGGTACTCTGCTCGAGAACTTCTCGCTTACGTTCGAGAAAGGTAAAGTAGTCGATTTCAAAGCGGAAAAAGGCTATGACACGCTGAAGAATCTGCTCGACACCGATGAAGGTGCCAAATTCTTAGGGGAAGTGGCACTTGTGCCCCACCAGTCACCGATTTCACAATCTGGCATTGTCTTCAATAACACCCTATTCGACGAGAATGCGTCCTGTCATTTGGCGCTTGGACAAGCAATCGGCATGTGCGTAACCGATGCCCGCAGCAAATCCAAGGAAGAATTACAGGCAATCGGATTCAATTATAGTCTGACACATGTCGATTTCATGGTTGGCTCCGGGGAACTATCGATTACAGGGGAAACACCTGATGGCACAATCGAACCAATATTCGAAAAGGGAAATTGGGCATTCTGAGGATACAAAAAAGGAGCAGCAAAGATGCTGCTCCTTTCCTATGTACGACAAATCATGAGAACCTCGCGGTAATAGTCGAGCTGGTGCGGGCAAAGTGCTTCATGACCAATCTCGATTCGCTGGCGCGGTGCTCCGGCGACAATTTCGGCTTCCACTCTTGCCGCCCTGCCTTCCACGAGTCTCTCCAGATCACTTACTTTCATCCGTACTAGCTGAATCACTTCTTCGTTCAGCAAAATATCCGGTAATTCTTCCAAATAATAAAAGAATTGATGACAGAATTCCCGATCGATCAAGTTTTTGGCAAAAAGTTCTTCTTGGATGATGCCTTTATAAAACAGCTCACTTTCCTGAAGTGTGACACCCAATTCTTCCTGCACTTCACGCAAGCCGCCTGTTACAGGCGTTTCGCCGTTTTCCAAATGACCAGCTGCGGTAATGTCGTATTTCCCGGGAAATTCACTTTTATTGAGAGAACGCTGCTGTAGATAAATGTATAGTTCTGTACCATCATGTTCTACGAACCAGCAATGGAAAGTTTCATGCCAATCTCCATCACGGTGGACTTCTTCTCTTTCCTTCACTCCAATTTCCCGATGCTGCTCATCGAAAATCGTCAATAGCTCCATAGTTTCCCCCATGCTTCTTCTTTTTTCTAATGTAAGCGATAGCAACAGGATTGTCTACCGAACTTCTCCAATTATATGGAATTATCGCGCATTTCTTCTACCAAAGGTATGATTTCCTTTGCGAAACGTTCCATTTCTTGCTTTTGCGGAGAAAATTGCAGCAGCAAGAGACTGACTCCAGCATGCTCGTAAGCTAGTATACGCTGAGCGATCTGTAATGGTGTTCCAACCAGATTCGGGCGCAGTCCCCTCGCAGCAACTGCATCATCACTAATTAAGCTTTTCTGGGCAAGCTCTTCTTGCGTGACATATGCTTCGTAATCAGAACTGG
Source organism: Terribacillus saccharophilus (assembly GCF_046592895.1). Classification (GTDB taxonomy): domain Bacteria; phylum Bacillota; class Bacilli; order Bacillales; family Amphibacillaceae; genus Terribacillus; species Terribacillus saccharophilus_D. The sequence continues at coordinate 605,485 of NZ_JAWVPU010000001.1, forward strand.
TGATCCTTTCCCATTCTTGGATGGCTTCTTCCTCTGTTTCCCGGCAGATGACGTAGGCCGTCATGCCAAACTCCGTGAATGTCGATTTGCCCGCAGCTTCCCGGCGGATCTGCATATCGGCAATCATACTGGCCACTTCCTGTACGGTGCCGCCTTTCATGATATACGCATCGCAAGTCTCCGCAATCGTCTGGCGTAAATAGTCGCTTTCACCGCCTGCGTACAATGGTGAAATATCCTTTCTCCCGGCAGGCAAGTAGTCGATATGCTCCACTTGATAGAAAAGACCATCATAGGTGTAGCTGCCGGCAGTCCATACTCCGCGCAGCACTTCAAAGAATTCCTCTGTTTGGAGATAAAATTCCTCCGATCCCTCAATATCACCTGCCAGCCGCTTTCTTTCCTCTTCACGCAGGAACGAAACGACCGCCAGGGAAAAGCGGCTATTGCTTATTTCATCGATCTTTATTGCCTGTCTGGCTGCTTCTGCCGGCTGATCGATACTCGGGCGTACCGCTGCCATGATATGCAGCGTATCCGTTGCTTCCGCTATGGCTCCGGCTGTTTTCCAGAAGTCCAGCTTCTGATCGGCATTTTTCCCTTGGTATAGGTAGGTATCTGGGAGGAATACTGCGTCGAACCCTAAATTCTCCGCCATTTGTGCCGTTTCCTGGACACAAGGCACATTCAGCGGTCCTCCATCCTCCACGTGACGCAGCCAGCTGTTTGAGACTGGCTGCCAGTATGCATATTTCATTCTTACTTCTCCTTTTACACATAGGAAATCCTACCGAACGACACATTCACTCTACTAAAAAAGCTTCTTCGATGAGAAGAAGCTCTTGCTTGCAGCAGTCGTCATCTTATCACGCAGCTATTGCTGCAGGTCGTAGCACCTTCCTGCAGGACTGCCCTCCTACAGTGGGTTGCCGGGCTTCATCGGGCCTTTCCCTCCGCCTCTCGTTATAAGATTTCTTATGAAATATACTTCCTACTATACCAGATTAGCAGTGCGCAATTCAATCTCTACGCCGATACGCCTCCATCAAAAGACGGAAGCCATCCTGCCTGGCTTTCTCGTCATATACGGGGCTTGTGAGCATGAACTCAACATCACCGCCATAATAATCTTCCAGTTCCAAAAGCTGCTTTAGCACCTCAGCCGGTGTCCCAATCACCATCGTTGGACGATTATCCTCAAGTCGCTCCTTTTCATAAGGTGATAATTTATAATCAGCTGCTGTATCCGGACGAAGCATCCCATTGACCGGTCTTCCCTGCTCCTGAAGCAGTGCTGCAACCTCATGGCTTTTCGCCAGTGCTTCCGCTTCCTCTGTCGTTTCTGCACAGAAAAGGAACAGACTTATCATCATTTGCGGCGGCTGCTTTCCAGCTTGGAAGGATTTCCGATACACATCCACAACTGCCTTGTCTTTTTCTCCGCGGATGAATTGAGCATAAGCAAATCCAATACCATGGTACGCAGCAAGGCCTGCGCTGCCCGCACTGCCGCCAAGAAGCCAAACAGAAGGCGTGGTGGTGATATCAGGCATCGCGCGCAAATCGCCAAATCGATGCTTTGTTTCTTTCCTGATATCCAAATAATGCAGCAAGTCGCGTATTTGCTGATCATACCATTCCTCTGGCACCCTTCGATGCTCCTGCAACGCTCTTTTGGCTGCCGGCATGCCTCCTGGCGCCCTTCCGATACCAATATCGATCCTGCCTGGATGAAGCGCTTCAAGCAATTTTGCATTTTCTGCAACTTTATACGCACTATAATGAGGCAGCATGATGCCGCCTGAGCCGATACGGATATGTGTTGTCCTGGCAGCCAAATGCCCCATCATAAGCTCCGGACTGCTGTGAGCCAGACTGCCGGAATGATGTTCCGATACCCAGAAGCGCGTAAACCCTAGCTGATCCGCCAATTCGGCAAGGCGAACCGTTTCCTCCAAGGCAGCTTTGGCACTGCCATCTTCTTTGATGCGGGATTGATCCAATATACTAAGCTTCATTCTATCCACTCCTTCTTTGTATCATATCCTGTGCGAAAGAGTTTTAAAAACAATCCGTTTTTCGGTATGCTAGAAATGACTTCACTAATAAGGATGGTGCTTATATGATCGGATTCATCGGACTAGGAATAATGGGAGAAAATATGGCAGCCAATCTGCTCGATAAAGGCGAACAATTGGTAGTTTATAACCGGACGAAAGAAAAAGCGCAGACGTTGCTGGATAAAGGCGCAATATGGGCTGACTCCCCCCGCGTGGTCGGGGAAAAAGCCGATGTCGTTTTCACAATGCTGACAGATCCAGCTGCTGTCAAAGCAGTCGCTTATGGAGAAGACGGCCTTTTCAGCGGCATGAAAGAAAACAGTCTATGGGTGGATGTGAGTACAGTCAAGCCCGCATTCTCGAAAGAAATGGCCAAAGCCGCTCATGCGCATCATATCCGCTTTGTCGATGCACCAGTGTCTGGTTCCAAGGCACCCGCACAGCAAGGCAAGCTGCATTTCCTCGTCGGTGGTGACGAACAGGATGTGAAAGAAATCACCCCGTCGCTTGGAAAGATGGGACAAAGCATCCAGCATATGGGAGCAAACGGAAATGGATCGGCCACCAAACTGGCGGTCAATATGCTGCTCGTTCAATCTTTGACAGGCTTATCCGAAGCTATTACCTTCGGTGAAGCAACTGGACTGGACCGCGAACGTTTGATGGATGTTTTACTGGCATTGCCAGTGACAAGTGATATCCAGGCGGGTAAGCGCGATACAATCCTCAACCAGGATTTCAATCCGCAATTCCCATTGGAACATGCCTACAAAGACTTGCAGCAAATTTCCGAAACAGCTTATGAAGCAGGTGCTCCGCTTCCGATGACCAACAGTGTCAAAGAGCTGTATGCACTGGCTAAAAAGTATGGCTATGGCAAGCAGGACGTCGCTGCTGTATACGCTCTTTTGGCAAGGGATTGACACCAAAAAGACAAAGAATCCGATTTTTTTCGGATTCTTTTTTATTCTCATTTATTTTTTTAATTAACATTGGCATATTAAAAGTAAAGACAGGGTAAGCTGATCTGGAATACTTAATCTGGATGAACTATTTTTTTGTTTATTTTCTGCACATTATATTCATTATAATCTATTTATTTTATTAAATTTTTTAAATCAGGAACAACGACTACCTGATGACAAGGAATACTTTCATATCAGGATTTTTATGCTACTATAATTATGGTTTTATTAATTTAATAACTTTCTAAAAGGGGTCTTCATCATGGCTGATTCATCCACTAAACCAAAACGGGAAGTCAAATGGATTCCACTGCTGATTACGATCTTGATCGGTGTCGTCCTTTGGTTCATCCCTTCACCTGATGGTGTAAAAGAGGAAGCGTGGCATCTGTTTGCCATCTTCGTTGCAACGATCATCGGCTTGATCATCAAACCGATGCCGATGGGAAGTGTTGCCATCCTTTCATTGACAGCAATCGTCCTAACCAAGACACTTGGTTTGGAACAAGCACTGAGCGGATTCTCAAACAGCACCATCTGGCTGATCGTCATTGCATTCTTCATCTCAAGAGGTTTTATCAAAACCGGACTTGGATCAAGGATTGCTTATCTGTTCGTCCGTCTTTTCGGTAAAAAAACATTAGGCTTATCTTATTCCTTGATCGGTAGTGATCTGATCTTATCACCAGCGATGCCGTCCAATACGGCTCGTGCCGGCGGTATCATCTTCCCGATCATCCAGTCTTTATCCAATTCATATGGTTCCAAAAGCAGTGATGGTACGGAGCGGAAAATTGGTTCGTTCCTGACATTTGCTTCGTATCAAGGAAACGGGATCACGTCTGCCATGTTCCTTACTGCCATGGCAGCAAACCCATTGGCAGCAAGCGCCGCTGAAAGTGTCACTGGTCAATCCATCTCCTGGGGCAGCTGGATACTTGCTTCGATCGTACCTGGGATCATCAGTTTGATCATCATCCCATTCGTCATCTTCAAGCTGTATCCTCCGGAAATCAAGGAGACGCCAAAAGCAACGGAAATGGCGACCGAAAAACTGCAGAGCATGGGGAAACTGAAGCGCTCCGAATGGTATATGATCGGCGTCTTCCTATTGCTGCTCGTTTTATGGATCTTCGGGGAAAGCTTCGGCATCGGTTCCACGACCGCTGCATTCATCGGACTTGTCGTACTGCTGCTTACTGAGGTATTGACTTGGTCCGATATCAAGCAAGAAACAGGAGCTTGGGATACACTCGTATGGTTCGCCGTGCTTGTCATGATGGCCAATTACTTGAACGAACTTGGTCTTGTGCCTTGGTTCAGTGACATCATGGGGAATGTCGTAAGCACGCTTTCTTGGCCTGTCGCTTTGCTGATCCTGGCAATTGTGTATTTTTACTCCCACTATTTCTTTGCGAGTAACACAGCACATGTGAGCGCGATGTATGCGGCCTTCCTTTCAGTCGTCGTGGCTGCAGGAGCACCACCGTTATTGTCAGCATTATTGCTGGCATTCTTCAGCAACTTGTTCGGCTGTTTGACACACTACGGCAGCGGCCCTGCACCTGTATTCTTCGGTGCCGGCTTTGTCACCCAGCAAAAATGGTGGGGACTGGGCTTCCTCATCTCCATCATCCATCTGGTCGTCTGGATCGGTATCGGCGGACTATGGTGGAAACTGATTGGTCTATGGTAAATAAAAAACAGGAATCCATCGCGGATTCCTGTTTTTTTATAGGCTTGTATACGTATTGTCTGCAGCATCTTCGATAAATGGACTCAAATTCCCGACACTGTACATATGCAATTCATGCATCGCCCTTGTACATGCTGTATACAGCAAGGTACGTTCCGATTCATGACCATATGCTGTGTCCGAGACATCATACAAAATGACAGCATCGAATTCGATGCCTTTGGCCAGATATGCCGGGATGACCGACAATCCTTTTTTATACTGTGAAGTTGTTTCCGTAATCAGATCCGCATCCATTTCTTCTTTGATCCAATCATGTGCTTCACTGCTCTCTTTGCTTGTCTTGCCAATGACGGCAATCGTTTCGTAACCTGCCTCTTGCAAGGAACGTATCTTTTCCATTATCAATTGACGTCGCTCGGATTCATCCGAAGCCTCTGTCACTGTCGGCAAATCTCCATCACGATTGAAAGGCTGAATCCTTTTCGCATGATCCAAAAGCTCTTTCGTAAAATCGACAATCTGTCTTGTCGAACGGTAACTGCGCCACAGCTCGATCCTGTGACTGTCGGCAGTATTGCCGGAAAGCACGTTTTCACCTGTCAGCGTGTGCGCCTGTATCGCCTGGTTGATATCACCAAGCAGCGTCATGCGTGCGTTAGGGAATGCCTGCTGCAAATAAGCGAACTGGAAAGCCGAATAATCCTGCGCTTCATCGATGAGTACATAACGAATCGATTTATCCGAACGATCTCCAAGCACCTTATCACGGAAATAAACAAACGGAGTCACATCTTCCCAACTCATATGCTTTTGGATAAGATTTTGTTTTGTCGTTTCATAAAGCTCCGGCCAGGAAGCAGGCATTTCCGGACGCGTCTCCGATTTCAGCATACGCAAATACGATTTTTTCACATTGATGAAAGCATGCTTGCGGACTTTTTTGATCAGAGGGCGCAGCTTCCGTTCGACAACCCACTTCCGGAGGATTTCTTCTTCTTGTTTGTTCTCCTCAAAATCATCGGTTTCTGAGCGGTCTTTTTTCTGAAGCTCGGAAAAGGCTTGGACATAATCTTCCTTCTCCATCAATTCGACTTCTTCCCGTACCCAATCCTTCCTTGTTTCCCATTCGCCCCATAACTGGAGCTTTTCGACGATCCAGGCTGCTGTCAATTCGGCACGATTGGAAATCGGCAATGTATTGGATAAGCTGTAGAAATAAGACTGGATTTCCTGCTTGCTCACGATACGCTGCTTGCGGAAGCTCACATCTTTGAAAATCAAACCTGCTGTCTTGAACTCCTCCAGCTTATCATCGATATAACGCTTGAAATCCAAGCTTGCTTTGTACTGGATACCAGCAAGTCGCTGCTCTTTTTCTTCATATGATGCCAGAAGCATATACTCCATCTGTTCAAATGGCGTTTCGATCGTTTCCCTGCCTTTCAGCTGGGCATCCATATGAGCATAGAACGTAGCTTGCTTCATATTGTCTTCCCCTAGCTCCGGAAGTACGTTGGATACATAGCTGTTGAACAGCGGGTTCGGTGATAGCAAAACGATGTTCTCAGCTGTGATGCGATCGCGATAATGATACAGCAGATATGCTACCCGCTGCAGTGCAGCAGATGTTTTCCCACTGCCTGCCGCGCCTTGGACGATCAAATTAGCCGCAGATTCATTACGGATGATTTGATTCTGTTCTTTCTGGATCGTCGCGACGATACTCTTCATCTCGGTGCTTGCATTGCCGCCCAGAACATATTGCAGCAAGCTGTCCCCGATCGTCACACCTGTATCGAATAAAGCCACCATTTTTCCATTCCGGATGATGAACTGGCGTTTCAGCGTCATATCGCCCTCGATCTTGCCTTCGATTGTTTCATATGAGGCTTGTCCAGGCGAGAAGTCATAATACATGCTGGAGATTGGTGCCCGCCAATCATATATCAGGAAATCTTCTTCCTTTTCATCCATCAAACTTGCCAAGCCGACATAAATCTCCTCGTCATGCTCCGCACCTTTTTCCTTGAAATCGATACGGCCGAAATAAGGATTGCGCTGCAATCGGTCGAGTGTTTTCACTTCATTATGGATTTGCTGATGTGTCCGTTCGCGCTCACCTAAAAGCTCTGCTTGCTGCTTCAGGCTGGCTTGAGTTTCATTCACATCATCCGGTTCATCCAAGTTGACCGTAACATCTTCCCAGAAATTTTTGCGCAGATCGATTACTTTCTCGCGCAAGCCTTGAATCAAACCTGCTGTTTTTTCCCGTTTCTTTTCAATCGTTTCCTGCACACGGGCAACACGGGCTTGTTCGTCTTTTAAGTCCTTCTCCTCTTCCGTCATACTGGCATCCCTCCAAAGCATTTGACATGTATATATAAATAATGTATAATTTTAGATGGTTTGCTAAATTATGTTATATTAGCAGAACATCCTCTATTTTATCATGTTCATTCTTCCCCTGCAATTTTTCTCTATCCTTTCATTGCCAGGCTATCCTTTTGCATATCTTTTCTATTCGTGTGTATAATTAGTTAGGGAAACGAAATATTAACGCGAAAGAAGTGTTTATCACCTAATGACAGACGAACAGCTCGCAAAACGCAATCTGTTTATCATGTGGTTCGCCAACTTCTTCATTTCGGCGAGCTTAAGTATGATCATGCCATTTCTATCTCTATATATTTCTTCATTCGGAACATTGTCCGACCGCGAGGTGCAAAGCTGGTCTGGTATCATTTTCGGGGTGACTTTTGTTACCGCCTTCATCTGTTCACCGTTCTGGGGCAAACTCGGCGACAGACATGGCCGGAAGCTTATCTTGATTATATCTTCCTTCGGCATGGGGATTTCGATTCTCCTGCTTGGATTCACCGAAAATGTCTGGCAGCTTTTCGCACTCCGGTTGTTCATGGGGATTTTCACGGGATTCATCGGTATATCCCAAGCATTCATCTCGACACAGACACCAAGCCACATTGCCGGCCGGGTACTCGGCACCTTACAGACCGGAAGTATCACGGGCATGCTTTTCGGTCCGATGATAGGCGGTATTCTAGCTGACAGCATCGGCTTTCACGGGACGTTCCTGCTTGTATCGATCAGCGTTTTCACCTCTGCTGTGCTGGTCACATTCGGGACGAAGGAATATCCCGTCAAGGTGCAAAATGGCGAAAAGGCACACTACAGTACCAAGGAGGTACTCGCGCATATATTGCGCGACCCGATCCTTCTAGTTGTGCTCATTTTAAGTTCCTTGATACAGATTGCCAATTTCAGTGTGCAGCCGATTTTATCTTTGTATGTCCAGGAGCTGCACGGACCTGAGAATATCGCTTTCTACTCTGGAATCGCTTTTTCAGCAGCTGGACTCGGCAATCTGCTCCTTACGAGGACTTGGGGCAAACTCGGGGACCGTATCGGCTATATCAAAATCCTGATCGGCCTCATTTTTGCAGCTGGTATCGTTTATATCCCCGGCGCACTGGTTGGTTCCGTATGGCAGCTTGCCATCATACGTTTGCTGCTCGGCATGGCAATCGGCGGTATCATTCCACTGCGTGTCGCCTATATCCGTCAGGCGGCTCCGCTTACCATGCAAGGGGAAGTGCTGGGATACAATAACAGCCTCCGCTTCCTCGGGAACTTCATCGGTCCGGTGCTTGGCGGAATGATGGCTGGTTACTTTGGCTTCTCGGCTGTCTTTTATATGACGAGTGCATTGCTCATCATCTGCGGTTTCACCTTGCTTACTGCCCATATCAGGAATAACCGCACAGAGACAGAGACTTCTTCCATTTAAAAAAGGATTGCCGAACATATCGGCAATCCTTTTTCCTTACATATTGAAGCTTCGTACAGCAATTGCTTCGATTTCCACTTTTGCTCCTTTAGGAAGCTTGGATATCTCCACTGTTGCACGTGCAGGATATGGCTCGGACAAATGACGTCCGTATACTTCATTCACAGCTGTAAAATCATCCAAGGAAGTAAGGAAAATCGTCGTTTTCACCACTTGGTCGAATGACAAGTTCGCTTCCTCCAAAATCGCAGTCAGATTCTTCATTACCTGATCCGTTTGTTCCTCGATCGTATCCGGCATCTCTCCTGTTGCCGGGTCCAACGGTATCTGTCCGGAAATATAAACAGTGCCTGCTGTTTCCACAGCTTGGGAATAAGGTCCGATCGCTTGTGGTGCTTTGTCAGTTTGAATGATATTGCGCATACTCATCTCTCCTATTTAAAAGATTAACACTAGTCTAAAAAGATTCATCTCAACTTCTAAAACAGATTTTTGAAGAAGTCACCAGTCGACTTGAAGAAATCCTTCACACTTTGCCAGAAACCATCATTTCCGGCTACTTCATCAATCTTGTCCTGAATCGTGGTAGCAATGTCATCCAGCTGTGATTTCACGCCATCAAAATTGATATCCAGCTGACGCATCTTATCGAAAAGATCGATGAGCAGCTGACGGTCTTCATCGCTCAAGTTGATTTCCAGCTTGCTCAGCTGATCAGATACAATCTGTTCCACATCTTCCCGCGTCGCAGGATTCTGATCGGCAATTTCCTGTTTGATATCGGTCAAAAGCTGGGTAACCTTCTCGTTATCCATGCCTTCCTTCTGCGCCAGATCCGTTGCCAGATCGAGCTCGTCATTCGCAACTTCCGTCCGTTCCGGATCCAGGTTGCCATCCGCTGTATCATAGGCTTTGTAAATACCCGTCAAAGCGGAGTGGCCGCTCACTTTCACCGGGGATGCCACTTCTACAGTCGCATCCTCGATTCCAGCCGTCAGCAAAGCATTCTTATACATATCGACAGTCACCTGTGTGATATTGTCAGGTGTGACAATCTGGACATCAAGCCCATGTCCCGCGTCTTCCCTTGTGATCATCGCTGAAGAATACATTCTGGAGTTGGCGTCCCCATTTATGTATTTCACGATATCGTCGGCTGTAACCGGGATTTCTTCTATATTATCTGTATTCGTTACACCAAGGTCTTCCCTGACTTGATCTTTTTGTGCTTCTGACAAAGAATCTCCAACGACGACAATCGGCAAGCCGAATTTCTCATTGATACTATCCGTGTTCTTTCCTGTATTCGCGGATACAACATCGGAAAAGGCAAAGCTAAGCATCAAAACGAATGCTGCACATGCCACCATGCATTTGGTTAATCCTCTCATGGAAAAATCCACCTTTTCTCATAATGGTCTTGCTTTCCCCATTATAAGCTTTTCCAGAAATAAATAAAGTCTTATCTTGGACTGCGCCGCGAGACGTAGATGTAAGAAGACAAGCAAAAAAAGCTGCATCGTGGCTGATGCAGCTTTTTCCCTAAGCTCGTTTCTGAACGGAACCATCTTTTTTATGGATGATTGTCTCTGTTCCTTTATTTTCGGCAATCTCTTTTGCACGTTTGATTGCGTCCTGCTTGTTATCGAAAACCTGTGACGGCCTTTTTGATCCTTTAGCCTGCACTGCCCAGCCATCCTCATGTGGCACGACTTCCTCCGCATTATCAATTAAGTCCGGATTGCTATGCGAGGCATTTGAGTCACGTGTAATCGGATCATCGTTCTTCAGAAAATCTTTCACTTCCTTTTCAGAAGCGTTCGACTTCCATTCTTTCGCCTGATTGGTCGCAATGGGAATAGCTCTGCCCTCATCGTACCCTTCATCCACCATCGCATTGGCGATTTCTATGGCTTTCTTTTTCACTGGCTTGTCCAAATTCTTAAGCGAAGCAGGATAATCGTTCATCGTCCATGGCATGCTAAAAACTCCTTTGCGTATTTTTTATGTACATACTATTCCCGCTGCTGTATGCACGAAACGCAATAAGCAAAAGAGTTGTCTGAGCTGCTGACCCGTTTTACAATTGCCGTATCACGAAAAAGGAGATGATGCCTCATGGCGAAAAACGAAGAAATACAACTGGCAGAACGTCCAGAAGGCACACCAACGAAAGATACTTTCCGCTTTGTCGAAACGGAAATCCCGGAACTTAAGGAAGGACAGGTGCTTATCAAAAGCATCTATATCAGCGTCGATCCTTATATGCGCGGCCGGATGAACGATACGAAATCCTATGTACCGCCATTTGAGCTCGATGCTCCAATTGCAGGCGGAATCGTAGGTCAAGTTGCCGAATCCAAATCAGATAAATTCCAAAAGGGTGATTTTGTGCTCGGCAACTTGCCGTGGTCTCGTTATAGCACTGCCGACCCCCAGAATCTGCAAAAAGTCGATCCGGAACTAGGACCGATTTCCACTGCATTAGGCGTGTTGGGCATGCCAGGTCTCACAGCCTATTTTGGTTTGACCGATATCGGTGAACCAAAATCCGGAGAAACCGTTGTCGTATCCGGTGCTGCTGGTGCAGTCGGATCAACTGTTGTCCAGATTGCCAAAATCCTTGGAGCACGCGTCGTCGGCATTGCCGGTTCCCTGAAAAAACTTGACTATGTCAAAAACACACTTGGTGCGGATGAGGTAATCAATTATAAAGAAGACGATGTGGCAAAAGCGCTTGAAAAAGCTTGTCCAGATGGCGTCGATGTTTACTTCGACAACGTCGGCGGACCTGTATCCGATGCTGTTTATCCACTGCTGAACGCACACGCGCGCATTCCGCTTTGCGGCAGCATCTCTTCTTACAATAAAAAAGAAGACCAAGGACCGCGCGTTCACGGCTACCTTGTCAAATCCAAAGCCAAGATGCAAGGTTTCATCGTCGGCGACTACAGCGATTGGTTCGCTGAAGGAAAGAAACAACTTTCCGAATGGTTCAGCCAGGGCAAACTTACATTTGAAGAAAATGTCGTGGATGGATTTGAAAACGTCCCGGATGCATTTCTTGGATTGTTCAAGGGTGAGAATCTTGGTAAACAATTAGTGAAAGTAGCAAACGAGGAATAATGCAAAAGCCTGACAGAATGTACACTGTCAGGCTTTCTTCTTTATACATTTTGCACAATCTGAATAAGGTTGCCGCATGTGTCGTCAAATACAGCTAATACGAGATTACCCATTTCCTTCGGTTCCACTGTGAACTTCACACCTAGCTCCACTAACCGTTTGTACTCTTTTGCAATATCCGTCACACCAAACATCGTTGCCGGGATGCCTTGGGTGGATAGCTTTTCTTGGTACTCTTTTGCAATGGGATTGTTATTTGGTTCAAGCAGAAGCTCGGTGCCATTTTCATCATCAGGCGAAACCAACGTAATCCACCTGAATTCCCCGGCTGGCTCATCATGTTTTTTTTACAAACCCAAGCTTTTTGGTATAAAACGCCAACGCTTTGTACTGATCGTCTACAAAAATACTGTTCACAATGATATTCAAGAATTATTACCCCTCATGTTTTGAGTGCTGAACGCACTGCTAAGAATTATATTTGCTGCATTTTTTAGTCTGCTTCCCCTATTAACTCCCCTTGAATGATGTACCGCTGTTCAGCGTGTCCGACAAAATCAAAAGGATAACAAGTTGTTAATGTCAATGTAGCAGTTTCCTTCGGGACAATGACCGATCTGTCATCATCATCCGTAATCCAAATATCTGTTATTTGATAGGTATAATCTGTGTCACCCATTGTGACAAGCAGATGATCCCCTTCCACTAATTCCCCGAGTTCCACAAAAACAGTATCTCGATGCCCGCTCAGTACAGTGTGCCTTTTTCCAGCTGGCGTTGTGGTACTATCGCTTTCCATCATGCCCACACCTTTTGTCAGCGTGTCTTCATCCGTTCCCCAGAATACCGAGAACTTTTGTTGTATCTTTGGAATGGAAAGCATGGCGACTTTTTCACCAGTTTGGTAATTTTCATCTTCCGCGAGCACAGCCGGCGATTCTTTTGGCTGCTCCTTTTTGACACTTTCCTGATCGGTAGTTTCCTTTATGATTGCTTCAGCCTCTACTTTATCTTCCTCGCTGTATTCCTCCGCCGAAGATGCGCTAGTATACCATTGCGTGAACGTGTAAATCCCTAAGAGGATACCTGCAAAAAGGAAAGTAAAACCGATTATCTTTTTCATCTCAAACACCCCTTAAAGGAAAAAGACCGGACAACTGTCCAGTCTCATTGTGTTTATGCTCTTTGCTTCTTGTTAATGACGAGTGTTACAAGACCAGCAGCCGCAAGTCCGCCGCTAATCAACATCAATACACCAGTATTCGTTGCTGTTTTCGGCAGCTCTTCACCTTGCTGTGCACTAGCTGCTTCTTCACTCTCTGTAGAAGCAGAAGACTCGTCAGTCGTTGTGGATCCATCAGAATCATCGTTCGCGGAGGCGGCAGTGTCATTATTATCTTCTTCTTCTGCAGTGTTAGCTTCTGTGTCTGTTTGTGTTTGGTCTTTATACTTATCGATGGCAGCTTGATCTGCTTCACAAGGAAGCCCATCATTATCACGATCCAAGCCATGAGGATCATTACTGGCACTATAATTATTATCCACCCAGAATTTCGCAATAGCATCTGCATCACCGTTAAAATCAGGACAGTTCTTATCGTCAGCAGCACTCACACTTCCGCCAAATCCGACAACCAGCAACACTAGCACAAAAAAGCCTGAAATAAATTTAGACATTTGCCTCTCCTTTAAAATATGTATTTTCACCTCATATATTACACGGAAATCTAATTTTCGCTACCCTTTCGACAATCAAAGTAATAGTTCGACATACACTGACAGGTAAAGCGCCGCATAAAAAGAACCAGAATTCGATAGAATTCTGGTTCTCGTTTATTTATCTATTATCCACTTTCTCCGGATACATATCATGGTTCATCATGCGATGATCTGCCATTTGCTCGTACTTCGTGCCTGGACGGCCGTAGTTGACGTATGGATCGATGGAGATTCCGCCGCGTGGCGTGAACTTGCCCCATACTTCGATGTAGCGTGGGTTCATCAGTTCTTTCAGGTCATTTAAGATGATGTTGATGCAATCTTCATGGAAGTCGCCATGGTTGCGGAAGCTGAATAGATACAGTTTCAGCGATTTGCTTTCCACCATTTTTTCATCCGGAATGTAGCTGATGTACACTGTGCCGAAGTCCGGCTGGTTTGTGATCGGGCATAGCGTCGTGAATTCCGGACAGTTGAATTTCACGAAATAATCGCGATACACGTGTTTATTGTCAAAGGTTTCGAGAACCTCGGGTTTATAGTCGAAGTCGTACACATTGTTTTGGTTGCCAAGCAATGTTACGTCTGTCATTTCTTCAGGGTTTCTTCCTGCCATTTGTCTTCCTCCTTGCTGCTGATTTACACAAGCGTTTCTTATTATAAAGGATTTTGTCCATTTTGTCTCAAAAAGCTGATGACCTCATCATGTAACGGCATGCCAGCTTGCGCGCCATGCGAAACAATCTGCAATGCTGCGGCTGCGTTGGCATAGCTGCACGCTTCTGAAAGCGCACTGCCACTTGCCAGCTGAAATGCAAGTGCTGCATTGAATGTATCTCCAGCGCCTGTCGTGTCGACTGGCTGGACAGGAAATGCTTCCACATGTCCGCCGCTGTAGATGACCCCGTCTTCCCCTTTTGTGATGACAAGTTTATCTGCATATTCCTTCAGTGCTTTTTCCGTATCATCAAATAAGACGGCTGCCTCGGATTCATTTGGTGTGATCCAAGCTGCCTGTTCGATGACTTCAAGCGGAAGCTGCTGAGCAGGCGCTGGATTCAATATGTATGGTACATTTGCTTCCTTGCAGCATCTTGCAGCTGCCAAGACTGTCTCCATCGGGATCTCAAGCTGTATGAGGACGATGTCACTTGCTGCGATGACTTCTCGTTTTACTTCGATGGATGACGGCGTCAGCGCAAAGTTCGCTCCGGGAATGACCGTGATACTATTATCACCATCCACCACTTGGATGACAGCCACACCGGATGATGTGTCTGCTCTTCCGATGTGGTCTGTCCGTACGCCTTCTTGGTGCAGCACGTGCATCAGTTCATTTCCGAAAGGATCTTGTCCGACCATGCCGATCATCGTCACTTCCGCACCCAGTCTGCTGGCAGCAACTGCTTGATTGGCACCTTTGCCGCCCGGGAATGTTTCAAAACGCTCTCCAAGTATTGTTTCACCAGCCATCGGACGTTTGACGGAAGTTGCCGTCAAGTCCATATTCAGACTGCCGATTACTGTTATCTTCGGCTTCACAAGCCCTTCCCCCTTTAAAATACGATCGTTTTATTGCCATGGACGATCACACGATCATCCACATGCCATTTCATCGCCCGCATCAATACACTGCGCTCCACAAGGCGACCGACACGTTTCAGATCCTCTGCTTTATCTTTGTGATTGACCCGATGGATATCCTGCTCGATGATCGGTCCTTCATCCAAATCGGATGTTACATAGTGACTCGTTGCCCCAATCAGTTTCACACCGCGTTCAAAGGCGCGTTCATATGGTTTCGCACCAATGAAGGCCGGCAGGAAACTATGGTGGATATTGATGATGTTGTTTTTATAGTTATCCAGGAATGCAGGTGTAAGGATCTGCATGTATCTGGCAAGAATGACAGTGTCGATATTGTATTGTTCCAATAACTCCAGCTGCTGGCGTTCTGCTTGCTGCCGGATATCCTTATTGGCAGGGATATGGTGGAACGGTATTCCATATGTTTCCGCTAGTTCACGCGCATCTTCATGATTGCTGACAATCACCGCCAGGTCAGCCATGAGGTTCCCACTTTGGTATTCCCAAAGGATTTCCTGCAGGCAGTGCAGCTCTTTTGAAACGAATAATGCGAGCTTTTTCAGATTACGCACGCGCACAAGCTGCCATTCCATCTGGAAATGGTCTGCAATCAGCTGGAACCCGTCCTCCAGCCGAGTGTCACCATCTTGCTGGCATTCGAATTCAATCCGGAGGAAAAAGCTGCCGCCATCCGGATCTGTCGTGTATTGGTTCGATTCCATGATATTCGCTTGCTGCTTAAAAAGAAATTCAGAAACTGCTGCCACAATTCCTGGCTGATCGGGACAGGAAATGACGATCCGGTATCTGTTTTCATTCTGCTGCTGGAAAGCTTTGATTTTTTCTAGATAATGTACGCCCATGACTAACCTCCTAATATTCTTCTATCTTAACGATTGTATCCAATTTCGACAACCGATTTTGATGACAAAAAAATACGACTCCAAAGGGATTGGAATCGTATTTATTGTATGAGTGCCGTGTTGCTTTATGCACCTGCAATCTGCTTCAAAGTCTCGATGCAAAAATCGATTTCCGCTTTATTCGTATTGAGCGGCGGCAAGATGCGTAAAACATGTTCCCCGGCTACCAGCACGAGCAAGCCAAGCTCGCGGGCCTCATGAACCAGTGCAATCGCTTTACCTGTCGTTCCCAGGCCAAGCAGCAAGCCCTTCCCGCGCACATCGGTGAACGCACCCGACTCAGCTGCAATCTTTTCCAGTTCCGCACGGAAATAATCAGCACTCTCCTGCACTTCAATCAAAAACGAAGGATTCGTGATCACTTCCAACGTGGCTTTCCCTGCAGCTGCCGCGACAGGGTTGCCGCCAAAAGTACTGCCATGGCTTCCTGCTTCAAAAGCTGCTGCTGCTTTACTGCCAGCGAGCATCGCGCCAATCGGAATACCGGAAGCAAGTCCTTTTGCAGTCGTCAGCACATCAGGCTCGACATCATACTGCTCATAAGCATAAAGCGTTCCGGTGCGTCCGACGCCGGTTTGCACTTCATCCAGCATGAACAGCACATCATGTTCCTTGCACAGACGTTCCACTTCTTTTATCCATGCAGCATCAGCAGGGATGACGCCGCCTTCGCCTTGGACGAGCTCGACTAAAACACCGCATGTATCCGGTCCGATCAGCTGATCAAGCGCAGCGATATCATTATACGGGAGATAGCGGAAACCTTTTGCCAAAGGGGCGAAATGCTTCTGGATCTTTTCTTGACCAGTTGCGGCAAGCGTCGCAAGCGTCCTGCCATGGAAGGATTGACTGAATGTGACGACCTCGAATGCTGTTGTCCCTTTCACTTTTTGGGCGTAGCTGCGCGCCAGCTTGATTGCTGCTTCATTTGCTTCTGCACCGCTATTGCCAAAGAATACTTTATCAGCAAATGTATGGACAGTCAGAAGCTCTGCCAGCTGTTCCTGAATTGGAATATGATAAAGGTTGGAGCAATGCCAAAGTGTATCCAGCTGATCTTTGACAGCTTCTTTCACTGTTTCCGGGGCATGGCCCAAATTGCATGTAGCAATTCCGGCTGTATAATCAAGATATTGTTTACCAGCATCATCCCAGACATAGCTTCCTTCCCCTTTGGTGATGGAAATCGGAAATCTGCTGTAAGTCGGCATGACGGAAGATGTGAGTGTATTTGTTTCAGACATGATGTGCCTCCTCTGATAGAGTGATGGTTGTGCCTGTGACTTTTCCTTCGACCAGCTGCAGCAAGCTGTCAGCTGCCAGCCCATTGACAATGGTGACCTTTCTTGCTCCATGCTCCAAAGCTTCCATTGCCGCTCGGACCTTCGGAATCATGCCATCCTTGATGAGTCCTTCCTCGATCATCTGCTTCAATTGCTTGTCGGTTACATTCGGCAGCATCTGTTTTTGTCCTTCTGTTTCCCGGTAAATGCCCGGAATGTCGCTGATAAAACATAGTTCTGCCTGCAGCGCCCGTGCTATGGCTGATGCTGCCAAATCGGCATTGATGTTGAAGCGGGAATTCCCTTTGCCGCCAGCAAGCGGGGAAATGACTGGGATATTGCCCTGGGAGACAATTTGCTGTATCAAACTGATATTCACCTCTGTCACGTTTCCGACTAGGCCGAGCTTATCTGCATTATCTACAGGTTCTGCGTACAGCAGCTTGCCATCCAACCCGCTCACGCCATAAGCATCGGTACGGGCCATCAGCTTCCGGACGAGAAATTTATTCATGGCACCGCTTAGCGCCATCTCGACAACGTCCAATACTTCTTCTGTCGTCACCCGGAGGCCATCGACGAATTCCGTCTTTACGCCTGTCTGTTCCAATAATTCATTGATCAGCTTGCCGCCTCCGTGCACGATGACAGGCTTCCAATTACCTTGCTGCTGAATGGCTGCGATATCGTCATAGAAACTCTCCGGCAGCCGATCGATGATGCTGCCGCCACACTTGATGACCAGGTAATTCATCTCACAGCCCCCTTCACGTCCGGTAGGAAGCATTGATTTTGACGTAATCATATGACAGATCGCAGCCCCAGGCCGTTGCTTCCCCGTTTCCTTCCTGCAAATCAATCGTGATGATGACCGTTTCCTGCTTCAAATGCCCACTTGCTTTTGCTTCATCGAATAATGTCGGTGTCCCTTCCTGAACGACGATGATATCACCAAGCCAAACGGATATTTTTTCCGGAGCGAAAGAAGCCCCGCTATACCCAGCTGCTGTAATGATACGCCCCCAGTTCGGATCAGCACCATAGACTGCCGCCTTTACAAGATTGGATGCAACGACCGCTTTGCCTATTTTCCTTGCCTCATCTGCTGATTGGGCATGCTGCACCCGGACTTCGACTAGCTTTGTCGCCCCTTCACCGTCGCGCGCGATTTTCTTCGCCAACTCCTGTGATACGTATTGGAAGGCTGCAGAAAATTTCTCCCACTCCCGATGCACCGGGTTAAGCTCCTCATTGCCTGCTTTTCCGTTTGCCAGCACAAGCACCATATCGTTTGTACTCGTATCTCCATCCACCGTGATCATATTGTAGGATTCATCTGTCGTCGTCTTCAGCAGCTGCTCCAGTGCATCATTCGGAATGACAGCATCTGTCGTCATGAAAGCAAGCATGGTAGCCATATTCGGATGAATCATGCCGGAACCTTTAGCCGCACCGCCGATCGTGATTTCCATGCCATCGATTTCTACACTGACAGCCACTTGCTTTGTACATGTATCCGTCGTCAAGATAGCTTGGGCGAAATCGTCTGCTTGCCCTTCTCCTGAAATGGACTGGATGCCTGCCATGATCTTATCCATCGGCAGCTGGACACCGATCAGTCCAGTGGACGCCACTGCCGCATGCTGTACTTCAATTCCGACCTGATCGGCAAAGGCTTTGCGCATTCGATAGGCATTAGCCAAGCCTTCTTCCCCAGTACAAGCATTCGCATTGGCACTGTTGACGACTATTGCCTGCAGCTTGCCTTCTTGCAGTATACTCTCTTCCGTCACTAGAAGCGGAGCAGCCCGGAAAGCGTTCAATGTATAAACACCCGCAGCTGCTGCCGGAACGTCCGAATGAACCCATCCCATATCCAGTTTGTTATGTTTGCGAAGGCCAATAGCGACACCGCCAGCTTGGAATCCAGCTGGACTAGTGATCGTTCCATTCTCGATAACTGTATAATCTGACTGTGCTGTCTTTATCATTTGATCCTCTCCCTTATGGATAAACCGGCAGCATCCACAATCCCGTTGTCTGCTCCCAGCCCTGCATGATATTCATATTCTGGATGGCCTGGCCTGCTGCTCCTTTTACAAGATTGTCGATGACCGATACAACGGTCATCCTATTCGTCCGTTTGTCCAGATATAAACCGATATCACAGAAATTACTTGTCGCTACTTCCTTTGTTGCCGGCCATTCGCCTAGTTGTCTAAGGCGGACGAACGGATGTGAACTGTAATAATTTTTGTATGATTCCAATAATTCAGTTTCCGTTATGTCCTTTTGCAGGTCAGCATATATGGTAGCCATGATGCCGCGGGTCATAGGCACAAGCTGCGTGGAAAAACTGATAGGCTGTGCTGCCGCCCCTCCCGCTTCAGCCAGAAGCTGTTCTATTTCAGGTATGTGTTTATGCGTGCCTAACTTATAGGCTTTCATATTTTCATTGATTTCACTGTAATGCGCCACAGCACTTGGAGACTTACCCGCTCCGGAAAGACCTGATTTGGCGTCGATGATGATCGATGCTGGATTGATCAGGCTGTTATGTACAGCCGGTAACAAACCAAGTAAGGATGCTGTTGGATAACAGCCGGGGTTCGCAACAAAATCCGCTTCCGCTATCGAGCTTTTATTCCATTCGGGCAGCCCGTAGACGGCCTTTTCTAGCAATTGAGGCGGAGCTGGGTCTTCGTTGTACCACCGCTTGTATACGGAAGGATCCTTCAAACGGAAATCACCCGCCAGATCCACACAGCGGATGCCTGCATCGGCTAATGGAGGCAGCAAATCCCTGCTCACGCCAGGAGGAGCTGCAAAAAAGGCAAAATCCACTTTTTCCTTTAGCGCTGCAACATCGAATGTTTCCATGTTTCCCTCGATAAAGCCATCTGTGTGCGGATACAAGGATGTTAATGATTTGCCCGCACTGGAATGAGAAATGATTGCCTGCACTTCTGCATATGGATGTATATGTAAAAGCCGAAGCAATTCCACCGCTCCATAACCTGTACCGCCTATTATTGCGACTTTCACGAACGTAACCTCCTAAGAATAAGTATGAATTAGTTAGTAATTATACTTTAGTATGTATTTTTATTCAATAGTTAGTTTGGGGATTTTATTGCTGGATAATAGGACCGTATATGGGTGATTCAGATTTTCTTCAGGTTTGAAAATAATCAATTCTATTATAAAGAACAGTACTTTAGCAGTCCTGAATGCATGCGCACACAAAAATCGTTGCACTCGCCATATAATATGTTATACTGCTACCAAGTATAACTGTAAGCGCTAACATCATGTTGTTCTTGCACTTTTATCTTGCTGCTGTAAAATTTATCATGGCAAAATCGTTAGTTAAAGGAGAATGACTTATGCGATCGAAGAAAACACTCATTCATGCTGCAGTGGATATCAATCAAACCGCCAATCAGTTCAAATCAAGTATTGTGTTAGTGATGGACAATAAAGTAGTGGATGCCAAGAGTATGCTCGGACTGTCCAATAGTGTACTCACGTCGGATTTTTTCCGCTTGGAGATATATGGGGAAGATGCTGAAGAGGCAAAGAAGGCAATGCGGGATGTATTTCTCAGCAATGGCCTCCCTGTGGAAATAAGCAATAAATAATAAAGACAGCTCCGAATAAGCGGAGCTGTCTTTTCTTCAGGAACGGGATGGCTTGGGAATGATCGTATTTCGGAGCTGCCCTATTCCTTCGATTTCGATTTCGACTACATCACCTTTTTTCAGGAACTGCGGCGGATCCATGGCAAAACCGACTCCATCAGGTGTTCCTGTCATGATGACGTCCCCCGGCTCCAATGTCATGATGCCGGAAATGAAAGAAATCAAGTGCGGAACCGAAAAGATCAGATTCTTGGTATTGGAGTCCTGTCGTTTTTCCCCATTTACAAATGTACGTATCGAAAGATTGGATACATCTTCGATTTCTTCTGCCGTAACAAGATGCGGCCCCATCGGAGCACTGCGATCCAATGTCTTTCCTTGCAGGAATTGCGGTGTCCGGCGCTGTAAGTCACGTGCTGAGACGTCATTGGCAATAGTATATCCTGCTATGTAGTCCATTGCCTCGTTTTCAGCTACTTCCTGCGCCCTTCTGCCGATCACGACTGCCAATTCGCCTTCGTAATCCAGTTTTTCAGTAAGCTTCGAATGATAGACGCCTTGATCATGTGCACAGACAGCATTGGGGAATTTCCCGAAAAGCACCGGGTACTCAGGTAGCTCACGTCCCATTTCCTCGATATGATCCCGGTAGTTCAAGCCGACGCAGACAATTTTCCCCGGCCGCGGCACAGGAGGTCCAAGAATGACTTCTTCCGTTCTGTACTGCACATCCTCCAGTCCTTCTGCCAGTGCAAATGCTTCAGCGCGAAAAGCACGCTTCAAAGCATGCGGTCCCATGCTGTAAAAAGCATTCGGATCGGCTGGAAGCAAACTTTCCACTGTCATTGCCAAATCCAGTTCATCCTCTGCCAGCAAATACTGTCTATATGCTCCTTGCAAATCGATGATACGTCCTTCCACTCGGCTGCCGATCCGATATGGCTGCAGGTCTTTGCCAACTTTATAAGCTACTAGCTTCATCCAAATCCTCTCCTTTTATGCGAATACTCAAAATTGATTCTCTCTTTCTATGATATAGTAAGAAAGTCAGACAGCATAGAAGAAAGGGAGTCATAGCAATGAAAAACGTTTATTTGAATCATGATGGCGGTGTCGACGATCTTATTTCACTTTATCTATTATTGAAAATGGAGAACGTGCGTCTTATCGGCTGTTCCGTCATTCCAGCCGACAGTTATTTGGAGCCTGCCCTGTCAGCGAGCCGCAAGATCAATGATCGCTTCGGTAACGCCGATACATTGGAGATTGCAGCATCCACTTCCCGCGGCAAAAATCCATTTCCGAAAGACTGGCGCATGCATGCCTTCTTTGTGGACGCTTTGCCGATTTTGAATGAGCATCTTCCAGTCCGCACCAAGGTAGCTGAAAAACCTGCTCACCTGGATATGATTGATAAATTGAAAGCACAAGAAGAAAAAACAACGCTTATTTTCATTGGTCCTTTGACTGATTTGGCTCGGGCTTTGGAAATGGATCCAAGCATCGTACAGCATATCGAAAAGCTTGTATGGATGGGCGGCACACTGCTCCCGACTGGGAATGTGGAAGAGCCGGAACACGATGGTACGGCTGAATGGAATGCTTTTTGGGATCCTGAAGCAATGGACGTCGTTTGGAAAAGTGACATACTAATTGATATGGTCGCTTTGGAAAGTACCAATCAAGTTCCTCTGACTGTGGATATCCGGGAAGAATGGGCGCGCCACCGTCAATACGAAGGTGTGGATTTCGTCGGTCAAAGCTATGCAGCGGTACCGCCTCTTGTCCACTTTGAGACAAATTCCACCTACTATCTATGGGATGTACTTACGACTGCCTCTGTCGGAAACAGTTCGCTAGTACAGAAAAAGCCTGTCTATGTGAGTGTTGAGGCAGATGGACCTTCACAAGGCCGTACATATGAGGATAAAGACGGAAAGGAAATCCAATTGGTGTTCGATGTCGATCATGACGGCTTCTTCACTTATATCCAATCTTTGATGAAAGCCTAAAGACAGATTTTCATATAATTGGTATCGCATATATACATCAAATTTGTTATACTATTCCGTGGCTGTTATCCACATGTGGATAATTAAAATGTACGAAACGGAAAGAAGGCAGATTAGAGATATGTATATGGATTACCATCACCACACGAATAACTCAATCGATTCCAAGGCTGTCATGCAAGAAGTATGCGAACAGGCCATCAGCAGAGGAATCAAGGAAATCTGTTTTACCGAGCATTATTCCGTAAATCCAGTGGCCCCGACTTACGGCCATATGGATTTCGCTAAATATCAACAGGATATCAAGGATTCCCAAGATGCTTACGGTGACCGATTGACCATCAAGATGGGGATAGAGCTTTGTGAACCACATTTGATGATGGATGTATACGAGCAAAAGCTCAGCTCTATCCCATTTGATTTCATCATGGGATCTGTTCATAATATCGGCAACCAAAAACTGCGCCTGCATCTGCGCGCTAACGAAGAAACATTCTACGATGATTATTTTTCCGAAATGTACAAGCTCGTTTCCGATGCGGATATCGACGTGCTTGCACATATCGATCTGATGAAACGATATGCTGTCCAGGAAGGACATGAAGTTTATGTATTCGAGCAGTATAAAGACCAAATCGCCGCTGTATTGGAAAAAGCGATACAGCGCGGCATCGGCATCGAAATAAATACATCCGGACTGCGGAGCTCCCTTGGGGAAGCGCTGCCGACACCGCAGATCGTATCGCTATACCATGATCTTGGCGGCAGGATCCTGACACTCGGCTCTGATTCACATAAAGCGGAAACAGTTGGTGCAGGCATACAAGAGGCTGCTCAAATTGCTAAGCAATGCGGTTTCACCCATATCTGCCAATTTGATAAGCGCGAACCGCGGCTTGTCGCTTTACGTTAATGCTTCCTTCTCATTGCGCAGCTTATTTTTGATGAATGCTTTGAATTGCTCATCCTGACAATCCGGCACCAATGCTGGATTGTCAGGATTTTGCATGTAGGACTCTTCTTCACTCCATAATTCACGCCTCAAAACACGCAGCCGCACATAATACGTCATCAATTTGAGATCAAGCCACATTTCCTCTTTAAAGAATTCGAATACCTCCGCCTGGCTCGCTGTTGTTTCTTCCTTTTTTTGGGCAATGTTATATTGCGCTTGCACAATCTTGTTCACATGCTGCTCCATCAATTCTTGTTCAGCCGTTGTGAATGCTCCCCTGCTGATCGTATCGTCCATCAATTTTTCCGCCTCGGCAGTATGCTCCAATATTGCCTGCTGTTCTTGCTGGATTGTATCCAATAAATCAAAAAATCGGGCAAATGCCTGCTGGATTTCTTCTGTTGCCAGACGGATGACGTTATTTTCCACTGCCTCCAGCAGCTGTCGAAATGAATGGTAGCGTTTATCTGTCAGCTTGACCCCATTGTCTGAGGTCAATCTGCGTATCATCTGGACACTTGTCATATAACTATAATAGCGTATTGCCAGTTCTTCCACTTCATGCTGCGCGGGTATCCTGCCATTCTCTGCTACAAGGAGACGCTCATTACTTGGCATGAATGCAAAATAATAATGGTCCGGTATGGTACTGTCCTTGCAAATTGCAGGACAAACATCCGCTCGCTCATCATCCTGCTGGCGGCTGCGCTCGAATGCATCGGCTACTGGCTGTGGTAATAATTCTTCCGTTATCATGCTTTTTCCTCCGTTCTTTCCTGCGTATACCTAGTATTTCACAAATTTCCCTAACTCAATCCTACCTTATTTCCCTATTCTTTTGTAAGCATTTTCATTACACTATAAAAAAAAATAACAGCCCATATAGGACTGTTATTCTGCTGCAGCTTCACGCGGCAAGATAAGAACTTCGACTCGTCGGTTCTTCTCCCGGCCCTCTGCTGTATCATTGGAGGCAATGGGTTTGAATTCACCAAAACCTTTGGCGCTGAACCAGCGCGGATCAAGCTTATCATTCTCAAGTACAAGTTTCATGAAATTGACAGACCGCATCACACTGAGTTCCCAGTTGGAGTTATAAGCCGATGTGCTGATCGGTACATCGTCGGTATGTCCGCTGATGATGACTTCACGTGGCGGATCCATGACAAGCAAATCGGAAATTTCTTTTGCAATCTCCTCATCCTTGACACTTACCTCACTGCTGCCTGAATTGAATAGGACATTATCATTGATTGTCAGCAATAATCCTTCATCCGTCAGATTGGTCGAGAACTTATTACTTAAATCCTTATCACTGATATAAGTCTCGATTTTCTCCTGGATTTTCTTCAGTTCTTCCTGCTCTGCAGCTTGCAAAGCAGCTTCCTCATCCTTCTCTTGGTCCACTTTCTCAGCAGCTGCCGCTTCTAAGGATTCTTCTTTCTTTTCTTCCTCATCTTTTTGATCGACTGCTGCGGAGCTGGATTCATTTTTCGGATTCATACCTGTATTGGAATCCAATAATCCTTCACCGCCATGAACGATACTGCTGAACGAGTCAGAAAGCTTGTTGAACTTCTGCGCGTCGATCGAACTGGTGGCAAAAAGGACGATGAAAAGCGCCAGCAGCAGCGTCAGAAGATCGGCATACGGAAGCAGCCAGGATTCATCCACATGTTCTTCATGCTTTTTGTGCTTGCGCTTCCGGCTCATACTGCCACTTCCTCTTCGGCTTCAGCTTCACCAAATTCAGCTTTTTCTTTACCAGGCAAATAAGCGAGCAATTTTTGTTCCAGCATCCGCGGAGTTTCCCCTTCCAATATGGAAAGGATTCCTTCCACCATCAAAAGCTTGTGCTGAACTTCCTGCTGTGTTTTCCGCTTCAATTTATTGGCGATCGGGTGACAGATGACATATCCCATGAATATCCCCATCAGCGTGGCAACAAAGGCCGCAGCTATGGCATGACTCAGCTTATCGATATCCGAAATGTCACCGAGTGCTGCGATAAGACCGATAACGGCTCCCAACACACCGAGTGATGGCGCGTATGTACCAGCTTGTGTGAAGATGGCTGCACCGATTGCATGCCGATCTTCCAATGCATCCACTTCTTCATTCAGCACATTGCGGATATACTCAGGAGACTCCCCGTCGACAGCCATGCTCAATCCATTACGAAGAAAGTCATCTTCTACGTCACGTGCACTGTTCTCCAATGCAAGCAGTCCTTCTTTACGGCTGACTTGCGACCATTCCGAAAACATACGGACAAGCTCTTTTGTATCGAATTCCTGTTTGTTCTTAAATACAACACCAAGCAGTTTCGGGAATCGTTTCAACTCATTCCCAGGAAACGCAAGCGTAACCGAAGCAGCTGTACCAACCAGAATGATCAGTATGGCAGCAGGGTTAATAAGTGCAGATGGGCTTACACCTTTGAGCACCATACCTACTCCAACAGCAACCAGGCCCAATATGACACCGATGATTGATGATTTATCCATATTTCCATTCTCCTAAAAAGTTTGATTACCCTTAATATCGGATACATTCGAAGAATCTGTATGATTTTTAATAAAATTTACGTTTCTTTTCCAGCATAAAAGGCAAACAGTAACAAAAGTGTCATAATTCTTTTCGACAGTATATTATAAACACTTTTACCTAAGCTATGGATGGTGAGTGGACACAGTTGGCAGGAAGGCACGTGACAAATGTGGTGTTTGTTTCTGTTGTGAAATCGCATACATCGAACGTATGATAGAAGCAAGCACTACATTATTCATTATTTCGTTCATATATAAAAGGGGGAAATAGCATGGCACAGGAAAAAGCCAGTGTCCGCGCTCGAGTTCAGAAATTCGGTTCGTATCTCAGCAGCATGGTCATGCCGAATATCGGCGCATTCATTGCATGGGGTCTTATCACAGCACTATTCATTCCAGATGGGTATTTTCCGAATGAAAAGATTGCCGCAATCGTCAGCCCATCCATCACTTATCTATTGCCGCTATTGATCGGTTTCACAGGCGGACGTCTCGTCCACGATATACGAGGCGGGGTCGTCGGGGCAATCGTCACCATGGGTGCGATCGTCGGATCCCCGGATACCCCAATGTTCCTTGGAGCAATGGCAATGGGTCCGCTCGGCGGATATGCGATCAAGCTATTTGATCAGTATATTGGTTCCAAAGTACGTTCTGGTTTTGAAATGCTTGTCAACAACTTCTCTGCCGGTATCATCGGCGGTGCCCTGGCAATCGGCGCCATCTACTTTGTCGGCCCGCTGCTGGAAGGTTTGACTAATGTATTGGAATCCGGTGTTGACTGGCTTGTAGGCCTAGGTCTCCTGCCGCTTGTCAACGTGTTGATAGAGCCAGCGAAAGTATTGTTCCTTAACAATGCAATCAACCATAGTATTTTCACACCACTTGGTCTGGATCAAGCTGCAGAGGCAGGAAAATCGATCCTGTTCCTTCTGGAAGCAAACCCAGGTCCTGGTCTTGGAATCCTGCTTGCCTTCATGGTCTTTGGTAAAGGAAGCGCAAGAGCATCTGCACCAGGTGCTGCGATCATCCATTTCTTCGGCGGGATCCATGAAATTTACTTCCCGTACATCCTGATGAAGCCGTTCTTGATTGTTGCGGCAATCGGTGGCGGTGTAACAGGTACGCTGATCTTCTCCCTGATGGATGTCGGTCTTCGTGCCGCCGCTTCACCAGGAAGTGTCATCGCTATCTTCCTGATGGGTAATCCAAGTGACTACCTTGGCTTGGCACTAGGTATCTTAGGTGCAGCTGCAGTATCCTTCGCGATTTCTGCTGTGATCATGAAGAGCAGCAAAGCAACTGAAACGGATATCGAAGAAGCAACTGCAAAGTCCAAGGAAATGAAAGGTACGAAACCTGCTGCTGCAGTCGGTATCAACCAATCTGGCGGTGCTGCTGATGAAGCTGCCGAAGAGTTGGACACAGCTGCACAGCATGCAGATAAGAGCAGCGATTCATTTGATTACAGCAATGTAAACAAAATCACATTTGCTTGTGATGCCGGTATGGGTTCCAGTGCAATGGGCGCATCCCTGCTGCGCAAGAAAATGAAGGATGCCGGCCTGACGGAAATCACAGTCGACAATGCTGCCATTTCCAATATCCAAGATGATGCGGACATCGTCATCACACAGAAGAACCTGACGGACCGTGCCCGCAACAAACGTCCGGATGCAGAACATATTTCAGTGGAAAACTTCTTGAACAGTCCGAAATACGCAGAACTGATCGAGAACCTAAAGAAGTGATCATATGTAAGGAGTGATTGATTTGGAATTGATTAGCAGCAGAGAAAGAAAAATAATCCTGCGATTGCTACGTTCCCCAAACCAATTCATCTCCATCCGAGAGCTGGCAGAATCATTACATGTCAGCTCTCGAACTATTCACCGGGAATTGAAGCAAGTGGAACGCACACTGACTGAGAATGAATTGGATTTACTTCGTGTCACCGGCTCCGGTATCCGGATCGAAGGCGAAAAAAATCAGATAGAAGCACTGCAAGAACGGCTGCGCGATGCCGTCGAGGTAGATACGACGCAAGAAGAGCGGCTGCTTCATTTACTCTATTTACTCGTTGAAGCTTCCGAACCGGTCAAGGCTGCCTATCTGGCAAGTGAAGTACAGTTATCCAAAACAGCGATATCTGTCTATTTGGATGCATTGGAAGCGAGAGTGGCAGATTATTCGCTTTCCATCACAAGGCGCCGCGGCGTTGGAGTCGAGCTGGAAGGAGAAGAAAACGAGAAAAGGAAGATACTCGTCCAACTCATCATGGAGCAGCTGGATCAAGCTTCCATCTATTCCTTCACAAATGATTACGAAGAACAGACATTGCATCATTTCCTTCAAAATATCATCAAGGATCAGCGCATGACCATGGTGGAGAAATATGTAATGGATCATTTGACGAAGCTTTCCTATTCGATAGCTGATAACGCTTATGTAGCTTTGATCACTTATATCAGCATCACGATCCAGCGAATACAGCAGAATAGATATGTAATCTTGTCATCTCCTTTGCTTGAATCTTTACAAAAAACGGAAGAATATACGATTGCCCAGGCGCTGAGCAGGGAATTGGAAAATACCTTCTCGGTTACATTTTCGGCTTCGGAGATTGGCTATATAGCTGTACAGATACAAGGAGCAAAGCGAAATGAAACAACACATCGCTCCGACCCGTTATTCGAACTGCAAGTACAAGCTTTCATCCAAATGGTCGCAGCAGAGATCCAGCTGCCGCAGCTGGAAAAGGATGAGACATTCACAGAAGGGTTGCTGGCCCATATCGAACCAGCAATCAGCCGGGCAAGGGAAGGCATTCAAACATACAACCCGTTAACAGAAAAAATCGAGCAGGACTACCTGGAAATCGTTGCTGCTGTCCGGCTGGCTCTTGAAACAGTATTCCCCACATTCCGGTTTGGACAAGGCGAGGTTGCCTTCCTGGCATTGCATTTCGCTTCTGCAAGGGAAAGACAGCGGAGCAGACAGCGATTGCATGTCTTGGTCGTTTGCTCAAGCGGTATTGGTACATCCAAGATGCTTGCTAGCAGACTGCAGAATGAGTTTCCGGAAATTACGCAGGTGACACTGTCATCCTTTCTCGAATTGAAGGATTTGGAGCTGGAAACATTTGATTTGCTGATCTCGACAATCAGTCTTGATCAATTCCACAGAAGTTATTTGCTCGTCAATCCGCTTCTGCCTTCACCGGATGTCAAACGCGTCGATTCGTTCATCCAGCAGGAACTGCCGACGATCTATAAGAAACGGAAACTAACAACACAAGCTCCATCCGTAAAGTCATCATTTTCAGCAATATCGGCATTCGAACCGAAATTATCTGAATTGCAAACGTTGACGGAAGCTGTGCAAAACCTATGGCGCAACTTTACTGTCGATGAAAGTTATCCATCATCGGCAGCGCTTTTCCCGCACATCGATCAGGAGGCAGCCAAGCTTGGTGTCATCAAAAAACATGGTACACTCACTCACCTGCTTCAGCAGCGTGAAACACTTGGCGGAATGGGTATCCCTGAAACCAAGATGGCTTTATATCATAGTCGCAGCAGCGAAATCGAACAGCCTGCATTTTGGATGATGGCGCTACCCACCCCTATCACTATCAAGGGGATGGACAACAAAGCGATGGAGGCTGACCGCCTTTTCATCCTTGCTGCACCGGACAATTTGCCTTTGAGCTGTTACGAGCTGTTCAGCAAAATCAGCATCTTCATCTTGGAAGAGCATATCCAGAACCTGATTCGCTCTAGCGATCAAGAGGCACTGAGAAAGGAGCTGGCGCAGCTGCTGACTGCCCACATCCAACAATTCACAGATCACTTAGGAGGGTAATCATGGAAGTATTACAAGAAGCAAATATCGTATTGAACACATCATTGGAAAATCAGGAGGATGCTATCCGCAAAGCCGGACAGATCCTTGTGGATAATGGTTATGTCAACGCATCCTATGTGGATAAGATGATGGAACGGGAAGCATTGACTTCCACTTATATGGGGAATTTCGTAGCCATTCCCCACGGTACGGAAGATGCTAAGGAAGAGGTCCTTGCATCTGGCATCTCGATCATCCAAGCACCTGAAGGCGTTAGATTCGATGGTAATGAAGTGAAACTTGTTTTCGGTATCGCTGGTAAAAACAATGAACATTTGGACATCCTCTCGCAAATTGCCATCGTTTGTTCAGAGGAGGAAAACATCGACAAGCTTGTCAAAGCAACTAGCAAGCAGGAGATCATCGACATGTTCTCTGAGGTGGATGCGTAATGAAGAGCGTACACATTGGTGCCGGCAATATCGGCAGAGGTTTTATCGGCGCGCTTCTCTCTCATGCTGATGTCCACGTGACTTTTGCGGATGTGAATAGTGACATCATTTCCGCCTTGAAGGAAAAGCAGCAATATGACGTAGTCTATGCACAGGAAGAAACGCATTCGGAAACCATTACAGGTGTTACCGGTTTGAATAGTGCCACCGAAGAGGAAGCTGTCATCAAGGCTATCGCTGAAGCTGATTTGGTGACGACTGCAGTTGGTCCATCCATTTTGCCGCATGTCGCTCCCGTCATTGCCAAAGGACTCGTGCAGCGAGCCAAGCAGCCAAAGCCGGTTCATGTGATTGCATGTGAAAATATGATCCGCGGCTCCAGTCAATTGCGTGAATTCGTCATGTCACATGTGGATGAGCAAGATGTTGCGCAAGTAGAAAGCTATACCGCTTTCTGTGACGCAGCTGTGGATAGAATCGTACCCATCCAAGAACAGCAAGATTTGCTGACTGTTCAAGTAGAGCCATATTTCGAATGGGTGGTAGAGAAAAAGAACTGGCAAGGTGACCTTCCTGCGATTGAAGCTATCACATTTGTCGATGACTTGGAACCATATATCGAAAGAAAACTGCTGACAGTCAATACTGGTCACGCAGCCATTGCTTATGCAGGATATGCCAAAGGCTACGCTACCATCATTGATGCAATTAAGGATGAGGAAATTTTAAGTCTTGCGAAACAGGCATTAGAAGAAACCAGTTCTCTCCTGCAGGAAAAATGGGGCTTTGAAGAAGATGACCTGTCCCATTATATTGCAAAAATCCTTCAACGTTACCAGAACCCGTATATTTCTGATATGGTAACACGCGTTGGCCGCGGTCCGATCCGAAAGCTTGGACCAAAGGATAGATTGGTTTATCCAGCACAAGCATTGCTGGACAAAGGCAAGTCAGCTGAAGCCCTGCTTACGACAATCGCTTATGCACTGGAATTCGATCCAGAAGGCGATGATGAAGCAAAAGAATTGCAGGAACGCATCAAATCCGAGGGAGCCGCTTCAGCTTTATCCCATATCAGCGGTCAGTCCAAGGGTAGCGAGCTAGTAACAAAAGCAATCGAAAAATATGAACAACAAAAAGACAGAGCCTAAGCCGCTCTGTCTTTTCACGTTGTCTTCAATAAACGCTTTTGCATCCAAATTGCTGCCTGCATACCATCGCCCATCGCGATGCTGACCTGTTCTGAATGTACGGTGATATCCCCAGCTGCCCAGACACCTTCAACACTTGTCTCTTTTGTACGGGGATTATTTTCGATGTGCTTATTCTTATGAAGCTCCACACCTAAAGATTCTGCCAGCTCACTATTCACCTTGTTCTTCCCAAAGGCGACAAAAGCTTTCTCAGCCCATATCTTGTCCCCGTCACTCAACACAAAGCCTTCCAGCCGCTTCTCTTCATCTAGCACGACTTCTTGAACGGGCTGCTCATAGTATTCAATGGAATTCTTTTTCAATTTCTCGAAAGTCTCCTCTGAGATCGGCTCCTGCTCATGATTGATATAAACAATATCATCAGACCAATAAGTGAGCATTACCGCCAAACCCGCCCCTGCTTCACCTGATCCAGTCACGACAGTCCGCTTGCCGCTGATTTCATAGCCGTCACAATCCGGGCAAACATACACATCCGTACCGAGCAGCGGATACAGCTCTTTTATCGGTATCCTGTCTGTTATACCTGTGGCAAACAGCAGCAGTTTTCCTTCATGGCTCTGCCCATCTGCTGTTTTTACTGAAAAAATCTCTTTTTCTTTCTCCGCTGTGACTGCTTCCTGGTGTTCGACAGTGATACAGCCATACTTCTCCATTTGCTTGCGGCCAAGCTCCAAAAGGTGATTGCCCGAGACCCCATCCGGCCAGCCGATCAAATTATGATAGCTTTTACACCAATGAGATCTGCCATCATTGCGTTTGTCCAGGACGAGGACCTCCCGTTTGTACCGGCCGAATTGAATGGCAGCCTGCACACCAGCGATGCCTCCGCCAATGATGATTACATCATACATGATAAACCTCCTATGTCCTTACTGAAATGTCATAATAATGTTTCCGCACCATCCGCATACAATACGCTTCCCGACATATGTCCAGAAGCATCAGAAGCCAGGAAGCAAACGATGGATGCTACATCCTCCGGCTGTCCAGGTTCTCCTTTCAATGGATGCTGCCCTTTAGGAAAGACCTTGGGAATCGTCACTTCTGCCAGATGCTCTTCGTCTTTCTTTGTCCGTTCTTCGATATTGGTCTCGATGCCGCCAGGGCAGACGACATTCACTCGAATGCGATAAGCAGAAAGCTCCAATGCGGCCATCTTGCCTAAAGCTGTCTGCGCTGCTTTCGATGCACTGTAAGCACTCATGCCAAAGCCGGAAAATGTCCGGTTTCCATTGATAGAACTCGTGATGATGATGCTGCCGCCGCGTTCTTTCATGTAAGGGATGGCAAATTTGAGCGTAAGGAAAGTACCTTTGGCATTCGTTCCAAGTGTTTGGTCCCAATCTTCTTCTGGTAAATGTTCGATAGGGGAAAGCGTGCCATTGATACCTGCATTGGCAAACACGATATCCAGTTGTCCGAACACATCAATCACTTTTTCATATGCCTGTTTCAGGTGGCTGCTGTTTGACACATCCACTTCAGCAGTGACTGCCGCTCCGCCAGCTGTCTCGATTTCTTCCGCTGTCGCTTTTGCCGCAGCACCGTCCATATCGAAAAGAGCTACCTTGACTCCCCTGGCAGCGAGCATGAGTGCTGCTGCCTTTCCGATACCCGACCCCGCTCCAGTAACAACTGCCACTTTATGAGCCAATGATGCATCCATCTTGTCATCCACTCCTTTTCTATCTACCTAGTTATTTCCTTCCTCCTCCTTACATAAAACCCGGTTCCATCAAAAAAAGAGTATCCGCGCAGGATACTCGATTGTGGTTGGCTCATTTTTGCAAGGCAAGATGCATATGAGCCAGATGATGTTTGCCGTGCCAAGCATAAATGCCGATATTCTCTTTTAAACTCACTTCACCGGAATCCGGATGCTGGAAAGTCCGTTCCAGCTGTTCAGTGCTAAGAGATTGCAGCAGTGCGACCCACTTCCTATGGATGGATGACAGCAGATTCACGGCTGCTTGTGGAGGCAATTCGTAATCTGCAAGCTTCGCCCACTCTGCTTCTTCGTAGGGTTTGATGATCGGGTTTTCTTCCGTCAGTGCAAGTTTGAATCGTATGAAAGAATTCAAATGACTATCCGCTAGATGATGGACCAGCTGCTTGATTGTCCATCCGCCTTCCCGGTATGTATACATAAGCTCAGAATCCGACAGCTTATCCACAAGCGCATGCACTTGCTCAGGCAGCAGGCTGATCTCTTCCACCCACTGCGCAATTAGTGTTTCCGTTATCATCCCTTTCACTTCAAACTGACCAATGGGATACCTTCTGTCCATCCAAACCCCTCCTTCTATGATTACTTCCATCGTATCACAAAAAGACTGCACCCTTTACAGGTACAGCCTTTCTATCAAGATACCTGGGAGGCAGCGTTCGCTTCCGTTATCCTGACTTCCGTTTCTTTATCAAAGAAATGTACTTGGTCCATATCCAATAACAGCTTGCGCTTATCTTTGCCCCTGATATCCGAACGTGCGTCCACACGCGCGACGAATTCCTGGCCGGCTAGCTCGGCATAAAGGAAGCTTTCCGCACCCATCAATTCCACAACGTCGATTGTTGCTTCCACTTCATGGGCATACGCCAGGTTTTCCTCATAATCGGCATCATGTATATGCTCCGGTCTGATGCCCATCACGATTTCACCGCTGGCATATCCTGCATCTTGCAGCATTTTCTTGTGCGCTGGAGTAAGCTCGAATGTGACATCACCAAGTTTAGCTTTGCCCTCTGAGATGGTCACATGGAGGAAGTTCATGGATGGTGAGCCGATAAAGCCACCCACGAACATATTATTCGGATTGTCGTACACATCCTTCGGCGCCCCCACCTGCTGGATGATTCCATCCTTCATGACAACAAGACGGCTGGCCATCGTCATCGCTTCTGTCTGGTCATGCGTGACATAAATCGTAGTCGTCTGTAAACGCTGATGCAGTTTCTGGATTTCAGAACGCATTTGCACCCGCAGTTTTGCATCCAAATTGGAAAGCGGCTCATCCATGAGGAATACTTTTGCATCCCGGACGATTGCTCGCCCAAGTGCTACACGCTGGCGCTGACCGCCGGATAGCGCTTTTGGCTTCCGGTTGAGGTATTCTGTCAATCCAAGGATCCGACTGGCTTCCTGGACTCGTTTGTCGATTTCATCTTTTTTGAATTTACGAAGCTTCAAACCAAAAGCCATATTATTGTACACATTCATATGCGGGTAAAGCGCATAGTTCTGGAACACCATGGCGATATCCCGATCCTTTGGCGGGACGTCATTCATTCGTTCTCCGTCCATATAAAAATCCCCGCCCGAGATTTCCTCCAGACCAGCAATCATACGTAAAGTTGTCGATTTCCCGCAGCCGGATGGACCGACGAAGACGATGAATTCTTTATCGTCTATCTCCAAATTGAAATCTTCAACTGCCGTGACGTTCTTATCATAGACCTTCTGGATATTTTTCAATTGAATCTTTGCCATGAGAGCGCCTCCTTTTGTATACCTTTACTTTACCTCTTTTCGGATATTGATTCCATTTGGCACTTGCACAAAATGTAAGCGCTTTTATTGTGCGATACGCTAAGAAGCGCAGTTTTAGCTGCGCTTCATATTTCCTTCTTCCAAAAGAAGTGCATCATCCAAATGCACTGTCGGAGCTTTCACGACACAATCGATATGGACACCAGCTGCCACAGTGCCGCCAAATGTGTTGTTGCTGCCGAATGCGATGTGTATCGTGCCGTATACTTTTTCATCTTCCAGGACATTGCCGGTGATCCGGGCTTTATCATTCGTTCCGACACCGAACTCAGCAACATTACGGCCTTCACCTTCTCCAAGCATTTGCAAAAGCATCTCCCCTTGTTTGCCGGAAGCAGCAATCAGACGACCTTCTTCGATTGTAAGAAGGATAGATTCCTCAAGCTTCCCTACACCAGAAATCGAGCCGTCGACCCAAATCCGCCCTGATGCAGTCCCTTCCAAAGGTGCAATGAATGCTTCACCAGAAGGCAGATTCCCGGATTTCCCCTTCTCCCGGTATATCCCTGTGCTTGGCACGCCGCTGCGACCCTGAATGGAAAAGCTCAGCTCCTCGCCGCCTTTTCTCACTGTGACTTGCTTGGATTCACTCAATTTTTCTGTAACTTCATATGTCAGCTTTTCGACTGTATCGTAATCTGCACTTATCGCGCCTTCCAAAAACATATCATATGTAATCCCTGGCATCGTTGCAACGCGCACCCCTGCAGCTGCTGCATCTTTTTTTGCCTGTGTATGCGTCAGGGAATGCTCCGTGATACATACTGCCACATCACAATGCTTCATAGCTTCCGCTACACCGCTCGGAGGTTCCTGACCGGATTTCTCACGATCTTGCATGACGAGCAGCAAAGTTTCCGATCCGATTGATCTTCCAGCTGCATAAAGGGCTTCAGCCAGCTCTTTCTTGCTATCATCTGTCACGATGAGTAATGTTTCTTCTTTTTTCAGTGCCAAGCTGCTGCTCAATACATTCCTGCTATTCTCCAATAACTTGCTTCCCATAAGATATCCCTCCCTGTTTCCCCCTATTATACACAAAGAAACCGTCCGCTTAAGCAGACGGTTCTTGATTCAGATGAATAAAAGCAAGCTGACGGCCATCACCATCATACCGCTGATCAATCCATAGATGCTCGTATGACCTTCATCGTATTTCTTGGCTGCCGGCAGCAGGCCATCCAATGAAATGAAGACCATGATTCCTGCCACAGCAGCAAAGATGACACCAAACATGATATCATTCAAAAATGGCATCAGCACAAGATAAGCAAGCACCGCACCAACCGGTTCTGATAAACCGGATAAGAAAGACAGTCCGAATGCTTTTTTCTTATTGCCTGTTGCAAAGTAAACTGGTACCGCAACGGCAATTCCCTCCGGAATGTTATGGATCGCGATGGCGACAGCAATCGCGATTCCCAGAGAAGGGTCCTGCAGGGCAGACGTGAACGTGGCGATACCTTCCGGGAAGTTGTGGATGGCAATTGCCAATGCGGTGAAAGTACCCATTTTGAGCAAGGCCTGATTCTGTACCGGACTATCCATCTCTTCGACTTTCTTACCTTCATGCGGGTTGGATTGCTTTGGTATCAATTTATCGATCAGTGCAATGAGGAGCATACCGCCGAAGAATCCTCCTACCGTTGCCCAGTTACCCGCCTGGATACCCATTGCTCCGGTCAATGAATCTTTTGCTTTGACGAAGATCTCAACCATAGAGACATAAATCATGACCCCGGCAGAAAAACCGAGACTGAGTGATAAAAACTTCGTGTTGGTTGTGGAAGTGAAGAATCCCATCAGACTTCCTATCCCTGTTGCAAGTCCCGCCATCAAAGTCAAACCAAGAGCAAATAAAACGTTTTCGTCCATTATTACCCTCCTCATTAATTCCGACTAGTTTCTCTTATTATGCACTATAACAATAAAGTTTCCTAGTGGCAACTTTTAAACAAAAGAAAACCCTTATTCCATTTCACTATATGACAGTACACTGTTTAAGTTTCCTAGAAAAAAGCTGGCAAGTGGATTGCCAGCCTCCATTACTTCAATGCCTCGACGAATTCCATATTGACCAACTTATCGTAATCGTACTCGCCCTTATATACACCAGTCTTCGTCACCACATCCATCGTCTTGTCTGTTCCTTCCTCCGTTATATAGCCATCCTTGCTCCATAATTCATCTGCATATGCTCGATCCAGTGATGCTTGCAGGCTTTCTTCGGCTGTTGTAGGGAACTCTTTCTTTAGTACCCGCATCGCCAAGGTTTCATCCTCATCCACTGCTTTTAAAGCTTTTGTTATGGCTTTTACGAAACTTTGGACCGTTTCCGGGTCTTCATCGATGGTCGACTGCTTCACACTGATGACACTGTAAGGATAATCCCCTAAACTTGGAAAGCCATAGAAAGGTTCATTCCAGACACCTTTTTGGATGCCATCGAATATTTGCGGCTCGGCTCCATTGGCTATATCAGCCTGACCGTTTTCCACCAGCGACACAACGGCGCTGGCATCAGCAGGTTCTTCCAACATGACATCCTTGCCTGGCTCCATGCCCAGTTCCATGATCAAATAACGTGTCAGCAAATTGGGACTGCCGCCATATCGTCCTGCCGCAATCGTTTTTCCTTCCAGATAAGCTGCCAATTCTTCTTCCGATGCCCCGGCAGGAGGCGTTTCCCCGCCAGCCATCAAGTAGACATTGGCCCGGTTGACGACGTTGACGACGGATACGATCGGATCATTTGAATCGATATTGGCAAGTGCATTCGAATCGGGACCGGCAATATTACCCCAAGCATCCCCGCTGACGACAGTCGTGACATGTGCGCCGCCTGTTGCCGTCACCACTTCCACATCCAGTCCTTCTTCCTCGAAATACCCTTCATGGATTGCGGCATAAAGCGGCAGATACCCCGTCAAATGCACCGGCTCTGCAATGGTTATTTTCTTCAGCTTCTCATCCTCGCCGCCATTACCAGTGCATCCTGCCAAAATCCCGAACAGGACTGCCAAAAAGACAACACCAATCAACCTCATTCTTTTCATGTGACACCTCCTATTGTTTCGGTTCTTGACCGCGAAGCAATAATTTTTCCAAGCTGACTGTCCCTGCGTACATGAGCAAAGACAAGATCGACAACACAACGACACCGACCCATACAAGATCGATATCCAAAATCTGCCCTGCGTAAAGAATCATCCTGCCGATTCCTTGGCGGGAACTGATGAACTCCCCGACAATGGTACCCGCAAGCGCCAATGCGATATTGATGCGAAGGCTGCTTACGATCCATGGCATCGTCGTCGGGACAACGACTTTCGTGAACACGTGTCTCCGTTTAGCTCCCAAGGAATACAGCAGCTTTTCCAAATCCTTGTCTATCGCTTTGATTCCGCTATGTGCGGCAAGCGCGGTCACGATGACGGTCATCAGGAATGCCAGCATCACTTTCGAAAAGAATCCGATGCCGAATAAAATGACAATGACCGGACCAAGAGCCAATTTCGGGATGGCATTGAATGCAATCAGATATGGCTCTGATATCCTGGAATAATAAGCAGACCACCAGAAAGACAGCCCTATCAGCGAGCCGAACAATGTTCCGGAGACGAAGCCTGCCAATGTAGCAAGTGATGTGTAAACCAGATCTCCCCAAAGCGTGCCTTCCATGAATGCTACCTTGGCAGTTTCATAGATGGTGCTCGGACTGCTCCAATAATATGGATCCATCACTTCGAATCTCGTCAGGACCTCCCATAAAACAATCACTAAAACGCCGAGACCGATCTGACCGCTGAATACAATTTTCTTCATTCGCTGCTGGCGTTTTTTCTCATCCTCGATGTAGTGTTTTTTAGGTTGTGCCATTCTCTTTCGGTTCCTCTCTAAGCAAATCCAGCAATGTTTGCTTTAATGATCTGAAATCATCCGATAGCAATGTTTCTTCTGTTCGGGGACGTTCTAGTCCCACATGTATCTTCGCCTTCAGTTTCCCCGGGCGCTGGGATAGGACGTAGATATCATCTGATAAGAAAATCGCTTCATCTATGTCGTGGGTGATAAAAAGAATCGTTTTCTGGAAATCTTCCCAGATACGAAGCAGCCATTCTTGCATCTGCAGTCTGGTCTGCGCATCCAGTGCCCCGAATGGTTCATCCAGTAAAATGACATCCTGGTCATACAGCAGCGTCCTGAGCAATGCGGCCCGCTGGCGCATTCCGCCGGATAATTCCGGTGGATAGTTATTCTCAAATCCTTGCAGCCCATATCTCTCCAGCAGCGGCTGCGCTTTTTCCCTTGCTTCTTTTTTCGATATCCCTTTGATTTCCAACCCAAGAATCACATTATCCAAAATCGTCCGCCACGGCAAAAGCAGATCCTTTTGAAGCATATAGCCGACATAGCCGCTCTTGCCGATGATATTCTGTCCATCTAGAAGGATTTTTCCAGAAGTAGGTTTGATAAGCCCGGCTATCATATTGAAAAGTGTCGACTTGCCGCAGCCACTGGGACCGATGATACTGACAAAACGCCCAGCAGGTATTTTCATTGTAGTTTCCTGCAATGCAATGACTTCCTGCCCGTCGCGTCTGAAGATTTTGCTGGCTTCTTCGACTTTTAATTTATACATGGCGCCACTCCTGTCATTTCTATAGACCCATCATACGCAGGAGGGTGCTAAATGATTACAAAATAAATGCATGTCCAGCACAATTTCCTTTATTTCAGCAAAAAGCACAAAAAAACAGCCTGCACAGTCGGATATGCCACGCAACATATCATCTGTACAAGCTGTAAGACAAGCCGAACAATGCATTCTGCTTGCAAATGAGAGGGATTAACCGAGAACATGACGAATGTTAACTATTGGTTACAGTTCGTTTGTTACCCGAAATCTTATCCTTACTTTAGCATAGGGAATATGGGATGACAGCAAACTTGTAAGATAATATGACGGTCTTTTTATAAGAAAACAGCCAGCGCATAGATGCACTGGCTGTATCTGTCATAATACTTTACTCAAGAAAGCCTTTGTCCGTTCTTCCTTCGGATTGCTGAATATCTCCTCAGGGTTTGCTTCCTCTACGATATATCCGCCATCCATGAACAACACTCGATCGCCGACTTCACGTGCAAAGCCCATTTCATGTGTGACAACGATCATCGTCATACCTTCATCCGCAAGCTGCTTCATCACCTCAAGCACCTCGCCGACCATTTCGGGATCAAGTGCAGAAGTAGGCTCATCGAACAGCATCACTTTCGGCTCCATGCATAAAGCACGGGCAATGGCGACACGCTGCTTTTGGCCTCCGGAAAGAGATTCTGGATAAACTCCAGCTTTATCTTCCAAGCCGACCTTGCGCAACAGCGCCAACGCCTTCTCTTCGGCATCCTTCTTTTTCCACTTGCGGACAACCATCGGGGAAAGCATGATATTTTCCAGTACTGTTTTATGGGGAAACAAGTTGAACTGCTGAAAGACCATCCCGACATCTGTACGTACTTTATTGATATTCACTTTTCGCTCAGAGATATCCGTTCCTTCTATATAAACATGACCACCCGTAATATCCTCGATGCGATTGAGGCATCGAATGAAAGTGGATTTCCCGGAACCCGAGGGACCGATGACGACGACTACTTCCTTTTCCTCTATCTCGACGTTAATGTCCCGCAGCACCTCGAGATCGCCGAACGACTTTTTTAGGTTTTTTACGCTGATCATCTGTCGCATACTTCCTTTCTAAAAAGCTCTGTACATATGATAATACTAAACAAACGATAAAATATAAAACGGCTACAGCCAAATATGGCTCCCAAACCCGGGAATACGCCCCGACTGCCACTCTGCCCCAGTAGAACAATTCCGGTGCTGCAATCACGGCACCAAGAGAAGAATCCTTCACCAAAACGATGAACTCATTGCCAAGCGGCGGAATCATCCGCTTGAATGCCTGGGGAAGTACAACATGGCGCAGCACTTGGGCGTGATTCATACCGAGACTGTACGCTGCCTCACGTTGACCTTTATCAATCGAGTTGATACCAGCACGGAAGATTTCTGCAATATACGCAGCCGAATTCAATGCCAATGCCACGATCAATGAAATGAGCGGTTCCGGCGGCTTGATGAATATCGGCATCACCGCAAAGTGGATCAAGAAGATCTGCACAAGCAGCGGTGTGCCTCTGAAAACATTCACATACCAAATGAACGGCAGCCGCAGTATCGGATTGGACAGACTCTTTCCCATCCCGATAACCAAACCGATGACAGCTCCCACAAGGAAACCAATCAATGATGCCAATATCGTGTAGCCTAATCCTCTCATAAAGAAAGGCCAGTATTCTCCAATAATTTCCCATCTAAAGTCCATTTTCTTCACCTCAGTATAGCTGATAAAACAAAACGTAAATATAGCGTAACGGTTATGTTCGTTACGCTATATGATTCTCCTTATGGCTGAGCGCTTTCCAGAGCTTCGATATCCGGTGTGCCTTCGAACCAATCCTGATAGATATCCTCATACGTTCCGTTTTCCATAATCGTTTGGATTGCTTCATCGATTTTCTCTTTATGCTCGCTGCCTTTTGGAAGCAGCATGCCGTAATATTCCTGGACAAAATTCTCTTCATCTTCAATCAGTGTAAGATTGGCATCTGGATTATTTTTGACAAAATGCTGCGCTACAGCTATATCTGTCACAACTGCTTCCACATCACCGTTTTGCAATGCCATCATCGTTGCTGCTGACGAATCGTACTTGGAAAGATCACTGCTGTTTTCCCCAACTAGTTTCTGAGCAGCTTCATCACCAGTCGTACCATTCTGTACGCCGATTTTCATTCCTTTGATATCCTCAGCCGATTGAACATCGGTTCCTTCCGGTACGGCGATGACTTGTGTTGCTTCGAAATAAGGAACGGAGAAATCATACGTTTCCTTTCTTTCATCCGTTATGGTGATACCAGCCATTCCAGCTTGCAGTGTTTTGTTTTCCACTCCGACTAGCATCGGATCCCAGCCAGTGTTATCGAATTCATACTCGATTCCCGCTTCTTTCATGATTGCATCCAGCATATCCGCATCAAACCCAACGATTTTGTCACCTTCCATCGATTCAAAAGGAGCGAAAGTAGCCTCCGTTCCGATCGTAAGCTTTTCTTCACCCGAACCGCTGCTTGATTCATTATTGGATATACATGCATTTAAGAATAAAACACTTACTAGTCCAACTGCTGCCATGAGCTTCTTTACTGATTTCATAATTGATCTCCCTTTTCTATCTATAGTTTAAACTTGCAATAAAATCCATAAATATTCATT
This sequence comes from Terribacillus saccharophilus, assembly GCF_046592895.1. Lineage (GTDB taxonomy): Bacteria > Bacillota > Bacilli > Bacillales > Amphibacillaceae > Terribacillus > Terribacillus saccharophilus_D. Next base: position 648,213 of record NZ_JAWVPU010000001.1, read on the forward strand.
CTGGTTCATTTATTTTACATAACATCCTATGCCTTGTAAATAAAAAAATAGAACTAATCACTACTTTTCGACTATTTCCTCATCTTAAATAGTCAGTAAATTGCGATTTTGTGTTACAGTACACATATACCATAGGAAAGCAGGGAGAGATATGACAGCAACCAGCGGTACTTACACACAGCAATTCAAGCAGCTTACAGAGCTTCAGCAAGTACGTGATGCACTTTACTTTCTCAAACAGGATAATGAACGGACCACAAAGGATCAAATAGATGTGACAGAAGTAGAAGCACCTCCATTTCACGAAGCCAATCGAGCTGCTTATTTCAAGGAGAAATTGTCAGCATTCGGCTTGGAAAACTTGACCACGGATTCTGAAGGCAATGTATATGGTATACGAAAAGGCAGCGGCAACGGACCTACTGTCGTCATTGCCGCCCACTTGGATACCGTCTTCCCTGCCGGAACGAACGTAAAAGCGAGAATCGAGGATGGTATCGTCTATGCTCCCGGTATTGGAGATGATGGACGCGGATTAGCTGTTTTGCTTACATTATTGCGCACGTTGGATGAAAATGAGATCGAAACAGAAGGCGATATCATTTTCCTTGCGGATGTTGGCGAAGAAGGCCTGGGAGATTTGCGCGGAGTGAAAGCATTTTTCCGTGAAAATACATATGTGGATGGCTTCATTTCCGTGGAACCTGGGGCACCTGGGGACTTGATTTATTGCGGCGTCGGCAGTAAACGGTATAACGTAACCTTCACAGGCAAAGGCGGGCACAGCTTCGGCGACTTCGGTACGTCAAGCGCCATCCATGCAGCTGGACGGGCCATCGCAGCCTTGGCCGATCTGACTGTTCCCGAGGAGCCTAAAACGACCTATAATGTCGGTACGATCCACGGCGGTACATCCATCAATACCATTGCCCAGCATGCAGGCTTCCAGCTTGATTTGCGTTCGATATCAAGTGATGCCCTGGCCGAATTGGAGGAAAAGGCGCTAGCGCTCATTACGGAAGCTGCACAAATAGAGAGTGAGGCACGCAAGCAGCCCGGCAGCATCAAAGTCACGACTGAGCTTGTCGGAGACAGACCGGCCGGAAATCAGCCAAAAGAAGCACCAATCCGCCAGATTGCCTTGCAAGCTGCTGAAGCCCTTGGTATCGAAGTTGAAATGGAAGATCCGCTGAGCACGGATTCAAACGTGCCGATCAGCCTTGGTATCCCGGCACTGACACTCGGCGGTGGCGGCAATAGCGGAGGACATCATACGCTCGAGGAATACTTTGATCCGACGGACGCTTTTTACGGTCCGCAGCGAATATTGCTTTCCTTGCTTGGCATGGTCGGCATAAAGAATGCAGCTGCCCCACTACTTCCTGTCCGGGAACAAAAATGAGCAAAAGCCGCTTGCGGCTTTTGCTCATTTTTTAATTATGCGGAGGATATTCATATTGGATATCGTCCCATTTACGTGAGTATTTGACACTTAAGTCTACCCCTTCGAAATACCACGCATCCGAGCGCTCGATAAAGAATGTGATGCCTTGTACCTCTTCGCTCGCGATAGGGTCATTCGGCTGTTCTGCATTTATGCCGAGTGAGAATCCTTCTTTTATGCCCCCAAACCCACCATAGCGGACATAAAAACGCACCGCACTGCCTGGCTCAAGATCCAATTCTTCAACAAACCAGTTCGATGCAGGCTTTGTAATGGAGATCTGCATAATTTCACCCCTTCTATACAACTATAACAAATAGTAGCCAAGTGTACCTCATTCGACAAAAATCACGCGAAAACGTTGATAATTATTAATAAAAAGTTTACAATCTCTAGAGGATAGTTTACAAAAAATTATCATTATATGTTCCCAGGAACAACCTTATTCAAACACCATTCGGAGGTTTTGTAATGTTCAAGAAGAAACAAGACAAATTTTCTTTGCTTTTAGCCGATATAGCTAAAAATATTGATGAGACTGCTGAGTTTTTCGTTTCCTATAAAGTGGAAGATGCAGCGACTTTATCCGAGTTCTCCAATAAATTGAAGGAATTCGAAACTAAAGGTGATCAGCTTGTACATACGATCATTAAAGAATTGAACCATGCCTTCATCACACCGATCGAACGCGAAGACATCCTGCAGCTGACAAACAGCTTGGATGATGTACTCGATGGAATAGAAGAATTCTCTGGAATGATGGACACATACGGCATCTACTCTTCCGACAGCTTCATCGATCAATTCTCTGAGGAAATCCGTTCTTGTGCAAAAGAAATCTTGGCTACAATAGACTTGCTTTCCCAAAACAAACTAAAAGAAATCCAAGCACATGCAATCAAAATCAAGGAGCATGAGCAGAACTGTGATACGATTTTCCGTAAATCCTTGAAACAGCTCTTCCAAAACGAAAAAGATCCCATCAAGGTGATTCAGTACAAAGAATTGTACTACATCCTTGAAGAAATCGCTGACAGCTGCCAGTCTGTAGCAAACAATCTTGAAACAATCATCATGAAGAATGCGTGAGGCATAAACAATGGATGTATTATTAGTACTAACCATTCTAACCGTCATCTTTGCGCTTGCATTTGACTTCATCAATGGCTTTCACGATACCGCAAATGCAATCGCAACATCTGTTTCGACAAAAGCATTGAAACCAAGACATGCCATCATCATGGCTGCAGTGATGAACTTCGTTGGTGCCATGACTTTTACTGGCGTGGCGAAAACGATCACAAGTGATATTGCCGATCCGAACGATATCGTCAATGGTTCTGTCGTTATCCTGGCTGCTTTGATTGCTGGGATTGCTTGGAACTTGATTACATGGTATTACGGCATTCCAAGTAGTTCTTCGCATGCCATCATCGGTTCATTGGCAGGTGCAGTCATTGCTTCAAGTGGATTTGCCATTCTTAACGTGGATGGTTTCCTGAAAATCTTGCAAGCATTGATCATTTCTCCGATTCTGGCTTTTGTCATAGGTTTTATTTTATACAATATCATCAAGCTGATCTTCCGGGAAAAGAACTTACCAAAGACGAACAAGAATTTCCGTCGCGTACAGATTTTCACGGCAGCACTGCAATCATTCACCCACGGTACGAATGATGCCCAAAAAGCAATGGGGATCATCACGATGGCGCTGATCACAGCGGGATTGCATACAACTTCCGACATTCCGTTTTGGGTACAAGCTGCCTGTGCGACTGCAATGGGACTTGGTACTTCAATCGGCGGCTGGAAAATCATCAAAACCGTCGGCGGTAAAATCATGAAGATTCGTCCGGTCAACGGTGTTGCTGCCGACCTGACTGGAGCATTCATCATTTTTGGTGCCACTTACATTCATTTGCCGGTTAGTACGACGCATGTTATTTCTTCCTCTATCATGGGGGTTGGTGCGGCACACCGACGCAAAGGTGTTAACTGGGGTACTGCGAAACGCATGGTCATCACGTGGTTCATTACACTTCCGATCACTGCTTGCCTTGGTGCTTTGATTTACTACATCTTGAATATTTTCTTTTAAAGTTGAAAACCATGCTCGGATTGAACCGGTCATGGTTTTTTTTATCACTTACCAAACATCATCAAGAATTATACAGGACGAAAAACCGGAAAGCAGGAATTTCTTTGGCTACCCTGGCAGTCTGGTTCCGTGAAGATACGTTACACGATCACATCGCATTAAAACAAGCGCTTGATCAAGCTGCAGCAGACGACAAGATTCTGCTGCTTTTCCATATAAATCCTGAGATGAATGATACATTCACTCCCCGATATGACTATTAAAATCATACATTGAAAGTATTTGTGGATAATTGCGAGCGAAAAGGCGGTACAGAATCAGCCCTTGAATGATTATATTCACCATGCTTGGCGGGACCTTCACCATATTAAGGAACGTACAAGAAGTACATCCATAGCTCGTAAAAATGAGCCAAGACCACAATCAAAAATACAGGTGCACGGTCGGCGAAGATTATCCTCACCCCATCGTAGAACATAAAAAAAGCGAGAACGTGCTTTGGAACCTTTCAGCATTGATAAGAGCCGGATGATGAACATCCGGCTCCTCTGTGTACAAGGCCTCCCAACACATACGTACACATCATCATTTTCTTTGTATACCAAAGCGGGCGTTGATTTGCCCCCGAAGCATTTGCTGGCGGCTCTCCCGTTCCGCTTCCTTCCGCTTGTCTCTCAGCATCTGCTGACGAATTTCGAAGGTTTGCACTCCCTCTTCCCTTTTGTTGGCAATCTCGATCAATTGCTCCACATCAGAAAAAGAGTATTTACGATTTCCCTTCGCTGAACGTTCCGGAAAAATGAGCTTGCGTTCCTCGTAATACCGAATCTTGCGTTCAGTCAGTCCAGTCAGCTCACTCACGATACCGATTGTGATCACTTTCCTGTTCTTATAAGAAGGCTCGTTACTCATCTGTTCACCTCATCATCATGTGCTGTTACTTTTCATTATACCGTAATTATCCAGCCCTCCTAGTGTTATGTGAGGAAAGCTGACAAACAACAATAAAGTTCGTCAGCATCGCTTACATGTTTGATGCATCGTAAGTTGGATATAAGTATACTGAACATAACAGTAAAAACGATAAACAGAAAGGAGCATCTATGACGTGGCAAATGATCAGGAAGCCCTTGATTTAGCCCAACAGATAGTCGAACTCGATTTGAAGCGGGATGAGTGCTGGGAGGATCTTGCAGCACTTGCTGGAGATCGTGCATTCGAACTGCTTCGGCTCGTTCAGAATAGATGACGTAAAAAGGAGACCTTCTGCGGTCTCCTTTTCATTTCACATAGTTAGGGTAATCCGTAATGATGCCATCCACACCAGCTCGAATCAACGGCTGGACTTCGCCTGGCGCCCGCACAGTCCATGGCATGATCCGCATTCCGCGGGAATGGATCCTGCCAACCAATGTATCATCAAGTGTCACATTCGTGAAATGTGTATTTACATAATCTGCATAAGCAGCAATCTTATCAAGTTTACGATTCGTCAGATCCGCACTTCTGGACGTAAGCACGCCAAGCGGAACATGCGGCAAAAGCTGTGAAAGATATGCAACCGACCCAAAATTGAATGATTGCAAAATAACTTCATCATACAGCACATTAGCCATTTCATACTGCTCCAGCAATTCTGCAGCGGCTTCCTCTATCCCATCATAAAGTTCCGGTGACTTCAATTCGATGAGGAACTTTGTTTTCCCCTTGTACCGTTTGATTACATCCTCCAGCAACGGGACACGCTGACCTTCATATGCAGAATCATATCCAGCGCCAACATCATAAAGTTGCAAAGCAGCATATGTCAGGTCCTTGACGAATACAGTTTCATCCGGTGCATCTGCTGCAGTTCGATTGATTGACGTGTCGTGGATGACGACAAGATGCCCATCACTCGTCATCTGAACATCCAACTCGATGAAATCTGCGTTCATCTCGATGGCGAGATCGAAAGCAGCTATTGTATTCTCAGGTGCAAATCCGGAAGCACCGCGATGTGCAATGACCGGCAGGGTGCTGCTTTGTACAGACTGACTGTCAAGAGATCGTGTCGTTACGGACTCGTACGATGAACTAAATTGATTCGTCATTCGGATCATCTCCCTGTGGATATCTGGATTGTAATCTTTGTACGATTGAAATCATGAAAATTACTCTGTGATTCTGAATTATTTTCTTGTGCTTACATTTCTTGTACTTTCAATATAAAGGCTGTTTATTAAGTGGATGTTGAGCTGCTGTGTAGAATGATGCAACTTATTTTAAGAACGTGTAAACAACCAAGCTGCGACAATGTTTGCATCTTGCTTGCTTTGGGAATGATAACAGTACAGCACAATACAATACAACACACATCATAGTTTAGGAGGTAGTTATCATGAGTTTTATCTTATATCTTATCGTCGGTGGTATCATCGGCTGGCTAGCAGGCTTGATCTTGGGTCGGGACGTACCAGGCGGCATCATCGGTAACATAATTGCCGGTATCATCGGTTCTTGGCTGGGCGGCATGATTTTCGGAGATTGGGGCCCTAGTTTAGGAGGCATGGCAATCATACCGGCATTGATCGGTGCCATCATCTTTGTTTTCGTATTGAGCCTCATCTTACGTGCAGTGCGCAAGAAGAAATAAAGGAAAAGGACTTGCAGATCGAGTGATCTGGAAGTCCTTTTTTTATTATATATTTCGTGCTGGAACCGGTCATCGAGTTTCCACATCAGCTATCTTTCAAGAGGGGAGGTTGTTTAGCTTCCTCACAAAAAAGAAAAACGCGAGAGCTGTCCGCTCTCACGTTCTTTAATACGAGGCTCTGCCCGAGCGCTTCGCTTTCCTTTTATTGAGGATTTTCTTAACGATCGGATAAACAACAGGTCCATACTTGATGGCCTTACGAATAAGGTTTTTCATGTTGAAATGCCTCCATTCTTTTGTTTTTGTATCCCCCTTACCAGCATCATCTAAACATGTGCCAAAGAGAAGGCTATGAACATTCCTATTGCTGTGATGATACCTACGACAGGACCTCCTTCTTCATATGCCTCTGGTGCCATTGTGGATGCAACCATTGCTATGATTGCTCCGCCGGCAAATGAATTGAGTATCGCTCTTGTACTGGCGCTCGTATCCTGCAGCAGAACTGCTCCAGCCAATGCACTAAGTGCCGATATTACCATTACGGCCAGCCATAGCAATAAGATTCGTTTACGTGAATAACCGCTGCTTTGCATACCTGAAGTACTGGAAAGACCTTCAGGAAAGTTACTGATGAAGATGGAAACGATCAGTGCTGTACTGGCACCGCCCCCGCTTGCCAAGCTCAAACCGATCATTGCCGATTCCGGAATGGCATCCATCACAGTACCTGCGAATATCGCCAGCCCTGAACCTTTTTTATTTTTATCATGCGTCTCATGTAAACGAGTCCGTTTCCGGTTCTTGCCGCCGCTTCTTGAGATGATGATATCCAATATAGTAAAAATGACTGCCCCTCCAAGGAATCCGATCGCTTCTTCCTGCAGCCCCCCACTGATTTCATATGCTTCCTCTAGAAGTTCGTAGGAGGTCGAACCAATTAGTGCTCCTGTACCCAAAGCCATGATAAATCCGATAATACGCTTCTTTACTGGAACGAGCATGAGTAAAACGGCGCCAAGCAAACTGGCAGAACCGGCAATGGCTCCCCATAGAATTGCTCCCCACATAAGCAAAAACCCCTTTCTTTCACTGTCATGTAGAGCAATTCCCTTAAAAAAACGAATAGTAAACATGGATGAAATAAAAGAGACGAATACCTGGACGTTCCTCTCTTTAGCAAGAGTTACCTTCAGATGATTTTCCTCTCTGTGTATCCCCTAACACTTACACCGCATAAAAAAACCGCAGCTTTTCAACTGCGGCATTCGTTATTGAATTTCCATACGTAAGTCTCCGGTCTTTGCCCATCCAATCGATTTGATTACATGATAAAGTCCCAGTGAAATGATAAGCGGCAGGATGATGCCTGTAGCCAGATAAATCAAGAAAGCTTCCATCCCTTGACTGGCCAAGATGTTCAACGGTGCTATAAATGAATTCAATCCCAAACCTGCCAGCTCATAAGATGTTGTGAATCCCAGCAAAACGGTTGCAATTGGTGCACAAACGACAGCTGCTACAAAAGGCGGGATGACCAGGGCTGGATTTTTGATCAAGTTAGGAAATTGTACTTTTGGTGTAATGATGAACTGTGCCAGGAAACCGCCAAGATCATTTTGGCGGATACTCATGAATGTAAATCCGACAAACTGGGCAGTACAGCCGATCAATGCCGCAGCACTTGATACAGGATCCAGCTGCAAAGCGATTGCCAATGCCGCTGACGATGCTGGTGTCATCAATAGGATGCTCCACACTAACGAAATGACGATCGATGCAAGCAGCGGTGAACCAGAAACAGAGTCAGCAATTTGTGCGCTCATCCACGTTAACAGCGGCGTTGTTACAGCGGCAAGACCTGCCCCGGCGATGCCTCCTGCAAATACTGCCGCAAATGGGATAGCCATCATATCAAGCGGTGTTTTCCCTGCTACACGTTTTCCTACGAATGTTGCAACGACTGCAGCCAGCACCGCACTGATCGGCTGTCCGGATACCATGGAAGTCAACACTCCATCGTCACCGACCGTCATGGCGGCTCCGCCGATCGTGGCACTGATCATAGCACTGAATACAACTAGAGTATTTCCTCCCAGCTGAACAGCGATACCCGCGCCCAAAGCTGGAGCCAATAGTGCTTTAGCGACTGTACCGACAGCAATCAGTGTAGGCCAGTTCAGGAACTCACCGAAAGTTTCCATCAATAAACCGATACCGAGGGTCACGAGGACTGCATTCGCCATTCCTTGTGATGCTTTGTACATTCGTTCGATAAAGTATTCCTTCATTATTCTCGCTCCCTCTCCAATGAGAAGTCATTCAATTCTGACTACTCATCTTTGCAATGTCTCTTTTTTTGTATGAGGGCGTGACTCCCCATACGTAATTCCTATGTAATAAGTACATAATAGTATTTAGATATACTAACACCATTTTTAGGCAGAAGTAAATATAAATTTATAATTTAATTAAATTTTCAGTCATTTAAAAATCCAGCATGCTCACTTGCTGTCTTCTGTCGAGCAGTAAATTCTCTGATTTAATACCTTCAGACAACCTGAAGGCAATAATTCTCTTGTTTCCTCCAAGATGCTCCAGTTTATATGTTGACTTAATCTTTGTGCTGGTTATATTTTCATGTTAGGATGTTGGTTTATCTGGGTATAACAATAGGTAGCAAAAGTCTGACAAGACCTTTTGCATGACAATTTCAGGAGGTGCCCTCCCATTATAGATTTAATCGAATACTTTACAACTAATTTTTCATTCATACTCGGATATACATGGGACCATATCAAGCTTGTCGGTTCAGCTATCATCATTGCCATCGTGATTGGCGTCCCATTAGGTATTTATTGCTCCGTCAATAAATACGCAGCCTCCACCATTCTCCAAATTGCTTCTATCTTGATGACTATTCCAAGTCTCGCTTTATTTGGAATCATGATTCCAGTACTTTCACTGATAAACGAAGGAATCGGTACATTACCGGCCGTTATCGCACTTGTGCTTTATTCACAGCTGCCGATCATCCGGAATACGTACACAGCTATCAGCAATGTCGATCCCGATATAAGGGACGCTGCAAACGGAATCGGTTTGACAACTTTCCAGCGTCTTTACAAGGTCGAGCTTCCCAATGCCCTGCCGTTAATCATGGCTGGAGTCCGTACTGCAACTGTTTTGAATATCGGTGTCGGTGCCATCGCAACACTGATTGGCGCTGGAGGTCTTGGAGGTATCATCTATCAGGGAATTCTCCGTACCAATAACACAATGATACTGGCAGGTGCTATTTCGGTTGCCATCTTGGCACTGATTGCCGACTTATTCCTGCGACTGATCGAAAATATATTCACGCCTAAGGGTGTTAAAAAATAATAAGGGTGACGATATGATTCATTTCAATGACGTAACAAAGGTATATAACGGCGATGTAAAAGCAATTGAAAAAATGAATTTTACAGTCGAAGAAGGCGAACTGGTCATCATGCTCGGTCCTTCCGGCTGCGGAAAAACAACTTTACTTCGAATGGTGAACCAGTTGGAAAGCATCACGGACGGTGACATCATTCTCAATGGCAAAAGCGTGCGCCATTCCAACAAAATCGAAATGCGCCGCAATATTGGCTATGTCATACAATCCAATGGCTTATTCCCTAATATGAACATCGAAGATAATGCAATGATCGTTCCCAACCTGCTAGGCTGGGACAGAAAGAAAATGCGTGATCGCTTCAATATGCTGATGGAACTCGTTGGCTTGAATCCGGATGAATACCGCAAACGTTATCCGCACGAGCTCTCAGGCGGTCAGCAGCAGCGTGTCGGTGTTGCACGTGCCTTGGCTGCGGATCCGCCGGTGATGCTGATGGATGAGCCCTTCGGTGCACTGGATCCAATCATCCGTACGCATCTACAGGAGGAATTCCTGCAAATCCAGAAAGAACTGAAGAAGACGATCCTATTCGTCAGCCACGACATAGATGAAGCAGTAACGATGGCAGATAAGATCGCCCTGCTCAAAGGCGGCAAGATGATGCAATATGCCGAGCCGGCAAGGATGCTGAACAAACCTGCCAACAGCTTCGTGGCAGAGTTCGTCGGTCAAGATCGTGTGCTTAAGAGCATGAGTCTGTATACAGTGAAAGATCTAGCTGATGCACTGACATTGAAGCCAGTCAAGGAATCACCTGATTCCCAAAACATCAATGAAAATCTTTCCCTGCGTGTGGCTATCTCGAAGATTTTGAACCAGGAAGCAGAGCAGCTGATCGTAGAGAATGACAATGGCACCCGCCAAGGCAGTATCACTTTGGACTTGATCGAGCAGTTCCTGCACCGTGAGATCAAGGAGAGCGTCTGAGGGGGCTGTAATCATGGAACGGACAAATAAAACCATCGCCTTGATTATCAAGCTTATCTTTTGGGCCCTGCTCGCCATCTTCTTCATTTGGGCCTTCACCAACAATATGTTCAGTAAAATTTGGGAACAGCCGGATACTTTCCTGCGTTTGCTTGGTGAACATATCACGATTGTACTTCTTTCCGGAGCCGCCGCTGTACTGCTCGCAGTACCACTCGGCATCTTCGTCACACGACCTAAGTTCCGCAAGTCAGAATGGCTGATTGTAGGTATCGCCAATCTCGGACAGACAATTCCGAGCTTGGCTGTGCTGGCACTTGCCATGGGATTTCTCGGTATAGGGCTTAGCGCCGCAATCATTGCTTTATTCGTCTATTCTGTATTGCCTATCTTGCAAAATACCATTGCCGGCCTTGATTCCGTCGATGACAATATGATCGATGCGGCCAAAGGCATGGGACTCACTAACTCACAGATTCTATGGAAAATCGAGCTGCCGAATGCACTCACTTCGATAATCGCTGGTGTGCGGACGGCATTGGTCATCAATATCGGAACTGCCGCACTTGCTTATCTGATCGGTGCCGGCGGTCTGGGTGTTTGGATTTTCACTGGTATACGTCTCTTCGATAATGCTTTCTTGATGTCCGGAGCCGTTCCTGTCACGCTGCTTGCCATCGTGATTGACTATTTATTCAAGTGGCTGCAGTTTGCTTTAGTGCCAAAAGGACTCCGACTCGCCAGAAAAGCACAAAATTCGTAAAGAAAGGATACCTGAATCCATGAAAAAACGATTGACCCTAATCGCCTTATTCTCTGCTTTACTGATTGTATTGAGCTCATGCGGTCCTGGCGGAAAGAACATCACTGTCGGAGCCAAGACTTTCACCGAACAGCTCGTCATTGCCAAAATGACGGCATTCATCTTAGAGGATAATGGCTTCAATGTTGAAGAAATTCAAAACTTAGGTTCCTCCGCCATGCGCCAGGCAATCGAAACGCGCCAAGTCGACATGACTTGGGAATACGTTGGTACAGCACTTGTCACCTATTTAGATCAAGAGCCGATTGCAGACAAAGATGAAGCAATGCAAAAGGTTCAAGATTTGGATAAAAATAACGGTGTCGCCTGGACGAACTTGACGGATGCAAACAATACTTACGCACTCGTCATGAAACGTGAGAAAGCAGATGAATTGGGCATCGATACGTTAAGTGATCTGGCAGCTTATGAGCAAGAAAATCCTGATAACCTGCAATTCGGGATGGAGACGGAATTCAAGAACCGGAGAGATGGTATGCCTGGATTGCAAGAATACTATGGCTTCGAGGTTCCTGATTCCAACATCCGCGAAATGGAAATCGGTCTTTATTACACAGCATTGGCAAATGATCAAATCGATGTCACCCAAGCTTTCGTAACGGATCCGCAGATTGATTCCATGGATCTGAAAATATTGGAAGATGACCAGCAGTTCTTCCCTTCTTACAATTATGCGGCTACAATCAATCAGGAAACGTTGGATGAATATCCTGAAATCACGGAATTACTGGAACCGCTCCAGCATGCCCTGACAGAGGATACTTTGCGTGATCTGAACTACCAAGTGGATATCGAACAAAAGAGTGTAGAACGTGTTGCCAAAGACTTCCTCGAAGAAAATGATTTACTGAAGAACTGATAAAACGACCCTGTGCAGGGTCGTTTTTGTTTGTCGTTTAAGCTACCATAAGGGTATTACATAAAAGGAGACAAAAAGGATGTTTCTCTCCGTTTTCATTTTCCTGCTTGCGGGAATCGCCGAAATTGGCGGCGGTTATTTGATCTGGATGTGGTTGCGTGACGGTCGCCCAGGATATCTCGGATTTCTGGGTGGAATCGCCCTCGTCTTGTACGGCATCATCGCCACTTTCCAGACCTTCCCGACATTCGGTCGCGTCTATGCCGCATATGGTGGTGTATTCATTGTCTTATCCCTCTTTTGGGGATGGTTCATCGATAAAGAAACGCCGGATATGTACGACTGGATTGGCGCAGTGTTATGCATTGCAGGTGTTGCCGTCATGCTCTTTGCGCCCCGCCATTAAAAAAAGCTGCCAGCTTGAACTGGCAGCTTTTACTTTTATACACTTGTCGAGCCATCAGAGCTCAGGATATTGCGGTACATCGACGGACGACGATCCCGGAACAATCCCCATTCCACACGCTGCATAGCTAATTCGTCCAAATCGAATGTAGCAGTCAGGATCTCTTCTTCCTTACGCCCTGCTTCGGCTAATAAATTGCCCTGCGGTCCGGCAATGAATGATGATCCGTAAAATGTGATACTGGAATCCTCATCGTTTTCCACACCGATCCGATTAGAAGCCAAAACGGGCATCAAATTCGTCGCTGCATGCCCGCGCATGCACATCTGCCAATGGTCTTTCGAGTCGATGCTAGCATCCTCGGGCTCTGAGCCGATTGCCGTTGGATATAGCAGGATCTCCGCCCCTTGAAGCGCCATGCTGCGCGCTGCTTCCGGGAACCACTGATCCCAGCATATGCCTACGCCTATCTTGCCGAATGTCGTTTCCCATACTTTGAAACCAGTATCGCCAGGGGAAAAATAATATTTCTCTTCATAGCCCGGTCCATCCGGAATATGGGTTTTACGGTAGATACCAAGTACTGATCCATCTGCATCAATCATTGCTACCGTATTATAATTTGCATTGTTTTTCTTCTCATAAAAGCTGATTGGCAGCACAACCCCTAGCTCTTTTGCCACTTGCTTGAAATGCTGCACTGCTTTGTTTTGCTCCAGCTCTGTGGCATAAGCATAATAAGCAGGTTTTTCCTTCTGGCAGAAGTAAGGCGTTTCGAACAATTCCTGAAGCAAGATGACATTGGCGCCTTGGTCAGCAGCTTGCCGGACAAGCTTTTCGGCGTTTGCGATATTTTCATCCACTGTATCTGAACAAGCCATCTGTGTAGCGGCTACTGTTACCTTCCTCAATTGCTTCCCTCCTTCAGCGTGGGCATCTGTTGCGTCGTACAATGCACATTTCCGCCTTCTTTGATGATAGCCAGTCCATCGATTGTCACAATGCGGCGATCCGGGAACTGCGCTTGCAATGTTTTGATTGCCCGCTCATCCGTTCCTCCTGCAGTATTACCGAACACAGGAAGGATGATGCCGCCGTTCACGAAATAGAAATTGATATAACTCAATGTCAGGCGTGTGTCGTTCCAGGTGACTTTTGGCGGTTGCTGGACTGCAACCACTTCGATCTGGCGACCTTTTGCATCTTTGGTCTCGTCCAAAATCCGCAGATTTTCCTGCGTGATTTCATAGTTTTCATCCTCAGGATCGTCTGTCACTTGCAGCAGCAGCTTACCGGGTGCCGCGAAACAGGCAATATTATCGACATGCCCATCCGTTTCGTCACCCGCGACCCCGCGTTTAAGCCAAATCACTTTTTCGATACCAAGATATTGACGAAGGTATGCTTCAATATCATCTTTCGTTAAATCGGGATTACGATTCGGATTCAACAAGCATTCCTCGGTCGTGATCAACGTGCCTTCCCCATCGACATGGATCGATCCGCCTTCCAATACAAAGGGCGCATCCAATTGCTTTACATCAAAATGTTTCAAGACAGCCGGAGCAACGGCATCATCAAGGTCCCAAGGGAAGTATTTTTCACCCCAGGCATTGAACTTCCAGTTTACACCCGCAAGCTCCCCTGTCTCATTCCGGACGAATGTCGGTCCATTATCACGCAGCCAAGCATCGTTATGCGAAACTTCAAGCAGCGATACATTTTCATCTTGATCCACGTATGATGCCGCGACGTCACGTTCCTTCGCATTCACCAAAACAGTGATGGGCTCAAATTCCGCTATCGCCAGAATCAATTCTGCATAACCCTTGCAGACAGTTTCCCAATCCTCCGGGTAAACCATCGATTCCCGCACAGGCCAAGCGATCAGCGTGCGTTCATGCTCCTCCCACTCAGGAGGCATTGTATATGTCAAATGTTGTTCCATTATCATCACTCTTTATAATAAATTATTTTAAACAGACTTTCGGGATTATCATATAACAAATACATCTGAACAACAATCAGGAAGAAGGCTTATTATGATATATTCCAGAAAATAACTGCTCACACTCAAGCAATGTTTTCTGCAAATCCGGATAGTCTACTGTACAAAAGTATAGACTGCGGATGAACTGCTTAAAATTTGCGCGTATGTGCATGTTCGCTTCGTTAACAGTTTTCCAGCAAGCAACGACTTCCAATGTTTTTTCTGTTAAGACGCTCTCGATTAACCTTGGAGATATGCCCATCTTTAAAGCAGAAATGATAGCTATTGCCATTCTTTCATCCTCTTCATGAGATAAAGTCTGATGAGGGAACGCCATTTTACTAATGATCTCTTTTACAAGCTGCTGCCGCTGATCATTCGTCAGCTCAGTCAAAAGAATCAGCGCGTCCAATGCATCGGCCGCATGTGCCAATGTATGAACCCACCCATAAGTATTGTCATAGCCCTTCCCAACAGTCTCTTTTTGGATGTAAGCAAGCAGTTTTTGATAAACTTCATCTATTGCAGACTCCGATAAGAAAGCTTCCATTCTATGCCGATACAGAAGAGCTGCAATCCACAATGTCGTAAAGCTTCTCGTATAAATTTCATCGCCATGAAGATACTCATCCGTTATAAGCTTTGCCATAATGCTGTTCATCAATTTCGGAGAAACCATTCCTTTTGTTATCCACTCACTTGCCAGCCCATATATAAGCCTATCCCGCAGAATAGGATCACGGTCACCGATATGCGGCAGCATCAAAGGTAATAACACTTCGATCGAAGCTGTTTCCAACTTCTGATTTTCTGCTGCTTGTATAAGTTTCTCTTTTAGCATTTCTTTATCCAAATTCATCCCCCCGCCCAAATTATACTATCAAAAAAACGAAGGATTTCTCCTTCGTTCATTCAGCCGCTTGGGCTACTGGTACAGTTTTCGCAGTTGGTAATGGTCTGGAGAACTTCTCCTTGAAGTAGCTGATGACAAACGAAGTCACTGCAATCGAGAGAATGGAATAGACGCCGTTGATAAGACCGACCGAATAAAGGCTTATCATCACCACGCAGAAATCAAAGATGAAGTTGATTGTGCCTGGATTCGTCCCGAAACGTTTTTGCAGGAATAACGCAAGGATATTGGCCCCTCCCAGAGATGCTTGATTCATGAATAACAAGATCAAGCCGAAGCCGACAATCAAGCCGCCGGCTATAGCTGCGATGATGCCAGGAAGTTCGATGACTGGATAGAATGGATGGAGAAATGAAAACAATGTTAGGATGGTTACAGAAGCAATGGTCGTCATAGTAAAACGCCATCCCATATTCAAAAATGAAAAGATGTAGAAAGGGATATTGATGATAAAAAAGACGACACCAAAAGGCATGGTCAGCAAATAAGATATTCCTAAAGAAAGTCCTGCTGTTCCACCTGTTACCAACTCTGTACTTTTAAGCAAGTACAAGCCAAGACTGGCCAAGAAACAGCCAAGAACGATTTTCAAATACTTTTGCAGCAAGTGAGTTGCTCCTCTCCAAGTTAAAATCCACTTTGAAACGTTCACTCCGTTACGCATGGATCTGTATTGATCACGCACCTATTAATTCACTTTCTATGTTAGAATAAATAACATGAGAAATGAATAGATTTTTGCAGGCAATTCCTTGATTCGATATTCATAATGAAAATTATATGCAGGTTCTGCCTGCAATGTGAAAGAGAGGGAAATCATGGACCACATCGATCGTACCTTACTCGAATTGCTGCAGCATGATGGACGTATCACCATCAGTGAATTATCCAAAAAACTTGCCTTGAGCAGACCGAGTGTTTCCGAACGGATGGCTAGATTGGAAGAGCGCGGAGTCATCGAGCATTATACTGCCCGAGTGGCGCATGCGAAGGTTGGTTTGGATATCCTGTTGTTCATTCAGGTGAGTGAATTGAAGATAGCACATTTGGAGTTTGAAAACCTGATTGCACAAGAAGAAGCAGTTCTCGAATGCCACCGGGTCACCGGTCCGATCAATTACCTGCTGAAGGCAGCTGTTCCGGATATGAACGGCATGCGTGAATTGATCGACCGGTTGATTCCTTATGGGGCTTTCAACACATCGACTGTGCTTACTTCCCCGGTAGCTTATCGGGCACTGCTTCCAAGAGAAAATCAGTAATGCTTCCATTCCTGTTGGTAGATTTCGATCAAATGCGGATCCACCAATGTATTCGGACGGAGATTTACAGTCTCACCATCGGAATTGGTGATTTCCCTGTCTTCATCCTTTCCGAATTCGGTCATTCCCGGTATCATGGATGACTTTAAGTATTCTGTCGGCACTGTGACCTCAAGTTTCTCTGGGTCGATCGGCATTCTGCTGGCCATGATGAAACCCCAGTTACCGAAGCTCGGCACATCCAGATGCAAGTTTTCTGTCTCCAGTCCCGTTGCCCGGATGGTTTCATCTATCGTCCAATACGACTCTGTCGCAAATACCGGGCTTGTCGCTTGGACGATCATCGCACCCTCTGGGTTCATATGATTGCGCACCAAAGAGTAGAATTCCTCAGTATAAAGCTTGTTCAAGCTCTCATCATTCGGGTCAGGCAAATCGACGATGATCACATCATAAATCTGTTCTGTGTCCTTCAAATAGTTGAATGCATCCTCATTGTGGATGGTCACTTTATCGTTTAATAAAGACCTGTTATTCAGATCGAGCAGTTTTGGCTCCGTCTTTGCCAATTCAGTCACAGCAGGATCAAGATCGACGAGTGTGATATCCTCTACATCGTCATATTTCAAGATTTCATTTGCGGCCAAACCATCACCGCCGCCAAGAATCAGCACATGGTCATGCTGCTTGGCTTGGGACATGACCGGGTGGACGAGCGCATCGTGGTAACGGTGCTGATCAAACGAGCTGAACTGCAAGCCGCCATTCAAATACAGGCGCAGGTCATCTCCATCCCGGGTGAGGATGATATTCTGATACTGACTTTGCTCCATATGGATGATTGGATCTTGATACAATTTCTGCTCGAATGAAAAAGCGGTCTCTTCCCCGAAGAAGACGCCGAGTATGAGCAAAATGCCTATGACAATACCGACCGCGGCATGCAAGGCCATCCTTTTCACTTCTTCCCGGAACAACCAGAGAACGATCAGTGCCACGGCTAAATTGACCAGACCGACCAAGAATGCCGATTTGACGATACCGAACTGCGGACGAAGCAAGAAAGCAAACAATAGCCCTCCTATCAGTCCGCCTGCATAGTCACTGAATAAGACACGTGCCGTGCTGCGTCCGATCGTCTCTCCGATCTCATTCGCTTTCCGGATCAAGATCGGCAGTTCCACCCCTGTAAGTGCACCAACGATCAGCGTCACGAAATAAAGATAAAACGCATCTGTACCATCTGGTGTAAATGCCGTGATCCCGAACATGGTGAAACTGGAGAAGCCGCCTATCAAAGCTACGAAGAACTCAATGTAGATGAATGCCAGTATCAAACGCTTTGTCACACGTTCACTGATACTTGCGCCAATCCCCATACCTGTCAAAAACAAAGAGATGGTGAGTGTATATTGCTTCACACCATCTCCAAGGATATAGGACCCAAGGGCCCCGAATAAGACTTCGAAAATGATACCGCAAATCGAAACGATTCCAGAAGCCCAATAAATGAATGAAGTTTTCTTTGTTACTTTCTGTTGCATCACTACATCTCCAAACTGCTTTTAGCTTACGTAATGGACGCGCCGATGACAAATCCAAGCCCGACGGATACCGCCAAGGAAATGATACCGACGGCGATATTATTTTCTTTCAGCTTGGATTGAACGGAGAAACGTCGTGTCACGCCTTCGAATATGAAGTAAGCCACCATCTGCAGCACAACTCCATAAGCTCCCCAAATGAGCGTCTCCCAAAGTTCACTGCTGTGATAGATGGAGAATGACAGGACAAGACAGATCCCAATGACTTTCCCGCCGATGGACAAGGCCACAGCCGTGTTGCCATTAGATATTTCTTCCCAGTCCCGATACTTATGTGTAATCATCTCAAAAATGATAAGACCGATGATGACGATCACAACCGCAATGGCAAAATACAGAAATGTCGATAGAAATGGATTCATGATTCTATGCCTCCTTGTTTATTCACTTGTTTATTTACCAGCATCCGGACCGCCGCCGCGATAGTTGGATGTACCGCGTCTTACAGCGCCGCCTGATCCGCCGCTGTTATCATCCGAACGATAAGTCGATGTATAGCCGCCATAACAGCCGCCATTCTGACAAGTATCCATTCGGCTCTGGCTCCAGTTATTGCCGAAGAGGGAGTTCAATAATGCGAAAGTAAAGAATGTATTCAAATAGTTCGGTGAGTAGTTATTCCGCACAAAATTCCGGTCCGCCACTTCTATCAAGGTGACATCCCCATCTTCTTCACTCGGCTTCAAAGTGATGAAGACATCATCATAGATCATCATGAGCTGATTATCCTTTTTATCACTTATCTCGTCGGGGCCTTTTGTTTGCTTGAACAGCTCCTCTAATTCATCGACTGTAAAATGGCGAGTGGCATAGACATTCGCACTGCCCCGTCTCTCACCAGAAACAACATCGAGCAGATAAAAATTATTATCTATCAGCGTTTCAATCGATTCCCCAACGCTGTTTTCGAACGAAGAGGTGATTGTTTCTTTATCCTTTTCAGTTATATCGCCGACAGAAGTAGTCTGATCATCGGAATTACCGCAGCCAGCCAGGATAAAAACAAAGCACAGGCAGATGCCCGCCAGCCAGTATTTCATGAAAGCTCCTCCCTTCGCTTATTTCCTTATGTAACAGCAGACAGACGAAAACCCTTGCTTTAAGCAAGGGTCAGCCTGCCCGATGGCTTTGGCTGCTTACGCTTTACCCATTTTCTTTTTAAGGGCAGCTAACTCATCGTCGACACCATTCTTATCCAAGGCAGCGAATTCGTCGTCAAGGGAACGGTTGGATCTGGACATATCTTCGCTCGTCTCGGCTTCTGCTTCGTATTGCAATACCTTTTCTTCCATACGCTCGAAGCCGCCGCGGGATTCGTCACTGCCGATATTGGACATCGTACGGTTCATCTTCGTACGTGTTTTGGCAGATTCTGCACGTGCTTTCAAGGAATCTTTCTTCAGTTTCATTTCCGCATATTCCTTTTTCATCTCATCCAGTTTCTGACGGATGGATGCTACATCGCTTGCAGCGCGCTCCCAGGAAGCATGAAGTGTATCAGCTGTTTGCTGATGCGTCTGCTTATCTTCCAATGCACGGCGAGCCAAGTCATCATTGCCAGCTTCAATCGCTGTTTCGGCTTGTTTCTGACGCTTGTCGGCCATAGCTTTTGCGTCGTCATATTTGCGTTTCAGCATCTTTTCATTCGCAATCTGTTTTGCAACTGCAGTTTCCGCTTCACGGATATCCGCTTCCATGTCGCGCATGAACTGATCCAGCATTTTCACCGGATCTTCTGCTTTATCCAGCATTGCATTCAATTCTGAACTTACGACTGTCTTCACTCTGTTAAAAAATTTAAACATAACATTCGCTCCCTTTGATTGATTTTAGTTTGAACCCGCAATGATTTTGATTTCACGCGGTTTGATTTCATAGCCATGACTGACTTCGATTTCGCTTCCCCAGCCTTCCAGGCCAAGGAAATGTTCTTCATCTTCATCGTAATAATCGGCATAATGGACAATCGAACCGTTGATATTACGACTTCTTCCTTCCCCTACGACCCTTGCTTCACCTTGCTCATCGAGGAAGTATGTGCGGCCTTCATGTGTCAGCTGCTTCGGATATGGCTTCGATACCGAAAGCGGGATTTTTTCGTAGATTCCCAGTTCCAGTTCATCATCCATTTCGGCAGAAAGCCATAATGTCTTATCCCCTTCAACCAACTGGTAGTCGAACCACTCATAATTACCTTGACGCAGCGTGATTTTACCGACTACTTCATAGGTAACCAAGTCATATTCGACAATGTCGCCCACCTGGATGGAAAGTGCATTACGTTCCCTCACAGCAGGACGCTCAGGGGCTTTTTTCTTGAATATACGGGAAAGAATACCCAAAATCTTTCACCATCCTCTTATCTTGTACCTTATATACGAGCAGAATCGCAAAAGGTTTCAAACTTTTTTCCTGCACATGTCCAATTATACAGGTGAACTGTTGAAGATGCATGGGCTAGCTATCGTAAAACAGGATTATCAAAGTAAAAAGAAGGGGAAAATAGCTACAGATTGTCACAAAGGAGAATTTCTATGCACATCCGCTTTGGCTACGTATCGACAGCCTTGAACTTATACGAAGCATCCCCGGCAAAAACAATGACCTATGCCAGGTGGACCAAGCTTGGAAAAGAAGAAAGAGAAGCTCAGCTTTATGCTATCACGAAGGAAAACCTGGAGCGCACGATCCGCATCCTGCATTATAATATCGCTCATCAAATCAAGCTTTACCGTTTCTCTTCATCACTTGCACCGCTTGCCACCCACGAGGAAGTGAATTGGGATTATATTTCACCATTCACTGATTTGTATGAAGAAATCGGACGTCTTGTGCGGGAATACGGTATCCGCGTGAGCTTTCATCCGAATCAGTTTACCCTGTTTACGAGTGATAAACCGCACATCACTGCAAATGCTGTCAAAGATATGCAATATCATTACAATATGCTGAAAGCCATGGGATTAGAAGATGAGGCATATATCAACATCCACGTCGGCGGCGCTTACGGAAATAAAGAGCTTGCTCTTGAGCGTTTCCATGAAAATATCAAACAGCTGCCTGACCCGATCAAGACACAGATGACTTTGGAGAATGACGATAAGACTTATACGACAACCGAGACATTGGAAGTATGTGAAAGACATGGGATCCCAATGATGTTCGATATTCACCACTATATGGCCAATCATACCGAAGAGGAGCCATTGGAAGAAATACTTCCACGCTTCATGGCTACTTGGCAAGATCGCAAGCATGTTCCGAAGATCCATACCTCCTCTCCCAAATCGGAAAAAGCATATCGCAGCCATGCAGATTATGTGGATGTGGAGTTTCTGATGCCGCTGATCAAACAGCTGAAAGAGATTGGCAAATCCGTCGATTTCATGATTGAAGCGAAGCAGAAGGACAAAGCTGCCCTGCAGCTTGCAGAAGATGTATCCCGTATTCGCGGTGTGAAACGAATTGGTGAGGCGACGGTGGAATTATAAGAAGAGGCATTCCGCTTTTGGAATGCCTCTTTGTCATTTCTTCACCTTTATGGCGTTGATTCGTTTTTGTAAGCTTTTCTTATCGTTGGAAGATTTCAGCTTATTGACTGCTGCTTGGGCAGATTGCTTCGACTTCTTCTTTTTATCTTTTTCTGCCTTTTTAACTTTTGACTTGGCATCATTCAGTTTCTTCGTATCTGCTGCTTTTGTCTTCACTTTATCCAGGCGTTTCTGGAGCTTATCTTTATCTCTACCAGAAGGCAGCTCCTTGATCGAGTTTTGCGCCTTTTTGATATTGTAATCGTTCACTTTCTTTTCAGCGCTCTTCATCAAATCATTTGCCGTTTTGATTTGAGACTGTTTGACTTTATCCAGACGTTTTTGCAATGCTGTCTTGTCTTTTCCATTAGCGAGCTTCTTGATATATTTCTGTGCATCATCGACGTTTTTCTTGGTCTTGCTTTTTTCAGCCTTGCCGACTCTATCTTTTGCATCCTTCACAAGCAAGCTCTGCTTCACTTTATCCAGGCGCTTTTGCAGATTCTTTTTCTCCGTGGTGTCCGTCACTTTATTGACAGCACCCTGCGCTGCATCAATGTCTGTTTTTTTCTTGCTTTTTTCTGCTTTAGACAGCTTATCTTTTGCTTCTTGGATTGTGAGTGCTTGCTTCACTTTATCCAGGCGCTTTTGCAGATTCTTTTTCTCCGTGGTGTCCGTCACTTTATTGACAGCACCCTGCGCTGCATCAATGTCTGTTTTTTTCTTGCTTTTTTCTGCTTTAGACACCTTATCTTTTGCTTCTTGGATTGTGAGTGCTTGCTTCACTTTATCCAGGCGCTTTTGCAGATTCTTTTTCTCCGTGGTATCCGTCACTTTATTGACAGCACCCTGCGCTGCATCGATTTCTGCTTTTTTCTTGCTTTTCTCTGCTTTGGATACTTTGTCTTTTGCTTCTTGGATCGTGAGTGCTTGCTTCACTTTATCCAGACGCTTTTGCAACGTTTTACGATCTTGTCCATTTGATAAAGAGGCAGTCAGCTTTTGGGCTTTATCATAGTCTTCACGTACTTTAGTTTTCTCAGAGAGTTCTACTGCCGCCAAAGCTTGTTGATATTGCTTCGTCTGTTCAGATTGATATTGAATGAGTCCGTACCCGAAGAGATTATCCCGGCCTTTTGAACCAATATCCTTGGTATACTGTTGCAAGTGTGCGCGCAGCTGTCCATTCGTTTCATTCGGATATTGTTGTTTCAAGATTGCAAGCATGGCCGCAACATGCGGCGCTGCTTGGGAAGTTCCGCTCATCATGGCGTAATTAGAACCAAGATAAGTACTGGCAATATCCGCTCCCGGCGCAGTAAACTCTACTTCATTCCCTACCGAAGAAAAAGATGCAATACCGTTTTTGGCATTAGACGCGGATACGGCTATCACGCTGTCGAAGGCAGCTGGATAATCCAATGGATGACCCGCCCCTTCATTCCCGCTCGCCGCAACTAGCAGAATACCCTTTTGGTATGCCCTATTCACAGCATCTTCCAACGCCTTGCTCTTACGCTCTGTCCCCATACTCATATTGACGATGTCCATTTTATTGGTGATGGCCCAATCGATTCCTTCCAATAAATCAGAAAGTTTGCCCTCTCCTTGACTTCCCAGCGCTTTGACTGCATACAGCTGCGCGTCCGGGGCAACACCGTCCACACCATATTGATCGTGCTTGGCACCAATGATGCCGGCTACATGGGTTCCATGTCCTTCGTCATCTTTATAAGAAGAAGTATAATCGACAGCTGCGTATCCTCCAGCAATCTTTAAGTCCCGATGCGGATAAATTCCGCTATCGATCACGGCAATCTTGACACCTTTACCAGTCCAGCCTTCCGTCCAAGCACGCTGGGCCTGTATCGGAGATAGATTCCACTGCTGTAAAATGGATGACGCTGCTTGGCTGACAGAACGAATGGCTGTATCACCGTCGTCTGAGATTTCCACTTTGCTGTCAGGCTCCATATATTTGATATCAGGGTTCTCATCCAGCTCGGCAATTGTTTCAGGATCGGCAGTGATGGCGGCAACTGGCAGATTGTCATATTCCACTTCGACAGCAGCATCACTTTCCTGAACAGCCTCTTCCCCCTGTTCATTCTTATACACGACAATCATCTGCTTCTCTTCCTCGGCATGCGTTTTAACAGCCGGGAATAGGAAAGTCAGACTCAGCAACAACGAAACAAAGAATAGGCTCTTTATCGAAACCTTCATCATTCGCATATTTCCCCTTCGATATAATTGAATTTCATGATATTTATATCGGTCCAAAAACGGAAAATATAATAGTCTGATACATCAGTTTCAAAAAAATGATAGACCTTATTACCTACTTCATGAATTGATGCGGCGATTCCTGATGTAAAGCACTACACCTGCCGCAGCAACTATGATTCCCATTGCTATGAAGTTGCCGATTGGGGAAGCTGTATCCGGCATTTGCTTTCCTTCTTGATCATCTTGTTTTTCTTTGTCAGCTGATTTATATGTAAGAATGATGTCGTCGGTTTTGTTATCTGTTCCGGTTGTCTGCTGCTCTACTCCTGATTCATCTTTATCTTTCTTATCGGAATCAATCTGCTGTACAGCTGCCGATTCAACTTCCTCTTTTTTAGCGGTATCATCCTGTTGGACTGTTCCTAGATCAACTTCCTCACCTTTAACAGGCTCGTCCTGTTGGACAGACCCAGGATCATTTTCCTCGTCTTTAACAGCATCATCCTGTTGGACAGTCCCCAAATCCACTTTTCCATCAGAGTCAGTTCCAACTGATGCTTGTGCTGGTTCAGTCTGGTCGTCCGTCACGGGTTTCTTTGGAATCGCATCACCCTGTTCCGCAGTCACTGCTTGATTTTCTACGTTTTCGCCATGCTGATCAAACTCGTTTATATATGCTGATAGTTCTTCAGGAGTATTGAAATCCTCCAGTGTCATATTTTCTGCAGCAAGCTGCTGATCAAGCTGCTCTCTAGTCATATCCGCTTCCTCTAAAAGAAAATGAACAGACACATCATTTATAGTTCGATAGATTACATCATTAACCTCGTCAAGGTTATGGTAGCTATATAAATCAAAACCGTGAGCGGCAAATAGATCTGCCAGATCCGTTATTGTCAGTTTCAATTCATCTGCCAGTGTCTGTAAATCCTCAACCGGAATCTTATCTTCCTTTTCATCCGCTGTAACTTCTCCATCCGAGTCACTTGATTCAAGCTCGTTCCCCTTTACGGGAACAGGATAGTGAATCAAGCCATAACCAAACAGCTGATCACGACCTTGCTGGCCAAGATCATTGGTATATTGCTGCAGCCGGACTCGTAATTGCTCATTTGAATCAGTTGGGAACTGCTGCTTCAAGATTGCTAGCATGGCCGATACATGAGATGTTGCCTGAGACGTACCGCTGATCATTCCATAGTCAGATCCTGGTAATGTGCTCTTGATATTTGTTCCTGGTGCGGAAAACTCCACCTGGTCTCCGACCGAAGAAAAATGGGCGATATTGTTTTCAGAATCGGTAGCCGAAACTGCAATGACAGGCTCATAAGCTGCTGGATAATCCACCGGATACCCAGCTCCTTCATTACCACTGGCAGCAACTAATAAAACCCCTGCTTGATAAGCCTTTTGCATCGATTCTTCCAGTGCATCACTTTTTTCTGCCGTACCCATACTCAGATTGATGATGTCCATATCATTGGCAATGGACCAATCGATTCCTTCCAAAAAGTCGGAAAGATATCCTTCACCAGTATCATCAAGCACTTTGACAGCGAAAAGATCTGCATCCGGCGCTATACCATCGGTGCCCTGCCCATCATGCTTTGCACCGATTATACCCGCTACATGAGTGCCATGACCTTCATCATCTTCATAAGATGCTGTGTAATCTACCGTCGATATACCACCTGCTATTTGTAAATCCGGGTGTGCAGCAATGCCACTATCCATGATGGCAATTTTGACACCTTTTCCGGTCAGCCCGTCCTGCCATGCCGCAGATGCCCCAATGCCAGCAAGATTCCACTGCTCTGAAGTTGTCGTTTCTACGGGCTGCACAGCACTGCTTTCAGCAATTCTAATCTTGGTGTCAGGTTCCACATATTTTATATCCGGATCCTTCGCCAATTCATCGATCGTAGCTTCATCAGCTGCAATCGCTGCTGCCGAAAGATGGTCATATTGTTCCTCAATGGCTGCATCACTTGCTTCAACGGCTTTTTCGCCTTGTTCGTTTTCATAAACAACGATCATTTGTTTTTCTTCTTCTTTTGCATATACATGCACAGTTGGCAGCTGGCTAAGGACACCTGCCAACAACAATGCAAGTGTACCTTGCTTTACTAAATTCTTATTCATTGCAATAATCCTCTCCAAGATAATCCCGCTATTTATATCGGTATAAATCAAGTAACATAAAATACTTTACACTCAATCAACCAGAATTACCGCTAAGAGTTTAGTATTTTTTACTCATTTTGCAAATTATCGACAATTTTAACGATTGATTTATGTAGAATGGGGTAAGGTTCAGCAGTATATTACATAATTTTACAAGCAGGAAATCACTAGATCGTTAGATTATCTGTTTACTGATTAAGATATCACTGGAAAAGGGGTAAAAAGATGAAAAAAGTATGGCTGATGCTATCATTCCTATCAATCTTGTTCATTTTGGGGGCTTGCAGCAATGGTGAAGCAGACAGTGAGCCAGCAAAGAAGAAAGAGCCTGTGCTATTGAATGAGGAATTGGAGCGAAGGACAGGCAGCGATGCGGAAATCAAGTATCATAATGAAAAGCCAAATTTGATCTTTGAGCAAGGAGGAGTCACTTTTACTGTCGAGGAATATCAAGTATCGTTTGCTCCGGACATCATCTTTCCTGCTGACCAAGAAGGAGAGCAAATTTATATAGTGACCATGCAGGCAAGTGTTGAAAATCAATCAGAAGAATCTGCGGTAATCAGACCTCCTTATATTATAAAAGGAGATAATGAGGATTTTCATTATCTTGACAACTCCTATCTGGCCGATGGCAGTAATCTCTTTCCCGACACATTGGATCTATCGCTTCAGAAAGGTGAAAAAAGGACTGGGTTTTTAGAATATGTATTGAGTCAGAAAGAATTAAAATCCATGGAAAATAATACTGTTCGTTATTCCACGCCAGTTGTAACTATAGGCGATGAAGAAGAGTCATCTTTCATCCGAGACGTTCCGATAGCTTTAACAGAACAAATGGAAGAAGGCGTGAAAGTCCAAAATGAAATGTATCCTGATCGCAGCATTCAGTCCGGATATGTGACAGATAGAGAATTACTTTCACAGACTTCCATTGAACAGACTGTTGGGGAAGAAATACAACTGGATATAAAAGGAGCGCAATTCACTCGGCTTACGCCAGCACCAGATGCCCCTCTTATTGACTTTGAAGATGCTTCCAGCCTGACCGCCTTGACACTTGACATCGATATAAAAAACAATACCAGCGATCCATTTAACACTGCCTATCTCGGTGCAATCCTGCATATAGATGATGAGATGTATTTCGAAGAGATTTTACTTAGTAATGGTGATCTGGAAATTCCTCCAGGCAAGTCGGGTAAATTTTACATGACTATCCCTATGGAAGATAAAGATTACCAGGCACAGGAGCAGTTCGAATTGGATTTGAGTGTATTTAAAGAGGATGGAAAACCATTAGAAGAGGTGGCATTGAAAATACCGAAAGAATAGCCATGGTTAATAAAGGATAAATATTGCAAGCAGCCAACAACATTCAGTACATACGGCTGCTTGCTTTTTGGTAAATCCCCCATACACTATCCACTTTTATGAGGTGCAAAGCCGGACAGCTTCCTCCCGTTTATTCACAGTATGCTTCTCTCCGACTTTAGCAAGCAGTCCGGTCTTATGAAGCAAGCGCTTCGGCTGACCGTTCACACCGAGGAAGAGCAGCTGTTTATCGGCGGTTTCGTAATGGTCAACTAGCTTATGCAAAGCTGCTTCTGCGGATGTATCCATATAGGATACCTTCTGCAGATCCAGGATGAGGGAATCTGGCTCCTTCGCCAGTGTCTCTTCCACTACCTCTTCCAAAATATCGGTCGATCCGAAGAACAGAGGTCCCTCGAACTGCCACATCCGTACACCATCTGTTTCTTTGACATGGATTTGCTCGTCTTTTACGAACAGTACTGTGCTCATCCGTTTTACAAATACAACAAAAGCAAGCAGCAGTCCACAGCCTACGCCAATCGTCAAATCAGCCAGCACCGTCAAAGCAAAGGTTACAATCAATATGAAGGAATCGAATGTGCGCATTTTGATGATATGGACAACTTCTTTACGCTCACTCATATTCCAGGCAACGACCATCAAGATCGGTGCCATGCTGGCAAGCGGAATGGAAGATGCATATGGTGCAAACAGAAGCAAGATGATCAGCACAAAAGCACAGTGTACCAACCCGGATACCGGAGAAAAGGCATTGCTCCGTATATTTGTCGCGGTTCGGGCGATTGCACCAGTAGCGGGAATACCTCCGAATAATGGTACAGCGATATTCGCTACACCTTGTCCAATCAGCTCGCGGTTACTGTGATGCTTCGTTTTTGCCATATTATCCGCGACTGTGGCCGATAAAAGGGATTCCACTCCGCCGAGTAGGGCAATTGCCAATGCCGATGGCAGCAAGTAGAGAATTTTATCCAACGTGAAAGCTGGTAACTGCAGCTGCGGCAGCTGACTTGGTATATCGCCGTAGACACTGCCGATCGTTGCTACTTGCCCTTGGAAGAAGAGGACAGCTACAATGGTCGATAACAACAATCCCGCCAACGCTCCCGGTACTTTTGGCAGTATTTTCGGCGTCAGGATGATAGCAGCAAGAGATACCGCTGCAACGATAAGACTATACATACTGATTGTATCTGCCGCCGCAGCGAGCGCTTGCATTTTAGACAGAAATGCTTCTTCCTCCTCTGCCTGGATGCCTGTGAAATTCCCGATTTGGCCAGTGAATATGATGACAGCTATTCCAGCTGTAAATCCGACCACAACCGGCCGAGGAATGAATTTGATCAAGCTACCGAGCTTCAGCAGGCCAAAGATGACAAGCAATATCCCAGCCATCATACCTGCCAGCAAGAGATCTTGATAGCCAAACTGAATGACAACTCCTAAAAGAATCGGAACAAATGCACCAGTTGGTCCGCCGATCTGGAATCTTGATCCGCCCAGCAATGAAATAAGCAGACCGCCGATAATGACTGTGTAAAGTCCGTATTCGGGATTGACCCCCGACGCGATTGCAAAAGACATCCCGAGCGGTATGGCAACAATGCCGACAATGATACCCGCGATGACATCCCTTCGCAGCGCCTGCATATCATAACCGCTGAATCTTCCGAGTCTTTTCATTTCATCACTACCCTTCTTTTTTGTTGTCACCTTTCTTTTTCATTTCACATACATTGCAGGAAGTAACTCTGCCTCCTCTCACAGATTCACTGGATACTAGTATTCGACAAAAGCCTAAAATTGTATATGATACCATCGACTAAGGTTCCTGCCATTCTCATAAATGAGAACATACTTTGTTTAGTTTCTTAATCGTAACTATCTTCCTGCCCAGATAGAAACGGAATGTTAAAAATCTGATAAACAATTTGATAGATAATGCTGTTTGTAAAATTCTTGTAAGGATACTGTTTCAGTCAGTACTTTTCTCCTGACCCATTTCTCCCGCTACAATTCACATATGTTTTATCGTGTTATCATGCTTATCTCCTCTTTCCGTTATCAGGATTTTTATATATGAAAGAAAAATTAAAATTTGCTTAGAGTATTCGTATATGCTAATATATGCATATAAGCAAGTAAGAGGAGCGTTCAATATATGAAGTACGAAACAAGTTTGGAACTGACAGAAGAACGATTGACACATGTTTCGCAGATTTTCAAAGCGCTCGGCGACCCGACACGAATACGGATTCTGCATTTGCTGCTTGACCAGGAATACAGTGTCAATGAAATTGCTGAGAAACTGGAGCTGCATCAATCGACAGTTTCCCACCAGCTGAGTTCGATGAAGAAAATCCGCCTCGTCAAATCAAGACGGGAAGGCACGACAATCTATTATTCACACGATGACAAGCATGTCATCGATTTATTGACAGAAGCCATCAACCACGCCTGCCACAACTAAGCTAACGGAGGAATATGTATGGGACACGCACACGGACATGCACACGATCATGGGCATGGGCATCACCACCACGGACATAATGCGAACAAGAAAGCTTTGCTGATCAGTTTCATCTTGACAGCAGGATTCATGCTTATTGAAGCCGTTGGCGGCTTCTTGACGAACAGCCTTGCATTGCTATCGGATGCAGGCCATATGTTGAGTGATGCGGTATCACTCGGTGTGGGTCTGTTTGCCTTCATACTCGGAGAGCGTGTAGCCAATTACAGCAAGACATACGGTTATAAGCGATTTGAAATCTTGGCAGCTCTGTTCAACGGCGTCACCCTTATCCTTGTATCCCTTTATATTTTTTATGAAGCAGTGCAGCGTTTCCGTGAACCCGCGGAGATTGCTTCGGGCGGTATGCTGATCATTGCCATCATCGGTTTCCTCGTCAACGTTTTGGTTGCTTGGATCTTGATGCGCGGGGATACAAGTGAGAATTTGAATGTTCGTGCAGCCTTCTTGCATGTAATCGGCGATTTGCTCGGATCCGTCGGGGCTATCGTGGCGGCGCTGCTCGTTCTATTGTTTGGCTGGAGTTGGGCTGATCCCGTTGCCAGTGTCATCGTGGCAGCACTCGTGATCATAAGCGGCTGGCGCGTGACGAAGGATAGCATCCATGTGCTGATGGAAGGCACACCCAGAAACGTCGAAATGCAGAAAATCATTGATTGCATGGAAAAGGCACCAGGTATCATATCGATTCATGATCTGCACGTATGGAGCATCACAAGCGGACAGAATGCCCTTTCTTGCCACGCAGTCGTGCAAGGTGACTTGCTGATCGAACAAAGTCAAACCATGCTTCGAAAAATCGAACATGATCTGGAGCATCTAGGCATCGGCCATGTGACCATCCAAATGGAAACAGCTGCCCATACACATGAAGAGTCCCTCATGTGCCAGCACGATGCTGGTGAGCATCCACATGTTCACGCACATTAAAAAGACGAGGATTCTCCTCGTCTTTTTTGTTTTCCCAGGCATTTCGTGCCCCTACAGTCGGATACATCCTGAACTGCTTTTCTGTTTCCTTCCATATACTTTTGAATTAAACTGCCTTTTGTTCCGCGCTAAGCTTCCTCACATCCAGCTGTGGTGTTATCAGATACAAAATGAAAGTGCCAGCCAATCCGATCATAGTAAGCAGTATACCCATTATGAGCGAAGAGACAAATCCGCTGAGTGTAACAGTCAGAGAAACGATCAGCATGGACAAGTTATACTGAAGTCCGCCAAACGCCATATATGCACTGCGTTTATCATCTGGCGGAATGGCTGCCATATAGGATTGTTCCACCGGCACCCTGAATACTTCTCCGATCGTAAGTACCGCCATCATGATGAACAACACCCAGATATGATTCGAAAATGTCAGCGCTGCGTAACCCATCGTGAAAACGAGGCAGCTAGCCACAAGGACGAATCTGTCTTTCAGCCCCACAATGAGCTTGGCAGCAAATAAGGCGAGCAAAGCAACCAAGATCGTATTCTCACTCCGGAGCAAGCCCATCATTTTCACGCCATCTATTTCCCAGAACAAAAATTGCTGCGTCGGCATTTCTTCCGACAGTCGAATACCGATATAGCTTGTCAGTTGGAATTCCATGCTCAGCACCAGGATTCCCCCGGCGATGAACCAGACAAACAGCCGATCTTGCATGACAGACCGATAGGTGCCGAAAATCTGTGTGATGTGCTGAAATGGTTTGATTTCCACTTTCTCCGGAAAATGTGTTTCCGAAATAAAGAAGAACACGACGATAAACGTCCCTGCCGCTGCAATTGTCAGTGCCATGAACAATTGGAATAAGTAGTTCTCAAACATGAAGGCACCGGCAATCCCGCCTAAAGCAATCGATAAATTACTGGCCCAATAACCGATGGAATAAATAAGACGCCGCTGATCCGGTGTACTGACATCAATCAGCATGGCATCGTTGGCAGGACCGGCCAATCCCCAGCAAATGCTGTTCAGCATGATCATGGCATAGGTGATCTCAGGTGATTCGAACCAAGGTGAATTGCTCATCATCATCATAAAAAACGCTACCAGCCGAAGTGCTTCCGCCAGCAGCATGATTTTTCGCCGTCCGAACAAATCACTGAAATAACCGCCTAGCAAACTTATCCCGATCCCAAGGAACACATTGACTAGCAATAAGACCCCTGCCACTTTCGCCCCAAAGTGCATGGCCAAGTAAATGGTCATGAATGGCGTCACCATACTGCCGATCAAACTGGAGACAAAGGACTCCACCAGCCTTATCTTTATATTTGGATGAAAATCCCGAAAACGCATTGTATTCCCCCTTTTCTATATTTTCTAATTATATTGGTATTTAACAGGAATTTCCAGACGTTATTCAAATAAAAAATGACCTCAGGCTTTTGCCTGAGGTCATTTCGAGTGCTTCTGTAAAAAGTCGATCATCTGATCGAAACTGTACTGTGCTTCATCCAAATATAATTTCCGGTGGTATTCATGTCCAGCCGATGGATGGGACGTATCAAAGAACATCCTGTCTACCTCTATACCGGCATTCTCCAACTCATCTGCCATCTCCACGCTTTGCGGATGCAGTTTATCAGCCTCTCCAGACGAGATGAATGATGGCGGATATTCCGGTGTGATTTGAAAGACAGGCGACATATCCCGCAGCCGCGGGTCATGACTATAATTTTTATTTCCTGTATAGGACCAAAGGAATGTCGTCATATTATTGAAGCCCGTCTGTTGGGCTGTCTCCAAGTTCAAAACACCATTATAAAGCAGCACACCCTTAAGCTGCTCAGGCTGGATCGCCGAGTTCTCGCCAACGACGGATTCCGTCACTGGATTTGTTGCCATTGCCGCAAGCATGCCGGCAAGATTGGCACCTGCTGATCCACCACCGAGAAATATCTGTTCCGTATCACCATGGTAGTTCGGTGCTTCTTTCAATGCAAAGCTGATTGCATCATTCAGCTGATAAAGCTGGGACGGAAAAGTATACTCAGGCGCCAACCCATAATTGATGTTCACAACCAGATAACCTTTCGATGCAATCCACATGGTGAAAGGATTTTGAGCTTCCTTGTCACCACCTATCCAGCCGCCTCCATGGATGTAGATGACGATCGGAAGCTTTCCTTCGGCATCCTCTGGATAATAGAAATCCAATTTTCCTTTGTAATTTTCCGTCGGATAGGCAATATTTTTCACAGCTGTGACATTTTCCGGATAAGGAATGTTCGGCTGTCTATTACTGCGGTCGATTGCCATGAAAGCCCTGATTTCTTGGGAAAAGAAACTGCCGATTAAAAGCAGGCCACCAACAGCCAGGATAACAGCTCCTGGTATCCATACTCTTTTTCTCCGCATCATGCTAGTCATCTCTCCCCTCTGTTCGTTCTTATGCTGTGTCATTTTAATAGCTTATAACAAATAAGCTGCAATATCCACGTCTGCGGTCTGTCCAAGTATTGCCTTTGCTACCAGTTTGCCTGAATATGGCGCTAGGTTAAGACCTGCCGGGCCAAATCCTGCTGCCAAATGAAGTCCGGCGACATCCTTTACCGGTCCAAGAATCGGATAAGGATTCGGACCTGCTGGACGCAGACCGACACGGAATTCAGACACTTCTTCATCCGCTATGCCTGGTGCCACTTTCAATGCTTCCCGTATCACTTCCTGCATGCCGGCAGCTGTCTGTTTCACATCATAACCTGCATTCACTTCCCTGGTAGCTCCAGCCACGACTTTCCCGCCCTCGAAGCCGAGCAGATAGTGACTGCTTTTTGGCATGATGACAGGCCAATCACTCGTGTCGGCATCGACATGCATATGCATGATCTGCCCCTTTTGCGGTACTATCGGCAGCTCCACGCCAACCGGATCCAAGAGCTTGTTAATCCACGCACCAGCAGCTGCAACCACTGCATCCGCTTCTATGATTTCATCACCGACACGCACACCGGTGACTTTATTTTTTCCTTCATGCAGCAAGGACGCTTCTCCCTGTACATATCGGACACCATGTTTTTCTCCTGCTGCAAGCAATGCCTGGAGCAGCTGCCTTCCGTCCACACGGGCCGCCCCTTCCAGATAGAGAGCTGTCATATCCTCACGCAGCGGCGGAAATTTTTCTCTTGCTTCTTCTGGGCTCAGTCTTTTGATTTCCCCAATCTCCGGCGTATCAATCCGCTGTTTATAGGCCAGTTTCTCCAGCTCATCCAGCCGCTTCTTACTTGCACTGACGTATAATGCTCCAACTTGCTTATAGCCAATGTCTGCCTGCCCATCTTCTTCCAACAGTTCCAAGAGCTTCGGATAATAAAGTGCCCCTGCTTTGGCTAATATAAAATACGGCTGGATCCGGACGCGTTTGGACAGCCATGGCGAAATGATACCCGCACCAGCTGCCGTCGCCTGCCCTTTTTCTTTTGAATCGATGATTGTCACTTTCTTTCCGGCCTTCGCCAGATGATAGGCTGCGCTGGCTCCAGCTATACCTCCGCCGACAACTGCAATATGCATGACGCTTCCCCCAGTTTCTTTTTCTCCCTATTATACACGCCTAGTCCTTCTGTTTCAGAATGGACCTTTCATGCTACACTAGAATCATAAACGTCAAGGAGATGAAAATGATGAAACAAACTTTGATCGACCGTCTTACTACATATGCAAAAGTTGATACACAATCCAATGAAGACATCGAGACAACCCCTTCCACGCCAGGTCAGCTTGAACTGGCTGACATGCTGGTCGATGAACTGAAACAAATAGGCATGGAAGAAGTGACCATTGATGACAACGGCTATGTCATGGCCACCCTTCCTGCAACAACGGACAAAGATGTCCCCGTCATTGGCTTCATGGCACACGTGGATACCGCAACGGATTTCACGGGGAAGAACGTCAATCCGCAAGTGATCGAAAACTTCGATGGAAACGATATTACGCTCAACAAAGAGCTTGATGTGGTATTGTCTGCATCTGAATTCCCTGAACTGCCTGGATATAAAGGTCATACATTGATGACGACTGATGGAACGACACTTCTTGGCGCTGATAACAAAGCCGGTATTGCCGAAATCATGACAGCAATGGAATATTTGATTCAGCATCCGGAAATCAAACACGGAAAAATCCGCGTTGCCTTCACACCGGATGAGGAGATTGGCCGAGGTCCGCATAAATTCGATGTCGAAGCTTTCGGCGCAACATATGCTTATACAATGGACGGCGGTCCGCTAGGCGAATTGGAGTACGAAAACTTCAATGGCGCGCAAGCGAAGGTCACCTTCAACGGCAACAATGTGCACCCAGGTACAGCCAAAGGCAAAATGGTCAACAGTATGAAAATCGCGATGGAATTCCAGGCTAAACTGCCAGAAGATGAAGCACCGGAATATACTGAAGGACGCGAAGGCTTCTTCCATCTGCTTTCCATCCACGGTGATGTGGAACAAACAAAGCTGCAGTATATCATTCGTGACCATGACCGCGATCAATTTGAAGCGAAAAAAGCGTTATTCGAAGAAATCACTGCGGAAATAAAAGCAGAATACGGTGAAAAGAGCATCCAGCTGGATATGCATGATCAGTATTACAACATGCGCGAAAAAATCGAACCGGTGATGGAAATCGTCGACATTGCCTCCGATGCGATGAAACGCCTTGAAATCGAACCTGTTATCAAACCGATCCGCGGCGCAACAGATGGTTCCCAGATTTCTTATATGGGATTACCGACACCTAACGTATTTACAGGCGGCGAGAATTACCATGGCAAGTTCGAATATATCTCCGTCGACAACATGGAAAAAGCGACAAAAGTGATCATCGAAATTGCAAAATTGTTCGAGGAAAAAGGGCAGTAAAATATGGAGCCGGTATTCCCGGCTCCCCCATCATTGACATTTGAGTCATTATTGCATATAATTATCTCGAATTCGAGATAAAAGGAAGCGTGAAAACAATGGCAACTGACAATGTAGGCTTATCCTTGAAGTTATTCATTGTATTGACTAGAGCTCTCCAATCCATCAAGAAACGGATTGAGGAAGATATCAAGAAACAAGGCATCAATTTGACGGAATTCGCAGTGATGGAGCTGCTATTCCATAAAGGAGACCAGCCGATCCAGAAAATCGGCAGTAAAGTCCTGTTATCCAGCAGCAGCATCTCTTATGTTGTAGATCGTCTTGTCCAGAAAGAAATGATCAGAAGACGTCCATGTCCAGACGATAGACGCATCACTTTTGCCACTTTGACGGATAAAGGCCGCACATTCATGGAAGATTACTTCCCAAAACACGAACAAGCAATCCACAATATCCTTGCCGGTCTTGACGATGATGAAAAAGCACAAGTCATTGAACATATTAAAACTTTGGGTTTGCACGCCGAGGGTGCTTCGGCTGATAAATAAAAGGGGGAAACGATATGATACATGTTTTTAAAGCTGCTAAAGAAGCAAACAAACCGACATTCCTGTTATTGCATGGTACAGGCGGAAACGAAAGAGATCTCTTACCGCTTGCTGACATGATCGATTCCGATGCAGCTGTTTTGAGCGTGCGGGGAAATGTTTCTGAAAATGGCATGCCGCGTTTTTTCAAACGCCTGGCTGAAGGCGTATTCGATGAAGAGGATCTGATTTTGCGTACAAAAGAACTGCATGAATTCCTTGACGAAGCAGCCGGGAAATATGAATTCGATCGACATAATATCATTGCCATCGGTTATTCCAATGGCGCTAATATTGCCGCAAGTCTCTTGTACCATTTCACTGATTCACTTAAAGGAGCAATCCTGCATCACCCGATGGTACCAAGACGCAATATCACACTTGCCAAGCAGCAAGGAACGCCAATCTTCATCACTGCGGGCGACAACGATCCAATCTGTCCGAAATCAGAAGCAATCGAACTGGAACAAATGCTGCAAGATGCCGGGGCTGACGCCTCCATTCACTGGGAAAGCAATGGCCACAGCCTGACGCATACAGAAGTGCAGGCAGCCGCGGAATGGTACCGTAAAAACTTTTAAGCATATGCCTAGCAGCATTTTTTCAATATAAACAGAGCCTGCGCCATTCAAGCGCAGGCTCTTTCTCTTTATTTTATTCCATCCCGATCCAGACACTCTTCACTTCCGTGTAATTATCCAATGCATAAGAGCCCATTTCCCGGCCGATACCAGATTGTTTGTATCCGCCGAAAGGAGAAGCAGCATCGAATGCATTATAGCAGTTCACCCACACCGTGCCGGCACGGAGGTGGTTGGCGATATAATGGGCTTTTGTGACATCTTGCGTCCAAACACCCGCAGCCAGACCGTATTCACTGCTATTTGCCCGGCGGATCAGTTCATCGAGATCATCATATGGCATTGCCGAGATGACCGGTCCGAAGATCTCTTCTTTGGCGATCGTCATTTCATCGCGCACATCGGCAAAGATGGTCGGAGCTACGAAATAGCCTTGTTCCTGCGGTTTGCTTCCGCCTGTCACGAGCTCTGCTCCCTCGCTTCTGCCTTTCTCGATATAGCCCAGCACGCGTTCCTGCTGCTCCAGGGAGACGAGCGGACCGATTTCCGTGTCGGCATGGATCCCTGCACCTTGCTTGATTTTTTCAGCATGGGACGCCATGTCGGCGATCACATTATCAAATTGCTTTTTCTGGATGAAAACACGTGATCCAGCGCAGCAAACTTGTCCTTGGTTGAACATGACGCCATTCAATGTTCCAGGAATCGCCTTGGTCAAATCCGCATCCGGCAAAACGATATTCGGCGACTTGCCGCCAAGCTCCAGTGTCACCCGCTTCAGCGTTTGGGATGCACTCGCCATGATCTGTTTCCCGACACTTGTCGAGCCGGTGAAGGCAATTTTATCGACCTGAGGATGATCGACAAGCGGCTGCCCTGCTGTTTCACCGAAGCCAGGCACGATATTGAGCACGCCTGCCGGGAATCCTGCTTCCTCTGCCAATTCTGCCAAGTATAATGCGGACAGCGGCGTCTGCTCTGCTGGCTTCAGCACAACCGTACACCCAGTGGCAAGCGCTGCACCGAGCTTCCACATCGCCATCAATAGCGGGAAGTTCCATGGAATGATCTGCCCTACCACTCCGAGTGCTTCATGTCTTGTATAATTGAAGTATGGGCCATTGACAGGTATCGTCTGTCCGACAATCTTTGTCGACCAGCCTGCATAATAGCGCATATGCTCAATTGCGAGCGGAATATCCGCATTTGTCGTTTCCCTGATCGGTTTCCCATTGTCCAGTGTTTCGAGCTGTGCCAGTGCATCTGCATGTTCTTCCATCAAGTCGGAAAGCTTGTACATGATGCGGCTGCGTTCCGCTGCAGTCATTGTCGACCATGGACCTTCATCGAAAGCTTGGCGGGCAGCTTTCACTGCGCGATCGATGTCTTCCGAGCCTGCTTCATAAACAGTCGCAAGCACTTCTCCTGTTGCCGGGTTATAAGAATCAAACGTCTTTTCCGTCGCACTAGCGATGAACTCTCCATTGATATACAACTTCTTCTTCCCAGTCAGAAACCGCTCCACTTTCTCGTGCACACCTGCTGCTAATTGACTCATAGAAATCCTCCTCAGATTATATTCTAGTTTTGTCTAAGCGTCGTGATGCAAGATGACAGTATAGGGAATCGCTTACAGTAGACATGGTAGCACCTTTATCCAACGAAAAGCAATTGATAACACGGAAGAATAGTTTGCTATATTTCGACAGAAAAAGACTCAGCCGACCGGCTGAGCCTTCATTCCGATTTCTTGCAGGAATCGTTTCACAACTTGTTCATATTCCTGCTTGTTATCAGCTAGGGACATGGCATGGTCACCCTTATCAAACAAGTGCATTTGCTTATATCCCAGCTGTTTTTTCGCATACAGATCTTTTGTCATTTGCACCGGGATATAAGAATCCGGCAGGCTGCTGATGAATAGGACCGGCTTTTCGATATTTGCTACCGAATGTATCGGGGAAACATCCCGGAAGCGATACCCATCCAATCGGCGGACGATAAGTTCTGCAGCTGGCAGAAACACTTGCCGCGGCAGATGGAACTGCACTTTCAGCCGGTAAGCGACCTGTTCAGCAAAGTCACTGTATGGGCAATCAGCTATATAGAAATCGGCGCCATCCTCCACCGTTCCTGCATACAGCAAAGCTGTCGCGGCTCCCATCGATTCACCGTGCACGCCAAGCTTCAGGTCGTAGTCATATCTTTCTTTCGTCCATTGGATCACCCGGGCAAGATCATGCCTTTCCTGATAGCCATACGTAATGCTTTTGCCATCAGAAAGCCCATGCCTCCGCTGATCATATAAGACGACATTGAACCCAAGTTCCAGGAAGACATTCATGTATTTGATGGAATTATATTTGTTTACAGCGACTCCATGCGAGATGACCATCACATGCCGGGAATCCGGGTCCCCCACATAATGTGTGCCGTATATTTTGCCCTCACTGGAAGGTACACTGAATTCCTCTTTTTGCAGTGCATCATAAGCGGCTTTGTTGTAGCGTCCTGCTTCCACCTCCCGGCTGATCGTCTCTTCTTCCGTGAAGGGCTTCATTTGCCTCAATTCCTTATTCACAAGCGTCGCAACAAGCGCCGAATACCCTCCAAGCAAACCAGCTACGGAAAGAAATACTCCTCTTCTCCCCATATCACTACCCCCTTTTTATATTCTATTTTACAATAAGTAAGACAATCATTGCTTTTCTAAACAAAATGAGTTAACTTATCAAGTGATAAGTTATTTAAAGAGGGAAGACATATGGCTAGAAAAAAAGAAGTATCCGCCGAACAGACACTCCGCACCATCATCGCAACAGCCGAACGGCTATTCATGACGCATGGATACAGGGCGATTTCCACGCGCAGAATCGCAGAGGAATGCGGCATTACGCAGCCTGCTTTGTATCATCATTTCCCTAATAAACAGGCTATCTATCTGGAAGTCGTTCGCTTAATCATGAGCGAGACAGAGGAAGCGATGACACATGTATTGCAGGATCACGCTGACAGTAAAGATCGCATCCAGCGAATTTCTTATTTCATGATCATGAACCATCAAGGCGATATGACACAGATGTTTCATGACCT
This sequence comes from Terribacillus saccharophilus, assembly GCF_046592895.1. GTDB lineage: Bacteria > Bacillota > Bacilli > Bacillales > Amphibacillaceae > Terribacillus > Terribacillus saccharophilus_D. The sequence goes on from NZ_JAWVPU010000001.1 coordinate 688,541, forward strand.
GCAATTCGAAATTGCTGAAGAACACCGGCAAACGATTCAGGATTGGTGGATGCGCAGCTATTTCAACCCGGTCATGCAGACGCTGACAGAAGGAATCGCTAAAGGAGATATCAAATCGATGTCTACTGCTCCGCCGATGGAGCTAACCTTTTTCGTCCTGGAAATGATGAAATCATTCCTGCCTCCATCCAAGCAGGAATACGATGCCAGGCGCACTTTTGCGGAAAAGAAATCCAAGATGCTAGTGGACATCCTTTTTAACGGAATCGAGAAGAAATAAAAGATTATCTGCATAATCTTTTATTTCTTGGGTATAACTTATCGATTGATAAATTATTCAGGAGGAATCAGATATGCATAAAATAGGTGCTTTTATAAGCGGCAAATCCGGCCGGTGGATCGTACTGGCTGCTTGGATTGTCCTTGCACTTGTATTGAATCTTACTTTGCCGCAAGCAAATTCACAGGAAGACGAAACAGCCGAAACATTCTTGAATGATACAAACAGCGAAGAAGCTGCACGTATCATCGAGGACGAGTTTTCAGATAACAGTGGGCTGCCTGCCTTGCTGACTTGGTACCAGGAAGATGGACTTTCAGATGACGATTTGCAATCCATCCAGCAGTTCAGTGCGGATCTACAGGATGCTGAAATAGAAGCTGCCACAGTGCCGCCATTTCAAGATATCCCTCTTCCGGCTTTGAAAGAGCAGCTATCGGATGACGGCACAACACTCGTCATGCCCGTCCTTTTTGATAACGGTACAGCTACTGACACAGTAGAAGCTGGCTTAGGAAAAATACAGGATACGGCAAATGACGCATTTGAGCAGAATCCATTCAATCAAGATGTGGACAGCGGCGACCTCCTCGTTCGAGCGACTGGTCCTGCCGGGATTTCTGTCGATGCTGCTGGTCTCTTCTCACAGGGTGATACAACATTGCTCTTTGCCACAGTAGTGATCGTACTTATTTTCTTACTCGTTATCTACCGTTCTCCGATACTGGCGTTGGTGCCGCTCATCGGTGTCGGTTTCGCCTATTTGGTCATCAGCCCGATCCTCGGCACCTTGGGTAAGGCAGAACTGATCTCATTCGACTCACAGGGAATAGCCATCATGACTGTCCTGCTATTCGGTGCAGGAACAGATTACTGCTTATTCCTCATCACCCGGTTCCGGGAAAATCTTTGGGAAATCAAGAGCAAGAAGACTGCACTCATCCGCTCCTTCACGTCTGCGAGTGGCGCAATTGCCATGAGCGGCCTGACAGTCATCGTCGCCATGCTAGTATTGCTTGTAGCTGATTATGGTTCCATCAACCGATTTGCGATACCATTTGCGATCGCCATTTTCATCATGCTGCTGGCCAGCCTGACACTTGTACCAGCAATGCTTACCATCATCGGACGCGTTTCCTTCTTCCCTTTCACGCCGAGAACCGAAGAAATGCAAAAGGAACGCGCACAACAAAAAGGAAAGCCGGTACGTACAAAGAAACCGCATAATAAAATCGGGAATGCTGTCGGAAGTCTCGTCACGAAACATCCTTGGAAGATTGCCATCATCACTGTCGTTGTACTCGGTGTACTGGCTGGTGTTTCGTCCCGGATTACGTATACGTATGATACACTATCTTCTTTCCCGGAAGACATGCCTTCCAGGGAAGGCTTTGATATCCTTGCCGAGCATGTGAATGCAGGTGAGCTTGCTCCGGTTTCGGTCATTACGGAAACAGATGATCCCGAAGCAGTCCGTTCCGCTTTGGAAGATTTGCCTTATGCAGCGAATGTCATGGAGCCTGAGCAGGCTGAATCGGATGATCAGCTGATCCGGATTCAGCTTGAATTGGAAGAAAACCCTTATTCCAATGAAGCGATGGACCATATACCTGACATCAAACAAACCGTTGCCGATGCATCCGGTAATGCTGACAGTGTATGGCTCGGCGGCCAGACTGCAGAGCAATATGACACGCAGCAAGTGACAAAGCATGATGAGAAATGGATCATCCCGATTGTCGTTGGCTTCATCACGCTATTACTGCTAACGTATTTGCGTTCAGTCACAGCAACGATATACTTGGTCGCGACCGTGCTGCTTTCCTTCTTCAGCGCATTAGGTCTTGGCTGGCTGATTCTGCATTATGGATTCGGTGTCGAGGCAATCCAAGGCTTCATCCCGCTGTATGCATTCGTGTTCATCGTGGCTCTTGGAGAAGATTATAATATCTTCATGATCTCAAGCATCTGGAAGCGCAGTAAAACGATGCCGATCAAACAAGCGATAGCGGACGGTGTCGCCCATACCGGCGGCGTCATCACATCCGCCGGACTGATATTGGCTGCGACATTTGCCGTATTGGCCACACTTCCGATTCAGATACTTGTCCATTTCGGAGTGATCACAGCATTGGGTGTCTTGCTCGATACCTTCCTTGTCCGTCCTTTCTTGGTTCCAGCTCTTACAGCCATTCTTGGCAAATGGGCATTCTGGCCTTGGAAGAAACGGATGAAGCAAGTGGAACAGAACGAGCAGCATGAACAGAAAGCACAAAACTGATTTGACAGAGGATACACAAATAAGCCGTGCAACATTGGCAACCACCAATGTCGCACGGCTTATTTTATTCCTGCTCTTTCTTTTTGAATCTATTTTTTGTATTAGCATAAATGATAGCAAACAGGATTAGGGAAAAAAATAAAACATAGCCGGCAATCAATAAAACTTGGCTTTCAAATAAATCACTTAATGCCCATAACAGTATGGCGAAGCTGATTCCATACATGATTTTCGCCATGAATTTGCATAAAGCCATTTCATCGAATTGCGCCTTCTCACTGTCAGACATCGTGTTGTATCCTGCGAGTAAAAATGAGCCTTTCCCTTTTGAAAGGAAAATGGCTAAAACCACGAATGGTATTAGGACAAGAAGATACATAATGATCCCGATCATTTATTACTTCCCCCTTAAAATTACTAAGTCAACTCGCAAAGCAGCATTATGCCATCCATACGTTATTGTGAAATGATAAGTTTCACGTCTTTGTTTCTGCTTTCGTGCCAAGCTGCTGATACTTTCTTACTTTTTTCCCTGATAGCAAGCAAATCTTTTCCATATCCCCCTATCTATTTGCTACAGTTAGGACAGACTACTAAAAGGAGCTGAGTTAGAAATGTCAGAACGTGTACAATTAGGAAAATCCGGTTTGTATGTCAATCCGATCGGGCTGGGAACAAATGCAGTCGGCGGTCATAATCTTTATCCGAATCTTGATGAGGAGCGCGGGAAAGATGTTGTTCGCCAGGCGATTGAGAATGGTATGAATTTCTTTGACACAGCTTTTATTTATGGACCTGAACGATCCGAGGAGCTTGTTGGCCAAGTGATCAAAGAAAGCGGCAAACGCGAGGATCTTGTCATTGCGACGAAGGCAGCCCACAAAATCGTCGATGGCGAGACACTGATGGACAATTCCCCGAAATTCCTGAAAGATTCGGTGGATAGTGCACTGAAGCGTCTGCAGACGGATTATATCGATTTATTCTACATCCACTTCCCGGATGAGGACACACCAAAAGCGGAAGCTGTCGGTGCCTTGAAAGAATTGAAGGACCAAGGCAAAATCAAGAGCATCGGCGTTTCCAACTTCTCCATCGAACAGTTGAAAGAAGCGAATGTCGATGGTTATGTAGATGTATTGCAGTCTGAATATAACTTGTTCAAGCGCAGTGCAGAAAAGGATTTGCTTCCTTATACAGCTGAGAACAATATTTCCTTCGTTCCTTACTTCCCGCTTGCTTCTGGCTTGCTTGGCGGTAAATACGATGAAAACACGAAGTTCGATGATCTGCGTGCAAATGACCCGCTATTCCAAGGTGAAGCATTCAAGCAGAACCTGAAAAAAGTGGATCAGCTGCGGGATATCGCTTCCAATAAGGATACAGAGGTTGCCCATCTTGTTCTCGCTTGGTATTTGACTCGCGACAGCATCGATGCCATCATCCCTGGTGCGAAACGTCCAGAGCAAGTATTGAATAACTTGAAAACACTCGATGTGAAATTATCAGCTGAAGAGATCGAAGCAATCGATAAGATCTTCCGATAAAACAAAAAGCGGATGCGCAGGCATCCGCTTTTCCTATATCATTGTTCAGATTGAACAAGGATCTTCACTTGGTTTTTTTCTTTGATCAAGCTTTCAAAACCTTCTTCGACCACTTCATCCAGCTTGATTTTCTTTGTTACTAGTTTCTCAGCAGAGAAATAGCCTTTTTCCATCAAAGAAAGAACTTGCGGGAACACATCGCGGTAACCGATGATACCTTTGACGGAACGCTCTTGGATGACGATATCATTCGGCATGATTTCAGCAGGTTTTTCCCAGATGCTGACGATCATCGTTTCGCCGCCGATATCAGTGGATTGGATTGCTTGGCGCAAAACGACTGGTACACCCGTCACTTCAAAGGCAACTTCCACACCGCCATCAGTCAGTCTCCTGATTTCCTCGACTGTATCATCCACTTTTCCTGGATCGACAACGATTGCACCCAATTCTTCTGCTTTTGCCTGACGTTCAGGTGATAATTCAACTGCGTAGATCTCAGTAGCTCCTGCCGCTTTCAATGCTTCGATTACCAATAATCCGATTGGACCGCAGCCGAAAACAGCTACCTTGTCCCCGGCTTTCACTTTACTGGAACGAACTGCGTATAATGCAACCGCAGATGGTTCGACCAATGCACCCTGCTCATAACTTAAGGAATCCGGAAGTTTGAACAGCAATTCTTCATCAACCGCTACATATTCGCTCAATCCGCCTCCACCGCCGGCAAGACCGAGGAAGCCCATTTGTTTATCCAAGTTATATGCACCTTGATGTCCATGTGTTGCAAAAATAGGTTCCACAACCACACGATCACCAATCTGATAATCTTTTACTTCTGGTCCTACTTCGACCACTTCACCGGAGAACTCATGCCCCATTGTCACTGGTGCCACTTCTCCAGTCAGCGGATGCGGTTCATCGACGGGTATGAAAATAGGTCCGCCAAGATATTCGTGCAAATCACTTCCGCAAATACCGCACCATTTCACCTTCATCTTTACCTGATTCGGTTTGATGACAGGCTCATCAATCTCTTCCAATCTAACATCCTTCTGATTATGCCAACGCAATGCTTTCATTTTTAGTACATCCCCTTTTTTCAGCATTTCTTTCTACAAATCCAGTATACTGCCAGAGAATGATATAATAAATTTCGACTTATTTAACTTAAATAAACGTTTGATTAACTAAGCGAATGAGGTATGAACATGACTATCGAACAACTGAAATATATCGTAGCCATCGCGCGCTCCGGCTCTTTGAAAGCTGCTGCTGCCGAGCAGCATGTCACCCTCCCTGCGCTGAGCCAGGCATTGACCAATTTGGAAAGAGAACTCAATATCAGCTTATTCCGCCGTTCACGTACAGGCACGACGCCGACAGAAGAAGGCAGAAAACTTATCCTTCATGCAGAAGCTGTCTTGGAGAAACTGCAGGAATTCACAAATGAAGCCGAAACATATACCGAATCCTTGAACGGAGAACTCAAGATAGCCAGTTTTCCAGGACCGATGCAAATTCTCGTCGATTTGTTTTCCAGCTTTCGCACACTTCACCCGAATATCAAAGCTTCCCTATTCGAGCATACCTCGCAGCATATCATGAAAAAGGTGGCTGCTGAAGCGGTGGATATCGGGCTTGTCATTTATACAGAAAAAGAAGTGCAGAAATACCGAAACCTTGTATTCAAAAAACTGCTTGATGGCCACATGGTCACAGCCGTCAATAATCAGCACCCACTCACGAAGGAGAGTCTGATCACAGAAGAAATGCTCATCAAACAGCCGATCGTCCTTTATAATGATGCTTATATCCAAGCATTCATGCGTCAGTTCAAATCGCTTCAATACGATATTCTTTTCACGACGAATAATGTACAGACAATCCGGAATATGGTAGAAAATGAAACAGCGATCAATATCGGTTTCGATTATGCTTTCCGTACTGATGCAGAGCTATCAAGGAGCAGGGACATCACACTGCTGCATTTTGCACCGCCGTTTTTCCAGACCTATAGTTTCGGCTATGTCTACCATGGCAATAACACGCTCTCCCGCGTAGCAAAGACGTTTTTAAAAGAGCTGGAGGCGACGATCCTTGCTAAAGAAGCAGCACATGCGCAAGCGGATCCCGCTTTGTACACACATATAAAAAACACGCCTGTCACATAACAGGCGTGCGGTCACATTAAGCTGAAGTCGTTCCTTGTCCACCATCGATACGGTAATAGGAACCAGTGATGAAGGATGCTTTATCAGAAGATAGGAAGAGCATCAAATCAGCAATTTCTTCGGCTGTAGCATAGCGCTTCATCGGCACGCTCGCTTCAAAACCTTTTCTTGCTTCTTCTTCATGGCCTTTAGCTGCGTTTGTTTCAATCGAACGCATCATTGCAGTATCCACACCAGATGGTGCGACTGCATTCACACGGATACCATGGTCCGCAACTTCCAATGCAGCTGTTTTATTGATTCCGATCAATGCATGCTTGGAGGCAATATATGCGCTCATACCCGGCGCCCCAAGTAATCCGCCGTTTGAAGCTGTATTCACAACGGCACCGCTTTCTTGTTCCGTCATCACTTTCAATACATGTTTCAATCCAAGGAAGGCGCCAACTACGTTGACAGCCAATACTTTTTCTAAGTTCTCAACCGTTGAATCAACAATTTTTGCGAATTGGCCATTGATACCAGCATTGTTGATGAATACATCGATACGGCCGAATTTTTCTTTGGTCTTTTGTACATAATCGATTACGTCTTCTTCTTTTGCAGCATTTGCTGCCAGCAAGATTTTCTCGGCATCAATGGATGCTGTAGCTTTCTCAAGTGCTTCTTGGGAAAGATCTACAAGAGCCAATTTTGCTCCTTCTGCTGCAAATTTCTTAGCAGCGGCTACCCCTATTCCGCCAGCTGCCCCAGTAATAAGTACCACTTTGTCTTTGAATTCCATCTTCTTTGCATCCCCTCTCAGAATATGTATGTTCCTACTTATTATCGGTAACCTGCTTACCTTTTTCAACTTGAATGCTCAAAAATACAAAAAAAACAGGAGAACGTGTCGTTCTCCTGTTACTCGGTAGGATTCAAGATCCGGTGCAAGAAACGCTGTGTACGTTCCTCTTTTGGATTTGACAGCACTTCAGCTGGCGGGCCTTGTTCGACAATGACGCCGCCATCGATGAAGATGATCTCATCGGCGATTTCTTGTGCGAACTTGATTTCGTGTGTTACGACTACCATCGTCCAGCCTTCTTTTGCCAAGTCCCTCATGACACGAAGCACTTCACCGATCAATTCCGGATCAAGTGCAGAAGTAGGCTCATCGAACAGCATGAGTTCCGGCTTAATTGCCAGTGCCCGGGCAATCCCGACGCGTTGCTGCTGACCGCCCGATAGTTGATACGGATAGAGGTCTTTCTTATCCTTCAATCCTACTTTATCAAGCAATTCAATCGCTTCTGCCTGCACGGTCTTTTTGTCTCTTTTCTGGACTTGAACAGGTCCTTCCATGACATTTTCCAAGACAGTACGGTGCGGGAATAGATTATAAGATTGAAAAACCATGCCTGATTTGCGGCGCAGTTTGATCAATTCCTGCTGTTTGACTTTCTTGCTGAAATCCACTTGATGGTCTTCGAAACCAACGATTCCCTGGTCCGGGATCTCCAGTGCATTCAGACAACGCAGCAAGGTGGTCTTACCGGAGCCAGAAGGTCCCAGGATTGCAATCACCTTGCCTTTATCCACTTGCATATCGATGGATTTAAGTACTGTATTTGTTCCGAATGTTTTCTTTAACCCTTTTATTGCAAACATAGCTGCTCCTCCTTACCTTGCTGTGTAGCGATCTAATCTGCGCTCAAGTCGATTCTGAGCTAGCGACAGGACGAAACAGATGATCCAATAAATGAAGGCAGCCAGAATATAGATATAAACGATCTGATCCAAATTCGTAGCACCGATTTGCTGCGATTTACGGAATAGTTCCGTTACGAGAATCTGGGATGCCAGTGACGTTTCCTTCACCAAGCTGATGAAGCTGTTGGACAAAGGCGGAACGGAAACCCGCATCGCTTGCGGCAGAATGACACGGAACAGTGTTTTCCGGTAGGTCATCCCGATAGTATAGCCTGCCTCCCATTGCCCTTTAGGCACAGAAAGGATGGATGCCCGAATGATTTCAGACGCATACGCCCCGACATTCAAGGAAAAGGCTATGATCGCTGTCGGATATGGATCGATCATGATATTCAGTTCCGGCAATAAGTAGAAAATAATGAATAGCTGTACAAGCAGCGGAGTACCGCGGATCGCAGATACATAAATAGAAAAAATCCACCGCAAAGGCTTGATATTCGAAATCCTTACCAGTGCCGTGATGAGTGCAATGATGATACCAAAAAAGAATGAAATAAGAGTCAAGGGGATCGTGACTTTGATCCCCTCGATCAGTATCGGCCAGAATGACTGCTGCAATAGCTCCCAAGGGATGACAATCCCGCCGAGTACCATATTACTTGTTAACATCTTCACCAAACCATTTCGTAGAGATTTCTGCTAATGTACCATCTTTGCGCATCTCATCAAGTGCTTTATTGAACTGATCGACGATTTCTCCGCTATCCTTACGGAAAGTGAAGTATGTTTCGGTAGGTTCGCCAGTCTCAAAAGCAATCTTGACTGGTGCATCTTTATCTGTGTTGTTTAGATAATCAAGTACGGCAAGCTTATCGTTGAATGTAAGGTCGACACGACCTTGTTCAATCAGCTGAATGGATTGCGCCAAGCCTTCCACACCTTCGATTTTGGCACCAGCATCTTCTGCAAGCGCATTATAGTTACTAGTCAAGGATTGGGCAGATGTCTTGCCTTTTACGTCCTCGACTGCTTTGATATCATTGTTATCCGCAGCAGTCACGACAACAGACTGGGATTTCGTATAAGGATCGGAGAAGTCATATTGTCCGACGCGTTCATCATTTTCGCCTTTACCTACTTGGTTGGCTACTACATCGAAGCGCGCACTGTTCAAACCAGAGAACATGGAATCCCATTGTGTTTCTTCGAATTTCACATCAAGTCCCAAATGCTTCCCGACTTCTTTCATAACTTCTACATCATAACCAGTAAGTTCCCCATTATCATCATGGAAAGTAAATGGAGCGTACGTTCCTTCCGTTCCTACTGTTATTTCACCTTTATCTTGAACTTCTTGCCATAAATCGCCGCTATTACCGGAATCAGAGGCAGAATCATCTCCGTTCCCGCAGGCAGCAAGAACAGCAAATATCGACATAAATAGCAGACCTAATAATGCTTTCTTCATGTAACAATCCCACTTTTCTATAAAATTTTAACTTCACCAGTTTAAGGCCATCATCCGCAAAAGTAAAGAAAAAAGTCTGAGTGATTTAATCAGGATTAAATATCCCGGCGAAACTTAGTATAAACGTTATTTTACGAAGGCATGCAGTGATTCTTCAATTGAAGGAAACCATTTTTATTTCATTAAAAGCCATCCCAGAAAACTAATACCCTCTTTACACAGAAATCGAACGTAATTTGGAGGACTGCATACTCAAAATCAGAATTTGAAACTGTAGCTTTATTGGAATTCTTATTTTGAAATGGATACTAAGAGCCTATCCCCATCCTTTTGGTATTGTACCCTTCCCTGACGATGTAATCAGTCCAAATTCACATTAATCTTAATTTTTTGCAGAAAATAAAACCCGAACAGGGATATCCATCCACATTCGGGTTTTTCAAGCTGATATATTGGGGGCATTGATTCCTCAACCTGCGAAAAAGCGCATGGCGGCCATCAGCACTACACCTATTATGACTGTAAAAAGCAGACTCTTTGTCCACAGAGCAAATAAGATAGTAGGAATCATGACGATGATTGCAAACCAATCAAAAGACAAAGCTCCGCCTTCTCCAAGAACGCTTGAGACTACAAGTGCTGTCAGTATACAAATCGGTATGTAAGACAGCCATTTCATGGCCAGCACCGGAAGCTTGAGATTCCGGATAATCAAAAACGGGATGACACGCGGCAAGATCGTCACTGCTGCACAGGCTGTAATCAGCAGCAGCATAGATAGAGAAATACTCATTTCTCGGTCACCACCCCTAATGTTGCACCTATGATCGTTGCCACCAGCACCGCCATATGGGAACTGATGAAAAACGAGAAACCTATCATCAATAAAACAACGCAGGCTATCAATCGCATGTAATGTCCTATGTTTGACTTCTCAATTGCATCGAGCTGCAGCACGAGCAACGCAATGAACATAGCAGTAAGTGCAAAATCCAGTCCAAACATCTCCGGGTTGGACAACCAGTCACCGAATACAGCACCTGCTGCACAAGAAACAATCCAACATAAATATGCGGTGATATTGAGCCCATTCATCCAGCTTGCGCTCATTTGCTGCTTTTGCTGTATCTTGCCGGCCGCAACTCCAAAAGTTTCATCTGTCAGCAGCACACCAATACCGATATTCCGCCAAACAGAATACCGCGTAAAATGAGGCGCTAGCGTTGCACTCATCAAAAAGTGCCGTAAATTCACGATGAAAACCGTTAAAATGATTGCCGCAGCTGGACTACCCTCCAGCACCAATGCTGCAAAAATGAATTGAGCCGACCCCGCATACACGAGCACTGCCAAAAGCAGAACTTCCAGCGCGCTAAGTCCTGCTGCGACTCCTACGACGCCAGCTGCAATTCCGATGCTGACATAACCCAGCAATGTCGGAATACAGTCTTTGAAGCCCTGCTTGAAAGTCATATCCTTATCTTCCTTCTTCATCGACATCAGCACATCGGCCATTCCATTCCCACCTCTTTAGCGGCAAATTTATTGCTAGCTAGTATATCAGAGACTATGGCATACTGGAAATAGCATCGGATACAAAAATTCCCATGATATGTGCTCTAGCTCCTATGCCGCTAAATACTATATCCATCGAAACGTCCCTTTTGTGTACGCTGAAAGGTGTTTATTTGAACTTTATTTGGGTATAAATACTTAGCTTCATTAAGTTAGGAGAAGATCATAATAAACATCAACCACCAATCAACAACGACCCAAGTCCTAGATAGCAACGCTGTTTTATACGCAGCGGAACAGTCTTTAGCAATGATTCAATTTACACCTTTTGGCGAGGTTTTATGGGCAAACGATAATTTTGCCAATACAATAGGTTATCAAAAGCATGCATTGCCTGGTATGCATCATCGGCAATTTTGCGCACCGGATTTCGTGCACAGCAGCGCATACGAACAATTCTGGACGAGGCTGCGCAACGGACAGTCATTTCAGGATAAGATCATGCGGATTGCCAAAAGCGGAGATGAAATTTGGTTGGAAGCCACATACATGCCTGTTCACAAGGATGAAGGCACTGTACAAGCCGTCTTGAAAGTGGCCACTGACATTACCAAGAGGGAAACCGGGATAAAATCTATCACCTCTGATCTGCAGCAAATGGCTATAGATCTTAACAAGCGCACTAACTCCGGCATTGAAAAGAATAATGGAGCTGCCTCATCCATCGATTCCATCGTCAAGGCTGCAGAGAATAATATTCATGCCACCCAAGCTTTGATCAAGCAAGCAGGATCCATACAAAGCCTTGTACATACAATCAAGGATATATCGAGCCAAACGAACCTACTAGCGCTGAATGCAGCCATTCAAGCAGCTCATGCAGGAGAGTATGGCAGAGCTTTCAATGTAGTAGCGGAAGAAGTACGAAAATTAGCTTCACAGGCAAGCGATGCAACGAAACAAGCCCAAGAGAATATCGGTAAGATGAATGGTTATATCGTAGAGATAGAAGCTGGTACAAAAGAGGCGCAGTATAGGAGTATGGATGGAAAGTCACGTGTACAGGAGGTTATAGAAGAACTTTATACCCTCCAAAAAGCAGCACAAACTTTAGATACACAAGCGAATGAACTCAATTCTTTGATTTAAGAGAATGGAGCCACCTTCAAAAAGAAAAAAAGAGTGGTATAATATTCATAAAAAATTGGATTTAAATAGAAATGGAACGTTCTTTACAAAAGGCATTGGTTAATTGACATGATTCTGCAAAGCTAGTACGCTTAAGTCCCGTTGAGGAATGAAGTTTGGGGAGTAATTCAGCATGTATAAATTTGAAATTGATGAAAAAGAAAAAGTTCTTCACATAACAGCAGAAGGCTTCTTTAAAAATAAGGAATCCACGTCATTCATGGAGACACTTTATGAGACATTTGGATCCATCAAGACTTCCGAATATGTTCTGATCATGGATCTCATCCATTATGACGTCACAAAGCAGGATCTGGTTTATCGAATCGCTGATGCCTTTGAGTTATTTGATGAGCTCAATTTCCGTCACATTGTCATCATCAATCCAATTTCCATCTTAGCGAAAGTGCAGCTTTTAAATATCGCAAGAAGCGTACATTTTTCCGGCATCTTCGTCGACTCACTGGAAGAATGGCAGGCGCGTTAGCGCGCTGCCATTTTGCTGTCGTTTTTATTTTTCATTGTATGGACAAGCAGGCCGATAAGTGTAAGTACGATAAGCGAAGTCAAGGCAGCCCGACTTGCCAAATCTCCGTAATCCTTCAGTACAAGCGTGATGCTTCCATAAATCACCGGACCTATGATGGACGATACTTTCCCCGAGAAAGCAAACAAACCGAAGAATTGACCTTGTTTTTCTGCAGGTGATAAATCCACGATCAATATCCTCGATGTTACCCAAATCGATCCAAGTGCTATTCCAAATAGACCTCCTGCAATCCAGAACATCCATTGAGCAGCAGATACCACCCCGACAGTCAATGCAACCACCATGATCAATGCAACATAAGAGAAAGCACGATGTGCCCCGATTTTGTTGGCAATCTGCCCGAAGCAAAATGAACCTATGATGGCAGACACGGTGGATACAAGATAAAGAAGGATGAACTGCCCGGAACTGAATCCGACTACTGTTATTGCGTATACACTCATTACAGCTATCGTTGTGGCTATCGCATCATTCACAAAGAAATACGCAATCATGAACCGAAAAATGGATTGATGCCGCCGTACTTCTTTGAAAGTGGCAATGATTTCTTTATAACCTGCCAATATATTGATTTTCGCATGGTTCTCCCCCTGCGGCTTGTCTTTCAGGAATAATAGCATAGGCAATGAAAAGATGAGGTATAGACCTGCAGTTGCCAGAAAGACATATTCATACCCTTCATCCATCAAGAAATAAGCAAGCAAGCCAACGATGGTCCCCATATACCCGATAGCCACCCCGAATCCGGATAATGTGGACAGACGGCTCCTAGGAACCAAATCACTCATTTTCGCATCATAGAAAATCAGACTGCTGTTATAAAAGAACTTTGCCAGTACAAATACCAGGACCGTGGCTATGAATGGAACTGGCAGCCCCCACAGCATGCTATCCGAATTCCAGCCTGCAAACAGCCCCATCAGCACTGTACATAAAATCGAAACACCTGCAAAACGAATGACATAGCGCTGTTTATAACCGGTCTGGTCGATCCAGACTCCGAATAAAGGTGAAAATATGACAAGAAAGAAGCTAGCCAGTGCGTTTGCATATGAAATGAGTGCATTTCCGATTTGCTCCATTTCAGCTGTCGTCCCGATTGTATCCGTCACATAAAATGGGAAGAAGACAGTAGTGATATTAGAAGAAAAAATCGTATTGGCAAAGTCATACAAAGCCCACGACAAAATTGGCAAGGATAATAGAAATCCCAATCCCCTGCTTTGCTCGGGTGTCTGCCTCAAATGTTTGCTTTCCATGGGAAACCTCCTTTTTCTTCCACTATACCGTATGCTCGTTTGCCTGCAGGCTTATTTACAAAAAAATAACAGTGCCTTTTCTTTGTCACAAAGTTCCTGCTCGAAAAGTTAATACCATCCGTAATAAAATCAGCTGTCATTCTCCTTGAACAACAAAAAGACACGGAAGCAATTCCTTGCTCCGTGCCCATCTATCACATTCAAGAGGATTCTTCCTTCAAACCCTTCATTTCCTCCACCCATGCCAGTACCTCGTTGCGGATATCTTCTTTACGTTCATTCACCGCATCTATCTTACTCTGTTCCAAGCTGCTCAATTCTTCTTCAGCGGCATCAAAACGATCCTCGGCAAGCTGTTTCACATTGTCACTCGTCTCTTTCGAAATGACATTTTCCTCATTAAGTGCGATAAGTGCAGCTTCGTAACGATATTCTTCATTTGCCATTATATTCTCTACTTTGCCCAGTACTTCGCGCTGCCGTTCATATTCATCAAGTACTTCCCATGGATTCGGCGGTATATTGACCGGCGCCCACGCCAGGTCTATATCTGATGGCAGCCATTCATATTCAATGGTAGTCTGCAAATCCTCCGCACTATCAGCGCTGTAATAATTGCCATTGCCAGCCTCCGCAACATCAGCCAGCTGATTTTCCGACTCTTCATCAACATCGAAACCAATCACATTAACAACACCGGATTCATCAGAAGCTGCTTGCTCGGCCGCCTTGACAGGATCACCGCCGCAAGTTTCCTTGCCATCACTGACAATATAAATTGCAGTGGCGCCATTCATCGAGCTGCTTTTCTTGGCAGCTGATTCAATCGCACCTGCCAGTGGTGTCCAGCCTTTAGCTTCGATTTGGTCTGTTGCTTCACTGAATTTCTTATTGTCATAAGCACCTGAGGCATAAACCTCTTCAATACCTGAACAAGATTCAGTCATATCTGCATCAGACTCAGAACCTTTGTGGCCATATACAATCAAGGATATATCACTAGTGCTTCCCAAAGATTTTGCGAAGCTCTTGACTGCGTCTTTGGCTACGTTCATTTTCTGCTCGCCGTCGACATCCAGAAGCATACTGGAGCTAGCATCCAGCAGAATGATGCTATTCTCGATCTCAGATGATGATGCATTTGCACTTTTTTCTGCTTCAGGTTTTGGCAGATATGGATCCTCAAATGCAGGTACCAATTCTTCTGCTTCCTGAATCGTTTGCTCATAATGCGGACTTCCTAATGCAGCAATCAAAGCTTTGTGCACTGTTTCCGGGCTATCATCCTCCTTGATTGTTTCTTTCAAAGCTGGAATGGCAGCTTGTATGCTATCCTCAACTTCTGCTTCTCCATCGCTTTCAGCTGTATCCGCTTCAATCGAAATATCGGAAGTCTTTGTTCCACCCTGCTGTTTTTTCAGAGCCGACAGTGATCCCTCTGTACTGACTTCTTGAATCGCACTTATATCCACTGTCTTATCTGTTTCTTTATTCGCCTCTTTTGCGGCAGTCTTTTCACTTGAAGCTTCATTTGAACTGCATGCTGCCATGAAGAGAAGAGAAATCACAAGCAGGAAAATGGAAGTATTTTTCATCACTACTTCACTCCTCTCCTATGTTGCTTTTCGTACGAATCAGCATTCATTGGGTTTCAAAAATCCAGGAAATCGGGAATTTCTACACCTTTACCTGTTCCACAATGGACTCCCCAACAGAATCATCATCAAACATCCATTGCCACCGTTCATGCAGCCGCACCCGGCCATCTGCCAATATTTCTGGTATCGAAACGCATTGCCCGCTCCGCAGCTCGTATTTATCATTGATATGATGATAGCGGAAACGAAGCTTGCCATCTTCTTCCACTATGCCGATCAATCTGCCCTCCAGAATCGTTCCGCCGCTGTAAGCTGCGGTAAGAATCTGGCCTTCTTGCTGATAATGAAAGGTCGTTTCACTGGAAGTTTCACCATTATCCGTATTTGTGACAGCTCGAAAAATCAGATTATGATAATTCATCGTGTTCCGCCACTTGAAGGTTGCCTCTCGCACGTTCAGCACGCACGCGTGCCTCTTCTGCCGTATCAGCAGTCGATAGCACTACTGCAACTCTGCGTCCTTCTGTTGTAACTGGCTTACCGAAGACACGAATCTGCGTTTGCGGTTCCTGTAATGCTTCTCCCATACCCGTAATATGATACGAATCAAAAGTTTCCTCTGCTTTCAATGGACTTGTGGCCCCAGGCCGGACAGACTTGATTTCTGTGATCGGCAAACCTAAAATCGCGCGTACGTGCAGGGCGAATTGCGATAGCTGCTGCGTCACCATTGTCACCATGCCGGTGTCATGAGGACGCGGAGATACTTCACTGAAGTATACGTGGTCACCTGCAAGGAAGAGCTCCACACCGAATATACCGTAACCACCCAATCCTGTTGTGATCCGCTCTGCTATTCCCTGCGCTTGTTCCAATTGATCTTCTGTCAGCTGATGTGGCTGCCACGAGGCAATATAATCACCTTTTTCCTGTTCATGACCGATCGGGTCGCAGAAGAATGTACCATTGATCGCCCGGACCGTCAGCAATGTGATTTCCGCATCGAATTGAATGAATTCCTCTACAATGATGCGCGGCTTTTGCACCCTTCCTCCTTCCATGGCGATTTTCCAGCTTATTTCCATATCTTCTGTGCTTCGGCAGACACTTTGCCCTTTTCCAGAAGAACTCATCAACGGCTTGATCACACAGGGAAAGCCAATCTCCTCTACTGCTGCTTGAAATGCTTCGTATGTATCGGCAAATCGATAGTCAGCTGTTGGAATATCCAATGTTTCCGCTGCAAACCGGCGAATGCCTTCCCGGTCCATCGTAAGCTGTGCCGCTTTCGCAGTCGGCACGACGTGATAGCCTTCTTTCTCCAGTTCCACCAATTCATCTGTAGCAATTGCCTCGATTTCCGGAACGATGAAATCTGGTTTTTCCCATTCTGCAATCTGTCTAAGCTTGTCTCGATCGAGCATATCGATGACGTAGCTGCGGTCAGCCACAGCCATTGCTGGAGCTCCATCATACCGATCGACTGCGATCGTTTCTAAACCGAGCCGCTGCGCTTCGATCACGACCTCTTTCCCCAGTTCCCCTGATCCGAGCAGCAGCATTTTTTTCGTTTTGTACAAAGAAATCTCCTCCTAGATTGCAGTTAGTGAATGTTTTGCGCCATGATTCGATTTTATCTGATAAACTTATGTTACCATGCCTGTCCAATACAGGTAATCCTTACTTTTACTACAGGAGGAAAAACGTTGTCATCCATTGATATTCCGGGCATTCATCTGCTCTATACCATCACCAGCATCGTGCTTTTGGGGATGCTCACAAGGCTTGTATTATATGTAAGTCAGCAAATGATGCGGACTGCTGTGGATGCCTGGAAAGTGACCGCAGTTTCCCTTGGGAGCGGTATCAGTGCTGTATTGGCTGCCTATTCTTTCACCTTATCCATAGATGCAGGTCCTGACCAGCATAACACTGCGATTTTCTTCATCATCTTTTTCCTCGTCAGCTCCATTTGCGGAGGTGTGGTATTACGAGTGATTCGCAATCCGATCGGAAATACCAAGTATGACTTGATGATCAGTTTCATATTGGCCTTTTTCATTTATTTGCTGCATATGCTTACACCTTTACTGCTGTACCCGTCCTTGTTGAATATTCATTTCATCGAGGTATTCATATCGATTGTATTGACACAATCGATCGTCTTTTCCTTATTCCGTTTTCTTAATATGTATACTAATGGGAAGCAGCTGAAATGGAGCAAAATGCTGCTATGGTTCGGCAGTGCGATGTCCGGGGTGGCTATCACGGGGCTTGGCTACAGCATCTTTGCTAGCTTCACTTCCTATGATTCATCGGCTACCCATTATGCACATTTTCTGATTCCCACAGCTTTCGTTGTCATTACGAACACTATCTTGACGGTGATACCGTTGCTTTATCGGAACAGGGCGCTCCTGTCGACGCATCAGCTGTACCAAACCCTGTTCAATGATAATCCCTCGGCCGTCCTGGCAGTCAGCAATGATGGCACCATCCAGCATGCCAACAAAGAGAGCTATCGCTTATTCAGCTGTGAGGGAAAAACAGCCGTCCCTTTAAAGGCAGCAAGTTTGTTTCCCGATAAGGAAACTTTTCATTACGGTGTATCCATCTTGACCAGCGGCAGGACGCATCAATGGGATACGAAAATGCTGCAAGATTCCGGGAAACAGCTGAATGTGCACATAACCGGCATCCCAACCGTCATGAAGCACCATATCGTCGGCTATTTTCTTGTGATCAAGGATGTTACGCATACAATCAGAACAGCTAAGCAAATTGAATTTTTAGCTTATCATGATGACTTGACCAAACTGCCGAATCGTCGTCTGATGCAACAGAAAGTTAAGACATACATAGAAAAAGCCACCCCATTCAGTATCCTGCTGATTGATTATGATTTGTTTAAGCGAATCAACGATATCTTTGGACATTCCTTTGGCGATGAGGTGCTGGTAGAGACAGCTGCGCGGCTTGAAAACATCCTTGATGGCAAAGGAACCGTCAGCCGGGTCGGTGGAGATGAGTTTCTGCTCATCGTACCAGAAAAAACTGCGATTCAGCTTGCCGGAGCCATTGTGGAGCAATTCCGAAAGCCGATGCGGCTTCGGGATTACGAACTTGTCCTTCAGGCAAGCATCGGTATCACTTCTTTTCCTGAGCATGCAGAAGATGTGGATAATCTTTATAAATATGCTGACATAGCGATGTATCAGTCAAAAGAAAATGGCGGAAATGGATATACCTTCTTTCATCCAAGTATGGCTGAGAAACAAGTACGGCGCTTTGAAATTGAACATGAACTGCAAAAAGCAATCGACGCACAGGCCTTCAGCTTGTATTTCCAGCCCAAGTTCCATAGCATTTCCCGTACAATAAGCGGTGCGGAGGTGCTGCTGCGCTGGCATCATCCTAAACGCGGCTTCATACCGCCGAATGTGTTCATTCCGATTGCCGAGGAGAGCGGATTGATCGTTCCGATCGAACGGAGTGTCATTGCGCGTGTGATGGCTTGCCTTTCAAAATGGAAGGAGGAAACAGACGAAATCCATCTTCCCTGCATATCGATCAACGTGTCAGTCATTACATTTTTGCAAGATGATTTCGCCAGTTTCTTCCGAGAGAAGCTGGAACATTACAATCTGCATGGCAGCATGCTGGAGCTTGAGATCACAGAACGAGTGGTCATGCAGAATGAGGCGAAAATCAATACCATCCTGCAGAAGCTGCGCGAAACGGGTGTCAGGATCAGTATCGATGATTTTGGAACAGGCTATAGTTCGTTGAATTATTTGGATAAGCTGCAAGTAGACATTCTTAAAATTGATCAAACGTTCATTCAACATATTGAAAATGACCAAACAATCGTAGCCACCATTCAGTCACTCGCTGAAAACCTGAAGCTGCATACCATTGCAGAAGGTGTAGAAACCGAAGCCCAGCTGGATGAGCTGCGCCAGCTTGGCTGTACGGAGGTACAAGGCTATTTGTTTTCCAAGCCATTGCCTCAAGCAGAATTTGAAAGATCCTATATTTCCAGAATACCCGCGGATGCATAATATCCCGGGTATTTTTTTGTATAGCTTATTGGCTCATGCCGCATACTAACAGCAATATTTCGGGAGGGTGTGGGAATGATGCGGAATTATGCAGACAGAAAGGTCATCATGCTTTGTATAGCAGCGATACTGCTCTTCGTTTCTCCCCTTTTCCTGCTCGGGAACGATGCCCACATCCGCGTGCACGATAACCTTGACTCCAATCTTGCATGGTACAAAGTCCTTGCAGATAGCGGGCAGATGTTTGGCGGCGTTCATGCTGTCATACCGGAGATCATCGGCGGGCTGCCACGCGATGCACTTGGCACAGAATGGACGCTCATCGTTTGGCTGCATTCTTGGTTTTCGACAATGACTGCTTACGCAATCAGTCAGCTCCTCACCCGATTGGTAGCTTTTCTTGGGATGTACTTACTGCTGCGCACACATATCATCCGAAACATCAAAGCGCATTGGATCGCTGCTCTCGTTTCATTGGCCTTTTCCCTGACACCATTTTGGCCATCCGGCATGCTTAGCACCATGGGCCATCCTCTGGCATTGTGGGCCTTCCTTTCCATCCGGGAAAATAAAGCAAACTGGAAACATTGGCTTGCGATTACATTGCTACCGCTGTATGCGAGTTTCGTTTTGGGTTTCTTTTTCTTCCTGGTGCTGATGGGACTCATCTGGCTAGTTGATCTTGTTCGATATCGCAGGCTTCATCTCCGTTTCCTTGGTAGCATCATCTGGATGACCGCTTTATTCCTGGCCACCGATTACCGGCTGGTCTACACAATGATTGCTGGCTCCGAAACTATGCATCGTGTTGAATTTGTCTCATCCAGACAGGACTTTACCCAGACGCTGCACTTGTTTTTAAAGAACTTCCTGCTGGGGCATAATCATGTGATGACGCTGCATACTTTCATCATCCTGCCTGTATTGTTGCTTACTTTACTGCTGGTGCTCTTCAGCCGGCAGCGAACGAGACCGATGAAAATATATCTCGGTTTGACTGGATTCAATCTGCTTTTGTCGTTTTGGTACGCGCTTTGGTTCAATAAAATTTGGTCCATGCCTAAGGAACATATCGATTTGCTGTCGGCATTCAATTTTGCTCGCTTTCACTTTCTTCGCCCGCTTGTCATCTATGCAAGTTTCGGCTTGGCGTGTTATTTGCTATGGCAGCTGGGTAAGCGAAGCGTCAGGGCTTTTGTTTATATTTGCCTCTGTCTGCAGCTTGTCGTTTTGGCTTTTTCCAATGAAGAAATCGTGTATGGTTTGTATAAGAAAACACCTTCAGTCAAGGCCTTTTATGCAACGGAACAGTTTCAGGAAATTCGCGATTATATCGGAGCACCGCAAGATACGTACAAGGTGGCAAGCATCGGCTTACATCCGGCCGTCGCGCAATACAACGGTTTTTATACAGTTGATACATACAACAACATCATCCCGCTCAGCTATAAGCACCGCTTTCGCGACATCATTGCAGATGAATTGGCCAAAAACAAGGAACTGCGGCGCTATTTTGATGAGTGGGGCAGCCGGCTGTATATATTCTCTGCTGAACTCGGAAAGCACTATGACTTCCGTAAAAATACCGACCGTACGATCAAGGATCTCGATTTGGATACGAATGCCCTGCGCAAACTGGGTGGCACCTACATCTTTTCATCTGTCCTGATAGAAAATGCAGCTGCCAATGATTTGGAATATGAACGGAGCTTCGACCACCCTGACTCCGCTTGGAAAGTTCATCTATATCATGTGCAATCTTAAGGAGGGAGAACATGACTGCTTCATTGCCTGTACTCACATTGGTGATTCCTTGCTATAACGAAGAAGAAATCCTGACAGATACTTGTTCCAAGCTTACATCCACTTTGGCAGCATTGATGCAGGAACAGCTGATATCGTCTGCCAGTACCATCCTATTTGTGGACGATGGCAGCAAAGATGATACGTGGCAGCTGATTAAAATCGAGCATATGGCCAACCAGTTTGTTACAGGAATCAAGCTTGCTGCCAACGCAGGTCATCAGCGTGCACTGCTTGCCGGCATGCTGCATGCCAAAACGTATTCCGATTGTGTCATTACACTGGATGCCGATTTACAGGACGATATCTCTGTCATCCGCACCTTCGTTCTCCGTTACTTGGAAGGGTATGAAATCGTTTATGGTGTTCGGGACGACCGTACATCCGACACTGGTTTCAAGCGTAACACCGCAGCACTTTTCTACCGGATGATGGAGATGCTCGGGATTCGGCTGATTTCCAATCATGCTGATTATCGGCTCCTGAACAGTCGCGCCCTCACCGCTTTGAGCCGCTATGGCGAATCAAAACTATTCTTGAGAGGCATCATCCCGCAGATTGGCTTTCGTTCAGATATTGTGCCATATGAACGAAAACCGCGGCTTGCCGGTGAAACAAAATACCCGTTGAAAAAAATGCTCAGTTTCGCGTTTGAAGGCATCACATCTTTCAGTGTTGCGCCCATCCGACTCATTGCGGCGGTCGGCTTTGCTTTGTTTTTCATCAGTGTCCTGGCAGCAGGTTATGCAGCCATCCAAAAGATATTCGGCAATCCCGATGCCGGCTGGACATCCTTGATCATCTCCATCTGGCTGCTTGGAGGATTGCAGCTCATGGCCATCGGAATCATCGGTGAATATATTGGCACCATATTTGCCGAGGTAAAAAAGCGTCCCCTGTATACAGTGGATAGTATTTTGAGACAAGTACATCCTCAACAGCCGAATAGCTTTACAAAATCTTAACAAATATTTTGCATGCCATTGCTTTTTCTGTTAGAATATCTTACAAACAGGATACCCCCAAAATATTTCTGTTTTATTTTGCTGTGTGCTCAGCAAATAGGAAAAAGCCACTCATCCGAGTGGCTTTTTTCGTTATCGATCATTTAGGCACGCGCTTTCAGTGCGGTTTCCGTCTGTTTTTCCACGTACTCATGATATTTCTGATTCCATACTTTGATGGAAACGATATAAAGAATGATGTTCGTCACGATGAGTATGCCAATGACCGGCCAGAACCAGTTGGAAACAGCAGCCTCTTCGTAAGCAAGTCCAATCGGCGAGAAAATGACATAAAAAATGACGATGGAAAAAATCAATGTTATGGATACAGGGATGGCGTGTTTCCAAGGAACGAGATGATCTTCGCCATTTTCGGCATAAAAGACTGGTTTGATCGTCTTCAATGGCTTCACTTTTGCCATGATGAGCATGAATACAACCTCGATTGCCAGCAATATTCCGTATACATGGATATAATTTATACCCGGATCATAATCGAATATCTGTCTGAAACCCCAAACCATCATATAATAAGCAAGGACATGGAATATGATCACCACTTTAGCAGCTGAAGCTGGCACACGTTTGAAAATCATCCCCATCAATACGATAACAAGAATCGGAATGTTGAAGAATCCGGTAAACTGCCTGATCAGATTCCATAAACCATCCGGTGCATACATGAGAAATGGTGCAACGAAGAAGGACACGAGGGCAATGACGATACCAAGGACCTTGCTGACCTTGATCAGCTTTTCATCAGAAGCATCGGGGTCGAATACTGGCTGGTAGATATCCAGTACCAGCAAGGTAGCGACACTGTTCAAGATAGAGTTGAAACTGCTCAGCACTGCCCCGAATAGTACAGCAAGGAAAAATCCGAGCATCCATACTGGCAGCACATCCCCCACCAATGTCGGGTAACTTAGATCCCCATTTTGAATGGAATCACCGTACAAGTGAAATGCGATGATACCAGGTATGAGCATGAAAATCGGAACCAACAGCTTCAGATAGCCTGTAAATAGAACACCTTTTTGACCCTCTGCCAAGTTCTTGGCACCTAAAGCACGCTGGATGACATATTGATTCAAGGCCCAATAAAAAAGATTGGCAAAGATGATGCCTGTAAAGATGGAGAAGAATGGAACATTATCGGTACTGCTTCCGATTGCATTCAGTTTCTCGGGACTGTTCTGGACGATATGCTTCATCCCATCCACCATATTTCCATTACCCAATAAAATAAATCCAAGTATCGGGACCAGGAAACCGATGATGACCAATCCGATGCCATTCAATGTATCGGAAACCGCAACAGCCCGCAGACCGCCGAAGATTGCATAAACGGCACCGACGATACCGACGAACCATACTGTCAGCCATAATGCTTGTGTATATGTAATATCAAATAGCTCCGGAAGATCGAACAACTGCAGGACGGATACACCGCCGGAGTAAAGCATGGAAGGAATCGTCACACACATGTATCCGAGCAGGAACAAAATGACGGTCAATCTTCTGACGGTTTCATCATAACGTTTGCTCAAAAATTCCGGTATGGTCGAAATGCCGATGCCAAGGAACTTCGGCAGTAGGAAGATCGCCATGATGATTGCTGCAAGGCCAGCTGTCACTTCCCACGCCATGCCCGACATATTATTGGTGAAACTTTGTCCATTCAAGCCGATCAGCTGCTCTGCCGATAAGTTCGTCAGCAGCAAGGACCCTGCAATGAAAACACCAGTCAATCCACGACCTGCAAGGAAGTATTCATCTGCAGTGCTGACATGCCCTTTAGTCATGTAGTAAGAAACCACAGCAACCAATCCCATGAAAAACGCACAAGACACCAAAATAAAGATAATTTCTCCAACACTGAACATGCGATCACCCTTTATGTAAGATAGCCTGCAAATTTGGTCAGGCTCTTATAAGTAACCGTTTTCAGGTCGCTGGAAACCTTTTTTTAGTCTTTATTTTCTAATTACATATACTAGCTCGTAGTGATGTTCTTCTTGTAGTGGAGCCCATGCAAGCTGCAATTCCAGTGAATCGCCGATCTGATGTTTCATTTGCTGAAGAGATGGCAGTTCCTTGATTGCGGTAACAGCATCGGGCACACGGTCGATGATGCACTCCCTGATTAGGCCGGAATAGATCCCAACGTGAATGCTGGCTTCCTTTCCATCAACCGGAAGGCCTTCTTTCGTATATGTGAACAGGAAGACATATGCCGGTTCCAGTTCATCCTCGATAGCAGCATCCGGCGCCAACAGTGACCCTGCAAGCTTCCACTCTCCGATAGGCTGTTCTGAAACTGCTGCCAGAAATTGAATAGCTTGCTGTTCAAGCTCATCTTCCCTCATTTTGACGCCCTTTTTCCATGGTGTCGCACCGGAATAAAATAGGACATCTTCATTCTGTCGGACTGCTATTTGATCGGAAATGTCTTCTGCAGCTTGGTTTAGCAGTTGCTTTTCCGCCCATAGCTGCATGCCATCTTCATCATGATAATTTACGAAATCCTCGGTCATCCCCATCAAGCTGCGCCAATCCTTGTGCTCTCCGTCCATCTTGATATCTGTCAATTCCGGCGGGAAATCCGTGTAAAGTACTGTTCCGTTTGTATGCACACCGATAACTTGGTCTGATAGCTTATATTGTAACTTGTCTCGTTGAACCGCCAGCATGACAGGCGCTTCGGCAAGCAGTTTTTCTTTTGCTTCCGCTACAAGCATCGGATCAGCGTTTTCGATTAGCGTATACGCATTTCGATACAATTGTGCGGCAGTCACAATACCAGATTCGTGGATTTCAACGGTCAAACCGGTGTTTGGAATCGGCAGCTGATGAATGGGATCTGTCTCGGAAAGCTGAATCACGAATATGTTTTCCATCTGTTCTATCTGCAGCACATTCCTTGCTTCCGGATAAAAGACCGAAGAAAACCGGGCAGCAACCGCCTCAGCATCCGTTTTTTCCCCTTCAGGAAGCACTATCTGCAAATCAAAACCTATAAGCTGTCCCTTTTCGTCCACATCAACTATGCCACATGGCTTCCCATCTTCCGTCATAAGGCGCAACAGACCATCATCCTCTATAATTTGCACTTCCCCTGGAAGAAATGGATTCAAATTCTGTAAAAGTTCGTTCATCCTTACGCTCCTTTTTTAGTCATTCCTATTATTATGACACACAATGAAAAAAGCACACAACAGCAGCTGCCATTGTGTGCTTTTTCCTCATCGATGTACAGTCAATCTTACTTCCGACCCTACTGGATCTTTCAAAATAAAGATATTGTTTTCTTTTGTCATCGGTATTCCAGCCGCTTCTGCTCTTCCAACCGCTTCCACAAGCTTTTGTTCGCTCGGATAATTGATCGTAAACCAATCCATACCTGCTTCATCATGGTTTACCGACGGTGCATTGGCTCCATGCCATGTATTCAATCCAATATGGTGATGGTAGCTGCCTGTCGAAACGAACAAAGCTCCTGGATAACTTGAAACGACAGTCTGGAAACCAAGCAGATTATTATAAAAAGCTGCTGCTTCTCCGAGATGTCGCATGTATAGATGGATATGCCCCATAACCGTACCTTCGGGCAGGACATTCCAATCTTGATCCGACGCTTCTTTCAATAAATTTTCGCCATCAAGCGGGTCTGTTGTCATCTGAATCTCGTCATCGATCCACGTCCAGCCTGTATCAGGCTTGTCAGCATATATCTCGATACCATTGCCATCGGGATCATTTAAATATATTGCTTCACTTACTCCATGATCTGATGCTCCGAATGGAACTCGATTCATCACATAAAATTTCACCACATCAGCCAAATCCGCCCTGGATGGCAACAGCAAGGCAAAATGATACAAGCCAGCATGACGATCCGGTTTTCTTTTTAGTCCCTGCTCTTCCGCTAGGTACAGTAAAATCTCACTTCCAGTCCCTAATGATACCTCACCTTGGCTTTCTTTCATTACTTTTAAACCAATGATTTTCGTATAATAAGCAACAGATTGTTTCAAATCTGCCACACGTAATTTCACTTGACCAATATAAGTCTGCGGCGGTTGTTGGTAATGCATACAGGCTCCCCCTCATTACTTACTTTATGTAAGTAAGTATATTTTAGATATTTATTTACGTCAAGTAACAAAAAAAAGGACACCACGTTACCGTGATGTCCTTCTCATTTATCTCATTAATAGACCAACAATCGTTGCAGATAGGAAGCTGACAAGAGTAGCTCCGTAAAGCAGCTTCAAACCGAATTTCGCTACCACATTCCCTTGTTTTTCATTCAACCCTTTCACCGCACCAGCAATGATACCGATGGAAGAGAAGTTCGCAAAGGAGACAAGGAATACCGAAACGATGGCAGTAACACGATCACTGAAAGCAAAAGCTCCGCTGGATAGGTCCTGCATAGCGACGAATTCGTTTGATACCATCTTCGTTGCCATGATGCTTCCTGCATCAACTGCATCCGCCCAAGGCACACCCATAAGGAATGCGAATGGAGAAAATACATAGCCAAGCAACTGCTGGAAGCTGATACCGAAGATTCCAGAGAAAATACCGTTGATCATCGCGATAAGTGCTACAAAACCAATCAGCATAGCAGCTACGACGATAGCTACTTTGAAACCATCCATGATATATTCACCGAGCATTTCGAAGAAGGACTGCTTCTCGCCTTTTTCTTCTTCGATCATATCTTCCTTTGGATCGACCTCATAAGGATTGATGATGGAGGCGATGATGAATCCGCCAAATAGATTCAGTACAAGCGCTGTAACAACATAACGTGGGTCCAGCATTGTCATATATGATCCAACGATGGACATGGAAACCGTGGACATTGCTGATGCACATAGTGTGTACAGGCGATGACGCGGGAGCAAAGCCAGCTGTTTTTTCAAGGAAATGAATACCTCTGACTGTCCCAGAATCGCCGATGCAACCGCATTATAAGATTCCAGTTTACCTAAGCCGTTCACCTTGCTCAGTGCAAGACCGATATATTTGATGATGAACGGGAGGATTCTCCAGTATTGAAGGATACCGATCAATGCCGAGATGAATACAATTGGCAGCAATACATTCATAAAGAATACAGAGCCTTCGAAATTCACCAACCCGCCAAAGACGAAAGTGATTCCCTCAGCGGCATATTTAAGTAAAAGGTTGAAACCGTCTGAAATTCCTTTCACCAAAATATTACCCACTTCGGTGCTCAATAAAATGTACCCAAGTACAAGCTGCAAGACGATCATGATGATGATCGGACGAATCTTGATCTTTTTTCTATTGGAACTAGCGATCCAAGCCAATCCTAGAAACACAAATAAACCAATGATGCCGATAATATAACTCATGTTGTTCCCCTTTCGCGTATATAGCCACAAATGCGACGATGTCAATCATCAAAGTAAAACATATTTTTCACAACGAGTCCTATTATGCCATATTAATTGTCGAATACGTAGAACCACATTAAAAATAAATCTATTAGCAATATTCACACTACTAGTCCCAATTTTACAGCCTTGTCCAACGAAAGACAAGGCTGCCGGTCAGTGGGAAGAATCCACACTCAAAACGACCATTTCATCGTAAGTGACAGCTTCTCTTAGTTTAGCTGCTGTCGCCACAGATATACGTTCGTCTAGCACATATTCATGAATGGCATCACGCTCCAGCCTGATTGCGCGCATCCGGAATTTATGGAGCTGTTCCTGGAAAGCTTCGTCGCTTTCAAGCGAACGGTAACGTCCGGCTAGCTTCTTATTGTACAGCTGCGTCACGATCAAGGCTTCATGACGGTTTGCTGTATCGGTCTTTGCCCGGATAGCATCAATGGCTGCTTGTGCTCCTGCCGTCCGCAAACGTTTCAGTTCATTCTCTACCTCGGGATTTTCACTGAGAACCTGCTCGGCATGCTGCTGCCAGTTTTCTCGCCACTGCTTCCGGAACTTGCGGCGTATCCTGGCAATTTGGAAGGCCCGTTTGAACCTGCTGAAAGTAGTGTGAGCGAGATATTGCTCCGGCTGAGTCATGAGCACCTGATACAACTGATAAGCATCCTCAGATACACCATCTCCACCCGCCAGCTCTTCGACTCGTTTTCGTTCTGCCTCCCTGCCGACTTTGATAAAGGATTGTATCGTCTGTTTGTTCGGATCTTGCAATATGCCTTTTTCCAAATCTATCAGCTGTTCCTCCAAATCACGGACAACCAAGTTAACAGCCAGCTGCGTTTCCCTGACAGCGTCAACTTGAAGCGAATTGATCGTCTGCTTCAATACGAGACGATATGCCTCTTTAAAGGAAAGCAGTCCGTCATCCGTTTTTTCCGGCTTTTGAATCAGGATGGGCAATGCCATAGCCGCGAATACCAAGCTGAGCAATATGACGCCCGTCGCTACGAATAGCACGGTGTTGCGCATCGGGAACAGCGAACCATCATCAAGATAAAATGGAATGGACAAAGCAGTTGCCAGCGTGATGGTACCGTGAATCCCGCTTATCGCCATGATAAGCGCGTAATAAGCGCGACCAGTGCTTTTGGTTTCCACAGTTTCCGCTTTATGTTGATTATTTCTTGCCACAAAGCGCTCCATCCGATTTTTCGGTGGTACCGTGAACGGCTTATACAAACTGTACACCCATAGAAACCGAATGATGAATAAAGCGAGGAACACGACGATGATGACTCCGAATAACCTGCCCATGCCGATTTCATTTGTATCCTGAATCCCTCGATATACTTCAGGCAGCAAAAATCCTAAAAGTACAAATACGAGACCGTTCAATACATATTCAACGATTGTCCACGTATTGCTGGACAATATTTGCAGCTTGGTTGTCGTCTGCTGCAGACGATCACGTTCAATACCGTGGATGATGCTGGCGGCTACGACAGCGAGTATGCCGGAAACATGCACTTCCTCAGCTAATACATATAGGAAGAATGGCGTCATCACCTGCAATACGATCAGCATGGAATCATCCTGGAAACCATGCTTCAACAGCTGCAGCCGAAGCGTGACAATCACATACCCTGCTATTACACCAATCACCAGACCACCTATCGAAACGAATAAAAATTGCCCAGAAGCTCCTCCGAATGAAAACACTCCTGTCAGCGCGGCAGCAAGTGCTACTTTGAAAGATACGATACCTGCCGCATCATTGAGCAGGGACTCTCCTTCCAATATCGGCATCACATTCGACGGCAGCTTCAAGCCGCGCGTTATCGATTTTACCGCTACATTATCCGTCGGCGATATCGTCGCTGCCAAAGCAAATGCAACTGCCAGCGGCATGGATGGAATGAGCCAGTGGATCAAATATCCCCCAATACCGACTGTGAGGAATACAAGTCCGAAGGCGAGTAGGATAATCGGCGTTCGCAGCTGCCACAATTCTTTCCTGGAAGCCTTTTGCCCTTCACTGAATAAGAGCGGCGCGATCACACAAATCATGAATAATTCTGGCTCGAACTCCAAGGAAACATGAAGCGGCAGTAAAGATACACCCAACCCCAAGACTATCTGGATCAATGCCAGCGGCAGTGGCAATATTTTGCTTACCGCAGTGGAAATAAGGACTGCCAGTAATAAAACGAACAATGCTGTAAAAAAACTCATGCTGTTTGTTGTACCTACCTTCTGATGATACTAGCTAGTTTACCATGATTCGTCTCTTTCAAACCTATTGAAACGACCGCTTCCGGTAGAAGCGGCCGTTGCCTTAGAAGAAGGTCATCTGATAAGAAGTCATGAAAACAGCTTCTGGATCTAGCTTTTGTATGCCTTTCTTTTGCGATAATACACCTGTCGAATCTGTTGTATCCGCGATTCCGAACCACGGTTCGATACATACGAAAGGCGCAATCGTTTTCGATGCATCATCATACTTGGACCAAATACCGACATAAGGAAAGTCCTGCAAGGAAACCGACACACCATTCCCCTCGCTCGATTGGAGCCGGACTTCCTCGATATGATCATAGATAAGCGCATCATTTTCAAACAATGATGCTTGAATCGGCATGGCTGGC
The DNA here is from genome assembly GCF_046592895.1 of Terribacillus saccharophilus. Taxonomy (GTDB): domain Bacteria; phylum Bacillota; class Bacilli; order Bacillales; family Amphibacillaceae; genus Terribacillus; species Terribacillus saccharophilus_D. Next base: position 719,038 of record NZ_JAWVPU010000001.1, read on the forward strand.
AGCACAGCTGGCTCTGCTGTTTCATGGACCAATCCATCAGCCAGTGTATATGCGGTGACCTGCTCATCTTGGACAGGCTTTACATGCAGCTTATAATCGGCAGGATGCTCACCAGATTTAAGCGGTAAACGAAAGGCCGGATGAGCACCGATGGAAAAGAACATCTGCTTTTCTGTCTCCAGATTATACACTCGCCACTCCACATGCAGCTGATCCATTTGCAGCCAGTACCGAATTTCCACTCGGAATTCATACGGGTATACTTCTTGATATTTTCCATTTGATTCAAGGGAGAATACAACAGAAGCTGCTTGCGCTTCCTTTACTTCAAAGACCTCATCTCGCAGGAAACCATGTTGGGAAAGCTCGTATGTTTTGCCTTCTGTTGTGTAACTTCCATCCTTCAAGCGGCCGACAATCGGAAACAGGACCGGAGAAACCCTGCCCCAGTAAGCAGCATCTCCGCTCCACATATAAGAAAGCTGCGTTTCCGTATGCAGTACACTTCTTATCTCTGCTCCCATTTCCGCAATTTCGACTGTCAGTACATCATTCCCGATAACGATCATGCTTGTCCCGCCTTTAGGATCTTCTTCCGAATTGCTTCTGCGACACCATGTGCATTATTGGAAGTTGTAATATAATCAGCTGCTTCCTTGATGGCCGGGATGGCATTTTCCATGGCAACGCCGCAGCCTGCATACTGAATCATGGATAAATCATTCCCATTATCCCCGATCGCCATCACTTCTTCCCGCTTGATTCCAAGCTGTTCCGCAAGCTGCTTCACTGCACTTCCTTTACTGGCTTCCGGGTGCAGGATTTCAAAGAAATACGGTGAACTTTGCACCATTGTGAAGCGTTTTTTCCATTCATCCGGTACATTGGCAATCGTTTCGCTCAGCCGCGCGGGTTCATCAATGTACATTACCTTCGGAACGAGCACATCACGCGGAATTTCATCGACAGCTCGGTAATGAAGCGGCATCTTCGTCATGAAGGATTCGAGAATGGTATAGTTGCTGATATCCCTATTCGACGTGTACAAATGCTCCGCATCAAAATAATGCATCGGTGTATCAAGCTTCAGGCTGAGCTGATGCAAATCGATGAAATCATCATAAGATAAGGACAACTGCGATACTACTTCATTCGTGTGGGCATTCTGAACAAGAGCTCCATTGAAAGCAATGACAAAATCGCCATCTTCATTCAAGATCAACTCTTCCAAATAACGGTATACACCATGAATCGGGCGGCCCGTGCAAAGAACGATCTTCACACCCATTTTTTTCGCTTCCTGCAGTGCTTCATGGACCTCCAGCGACACTTCATGCTGATCATTCAATAATGTTCCATCCATATCTATTGCTACTAACTTATACATACTCCATCCCCCTACATCAGTTTTGTTATGTATCTCCTTTATTAGTATATCGAAAGTGAACGTTCTTCGGTGTGATAAGCCTTGCAGTTAACTATAATTTTACGGACATTCTCATATATAGCATGGCCACTAGTTTTAATAGTGCTTAGCCATGCCTGTTTTCTGCTGCAATATTTTGTCTGCGCATTCCGCCATCCATCATGCCCTATATCGATTCAGCAGAGGTTTCCACCTCAAGTCTTTGCATCCTTTTCACCCATTCCGCCAGTATTTAACGATATTTAGAAGGAAAAGGCAATGATCTGTACGCTGTTAGCGACATAATCATTTCTGGAATATGAAATTTCCTGAATGCCAGCATACTGCTCGTCTTCTAAACATACAGTTACTCGAGCATGGACAACGTTGCTTCCCTATTACGTTATCTGCATGCTCAAGCAATCCTCAAAAACAATCAGCTTCCGTTCAGACTGATTTGGAGATGCTGTTGTAAGACAATTTTCATCACCACTTCAAATCATCCAGCAGCTTTTGAATTGCGATGGCCTCATCAGCAGAAATATTCCATTCAGCTATTTCACTTTTGATGGATGCCAAGGTACCGTATTCCCTGACAAAACCATTCAAACGTGCTGCAATGGCGGACATATGGAAAGCTTTTTCATCAGGGAACTGCTGCATCAGCTGCTCTGTCGCCCTTTTAAAACGTTTCAGATAATATTTTTGGTGATGCGGTTCTGCTTCGGTAAAGTCGTGCAAAGGCGCAATCTCTGTATAAATCGGCTCTTTGCGTTCATTTTCCAACTGCCGTTTCACAGCTTCCATTATCGTTTTCTGTTCTGCATTTCGGTATAGAAGCAGACTGATATACTGTCTTTCTTTATAAGCGGGCCGATTCGGATTATGATCATTCCAGAATTTCCGGAGCAGCTGTTCGAAGGAAATGCTATCCGGTTCGAAGGTAACTTCCACTGTTTCGGTATGGTCACCCATTTGGCGATAATCAGGGTTGAGTTTTGTTCCTCCTGCATAACCGACTCTCGTACGGAGCACGCCTGGCAGCTGGCCGAAATTAGCTTCAGGGCTCCAGAAGCAGCCCATTCCGAAAACCAGCGTATCCAACTGCTTATTCTCAAGCATCCGCTGTTCGATGACTTGTACATTTATATCCATTTACCTATCCACCCCTTCTAATATAGAGAATTAGAACTGTAAATAATTCCCACAACATTCAACATAAGTTGACGTGCCTACTGCGAATATTCCCTTTATTTGACTAACGATTCATCATTCCTACAAGGTTTTGCTATGCTATCATGTGACTTATGAACCAGTTCAAAAGAAAGAGCAGTTTATTTTCTGATTATCTTTCACAACACGTGTTAACTCCCTGCAAGCCTGCTCGTTAGATTAAAAGGAGGAAAATGAAAGATGATGACAATTCCAGGCAGTGTGGATGCACGTGCTTTGCCGCGTATCAAACGTACGTATATGCGTCCGCGAATCGTAGCGTTCATTCCTGCCCACAATGAAGAAAAAGCAATTTTCGACTGCCTGACAGGCTTAAGAGAGCAAGTATTGCCAAGCGGAGTCGATCTTGATGTCTTCGTTGTAGCAGACAATTGCTCGGACCGGACGGAAGAAGTGGCAAAAGAAACTGGTGAGGAACTTGGATTATCTATTGAAGTCATCGTAACAGAAAACAACAAACAGCGAAAAGTCGGAGCACTCAACGCTGTTTGGAAAGCCATCTATGGAGATAACATGGACATTTATGAAATGGAACGGACCGATTACCAAATTGCCTATCAACGCTCTGTCAAAGCTGTCCTCGGCATGGATGCCGACAGCAGGCTGGCTCCCCGTGCCCTGCAGCACTTATGGGACGGATTGATGAGTTCCCGCAATATCGGCGGGGTGATGGCAAAATATACGATGCGTATGCCAAAAAAGAAAAGCCTGCTGTCCAAGGACGACCCTTATTATGAAGAAAAGCTTGCCAGCGGCGAATACGGCGGTGCCATGGCCAGATGGTGGACACATCAGCAAAAGCAAGATATGGCAAGCTGGCTGCTCAGTCTGCAATATCGCGGCGGCAGTACTTATGTGCTGGGTGGGCAAGCCACGCTTTTTCGTCCTGAAGCTCTATATGAAGTGATGCAAAGCAACAAGCTGGATGGTCCGTGGCAGAATGATACCGATGTCGAGGATATGCTGCTGACGTGGCAGCTTCAGAAAAACGGCTGGAAAACATTGATCAGTCCGAATGCCCGCTGCTTTGTCGATGCAATGCGTTCTTATCATACCTTCCGGAACCAGCGCGTGAAGTGGAGCTCAGGAACCGTGAATCTGCTAACCGATCGTGATTTGATGATGAAGACTAGACATACCGGCCACCTATGGCGTTCACAGCTGAAAACGATGATGGATTTACTTGTTCGTGTCATCTTTATTTTGTTATTGGGGGCGGCCATCGCAACAGATCAATTCATGTGGTCATGGGTTTGGCTGATACCGATTGCACTCGCTTCTGTGCTCAACACCATCCTGGCTCTGAAAACACCGATGCATCGACCCATAGACGTGATCCTCGCTTTCCTGTTGATCAGTCCGGAATTATACTTATGGGTCAATCTGATGACATTCACACAGGTTTGGGCTGAAAAGTTTTCCAATGACAAAAAGGACGGATGGGCCAATCAGTATGAAGCGGAAGCTGGCAAGACGAAAAGCAAGCTCGTCCAAGGTATCCTTGCCCTATCATTATTCATCAGCATTGCCGTTTTTGCTTGCTATTATTTCCGCGATTATCTCACTAGCGAAGCAGTTCAGCAAGCTACCAATCCATACCTGATGGCTGGCTGGATCGGACTTACAGGCTTGACTGTCTTCATGTCTTTGGTGATGATCTATCAAATATGGACTTTGCGCTCCAGACACCGCGCTTAAAGTCTCACAGGCTGCCCTTTCCTTGGGCAGCCATTTTGCTTTATACTTGGTGCAATAGATAGACAGAAAGAAGGGATTCCATGTTGTTCCGGCCATGCATCGATTTACATAATGGACAAGTGAAACAGATTGTCGGCTCGTCGATCTCAGATCAACATGATCAAGTCATCGAGAATTTTGTATCTGTCTATGACTCAGCCTACTATGCGCGTCTTTTCAAGGAAAAGCACATTACCGGAGGGCATGTCATCATGCTTGGTCCTGGTAATGAGGAAGCTGCATTGGAGGCACTGAAGGCTTACCCCGGAGGTTTGCAGATTGGCGGCGGGATAAACCCTGAAAATGCTGCCGATTATCTTGAAGCCGGAGCAAGCCACGTCATCGTCACTTCTTATATTTTCCACGATGGCATGCTGGATGAAGACAGGCTGCATAAAATCCATGAAGCTGTCGGTAAAGAAAGACTAGTCATCGATCTGAGCTGTACTTATCATGAAGGGAAATGGTTTGTCGCAACGGACCGCTGGACAAAACGAAGCAGCTTTGAAGTCAATGCGGCGAATCTGACGAAATTAGCGGCATTTTGTGATGAATTCTTGATTCATGCTGTGGATGTGGAAGGAAAACGGAATGGCATCCAAGAAAAGCTGGTCTCCCATCTGGCAAATCATATGCCTATCCCTGCTACGTACGCCGGCGGAATACGTTCTTTGGATGATATCGACTTATTCCGGCAGCTGACAGGAAATCGAATGTGCTATACGATCGGCAGCGCACTCGATTTATTCGGCGGTGATATTTCTTTGGAAGCTGTACTGGATAAAGAGGAAAATTAAGACCCTCCCACAACGGGAGGGCCTTTTTTTATTTCAGTCTATCTGTAATATTCGAAAGGAAACCCTGCGCTTTCTCAGTCAAGTTTCCGACCACGTCATTCGCCTGGTCTGTCAAACCTTGTGCTGCTTCTGTGCCTTGGTCAATCGCTTCCTGACCAACTGCTGTCCCTTGTTCTGTCAGCTCAGCAGCTTGATCTGCCAAATTATCGACGCCAGCTGCTTCTGTCACTGAATCGACGGCTTGCTGCGCTTGCTCGGTCACTTGCTCACCATTAAGCAATTCACCTGCTTTATTCACAAGTTCTTCTGGTGCTATGTCACTTATCTTATTGCCGATAAGCTCTTTGAAGGAATCAAAAATGCCCATATAAACACCTCCTATGAGTCCACTATATGGTATGCGCATTCTGGTTACAACTCATAAGAAGCCGAATTCATGTAAATATTCTGTGAACATTCTATCATTGAGCTGTATACTGCCATACATCGGTCAAAGACGTTTTCAAGGAACGGCGGGGCTCCCACTTTAATGCCCTGATTTTCTCAGCCTTCATCGGCTGCTTCGTCGCCATTGCCTCTTCTGTTTCAGAAGTGATGGCAAAGTCATAGCTGCTGACTTGGCGCAACAATGACAGAACTTCACCTAAGGAAACCCAGCGACCAGAAGTGATTTCATATGTTTCCCCTGCTGTCCCATTGCAAAATAGCAATTCATACGCTTCCACTAAATCCCTGACATCGATGAAATCCCTCGTTACAGCTGCATTGCCAACTTGAAATTGTGATTTGCCATCCGCTTGGAGCTGTCTCAACTGCTTAGCAAAAAGTGTACAAACACCATTGGAAACACCAGGCCCGATAATATTGGATGGCTTGGCAATCATCACATCGACTTGAAAAAGATGCTGCCACGCAAGCCCGACTGTTGTCTGCATCGTTTTTGTGAGACTATAAGGATGAGTCGGTGAATCCGCACTGCCTAGTTCATCCTGCAACACACTGCCAGCAATCACTACACGCGCCTTAAGGCCAAGCGCCCTCACGGCTTCAACGAGATGAAGTGTCGAATCCACATTGGCCCGCCAGCTTTTTAGCGGTGTTTTCCAAGATTCCGGGACACTATTTTCTCCGGCCAAGTGAAGGATATAATCTGGTTCCGTCTCTTCCAGCAATGCATGGACAACGGCTTTATCGCTCAGATCGATACGATGTGTATGCAATACTTCATGCATGATCGCAAGCTTTGTACGCCGAATCACAGCATCGACGGTAAAGCCTTTATCCAGAAAATGCTGCACGGCATGATGACCGGTGAATCCGCTCGCTCCTGTAATCAAGATCCGCTTTTCCATATGCCCCTCCTGTCATGTTAGGTAGACACCTTGAAACAAATGCTTCCACAGCATATCGTTTCCTTCCCAAATCTCTTTGTCTGGCAGCTCCACACTATAAACGTGATCAATTTGCCAGTTTTGCTCCACAATCCTGGAGACTGCGCCATGATTGACGACTAGAATCCGAAAGTCATTGGCAATGACAGAACGGAGCACCTGCGCAAGTTCCGCCGTTTCTTCTGCTGAAGCATTCGTTCTGACAAACAAAATACGCCGAGCTGTGAGTAGTTTATCCCATAGTCTATCCACCCTGCGATCCAGCTTTTCTTTAACAGATGGGTACATGGGCAGTTGTTCCAAACTATTACGGACAGTATCGAAGTCATGATTGGAATAAACGAGATTGTTTTGGTCCAGTACGAGCAGCATTTGTTCAGTCGCTTTTCCAATGATGCGCAGATTTTCCCGCAGCATGAAATCGGCAAACCGCTTTTCAAAAAGCTCTTTCACTTTCGTCAGCTGCGGCGTCCCCATCCAGTCGAGCGGACCGGAAAAAGGACGCAAGTTATTTTTTTGGAGCTGGATTGCACCGAGGCATAAATCACCCAGACTGAATACCGCATCGTAACCGCCTTTTATTCGGTCGTTCCCCAAGCTTCATTCTCCTTTCGGAAACTCCCCCTCCCTACCATCAATTCACATATCATGGATAATGGCAGGGCATAACGTTAATAAAAAGGAAAATCACGACAGCTGCCATGTCTTTTTGATGCCTTCGAAGATATCGACAGCAGGCTTCCAATTCATTTTTGCGATTGCTTTTTCATTGCTCAAACAGCTATGAGATATGTCACCAGTTCTTTCCGAAGTGAATGCGACATCCACGGAAGCTTCAAGCTGTTGGAAACATGCTGCCAAATCAAGAATCGATGTGCTGGTACCAGTGCTGGCATGGAAAATTCCGCTCCGCTCCAGATCCATTGCCGCTATATTTGCTGAAACAATATCATCGACATAAATGAAATCACGTGATTGCGTACCATCGCCATGTATCATGATTGGTTCTCTCCGTTTCAGCCTTTCGAGAAATACAGCAACGACTCCGCCTTCCCCTTTGGACCTTTGCCCTGGTCCATAGACGTTTCCATAACGAAGAATGGTATAAGGCAATTGATACAGGTCATGAAAAAGCTGTATATACCGTTCTGCCGCCAATTTGGAAATACCGTAAAACGAAATAGGTAAAACAGGGTCATCCTCTGTGATCGGAAGTTTCTGCACGTCTCCATAGACTGCTGACGTGGAAGCGAAAATAAATTTCTTTACACCAGCGGTCCTGCTTGCTTCCAGCATATTGATCGTTCCGCCGATATTCACATCCGCATCGTAAACCGGTGCCAAGATACTTTTGGTAACATCCGCCTGGGCAGCAAGGTGAAAGACAAAATCCGGCTGTTCCTCGATGACCACCCGGTAAGCATCTGCACTTTTTACATCGTATTGATACAACCTGCTGTTGTTCAGAATCATCTCATGCTCGTCGCCGCTTGCTGAGAGATCATCTAAAATGATGACTTCCACCTGCTTTTCCAGCAGTGTCTTTACGAGATGACTGCCAATGAAACCAGCTCCGCCTGTTACGATTGCTTTCATTGTCTCCCCCCCTATCAGCTGCTTGGCACAAGTCGTTTATAAATATCCAAAAGTCGATCCACACCGTTTTCCATCGACCAATGCGCCATCCCCCATTCTTTTGCTTGCGCACCAAGAATGTTCCGATAAGGCTCATCCTCCAGCAGCGTTTGAATGGCACTGCGCAACGCAGCCGTATCCGCTTTTGGAACGACTAAACCGGTAACACCATGATCCACCATCTCCGGCAATCCTCCCGCATCACTGACGATAACGGCCTTTTCGCTCAGTTGTGCTTCAATCACACTCAAAGGCTGGTTATCTATCAAACTTGGGCTTACGAATATATCTGCCAGCTTCAATAAACTTGGTACATCCTCACGCTTGCCAAGGAAGGATACATGGCCTTGCAGTCCCGCATTCGCCACCCTATTTTGCAGCTGCTGTTTGTCCCTGCCTTCCCCGACAATCCAGCAGACCCAATCTTGACGATCTCTCAATGAAGCCAGTGCATCGACCAGATATCCGATTCCTTTCAATTCAATTAAGCGCCCCGTATAGATGATGACCTTTTTTCCAGCTGGTACCTGCATGGCTGCAGGCAATGCTTGCCGTTCTAACAGCCGCCCAATATCATAGCCGTAATGCAGCTTTTCGAATTGTTCATCCGGGACACTGTATTCACCTGCCAAAATATGGCGCAGCCAGTCATTTGCCACAATGGTCCTATCTGCACTCGACGCACCCAGTCTTTCCAGTTGATCAAAATATGCTTCCGTTAAATGAGGAGACAAACTTTTGGCACTCTGTAAAATGTGACGCATTTCATGTGAAACCAATCCATGCAATGTTGCGATATGTGGTTTCCCCTCCGGTTTGACTCTGTCCAAGGCTATCGTCGAAATGACATCCTGCGTATGGATGATGTCGTATTCATGCAAACCGAATTCAGCTGCAGCTAGTTCATAGGCATATCGCTGCGTTTCCATGAATTCTATATAGTGATTGCCGTAAACTTCCGGGTACTTGCTCCTTGGCAAAACGCTTGTTACATAGGCAATCCAGCGCTCCTTGGGTATCACTTTATTCTTTCCGACTAAATGTATATAGGAATTCTCTCCGCCGTAACCGAGGATATCTACGGTATGACCCAACTCTTCTAAGCGATTCTTCAGTTGCGACATATAATTCCACACACCGCCAAGATGTGGAATGGACCAATACGTTGCCAACAATATCTTCATGGATTACCTCCTCTGTTCGGACACACGATGTTGTGGCTCTATCAGTATATGGGCGAACGGAATTGTGCGTGCCTGGCAAAAAAGCTTCCCGCTTTGGACGGGAAGCTTTTACTCTTTCGGGATGCTAGCGAGGATATCCAAGTCAGGTATCGTCACGCTGTGATTATTGATCCATATCGTTTTGGAATCATCCTCATTTGCCGTGACCGGAAAGTTATATACCTTCCTGTATGGTTCGGACGGTATCGGTGTTGCCGGTATAAGCACAGGTGGTCTATCTGCTTGGACAGGCTGCTGCTTCGCTGTGACTTGCGACGAAGGAACAGACATTTGGAACTGTTTAGCTTGCAAAAAGGATCCTCCCCAGTTCGTCCCTCCAAGTACGCGAGAACGATTTGCCATGATCATCACCTCCCAGCCAGTATATGTGTTTGTATCCTTCTTGCCATTCTTTCTAGTTACTGTGCATCAATCCAATCGTTTCTATTAAACGATCCATATACTGTTCAATGTAAATGCGCTTGCATGAAGACCGATTTAAAGGAGGGTATTTGTGAAGGTTTTAACTGTTTTAGGGACCAGACCAGAAATAATCCGGCTGTCACTCATCATCAAAAAGCTGGATTCACTTGCAGGTAAGCATATTCTCGTTCACACCGGCCAGAACTACACCTCCACTTTGAGTGATGTATTCTTCGCTGAGATGCAAATCCGCAAACCGGATTATATATTGTCGCAAAGCCAGCAAACCCTGGGAGAACAGCTTGCCACGATGTATAAGGAAATCGAAACCATCCTGATGGAGGAACAGCCCGATAAGGTACTCGTTTTAGGAGACACCAATAGTGCACTGAGCGCATTGCTTGCCGAGCGAATGCATATACCTGTCGTCCACATGGAAGCTGGAAACCGCTGCTTTGATTTAGAAGTGCCGGAAGAGAAAAACCGACGTGTGATCGATGCCATTTCCAGTCTCAATCTCCCTTACACACCTGGAAGCAGGGAGAATCTGCTGCGGGAAGGCTTGCCGCCAAAACGCGTGATTGTATCCGGCAACCCGATTTACGAAGTTTTGCAGCACTATGAACCTGACATTCGCAAAAGCAGGATCTTGAAAAAGCTTAAGCTGAAGAACAAGGAGTATCTGCTGACGACTATCCACCGAGCCGAAAATGTCGATCATCCTGATCGACTGCGGGAGATTCTGCTCGGCTTAAGCGAAACAGCCGAAAAACTTCAGAAACGGATGATTTGCAGCATTCATCCGCGGACAAAGTCCAAAATCACCAAAACCGATGAATCGACACTAAGTCCTCTCGTTGAATTCTATGAACCTTTTGGCTTTTTTGATTTCGTCACCTTGGAAAAATACGCTTTCCTCGCTCTGACAGATAGCGGCACCGTGCAGGAAGAATGCTGTCTTTTCCGAGTCCCCACCGTCACTGTCCGGAAAACGACTGAGCGCCCTGAAACAGTCGCATGCGGAAGCAATATGGTATCCGGCGTTGATGCAGAAGCCATCGAGCGTTCCGCAATGATCATGGCTGCAAGTTCAAAAGAATGGGATTTTCCTGCAGGATATGCAGATCCCGCTGTTTCGGATAAAGTGATCAAAATTCTTTTAGGAGGTTTGGAGATTGTATAAGGATAAAACAATTTTCATTACGGGTGGAACTGGCTCTTGGGGGTATGAGCTTGTCAAGCAGCTGCTGCTGCACGAGCCGAAGGAAATACGCATCTTCTCCCGTAATGAATCCCATCAATTCACGATGAAGCAAGAATTCAACAATAACCCGAAACTGCAATTCAAAATTGGCGATATCCGTGATCGCGAGGCATTGATCGAAGCGACTGACGGAGCCGATTATGTTTTTCACTTGGCAGCTTTAAAACATGTGCCAGTCTGTGAGGATCAGCCACTGGAAGCGCTCAAGACGAATGTCATCGGAACCCAGAACGTCATCGAAGCGGCCATTCATCATAATGTGGATAAAGTCATCTATATATCCACAGATAAAGCTTCTGACCCTGCCAACTTTTATGGTTTGTCCAAGGCAATGGGAGAACGTTTGATCACACATGCCAACACATTGCATGCCAACACGACATTCGTCTGTATCCGCGGCGGGAATGTGCTTGGAACGAACGGCAGTGTCATCCATGTGTTCAAGAAAGCAATCCGGCAAAAGGGTAAAATCGGCATAACGGATCCGGAAATGACGCGCTTTTTCCTGACTGTCGAAGATGCCATAAAACTTGTTTTCAAAGCCACTTCCGAAGCCGTCGGCGGTGAAATTTTCATCATGAAAATGCCTGCGATCAAAATCACCGACCTGGCAAAAGTCTTGATGGAATCTGCCGGCAGCACCGATGTGGAGTTCGATATCTTAGGTATCCGTCCGGGCGAAAAAATTCATGAGTTGCTTTTGACAGTGAATGAAAGCCACTCCGCCATCCTTTATGATGAGCGCTATTTCGTCATCTTGCCAGATATTAAATCCGAGGCAATCAAAGAGAGATACAAAGGTTATAAAAAAGTGGAAATCACGAATTACAACTCCAGCCAGAATTTACTTTCCAAGGATGAAATCAAAAGAATGCTTGCCAAAGGTGGTTTTATCTGATGACAAAGATACTTATCCTCGGAGGCAAAGGAATGGCAGGTCACGTGATGTATCACTACCTGCGCAGACAGCCGGAATATGATGTCCGCTTCACCTCCCGCGACCGGTCGGATAAGAACAGCATTTATTTGGATGTCACGGATACAAGCGCTTTGGAGAACTTGATCGCATCCGAGCACCCTGACATTGTAATCAACTGTACTGGCATCTTGAATAAAGCAGCTGAAGAGGATCCACTGCTCGCTTTTCGCATCAACAGCCTGCTTCCCCACCAGCTGGCTGCTTTCACGGAACGGCAGCATGGCCGTTTGATCCAGATCAGTACAGATTGTGTTTTCTCAGGTGCCAAGGGACATTACACAGAAGCTGATTTTCGGGATGGCACTTCTGTTTATGCTCAATCCAAACAGCTTGGCGAGATTACGGCAGCCCCCCATCTGACGATCCGCACATCCATCATCGGCCCTGAATTGAAAGAGGATGGCATCGGCCTCTTTCATTGGTTCATGAGTCAGACCGGCGACATAAAAGGATATGAACGCGTTTTCTGGAATGGTGTCACCACTCTGGAATTAGCCAAAGCTACCCACTTTTTCATCCAGCAGCAGACAAGCGGCTTGTATCATCTATGCCCGGAAGATACGATCAGCAAGCTGGATCTGCTGCTGCTATTCAAAAGTGTATACAAAAAAGACGACATCCGGATCATTCCGGACGCCGCCCAAATGATGGACAGAACGATCGTGAACACAAGAAAATCCCCTGCATACGCTGTACCATCATTCCGTGAGATGCTGGAAGAACAAAAATCCTGTTATCCATTACTGTTATCCTGAACACCCAGTGCCAGCAGCATTTGCTTGAATGATGCCGCATAAGCGGAATAATGGAAACGCTCCTTCACGTGTCGGATGGCATTTTCCCTGATATGCGTGCGAAGCTGTATATTTTCCATCATTTCCTTCGCTTCCTGAAGGGCAGATTCCATATCGCCTATGTTGTAATACTTACCGGTTTCATTATGGATGACTGCTCTTCGGACACCATCTGAATCCGTCGTAACGACTGGACAGCCGCAGCTGATTGCTTCCAGTACAGCATACCCGGCTCCTTCGACTTTGGATGTGGCAAGGAGGAAACCGCCGGAATCGGCAATCAAGGAAAAGTAATATGGCATATCCTGATGCGGGACATCTGGCAGGATGGAGACATGATCTCTCAGCTGCAAGCTGTCCAGCATCTGTTCAAACGCGATATTTTCAGCTGGGTCGGCCAAAGATGGATCATGAAACATATAAAATTGCAGATCCGGACGCAGTTCCGTGAGCAGCTTATGTCCGACTTGCAGGAATTCACGCCAGTTTTTGTTGTCTTCGATCCTGCCGATCCAAGCAATGATCGGCTTGGCAGCAGCTGTTCCGGGCAAGTAACTGAACGCACTGGCATCGAAGCAATTATCAAATGCGAATGTAGGTGTATTTGGATAAAACTCCTGATAGATGGCTGCAATATGATCTGTCATCGGATGCAGCAAAGCATTGGCATAGTTATTGACGATGGGTACTGCCATCTTCAATTGGGAATACGCTAATTCCTTCGGTCCGAAACCTTGCACTTCAAGAATCAGTTTCCCTTTGAAACCAAGTCTGCGAAAACGCGGGAAGCTTAAGAAATCGGAAGTTACGATAGCTGCATCAAAATCATTTGTATCGAATATTTGCTTGATTTCGGCATCTTCATTCGTGATATATAATGGTGCGCCATGATCATTCACCAAATCGCGCCGTTTCCCGTAATACAGAAAATGCGAAGATATTCCTGCTTGTTCCAGGGCTGCCCGCCGCTGCCTATTGAGTGTTTCAACACCGCCGCTCGGTACGTAAAACACAAATAATACCTTCATGTCCTGCCTCCTTCATTAGGCGTGCCCAAGGTTCATCCTTATCATGTTTATGCAGGAGCAGCGATAAAATGACGATCAGAGGAGGACTGACATGCTGCCGAAAGTTACGATCATGATTCCATTTTACAATGATAAATACGTCCCACATGCCATTCAAAGTGCATTGGATCAAACTTATCCAAATATAGAAGTATTGCTCGTTGATGACGGGTCTACAACGGAAACCGACAAGCTTGATCCGTATCTCGATCATATAACGTATATTCGAAAGGAAAACGGCGGTACTGCAACTGCCTTGAATCACGCTATTGAAAAAAGCACCGGCGAATATATTGCCTGGCTAAGTTCGGATGACATGTTCCTACCGGAAAAGATCCAAGTACAGATGGATTATATGCTTGCAAACAATGCACTCGTAAGTTTCACAAACTACCATTTGATCGATAAAGACAATCAAGTTTTCATTCCTTGGTGCGGTAAACGATTCTCTCCTTCTAACAATGCGAAAGAAGTCTATGAGTCTTTCCGAACCGAAAATCCGGTCAATGGCTGCACCGTCGTCGCAAAAAAAGAAGTTTTTGACACGACCGGCCTCTTCAATCCGGGCTTTTTGTATACACATGATTATGATATGTGGTTCCGCATGCTCCTTACAGGCTTCCATATACATTATATCGATCAAGTGCTGATTCATTTCCGTTCACATGCCGAATCCGGCACATCCAGATTCCAGCCGCAAATACAGCATGAAATCAAAACAATCGAAGAGTATTATCGGCCAATCCTGGATGAATATCTGGAGAAATATGCTTCATTCCATGAAGAGGAGTCATCGTGATGGATAAACAGCAATTCGACTTACTGATCAAGCGGACACCAGCGGGCTACACCCTTCCGGATGCCCGTTTCTTTCCGCTGATGGAAAATCATCACAAAACAAAGTAAAGGCAGGTTCCGCTATGAAAATTTTGCTTGTTTCCTATTATCCGCTGCCCCATGTCGGAGGTCTATGGACTGTCGTGAACAATCTCCGGAATGAGCTGACGCGGGTCGGTCATGAGGTGGATGTCCTGGCACAGACAGAAGATTCATCCGAGTACCGCATCCTCGGAAACAGTGCCCCATTCAAAGTTGCAGAAATCCGCCCACACATCGAATCCGAGCTCGCTGCTGCCTACCCTAATCTTGAAGCCGGATCTTGGATCCATACAACGGAAGTATTGCGCTATAGTTTGGAAATGACTGCCCTTGCCTTGGATATTTCCAAGTATGACATCATCCATGCACAAGACGTGATTGCCGCATGCAGCATGGAAAGGATCAAGCCGGATGATGTTCCACTTGTAACGAGTGTGCACGGCTATTTGACGAAGGAGATCTTCCTGGCACTTCAAGGTATTTATCCGAGGAAATCTGATGAAGAACTATACAGCAGCTTGGAATATCAATATCATGAGCAGCTGGAACATATCGGCTGCCACGTCAGCGAATTCATCCATACGCAAGCAGATATCACGAAGAATCATTTGATGCAGCAGCATCGGATCCCGGAAGCACGCTTTGTGCAGTTTCCTTATGGCATGGATATACATGCATTCAACAGCCGTCCGCAGCAGCTTGACCGCATTCCAGGTAAAACGAAACCGGTCATTCTTTTCGTCGGCAGACTGGTGCAGTTGAAAGGCGTCCATGTTCTCATCGAAGCGCTGCGACAGCTAAAGACAATCACAACAGAATGGGAATGCTGGATCCTTGGAGATGGTTTCGAAGAGGCAATCAAACGTTTCACCGACCAAATGGAGGATGCGGATTTATTATCCGATATCCGCTTATTAGGCTCCGTGCCCAATGTGAAGGATTTCCTGGAGACAGCTGATGTGTTTGTGCTGCCAAGCCTGCAGGATACCCAGCCTCACTCCGTCATGGAGGCACAGCTCAGTGGCGTACCCGTGGTCGTCAGTGATGCGGGAGGATTGCCGGAAATGGTGGAAGAAGGAGTCACCGGTCTGATGTCGGAAGCTGGAAATCCTGCGAGTCTGGCTCTCAAGCTCGCTCACCTGCTTGCAGACAATGAGCTGCAAAAGAAGTTATCGGCGCAAGCAAGCGCTTGGGCAACTCAGCAATGGTCACTGATCAACATGGGGAAAAACACCGAAAGCTTCTATAAAAGAGCCCTTTCCATACTAGATTGATAGAAAACGATGTACCTGCACCAGGATGGTTGTCCTCTACAAATGGAAGATACGTTCATATATTATAGTATCTTCTTCATGAAAGGAGGACATAGACTTGGTTACAGTACTAGATGCAAGAACATCCCAAAACGCCAGCACCTCCAACTCGATTTCCATTCCCCTATTACTCGGAACACCGCAAGCATTCGGGCAAATCGGACTGATCACAGCAGGAACGACCACACCGATCCGCGTACAGATGAGCGGAATCGTCTCGTTCCAGCTTCCCCTTCTGCCAGCACTGACAACAGTCAGTGTCACCGTCGTCCGCGGCACACAGGCATCAGATCCAGTTGTTTTCTCTGCTTCGTCCAACTTGAACCTTGAAATTCTCGGACCGCAGGCATTCAACTTCGTTGCAGCAGACATCAATGTCGCACCGCCGGCAAGCGGCCAGCTGACATATACCGCGTTCGTTTCATCCAACTTGGTTGGAACAGTACGGGTTGGACCTGAGAGCTTTTACGGCATTGCATTTACAGGTTGATCTTAGATTAGACGAATTCTCTGCTTAAAATGCCGTGACTGTTCAAATCTGAATTCATATCCTATTTTAGAAAGGTGGTGAACT
Organism: Terribacillus saccharophilus; assembly: GCF_046592895.1. Lineage (GTDB taxonomy): Bacteria > Bacillota > Bacilli > Bacillales > Amphibacillaceae > Terribacillus > Terribacillus saccharophilus_D. Next base: position 735,752 of record NZ_JAWVPU010000001.1, read on the forward strand.
GAATGCCTAAAAATGATTCGACAGAAAGACAGGATAGTTTTCTAGGACGCAGAAGAGTTACTGGTCAATACATCACACCAGTCTATTACGGTCGCGATGGTGGTCGAGGCGGTAGTCGCGGTGGCCGCGGTGGTCGTGACGAGGATGATTTTGATGTCAACCCAGAGGTCGGCGGTACGATTTGGGGCGACTTCCCAGGAGCTTCATTTCTATCTCCTAGAACACCTATACTTCCTTATTAATAAGACTCCGATCCTAAATTTAATCCGTGTGTCGCATTAAGTAGATAAAAGTGAATTTGTTTAGTAAACAACCGAACTTCAAGGCAAATCCAAGAAGATGATGCCCTCAAGTTCGGTCTTTTTGCATACAGATCGTCCATCCTTCGAAAAGGTGCATAAGTATTTAGGTAGCTAGATATCTTAATGAGGCTGCTGCTGTCTTAACCTTTTCTTCAGGCTTTACAAATTCTTTGTATTCATTTCGACAGACGAAGATATCCGCACTGCATCAAAATGGATGGCCTCCCTCCTAAATCCTAGGCTGCTAAGTTGCTAAGGTGGTTCCTTGAGCTAAGGTCAGATGTAATATTTCATGTTATAGCGTTTTCGAGTATGGGTAAACAATTAAAGCTATGACAATCAAAGGAGGGACGTCGTATGAACACAGATTATGAAAAATGCATCCAAGCTTGCCTGGATTGCATGGAGGCCTGCAATAAATGCTATGACGCCTGCCTGCTGGAAGATGACGTGAAAATGATGGCTGACTGTATCCGGATGGATCGTGAATGTGCCGATATTTGTGCATATGCCATTCAATCCATGCAGCGAAACAGCCCGTTTGCCGAACAGATTTGTACATTATGTGCTGAAATCTGTCAAGCATGTGGTGAAATCTGCCAGCAGCATGAAGCAGAACATTGCCAGGAATGTGCAAAAGCGTGCTTTGCTTGTGCTGACACTTGCCGCACAATGGCTGCCTGACGAGCAAAAGACTGCCGTTTCCTGGCAGTCTTTTTTCGCTCAATGGGTATACTATAATCGGCGCTGCAGCCGGCTGGAGAATACCTCCAGAAGCAATAGGATCGCAGCTGCTGCATGCAGCATCCAGCCGATGAAAGGTATCCATCCGAGAGCTGAGGCAACGATCCCGACAATACTGCCAGGAGTCGGTCCCTGTACCCGTACAGCGAGCACCAACGTGAGAATGTGCAATACAAGCATGATGATCAGCGGCGTCCAGGCATTCGATAAAATGATCAGGCCGCCAAGAAATGGGATTGCCAAGACGGCTTCAGCGATTCCCGTAATCAGCTTCATGATTCTAGTGGCAGACATTACTTTCACCCTCTCTACAAGTACTCGGTCAGTTACATATACGTATCATACATCAAAATGTTCCAGCCGAAAAAAATTCTATCCAACGTGCCGTTTTTTGTCGTATAATGGAACGTCAAGATTTTTAGAATCAAAAATACGGAAAAGAAACAAGGGAGATGACAATGACAAAGAAACCGATCATTCAATTCAACAATGTGATAAAGCAGTACGATAAAGATACCACTGTTTTGGATAACGTCAGCTTTGAAATCGAGCGTGGTAAATTCTATACCCTTTTAGGACCTTCAGGATGCGGGAAAACAACGATTTTGCGTCTGATTGCGGGATTCACGGAAGCAACTTCCGGCGAGATGCTGTTCGATGGGAAACCATTGAATAAAATTCCTGCCAATAAACGATCCGTGAATACTGTATTCCAGGACTATGCCCTGTTCCCCCATCTGAATGTATATGAAAATGTTGCTTTTGGTCTGCGTATCAAGAAGATGCCGCAAAAGCAGATTGACGAGAAAGTAAAAGAAGCCTTGCGCTTTGTGAACTTGGCTGGTTACGAAAAGCGGGAAATCAGTGAAATGTCGGGCGGGCAGCGCCAGCGTGTTGCCATTGCGCGCGCTGTCGTGAATGAACCAGAAGTTATCTTGCTCGATGAACCTCTATCCGCTCTGGATTTGAAGCTGCGTACAGAGATGCAATACGAGTTGCGCGAGATGCAGCAGCGGCTTGGCATCACTTTCATTTTCGTGACACATGACCAGGAAGAAGCGCTTGCACTCTCGGATGAGATTTTCGTCCTGAACAGCGGGAAAATAGAACAAAGCGGTACGCCGACCGATATATATGATGAACCGATCAACCGATTCGTGGCAGACTTTATCGGGGAATCCAACATTGTTGATGGCCGAATGATCCGTGACTACGAAGTGGAGTTCACCGGCAAACGTTTTGATTGTGTCGACCAAGGCCTGCAGCCGAATGAACCCGTTGAAATTGTCATCCGTCCCGAAGATTTGCATATAACAACCGCAGAAGCCGGAAACTTGCGTGTAAAAGTGGATTCCCAATTATTCCGCGGGGTCCATTATGAAATATCCAGTTATGATGATGCTGGTAATGAATGGCTTGTTCATTCCACGAAGAAAGCAGTCGTCGGAGAGGAAATCGGTCTTGCTTTCGAGCCGGAAGCCATTCACGTCATGCGTCTGAATGAGACGGAGGAAGAATTCGATAAGCGACTAGAGGCATACGACGATGGAGAATAAAACTACTCGCAATCTGTATACGATTCCATATGTCATCTGGATCGCTTTCTTCGTCATCGCACCGATTTTACTGGTGCTGTACTATTCTTTTCAGGACTTGGAAGGTAATTTCTCTTTAACCAACTACCGGAATTTCTTTACACCCATCTATCTGGAGATGACGTTGAGCTCGTTTTGGTATGCTTTCCTGATTACATTGATCACGCTTTTGTTTGCTTATCCAATAGCGTATTTGCTGACGAAATTGAAGCATAAGCAGCTTTGGCTGTTATTGATCATCGTGCCAAGCTGGATCAACTTATTATTGAAAGCTTATGCTTTCCTAGGCATCTTCGGCACATATGGCATGGCAAATAAATTTCTGGAAACAATCGGAATCGGAACGAAACAGATCCTGTTCACGGATTTCAGTTTTGTGTTCGTATCCGTCTATATTTTCATTCCATTCATGATCCTGCCGATTTTCAATGCATTGGACAAGCTGAATCCAACTTATCTGGATGCAGCGAATGACTTGGGAGCGTCAAGATGGACAACATTCCGCCGAATAGTCTTTCCATTGACGATCGACGGTGTGAAAGCAGGCTGTCAGATTACGTTCATCCCGGCACTATCATTGTTCATGCTGACACGTCTGATTGCCGGCAGCCAAGTGATCACACTCGGTACGGCAATCGAGCAGCAGTTCCTTGTTACACAGAATTGGGGCATGGGATCGACGATTGCTGTCTTCCTGATCATTTTCATGTTCATCGTCATGTTCGCAACTGGAACGAAAAGGAGGAGAGCACGTGGATAAGAGAATTTCTCCCCTGTCACGGATTTTTCTGATACTCATGTTCGCGCTGTTGTATCTGCCTATTTTTTACTTGATATTTTATTCGTTCAACAGCGGCGGCAATATGTATGACTTCGAGAGTTTTACATTTGACTGGTACAAAGAGCTGTTCCAGGATACCCGTCTTTTGATCATCGTATTGAATACCATCGTCATTGCCCTGCTTTCGGCTTTGATCTCAACGGTCATCGGTGTGCTCGGTGCAATGATGATTTACAAAATACAATCCAGCAGGACGAAGGATGCTTTGCTGTCATTGAATAATATCCTGATTGTAAGTCCTGATGTCATCATCGGCGCTTCCTTCCTGATCCTGTTCACGATTGCCGGCATTCAGCTTGGCTTTTATTCGGTACTGCTATCGCATATCGCTTTCAGTATCCCGATCGTTGTCTTGATGGTACTGCCAAAGCTGTCCGAGATGAGCCCTTCTTTGCTGGATGCTGCAAGAGATCTTGGTGCATCACGCTGGGAAGTCGTTACAAAAGTAGTGATTCCTTATATCACACCTGGCATATTCGCCGGCTTCTTCATGGCGCTGACTTATTCACTGGATGATTTTGCTGTTACATTCTTTGTGACAGGGAACGGCTTCACAACATTGTCTGTTGAGATTTATTCCCTTGCCAGACAAGGCATTTCCTTGAGCATCAATGCACTGTCAGCAATCATTTTCCTTGTGACGATGCTGATTGTCGTCATTTATTATTTCATTACCCGACGCGGTAAGAAATCGCCTGACTTGGAGGTGCTCAAATGAAGCAGCTGATACGTTTAGCCATTGTGATCATTGCTGTGAGTGCTATCCTGCTGGTTACGATTTCGCGTTTGAATGCATCACAAGGTTACTCTGGCGGCAATACGCTCACCGTTTATAACTGGGGCGATTATATTGATCCTGAAGTGATCGACGCATTCGAAAAAGAAACAGGCATCACTGTCGTCTATGAAACATTCGATTCGAATGAAGCGATGATGACAAAGATCCAGCAAGGCGGGACTAGCTATGATGTTGCGGTCCCTTCTGAGTATACGATTGAAAAAATGAAGGAAGAAGATCTGCTGCTGCCGATCGATCACAGCAAGATACCCAACCTGAAGAATATCGATCCCCGCTTCATGGATCTGTCTTTCGACCCTGGAAATGAATATTCCGTACCTTACTTCTGGGGAACCGTTGGTATTGTATACAACACGAAGAAGATTGATGGTATCGATTTTAACAGCTGGGAAGATCTTTGGGATCCTGCTTTGAAGAATCAAATCGTACTGATTGATGGAGCGCGTGAGATCATGGGAATGGGACTGAATAGCCTGCATTACTCCCTCAACGATACCGACCCGGATCATCTGCAAGAAGCTTATGACAAGCTTGTCAGCTTGAAACCGAATGTCAGGGCGCTGCTTGGGGATGAAAACAAACTGCTTATGGCTTCCGGTGAAGTCTCCATTGGGATAACATGGTCCGGCGATGCTTCTGAGATCATGGCCGAAAATGAGGATCTTGACTATGTCGTGCCGGAAGAAGGATCCAATTTATGGTTCGATAACATGGTCATTCCAAAGACAGCTCAAAATGTCGACGCTGCCCATGCGTTCATCAACTTCATGCTCGACCCAGAGGTAGCTGCACAAAATACCGAATATGTGAGCTATTCCACTCCGAACAAAGAAGCATTGCAGTATATGCCGGAGGAAATGGTGAATGATGAACGCTTCTACCCGCCGACAGAGTTGACGGATCGTTTGGAAGTATATGAGAATCTTGGTCAAGAGAATCTCGCTAAATATAATGAATTATTCCTGAAATTCAAGATGGAATGAACAAGAGGCATGCGTCCACGTGGACGCATGCCTCTTTTATGTTTTTTCAGGGATAAGGTTTTTCTACTGCTTAAAGTACTGCCCCATTTGTGTCGATAACTTGTTTATACCAATGGAACGATTTTTTCCGGCTCCGTTCCAATGTACCGCTCCCATCATCATGTTTATCGACATAAATGAAACCATAGCGCTTGGAGTACTCCCCAGTTGATGCACTGACCAAGTCGATGCAGCCCCAGCTGGTGTATCCCATCAAGTCAACACCATCCTCGATTGCTTCTCCCATCGCATTGATATGATCACGCATGTATGCAATACGGTAATCATCATTGATACTTCCATCTGCTTCTACTTTATCGTATGCTCCAAGTCCATTTTCTACGATGAATAACGGTATTTGGTATCGATCATACATATCGTTCAGTGCAATTCGCAATCCCAAAGGATCGATTTCCCAGCCCCAGTCGCTTGCTTTCAGGAATGGGTTTTTCACGCCAGACATGATATTGCCTTGTGCCTTTTCTTCCTCGCTCTTTTCCAATTTCTCTGTACGGGACATGTAATAGCTGAAGCCGATGTAATCGACGGTTCCTGCTTGGATTGTCTCCAAATCGCCTTCTTCCATTTGCAGCTCCACTCCTTGCTCTTTGAAGAAACGTTTTGCGAAGGCTGGGTAAGCACCGCGCACCATCACATCTCCACAATAGTTGTTGAACAGGCGAGCTTCCTGATCAGCATAGAAAACATTCTCCGGCTTGCTGTCGTAAGAATAGACTGGTGCATAAATGATCATGCAGCCAATTTGTGCTTCCGGATTCACTTCGTGGCAATACTGGACAGCTTTTGCACTGGCAATGAACTGATGGTGCAGACCTTGGACGACGGATTGATATTTATGTTCCCCAGGCTGGATGGAAAATCCAAGGCTCATGATCGGCATGAGAAGACCGCTGTTGATTTCATTGAATGTCATCCAATATTTCACTTTGTCTTTATAGCGGTCCAGAACAGCTTTGGCATAACGATCGAAGAAAGTAATTACTTCACGGTTCTTCCAGCCGCCATATTCTTTTACCAAATTAACCGGCATCTCGTAGTGAGAGATGGTAACGACAGGTTCGATACCATGTTTGATCAATTCATCGAATACACGATCATAAAAAGCAAGTCCTTCTTCATTCGGTTCCAGTTCATCACCTTTAGGGAAGATACGCGTCCAAGCGATGGACATACGGAACACTTTGAAGCCCATCTCCGCAAATAGGGCAATATCTTCTTTATAGCGATGGTAGAAGTCGATGGCTTCATGATTCGGATACGTATATTTATCTGTATCGATTTCAAAATCGAAGCCAGGCTCCGCCAAGATGCGTAAACGCTCCTTACCGCCCGGAAGCACATCAGCGATATTCAAGCCCTTGTTGCCTTCATGGAAACCACCTTCCATTTGGTTGGCCGCAGTTGCGCCGCCCCATAGGAATCCTTGTGGAAATGATGTTTGTTTTGTCATGATTTATCTCTCCTTTTACGATTTAGGATGCTTCTTTTGACGTTGCTGCAGGAACAGCCAAATCCAATATTGCTTCACCTGTGCCGATGCTGCCATCTGCGAGTGCTGTAACATCTTCATACTCGGCAGTGTTCGTAATGATGACCGGTGTGATGATGTCATATCCGGCAGCTTGAATCGCTTCGAGATCAAAGCTCAGCAGCTTCTGCCCTTTTTTGACTTTATCACCGGATGCGATATGAGCGGTGAAATGCTCCCCATTCAATTTCACTGTATCAATTCCGACGTGAATCAGCACCTCAGCGCCATTTTCACTTTTTAATCCAATGGCATGCTTGGTTGCGAACAGCGTGACCACTTCTCCGTCTACAGGCGATACAACTTCTCCTTTTGTCGGGAAGATAGCAGTTCCTTTACCCATGATTTCTTGAGCGAAGGTCGGATCACTTACTTTTGCAAGAGGATGAATCTCCCCTGTCAATGGACTGGCGATGACTTCTGATTCTTTCTCTTCTTTTGCATCTGATTCGATATCTGCTGCCTTTTCTTCTGTTGTTTCTTCAGCTGGATCAAGGACATCCTCAAATCCGATGATCCATGTCACCACAGCTGCTGCCACAAATGCCAGCACAAGTCCAATCAATGCATAAACGATTTCCGGTCCAATCAAAACTGGAATACCTGGGATACCAACGATTCCTGCTACAATATAAGCCTTAACATCGGCAATTCCATATAGGATACCTCCGATTGCCGAACCAATCAAGGCAGCGACGAACGGTTTTTTCAGCTTCATATTAATCCCATACATAGCTGGTTCGGTAACACCCATCACGGCTGTCAAAGCTGTGGTAAAGGACAACGATTTGAATTTCTTGTTTTTCGATTTCAGCGCAACTGCAAAAGCTGCACCAGCTTGGCCGAAGTTAGCAAGGAACATAGCAGGGATGATATAGTCGTAACCATTCACTGCAATGCTATTGATGACGACCGGCGTGAATGCGTAATGCATCCCTGTGATGATGACCAGCGAGAAAGTACCTGCAAGCAAGATTGTCGCAAAGATACCGGCATGCTCAAACATGAAATTCATTCCGGAAGATAAGTAGTTTCCAATGATCGCTCCAAGCGGACCAACCGTAATCAAGGTGACAGGTACGACAACCAACAATGTTACCGACGGAACAACAATCAACTTCAAGGAAGCATGCGTGACGCGGTCTATCCATTTTTCCACATAAGATGCGATCCAGATAGCCAGCAAGATGGGAATGACAGTGGATGAGTAGGTTGCTATCGTCACCGGCAGACCTATAAAGGAGATATTTCCTCCTTCTGCAAACATGCCAGTCAGCGTCGGGTGCAGGATCGCACCCCCAATTGCAGCAGCCACATAAGGATTCGAACCGAATTTACGCGCTGCACTGATAGCAAGCAAAATCGGCAAGAAATAAAATGCTCCATCACCGATAACTGTCAGGATCTGATATGTCTGAGATGTATCCTGCAGTACACCCAATGTGAGCAGCAAAGCCGTAATCCCTTTGATCATACCGGCACCAGCGATAGCCGGCAGGATTGGTGTGAATACACCGGAAATGACGTCAAAGATGGTGCTGATCACGTTTTTCTTTTGTTGGGGTTCGTTTTCTGTACTCTTCGACTCACTTAAACTGCTGTTAGCAGTGAGTTCTTTATATACCTTAGGAACTTCATTGCCGATGATCAGCTGAAACTGAGAGCCGCTGATATTGGAGCCGAGCACCCCATCCACCTGTTCCAGCGCTTTACGATCTGCTTTACTATTGTCGTACAAGTTGAAGCGAAGGCGTGTCATACAATGAATGACGCTTTGTACGTTCGATTCTCCGCCTACCAATTGCAAAATTTCTTCTGCTGTTTTACGATGGTTCATGATAGACCCTCCATTCGGGGATATTATGATGAGGATAAAGGGTGCCGCCTTTATCCTTTTTTGCTTTGATAAGCGCCGGTTTGGTACACAAAAAAACCCAAACTACACCCCGTACACAGAGTTGCCCCTGCTTTTGGAATATAATTTAGGTTTTGCCTGCTTATCAGTAACAATCCTAAAGGATAGTTGTATGCTGTTGTTATCTTACAAACACAATCTATCATGTAAGCGAATTATTGTCAACGCTTTCATCACATATTTCTTATCGAAGCATTATTTATGCAACGTTTCCTTCAACACAGCAGCTCCCTCAGCAACAGCTTGCTGCGCTTCTTCCACATGCGCTGTAAAACCAGCAAAACCATGGATCAAGCCTGCATAGTTTTTGCTGAACACGTCGACGCCCGCCTGCTTCAGCTTGGCCGCATATGTCTGCGCCTCATCCCGAAGCGGGTCATATTGAGCGGTCAAAATTGCTGCCGGCGGAAGCGTGTGCAGCAATTCCGAATGTATCGGTGCTGCCAGCGGGTTTTCCCTATCTGACTCTGTATTATAGTAATGAGTACGGAACCAATTCATCAGTTTCCTGGACAATAGATATCCTTCTGCATTTTCCCGCATGGAAGCTGGCTCTTCCCCGATATAGCCTGTGGATGGATATAGCAGCAGCTGAAATACTGGTTTATGACTGCTTTTTTCTTCCGCCAGCAGACATACGACAGTAGCTAGATTTCCACCGGCACTATCTCCGCCGACAGCAATTCTGCTTTGTTCGATTCCAAGCTGATCTGCATGATCCGCTATCCATTGAAAAGAGTCATATGCATCTTCGACAGCAGCTGGAAACTTATGCTCTGGTGCCAGCCGGTAATCTACTGAAATCACGGTGCAATCTGCCAAATTGGCAATCTCGCGGCAAGTGTTATCATGCGATTCGATACTGCCGACAACCCAGCCGCCGCCGTGATAAAAGACAAGTGCGGGCTGCACTTCATTTGCGGAACGATAAACCCTGATTGGCAAAGTCCGTTCATCCAGATCGATGACACGGTCCTCTACCTTCGCCACTTCTTGTTTAGGACCGTCCGCCTGCATTCTGGCCTGATTGCGAAACTGCTCTGGCGAGACAGAATCAAGCGTTATTGGTTTTGCATTCACTTCCTGTAAGAAAGCTTCTATCTTTGGATTCAATCCCATTACACTTACCCCTTTCCATTCTCTTTCATTTTTCCACAATCTTATTCCGTTTTAAACATACCTCCATTGCAACCGCTACCAACAAAGTTTACAATGAAATAATTGACAAAGATGGGGGGCCAGCATGTGAAGAAATCAACATATATTTGGTTGGGTATCGCTTTATTCGTGGCAGCACTCAATCTTCGTCCGGCAATCAATTCCATTTCTCCTCTTATTGAAACGATTCAGTCCGAACTGAATATGAATGCTTCCAGCGCGAGCTTGCTCACATCGATACCTGTTCTTTGCATGGGTATCTTTTCTCCGGTTGCTGCTAAATTGGCTAATCGTTTTTCGCTGGAATATGTCATCGGCTGGTCGTTAGCCGTCATCGGCCTTGGCACTGTCATACGTTTTTTCACTCATACTTCCATATTCCTGCTGATCACTGCTTTCTTGGCCGGCATTGGTATCGCCGCAGCAGGTCCGCTGCTTTCCGGATATATCAAAAAATACTTTCCGGATAATAGTGCCTTCATGATCAGTATTTATACTGCTGCGCTGGCAGTTGGCGCTGGCTTGGCTTCTGGAGGCGCAGCGCCGATCCAGCATCTGTTCGATTCGTGGCAAATCGCTCTGGCAGCATGGTCTTTATTGGCACTGGCAGCCATCATCATCTGGGTGTTCGTCGTATTACCTCAAAAAAAGAAAGACAACACCATTCAAACATTCGGTGGCGCGGAAAAGCTGCCTTGGAACCAATGGAACGCCTGGCTGCTCACCTTCTCATTCGGGGGAATGGCATTCATTTTCTATTCATTGACTGCTTGGCTCCCCCCGATAGTAGAAAACATGGGGTACAGCAAGATTTACGCAGCTAACCTGCTTGTCATCTTCATGATTCTGCAGGTACCGGCCAACCTTGCTTTGCCTTACTTGTTGAAAAAGGTGCCGAGCCGGCTATTTTGGCTTGTGACAGCAGCAATATTTGAACTGATCGGTTTTGGCATGATTTCCTTATCCTTGGTCCCTTGGCTGGCAGCCTGCTTCATCGGACTTGGTGCAGGCGGATTATTCGCGATGAATATGCTGCTGCCGATCGATGTGACTACCACACACCAAGCAGCAGCAGCATGGTCTGCGATGGTGCAGGCGGTAGGATATGTGATTGGATCATTCGGTCCGATCATCCTCGGGGCGGTCAATGATATGACTGGCAGCTTTTCTTCCTCCATTTTTGTCTTGATTGCTGTGAATCTCTTGATGATCGTGATGCAGTTCCTTTCAATCAAACGGAACTTCCGTCATTCCAAAATGTCCTCCTAACCAAAATTTGTATGATTAGCAGATTGCTAGATTGGGTATTCTATAATTACAAAGCCAATCACAAGGAGGATTCAAATCATGAGTTCATTAACAAAAGACGTTTTCACAACATATGTCGAGGAAAATACATTCGAGCTGGAGCCATACTTAGATCACTTGTTTGAATTGAATGAAGAAGAATCCGATAACGAATAAACATAAAAGAAGCAGCGGCTGCGGAACCGCTGCTTCTTTCTATTCCCCCTGTTTTTCCTGCTGCCCCTCCAAGATTTTTTTCTGGACGAAGCGCAAGTGATCATGCATTGCGGTGTATGCTTTGTACGCATCTCTCTCTTTTAAAGCTTCATAAATACGTTTATGATATGCAATTGTCTTTTCTTTTTCCCTTACGATGATATGATTGTTGATCTTCGCGTGGTATAAAAGCAACGATTGGATCATGCCATCCAATATCAGATTATTGGCGCTTAAAGCAATGATTTGGTGAAACTGTTTATCAGCCTGGCCATAGTTATTGTCTGTTGACTCTTCGATTTCCACAATTGTTTTATACAAATCCGCCAGTTGATCATCCGTGATTTTCTCCGTTGCGATGGTAACCAGACCAAGCTCCAACACAAGCCTTGCTTCAATGATTGCCTGGATATTGTCACTAGCTAAATTCAGCATGTCGGCAAAAGGAGCTGCGCCGACTTTCAGGTTGAAGTAGGTGCCCTCCCTAGTCTTACGTGTTATGATGCCGAGTGTTTCCAATGCACTCAAAGCTTCTCGCAAAACAGTCCGGCTCACACCGAGGATCGCGATGAATTCTGCTTCGGTTGGCAGTTTATCACCCGGCTTCAGCTGGCCGCTTGATAACAGATGCAAAATCCGCTCCACCACTTGCTTGGATAATGTTTTTCTGTTGACGTTCTCCACATTCATTTGAAATGGGTCTCTCTCCATCAATGTCCAACACCTTTAATATGTGATAAATCTATGATACTGGGAATATACCGAAATTACAAACGCATACAAAAGAGCCGCTCAGCTAAGAAACGGCTCCGGATCACTCATCGGACAAGGCAAGGTTTCTTGTTGTTGAACTTCCAATCTTTTATGAGATACTGCATCGCTATGCTATCATTCCGAGCACCAAGTCCCATCGTCTTATACAGCTGATGCGCTTTTTCCACTTGCTCTATATCGATTTCGATTCCTAGGCCTGGTTTGTCCGGAATGGACAGTTTTCCCTTGGTGATCTCATACGGTTCTTTTGTCAGTCTTTGGCCATCCTGCCAGATCCAATGTGTATCGATGGCCGTGATGTTTCCTGGGGCTGCTGCTGCTGTGTGGGTGAACATGGCTAAAGAAATATCAAAATGGTTATTAGAATGAGAACCCCAAGTCAGCCCCCATTCATCACACATCTGAGCGACCCGGACCGATCCTTGCATCGTCCAGAAATGGGGATCGGCAAGCGGTATATCGACAGCCTGCGACTGAATCGCATGCCCCATCTGACGCCAGTCGGTCGCAATCATATTCGTTGCGGTTGGCAGTCCGGTAGCTCTCCGGAATTCTGCCATCACTTCTCGTGAGGAATAGCCATCCTCTGCTCCACAAGGATCCTCGGCATATGCCAGCACATCATGCTTGCCCTTGCACAGACGAATCGCTTCATTCAATGACCATGCTCCATTTGGATCGAGCGTGATCCGTGCTTCCGGGAATCGTTTGGCCAGAGCCTCTATTGCTAGCATTTCTTCTTCACCAGCAAACACACCGCCCTTCAGCTTGAAATCCTGGAATCCATATTTCTCAAAGCTAGCCTCCGCAAGATGTACAATCGCTTCTGGCGTAAGTGCTTCTTCATTGCGTAAACGAAACCAATCATATTTCGCATCTTGTTCTTCTTTATATGCAAGCTCCGTCTGCTTACGGTCGCCAATATAAAATAAGTATCCAAGTACATCGACCTCGCTGCGCTGCTGCCCTTCCCCGAGAAGTGCCGCAACTGGTACACGCAGGAATTTCCCGAGCAAATCGAGCAACGCTGCTTCCAGAGCAGTCACAGCATGGATGGTCGTACGCAAATCAAAGGTCTGCTCTCCGCGACCTCCTGCATCCTGGTGACCAAATTGCCGTCTCACTTGTTGAAGAATAGCTTGGTAAGAAGCTATCGATTCACCGATCACGAATGTTTTTGCTTGTTCAAGCGTTTGTCTGATTTTTTCCCCTCCAGGTACCTCGCCGACACCAATGGCTCCTGTCGTATCTTTAAGGATGACGATATTACGTGTGAAATACGGACCATGTGCGCCGCTCAAATTGAGCAGCATGCTGTCACGGCCTGCCACCGGGATCACTTTCATTTCCTTGATGGCTGGTACATGATGTGACTTCTCCGCTCCGAGATTCTCTGTCATCTTATTCATCCTTATAACCCCTTCCGGTCATTTTGTTTATAGCGAAGCGGAACAAACGAATACTATCCCTCGGCAGCAAAGGACCCGCTTGCGCCCGATATTAAAATAAACAAAGAAAATCATCGATACGTTGACCTTTTCATCTTTCAACTTATAACTATATGATCCCTCACCGCATATCATGTAAGCGTTATCAATATTAAATAAGATAAAAAGGCTGAAATAGCCCTTTTTATCCTTTCACGAATACTGTCTTGATACTTGTAAAGAATTCTTTAGCAGCCTCACCCTGTTCCCTGGAATGGGAGCTGGACTGCTTCATTCCGCCGAACGGGGCCTGCAGCTCCACCCCGGCGCTTTCGGCATTCACGCGGACAAGCCCTGCTTCCATCTCATCGGCGAATTGCAGGAAACGTCCGATATTCTTTGTGAAAATGGAAGCACTCAACCCGAATTTCACATCATTTGCCACTTCTATCGCTTTTTCCTCGCTATCCACCTTGATCAAAGCGATGACCGGCCCGAAGATCTCTTCCTGTGCAATTGTCATGTCATTGGATACATCTTCAAAAATGGTCGGCTGAACATAATAGCCTTTGGCGTATTCCCCATCTGTCAGCTGTTCACCGCCCAGGATCAGCTTAGCACCTTCATCGATCCCCTTTTGGATATAGTGAAGACAGTTCTGCAGCTGGGCTTCGCTTGCAATCGGTCCGAGCCATACGTCCTGCTCGAGACTGTTTCCGATGGTGATTTCTTTTGTTTTCTCGATCAGCCTTTCGCGGAAAGCATCATAAATCGGCGCCTCCACAATGACTCTGCTCGTTGCCGTGCATTTTTGACCAGTGGAACGGAAAGCACCGCTGATCGTAGCGTCCACAGCCTGCTCGATGTCTGCATCCGCAGCGATGATGACCGGGTTTTTCCCGCCCATTTCCAGCTGATATTTGGCTCCGCGTTCCAATGCGGTCAAACCGATATCCTTGCCAACACCATTGGAACCTGTGAAAGTGATACCATTCACCTTTTGATGCTCGGCCAGCCCTTTCCCGATGACAGAACCTGGACCGGTAACAAGATTGATGACACCTTTCGGGAATCCGGCTTTCTCAAAACATTCCACTATCTTGATAGCTGTTATAGCTGTTTCGGATGCCGGTTTGAATACAACCGTATTGCCGTAAATAAGCGCAGGCGCCATTTTCCAGATAGGAATTGCTATAGGAAAATTCCATGGCGCAATGACACCGACAACGCCCAATGGCACTCTTGTCGTGTACATGAAAGCTCCGGGGTCTGTCGATGGGATGACATCTCCCGATTTACGCATCCCTTCGCCAGCGTAGTACTTCAGGATGGCAATTCCGCGCTGGGTTTCACCGCGTGCTTCCGGCAATGTTTTTCCCATTTCCTTCGTCGCAGTCTTGGCGATTTCTTCGGCATGCTCCTCCAGGACAGCGGCTGCCCGATAGAGGAACTCACCGCGCGCTGCTCCGGACAGACTTCTCCATTCCTTTCGTGCAGCATCCGCCGCTGTCACAGCCACTTCCAGATCAGCAGCTGTGGATCGCTGGACACGACCGACGGGATTTGCAGTATCTGCAGGGTTCAAGACAGTGATATGCTCAGCCGATAAAGATTCCTGCCATTCACCATTGATAAAGTTACGATATACATTCGTTGTTATATTTGTCGTCATGTATTAGCTCTCCTTTATCTTTGATATTTTCTCCTTGCGCGGATATTTTTCCAAAGCTCTGCCTAAAATCTGTTCCAATTCTTTATAATGTTCTTTTGTAACCGGTGTGACCGGAGGCCGGACATACCCTCTTGTCTGCAAGCCGATGATTTCCATACCGGCTTTGATCAAGGAAACAGCATAACCTTTGCGCTGTTTCCGTATGCTGTTGATCGGCAAGATCACATCAGTGTATAATTCATCCAGCGTTTCCTGATCTCCTGCTAAAAGTGCCTTATAATACATTCGGGATATATGCGGGATGTAATTGGAAATGGCCGACGAATAAGTGGTGATACCTAACGGAAGATAAGCAGGCATCGTCACCTCCGCCATCGGCATACCGTTCAGGAAGTCCAGTCTGCCTTTGAATTCATGCGTCAGGCAGATATTCAATTCCATATTGCCGATTCCATCCTTCACCCCTTTGAATTGGGGATAAGCCGTCAGCTGTCTTACCGTTTCTACCGAATAAATAGCATTATCCCTTTGATATAGTATTGCATCGAGATTCGGGGCGCTCTCGAATATCTCACTTGCATATCGATAAAGTCCTTCCTGTTCCCCGTGAATCAAATAAGGCGGAAGCAGCAAATATCCAGCCGCTCCTTTTTCCTCCGATATAGCGGCAAGTTCTACAGCAGTCCGAAGATTCCCTCCAACGCCAGTGTAAATAGGAACCTTGCCTGCAACTGCTTCGTTTGCCGTTTCCAGCATCACTTCATACTCTGCTTTGTCCAATGACTGGAATTCTCCCGATCCGCAAGCAATATATATCGCATCCAGACCTTCTTCTACCAGAAAGCGAATATTTTCAAACAATGCCTGCTCATCAAGTCTTCCGTTTTCAGTAAATGGCGCCACCGGAAATCCTAGAATACCCTTAGCTATTCCTGTTGATTCTCCCATAGTATACCTCCTCGAGTAAGCGTTACCATTCCGTTTGTTTAATTGTATTACAAATAGACAAATATGCAAATATACTTTTTAAATGTATCTGCAGCCCAAAGAAAAAATGTTATTTGTTATATGCGAGACCACCGATTTTCATTGCTTTTGAATAAAAAAAACATCATAAAAAAAGGGTCCTTCCACCTAGTCATATTATTCTCAAATTATCGGTTTCACTGCGTGCCATTCGGTTATAACATAACTCCCCCCAAAAACTTGATCTGTTATCCCATTATCTGCATGCATCCAATGAACCCGTTCACTGGATGTTTTTTTTGCATAAAAAAAGAGCCGTAAAGGCTCCTCTATCAGACACTGAAATCTTCTTGAATAAAACCGCCAAAGAACTTATTGGAAGGTATTTCATATACCGAAACTGTTCCGAACTTCCGCATCATCACAGCATTCCAAGCCAGGAACCAATCGCGGTCCTGCTCCAGACCATCCAAAGCCATCGGGGTCATTTCCACTTGCCCGTCAAAGAGATGCGCACCTAGTTCCGCGAGTTTCTGCAAGTCCTCTGTCAGCTCATAATCAGCAAACATCCGGCGATAATCAAATTGACAGCTGTCAAAATTGAAGTAAGGCTTGAACAGCTTGTACAGCCTGCTATCGCCGGCCATCAGATAAAGGACAGCAAGACAGCCTTTATGATGAAGTACTTCCGCATTCTGCACGCCCGCACGCAAATTTTGATACTTGATTTCGTGATCCTCATCATGGAATTTGATATACATGATCTGCCCTCCTTCTTGTAAAGATGATCGATTCGGTTATTAGGAATCTTTTCCCTTTCCCTTTGAAAAGCAAACAAATAGTGCCTGTAAGCATGCATAAAGCGTCAGTACTGGAGGTGTTCATGCGTACCGTCTCATCAGACCATTCCGCTAATATAGATGACAACCGAAAATACCCGAACCTACGCGAATCTTCGTTAGAGAAGTGCATAATAGTTCGGGTTTTGATTCAGCTAAGATATCCCTTGTTCAGATATCAGGATGAAGTGTAAGAACCACCGTTGATATGGATTGCTTGACCAGTCATATAAGAAGCCTCGTCGGATGCAAGCATCACATACGGCCATGCATGTTCAGAAGGCTGACCTGGACGACCCATCAAGCTATCCTGACCAAATTGTTCGATTTGATCTTCACCGATTGTTGCTGGGATGAGCGGCGTCCAGACTGGACCTGGTGCAACGGAATTAGCCCGGATACCCTTTTTGATCAGACTTTGGGCAATGCTGCGCGTCCAAGCAGTTATCGCTCCTTTTGTCGCCGAGTAATCCATGAACATCGGGTTGCCTCGATAAGCGTTGATGGAAGACGTACTGATAATGGAATCACCAGCTTTCATATGACGCACCGCTGCTTTAGTCAAATAGAACTGGGAGAAGAAGTTAGTACGGAATACTTCCTCGAATTGTTCCGAGGAAATCTCAAGCACATCTTCCCGTACATATTGGATAGCAGCATTATTGACTAGGATATTGATTTTGCCGAACTCCTCTACTGTTTTCTCAACCAAGCTGATGCAATGCTCTTCATCTTTGATATCGCCTGGCAGCAGCAAGCAGCGCTTGCCCTCTGCTTCTACGAGACGCTTTGTTTCTTCAGCATCTTCCGTTTCATCAAGATAGGAAATCGCAACGTCTGCCCCTTCTTTTGCATAAAGGATCGCAACTGCACGACCGATACCGGAATCACCGCCAGTAATAAGAGCAGCTTTTCCTTCCAGTCTGCCCACACCTTTATAGTCCAGCGGCTGATGCGGCAGCGGATCCATTTTCGCTTCAATGCCTGGCTGGCGGTCCTGCTGGTGTGTACTGGTTGAGCCTTTCATCATATCTTTCGGTTCCATAATAAAAACTCCTTTGCAAAGTGATTGTTACAATACACTTCCACTTTGCCAAAGTAATGAAACATCAGATTGCGTCAGCTTTGATCCTCCTTCACAAAATGAATGACTCCCCTTATATTTGAATAACCGCACTTCGACAGGCAGGCATGACTTTTCCGCATTCAGGGAAGAGTTGACTGATTGAGTTAGTGCATTGCATGTAGTATATGAAGTCATCTGTACATTCACCGAGCCTGAAACTATAGGAACTCCATTGATCAGCTGCGTCATTTTACGAGAGAAATGGATTGGATAAAAGGTATTCAAACGGGTATATAGAAACATTCAAAACTACCGGAAGCCGGCATCCAGACCGCTAAAACCGGTGGCGGTGTAAAGAACTCGCATAAAGGAAGTGTCCATATGATCTATTCAGATATTGAAGCATTATTGGAGCAGACTTGTAAGGAAGGTTTGATTAAGGAACGGGATATCATTTACGTACGGAATCAAGTCATACAATTACTTAAAATGACAACATATCCAACACATAAGATTCTGACAAGCTCCGGTTCGATACCGGAATTACTCGACCGAATCATCGACTATGCCGTGAAGGAAAATATCATCGATGACATCCTGGATGAAAAAGAGATGCTCGCAGCATCACTGATGAATTGCTTCATGCCTAGACCTTCCACGGTACAGACATTATTTGATTGGTATTATGAACAATCTCCGGAGCAGGCAACAGAGTTCTTTTACAAACTCAGCAGAAACAGCAACTATATCCAGACGAATAGACTCGATAAAAATATATCGCATAAAGTACAAACGGAATATGGCGAAATGGATATAACCATCAATTTGTCCAAGCCTGAAAAAGACCCTGAACAAATCAAACGTGAGCAGATGGCAAAACAAGATGAATCCTATCCTTTTTGCGTCCTTTGCAAAGAAAATGAAGGGTATGCCGGCAGAATCGGTTATCCCGCTCGTTCCAATCACCGTGTCATTGAAATGGTATTGGGAGATGAAAAATGGTTTTTCCACTACTCGCCATATACGTATTACGAAGAACACAGCATTATATCTTCAAACAAACATCGGGATATGAAAATCAATACAGATACTTTTCGCAGGCTGCTTGAATTCATAGATAAATTCCCTCATTATTTTATCGGCTCGAATGCAGACTTGCCGATTGTCGGGGGTTCGATAACTTCCCATGATCACTACCAGGCCGGCGCTTATACATTTGCCATGACCGATGCAAAGGATCGATATACATTCCCGATTCATGCACACCCTGATGTCAGAGCCGCCGTGCTCCACTGGCCGATGACAGTCATCCGCCTCCTGGCGGATGAACAAGAAAAACTATTGGAAGCAGCTAACAGCATTTTGACTTTTTGGCGTGATTACAATGATGAAGATGCTTCCATTTTATCTTACACAGATAAAACGCCGCACAACACCATCACACCAATCGCCAGGATGCGTGATGGTTCATACGAAATGGATCTTGTCCTGCGAAATAATCGGACGAGCGCCACCCATCCTTTAGGCATCTTCCATCCGCATGAGGACATTCATCACATCAAAAAAGAAAATATCGGGTTGATCGAAGTGATGGGTCTTGCAATATTGCCTCCCCGTCTTGAAACGGAACTGGAAGGAGTCACCAAGTACCTTGCCGGAAAATCAGATGAAGTGCACCCTGCTCATGAAGAATGGGCTCGGCAATTACGTCAAACGCACGGTTTGCTGCATAACGAAGAATACGCAGCAGAAGTTGTGCAAAAAGAACTCGGCAAGAAATTTGTGCGCGGACTGGAAGATGCCGGCGTCTTTAAAGACGATGCAGCTTTTCAGCGTTTCATCACGAAACTTAACCAGAAAGCTGTATCATCTAAGAACTGAAAATAAGTGATCGCCTCTGGATTTTTCACTTAAACCAAACAGTTGCTCATGATTGATAGCTTGAATAGGTGAAATCTCAACCTACCCATCATCCTCATGACTTACTAGTAACCCCTTGCATAGCCGGTCATATGACCGGCTATTTTTAATGATAAATTACCCACTGTCAACTCAGTATCTATTTACTAGCTTCACTTCTAAAAAAGTAAGAAATTCCTAGACGAAGCATTTCACAAAGAGTACCAATCTATCATTTTTACCAGTTTATTGTCATATCTTTTGAATTTTAGGTAAAAGAGGCATATTGTATCGACTAATGTTACAGAAAAGTAACACTTTGTTACAAAATCTGCGTCCTTATTACATAACAAGGAGGGTCATGGCACAAAGAGTGCTGGTGTAAAAAATCATTGTCTGCAGTCTTTCACGCGTGGAATTAATCCCTTATGAAAAGAGGTTAAAGGATGAGCAAACGAAAAGATTATGATCATAAGAAAAATATGCAGCGTAAAAACAAAATGCGCATGGCAAAGCGCTCCTCCGCCCTGATCGCAGCGGCAGCAATTGTCGTAACACCATACGTTTACGATTCGGAACAAAAGACCCTGAGCAAATATACGGCAGAAGCCGCGGATATCGCAGTTCTTGGAAACCAATCACTTAGAGCGAGCTACTCAGGCGGAGTTTTGACTCTCACTCTCCGAGGGAATCAGCTGGCTAACGTTGGTGTATTAAACAACTACTCTCCCAATTTCCAACTACCAGAAGAACTTTCTAGTCTTCTGCAAAACCCTAATATACGCAGCCAAACATCCATTAGCTACTCCATACCGTATGCAGGTATAGGCGGTATTGCCCTGAATAATACCGGAACTGTCAGCGGCAGCCGTTTGACTTTTAACACAGCCACTAATTCATTTGGTACCAATATCCAGCATACATTGGGCATCGCTGTTTCAAGCCCTACTACGTTTACAGCACGCATCAATCTAGCAAACTTGGGAATTACAGAATTGCCAACAGCGCCAGATGGCAGATTGGATTTCCGCGCTGTTGCTACAGATACACTGCTTGCAAATGTTGATTTGCTCAACAGCAGAGGCGGCTCAGCTTCTATCACGACAGGCGTTTCGGACACACAACCGCCGAGTGCACCAGTACTTAACAGTATTGACAGCGATGATACTACCCTCTCCGGCACAGCAGAGGCAAACAGCCGCATCAATATCTCATTGCCGGATGGCTCTACAGCCACTGCGACAACGGATGCAAATGGCAACTGGTCTGCCACCATACCAGCTCAGCGCTCCGGCGGAACCATTTCTGCTACAGCGACTGATGCAGCTGGCAACCGAAGCTCTGCCGGAACTGTTACTGTCACAAATTCAGATACCGAGCCTCCGGCTGCTCCGGTGATTGATCCAGTCAATAGTAATGATACTACCATTTCCGGTACTGCCGAGGCTGGAACATCCATCACCTTGACACTTGGAGATGGCTCCACCGTTGAAGCAGTAACCGATGAAGCTGGCAACTGGTCCGCTGAAATACCAGCTCAAGCTGCAGATTCAACCATCACTGCAGTAGCGACAGATGAGGCTGGAAATGATAGCGAAACTTCCAGTGTAACGGTCACAAACGGAGATACAGAAGCACCTGCCGCTCCTGAAATCTCGCCGGTCGACAGTGACGATACGACCTTAACCGGCACAGCTGAAGCTGGAGCTGCTATCACTATCACGCTTGGGGATGGAACGGTTATCGAAACAGAAGCAGATGAAAATGGCAACTGGACAGCAGAAATCCCTACCCAAGATCCGGACAGCGATATATCTGTCACAGCTACAGATGCTGCTGGTAACCAAAGCTCTCCTGGCACAGTTACCGTGACAAATGCAGGCGGCGGTGCTGATACAGAGCCACCAGAGGCCCCTGTCATCGCTCCTGTCACAGATGAAGACACGACTTTATCCGGTACAGCCGAAGCGAATGCAGACATTATTGTCACACTGCCAGACGGGAACACAGCCGAAACAACCGCAGATAGCGATGGCAACTGGACTGTCGATATCCCTGCTCAAGCTGCAAATAGCGAAATCGCTGCTGTTGCAGTCGATGAAGCCGGGAACGAAAGTGAAAGTGGTACTGTCACCGTTACAGACGCAGATTCTGACGCTCCTGCTGCTCCTGAGATCAATCCGGTGGATAGCGACGATACTTCCCTTTCCGGCACAGCCGAAGCAAACGCTGAAATTGTCGTTACGCTTCCTGATGGGACCACCGCCGAAACGACGGCTGATGCGGATGGAAACTGGACTGTCGATATTCCGACTCAAGCTGCCGATAGTGAGATTTCTGCTATTGCTGTCGATGAAGCTGGCAACGAAAGTGACGCTGGTTCTATCACCGTAACGGATGCAGATTCCGATGTCGAAGCACCGGCCGCTCCGGGAATCAATCCAGTAGATAGCGATGATACTTCCCTTTCTGGTACTGCAGAACCTAATGCTGACATTATCATTACACTTCCTGATGGAACAACTGCAGAAACGACTGCTGATGCTGGCGGTAACTGGACAGTTGATATTGCTGCCCAAGACCCCGGAAGCGAAATCACTGCTATCGCTATCGATGATGCTGGTAATGAAAGTGACGCAAGCAGCATTGAAGTAAGCAATGCTGATACAGAAGCTCCGGCAGTTCCTGAAGTGAATGATGTTAATAATGATGACACTTCCCTTTCTGGTACGGCAGAGGCAAATGCCACCATTACCGTCTTACTTCCGGACGGATCAGAAGTTGAAACAACTGCTGATGCGGATGGCAATTGGACGGTTGATATTCCTGCACAAGAAACTGGCAGTGTGATTTCTGTTACAGCTACAGATGAAGCTGGCAATGAAAGTGATGCTGGATCTGTCACAGTGACGAACGCAGATACGGAAGCACCGGTCGCTCCGGAAGTTGACCCTGTCGATAGCGACGATACATCCATTTCCGGCACAGCGGAACCGAATTCCGATATCGAATTGACGTTCTCCGATGGCACAAAGGTAGAAACAAGAACAGATGCTGATGGTAACTGGACGGTCGAAATTCCGCCTCAAGAACCTGGCAGTGAAATTTCCGTAGTGGCAATTGATGATGCAGGCAACCGAAGCAATGCAAGTACAGTTGTAGTCATCAATTATGATTCCACTCCGCCTCCAGCACCGGAAATCGATCCCGTTAACAGCAATGACACTTCCCTTTCTGGGACAGCAGAACCAAACGCTGCTCTTGTCATTTCTTTACCGGATGGTTCCACAGTCAATGCAACAGCAGATGCAGATGGTAACTGGACGACGGACATTCCTGCTCAAGAGCCCGGTGGTGAGATTTCAGCAATCGCCATTGATGAAGCTGGAAACCAAAGCGGCGCCGGAACAGTAACTGTTACAAACGCCGATACCACTGCTCCAGATGCTCCGACAGCCGATCCTGTGGACAGCGATGATACGACTTTCTCAGGTACAGCTGAAGCAAACGCAGATATCATCGTCACACTTCCGGATGGTACTGCTGTCAGAACGACAGCAGATGCAGATGGCAACTGGTCAGTTGACATCCCTGCACAGGATCCTGGCGCTATCCTTTCCGTCGTAGCGGTCGATGAAGCGCGCAATATCAGTCCATCCAACACAATCAATGTAACGAACGCTGATACTACTGCTCCCGATGTCCCGGAAATCAATCCTGTCGATAGTGATGATACAGCACTATCTGGTACGGCAGAAGCTAATGCTGACATCATCGTGACACTTCCGGATGGTTCGACTTTAACTACAAGAGCAGATAACGATGGTAATTGGTCAGTCGACATTCCGGCCCAAAACCCAGGTGCTGTACTTTCGGTTGTTGCTGTCGATGACGCACGTAATATAAGCGGTGCTGGCACGGTCAATGTTACAAATGCTGATGTCACTGCACCGGATGCTCCGGAAATCAATCCTGTCGATAGTGATGCTACAGCACTTTCCGGTACGGCAGAAGCCAACACTGACATCATCGTGACGCTTTCGGACGGGTCTACTGTCAGTACAACAGCGGATGCTGATGGCAATTGGTCAGTCGATATCCCGACTCAGGATCCAGGTGCTGTACTTTCGGCTGTGGCCGTAGACGAAGCACGCAATATCAGCGATGCTGGTACAGTAAATGTTACAAACGCTGATGTCACTGCTCCAGATGCTCCGGAAATCAATCCTGCAGACAGTGATGATACGACGCTTTCCGGCTCGGCAGAAGCGAACGCTAACGTGGTAATCACTCTGCCTGATGGCTCAACGCTTACTATAACAGCGGATAGCGATGGCAACTGGACAGTGGATATTCCGGTCCAAGATCCTGGCGCTGTACTTTCAGCAGTAGCAGTTGATGATGCACGCAACACAAGCTCTGCAAGCACTGTCACTATAACGAACGCTGACACGACTGCTCCAGATGCTCCGGAAATCAATCCTGTCGACAGTGATGATACAACTTTATCCGGTACAGCAGAAGCGAACGCTGATGTGATTGTCACCCTGCCGGATGGCTCAACGCTCACTGCAACAGCGGATGCTGATGGCAACTGGACTGTCGATATCCCTGCCCAAAATCCTGACGCTGTACTTTCAGTCGTAGCAGTTGATGATGCAAGCAATATCAGCAGTGCCAGCACGATCAATGTTACAAACGCAGATACTACTGCTCCAGATGCTCCAGAGATCAATCCAATTGACAGTGGTGATACAACTCTATCCGGTACAGCAGAAGCGAATGCTGATGTGGTAATCACTCTGCCAGATGGCTCAACTCTAACTACAACAGCAGATAGTGATGGCAGCTGGACTGTCGATATCCCGGCTCAGAACCCTGGTGCTATATTGTCTGTCGTGGCGGTTGATGAAGCACGCAACATCAGTGATGCCAGCACGGTCAACGTAACAAATGCTGACACCACTGCTCCAGATGCTCCAGAGATCAATCCTGCAGACAGTGACGATACGGCGCTTTCCGGCACAGCTGAAGTCAACGCCGACATTATCGTCACACTGCCGGATGGAACGATTCTTAATGGAACAGCTGATGCGGATGGTAACTGGTCAGTCGATATTCCTGCTCAGAACCCTGGCGCAGCACTTTCTGTTGTGGCAGTGGATGAAGCACGCAACATCAGCGATGCCAGCACGATCAATGTGACCAACGCTGACACCACTGCTCCAGATGCTCCGGAGATCAATCCGGTAGATAGTGAGGACACAATACTCTCCGGTACCGCAGAGGCAAATGCCGATATTATCATCACGCTGCCAGATGGAACCACTATCAGTACGACAGCGGATGCAGAAGGCAATTGGACAGCCGATATCCCAGTCCAAGATCCCGGCGCCATACTTTCAGTTGCAGCAATTGATGCAGCGCGTAATGTCAGTGAAAGAAATACAGTCAGCGTAACAAACGCTGACACGACTGCACCGGATGCTCCAGAAATCAATCCGGCTGACAGCGATGACACGACACTTTCTGGCACAGCAGAAGCGAATGCAAATATCGTCATCACGCTGCCTGACGGATCAACACTTAACACAACAGCCGATGCGGATGGGAACTGGACAGTCGATATTCCAGCTCAAAATCCTGGCGCGATACTTTCCGTTGTGGCGGTTGATGATGCGCAAAATGTGAGCGATTCAAGTAATGCCACCGTCACAAACGCTGATACGACTGCTCCGGACGCTCCGGAAATCAACCCAGCAGATAGCGACGATACAGCACTTTCCGGTACTGCCGAACCTAATGCAAATATCATTGTGACTCTTCCGGATGGAACATCTATCCGCACAACTGCGGATGCCGATGGCAGCTGGACAGTCGATATTCCAGCTCAAAATCCTGGCGCAGTACTTTCTGTTGTGGCGGTTGATGATGCGCAAAATGTGAGTGATTCCAGCAATGTCACCGTAACGAACGCTGACACGACTGCTCCAGACGCGCCGGAAATCAATCCGGCTGACAGCGATGATACAGTACTTTCCGGTACTGCTGAGGCGAATGCCACCATCATCGTGACTCTTCCGGATGGATCTACTTTGAACACAACAGCGGATGCCGATGGTAATTGGACAATCGATATTCCAGTTCAAGATCCTGGTACGGTATTGTCTGTCGCGGCTGTCGATGATGCGCAAAATGTGAGTGATTCCAATACTGTCACTGTCACGAATGCGGATACGACTGCTCCGGATGCTCCGGAAATCAATCCTGCAGATAGTGATGACACTGCTCTTTCAGGCTCAGCTGAAGCGAATGCCGACATCATTGTCACCTTGCCTGATGGCACTTCCGTCCAAACAACTGCGGATGCGGATGGTAATTGGACTGTCGATATTCCAGTTCAAAATCCTGGAGCAGTATTAGCTGTTGTAGCAGTCGATGAAGCCCGCAATGTTAGTGGCGCTAATACAATCACTATAACGAACGCTGACACAACAGCACCAGATGCTCCGGAAGTCAATCCAGCTGACAGTGATGACACAGTACTTTCCGGTACGGCTGAGGCAAATGCAAATGTCATCATCACACTGCCAGATGGATCGACTTTAAATACAACAGCAGATGCGGATGGCAGATGGACAGTTGATATACCGGCTCAAAATCCTGGCGCAGTACTATCTGTTGCAGCAGTCGATGATGCTCAGAATGTGAGTGCTTCTAGTGCAATCACCGTAACAAACGCTGATACGACTGCTCCGGATGCTCCAGAAATCAACCCGGCTGACAGCGACGATACGGTACTTTCCGGTACAGCTGAGGCAAATGCAAATGTCATCGTGACGCTTCCAGATGGCACGACTTTAAATACAACAGCAGACGCGGATGGTAACTGGACAGTCGACATTCCAGTTCAAGATCCTGGCGTGGTGTTATCCGCGGTGGCAGTCGATGATGCTCAGAACGTGAGCAATTCCAATACAATCACTATCACGAATGCAGATACCACGGCTCCAGATGCTCCGGAAATCAATCCGGCTGACAGTGATGATACGGTACTTTCCGGTACAGCAGAACCAGATGCCAACATCATTGTCACCTTGCCGGATGGTACATCCGTCCGGACGACAGCTGATGCTGATGGCAATTGGTCAGTTGATGTTCCGGCTCAAGATCCAGGCGCTGCCCTATCTGTGGTAGCAGTCGATGCAGCACGCAATGTCAGTGATGCTAATGAAATCACTGTAACGAACGCTGACACAACGGCACCAGATGCTCCAGAGGTCAATCCGGCAGACAGTGACGACACGTCACTCTCGGGTACAGCGGAAGCTGATGCAAATATCATCGTGACACTTCCTGATGGTTCAACTATCAGAACAACAGCAGATGAGCAAGGTAACTGGATCGTTGACATTCCAGCTCAAAATCCTGGTGCTGTACTTTCAGCAACAGCAATTGACGAGGCAGGCAACATCAGCGGCGCTAATACGGTGACCGTAACAAATGCCGACACCACTGCTCCAGGTGCACCTGAAGTGAATCCTGTAGCTAGTGACGATACAACGCTTAGCGGTACGGCAGAAGCCAATGCGGATGTCATCGTGACACTGCCTGATGGGTCCACGATAAACACGACAGCAGATGAGCAAGGCAACTGGTCCGTTTCCATCCCGAATTTAAATACCGGTGATACTGTCTCCGTTGTTGCTGTTGATGAAGCTCGCAACATCAGTGACCCTGGATCAGTTACAGTGGAGGCTGGTGCGCTTGAAAACCCAGCTCCTCCGACAGTAGGAGCTGTTTCAGACAATGACAACTTCATTTTCGGTATTGCAGGTATTAACTCTTACATTTCACTTTACTTTGCAGATGGTACAGTGATTGAAACAAGAGCTGATGATCAAGGTCAATGGTCGGCTGAAATCCCGCCTCAACCAGCGGGCAGTGAAATAAGCATCATTGAAACCGATGAAAATGGCAATAGCAGTGAGCCTACCGTTATCACAGTTGCCGATGAAACGGATACGGAAGCGCCAGCAACACCTATCGCTTTGCCCGTTTCCAATACTGACACTGCACTATCGGGAATTGCAGAACCTGAAACAACAGTAGTAGTGACATTGCCGGATGGCACACAGCTTGAAACTGTTACCGATGAAAATGGGAATTGGTCGATTGCAATCCCGCTTCAAGAAGCAGGCCAAGAACTTAGCATCGTATCTGTAGATGCAGCTGGCAATCAAAGCGAAGCACAAGTTGTCAGTGTTGCCGATAACATCCAGCCGGAACTTCCTTCTGTGAACCCTGTGACCGATGCAGATACGGCACTTTCCGGCGAAGCGGAACCAAATGCAACAGTCGTCATCACATTGCCTGATGGTTCAACGGTTGATGCTCCTGTTGATGAAAACGGAAACTGGCAAGCGACCATCCCGGCTCAAGATCCTGGTGATGAAATCACTGTTGTCGTGACTGATCCTGCTGGTAACATCAGCAATCCTGCAGTCATTCCGGTTGAAAATAGTGATACAGATGCTCCGGAAGCAGCCATTGTGAATCCAGTAACGGATGCGGATACAACACTTTCCGGCGAGGCTGAACCAAATGCAACAGTCGTCATCACAATGCCTGACGGTACTGCAGTTCAAGCTCCTGTTGATGAAGATGGCAACTGGCAAGCGGCTATCCCGGCTCAAGAAACTGGTGATGAAATCACTGTTGTCGTGACTGATCCTGCTGGCAACAGCAGCAATCCTGTAGTCATTCCAGTTGAGAATAGCGACAACACAGCTCCTGATGCTCCGGTCGTAGATACTGTGAATGATGCAGACACGACGCTTTCCGGAGAAGCTGAACCGAATGCAACCGTCATCGTCACGTTGCCTGACGGTACTGCTGTTCAAGCTCCTGTTGATGAAAATGGCAACTGGCAAGCAACTATTCCAGCTCAAGCGCCTGGAGACGAAATTACAGTCGTAGTAACAGATCCTGCTGGTAATAGCAGCAATCCTGTAGTCATTCCAGTTGAGAATAGCGACAATACAGCTCCTGATGCTCCGGTCGTGGATACTGTGAATGATGCAGATACGACGCTTTCCGGAGAAGCGGAGCCAAGTGCCACTGTTGTCATCACATTGCCTGACGGTTCTAACGTTCAAGCTTTTGTGGATGAAGACGGTAACTGGCAAGCGACTATTCCAGCTCAAACACCTGGCAGCACGATCAACGTTGTTGTAACGGATGCAGCCGGTAACATCAGTGATCCAACAGTCATTTCCGTTGAAAATAGTGACACGGATGCTCCAGTAGCAGCCATTGTGGATCCTGTGACTGATGCGGATACGACGCTTTCCGGTGAGGCAGAGCCAAATGCAATAGTTGTCGTCACACTGCCTGACGGTTCTAGTGTTCAAGCTTCTGTTGACGATAATGGCAGCTGGCAAGCGGATATTCCGGCTCAAGCACCTGGCAGCACAATCAACGTTGTTGTAACAGATGCAGCTGGTAATGTCAGTGACCCTACTGTCGTTTCCGTTGAAAATAGTGATACAGAAGCTCCGGAAGCAGCCATTGTGGATCCTGTCACGGATGCGGATACAACTCTTTCCGGTGAGGCAGAACCTAATGCCACTGTCGTCATTACACTCCCGGACGCTACTGCCGTTCAAGCTTCTGTTGACGAAGATGGCAACTGGCAAGCGACTATTCCAGCCCAAGAGCCTGGAACTGAGATTCTTGTTTCTGTAACCGATGCAGCTGGCAATGTTAGTGATCCAACGGTCGTTCCCGTTGGGAATAGTGATACCGAAGCTCCTGACACACCAGTTGTGAACCCGGTGACGGATGCGGATACAACGCTTTCCGGTGAAGCAGAACCAAATGCCACTGTCGTTGTCACATTGCCTGACGGTACTGCTGTTCAAGCTTCTGTTGACGATAATGGCAGCTGGCAAGCGGATATCCCGGCGCAAGAGCCTGGCAGCTTAATCACCGTTGTTGTAACGGATACAGCTGGCAATGTTAGTGCCCCAACGGTCGTTTCCGTTGAAAATAGTGATACCGAAGCTCCTGTTGCTCCAGCTGTGGACCCTGTGACTGATGCAGATACAACACTTTCCGGTGAAGCAGAACCTGACGCCACTGTCGTTGTCACACTGCCTGATGGGTCAACGGTCGATGTCCCGGTTGATGAGGATGGCAATTGGCAAGCAGATATTCCAGCTCAAGAGCCTGGAACCGAGATCATCGTAGTCGTAACCGATCCAGCTGGTAACATCAGTGATCCTGCGGTTATTCCGGTTGAAAACAGCGATATGGAAGCTCCTGGCACACCAGTCGTGAACCCTGTGACCGATGTAGATACGACTCTTTCCGGCGAGGCCGAACCTAATGCTACAGTCGTCATCACACTGCCTGACGGTTCTGCTGTTCAAGTTCCTGTTGATGCTGACGGTAACTGGCAAGCGGATATCCCAGCTCAAGAGCCTGGCAGTACGATAAACGTTGTCGTGACTGACCAAGCTGGCAACACTAGTACTCCAGCTATCATCACGGTTGAAAATAGCGATACGGAAGCTCCTGACGCTCCAGCCGTTAACCCTGTGAATGATGCTGATACTACACTTTCCGGCGAGGCCGAACCCGATGCCACTGTCGTCATTACACTGCCAGACGGTTCTGCTGTTCAAGCTCCTGTTGATGCTGACGGTAACTGGCAAGCGGATATCCCGGCTCAAGAGCCTGGGACTGAGATTATCGTAGTTGTAACTGATCCAGCTGGTAACATCAGTGATTCAACAATCGTTCCGGTTGAAAACAGTGACACAGATGCTCCTGATGTTCCGATTGTAAATCCAGTTTCGGACGAGGATACGACTCTTTCCGGTGAGGCAGAGCCTGGTGCTTCTGTTGTCATCACACTGCCGGGTGGTTCAACTATTGAAACTCCCGTTGATGCGGATGGTAACTGGCAAGCAGATGTTCCAGCGCAAGAGCCTGGCGAGGAGATTGCCATTGTCGTAATCGATCCAGACGGTAATGTAAGCAACCCGGTCATTGTCCCAGTACAAAACAGCGACACCGATGCTCCTGATGTTCCGACTGTAAATCCAGTTTCGAACGATGATACGAGTCTTTCCGGCGAGGCTGAGCCTGATGCTACTGTTGTCATCACATTGCCTGATGGATCAACCGTTGAAGCTCCAGTTGATGCTGATGGTAACTGGCAAACAGATATTCCAGCGCAAGAGCCTGGTGATGACATCACTGTTGTTGTAACCGATCCAGCTGGTAATGTAAGCAACCCAGTCATCATCCCAGTAGATAACAGCGACACCGGTGCTCCTGATGTTCCGACTGTAAATCCAATTACAGATGAAGATACAACTCTTTCCGGGGAGGCTGAGCCTGATGCTACTGTTGTCATCACATTGCCTGACGGTTCAACAGTTGACGCTTCTGTTGATGAAGATGGTAACTGGCAAGCGGATATTCCAGCGCAAGAGCCTGGTGAGGTAATCACAGTTGTTGTAACAGATCCAGCTGGTAACATCAGTGACCCTGTAATTATTCCAGTGGAAAACAGCGATACCGATGCTCCTGATGTTCCAACTGTAAATCCAGTGACGGATGAAGATACGACGCTTTCCGGTGAGGCTGAACCTAATGCAACTGTTGTCATCACACTCCCAGACGGTTCAACTGTTGAAGCTTCTGTCGGTGAAAACGGTAATTGGCAAGCGGACATTCCAGCGCAAGAGCCTGGTAATGACATCACGGTTGTCGTCATCGATGCAGCTGGTAACGTAAGTGCTCCAGGAATCGTTTCGGTAGCTGACAGTGACACTGAAGCACCTGCTGCTCCGGTAGTCGATCCAATTACAGATGCTGATACGACTCTTTCCGGCGAGGCTGAGCCTGACGCTACTGTTGTCATCACATTGCCTGATGGTTCAACTGTTGAAGCACCTGTCGATGAGGACGGCAACTGGGAAGCTGATATCCCGGCGCAAGAGTCTGGTGAAGTAATTACTGTTGTCGTAACAGATCCTGCCGGTAACATTGGCAGTCCGGTGATCGTTCCAGTGGATAATAGCGACACCTTGGCTCCTGATATTCCAGTTGTGGATTCAGTGACAGACGCAGACACAACCCTTTCCGGTGAGGCTGAACCTAATGCAACTGTCGTCATCACGCTGCCTGACAGTTCTGTAATTGACGCACCTGTCGATGAAGATGGAAATTGGGAAGCTGATATCCCGGCGCAAGAGCCTGGTGAGCAAATCATCGTTGTCGTAAGGGATTCGGCTGGTAACATTAGTAATCCTGCAGTTGTGCCAGTAGGAGATAGCGACATCGTAACGCCTGATGTACCAATCGTCGACCCGATCACAGAAGATGACGATACTATTTCCGGTGACGGCGAACCTGGTTCCACAGTCGTGATCACGCTTCCGGGCGGCGATACGATTGAAACTCCGGTAGGCGACGATGGTACTTGGGAAACTGACATACCAGCGCAAGAACCTGGCGAGGAAGTTATCGTCGTAATCATTGATCCTGAGAACGGTGTGAGTGACCCTGTCATTGTTCCAGTGGAAGACGGTGAGTCTGATACTCCTGCTCCTCCGACTGTCGATCCGATCACAGAAGATGATGAAACCATCTCCGGTGACGGCGAACCTGGTTCCACAGTCGTGATCACGCTTCCGGGCGGCGATACGATTGAAACTCCAGTAGGCGACGATGGTACTTGGGAAACTGAGATACCAGCTCAAGAACCTGGCGAGGAAGTTGTGGTCGTTATTACTGACCCTGAGGGCAATGAAAGCGATCCTGTAACGATTCCTGTAGAAGACGGTGAGTCTGATACTCCTGCTCCTCCGACTGTGGATCCGATTGATGAAGGAGGAGATATAATCTCCGGAGGCGGTCAACCTGGAGGTACAATCATCATTACACTTCCTGGAGGCGAAACGGTTGAAGTTCCTGTCGATGAAAATGGCAACTGGTCCGTACCAGTTCCTGGACTGGAAACTGGTGATGAGATTTCAGTCATCGGTAAAGATCCTGAAGGTAATGAAAGCACGCCTATCAAAGCGATTGTCGGCTATAATGATGAAGAAGCCGCTTCAAACGGTAGTGATGGATCAAGGAATGATGCTGCTGTCGCCTTGCCGAATGGATCTGCAAACGATTCTTATGGCGGAAGCCAGCTGCCGCAGACATCGAATAATTTCTTAACATCCATCTTGGTAAGTGCAGGAGCGCTGTTTGCCGGAGCTGCCTCACTAATTGCATCTCGTTTCAGAAAGAAAAAACAATAATGTGAATTGTGGAAGAGGAGCTTATATGCTCCTCTTCCTATACATAAAAGGAGGATGCGCCATGCAGAAAGATGCCTATACAACAAGAAAAATCCAGTCTCAATTGGATTCAGTAGAGAAACAATTGCATACTCTAAAAGACCATATCTCCCCTTCTGTACGTACTCATACTTCATACACCTATATCCTTTTTGCATCGCTTGGTACACTTGGTGATCAGGCTGAGGTTGTTTACACTGCTCATCATCACTTCCATACTGCTGTATCTGAATTGCTTCGACGAATAGAAGTCCACAGCAAAAAGCGCTCCATCATTTTCCCCTGGATTAAAATTGATACTGTCAGTCAAGTCAAACCAATCGCCATTTCTTCCCTGCAGGATTCGGTAAGTTCCTGCAAAAATAACTATTTCAAGTACGGCATCAGCTTCGATAAGAGTTTTGATCATGCTTTCCTGGAACAAGAAATCAACGGAAATGTGTTTATACAGGAAAACAACACTGGTCAAAAACACTGGAATGATAAAGCAGTGAATGACTATCTATTGAAGCGGGTTTGGAATCGGCCCCTCCACCCCTTCCAGCTTTCAGACTATAAGGATCAAACGGTCTTCTTATTCGATACAGTTTCAGTTCTCATAGAGCAAATGGCCACTATCCGTTTAGAGCACCATAGTCATCGCAATGGCATACGTCCCATCCGGCATCGCGAACGCCACATAGACACGCTGATACAATGCGGGACGAATCATCTGCGCGACCGCGTACAGCCCAACGGGAAATTCGACTATGCAATCTATGCTGCTGGCTCCAGATCCAGAACTTCATATAATCTGATCAGACACGCCGACGCCATCCACTCATTAGCAGATGGATACCGCTGGAAAAGGACAGTGCAGCAAGATGATCCTGCTTTGCTAGAAAAAATGAAAACCGCTTTGGATTATCTATTAACATACAAAGTAAAAAAGAATGAAAGTACAGCGCTTATTGAAAGGGAAAAGACAAATGTGCTTTATTCCCTCGGAGCTACCGCCGCAGCCATCATTGCCATAGCCAATTATCAATCTCTGACTGGCGATGATCAGTACCTGCGGGCTGCTGAAGAATTGGCCAATGGGCTGCTGACATTGCAAAACAAGAGCGGCAGTTTTTTGAACATCACAGCAAAGCAGCATCAGGCAGGTTATGATGCGAAAGCTGTTTATAGCTTACTCCGGCTTTTCCAGTTGGATAACAATCCAAAATGGCTGGAGAAAAGCAAACTTGCTTTTGAACATTTTATCAATCGCCGAGCACAACCTGCACCAAATCATTGGCTTAGTTATGCTGTCTACGAGATGACGTGCATCATACCTGATCAACGTTATTTTGCAATGAAACTGAAGAGTATCCAGAAGCGTTTAACTGATATGAAGGGAAATGCTGCTCCTTCTCCGACTCAATTGCAGATCCTGCTATGTGCCAGGAAATTAATTGACCGTATGCAGCAAATACAGTTAGATCATCTTTTACGCGGATTCGATCTGCAATCTTTGGAGGATACCATCCATGCACGCGCAGATCAGCAGCGAATAGGCTTTTTCTATCCCGAGGTAGCCATGTATATGAAGAACCCCAGCTTGATAGCAGGAAGTTTTTTCAGCCGCCAGCACGGGTACCGCGTACGTATCGATGATTTGCAGCATAATATCAGTGCTTATTACCTTTATGCCCAATACTATTTGACTGATCAAGATAGACAGTCACTTATACCTTCCTAGGAGGTGTACTGCATGCTGAAATTCACAGGTTATGCCCTGTTATTGATCGGAGTCTTCGTTCTTGTGTTTACTGGCTATCAGTTTTACCAGACAAAAGCCCAGAGCGATGAGCTTTTGGAAGAAGCCCATGCGATGTTAGCTGAGGAAAAAAAGGACAGCAGTACCACCGTAGCGCTAAAAACGTCAGCTGATGATGACCATTCAGGGACAAAAGAAGCGGCATCTGCTGCTGAAGGTGACCATTCTGGCACAAAAGAATCAACACCTGCTGCTGAAGGTGACCATTCCGGTAAAAAAGAAGCAGCACCTGCTGCTGAAGGTGACCTGGTCGGCATCTTGCGGATACCAGACATAGACTTGGAAGTTTCCATTACCGAAGGGACAAAACCGCAAGATATGAGGTCAGGTGTTGGCCATGAATCCAGCTCCAGTATGCCTGGACAAGGAAATCAAGTATTTCTTGCCGGACATAATGACTCTACTTTCAGACGTGCAGGAGAATTGAAGAATGGCGATGTGCTGATTATGGAGACACCGCAAGGAACTTTCACCTATACCATGTACGCACATGAAATCGTCCACGAGTCCGAAACCGATGTCATCACACCAGGTGATGAGGAAACACTGGTCCTTATGACTTGTTATCCATTCACCGGTATAGGCTCGCCGACAGAGCGTTATCTCATATATGCAAAGCCAAAATAAGCACAGCATGGCGCTGTGCTTTTTTAGATATATGTATGACAGCCAAGATTGCCTGCTACAACTCGATCTGCTTGATGACTTTAGCCGGGTTGCCCCCAACCACCGCATTGGCCGGCACGTCCTTCGTCACAACCGCACCAGAACCGATCACTGCATTATCTCCGATTGTGACGCCCGGGTTTATGATGGCACGTCCTCCAATCCAGACATTGTCACCGATGGCCACTGGTTTTCCAAATTCATATCCAGAATTACGTACTGTTGGATGCAGCGGGTGCGTTGCAGTGTAGATATGCACACCGGGAGCAAGCATACAATTAGCGCCTATGCGGATTTCACAGATATCCAGCATAACGCAATCAAAATTCGCGTAGAAATTTTCCCCAAGATGAATATTGTATCCGTAATCGCAGCGGAAGGTTGGTTCGATATAAGCCGGACCTTTCATCGAACCTGTTATTCGCTTCAGCAGATTGGTGCGCTCTGCATGTTCATAACTTGTCGTATCATTATATTTCCGAATCAATTCCCTGATCTCCATGCGCCTGTCCGTCAGTTCCTTATCAGATGGACGGTAAAGCTCCCCGGCCACCATCTTCTCTCTTTCAGACTTCATTTGTTTCTCCCCTTCCTGGTAATCTGGTAAATTGCATCTCTTTGGTTATAAAACTCATAAACGCTGTCCATACTGATTCTATTATATCGCAAAGGAGAATCACTATGCGCACCAGCACTGCATTTGGCCTGACACTACTATTCGTACTTTCTGCAATTCTACTAATCTTTCCTATCCAAGCAAACGCAAACACTTCCAATACCGGACAGACGACAGCCAACTTGAACATCAGAGCAATCCCTTCGACCGATGCTAGCATCATCGGGAAATTCCCAAAAGGCACCCAGTTTCGATATATTGATAGGAACGATGGCTGGGGACAGATCACCATCCAAGGACAAACAGGTTACGTCAGTTTGGACTATGTCACTCCTATCCAACACACTGAAGCAGCTGCTGCCACTGAACCAGCCAGTAACGAGCATGTGCAGAGAATAGTGATAGACCCTGGGCATGGTGGCAAAGATCCTGGTGCTGTCGGTAATGATACGATGGAAAAATTGGTTGCCCTGACTATCTCGGAGAAACTGCAGAACAGATTGCAGGCCAATGGTTATGAAGTGAAAATGACGCGCAGTGATGACATATTCATCCCTTTAGCTGAACGAGCGGCATTATCAAATGATTGGCGAGCGGATTTATTCGTCAGTGTGCATGCCAACAGCGCCTCGACGGCAGCAGCGAACGGCTTGGAATCTTATTATTACGGTTCAAGCAGCAGTGGTAAGCAGCTGGCTTCCAGCATCCAGACCGCAATGGTTTCCAATACGAAAAGAGAAAATAGAGGCACACACAGTGGTGATTTCTATGTACTGCGTCATACATCGATGCCCGCTGTCCTCATTGAAACAGGATTCATCTCAAATCCTGCCGATGCCCTGCTATTGAATGATTCCGACTATCAAAATAAGGTGGCTGACTCCATTGCACAAGGCATCGAAGCGTACACCAGCTAATCACAGGCTGCCGATCTGGCAGTCTTTTTATGTGGATATGAAAACCATCCCGAACACAAAAAGGAGATTGGCGTCACCAATCTCCTTGCCGGCACCTAGATGCCCGTATTTTATTTCAGCGTCAAAAGACTATACATCAATGCATTCTCATAATCCTGATTTTCTTGATAATATTTCGCTAACCGGTCGGAATAATAACGGACATTTTGTTCATCTTGAACAGATTGGAAATATTTTATGCCTTCCTGCCAAACGCCTTCAAAGCTATCTTTATCCATATATTGTTTGTACAGCATGGCAAACATCCACTTATAAGCATCGTCATCCTGCTCTTTACTCCATGCAAAACCTTCTGCGAAGTATTTTTTGGCATCGCATTTGTTCCCTAGCAAAAAACAGCATTCCGTTACATAATATAGGCTTTTCATATAATACTCCGGGTGCTTATACTGCATGGATTTCTTAAAGTGGTCAAGCGCTTTTACCAACTTGTTCTGCCTGAAATAGAGGACCCCCAGATTGTGCTGAATATACAAGGGCAGCTGCAATTCAGAATCAGCTGCATCATGATCCAAAGCAGCAAGGAACATCCCCTCTGCATTCTGGAAATCTGCCATCTCCAGATAATTCAATCCTTGAAGCAAACGGCATTTGGCAAGCTGTAATTCCTGCTTATACTGTAATGCTGCTTCAATAGCTTTTTCCGCATTCAATACGGAGAATACAGTCATTTTCTTATAATAATACGTATTTGCCAACTTATAGTAGAAGTCTGATACTTCCCGATAATCGATCTGCTCTGACAAAAAAGCTTCTGCACGCTCAAATTCCACTATTGCTTCTTTGAGTCTGTTTTGACGATATAGCAAGAGCCCGCGGAAAAAGTGGTAATAATATAGATTTTCGCCGGTGAGCTCGAATGCATCAGCGGCTCCCTCTAGCAGTTGCTCTCCCTTACCCAAGTTGTCTTTCAGCATCTCCAATCGAGCATCATACAGCATACTTCTTGCCAGTAGTTTCTCATCTCGAACAGCTGCTTCTTGTTTGGCTAAATCACTTCGGATATTCTCCGCAATCCGAATTTGTTCCGATTTGATATTATCGTATAATTCATCGAGCAGCGCAGCAAATATCTCTGCTTCATTCAAATTTGTCTGGTACATCGGCTCACCCTCTTTCTTTTTCTATTACTTGCATCGGCTGATACATTGCAAAAGTTAAGAAACAGAAAGAAAAAGATCCACCCATCAGGTGAATCATCATTCATGTCAGTTTCTTTCCATATATACGATACGCTTTATCATTTGGATAAAACGAGTCTTTCAGCAGTTCCCATCCATTTCGTTCATAAAAACGGATTGCTCCACTATTCTTCTCGCGGGTGGTCAAGACAGCCGTTTTATTAGTTGCAGCCGCAAGCAGCTGATCTAGTAGCACTGTTCCAACTCCTGATCCGCGCACAGCTGCAGACACGACTAACTCAGCGACTTCAAAGCAATCATCCAGCCACTCTGCCTTACTGCTCTCCTGCAATGCGGGTCGCAGTAAGTCATGATAGTATTGCCCGGGACGTGATTGATATCCATATACCAATCCGACCATACGGCCATTGTCATCCAGTTGAACAAGACCAGCGTAGCCGGGATACTTGCTATGACGAACAAATCGCGGAGCAATATCAGCATAACTCGATTGCCAAGCTTCTTGATAAAACGCTGCAGCTGATCTGATCAGTTGAATGTCCCCTGCCAAGCTCTTCATCTTCATGCCGCTCACTCTCCTGCCCCCTGATTTCCCTATTATAAGGAAACTATATCAGTGTGCAGCTTGGCTTTGCAATGTTTGCGAACGAAGGCTGTAGGAGAACATTTTCTTTTTCGTATATTTGAAGACATCCACCCGATCCGGATAAGGATAGATGAGATATCTATCAGTCTTTACTTCTATTTCAAAAGGTGTGCCTTGTGGCTCTGGCGCATAATAATATTTTTCAAGGAAGTTCGCTTGATTGAATTCATCAATCAGAGATCTCTGCTTATCCTCTGACAGTGCCTTTCCATCTTGTTTTACAGTCACATCATGAGACAGTGTCGGATGCAATTGAAATCTCTTCCCTACTTTTTCCACAACACCACTTGGTGCCGAAGCAGCAAGAACCTTGATCAAACTTGCAACAATCAATAAAACAATAAATACCCACGACAAATCTTTTCGCCTCGATTCCAATTAATCGTGCTAATGATACCACACTTCGGTCAAACCTACCCCCTTGATTTTTGACAAGAAATTGACAGATACGCCTTCAGTCCCATTTCACAGTTTCCTAAAAAATCTTATACTGGGAAAAGGAGGTGACCCATTGAAAATACCAAGAATCTTAACGCTGATTTCTTTAACCTTATTGATTTTGACTTTCATTGGCAGTCTTTTATTCACGCTCACATTGCCCCAAAACCAAACAATGAAACAAGCTGTTACACACTTTCTTGAAAACGATCCCAAATACCAAAGAACACTTGCTGCCGGTGAAAATCCTGCTGCATCCGTCGAGGAGATGGCAGCTGATACAATGCCTGCCTTGCAAGTGCTGTTTACCATTCCGACAGTGTATATCGCTATCATCTGTCTGATTGTTTGGATTGGCTTTCTCATCATGAAAAGAAACCCAAAAGGTGC
Source organism: Terribacillus saccharophilus (assembly GCF_046592895.1). GTDB lineage: Bacteria > Bacillota > Bacilli > Bacillales > Amphibacillaceae > Terribacillus > Terribacillus saccharophilus_D. The sequence continues at coordinate 775,863 of NZ_JAWVPU010000001.1, forward strand.
TGCAATGATCTTATCCAGTGCAGCCGTTTTATCATTGGCTGCTGTTGTCATCCCCATCCTTTTATTCCTTGCCGGCGGTAAGCTGCGAAAACAATCAGTTTAAAAAAGTCTTTTCCCGAGGGGAAAAGACTTTTCTTCATTTGCTGCGCACTAGTGAGATGATCCAGCCAATGAGCCCTCCAACCAAGGAAGGCACCACCCAACCAAGACCTACACTATAAAAAGGCAGGATGTTTTGGAACAAATCGTTGACTGCTGTAATTTCTATTTTTGCTTCATTAAGACCGTCGAAGATACTCACACAGAATGTCAGCACGAGACTTCCGATGTATACTGCCCGCCTTCCACCAAATAACGGATGAAGGAATGTAAGAAATACAAGGCTGATTGTAATCGGATAAATCGCCATCAAAACTGGCACAGAAATTTGAATCAATTCGGTAAGTCCGATGTTTGCTACGACCGCACTGAAGACAGACAGCACAATAGCAAAAGTTCTATAAGAAATACGCGGCATCAGCTCATGGAAGAACGTCGAACACGATGTGATCAGACCCACACTGGTTGTAAGGCAGGCAACAGTGATCATCAAACCAAGGAAAACTTCACCCCATGAACCAAAGTAATATTCTGACACCCTGGCTAGAATTTCAGCACCATTGTTAAGGTAGCCCAGCTCACTGACGCTGGATGCACCCATGAAGGATAGTGAAGTATATATCGCCGCCAATACTACAGCTGCAAGACCTGTTGCCAGCAAGCACACTTTCATGACAGAACTTTTGCTCGTGATTCCTTTATCTTTCAAGGCATTGACGATGATGATACCAAACACACAAGCAACTAGTGCATCAAGTGTCAGATATCCTTCCTGGAAACCTTTGAAGAAAGCATTTGTCGTATACTCTCCTTGCGGCGCCTTGAATACACCAATCGGAAACAGGATGGCCACAACAACAAGTAAACCAATGAATGCAAGCTTGATCGGTGTCAGGAATTTCCCAATCACATCGATGATTTTCGTTGGATTCAAAGATAGCAAGCAAGTGATCAAAAAGAACAAAGCCGAAAAAATTATCAAAGGCCAGGGGCTTGAATTATCAGATAGAAAAGGCTGCTTCAAGCCGATTTCATAAGAAACATTCCCTGCCCGCGGTATAGCGAAAAATGGCCCGATCGCTAGATATAGAATAACGGTATAAATAATCCCGAATAACGGATGCACCCTGCTGGATAAAGACATCAGATCCTTTTCACCAGAAAAAACGAATGCGATGATACCAATCAACGGCAGTCCGACTCCTGTTACAAGGAAACCGGCATTGGCAATCCATATATTTTCACCGGCTTGCTGCCCCAGCATCGGAGGAAAGATCAAATTTCCCGCTCCGAAGAATAAAGCAAAGAGCATCAAACCAAGAATGATGGTAAACGTACCTGGCACTTTCTTTGACACAAAAAAACCTCCACTAACTATTGGAATAGTCTGATAAATAACAAAATATTAAGCTCACTATAATTTTCGTCAGATATTCTGACACAATACTGGTTAGTATAATACTGAATTATGAAACATTCAAGAAGTTTTTGTAAGGAATGTTCTGTAAATATTCGGCACAACAATTTTTTTGGAGATGAAAGCAGAACTATCATACCTCCAAATGTATAAACCATTCCATATACCAGACAATAAATAAAAAAAGGAAATGTAATCATGGACTTTCCAACTATACAGACGAACTTCTGGGATTCTGTCCTCGGGATCCCAGCCACCTTGATTCTTACGCAAATCATCAAACTCTTTTCACCGGTACCCAAGCAGTATGTACCTACCATTGCCATTCTAATCGGATTGGTAATCTCAATATTCTACGCGCATCCACATGATCTGATAGCTGGCTTCTTCATGGGATATTTTTGTGGTTATGCGGCAATCGGAAGTTATGCTGCGACAAAGACGACTTGGAAAACATTTCGGAAGGAAAAGCGGGATTTCACATAGAAAAACCTCTGCTTTAAACAGAGGTTCTAAGGTTGAATCTATAGATAATCCAAGTATCAATCGCATTTGCACACACAATATAAGCTAACCCTGTTCATACAGCCACGCCGAACGGAATATCTCTTCCTCAACCGGCTTTCCGATTAAATAGCCCTGAACAAATGCACAGCCATTATCTTTGAGGAAAGCAAGCTGATCTTGTTCTTCGACACCTTCTGCAATGACTTCCAGATTGAGCTGTTTCGCCATCATCAAAATTGTTTCAACCAGCACTTTGTTATTCCGATTATGCATCATATCGTGCACAAAAGATCGATCGATTTTCAGCGTATGAACAGGCAGCCGCTGAATGTATTGAAGCGAGCTGTAGCCTGTCCCGAAATCATCGATGCTGATACGGATGCCAAGCTGCTTGATATGTTCAAGAATCGCAATGGCATACGTATCACTGAAGGGGATATTCTCTGTGATTTCCAGCTCCAGATAAGCTGGATCCATGTCATGCTCCTGCAGTGCCTCCTCCAATTCCGTCAAGAAATCCGGATGGAGGAACTGGTTGACGGAAATATTGACGGCAAGGCTGATGGGCTCATATCCTTGCTCCTGCCAGCTTCGCCACTGTCGGCACGCTTCCCGGATCATCCATCTGCCAAGCGGTATGATGAAACGGGATTCTTCCGCCAGCGGTATGAAGGAATTAGGATATAAAAGTCCTCGTTTCGGATGCTGCCAGCGCATCAAAACTTCAGCACCGGAAACAGTTTCTGAATCCATATGATAAAGCGGTTGAAAATGCAGGCAGAATTCACCCCTCTCCAATCCATAGCGCATTTCTTTTTCTAATTCCAGTTTCGATTGTTCTGCAGGTAGAAGTGTTTCATCATATATAAGCCATTGTTTGCCATGACTTTTTTTTGCGGCATACATCGCGATATCTGCTTTGATGGTCAATAACTCCACATCGTCTGTATGTTCCGGATATAAACTGATGCCAACACTCGCTGAAATGAACACTTCATTATCGTGAATGAAGAATACTTGTTCAAGAGATTGAATCAAATCGCAGACAGCTCGATCAATTTCCGGGACTTCCGTTACTGGAAGCAGCACAAGGAATTCATCCCCGCCTTGGCGGAAAACACTTGCCCCCGCCCCCACATTCGCCAGTAGTCTCTTGGCCACTTTCCTTAGCAGCAAGTCACCGGCACCATGATTCATGGTATCATTCACCCATTTGAATCTGTCCATGTCCATGAACAACAAAGCAAAACCGTTCTCATTCGTTTTTACCCATTCCGATGCTATCCGGTCAAATTCACGTCGGTTAGGGAGTCCTGTCAGCGGATCGTGACCAGCCAGGAATTCCGCTCGTTCTGTTGATGCTTCCAATTCTTTGTTTTTTTGAATCAGCTCTTCTGTCCGTTCCAGAACCTTGCCTTCGAGCTCAAGCATCAATTTACGATTTTGGAACATTGTATGCATTTGCCTGAAGATTATCAACAAAGTGGAAACAATACAGCCAAAAGCGATCAAATCGAATCCATCACCTCTGGCTACGATAAGTGCAAGCAAAACCAATACGCTGACATTGGAAAACCAAAGTCGTGCCGAGAACAAGGATGTGCTGGAAGGGTAGGCTTCCTGCCGGCTCAGTACATGAAGATCCTCCGCAAAGAATGCAGCACCTCCAATGATCAGCAAACTTGCAGTCCCAAGCCAATCAATCGGATGACCGAAGTAATACATATGCTGTGAAGCCAAATACAAAAAGATAGTGTCTGAAATCAAGAAAAGCAAAAAGCCGACATAAATGCAGACCAATGCTTTTGATAAACGCTGATAGCTGAGCGCATTGAAAACACAAACCAAGAAAAATAACACAATCAAATCGCCAGCTGGATGACTGATGCCGAAAAGCTGCATGATGAAACTATTCTGACTCAACTGCTCCCAAGTTTGCTTCTGCAAAAATTCCCAGCTTATACAAGCAGCAGCGACAATGATGATCACTGCGTCATAAACAATTTCGTAAATTGTCACTTCGTCCGCTTTTTGCTTAATCAAGTACAGAAATGCCAATAAGCTAAAAATGATCGCTGCATTCCATAACACATCTGCCACTGATATAAAAACGTCGTTCATGCCAAAATAAAATTCATAGAAATAAGAGCTCATCGTGGCTATCAAACAACTTAATAGAGCCAAACTGAGAAACAGCCAAAACTTCCTTACCTGTCTCTCAGCGGCTTGATAAGCACGCAGAGACCAAAATGCCGGTAGAGCGGAGCCAATGATTGCAATAATACCTGAGCCAATCGCAAGTTCCCTCGGCTCCTGGCGAAATAAAAACAAGTAAACTGCAGAAAAAAGCAGGAATATAAAAACAAAGGATGTATATGCTTTGGTGTTTTTCTTTTTTGTCCTTTCCAACAGCAGCCTTCTCTCCGAATAGTTTAAAATAGTAGCTAAAGTATACGTTAAATAAAAGTGATTTCCTATATGGCAAAATAAAAAAGTCACCCCAAAGAGGTGACTTTACATGTATTAATGTCATTTATGAACCTGGAATTCCAAGAATCACTATTAAACAGACATCATTTTCCAGGATTATCGCTTACATATCATCTACTACAATATAAGCCGCTTTCACAGGTCCATGGACCCCCACGACGAGATTCATCTCAATATCAGCCGAGTTGCTCGGTCCGGTGATGAAGTTAATGCAGGATGCTATGTCTTTTCCCTCTTGTACTTGCTTGGATATTTGCTGAGCTGCTTGGGTCATGCGGGGAACGATGGTACTTTTCGGTACAAGCGCAATATACTTATGCGGCAGCATACTTACTGTACGACCTTTTCCTTCTCCAGAAAAGAGGACGACCGTTCCTGATTCTGCAAGTGTGATATCACTGAAGGTTATGCCAATGTTGGCTTTTTCCACTATACCGATGTTGTCATGTCCGATGGAAGGATCCCATGTATGCACTTCGATTCCTTGCTTCGGCCACGAATGTATCTGTTCCTGTAACCCAAAAGTTTCATAGCGATCGTCCCGCCAAATGGCAAGCGGACCTCCTCCATAAGCTGACACCGTTTCGGCCAGCACCTTTGGCAGATGATGCAAATCCGTCTCGATCAGCTCCGTATGGATCAGCCGGCATTGGTCGCGGAGTATCTCGACAAGTTCATCCGGTGTCTTATCTGTCAGCGTTTTATCCTGCGGGCGGTACTTCCAATCACGTACCGGCCTTTCTGTCAGCACCTGCGGGCGGCTGAGACGGCCGGCAACATGCTGAAGGAAACTTTCTTGGTTCTGGATCATGCCTGATCACGCTCCTTGAACCAATCACGGAATCGCTCTTTATTCGGAGCCGGCAGATCGCGGATTTCTGTCCATGCCTTCAGCGGGCCGGGTCCTTTTGAAATTGTTTCATCCTTCGTAAATGGTTTCATGACAGTGCTAGCCATTTTCGAACCCGCAGCATACAACGGATTGGAGGAAGCTCCGATGCCGAATGCTTTCATCATCATCTTCTCCGAAACCGGTGCGCGCCCTTCTCGCTCCACAATCACTTGGCGATGACGATGCAGCAGCTGGTGCAATGGGATTTTCACTGGACAAGCATCCGTACAGGCTGCACATAGCGTCGATGCATATGGCAGTTCTTTAAAATCATCGTAACCACCTAAAAGCGGAGTCAGCACAGCTCCGATCGGACCCGGATAAATCGAGTTATAAGAGTGTCCCCCTATATGACGGTATACCGGACATACATTGATGCATGCTGCACAGCGGATGCACTGCAGCACCGATTGAAATTCGGTCCCAAGAATGCCGGAACGTCCATTGTCGACAATAACTAGGTGGAATTCCGATGGACCATCTACTTCTTCTGCTGTCCGCGGTCCTGTCAATGCAGTAATATAACTCGTCAGCTTCTGCCCGACAGCACTTCTCGTCAATAACCCGACGAGAACTTCAAATTCTTCAAATGTCGGTACAATCCGTTCCATCCCCATCACACAAATCTGTGTATCCGGCAAATCGGATACCATGCCAGCGTTCCCTTCATTTGTCACCAATCCAACAGAACCCGACTCAGCAATGGCAAAGTTGCAGCCTGTGATCCCGATGTCAGCTTGCAAGAATTCCTGGCGCAGTTTTTCCCGGGCATGCAGAGCGAGCTCCTCAGGCTTGGAAGTCAGCTTGTATTCCAGCTTCTCGGCAAAAACATCCTTGATTTGCTCTTTATTTTTATGAAGTGCAGGTGTCACGATGTGCGATGGCGGATCATGATCGTCCAGCTGCAGGATATATTCGCCAAGGTCCGTTTCAATCACATCACAGCCTTCTTGTTCCAGAACAGCATTCAACCCTATTTCTTCTGTGACCATCGACTTCGCTTTCAATATCTTTTTGGCACGTTTCTCTTTTACGACACCTTTGACGTAGTCATTCGCTTCTTCCGCAGTAGCTGCAAAAAAAACATGACCGCCGCGTTTTTGCAGATTTTCAGCAAGCTCCTGCAAGTAATAATCCAGATGATCAAGTGTGTGCTGACGTATCTCTTCCCCATGGGAACGCCATTCTTCCCAGTCACCAAGTTCCTCTGCCGCATCCAGCCTTCTTGTCCGGAGCCGCTCCTGGGCACCGGCAACTGCTCCGCGCATGAACGTATCTTCCATTTGCTTGTTCACATTATCTTTGAACTTTTCATTCCCGATTTTCATCGCCATTGCTGTTCCCCCCTCAACGACTGTTTAGTACTTCGGCGATATGCATCACTTTCACTGGCTTGCCGTGACGCTTGATCCTGCCTCCGATATTCATCAGACAGCCGCCATCTGCCCCAATCAGATAACTGGCTTTTGTTTCTGTTACAGAATCTACTTTTTCATCAACCATTTGCTCCGAAATATTGCCCATCTTGATAGAGAATGTCCCGCCGAACCCGCAGCAATTCTGCGCATTCGGAAGCGGTTGCATTTCCAAGCCCTCTACATGGGAAAGCAGCTTCATCGGTGCATCCTTCACCCCAAGCAGCCTTGTCATATGACAAGATGGATGATATGTTGCAGTTCCCTCGAGCCGAGCCCCGACATCTTCTGTCTTTAGTACATCGACGATGAATTCTGTCAGCTCATACGTCTTATTTGCGAGTCTCTCGGCACGTGGATGCCATTCTGGATCATCCTGGAAAACATGCTGATAATCTTTGAACATCGTGGCACAGGAGCCTGACGGTGTCACAACCACTTCGGCATCCTCGAATGCGGCAATCATCTTCTTCATTGCCTTTTTGGCATCTTCTACATATCCTGAATTGTATGCTGGCTGCCCACAGCAAACCTGAGCAGTCGGAAATTCTATCTCACAGCCAAGTCTTTCCAATACCTCCACTGTCGCTTTTCCGACATCGGATTGGAACATATCCACAATGCATGTCGCAAATAATGTCACTTTCATGCTGTCACCCCGCATAAGTAAGGTCATCAGATGACCTGTATAATATCTCTTTCCATCATACTACAACCGCTTACATTTTCCAACTACTGTATATAGAAAAAGCCGCCTGTTTTATTGGCGGCACATATTATTCCAAGTACTTGCGCAATACTCCTGCTACGTATTCCAAATGTGCCTCCATCGCGAGTCGGGCTTGTTCAGGCTGCTGCATACGTATGGCATGCAATATAGCTTCATGCTGTTCATTCAATTCCTCAGGATCTGATTCTTTGCCAAATAGACTGATCTGCCGTGTTTCCCGCATCGACTCCGCAGTCATATCCGATACATGGTGCATCAGACGAAGAAGCAGTTTATTCCGGGCAGCTTGTGCAATCATCATATGAAAAGCCAGATCTGCTTTTTCACCTTTTTCCGGGTCACCTGTGAATTCCTTCATCTCTGCAAGCGCATTTTCCATTTGCGCTAGGTCTTCATCGCTGCGGTTCAAAGCAGCTGAAGCCACGATGCCCGTCTCCAATATATGCCGGACCTCCATCAGTTCCCGTCGATCTTCCTCATTCATAAGCAGCGCATGCTGCAGCGGGTATAGTATGCCTTCCGGTTCAAACGCCTTCACATACGTCCCTTCGCCCTGCTTCATTTCAATCAACCCCATCGCACGGAGTGTAGCCAGAGCTTCCCGTATTGCAGAACGGCCCACATTGAAGTTCTCAGCCAATTGCGTTACGCTCGCGAGCTTCTCCCCTGGTTTCAAGTCACCATTCTTTATTAATGCAAGCAGCTCGTCTGCTACTTGTTCGTATATTTTTTTAGGTTTGATTTGTTTGTATTTCATTGGGTTGTCACCTCTTTTTCATTATATACAAAAACTTTCCAAGATTTCATTTGATATCAAAAAAGGTCATAATGTATGTGGATATTGCACCGAAAGAAATTATGCCATGAAAGGGAGGATACTATATTGATAGAGTCAAAACTATTCATTGAGAACATCCTTTTCCACCTAGGTCGTTCACCCATTACCAACGTGATTACAGAGGCACATAATCAAGAATATGAAGGTATGCTGATTCAATTAGAGGACACTACTTACCGAAGCCGCCTAGCCAAGGCAACACCTAAGAAAAAGGGCTACTTTGTAGTGTTTTGGGAGAAAGATGAAAATAATAAGAACCAAGCATACAGTTTCTTAGAAAGTCCTGCTAAAGTCATCATATCCATCATGGATGAAAATTTAAGAGGACAATTCGTATTCCCCAAATCCATATTATTGAAAAAAGGAATATTGAGAAGTGAAAACAGCAAAGGAAAGATGGCAATACGTGTATATCCCGCTTGGGAAAGAGAATTGAACAAAACAGCTGCCCAAACACAGAAATGGCAGCAGAAGTATTTTGTCGATTTAACGGATGACTTCCATAAAGAAAAATTAGAAGCGTTGTATTTCAACTAAAAAAGCTCCCCATCCGGGAAGCTTTACTTCACTACCAAACCGATCAATGACGCTAACTGGATCGCTTGATGCGGCGAAACGATACAGCCTTTCAGGTTTTCGATGGATACGGTCAATTGCTGAAAATCACTTGTGCTCAAGTCGATCCCTTTGAGCGGCGTTTGTTCGAAGTTCACTTCATTCAAATCACAATCATTGAATTCTATCTTTTTCAGCTTATTCGCATAAAAATCCGCGCCCTGCAGTCCGCAGGAGGAAAATAGCACTTTCTCCATCTTTGATTGACCGAATGATACTAGATTCACCAAAGAGTCATGGAAAGACACATTGCCAAGACTTGATTCTGTCAAATCTGCCCCAAGCATCTTACAGCCTTGGAATTCCACTCGGTGAATCGAGGATTTACTCATCTTCACATTGGAGAAATCACAATTCTCAAATCGGACATCGAGCAGATCCATTCCGGTGAAATCTGTATTATTGAATCGGCTATTACGAATCACTACTTTCGCCAAACGCAGCCGGTATACCGATTCATTTGAAAAATCTGCTTGCTGTACCTGACACATTTCCAATTCAGGTTCTTCTTCAAAGAAGATATCGTGCATCCTTTTTTCAGGCAATTCTGTCGCTAATTTGGGTTTATCAATTTGCATGATTTTTTCTCCTTTCCTATCAGTTTGCTGTTTACAGTCTATCATATAGTGTCAATAGAAAGAGCCCGCCAATGGCGGGCTCTGCATCAAGCTGCTTTCAGCTCTTTCTCTTTTTTAGGTCTGTGCTGCAGATGAGATACGATCCATCCGATAACACCGACTGCAACTAGATAAATCAATAGATACACAAGCTGATGGCCTAGAACAGACCAATCACCAAGCGTAATTGCTTCCTGCAAACTGTGCAGGGAGTGCGCCATTGGCAAGTATTGACCGACTGATGCCAATGCTGATATTGTCAGTTCGCTCGGGAATGTTCCGCCGCATGTTGCCAGCTGCAAAACGAGCAGTACGATGGCAAGCAATTTCCCTAAGTTTCCGAATACCGTCACGAGAGCCAGAATGATCGTCATGACTGTCATCGACACGATGATGCTTGATAAGAACAATAGTGGAACACTTGCCACATCGACTTGGAATCCAAAGAGGAAAATCAAATCAAGTATGACAGCTTGTACAATCGCTACGATGTACACCAATGTCAGTTTACTGAAGAATTGCACCGTACCGGATACTTGCATATCCTGTCTTCTGCCAAGCGGCAGGATGTTGGCCGCCATCAAACCACCTACGAATAAAGCAAGTGACAAGAAGTATGGCGCAATACCAACACCATAGTTCGGTACATCCGATAATTGTTTTTCAGTCAATTTGACCGGATCCGCAAACATGGTCGTCAGCGCATCACTGGACTGGATATCACTTGTTTTGTCCGCTGCATCCTGCAAGCTGGTTGCAAGTTCATCCGAGCCATCGGACAGCTTATCCATTCCATCATCAAGCTTAGCTGCTCCGTCTGAAAGTTCATTCGTACCAGAGGCAAGCTGTGCTGCACCGCTCTGCAAGGAACCAAATCCTGCTGTATAATCGGTAAATCCTTTATTCAGATCTGTTGCGCCGCTAGCTAATTTATCCGCTCCGCTAACAGCAGATCCGAGTTTTTCGTTGAATGTAGCGATACCATCTGCTAGTTTCTGCTCACTTCCAGCAAGCGTATCCGCACCGTCGCCAAGCTGCTGCTGGCCATCTGCCAATTTTGCAGAAGAATCCGCCAGCTGATCTGAGGCTGCTGCTATTTGCTGGAATGTTTTATCATCCTTGAGCTCTGGATGCTCTTCCATATAAGATGCCACCAGTTTGCTCAGATCCTCAGATCCGGATGTGAACGACTTCTGGTTATCTGAAAGCTTGTCGCTTTGTGCTTTCCAGTCAGCCAGACCATCGGCAACCTTTTGTGTATTCGCCTGCAAAGAGGTTGCTCCGTCATTCAATTGACCCAATCCATCAGACAAGTCGGATGCTCCGGTATGCAGATCGCCGATGCCGTCAGAAAGTTTGCCTTGGGCACCTGCTAACTCATCGGCACCATCAGCCAAATCAGAAGCCCCGTTTTTAGCATCACCGATTCCAGTTTGCAAATCACTCAAGCCGTTCTTTTCATCTGTAATTCCGTTATTAAGATCACTCGCTCCATCCCCGGCATCCTGCAATCCGGTTGCTACTTCATGGAAGTTAGTGAATACACTGTCAGCATACGATTTCGTAATGCTGCTAGCCAACTTGGCTTTCATTTTTTCCATCGCAGAAGAACTGATTTGTGCGGCAACAAAGTTTTTCCCCGGATTGACTTCATACGTAAGCTCAGCTTGCTTCGGTTTGTCATCCATCAAGGTTGTCACTTTCTCAGAGAAGTCTTTCGGGATGGTCACTTTCATATAGTATTTGCCATCTTCCAATCCATCTTCTGCCTTCTGATCGGATACGAAGTCAAAGTCCATCGATTTGCTTTTCTTCAATTCCTTGATGAAGTCATCTCCGGCATGCAGGTCTTCCCCGTCCATACTGGCACCATCATCATGGTTGACTACAGCGACTGGTAAATCTTCGATATGACCATATGGATCCCAGTAGCCGCCGAGGAACAAGGAAGCATAGATAACTGGGATGATCAGCAAGAAAATGAGTGCAATTCGCCCGTGCTTATGCTGAAACATCCGCTTTATGTCAAAAAAGCCTAATTTTAATCCTTTCATGTTTTCCATCACCTTTACCTTTGTGAAATATTGAGCATCTAAATAGCATAAAGGCTTTGGAGCATAATGTATAATACATATATCATTATAAATAATAGCTTCAAAACTATCCGAAAGAAGGATGAATGAACGTGGAATTATTACAGCTGCACTATTTCAGGAAGGTTGCCGAGCTTGAGCATATGACTCATGCTGCCGAAGCGTTGAACATCGCACAACCCTCCCTCAGCAAAGCTATCAGCCGTTTGGAAGAAGATTTAGGCGTGAAACTATTCGAGCGGTACAACAGACAAATCAAATTGAATGACAACGGCAGGATTTTTCTCAAGCGTGTTGATGCGGTCCTGCATGAGCTGCAGGAAGCTCGTCGCGAACTGGGCGAGTATAATCAACACACAGATCACACAATACGTTTATCCGTCACGATACCTCGCGTATTGCCTGATCTTATCAGTGAATTCTTAAGCAACGAGCCTCAAGTTCACTTCAAGCAATACGTGCAGTCGGTGCCCATCATGACCGAAAAACTGCGAAGCGGCGAACTCGACTTCTGCATTTCATCTGTTCCGATTAAAGGCGACGATATCAAGTGGCAGCCGCTTATGACAGAAGAAATACTGCTGATTGCTCCCCCCGGTCACTGGCTCGAATCAAAAAGTCATGTTTCTCTATATGAACTCAAGGATGAAAGCTTCGTCAGCATGAATGAAGGATATGGCATTCGTAATTTAACAGATAACTATTGCCAGCTTGCCGGCTTTCAGCCTCATATCGCCTTTGAAGGAGATGAGCCCGGCGTCATCGGTGAACTGGTGAACAAGGGACTTGGGATAGCTTTCATTCCCTCCGTTTCACTGATAGGCAATAAAACACCTCACTTACCAGTTGTACGACTGCAGGATCCCATCTGTGAACGGACGATCGGATTGGCCTGGTCCACAAGAAGATACATCAGTCCAATAGCTGAGAAATTCCAGCTTTTCCTGGCTGATTATTTTGAGGTTCTGGAGAAGGAACTGCGAGAAACAGCAGCAATCAGAAGTGTCGAAACTTAAAAAAAGCCTATCATAGGGCAAGTTGGCCAAGTTGAGCAAAAGAAAAGCTGACCGATTTCCCACCGGTCAGCTTCCTTTCACTCATTGTTTTTTAAACGTAAGTGTATCATCATCACTGTTTGTCAAAACTATCTCATCTTTGCTTTTCTGCTCGAATCCAGTCGTCATGTTTTCGCCTTCATACGAAAGCGTCAGTTGGTCTCCGTCATCGTTAAAGCTATATTCGATTTCTTCTTCCATGAAATCATCTTTCATGACTGCTGTTCCATCATCATGAAATGTAATGGATGTAACGATTCCGTACTCATCCTCGTTCTCCCATGTTCCTTCCAGATTTGGCTTTCCGCATGCTGCCAATACGATGACAAGCAGCAGAAGCATGCCTAGTAATGTTTTCTTCAAGATAATCTCCCCAATACCTAATTATGTAATAATTGCACACTTTTACTATGTTAGTATTTTTGGAAAGTCACTTCAATACTTTTTTTAATATTGTGCCTTTTATTCTTTCTTAGGAATTCAGGCTTCATTACCACTACATGATTCTATCCCACACCATTTGTTGTTAACGCTTGACACCCTTTCCGACTCCTTCTTAGAAATCTTGTTACATCCATCCTTCATGAATCCATGAGCCGCCTCAAATGCTGTCATAAAATGAATCAGCATGTGAATCTTCCATATCCGATTAATATACAACCCCGTACACCAGTTATTGTTCAGTCTCATCTTTTTTGACGAATACTTCAAGGTGTTCTAGAAATCTGAATGATTCTTCTCATTTATTTCGTTAATAGAAAAACCATTTGATTGACGCTTTTGTCTACGCGGCTTATGTGCGTGATAGAAGCATTATCAAACGCTACAAAAACATCAATCATCGCACAGCCCTTACTATTAAAGCTATTGACTGATTGTAGGAGGATCTAGCTTATCAGTTAATTCTAACGCAAAGATCAAGCAATATATTTAGTCGCTTCTAAGGCATATTTGCAGATATCCTAAGTTATTAAATCAATCCATATAAGCAACTAATAGTATTTTTTACCTATTTATAGTAAAATAGGCTGTGCGTCATAATTTATATATTTTGAGAGGTAAGTGGTTTATAGTATTTTCTTATTTTTTATTCCATATTTTCAAATGATTCGGAGGTCTCGCCAATGAAAAGATTATTTTACCTGTTCCTTGCGATAATTATACTTACATTAACTGCATGTGGACAAAAGGAAGAGAATGACACTCAAGAAAAAAATAATTCTGTTACAACTACTGCTTCTAAAGAAGAAAAAGCACAGGCTGAATCATCAATTAATCCGGAAGTAAAACAAGATCCTGGATTTACTCCATTTGCGGAAATAAATGATTATATAATAGACGATCAAACATTTTCACCAATCTATTATGAAATTGAATGGGAAGATGACGACCCTACTACGTGGAATATGCTAAATATAGAACACATTAAAAAGGGAAATGATGACACGCTCTATTATTTCAATACTCCTGAAGATAGCGATTCTGGTCTTACATATGAGGTATTTACGATGGATGAAAATAGTACTATCAAAGTCGGAAGTAAAATCTATTCCACAATTAATAAAGAAAACGAGAAAACTACTTCTATCGCTGGTGATGAATCATTTGTGGATGGTAAACTCGTCATGAGCTCTGTATTTAAGAATGCTAACGAAAATTCCAGTGCTCAACTGAAGATTGAGACATTGGATATGAAACCTATATTAGAAGGTCAACAAGGTGATTATGAAACAGAAATCATAGTGGACAAATCATTCCCTTATACTGAATCAGATGATTATTCACCAGATGTGGGTAGTATCATAAACACATCAGAAGGTCCCCAGTATGTATACAAAGAGAATCCAGATGAAGAAGGAACTTTTAAAATCATTTCCTTAGAAGGTGATTCCGCAAATGAGCAGATCACTCTCAAAGATGAATATGGCCTTGTAGATAACACTGATGATATTGTTTATATTGATCTTAAAGAAGGTAATTATTTTATATATGATGATGAAGCACTCAAAAGAATTGAAATTAAAACTGGCGAACCATTATACGATGGCGCTGAGGATAAGACTTTGCCTGTCGGAGAAGACTTAAATAGTTACGATGAATTTTTCCGTGCTGATGAGAATTCTTTCTATGCAATTGATAACGATAATGAATTAAATACTGTATATCTTTTTAGTACTGATCTCGAATTAATTGATACTACTTCTTATTTTACAAGTGTAGACGAAGAGGATGATTATGAAGGTGATGTCTACGGACCATTTAATTTAGACAACAATGGATTCTTAGTAATGGATACATTTGAATATCAACGTAAAGAGCATATGAAGGTTTCAGAAGCGAAGAATGTTGCTAACTAATGATGCAGATATACTTAAATAAGAAAAGCTGACCGGCCTTGCCGGTCAGCTTCCTTTACTTATTCTTTTGTAAATGTAATTGTATCATCATCTTCATTCGTTAATTTTATTACATCATCGCTCTTTTGCTCAAAGCCCATTTTTGCATCTTCGCCTTCATAGGTGAGCGTAAGTTCGTCAGCATCACTATTCAGGCTATACTCGAATTCCATTTCACCTTCTATATCATCTTTCATAGTTGCTGTTCCATCATCATGGAACATGAAAGTGATAGAATCACCATAATCGTCCTCAGCCTTCCATGTTCCTTCCAGATTTGGTTTTCCACATGCTGCCAGTACAACAACAATCAATAGAAGCATACCTAATAACGTTTTCTTCATGATAATCTCCCCAATACCTAATTATGTAATAATTTCACACTTTTACTATATTAATATTTTTAGGAAGTGACATCAAGACTTTTCTTCCTTTTCCATTATTACAAATAATATGTAAAAGTTGTAAGATTATTATGCCAAAGGATCGGGTGTGCTTCATTATAATATTAGGCATTATTGCTTATCAATGAAATTTAGGACTTACCAATTGATTAGTTTGTTAGCAACCAATATTCTTAGTATCTTCCTTCTTGCAGGTTTAGTCATAAGCAAACAACCGCTTCTTTTACAGAAGAAGTGAGTTTGAAAGTTCTCTTGTCGGCTTACGAAAGTGCAATAGAAATAAATGATTAGACTAGTAAAAGTAAAAATCTTCAGGTATTCCATGGTTTTTTTACAAATTTTAATCCATGTTTCTACAGATCTTAAAGGTTAATGCCTTGTGAAAATACACTACTTTCATTGTTAGTTAAGCATCCTTCTGTCCATTCACCTGCCCTTAACTCATGTTCAGTCACTTACCTCCACCAAAAAGATTCTTTCCTCGTATCCTCCTCTCTCTTTCTTCTTTTGCTGCCGCTCTTTTTCAATATCATGTATGGAGACTCCCTTTACTGCTGACAACGCGAACAAAATCTCCTACAAATCTGCTGCCTCTTCGACGAATTCAGTTTGTTCCTCAGCTTTCTGCAGCTCCGATACCTCTTCTAAAAGCTTTAAGTTCAGTTCCTCTGCATATCTAGCTTGATTAAGCTTTTTCACTTTAGGAATCTTACCTGCCTGGTGAATGATATTAGGGTTCTGGTCTCGGACAAGTTTGTTATACGTTGACATCTTCGTTCACTCCCTATTATATTTTTCATCTATCCAACCAATATGTCTGATATGATGCAGCAGTTGCTAACAGAAGCAAAAGATCTACTTTTTCGAACTATATTTAATTCCACTTTAACCCTTTCCCTATATATTGGTTCGAAAAGCGCAAAAAAAAGGTTCTCATTTTGAGAACCTTTTAGCATATTATTGATTCAAAACAAACTGCTGAAACACCTTGATCGCATCCCCAAACACATCTTCATCAATATCAAATTTCGGATGGTGGTGCGGATACTGACTTTTTTCTCCTTGCATACCGATCTTGACGAATACCCCCGGGATTTCCTGCAAGTAGTAGGAGAAATCTTCGGAGCCCATGACTGGCTCCAGTTCTTGATAGCGTTCTTTACCAAATGTCTTTTGCAGCAGCCCTTCTGCAAATGCTGCTTCTTTTTCATCGTTGACGAGCGGCGGTGTACCGATGATGAAATCGACTTCTGCTGTCGCTCCGAAAGATTCACAAATTCCTTTTGTCAGCTTCGCAATCTGCTCCTGGATCGTCTGCACTGCTTCTGCCGAGAAGGAGCGCATCGTCCCGATGATTTTAGCAGAGTCTGGAATGACGTTATATGTGTTGCCCGCTTCGATTTTCCCGACGGAGATGACGCTTGCGTCCATCGGGTTGAGCTTACGGCTGACTATGCTTTGCAGCGCTTGGATGACATGTGTCGAGATATACACCGGATCCACTGTCAAATGCGGTGTTGATGCATGCCCACCCGAGCCTTGGATTTTGATTTCAAAGTCATCGACGGATGCCATCATCGCTCCTGGACGCGTTCCAAATTGGCCTTTTTGCAATTCGGCATCAACATGGATGCCATAAATGCTGTCGACACCTTTCAATGCACCTTCTTTGATCAGCTTATCCGCACCGCTTGGCGATGCTTCTTCAGAAGATTGGAAGAGAAGCACGATATTCGGCTCCACTTGCTCCTGATGCAGCGTGATCCACTCTGCCACTGCAAGCAAAATAGCTGTATGTCCATCATGCCCGCAAGTATGAGCCACTCCATGATACTTGGAGATATAAGATTTATCCCCTTCTTCTACCATCGGCAGTGCATCCATATCGGCACGGAGCGCAATTGTCTTTTCTCCTTTTGTTCCTTTTATAAATCCGACCACACTCGGCGGCTGGAAATCTAAGATCTCGATGCCTAATTTCTCTAATCTATTGCGTACATATTTTCCAGTTTCGTATTCTTCACCGGAAAGCTCTGGGTATTGATGAATGTGGCGGCGATCTTGAATCGCCTGTTCTACTAATCTCTCAAGTTCCATGTTATATTGCTCCTTCTATTAAAACGGTCCGTATTGAATCATTTGGGCTACAATCAGTGCAATAATGGCAATGGCGATCTGGATGAGGAAGAATGGCAAGAACCACTTCACCCATTTGCCATAGCCGATACCCGCGATTGCAAGCAATGCAATAATATTACCTGTTGGTAAAATCGTGTTGGAGATACCATCTCCGAATTGATATGCCAATACAGCTGTTTGTCTTGTTACACCGATCATATCTGATAATGGCGCCATCAGCGGCATTGTCAACGCAGCTTGTCCGCTGCCGGATGGCACGAAGAAATTGATGCCCATCTGCAAAAATAGCATGCCGACTGCGGAAAGCGCTGACGGAACTGCGCCAAGTGCGTCGGAAGCGTAATGCAGCAATGTGTCCATCATACCGGAAGTATTGAAAATCACCAGGATCGCCTGCGCAAAACCGATGATCAGCGCACCGCCAAGCAAGTCCTTCGCCCCAAGGATGAAATTATCCGCAATGCCAGAGAACGAAATGCCGCCGAGGATACCCATCACGACACCGAACAACAGGAACAATCCTGCAATCTCCGTGATATACCAGCCGTATTTCAGTACGCCAACGATCAAGACAATATAGTTGATCAAGAAAGCGGATAATACAAGTTTATGGCGTGTTGTCATCTTATGGGACTGGAGTGCTGCCGTATCAGCTTTTCTGCCGAACTTCCCGTAAACGCCAAGCTCTGGGTTCTTTTTCACTTTACTCGCATGCCGCATCACATAGAAAACAGCAGCCAGATAAAGGATGACGAAAACGACAATCCGGAAACCGATACCGGAAAATGTCGGCAGCTCGGATATTCCTTGTGCGACTCCTACTGTAAATGGATTCATTACCGCTGCTGTAAAGCCAACACCAGCGCCGAGTACAACAATCGCAAAGCCGGTCAATGCATCGAATCCAAGTGCGATCGCCATCGGAGCCAGGATTGCCACATAAACGATTGTTTCATCCGACATACCCATCAAAGCTCCTGCTGCTGCAAAGAACAGCATCAATACCGGGATAAGCAATTTCTCTTTATTCGCCATCTTTCTGGATAGCATATAAATGAAAGCGTCCAAAGCCCCCGTTGCTGTAAAAATACCGAACGCCCCACCAACAATCAAGACGAAGAATATGATATTGGCGCCATTCACCATACCTGTGTGTATGCTATTGAATATACCAAGCAGTCCAACATTTTCTCCATCGATGAAGTGGAATGTCTCTGGCAGGATGACGCTTCGGCCATCCTGCTCCACGCGGTCATACGCTCCGCCTGGAATGATATATGTTAAAAGTGCCGCTACGACGATGAATGCAAAAATCATCACATAGACGTTGAATTGCTTTGGTTTCTTTTTCTTAGCTTGCTGCTGTTGCAAGTCTTGTAAGCTGTTCATCTGGCTGTACTCCTTCAAGGAAGATCCTTCTTTGTATATTGTTTAATAAATATACAACTATTCATATAAAAATACAACCGTATATTAATAAAAAATATAGATTATCTATGCATAACCAAATAAAAAAAACTAGAATCCAAGGATTCTAGCTTTTTCTATCAGCTGCGAAAGAAGTCCACCAACGGTTTGAAGTCTTTACGCAAATCTATTTCATTCGGTTCGATATGCATCAATTTCTCTACCAAATCTTCCAGGACCTTCACGTCTTTGGAATCTGTATATTCCACGAAATTGATGGAATCGAGCCAATCACGGTAAGAATGCTTTGCTTTTCCGTAACTATTCCCAAACACCAGGCAAGGCGTCTTCGTGATAATGGAGAAGATCATTGCATGCAAGCGATCGGTGATGATCAATTTCTTGGAGCTGATCAGATCCAGCATCTCGATGAAATGCTTTTCCCTGTCTGCATAATCAATCGTCGGCACGATATTTTCATCCAATACTGTATCGGCACGATCGACCGATCCGAATTTCCCAGACCATTCCATCAGTTCGGAAATGAAGTCCTCTTCCATAACTTTTTCTTTGTCAGCTCTCAGGAAGAACATCACGCCTTCACGCTCCTGCTCGCGAGGAACGACATCAAGCGACATCACCATATCCGGTGTGTACATCACGTCAGACTCGAAAGTATCTTTCACAACTTCCAACGTCTGGGTTTCTCGAGCGGCAATTGTCAGATTCTTGTTCTGATGATATGCATCCTGCGTTTTCTTTTTCTCCTGCTCGCCATGTTCGTTTTCTTCGAAGAATACCGACTGCGGCATGGAGATGGATTTATAGTCTTTGAAAGCTGTAAAGACCTTCCGGCGATCTTCTTCGATATCCAAGTATAGACTGCCCAGATTTCCGCCGCCTGTGAACATGACAATATCATCTTCCCCAATGATCTTTTTGACAAAGTCAATTCCCTCATCAGTAGCATAGTCCATGATTTCTATGTACTCGTAGTAAGGGAAACGGCTTTGGATGAATTTCTCGATGCTATACGCAATTGCCTGATCACCAATGTTTGTATAGCTTGGAGAACCGAATAGGAAAACCTTGCGTTTATCATTCGTGAACGCTTCCGGCGACACATTCGGTCCAATACCCTTTGCAATACTATTTGTTTCAATCGGTTGTATCGTCATATAAATTGCCTCCTCAGCAAGAATTCTTTTGGTCGTACTCTTCCATACCCCGATTCAAAAGAATTTATGCCTGAGACAGGCGACAATTTATTCCATCGCTAATGTAATTCAGCTATATCTGTCCTTTTATTCCAACGATACTGATATACAAATTCCAGGACGCCAGCAGGTTCAGAAATTTTATACAGGCTTCCAGCAGCAAACACATATGTCGCATCTTCACTCATATGGACATCGAGAGGACTTGTCCCAGGCTCTTCCTGATAATCGACTTTCGTTTTCCATTGAATGACGGCCTCCTTTGTCGAAACGCGCGCCACTGTGATTTGTTCTTGATTGCGTTTCTCTTTATAAGCAAGCAGCATACTGGCATCTTTCTCTGTCCCCATGATTGGCTGGGCTTCAAGCAAGTCAGGATACAATTCCTGCACAACCTGCTGCACTCGTTCAGCTTCCCCATTCTCCTCATCACCAAAGAAGCCTTTTTGCACTTCTTTCTCATAAGCTGGATTCTTTGTCAGCTTTCCTTCTGCCACACGATAGTACTTCCCATCCAATGCATATAAATAAAGGCTGCCAGTGTCGTCGATATAATAATCCGCCTGCTCATGGCTCAAGTTATCGGCAAGCTCCGGGTAGTGCTCGACCCAGTCTTTTTCCTCGAGGTGAACATCTCCAGTTGCAGCGTCCAGGAAGTACAGTTCCTCATCCTTGCTATTGACGACAAGAATGCCATCCTCCGTCTGACCGAGTACATATTCCTGCCAAATTGCTTTCCGGCCCCACTCCTTCTTACCAGTTTTCAAATCTACAGCGACAATCTGAAAACGGTTATCGCTCGTAGAAATACCGTTTTCCTGTCCATTCGGTATCTTCATCCGGATTTTATTGATGGCTATTCCATCATCTTCTGTTACAACCATCGGTGAATCAAAGCTCATCGTCACTGAACGGCCAGCCGCATGAAATACAGTCATCACAAAAGAACCAATGAGGAATTCACCAACAAGCAAAACTAAAAGCAGACCGCTCACTTTTTTCATTGAACTCCGGCGTCTCACACTGCGGACCAGGAGCAGCAAACACAACAAGACAAACAACCCTGCTAAAATCCACAGCGTCAAATCGTGCCAGAACCAACCTGTAAATGTCCAATCGTTGAAAAAATCACCATCCATGAGCCAGAGCAGCAACGTGCCCACCACTGCATAAATAAGCAAGGGAATAAAGAGTGAAGCAGCTGTCCTTTTTTGCTCTCCTTTGATTTTAGATACTATCCATCGGCCGATATGAATCAACAACCACAGATAAATCAGCGTCAGCACGACATTATGTATATAATCTTCATTAAATTTCCAGTTTCGAAGAAGGTCAGTCATCTTTTTTCCTCCCTTGATCAACAGTTTTTGTATAAATGAAATAACCAACCTCTGTCGGATGATCCATCACGGATTGACTTGCATCGTATTTTTTCAAACTGCGGAAGATAAGCCAGTCTCCTATTCCGCCTGCTGTCAGGATGACCGATACAACCAGCAATATCCCACTGCCAAATATATAGGAAAACAGCAGCGGAAAAAGGCCAGTAACTATAACAGGCAAAAGCAGTGCAGCGCGATATGCTGTCAGTTTGATAGGTACCATACAATGTGCATAGGCAGCGCCGTATTTCCATGAAAATCCGTATTTTACCTGATTCAGCTTTACCTTGCCAAAAACCATAAAACCCACTCCATGCAAAAACTCATGCAATACGATGCCTATGATTGTAATCATAAATACGAGTCCAATGACCGTTAAGCTAAAATGTATCTCGAATCCGTGGATAAGAAAATAAACGACACTTGCCACAAACATCAAGCAGATTGTCAGGTATGTTGCTTGCTTCTGTAATTTCAACATATCAAATAGTACTTCTTGTCTTTGCATGATCATCCACCTCCCCTCTACTTACGAAAAATCCTCTAGTTTGTTTCATCAATCCATCTAACTCCGTTTGACATGACAGATGGCTGGCTAGGCTATGTAATAAAAAAGGAGCATCACCATGCCCGAATTCATCCATGACAACCTGATTGTCCTTGTCCGCATCGTTACCATCATACCGCTTATGCTGATTGTCACCTTATTCATGGGAAAACGTGCAATTGGTGAAATGCCTGTGTTCGATTTTCTGATTGTCGTCATATTGGGAGCACTCGTCGGCGCTGATATAGCTGATCCGGAAATTGAACACCTTCCTACAGCATTTGCGATTATCGCTATCGGTCTATTTCAGAAAGCAATCGTGAAGTGGAAAATCTCCAGTCGAAGGATTGGCAAGCTGCTTACGCTCGGACCGACTGTTGTCGTCCAAAATGGCACATTATTATTTGAAAATATGGAGAAAATTCAATACTCCATCGATAATATATTATTCATGCTAAGGCAAAAAAGTGTTTTTAATATAGAAGAAGTAGAAACAGCTGTAGTCGAACCTAACGGCACACTGAGCATCCTCCTAAAACCAGATGTACTGCCTGTAACCCGCAAGGACCTCCATCTCCTGCAGCACACATCAGCAATTGCATTCCCGGTTATTTCCGAAGGATACATTCACCATGAAACCTTGATCTATCTGAGCCTGGACGAAGTCTGGCTTAATTCCCAATTAGCTGCTCAAAATATCAATGATATAAATCAAGTTTTCTTTGCATCCATTTCGCAATCCCTGCAATGCAATTGCATATCAGTTTGAAAGGCAAAAAACTTGATGTACCACCAATCATGCACTAGATTGGGATCAAGTTTCCTTTACATACAGATGATTGATCATTCATTATTTCGCCTCTCGGGTTCAATACTTGCCGCCAGCGGGTAATAGGTTACAACGACATGAAGTAGGAGGGGCATTTGTGAACAGCACCGGAAGCAAACAGGAAATAGAGTTGAAGGATTTGAAGGAGCAAGTTCTTGTCATCACTGGCGCTTCAAGCGGCATTGGATTGAAGACAGCCCGAATGGCAGCAAAGCAAGGAGCCAGGATTGTGGCAGCATCCAGGAATGAATCTGCTCTTCAACAGCTTATTGAGGAATTACGTGAACAGGGCGCGGAAGCTATCTGGGTGAAAGCAGATGTCAGCAAGGAAGCCGAAGTGGAAAATATCACTGAAGCAGCCAATTCCGCATTTGGCGGTTTTGATACTTGGGTGAATAATGCGGGCGTTTCTATTTTTGGTAAGGCGATGGAAGTAGATATGAAAGATATGCGTCATATGTTCGATACGACCTTTTGGGGCGTTGTATATGGTTCCAGAGCTGCGGTGAATCATTTCAAGGAATCTGGCAAGTCCGGTGCGCTCATCAATATCGGCAGCTTTTATGGAGATCGCGGAACTGTTGTACAGTCCAGTTACTCCGCTGCCAAATTCGCCCTGCATGGCTGGACGGAGAACCTGCGCATGGAGCTTGAGAAAGATAAAGCACCTATATCCGTAACACTTATCCATCCAGGACGCATTGATACACCATATAATGAACACGCAGCGAGTTACTTGGAAAACAAGCCGTCTCATATCGGTATGATGTATGGACCTGATGCGGTAGCAGATGCCATTCTTTATGCGGCATCTCATCCGAAACGCGATATGTATGTCGGATTTCAAGCCAAATCCCTGGCGGTTCTGGGACGCCTTTCCCCCCGGCTGATGGATAAATGGATGGAATTGACTATGTTCCGCACCCAGCAGGATCCCAAGCGACCGATAAATCCTCCAGAAACAAACAGCTTATATGAACCTGGTTATGGCTTGCATGAGAGAGGTACGAACAAAGGCTGGGTAAGGAAAAAAAGCTGGTATGTCAAAGTGACCAAGCATCCGATACTTTCTGCCGCAGCGCTGGCTGGAATCGGAGTTTCTCTCCTGGCTCTCAATAAAAAGAAGTAAATACTAAAAAACACTCCTATCCAGGAGTGCTTTTTAGTTTGTTAACGGGAAGTCTTTTTTCTCTTTTTTAGCCTTATACATCTCTCGATCTGCTTGGGTAAACAATGCATCCATCCTGCCAATTGTATTGATGGTATGAGCGTATCCGATCGATAATTGTATATTCACTCCTGCTTTTTCGCCATTGTAGAAATCTATAGCTGCTTCCATGTCTGAAATTAGCCGCTTTACACATCCTTCATCTTTATCTTTGACAAGGATGACAAATTCATCTCCGCCAATCCTAGATACAATTGTATCCGGTGAAGAAAACCGATCAAGTATCGCAGCTGTGGCCTTTATCAAATCATCACCTTTTTCATGACCGTCACGATCATTCAGGGATTTTAATTCATCCAAGTCACAAACAATCAGGGCAGCTGACCCTTTTTGAATGTCATCCAGTTCCTTCACCTGCTCTTCGAGGAACGCACGATTATATAATCCTGTTAAGAAATCGTGATTTATCCGGTATTCCAATTCCTGCTGCAATTTCATTTTTTCATCTATATCCCGAATCACTCCCTGAATGGCAACTAGTTGCCCATCACTGTATATCGGAGTCGTATATTCCTCGGTCCATCGGTAAGTACCATCATCAGCATTTCTCCAGCGTTGGATGATAGGTTTTTCATAATCAAGTCCACCTGTTATCTTTCTTCGAAGGATATCGCGATCATCCAGATGGACTGCACGAAAGCATGAATCAGGATCACTGTATGCTCTCTCAGCCGCTCCCTTGCCATATAGGACATCAACGAAAGGACTTAAGTATTTGAATTTCCTTGAAGGTTTGATTTGATAATAATAAAGCAAGTCTTTCGTGTTCTCCACTATTTCCACGAGCTGCTCATATTTTTTTTCTTGATTGCGTTTTTGCAGTTGCAAACGCATTGTCAATAAAGCAAAAATGATCATCCCTACGCTGCTTGAAGTCATAAGAAGATAAATCACTCTCAAAATCACATCCTCCTCTCCTAACCTTACTGTCGGAATCAAAAGCAGACAAGCAATTAGCATCGATAAATAGGAAACGGATCGGCAATGGTTACCGATCCGTTTCCAGCCTGCTGCAGAAGTTATGCTTCAACAGCCCTCATTTTCGATTTTTTATGTTCTTGCTTTTTCTTCTCTTTCATCGTCAATCCTGTGATTCCATAAAACAGCGTGAAAATCGGAGTGATGAAAGCAAGGAAACAGAACGGCAAGTACGTAACTGTCGCTATTCCCAGCGCACCCGCTGTATAGATTCCGCCGCCGGTCCACGGAACAAGCGGTGCACCTTGCGTTCCTGTGTCCTCAAGGATACGTGATAGATTCTCAGGTTCCAAGTTCAATCTGTCAAATATCGGCCGCATCAGCGTACCTCCCATGACAGTGGAGAAGTAGACCGAACCGCCGACTGCCAGCATGACATAACTGACGATGACAGTCACAACAGTCAGGACACCTGTGTGCTTGATTCTCATTGCAAAGGAAGCGATCAGAGCTTCGAGCACCCCAGCATCAGCAAGCATCCCGCCTACTCCAAGCGCGAATAGGAATAACGCAATAAGCTCCAGCATACTCGTCAATCCGCCTTGATGCAGAAGTTCATCCACAACAGGGATACCGGATTCCACGGTATAGCCGCTATAAAATGTGGCCAATGTATCTGTGAAGCTGAATCCTTGATAAAAGATTGCAATGAGCCCACCAGCCGCAGCTCCTGCAAAAATCGCAGGAATGGCAGGTTTCTTCATTGTCAGTAAGATAATGAGAACGGCAATCGGGATCAACGGCACTATTCCCAGATTGAAATTATCACTCAGGTACGTTGTCAGCTGATTCACATCATTCGAACTGGCGCCACTGCCGTGGTAGCGCATGCCGATAAATGTGAAGATACCAGCAGTGATAAGATAGGACGGCACGGTTGTCCATAGCATATGTTTGATATGACGGAAGATGTTCCCTCCTGTCACTGCTGGTGCCAAGTTTGTCGTATCAGATAATGGAGACATTTTATCGCCGAAGAATGCCCCACTCACAATTGCTCCGCCAATCAAACCAACTGGTATACCAAGTGCCGTACCGACACCCATCATCGCCACACCCGCTGTCCCAACAGTCCCCCAACTCGTTCCCGTCGCAACGGATACAAGGGAACAAAACAGCAGCGTCGTCACCAAGTAGAACTCAGGCGTGATGGCCTGTACGCCATAGTAGACTAAAGTTGGCACAGTTCCTGATGCAATCCATGCACCGATTAAAATGCCGACGGTCAGCAGGATGATTCCCGGCATCAATGCCTTACCCATTGATCGGACCATCGATTTCTCTATCTGCTGATAGTTGAACCCCAGTCCCATCATATAAGGAATGATGACTAGCATGCTGATAAACATCAGTATTTGAATCGGTGCATCGAATGCCAAAATCCCTACAGATACCACTGCCACAATCGACAAAAGCATCAGTAAAGCGTACATAAAAGATGGTTTCTTCGTATTATTTTTAATATCGGTTTCCAACCAACCACTCCTTCAACCTAAGGTCATTGTATTTTTGCTTCACTAAGCACAACTTCATTGCCGTACCCGTTCAGCTGTTTCTTAAAACTCACCTATATAATGCTACAGCATTTCCAAATTGGATAAAAATCGCATCAGCCGCTATTAAACAGTATGAATCTTGCTCAGTTGCGCTGAACCATAAACAAATGATGCGTTCTTAGATATACTCCAATATGATGCTATATCTTCCATCTAGCGGGGCCCGCCATTCAAAAACAAATGAACACATAAAAAAAGACCTGCATTTTTGCAGGTCTCACATTTATATCGAGCAGTTATCGTCTGTACAAACGCCAGCATCACCGGATCCGAAATTCTTGAATTTCGGCTGTTCATTTTCTTCTTTCCACACTTGATTCAGTGCACCGATGAATGTTTCCAACGGCTGCGCACCAGAAATAGTGTATTTATCATTGAAGATGAAGAATGGAACACCAGAGATGCCATACCGCTGCGCGAGTTGTTCATCTGCTCTTACTTCATTCAAGTGAAGTGATTCATTGTTCAAAACATCTGCTGCTTCTTTACGGTCCAGGCCAGTGGCTTCTGCAATATCCAGCAATGTTTCTGCTTCACTAAGATTTTTTGATTCAGTGAAATACGCATACAGAAGTTTCTCTGTGATTACTTTTTCCTGGCCTTTTGTAGCAGCAAACTTAGCCAAGCGGTGTGCATGCAATGTATTTGTCGGTTTCATTTCTTCAAAGTTGAATGTTAGCCCAACTTCAGCTGCACGCTGCCCTATTTGCATATTATTCACTTTCGCCTGACCAATGCTCATACCATATTTCTCAGCAAGCGCTTCGTGAATGCTTTTCCCGTTGTAGACTCCAGCATTTGGATCAAGCTCAAAGCTCTTGAATTCTATGTCAACACTATCTCTATGCTCGAATTTCTCAAGCGCAAGCTCTAATTGTCGTTTCCCGATATAACAGAAAGGACAGACAAAATCTGACCACACTTCGATTTTCATCGTGACACCCCTTTTCACATTAAGATGATTTTAGCACAGACCTGACATTCCACAAAAATAGTTGCCTGAAATGAGTCTTTACGTAATTGTTTTATCTGGGTATGATACAGAAAAACAACATTCTCAAGGAGAAAAGCTGATGTATCATCCTAGACTATTACGCTTGCCGTTCGCCTTTATGATCATTTATTTAATTATATATTACAGTTGGATTCTCCTTTTTCGTAACGACGAAATCTTTTTGACTTTGGGAGGCAATCTGCTGAGTGTTTTCGCCTGCTTCATTGCCTCTTTCTTGTTGCTCCGGGCTGCAAGACGGATAAAACAGGCTGACCGCCTCTTCTGGTTACTGATGGCGGCAGGCATGATTTGTGGATTGCTAGCTGAATTCGTATGGCTGTTTACGGAAGATCTGCTGCATTTGGAAGTACCCTTCCCAGGACTGCCAGATGTATTCTATCTGTTGCAATATGGTCTGTATCTGATTGCATTCTGTCACAAGATTTGGGAAGAAAGAAAGGATAAGCAACGATTTGCTTTTCTGTTTGATATCTTGATAATCATGATTGTGGCTACCACCTTCAGCTGGCATTTTCTCATTCAGCCAATGGTGCTTGCAGGTCATATTACTTCATTTACCCTGGGAGTATCACTTGCCTATCCATTAGGCGATCTTGCTTTATTATTTGGTGCTTTCTCGCTTTATTATACAAAGAATTGGTTATCCAGCCCTGTTGTGCGGCTGATCTCCGTAGGTCTGCAAATCCAGATTATTACGGACTCTATCTATCTTTATCTTATTTCTATAGATGGCTATCACTCCGGCAGCTGGCTTGATCCTATTTTTATGCTGGCCAATCTATTCATCGGTTACGCCGGATGGCTGCAACATACGGATGGCAAATATGAAGAAACGGCAGCTGTTCCCGGGCAAATAAGCATCGGGAAACTTGCTTATCCATACATAAGTGTGGTTCTATTATTTGCTTTCATGGTTGGCCACTCGGCTCAACTGGATGCAGTAAGCTTTGGTGCAGGTATGGCAATCATCCTTGTTATCGCAAAACAGCTGTTTGTTATCAGGGAAAATCAGAAACTTCTGCAAGAGATCTCATTAAAGGCAGATGCACTGGAAATGAGTGAACAAAAGTATAAATCATTATTTGAACATCATCCCGAATCTGTTTTCTCGCTTGATCTTGAGGGACGAATTCAAGGTGCTAACAAAGCAAGTCTGGATTTATTAGGATACAGACAGGAGGAATTAATCGGCTTAGCCAGTGCCGCACTTGCTGATAGCAAAGATCAGACAATTGTCAGCAGCAACATTGCTCAGATGAAGAATGGTAAACCTATCGCCTATGAATTCACTTTGCGCAATAAATTCGGTAGATTTCATTACATCAGCATGACGAATATCCCTATTATGATAAAGAATAAGCTGGTTGGGATATTTGGTATCGGGAAAGATATTACAGCGGCGAAGAAAAACGAGGAAAGAATCCATTTCCTCGCTTATCATGATCCGCTGACAGGTTTAGCCAATCGCATTCTTTTTGAGGAATCCCTTAAGAAAGCTATTTCGGGGAACAAGTCGAAGTTTGCTATTTTGTTCCTTGATTTAGATAATTTCAAAAAAGTCAATGATACATTAGGTCACGATATCGGAGATAAACTGCTGCATTCTGTAGCACAGAGAATAAAAGCTTGCATTAGAGGATCTGATATCGCAGCCCGGAATGGCGGTGATGAATTTACGATAATGCTTAACCCGCTCATCAATAAGGAAGAAACAGATAAACTAGCAAAAGATATCCTCCAGTCGCTTCGACAGACCCATCTGATCGATGGATATGAGATACAATCTCTTCCAAGTATAGGGATCTCGCTTTATCCCGAGCACGGCCGAACATGGACCGAACTTATGAAGTGCGCAGATAAAGCAATGTATGAAGTGAAATTGAACGGAAAAGGCAATTTGCGCTTCTATAACCAATAACTTAACCTGTGTCTCGTCGAGACACAGGTTATTTATCATCCTGAATAACGCATGAGGACATCCATTATGCGCATAAAGTATAGCGTTTCTACTTATAAAGGAGCGATCAGCATGAATCAACCTCAGCAGACAAACTATATGACCAGCGTCGATCCATATGTGTATCAGACGCTGCAAGGAGTCAGATCCAAGCAAATTGTTGTAGAAACAGTACGCGGATCTGTTACTGGAAAACTGACGACAGTTCGTCCGGATCATATTGTCGTCGAGTCGGGCGGGTCATCCTTTTTTATCCGTACTGCTCAAATTGTATGGGTGATTCCGAGAGGATAAGGAGGAGGTAAGACAATGTTCAAACGTGAAAACAGACTCGCTATCGATTTACCTATACCGGAACATGGCGACCCGAATGCAGCTGCTGCTGTCCAGGAACTGCTTGGCGGCAAGTTCGGCGAGATGTCGACTTTGAATAATTATATGTACCAATCCTTTAACTTTCGCGGCAAAAAGAAGCTAAAACCTTTTTATGACTTAGTCGCAAGCATCACCGCCGAAGAATTCGGTCACGTGGAGCTTGTTGCCAATACAATCAATCTCTTATCCCGCGGCAACACTTTCTATACTGGGGACCCTGATGTGACACCACTGCGAACCGGAAAGGACAGCCGCAATACATATCACTTCATCGCCACCGCACAGACTGCATTGGCCGGAGATTCGATGGGCCGTGCCTGGACTGGGGACAATGTCTTCTCCAGCGGAAACCTTGTATTGGATCTGCTTCATAACTTCTTCCTGGAATGCGGGGCACGGACACATAAGATGCGTGTGTATGAAATGACCGAACACGAAACGGCACGGGAGATGATCGGTTATTTACTTGTGCGCGGCGGCACGCATGTATTGGCATATGCCAAGGCGCTGGAGATAGCAACAGGAGTAGACGTTTCCAGAATGGTGCCGATACCTGACCTTTCCAACACAAAATTCGACCACGCCCGTAAATTTGAAAATCAAGGACTCGGCAACATCCTGTTCACGTGGAATGACATGGGTGAATACGCAGACATCCGCAAAATCTGGAAAGGTAAAAACCCAGAAAACGGTAATCAGCTCGTCGTCAAACAAGGTGCACCGGCTGGCGGTCCAATTCCGAACCTGGATGAGCTGCCGGAGGAATTCGCCCCAGGTATCGACCGGGATGATTATGAACGGATTGCCAAAAGACTGATGGAGAACTTATAAAAACAGTAAAACTAATTCCGGTCAATTGTAAATTTTGGATGCAAAATGGACTATCGCTTTCATGTCGGCCCTCAATTAAAAGTACAAGAAATTCCTCTATTTTTACCATTTCATAGTTCTAAATAAGGCTGCCTTTATCCTCTTGCTGTGATATTCTCTCTCTTTTATACTGAAAACCATATGTTTGCATTTTCCAATTAATTGGAGGTATAAAAGATGTCTGCGATACATCAGGAAACAACACCTAGACAGAAACAAGCCTATTTATTAAGAAATTCACATGGCGATTATTATCTGCTAAACAAGCAGGTGATCAAGATACTCGCAGATGCAAGCAGTACCGGAAACTTGTTTGGACTTGTCCAAATAACCGGCAGTAAAGGAGAGTCATCCCCTTCACATAAGCACGAGGATACACATGAGGCGATATTTGTAACGGAAGGTCTGCTGGAAGTGATCATAAACCAGAAAAAACACCTTCTCTCAACAGGAGATTACGCTCACATTCCCGCCGGTACTGTACATCAATACAAGATGCTCCGAAATCGGACACGATTCTATTCATTTACCACCGGAGGATCCATCCCGAATCTTTATCGCGATATAGCTGAGCCTTATGATTACTCAGAACCTACCAGCACAGGTAATCATACAGTTACAGCTGAAAAATTCGATCAGCTAAATTATGACATAAGCATCGTCAGTGATCAGCAGGGGCCAGATGCAGTACTATTATCTGAACCCGGAGTGCTGCCCGACTCCGCTATTCCCTATGTAGTCGAATCCGGCGCTGGTGAAGGCCTGCTGGCAGCTGATCAGCTATTCACGTTTCTCGCTACACAGGCAACAACCGATAAGCAGTTTCTGAGTTTAGTTACGGAAGGATATGCCGGGAAGCCTGTACCTGCACATTACCATGAACACCATACCGAATGCTTTCTCTGTCTCGAAGGCAAGATGACGATGTGGGCAGCAGGACAAAAGTTCCAGCTGGAGAAAGGCGATTTCCTCCATGTCCCAGCCAATACGGAACACTCCTTCCAGCTGGATAGTCCTTACACAAAGTTCATCGGCTTTCTGGCTTCTGGTTTATTTGAACAATTTTTCCGCCTGCTAGGAGAACCATATAAACATAGTGAACTTCCAGGGGAGCCAAGCGCATTCTCTTTCCATCGCGTTTTGGAGAATATCGAAGAACTTGATCTCAAATTCCCACAAAAATGATAAGAAGCTAATACGATAGTATTTTAACCAAACAAAAATCCGAACAAAGCAGATTCGTCAGCGAATTTGCTAAGGTTCGGATTTTTTATCTGTCTTGCGATCAAGATCACGCCCAGGCAAAAATCGCTTCACTTTTTGCGGGCACCGTTCTAAAAATGTTAGTCCGTAAATTGAACGGGAACTTGGCCGCATCTGGTTTTGTATTTCCCGCACGAGAATTATATCTTCTCCGTCCGTGAATATTTCACAAATCGGATAATGCTCTCCGCTATTACCAAGTTCACTGCAATCGACCCGTACACCCCGATGGTATAACTCAGCGGGTAGTTTAATCCTGCTTTAAACAGCACAAATGAAATCAAATGAATGAACATATTCGTAAAACAAAACAGATAACTGCGAATCATCCAGTTCTGATGCTTTTCCAGCCGCCCTTTTCTCGCATGGACGATGGCAACCACAATCATGATCGGCCAAAACAAATTCACCATATTGAATGGCACACTGACAAGCTTGCCGCCCGTTGCATAAGGAGCCAAATAACCTGACGTCAACGACACAAGCAACACCGCAGCTGCATACACATAGCCGTTGATTTTATGGAATTTCCGCTTATGCCACGCTAATCCACGCGAAAAATTCACCGCTCCGCTGACCGTTGCCAGACAAGCTACAAACACATGCACATACACAACGTTCAGCCATACAGGCAAGCGAAAAGAATCCCGCAGATTGATTTTTTGTTCCAAGAAAAAGGCAGCTCGATGATCGAGAATATAGTTATCCAGCAGTGTATAAAAGATATAGATGCTGATGAACACCAGCAGCATTTTGTATAAAGTACGCAGAGACATGAAGCTTCCCCTTTTTACCTGAGATGGTGATAAGGATACCATATGAATAGAAACTCCAGGCGATGGTTTTATGAACGAAACCAGAAAATGTACATACATTCCATAGAAACAATGGTAATATTATCTTCCATTTAAAATACGGAGGAACCAATGTGAAGAAATTTATCATCTTAGGACTAGTTCTGTTAGTTGCAGCAGCAGGACTCATTTACAGCCAATTAAAACCGAAGGCCCTGCATAACGAAAAAATGGTGCTCGGTTATACCACTTCGGAGGAATCTTCCTTTCAATCGTTAAAGAAATATCACGATCACCTGAGCGCAATCGCGATGGATACATATGCTTTTGATATCAATGGCAATCTTTCGGGCGAAGCACCAGGCAATCAGCTCGCATATGCCAAGCAGCATGATATCGATACATATGCTGTCATTTCCAATTTCGGAGAAACTGATTTCGACCCGGATTTGGCACATGCCGTCATGGCTGATAAAGATGCCAAAAGTAACTTCATTGCGCAGTTGGTACAAACTGCAGCAGAAAATGATTTTACCGGTATCAATATTGACTTTGAAGCTGTTTATCCAGAGGACCGGGATCTATACTCCGACCTTATCAAGGATACAGCCGAAGCTCTCCAAAATGATGACATCCAAACAATGGTGTCTGTACCCGCCAAAGCCACCGACGATGCAGCTAACGATTGGAGCTGGCCTTATGATTACGAGAAAATCGGTGAATATGCAGATTATGTTCAAGTGATGACATATGATGAGCATGGCTCCTGGAGCGAACCCGGATCATCAGCCAGTATGGATTGGGTCGAAAATATACTAACGTTCGCCACCGAAACGATCGATCCTGATAAAGTCATCATGGGAGCACCAGCATACGGCTACGATTGGAATCTATCTGACCCAGAACAAAATAGCATGATAGAATGGGACAACATCCAATCGACGATAGATTCTTCAGGTATTGAACCGCTATACGATGAAGAAACGGCATCCTCTCATTTCGATTATACGGAAGACGATCAAGTACATACCGTCTGGTTTGAGGATGAGCGTTCTTTAGAGGAGAAAAGTTCACTCACGAATAGATATGATATTGCTGGCGTATCTGTGTATGCACTAGGACATGAATCCGAGGCTTATTGGGAAGCAATTGAAGCAGGATTGAAATCTGTACGTTAAATGAATGGTCAGCAAATACCACTAAATACAAATGCACCCTGAAATATGACTTCAGGGTGCATTTGTATTTAGCTTAATTCTCCAGAAGAAAGGCAAACTTGCTATCTTCCACTTGTGCCATCAACTTATCCAAGCGCTTTTGCTCTTTTTCTACTTTGTCCAGGTATGTGTTGTAATCATCTTTATATTCTTTTAAGAAAGCTGCATCCATAGGTTCCTCGTCGAACATCTCACCTTTATACTCTGCATAAGCTTTATAGAAATCATAGATCTTTTCAAATGAATCGCGCTCATATAATGCGTTATTTTTGGCATCCTCCAACGCCTGTTTACGATCCTGTAAACCTGCGATGGCTTCCATTACATTGAGTTTGTCATAAGCATCATCATCCATACTGTCGAGGACAACTTGTCCTTCGATATTTTCGCGCTTCTTAAATATGTTATCAGCAAGAGCAATATCCAATGTGTCATCGACACCAGCACTAGGAACTATACTATTCTCCAAATCCATATACGAACTCATATATCCCTCATGCACGCTATGGTACTCTCCGATTACACTGCCATATAAGCTATTAAGCTTCTCGCGTTTCTCAAATCTTTCATCTGACTGAGCAAAGTCAGCATCAATATCGTCTGGATTACGTGCCCCATTCACTGGCTGACCAGATTGGATGTTCACGATGTTATCGGCAAATTCCATTTCCTCTTTCGTGACCTCATAAAAATTATCATCTTTCGCAGTGTCGTCGAAGTAGAAATCATTAAATCCATCGACGGCCATGCTATTACCTGTATCGTCCAGGCCTTCTTTATACTTTGTCATATTTCTCACTGTAAATTTTTCATCAGGATAATATGTCAGCTTTCCATAATAAGCGTAATCCAGCTGAGGTTCCTGCTGCAGCAGATCAAATTGCAGATTCTCATCTTTCACTGCTTGTTTAAAATCCTCATATTGCTGTTCGGTTTGGAAATACATTTTATATGTAGGCGGCGTTGCTTTTTCTTCTTCCTTCGGTACAGCATTTTCCTGCTCTGTTTTCGCACTGCTTGTCTGGCTGCCGCACCCAGCTATCAACAAGACTGCCAATAGCATGAACGGTAAAATAACTTTCTTCATCAATCAAACTCCTATTCTCATGTAAATAAACCTATAGTATTGTAACACATTACCAGCTTAATAGGATTTTTAACTTAGGAGATATGATTTATTTTCCGATCGATACAAAGACATTTCCATCCGGATTGCCATAACCGGAGGTACTCCGGAAGGGTTAGAACCTGTTGATGACGAGACATACAGCAAACTTTGATAGCTGCTTTTTTCTAAATTATTCATTTAACAAAGCTGTGACTGAACGAAAACACCAGTTGCTCTTTTGTATAGATAACAAAAAACCGAACCGAGGTAAATCTTTGCTATAAGATTTACATCTAGGTTCGGTTTTTTCCCTGTAATACAACTCGTAAAATAGTTACTTCGCTTTCTTAACTAGCTTAACAGCATCCTTCGATACGTAAAACTTACCGCCGCTTTGAACTGTTACACTATCCAGTTCATATTCACGGTCGTTGACAATCACGATATTCTTGTTCACCGGGAATTCTGCTTTTTTACGTCCTTTATCAATTACCAATACCGGGTTCGCTTCATCGGAAGAATCGATGCTCACTTCGCCCCACTTACCGAATGCTTCTTCTGCTTCGATGAACATATTTTTGCTCAGCTTATCCAGCTTGAAGCCCATTGCATCCGCTGCACTATGCGCAATATCCGTGTTTTCGATCATACCGGTCGGTTTACCAGGACCGTAGGAGTAAAGGAACAGATCCTCACCTGTATGTCCGCCAGTCGTGAAACCAAGGTTTGCTCGCTGCGCCAAAAGATCGACTAATGTGCCTTCCAAGTTCTCAGATTTGTTTATAGCTCTTTTTTCTTGTTTCGTCGGGTTCGTAATACCGTAAAGAGCTGCAACTTCCAACTTATTGGAGCCATCTTCTTTCAGTTGGGACATTGCGCCTTCCAATGTCATTGTTGCTTCTTTTAATGGATCCACATACGCGGAAACTGGTGTGGATGAATAAGTGCCATCTGTGTTTTCATTACCGATGGAGATTCCGCTATTGCCATGGTCCGAAACAGCGATGACCATTGTATGTTTATCTTTTTTGGCAAAATCAAGCGCTTCTTTTACTGCGTCATCAAACGATAGTGTATCGCTGACCATACCGACGGGGTCATTTGCATGTGCTGCCCAGTCCGGCTTGCTGCCTTCTACCATAAGGAAGAAGCCATCTTTATCTTTAGACAATGTCTGAATGCTTTTCTTTGTCATTTCGGCCAATGTTGGTTCTTCTGGCTTCAAAGCTTCCCGGTCTATATCATAAGCTAATTCAGCTTGGGCGAACGATCCCCATATTTTCTTCGACCTGGAATCCAGCAAGTCATTGCGGTTTTCAACGAAATCATAACCTTTATCGTTGATTACTCCCAGCAAGTCTTCCCCGTCATCACGGTTGCCGCTCTCAAAGGATTCTTTCCCTCCTCCAAGGACAACATCGATATTCTGATACACTTGCTGTTCGGCGATATTATCATATTGCTGGCGATGCTCTGCATGCGAAGAGAAAGCCGCAGGTGTCGCATGCTGGATTTCGGATGTGGAAATGAGACCAGTTGATTTACCACTCAGCTTAGCCCCTTCCAATATATTTGTCACTGGACGATACGGGTCATCCGCAAGATCTTCATCCACTCCTGGAGAAGTGATTTTCTCCGGCAGTACACCGACAAACTTGTCATTTGATTTATTGCCGGTAGCCATCGCCGTACCAGCAGGTGCAGAATCAGTGATGGCAGAATCTGCTGAATATGTACGTACACCGCCCGATGCCATTTGATCCATTGCCAAATCCTCGCCTTTGTACCATCGGGAAAGTGTTGTGGTAGACGAGCTGACCCCGTCTTTCACAAGGACAATGACATTCTTCACTTTAGGACCTTTCTTTGCCTCTGCTTCTTCACGATCGAGATTCGTCAAACCAAATGAACCAACTGCAAGTGTACCAGCCAATGTAACCCCGATTAATTTTTTGCTCAGCTTCATTTTGCATTCCACCCTTTCACCCTTTAATAAAAAACCTTCGTCAATCCATTGAAAAAGTTAATAGAATAATGCCCTGTACGAAGGTAATTCTATAGCGTGATTGTTAATAGGATGTTAACGATCCATGAAGCTATCGTTAATTAATATATTGGGATTTTTGGTATTAAAAGGATTATAGGAATTCGTAAAAGACTATATTACCAGGTATAATAGCACTATATTCAGTGGGTGATTTTTGCACTTTCAATAGGCATCCGCGGAAATGACAGCACTTAATCATCTAATTTATATATAGATATAATTACCCATTCACCTATATTAACTATCTTCTTTAGATCTATAGTACCTAGTTAATATCGTCACTATCCGGCGAAAGGTGTCTAAACTTTCTTTGAATATCTAATCCAATTATTCTAAAAAGTGTTTTTTGCCCCTCACAAAAAAGGCAACCCTTTTCCGAGCTGCCTTTCGATTTATAATTTGAACCTCATCTGCACTCAGTCAGCACGGATAACGTGATTTGCTTTTGGATTTTTGAATTGCTGATTGCTGCGATTCCTCCTTAAGACTCTTTATCTTATTTAAATCCTTCAATGCTTTTCATATTGGCTCTCACCAAAAATTCTGTACCCTAAAACTCTTGATACTATCTTTAGCGGTGAATCAGATATTCCAAAGAAGGATGATTGACAAAACTTTCAGAAGCATAGATTTCAGGCAGATAGATTCCTATCTTCTCAAAGAGACCCTTCAACTGAAAAAGAAAAAAATCAAAAGCGATTTTCAGCATTTATCTGTCACATAAATTTAACCATTGCTTAAAACAGTGAAAAAAACGCGTCACTTCGGCATTCCCTTCGTGATAACCTTCACATAGTCCTTGACACAAATGTCTATCTATTTTACCCTTACTAATAAATATAAATTTAGAATGATTATGTTTAAGTAATTCTAAGTTTCTAGTTATTAATATATTTTAGGAGGCTATCATCTATGTCACTTATCGGCAAAGAAGTACAACCATTCACGGCACAAGCATACAAAAACGGAGATTTCATCGAGGTAACAGAAGCAAGTCTTAAAGGGCAGTGGAGCGTCGTTTGCTTCTACCCTGCAGATTTCAGCTTCGTATGCCCGACTGAACTTGAAGATCTTCAAGATCAATACAGCACACTGAAAGACCTTGGCGTGGAAGTATTCTCTGTATCCACTGATACTCACTTCGTACATAAAGGCTGGCACGACAGCTCCGAAAAAATCGGTAAAATCACTTACGCTATGATCGGAGATCCATCTCAAGCTATCTCCCGTCAATTCGATGTATTGAACGAAGAGTCTGGTCTCGCTGACCGCGGAACATTCATCATCGATCCAGATGGCGTCATCCAAACAGTTGAAATCAATGCAGACGGTATCGGCCGTGATGCAAGCACACTTGTAAATAAAATCAAAGCAGCACAATACGTGCGTCAAAATCCAGGCGAAGTTTGCCCGGCTAAATGGGAAGAAGGATCTGAAACACTAACACCTAGCTTGGACCTTGTAGGTAAAATCTAAGGAGTGCATTGACGATGGTACTTGATGCAAATATTAAAGCTCAATTGAACCAATATATGGCGCTGATGGAGAACCCTATCGTTCTTAAAGTAAGCGCTGGCGCAGACGATGTTTCCAAAGACATGCTTGCTTTAGTTGAAGAACTTGCAGCTATGTCACCCAAAATCACAGTTGAAAAAGCAGAATTGACTCGCACACCAAGCTTCACGGTGAACAGAGTCGGCGAGGATACCGGCGTTGCTTTTGCCGGTATTCCGCTTGGTCATGAGTTCACTTCGCTTGTCCTCGCTCTCTTGCAGGTGAGCGGTCGTGCGCCGAAAGTTGACGAGAAGCTGATCAATCAAATCAAGAACATCAAAGGGGAATTCCACTTTGAGTCTTATATCAGCTTGACTTGTCACAACTGCCCGGATGTCGTACAAGCACTGAACGTGATGAGCATATTGAACCCGAACATCACGAACACGATGATCGATGGTGCAGCTTTCAAGGAAGAAGTAGAAAGCAAGAACATCATGGCAGTACCGACAGTCTATCTGAATGGCGAAAACTTCGGCAGCGGCCGGATGACGCTTGAAGAAATGCTGGCGAAGATGGGCTCTGCTGCTGACGCTTCCGAATTCGATAACAAAGAACCATATGACGTTCTTGTTGTCGGCGGCGGTCCAGCTGGTTCCAGCGCGGCAATCTATTCTGCCCGCAAAGGCATACGCACAGGTATCGTAGCGGAACGCTTCGGCGGTCAGGTATTGGATACGATGAGCATCGAGAACTTCATCACCGTCAAGGAAACAGAAGGTCCGAAGCTTGTTGCAAGCCTGGAAGAGCATGTGAAGGAATATAACATCGATGTGATGAACCTGCAGAAAGCAACGAAGATCAGCAAAAACGATCTATTCGAGCTGGAGCTTGAGAACGGCGCGACACTGAAAAGTAAGAGCGTCATCATCTCCACAGGTGCACGCTGGCGCAACGTCAACGTTCCTGGTGAGCAGGAATATAAGAACAAAGGTGTCGCTTACTGCGCACACTGTGACGGTCCGTTATTCGAAGGAAAAGACGTTGCTGTCATCGGCGGCGGTAACTCCGGTATCGAAGCAGCCATCGACTTGGCTGGTATCGTGAACCACGTTACAGTCCTTGAATTCAACGACACACTGAAAGCAGATGAAGTATTGCAAAAGCGCGCTTACAGCCTGCCGAACATTACAATCATCACAAACGCGCAAACGACAGAGATTACCGGCGACAACAACGTCAATGGCATCACTTACGTAGAACGCGATACAAACGAAGAAAAGCACGTTGCCCTGCAAGGTGTCTTCGTCCAAATCGGCCTTGTACCGAACACAGAATTCCTAGCTGATGTCGTTGAGCGCACTCCAATGGGTGAGATCATCGTCGACAAACACGGCCAAACGAATGTCCCTGGCCTGTTTGCTGCAGGAGACTGTGCAGATACAGCATACAAACAAATCATTGTCAGCATGGGATCCGGAGCAACTGCATCACTTGGTGCTTTTGATTATTTGATCCGGAACTAATGCAAAAAGCGTGCCACTATGAATGATAGCGGCACGCTTTTTTCTTTAAGTATTGACAGGATTATTAGACTGTATCGTTTTATCTAATTGCTGTAAAAAATCGTGATAGTAATTATCTTGATAATGTAATTGAAAAATATCCCACCCAAGGGTCGGTTGATGTGATATATAATAATTATTATGGTCTAACTCTATGTATTTCAAATCATACTTTGAAATCACAAAGTTATCGAGCACATTCCAGATCTCATTGTGACTATCCAATGGAGAAATATACGAAAGATTTCCAGTATCATCTAACAATCGATTGCTGAATCTTGCTTTGTTGATAATCACTTCGCAATTCGGTACATTGTCTTTTAAGAATTGCATGAATTTGTTTACTGCAGGCAACCATACACTTAAATAATCAGCTGAATTGTTACCAATTTTCAAGGCGAACTTATCATGCAATTTTCTATAAAAAGAAGTTCTTGTAATATACCAGTCATTATTTGTAAAGATTTGGTCTTGCGAAAAAACCACCCCAAAATAGATATCAGGAAAGAAATCCATAATCAAATAGTCTGGCTGACTATCTTTCAGATCCTCTAAGAAATTCCTGTTTAATTCTTCGATCACTATACGTTTGTTCCTATATGCGCTTTTTATATCAACATGGTCTAATTGCATTTCATCGAAGGGAACTCGAGGTGAAACAAGACTGATTATAGAAGTATGTAAGGAGGTTGCTACACACTCATACCTCTCTTTATAATTTTTATTCAGCTTCGAGTTAAAATTATCCCTAGTGATGCAAGAGCCATAGCACGCTATCTTAACAGTCATAAAATTCTCCTTAGTGACACTATTAATACATCATATATCGGAATAATCACTGATTTGTTAAAGCTTCAAAAGTTATTTTTATATTATTTTCTCTAATATACCAAGTAACTTTTCTTTTCTGCGATTAATTTCATGTGCCTCATTCATGCTAATCTCCTCAAACCGGATAACTGTTCCCGGCACTGCTTGCGCAAGCAGCGGCAGATCCACTGAAATGACCGTTGCAATCCTCGTATATCCCCCTGTTGTCTGTCGATCAGCCATCAAAATGATTGGCTGGCCGTTAGCCGGCACTTGGATGCCGCCGAGCGGGATAGCTTCGGAGATGATGTCCGCAGTAGTTTTGTGCGTAAGCTCTGGCCCTTTAAGACGATAGCCCATGCGATCTGACTGCTGCGTGATTTCGTATGCGGAATGCAAGAATGTCTGAATTGATTCTTCGGTGAAAGCATCCTGATGAGGCCCAAGAATGACGCGAACCGTCAATTCCTTCTTGTACTTCGGAATTTCATCGTAGTGCAGCGAGCGCCCTATAACTGCTTGCGTATCTCCGCCTGCATACAAGACGTCCTCCTTCTCGAGCGCGCGCCCGTTCAGACCTCCGATTTTTGCCTTCAAGTAGGTGGATTTACTACCCATGACTTCCGGTAAGCCAAAGCCACCGGCCACACTGATATACGCTCGAATTCCTTCCAGCGGCTGGCCAAATTCGATAAGCTGGCCTTCTTTGACTGCAATACTCTTCCACATTGCAACAGGCTGCCCATTCACGCGCGGCGACAGATTCCCGCCTGTTATCGCTATGACTGCATCCTTCATCACTTTAAGCGTCGGTCCCATCATAGTCACCTCAAGCGCCGCTTCCCCACGACTGTTACCGACAAGCAGATTGGCAATCTGCAGCGCATAATCATCCATTGCTCCTGCTACGACAACACCATATTCCTGATAGCCAGTCCGGCCTAGATCCTGAATCGTTGTCATCAGCCCGGGCTTGACCACTTGAAACAGCTTGTCACTCATGTTGTTTCACTCCAAAGTTACGAATGTCGATTTGCTCCGTCTCC
Source organism: Terribacillus saccharophilus (assembly GCF_046592895.1). Lineage (GTDB taxonomy): Bacteria > Bacillota > Bacilli > Bacillales > Amphibacillaceae > Terribacillus > Terribacillus saccharophilus_D. Next base: position 818,275 of record NZ_JAWVPU010000001.1, read on the forward strand.
AGTCTTTTTCGGAGCTCTTGGACAAATCGCAACGCTTCTGGCTCATCGCCATGTACACAAATCGTATCAGCTTGAATTGCAATATCCGTACCATCAACTGCAGTCACTTTACCTTCTTGAATCATGGTGATGACACGATCCACTGCTTCGTTCACATCATGCACCATGGCATTTGCCTGCGAACGAGGCGTCAGTGTGCCGTCGGGCTGATATGTCCTGTCCGCGAAAACCTCCTGCGCAACACGAAGGCCAGCTTTCTCACCGGCACGCACCAGTTCACTGCCTGCCAGCCCAAACAGCACCAGCTTTGGATCAACAGCTTTGACTGCAGCTGCAATACTTTCTGCCATAACCGCATCTTTTGAAGCCATATTGTATAATGCACCATGAGGCTTCACATGCTGCACAGATGTACCGCATGCTTTGGCTGCAGCTTGGATTGCACCCAGCTGATACACGACAAGATTGTAGATTTCACTCGGTGACAGCTTCATCTCACGTCGTCCGAAACCAGCCAAATCAGGGAATCCCGGATGCGCGCCGATACCAACGTCAAGACTCGTTGCTGTTCGAACTGTATCCATCATGACATTGTGGTCACCTGCATGAAAACCACATGCAATGTTCGCGGATGATATGTACTGCAAGACTTCCTTATCATTGCCAATCGTGTAAGCACCGAAGCTTTCACCCAAATCGCTATTCAAATCAATTGTCTTCATACCAGCCCGCCTCCCTTTCTGTAACTATTTATCGTATATTCCCCAAGACGGATGGATTCTGCAATATCATCGTACCTTTCTTTCGAAATCGGCACGAACTTCACGTAATGACCAGACGTCAATAAAATGGGCTGTTCACGTCCTGGATCATACAATTTCACTGGGGTTTGACCGATGATCTGCCAGCCCCCCGGGGTTTCCAGCGGGTACATCCCCGTCTGGGAGCCTGCGATGCCAACAGAACCTGCCGGAATTTTTGGACGCGGATCCGAACGGCGCGGTGTTGCGATTTCTTCCGGCATGCCGCCCAAATACGGAAAACCGGGGACGAACCCCATCATATATATCAAATACTCCTGGCTCGAATGAATACGGATCACTTCATCCACGGACAGACCATTATGATCTGCAACAAAATCCAAATCAGGACCTGTTTCTCCGCCATAATACGTCGGAATCTCATAAACAAGAGAAGCAGCATCAGCCGCTCCTCCTTGAATATTTTCATATAGATCTTCCAGCTTCTGCTGCAATGCATTATAGCCAATCTTATCAGGACGATAAAAGATGGATATAGTCGTATACGCCGGCACCCATTCAATGATCCCTTCGATTCGCCCTGCTTTAAGCACATCTGCAAATAGCCGGATTTTCTGATTTGTTTCCTCTGAGATCGTCTGTCCGAAAACGAGCTGCATGCCCGTATCCCCTAACGGATGATAGGTAAGCTTCATTTTTAGGACCTCCTTCTCGAATTAGAACAATTTTTGGAACTGGTTGATCAATGTAACGATTGCCAAGTAAGTTGTCGCTATCAGGACAAGACCACCAAAAATGGTAAGCCATAACGGATGCTTGTAATCGCCAACGATGGATTTCTTATAAGCTGCTACCAACAAAACTCCAAGCCCGATAGGCAAAATAAGTCCATTGATTGCGCCTGCGATGACCAAAAGTGTTACCGGTTCGCCGATAAAGGAGAAGATGATCGTCGATACGATAATGAATAGGATCGTAACAAGCTTCTCATTTTTAGCCACCCACTTGGACAATGTCTTCAGGAATGAAACAGATGTATAAGCAGCACCAATGACTGATGTAATACCCGCAGCCCACAAAATCAGACCGAACATCTTATAACCAAGTGTACCTGCCGCTTCTTGGAATACAGAAGCTGCCGGGTTGCCCGCATCCAGCTTAAAGCCTGTTACAACTACCCCAAGCACAGCCAAGAACAGGAAAATACGCATGATCGATGCAATCAAAACCCCGGAAACGGAGCTCTGCGTCACTTGACGCAGACTTTCCTTACCAGAAATACCAGCGTCCAGCAGACGGTGACCACCCGCAAAAGTGATATATCCACCAACAGTACCACCAACAAGTGTGATGATGGCAAAGACATCGATTTGTTCCGGAGCGAATGTGCGAAGAACCGCTTCCCCGACTGGCGGTTCACTGCGGAATGCAACATAAAATGTCAGCAGAATCATGATCAATCCAAGAACTTTGGCGATTTGATCCATTGCTGCTCCTGCTTCTTTGGAAAGGAAAATACCAATAGCGATAATACCTGTTATAATTGCGCCAATAACCGTATCCACACCGAATAATACATTCAAACCAAGCCCCGCACCGCCGACGTTCCCGATATTAAAAGCAAGACCGCCCAATGCAACTGCAAAAGCAAGGAAGTAGCCAAGACCCGGCAAGACTTTATTTGCGATATCTTGTCCGCGCATTCTGGAAACGGCGATGATGCGCCAAATATTCATCTGTACACCAACATCCAAAATGATTGACATAAGAATAACAAAGCCGAAACTTGCTAATAATTGATCAGTGAAAACTGCAGTCTGCGTCAGGAATCCTGGCCCGATTGCAGATGAACCCATCAAGAATGCCGCCCCTAACAGGACGCCCCATTTACCTTTGGAAGAAGATTGCTGCTGTTGTAGATCTTTCTCTTTTGCTGCCATGTAAATCCCCCTTATGTATCGATTGCTGCAAACCTATCTTAGTATGTGCTGATTTGCATACATTATCGTAAATATTTAATAAATAATAATCATTATAACGCGAAAATAATTACTTACACAAGATGTAAAATAATCTAACATCAATGATTACGAAGATAAGAGCCATTCTGCACCAAATAAAAAAGACCCGTTAAGGGCCTCTTTCCTTACAATATTATGATTCACCCAGTCTCTTGATAGAAATTTTATCAAACTTTGCCTTGCCAGCTTCTGCATACAGACTGATCGCTTGGTCCTGTGGATGCGGGAAGACTAGATTACTGTGAACAACCTTTCCATCGTCCACAAATACTTCCACACTTGTTTTATCCACGAGAATTGTCAGATGTGCTTGCTTCTTTCCAACGTCGAACGGGGCTTTGCTTTCTTGATAGAGACCCTCTTTATCCGGATTATCAGTCCAGCTTCTGTTCAAATAGGAATAGCCTCCATCAGCAGCAACACCAACATCAAGGTGACGCGAATGGTCCTTTGATTCCCGCAGTCGCAATCCGACATTCGGGCTATCTTCCCAGGAGATGTCAGCATCCAATCGATATGTCTCTGCTGAAATATCCAATGTTTTCGTTTCATTTTGCAGCTCGAGATTCTCAATCTCATCCGCTGATTGAGAAAGCTGATCCAGCGCAGCATTCGGCTGGGAAGCTAGATAATAACCGTCTTGATCATGCTGCAGTGTAATTTCCCTGACAATGGAGTCTGTTCCATTGAATCCATCACTTTTCATTGAAGGTGTTTGATCGGCATAAGACCAGTTATTCATCCAAGCAAGCGCATATCGTTTCGCTTGTTTATCTTCTGAAAGACCATCTTCAAAAGTGACACCAGCATACCAGTCAAAACCGTAATCAAGCCATCTCGGATTCTCTTGATCCGGTGTAAATGATGTACCGTCAAAGTCTCCAATCCAATAGGCATATGTTTTCGGTTCCCCTTTTCCTTCTCCGTTCGCACTCATACCAAGCACGTATTTAACCGTACCATCTGGCGCGCGGAGCGGGAATAGATCAGGACATTCGAGCACACCAATTCCATCTGTCTGAAAATCGTTAGTGAAAGTCCAGGTTTTCAAATCAGCAGATTCATAAAATCCAATCTTATCTCCTTCTGCCAGCAGCATGAGCCAATCATTTCTTTCTTCATTCCATAACACTTTAGGATCACGAAAATCCTGTGCGCCTGGATTGGCAAGCACTGGTTCCTCACTTTCCTGCTGGAAGGTATTTCCCCCGTCTGTGCTGTACCAGAGATATTGTTCTTGCTGCCCACTCTCACCAGTTGGCTGTGTGACGATAGCAATCAGTGCATCTTCACCAAACCCGGCTGTATTGTTCTTATCGTGTACAACAGACCCTGTCCATGGATCCCCATTTTCTGTCGTATATTTCGGAATCGCCACGCCATGATCTTCCCAATGAATCAGATCCTCAGAAGTCGCGTGTCGCCATTCGGTACCATTGCCATCGGGATAGTCTTTGTTATAGAGATAGTAATAGTGGTATTTGCCTTTATAATAGATTGGCTGCTGCGGATCGTTTTTCCATTTGTCAGGTGAACTGAAATGAAAATCGGGTCGGTATGAGATGGTTTGCGCCTTCCCAGGATTTTGTTTTCCAGCCTTTTTATCATCCATCAGCACAAAAACCGCGATCACCGCCACAATCAGCAAAATAATCACACCAAGCATCGTCCACCTCTTTCTCGTAAATCCATGCCGCATATCGTCACCACACTTTTATTTCAATATGGATGAAAAGGGAATGCCATCATGCTGACATTCCCTTTTCTCGTTATATTCATTTCTCGTCGTACGTGATTTGACCTTGCTCCAAGATACCATCTTCGACAACAGAAGATTTTTTGCCGTGAATATCAAGCAGGAAGGATGGTGCGAATGTAGATTTGTGATCTTGGAAGAAACCACGGTTTGTCATATAACTTGTTACGACAAAGTCATCCGATTTCTTTTGCGGAATCACATAATGCGCATATGTCCAAGTCAAATCATTGGGATCCAAGTCCTGATGAAGGACGATACCAGATTTGTTCATTGGTTTATATGGGCCAGTCAAGCTGCCGGATACATACCCAAGCATATAGATATCTTCATCATCAATGCCATCGATCGTCATTTTGGAACCACGTGTGCTTGTGAACAAGTAGAACTTGCCATCTTTTTTGAAGATGTTCGGACGCTCGATTTCATCCGTCACTGTATTGGAAACGACGAGCGGCTTCATCTCTTTTTTCAATGTGTAATCATCGTTGATTTCCACAATTCCGATTGCACCGTTCGCAAGCTCTGCCGTAGACTTCTTCGCACTGTTTTGCAGCTGCTTGAATTCATCACGGAAGAATTTCATGCCATTGCCATAATAAGCACGGTTATAGAGAGAGTCTTCCCCGGAATAACCATACTCGGTACCAGTATTCGCTTCGAAAACTAAGTATTTTTTACCTTTATCTTCGATGTAATGCGGATCACGCAATGTGTGGTTATTGGCAAAATCGCGGTCTTCGAATGCTTTGTTCACATTCTCATATGTTTTTCCATTGCCGCCATCATAAATGGACTTGTAATCCTCTACACCGTCGACCTGCAGGCTGCTTGCATCCTTTTCAGAGACGTTCACTTGAGCAGTCGTCAATGTTTGTTTACCGAAAATGCCTTTGCTTTCATCAAAGCCGCCGCGGTTTGTATAGAACAAGCGAATTTGGCCGTCGATGAATGCTGCAGAACCAGACCATTCTTCTTGCTGACCAGCCAGTATATCATCACCATTGAATTTATCATTATCATCAAATACACGTCCAGCATTTTTCCATGCATCAACAGAATCATCGCCTGACTTTTTATAGAACATGTAAATGAATGTGTCACTTGCATCTTTCGGGTCGCCAGCCAGCCCAAACACAATTTGGTAGCCATTGTAATCTGCCACTGTACCGTCGGGATTTTGAAGCGGCCATGTATCCCATACATCCATTTTGACTTCATTACCGTTTTCATCTATTTTTGTAGCTGACTTGATATTTTTAATAGAAGAAGCATCAAAGCTAGGAACAGTATAACGTTCGTCCCCGTGCTGCCCGATCATTTCCTTCATGTCCTGTCGCGTGATTTGCGATGTGCCATATGAATCTTTGTACGGCTTCACATTTCCACCGTCATTGTTTGCCGAAGCCACTGTGAAACTGCTTCCCAGCATCAACGCTGCACTCAGTGAAACGACACCTGCTTTTAACGCCCGTTTCCGAAATTTCATCCTGTATTCCTCCTATGTATGAATGCTGATCCTGTGTAAGACAAGTGTTCATAAACCTGCCGTACGAGCTCAGTATAGGACAGGAAATAAAAAACGGGGATGGTTTATCTTGATCTTCTTTTTGTCTAAAATTGATATTCATACAAAAAGTCCCTCCTGATAGGGGGACTTCTACACTAGTGAGAGGAACTATTCTGCCGCCACGCGTGATCCAAGTCCTGCAGCGCATCTTGCTTGGACATTTCTTCATTTACGTACTGTTTTAATATTCGTCCAAAGGCTTCTTTCATAGGAGGCGAATAGGAGGACCAATTGAAGTTCCGCCGTTCCTGCTGGTCATACTGCCTCCATGCATCTCCGCCCAGGCTTGATTCAGGTGGTTGAACGGAACGGAATGCCGGGATAAAGCGAAGCTTCTCCGTCTGATAGGTTTGCCCTTGTTCCGATTCTGTCAACCATTGCAAGAAGCGCTTTGCCTCCCGCTTTTCAGCTGCACCAGATTGCTTGTTGACGACCCAATAACTCGGCACACCCGTGACCAGCTGCGCATTGCCTTCGTCATCAAGCGGTATCGGAAACATGCCTGCATGCAGATTTGGCGCTTGTTTCGCCAATAACGGCTCGACCCAATTCCCCTGCACAATCATGGCTGCCTCTTCATTTTGGAACGCTTCCATCTCTGCATAATAATCAGTCGTTGCAGCATGCGCATTCCCGTACGCAAGTGTCAGATCTAGAAAACGCAGCATGTTGTGAAACCCAACATCATCCTTAAAACTCGCCTTCCCTTTTGCCAAGTCCGACATGAATGCTTCCGGATCAGATTGCTCAGCAAACGCTAAACTGGTCAAATGATGCCCTAGCTTCCATTCCTCATAATAACCATTCGCAAAAGGTGTCACACCTATCTTTTCAAGCTGAGCTGCCGCTTTTTCCAATTCAGTAAAGGTGCCGGGAAGCTCTTTGATACCGGCTTTTTGGAATAGCACCTTATTATAAACGATGCCGAATCCCTCGATATTCATTGGCATGCCATACACCTTCCCACCAACGGTGATGGGATCGAGTGTACCCTCACGAGCATCGGCCACCCATGATTCATCGCTCAGATCTTCCAGGTAACGGATCCAATCTTCTGTAGCCGTGTAACCGACGTTGGTGAAAATATCCGGACCTTCCCCTACGGCCATTTGTGTTTTCAAATCGGCGAAATCATCCGATACTCCGCCAACTGTCTCTACCTGGATATGTACATGGGGATGTGTTTCTTCATATACATCAACCATCTCTTCAAACCCAGAAGCAATCTCCACCTTCGGGTTGCGAATTGTTAGGCTGACTGTTTCCACTGGTTGCTTTTCCCCTTTTTCAGGAGGCGTATCACAAGCAGACAGCAGCAGAACAACAACAAAAAGAGCACAGAATAGTTTTCTCATGCCAATCATCTTCCCTCCTGCTCATTACGCTCAATTCGATAAGCAGTCGGGGTTAAACCTGCTTCCTTTTTGAATAGCTTCGAGAAATACACTTCATCTTGATAGCCAAGCAACCTAGCTATGTCGTAAATGGTTTGGTCGGTTTTCTCAAGCCATTGCTTCGCCTGCTTCATGCGGCAGTCTGTCACAAATCGGGATAAAGTCATACCTGTTTCTTGCTTGAATTTGCGTGAAATATGCTCTTTTGATAAAAAGAACAGCTTTGATAATCGCTCCAGGCTTACATCTTCCATATAGAAACGCTGCACATAGGAAACGATGTCTCGGCCGCGCTGCTCGCTTTCCAGCTCATCAAGTCTCCTGATTGTGCGGTAACGATTCTCCGTCAACTCCACTGTAAGCCGCTCGAACACAGAAGCAACCTCCTCCACAACATGCAGACGTTCCTGCACAATTCGCACCGGTAAATCCAAATGTTGCCGCAGCCAGTTCTCTATACGCAGCCAATGGTCTGCAGAAGACAAGATAATGTACAAATTCTCCTCCTGCAAAAAGCGGAATACATCACCAATGGCATATCGATGCAGCTCATCCGTTAAGCAATCCAGAATCGGAGCCGGCTGATGCATATGATAGAATGATAGCAATGTCAGGTCGATCTTTTCTTCCTTGGGCAGAACTTCATGGAGAATGGAGAAGTCCTCTGACTTCCCCGTACATAATGCCGAAATTCGCTGTTCTTGAAGCAGTCGTCTGGCATCACCGAGAACCTCTGCTTCGTTTTCCGAAGACTGTTTGTCTGCGAGTGTGGCTTGCGATACATTCTCCAGCACTTTTGCAAAAGCCTCTGGATCTATTGGTTTCAGCAAATAATCAAAGCTGTTGAACTGAATCGCTTTCCGCATGAACTGGTAGTCATCATACCCCGTTACAAGGATGCATTTTCCGCGGTAGTCAGCCGTATGCAGCTGCTCCATCAGTTCGATACCGTTCATACGCGGCATCTTGATGTCGGTGAATATGATGTCAGGCTGCTCCGATGCAATCAATTCAAGTGCCTCTTTCCCGTCACTTGCCTCCAGTAAGACCGTCACACCATTTTGCTCCCACTCTCCCAGTGTGCGCAAGACGTCGCGGCCATTTTTTTCATCATCCACTAGTAACACCTTCATTGCCTCTTACCTCCTTGCTCCTCTGCCGGAATACAAATCGTGACCTCAAACCCTTTTCCAGCCAAATTACCGAGTCGAAATGCCGCCCTCTCAGCATGATGTAGATGCAGACGCTCCGCGATATTGCGCAGACCCGTTCCGCCGGCGCTTCCTTCTTGTAACAGACGAATCTTTTCATCACTCACTGCCGCACCGTAGCTAGCTGCAATAAATACCAGTAATCCGTCCTTTTCCATCCCTTTTAAAATAAAGCTGCTTTCATTTCGCAATCCTTCATAATTATGCTTAAAGTGATTCTCAACAAGCGGCTGCAGCAGCATGCTCGGTATCTGATATTGCTGCATACTTTTTTCCACTTGAATAGTGATTGGCAAGTCTGCTCCGAAGCGTTCTTTTTGCAACTTCAAATAAGAGTCGATGTAATCCAGTTCCTCCCGCACGGGTACTAGCTGATCCGCCTGCAATGCATACCGCATCATTTTGGATAGGGATACGAGCAGCTTGTACACCTCGCGATCATCCGATCGCAGCGCAACAGCTCCAATCGACTGTAAAGCATTAAAGAGAAAATGAGGATTCACCTGCGATTTAAGCATTCTAAGCTGACTCTCACGCGCCTCCAGCTCGAGCTTATATTCCCTCGCAATATGAGAGTCGATTCGATCCAGCATCTCTTGCATATGCGCAGCCAGATGCCCGATTTCATCCTTACGTTCTGTCCTTAGCTGGACGTCCATCTGCCCGCCTTCAATGGATCGAACCTGCTCACTCAATGTAATGATCGGTTTGGTAAACACACGCGAAATGACAAGGATGAGTATCGTCCCTAATAAGACGACACCAAAACCTAATAAGACATTTGTCCAGGCGGTTCTCCGCGCATCACGGAACAGCACATCCTTGGATGTCACCTTCATCAGCTGCCAGCCTGCCAAGGGCTCACTGAGCTTTTCGCGAAGAACGATATTCTCTCCCTCCGCTGCTAATTGGTTTTTGTCGATTCTTTCTCCGATACTTCCTGAATCCTTGCTGTAGATGATTTCCCCACTTTCATTCACAAGCAATACCTGCGTCCCCGCTTCCCTTTTGACAGCCTCAAGCTGCCGCGCAAAAGCAGACACCTCTATATCCGTTGTCAGAAAACCAAGAAATTCTCCGCTCAGCACATCCGTTATACGATGATGGATCGGCAGTATCATTGTATTATCCGATTCTGGCACAATTGCCACTTTATCTTCATTCTCGAGCACATGCGGTGTTTCCAGCATATAAGCGGCCTTCGAGTCATTTAGCTCCCTGAATGGTGAGCTTCTCATATAATCCGACGCTTGCTTTGGAGCACCGACATTTGATTGGTAAACCGTCAGCGCCTGCTGATCTTGCTGAAAGTAAAACCGCAGCTGCCTGATATCCGGCCGGGTTGCCGCATACGTCTCCACACTATTCTCAAATGCCTGCACATGTTCCGTCGTTTCTGCCAGCATGCCATTCTCCAGTACCCGCTGCACCTCGGGCATATTGAACAAGCTATAAGGCAGCCTGACCATCTCTTGCGTATACTGTTCCAAATCCGCCCTGCTTTCCCTTAGTTCCTCACGACTGCTTGCCAAATCCCGCTCCTCTATGACATGTTTGCTATTCTCATAAATAAAAATAACAAAGAGAAAATAAGGCAGAATGACAAATAAGAGCAACATGATGAATAACCGAATTCTAATGCTCATCCATGCCCTTCCTTCCATACCGTCCGTAAAATAGTCAAACTTACCCTATAACATGCCCAATCCTCCGTCAATCCAACTTAAGTTACACCAAAAAGTCCCGATCAACCGCAAAACATCGTTTTTACTATCGCAAATAGACTTTCGCAGCTTGCAGATCCCGTTTTGGAAACCCTATCAAACATTTAATGTTAAAACACTGGATAAAAGGGAACAGTGAACATGGAGCAATTTTTTGCTAACTAAACGGAAAAAGGAGTGGCACACATGAATGACAAGCAATACGATATCGTCAAAAACGGCAAGGGCTTCATCGCAGCACTGGATCAAAGCGGAGGCAGTACGCCAAAGGCATTGGCAGAGTATGGTGTTCCTGAGGATGCTTATTCAAACGAAGACGAGATGTTCAAGCTGGTCCATGATATGCGGACACGCATCATCACTTCTCCAGCTTTCAGCAAAGATAAGATTCTTGGAGCTATTCTATTTGAGCAGACAATGGACCGCGAAATACAGGGCAAACATACCGGCGATTACTTGTGGGAAGAAAAAGGTATCGTTCCTTTCCTGAAAGTCGATAAAGGACTGGCAGAGGAAAAAGATGGCGTGCAGCTTATGAAGCCGATCGATAATCTTAACGAAACACTCGGCCGCGCCTCCGAACGTAATATTTTCGGTACAAAGATGCGCTCTGTCATCAAAGAGCCAAACGTCAGCGGCATCAAAGCCGTCGTCGACCAGCAATTTGAAATCGGTAAAAGCATCATCGCAGCCGGTATCGTGCCGATCATTGAACCAGAAGTGAATATTCACAGCGAGGATAAGGAGAAATGTGAGGAAATCCTTCGGGATGAGATTTTCCGTCACTTGAATGATTTATCCGAAGAAGAAAACGTCATGCTCAAGCTTTCCATCCCAACGAAAGCAAATCTATACAAAGAGCTAACCGAACACCCACGCGTCGTACGCGTCGTTGCACTATCCGGCGGCTACTCCCGTGATGAAGCAAACGAAAAGCTGAAGGAAAATGAAGGCGTAATCGCCAGCTTCTCCCGTGCATTGGCAGCTGAATTGAATGCCAATCAGTCCGAAGAAGATTTCGATGCAGCATTGCAGGATGCTGTGGATACGATTTATGATGCATCTGTTAATAAGAAGTAAGCAGTATGAAGGGCAAGCTGGAATTAGTGACAGCTTGCCCTCACTATTTTCTTCCTCTATGTTACTACTAATCACACTCAGTTCATATTTTGTTCAATTAAAGATACATATTCGTTCTCTTCTCCCCCCTTTCTCGTGTAATCAACATAATAATAAATCCTCTTCGGATAAATTACTTTGACGTTATCTCCCCTATTCCGTACACTATATTTATCATTAAATTGGAAAATTAAAGGAGAAAAGGATGAAGCGTGCTGGTGTTGTTATTCTACATATTGTCTTGCTGATCATTTCTTTATTCTGTGTAATCTTGTTGGTAAGTGAGTCATCCAAACTTTATAATCTTATTGTCACAGAGGATATAAAAACGGCTATCGTTGAAGAAAAGCTAGTCTACAATGACCTGTTCGGAAATTTCGAATTTTACATTTACACAGAAGATGACGATGAGGTCGACGTATCACAGGCAACATTCGAAAAGCTGCAAATCGGAGATACGATTACTTTTGACAATAAAGATTTATTTGGAAATGCAGACTTTTATGGATCTATCTTTCTGCTATTCTTCTTTTTGCTTGGCCCAGTTTACTATATTAGTTTTATCATAGCGCAAGTCAAAAAGGCAGGCTGCATGTGGTTGCTTTGGCCTGTGATTTTGCCTGCGTTCACCTTACCGCTAATCGCCGGCTTCATTATTTTGCTGTCAATTCTAATATACGGTTATACCACTTTAGCACAGGTGGGATATAACGCCGTCCAATCTTATATCGGCACCCAGCATGAAACAGATGCAGTGGTCGTAGACGACTTTGGTGAAAAAAACGGCATATTGGAATACGATTATTATTATCTTACTTTTACGTATGAAGATCCGGAAGGTAATGAAATTCTGATGGAAAAAGAAGTCCGGCCTGGAGTGTATGACGATGGATTAGCAACGGAAGCATTGATCAGCTATCCCACAGATAACCCATACCGCGTTCATACCAAAGGTTTCGCTTTATCTGATATATTCTTTTATTTTGAGCGGTTGATTATGCCAATTATGGCTCTCTTGATGACATATGCAGGATTCTGGTTGTTTCGTGAGAACCGGAGACAAAACCTGAAAGACAAACTGGCACACCGGAAAAAAAGCTGGTTGGATAAGAAGAAGCAACGAGCTAAATGAAGAAAATGCTAACAGAACATCTTGATAAGTGTTCCGTCTGTGTTAGCCTTAAATCTATCCATATGCACTTAACATTTACGTGGTCCCACCATTTTCATACACTATATTTGCGAATACATTGGAGACCAATACTATAAGGAGAAAGAAATGAAGCGTCCTCAGGCCAAGATTTTACATATCGTTTTACTTATCACCTCCCTATTCTGTGCAGTTGCTTTAGTGATGGAATCGATCCAGCTTGCTTCTCTCATTCAAACTAAAGAATTGACAGAATCCACCGTTGAAGCAAAAAATGTTTCCAACGATCTTTATGGAAATGTAGCGTTTTATGCTGTAACAACAAATGATGACCAAATAGAAATATCCCAGAAAGAATACCAAACGCTAACAGTCGGGGATACCATCGAAGTAAATGAAAGAAATCTATTCGGAAACAGAGAATTTTATATATCTATCTTTCTAATCTTTTTATATTTAATCGGTCCCGTCTATTACATTAGCTTCCTTGTAGCACAATCAAAAAAGGCAGGCTGGGAATGGCTGACCTGGCCTGTGATTCTTCCCCTGCCATTTGGGTTCTTCGCAGTGCTGGCAGCCCTCTTGATTTACGGATATACCACGATGGCACAAATCGGCTACAACACTATAAGATCTTATACCGGCAGCCAAAACGAAGTAGAAGCAATGATTATAGCCGAAGAAAGTGACATAAACGGCGGACGCTTCCAAAGCAGCTATTTCTATCTTACCCTTTCATATCAGGATGAGAATGGTAATGATATAATCACGCGAAAAGAAGTCAGGCCAAGTGTCTATTATGACGCAATGGACACAGTATCAATCAGCCATCCCGACAGCAATCCTTATCGAATCCATACGAAGGGCTTCGGTTTATCCGATGTGATATTTTATTTCAATCGCCTATTCCCGCAAATAATGGTGCTCTTTTTAACACTTTTATTAATCATATGTATCCGTTTTGTGCTGGATTCATCAGGCAGCTTGAAACATCGATTAAAAAGAAACCTGGAGCGTAAAGCGCAAAGCCGCAGAGATAAGAAGAAACATCGCACAATGAAGAAAAACAAACGCAAACAAGACAAAAAGCAGAAACAAAGAAATAAAAAACAGACCAAAAGGGCTTGATAAGTCCTTTGGTCTGTCATTTATTAGTCCTTGGACAAAATGCCAAGGAAGCGCAATAGATTAAGGAACAAGTTGATAAAATCAAGGTAAAGGTTCAACGCCATCAACGGAATCATTTCTTCTGTGATCTGGTTCCTGGCCATTTGGTTGAAATCATACAAAATGTATAGGGAGAAGACAACCGAACCAATTCCAGAGAAGCCGAGCATCGTTGCATCACTATAAGGGACAAAGATGCCGATCAACCCTGTCACAATCAAAGCAACCAAAGCGATTAGCAAGAACCCGCCAAGGAAAGAGAAATCTCTCTTCGATTTAACCCCCACAAGTGCCATTGCTCCAAAGATGACAAATGTTGTCGTGAACGCATACAGAACAATATTGGCTCCGCCGATGGAAGCGTAATGCGCGACCACCGGATATGTCGTGATACCTGAAATGACAGCAAAGATATAAATGAACGTATAACTTACTGCCTTTTTCCTTCTAAGCCAAAATGCTGCAATCAGCATGCCGACTTCCACGATAATCAACGGAAGAATCAGCACTGGCGGCACAAAATGCCCTGCATATATACCAACCGTCGCCAGCAGCAATGTCAGCAAGAATGTTTGAAGCACCTTCTGCATGATCGTTTTTTGATTTGATATTGCGTATTCCAAATTTCATCGCTCCTAATTTTCTAAAGATATTGTTAGGTTGTATACGTCGTAGCATGAAAAATGGTTTCGAATTTTTGCTAACTAAATGGAAAAAATCAAAGTAACATATAGATTTCTTCCATTTACTAATCCATATCAGGAAATTCTATATATATTTTCTAATTTTTTTAGTATGATATAGATAAGGAAGCATAGGACTATATCATTACATACGATTAAGCACTTCTTTTTTCCTCTCTTCCTTAAAAATATTGAAAGTAGGCTACATACATGAAAGCAGTATTACAGAATTCTGGCGGCTTATCAAAACGCGTGAAAGTAGGCTTCAGCTGGACAACATTTTTCTTCGGTTTCTTGACTCCCCTATTTCGCGGAGATCTAAAGTGGGCTATCATCATTGTCATTATTGAAGCCGTTCTTGGTTCTTTCTCATTCGGTCTTGGTTCCTTCGTCACAGGCATTGTATTTTCATTCATCTACAATAAGATCTATATAAAAGAACTGATCGAAAAAGGCTACCAGCCAGCTGATGAGGAATCCAGAGTTTTATTGCAAGAAAGAGAGATCCTTTCCAGAACTGCTTAAACAAAAGTCCGACTGCATAGTCGGCTTTTTGTTTATCCTAATTTAAATGTACTTATAATGTCGGCCACTGCTTTCTCTGCTTTTACAAGCGAATCGACCGCACTGCTGCTCGCCTCCACGTGCTGAAGTGCCATACCCTGATATTCTTGAACGAGGCTTTTCAGCGATTCATTGACATTATTGATCTTCACTTGCACATCAAGCATTTCATCTCCGCTGCCTGACCCCGGATCTCCCTCATGAAAATCAGCAAGTGAACGCTGGAGATCTGATAATTTCTGCTGCACAATGTCTGCTTTTAACTTAATTTCACTCATGACTGCAGCTCCTTGTCTCTATCTTTCTGCAGCCGCTCCATTGAACTCTCCTTTGCTGCTATTTGCATCTGACATGTATCAATCTCAGCAACCACCATGCTTTTCGCTTGTTCCAGCGCATCCAGAACCCGCTCCACCTCATTTTGTGATACTTTGGTAAAGCTGGTTGAGAGCTCTCCATTGCGGAAACCATCGAATTTATCAGCAAGCTCGCCCTTCCACGTCTTCGCAGTCAAATCTATATCATGCCAGTGTTTTCTGCTCTCCTCATAATCTCCTTGCAAACCCGAAATCTCAGTTATTGCTCTTTCAAGCTGGGTTAATTCCTCTTGCTTTAGATTGACTTGAGAGCTTAAACCATTGATTGAGTCTCGCATGTTGTCGATTTGATTATTAAGGGAATCGATTGAAGACATCCTTCCTCACACTCCTTGCTTTGTATCATTCCGCACCATACTGCTTCAGTTATACTGTAAAGGATTCCCAACAAAAAATCTGTAAGACTTCTGCCTTGTTTTTCCATAATGCAACTGAATTGTAATAGTAAAAAAGTTGGATGATAAATTGTGTTTAGCTTGCCGGCACATTAAACCTTTTATTGAGACTATCAGTTAAGTACTTTATATTTTTTTCTTGGTTGGGAAGATTTTTAGGACTGCGTTTTCTTAATTGGAATACATAATCCCCATCATTCCCCTCATTCTTCAGTGTAATGGTAGAGCTAAGCCATCCATCTTTTATATCTAGATGCTGTACACCGAAAAAACTGAAATACCAAGCCTCGATAGCTGTATCTGCCTTGAATAAGTGCATCAGCACGATTAAGAGCCCTTCCTCTTCTATATCCATCACACAGTTCACTAACGATTTTTCTCCATTTGCTTTTTTTTATTAATCCCATTACAGGATGCATCATCTTAAAATCCGATATTGGACTCGTGTCGTCAGGATTACTTTGAACGAGCTGCTGAAAAGCCTTTTTAATCAATGGCTCGGTGTATCTGAATTTCATTTGTCGACGCCCCTCTCGTACGGCTATAAGTGCAAGTATGTTATACAACTGTTCAATTACATTTAGATTCCAATTACCATTTACCCGTCCACAACCATTTAAATCAAAATTATGTAATTAATTGGCATATAAATCCAACGAAAAGGGTACTTGGTTAGCAGCAAAAGCACAGACAGGAGCATATATAACTATTTCCCTAGGCATAGGGAAGAATTGTTCAAGGAAAAAGGTACTTAATACTCTACAAAATGGAAACTAGATTCGATAGGGTGAAACTATCAGTTTTTATAGGAAGGAGTCCTTACATGAGCGGCGAAATAAAAGTCAATCAAGCCGAGGCTCAAAAAGGCATCCAAGAAATGAGCGACGCTGTGCAAGCATTGCAAAAACAGCTCGGCGAAACAATGGATGGCAACACAGATATCCGCATGAGTGATTTGTACAACGAAATAAAGGAAGAATACGAAAATCTTCTTGGTCAGTTCATCACACTGTTCCAAGATAATATAGCAGCAACAGAAACAGCAGTGCAGGAACTAATTGAATTAGATCGAACAATTGGCGATAAAATCGCTTTAAAATAAGCATGTGAGGAGGAAGTATGTTGAAAGAGTTCTCGGTAAAAGAAATTCACAAAGGCACTGAAACGTCCAAGCTAGATTTAGACACGCTATCGGAACAACTGTCGAACCTCCAGCAAAAAGTCAGGAATCTCTACAGCTTAGAAGATGCCTTAAAAGGAAAGACAGGCACGGCTATTCGTTCCTTTTACAACGAAATTCATACCCCCTTCATCACCTTCCTGCTTCAATCCATGGAAGACTACAAAAACAGACTGGAGGATATGAAGAATGATGTTGAATCCTTCGAACCCAGCCATCATGGTTATATAAGTGAAAGCTTTTTAAACAACGAACTGCACCCTGGGCTCGATCAAGCTAAATCCAAGGTTGCCAGTGTCTCCGAAAGCATCAATTCCGTTTTATCCGGCGTAGCCAATATTACATACGTAGCAAAAATCAGCTATTCCGACTTCGAATCGAGTATTGAAGATGGTAAAAAGCAGCTAGATGATGTCATGGAAGACCTTGGCGAACTTGACAGCAAACACGCATCCAAACTGCAAGAAACACAAAGTGACTTGGACACAATGAAAAAGTATCTGTCAGAAATGACAACCGGACTAAGCAACGGCTCCATTTCGATAGGCGAATTCGATGCAGCATCCCTGCAGAACATTGATGCATATAATAACGTCATTCAGCAGAGTTACGGAAACGGGAATGTCGAAATTACCGAGGAAAATGTTGAATATCTTCCTATGTCTGCGATTGCTGCTGCAACGAAAAGGGCAGAAGAAGGAATGGATGAAGGTATATCTGTTTTAGTATCCCATGCACAGAAAGATTTAAGGGAAGGAAATATATCGAGAAAAGAATATTACGGAATTTTGTCTATGGCTAAGGGCGAAAAAGCGCTTACAGAAGCTTCTGATAAAGAGAGAACCGATAATTTTATAGACTATACTAATAAAAACTGGGATAAGATTACACAGGATGTTTCCAAGGAAGTATTTGCAACATCAATTGAACAAATTGGCGTACAAACACAGAAAATCGGTGAATTTACTCGTGATTTATTATATTTAAATGCAAATCTTGGGTTAGTAGGTTCTAGAACTGCTCAACATCAACTTAACCAATCGAATAAATGGATTAATACAGGCAGTAAGTTAATGAAAGGTGGTGCGATGTTAGGAAAGGTTGGTATACCTGCGATAAGCGCCGTGTATGGTACTTACGAAGATATGAATAAGAACGATAAAACTTTCGGTGAAGCTGTTGCTAAGAATGCAGCCGCCACTGGTGTAGGTACCCTAGTAACGCTGGGCACTACAGCACTTGTCTCCAATCCTGGAGGATGGGCTATATTGGGAGGTATGGCCGTAGCTGTCGGATTCTCACATGGTTTTAATTGGCTTTACGACAATAACATCGGAGGAATTCAAGATGGTTTAGATGCCGTTGGCGAAAAAATAGATGACGCCGGAAAGGCGATAGTTAATCAGGCAGAAAAAACTGTGGATTCTTTTAAAGAGATAGGAGAAGGCATCAAAGATGGTATAGCATCTTTAAGAAATCCTATGACTTATGCGAGGTGGATGTATTAATGCGCGGAGAAATTAGAAGATTAAAGGGAAACTTAAGGTATAGAATATTAAATATTAATGAAGATTATTACTTAATAGACACAGGATCGTCTCCATGGAAAGCAATATTCCCTTTTCTTTTTTTGATATTTCGAAACCCCGGTTATAAAATTGATGAAGAAACTGCCTTGCAACTTCTAACAAATCAAAAAACCCAAATGCGTAAGTTTGCAATATACGGTTTTATGGCGGGCGGACTTTCTATATCACTGTCCGGCATTTTAATGCCTTTAACAAATCGGTTAAATATTGATAGCACTTTTTCAATCAATATAATTATCACTTTCATATTAGTATCTATGTTCATCATGGGGTTTTTATTTTTATTAAGAGTCTTAAAACAAAATGTAGAGAAGACTATAAGTTATACAGATCTACCAAAACATCAGATTAAGATTTATTCACCAAAGATATCACACATACTAAAAATCCAATTTTTTAGTCTCTTCTTTGCAGCTTTTTCAGTTACCTTTTTGATAGCATTTATCAATTATAGTAACATTTTTATACTTTTTATGGGTTTAGTCTCGTTAATATTATTTCTTCTTTATGGTGGATTGGGACTAGATCATGGCAAATATAAGATAAAATTTTAAAAGGAGGAATTATTATGCTCCCCATCGGTTCAATTGTCTATCTCAACGAAGGAACTAGCAAACTAATGATTCTCAACCGCGGCCCTATCATAGAACTAGACGGAGAACAAAAAATGTTTGATTACTCTGCTTGTGAATACCCACTAGGACTGGTCGCTGATAACGTTTTTTATTTCAATGAAGAAAATATTGATGAGATAATTTTTGAAGGATTTAAAGATAGTGATGAGGAACGGTTCAATTCCTTGTATAAGCAATGGCTTGAGGACAACAAAATTCAAAAAGGTGTTGTTAGCGGTCCATTGAAATAAGAAATAGAAAAAGCATCAAGATTATTTCATTTATCTTGGTGCTTATTCTTTCTCTTATTAGTTTTTTTCTAATTTATAACCACTCTTATAGCTTTCGTATTATAAAATATTTAGGTGTTGACATCATGAAACGTACAGCCAAAGGTATGATTAGAAGAGTTAAAGGAAACGCTAGATATAGAATCCTTTTGTATCATGATGAATATTATCTTATAGATATAGGGACTTCGATTTGGAGAAGCATATTACCTTTCTTGTTCTGGTTCCTTCGTAATCCTGCTTATAAGATTGATCGTGAAATAGCCTTGCAGCTTATCATCTATCAGAAAGTAGATCTCAGCAATAGCGCAAGGTACGGTGCTATAGGTTCTGGTATAGCTACTGCGTTCTCAGGAATTTTGATTCCACTAACTAACCTAGCTACTATAACCAGTCCTGTATATTTAAACATAATTCTAACGATATTACTAACAAGTTTATTATTCTGGGTTTTCTTGTTTCTAATGCATAAACAAAAGCAACGCTTGAATAAAACTATAGACTTTACCTACTTATCCACGTTGCATATAAGAACTAGCAGACCAAAATTTCGACATATTATTCGTACTGCTTTCTTATACCTATTTTCCTTATCCTTCTCTGTTTTTTGTTTGCTAGCATTCATAACAGAAAGTAATCTCTATATACTATTTATGGGTTTATTATTCTTTTTTATATTTCTTATTGTTAATTTAACAGCATTGGATCATGGCAAATACAAGATTGATATAAAGTGAATTTCTGTGGCCTATTAGATATCGAACAGTATTATAAACCTGTTAAGATAGTCAATGAAGTCGAGTATGGAACCGTTTGAAACAATGATAAGAACCCAGACAAATTTCATCTGGGTTCTTAAAAAACAGTAAATCGAATTATCTAGAAAATGTTATTCTTTCCATATTACCACCTAGCGTTATATTCGTATCCCTCGGCTGTGTCTCCGCAATAACCTCACCATTCCGCACAGAATACAAAACAGCAGCTTGCTTCCGAATCGCTTCGTATTCATTCTCTGCTTCCAGCACAATCAAGTTAGCTGGCTTCCCTTCTTCAATGCCGTACTTGTCTTCGATGTGCAGTGTTCTGGCGCTGTTTGCTGTGATCATGTCGATGGAGTTGACGATTTGGTCGTAGCCCATCAGCTGTGTGACGTGGATGCCCATGTGCAGGACTTGCAGCATGTTGCCTGTTCCTAGTGGATACCATGGGTCAAAGATATCGTCATGGCCGAAGCTGACGTTGATGCCTGCTTCTGTCAGCTCCTTCACTCTTGTGATCCCTCTTCGTTTCGGATATGTGTCAAAACGTCCTTGAAGGTGGATATTGACTAGTGGATTGGCTACCATGTTGATATTGGATAGCTTCAGCAAGCGGAAAAGCTTGGAAGTATACGCATCGTTATAAGAGCCCATCGCTGTTGTATGACTGGCTGTCACGCGCTCGCCCATACCGTAGCGATGTGCTTCTGCTGCTACTACTTCGACGAATCGGGATTGTTCATCATCGATTTCATCACAATGGATATCCACGAGACGATCGTATTTTTCGGCTAATTTGAAAGCTGTCTGCAATGATTCCACGCCATACTCTCTCGTAAACTCGTAATGTGGGATGCCTCCGACAACATCCGCTCCCATCCGGAGTGATTCTTCCAGCAGTTCCGCTCCATTTGGATAGGATAGGATCCCCTCTTGCGGGAAGGCAACCAGCTGCAGGTCAACATATGCTGCCGTTTCTTCTTTTACTTCAAGTAATGCTTTCAGTGCTGTCAGTTCAGGATCTGTTACGTCGACATGTGTGCGCACATGCTGGATGCCTTGTGCAATCTGCCATTTTAGTGCTTGTTTCGCCCGAGTCTTTACATCCTCATGTGTGAGCAGCTCTTTTCGCTCTGCCCAGCGCTGGATTCCTTCAAACAATGTCCCGCTTTCGTTCCAGTTCGGCTCACCTGCTGTCAGCGTTGTATCCAAGTGGATATGCGGTTCGATGAATGGCGGAAGCACCAAGTTTCCCTGCACGTCCATGATATGCTGCTCATGATCCATTTCAATGGACTGGGCTATCTTTTCAATTTTTCCATCTGTGATTAGGATTTGCCAAAGACCTTCTTTATTTCTAAGCTTTGCGTTTCTGATTATCATGATTCGGTCACCTTTTTCATCTCTAGATTTACTTTCGGCTGTGCAAATTTTGCTGTTACGACAGAAAGGACAACATATACGGCTGCCGCACCGATCAATCCGTTCAGCGGCGGAATACCCGGCAGGAATTTCGCTGCACCAGCTCCGAGAGCCCATGCTATCATCGCGCTCCAGTTCACCGCTTTGAATGTCATCGTTTCAAACGCTGGATACTTGCCGCGGCGCACGATGAAATAGTCCGCAATCAGGATGGCTCCGATAGGCGGCAGTACAGATCCGAGCGTTGTCAGGAAACCGACGAAGTTGTTGTACAGCCACATCGCCAAGAGTGTCCCGACAATTCCGTTCAAGATGACTACTTTGCTTTTTTTGATTTTCGTGATGTTGGAAATCCCGAGTCCTGATGCATAAATCGCACTATCATTCGTCGTCCAGATATTCAGACCCAGCACGATGATCGCCGGGATGATAAGTCCTTGCAGGAACATCACTTCGGAAATATCCGATTGACCTGTGATGATTGCACCGATGGCACCGAAGAAGAACATCAGTGAATTTCCGATGAAAAAGGCGAAGACAGTTGTGATGACTGCATTCTTCGGCTTATCGGCAAATCTTGTGAAGTCAGGCGTCAATGTCCCGCCGCTGATGAATGATCCGACGCAGATTGTCAGTGCTGCTGCAGCGCTGATTGTCTCTTGCGGCTCATACTGCATCAGCTGAGTGAATCCACCGATTGTATCCACTGCTTCAAGTGCTGAATATCCGCCAAGAGCAATGATGGAAGGTACTGCGATAAAGCTCAAAATCGTCAAAGCCTTCATTCCGAAGAAAGCCGTCGCTGTCATTGCGAAACCTAAAATGATGATCAAAATGTACGTATCTATTCCTGTCACTCGGTGAACCGGTACCGCGAACATTGCCGCGCCGACTCCGAACCACCCCACCTGTGTTGCACTCAGCAGGAACGAAGATAAGTAAGATCCTTTTTCCCCAAACGCATAACGCGCCAATAAATGTGTAGACAATCCAGTCTTGGCTGAAATATGAGCAAGCGCCCCTGTATAAAGTCCGAGAATCAAGTTACCCGCCAACACAATCAGTATGAATTGTGTCATGGTCAATCCTAAGCCAAGCGTTCCACCTGACACCATACTCGCCGAGAAAAATGTGAATCCAAGCATGACCACCATCATCTTCCAAAAACCGCTCCGATGTGATCCCGGCACCGCCTGCAGTGAAAAATCATGATCTATCTTTTTCTGTTCCATTGTTATTCCTCCTGTTTTAGTCAGACTAAAACTGGTACCGAGGAAAAAAGAAAAGAGGCTTCCTGCCATCACTGACAGGAAGCCTCTTTGAACATGGAGATACAAGGGTATAGCTATCCCTGATAATCTCCATGGTTTCCGAATGTCCTTGTCAGCCTCACGGGACTGAATTAAAGGTACCAGTATTCAATTAAAAATATTATTACAATAATTCAGATTGATGTCAATAACTTTTCGTAATCCAAGTTTAGCCAAAGCAAGACCTGCTGCCATATTAAAACGGCATTCTCCTATAGGAATGCCGCTTTGCTTCAATTCGAATCACATCTCAATTAAAAATCTTTCTTCACTTCCTTATTGATAACTAGATAGGCAATAAGAAAGCCGACAAGTCCCAGTGCAAGTGGCACAGCGGTATACGAGAATAAATTGATACCCGAGTTACTGATCGTGGAAGATAAGACAGTAATAATCAGGATAGACGATGTAATAGTTGCTGGTACGGAATATTTCAGCATTCCGAAGTATAGCGGAATAAGGGCCATCCCCGCCACCGCAAGGCCAGTTACCAACAGATGCACCGTGTTTTCCCACAATAGATCAACCGGAAAAGAAAACCACAAAATATCGTACATGTTATTCAGAAGACTGAAAGTAATCGACAACAGATAAACGGACACAAGGTACAGTACAAATGTCACCAAGCTTACCGTAAGCACTTTAGCCAAAAGCAGGTGTTTTCGGCTAACAGGCGTTGTGAACAAAACCGTTATCGTTTTACTCTTGAATTCTTCAATAATCATATTTGATAAAAGGACCGACGCATAAATAACAAATGCGGCTATAACAAGCGTCTCAATCAACATCATGATCTGGTCCGCATTTGTAAAATCCTCTGCCGTTAATTCCGGTTCGACTCCAAGCAATAACAGGATGCCAAGAATTCCAATATTAATCGAGAGAAAACATATACCTACCGTAACGAAGTTCATCTTTTTCATTTCTAACCTCATCAGATTAAGCATGTTTCTTTCCTCCTTCCATCCGCTGCATAAAGTAACCTTCCAGTGATAGATTTTTATTGTGAATGTTGCCGATTTCCACACCATTGCGGACCATTGCCTGGATAATAGTATTTTGCGACAGAGATGGATCATAGATAGTGATGAATCCATCTTCTTCTCTCACCTGGAAATCGTTTACTTGCAGTTCATGTTCCAACACATAAGCCGCTTTCGCTAAATCAGATACCGTAAGCTCGATGTGCTGCGTATGATTGCCGCGGATTTCCGCCATGGAGGTTTCCTCAATCAGTCTGCCATCACGGATGATCCCGATTGTATCGGCAATTTGCTCGATTTCCCCGAGAATATGACTGGAGATCAACAGGGTGATGCCATACTGTCTGCTGAGTTTGTAAAATAAATCCCGCAGCTCCTGCATGCCGATTGGATCCAAGCCATTCACCGGCTCATCCAGAATCAACAGCTCTGGCTTTGTCATGATCGCTCTGGCAATCCCCAGCCTTTGTTTCATACCTAGTGAAAATTCCCTTACCGGAATATCATCAGCGACCTTCAAATTCACTAGTTCAAGTGCTTCTGAGATGGCATCTTGCTTGTAGTAGCCCATGTATTCGCCATAGATTTCCAGGTTCTTTTTAGCAGACAGCTTCTCATAAAAAATCGGATATTCAATGATACAGCCAATCCTCTTAAGGACTTCATGGGAATTGGCTTTCAACCTTGTGCCAAGCACCTCAATTTCCCCGCTTGTCGGTTTGATAAGATTGGTCATCATCTTCATTACAGTCGTTTTCCCTGCACCATTCGGTCCGAGGAATCCATAAATTTCACCTTTCCTTACGTGCATATCGACGCCGGAAACAACTTCTTTCCCCCGATATCCCTTTGTCAGCTGATGTGTTCTGAGAGCATATGTCATAAGCTAACCCCTTTTCGTTGATTTCCTTCACTTTAGCAAAGGAAACTGTCATTCCGCTTACGGATTCCTTACGACTTTCTTAAGTTTGCTGTAATCCTCCAATTTGGGCTTCGGAAAGGCGAGTGTGAAAGTTGTTTTCGTATACGGTACACTGGCGAAACTGATTTGACCTTGCATTTGCTCCGTCAAACGTTTGGCGATCATCAGACCAAGGCCGCTGCCGTGCGTAGAGGAATTCCTGCTATCATCTGCCGTATAAAGCCGCTCAAAGATTTTACCTTTATCCATCTCTTGTATGCCTTGTCCCTTATCCCATATGTCTATATAAACAGCTTCTTCATCCTGATACAGCGTCATGCCAACGGTTTTACCATCTCTTCCATAACGAATGCTATTGGATATCAAATTCTCCAATACCCGCGTCAGCGCTGCCGGGTCTGCTTCGATATGTATCGACTCATCCGGCAGCTCGATATGCACAGCAAATCCCTTACTTGTCAAGGTGTCATAAAACCCTAGTACCACCTTCCGACACAATTCATTCAGCTGTATCCGTTCCATATCCAGCTGCCAATCCTCCGCTTCCAGTTTTGCCAGATCAAAAAAGGTATTGATCAATCCTGCAACTTCCATCACCTTCACTTGCACCTTGGCCAAAAGCATCTCCCGCTCTTCGTCACTAAACTGGTCATCATGCTGAATTGTCTCAATATAGCCAGAGATCACAGTGAGCGGTGTCTTCAAGTCATGCGATACATTGGAAAGCATCCGGTTTGTGGCTATCCGGAGCCGTGCCAAATCCGCCATCTTTTCCTGGTGATAATCCAGCAAACCATTAATCTCATTCAATAAGTCCCGCAGCCGCTGATCCTCTGTCATCAGCAGTAGTCGTTCAGAAGAACCAGAAACAGTGATGGATTTCAGCTTCTTCGCCATATATTCCAAATCGCTGCCCATTTTCTTTTTCGCTCGATAATGCAGAAACAGGGAAATAAGCAAGCACAAAGCCAGAAAAGCAGCCACATACATCATGTGTGTATCTCCATTTTGTAGCCGATTCCCCATATCGTTTTTATGTATTTCGGAGCAGACGCATCGTCTTCGATCTTTTCCCTTAGTCTGCGGATATGCACATTGATGACATTATCATCACCGTAATACGCTTCTTTCCACACACTTTCAAACAGCTGCCCCTTCGTGAACACCTGATTCGGACTAGTGGCTAGCAAACACAAAATCTCAAACTCTTTCACCGTCAGATTGATATGCTTCCCGTTCTTGCTGACAGTGTAATTTTGCAGATCGATGCGCAAATCATGCACGCTCACTATCTGCTCTTTCTCTTCTTGTTGCATACTATACTGCTTCGAACGCCGCAGAGCCGCCTTAACCCGTGCAGTCAATTCAATAAGCGAAAACGGCTTCCCAATATAATCATCCGCACCAAACCCAAGGCCAAGCGCCTTATCCACATCACTATCCTTCGCAGACATGATCAATATCGGCAGCATGCTGTCCCGCCTGATCAACTGCACAATATCCAACCCGCTATGAGCAGGCAGCATTAAATCAAGGATCACCAAGTCCACACTCTCACGCGCAAACAAATCCAACGCCTCTTGCCCATCAAACGCGGTGAAAATCGTATATCCTTCTCTTTTCAAATGAGATGCGACCATCTCATTGATTTGTGTATCATCTTCTACAAGTAATATGGTTTCCTGCAATGTATTCACTCCTTTGATGAACTCCAGCCAATTGGTCTCTTCTTTATATGTACAGTATAAGGGAAAATGGAGATTGACTTTGTATTATTTTCCCTTTAATATTCAGCACTGAATGTCCTTTCGCAAACTTAATTACACTGAAAAGGTCTGTACATTTAATTTGACTTCTAATTTATATCCTCAGCCTTTCCGATTTTAGTATTTAGAACAATTTTCTTTCAAAAGAATGAGCGTTGCCACTTTAGAAATGGCAACGCTCATTCTTTGCAAAAATCTATACCCATTCGTTAATTATTTGCAACAGCTCACTAGTATCAACTTTTAGCTCATTTTCATTATTACTAGTAAATTCAGCAGTAATTATTGTATAAGCGTTTAATATATCTAGATCACACATATTCCCCCTTCTTCATGTTTACTTTCTTCAGATATCACTTTCTCAATGAAATCCTTAAAAATAGCTTCGTCGAAAGATGCCATATCTTCAAACACAAGTTCGACTAGTTTAAGTTCACTACTCTACTTGCATTTTTCAGGTACCAACACAGAGCACCCTATTATATTTAATTCTAAGAAACGTTGCCAAATTAACAGCAACGTTTCTTCATATTGTTCTAGTATTAGATTTATTTTTCTTTTAAGATACCTGGCCTAGGAGTACACCTTCAACGAAAAAATAATTAACCTTTGAATATTTTATGGATCTTTTCTTTCCATACTAATAACAACTCTATCAGCTGCTCCGTTTCTATTGTATTTTTGTAGGGTTCTTCAATCCGAAAATTATTTTCCACTATAGTAACATCTTTTTCTATAAATATACTTGTAGCATTTAATTCTATTTCAAAGTCTTCATATACTCCTTCTAATACATTATTTATATATCCTATATACTCATCCATTTGTTCTTCTGTTGCAATATTTTCAATAAAATCAGAGAAAAGGCTTATTTCTTCTGGTAAGAATAGTCGTAAATCACCAAATGAATCTTCAATAAATTCATATGCATATTTCATATACCTTAATCATCACCTTTTATTTTATTTTTTATATAGTGGATATGCCGTAGCTATTGAACCATCCTTATTCAAATACATTTCTATTTTAATGCCTGAGGAAGTAACACCTTTATACTTATTTGAACCTATCTGTTGTTTAGTTTCGTAAGCTTCATCAATAGCTTTTAACACATCTACACGGTTCCATTCTTTCGGAAAGAAACTAGAATCAGCCACTTTCCTGACCCCATCAATTTCCACTTTAGCCATATATACTCCATTTTTATCAGGCATCTTTTCGGTTCCTGGAATCATCTTTCCACCCATCATACTTTCATGATGATATCCAACTGCTTTACCACGTCTATTAATTTCACCATGATAAATGTGTTTTATCGTTCCTGTATTATATTTACCCGTACCCTTACCAACAACACCACCACTCGAAACGCCACCAACCTCAACCGAATTAACCGGACCAGAATTATACATCACTGATCCCGACTTACCGCCACCTTTAGACATAGCCAGCACTCCATCAGTACCTGTAGCAGGCAATATCTGATCTGTGTAGTTCAAAAGGTTATTTTGTTTTTCTTCCAGTACCTTTTGTAATCTGAAATCATTTATGTCCGTCACTTTATCATTTCGCATGACTGAGTCTGCTTGCTGGGAGGCGTTTTTTACTTGTCCTGCTTCTGATTGTAACATGGGTCCGGAGAGCATGTTCGTATCCGCTATTTCTTGCATGCTTTTTCCTGACGTTTTTGCTTGGCTGCCGAGTTCAAGTACACTTGTACTTGGTTTGCTGCTTCCGAACGAACGGACTGCGCTTGCTCCTGATTTCAGCGGCAGTGTGCCAATCAGTGCAAATCCACCTCTCATCATTCTTTCATTGTCGTCCATATCTCTTTGTGTGAGCCAATCTTTACCGCTGATAGCACTGTAACCTTCTAACCCTGTCGTTCCTCCAATTAATATTACTCCGACAGGCGGAGCATAGATGGAAGCGAGTAGCGTGACCCCTCCCAAGCCCAGGTTAACCCAGAATTCTTTGGACATTTGACCGTCTTCAATGGACTTATATTGAAAGGCTCCGCTGCTTACCATCCCATTTCGGTAATCGTCATAGTTGATATCATTGTTATCTGACTGATTTTTAACTGCGATGAATTCCTCTAGCATCTTATTGGCGTAATACGAGTCCCCGTTAAACAAATCATGGATGTCGACTTTTTCTTTATCCAGATCATATTCATAAGTTCCTGTCTCATGTGTTATTTCACGGTTATTCGTTGCGCCGATACGGTTTGTGGTTGTGTAGTTCTCTATCGATGCATCGCGCATGGTAGTAACGAATTTATCCATGTCTTCGAAAAAAGGCTGATCGATTTTTTGCTCGATTAAACCGCCTACTTTACTTCCGTATTCTTGCAGAACTGTGTAGTCGCTGTTTAATGCTCTGTGATCAACTGCTCTTTCCGTGTAAGAGAAATTGGCCACTCCGTCGGTATCATACTTCGCTATCTTTTCTTGAGCTTTTTCCAGGTTGTCATTGATAGATTCCAATAAGGAAAAAACACCGCTACTATAAGACTGTGTCAGTTCTCTCATCGCGTATTCAACTTTTTGCCATTGATCTTGGTGATATTTCACATCCATAGGGGTTACACCTCCAATGCTGCCTTAATGCGAATTGCTAGATACTCATCTGTCATTATCATTTGATAAAGTGTGTCGTTTACTAAAGTAGCAATGCGATTATAATGCTGCATAAGTTCCAAGAATTTTTCATTTGCTTCTGGGTAGGCAGCAATGGCATCCTTTGCATTTCCTTGTTTATAAAATTCAGTTGCCGCAATTTCATCAATAGCCGGAAGTGCATTGGACTGGAGCTCTGTAACAATTGCCATTAGCTGATTGAATACATCCGTCATCTGTTCGGGATTTATAGTTATATTTGAACCAACTGCCATTTAAGCACCATCCTTTTTGCGATAAGGAAAGTCCATTGCATCAAAGACTATATTCATAAAATAATGCTGGCTAGCGTGATAGAATTTACTACTACACTAAAGGAAATTTAACGGAAAATCAGTAAGGCTTCTGCCTTGTTTTCCCAAATAAGAATAGGGAAAAAGTTGGATTACACACAAAAAAACCGAAGAGCTTATTGCTCTCCGGCTAAGGCATCATCATTGCCAGGCTCATTTTCGGTTATTTGATAGTTATTATACAAGCTAATTATAACAGCAAAGATAAGAAGTAAAATAATCCAGAAGGTAAAGGTGCGCGACACGAAAATGCGAAGGAAAAGTAATACAAACACAGCAGTAAACGAAAGATTCACCAAAGGATGTGTTCTTACAGTCACATGTGAGTGATTTTTCACCGTAATAGTTTTACTTCTGGAAAAAAACTGTTTTACCTGTAAATCCACTGATTCCTGATCTGTCTTGATTTCGTACGTTTCCCCGCTGATCAGCCTTGTTTCCTCCTGTCCGTCAGCGAACAGTCTGAGCGCAGAAGCATAACCTAGCATACCTGTTTTTCTTGTAATCTGAATACTCATTCAGACATCCTTTCTCTGTCGATATTTGCAATTTATTCTATATTAGTATTTTAATAGAAAAATGTAATAATATCTTTAAGTAAATGGTATTGATTTTCCAACAGTTCTGTATGTCGGAGTGGTAAAAACAGATTACACAGAAGAGAATACACCATCTTTTACAGGTACTTCTCCCCACCGCATACTGAAACACAGGTAAACTTCGTAGAAGGAAAACTTCCCGATTCGATTTTACATTCATCAATAAGGAAGGATAGCTATTATTGTAGAGATTTTATATTTCTTTAAGTTCCACCATTTAAATAAAAATCAAAAAACAGCCCTTCCATCATGGAGGGCTGCTTCTTCTAAAACTTAAATTTCGTCAATGCTGCTTGCAAGTCCACTGCTATACCGGAAAGAGCTTCCGATGATGCAGATATTTCTTCCATTGCTGCGGATTGCTGCTGTGATGCGGCAGCATTTGTTTCGTTGGACGCGGCGTTTTCGCGCGCGGTCGTTTTGACTTTATCCATCACTTGTGCAATGTTGAGGCTTCCGGCAGAGACATCATCAACGGTTTGGGCAACTTGCTGCACATTGCTCGTCACTTGATCAATCGCCTGTTTGATAGCCTGGAATGATTCCTGGACGTGCTCCGTTTTCCGGATGCCTTCTTCCACATTTTGCGTGCCGTTCTGCATAGCTGATACTGCTTTATCTGTTTCGCTTTGGATATTCGTGATAAGATCAGCAATCAGTTCAGTGGAATCAGCAGATTGCTCAGCCAGTTTCCTCACTTCATCAGCAACGACAGCAAAACCTTTGCCCTGCTCACCTGCTCTGGCGGCTTCAATGGCAGCGTTCAGCGCCAGCAAATTCGTTTGCTCTGATATGCCTTTGATCAGTCTGACGATCGTACCGATTTCCTTCGACTTCTCTTCCAACCCATTGATGAAAGATCCGATTTCATTCACAGAGGCATTGATTTCACCCATTTGCTTCACGACGGAACCTACAGCCGCTGTCCCTTCCTGTGAATTCCGCGATGCAGTTGTTGATAACGTCATGATTGTTTGACTGTTCGTTTGTGCTTCTTTGACCCGATTTTGCATGTCATCTACTAAATCAGTCACTTTTTCCACACCTTGCATGGTCGTCTCCGTACCGCTGGCTGCCGTCTGAGTGGCAGCTGCTATCAGTTCAGCAGATCTGGAGCTTTCCTCTGCACTGGCAGTCAACTCTTCGGAAGAAGCGGCAACTTGATCAGATGTTTCGGCCATCGTTTTCATCAAGTCAGCCAAATTCTCCCGCATTTCACCCAGACTAGCTGTAAGCTGTCCGATTTCATCCTGGGAGGAATCATTTACACTGTAAGTAAAATCCCCTTTCCCGGCATGATGCATCGCCTGGGAGATTCCCGTCAGTCTCTTTTTGATGCTGCGTGAAAAGAGCATCACCACTGCTATAGCCAGTATGACAACGATGACCAGGACGATTAAGAAAATTATCGTAAAGTCATGAATACTAGCGTCCACCATCTCATCCGATGCGCCGACATACCAAATGCCAATGACTTCTCCTTGGTCATTCTTGATTGGTGCATAGGCGGTTTGATAGCTTTTTCCGACTACCTCAGCTTCGCCATAATATGTTTCCTTATTGTCGATAACGGCTTTCTTCACGTCAGAGGAAACCTGTGTCCCGACTGCTCGTTCCCCGTCCTTCATTACATTTGTAGCCACCCGGGTGTCCTGTTGGAATATCGTAACGGTATCGCTCGTCAACTCCCCGATCCGATCGACAATATCATCATTGTCGTTCATCTTGGTTTCCCCTTTATACAGTGCACCGTCCCTGATTTCCCATGATCCCGGGTATACAGAATCGATATATTCACCTGCTAGTTGCAAATCCGATTCAGCCTTCTGCAGCGCGATACCCTTCATTCCTTGCTTCATATTATCCAAGACCACATATGAGATAATTCCAGCGAATAGTAAAACTACTGTCAACACAAGCAAATTTATCTTTGTGCCAAGCTTAAGTCGATTGATGATTTTCATTCGTTTCGCTCCTGATGTTTTCTAGCCACTAACCTGCCGGAATTATCTGCATGATGGGAGAAGGTAATTTTTCCGTGTATAGTGGCTTTTCATATATCGGCTATTTTTACGAAAAATGAACAGGTAAATAAAGGGAGGTGTTCGTTTCATTTTTTACCCGCTGAATCCTCGACTGAGTATACTTATAAAGATAAATGAAATGATTCTCATCAAAACACAAAAAAACGGCCACTATATAGCCGTTTAAAGAGAGAATGCGATTCAATTTACAAGACCGCTTACCACCGCAAATCCGGATACAATCGAATCATCGCATCCGAAATCATATCCGCCATTTCCCTCGCTTGTTTTTCGATTTGATCATACACCGCTATATCTTTTTCGTAATCCCGATTGATCATGTACACAGCTTCCTGCTTGGTTAGTGCCAAATGCTGATAAAACATCTCCCTTACTCGCTCTGCCGGCAGGAATCTATTCACGCTGTTAAGGAATACTGCGATTTTATCTGCATTTGCATACCATTTCCCCTCGGCTTCATTTGCCGCCTGCGTATTGCCGGCGATGGCTGCCTTCACAAGGTCGGCCGCAACCAATAGATGTTCCTTGATCAAAGCTGCATACGTATTCGCTGCCTGATCTCCATAAATCGGACGAAACATATTCCCCATATCTTCCGCATTTTTCAAAAGACGTGCCAAGACAAAATTCACATCCGGCAAATGAAACACCAGACTGATGATGGCCATGCGTGTCCAAGCAACATGCTCCTCCCACAGACTCCGCTCATTCCGCATCAATTCCACTTCTCGTGGTGTGTAGCATTTCTTTGGCTGATTATTGTGCTGAACATAATCTGGTGATGGATGGTAGACTTGCTGCTGTCTGTAATGCGCATATTCTGGATTCGTATCGTACGGATTGGCATTTTGCATTCCTGTATTGAAGTGATTCATACCTTCTCCCCCATACTTGTGGCAAATATAATATTAGTCTATTCGTCATTGTAAGCTGGGTGCATGTCACACTTTCTATGTCTCAAGTGTATATGTTATTGAAATCACTCCGACAACTTGCTATATTAATCTATACATAAGTAATCGATGATGTGATCAAGTAAATAAGGATCGTGACACAGAAAATATAGCCTTGGCTGAGAGCTATATCACCTCTTCTTATTGAACCCTGCCACGGAGATGTTAGCTGAAAATCTAACCGGGTCGTTTCGTTACAAACGTTATGAGGGCTTATTCTTTATTAAGCCGAATTAAGGTGGTACCACGTCTGTTAAGCATAGAGACGTCCTTTCTGGACTCTCTATGCTTTTTTATATTTAAGGAGGAAAAACTCATGTCACAAAAGACAAACGATTTTACCAAATGGTATATCGATACGATTCAAAAAGCAGATTTGATTGATTACACGCCTGTTCGCGGCAGCATTGCCTTCAAGCCGGATGGCTATGAAATCTGGGAGCATATCAAAGAAGCGATGGATAAGCGGTTCAAAGAAACCGGCCACCGCAATGCTTATTTCCCGATGCTGATTCCAGAATCTTTCTTCCAAAAGGAAAAAGATCATATTGAAGGCTTCTCACCGGAACTTCCATGGGTAACAGAAGCTGCCGGAGAACAGCTGGAAGAACGATTGGCACTGCGCCCTACTTCCGAAACGATGATCGGTCATTTGTATTCCAACTGGATCAACAGCTATCGCGATCTTCCAGTTCTGATCAATCAGTGGGCGAATGTATTCCGCTGGGAGAAAAAGACCCTTCCATTCATCCGTACATCTGAGTTCTTATGGCAAGAAGGGCATACGGCTCACATCGACGAAGAAGATGCTCGCAAAGAGACAATGCAAATGCTTAACATCTATAAGGAAGTCGTCGAAGATTTGCTGGCGATCCCTGTATATGACGGGCAAAAGACACCGTCCGAGCGCTTTGCCGGTGCGGTTGATACGTTCTCGATCGAAGCAATGATGAAGGACGGCAAAGCCGTTCAAGCTGGTACGTCCCACTACTTGGGCACTAAATTCGCCGAAGCCTTTGATATCAAATATTTGAACAAAGAAAACAAGCACACGTATGTGCATACAACATCATGGGGTACGTCCACTCGTCTGATCGGTTCGGTCATCATGGTTCACGGTGATGAACAAGGTCTTGTATTGCCGCCGAAAATCGCACCAACACAAGTTGTTCTGATTCCTGTCGGTCCTTGGAAAAAGAACCCCGCTATCGTCGAGAAATTAGATGAGATCTATGCGGCGCTTAAAGCTCAGGGCATTCGTGTTCGTCTGGATGATTCCGATCAATCTCCTGGTTATAAGTTCAATGAATGGGAGCTAAAAGGCGTGCCTGTACGTGTTGAGCTTGGACCACGTGATCTTGAGAACAACCAAGCCTTAATGAAAGCCCGTGATGCAGACCAGAAAGAATCCGTAGCTTTGGAAGCAATTGTGGAAAACGTCCTGAAAGAACTGGACGCAATGCAAACGCGTCTATTGGAGAAAGCAAAAGCTTTCCGCGCAGAACATTCCCACACGCACATCGATACAATGGATCAATTGAAGCAGCATCTGACCGAATCCGAACAAAACGAGACAATCCCTGGCTGGGTTCTCGCTGGCTGGTGCGGAGACGATGCTTGTGAGGAAGGCGTCAAAGAAGAAACCAAATTCACGACACGCAACATCCCATTCAACCCGCCAACAGAAAAGCACACTTGCCTGCATTGCGGCAAGGAAGCGAAGCATACCGTTTGGTTCGCTCGTGCCTATTGATCTTTAAAAGCAAAAAGGATTGGCCCTCATCGGATCAATCCTTTTTGCTTTACACTTTATTCGAGTTATTACTGACAAAATACTGTATCACTGTTGTGAAAATCAAACTGGGTGCGGAAGCAAGGAATAAAGCAGCACTATACACTAAGACAGCATGCAGATTGGCAGCATATGCCGCTACTATCAAAACAAGACTTAAAATAGCTATTCCTGATGGAATAACATAAGCTATCGGCTTTTTATACTTACTGCATAAAAGAGACACGACAACAATGAGCAAAGCCATGATGATCACCGTGATCCAAAAGCTCATTCATTTTCACCTCTGCTTGTTAGTTATATAGGCCGCAAAACTAATAACGCTTCTCCATAAAAAGACAAACCTTACCGTTTCGGATTGTCTCTTCATATGTTTTATACCCAACCTTCTTCCAAAAACGAACTGCAGCTTCATTTCTTTTACACACTACCAGCCGGCAGGCATTTGTTTTATTGCCGTATAACATGCCTTCAAAATAATAATAAGCTTGTTCTGCAATCGTGGATCCTTGAAACTTCTTATGTATCACAAACAAATCTACTTTTGGCAAATTATCCAAAGAGCTTTTCAGCGTAAAATCGATGAGCCCGATATACTGCAACCCTTTTTTGATCAGCATTCGATTCATTTTCGATATCTTCGTTTTAGCATATTCCGCTTTTATGTCCGAAATTGTGACTGTTCTCTTATTCTTGGATAAGAGATTGTATTCAGGATTGGAATTCATGATTTCAAGTTCTTTAAAAACTTTATCGATGTTGTTTTTCTCTAGACTAATCATGGTGGTGTCATAGATCCTTTCTATTGTTTTAAAT
The DNA here is from genome assembly GCF_046592895.1 of Terribacillus saccharophilus. Classification (GTDB taxonomy): domain Bacteria; phylum Bacillota; class Bacilli; order Bacillales; family Amphibacillaceae; genus Terribacillus; species Terribacillus saccharophilus_D. Next base: position 854,183 of record NZ_JAWVPU010000001.1, read on the forward strand.
TCGTTATAAAACCTTATATAGAAAAAGATAGAATGCCAAAATCATTTATATAGCCTATAATTGCTCATTCCATTTAACTTACTACATCGAAGTGTTTTTCAAGTGTCTTTTGAAAGCTGGATAAAAAGGGTTTGTAAATATACCCACGGAATAGAAAATACTCTTAATTCTATCATTTCCTTTCTATGAACCAGCATCATACTTCTAGTGAATCTTTCTAAGAGTGCAATTGATCAAATATCTATTCAAATAAAGACGGAAAAATAAGAAATTATCTTTGATGAAACTTTTTCATTACATAAATGCTCTAATGTAGAGAAAGGAGGTCTTCACTTGGACAAACATTTAAAACTTGTTAAAAAAGCAATACGAGGCAATGAGAAAGCTTTTGAAAAGCTAATTGAAAATAATAGTGAGAAATTATATAAAACAGCTTTTTTATATGTACGGAATAAAGAAGATGCCCTAGATGTACTCCAGGACACGATATATAAGGCTTATGTATCTATAGGACAAGTAGAAAAACCAGAATTCTTTACTACTTGGTTAACAAGAATATTAATCCGCACCTCATATGAATCTCTCAGAAAAAAGAAAAAAACCATTTTGGATGAAAGGTATATAACAAACGAGCTTCCAGAAAAAAGCATAGACATAGAAGGAAAACTTGACCTCTTAAAAGCTATTTCTCAATTAAATAAAGATTATCAGACTACTATCATTTTATTTTATTATCATGATTTACCTATTCGAAATATCAGTGAAACACTCAACCTACCTGAGAATACTGTTAAGACTTACCTTCGCCGTGCAAAGTTGGAATTAAAAAGACTCTTGGGAGGGATGGATTATGAACAAACAGCATTTCAAAGATGAAATAAATAAAGTGAATTTTCCTCGCGATGAGGTGAAGGCTGCAGTTACCAAGGGGATAAAAAAAGGAAGAAAGGAAAAAAGATTCAGGAAGAAATATGTTTTGAAAACCGCTGTAGCTATCTCATCAATTGCTGCTTCTGCTTTTCTTGCATCAGGTTTGATATTTGCACCAGTATCCAGTGCACTAGCTTCTGTACCAGTTATTGGGGCAATATATGATCGATTCAGTATGCAAATTGGACATGAATTATTTGAAAGCAGTCTAATTACAGAAGTTAATGAAACAGCCAAGAGTAATGGAATAGAGATTACTATTACAAGCGCGTATTATGATGGAAATGTCATCGGTCTGACATTTAAGGCTACCGGAGATAGAATCTCTTTAGATAGGATTGGCGAACCAGGAGAATCTGAGGTCGGATATAGTTTTCACTTATCTAACGATGAGGAACCAAAGCAATTTTCAGCCAGCACAATGACACAATTAGAAAAGACATCGGAGGGTTATATTGGCGCAATTGAATTTGATAATCCTAATGCTGAATTACCTAAAAACTATACATTACCATTATATTTTTCCTCTGTTACTGGTGTAAAAGGTATCTGGAAATTCGATGTCCCCGTGAAACAAATACCTGCTGAAACAATCGCCGTAGATGATGAAAGTATCTTCAAGGATGATAAGGACTATTCCATTCATATAAAATCTATTGCGAAAGGAAAAGCTACTACTATGCTGCATTACACAACCACGTTTCCATTAGCAGGAAAAGAAGATGAAATTAATATAACCGCGTTTGACAATGAAGGGAATCGCCTATCAAAAAGTCATGCTGATGTACTAGCATATGAACAAAGCGATGGCCGGATAGTAAGTGATATCCGTGAACTATTTAGCAGCAAAATTTCGGAAGGTGCTTCATATATAACAATCAATCCCGAAATCAGACAATATGAACAGGAAACTATTAACTCCTTAGAAAGGAACGCTCCATTTATGATAGATAGTTATCGGTTTGATTACCAAATACAAGTGAATAATATTGCTAAGGACGGAAATAGACTTATTCTCGATTATAATGTTCAGAATGTTGACGCTGACGAATATGGAAAGGATATTATCCAAAACTTTGCTGATTTTATTACCCTGATTGAATCTAATAATATCGTCAAAGACGAAAATGGAGAGCTTGATATGAACCAAATGATAGAACATCAAATCCAAACGGATCAAGCAAAAGAGTTGGATAATGCTAGTCTGCATTTCCAATCTGTCTTCACAATCGAGAATGACAATTTTAATATAAAAGACTATTCATTAATGGTCCCATTTGGAACCTTAAGCAGTAATAGATCGGTGAAATTAGAACCGATAAAAGTTAAACTGAATTAACATAAATTCAGGGGACTATCCTTGGAAATAGTCCCCTTTACTATGGAAAGGAATTATTTTACTTCCTTACTCTTATCCAATACAGCCCAAACAACAAAGCAAACCACAACGGCGTCAGCAATAAGGCCGGCCTTGTCTCATCAGCCACCAGCATTATGATAAGCACTGCCGCAAACAGCGTCAGCACAGCATAATTCACAAATGGCGTAAATGGCGCTTTGAATGTAGACTTTGCATGTAAGTGCGGGCGTGTTTTTTTATATTTGATATGACAGATAACAATGATGCTCCAAACCCAGATAAAGCAGATGGCGCTGATCGTTGTCACGATGCTGAAAGCTTGATCAGGTATGAGTTTACTCAACAGCGCACCCACTGACACAACGACGGCAGACAGCCATAAAGCATTCGCCGGCACATGCTTTTTGTTCAGTTTGGCAAGCTGCGCTGGTCCTTGATTCTGCTTGCTTAAATTATATAAAGTCCGGCTTGTGGAAAACATGCCGCTGTTCCCGGCAGAAGCAGCTGACGTTAACACAACAAAATTAATGATGCCGGCAGCGACAGGGATACCAACCAAGCTGAATGTTTTCACAAAAGGACTTTCCGCCGCATTAAGCTCTGTCCATGGGTTTATCATTAATAGAATGAGCAGAGCACCAATGTAAAAGAACAAAATTCTCAAAGGTATTTTGTTGATCGCTGACGGAATATTTTTAGCCGGATCTGCCGTTTCGGCAGCCGATACCCCAATCAGCTCCACTCCTACATAAGCAAAGACGACCATCTGGAAAGCAAGCAAAAAGCCAGACATGCCATTCGGAAACAGCCCGCCATGTTCCCACAGATTCGTCACTGAAACAGCTCCGGCATCAGTCTGGAATCCGATCACAAGCAGCACGATACCAATACCAATCAATGCCAGGATCGTGATGATTTTGATCAAACTGAACCAAAATTCCAGTTCCCCAAACAACTTAACTGTTAATAAATTGAGACTTAATAAAACAACAACGCAAATAAGTGCTGGTATCCATTGCGGGATATCGAACCAATAATTCACATACACACCGACAGCAATCACATCCGCCATCGCTGTCATGATCCAGCAAAACCAATACGTCCAACCGGTCACAAATGATGCCCAAGGTCCGAGATAATCTTCGGCTATATCTGTGATAGACTGATAGCCTGCCTTGGAAAGCAGCAATTCCCCAAGCGCCCTCATGACAAAAAACAGCGCAATACCAACAATAAGATAAGCAAAGATGATAGAAGGACCTGCCAGCTGTATCGCTTTTCCCGAGCCCAAGAATAAGCCTGTTCCAATCGTCCCGCCAATCGCGATCAGCTGAATATGTCTATTTGATAAATCCCTCTTTAACTCTTGCTGTGCCAAAACTAGCTCCTCCTTCAATCAACCCAATAAAAAAAGAGACTGGATGTTCTCCAATCTCTTGATCACAAGAATAACAAATACTATCGGTCTTACGCGCACAGCATAATACAACTACATATTCGATACTCTTCTGTCCCTTTGCCTGAGATTGTGAACCCTTCGGCGCCGCCTGAATGACGGTCTCTCCAGAAGCTGCTCCTGCTATAGTGTGATCCATAGCATTCATAGCTTTATTATTAAGTTATTTAGATTCTGTTGAATATTGCTTATTTTATTCCTACTCGTTTTCTTTGTCAAATTTTTTTGCCTAATCACTCATGTAACTATCGGCAAGATTCCGCTAAACCCCTAAGATACTTGTACCCTTCGGCATTTTATCCACGGCATATAATACCCTGTATCCTATAAATTATGGAGGTGAAGATATGTCAGGTGGACAATATCGTTCATTATGCCAAAGATATACTGGTAAAGCAGTTGAAATCCGCTGCCATGACGGCAGAATTCATAGAGGAATCATCCAGCGTGTAGACCGAAATCAAGTATACTTGCAGCCTATCGGTCGTTCGCGCAATCTGGGCGGCTTCGGTTACGGAGGATATGGATATGGTTACGGCGGCAGTTTTGGCCGCGGCTTTGGGTTTGGTTTTGGAGTGGCTTTTGGAGCTATTGCAGGGATAGCTTTGCTTTCTCTATTCTGGATCTGATAAAAGCAGCTCCATCCATGAAGCAGTGGGTATGATAACGGTCAGTAATCAGTGCAGCCTGATTTTCTGATATCCTTCGTACCCACAGTTCTTCATACATAATTTCCACCCGCAATGCTACTCGCCTCTATTGTCAGCATCTCCTTACTGGATAAGCTATGTTTTTCCATATAGATTTTCACTAGCTGATAGCCCGCACAATAACCCAGCATTTTCGGATATTTCTGATGCCCGTACAAAATAGCTGCGTAATCGCGATTCTGACGCAGTATATGCTGATTGGGATGAATATAACGGCTCCACAGTTTCTTGATTTTCTTTTCAGAATAAAGAGAAGCCCATTTTGCCGTCAATTCTCTCCCTAATCTTTCCGTGACAGCATTTTCGGCTATCCCCTCTAAAACAATCGTATCCAGCAGGGTATACTCCTCTTCCTTTTTACCAAGGCTATTCAACCGGCAAACATGGTTGTATTCATGCGTGAGTATCGCTTGTATTTCTTCCTTTGTGGTGGCAGGAGAGATAAATAAAAAAAGTTTATCATGAAAAGCAAGGCCAGACTTTCCGCCCAATTGAGTCTGAAGCCATTTATTATGCTGGTCGGCAGGAAAGATGTAGATAGGAATATCCGGCCCATCCCATTCCTCTATCAGATGATCCACATCTTCTTGTACGATTTCCCACACATCACCAGACAGCTGATCACTTCGCTCCTCCACCGGTTGATACATTCCAAAGCGTAAGAAGTAGTCATATATATCAGCAGCAGATGCCCCTGCAAAATGTTTGGTCAGCTTCTCACATAATGCGATTGGATCTTCATAATGCTCGAGCAACCATTCATCCGTCCTGATTACGCTCATGTTCTCCCTCCTCACAACATCAATTTATTCAATAAAGGCAAGTTCTGCTCCCCCCTGCAGCGTTTGGCACCAATATGCTTTATCGTCATAGCATATTGCATTGACTTCACATAAAGGCAGGGATCTTGCTTGGATTACACATATCTTGATTGTTTAGCGTTATTTGGAGTGGGCGGCGCACATCCCGGCGGCTTGCAGCTGACGAAAGAAACCATAGCTAAGGAGAATATCAATGACAGTACAGCAATCCTGGAGATAGGCTGCGGTACAGGCCAAACTGCCGCTTACCTTGCACAGAAATTCGGCTGCAGCATTAGCGCTGTGGATGCTAACCGTATCATGGTGGAAAAAGCCCAGCAGCGATTTGAATCATTGAATCTGTCCATTGATGTCAAACTCGGCAATACGGAAAGCCTTCCCCACACCGAAGATAGTTTTGATTTCGTGCTATCAGAATCGGTCATCTCTTTTACTCATATACCGCCAACCCTTTCTGAGCTTAAAAGAGTCCTGAAACCAAATGGAGTAATAATCGCGATTGAAACTGTACTAGAACAGAGAACACCTGAAGAAGAGTGGAATCACATCAAAGAGTTCTACGGTTTTCCACAGTTATTAACAGAAAAAGAGTGGCATCAAGCATTTGCCGAAGCGGGTTATCAACATGTGGATATCTTGAAATATGAGCCTAGAATCGGTCAAATGGATGCGCAGCATGCTGCTGATTTTGCGTTATCCGAACATATTGATGACGCCTTGTTGGAGATACTCGAAAAACATGAGGAGATCACTAAGGAAAATAAGCATATATTAGGCTATCGTATATTCAGATGCAGCTAAAAAAAGAGATTGGATAATCTCCAATCTCTTACTCCGTAATCACAGTATCGCCCTGGATTGGTTCATTGCCATCTTTAAATTGGATTCGAATCGATTTTCCTGTCCCAAAGTCAGCAGCATCCATAATGTGAAAATGCAAATGAGGTTCAGATGAGTTACCGGAATTACCGCATGTTCCGATACTTTGTCCTGCCTTCACATCATCTCCTACCTTCACATTTACCGAATTTTTCTTCAAATGAGCCAATAAACTATATTCTTGGTGCGCGTGCTCGATTACAACATAATTCCCGGCCAGATTCTCAGCATCCATTTCACCAGGTACACTATCTTTCAATCCATCTACCACTTGCACAACTTTACCATCTGCCGGTGCGACAATCTCTCCTCCGAATGCGTAGTAATTTTCATTATCAGTCGGTGAATCGTGATAAGATAAACCATCTCTCACTTTTTCTAAATCATACGCATACCGCTGATTAGCGTGTGCATAATGATAGTTAATAAACTCATTGGTTCCGCCCCAAAAGACAAACCACTCCCCCTTCACCGGCATGATGTACTTATTCTTAGTGAATACAGCATCGCACTCGGGATACGTGATAAATGGCTTTAAAAGGAGACTTTGAATCACCTGATCCTGATCAAAAGTCACGTTGATTGCTTTCTCTTTTTGATCATCTGTCCAAACAAAGTTATCCATTCTTTGGACGAAAGTTTTATTCTCAAGGTTGTACTGCGCGACACTTTCATTAAAAGACTTCGAGAGACTTACAAAATCCTGTAATGATACCAACTGCTGAAACGCTTGTGAGGTTTGAGAATAGATAGCTTCAAACTGTTCACTTCTGAATGCTTCCCCAAAACTTTCGGGCCTGATCGAGATTTTTGACAATGGTAAGACCTCCTATTCATCTGATTAACAGCAATCCCACGTATAGATAACATTTGAAAAGTCTAATTGAAGCAAATCTTCTTTCGTGATGAAGAAATTTGCCACACCAACATCGCCCCACATGATTCCATTATCGGAATCACTATCAATTTGCAGCAGGAGCGTATCCTGCTTTTGATAGTTTTCCCTGTAATCCCGCGGATCACCTTGTGTGAAAAACGGATACCCGCCGACCTTATGTCCCTCGCCCAGGAACGTATCGGAATATAACTCCCACAATTCCTTTTGCTCGTTTTCATCATTATCAATCGCAATGGACAAATCCACAGATTCTCCCAACAGTTCGCCATTCTTGTAGTCATTCACAGAAACGGGCTCATAGTCTATGCTGAAAGTTAATGCGAGTTCTTGTTCTATCGGAAAGTAGGATGTATCCAAATCATCCATAAACGAAAAGTCCGTTATTAACTGCGATTCATCTTGTTCTATGTCTTTATGATACACAACTCTGAAATTTTGCTGACTTGTCAAATCATCAAAGTCCAAACCCATGACATCATCTTCCGCCGAAATAAAGAATTGCAAAATCCCCTGCTCCGGCATCGCCTCCACAGAAGGTATCTCCGCAAAATTCAATTGCGCCAGCAGCTTCATCGGTTTGTCATCCGCATCTCTTGGAATAGACTTGGATTTTGGCATATACGGATTTCCCGCAAACTTGCTTTGAAAGAGATTTGTAGTTGCCTTGGAAGCAGTGACTTTAACGAATGGTTTTATGGTGTTTTCGATTTGTTTGCGGTATATTTCTAATTCGTTTGGTAATGTTAAAGGCTGTTTTGTATCCATACGTCCGTCCTCCACCTTTGTTTCGAATTTTTTGCAGCCATTAAATTCTATTTTATTCCATATTAAATGGTAACACTTTCATTGACTTCATAAAATGGGTACTAGAACGGATTTTTTCGATTTACAAATGTCCTGAAGGTATAAAGCCTTACCATCAGGTACAAGAGTGTAAAAGCAAACAACGAAGCTTACTTTTACACACAAAATCTTGAGCAGCCAAACGCAACTTTCAAATGAATAGATAAAAAAAGAAACTCAACCCTATAGAAGGTCGAGCTTCTTTCAAATTAATTTCTTACTCCTTCATAGATGCATGCACTAGTTCAGCATTCCTTCCTGAGGAATTTCCAGCATAAAGTGCGTTCCATTCGGCGAACTTTCGACTATATTTATATCTCCCAAATGTTCAATCATTGTCTTCTTCACAAAAGGCAGACCCAATCCCATACCTTGCTCTTTATCCCCTACTGAGATGAAGGGATCAAATACACTCTCCCAGTCTTCAGGACTTATACCAATTCCAGTGTCGATAAAGTGTATGATGATATTCCTATCATCAATCTCCGTGCTGATCGTTATCTTCTTTTCCGTCCTGTTTTCGGGTATTGCTTCCACGCTATTTTTAATCAGATTTATAAAGACTTGTTTGAAGTTTGCCTTATTCAGATAAACATTCAATGGTGAATATATATTGGTGAATTCCAGTTCAACTTTGTGTTCTTGCAGCATTCCGAATGTAAAATCAATGGATTCTTGGATTACTTTTGCAAGATCATCTGTTTTGTAGATTAATGCGGATGACTTCATGTACGCACTGTAATTATCCGTCAGTTGCTCTAAATGATCTGATGCCTCACCTATCATTTTGAGTTTCCGTTTATCTCCCTCTTCCAGGGAATCATTTTGATCCATCATGCTAGAGAAACCTTTAATAATAGTGTTCGTGTTCCTCACTTCATGAATCAAACTGCCAGTCAAATGACCTGTGTAGTCCAGTTTTTTCTGTTTTTCCATTAATTCATAAGAATGTCTCTTTAAATCTACATTCAATTTCACGAAAATGTGCATGTTTGCCACCGAAAATAGAATGACACCTATGCTACTAGTAAGGACTCCGGTTAGAGGAAAGAAGTTTAACATTCCCGGTATTACCAACACCAATGCACTGAATGAAAAACCCATCAGGAAGTTTTTAAAATGTGCATTCCGTATTCTCATTGACAATACAGGTACAACAAATAAGAAAATTACTAGGATAGCCATGTGCATTAAGAACACCCAAAATAGCGGCCCATATTCAGGAAAATAATAAACACCAGTAAATCCTATTTGAGTAACAGTCAATCCTTTTATTCCTAAGTCGGTCCAATTTATTGCATATACCATAGCACTCCATATAATGGAGCCGATAATTGCTTTTTTAGTGAAGAAAGCATACAACATATTCGTCAGCCAATTCCCGTTCTTCACCATCGATGGCTGATTTTTGATGATCCTGTAAGCTACATATAACACAATGGACAGACCAAACGTCGGCCCAAAGCGGAACAGCTTAAACAGGATCAGAATCGTACCTTCTGACAGAACATCCTTAAAATAAAGAACCCCGATATCCAGCTGCCAAATGGTTATCAAGCTCATATATATGATCATTCCGATTGATAACTTTGTTTCATCATAAACTTTGCCTATGCTCAATGCTAAAAAGAAAGGCAGTAAGCCAATGGCACATATTAATACGCCAATAACCATGCTGTTAACTCCTAACTGCTTCAAACCTACATTATGGATTGTAATTTTGTATGCAGATGTGTTTTTAAAACTATATACGTGTAATAGGAACTACAAGTATCGTTGATCCCTTCATTCCTAATGGATACATATATCCTCATATTATACCAGAGTTGTTTCATCCAGCCGTGAAATTCAGCTGACAAAGTCACTTTTGGAGTTAATCAATTTTAAACCCTACCTTTATAAGGATAACGTTAATCCAATCATGCTTTTTAGCAATGTAGGTAGTTAATTCCTTTCGTTACAAACAGTATTTCTCCGTAAAAATAAACATAGAAAATCATACATTAGGCACTGAACATGATGACGTTAATACATTAAACATATTAAAAGATGCTCAGCGCCATAAGCGCTGAGCATCTTCCTTAGATTCAATCGAAAAGGACATATACATATTAGTGATGAAAACAAGACAGATTATATTGTCCTTGAAGAGTTATACATGTTTATTCAACAGGTGTTGCCGATATTTTCCCATTCCCCAAAGTTTCACCTTCAAAATAAATTTTACCGCTCTCATCACCTAATATTGTCGTAATACGATTCCCATCACTGAAAGGCATAACGAAATATGTTCCATCATAATACTCTGTGTCCCAACTCGTTTCATATAAAGATAATTGCGAAGAATCCCCACCAATATCATCAAAATATTGCAAAGCTGATGCAATAAGCTGCTCTTCTAATGTAACTGACTCAGCAGTAGTTGCTGTGTTTTCATTATCGTTGTTCGTTTCGGCAACAACTGTCGTGTCTTCTTCCCTTATACCGGCAGTTTCTGATTCAGGGTCTACCACAGCATTTCCATCACTTTCACTATTGGTATCTGATTCGGCAGTATTTGCTCCGTTTGCTTCACTCTCATTATTTTCTTTTGATTCTATGGTACTTGCTATAGTCTCTGCTTCTTCATTATGATTTTCAGTTTCAGTTACACTTACTTGATCATCATCTTCTCCATTTATCCATATCAGACCGTATACAATGGCAACTACAACCAGTATATTACCAATCGCTCTCCACCATCTAATCTTTCTCTTCACCCTGGTCATAACCGGTTTTGAGGAATCAACCTCATATTCCTGACGATTTAAATGATAGTTTCTCGGAACAGTGTATGCGACTGTGGGGTTAGCTCTGAAATATTCATTACTTAGCCCTCTTTCAGCTGGTGACACCTTATTATTGATGATCGATTCAATTTGTTTTTCGTCCTCTATAAGATGTTCCAGTTCTTCTCTATATCCTCTAGCCGTACAATAATCCCTTGCATATTCCCTTGCATCACGTTCAACATCACAATCCAAATATCCCTGAGCAGAATTGTAAGCGGAATTAAAATATAAGTCTGGAAAATATATGTATTGGTATGCATGTCTCATCTCATGAGCAACTATTGATATGATGTAATAGTTGTCTATGATATCTATATGATTATCACTAGCATGGTATAGTCCGGAAAAGTTACCTTCCAGCGTTGAGCCCCGAGGATGTATTTTTATTGTCGGATAGACTTTCAAGTTCTGTGCAATCACATCATAATTTTCATAAAGTGTTCTTAACGTAAAATTATCTATTTGTCCTACCACATGAATTTTAGAGCGTGCATTTCCTTTTTTATTCAGTCCGTCCATTTTGTTATAACGAAATGACTTATTGTTAGCAGCTTGCTGAGCATTAAAGAATAGATTGGACAATGTGTTTTTCCTCTTTTCATTTCAACACTATGAATACATAAATGTTCTGCTTTTAACTGCATATCACACACCAAATTATACCATATCATTTGGCTGTTCATGATAAAATAATACTACTTTTAAAAGAAGGACAATTAGTTCATTTGAATGAGAAATCATCTCTCAACTTATCGATAATCAAATCCAAGTATTCACAAGCAAATGCTGAAATCTATCACCTTTATTCTAAGCTAGGGATCGCAGAGTCTATGGGATTATCATCTGCGAGTACAGCAGAATTACTTGTTTCAGCTAAGGAGTTAGCGGTGCATCCATGGATATGTGTCTGTTGGGGCGATAAAATAGAGAAGGCAATGCTCGAACAACTTTGGATATACCATATCATTCAGTCGGAAACGCTGTTGCTTGGTAAGAAAAATTCCATATATGATTACCGGGAATTGAACAAGACACGAGTCATGCGATTTATAATTAAACAATACCGAAAAGCTGCTAAAAATAGACTTATGTCTAACATGATTGAAATTCCAGTATCCGCTACAAAACCGGATGTTCACATTTCAAGAGAAAATATAAACTATCTTGATGAAAAATATTTATCAGGATGGAATTTATCCTTAGATAATCCTCAATATATTGTGAATGAGTTCTCTCAGCTATCCATTAAAGATGGCTTTAAATTAAGAGCATATCAACATTGGATGAGTGTAGCAGGAGCTGGTCTCATTTATGCCATTCCAACCGATTCAAGTTTGCCGGAAGTTCCAATACTTGAAGAGATACCACCAAAACCAGATGACGCATTAGAAGACTTCATGGAAGCCATCGAAGGCAACCAATTGCCTCTTTCGTATATCCAAGCAGCAATCTGTTATCATGAGCTGCATGAATTCGGTGCATACTGGCACAGCGTGCGCTGGGGAGAAGATAGAATTTTACCCGACGCATCAATATCAGATATTACAGATCTTAAGGAAAAGAATTTTAGACTTAAAGCTCAAGAATTACCTGAATCACTCCTTCCTCGCTTTTTTATGAAAATCCCAATCCGGTTATAGTTTTCTACACAATAAATGATGTTGAACAAAAGAAATTTATTCGTTATAAACATGTATTCTCTGAAGTAGATTACACACAGGTTGTAACGAGTGAAGTTCTTGGGTATGGCGGACCTGGTAAAATATTTTAAACGCAAAAAGATGTTCAGCAACATCATCGCTGAACATCTTTTCATTACATCAGAAAGGAAACTCCCTCGTCTCCACCTGCACAGAAACCCACTGTGTTTCCGTAAATTCCTCCACGATCCATGGATTACCGAACCGGCCCATTCCAGAGCTTTTCACGCCGCCAAATGGTGCGTTTTCCACTGCATTTACGGTTTGGTCATTCACATGGGACATGCCGAACTCCAATTCGGTTGCTAGCTGCTCGCCTTTGGCTAGATCGCCTGTAAAGATAGCGGAGCTTAGACCGAAGTCGGTGTTGTTGGCAATCTCCATTGCTTCTTCATCGGATGCTGCTTTGATGATCGATGCGATTGGAGAGAAAAGCTCTGATTGAGCTAATTCGCTATCAGACGGTACGTTTCCGAAAATAGTCGGGGTAAGGATATTTCCTTCGCGTTTGCCCTCCAGCAGTACTTCGATATTGTCTTCTTTCGCTTTAGCGATGAAGGATAGGGCTTTTTGCAGCTGCTGCTCATTGATCATTGGACCGATGATGACCGACTTGTCTGTTGGGTTCCCGATTGGCAATGTCTTCGCATGTGCCACGAATTTCTCAACGAATACATCATAAAGCTTCTCATGGACAATGATACGGTTGATCATCATACAGATCTGTCCTTGATGCAGGAACTTTCCAAAGACAGCCGCTTTGACTGCTGCGTCAACGTCAGCATCCTCCAGCACTACAAACGGTGCGTTTCCGCCCAGTTCCAATGCTACCGGCTTCAACAGCATGCCGGCAGTGCTGCCAATGTGGCGGCCGACAGGCGTTGAGCCTGTGAAGCTGATGAACTTGGAATATGGATGCTCGATCATCGTATCCCCTATCTCAGGAACTTCTGTCAGAATCACATTCAGCAATCCATCAGGAAGACCAGCCTCATCGAATGCTTTGGCAATGATAGTGCCGCCGGTGACAGCCGTTTGGATATCCCCTTTATGCACTACTGCATTCCCTAACGCCAATGCTGGGACGATTGTTCTGATCGACAGATACAACGGGAAGTTGAACGGCGAAATGGACGAAATAACACCCAAAGGTTTACGATAAGCTTTATTCACCTTGCCTGGCATCGATGCCGGCAGCTCCCTGAATCCTAAAGAATCGGCAAAAGTCATTGCCTCTTCAAAGCAAGCAATCGTCAAGCCAATCTCCACTTTAGCTTTGATGTAAGTGGAACCAGACTCCAACGCCAACAATTCAGCGATTTCTTCTTCATTTTCTTTAAAGAAGTGCAGCGCCTTCCGCAGTACATCGATCCGCAGATTTGTATCCTTTGCCCATGCTTTATATGCTCCATTGGCAGCCGCGTATGCTTGCTCCACTTGATGTTTGGATGCAATCGGGAACTCCGCCAATACGGACGCATCAAAAGGATTCAATAAACGATAACTAGAAGACCCTTCACCACTTACCCAGCTTCCATTGATATAGCTTTTGGTCAATTCTTGTATTTTCATGACTGTCTTTTCCCTCCTATGAAGAAATACCAAGCTATTAAGCTTGGTATTCTTTGTCGATGATCAGAATTGGTTTGATTGTGGATCCATTTGCAGAATCCTCAAATGCTTGCTGAATATCATCCAATTCATAGAATTTCACTAGTTTATCAAACGGGAATTGACCGTTTTGGTAGAACTTCACTAGTTTCGGAATGATCAATTGAGGCACAGCATCGCCTTCGATAACACCTTTCAGTGTGATCGCATTCAGCATGATTTCATTGGTAACGTTGAATGTTAGATCGCGTTTACCAACCGCAACTGTTGCACATTCCCCTTTTACACGTAAGCAGCGGATTGCTGATAGTGTAACTTCTGGAACACCTGTTGTTTCCAAGGAATAATGCGCGCCTTTGCCAGTGATTTCTTTGATTTTCTCTGCTGGATCTTCATTTTTGCTATTGATTGTATGTGTTGCTCCTAGCTCTTTTGCTAATTCCAAACGGCTGTCATGGATATCAACAGCGATGATTGGGTAGCAGCCAGCGATTTTCGCAGCCATCATACCTGCAAGACCTACAGCTCCTGTACCGAATACAACAAAGCTTGTTCCAGCTTCTGGAGCTAGGGAATTCAAGACAGTACCACTACCTGTCATAAGACCGCAGCCAAGTGGTCCCAATAGACGAAGGTCTGCCTCTTTATCGATTTTCACAACGTTCTTCTCATCTACCGTGCTGTACGTAGCGAAAGAAGATTGGCCGAAGAACTGTGACACTTCTTGTTCCTCTTTATGAATGGGTGATACACCATATTTGTTTTTACCTGCGAAGTTAAGAGCCATCATATTCTCACAGCCGCCTGCATTACCTTCCAAGCAGTTGTCGCAATGACCGCAATAACTGAATCCGAGTACAACATGATCCCCTGGTTCAACAGTAGTAACATTGCTGCCTACTTTTTCTACAATCCCTGAACCTTCATGTCCTAGTACGGCCGGATATGGCACTGGCAGTGAGCGATCAAGAACTGTCGCATCCGTGTGACATACACCTGTAGCAACAATTCGCACCAACACTTCATCAGCTTTTGGCTCGGCCAGCTGCAATGTTTGTTTTTTGAAATTGCTTTCCTCAGTAGTTAACATTGCTTGGATTTCCATCCTAATTCCCCCAGTTATACATTTTTCAATTATATTAAAGAGTTTTATAATATAATTAACATAAGTATAATGAATCATTTACAATCGTTTCAATCATTGAAAAATCGAAAATGTATGGGTTTTCAACTAGTAGGATAGTTGTGTATAGGTTTTCAACATAAAAGAAAAAATGTCTAAAAATAGTAGAGAGAATGTTAGTGAGGGAAGATCATGCCAAAAACAGACCGAAGAATCGAGCGGACGAAAGCCACGCTAATCGCTACGTTCCAACGACTTGTTACAGAAAAAGGCTATTCCAAAGTCAAAGTAAAAGATATCGTGGATGAAGCCAATTACAACCGGACCACCTTTTACGTACATTACGACGGTAAAGACCTACTAGCCCAAGAAATGATACAGCTGGAGATGGAACGGTTCTGCTATGAATTCTGCAAACCAGTACGTGATAATCCCATCCTCGACTTAACGAAAATGAATCCAAACGAAACCGATGTGTTTCAGTATATAAAAGATAACCGATATTATTATGACTTACTGGTGCATGCCGATCCGATACCAGGCATACAAGATGCTCTGTTGGAAGTATTAAAAGACATCTTTCATAATCGCTTCTCTTTTATCGGTGATAATGCATCCGAAATCAATTCCACTTATTTCACTCACTACCGGGCATATGGCATTTATGGCTGGATATTGGAATGGATCAGAGCCGATTATGATGCCACACCATCCGAGATGGCGAGGCGGATCATTAACTTGCTGCATTATCAGTCCTCGCTGATGAAAGAAGTAAATAAATGAAACAAAAGATGATCTTGAAAGGATATATCATACCTCTCAAGATCATTTTAATAGTACAGACATTAGTGCATTTTAATAAATCAGATAATTATCAATATTGAATTTTATTAAAAACTGTTATACAATCTGACAAACAATAACTGAAGAGGTGGATGATGAAAACATTAGAACGATTCAGCCAGTTTGTCGGAAATACGTTTGCGTATTGGGTTATCTTATTTGCGGTAGTAGCATTCATGCTGCCAGCAGGCTTCACGTGGATCGTCCCTTTGATCACCCCGCTACTCGGAATCATCATGTTTGGCATGGGACTGACATTATCTGCTAGTGATTTTAAAGGCGTGGTCAAACGCCCATTTGAAGTGATGGCCGTTGTGGTCGCACAGTTCTTGATCATGCCGCTGCTCGCCTTTGCATTGGCTAAAGGGCTGCAGCTGCCTCCTGAAGTGGCTGTCGGTGTTATCTTGGTAGGATGCTGCCCAGGCGGAACATCCTCCAACGTCATGAC
This sequence comes from Terribacillus saccharophilus, assembly GCF_046592895.1. Classification (GTDB taxonomy): domain Bacteria; phylum Bacillota; class Bacilli; order Bacillales; family Amphibacillaceae; genus Terribacillus; species Terribacillus saccharophilus_D. The sequence goes on from NZ_JAWVPU010000001.1 coordinate 870,636, forward strand.
CTTCCTAGCCAAAGGCGATGTGCCATTATCCGTCACAGCAACAGCAGTCACAACCATTCTCGCACCAATCGTCACACCTGCACTCATTCTTTTATTCGCAAGCGAATGGATTCAAGTCAGCCCAGTCTCCCTATTCATCTCCATCGTGAACGTCGTCATCATCCCAATTGCGTTAGGACTATTAGTGAAACGCTTCTTCAACAGACAAGCAACCGCAAGCGTAAAAGTGCTGCCGCTTGTCTCAGCCGTAGCCATCATCGGCATCGTCGCAGCCGTCGTCTCCAATAGCCAGCAGCAGATCGCTCAAACCGGCCTGGCAATCTTCGGCGTTGTCATTCTGCATAATGTACTTGGCTACCTGCTCGGATTCGCCTTTGCCAAGCTCCTGCGCATGGATTTGCCGAAAGTTAAGACTACTTCCATAGAAGTCGGTATGCAAAACTCAGGATTGGGCGCACAGCTTGCGACTGCGCACTTCTCGCCGTTGGCAGCTGTACCTAGTGCTATCTTTAGTGTTTGGCATAATATTTCGGGGTCTATCTTGGCTAATATTTTTGCGAAGATGGGAACAAAAGATGATAACGCAGGAGCACCTAAAGAACAGATATCTTAGTAAAACAGGTCATCCTCATTTTCTGAGGATGACCTGTTTTTATATCCTATCTACTAAGACGTCTAACTCACTTTCGATATATATGTATCCTGGATATTAAGGAATAGTTAAGCTTTATACAATAAGGATTAACACACATCTTAGAATGAAGTAATATAAGTAATAAATAGAAAGACAAATCTAATATGGTAGGATGTTTGATAATAAGGAGCGATATATATTAAGATAATTATACTTTTAGTAGCTATATTTATTATTTTGTTTTTTTTAATATTTAGGATAATTTACATCGGTGAGAAGAAAGAAATCAAAGCCAATAAAAAGAATATATTCTTTGCTTTTGGAGCTGCTTTTATACTTGCATTAGCTCCTACTGCAGCACTTGGGTTTATTTTGCTTGCTTTGTTCGGAACATCAACCTTTGTTAATACAGTACTTTCATTGAATATCAAAACAAGTCAACTAGTATTGTTATCTATTACTTTTTTTATATATCTATACACAGTCGATAATATTATAGAATTCGGAGTAAATTATATACTAGGTAAGCATATATTTAATCTAATTATTTTACTGCTTATACGTACTTCAGCTTTTTATACAATTGGACTAATATTCAGTCTAGACCACACTAGTAATTTTGTTATTGCATTAGTTGTATCCTTCTTTATTTTCTTTATTGAAGTTGCTATATTTTTGAGAAGAAAATAAAACGGTCAGTTTGCAGCGTTCTGCAAACTGACCGTTTTATTTAAAATCATACCTTATATTTAAAGTAAAAATGTAACTATAAAATCAGCAAGAGCTTTAGCAACATTTTTTGGTATTCCTGCTTCTTCAAATGCAAGTTGTAAGCCAGCTTTTGAAGCTACCTCAAGATTATCAATTGCGTCTATCATTTTAGAACCGTACTTATCAACCCAACCTCTAAGTGTTTTGCCAGGAACAATCTCTTTATTGTCAACAACAAATTTAATAATCTTCTTAGCTCCTGCTAGTTTCCATTGAACAGTAAATTCTCCACCTTTTGATAACTCTGTGTTTGCATAGTTTACAAACTTGTCAACTTCTTCTTTCGAAACGTTATCTTCTTCCCATACTGCTCTTAAAGAATCACCAATCTGAAATTCGCTTGCTTCTAAAGTTACCTTTGCTTCAGAAGCTGCCATAGCAACGTTTGAGAATGGAACTGAAAGCAACGTAATGGCTAGCCCAGCTGCTACAAACTTTTCAAATCTTTTCATCTATAATACCTCCTAATATATTATTATGTCTTTTCTAAGAGGTCTATCAATATCTTAGCAAAAAAAATGAAAATAAATGGAATATAATCAAATATTTACAAAACTTCTATAGATAAAGTGAAAAATCACCCTTGGCCCCTAGCCGCAATCGATTTTCCTGCTGTGGACAGTGAGCTGTTCATCCATTCGATCAATAAGGGGAAAGAGAAATTATCTACTACCCTATCAAACATGTACGACATGGATGCTAATGCAACCAAAAAGCTGGATCAGCCTCAACAGGATATTGAGCAGATGCAGAGTTCTCTGGCGAAGCTGCGGGAGGTTATCGATAAGAATAATATCTCAATCGATAGTTATAGTTCTGAACAACTGGCGAAGCAAGGTTCCTATCAAAAAATTTGATCTGTCACTAAATGGTAAGCTTGCAAAGACAGCGGACAAGGCAATTGACCTATCTGCGAAAGATTTTCAATAATTACAATAGAAAGTTAAGAGTCAACAAGTAGTCGTGAACCCTAGCTTCAAACACCATGGTACATATTATGTATTAACTGACGCAAGTATAGTTAGAGAATACCAACAGTTTTTATATCTAATCATTTTCACTCTATTTATCCTAATAAACGCTAAGACGTCTGACCCATTTTGGTAAATATCGACCTTCTTCCCCTGGTAAAATGGAAGCATTTTACCAAATAATCCTCCCTTCAAGATATTCCTCTATTATAATTACACGTAAAGTACAATTCCGGAAAATATTAGGTGGTGAAATACAATTAAGAATCTAGTTGTACAGGACATCCAGAAGCAAGTGGACAGTACGAAGGATTTTATTAAGCAAATGAAGGAGAGCGTCGAACAAGTCAAACAAGCCATTAATGGTGTGACAACTCTGCATGATGGATTCGAAGGTAAAAGCGCCGATTCCATTCGTTCCTTTTTCGAGGAAACACATAAGCCCTTCCTCGAATTCTTGAACAGCTTTTTGATACAATATGAAGAGACACTGTCATCAGTTTACGAAGAAGTTCTCTCCTTTGAATCAGATGAACAGGGCTTTATACGGGAGGAATTCTTAGAAGGCGAACTGAAAAGCGAGCTTGTAAAAGCATCCACGAGCTTAACTACAACCTCCATCGAAATCAACCAGCAGCTGCTTTATGTCAAAGACATAGCTCATATCCCATCAATAGACAATGATCCATTCATCGAATCCATCAACAAAGGAAAAGAGAAACTAAAAGAAACATTGTCTAACATGTACGACATGGATGCCAATGCAACAAAAAAACTCGAGCAGCCTTTGCAGGATATCGAGCAGATGAAAGCTTATTTGGCGAAGCTTGGGGATGCGATTGATAAGAATAATATTACTGTTGATAGTTATAGTTCTGAACAATTAAAGAAGCTGAATTTCTATCAAGAATTTGACCTGTCACTAAAAGGTAAGCTTGCACAGACAGAAGATAAGACAATTACCCTCTCAGCAACCGCCTTTCAATCATTAAAAGAAGAAGTTAAGAATCAGCGAGTAGTAGTAGATCCTAGTTTCGAACACGATGGTACGTATTATGAATTATCTGACGGGAGTATTATTAGAGAGTACCAAGATAATACGACAGGCGGTCTAAATTATCAATTTGTTAAAGAAGTACCGAAGAGTTTAGAGGTCAAAGCTAGCGAAAGTGAGAAAGAATTTTGGGATAAAGTATTAGGCCCTCTAATCATTGATGATGCTAAAGTAGCTACTGATCCTGATGCTCCTATACACGAGAGAATCCTTGCAGGCGCCTCATTGACTGGTGTGGGCAAAATAACTAAAGCTCCTAAACTAATTGATAAGTTTGTTTTAAAACCTCTGGATAAGTTTCTAGATGATATTAAGCCTGTTTGGTTAAAAGATGGTGGTTTTCTTGGTAAGAAGGCAGACGGAGGAAAAAACAATAAGGATAATGAGCAAAAGAAAACACAAAACAGTCAAGATACATTTGCAGGAAATATTAACACCCGTGATATTCCAAATATGTCTAAGAAAGATATATTGGATAACATCCCACAAGAGTGGCAATATACAGAGCACAATAAGTTTGTACACGTAAGAGATTCCAAGGGAAATATTAGAATGAGGATAGATCCCCCTGATAAACTAACAAAATATGATCATGTACACTTATATGACGAGCAAGGAAATCCACTAGATAAGAATCTAAGTAAGGTTGATCGAAAAAGTCCAGATGCACATATACCATACAAGAAGTGAGAGGATAAAAAAATGAGAGCATTAGAATTAATGAAGCGTCTAGAGAATTTACATTACTGGGACGCCAGATTGTTAAACTTAGAGGCTAAACATTTTGGTGATGAGATCACCTTGATATTCGAAGATAATGAGTACAATATAAAACTATCCTTTACAGGATGCTCAATGTTTAAGCTTACAACAAGCGAAGAGGATAGAATACAGCCTCTTAGGGAGTTATCAAAATCTCAAATTCCATATTTCATACAAGATATTAATATAACTGAATATGAATCAAAAATTGATATTCCATTATTAATTGTTGAAATTTCAGTACCTCCTTTAAATATCGAAATTACATTTACAAACCTAAAAATCGAAAAAATATCTTAAATTACCGTCATAGAACAATATAGTAAGCGACACTATTAGGTAAATATCTTATAAAGTATGAATTAAATAACACAATGGACTTATGGTTTAATGAATGCACATTGATGAAGTCCTGGAACTAGAGCCCAGTTTCGAATACGATGATTTTGAGGAAGTATATATTAGTCCTAAAGGCGTCTATGTTGAAACAGACCCTATTGAACAAACAGTTTCATGGATTTCAGTCTACATTAATGAAATAGACGATCCGAATTTTGAAATAAGCGATTGGTAGATATACTGCAATAACCTTGATTGGCTGCTGTCTTTCAAGGTTATTTTTTAGACAAAATATTACCCTTGACTATCGAATATATATGAGTGACCACTTCACCCAACTACAATTGATGAAGTTCTTAGCCCTAGATAATAACTTAATTCATATAGTGAACCCCCTAAAGCAAACCCATCCCCTTTCATACTCTACCTCTGATAACTCTCCAATTATCTATTTCATAACTAAAACCTCCGACTCATTTTGCGAAAACACCACTGTTTAATACTGGTAAAATAGAATGATTTTTCCCAAATTCCCTTCCACCAAAATATTCCTTTATTATAATTACAACTAAAGACAGCTAACGGAAAATCAGGTGGTGAAGAAAATTAAGAATTTAGATGTACAAGACATCCAGCAGCAAGTGGACAGTACGAAGGATTTTATCAAGCAAACAAAGGAAAGCGTCGAACAAGTCAAACAAGCCATTAATGGTGTGACAACTCTGCATGATGGATTTGAAGGTAAAAGCGCCAATTCCATTCGTTCCTTTTTTGAAGAAACGCATAAGCCCTTCCTCGAATTCTTGAACAGCTTTTTGATACAATATGAAGAGACACTATCATCTGTTTACGAAGAAGTTCTCTCCTTTGAATCAGATGAACAGGGCTTTATACGGGAGGAATTCTTAGAAGGCGAACTGAAAAGCGAGCTTGTGAAAGCATCCACGAGCTTAACTTCAACCTCCATCGACATCAACCAACAGTTGCTTTATGTCAAAGACATAGTTCATATCCCATCAATAGACAATGATCCATTCATCGAATCCATCAACAAAGGAAAAGAGAAACTAAAAGAAACATTGTCTAACATGTACGACATGGATGCCAATGCAACAAAAAACTCGAGCAGCCTTTGCAGGATATCGAGCAGATGAAAGCTTATTTGGCGAAGCTTGGGGATGCGATTGATAAGAATAATATTACTGTTGATAGTTATAGTTCTGAACAGCTAACAGAGCATGAATTCTATAAAGAATTTCAATTATTATCAAAAGGCAACAAGGCCAGCACCACTGATGATCCAGTGCCTATTACAAAAGAAGAATTTGATTCCCTTCGAGACCACTTCAAAGATAGTAAACATGTACAAGATGATCATTTTGAATGGAATGGTGAATACATTACGCTTGATGACGGTCGTATCATAAAAGCACACTTTGATACTGAAACGGCTCAGCAAGCATTCGAATTCGTCTCACACATTCCAGGGGAACGAGATTTAAGCGAGTATGCAAAAGAGGTAGACAGAAAGATTATTAAGGATGGCACAATAGGTACTGTCGATTACCTACTTGGAGGCTTATTAACCATGGAGGATCCCTCTCTAGGCGATGTCGCCATGGCAATAGGATCTTTTTATGGTAAATCCGGAAAAGCCGTTAAAGATGGCGGCATTTATACAATCTCTTCTTTTAGTAAATATATTGATGAACTTGCCGAGAGTATGACAAAGGGTAAGGGGCTGCCTGATGCGAAGCCTGTAAAGGTTAATGAGTTTAAAGGGTCTACTAAGGAGACAGCTAAAGTATCTGGTATGCCACCTATAGTTCAATCTAGAATTAATATTGGGAATGAGGGTTGGAACCACGTTGTAGACAGACATTTTTCAAAAAAGAACGCTTCACAATTTACGATATCTAAAGATGAACTGCGCTCCTTACTGTCTAGTAAAAATGTAGTGGCGTCTCCTGTAACTAGAAGCATAGAGAGTGCGGATGGCACTCGTTATGTAAGGGAAGTTACATTAGATAAGTCTATCGGAGTTGATAAGTTTGATGATTTTAATTCTACTTCCACAATGACCATTTTGGTGGATAAGCACGGAAATTTAATTACAGCAACACCTGGGAAGATAAAGTAAATTAAGCTTGTGAGGAGATTAAACTAGTGAAACTTATAGGGAGTAAAACAGAACAGGACATTAGAGATCAACTAAAAAAATCTAATGAATCACTATTCAATGATAACGATAAAATAAGATTACTGATGGTACTAAGAAATCAGTATCCGGAAATGAAATCAGCCTATATTATTCATTGGATTCCTGAACAGGGCGAAGATATCTACAGAATACTAATAAACGATAACATTATTGCCGAAGTAGAACTAGATCGATTAGACCCAAATGCAGACCCCATTATTGAAAGTAAGTCTGTTAATGCATATAAGCTAGGTCTAAATAAACAAAATCAGCTAAAATTGGCAGTTGCAATTGATTTAGCAATACACGATATGGAATCTTGACTCTCCTTGCTTACGGTTTTCCAGTAAAAGAAAGCGAGGGGAATAATGACGTTATTGAGACAATAAAGGATTTCTTAGGAGGTACATTTCATCAGGCATACCATTAATTGTTGTGAAGCATTTTTACTACCGATTTAACACATCAAGAGAAAGAAGATGTTTTTACATCTAGTGCAGAAATTTACTTCCCAGCAATTAATCAAAGCCCTTAAGTTGGTTACAACAAGTAGTGGTATAATTTAAAAGTACTTTAGAAAACAACGAATAAATTCCAAAAGTCACTTTCCTGCGAAAGCTTTTAGAAATGGGTATTGGAAGGACTGAGAATAAATGATAAATACTGCATTCTACGATGGGTTTGAAGGTGAACCGGAATTAATATTAGCTAATGAAAATAAGAAGCTCATTATATGGAACGGCTACTTCGAGAGTATTTTGGATGCATTATTAACTTCTGATTCAGAAAAGGCTGGAATTTTAAAGGAGTATTATTATCACGAAGGTTGGTATGATGATTCTCCATGGATTATACCCGATCTCTCATTGACCATAGAACAATTAAATCATTTTGATATAAATAAAGTAGAACAATCAGATAACATTAAAAACGTCCTCCCAGTTCTAGTTAAATCAATAATAAATTTCTTAGAAACTTCAAACGGTATAGTATGTATTGAATATGATTGATTAATGACAATAAGCACAAAATTTCAGCCTCGAGGCTGGCCTTTAGATTGGATTAAAGAAGCTCTTAAGGAGGGCAAGTAATGAGTACAAAAGATCATCTCAAAGAACAACTAAGACTCGTTCTAGAAAGGCTTAAAGAAGCACGAAAATGAGCTAAATACCGGGATGATAGAGATAATCTACAGAAGATATCTAAATGCCTTAGATATCTTAGAGGAAAATAAAGATACTAAGCATATACATATTGAGGGAAGCGTGCGAGCTTATTTAGATGCATATAGTGATTTTGAAAATCCTATACTAGGAAATATGCACAATGCCGAAAATCTATTAAGAACACTTTTACAGGTAGAGTCAATTTAACCCCACTTCAACATCAACTGGTCATATAGAAATTCTGTCACAGCAAAAGCCTGACTCTTTTAAAAAGGTTATTTACAATGACGTCAAACTTAAATGATTCAACTTTGAAAGAACATCAACTTTAAGGCTCATACACCAATAGAACGAAATACTAAATGGATATAAATGAAGTTGTGAATCTACTCGATAGGAATACCAGCTGGATTACTAACACCAATGTTCCAAAATTTCCTCAACTAAGAGACAGGCAAGTTATGATATACGAGTTATTTACTTGTAAGATAAGACGAGAGCACATTAACTCTCGCCTTCCTCTTTATAAAACGTATAAACCATTTAACCAAAATCACCAGATGATATCTTTGACACAGCTTCAGTAAACTCATCCCATTTCTCAGGAAAGAAATTACTTCCCGTCTTTATTTCACAGTATGAACTATACTCAATTCGAACATTCCATGAAGTACCATCAAGTACAGGCTTAAAGTATTCCTCCGCCCAATTTAAAAGATCACATTTGTACAACTGCGAAAGTAACCATTGTATTTCCTTGTCAGTCACTAAATTTCCTACTATCTTTATATCGTTTACTTCAGGTAACGAAGTCTTATGCTTTACTTGTCTCTTATCAACATTAATCTCTACGTTGTAATAAGGACCTGGATATCCACCTATACCACAATATATCCTCTTTATATCTCTATAGGGCTTTCTCCCCTTATACTTTTTCCACGTGTAGTTACACGTACGACAATGATATGTAGTATTTCCGATAGATACTCCATTATAAAATAGTTCCTCAAGATAAATTTCATCCTCTAGTTCATTTGGAAGCTGGGGCAGAATGTCATAGGTTTGATTCCCACTGCATTTTGGGCATTTAGGTGATACTCTTCTAAAGTTTGTCATGTTGTCTCTTCTAGTTAAGGTTGCTGTTGTTTTAGCAGATAAGAACATCTTTATAAGCTCAATGCACCTTTTCAAATAACTCGTCATATGTCTCTCCTAGTATTTCTAATATCTCACTCAGCCGCTTATTATTATAAAAGCTATTAAACAAATTCAGTAAATTACCCTCATCAAGACCTTTAGTCGTAACCCTCTCTGTATGAATTCGATTAAACTTAGCCTCTAACTGAAGCCCTTTCTTACTGAACTTTATCCCCTTAGCTTTTAAGATCTCCATTAACTTAACGCGTTGTTCAGCTTCAATCGGCCCAACTTCAAGCGTGAAGAAAATTGATTCAGCACTATATTTCATCCAAAACAAGAACGGTCCATCATACCACCACCACTTTTCTCTTGTTTCACCAAGCTGCTCCTTGTATGAATCAAATAATGGTATCTTAAATGATAAGTGCTTAGGAGAAACACGATAATTGGATTCCGACATATCTAATGACTTCATCCACTTTTTAAATGTGTCCTTTACAAGAGAATTTGTTGTACTTATAACAGGCTGCTCATCGACTGCAATCGGCCTTTCTTTAATTGCCTCTCCTGTTATGATTTGAGCTACATTTTCACGTAATTGTTTAAATTTCGGACTTTCATAAAGGTCAATCATTGCTTGCTTAAGTTCTTCCACGTCATTCCATTTATTTACGTCTATCTTTTCAACGTAGAATCTTGTGTAGCGAGCTTTTTCTAATTTGGCGGATTTCCTAATAGATACGCCCGCTTCCTCTAGTGCACGCAAGAAAGAAAGACGTGTATTATATTCAATGCGCCCTAACTCTGCGACCATGCGCAGCCGATCATCTCCAGCTTGTTCAAACCATACAATAAACCCTTGGCCCAACCAATAATTTTTTCGCCGGTATAATTCGTTAGTAGTAGACCATTCAGGCGGTATTAAGTTTGGTGTCCTTGGATGGGCATTATACAGTATATTTTGTTCAAAATTAGCAGTAATAAATTGTTCGAAACTATACGCCAAAAGATTCTGACCCTGATTATAAATATATTTGATTGTATCCTTGTACTTTGCTACAAATTCGTACTGATAGCCTGATTCGAAATTAAGCTGCTTATGTATCAAACTCGTTTCTTCAAATAGCTTATCTACTGTGTCCTTATGATTACGGTAAACTTCAATTGCCTGCAGCATCTGTTCTTCATCAGAATAAAATTTTTCCTTCAAGAGTTGATTATATTCTTCAATGAATCTGTATACATTCACATTCAGCTGCTCTTTGAAAAGCATCAAAATTCCCGAAATTATTCTCTCTATCCGCTCATACGTTAACATAAGGTATTTTTCATTTGATGGTTCTTCTCCATGTAGTGTTAAGTACACAGGAATAATTGTGAAGCCCTCAAATACACCTTGAATATACTCCAAATAATCATCTAATTGATTTGCGGATTCAGATGAATAGAATTTGTTCTCAATAAGGAATACGAAATTCATCTGTCGATTTACAACAAGCAAATCTATATATCGATTTTTATCTGTTTTCACTTCTCGATAGACATGACTGTCTACAAGGGAATAATTTAGGATTTCACTAACGTGCCCATTTAAAGTTGCATCATTCTCATCCATTAAAATAAGATGCTCAACTATCTTTTTAAGGAAGTAATCACTTAAACCATGATTCTCTCTAGGGTTGAGAAGCCAGGACAATATATTAGAGTGTCTTATTTCATGATTTCTCAGTTTAAGTATCTTTAACGAGTTAAATGAATTCACTTGTTGATTTAGCAATTGAAAACTCTGATCGTTTTCCAGTTCGAGTATATCTACTATTTCCATTGGGATCACTCCATTACAATACTTCTTCTTTTACTTTTTTCACAATTTAATTGTCTCCATCTTTAAAAGTATTAACTATGCTTTCATTTAATAAATCACCTAAACGATAATACCATCCACCCGCATTATTTCTATTAGGTCTAGGGAAATGAGTTAGATTTAATTTTGATTCTAAAATATAGAATTTGAAGTAAATAGTTTTCTCGAATTGAAAGCCTTGTTGTCTCTCAAGAATATATTCTGACAATCTGTGCTTTATATCTTCACTGTAATCAAGAGATTCGAGTCTTTTCCTCCAATTTGAAACATCTATTTCCAAAGTATCAATGATTTCATATATTGCCTTCATTTGTCCGCCACTTGGATATCTAAAGGTAATTAGATTCTCCATATTCTTGTACTTATATTCTTCAGTATTCGGATGTGCATGAACCGCATACTTTTCCACAAGATCATACGTACCTCCTATTGAAACAGAAAGCACTATTTCATCTTCATCCCAGCTTGTTTTATTGCCAAGTATAGCGCCAAATTTGAAATCTAGCCTTGTGTCTTTAGATTCTATTTTCGTATAATTCTTCTTAAAATCAACTTCTTGTTCTATCATTTCTCTACTAGCAATCCAGTTACCATCGTTTAGGATCTCATTATAAAGATTATTCGCATATTTTATAACTGGCATAGCTTCATGTACTTCGTCTAATAACATTAATAATTCCTTATTCTCATTAAGTCCCTTATGTGTAAAATTTGCCGATCCAATTAAACATATTTCGTTATCCATGATGTACACTTTTGAATGTAGATTCTTTAATGCTAAGATTTCAACACCATTTAATTGTAATAATTTCAACGCTTCAATACTGCTGCTTCTATTAATAAACAATTCTCTATCAAAACGAGTTATTAATGTACAGCTCAAAGAGTGTCCTTTAATTATTTCAACTAACTTAGTTGCAATAGATTCACTAATGAACGGACTTATAATTATGACTGACTCCCTTGCACTGTTGAGTTTATCAAATAATTCATGTTTTAAATCCTCTGTTAGTAATTGCATTCCTATTCCTCCTTGTTAATCAAGAATAAACATCAACGCTGCTATATATTTATTAATCCATTCTAACTCATTAAAAAATCCCAGCCATACATGGCTGGGCGATAATAAATACTAAATCGTGCAAGCTGTCACTCCACAATATACCGATAAATCTTCTTATCAACAGGTTCTTCCAAAACCATATTCATTGTCACAACCGGAATAACCTTATCCTCTCCATTGCGCATCTCTTCCTGCTGAACAGTTTGCGTATCAGGATGCACTTGACCTAAGTAATAAAAGCCTATTCCTTCGTCATCATCTTTTTTCACAAACAAATGAATGTCGATATCGTTTTGATCAGCAGCTATGATTTCTGCTACTTCCTTGGATTCTGTTGTACGTTTGCTTCTGGTGTACCATTTAAATGTTTGTTCATTCAGAAAAGTATCTTCGTAAGCAACACTAGACTCAACTTCTTCGTCTTTATGGTACGTAACAAAGATCGGGCATGTTTGGTGTTTTGTTTTATACCCATAAATTGTGGAGCTTTCGTCGCTATCCCAATTCAATAGACGACAGGCATCCTTGCGAGTGTATTTTTCATAGCGAGTGAGCACATCGGTACCATATCTTTTATTCTTCTCTGCAGAAGTTGCAAGAACATCCTGAAGAAGTTGAGCAAAAATATCATTGTTATCTATACTTGCTTTTATTTCCTTCCTCAACTTCAATACGTGATTATCTACTTCAACAAGCGGCCAATCTCCGTATTTTTTGCGGTTCGTTTGGCTAAAGAAAGACAGGTCCATTATACGCTGCACAGATGTAATGGTAGCATCATCACTTGGCAATCCTTTATCGGCTAATACACTTTGATACTCTTCATAAGAGACTTCTACATGCTCAATTAGCATTTCGAGCAAGACAACCTCATGCAGCCGCTTTCCATTTAGCAATTCCTGAGAAACCATTGTTAAAACTTTATTTTCATACTCTGTAATCTGAGGTACTTCTTCTTTTACAGCAATCAGGAATTGATGGTAATTGTCTTTAGCTTTGATAATTACTTCCGGATCTATAGAGTGATTCAAAATAAAATCTCTTAAGTAAGGAACTCTACCTAGACGATTTTTCAAAGCAGTATAAGCATCTTTTAATGTTTTCATTGCAGTCAGTTTGCTATCACTTATAGATTTATAAATCTGCTTCTTAGCAATTTCCTCAAAGTTAACAGTCGAAATTCCCTTAATATAATCTGTATTTTTTAGCCTGCGCCGTATTGAATCCTTGTTCTGAGAACTATCGCCTGAGAGAGCCACTGGGATTAAGTAGTTATTTTTATAATTTCCGATAAAATCGATGATCGTCACGTACTCTTTAGAACCGTGCTTCCGCAAACCGCGTCCTAGCTGCTGAATGAAGATAATACTCGATTGCGTTTGCCGCAACATTACCACTTGATTAATACAAGGTATATCGATACCCTCGTTAAAGATATCTACTGTCAAAATGTAGTCAAGTTCCCCATTTTCTAGCTGCTCGACTGTTTTTAAACGCTCTTCCTGCGAATCATCGCCAGTTAGTGCACAAGTTCGATAACCTCTTTCATTCAATGCACTCGCCAGTTGATGGGTCTCTTCTTTTCTACTGCAAAAGATAAGCCCTTTAACCGATTCACCGGAATACCCATAATAATTGACCTTCTCAATAATATGGTTAATACGCTCCTCCGTTACCAAATGCGAAAGCAGAGCCGTTTCGCTTATCAACTCGCCATTGTACTCAATATCCGTAACTCCGTAGTAATGGAAAGGAGACAACATATCCTCTTCTAAAGCTTCTTGTAAACGAATCTCATAAGCAATGTTATAGTCAAAGAGTTCATAGATATTAAAGTCATCCATCCGCTCTGGTGTTGCCGTCATTCCTAACAAGAATGCAGGCTTAAAATGATCAATCACGTTTTGATAAGATTTTGCTCCTGCCTTATGAACCTCATCAATAAGCACGTAATCAAATGCCTCTTTATCGAATATTGCCAGGTTATCAGGCTTAGATAATGTTTGAATTGTTGCAAATACATACTTCTTATCTATCTCTCCTGATGACCCCGATACAATACCAAACTGCTCATCATGACCACCTAAAATTTTCTTATAATCCGCCATTGCCTTATGCAAAATCTGTTCACGATGCACAATGAAAAGCATACGTTCAGGCTGCACATTCCGTACATCAAATGCAGACAAAAACGTTTTCCCCGTTCCGGTCGCTGAAATGACCAAGCCCCTTCGATGACCAGCATCTCTCACAGCCTTAATTTGTGCTAATGCTGCTTCTTGCATTTTATTTGGTTCAATACTTAAACTATCCCGAATCGAATTAATCTGATAGTCAGCTGGCAGCTCAATAACCTTCTCAATAGCACGCTTTTCTTTACTTTCTTCATAAATCGTAGCGTACTGATTGATCCAATCTTCTGTTAGAGGAGATGCCTTATCCCACACTTCATCAAATTGATTAGAAAAGTGACGAATAATCTCCCCATTCTGATGAGAATTAAGCTTCACGTTCCACTCGTAGTTCACTTGAAGAGCTTGTGCAGTCAGATTGGAGCTGCCAATTACTAAAGTGTGGTGCGTATTATGATGAAATATATAACCTTTAGCATGAAAACCCGGTAGATCCGTAAGCCTCACTTCGACATTCGAAATCTTCAACAATTCTCTAAAAGCCTTCGGCGAATTAAACTGCAGAAATGTAGATGTTAAGATACGTCCCTTTATACCCTTACGCGCCAGATCATACAGATGTGTCTTTAGTGTAGCCAGTCCACTTTCTGTTATAAAAGCAACTGAGAAAATGAAGCTCTGACAAACTTCTAATTCCTCTAATAATGACTGTAGAACAGTTGTATTCTCCTGATGATTGTTCACTAAAAGCTGCGGGTTAAAATTCTTTTGATTACTATATGTGTGATCAATAAATCCGTTATGCAATGAATCTTTCAAGCTGTTAATAAAATTATCCATTTACTCCACCATTCATTACCAATTAATAGCTTAATTGTAATGTTTTTTGTCGGTGTGTGTAAATGGATAACTGGTAAATCATGTTTATTTGTGATCTAGTCGGATTTTTTCAATTGCTGGGATATCTGCTGGTGCCCAGTCTAAGGAAGATAAATCTTCTGGAGCTAGCCACTTGATTGCTACATGCTCAGTCAGAGTAGGTTCACCTTCAAGTAATTGACAATAAAATGTTTTTAAGTGAACTATACCAAAGTCGTATTCATATGTAGTATCTTCTATTTCTTCACCTATAGAAATAGAACACTGCATTTCTTCGGTAATCTCTCTTTTTAAAGCTTCTTGAGGTGTCTCATTTTTTTCGATTTTGCCGCCTGGGAACTCCCATTTTAAAGGTAAGGATTTTTCTGTACCTCTTTGGGCGCATAGGATTTTATTATCTTGTACGATTACTGCGCCTACTACAGATATATTTTTCATAAAATTATTAGACCTCCTCCTTCTATACCATTTAATACTATATATAATTAATTCTTCTACTTACAGTATATCAGAGAGAATAGGCTGCTCATTAAAAGGATTTAAATACAGTTTAATAATCGACTATATGTTCTAAAAATGTGATATATGTTAGAATATTTATATTGCAAGGGGGTGAGAAATTTGATAAATGATTTTAAGCACTTGAGTCAGGGATTAACTGTTATATTCTGCAACAACACTCTATTAAAATCTATAGAAGAGGTGTACGTTGATACAACCTTATTCAATTACATATCTGCATTTAATGTTGAATGGAAGATCTGGGTGGATAAGAAAGGGAATAACGTCTCGGGCAAGCGAGATAGGGTTGTAGGTGGAGTCGACTTAGACAATGATAGAAGAATTGTTTTTCTGAAAAGACTTATTGGAGAATATCTACATGGACAAGATTATAGCTATTCACTCTTAAATGGCGATTACTTCGATCTTAGGAACGATAACATCTACAAGTTCAAAAATGGAACTGGGCATAGTTCGCAGGTACGAGCAGAGAAAAAAGAACTACTTCAACTATTACCTAGCCTAGCAAAAATGGTTGACACCGATATTATGGCTAGTAATATCGATGTCAAGATTGTAGAGTATCACAATCAACTTTTAGTAATTGAAGATAATACTGTTGTAAAAGAACTTACTTCTGACCAAGCAACAGCTCTATCTAATTACTTTAATACTCTTAAGTAAATTATAATTTAAGAAAATCCTTAAAGCAAAAGCTTTAAGGATTTTCTATTTTTAACTAATCGCGCGTTAATTCCTTAAACTCTTTTGTTTGACTTATCTCCAAAAACAAGCACTTACATTTAATGCGTTTCTTCAATAATTATTCTCTTTTCGTTTGTCTATTATTGTAGTTAATCAGTTCTCTTCTTTCCCCTTTCCATCCCCAGTCAACTCCTCCGAAAACTCCATAACCAAATTCTGCACAGGCGGTCCAAAATGCCCCTTCTCTTCCCTTTTCCTGCGAATCCGTGATCTCACAACCAAATAAGCGAGCGTATAGAAGACGACCATACTGACTCCTGATATCAGTCCTGTTTCCTGCCCAGGCACAAATGGCATACAGAGTAAAACGATAATCATGCTTATCAACGCTATCCATGAGTTAAAGGGAAACCCGGGCATTTGGCAAATGCCATTTGGCGGGCAGCCGTGTTTTTTGCGGTGGCGGATGTGGCTGGCCATGATGACTGCGTAGGTGAAGATCAGGGCGAATCCGCCGGTGCTGATTAAGACTAGGTATGCTCTTGGGAATAGAAGGCCAAAGCCTAATCCAAGCAGCATGGCTACTCCGGAAAATAAAATGCCGCGATATGGGACGTCTCCTTTATCTCTCAGCCATCTTGGCGCATGTCTCACATCGGTCAGGGAGCGAATCATGCGGCCCAGGCCGAAGATTGCGGCGAGCATTGCCGAGAGGATTGCTGAGATTAGGACGATGTTTATGGCTGTTCCTGCCCAGCCGATGCCCCAGCGATTGAGAGATGCGACCATGGGGCTGGTGTTTTCGTTTAGTGATGCTGTTGGTATGAGCGGCAGTAAGACGGCTGCATAGAGGACGTATAGGCCGACCAGAGAGAAAACGGTGTAACGAATTGCTTTTGGAATTGTTTCACGTGGATTCTCTGCTTCTGATGCGGCAAGTCCGATGATTTCAAAGCCGGCATAAGCAAACACGATCAGCAGCATGCTGCCGGCGAGTCCGCTGATTCCTCCTGCCATCAGTGGCTCTTCTGTAAGTGCCCCTGTTCCAACGGGCGCTTTATCTGGTAGCCAGCCAAAAATCAAGACGATGGCGGTGATGATAAAGAAGATGATGGCGAATATCTTGATACCGGACAACGCACTCTCGAGCTTACCCAGTTTATCAGCACCCAATAAATTGATAAGGGTGACGCCGATGATCACGGCACTCCCAAGCAACGCGATGGAAATATTGGGGAACCATTGCCGGAATAACAGGCTGATGGCGGTCGCTTCGCTGGACATGGAGAATATGGTGCCTGTCCAGAATAGCCAGCCAACGACAAAGCCTGCTCCCTGCCCGAGATTCTGGGCAGCAAATGTGCTGAATGATCCCGCAGTAGGGTTGGCGACTGTCATTTCGGACAGAGCGTACAATATAAAGTAAACGAGCACACCTGCTAAGATATAAGCAATGATGATGGAGGGGCCGGCTGCCCGGATGGCTACCGATGAGCCTAGGAAGAACGATCCTCCGATTACACTTCCCAAAGCCATCATGGTTAGCTGAATTGCTGATAATCCTTTGTTCTTTTTTTTCATAATCTTCTCCTCATGTCAGTCTTGTTGGAGTTATTATCTGCTTTTGAACAGAAAAGATTCTCTAGGATAAATGAAGAAAATCAGCGCATACTGAAGAGAGGCTAGCTGACACTAGCCTCTCTTCTAATATGATGTACAGGCATAAAAGTTTAGATAAAGTGTGATATCTCCATTTCAGAAAATTCACATCTTACAAAGGTGAAAAATCTTCTGGTAATTCTTGCTGATAATCTCCATATACATCGAGTACTTCCATAATTTGATCATCGATATAATGAAGTCCTTGAATGCCAGCAATCACCTCATCTGCACTAGCATCGTGGTCATTTACGAACAAATAATAACCAACATAATCTGCTTTTCCGTGTGGAGGAATTGTAATAACCGATTCGGGTACACTTTCACTATCAGAACCTAAACCATATTCTTGGGTGAGATCATACATCTTCAAAGCAGCCGTATCGTAAAGCTGCTCTTTATCGGTAAGATTTTCAACGCGTATATTCACTTCTACGTGGTTTCCTCCAGCATATTCCATGTGATAACCTGTTACCTTAAAACGGTGGACTACTTCAAAACCATTTACAATTTCAGACTCTACTTCATCTGCATTGCCTTGATCCGTGTCCACTTCCGGTTTATCCGTATCGTCTTCGGGTTCCTCATTCCATTCAGCAGCCATTTCTTTATACTTAGCTGGCACCTCATCACTTAGCGTCAAAGGATATTGGACATTTTCCAAATCACCATTATAATGTAAATTAAAATCTTGAGCGAAGGCCTCTTTAGCACTTCCATCATGCGTTACAAGATAATGCGCGATGATTGCTTCTTCCTTATGGGCATCAACTGATATAAAGCGAGGCTCTTCTCCCGTGCTAGATCCAAACCATACTTCCTCTCCCGGCTTCTCCAATGAGAAGTCATCTTCTGTTACCTTGACAGCCTTATCACTATCATTTTTTACTATGTACAAAATAGGAATAGTATCGTTTATGTCTACTTCATTAGTAGTAAAATAGCCTTTAATTTGTACGTTCTTCTCTACATTAGATCCATCTGATTCCGTTACATCCTTTGCATCACCTTGACAGGCAGCCAGCACAAAAATCAGAATAAAAACAGTTAGCAATAAATATATTCTTCGCATGTTATAGTCCTTTCTACCTGATATCATTCACCTACTTACTATACACCGATTTTTTACCATTTTAAATATTTCATCTACAATAGTTTTTACATGATTCAAAACGTTTTATAGTTTTAGTGGATTTTTAATTCAACATAACTTTTAATTCCCATGCGATGATAGCTTATTTAAACAGAGAAATAAGTTGATTATATTTGCCAAATCAAGTAACGCTCGCTCCACAAGGCATGGGGATACACAATCTACACTATTTTGAATCTTACGGAAGAATTACTTCACATAAGTGAAGTATAGGGGAATGATATCTATTATTGGTTACAGAAAAGGAGTATTACATTAGTAACAGGAGTTAGTATCTGTTAACTCCTGTTACATAAGTTGTGTGTCTGTTAGATCTATGAAACAGCAGAGTAATCCTGTCTTATTCTACTTTAAATCCTTAACACCTGTCTCCAGCATCTCCATCTGCAGCACTGTTTGTTCGTCCGTGATGGTTTTTTCTTTTCCATTAACGATGGCTTCATATAAGTCATCATAAACACGTCCATAATCCCCATCAACGGATTTCACTTTTTCCTCATGGACTGTACCGTCTTCATCGATATATGTCAGAACACCATAATGATCTAAGGTATCAACACCAAAATCCTCGTTATCCGGCATGTAAAATAACTTCAGATGTTCTTCTTGGCGGTCTTTGGTGTGTTTCACAAAGCTTCCTTTTTTACCGTGAACAACGAAGCTCGGTCTTTCTTTTATTCTGAAGTAACTGGATTTAACCGATACTTTCAGCTTGCCGTAATATAAGTCCAGATCAAAGTAATCATTCATTCTGCCTTGTCCCAGCAGCTGTCTCACATCGTAGTGGATGTGGTCAGGTCTGCCGAAATAGCTGATCACTTGATCGAGGGTGTGGCAGCCATGGCCGTATAAATAGGATTCCGCAGAATCAAAGGAATCAGTGGACTCAGGAACATCCGGACGATAGTAGTCATAATGCATTTCCACTTCCAACAAATCCCCGAGTTTTCCCTCTTCAATTACCTTCTGAACGGTCAGGAAATCACTGTCGAACCGCCGGTTTTGATACGCCTGCACGAGCAGTCCTTTGTCTTTTGCCAGTGCGAATATTTCTTTGGCTTGCTCGGAGGTTTCCATGAACGGCTTTTCAACCAGGCAGTGTTTGTTGTGTTCCAATACTTGTTTGGCGTACTCATAATGGCTGTCATGCTTTGTGCAGATGACGATGAGCTGAATGTCTTTGTCATTCAACAGTTCATTCAAGTCGGATGTATAGTGTACGCCAGCGATTTTATTCCAGCTGTCACGGCCGGGGTTTCTCCGGTAAATTGTTTTCACTTTGATGTTGTCTCTTTGCAGGACAAATGGCAGATGATATCTGTTCGTGCTTTTCCCGTTTCCGATATATCCTATCGTGAGCATGATGGTCCTCCTTCTATGTATGAGCTTTTACTGTATCGTAAGAAAAAGCGCCTCCCTTTATTGCTGCAGGAGGCACTTCTCTCATAAGAGTATTACATCAAGCCGATGGCATGGAAGCCGATACCGATTACGAACAATCCGAGGATCATCACAATCGGGGATACTTTCTTGCGAAGCAGCCACATGCAAAGCAATGTGATCAATAGTCCAGCCAAACCAGGGATCAAGCTGTCCAAGTTATCTTGTAAAGTCGTGACACTCGTTTCGCTCAATGCCCTGCCGGCTTCTTGCTGCTCCAGGGCCGTCTTGATGCCTTCCGACCCAGCAGGAAGGTTATCCCAATCGATATATGCTCCTTCGTCGAGTTGCACTTCCGATACCGTCGGCGTAAAGGCGACGGATACCCACCTATTGACCAGTGACCCTAATATGAACATCCCGAGTATCGAGGCGCCCTTGGTGATATCCTGCAGCAGTCCGCCAGACAAGTCTTCCGTGATCTTGGAGCCCGCTTTGTAGCCGAGTTCCTGTGTATACCAAGTGAATCCCATCCGGATCAAGTTCCATAATACGAAGTAAAGAATCGGACCGAGTATATTACCAGTCAAAGCAAGGGATGCTGCCAATGCGCCAAGAATCGGTTTCACCGTGAACCAGAAAGTCGGATCTCCGATACCGGCAAGCGGACCCATCATCCCGACTTTTACGCCTTGGATGGCTTTGTCATCAACCGGTGCGCCATTCGCACGCTCTTCTTCCAGTGCGAGCGTCACACCGATGATCGGTGACGCAACATATGGATGTGTATTGAAAAATTCCAAGTGACGCTGCAATGCAGCTGCACGGTCTTCTTTTGTTTTATACAATCGTTTGATTGCCGGGATCATCGAAAATGCCCAGCCGCCGTTTTGCATACGCTCATAGTTCCAAGAGCCTTGAATGAAAGTGGAACGCCACCAAATAGCAACGCGATCTCTTTTGGATAACTTCAATTGTTCAGCCATTTTTTTCTCCTCCTTACTTTTTAATAGTCATCGATGATTTTGCCTAGCGGATCACCAGTGTTTCCGTTACCGCCGTTACCAGAACCGCCTTGTTTTGTAAGAGCCAAATAAATAAGTGCAAGTGCCACACCGATACCGCCAAGACCTAGAAGTGTGATGGATGGGATTGTCGCCAAAACGAAACCGATTGCGAAGAACGGCCATACTTCCCTTGTTGCCATCATGTTGATAACCATTGCATAACCAACCGCTACAACCATTCCCCCGCCGACTGCCAAACCGTCTGTCAGCCAAGAAGGCATCGCTGTAAGCAAGTCTCTCACCGGCGCTGCGCCGATCGCTACAATCAATGCAGCCGGGATGGCGATACGAAGACCTTGCATGATGATTGCGATGATATGCCACATATCAATTTTCCGGAAGTTCCCTTCCTTTGCTGCTGCATCCATCAGATGCACGATACCTGTTGCCAGTGTACGTACAATGATTGTCAGCAATAGACCTGCTACTGCAAGCGGTACTGCAATTGCGATGGCAGAAGTAACACCCGCTTCACCTTGACCGCCCAAAACTAAAATGATGGCAGATGCAACCGATGCCAATGCCGCATCCGGAGCTACGGCCGCCCCGATGTTTGCCCAGCCCAAAGCGATCAGCTGAAGGGTTCCGCCCAAGATTAGACAAGGTATTACTTCGCCTGAAACCAAGCCGATCAATGTACAAGCAATGATTGGCTGGTGAAAGTGGAATTCATCCAAGATGCCTTCGACACCGGCTAAAAACGCCACGAGTACAATTAGTATGATTTGAATCATCGTCAAATCCATGATTATTCATCCTCCTTTTTATCTGATTGTCAGGATCACCTTTGTTTGTTCAACTCCGCTTGTGCCCTTTTCAAAATCTCGTCCATATTGCCTTTAGAATCCCCCGGCACCTTGCGTACATCGAATTTCACGCCGTGCTCTTTCAGCTTGGCGAATGTATCGATATCTTCCTGACCGAAAGCAAGTACCTTATTCGGCTGCACTTTACCTGGTGAATGCGCCATCGACCCGACATTGATCGTATCGAGTGGTACGCCACCTTCCACAGCTCGCAGTGCGTCCTGCGGGTTTTCGAATAACAGCAGTGCACGCTGGCCGCCAAAATGCTGATCATCTTTTGCAAGTTCGATCATCTTATGGATTGGAACAACGTGCGCTTTCACACCAGAAGGCGCCGCCTGCTGGATCAATTTCTTCCGCAGGTCATCCTTGGCTACTTCATCAGACACAACGATGATGCGCGTAGGATTAGTGTTTTTCGTCCAGGCAGTCGCTACCTGACCATGCAGCAAACGCGTATCGATCCGTGCCAATACGTATTTGAATGTACCAGGGGCACCTGTGTTGGACGGTGCGCTGCTAGCTGCTTGAGCCGGAGCAGCTGGTTCCAGCTCTTCCGGATTCACTTTCACCGCTTCTTTTGCGGAAGCAAGTATTTTCGCTGCAATTTCATGCGCTGTTTCCATGGAGAAACGCGATGCGAATGCCTCGATCAGCATGGCCAAGTTCAAGCCTGCAACGATCGCCCATTTATCCTTATGGTTTTCCATCAAGCTGTTGGCTTGGTTGAAAGGTGTTCCGCCCCACAAGTCGACTAGGATCAAGACTTCTTCTTGGTTGTCGAATGAGGCAATTGCTTTTTCCATTTTCAATCGCACATCAGCAGGTCCTTCGCTCGGCATCAATGTAACAGCTGCTACATTTTCTTGCTTCCCGAAGATCATCGTCCCGGACTGCAAGATGCCAGTGGCAAATTCACCGTGCGTGGCTATAACGATTCCTACCATCTTTTAACCTCCTATTAATAGTATTGTGAAAGCTTTAGGCAGACATGGCCAGCTCAGCTAAAGTGGTTACATCTTCGACGAAAGGCATTAAAAAAGGCATGAGAAAAAAGCAGATTAACGGAAGCATAGGTATAGATGGACCCTTCTTCGTTTTAATCATTGCTTTTTTACTCATGCCTGATCGAATCAGTAACACGTAAAAAAATAAGTGCGTGGCTATTCAATTCTATTATGCAAGCGCTTTAATTATGTAACAAAAAATAAAGCACTTGATTTCTTTAGTGAGCTTCCATGACTATTGTAGCACACCATTTTTTCCCTTACAAGCCTATGGTGCCATTTTGCGACAAGTTTCAACTCGGCTTATTGCTTACTTGATTTACTTTTGAAACTGCGCTTGATTACATCAAAGAATCCCAGTGATTTGACCAAGTGATTCGGATCGACATATTCACGGATGGCCCTGAAAACCTTTTTCGGATCCTTCGAAGAAAATGTATATGTGCCATTGCGTTTCGTCCTGATCGCATAGCGCGGTATCCATTTCCCTTTGAACAAGACCGAAGCAATCACAAGGTCCACTTCTTCCCAAGGAATCTGAATGAACTTACGCGCATCACGATTATTGAAGAACT
Source organism: Terribacillus saccharophilus (assembly GCF_046592895.1). Classification (GTDB taxonomy): domain Bacteria; phylum Bacillota; class Bacilli; order Bacillales; family Amphibacillaceae; genus Terribacillus; species Terribacillus saccharophilus_D. Next base: position 894,464 of record NZ_JAWVPU010000001.1, read on the forward strand.
CGAACCCTTTGTCCCCGATCATGATTTTGCCGTATTCCGACATTTTATGTGAAGTTGCATCAACAACTAAATCGACTTTGGTATTGATTGATTGGACCATCTTGTCTGCCCCCATTTCTTTTACTAATGATTATACACGCAATGGCACTTTATGCAAAAAATACTCTGACCATTAAAAATACTCAGATCATTGGTGAAGCAATCTATCGCTGATGCTATAATGGTATCACATTGGAAATTATAGGAGGTAGAAAACAGTATGGCTAAAAAAAGGAAGAAACAACGTGCGCTGCTTCCTTTCCGTCTTAATGTTTTGTTTGTAATTGTGTTCCTGCTGTTCTCCGCTTTGATTCTGCAGCTTGGTGTTGTGCAGATCATCAACGGGGAAGAACATCAGGCTGTTTTAGAAGAGACAACCAATGATATAGCTGAAATTTCGGTCCCCCGCGGCATGATTTATGACAGCGAAGGAAATGTGATTGTCGGAAACGAACCAGTCTATTCGATTACATATACCCCTCCTAAAAACGGTGACCCTGCTGATAAGAAGCTGGAAATCGCCACCAAGCTTGCAGATATAATGAAAATGGATGATAAAGCAATCGAGAAGATAACCGAACGGGAATACAAGGAGTATTGGTATCTCTTGAATGCAAAAGAAGCAGACAGCAGAATCACCGCTGCCGAAAAAGAGAGCCTCGATGATAGTGAAATCTATCAAACGACACTTGATAGAATTACAGAAGAAGATTACAAGGAGCTGGAACAAGATGATCACGCGAAGCAGATCATCGCCATCAAGCGGGAGCTGGACAGTGCTACCGAACTCGTTCCGCATGTGATCAAGAATAAAGATGTCACTGAAAAAGAATATGCGACCATTGCCGAAAGCATGGGCGACATGCACGGTATCAATGTGACGACCGACTGGGAACGCTATTACCCGTATGACGGTTCCCTACAAGGCATCCTTGGCAGCATCAAGACAGGTATCCCTGAAGGTGAAGAAGATTATTATAAATCCAGAAACTATCAATTGAACGACCGGATCGGGACAAGCGGTCTGGAAATGGAATATGAAAGCCTGCTGAAAGGCGATAAAAAACGTGTCCGCTATATAACGGATAATCAGAATAATATCGTCTCAACAGAAACCATTTCAGAAGGACAGCGCGGGCAGGATCTTCAGCTATCCATCAATATGGAATTCCAAAAAGAATTGGATAAAATCGTGCAGGAAGAACTGCGAAGCGCCATCAACCGTCATCCTGGGGCAAACCGTCATCTGGAAGATGCCATGGCCGTCATGCTCAACCCGAACACAGGTCAGATTTATGCCGCCAGCGGACAGCATTATGACCGGGAGAATAATGAGTATGAATCTGCCGACATGAACACTGTCTTCAGCGCCAATGCCGTCGGTTCCACTGTCAAGGGCGCGACTTTGCTCGCTGGTTATCAGGAAGGCGTCATAAACATGGGGGATTCTTTCTATGACACAGTGATGAATATCGCAGGGACGGAACCTAAAGGATCTTATCGAAACATGGGTCCGACCACTGACTTGCAAGCATTGCAGAAGTCCTCCAACGTTTACATGTTCCATGTCGCACTTCGCCTAGGCGGCGAATACAACTACCAGCCTAACCAAAGCGTTTCATTCGATTCGAGTTCTTTCCAGGTATTGCGGAATTACTACAATCAAGTGGGATTGGGTGTGGAAACGGGTATCGACCTGCCCTCCGAAGCTACTGGATACGTAGGCAGTGAAGGTTTGGCCGGTAACTTGCTCGACTTTTCCATCGGTCAGTACGACACGTATACTACCATGCAGCTGGCTCAGTACATCTCGACAGTCGCCAATGGCGGTTATCGGATCAAACCGCATTTCGTCAGTGAAATACATGAACCTTCCAATGAAAAAGATAAGCTCGGGCCGCTTGCTGAAACCAAGTCGCCGGAAGTATTGAATAAAATCACCGCAACCGATGAACAAATCAATCGTATCCAGCAAGGATTCAAGTTGGTGTTCCAGTCAACGGATGGCACTGCTTACCGCCATCTTTCCAAAGAAGCAAGAGGCTATAACATTGCCGGGAAAACAGGCACTGCCGAAACAACCAAAGACGGTACAGATTTGGAAAACTGGACATTGATCGGCTATGCCGATGCCGAAAATCCTGATATAGCCTTCGCCATCGTCGTGCCAAACCTTGGCATCATCAACGGTGGACAGCAGTATCCAATCACGTATGAAATTGCCAACCGTGCATTAGAGTATTATTACGAGCATACATCGCCCGAGGATGAAGAAACAGCTGAATGATATTCATTTGGAAAGCAGTATGCTTTGAGATAAGTCCGGTTTTTTTCCGGGCTTATTTTTATGCAAGTATCACTCTCTCAAGTTCTTGAATGCCAATAAGAAAAAGGCTGAAGCATGAAAATCAGGAAATAGAAATAAATAAACTCCTACTCTATCTATTTATATCATTCCCACCCCTAAAACCTCACAAGAAATGGTAGAATGAAAAAATAAATCACTATTTTTGAAGGAGCTTGGCACTATGGGACAGAATATCTCTAAGGAAGCAGATATAGCAGCTTTATTGGGACAATGGTCTGTCACTATTCGTCAGGATGAAAGAGAAGCAGCCGCAATCATCCATGAGCAGCTGAAAGAGCATATTGCAGACATCAGCAGAGATTTTCTTATCACCTATTTGCTGTTGGAATGCCGCTTCTATTTAATGCAAAAAGACCTCCCGAATAGCACAATAGCCATCGCAGAAGCAAAAGCATACCGCAATCACTTCCATGACAGCCACTGGTATTCTCTGCATGTAGCACAAGGTATTCTCTATCATTACGAAGACCGTTACCAAGAAGCCCTGCACAGCTTTGAAAAAGCTGAAAAGTATCTGTTCCAATTAGAGGAGCCTGTCGAAATAGGAGAATTTCATCTGCGCAAAGCAATGACTTATTTTTATCTCGACATTACGGCATTATCCACACTTCACGCCGAAAGAGCAATTGAAGCATTCAGACCCCACAAGACATTCGAATTCCTGCTTGCCCATGCAGAAATGCTGCAAGGCTTGAATTACATTGATCTCCACCACTTTGATCAAGCACAAGACTATCTCCACAGAGCACTGACATCATTCAAGAAACTCAGGAACACTAATTTCATAGCTTCCACCAACCTCAATTTCGGGGTTCTTTACTCAAAGCGAGATTCACCTTCCACTGCAATTCCGTTTTTGGAAGAAGCATTAAGAGGAAATCAAGAGCGTATTCGGTTAAAGATCTTGTACTTGCTTGCTGATTGCTATTGGAAGACAGGTCAAACTTCTAAAGCACGCCGAACGTACCAAGAAGGATTCAGGGCAAGCATCGAAAAAGATGATGCAGCGAAAAAATGGGAATTTGCCATGCTACACAAAAAATACGAAGACAGACTGAATTTCGAAAGCGTTTGGCAGGAAGGCATCGAGTACTTCAGAAAAATTAACGATACGTATAATGTAAGACGATTTTCCAAGGAATTGGCTCACTATTATGATGAACACAAACAGCATGAACTCGCAGTTAAGTACTATTCATTGGCTCTACTATTATAGGGAGGGTTTTAGATGAAGAAGCTTATCTATTCATTGTTACTTGTCGGCGCAATTATCGTGGGCTGTTCAGTCGGGAATGATGATATTAAAGTCACTGCGATTAAAGAAGGAGATGCTGGATCCATTATAATCACTCCAATGATTTTCACTGAATAAATGTACTTCCTCGAATTCATGGTATGCAACAAGAGAAAACCCCGAATCCACACAAAACCTTCTAATAGTGTGGATTCGGGGTTTTTTTGTCTTTATTAATTTTCTTTCAAGAAAGAAAGCAGCGCTTCATTGAATTCCTCAGGATGTGTTGCGTTCAGTCCATGCGGGCCGCCTTCAATCAAAGCTAGCTTGCTGTTTGGAATAGCTTCATGAGTACGTTTACCACTGGCTTCAAATGGAACGACTGCATCCGAATCACCGTGGATGACCAATGTCGGTATATCGATTTTTTCAATATCTGCACGAAAATCTGTTGTGCCGAATGCTGAAATGCAATCCAGCGTCCCTTTTGGTGATGCGCCTGCTGCTATGTTCCAAGTGTATGTCCGGAAAGGTTCACTTACCAGGTCGGAGCGATCTCCAGCAGTAAAGAAGTTCTTCGTGAAATCATCCAGGAAAGCAAGACGATCAGTTTTCACACCATTTTTAAAGTCCTCTATCGTTGCATCATCCAAAGCACCATCTGGATTTTCATCCGATTTGTATAAATAAGGAGGTACAGCAGCGGCAAATACTGCTTTTTTGACACGCTGTGTTCCATAAGTGCTGATGTAGCGTGCTACTTCCCCGCCACCCATGGAAAAACCAACAAGCGTCGCCTCCTGAAGGTCCAAGTGTTCAAGCAGCGTGTTCAGATCAGAAGCTAATGTGTCATAATCATATCCGCTCCAAGGCCGGGATGACTCGCCGAATCCGCGTCGATCATAGGTGATGACGCGATAACCCGCTTCAATAAATGCTGGAATTTGAGCCTCCCAAGAGCGGCCGCTCAGTGGCCAGCCATGAATCAGGACAATCGGTTTTCCTTCACCAAAATCCTCATAATAAAGATCAATTGCTTCATTGTTTTCCGTTCCTACCGTTACTGTAGCCATTGTGTACCTCCTGTTTCATCTTTATTGATCACCACTAATTTTCCCATGTGAAACAGGAGATAAACTGTACTCATAGGTTATTTTATACACCTGCAATCCGGGATATGGAGAGAGCCTTAAATATAGGAATCTGCTATATAACAGCAAGTTATATATGACGATTTGTCCTTCCCCATTCACATAGCTGCTCCAGAACTGGTAATATCGTTTCTGCTTTAGGAGTAAGACTATATTCCACTTTAGGTGGGATTTGAGGATATTCTTTTCTTTCAACCATTCCATCTGCTTCTAATTCCTTAAGCTGAGAACTCAGAATCTTATACGTGATCGTCCCTATCCTTCTTTTCATCTCATTAAAACGTACAGGTTGATCCTCTGCCAATAGGTAAAGAATCAGCATTTTCCATTTACCTCCGACCACCGACAAGGCATATCCAAAGGGGGTCTCCTGGACATTACCTTTCTTTTCATAGTCAGCCATTCCCATACTAACACTATCCTTTCTGGTAGTATCTTTCAAAAAAGTGCGTACTATTTAATTCTTTTCATTCATTTTATACTTACCTTACTTTGAATGAAAGGAGAGGTTTATATGACAAATATCAATACTTATAATCACAACCTCTGGGATCATGGCATCAGTCAAGGCTACAGCGTGAACGGTACCATTTACGTCTCAGGACAGTTTTCACACGATAGAGAAGGGACATTCATTGGCAAAGACGATATTGAGGCTCAGACGCTGCAAACCCTTGAAAACCTCGATCGTGTGCTTGCGGAGTTAGGAACTGCAAAGTCCAACCTTGCTTATGTGGAAATTTATCTAACCGATCCCCAAGAACATACTGGGTCGGTCATCAATTTATTCAAGGAATACTTAGGTGAACATCGGCCAGCAGGCAGCCTGATTGGCGTAACGTATTTAGCGTTTCCGGAACAGCTGATTGAAATCTCCGCTGTCGCACATACCGATTGAATACACAACACTCCGGATGCATCCATCAGGAATATGATACCTATTTCGATTAATGTACTGCCTATACATGAAAAAGAGTAGTAACTTTGTCCAAACAAGTTACTACTCTTTTCATTTCTCCAAGCTATGCATCATTCAAGATAATAAGCATGATTATACTCATAATGATAAAGCTTCGTATATGTGTCGACATTCGGAAGCTGATCGACAATCGATTGGACGACGGATTCATCACCGGAATTTGTATATAGAATAAAATCATCATAATCGGTGTCGTTTACTAGAGCCTCCATTTTATCTGGTGTATAGAAGGTCACACTATTAAGATAGGACAGCTCTTCATAGCTCGGAACGACTTGCCATGGGATCTCGTACAAATAAACGCTGTCTTTATCCCTGTATTGCTCTGCTATATCCAATGCTTCGGCGCTGGGTGTCATCAGATACTCGAATGATGTGGTCTTCGTATATCCAGTGATACAGATGACAGCTAGCAGGACGCAGCCAATGATCAAAGAAATGGTCTTTGCCGTGTATAATCTGACCACGTGGAATAGCAGTGTTACAAAGATAAGGATCAACAGAGGGAAAATGGGCTGAATATACCTTTCCACGGTAAATACAGCAATGTTGACAACCAATAACCCAAACAATGTACAAGGCACGATCAGCATGACATACTGCCAAACCGATGATTGCCCAAGCACACTTTTATTAGCATATTTCTTAAGCGGCAGTAAGGTCGTGATAAGGAGAAGGACTATCCCAATCAATAGATACACTAAATATCCGCCAAAGAAGTTATCGCTTATGATACGCCAGAATATTTTAGCGTTCCCTACAAAACCTTCCAGACTCATGAAATTATTGATGGACTGTTCGCCGCGATTTCCTTCCCCCAAGAGATGGTTGTAGATGCTAGGGAAAATCAGCAACACAGCGCCCAGCGTGAGGATGTACGTTACGACATATAGAAGCAATTCCTTGAATTTCTTCTTAACCAGTAAATACAAAACATACAAAGCACAAAGGAAGAACGTGAAAATCAAGACATAATAGTGGGTCAAGAATCCCGCCACCGACGCGAAGAACAATGCCAGATAAAATGTATAGTTTCTTGCTGTTACCTGCTGCATCCTTTTGATATGCACGTATGTTATGAGCAAGCAGAAGAACATTGCCATGATATACATACGGATAAACAGCATATCCGAAATGACACCTGGATTGATCGCCCAGAATAAGCTTGTGATATAGGCTATTTTTCTGTTGCCTGTCAGCAGCATGGCAAATTTGAACAGCAGCACGATGATAAGCGCATTAAATATCATATTCACAGCTATTCCGATATACTTACTGAACTCCCCCGGCATAAAGGAACTGATCGTGTGGATCAGCACATAATAAAATGGCGGATGCACATCTTCTGCTTGTCTCGTCCAGACCTGTTCGTAATTGAATCGATCATTTTCCGATGCTGTCAGGAACTGATTTTGGAATGCCTCATAATCCTCATATCTTTTGCCGGATTCTATATTAAGGTAATCTGCACTGTTAGACAGCGAATACGTCAGCAGCTCATCAAGATGATAGTTTATCTTGTCCTTGGAAAATGCGAAAATAAGCAGGGTTGAAAGCAGGATTATGGCAAAAACCACAACATAATCTCTCGAAGACTTCAAACTGTTACCCATATTCATGACCCCATTCTTAGCATGTTCAGCTATATTCTCTCTTTTTAAAAACAAACAGCTTGCTTGTCACATAGTTGAAAGCAACAACGAATACGTTCGCTATTATTTTCGTCACTACATCATCCACATGCAGCAGGCTTATCAGCACATACATCACCAATAAATCGATGAGCAATGAAAGCACCCGGTAATAGACAAACAGGGAAAAACTTTTCACAGCGGCTGCGAAACTATCATCATTTGATTTAAAAACATATTTCTTATTGGTATAGTACGCAAATAAGACAGCTGCAGCCCAAGCAATCACCGTTGCGGCCTGATAATGAAAGGAAAAGCCCTTGGATAACAATGCATATGCAGCTATATTCACGAAAGTCGTGAGCACGCCGAAAATGATATAGCTGGATATCTCTTTATTTATTTTCATGTACAACAACATCCCTTACATCATTGTACTCTTGCACGAGATAGACAGGTCTTCGCTTCGTTTCATTGAATATCCGCCCCAGATATTCACCTATCACACCAAGAGACAGCAGCTGGATGCCACCAAGGAAAAGCATGACACTCATCAAAGAAGGATAACCAGAAACCGACGTGCCGCTCACCAGCGTCTTGATGATGACAAAGAACATATACAGAAAAGCGCACAGTGAAATCAACACTCCCAAATAAGAAGAAACCTTCAATGGATAGGTGGTAAAAGAAGTGATCCCTTCGATTGCCAAATCAAATAACTTTGCATAATTCCATTTCGTCTCCCCAGCAGCCCGCGCATCCCTGCTGAATACGATTTCCTTCTTCTTGAACCCAAGCCAGCTGAACAGCCCTTTCGTATATCTCTGCGACTCCCGTAACTGACGCAATGCATTCACACACCGGCGGTCCAGCAAGCGAAAGTCACCCGTGTCCTCCTGAATCGGTATATTGGTAGTCTTTTTCAGCAGCCGGTAGAATGTTTTCGACGTCCACTTCTTCAGCCACGTCTCCCCTTGCCGATCACTGCGCTTGGCATACACATCGTCATACCCCTGCTCCCAGAAATCGATCATATCGATGATCACTTCCGGCGGATCCTGCAAATCCGCATCTATCGTAATGACAGCGTCCCCTTTGGCATAATCAAACCCCGCCAGCATGGCCACTTCTTTCCCAAAATTCCGTGATAAATCTATGTATGAAATTCTCGAGTCAAAATTTCGGAGCCCTTTTATGATGGATAGCGTATCATCACTGCTTCCATCGTTGATAAATAAGATCTCAAACTCATAGTCAGCTATGTTCTGGGTTACTATATCTACTCGGCTATAAAACTGTTCGATGACTTTTTCTTCGTTATAGGCTGGTACCATAATAGTAATCAACTTACCCATTCTTGCTGCCTCCCGCTTCGTGACTTTATCCCGATTAATATCTACATTCCATCATCAGATGCTAACATATAATTTACCTTTTATTGTTATTTGGAGTAAAACTTTACATGTTATTTAGCATCACTTTACAATTGGGGAGTTTAAACGGAACAAAGAGTCTTTAGAGCTTGAGCATATTCTTTTAAGTATAAAAAGAGGCCTTCCTTTTACGTATAGGACGACCTCTCTTTTTGAGTTGTATACTGTTGCTAAATTTAAAATCAATTGAAAAAAATACTGCTTTTTAATCAACTACTTTTGTCCCATGAACTTCCTTGATATCCAAAGCATCTGAGATCAAATTAAGATTATGACTTGTTATCCCACCACCAGGAAGGATGATGATTCTGTCATCAGCATATTCGATGTATTTCTCCAACCTACCTAAGTTATCTTCAATCTTCGTATCCAACAGACCTCCATGGGTTAAAATCCGCTCCACTCCATGTTCTGCCAGCCAATCGATAGCGTTTAACTGTTTTTCTGGGCTGATATGGTCAAATGCCATATGAAAGGTCACTTCCAGCCCCTTTGCTGCGTTCAATAAGGTGATCATAGCCTTTTCATCAATCCAGCCGTTTTTACGTAAGCATCCCAGAACCACTCCATCTGTGCCTATTTTTTTAAAATGGACTATATCCCGCTTCATTATTTCTAACTCAGCCTCTTCATATATAAAATTACCACCTCTAGGCCGCACCATAGTCATAACCTTGATGTTTTTACTTTGGCAATAATTGAACGTGATTTCCGCAACGCCGTGACTTACCGTTGTGCCGCCCACTGAAAGATTGTCACAAAGCTCGATCCTGCCAGCACCTTTGGCGATTGATTCCTGGACTTTCGTGAAATTCTCTACACAGACTTCTTTCAACATATTTAAATCTGCCCTTTCTGTCTTTGTTGGAATGGTGTTAAACTACCAACGAAAAGCTCCTACTAACCTTTCATTTAAATAAACAAGGCCCACTATTCAATAATAATTCAACAAAAGAAGCCTATCAGGCAATATCTGATAGGCTTCTTTTAAAAATGTGCATTGAACTCTTGTGGTTTGATCGAATAAAGTTGTTACTGGTAATTCACAAAAGCCGGTGCCGGATCCAACTCCAAAACTTCTTCCGGGGTCATCACAGGTTCGTCCTTTTTGTAAAATACCTTGAATCCACCGTACTGGATCGGCTGATTATGTACAAGCTGGTGATATCCTGATCGTTTTAACGCTGCAATGCCATGGCCATCATTATTCAATACTACTTCTACATTCTTTGTCGGTTGAATGGCTTCTTTATTATTGATGATCATATCCGCGAATTGGTGGACGATGACAACCTTGTCAGGAAGTTCATTTTCAGATGCTAAGTTCGATACATAATCGATAGCTTCTTGCACTTTTTCACCATCGACGTGGCCCAGATTCTCGCCCGGAACTTGACCTTCTTCAACATGAAATTCTGTGTCTATAGCTAAATGGACATATGGCAATTTCAAATATTTCTCCAATGATTTCACCTGATTCATGATAGTATCACGACCCAATTGAACATCCAAGATGAGCAATGCATCATTTTCTTTAGCTAGCTCTGCATATCTCTCAATATCTTCATCTGATGTCGGATGCATATAAAGACCATCTTCTCCAGGATTCCGCTGGGCAACGGTTGCAATCAATTCGATAGCAGGAATAGCTGGTCTCTCAGGGTCCAGTTCAGAATACGCTTTGGTTTGATCTTTCAATTTATCCATCAAATCTTCCGGACTATACTCTCCTAAAATACCCATATTCTCTGAGTGAGGATTACCATAATAAGAAACGATTCTATTATTCTTCAGCGGACCCTCTGTCTGGTCTTCTGCCCCTTTTTCCAAGGTTTGACCTAATGGCACACTTCTTTCCGTTGAATCCCCATGTGCTTCCGTCAATGGCATCTCCGCCTGCTGTTTGCTTGAATAATTGCTCTTCAGCGGCTGGGCCGCATCAGAAGGTTCAATCGCTTGATAGCTCGGTTCACTAGGATTCTTTGTTTCGTCTTTCGTCGCATCGTTCTGCTTCTCAGAGGTATGCGCCGACTCTTCCTTTGAGTCTGGCTCCTGCTTTTCTGAAGATGCCGATTGCGAACATCCCGCCAATAATAGAGCCGGAATGACAGCCAGGCAAGCTCCTGCCTTTATTAACTTTTTCATCTAATCCCACCTGTTGTTTAAATATCTTATATGTAGAAAAAGTGACATTTCATCAGACAATGAAAAATTCACTTTATAACTCTAACATAAATTTAGTAGCTGCTCATTAGCCCTACCACTAAAAAAGATTATTAAACCTTCTCTTACTCTATTATTTAGAACAACAGGTAAATAGATTTCCCCAAAACAAAACGGCTTTTCCACAATATAAAATCGAGGAAAAGCCGTTTGTAATTTACTATGTTTTATTTCTTAGTGTCTGTACTGAAGTCAGTCACAGTATATTCATCTTTTCTTGTATCTAATATCTTATTTTTGAGAGCAGCTTTATCTAAATCTGTATCTGTTAAAACATCAATACTTACCTCATCTTTATCAAGATTACCATCCTTATCGATAATTAAATTCTCTACTGCAATAGCGGAGAAGTAATCTTTTGTTTGGTTATCATAACCATCAGTATAGGTATTCTCTCCAAACGTCACTTTATTCTTATAAATAAAACATAAGGCATTTATTCCATCTGTACTTACAGTAGAATTACCTTTTTTAGCAAACAAAATGTATTGTTCATCCTTCTTCGATTTCTCAATACTTTCAATGGTATCGCCACGAGTGACGTACTCCCCTTTGTCGTATACAGAGCTATCTTGAATCTCCGGATCAACATTCGCAGTCACATTATCCTGAACTTCATCTAAAATGTATTGCTGATCGTCTTTGTTAAGATCTTCCCATTTCTCAACATATTTCTGCTCACTAGGGACTTTCACTTTCTTACTGAATTTATCGTCATCTGCTTCATACCCATATGATAGCAAATCCGGGCTCGCTTCAGCCGTTATTTCGATTTCTTCCCCACTTTTAAATGGTCCGTCCGGAATGAAATAAGTGAACGCTGATCCCACTTCACTGGAAGAGCTGTCTATCGTCGCTTCTAAGTAAGGAGAAACTCCTTCATATTGTAGTTTTACACCATCAAAAACATCTTCTTTTGATAGCTTCTTGATAGATTCCAAGCCTTCAACTTCTACTTTCGGTTCTTTCAGTTTAAAAGCGATATCCAAGGGGTTGTCTTCATCATATTTCAATTCAAGTTCAACTTTATCGCCGTTTTTCAAATCGGTATCCGGTTTTGCTTCTACTTCTAAATCTGAAACAAGAGAGTCTAGGTCGTACATACCGCTGATGTCAGTATCATCATCAATTTCTTTCATTTCAGCCAATTTGTCATATAATTCTCCTTCATCAAGGCTGACACTCACTTCTCCGTGTTCATTAAAACCATTGAATTCCACGCTTAATTCCTTATCAATCTCGTACTTATCTTTTCCACAAGCAGCGAGTATGATCAATAAAAATGACATAAGTGCTAAGGGTAAATATTTCTTCATGCGACTATGCTTCCTTTCAGACAACGTGCGTTGACGGTCAAATTAATTATGTACATTGGTTAAACTACTATAGGTTAGTAACCTTTGATTTATATTTATACAAAAGTATTCCATCAAACTGGCAGACTACCTCGCTGCCCTTCAAATTCCAAAAAGGTTTCAGCTCTTAAAACATTCCCTGACATTTCTTCATATAGAAAAAACAACAAAAAAAATAAGTATTAATACTCTGCACATCAAGAAACTTTATACCTAATACATCTCAAAGAAATCTAACCAATCAGCCCCAATTACCTATAATAATACACTTCGACTAGTTTGGGTAGCTTGTTTCTGGTATTCATGCTATATATCATGGATTTTTTAGTTAAAAAATCCAGTTTCTAAACACATAAAAATATTGATAATCAAAAAAAATGTCCTAATCTTAAACAGAATCACTTGCCAGGTTTTTAGATTAAGAAAACTTCTGAAAAAAATCCTCACAATAAAAAGAAGCCCACCGTGGACCTTTGATGGACTTCTCAAGCTATTATAGATACATACTATTCTTGCTTCTACAATTGAAAGATGTTAATGACTACTCTCTTACCAGTTCATACTTATTCTCCCCATTGAGTGGAGCGGTATTGAAATAATTCGTACCGTTCACATCATACCGAACTGCATAGGTAATACCTCCGCCGCCATCTTTTATTCCCTTTATTTCAACTGTTCCAACAGCTGGAATAGTAAATTCCTTAGGCTTGTGTTTAATCATGAATGATTCTGATACCGGGGTACCATTTATAAGGACTTGCACATAATCTCCGTCTTCAGCTGCATAGTCCCAAACCCAGATTTTCGTTTCTTCTTCTGCCGAGCTATGAGCAACTGTATGATCTTGAGCGGTAAGTTCCTCATCGTCGGACAGCAAAATCGCACCGGCTGAAAGTTCAGCAGACACTTGTTTATTGAGCGCATTTTCAGCAGCTTCTGATGTATCAACAGACGATCCTCCCGAGAAAACAAAACCCAATACCCCAAGAGCAAGAGTTATACCGCCAAATGCTAATAATAATTTTTTCGAACGCAGTGGTACCTCCGTTTTGTCGGTAGCAGATACTGGTGATTCACCAGCATCTCTATTAGAAGAATCCGTATCAGTAATATTTTCCCTTCCAACCTCCTGTTCATCTAATTCACGATCGTTTTGTGATTTGGCCTGTTTGCGCTTGTCACTATATCGCTTATTATCTCTCATAGAAATGTTCTTCTTCCTCTCCAATGTTTACAGGTTTCTTCCAAAAGTAATAGCTCAATGCAAGTCTGCCTATAAGAACAAAAACAACCATTAATATATAAAACAGCACATGTCTTGTTGGGTTATTGACTTCATAGCCATAATTAAGAATCGCAATTCCAAGATTTAGAATTACAAAGCTTAAAAAGAATATTTTTATAAAAGAAAATAGCCACGGAAAAACATCATATACTCTCCTTAAAGCTGGCACGAGTAGGGAGATGCCTGTAATCAATCCAGCTACGGCGATCAGACTTATGGACGTGTTTGGTCCAGCAAAGCCCGAGCTTCGTATAGCACTGACATCACTATAAAACATTAGTGGTGTAAAGATGAGCAGAAGATACACAATACCCATCGGAAAGATGAAATAAAATGCTGCAAAAGTGCTTCCAAGCAGTCTCTTTAAACTTTTCATACCGTTACACCCTTTCGATATCTTCTGGAGTAATCTCAGTTAAATCTGCTTCTGTGAGTTGTTCCTTATGACTTAACCGACTAGCCTGCAGATTTAACGATCTTTCATAGACATTCCTGACGTAGCGTCCATTACCGAAGTTGCTTTCATTGCTTGCCTCTATAAATACCTGCTCTAATCTTTCGAAAGCAGCTGTCGTCAGTTTAAATCCATTGTCATTGTAAAATCTTTGGGCAATTTCCACCAGTTCCAGCGAATCGTAATCAGAAAACTCAATGATAGTAGGAAATCTAGATTTAAGCCCAGGATTTACGGTCAAGAAGTGCTCCATATCTGCACTGTATCCAGCTAGGATGACAACAAGACGATCACGGTGGTCATCCATCATTTTCACGAGTGTATCGATTGCCTCTCTTCCAAAATCACCAGCGCCGCCCTGTGCGAGTGCATACGCTTCATCGATAAACAGAACCCCATCCATCGCTTCTTGGATGATTTCCCTTGTTTTAATCGCTGTTTGTCCGACATAGCCTGCGACCAGTCCAGATCTGTCTGTTTCCACAAGTTTATTTGCCTGGATGATTCCCAAGCTGTACAGTACATTTGCGATGACTCTTGCCATCATCGTTTTCCCTGTACCTGGATTCCCGGTAAAAATCATATGCAAGGTCTGGTTTTCATCTACCGGAAGGCCAAGCTTTTTCCGCTTAGCTTGGATACGCAAACGGGCATGTAAACTGCGGACATGATCTTTTACTTCGTCTAAGCCAGCAATACTCGCCAGTGCCGTTTCCAGGTCGAAGTCTTTCAAAACACTTTCTGTAGGTTTGATATCCTGTGACTGAATCACGTTCATTTCCTCTGCTGAAACGTCATTAGTCGCAATTCGCAACGATTGATTTCGTGTTACTTCCTCTAAGTAATTGCGTACCATTCGGCCATTTCCGGAGTGGCTGCCGGACTGCTTGTGCAATAACGTAATCTGTTCTTTCAGAACGCTTTCCGACTCCTTGGTCAGCGTGAACCCTTTAGAGGATATGATGATTTTTGCAATCTCATAGAGTTCATCTTCTGTATAATCCGGAAAATCCACTTCAAGTGGAAATCTGGATTCGAGACCGCTATTAGACTTCAAGAATTCCTTCATTTCCTTGTGATAGCCAGCTAGGATAACCACAATATCTTCCCGATGATCTTCCATTAGCTTTACAAGTGTATTAATTGCTTCTTGTCCATAGCTTGTATCCGATGTAAGTCCATACGCTTCATCGATGAATAGCACCCCGCCAAGCGCTGAGCGGAATACTTCCTCTGTTTTTTTTGCGGTGTGACCTGCATACTGTCCGGTCAAGCCGCCGCTGTCCACCTCCACGAAGTTACCGGATTTCAGAAGCCCCATCTCTTTGAACATACTTGCCATAATCCTCGCAACCGTTGTCTTTCCAGTTCCGGGATTACCACTGAAAATCATATGAAGTGACTGGGTGGCATCCACCTTCAATCCTGCTTCCCGGCGCTTTTTCTCTGCAATGAGAAGGTTTTGCTGGGAACGGATAAGCTGTTTCACGTTTTCAAGCCCGACTACCTGGGAGAGTCTTGCCTCTAGGTCAAATCCACTGTGGTCTTCAAACGAGAAATCTTCGTAGGTAAGTTCATCCATCGGAGCATCCGGCTCATGAATAAGACGGCTCGACTGCTTAAGAATAGCAGCCTCCATCACATTCCGAACGAGTCGTCCATTCCCGCTATCATTCTTTCCTTTAATTTGGCTCTTTTCAAATAACTTGAGCATGGCATCTTTACAGTCTTCTGCAATTCGGTATCCCTTTTGTTTACTGGTAATGCGGGAAATCTCCCACATTTCCTCAGGCTTATAGTCTTCGAAATGAACTATATTCGGAAAACGTGATCTCAAACCGGGGTTAGCATTAAGAAAGTCCTTCATTTCTTCACTGTATCCAGCCAAAATCACAACGAGTTCATCACGGTAATCTTCCATGCCTTTCACTAGGGTATCAATTGCTTCAATACCAAATGTGTCATGCTCATTTCGGGTTAGCGCGTATGCTTCATCAATAAACAGCACTCCACCAAGTGCAGATTTAATAACATCATTTGTAAGTCTCGCTGTCTGGCCGACATACTCACCAACAAGATCGGCTCGAGTTACTTCCCGGAGCTGACCAGTGGATAATACACCGATTGTTTTTAGATACTTTGCAACAATGCGGGCAATCGTTGTTTTCCCTGTACCTGGATTACCTGTAAAGACCATGTGCATGGATATGTTCGTCCTGCTGAGTCCTTTGCTTTCCCGCAACTGCTGGATTTTAAGATTATCTTCGAGTTTCAGAATATATTCTTTCACACTATCTATCCCGACAATCTGCTCTAATTCTTTTTTTACATCGGCAATGCTTGCTTCTTTCATGCCCCGCATGAAGTCTTCCAGCAGCAGTGATTCAGTTTCCGTGAGCGCTGCGTATTTTTCGAGTTTCATCTCTAAATGAACATAACCATCAAGCTTTTCAGGATGTCTAAGTTTCACCTCTGAGAGCGGCTGATAAATATACTCATCGGCTATCTCATTTAGACCGTTTATGCCGGTAACTGTCTTGAATTGCTTGGCAAGGAATGGAGGAACTTCTGCATCATACGATAGCGCAACGACTAAATCGGAAGCGGATTTTTCTTTAATGTTCTCTAGGATACGAATAGCAATTTGCTGTGTCTCTGCTTCTGTAAAAGGATCTGTATGAACCAAATCCCCAATTGCATCCATAAAATCACTGCCAAACATTTGGTATACATCTTCCTCCGTGCGTTCCGAAAGAAAAACAAAGTACTTCTGATTTGCATGGATTTCACTTATCGTCTGTTGGGCCAATACGCCAGTAGCGTCCATTAATCGATTCCGTTCTTGTGTGTAGCGGGCCGATAATGTATATGTCCCTGTTTTTGTCAATTGAGCAATGGTATCAATCACATTAGAAGGAGCCTTTTCGATATTTTCAAAAAGGACAATATCAGATTTAGCATATAAAGATTTATACAGGTCGGAAAGAAAAAGTTGATACTCCGTCGCTGTAGTATAAGATGAAAGATCTATTTTGGAAATCGTATCATGATTAATAAGTTTATTTTCTTTAAGGAGACTGCCCATTTTCGTTACACTAGTCTTTCTTCCCGATCCAGGATGACCGAATATAAAGATTGAATTCTTAGGCTTCAGTGGATCTATTCCCGTTACAAACGGACGCTTAAAGGCAATACTTAGCTGTTCTAAGTAACGTCCCTGACCAATCCATTGCTCACCTAGCACTTCACGGATATGGTGAAAGACTGCATCGACATCTTCCCCACGCATTCTGTTTGTTTTCTTTGGTGCTTTTGTAGGGTTGGTACGAGTTGGTTTCTGGTATGGTGACCCGATGTTTCTCTGGGTAGCAGCATGACCCGTTGGTATGCCTTCCGATATAGGGGAGTTTGAGCTCCCGCTGTATTGAGGCATTTGATTTTGATTGTCAGAAGTCCTCTTTCGATGGTGCCTTGAGATAAAGCCATGTTTTCTGTAATCGTCATATACTTGCCATTCCGGAAAAAGGAATTTTAAAAGGCGAACAATTTTCGTTTTCATTGCTGTCTTCCTTTCATGGAGAAGATCAATTTATTATTAACTAAAGGATTATAGTTTACTGATTAAAGGTTTCCGACATCCAAAAGCATGGGATTATTCTACCATATTAAATTAGGGAATTATATGGGTTTCGGGATTATTATACTAATAAGAATAAAGGCATTTTGGAGATTGATAAGTGAAGAGAATAAGCGTCATACTGTTAGTCATCCTATCTAAATATCTCATCTTTAATTTCCAACTTTATATTAATATAGGTTTCTAGTTTTTATATTGATAATTTCATTAGTCACAGTGCCTTTTCCCACAAGTGGGCACGCAGAAGAATCCCAGGTATATCAGAAAAACCGGGTGACTCAAAATCTCTTGTATAAGAATTATAAAAACTGGGGAATGAGAGAATCCTAAAGTCCCCTCATTCCCCTAATTTATTCAATGTCTAATAAATAATTAGTTTATACCAAAAATCAGGAGGATCAACAATGAAATTCAAATTCTTTAACGATACTGGCAGAATAGTTACAATACATCCAGCAACTTATGAACATGGCTGCTTTATCGATAATAAAGATGCCATAATGCCATTAGAAGAACGATTATTCATTTTACCAAGGAATACCTACCCGTATGTCAAGCTGTGGGACTACGGATCAAACAACGGGCTTCAGTTACTGGTTTCACCTACTAAGGAATAAAATAATCTCAATCTTTTTTAGTCAAGCCTCCCCTTTATAAATAGCTCAATTATGAACTAATCTTATTTTGTAATTGTGGGTTATTTATAGGGGTAAAGCTATTATTATGATCGCTACCTTTATAGTAATTGAGGAGGGGGGCACATATCCCCTTTCCTCAATATCTCCATGAATACGATGGATTTATATTTCCCTTTGGTCCTTATCAAGTATACTGGGGGATTAACACTTTCATATTCAAGAAATGCGCCCGATTGCCGAGTAAAACTCTGCATTTTATGCACATTTTTATTCATTAAACCGATTAGTATAGCATTGCTCCCCAGTCGTTGCCGTAATTGACTTTTCTCATTTATACATAAAACCCTGTATACCGAATGTTCCTAAAAAGCGACAAACTCTGTTAGATCAGGCGTGTGTCGCTTTTTTTATTACACCCAAACTACCCTTTAGGAACGTTTTTATACTAATGATTGCATAAACAAATGTTTATTTGCAGTCGAATGCTGTGTTAGAGAAAAAATAGTTAGGGGGAATAGGGTATGTTTCTCCATTCATTCTTTGGTCATCCGCTATATGCACAAATAACGTCTAATTAAATTCTAGTCTAGACGTTTACTAAACTGGAATTTTGTGATATGCTGTTTTAACAAAGCACTCATATAAAATATTTTATGAAAGAAGGTATATTCAATGGCGGAAATTAAAGTTAGTTATATTCAAGGTCTTATTGTAGTTACACAGGAATTGACTGATAAAACAGGTTATGAATTTAGTGAAATTGGGGAAGCGTTAAAAAAGCACTATCCAAAGATTAATCCTAATCAAATTTCTGGATTAATTAATAAAATGGCAGATGCAGAGGTATTTGAACGTTTTAAAGAAGATGGGAAACGTATTTGTTATATTTATTCTGAAACAAAAGCAAAGGCTGCAATAGTTGCAAAAAATCCTTTAAAGAAGCATACAGCAAAAATTACTAAAGAGCTTACACTTAAAGAAAATTTAAGTGAGATACTTGAAAATGCTTATTTTGAAATGGAAAATCTCCCAACTAGTATTTTAAAAAACGAGGAAGACTTTAAGTTATTACAAGATATTAAGAAGTCGCAATCAAACATGATTGATAATCTTAAACATTTGTAATAAAAAAAGCGTTGACGGCTAGTCGTATGTTACGATTATCCGTCAACGCTTTTTTTACTTTTAATTTGCTGAAAACACTATGCACGCCAGCACGTTATCAGCTTTTTTCTGGTAGGACCCCTTTGCAAAATAAAGCACCCAAACCCTCGCATATCAGCAAATAGTTTAAACTTCATTCCAGATTTCTTGTTTAGATACTATCAGGATATTGAAAATAGTTTTTTATCCCTGTATTTATTAAAGAGGCAAATGTAAAAGACATGGAGACGTTGGCATATTATACAATTCCAACAGCCGAGGGTCGGTTCAAATACAATGCAAAGATCTTGGCAATATATAAAACGAAAGAAGAACTATTTAATGATGTTATTCGGAAAACAAAGAAAGTAACCGTCAATAAAACAACAAAAGAAATAGTTGATAATAATGGAATGGATATAAACAATATCGTATTTGTTGCTATGGATGAATTATATGAAGGTAAGCTCCATCTTACACAATTGAAAAAAGCCAGTTGTTCTAGTCCTAAGAACAACTGGCTTTTATTTAATAACACTTCTAAAAAAGTGTTCCATTTTGGTGTACTCAAGCTACCTTTCTGCATGGACGTTCTCCTAAACTACAGTTGAAAAGCCTGCTTTCCCTTGTAATAGTACTTAGTTCGATATGATTGGCTTAAAAAATGTTCCATTTTGGTGTACTCTCTTTATCTTGTGCATCCTTTTTACGTAACAATTTTTACTGGTTTTATTGCGTATCTGACATTTATGTAACGAAATAATAGTGCGATAATATCTATTTTCACACTCTTATTTCTCTACAAAAAACTAATTTTCCTAATATACCTTATCTGAAAGGCCGGTACAATTTTTAATTTCTACTTGTGTATAAGCAGCTTTTTTCTTTCCTCTTACGATCAAGGTTCCAGTATATAAAGTATAATGTTCAACTTTCCTAAAAATTTCTTCATAAGAGGAGATATTTTCAAATTCACAAGACTCTGCAAGAATGGTCGCACCATTACTATTTCCACCAATAAAGTATTCAGAAAGTCCCCAATCACTACCCTCTAAATTAATATTTTTAAATAAACAATCCTTGAATAGACTATTTTCCCCAACCTCTATAGGTATTGAAACTGAATAATTATAATGATGTAGATATGGGACTACCTTTTCTAAGTTCCAATTAGTTAATATACAATGTTCCATTGTTACTTGCTCACGGGTTTGAAGAATCATAAAACCTTCATTAATTGTAGTGTTCCTCATGTAAAATGGTCTTACTGCATTACTTAACAATCCTTTACAATTTTCTAATCTACAGTCGATAAACTTCACAGCATACTTTTCATCAAAACCCTCACCTGTAAAAATATCTACACAATTTTCAAAATAACTATCTGTTATTAAAATTTCTTTAGTACCACCATTATCACAAATGGCCCCGTTACAGTTTATGAAACTAGAATCAGTAATCTCAATCAAATCAATCGAATCCATATCATTTGGATTAAAATTAAAAAAGGTAATTAGACTTGGAATATCAAGAACTCCGTATTGAAAGTTAGAAAACTGACAATTTCTAACCACTAGGTTAGGTGCTGAGAATGCATATTGACGATTTTCATAAAATTCTCCGTTACCATCATTCGATGAAATAAAATCACAATCTGTCAACCGCAGGATGTTTCTCTTCATGTCTGAAGTCACCTGAATTCCAAGATTATTACTTACACAATGGCTAAATTCAATTACGGTATCCTCTGTTGTATGACTAAGTAATCGATGACAGTCTACCAATTCAGTATTCTGAATTAATAATTTGGAATTTTTCGCCGTAAAAAACTCTTTATCATCAAGCCCAAAATAGTCAATGACACATCCTGAAATAATGACCTCCGCATCATCTGATAAAATGGCTGTATCCAAAGTCCTTTTTGTTTTTATTGTACAATTATTAATTACTAATTTACCGCCTTTATTGACCGTTATGCATTCTTCAAAAATGAGATTAAGATTTTCAAAGATTTTAGTTTCACTCGTATTAACTGTTAAGCCTTCTGAAATTTTAAGGTTCGGTAAATCAGAGTAGTCTCTTTTCTCACTACCAAGAAAATCATTATTAGTATTTTGAACTGGCTCTTCTGGCACATATCCATAACTTTCAGCAATACCTTCTAACCCTGTTGCTTTATAGATTTTATCAATACAATCCTGAATTTCTCTTATTCCTTTTTTGTTAACACTGAAATATTCCATCACACCACTGTATTCATCCATATATCCATGACTAGCATTTTCAAGAAAAAGAAATTCCATAACAGTCTGAAGAATAGCCTTTTGGTCATTAATATTTTCAATATTTTCAATGACCGATAAATCAATAGAAGTTTGCCCACCTATGACTTGAAGATGATTTTTTACTGACCTTAAAAACGCCTGCTGGTATTCTGTTACATAATCTGTCATATCCACTAACGTATATAAAATAGCCATTAAAAGCTCTTTTTCATCATCGCCTAATTTGGCAATATCAATTAACGTATTTAAATCATATAGACGTTTCTTTTCGATTGCATTTAATTCATCAATAATTTGATCGGTTGTAAAACTAAAGTCATCAAGCTTATTGTTGATAGATTGAGCAACTTCTTCAAAAGCCTGAGACTGTTTTTGGAATTTCTCTTCAAATGGTTTTGCTGCTGCTTCCATTCCTTTATAAAAATCTTTTCTTGACATACCTTCTCCACCTAACCCTCCAAATTAACTTTCACTCATAACAATATTGTAAAATTCCTGTTCTAAAAACTCTTGCTTGACCTCTTTAATAAATTTATGGTCATTGACAATGCGATAAATTGTTACCATTATTCCACCAATATCCAAATAATTAAGTGATTTCTTCACCATAGCCGGATTTTTAGTAAATACCCCTATTCCAGAAGCAATGGCAACAGCAATAACATTACTTGTTGTTGCTAAAACATTGGAATAGCTCAATATTTTTCTAGTTTTCACCGAATACATATTCCAGCTGCTATATTTGCTTTCATCATAAAATAAGCCGTGAATCATCGCTACTAATGAATTTATTAACACCGCATATCCAGCTTGATTCCCTACTTTCAATGTATTTCCCATATCTAAACCATAAGTAGCCAATTTACGCGCGAATTCTACTGATATTGAAGAAATTAAAGGCAAAGGTAGACTTGCTGTTGAATATAAATCAGATTTTAAGTGTAATGCTTCCTTTATCAATGAAGCGCCAATTATTTCCTTTCCCCTTTTTCCCTCGTCCATAAGTTTACTTTTGAAATAACTAAAAACTTTAAGAGTGTCTGCATTACTATGAATCTTATCTCTTGCATCACCACGCGCTGTTTTCCCTGTCTTAATATGATATGATTTCGGGATTCCTAAACTAGCAACTGTCATTGTACTTGTTGCAATGTTCATTGTTCCGAATATCCACCCTAATATTGGATCATGGCCTAAAGTTTTAGCTCGATGAGTAAATCCACCACCTATTCCTAAATTAAAATCTTTGCTGCCAAAAATTGCATCAAACGGAACCGGATTTGTAAATATTTCTTCTAAACTTGGCTTATATAATTGGTGTGACCTATTAGATTGCTCTTTTTCATCGCCCTTAATTTTCTTTGCAGCAGTTTTATCATCAGTCCTTTGTGTAATAGTTCCTATTATGTATTGTCGTACACATTGAAGTGCAGTTGCAAAGAATAAAAATTTTATATCTAGGTCATCTAATTTTGTAGCTTGTTCAAATTGTCGATCTAGATTAGTAATAATGATATTTACATTCTTACTTATTTCGGCTACTCTTTTAGATTCTGTACCAAGCTTTTGAATATTATTTGTTCTGATCTTTAAATCTAATAAGGCATCTTCCTTTTTCTTTTTTAATTCATCATATTTCCGCATAAAAACACCCTTTATATTCGTTGTAAAATAATTTAACCATAATACTACATATCACCATCTAATCGTTTATCTGAATTAGTATAATTACAGAATTATGCCGTAGTCTTATCTAGTTAAAAAAACGAGCTTTTAAGTACATTTAATCTGGCTCGTTTGACGCAAAGTTTTTACCCAGCAAAAGCGCCCGTTTTATGGATTAACTAAATAGTCCCTATAAAGAAAAGGTTTCTTTAGACCGTTCAGATAATTGTTTCACAAATTTATTGAATTCCTCCTTGAATAGGTCTGCTTCTTCAAATCTTTGATGTGTGTGATATGGTGAGACATCGACAAATTTAAGTTCCTTTCCTGAAGGAAATTCTACTTCGAAGACTTGCCTTTGACCACTTTTAGGCAATTTATTATCGAAGGATGAGTATAGACCATGTTGATTTAGCACTAAAAAGTAAATCGTTCAAGCAAAGACAATCAAACGAACCCTTTCTATTAAGCAGTATCCTACGCTGTCCTGATTGCGACAATAAGGGGTCAGCTGCCTGTAAAGCAAATTCTGTTAAAGCATATGATGCCGAAAATGATCTGATTCAGCGTATAGAGTGCTTTCTGTGCTTTCTGGTTAATAAGCAAAAATTCCAAGTAACTATTCGCTCTCTAACTAAGCACTCTATTGAATCCTTATCAAAATTAAAAAAGGATCTGACAGATGTTGATTTGAAATTAAAAGATGTAATTGAACTTCGAAATAAATATTTAGAAGCCTTTGAACAAAACCTTTTTCCAGTTCCTGTTTTACAAGAACGTTTACAACAAGTAGCTATTGAGAAAACTGCACTCGAACAAAAAAAGAATCAATTAATAGTAGAAATAGGAAAATCCGATACAAAAGTCATTCCACCTGAATTAGTTCAAATTCTATTAGAAAGATTTATAGAAGTGTACAAATCTTCAAGTAGAGAAAACAAAAGTAACTACTCCAACTCTTAGTTAAGAGAATAACGGTTGGAAGAACAAATGATCGCTAACGTCATATTGACAAAGTTGAACTTGAATTTGATTTCATGGAGATTAACCTTTCAAAAACATTTACACTTATCCACATTCTATATTTAGAAACAGAAAAAGAAGGTTTTACAATACCTTCTGTCTCTGCTACTAGTGGAAAATATCCACCCTATCTCCAACCTTTTTTGCCTCTATTTATGGTACGGTTCACCTTTAATAATCCGAAAAGCCCGATAAACCTGCTCCACCAACACCAATTTCATCAACTGATGCGGAAATGTCATTTTTGAAAATGACAATGCATAATCACTCCGCTTCATCACTTCTTCACTCAAGCCTAAGGATCCGCCTATGACAAACACAATCTTACTCTTTCCGTATGTCGCCAGGCTGTCAATTTTCGACGCTAGCTGTTCGGATGTGATCATTTGACCTTTTATTTCCAGGGAAATGACGTAATCGTCGGCGTTGATTTTCGACATGATGCGGTCGCCTTCTTTTTGTTTGACGATTTGCATGTCGGCTTCGCTGAGATTTTCGGGGGCTTTTTCGTCGGGAACTTCGACCAGGTCGACTTTAGCGTAGGCTCCGAGCCGCTTGGTGTATTCCTCTATTCCTTGCTTGAGGTATTTTTCTTTCAGCTTACCTACGCTGACAATGGTGATCTTCATGTTTTGCCTTCTTTCCGTCCAAATTGTTTCTATCTGTCATTATATAGCGGATGAAGGAAGTTTACACGTTGTAGTATGATGAATTTTGTTACTGAGTTATAAAATTACAAGTGCACAAACCGCTCATTTACTATTACTGTTTCGGTTTTTACGTGCACGATATTCCGTTGCGTGAAAGAACACGGCCACAAGGAACAAAATGCTGGATACCCATAAGATAACTCCGTGCCATTCTCCATCAAGAAGCGTTGTGTTAATGAGCGTCATAAAGTGCATGATGACGATGATGCAAAATAGGATAGTATATGTTTTCAAGTCGATGTAACCTCCAAACTTAAATGAGTACTCTATCTTTTACGAATCAGTATAGCTGTTGTTTCACAAAAACAGCCCCTTTCCTTAGAAAGCGGCTGTTCTGGACGAGAATCAGTTTGACCCTCTATCTACTGGATTCTGTTCATACGATACCCAATCACTATAACTGCCTGCATACAGTTTCACCTTTTCAAACCCTGCCATTTTCAAAGCCATATAGTTAGGCGCAGCGGTTACGCCTGATCCGCAATAAACGATAACAGGCTCCTTGCGATCCAGTTCCGCAAATCTTTTTTCCTGATAATTGCTATCTTTGAACGTACCTTGCTCCAAGCCGTCAGCCCAAAACTTATGTATGGCGCCAGGGATATGCCCTGCTATCCGATCAATCGGCTCCACTTCCCCAAGATAACGCTGTGCATCCCTTGAATCTATTAAGGTTGCTGACTTTTTCTGTTGATCCACCACTTCTTTTACCTCTTCATAGGATGCGAGCATTTCGTTTTGGAGATGGATGTTAAAGTGCGCAACTGTCTTTTCCGGTATTTCCTTTGTCGTTGGGTACTCCGCTTCTGTCCATCCTTTAAATCCCTCATTGAGTACGAAGACATCTTCATGCCCAAGGTAACGCAGCAGCCACCAGAAGCGGGAAGCAAACTGTCCAGCGCCCGCGTCATAGGCAATGACTGTTTTTGTATTATCGATGCCGGCTTCTTCGATTGCAGTTTTAAATTGTTCGATGTCTGGAAGCGGATGCCTTCCGCCGTGTTTGGAAACGGGCGATGACAACTGTTCTTCCAAATGGAAATAGTAAGCGCCGGGAATATGGCTTTCTTGATAAAGCTGCTTTCCTTTTTCCGGATTTCCTAATTCAAACCGGCAATCGACGATTTTCACTTGTTCATTATGTAGTTGTTCTTTGAGCCATTGCTTATCGACAGTAAAATTCATTGTGAAAACTCCTAACTGTATATAATTTTCTCTTAAGCTATTATTCGCTAAAGGAAACAGCCCCTCCTGCTTTTAACAGAAGAGGCTGTTTTCATTTCAATTAATAATAAGAAGCCAGGAATGATTCACCTTTTTGCTTTGTTGGCTTCCCATTCAACTAATACAATCATCAATACTAGTACAAAGACGATAACGGATACAATGTCTTTCTGAGCTTCATTTTCCGAAACTAGATTAGTGATTATCAATATAACTAACAGGATTAGTACGAGACTGTAGCTATTTTTTGCAATTATTCTCAAATGAATACTCCTCATTCTTACAAGTCTTCATTCGTTAAGTAATAGCTATGGCTTGTGTAGACTAAGAAACCTTTCAATCATTGTGAAAGTACTTCTTCCTAATTTTGATATTTATGAGAAGAGCCTCTGAACAAGTGAAATCGTCAAAATCAACGTTAATAAAGTCCCTGCTAATAGTAGGACTATTACTTTTACGCCTAATCCACCATTCTCGTTATGCCCTTTTTCTTGTACGACCGCCCTGGAGACTACTGGACAAATCAATGTCGATGCTATAACTAGTACAGCGATAAAAGTTGAAGAGATGAAATACCGCTCTCTTTTTTCCTTATCATACCATATTGATGGGTGGTGATTACATGGATGTGAAGTGGATTTTCACTTTCGAATCTGACTGTAATTCTGCACAGGATACCTAGCAACAGACAAACTCAGGACGATTTGGTATACCGCTGGATTTTCGTGTGTTACGCTTAACTCTAATCAAATTATTGATGGCTTTTTAAACATCAGAACTCCAAAAGTCACCTTTAATGGAAGGGGGAAACGTATGCTTGCCCACGACATTAAGAAGACGTTAGAGTTTCTGATTCATTATGAGGATGTTGAAATAACACATACTTTTGGTGGATTTGTACTCAGTTATTCCAAATTGACCCGAGAATTTCTTATTGAGGACACTGTAGCTGGTTTTACAGATAAATTTAAAAATATTAGTTCATGTACTATAGCTTTAAATAAAATTATCGTATGAAGGGGCGCTTAATGCGTCTCTTTTTTTGTTCCTAAATAAAAAACTACATTTTGCTTTTAATCTTGGATGAACAGGCCCACTTTATAATTTCAGCTTCTAATAGTGAAGCACCTGCACCAATCTGCTCGATAGCTGTATATTCATTACAGTGATGGCTTAGACCATCCTTAGAAGGCACAAATATCATTCCGGTTGGGCAGAGTCTTGCCATATTCATGCTATCGTGTCCTGCTCCACTCGGCATTTGCATATGTGATAAACCTTGATCATCACAACACTTTGCGAGAGACTGAACCACCTCACTATCTAGCTCAATCGGAGATTCGTCCCCTATGATTTTGGATGCAATTTCCAGACTGCGTTTTTCCCTTATTTGTTTCATCGCATCATGCAAGCTAGCTATCACTCTATTTTTCGATTGTACCGAGATTCCCCGTATATCAATTTTCATTTCGACAAAGTCTGGCACCACGTTCATTGCACCTGGTTTCACTTCGCAAACACCTACTGTTGCGACTGTACCATTGACGTTTTCCGATTTAGCAGCTTTCTCAATCTCCAATGCAATTTCAGCTGCACCTAAAAATGCGTCCTTTCGATAATGCATCGGGGTTGTCCCTGAATGAGATGCTTGACCTTGTATCGTTACTTCAAATCTTGTGGGGGCAGCAATCCCTGTAACGAGACCAATCTGTATTCCTTCCCTTTCCAAAACCGGTCCCTGCTCAATATGCAGCTCAAGAAACACTTTGAATTGTTCCATTTGTCTCGAGCTGTCTTCAAATGTATCAAAGTCCAAATTGCATTCGGAAAATGCGTCATGAATTGTTTGGCCATTCCCATCACGAAGCGCTGCCACACTATCTTTTTCCAGTAACCCTGCCATTGCCTTACTGCCAAATGTAGATATACCAAACCTTGCTGATTCTTCGCATGCAAAAGCAATCACTTCGATTGGATGGTCTGTCTCGATTTCTTGATCATTTAAGCTTCTGACAACTTCAAGACCTGCTATGACACCTAGTGTTCCATCATATTGTCCGCCATGCATGACTGTATCCAAATGAGATCCACAAGCTACTACAGGAAGGTCAGGGTTATTCCCTTCTCTCCTTGCAATCACATTCCCACAAGCATCCACCCTTACCTTCATACCCGCTTCCTCACAAAGTTTGTAAAAATAATCAGCTGCTTCCCGGTCATCCTTCGTATATGCTAAGCGTGTAATACCCTCGTTTGATTGTCCATAACGGTTAATATCATGGAGCGTTTTTTCAAGCCGTATTATGTTCATAAAGACCCCCTCTACGCCATTCCATAAAAAAAGATTTTATCTCTATATTATAATCTAAATTTTCTTTCAATTGCATTTAATCCTTCCGTTTCTTAATCCTGCCGATACACCGAGAACCTCTTGAATCATAATCACACTTTACAAATATATACATAAGTTCTATCGTTAAATTAAGTTTATCTCTGTATCACAATCATGAAAGGCGGGTTACCATGACAAAAAGCGGTTTAACAGCGCATGAATTATTGGAATTTTCATTCTTATCCGATCCGCAGCTGTCCCCTGACGGCAAATGGGTTGTATTTGTGAAAAGGATCATAAATGATAAAGAGAAATATCAATCCAATTTATTTATTTTAGAAGTTGATACCAAGCAAGTCACCCAGTTTACGCAAGGCGATGTTTCCGATACACAGCCAAGATGGGCAGCTGATGGGCAAACGATTTACTTTGTATCGAATCGCTCTGGCAAACAGCAACTTTGGCGGATTGCGTTTACAGGCGGTGAAGCAAGTCAGGTTACTTCTTTCAAGCGAGGTGCTTCTCAACCTGTTTTGTCAGCAGATGGAAAGAAGGCAATCGTCACCGTACCGCTCACTGTAACAGACAGCCTGGAAGACAAAGAAACACAGGAGGATGAGAAATTAGAAAAACTAAAGCCATATATCACAACAAGTTTACAGTACAAGTCAGATGCCAAAGGCTTTTCAGATGAGACATTCCAACATTTAGTATTGATCGATCTGGAAACAAACGCTGCATCACTCCTGACCGATGGAGCGTATGATCACCACTACCCTGCTTTCTCACCCGATGGCACGCATATAGCCTACAGTGCGAACCGGTCGGAGGATCCTGAGCAGACGTTCTTCTCAGATATCTATCAGCTTGATCTAACAACACATCAGACCAACAAATTAACGGCTAGTGACAAGTCGCTGCGCATGCCAAACTACTCGCCTGACGGGAAAAAACTGTCCTTGCTTGGAGATGATATGTCATCTTCAGGAGCCACACTTACAAAAGTTTGGACGCTGGATTTGGAGACCATGGCACTCACATGCTTAACAGAGGCTTGGGACGTTGAATGCAGCGATGTGGCAATCAATGATATGGGGGCAGGTACGGCAGGCAGTGGTGCTGTCTGGAGTAATACGGATGATGCTGTATACTTTTTGGCAAGCGAAAATGGATCAACGAATATATTTCAAGTGACGATAGATAAGCAAATCACAAGAATAGTCGGCGGCAATCGCCAAGTGTATGCTTTCAGCACCGATAAAGATCAAACCCGGTTTGTATATGCAGTCAGTCAGCCGGATATTCCTGGCGATTTGTATGTAACATCGGTTGCAGATGAGGATGAGCAGCGGCTTACGGCAGTAAATGAACAACTGCTGCAGAAAAAAGCCTTGTCTGTACCTGAAGAATTCCGTTTTAAAGCTGATGATGCTATCGACCTGCAAGGCTGGATCATGAAACCGACTGATTTCGAGGAAGGCAAAACCTACCCTCTTATCCTTGAGATACACGGCGGCCCGCATGCGATGTACGGCCATGCATTCATGCACGAATTCCAGGTGCTCGCCGCTAAAGGCTATGGTGTCCTGTACATAAACCCACGCGGCAGCCACGGTTATGGCCAGCAATTCGTCGATGCAGTCCGTGGTGACTATGGCGGTGGGGATTATCGGGATGTGATGGCTGCAGTGGATGATGCGCTGGAGAGTCATGATTGGATCGATGCTGCTCGGCTTGGCGTGACTGGCGGAAGCTATGGCGGCTTTCTGACGAACTGGATCGTCGGTCATACAAATAAATTCAAAGCCGCTGTCACACAGCGTTCGATCAGCAACTGGCTCAGCTTCTACGGCGTAAGTGACATTGGCTACTTCTTTACCGAGCGCGAGCATAAGACAAACATCCTGGAAAACCCCGAGGAATTATGGAGAGTTTCCCCGCTCCGTTATGTGAAAGACATCCAGACACCTTTGCTGATTCTGCATAGCGAAAACGATTATCGCTGCCCGATTGAACAGGCTGAACAATTATATGTGTTGTTGAAGCAATACAAGAAAACAACACGTTTTGTACGTTTCCCAGAATCGAATCATGAACTATCCCGAAGTGGAGATCCCGGGTTGCGGATTATCCGACTGCAAGAAATGACCAACTGGTTTGATGAATATCTGATGTAAAGTCACAAAAAGAACCAGATCTGAAAGTCAGGTCTGGTTCTTACTTGTTTATGATCTCGATCGCAAATCATCAAGCGATTTTACAACAGTATGCGGAATTGGTTTCCAGTCGATTTTCTTGAATAAAGCTACGACGGATATTGGCAGATACGTAAACAGGAAGAGTGGGAAAGTGAAAAGATATAAAATCTTTTTCCAGTTTGGACAGCGGATTTTCTTCCACTCCAGGATGGTTGTAATGAGACCGAGTCCAAATAGGAGACTATAGATCCACAGGACACCGATTGTACTCACCATGACATAGGTATAGAACAATCCTTCCCCTTCGAAAGGAACGAGTAAAAGTATCAATATGTTCCCGATGATGCAGAGCATGGATACAACTACTACCGGCATGACTGTCATCATCATATCGAAGCAGGAGAAGCGGTATCCTTTGCCGCGAATCATGCCTTGGAACAGTTCTTTCCCGTAATTCATGAATACCTGGTAAAATCCCTTGGCCCAGCGCAGCCGCTGCTTCCATGACTGGCTGAAAGTGGATGGCTGTTCATCATAAAAAACAGCACGGCTGCAGTAGCCGATCTTTTCACCCTTGATGATCTGGGAGACGGTGAATTCAATATCTTCAGTCAGTAGATGATGCACCCAGCCGCCGTTTTCTTTGATGACATCAGAATGCACCAAAAATCCGGTCCCTGAAACGGCACAGCTTGTATTCAGATACATCCTCGGGCGGTTAAGAAGTTCTGCTTCATACAAGAACCAGAGGGCATACCCGGATGTAATCCAATTCTGGTCATAGTTTTTGGAATTACGGTAACTGGTGATGACCTTATAGCCTTGGTTGAAAGTTTTATTCATTTCGGCAATATAATTCTCATCCAGGAGATTGTCAGCATCGAACACAAAGTATCCATCGTAATGCTTGGAAGCATAATCCGTGCCGATGATGTTAAGTAAATAATCCAGCGCATAACCCTTGCCAACTTGTTTTTGATTAAAGCGTTCTGCAACGATTGCCCCTGCTTCCCTGGCAATCTGGGCTGTTTGATCTGTACAGTTATCAGCTATCACGAAGATATCGTACAATTCCTTCGGATAATTTTGATTCTTTATCGTTTCGATGAGTTGCCCGATGACGACCTCTTCATTTCGTGCCGGAATCAAAAATGCGTATTTGCGAAGCGGTACCTCTTCCTTTTCCGGATGTCCTGCTCTTCTCGCTTTGAATGCAACAATGATATACACAACTTTGTACACGAATACCAAGGTGAATACCATACCTATGTAAAAAATAAATTGACTCAAAATATCTAACACATCTCTGACCATCATACACCTCACATCTCAGAATCTAGCCTGGTAACACAGTTTTTGGATTTCTCTTTTTGCATGACTGATTTATTGCTTATCCATTTCAGTTACGAATCAGTGAAAACTTGTAAGCTCCAGACCCATTCCTTACTTTGCGACTGAATTCCATGCTGCAAGTAAAGTCTTTTTTTCTCGGTGAAATACCTTGATAGCGTCATTCTCTTACTCTTACAGAAATAGTTCTCTCACTTAAAATCCACCACCAGCAGATCATCAGCAGGTGGCGTGGGAACTGCCGATTTTTTGAAGGATAGATACAGAAATCGCGATAGGTAACTTTCAAAATGCTTGTATCTGTACCCATATACAGAATGTAACAAACATTACCAGCTTTCTAAAAGGCTATTCTTATTAAGATTTTATTAACTGTTTTAACATAGCGTTAAAATTTCGCCAGTCAGCAGGATTTTATTGCATGTGTGTCATTCTTGGATACCTCACGTCATATCCTAGATAAGATTGCTTGTTCCAAGGGGATTTGCTTCCTATCCTTCTTGGGGTTTCCGTGGACACCCTGCTTAATTTGTTTCCATTTTGTTAAATTTGTTATTGACAGTTGTCTTAAAATTAACTATTATCATTCTTATCAAACAAAAGAATATTCTTATCAAGAGAGACCGAGGGACAGGCCCGATGACGTCCAGCAACCATCATTTCATGAAAGGTGCTAATTCCTGCAGAGTGATTCATTCTGAGAGATAAGGTTTAGATTAAGAGCCTCTTTCTGATGATGAAAGGGGCTTTTTTGTATATATCTGTTCGCAAAGGAGACATCTATCGTGCTTAAACTAGAAGACATTCATAAGTTTTACGGCAAAGGCAAAGAGAAAAAAGTTGAAGCACTGAAAGGGATAAATCTAGAGGTTGAGAAAGGGGAAATATTCGGCGTAGTTGGTTTCAGCGGTGCCGGAAAAAGTACGCTGATCCGTTGTGTGAACCTGCTGGAGCGCCCGACTTCCGGAAAGGTCCTGATAAATGGCGTCGACCTTCTGACCTTGAGCCCCAAAGCTTTACGTGCCCAAAGAAAGAAGATCGGGATGATCTTCCAGCAGTACAATATGCTGGAATCCAAAACGATTTTTCATAATGTTTCGATTCCTCTGATCTTAGAGGGAAGACCAAAACAAGAGATCAAGGAAAAAGTGGAGCAGCTACTTGATTTCGTCGGGTTGAAAGATCGCATCGATCATTATCCGAATCAGCTCTCCGGCGGGCAGAAACAGCGTGTCGGCATTGCCCGGGCCCTTGCGACGGATCCTGACATCCTGCTGTGTGACGAAGCGACTTCCGCTTTAGATCCGAATACGACAGAAGCTGTCTTGGATCTCCTGCGCAAAGTCAGGGATGAATTCGGCCTGACCATCTTGATGATTACACACGAAATGAACGTTATCCGTGATGTATGCGATAAGATGGCTGTCATTGAAAATGGTGTCATTGTAGAGCAAGGTCCTGTCATTGATGTATTCACTGAGCCGAAGACGGAGATTGCTCGAAGCTTCGTGCAGACTGTCTTGAATGACAATCTGCCGAATTCGGTCAAAAAGCTGATTTCAGATAGCAATCAGGTTAGCAATATTTATCGGATCATATTTAAAGGCGCTTCCACTGGTGCGCCTCTACTTTCAACGACAGCCAAACAATTCGCAGTCGATCTGAATGTGATTCACGGATTGATCACCGAGCTGCAAGGTATACCATTTGGGAATTTGGTTGTGCAATTCAGCGGTGATCAGCAAGAAATCCAGCGTGCTGTTCAGTTCATCAGTGAACAGGAAGCCGTAATCAGGGAGGTGTCGGACAATGCCATTTGATTGGTCTTGGTTCTGGACAGAATATTTCAACGCAATCAACCAGACGCTTTATATGGTCATCGCAGCACTGATCATTTCAGTACTCATCGGAATACCGATCGGCGTCGTTCTCGTTTTGACAAGGGAAAACGGAATCTTGGAAAATGTCATCTTATTCAATATTTTGAACATCATCATCAATATCTTTCGCTCCATTCCGTTCATTATCCTTGTGGTTGCAATTATACCGTTCACGCGCTTGATTGTCGGAACAGCAATTGGTACCACAGCTGCCATTGTGCCGCTCGTCCTGTACACAGCCTTTTATATCGGTCGCCTGGTGGAAAACTCACTGCTTGAAGTCGACCACGGCACAATCGAATTGGCTCAGGCCATGGGAGCAACACCTTGGCAGATCATTTGGAGATTTCTTCTGCCGGAAGCACTCAGCTCTATCGTCTTGGCATTGACGATTGCTACCGTCGGTTTAATCGGTGCATCCGCAATGGCTGGTGCAGTCGGTGCCGGAGGGATAGGTGACTTAGCGATAACATATGGATATAACCAGTTCCAAACAGAAGTCATGATCATAACAGTCATTACGCTGATCGTCTTTGTACAGCTCATTCAATCGCTCGGAAACATCCTGGCCCGGAAAATCCGCAGAAAATAAGGCACTAACAAAAAAACATTTGGGGGAAACATGACTATGAAAAAACTTGCAGGAATCCTAATTGCTTTGCTGCTTATCATCACTGGCTGCGGCGCTAACGCTGGAAGTGACGGCAATACAGTGAAAGTGGGAATATCTTCAGCCGAAACACCAACTTGGGAACTTGTTCAAAAGCTGGCGAAAGAAAAAGATATCAACATCGAAATTGTAAAATTCGATGACTATGTACAGCCAAACCTAGCTTTGGACAGCGGCGAAGTTGATATCAACGCATTCCAAACAGTCGTATATTTCGATAGTTTCAAAGAACAGCGCGACTTGGACCTGACAGCTATCGGAACAACTGCTATCTGGCCAATGGGTATCTACTCCAAGCAAATCAAAAACATTGATGAACTGAAAGACGGCGATCAAGTCACTATCCCGAAAGACCCTACTAACTTGGGAAGAGCACTTCTATTACTTGAAAAAGCTGGCGTGATCACTTTGAAAGAAGGCTTCACTGGTGCAGGCGGACTGGAAAACATTGAAGAAAACCCGAAAAACCTGAAAATCACTGCAGTCGATGCAGGTCAAACAGCACGTTCCATGGACGATGCAGCTGTTTCCATCATCAATAGTAACGTAGCTATCAGTGCAGGTCTTAACCCAACTGACGACCCTGTCTTCCGCGAAGACGCAAGCAATAAAGCATATATCAATATCATCGCTTCCAAAACAGATCGCAAAGATGAAGAGAACTTCAAGAAAATCGTTGATATCTATCATTCTAAAGAAGTGACAGACTTCATCAAAGAACATTATAAAGGTGCTGCTGTACCGGTTGTGGAGCCAATCTCCTACCTTGATGATTACAAACAAAATTAATACAAAGATGGCCTGTCTTCTCTCAGACAGGCCATTGCTATATCCGCATATGGAAATGGAGTGACGCAACATGACAAATGAAAATGAATTTGAAGTGGCTATTATCGGTGCTGGCACGATGGGCATGGCGGCAGGCGCTTATTTAGCACAGCAAAACGTAAAGACCGTCTTAATCGATCGATTTGACCCGCCGCACCACAGCGGGAGCCATCATGGCACTACCCGTATGATCCGTCACGCATATGGTGAAGGCAGGCAGTACGTTACCTTGGTAAAACGAGCGCAGCAATTATGGGAGGAACTAGAGAAACAAAGTGATCATCGTATTTTTGAAAAGACAGGCGTACTTGGATTAGGTCCAAGTACTTCCACCTTCCTTGAAGAAACAAGAAAGTCTGCCGAAAAATATGATCTGCCCCTGGAAGTGCTGAGTGCTCAACAAATAAAGGACAAATGGCCCGGCATTTCTATACCTGATGATTATATCGGCTGTTTCGAAACAGATTCAGGACTGATATACAGCGAGAATGCTATCCAGGCGTATAGGGGAATTGCCTTGGAACACGGCGCGCAGCTTATCACCGATACAGCTGTTCAGCAAATCGATATAACTGACAAGAAACATATCAAAATCGTCATGCCCAATCAGGTTATTTCTGCTCAAAAGGCCATTGTGACAGCAGGTGCATGGGCAGCCAAACTGCTTCCAGACCTTAAGCTGCCGATTCAGCCATACCGAAAAGTCGTCGGTTGGTTCGAAGCTCCCGAAACACTTTACCATGCAGCCAATTTCCCGTCCTTTTATATAGAAGATAATGAAAAAATGTTCTATGGATTCCCTGATTTGAACGGGGAAGGACTCAAACTGGGGAGAACAGACGGCGGACAAAAAATCGATCCTGATCAGCATACACAGAATTTCGGCGCTTACGAAGAGGATGAACAGGAACTCCGCGATCTCCTGCAAACATATATGCCAAAAGCGGACGGCTTATTGAAGCAAAGCAGCACATGCCTGCTCACCCACTCACCAGATCATGATTTCATCATTGATCACCACCCCGAAAACGAAAATGTGGTCATTGCCTGTGGATTTTCCGGCCATGGCTTTAAATTTGGAAGTGTCATGGGTGAGGTGTTGAGTCAGCTTGCTGTGGATGGGGAAAGTGAATATGATCTTTCTTTGTTTGCGCTGAAGCGGTTTGGTTTATAATTTCGAACCCCTCGGGATATTGATCTTTCGCGGTTTCTGGCTCCCACCAAAAAAAACTTCCTGCCTGCATTTGCTATAATTTACTCTAAATGTTATGATGAGTTTAATTATTTTTGTTCGGTGTAAGATTTGCGAGAAGAGAATATCCTCAAAAGATTTTTTTATCATAGATAGTATGTTTGAACAAGGGTAGTAATAATTGTGGGACATCCCACCAGGAGGCAATATTATGGAACAAGGTACAGTAAAATGGTTTAATGCAGACAAAGGATTCGGTTTTATCGAAGTTGAAGGCGGAGAAGATGTATTCGTACATTTCAGCGCTATTCAAGGCGAAGGCTTTAAATCATTGGACGAAGGTCAAAAAGTAACATTCGATATCGAACAAGGTCAACGTGGCGCACAAGCTGCTAACGTTAACAAAATATAATCATTTGAAAAAAGACTCCATCTGGAGTCTTTTTTTATTACTCGTGATAATTACATATACATTCTTTACAGCACTATAATATGATTATTCGGGCAAAACTAAAGTATGGACGCATGGAGTGACTAGTCAGGGGAATATAAACATATAACAGAAAAGTTATCAGAATAACGAAAGGATGAGGATTATGCCAACAGAATTATTTCGTACTGGGGAAATAGTCACCATAAGAAAATCGAATGAGTTAGTAACAATCTTAAAAAGTCATTATGTAAAAAATATGAAAAAGCACTCTTATGTAGTCAATAAATATCCTAGTACTTTTTTCTTTGAAGAGGAACTAATGAAACATGAGGAATCTTGAGCAAGGTTGATGTCACTTATGTATGCCGGTTGAAGTCCGCGCTGAAAATAAAGCGACCGCTTGCCCATAGGTTCTTTGGATAAAAAAGAATAGGTGGATTGTTTATGGTTGCAGAACGTAAATATGCTTTTTCTTCGTTTTCAATTAATATAAATGGCATTATCAAATGATTAACGTGTATTCTTCAAGATAAACTCAGCGTTAAGATTTTAACAGATCATTATTTTCCAGCTGATTTATATCCAAATACGAACACAAAGGTATCAGATTATGCTAGATGTTATTTAAAGGCGGCATTACTTCTCAACTCTTTTTCTTTAATAGCTTCTTAGGGTTTTCTGCTCTGATATTCTGTACTACACCACATTCCTGACACAGGGTATAAATCTTTGGTGTTCCAAAGTGAAAGTTAGTATCAAGTGGTCTTAAATTAAATCCATCTGTTGCTTCAATGAATTTTTCGCTTTTACAGTTTACGCATTTCATATTATCACTCCTTATATTATTTACGTTTCGGATATTAGTTTTGTTTCATATAATCAATTTCCGCACTTGAGATGTTTACTTTTGGGATGATTCATTTCATTATTAAATGCAAAAAAGCCGACCGTATAATGGCAGCTTTTTTGCATGAATCGTCTTATTTATTGCTTCCCTTTTTTAACCCATTCCGCTACAGAAACTGTACGCTTCGCTTGATGCTTCACAGCTGCTTCCACATCCTCGATCATCTTACCATCTTGTCCGACAGTCACGCTTGTGCCGTAAGGATTGCCGCCTGCTGCGAATAGAACTGGATCTGAGTAGCCTGGTGTTGCGATGATTGCTCCCCAGTGCATCATGGATGTATAGAGGGAAAGCAATGTTGCTTCTTGTCCACCGTGCGGGTTTTGTGCGGATGTCATGGCGCTGACTACTTTGTTGACAGTTTTGCCACTTGCCCATAGACCGCCTTGGATATCAAGGAATTGCTTCATTTGGGATGGCATGTTACCAAACCGTGTTGGAACGCTGAAGATGATAGCGTCTGCCCATTCCAAATCATCCGAAGATGCTACCGGGACGTGTTTTGTTGCTTCGACTTGTGCTTTCCATGCCGGGTTTGCGTCGATGACGGATTGCGGTGCAAGCTCTTGAACTTGTAGTACTTTCACTTCTGCTCCCGCTTCTTTGGCTGCTTCGGCTGCCCATTTTGCCATTTGATAGTTCGTGCCGCCCATGCTGTAATATACAACTGCTAATTTAACGTTTTCCATTGTGATCGTCTCCTCTGTTTTTCCGAATAATTTATTTAAGAATCCCATATGTTTACACTCCTCTTATTTATAAGCAAAATCCATTTTCATATAAGACCTCCCCTTGATTGCTTCAAACTTACTGCTGCAATTCTGTTGGTGACAGTCTCTATTTCGAGATATCTGGATGAACTTCCTTCTGGAAGAAGTCAACAACATCAATCCAATTCTCTTACTTCAAACGGAAGAACATGATTTTCAATCTGGCGGCGTTGTGGTTCGTACTGCACTGGCAGCATTAATTTTTCGCCCATGTGTTCTTGCGGCTCATCGATTGCAAATCCCGGCGGGTCAGTGGCAATCTCGAAAAGAATTTGGCCATGCTCACGGAAATAGATGGCATTGAAATAATTACGATCCTGCACGCGTGTCACGCCGTAGCCCAAGCTATCGACATACTCACTCCACTCAAGCTGGTCTTGATCATCGCTTGCACGCCATGCGATATGGTGGACAGTACCGACACCCAATTGACTTCTTCCGCTCGTGGTAAGCTTGATGTCGATGATATTACCGATGTCACCTGCTGCTTTGTAGCGGACATATTCTCCTTCCTCTCCAACCTTTTCCAAACCCATTTGTTCAAGCAGTTCTGCTGTCGCACCAGGAGTCCTTGAATAAAGCGTTGCGCCGCCAAATCCTTTGATGGCAACATCCGGCGTCACACCACCAAATGTCCATGTATTGTTCTCGCCTGCTTCTCTTTCCACGATCTCCAAATGCAGTCCATGTACATCGTCAAATTGCAAAGATGCCTCGCCAAAGCGTTCCGTTTTCGTATAAGCAATCTCGAATTTCTCCAGTCTGCTTTCCCAGAATGGAAGTGCTCCTTTAGGCACTACATAAGACGTGACGCCAACCTGACCATCGCCAATTTTGCCTTGATAGGCATTTGGCCAAGGAAAGAACGTGATGATGGTGCCTGGTTTTCCTTTTTCATCACCAAAGTAAAGATGATAAGTACCAGGATCATCGAAGTTAACTGTCTTCTTAACGAGGCGTAGACCTAGCACACCAGCGTAGAAATCGGTATTTTCCTGCGGATGTCCTACAATTGCTGTGATGTGGTGAATGCCTTGCGTTTGCTTTGTCATTTGAATTCACTCCTTATTTTTATTGATACGTAACAAATTCACTAATCGGTCTGCGATATCCTCTTGGTTTTCTGCTTGCCGCTTTTTCTTTCCCGATGGTAAGCATCAAGACAGCTTCATATTGTTCCGGCACTTGCAGTATTTCTTTTATTTCATTTGCGTCAAAGCCAATCATCGGACAAGTGTCCCAGCCTTTTTCCTTGGCAGCCAGCATGAAGAGCATGGCGGAAAGCGACGCATTGCGGATTGCTTCATCGCGGTGGAATTCCTTTCCCCTTTATTCATAGAAGGAGACGGTATCTTCCACCATCAAATCGTATTCCTGTTTGTTGATGATACCCAACAGGTTCAGGCCTTTATAAATGTCAGCAGCTTGATGAAAGGCTTGTTTATCGCCTAGTACCCAGATGACAGCCGATGCGCTTTCCACCTTGTACTGCCCATTCGCTGCGTCTTTTATTTTCATTTTCTTTTCCGGGGCCGTCACAACTACATAATTCGTGTGCTGCAGGTTGAATGCCGATGGACCCAGTTTCACTAGATTAAAGATTTCATCTAATTCTTGTTTCGAGATTGGATGTTCCGGAAGAAAGTTGCTTGCTGATCTTCTTTGTTCCACTAACTCATTGAATTGTGTCATCTCTTCTTCATCCCCTCAATTTACCTCGAATTCGAGATAATTGACCAAAAAAATATAAAATAAATTACTTCGAATTCGAGATAATTATTCAAAAAAATATGAGGTTACAAGAAGATGTTTTTATCTCGATTTCGAGATAATTATAGCGTACATCAATTCAACCTGTCAACAGCTTTTATTACGTTTTCTTCTACATGTAAAAAGACCGGCTGAAAACGCCGGCCTTTCCCCCTTTAGACAGATTCTCTTCTTAATGCCACGTCCGGTCGATTCCAGTTTTGCATCCAATTGCGGACTGCTGTCACCATGATGATAACCCCCAGAACCAGCATGATGATCGACAGGATACCATTCAAAACATTGTAGCCGGCTGCGTCTGCATTCAGATACACATTCGTCACCATCCAGTAGCCTGCGTAGTTAACCGTCACATACAAATACGCAAGCGGGATCAAGCAGGTGAGCATATAACGGCGTCTATCGGCAATCTTCAGGATGATGGTCGCACCAATGATCAAACCAATCGATGCCATCAACTGGTTGGATACACCAAACAGTGCCCAGACAGAACTGATATCGCCTGAGAACAGCAGGTATCCCCACAAGAAGCAGGCCAGTGCACTGGCGAAAATATTGCCTGGCAGCCAGTCGACGCGTTTCAGCGGCTTGTAAAAGACACTGCCGAAATCCTGTATCAGGTAACGTGCGACACGTGTGCCGGAATCAATCGCTGTTAGGATGAACAATGCCTCGAACATGATCACAAATTGGAAGAAGAAGGATGCTAAATTGTCGAACCATGATATCGAAGTGAAGATAAAGGTCATCCCGACGGCAAGCGTGACGGCTCCCCCCGTCCTTCCTTCCAAATCAAGCCCGATGGA
Organism: Terribacillus saccharophilus; assembly: GCF_046592895.1. Lineage (GTDB taxonomy): Bacteria > Bacillota > Bacilli > Bacillales > Amphibacillaceae > Terribacillus > Terribacillus saccharophilus_D. The sequence continues at coordinate 936,077 of NZ_JAWVPU010000001.1, forward strand.
CTGGCTCAAACTCGCAAGATCCACGGTACTCATATTCAGCGTCTGGAATACTGCCGGAGTTGAATTGATTGCGAAATAGTCCCCAGGATGAAGGGCAGTTGCTGCAATCAAAGCCATGATCCCGACAACACATTCTACAAGCATCGCACCAAAGCCGACTGGTTTGATGTCACTCCAGCGATTGATCATCTTAGGCGTCGTACCGGAACCAACAAAGGCGTGGAATCCAGATATTGCACCACAAGCAATCGTGATGGAAATGAACGGCCACACCGGCCCATTCATCACTGGACCGCCTCCGCCGATGAACTCGGTGAATGCTGGCATTTGAATTGCCGGATTCACGATGAAAACACCGAGGATCAAAGCCAGGAATACGCCGATTTTCAAGAAACTGCTCAAATAATCGCGTGGTGCAAGCAACAGCCATACAGGCAATGCTGCCGCAAAGAAAGCATAAATCGGTAAGATAATGGATAATGTCTTTACATCTAATGTTAAAAAGTCCCCAAGTGGTGTATCCACGATAAACGGACCGACAAATACACCTGCCATGATAAGTGCGAAGCCAACGATAGTCGCAAGCTTCAAGTTACCTGTCTTACGGTGATACAATCCAACTGCCATGGCGATTGGAATCGTGATTCCAACCGAGAATGTCCCCCATGGGTTTTCTTCCAATGCATGCAGCACGACCAGGGACAATCCAGCCATCGTGATCGTGATGATGAACAGCATCGCAAGTCCCGTACAGAAACCAGCTACCGGACCTAGCTCGCGCTTGGCAATCTCTGCAACGGACTCACCCTTTTGCCGCATCGATGCGAACAAGACGACCATATCATGGACAGCTCCCCCGATAACCGCTCCAATCAACAGCCATAACAAACCTGGTAAGTAACCGAACTGCGCTGCCAAAATTGGACCTACAAGCGGTCCTGCCGCAGCAATAGCCGCGAAATGGTGACCAAATGACACCCACTTGTTCGTCGGTACATAATCCTTGCCATCTTCCAGCTCATGCGCTGGCGTTTTCTTTGAATCGTCCAGCTTGAGCACCTTCACAGCCATGAATGTGCCATAAAGACGGTACACAATCATGAGTATACAAATCGAGCCAATCACCATCGTAATCGCATTCATCTCTTTCCGCCCCCTCAAGCAGAAGTTATTTACCACTTCACTATACGGGACAAATTCAACTTTGATAGCGTTTACATTTTAGAATGTGGAAAATGACCGCTGAGTTGCAGGATTAATGGGATGAAATACAAGAAGAAGCCACCATCGTGACTTCCTGTTGAAAGATTTTGTCTTTTACCGAGATAAATAGAGAGCTAACATACGAAGGTAGAGGAACTTCTTATGACACAATTCTTCTTAGTTTCGTATAAACAGACATGACGACAAAAATGGCTGTCGGCAATGCAATTCCTCCAATTAGCATGGATAGTAAGAAGCGGGCTGTTCGCCCTAAGTCATCGGCAACGAAAAATATGATAACTGGGATAGAAATAAGAGCCAATACAGCTAACGTTCTTATTATCTTGGCTAAATACTGTTTTCCGCCAGCTTCCCATTTATTCGTATACGTCGCACCGACAGTCATAGCACCTGGAATGGCAAGCATCGTGAATGCAATCGCTATTACCATCATTATTACACTTAAGGATCCCGAGCTATTTAAAGCTACAAGCCATGTGAGTAGAGAAATACAAATTAGTGAATATGCCAGCCACTCCATTGAATGCAAGGAGTTTTGATGCTTCTCAGCTACTGATTCACGATCACTGTATATCGGCTTTGTACCAGGTTCTGCACGAAACAAGTGTATATAACCTTCTGACGCAATATGCGTCCAATTGGAGGATGCAAAATAGTCAAAGTACTCCTCAGCTTCTCCTTCTTCCAGTGAGCGATAATCAATACTGTAGACATAATCCGCACTTGGTCCTTTTTCAAGTGTATATCCCATAAACTTGAAGCTGCTAACATGCCAGCCTTTTAAGGAGTATTTGCGTAATTTCTTCATATCCTTTTCTTCAGCAAAAGCCAAGCCGCCTGACATCACATATTTACTCATTCATCTGCCTCCCTTAGTCCAATTTCCGCCAATTGAATCATCAGTTTTCTCAGCTCCATGTCTGCCTCCAATACTTCTTTGCCTTTTTCGGTAATCAAATATGTTTTCCTTCTTGGATTCGATCCATCGTATAGATAAATCCATTCCTGCTTTAGAAGTTTTTTTATGATTGTGTACATGGAAGCTGGCCCTATTGCTATTGCTCCCTTTGTTCTTTCTTCAATCAGGCTCATGATGGCATATCCATGCCGCGGCTTCGTCAAAGCAGCCATGATATTGAACATGGAATCCGTTAATTGCTCCGTACCTTTCAACAAGTCACCCCCTATACCCTTTTGGATATATCACATAATGATATATTGATTTGTATTCAATATATCATTATGTGATATAAATGTCTACAGGTATATCAAAAATTGATATAAAAATGACTAGCGCTTCTTGACATCCATTTAACTGGGAATGTTATGCTGGGTTTATGCGAAACTATACAAGTAATATCTTATTTTTCACCGCCGGCTTATCCATGTTGATTTTCGGTATCCTCTTAGATTACACCTTACTTGCATTTGGACTTACTTCCCTGCAATTCATTGCCGCCATTATTTTTCACGGCCGAAAAAAAGCCCGGACTGATTGATCTGTCCGGGCTTACTTGTTACCGACTTCTTTTTGTTTCTTCTTATACCAATAGCTAGCGAAATTTCCAAACTGCTGCAATCATCGTCTTATTCGATAAAGACCTTCATGCTTATATATGCGCTGTTCTGGCTTGCCGCGTATTATTATCCAGAAGCAGAGATGCTATCTTGCTCCCCCTTCCACTATGATAATAGGGATTCATCCGACGGTACTGAACTAATTTCCTTTATTCCCTATCAGGAAAATATAATAGCTGCTGGTATAACATAAACGAGTACGGCGATAATCAGGAATCCAATCATGACGCACCCATTGATAAGCCAAAACTTCTTCTTTGCCGCTTTAGATTGAGAGCGCGGTGATCCGATCCATGTGAAAAGGACATATGACAGCCCGATCAATAGAACGAATCCAGAACCCATAAGCAGCAGCATTCGTATCAAAGCTTCAAAAAAAAGTTCCACTTCCCTGTTGAATGATTCGATCGATTGCCATACTTCACCTAAACCATAGTCCTCCTCTGATGAAGGTTCTTGCAAATCAGTTGATGTTTTCACTGGCTCCATTTTGCATCTCCTTTCCTATAACATACCGATAAAGCGTAATGCATTCGCAATCTGTATTCCCACAATATAAGCCGAATATTTCTTCTACGAAAAAATCGAGAAAAAGTTTGTTTTATTATGGGACTATTGTTATATAATGTTATAGCACAATCACTCTAGCAATCTACCTTGTATCATTACTTCATATATACTCCGTGCATCCAAGAACGCATCCATGAGAAGGAGATCGGAAAGTGACAGAAAAGAAAAAAGAAGAGTCAAAGAGCAAGCGCCTGCAGCGGCTTGTGGAAGCTGCCTATCCCAGTGCCCATTTCATCGAAAGTACAGAGCTACCTGGACGGGAAGGTAAAAGTGATCTAGGTATCTTCACTGAAGAAGCTTTGCTTACATTCAACTTGGATTTTGGCGGTAATCTGCAGCAAACAGGCGAACTCATCTGGGTGGAAGGCGCAGCAGGAGAAGTTGATCATTTTGCCATGCATTCAAAGTTTCGGATTGGTAATCAGCATTTCCGTGTGATCAATAATGGCAAAGCCATTGCTGCTTTCCTGGTTAGTCGTTTGCATATGCAAATCGTGACTGTCGAACGAAAATGGCATCAGAAAATACTCGGGTTCCGTTCCGGCAAGAAGTGGAAAAAGATTACAGCTGTCCTTATCTATTTATTGATGTTTTCTGCTCTTGTGAATCTGTTCGGACCAGACGAGGATAAAACTGCCACCGCAACCAATGAGACGTCTGAAAAAGTAGCTGCGAAGACAACCGAAAAAGCTGCGGAGCCAGAAAAGGAAGAGGAACAACCCGATTCTGATGAAAAAGCAGCAGAAAAGCCAAAGGCGTCAGAACAAGCTACAGAAACCGAAAAGCAGCCTGTTAAAGAAAAAGCTGATAAAGATGCAGCAGCCGCTTCTGCCACTGCTGTTGCAGCAACATCCAAGGCAACAAAAACGAATGGTTCCACGGATCGTGTGGAAGTTACACTTGTCAAAACTGTCGATGGCGATACGATCAAGGTGAACTACAACGGCAAAGAAGAGACTGTCAGGTATCTGCTGATCGATACGCCCGAAACGAAGGATCCGAATGAGTGCGTACAGCCTTTTGGTCAAGATGCTTCCGACCGGAACAAACAGCTGGTGAACAGCGGAAAGCTTGAATTGGAGTTCGACGTTGGGGAACGGAAGGACAAGTATGGCCGCTTGCTGGCATATGTTTATGTAGACGGCAAGTCTGTCCAGAAGACATTGCTGGAAGAAGGCTTGGCTCGAGTCGCGTATGTCTATCCGCCTAACACAAGATATCTCGACGACTTTGAAGCCGCTGAAGCAGCAGCAGAAAAGAAAGGAAAAGCTGTATGGAGTACAAACGGATACGTCGGTGATAAAGGTTTCAACGGATGCGTGAAAGAAAAGGAAGAGACACCATCACCGGCTCCAAAACCGAAACCAGAACCACAACCAAAACAAGAAACGAGCACACCTAAAGAACAGGAAACCCCGACTCCATCATCGGGAGGAAGTGCTGAATTCTTCCAAAACTGCACAGAATTGCGCAAAACCTATCCAAATGGTGTAGACAGCTCACACCCTGCTTATCAAGCAAAAATGGATCGGGACAAAGATAATTTTGCCTGCGAAAGATAATGAAACGATGAGGAGCAATCCTCGTCGTTTTTGTTTTGAGAAGGATAATTGCACATATACTCATATGGAGGGGGCAACAACGTGATCAAGGAAAACAATAACAATGGATACTTTGCTCTTCCACATCAAAACAGGGATTGGAAATCACGATGACAAAAGCAAACCTTTCCGGTATCATTCCGATATTCCCTTGTCCGGATATGCAATCGACTGCAGATTTCTACGGTAAGCTAGGTTTCGAGTCGGCACCTAACACTTCTAGTTCAGAGCCGCATATCCGGCTTAATCGAGATGACATTGATTTGATCCTGACACAATCAGCTCTTCAAAGGATCTTTCCGAATCGCATCCAGTATGGTTATGGAAATGATGCTTATTTCATCACGGAGAAGCAGGCTGCCATGCAGCAGGAATTGGTAGACAAAGGTATTACTATCGTCCGTCCTTTAATGCTGACAGACTACGGCCATAAGGAATTCGTGTTTGAGGATAATGATGGCAGGTGGATCGCAGTTGGTAATAAAACTATATAAAAAGACCGTTTTCCCTGTGGAAAACGGCTATTTTCATGCGCGATTCTTAAGACCATCATTTGCTTGCTCTGGTTTGATCGTTTTGATTTTCTTTATAAAGTAATAATGCTTAATCAGACCAAGTACAATCAAAACTATTTTTACCAACCATATATCAATATAAAATACCGAAAACAGAATGAAGGCATCCGCAATGACGTTGATACGGATTTTCTCTTTTAGCGTCATGCCTTTGTTTTCTTTGATTGCCAGTACATACTTTGTATAGAAAGTGGTGCTTTTAAACCAATCATCGATTTTTTTGGAGCTTTTCGCATAGCAAAAAGTCGCCGCCATCAAAAATGGTCCGCCAGGCAGTACAGGCAAGACAATTCCCGCAATACCAAAGCCCAAGAAGATTGTTCCAAGCAAGAAGAATAAGGCGTTCTTCAGTTTTTTTATGATCATCACCTAACTTTATAAATACCTTTGCTTAACTCGCATTATATCAAATAAACACTATCATACGTAAGCTATTAACCAGCTAAACCCGCATCGATATTCCAACTGTAAGAAATCCGTCAATATAATGGGAAGAATTGAAAAAAGAGCATTTCCCATTCAGGAGAGCTCCCATAAGACTCACTTCTCTATTTGTTGGATTTCCATCCCTTTTTCCTTCAACAGTGCTTTTAAAGCAGAACGGAATGTTGCATAAGACTTGAAACCCTGGAAACCTGAATTGGAGAGCACGAGCTTTTGCACCAATTTAGCGGAAAACCCGACGAATATCGTTTCGACTCCCATCAGCTTCAGTGCGTCTGTCAGATTCTTTATATTATCACTAAGTTCGAGATAACCGATTTCATCTATATCCAGATAATTGATGCCGGTAAGATCGATGATGACCGTGTCTGTATCCGCTTCAGCAACACTGTTGACGATCTTATCCTGTATATGTGCAAATCGCTCTACAGAAAACGTCCCTGTCAGCGGCACAAGCATCGTATTTGGTACGATGGACGGAATCATCGGGGCGGACAATTCCTTGATCATGCCTTCATATTCTGCCAGTTTCCGTTTCAGCTGTTCGTTTTCCTGCAGTAACTCTTCTTTACTAGCTATGTTCCTCATCACCTTATTGTTCATTTTCCTTCTCTGTCTATAGCTGTATTATACACGCTCTAGACAAGATATAGAATAACCTACCCATTTTCGGTGGCAGTTAATCCACTGAGGAAGGAAGCAACCAAGCATCTTTATCTACAATTATCGACGAAAATGGTAAAATATTACGCAAGACAAAGGTAAAGGGGAAGTATATGGACAGGAGTTTGCTTGTTTTAGATCAGAATTTGACGGCAGCTTTGGAGGATTGGTATCGGTATATCCGGCTTGGAAAGCGGCAGAAGGCTTCGGATTTGTATCATGAGTTATCAGGACGGAAGGAAGAACTGAAGCAGGAGAATATGCTATATGCAGTGTACTTGCTGCTTTCCTGCAGATTTCATGTGCTTGTATCGGATTTGGAGACTAGTGATATGTACCATCGGGAAGCAGGCAAGTTGAAGCATTCCTTCGTACCAGCACTGCACTATTATTACTACCTTGCGCAAGGAATGCAATTGGTTGAGAAACAGGAATATATGGATGCGCTGGCTTCTTTTGAACAGGCGGAATCATATCTTTCTTCCATCGATGACGAAGTGGAACATGCCGATTTCCATTTTCGTAAAGCTATTACATATTATTACCTCGAGATTACATCCCTTGCTGTATTTCACACCGAATATGCAGTGAAAATCTTTGAGAAGTACCCAGCATACCGCTATTTGCTTGCACGCAGTGAGTTGATGCGAGGTCTGAATTTCATCGAGCAAAAGGATTTCCTGCAAGCAGAGAGCACTTTGAATGACGCACTATCGCATACCGATTTTGAGCACGAAAGTCACTTGGCGGCATTGATCCAGCACAATATCGGGTATTTATACTCCGTACAGCAAATGCAGCTAGCAGCTATTCCTTATCTGAAGGCAGCCAAGGATCATCGAACATACAGTGCCTATTTAAAGACATTGTTCCTGCTCGCTGATTGCTACTGGAAAACCGGGCAGCATGATTTGGCAATGGATGTTTATAAGGAAGGATTCCAGCTTAGTATCATGGAAAAAGATGATATATTGAAGTGGGAATTCGCCATGCTGCATAAAAAGTACGTTGACCGTGCGAATTTTGAGACAGTATGGATCGAAGCCATCGATTCATTCCGGAAATTGGGTGACAACCACAATGTCCGAAACTATAGCAGTGAACTGGCGGCATACTTCACCGAAAACGGACAAGACGATCTAGCGATTTATTATTATAAGCTTTCATTACAAACCTGACAGCAGCACGAAACGGCAGAAGTATGATGATAAGGAGGAGTATATGTCTCACGAAGAGGTTCTACTTACGCCGATTGCTGAGGGTGATAGCGAAGCTCTGCTTCCTATTTGGTCAGATCCTTCCGTTACCCAATGGACCCGTTACAGTACCTTGCAGTCATTGCAGGAAGTTAAAGCCCGCATCAAGCAGCTGGAACAGAAAAAGCATACAAGCAGGTATACCATTCGCAAAAGAGACGACCATACCGTTATCGGTACTTGCGGCTTCAAACGGTTGAATTTCCTGCACGAAACCGGTGAGATCGAGTTTGAGCTTGGCAGCGCTTTTTGGCGGCAAGGTTTCATGACAGCTGCGTTGCAGGATCTTTTACATATCGGATTCGAAAGGTTGGAGTTGAATCGGCTGGAAGTCAGGATCAATGCCGATAACATTGCATCCCAGCGATTGGTCGAACGTGCTGGTTTCCGCCAGGATGGCGTCATCAGACAGGGGCGGAAATGGCAAGGAAAATTCCAGGATGTACTCCTTTTCAGTCTGCTTCGAACGGAATTTTGCAGCTGAAACAACAAACCGAATTGCACCAGGCTTTTATTATAAGAAGCAGAATCGCTCAACAAAATAAAAGGAGGCTTCTGTTTAAGATGCCTCCTTTTTGATTAATTATTGATAAGTGCGCTCAATTCAGCTTGAAATACTTTCACTTCATCTTGGTTATATGTATTGATTTGCACTGTTACGATGCCATTACCTTTGCGTTTAGCTGCAAGATCGATCACTTCCACCACGACTTTCAATTCATCATCAGGGAAAACAGGTTTCAGGAACTTGACATTGTTCATGCCGGTGCCTGCTACGACTTCTTCCCCATAAATACCTTCTTCCACCCACAGTTTGAAAGAAGTGCTCATTGTCTGCATCCCCGATGCAATCAAATTGCCAAAGCGTCCTTCTTTCGCCTTTTCTTCATCTATATGCATATATTGCGGATCATATATTTTTGCGAAGTCGATGATATCTTGTTTGGATAATTTTATCGATTTCGTCTCGTAACGCTGTCCTATTTCAAACGCACTGAATTTCATTCCAGCACCCCTTCTCTGGCATTTTTGGCTGTAACACCAAATAGATTGATTAAGATGATTTTACATAATATTTTGCAGTGAAAGTCAGCTTATCATAAAAATTGTATAAGTTGAATCATTTGAAGTTTACATATATGTATATTAGGGTATTTAATATAAGTCGAAAAGAGCGGTGAATACAAGGACCATCATTTTCATGATGAAAAGCCTAGCTGTTTATACATTGAAGGATGGCAAGATGTGTTTGAAAAGAGTGACTATCTCCTTTACTTGCTGATTTATTTTATGTGAATAATTTCACTGGAAAAAAGCCCTTTTCAAGAACATGCGAAGAGCTTTTTTGCGTCAAATTATTTATCTTGCTGCGCGTTATGCTGCGTTTTCTTTCCTCTTCTTTCATAGTAGCATTCATTCGTATGAATAAGACGCTAATGGTGCACAATAACTTCACATACGAAGAAGATAACATTGAATCAAAAGTGGCGGTTCTTTTTCCGTTATAAACTTTGTGATAAACATGTCTGTAATACGTAAACCTTCCTCAGGCAGCTTTGCTGGTTTTTTGTAAGGAATGTGAAATTCCGCACAAAAATCAAGAGCAGAATCCAATGGTTTCTGTTTCTAATTCATTCGACTATATTTTTGTTATTCCTTGTATACCCGTAAACATGGAGTTGAAAAGATGAAATTCAACAAGAAAAAAATCAACGTGGTTGATATCAACCAAGCTAAGAAGAGTGTATTCGCTACTGGTGTAGGGAACGCGATGGAATGGTTTGATTTTGGTTTATATTCCTATTTGGCCGTGATCATCAGTCAAAACTTCTTTAGTGCAGTACAAAATGATCAATTGAAATTGGTCTTCACCTTCGCAACATTTGCGATTGCCTTTCTGATGCGTCCATTGGGCGGTATCATCTTCGGTAAGATCGGAGATAAATCCGGACGTAAAGTCGTGCTTACAACCACAATCATATTAATGGCTTTTTCCACGTTACTCATCGGTTTGCTGCCTACTTATGATCAAATCGGTATCTGGGCACCGATCCTGTTGTTAGTCGCACGTGTCATCCAAGGTTTCTCAACTGGTGGCGAGTACGCTGGTGCAATGGTCTATATTGCAGAATCTTCTCCAGATAACAAGCGAAATATCCTGGGTAGCGGATTGGAAATCGGCACACTGACAGGATATATCCTGGCTTCACTGGTCGCAAGCATACTTTTCGTTGCATTATCTGATGAACAGATGGCGTCATGGGGTTGGAGAATTCCATTCCTGCTGGGACTGCCATTAGGACTTGTCGGTATGTACCTGCGAAAAAGCCTGGAAGAATCACCTATTTACGAAAATGAAATTTTAAATAACGAAAGTAATGAGGAACCAGAAGAAGAAAGCTTTTGGTCTATCCTGAAAAATCATAAAAAAGACATCATCGTTTGTTTCACTGCTGTTTCATTCTTTAATGTGACAAACTACATGCTGCTGTCTTACATGCCTTCTTATTTGGACGAGGTCATCGGCTTATCCAGCACAACGGGTACCATATTGATTACTTGTGTCATGATTATCATGGTTCCACTCACATTGATGTTCGGTAAGCTCAGTGATAAAATCGGAAACAAAACTGTTTTCCTGATTGGTTTAGGCGGATTGACACTTCTTTCTGCACTGGCTTTCCACTTTATCAATATGAACGGTTTGATCTTTATTTCAATAGGTATTTTGATTCTGGGTGTACTGCTTGCGACATATGAAGGTTCTATCCCAGGGTCGCTGCCAACGATGTTTTACACAGACATACGGTACAGGACTCTATCCATTACCTTTAACGTTGCGGTATCCGTCTTCGGTGGTACTGCTCCATTGGTCAACACATGGCTTGTTCACCAGACTGGCAATAACTTAGCGCCTGCCTGGTATCTGACTATCGTGAGCATCATCGGATTCCTGGTAATTCTATTCTTCTTCAAGAGTACGTCAGGGAAGTCCTTAAAAGGGTCTTACCCAACTGTCGCTACTAAATCGGATTACAAAGAAGCTGTCGAGAATCCAGAAGATGCATTGTGGTGGAAAGCGGAACAAGAAGAAAATAAGCCGAATTGATATCGGCGCCGGTCAACCAAAAAATAAGCTCAGCATCACATTCATGTGAAAAAGCTGAGCTTATTTTTTATTTCATTCATTCCGTCCGATATATTTGAATGTTTCAATATGCGTTTGTGATAATTCGATAACATCCTTTGTAAACTGTTCCTCCGGAGTTTTAAAATCCTCCGCAATCAAGTCCCGGACGAGTCCGTAAAAGCCAAAGGCTGTATACACTTTGAAATATTCCATGTTGACCTGCATATTATTGATGGTGGTGAATTCGAATTGCTTTTTATAGATATTCAAAATTGCATCAGGAAAATGGGTATGCATCCCGGGAAGTGTATCCTCATACTGAATCAGCTCGAAAAAACTTTTGTTTTCATAGATATAAGCAATGAGTGAGAAAGATGGAACATCGATTTCTTTACTGGAGGTTATCCTTCCTGGTGTATACATAATACCCGCAGCGTCCTCCAGCCCCGTAAACATCCTATTGAGCAAATCCTCTCCTAATTCCCTTTTATCTTTATAATGAAAATAAAATGTGCTGCGATTATAAGCTGCTTCTTCAACAATATCTTTTACGGTTACCGCTTGATATCCTTTCTTTTTGATCAGTCTGATCAATGCCTTCCGAAACTGCTCTTTTGTCCGATTACGCCGTCTTGATGTCGAATCTTGTTCGTTCTCCATAAAAAAAGCCCCCCATTGTCAAACATTATTGGATTATTTGTCCTATAAATAGACATCTGCTTTTCAACTGCTGATTGAGAAATATATTCAACGCATTACAATTAAATTGTAACCTATATTATTTCATTATACTGGGGGAAACGAAAATGGGGAAATTACAAGATAAAGTAGCATTGATAACAGGGGGAGCTTCGGGGATTGGCGCTGCCACTGCTCGTCTTTTCGCAGCGGAAGGCGCTAAGCTCGTATTAGTCGATTTAAACGAAGAAAAAGGAAAAGTGATGGAGGAGCAGCTGAAAGCGGTCGGCACAAAAGCAGTCTTCATCAAAACAAATATCACAAGTGAACAAGAAGTATCGGATTTGTTCAAACAAGCAATCGCTGTTTACGGCAAAATCGATATTGTATTCAATAATGCCGGAATCGGTCGCGTCAGTCCATCACATGAATTGGATTATGCGGAATGGCGCACCACCGTGAACGTCGATCTGGATGGTGTCTTTTTAGTCGCCCGCGAAGCACTTCGCGTGATGCTTCTGACTGGCAGTGGCAACATCGTCAACACAGCTTCCATGTATGGTTGGGTCGGCTCGCCTGGATCTGCGGCTTATAATGCGGCTAAAGGCGGCGTTGTGAACCTTACACGTTCCCTAGCACTTGAGTATGCAGACAAAAACATCCGCGTAAACGCATTATGCCCAGGCTTCATCGACACACCAATCATCCCGGAAGATGACAAAGCGGCACTTGCCACGATGACACCAATGAAGCGTCTTGGTAAAGCAGAAGAAATGGCGAAAGCTGTTTTATTCCTAGCTTCTGACGACTCTTCTTATATGACTGGTAACAGCTTGATTGTTGATGGCGGTTATACAGCACAATGATATCCAAGGCCCCACTCTCATTTTGAGTGAGGCCTTTATAATGGATACTTCTTAATCTCATATGATATCAAGCTTATCCGCATAATAAGCAATCGCTTTCTGATATTCCAGAATATCACTATCTGAAGTGGTTTTTGCAAGCAATTGAAGGATGATCCGCATCGCTTTTCCGTGCTCTTTAAGATTATGCAGAACCATAGCGTAAAAAACGGGAAATGCATTATTCTCCGGGAACAGCTCCATGGCTTCTCTCAAAGTTTGTTCGGCCTTCTTATAATTCCCTAACGTTCGATACGTACTGCCTAACCCTAAATAAGCCCCCTCCTCATGCTCTTTTGGCAGCCCAAGGGAAATACCACGTTCATAATAAGGTACAGCAGCAGCTTCCTCTCCAAGTACATCGAAGCTCCACGCACATTGGTATTGTATTTCAGCATCAGCTGGGAAAGCAGAAGCCAATTTGATCAATCTTTCATTGGCTTCTGCCAGCTTGCCTGCTTCCCTCAAACGAATAGCCTCGGCTAATTCACTCATAGTCCAAATCGCTCCTTCACTTCTCTCACATAAGTACGGCTCACTGGCACCTTGGAGCCGTCCTCCATGACAAGGTTATACGTGGAGTTGAACCATGGCTCCAATGCTGTCACATGTTCCAGGTGGACGATATAACTGCGATGGACTCGCATAAAACTTGGTTCGATCAGTTTCTTCTCTACAGATGCCAGCGGCTCATTCAGATGAAAGAGCTTCTGGAGTGTCTTGATTTGGGTCTTACCGTTTTGCGTGGTTATATAAAGAATAGACTGGATATCCAGCAAGGATATCCGTTCATTCTCCATGACAGGGAGCTTCTTGATTGGCGCTTTTGGCTCTACTGCAGCCGGTTTCATCTGCTGCAGCTTGTGAATGCACTGATTGATTCGCTGTTCGTCAAACGGCTTGAGCAGATAATCAGCTGCTTGCAGTTCAAATGCCTGCAGTGCATAGTCATCGTACGCTGTTGCAAATACAAATGAAGGCCTTTTTGGCAGTTCCTGTAGCTTTTCTGCGAGCTGCAGCCCGGTTCCTTCAGCCAGTTCGATATCCAAAAAAACAACATCGGGTGATGTGATCCGAATGGCTTCAAAGCTCTTGTTCAAGGTTGATCCTTCTCCGACAACCTTTACTTCTCCGCTGTTTTCCAGAAGAAAAACTAGCTCCTGGCGTGCCAATGGCTCATCCTCCACGATAAAGGCTGTCATCATATGGTATCTCCCCCTTCTGATTATTTGGCAGCTGAATGTGAATAGTCGTGCCTTCATCCTTTTTGCTTGAAATAAGCAAGGTTGCCTCATGATTATAGATGCCTTCCAGCCGTTCTCGAATGTTCATCAGTGCTGTTCCTGTTCCTGTCAACGATTCTACTGTCTGCTGACCCGCCTGATTCAGCTTATGCGGTTCCATTCCGTGCCCATTATCTAGCACTGAGATGCTGATGGATGTATCTTTCCGTTTGATGCTGACTGCAATTTTTCCATCTGCTTCTGTATCACGAAACCCATGCTTCACACTATTCTCAACCAATGGCTGCAGCAAAAACGGCGGGACAAGTGTCTGCTCCAATCCAGGTTCGATCTCCATCTGCAAGGTGAACTTCTCCGGAAATCTAGCTTGCTCAAGCGATATATATGCCCGTATATGTTCTATTTCTTTCTCAATCGGAATCAGCATATGTCTCGCACCTTGCAGATTGCTTCGGAAAAAGCGGCTAAGCTCTTGCAGCAAGCTGCGCGCTTTATTCGGGTCGGTTCGGCAAAGAATGGATATCGTATTAATGCTATTGAAAAGAAAATGAGGATGAACTTGTGCTTGCAATGCTTTGATCTCTGCATCTTTCAGAAGCTTGCTCTGCTGTTCGGCTTCTGCAAGCTCCAACTGGGTGGAAAATAGATTGGCCAGCCCTTCTGCAAGCTCCCGTTCCACACGGGTCAAATCATTCGGATTGGTGAAGTACAGCTTTAATGTTCCTGCTGTTTCTTCTCCAACGCGCAACGGAAGGACTACAGCCGCCTGCAGTGAACAGTCCGGATAGGAGCATACAATTTCCTCTTGTGATTTCGCTGTCAGGACGCGACCTTCCCGAAGTGAGCGTTTGGTCAGCTCTGTGGCGAATCCAGTTGTCGGCAAATGATGATCCGAACCTGCTCCAACATGGGTCAAAACACTATGTTTATCAGTGATTGCGATGGCATCGGCTTCTGTCCATTCAAGCATGATTTCGGCTACTCTATTGCAGGAATCCGTATTTAACCCTTTTCGAAAGTAAGGCAATGTACGATCAGCGATAGCAAAGGCTGCATTCGTCTGCAAAGCTCGTGTCCGTTCTTGTTCTCGCAGGATGATTTGAATGATCAGCATGAATAACAGCATGCCGATACCATTGATGACAATCATCGGAAGTCCGATGATTTGAACAAGCTGCCAAGCAGGTTCCATTTCAGATGATAACAGCAGGATGAGCATCATTTGAATAATCTCCATCGCTACGCCAATCAAGATTGCATAGCCTGCTGTCAACTGCTTCCGCTGTTTGCGCCGCTTTCCGATAAGACCTGCCGCCAAGCCTGCCAGCACAGTCGAGATGGCACATGCCTCCGCTGTAAAGCCGCCTAGGAACAATCGGTGTATACCCGCTAAAAAGCCGACGCCCAGTCCGACAAACGGCCCCCCCAGCAATCCGCCAATGGTGACGCCGAGAATCCGTGTATTCGCAATCGCACTATCCTGCTCAATATCCAATAACCATGTGTTAGCCATGCGGCTGTCGCCGTGTATCTCCACCCCGGTATAATTGCTCAATACACCAAAGAAGCCAAAAATCAGCAGCAAAAGCAGCCTTTCTTTGATTGATTGGTTATGAAGGATCAGCCGTCGAAACGCTTTCAATTGTGAAAAAAGGAAAACAGTTATCAAGATGATGCCTACCCGTTCAATCATCAATGGAACCAAGCTCAGCATACGCTCACACCTCGCTAATTGTATTACTACCATCTTATAGGAAAGTCTGTCAGTTTAACAGATAACATAATAATCGAAGTCGCTTTCTGTTATAATGGTACAAGTTTAAACGCTTGATAGGAGGCTGTTTACGTATGTTAATGAAAAACGCCCTATATATCCTCTTCCTCGGTTTGCTTTGCATCCTTGCAGGAATAGGTATCATGATTTGGGCTGGCGATAAATTTTATTTAGGAATTGCGCTGGTAGTTCTTGGACTTGTTTATGGACTGGTTGGAATATTACTATATCGTAATGCGAAAAAACGTGCTGCAGCTACAGCAGAGTCTAAATAATAATCGAAATGACATTGTATCTTGGTGGTGTCACCTTCTGCTTTTTTTCAACGATTATAAAGGGAAGACATATTGTTTGAGCCCTCTATGAAATCAGGCTGAGGATCTCCCTTCGTACTGCAGCAGCTATTGAAGCAGCGGCTAGCTTCGTCATCCAGAAAATAGTCAATATAACGTTAACCGTCTTGCATTCTTCTGCTTGGCGGTTTTTGTTTGCCTTCTGTAAGGGAATAGTCCCATAAAATAACAAGATAGAGGACTGATGACCCGATGGAGAGAAAGTACTGGAAGGAAAGCGTCATTTATGAATTGTATACACGCAGTTTCAAAGATAGTGATGGAGACGGAATAGGTGACTTGGGTGGCATCTTGGAGAAGATAGATTACTTGGAATACCTCGGAGTCGATACAGTATGGCTTCCCCCTATCTATGTTTCCCCAAATGTCGACCACGGTTATGATGTGAAAGAGTTCCGGGCAATTCAGCCAGAATACGGGACGATGGAACAATTCGACACGCTGCTGGCAGAACTTCATCGCCGCGGTATAAAGCTTGTACTTGATATTGTCCCTAACCACACCTCGATCGAGCATGAATGGTTCCAGCAAGCGAAGCGTTCCAAAGACAATCCCTACCATGATTATTTCATTTGGGAACCAGCAAACGATGATGGCAGTCCGCCATCCGATTGGAGGACCCATTTAGGACGCAGCGCATGGACGTGGAACGAGCAGACAGAAGAATATTATTTGCATCTTTATAGCGAAAAACAGCCAGACTTGAATTGGGATAATCCAAAAGTCCGGCAAGAAATATATGACATCATGCGATTTTGGCTTGAAAAAGGAATTGATGGCTTCCGGATTGATGCGGTGAATGTCATTTCGAAGGACAGAAGCTACCCGGATGCTGACGAAGATAAGCTCCAGGCTAAGGGAGACGAATATTTCAAGAATGGTCCGCATATTCACGATTACTTGCAGGAGATGAACAAAGAGCTGAAAAAAGACTTTGAATTCTTCACTGCAGGCGAAACTTCTGCCGTGCATGATCATGATGTTTTGAAGTATACGAAGCCAGAGTGGGAAGAACTGGATATGGTGTTATCTGCTGAAGCTACGGAGCTCGCTGATCAGGATGAAGATAAATACAAGAGCAAGGAATGGACTGTTCATGATTTCCGTGAGGTTCTTCGGAAATGGCAAAAGGACGTTGGGGATGGCGGCGGCTGGTTCGGATTATATCTAAGTCATCATGACGCACCGCGCATGGTCTCCACTTTTGCAGATGACGGGAAATACCGGATTGAATCTGCCAAATTGCTGGCCACCCTGCTGCACACGTTACGCGGAACACCCTTCATTTTTCAGGGCGAAGAGCTAGGAATGACTAATTATCCCGGCTTTGACTCTATTGAGACAATAAAAGAACAAGAGGCACACAGTTATTATGATTTGAAAGTGAATGAACAAGGTGCTTCAGATGCAGCCATCATGGAACGCCTTCAAAAAAAGACGCGTGATCATTCCCGGACGCCGATGCAGTGGGATGCCTCTGCCCAAGCAGGATTCACCACTGGCACACCTTGGCTTCCCGTCAATCCTAATTACAAGGAAATCAATGTACAAGCCGGTATGGACAACCCTGATTCTGTCTTGCAGTTTTATCGAAAACTGATCAGACTGCGCAAAGAGAATGCAATCATGGTATATGGGGGATTCGAAATCATCCTCGATGACCATGATCAGATATTTGGCTATCTTCGTCGAATGGATAATGAAGAATGGGTTATCCTCTTAAATATGACTGATAAAGACGCTTCATACGATATCCCCAGCGAGTGTGTGGATGATTGGGATAAAAAGCATTGTGTCATCAGCAATTATCCACATGTGGATAAAGAGAATACTTTGCGCCCGTTTGAAGCGGTTGTGTATAAGTATGTGAAATGAATCAACAAATATCATCTATGAGGTGACTTTTCTATAATCTAAAGAATGTGTCAATTTCTTGACTTATCAACCTTTTAAGTCCATCATTTAAATGTAGGGTAAATTACCTAAACCAATGGGGGTAGAGAACAATGGCAAATATTGAAGGAAAAGTAGCAATCGTAACAGGTGCGGCGTCCGGAATTGGACTTGCAGCTGCAGAAGCTTACGTTAATAAAGGCGGTAAAGTAGTCATTGCGGACTATAATGCTGAAGCAGGACAAAAAGAAGCTGACAGATTGAAAGCAGCTGGCGGGGACGTTCTCTTCGTTGAGTTCAACGCAGCTGAAAAAGACTCCATCCAAAACTTGATCGATCAAACAGTAGCACACTATGGTCAAGTTGATATACTTGTGAATAACGCTGGTATCGGCGGCATGAGCGCGACTCATGAACTATCTTATGAAGATTACCGCAAAGTCATCGCTATCAACCAAGATGCAGTCTTCCTGGCTTCCAAATTAGCAATTCAGCAGATGCTTAAATCAGGTGGCGGTGTCATCATCAACACTTCTTCTGTACTAGGCTTTGTTGCACAGCCTGGCGCTTTCTCTTACAATGCCAGCAAAGGTGCTGTTAACACATTGACTAAATCATTGGCTGTGGAATATGGTGATAAAAATATCCGCGTAAATGCAGTTAACCCTGGTTTTGTAGAATTATCACTATAAGATTGTACACAAAACAAATGAACATATTAAATTATCCCTCTAAATAACTCCCCCCCCTTATCTACACAGCCATTTCATTCCTTTTACTTAGATAAAAAATTGTACATATAATCTTCATAAATAAAAAAGAAAATGAATAATTTATAGCTGTTGAAAAACAAATCAAATAGAACTTTTAATTACATCATCCATTCAGGATGGTCTTTTTTTCGTTAAGACACTTTAGAAAAGAATAAATTAAGTATCTAAATCGTAGGATCCAAAAATAATAATAATAACTACATTCAAATAAAGTTATAATTAAACCTATAATATGGATAATTAGACATAATGGAGGAATAAAATGGGTAGATTTAATAGGTTCACAGACAATGATTTAATTTACAAGGAGAGTCAAATATCTAATTGGAGAGAGCGGCAAAGAATTGGTGATGAACTGAAATGGCGTGGTTATGAAAAAGATGTTGCCGGAAAATGGAGTAAACCTGAAGATAGTTATGAAACGTCAGAAGGTTCCATACTTGAATTTGTATTAGTCTTTCTTCCAATAGCAATGATTATTACACTACTAGGTTTGATAGTTGTATTACCTCCAGCTTTATATGATTTTGCTACGCAACAAATACCTATATTTGTTAGCGACGAAGTTAAACCGGTTTTAAATGCATACGAAGGAAACATAATCTTGTTACAAGCTTCTTTACCAATAATAGGAGTATTATTCTTCATAGGTTTTACAGCTGGATTTCTACTAGTTTTATTTTTATTAACGTTTACTAAGATCCGGATATCCTACTTTTTTAAAGCGCACTATCTCTTCTTTCTGTTAGGATCCGTTTTTATGGCATACAACGAATGGAAGATAGATGGTGTTCATAATCTACAACTTATAATATTTATCTTTACCTTCCTTTTATCCCTGTTCTCTACTTTTAAAGCAAAGAAAAATTGGAAGATAGGACTATATACGTTCTTGTTCAGCACAATTGCCTTTATCATCTCAGGCACTAGTTTAATTACACCTTATATTGCTCTAAGCATCGCGGCTGCATCGATTATAATATTCCCAGGTAAATTCTTTGAGAGACCAAAGAAACGCGAATATAACACAATCTAATCTATAAACAAAAACTCGCTTATAAAAGCGGGTTTTTATTATTTGTTCTATAAACGTTTAATATTATTTAAAACATATGTGTAATCCTAAAGCAGCTTCTTATCTTATGTATATTTTCTGAATATTTACTCTTGTATAAGATTAAAAATGTTAGTAGGATGGAATTATAACCTATCACACAAAATAGCCGTACAAAAGATTGTACATATTTAGAAGTTCCTAAAATTAACTAGTCACCTCCAGAGATAACTACTAATTGATTGGAGTTGTTTCGATTTGATACGACCAGAAGATAACCTCTTGCCTATTCACTCATATGTTTTTTTTACTGATGTTATTGTAGTTAACTGGGGTAGCAATGATGAGAAGAAAAAATTTGCCTTAGTATCAGTTAAAAAAATCAACCCCAATAGCGGCGCACAAATAAAAGTCATCCACCCTATTTCTCAATTCATATTAGAAAAATATAACTCCCGCGGCTTTAATACTATGAGAAAGTATTCTAATCATCTCGTAACTTTCTTAAATTACATACAAGCCCATAAGACAGAGCTTAAAATGACTTCTATTACTCAATTAAAACTTTCTCACGGTGTACAATTTTTGAACGATCTTGGAAATGGAAAGATAACAGGAAAGAAGAAAGCTGGCGGTAAAAGAAGTGCCAGAACTGTGAGTGAATACGAAAGGACATTAACTAATTTCTTTTCGTATCTATCGAAGAAAGGTTTCTTACCTGAAATCCCGCTTAACATATTTCAAAAAAAAGAAATGCATATTGGTGATTCACGTGTGAATTATATAGAATCACCTTTTAAAGGAGTAATCTATCCAGCACCAGCAAAAGATAAGAAGGAACACTTATTTCCTCTTAAGTACTTTCCTCTTCTCTTAGAAATTTCAATTTTAGAAGCACCTAGGATTGCTTTAGGTATCTATATGCAATTTATGGGAGGTCTTCGCTGCGGTGAAATTGTAAATCTCTCAAGAACACAAGTAACAAAAAGGATAAAAAACGGCGATTTTTTAATCAGTATAAAAGATCGCAATTATCGTTTTGATATTAAAGATCACACCAGTTCAGAAGTCAAACGTGTAAGATATCAAGAAGTATTTAACATAAAAGATTGGCTCACTGTATTGTTTAATGATCACGTTCTCTTGTATAGAACCATAGATGGAACTGATGCATTATTTGTTAATTCACACGGCAAAGCAATGACTGCCAAAAGCTATAATCAGTACTTTAATAAAGTTAAGACAGCTTTTTGCGATTATCTAAATGTTTATGGAGATGCTGATGACATTGTTGTTGCTAACCACCTTAGGACCGTCGACTGGTCCTCACACATAGGTAGAGGAACTTTTACCAATATGATTGCAGAGCGTACTGACAACCCATTCTTAATAGCATACAAACGAGGAGATAAAAAAATCAGCTCTGCTCTTCCTTATATCGCAAAGACTACTAGACTCCGGCAGAAGATAGAAGAAGCATTTAGTAACTTAAACAATAGTTACATACCTAATTTAGTAGAGAGGCGTAATAAGAATGGATATTAAAGATTCTTTAGAGAAATTAAATACAGAGTTTGACGAATACTTAAGTGGTCGGCAAGCTGCTAATCTTCTTGATGGTCTATTAGGTGACTTTAATGCAAAATTAATCACTAGTTACTGTAGGAAAGGATTGCTTGAGGGAAGTAAAATTATAGATGATATTTGGCAAATACCAAAGGTCACTTTGCATCAAATTCTATCTAAGAAACGATTGATAGAAGTTAATTACTTTACATTTTCTCAGCTTTCCGAGAGATTAGGTGTTACTGAATCACCAATTAAACTCTTAGTTAAGAAGAATATTATCCAAAAAGAAGAAATAACCATACTAGCTTCTAAACGCTCCTATATCCTAAAAAATCAAAAGAGTGTAAGTCATCTTCTAGAACTTCGAGAAAGAATTAATACCGGAATATACATAACAAGGGCTGAAGCTGCAGAAAAATTTGGTGTTAAAAATTATTTGATCCCCAA
Organism: Terribacillus saccharophilus; assembly: GCF_046592895.1. Classification (GTDB taxonomy): domain Bacteria; phylum Bacillota; class Bacilli; order Bacillales; family Amphibacillaceae; genus Terribacillus; species Terribacillus saccharophilus_D. The sequence goes on from NZ_JAWVPU010000001.1 coordinate 957,808, forward strand.
TCTTGATAGCAAACTCTCTGATTCCGATAAATTTCTATTTATAGATAAAATCTATATAAATAAATTTGCTTTAGAAAAAGTATTAAAAGCTAAAAAAAATAGCACTGCTAAGACTATCGTTTCGGATGATTTGGATAAACAGTTCAAAAATGTAATAACTAATAACAAACAATATATTACGGTTAAACAGGCTTCTAAACTCTTAGATAAAAGTCCAGCAACAGTTCAAAATTGGTGCAAAAATGGTACGATAAAAGATTTCTATCGATTAGATAGTGATAGTGCTTTGATGATTTCTTACGAGGAACTTAGACAATCACTTAAAAACAACCGGGAATTTAAAGAATTCTATATGTCTGCTAAGGAATTCAGTAAGGAAGTCGGCCTTAGTGTTGGCATAATCTACTCAAAGATAGAGCTTGGAAGAATTCCAGACTTCATTAAGATAGATAAAAGCTGGTTTATTCCAAAAAATAGAGTTCCTCATTATGTTCAAAATTTCGAATGGCGTCAAAGAACACCTCGTACATTGGAAAAACCAGACGAGTATTATTCCAAGGACAATTTATATAAGGAATTCTTGGAGGGTATAGTCACCGCACCAGAAGAAAACTCTTTAATCAATTTTTCAAAGCTATACAAAGAATATGTAGCTGAACGTATAGGTAAAACCAGCCAAAAAGGTTACGCACTCAAGACTTTGATTACCGAATATATCAAAATCTATAAAGAACTCCTGATATTACTACCTAGAGATATCGGGTACGGCATCGAGGATGATATAGAATCAGTAATATTGAGCCAAACCAGCACATCATTTTACTTAAAGAATAAATTTTGCAGTTTTATAAGATATGCCTATGCGAGAAAAGATATAAAACCGCTAAAGGATTTCAAAGTAATAAAGACAAAGAATAAAATCAGCAATGATGATGACGATATATACTCTCCAGAGTTTTATCAAAAATTAAATCAATACGCAAGGGATGTTAATTCTCATATACCAAGAGCTTTATCTAGTATCTCTTACGCAAATATGTGGGTATACGTGTTACTCCATCTAACTGATGTCTGGCGGCATTCGGATATTGTAGAGAAGATACCTCGAGTAACTTTAGAACAAATAGGAGTTTTTAATAAGGGCTGGTTCGAAGAAAATAGGATGACATTGGAACAATGTCAAAAGATTATCAACGAACTCTATATTAAACTCCAACAAGAAGTCACTAATAAAACAAAATCATCCATATCCTTTCTTGTAGAACCGACTCTTATTGAATGCCTTGCCCACGCCTTAGTCATTTCAGAAATACATAGACGAAGCAATCTTAAAGATACTTTGCTATTTACCTTCTTAATTCGAAATAATGCGCTCGCAGGAATAAAAAAGGAGCACCTCTCATTCTTTAATAAGGATCCTGAACTAAAAGTATTCAGAAATCTAAAGATGAACCGTAGTACAATGACGTATTTACATTACCATATCGTTGAAGAAGATACAGATAATGCAGATGTTGCACTAGCTTTTACTAAACAAGCCAGATCGCACAAATCTAATAAAGGTAATCCAGCAGCAAGTGACACAACAAGCATTTATATTAAAGCAATGAATAAAGATGGTTCAGTAAATCGGGTTGCCAATAATCTTTTTGAACGCGGTCATTTTGGATGGTTGTACAACTATATAATTTTATTGGCATTAAAAGACTCTGCGAAGATCCATTCACTAGAAGAAAGAACTGATGCTATTAAGATTTTACGAAATGATATAAATCCAAAGGACCTGGAAGACTGGGCCGGATTCCTTCACAATAACCAAAGTCTAAGAAGAAATGTTATACAAGAACTATCCTCTTACTCCGAGGAAGAACTTGTTGTATTGATTAGAAAACTATTTAATCAAGAGTTACCATCTAAGACCCCACCAGGACAATGTATGGTCTCTCCAAACTGCAGATACACAACCAGAAAAAATTGCTTTGGATGTGAATATTTCGTACCACAGTTCTACGTACTAATAGAAGCAGCTAAAGAGTTTAAAAGGTTAATCAAATCTATGGAAGAGGCAAATTATAAAGCAACTTTCAAAAGAGACGAGAGATTACTTTTGACTACGTTAGCAGTATTAAATGAAGCGAAAGCGATTCTACCAAAAGAACAATTTAACAGTTTTATCTCTTCTGAAGAAATACGTATCGGAGTTCAAGGTTTAAGAAATAAAACATTCATTGAGTAGGTGACCAGTTGGAATTAAAACGTGTACTAGCTAAGGTCGAGAATTATAGGATTGAAATAGCTAAAGAGTCTACGTTTAATATAGATGAAGGCTTTGAGCAATATAAGGAACTATTTAAGAAGATGAAAGATAAGGGGTATGTTAGGGCGGATTCTTTTAAGGATAGTATTTGGTATGTCCACTGCAATAGACAATATAGATGGATACGATTTGATTATAGCTTAGAAGAGTATAGTTCTTTTGTTCCCTCATTGAAGGCCTATACACTAATCCTAAGAAATAACGGCAAGAAAGCAAAAACTATTCATACCAAACTTAAATATCTTAAAGACGTCATAAAATCAACCAATGGTCTGAAAGAATTAAATGACGTTCGAGACTATTTCCTTGGGTTAGACAAATCATCAGCTCCATATCACAAAGGGAAGGAATTAATTAACTATATAAGTTTTTACCCTTTACCCCATCTAAAGAATGAAATGACAGATCTTGTTAATAGTCTAAACATCTCCGCAAGAAACAATCGAGATCTACCATTATTCGATGATATATTAACATTCAATAACTGTGTAAATGACTATTTTTCAAGTCTACCAATCGAAATAACAATTAGGTATTATCCTATTTTTCTTTGGTGGCTGATTACGAATATAATACCAATGAGAGCTATCGAATTCTTGCGTATTAAGATTGACTGCTTAACGAGAAAAGAAGACAATTCTTTTTGGATTACTATACCACGCTTCAAAGTACAATCAACCTCTCCAGACGAAACACATTGGTATCAACAGGTCCAAATCAACCAACATACATATAATTTAATAAATGATTACGTGCTATGGCTTGTTAATATGGGAGTTGAATCAGAGTACCTTATTCCACCTCTAGATTGGATAAATGATAGATTCAAACCCTCACGTATTACTACTGAAAATGTAGAGAATGATGACAAATTTAGTAGACTAATAGACTTTTTCTATGACGATATTGTAGAAGCAACGTACGGTGAATCTAATTTAGAAAAGATAACCCCTGGGGATACTAGACACTTTTCCATTATAAATATGTTCCTTCAAGGGTTTAATATACTTTCCATTAGTCGTTTGGCTGGACATCAACACATTAATTCTCCAAGTAATTACTATACACACGCAAAACATTTTGCTGAGTCTTTCGTGTATAAACTGGCTCAAAGCAAGATGGAAGGTGAAATCGGCCATTCTATATCTGATGGTTTTATAGGTTTAAGGAGTAGAGTGGTTGAAAGATACAAGGTAGGATTAGATACTGAGGCAAAAACCACTAACTGGCTGAAAGTTGATTACGGATATTGTAGAGATGTGACTAATTTTCCCAATAACTGTGTTGAAGATTGTAGGCTCTGCGAAGACTATTATTCCTTTAAGCCCACAGTCAATGATTATAATAATGGTCTTAAATGGTTAGAAAGCTATTCAAAAGAACTCAACCAAAATATCTCTAAAACGATTGATATGATGGCCACAATTAGTTTTGATACATACGAAATCTTAAAAGGGAAGGATAAGATAAATGAATCTGAAGGCAGATCTTTAGCTATCCAACTCTTTAAATATATAGACCATAAAGCTCTCATTGATTCCAGGATAATGGAGGAGAAATACAGAGATGAATGAGAATACAGAAATGTATAAAAGAGTGTCAAAAATGATTGTAAAATGGATTAATGACAAATATCCTCACAATAGAATACTTAAAGACAAAGGTACACGTGGTCCTGGTTCTCGTTTTTCAGATGAGGACCTTGTTGAGATAGCTTTAAAAGTAAAAGCGGAACTGCGAGGGGCCAAAATAACACCTAGCAACCTTGCACAATCTACAGGAGGTATAATTGGGCGGCAGACTTGGAGAAGACGAATTAAGGAACAAATAGAGTTAATAAATAAGCCCATTGTCGCCGGCCGCAGCTTGAATCTAGACGAAAATGATGAAATAAATCACGTTAATATTGATTATATCGTCGAGAAATATGGAAACAATCCACTAGAACTCGTAAACCAATTATACCATTTAGAAGATTCAAGGATTCAATTATACAAGAGGGCTAAAAAACTTGAAGAAGAAAAGACTAACTACATAAAAATGAAAGAGGAAAACGTACAATTACAAGAAGAGAATCTTAAACTTAAAGAAGAGTTACTTAATTATGTAACAATGTTAAATGAGCTTTATATCCGCAGCAACTTCCCTAATGAACGAAAAAAAATTGGGTTAGACGAAAATCTTTTCTCACTTGATCATAACCCCGAGAAAAGTACTACTTTGAATATTAGTAATCTTTTCCCTTCTGCAAAAGAGATGACGAAGTATCAAGGTAAAGAAACTACTTCAATACGAAATAACGAAAATGACGCTGGTGAAAAGATGTACGCAAATATAGAGAATAAATTCGGTAACTTATTAGATAGTGATTGAGTGTCTCTTAGGGTTTTATACTAGGCGATAAGGTAAAATTATGCTATTTATTCTACTTCCAGGGTTCTTTACTTTCATTTCTATATTCAAATCTGGGGTTATTAGTGTAAGTTCTCACTAGCTCTTCACTTAAGGTAATTAGTTTATCTAAATGAAGAATTTGATCAGGAATACTATCTCCTCCACCCGAGTTATATATTGTATAAATGAGTCCTGACCCTATTCTAATTGGTTCATTGACTTTTATTCTTTCGCTTTTCAACGCTATTTCATTATTTCTATAGTCCTCTAACAGAGACGTCTTAATATCATTCAATGAATTAAGGAAGGTATCACTAAAATAAAATTTGTGGTTACTTATCTCCTTAACATCCGACTCTACAGTCTTAATACAAAATGGAAGAAGGATATGTTTATAAATGATTTCCTTTTGATATTCTTTCATTAATAGAGCACCCTTTCAGTTATAATAATACTGACTGAGGTAGGTATTCTCTATAATCGTTCATATTCCTCCCATCTATTAAGATAAGTATCGATTTATAAAATGCTCCTCCTAAAAAGAGCTGCTTCCGATTATTCATCGATGAACAATGTTAAACATTGTTTTACATAGATATACTTTGTTATACACTGCTCTCCAACTACAATTTTAAACTAAAAAACCCCAACACTAGGAAGGGGCCCATTCCTATATTAACTTAATACCAAGTTCCATCCGGAAGGTAATGCCACCATTCCCCATCCTTATAGTATACCTTGTAGCACTTCTCCGCTTCATCCCAAACAACATTGGTAATATGGTTTAGAGTATAATTTCTCCTAGTACTTAAACCCATTCCTTTGTAATGCTTTTCGTGAATCCTCTTAAATTCATCTTCTTGTACCTTTGTTAAACCGAAGAATGTTCCCGTCACCATTTTTTCAACCTCCATCTTAAGATTCACAAGAGTACGCCTTAACTTATTAATTTTTTATATATCATTTTACCATAAAATTCCCAATATTTATTATCTACTCTTTCGATTTTTCATAATTATTTAACTCTTATATACTAAAAAGATAAGGAAGAAGATATTAAGGGGAGGTATAACCTTGCGATCGTTACTGAAGATTGATACAAAGGGCGAAGAAATAAACGTAATATTTTTACGCCCCTTCTCTGATGAAGAATATGAAGAATTTGCGGCTCCTATGCGGATTGAAAGTTTTCATAGGACTAATATGCGGATGAGAAGTATTGTATTAAAGAATGGAAAAGAACTAGAAAGCTTTTTAGTAGCTACCAAGTATAAACGGAGTGCCTATGAGGAAGAGGACAGTCTACTGTTAATCGAAGCAAACCGTTTATTGCTCAACTTCTTATCAAGCTTTACAACCTTCATTGATCATTGCAGTAAGCAATATAGTATCCATTTAACAAAGCTAAAGAAAGACTTTCAGAAAAGAGATAGCTATTATTTTGATGAGTATTTTGAATACCGTTTCTTTAAACAGATGCGAAATATTATATCCCATATCGCTTTTCCTCTTACTAAGATACGTAGTAATAAAGAAGGCTTCCATATCCTACTGGATAAAAAGGAACTCTTAAAATTTGATTGGAAAAGAGTTGTTAATGCAGATCTAGAAACCTTAGAAGAAACTGTAGATATTACACCTATGATTTCTAGTCTTTGCCGACAGGTAGAATCCTTAAGCTATGATGTTATGTATGACTATAAAGAAAAGATAATAGAAGCTATTTACGCATATAATAAAGTGTACAAAGAGGTGCAAGGTTCATTTGGATTTACTGAGTATGGATCACTTGAAGAGTTTATAACTGCTGACAGCCCTAAGATAAATCCGATTTCAATTGCAGAAATTAAAAAAGCTATTCAAGACTTAAACACACATCCAGATATTAATATAAAGCTTGTTTCTAAAGAGCCTGCTGATTCCATAGAATAAATCATCCAATTGAGCAGATTCAATATAAAAAGACCCTCTAATAAGAGAGTCTTTTTATATGCTATGCTTTATTGATCTCCATTCTTTTCATCCGTTTCCTTCTCGCGCATCATATTATATAAGTCCTCATTAATTTCACGTCGCGTTCTTGGCATTAGATTCCACAATTCCTGCTCTGATATTCCAAGTACGACATTTATCTCCTCTCGGGTAAATCCACATTCCAAAAGAATGCGCGCAATATCTTTTTCGGAATAACCAGATTCTCGAAGATTGTGTACGATAAACTTCCTGGTATCTCTACAGCCTTCTTTGTATCCTTCTTTAAAACTCATCTTATAGAAATCGGTATCTCCAAGATCGGCTGAACAACCTTTATTACTCGCTTTTTCTTCTGCAAATTTGTTTATATACTCTTCATATAGCTTTGCATCCTTCGCATTTGAACACCTTTCATTCCTCTTAACTGTGTGATGTTCACCTAAAGTATATCGTACCTTGAAGCACTCTTTTAAGCGGCTGAATAGTGTACCCTGTATGACGTTCTTAGATACACTATCGTACCTTGAAGCACCTTTTTTAAGGTAGGGCATCAATCTGGCGATGACTTCTTCGTGTGAATACTTAACCTTTTTAAATACTGGTCGTTGTCCTTTGTTTGGAATAGATTTATAGTAGGCCCTAATTTTTTCAGCCGCGGTTTTATTGTCCACAATAACCCTCCTTTATAATTAAGTATCGTACCTTGAGTGACCTTATAATAAATCAGCAGAAAATAATTAATTACCTCTTCATCTTCAAATAAGGCAATAATTTATCAATTGCTTGTGCTTTACTGTAAAATTTAATCCGCTTAAATCCTGGACTTTTAGGTTTGAAATCAGGATTATTATAGTATTTCCGAAGTTTATCTGCTCTTGAATTCCCTTTACACATAAACTCTTCCTCCTTTTTCTCACGTTATATAAATATAAAACATAGCTTAACCCCATTCACCAATTTAGTTTTAGCTTAAATTGAATAATATATAAGAACTCAAACCATCTCTCTCAAATAATTCGGAAACTAGTTTCTTTGTGTAGAGACTAGCTGCTCATTCTTTAGATATACCAGCAGATGATTTTGTATGGAAAAACAGTTTAAGATAACTAATTATAAGAAGAGCCTTTTCTGTCTTTAGCAGTTAATTTCAATACATTATCATTCTCCCCAAAGCAGTTTAGGTATCCGTATTCATATAGAGCCTAAAATTATTGAATACCAAGAAAGCGTTTATTGGAGTAGCCATTGTTTAAATAACCCTATATATTTCTTACTTCGCCTTAATCTATAGTTTAAAATAAGAAATTATAGATTTTTTGAGAAAATAAGTAAATTAAACCCTTTAAAGGACATTTTTCCAGTACAATAGGATGAATGTACTAAAAAAACATAGAGATAAAAGGGAGAAAAGACTTATGTTTGCTAAGATTTTAACCGCAGTGGTTGCTGCACTAGTTCTGGGTGTAGGAGGATATTATACTTATACTGAATTCATTAACCCAGAGAAAGAAGAAGTGGCAGCAGAAACAACTGCAAAAGCAGAAGAGAAGAAAGAGAAAGAATTTAAGGATGAAGAGATCAAGACAACAGCTGCCGAAGTCGTAGAAGAAGTTTATAAGGCCCTTAACAAAGGCCGCGAAGAGTATGGGTTTGTCAAAGGTAATTACGATATAGAGAAGTTAAACGAACTTGTTAAACCAATCGCTACAGAAAATTTTTTGAAAAATAAAATGCCGGGTTTAGCTGAATCTACTTATTGTGATTGTGACGCTAATATGAAACCTAACTTGGCATTCGATTCAAGAGTAGATATCGCAAAAGAGGAGGACTCTTATGTTGTTAAGGTAATCGAAGCAGGTACTGATATGGACAACAACGCATATCTTTTTACCATTAAACTGGTAAATGAAGGCACTTCACTAAAAGTAGATGATTGGTCCTCGGAACAACCTGCTAAAGACTTGAAACTTTCTAAGGATGAAGCACTCACTCTATTAGCTTCAAATTATAAAGACAGCAATTACAAATACGTCTCTGAGTATGATGTGGATGAGGACACAATCTATGTGTTTGAAGAAGGCGACAATAAAATAGGCATTAACTCAGCAAACGGTATGCTCACTTATCAGGCTTTAGAAACTGCAGATGTCGATGAAGATAGCACAGAAGACTCTGAAACTACAGATGCTGCAGATAACGTTGAGCGAACGTCTGATGAGAAAGAAAGCGAAAGCGCTACTGAAAGTGAAGAAAGTACTTCAACCGCTGAACAGGAATCCAGTACAGATTCAACATACACAGCAAGTGAAGATGATTTTGCACCTTTCCATCACATTGACGATTTAAAACGTTCAAAGGAAGCCAGACAAGTTCCTGCAGGAGAAACACTAGGTAATGCACAAATTTACTCTTCCCGTTACGAAGATGTGAACCTTCAGGTAACAGAGAAACAAATGATCGCGCTGTATGGAGAGCCTCTCGATGTTATAGAATTCGATGAAGGCAAACTCTTGGAATATAGTGATGCAATATACACAGTCGCTACAGACGACGGCCTGATTGACAAAGTACTAATTAATGCTTCTAAAGCTGAATCGCTTTATAGTAGCTTTGACGAAATCCAAGCTGCTTATGATGATTTCTGGGGAATGGCACCAAAATTCGTCAGCGAGCTTCAAGTTGTTGACGGCAGATATATGCTGGTATTTGATGATGGTTATGCTCAAACACACACGTATACATCATCTAACGAAAGTGGAAATCCACTCTTCGAAATCGAGATTGACTACCATTATTATTGATGACTTCGAAAGAGAGCAGCTAATGCTCTCTTTTTTATACTACTCTCTTAAAAAGAATAAGAAAGAGGGAAAATGATGAGAGAAGCAATGGTATTAGAAAAAGCACATCTATGAGTTTATATATTTTAATTGACTACAATTTCATTCGTTATAATCAGTATTTATAACGTCCTAGACGACTATTCCTTATCAATTCAATATGTTAGTACCTTCTTCAGTACTATTAATGGTACCAACATTGATACCATTAAATAACAAAATTACCATTTTTGATTCCGGAGTGGTATAGTATTAGTAATTAATTAATAAGGAGCAATACAATTTGATAAACTCTAATGATATAAGCAATAAAGTTATCAATGATGGTTTGAATGATACTGAATTAATTGAACAATATAAAAAGGGCACCTTGGAAAAAAAGACGCCGCCTGCCAGAGTACTTTTCTATATGGATTCTGAACTGAACGATATTGTTAATAATATAACTAAAAAGAATGGCAAAGGAGCAAAATCTAAGTTTCTAGAGCTATCAGTTCGACAGATGTTGATAAATGGAGGATTCTTAGGCGATACAAAAACCGATAATATTGACTTCCAAGAGAAGACTATCGCGCCAAAAGATGCAATAACACAGTCTTTTTCTGTGATAACTGAATACATACAAAACGAATTAGCAGAGGGACCTCAGGATAGCAGAATACAAGCTAGCACTATACAACAATTACAAAAGCTAATAAACAATGTGAAATTGGATTAAAAAGAACTAGGTCTTTATTGAATAATGGAAGGCATATTTAATTCAGCTTTACTTTATTCAATAAGACCGGCTTTCTAATTATTAGTGAAAGACTAATTTAAAATAATTTTTAATTGTTAGAACAGGAGTGAGTATTCGTGATAAAGGTGGTTTACTTCGACGAAGGTTCTGCAACAGATTTTCTACAGATAAAATTTGGAGGAGATATTAACTTTACTGATGAACAACAAGACACAGCTGGACGAAATTTAAAAGTTGTAACCAATGGTGATGTGAAATTTGGTAAGAATGTACTCTCGCTCATTAAAGCTAGTGTCTCTGCTGGATTTAGTGCAGATGTAAGTAAATCGAAGAATACACTATATAAGACTACTCTTTCTAATACTATTCTTGCCGATTTTGTTAATTACGCCAATGACCCTGAAAGCGAGGATTACATAGAGGTACTAAATAATTTTAATGTTAAGATTATTGAGGGGTCTTTTGCATACGTTAAGCTATTTTCTCCATATCTAAAAATGATTAAAGAAGACTCAGAAATCACTAAAGAAATACAGGATATTAATTTCTTGGAGATGGATGAATTACTCAATAATGCCAAGGGTTACTATGATCTGTTGGCCGACAAAGAGGATGATGAGGTTGTACTTAGATTTAATATTAACGCTTTTAGAAACAGTTACAGCCTTGCTGATTTAACAAAAATGAACTTGGTTTTCTACGGTATTGAAGTAGGTGAATGTAATAAGGATGATCTACTGCTAGAAAATGAGTTAGATAATAAACCTAGAAATCAAAATATAAACCAAAGAAACACAAAACAAAATCAAATAACTTCAGAAGACTTATTAAACGGTCCAGAGAAGCCTAAGGGCGAAGATAAAGGTGAAAAACCATTGAAGGTATATGATGTAATTCTAGCCGGTATTAAGAGGAGTAAGGGATGAATATAATAATATACAATGGTCCTGTTGACGAGTTCACGGAGATTGTCCCAGAAACAAACTATGTATCTTTGACAACATTTATTGCCTTTATAGATAATCGCACCGAAAAAAAAGAAGCAATTATTTCAACACTGGAAGATGCACGGAGTCTAGTAGTTTATTCAAGTGAATATGCTAGTGCTATGGAACACTTTATTGAGAACTTTGCAAACTACTTAGCCATTATAAGAATGTCTTCAAATATTGATACCGTCTTTTTGCATAATCCACCAAGTAGCATAAGAAAGCAATTGAAACGGCATCAATTTGAGATATATGAGGAAAGCTATGATTATCTAAAGATTAGTAGAAGCGATATCCGAACAATAAGAGACAAATTTAATGAAGTTGTATTTGGGCAAGTTGAAGCGAGGAATAAAATACTCGAGACTATTTTTCCTTTAACCAATAAAAATTATGATAAGCCTATTGTAATTATGTTATACGGTCCATCTGGAGTAGGTAAGACTGAAACAGCAAAACTAATAAACAGTGTTATGTATAGAGATAAGCGTATCTTTAGAAAGCAGTTATCAATGTTTCAAAATAACGAATATAGTAATTATTTATTTGGTGATAGATCTAATTCATTCGCTAAAGATTTATTAGATAGGGAAACCAATGTTATCTTATTAGATGAGTTTGATAAAGCTCATCCGATGTTCTTTAGTGCTTTTTATGAGGTATTTGAAGAGGGCAGCTTTAGTGATAAATACTATGAAGTCGACCTCAAGAATACAATTATAATTTGCACATCAAATTATACTAGTGAAGAAGAGATAGAATTAATGCTAGGCGCTGCCATTTCTTCTAGATTCGATGCTCATATATGCTATGATGCACTTTCCGATGAAGCAAAAATGAAAATAGCTGATATAGCGTATCGCAATCACATTGAAAAGTATGATGCATCAGATAGACAAGTCATAGAAGAAAATAACATACTTAATAAGTTTTATTTAGTCAAAGATCACTTTGATAATGCCCGGAATATAAATAAGATAATAGGTAATTCAATGGCACAAAGTATAATAAGACAGCTAGAATGAAATGCAGCTCATCATAAATAAGATTGAAGAAGCCTCTTCCCTAAATTGGGCAAGAAGCTTTTTTATAACCTTATTTCCATTCATAAATTCTAATCTGTACACTATATAAATTATGTACAACGTAAATATCATAGATGATATGCGAGTAAAATCAACTAATAACTATAAAAAATAATGATGTACATATTTATTTATGGGTGATAAGTGGATTCCGGCATGGTGAATAAAGAGGCTCTTGGTGACTTCTATGATACATTAGTAGCTAAGCACCCAATCGGCCGTCTTGGTAAAGCTGATGAAATTGCCCATGCTATCGTGTTCTTGACTGAAAATGATTTTGTAACTGGCGAAACACTTGTAGTGGATGGCGGTTATTTGGCTCAATAATATCAATACAGGGAGAACAGCTTGGCTGTTCTCCCTTTCTAATGCAATAATTTATATTTGCGTAGCATTATCAAAAGCAGTGGATTCTCCATTCACATGAACATCGATCTTATAATCCCCTTCACCTGCCTCTAACTGGTAGACATGCTTCTGTAACTCAACATCGTTCATTTTCTTCATCTAGCTTTACAGTTAAGGTGTCCCCTTGCACTTCAAGATCTGAAGCAACCTCTCCATTGGATTGGAAAACAATATATAACGTACCGTCCTTTTCACTTATTAATTGCAGCGTATGATTGGTATCAATTTGTTCCTGCACTTTCCCCGGAGCAATTTCCAATTCGCTAAAATTTATTGCTGATGATTCGCTGCAAGCAGATAATAGCAGTATTGTAAGTAACACCGTACATAAGACCTTCGTCAAAACCCTTCCTCCTCTCCTTCTTATAATCTTGTATACCCGCATCTCACTATAAGTTAGGAATTTTAGTTATATCAAAAAAATAGCTTGAATTTATGATACTTACTACCTGATGGAAATTAAAATATAATATAAATTCGAATGGATATTATTTTGATAATGCATTTACAGTGCATCTGGATAACTAGCAATAGAAAACGCCGCCCTATTATAGGACGGCGTTTCTTTAATTGGAGATGCTTTCTTCCAGCTGTTCAACTTGCGTTTGCTTGCGCATTTCCACTTCAACGATTTGATGGTTCAGTGTTTCGGTTATTTCCCATTCATAACCGTATGCTTCGATGACTTGATGGTCTTCGATGCTGCGGAAATTGGTGAGCATCCAGCCTCCGATTGTATCCACTTCCGCTTCATTGACGAAGTGGATGTTGAACTGTTCCTCGATTTCTTCGAGCAGGACACGTCCATTTAAGCGGTACTTATTCTCGGTGATTTTCTGGATATCCGGTTTTTCATTCTCGTCGAATTCGTCACGGATTTCCCCGACGATTTCTTCAAGCATGTCTTCCATCGTCACGATACCGGCAGTACCGCCGTATTCATCAACAACCAAAGCGATATGAACTCGTTTTTTCTGCATAGTCAGGAGTGTATCATTCAGACTTGTTCCTTCATGCACTGTCGGAATCGGATGGATGAATGCATCCAGGTTTCTATCTTTTTTTGATGCGAAATCAGTCAGCATTTCCTTCACGTTCACAAAACCATAAATACGGTCCTTGTCACCATCTTCTGTGACAGGGTAACGTGTATACTGATGCTCCACCATGACTTCCTGGATTTCCTGGCGAGTCATCGTGTCAGAAATAGCAGCAACTTGGGTGCGCGGTACAAGGATGTCCTTGACCACACGATCGTTGAATGTGAAGATGTTCTCCATATAATCCAGCTCAGTTTTGTTGATTTCACCACTCTGGAAGCTTTGTGCCATGATGATCTTCAGTTCCTCTTCGGAGTGGGCCTGCTCGTGCGCAACCGGCTTGACGCCGAACATGCGAAGGAAGATACGGGCAGATCCATTCAATGTGTAGATAAAAGGTGCCATCAGCTTTCCAAACCAGTACAATGGACGCGCCAGAATGAGCGTCATTTTCTCTGTGTACTGAATAGCCAATGTTTTCGGAGCCAGCTCACCGATGACGACGTGCAGGAAAGTCACGACTGCAAAGGCGATGGCGAATGAAAGAATGGTAGAAAGAGATTCTGATAAACCGAAGTACTCGAATACTGGGTGTAATATCTTTTCGACAGTAGGCTCACCAAGTGCACCTAGTACCAGTGCGGTGACAGTGATGCCCAACTGACAGGCTGATAAATAGTAATCGAGATCACGGACAAGCTTCTGTACGACTAAGGCGGTCTTGTTCCCTTCCTCGATGAGCTGCTCGATTCGTGACATACGTACTTTCACGACTGCGAACTCGGCACCGACGAAGAATGCCGTCAGAATGATGAACAAGGCGACTAAAGCTAAATTAAGTGCTAATAATGGGTCCAAATTTTCCCCCTAAACAGGGGTTCACCTCCGTATGATGTTGTATTCCTATATTGGTGTCTTCTTTCGCTGCGGCAATAGATTCAATACCTTCACCTTCCCAAGGGAATCGCCTCCTTTCAGTTTTTAAAAAAAGCCTCCATCTCGTTTCCGGGATGGAGGCTTTTCTTCTCCGTTCATGTATTCTATCTTATCGTGATTATAAGGTATATATGCTGTATTTTCAAATAATTCTAAGTGAAATATTTTTGAATTTTACTTCACTCAGGTAGAATATATGTAAGCGTTAACTGCAGGGAGGTTAGGATGCTCTTATTATTATTCAGCACGCTCTGCTTCAGTGTCGGCGTCATCTTGCTACTATGCCTAAGCATTTATAAGCTGGTTCGCCATAAGGCTGTACCGGATAATCGCTACACTCCGCTAGATTATATCGTTTCTGTCTCACAGGATGAATTTCATGAAGAAAAGCGTAAAACAATCACAGAAGCCAAACAAGGAGGAGACGTATGAAGAGATTAAAGATAGCTAGTTTACCTGGAGATGGCGTCGGGAAAGAAGTTGTTCCAGCAGCGCAAAATGTTTTGAAAGCGGTTTCCGAAGTGCATGGCGGTTTGCATTTTGAATTCACCGAATATCCATGGAGCTGCGAGTATTATCTGGAACATAATCAGATGATGCCCGATGATGCATTGGATCGTTTACAAGATGCAGATGCCATCTTCCTCGGAGCTGTTGGAAATCAAAAGCTCGTACCCGACCACATCTCGTTATGGGGCATGCTGATCAAAATTCGTCGTGAATTTGAACAAGTGATCAATATCCGCCCTGCGAAGTTATTGAAAGGCATCACTTCTCCGCTTGCCAGCCCCAAGGACTTTGATTTACTTGTCGTACGGGAAAATAGTGAAGGCGAATACAGTGAAGTCGGCGGACGGATTTTCCGGGGTGCTGATGAGATTGCAATCCAGAATAGCATCTTCTCCAAACGAGGAACCGAACGGGCGATGCGTTACGCATTTGAAGTTGCCTCAAAACGGAAAAAGCATGTTACCAGTGCAACCAAATCCAATGGAATCATACACTCTATGCCATTTTGGGATGAAGTGTTTCAATCTGTGAAAAAAGATCATCCCGATATCAATACAGATAGTCAGCATATTGACGCCCTTGCTGCCTTCTTCGTTACGCAGCCGGAGCGTTTTGATGTCATTGTTGCCAGCAATCTGTTCGGTGACGTGCTCACCGATATCGGGGCTGCCATCATGGGAAGCATCGGGATTGCACCAGCTGCCAACATAAACGTGAACGGTAAATATCCATCTATGTTCGAGCCAGTCCATGGTTCTGCACCGGACATCGTCGGTAAAGGTATTGCCAATCCCATTGGTCAGATCTGGACTGCTAAGCTGATGCTAGACCACTTTGGGGAGCAAGAGCTCGGTGATGAACTGCTGGACGTCATTGAAGAAGTAACAGCAGCCCGGATACTCACACCTGATCTTGGCGGAAATTATGGAACAGATGATGTGACCGAAGCAATTGTGCAGAGAGTGTACAAACTAAGCAGGTAACCACAAAAAAAGAAGCTGCCATTCGTGCCTGGCGGCTTCTTTGCTTGCTTAGATATTGCTGCCGCTCTCAAAGGAGACCGATTCCAATACCTTTTTGAAGCTTTCTTTATCTTGTTCATATGTTTCATCCATTGCACTGAACGTGAAAATATATGCCGTTCCATCATGAATGAACGTGTTCTGCTGTGTAGTAAGGCCGTCCATGTTGCTGATAAGCTCGTTCGTTTCCATGCCGTTTATTTCGTATGTTTCATCACTGCTATAATCAAAGCCAGTCTGCTGCTTTGAAAGTTCTACGTATGTTTCCATTGTAAGATCTGGATATGTTGAAATATCCTCTGCTACGACATTGATCACATTGGAACCATGCTGATAAGCAACTAGTGGTATACCCATTTCTTCGATTTCACCTAAAGAGATATAATCGGAGGGCAGTTCAAAATTGACGCCTTCGAATGTTACTTTCCCATCAACCGGTTCTGCAGAGGAAGATTCGGATTCCAGCGTATCAGCTCCCACAGACCCTGCACTTTCCTCTTCCAGTGGAGACTCACTTTCAGGTAATCCTGTGCTGCCTTCTTCTGAAGTAAAGAAATCCTCAGGCTTTGTTGATTCCTTGCTTTCACTGGCAGAAGTGTCGGACTTAGGCGCTTCTTCTGTTTCCCTGACAGCTGTATCTGATTCTGATGCTCCTTCATTATTGCTTGCAGATGATTCCGTTTCTGTTGTTTCACTTTCCTTTGCTTTGTCTTCGCTAGCCGTCTCGGTGTCAGTCGCGCTCGCTCCACAGCCACACAGGAATAGGATTAATGCAGCAAATGGCGCGATCAGAATTTTTTTATTCATTTCATCACCTCGCTATTGTTTACCACCAAAACCGGATGAATAAGCAGATTTTGTAAGGTTATGTAAAACAATGGTTCTTTTTTCATAATTTTGGAACTCATCGTGCTACTGTTATACTAATGCTCTCTCGGTTCTCCCTCTGTCATTAGACACTGGACCATAAAAAAAGAGCGCATCTGCGCTCTTAAACTGATTTTTTCGCTAATTCTCGGTTTCGTTGCTTGAACAACACATTATGAGAAGAAACCATGCCATATCCTTCTGCAGCAGGTTCTATGAATTGCTTCGCTTTGTTCACAGCATTTGCTGCGTCTTGGAAGCAGCCGGCTATCAAGGTTACCTTGCCGTCATGCTTAAGGATATCTCCTGCAGCAAACAGACCGGGTACAGATGACTCACCACTTGATGTCCCCGCAATATAGTAATTATCCAATAGCTCGACATCCACTTCACTGTTTTTGATCAAATCCATATCGCGTTCATAGCCATGATTGACAATGACTTCATCAATCGGTAAGAAAGTAGTTTCATTCGTCTCATGATTCGTCAATTCCACACGCTCGATATTTTGCTGATTCGGACAGGCAACGAGTTTCGTGATCGACGTACAAAGGAAACACTTCGCACCGCTGCACATCAAACGCTCTACAGATGCTTCATGACCTTTCAATGCTTCATTACGATATGTGACATATACCTTTTTAGCAATCGGTTCCAGCTCATTTGCCCAATCGACAGCAGAGTTCCCGCCTCCGGAGATGATGACGGTTTTATCCTTGAAACGCTGCATATCTTTCACTGTATAATTAAGATTTGCTACCTCGAACTTCTCACAGCCTTCGATGGACAATTTCTGCGGATTGAGAATCCCGCCGCCAACCGCAACGATGATTGTCTTGGAATAGTGGACTGCCCCGCTGGCTGCCTGAAGTTCAAAGATACCTTCAGCATTGCGTTTAATACTTGTTACCTTCTCGTTCAATACCACTTCGGGATCAAAGGTCAGCGCCTGCTCAGTCAGCTGGTCGATCAGTTTACCTGCCGGAAGCGGTGGCAATCCGCCAACATCCCATATCATCTTCTCTGGGTAAACGTGCAGCTTACCGCCCAGTTGAGGCTGGAACTCGATGATCTTCGTCTTCATTTGCCTTAACCCACTATAGAAAGCGGAATATAATCCCGCGGGACCTCCACCAATGATTGTTACATCATACAGCATTTCTTCCTGCACACTGACTCCTCCTTCATTCCGATAGTGATAATCATTCTCATTCAAATATAACGGAAATATTTCTCAAAATCAATGTTGACATACAAATTTTCTGCCCTTATGATGGAATCAAGCGAGATTGATAATCATTCTCATTCTCATCGTATGACCCTGATGCCCTGTCCCCCTAACAGGGCATCCCCCCTAATATATGAGGAGTGACATACATAATGAAAAAGCTATTCCCTATCTTATTCATCTTGATTTTGGTATTAGCAGCTTGCGGCGGCAATTCTTCTTCCGGCTCTGAAGAAAAGTCATCTTCATCCAGAAATGAGAGCGATACCATCACATATGAATCAGAAGATGGTCCGGTGGAGGTGCCTGCTGATCCGCAGCGCGTTGTCGTATTATCCTCTTACGTCGGTGATTTATTAGATTTGGACATCCCAATCGTTGGAGCTGACGCTTGGTCGATGCAAAATCCTCGCTTTGAGGATGCGTTAAAGGACGCAGAGGAAGTAACTGAGGATGATTTGGAGAAAATCATTGAACTTAAACCGGACTTGATCATCGGTCTTTCCGGATTGAAAAACCTTGATAAACTGAAAGAAATTGCTCCGACTGTCACATTCACTTACGGTAAATTGAACTATCTCGATCAGCATGTTGAAATCGGGAAGCTGGTCAACAAAGAAGAGCAAGCACAAACATGGGCTGATGATTTCACAAAGCGTGCCACTGAAGCAGGTGAGCAGATCAAGGAAAAAATCGGTGCCGATGCTACGGTATCCGTGGTCGAGAACTTTGATAAACAGCTGTACGTTTATGGAAACAACTGGGGACGCGGAACGGAAGTGCTGTATCAGGCAATGGGCCTGAACATGCCGGATAAAGTGAAAGAAGATGCCTTGGAGGCTGGTTATTTCGCTTTATCGACAGAAGTTTTGCCGGAATATATGGGTGACTACGTCATCTTCAGCAAGTTTGATGACGCGGATACATCCATCGAAGATTCCGAGTCGTTCCAAAATACCACAGCAGCAAAAAATAACCAGGTATACGAAGTTGATGGAAATGCCTTCTACTTTAACGATTCCAATACTTTGGATTATCAGTTAGAATTTATTAAAGAGAGCTTCCTGAAATAGGAAGCTCTTTATTCTTACATAGAAAGATGCGTGGCTGATGAAGAACATACCGTTTATTTTGAAACTTATTATCGGATTCATTTTATCGATTGCAGCATTTGCTGCCGCCTTATCTCTTGGTGCTGCCGATATTTCTTTACGCGATGTTTGGACAGCATTATTCAGCAGCCAAACAAATGATGATATCCTGATCATCCGGGAAACTCGGCTGCCTCGTGAAATCGGAGCCTTTTTCGTCGGTGCTGCCCTGGCAGTAGCCGGGGCAATCATGCAGGGTATGACACGCAACCCGCTGGCAGATCCGGGCCTGCTCGGTTTGACTGCTGGAGCTAATGCTGCACTGGCTGCCGCATTAGCATTCATTCCGAATGGGAATTACATCGTCATCATCATTGCCTGTTTTATCGGTGCAGCGGTTGGGGCCGGACTCGTTTTCGGCATCGGCGCACTTCGGCTCGGGGGCTTGTCACCGGTGAAAGTCGTTTTGGCAGGTGCTGCTGTATCTGCTTTGCTATATGCAGTTTCCGAAGCGATCGGTTTGAGCTTCAAGCTGTCTAAACAAGTTTCTGCCTGGACGGCTGGCGGATTGATCGGCGTCAATTGGACGCAGCTGCAGCTTGTCATTCCGATCATATTGGCAGGGATCATCTTATCGTTATTCTTGTCCCATCAATTGACGCTGCTCAGCTTAAGCGATGATGTTGCTGTCGGACTTGGGCAGAAAACATTTGCAATCAAAGCACTATTATTCCTTGTGACCATCCTGCTGGCTGGGGCATCTGTTGCATTGGTCGGGAACATGACCTTCATTGGTTTGATGATTCCACATATCGTCCGCTTTTTTGCCGGCACGGATTATCGTTACATATTGCCTTTGTCCTTCTTTGCAGGAGGAAGCTTCATGCTGCTTGCCGATACAGCCGCCCGTACGATCAACGCACCTTATGAAACACCGCTTGTGGCCATCGTAGCTGCACTCGGTCTTCCATTCTTCTTATTCATCGTCCATCGGGGAGGTCGGTCTTACTCATGAAAACAGCAAACAGAAGCAGACATATCTTCCTGCTGATTGCAGTGGCTGCTTTGATCCTAGTCACAATCGTCATCGGTATGGGACTTGGTCCTGCTTCGCTTTCTTATAATCGCTTACTGCCTACACTATTTGGCAACGGGACTTTTCCTGAAGCATTTGTTTTGTTTGATGTGCGACTTCCCCGCATTGTAGTCACACTCCTCGCTGGAATGGCACTTGCTCTGGCGGGCACTATCCTGCAAGGCATCACGCGAAATGATTTGACCGATCCCGGCATCATCGGCATCAATTCAGGGGCAGGCTTGGGGATAGCGATATTTTTCTTATTCATGCCAATTGATGCTGGAAACTTTGCATATGCTCTTCCGCTAGTAGGTTTTGTCAGTGCTCTAGCTACAGCTAGCTTGATTTATCTGTTCTCCTACAGCAAAAGACATGGATTGCAGCCAGTTCGCCTGGTCTTGGTCGGGGTTGGTTTTTCCATGGCACTCTCAGGGTTGATGGTCGTCTTGATTTCTTCTGCTGATAGGGAAAAAGTCGATTTCATCGCTAAATGGCTGGCGGGAAATATTTGGGGAACAGATTGGCCTTTTGTCCTTGCACTGCTGCCTTGGATCATAGTAATCCTGCCGTTGACACTGTATATGGCAAATCGGCTCAATGTTCTGGCTTTAAGCGAAGAAGTCGGCGTCGGTATCGGGGTTCAGCTGAATCGTGATCGCATCATTCTGCTGGTGGCAGCTGTCGCCATTGCTGCTGCGGCGGTATCGGTTGCGGGCAGTATCAGCTTTGTCGGATTGATGGCCCCGCATATTGCACGGGCACTTGTGGGCGCACGCCATCAGTATGTCCTGCCTGCTGCTACTCTGATCGGCGGATGGCTCCTGCTTCTGGCGGATACGATCGGACGGAATATCGCAACAGTTGATGGTTTGCCTGCCGGAATCGTTGTAGCCTTCATCGGCGCTCCTTATTTCCTTTATTTGCTGCTAAAAAAATAAGAGATACTGCCTGTGCAGTACCTCTTATTTCATTGAGGAGAAGCTTCTCTCTCTTTCGCTTCCTTATGCTGTGTGTTCAAAAGCACCAGACCGATGATGACTAGCAGCAAGCCCCCGAATTTCATAAGCGACGCTGATTCTCCAAAAAACCAGATGCCAATCATAGCTGTCAATGCCGTCCCTGCACCCGACCATGTTGCGTAAGCAGTGGATAATGACATGGACTTCAGTGTGAAGGACAAGAATAAAAATGCGCCGAGATATCCGATCACGACAATGATGGATGGCAGTAAAATAGAGAAGCCTTCCGATACCTTCAGCATGGACGAGGCAATGGTCTCCAATATGATTGCTGCTGTCAGAAATAAACTTGCTTTCATGTTACATCTTCCTTTACTTAGATAAATTCATCATCACAAGGCCAATGAGCAAGATGATAATGCCCAAAGCACCTTTTTTATTTATTTTCTCTTTAAAAAGTAATACGCCAATCATAACCGTCAAGATTGTACCTATGCCACTCCATGTAGCATAAACCACACCGAGCGGCAGTGATTTCAAGGTAACTGATAAAGAATAAAAACTGACCCCATACCCCACTACCAAGCCTATGATGGGAAGCAGATGCTTAAAGCCATTCGATAATTTCAGCATCGTGGAACTGAAAACCTCGAATATGATCGATACTGCCAAAAATAGATATCCCATATCCCTACTCCCCTTTCTCCTCCATACGTGCCAGCAGACTGTGTAGCAAATCTGCTGCAAATGCTGATGTGCTTGCTGTTCCTGCCATTTCATTGAACCATAGTCCATCACAGACAAATCGAATGGTGGCTGCTTCCTTCCAATCCAGGTCATCTTGCTCGAATTGCTGCTGCCACCTTGCATATCCTTCTTTCCAAATGCTCATAATCTCCGGATGATCACTGAAAATCGAAATAAGTGCACTGCTCCGATGGGTACCGCTGCGCTGAATATCTTCCAGTGTAGCCATTGCATAAGCCCTTGTGTAAGCACCTCTTCCGCTTGGCTTTTCATTTATATAACGTAAAATTGCTTCATCGAATTCCTTGATTGCAACCAGATTCAGCTCCTGGAACAATATTTCTTTAGTACGGTAATGGTACAGCAGCCCGCCTTTGCTTACTTCTGCTCGCTTCGCTATCTTCTCCAGTGTGACGTTGCTGACGCCTTCTTCCAAAATAAGTTCAGCAGCTGCATCGAGGATCTTATCCTGTGTTTTCATTTCATCACTCCTAACCGTCCAGACGGTACAGTATCAAGTTAACAGCTTCATTGACTTTTGGCAAATCAAGTTACCGTCCAGAAAGTGACAAATATGACACTGGGAC
Source organism: Terribacillus saccharophilus (assembly GCF_046592895.1). Taxonomy (GTDB): domain Bacteria; phylum Bacillota; class Bacilli; order Bacillales; family Amphibacillaceae; genus Terribacillus; species Terribacillus saccharophilus_D. The sequence goes on from NZ_JAWVPU010000001.1 coordinate 980,619, forward strand.
TTTTTCATCGTTTATAACAGCTGTCTGAACAAAACGAAAAATGGCTAAGTATAGAAGCCTATTAAAGACATTTGTCACTTTTTCACCTATAAAAGGACATTCATCTAGTGGATATAGGGACATCTATACCCCATTCCAGAAAAATAGGTTTTTGATAACCGTAAACTACCCACTACAAAATAGATTTTCCCCATATCCTACACTATACGAAGTGCTTAACAAGAAGGAGGGCTGTTATTCATGGATGAGAATTTCAAAAAAAGATTCATGGAGACTGCTAAAAGCAATCCTCAAGGATCAGTCATGGATTTACTTCTATCAGATGTCCTGGCAAAACACGGGGTATCCGATAATGCTCTGCGCAACCTTTCTCCGGAAAGACGTCGTAAAATCAAACAAATTTCCGACGAACTGCAAGTAGAGCTTAAACGAATATTAGATTAAGGAGGTGATATAGATGAGTGACGTATGGTACCCAGGTGGAAATAACGGATGGAGTGCGCTTGATCCAAGAACAGCACATTCATTTACCGATCCAGAACAAGCAGCTAAACAGAAATCCGAGACACAGCAATCTTCCAAAGAAAGCATCTATGTTATTGATTCTATCGATGTAGAAGTAACAACAACTGACACGCAAGCAGCTTTGACTGTTCAAGCAGCTTTGCAAGCAGCAATCAGTGTTATCTTGAGCATTTCCATCGCAGACAGCAGCAAAGCAGACCAAGTTGCCCAAGAACTCTTCCAAAAAGCTACAGTCAAACAGAAAAACGAGCAAAAAACCTTCATCAGGAATTCACGTAATGTCAGAGTGACAACTACAGATACTGATTTGGCAGTGAATGTTCAATTGCTTCTTCAGCTTCTTTTATCCTTGCTTGTACGAGTGGATATCTTGTAAGAAATAGTGGAGCCGGGCCGTGATGCTCGGCTCTTTCTCTTTACATAGCATGGAAGCAGTGTTCTCTTTTTACTTCTTGTCTCGATATCCTCATTAAGACGGTAATCTCTCCATTAAGTCTCACAGCATAAAAGAAGTTGCTGCAGAACAACCATCCAAGCATTATTATTTATATCTTTGTTACTGTTATTCTTCCTTATATGATCGCTGAGAGACTCATCACCAAGAAACTTACTATTAAAAGCGTAAGGTCTATTTCGCTATCCAGTAAACATACAAAACTGACAATCAAATAAGGTTTCATTTTCTCCAGTTTATTGCTATCCCGATACGGAGATAAGGATGGAAAGTCCCAAATCCTAGGAGCAGTCATTTTGCTCACTTTTTTGTCATTTAATTCAGGTGATGCGGATTGTAATCGTTATCAATTTCCGATACTATAAACCTAGATAGTTTATCCCTTTTAAAGGAACAGGTGGTCCTGATGCAGATCAAGCAAGTGTTGAATAATAACGTCATCACCGTCTTGGACGAGCAGGAACATGAGCTTGTCATCATGGGACGAGGTATTGCCTTTGGCCGCAAAGCTGGCGATATCGTGGATGAGTCCAAGATCGAGAAGACGTTCAAACTCGACGATACGGAAATGAACGAGCGGCTGATGGAATTATTAGCCGAAATCCCACTATCCTTCGTCGAAGTATCCGAAGAGATCATCCAATATGCCAAGCAGCATACAAATAAGAACATACATGACAATATCTATGTCAGTTTGACTGATCACATCTATTTTGCTGTCGAACGATTTCAGCAAGGTATTGATATAAAAAATGCATTGCTTTGGGAAACCAAACGTTTTTATCCAGAAGAATACCGAATCGGTCAGCACGCCCTTTCGATCATTGCAGAAAAGGTGGGCATCATCCTTCCCGAAGATGAAGCCGGTTTCATTGCGCTGCATATCGTCAACGCACAGATGAATGAAGACATGCCTGTGATGATCAATATCACGAAATTCATCCAGGATGTCCTTCATATCGTGAAATTTCATTTTGGAATTGAGTATAATGAGGAATCGCTGGCTTATTACCGCTTTGTGACCCACTTGAAATTCTTCGCTCAACGGATATTGAATCATCGGAAACAAAAGGATGAGGATAACAGCCTCTTTGAGATGGTGAAAACCAATTACAGCAAAGCCTATGCCTGCGCGCAAAAAATACAGTCGTATATTCAGAAGATGTATCAAGAACAGCTTACGAATGAGGACTTGCTCTATCTGACCATCCATATCCACCGGATTGTACAGAAAAAAGAAGAATACAGCTAGAGCCAGCCGTCACCGGCTGGCTCTTTGCTGTTTTTATAGATCGTCGAAACCGTTCAAATCGCTTGTTTTTGTATACTGACGGGATTTCTGTTCAAAGAAATCTGATTTTGTACCGTTGAAATTATCGGTATAAGCACGGATCCACTTCATCGGATTCTTTTCATAGCCTTCGTAAATTTCGCTTAGTCCAAGCATGCGCAGCATTTTATTGGCACGGTATTTCACATAGCCTTCCATGTCATCCAAGTTGATGCCGTCGATGCCATCCAGCACGTAGCGGCTCCATCTTGTTTCCTGCTCGACAGAATGACGGAATTGATCGTATACCCACTCGATGAATTCGTCGTTATTATATTCCGGATTCTCTGCTAGTGTAGCGCGGAACAACTCACTGATGAACCGGCCATGATGCAGTTCATCACGGTTGATATAAGAAATCATCGTGGATGTTCCGACCATTTTCTGGTTGCGTGCCAAGTTATAGAAGAAAGCAAATCCGCTGTAGAAGAACAATCCTTCCAATAGCGCAGAATAAACCATTGCTTTCAGTACTGTCTCGACTGTCGGATTTTCTGCGAATTCATTATAAACAGCAGCAATCCGTTCATTACGCTCAAGCAATACTTTATCAGTGCGTCCTTCGTTGAAAGAAGCAATCTGATTATCATAATTCGTCACGGATGCCAGTACATACGTATAACTGTGATTGTGCTCGCTCTCCTGGTCAGCAATGGTTGCCAAAATCGATTTGACACTTGGGTCTGTCGAAAAGGCAGCGATTTTGGAGGCGATATCCGTTTGCGGGCCATCCAATGTCGCCAGCAAACCAATGATTTTCAGGAATGCTGTACGTTCTTGATCAGAAAGGTTCGCAAATTGCTTCGTATCTGCCACCATGTTCACTTCATTTGCCGTCCAAAACAGACCGCGGATCGTTTTGCGCAAATCATAGAAATGCGGGTATGCCACGTTATCCCAGTGCAGGATTCCGCTTGCATCTCCGTTGAATAATGCTGTTGATTTATTTGGATTCTTCGGCTCCAGTACAGTAGCCTTCATCAGTTTAGCCATTCCAATACTCCTCTCGTCCATTCCAATACTTCTTTTTCCTGCGATCCCCTTGGGGATTGTTCTATTTTAAGCGGAGCAATCGGCGAATGATAAAATTTTGCCAGCTTGTCTGCTGCCATACAGAACATATCATCACCGCCGAATTGCGTATCGCCTGTACCGAATACAAATACGTTCTCCGGCTTATAGCCGACATCCGCTACAAAATCCTTCACATCGAAAGGGGTGTCACCTGAACCCCATGTATATGTTCCGATCAGCATTGCATCATAATCCGGCACATGCGGAAACGGCTCATTGCCATTCATGCAATAAAGCGTCACGTCCTGCTGTTTATGTGTCAGTTCTTCTGCAATCAGCTCCGCAACTTCCTGTGTATTACCGCTGACTGAGACATATGCAATGAGTAAAACTTTTGTTTTTTTCGGGTTCGACATTATTGCAGTTCCTCTTTCAGAAAGTACCTTCATAAAAGTCAGTCCCATCATTTTATCATAATTCGTGTCTTTTCGTCACTGACATCAGTTCCCTCTATCTTATCAGAGGAAACTATATATAGATATATAAAAATAGTATAAATGTATATGTAGTATTATTCAGTTAACTTTCTGTGTCTAAAGTATAAAATAGAAAAAGCCGGCATCAGCTGCCGGCTTTCGTCCCACTCATTCTATTAAGTTCCCATTTCACAAGTGCGACGACGGAATCAGATAATATATAAATTATCCAACTCACAAGAGGCACAATAATACCCACGTCATTTCCTTGGAAAAAACGGAAGTAAAGCCAAAAACAAAGAATAAAGAAAAATGCGCAGAGAGACCTTTTAGACAAATGCATTACCAGTTCCCTTTTGCTCATATATGTCTCCGACTCAGCCAACGGTTCCTTCATCCACATAAGGCACACCACCACCAAGTAAGCTCTTTATTCCTCCTGGATGGTAAGTCATCACATTATCCGCATCTTCATAAGACTTCCAAGCAGCTTCCGCTATCTTTTCCGTATCTTGTATTTGAAGCTTTTCGCTGATTTGGGTGGCCTTGAAAGTAATAAATATGGCATGTTCATTGACAGATTGTAACTTAGCTTCATTCACAGCCAGAATCGATGTCACTTCGATATCCAGCCCCGTCTCTTCCTTTGCTTCCCGTATCGCTGCTTCGGCCAAGGATTCGCCTGGTTCCACCAATCCTCCTGGCAGTGTCCAGCTGTCGTTCTTTTTGTTATGTACCATGAGGACTTTCTGGGTCTTCTCATCATGAATCAATGCGTAGGCTACGCGTATTTCTTTCACGCTACCCCTCCTTTTCCCCAGTATATACCAAATTCCAATTACACTGTTGACATCTCTGTAATACCTTTATATAGTTTAGTTTAGTTAACTTAATTAATGAGGTGATCAGCATGCAAGCACTACTAAAAAATAAACAATTCACTTTGATCCTTCTTTCCGAGCTTTTTTCGGTTCTGAGTTTCTCCATGTATATGATCACTGTTTCCTGGTATGTCGTTGATGTACTGCATCATCCTCAGTATCTAGGATTGGTGATGGCAGCTGCTTCCATACCGCGTATGGTGACGATGATCATTGGCGGCGTGCTAGCGGACCGCATTCAAAAGTCCAAGATTCTATTCAGCACCCAATTACTGCAAGGTGTGCTGATGGGCGTCTTGCTCTGGGGACTTGCGCATGATTCCCTATCGATAGCACTGCTGCTGATTGTATCCTTTTTCATCGGCTGCTTGGATGGGTTCTTCTTTCCTGCTCTTTCGTCTTTGGTCCCGACGATTGTATCGCAAAAAGAATTGCAGCCTGCCAATACACTGATTCATAGTTCACAGGAGCTGGTATTTTTAGTCGGTCCGATTGCCGCAGGGGCGATCCTGCATTATTACAATTTCAGTGCTACTTTTACGGTCAGCATTGCTGCTACTGTTGTAGGAGCCTGTTTCGTCCTCCCTGCTTTCATTAAAGATGCGAAGCCCGATAAACAAAAAGAGAAAGCTTCTTTTGTTACAGAATTCAAGGAAGGTTATCGGTATCTGAGATCTTCTTCCATTTATACATCCGCTATCAGCATCATCATCATTGTGAATTTCTTTGTATTCGGTCCGATGTTCCTCAGTCTGCCAATACTTGCAGAAGAACTTGGAGGCAGTGCCCTGGATCTTAGCTTTTTAGAAGCAGGATTCTCCGTCGGCTCCCTTGCCGCCACCATCTTCCTGCTTGCCTTCACTTTCAAAAGAAATCGCGGCAGATTGATCTTAATGTTCCTGGTTGCAAGCGTCTTATCTCTCGGCGTCTTCAGCCAAGTCCCTAATTTATATTGGCTGATTCCTGTGGCAACGGTTATTGGGTTCTTTGGTTTCATCACGTATATCCCTACGGATGTCATCATTCAGGAGAAAACCGACCCCGCCATGATGGGAAGGGTCATGAGTATTGTATTCTTGGCTTCCACAGCATTCGATCCTATCTCACAAACTCTATTCAGCTCTTTGATGAGTGCCGGCTTTTCCGCCCGGGTTCTGCTTGCCGCATTCGCGGGCACTGGATTGGTAATGGCAGTCCTGGTATTTGCAAAAGCTAAGAAATGGCGTAATATGCAATAAGAAGCTGTATTGGAAGGAACGATGCAAATGAGTCATTCATATAAGGAAACCATCCGGAGAATGAATGAAGCGTATGAGGAGTTTGGCATTCTGATTTCCCAAGAAACAAAGGAACTCGATGAGCTGGATTTGACTGTCCAGCAGGAATTCATGCTGTCTTATATCCAAAAAAACAAGCAACCCACTGCCAATGATATCGCAGCCGCTTTCGGCATTTCCAAAAGCGCTGTTAGCCAAGTGCTATCCAAATTGGAAAAAAGAGATATGATCACGAAGCAAGCCAATCCCACAAATAAGCGGGAGTATTTTTTAGCACTTGGAAAGAAAGGCCATGAGTATATTGAAAGTCTCGAGCAACTAGACGAGCTGCTCATCGCGAAATATTACTCCAAAATCGATCTTGAGGAATTGCATCAGATGACAGAAACAATGGAACAGATCAATGACATCATAAGAGAACAAAAGAAATAGGGAGGTGCCACCCTTGTGGCACCTCCCTTTCAGACTATGCGGTCCACTACTGTAATACTGGCTTTTGCATCATAAACATAGACTCAGAATAATACTTGATTATCGGACAGCCTTCTGATCAGAAACAATATGAATATCAATGTTGTATGTCTGACGCATAATCGTGTTCACTATGGACCCTTTCCAAATTTCTTCCCACCGTGTCCGAGCCGACTGTCCCAAAAGGATTTGTGTGATAAAGTGTTTTCTAGCTTCCAGCACAATGGCATTTGCCACTTTTTTGTTCGATCTTTGAAGCAGGAAGTGTGCTTCAAATGTTGTACAAAGCTGCCTTATATAGTCCACTTTCCCTTTATCAACTGCTTCATCGCGGGCTACATGTAGTATATATAGTTCTGCATTGAGACGATTTGCCATGCGATACCCACGGCGCACCAATCTTTCTGCTGTATCTGTATGCTGTATACAAATAAGTATCTTCTCATGAACCCCTAGAGGTCCTCGATAGTCTGCTCCCTTCTGCAGCTCGAGTTTCTCATCTACTTCATCGGCAATTTCGCGAAGTGCCAATTCACGCAATGCTGCAAGATTGGTAAGCTGAAAATAATTCTGCAGGCTCTTTTGAATCCGTTGTGGCGGATATATCTTCCCTTCCCTCAGTCGCTTCTGCAAGGTTTCCGGTGTTGCATCAATCAACTCTATCTCATCTGCCTGCTGCACAAATAAATCTGGCACACGTTCATTTACCCGTACTCCTGTGATGGTCTGGACAATATCATGCACACTTTCCAGATGCTGAATATTGACAGCTGCAAGCACATCAATCCCTCCATCAAGTAATTCCATGACGTCTTGATATCGCTTCGTGTGCTTGGAACCCGGAATATTTGTATGTGCCAACTCATCAACTAAAACCACTTTTGGTGTACGCTGTACAATCCCATCTATATTCAATTCATAAAATGGACGATCTTTATAGCAGGTTTCCAGTAGTGGAACTTGTTCCAAGTCTCCCAACTGTGCAGCTGTTTCTGCTCTCCCATGCGTTTCAATCAAGCCAATAACCACATCTATGCCTTCTTCTTTCATCTGTCGGGCATCTGTCAGCATTTTATATGTCTTCCCGACACCAGGAGCAGCACCGATATATAACTTCAGTCGCCCTCTGCCTTGTATGGCTGCTGCTGCTAAAAAGGTTGCTGCTTTATCATTTGTTTCCATCATTTCAACGCCTGTAAATCCACATTCAACTGTAATACATTCACAGCTGGAGCTCCAAGCAGCTCTTCAAGCTGAGATGTTCGGTGCCGGTCGATCAACTTGTATAGCTCTTCTGCTGGTATACCGCTAGCTTCAGCTATCCTTGGCACCTGATATTCAGCCGCTTCCACTGATATATGCGGATCCAGTCCAGAACCGGAATTTGTCACTAAATCCATAGGAACGGTACCGCCATCAGGATTAGCAGCTTGCTGCGTATGCAGTGTTTCTTCAGTCCGATAAATCAATTCTGGATTGGAGGGGGCATAATTAGGCGTCCCAGACCCCGAAGCATCATTGTCGATACTGGATACTCTGCCTTGGAAAAGCGCAGGGTCGGTAAACGTCTGGCCAATCAGTTCCGAACCGATTACGCTGCCATTCTCGTCTTCCATCAAGCTGCCGTCAGCTTGATAAGGAAATAATAGCTGCCCGATACCCGTTACTGCTAAAGGATAAAGGACACTGCACAAAACCAGGCTGACCAGTCCAAGCCGCAAAACAGGCATTATTGTGGAAACTTGTTTATTCATATCGTTTGCCTCCTATAGAAACAGACTTAACAGCAGATCAATGACTTTAATTCCTACGAACGGAACGATAATACCGCCCAGTCCATAAACGAACAAATTCTTCCTGAGCAGCTTATCTGCAGGAACAGGCTTATATGCAACACCTCTTACAGCCAACGGTACCAACGCCGGTATGATCAATCCATTGAATAAAAGCGCCGACAGAATCGCAGTTGTCGGCGACTCCAGCTGCATGATGTTCAAAACATGCATCTCGGGGATACCGAGCATGAACAATGCCGGTATGATCGCGAAGTATTTGGCAACATCATTGGCTATGCTGAAAGTCGTAAGAGCTCCCCTAGTCATCAACAGCTGCTTGCCGATAGCAACAACCTCAATGATCTTCGTCGGATCAGAATCAAGGTCGATCATATTGGCTGCTTCCTTTGCAGCTGTCGTTCCGCTGTTCATCGCCAGCCCTACATCTGCTTGGGCCAAAGCCGGGGCATCATTCGTACCGTCTCCGGTCATCGCAACAAGCTTTCCCTGTGCTTGCTCCCGTTTGATCACTTCGATTTTATCCTCCGGTGTACTTTCGGCGATGAAATCATCAACACCAGCTTCATTGGCAATGGTTGCTGCCGTCAGCGGATTATCGCCGGTACACATGATCGTTTTGATCCCCATTTTACGTAGCTCATCGAATCGTTCCCGCATACCTGGTTTGACCGTATCTTTTAAATAAATCAACCCGAGGAGCTCCGTATCCAACGCCACCGCCAGTGGTGTGCCTCCCATTTTTGCAATATCATCCGCTTTCTCCTGAAAATCCGCAGGAATCGTCCCCCCGCGCTCAAGCACCCATGCTTTGACTGCTTCCACGGCACCTTTACGATAGCTGCCGCCGTCGGTCAAATCCATTCCACTCATCCTGGTCTGTGCTTGGAAAGGAACAAATGTGGCTTCTTGCCATTTCTCTTGGTCCATCATAATACCTTGACCCTCTGCCAAGCTGATCACGGAGCGCCCTTCTGGTGTTTCGTCTTTCCAGGATGTAATGACCGCAGCCTGCATCAACGCTAGTTTAGACACGACCTCCACAGGTATGAACTCGGCGGCCATCCGGTTGCCGAAAGTGATGGTACCGGTTTTATCCAATATGATCGTATCAATATCACCAGCTGCTTCCACAGCACGCCCAGACATCGCCAGAACATTGAACCGTGTCACCCGGTCCATGCCGGCGATACCGATTGCACTGAGCAGACCGCCAATGGTAGTAGGAATCAGACAGACAAGTAACGCGACAAGCATTCCTGTATCGAGGGAAAAGCCGATATAATCCGTGAAAAATGGCAATGTGATGACCACCAGCATAAAGATGATCGTCAAACTGATCAGAACCGTATTCAAGGCAATCTCATTTGGTGTCTTCTTACGATCGGCTCCTTCCACAAGCGCAATCATTCGATCAAGGAAGCTTTCTCCAGGCTGACTGGTGATTTCAACGGTAAGCGCATCACTTACAACTGTCGTCCCGCCTGTGACAGAGCTGAAATCGCCGCCTGCTTCCTTCAGAACCGGCGCTGATTCACCGGTTATGGCTGATTCATCAACACTTGCCATCCCGGCAATGATCGTTCCATCTCCTGGTATGACTTCACCTTCCTTCACGAGGACGATATCACCTTTACGCAAGTCAGCCGAGGAAACTGTTTCCTCTTTCCCGCGGAGAAGACGTCTGGCAGCGGTATCCTGCTTGGTCTGTTTCAGCGTATTCGCTTGCGCCTTCCCCCTTCCTTCGGCTACCGCCTCTGCCATATTTGCAAACAGAACCGTCAGCAGCAGAATCACTGAAACGCCCCAATAAAAACCTCTGCCCATAGTTTCTGCATGGTCACCAGGAAAAACCGCGAGTAAAAATGTGACCAAAAAACCGAGTTCAACGATAAAAAGTATCGGATTCCGGACCATATATGCAGGGTGCAACTTCACTACGGCATCCAAGCAAGCTTCCTTCAACATTTTTTTCGTAAATAAACCGGTAGAGGGAATTTCATCTTTCCCTGCAGTATGTGCTGCCATGACAAGTCACTCTCCTATAAAGTTACGTATTCTGCAATCGGGCCGAGCACCAGAACTGGCAGGAAGGTAAGTGCTCCCACCAGGAAAAACGTTCCGACTAACAAACTCGCAAACAATGGACTTTCCATCCGCAAACTCCCCTTGCTCTCCTGGACAGCTTTCTTCTTAGCCAGTGAAGCTGCTACGGCTACTAATGTGATAATCGAAATATATCGGCCTAGGAACATGATGATTCCGGTCAGGATATTCCAAAATGTTGTTGCATCCGCCAAGCCTTCAAACCCGGAACCATTGTTAGCTGCAGAAGATGTGATCTCGTACAGCACCTGTGTCAGGCCATGATAATCGGGGTTTGATATGGCACCGTTTCCTGCTGGGAAATATATCGCAATAGCTGTACCAATAAGGATGAGAATCGGCTGTACAAGCAACGTTATCGCCAGCAGCTTCATTTCCGTTCCTTCAAGTTTCTTTCCAAGGAATGCGGGTGTCCGCCCTACCATCAAGCCAGCAATAAAAACAGCAATCATCACATAAAGCATTACGTTCATAAATCCGGTTCCAACGCCGCCGAAAACTGTATTCAACAGCATATTGCCAAGCGCGAGCAACCCTGTCAGCGGACTGAGTGTGTCGTGCATCGTGTTGACTGCCCCAGTTTCAGCAGCCGTGGTCACAATGCTATAAAACACACTTCCGATAACACCAAAGCGAGTCTCCTTCCCCTCCATCATGGCGCCATGAAGCAGTGGGTTACCCTGCATTTCTGCAGCAATACCTGCTGTCAGCATGACAAGGAATACTGCGGCCATTGCTCCAAAGAGCATCCAGCCCTGTTTTGCTTTTCCAATCATCTTTCCGTAAGTGAACGGCAATGATGCAGGAAGCAAGAGCATCAGCCAGCATTGCAGCAGATTTGTGTAAGCATTGGGATTCTCAAAAGGATGCGCAGAGTTTACCCCAAAGAATCCTCCTCCGTTATTACCCAGCTCCTTGATTGAAAGAAATGCACCAATCGGTCCGCGCAGAATTGTTTGCTCCGCACCTGCCATCGTAGTGGCATGCACCGCTCCCGAGAATGTCTGTGGCATTCCAAGTGCTACGAATACAATTGCTGCGATAAAAGAAATCGGCAGCAGCACACGAACTAGTGCCCTGATGAAGTCTTCGAAAAAATTGCCGATCGGCTTCTCGCCAAGTAATCGGATGAAGCCAATTACAACCGCAAGCGCCGTAGCAGGTGCTGCAAACATCATGAACAAGATGGCAGCTAATTGTGAAAACAGCGACAAACCTGATTCTCCGCTATAATGCTGCAGGTTTGTATTGGTGATGAAACTAACTGCTGTATTAAAAGCTAAAGCTGGATCCATCCCGGCAATATCTAGCGGGTTCAGCGGCAGGATACCTTGCAGGCGGAACACCGCGTAAATGAACAATAACAAGACCATATTCAGCAAAAGCATGGAAATTATGTACTGCTTCCACGTCTGCTCCTGTTTCCTGATGCCCGAAATGCGGTACAAGATGTTTTCGATTGGTAGAAAAAGTCGGTCAAGCCTTGAATCTGAAAATGCAGCAGCCATGTATAAGCCCATAGGCTTCAAGGAAATCCCCATCAGAATAAGCACGATGGCTAAGGCAATCAGTGAAACAATCATCACGCGAACCTTCCTTCATTAAAATTTTTCAGGATAGAGCAAGGCGTAAACAAGATAGCCTATGACCGCAACACCCGCTGTAAGCAAACCAACATGAATAATCATCGTGTCCCCTCTTTCTCAGCAAGTCTTGCGACAGTTGCAAGTAATACAGTCAGACCGCCAAAAAGCAGTAAACTTAATCCAATGTAAAGCATATCCATATTGATCTCCCTCGCTTCTTTTTGGTTTACACCCTTAAAAAGTGCATAAAAAAGAAGCCACAGAAGAGGGCCCTCTTCTGTGACTTCTGGGCATAACGAAATAAACGTGTGCCTATCACATTTTTTGGCTTCCTCTCGAACGCTTGCGAAGTTAGCTGACGGATTCGGGCCAGAGAGTAGCCCTACTCTTTTCAGAGATTCACCCCATGTAACAAAAGGTTACGATTGGTTCCCCCGCTTCCTGGATTCAGGAATTAAGCGATTACGAATTGTATGCAATTTTGTTTGGTTACTCTTGGAAGATGAACTTTATTCTACGCTCGTTATATGGCTTAGTAAATCATCAGAAAATCGGAATAAAGGTGGATTTTTCATTAAAAACAACCATATGAGCTCAAAAAAGCGACCATAATCTAAATTATCTTTAAATATCAGCTCTTATCACTCTCTTACGGTGATTATTGTATTGTAAATTAAGTTTGATAATTCAGACTAATTATTAATCAGAAGATCTTTTCTTCATTTTCTTTCTAAAATACTTTTCTTCCAATTTTCTGGTTCCAGATCTTATACTAGTACTATGACGTAAAATCAGAGGTGAAAGATGAAAACCAAAACCCTGACACTAATGGCTATCCTCGTTGCAATAGGCGTGCTGGGTGCACAATTCATCTGGTTCCCAACAGGAGCTGCCCGTGCTTTTCCTGTCCAGCATGCTGTGAATGTCATTGCTGCTGTATTGCTTGGTCCAGGTCCTGCTATTGTCATCGCCTTTCTCATTGGGATTGTCCGAAATATGCTTGGTCTTGGAAGTTTGCTTGCTTTTCCAGGAGGTATGGTAGGTGCCTTACTAGCCGGGGTATTTTATCGTATCTTCCGTCGCAAGGGCGCAGCAGCAATCGGTGAAATCATCGGTACCGCGTTGCTAGGATCTCTGCTTTCTGTTCCAATCGCCAATCTGCTCTTAGGTCAAAAAGCAGGTGCTTTGGCTTTTGTGCCTGGCTTCCTAGTCAGTTCCATTACTGGTGCGTTGCTCGGCTGGCTTATCATCCGTCGAATGAAAATAGAACCTAGTCATAAAAAATAGGGGGCTATGGTCCTTATAGCTTGGCTCTGGTTCTGCAATAATCAGTATGTTTTAAGTCTCATCCGTCCATACTGCTTGCTAGTGAGGTGGTTAGGGTGGAGACAAAACCGAATCTATTATATTCGATGTTGGAAGGTTATAAGCCGATTCGCAACTTGCTAGGTTTGGGAGATCCCAGTGTACAAAAAATCGATGACCAATGGTGGATGTTTTTTGGCGGATTTCAGCGCAACTTCAAAAATAATCTATTCAGCGCCAGTCTCCCAAAAGGAGCTCCGCTGACAACAGCCAATGCCTGGCGCATTACAACATATCCAGGAAATCCGTACAAAGCAAAGCCATTGCTTCCTCAGCCTAAGGAAGATGTCTGGGATCGATATGGATTGCATGAGCCTTGTTATGTGGAGGGGAAAGTGGATGGCGTGCCTGTACGCCGCGTCTACTATACCGGCAGGAGCGCAAGCAATGTCTTGGGAAATGAATCTCCATATTCGATCGGCTGTTTGGAAATGCGACATGGCAGATGGTTCCGCTACCCGAACCCAGTGATGGTCGGTACTGTACGGAATGATAGTGTACTTGCCCCTAAAGTGATTTATGATGAAGGAAAATGGAAGATGTGGTTTGCGGCCACACCACATGAGCCTGGCAAAGGCGATATCCCGATGCATGAAGTGTATGCTGCCGAAAGCGATAATGGCCTTGATACATGGACAAAGCCCCGGCTGTTTTTCACTCGGGAAGACGCATTTACGCACGCAAGGCCGAAACGCATTCATGGTATGTATTACTTACTTGTCAGCCGCTGCGGCAATGCATTTGGTGAAGACACGTATAAGCCGCAGGATCTTTGGTTATTAAAAAGCAAGACAGCAAGCTTCATGAGAGCTGATTGGTCGGAAGAACCAAAACTGCTCCTTCAAGCAGATCGCGGAGAGGCCTGGTACCAGAACGGCATATTCGGATCTTGCCTTTGTGTGGATGATGCCGGAGAGCTGGTCGTCTTCTTTTCAGCCATAAATAAATCAATCTATTGGCTCAATGAGGCAAGCGCTAGACTAAAAAAAGGAAAGAAGCCCCCTTTTCCTGCACCATTTTATTTCACCGTTGGAAATATGCGCATTGATGAATCAATAGCAAAATGAGAAGGTGTGCATTGTCCTGCATACCTTCTCTTATTTATAGCTGCATATACCTTCTTATTCTACTTTTCTCGAGACGCTAAACTGCGAATCAATCCAGGACCTCTTTTCAAACTCTCCACACCCGCCATACTGCAAACAGAAGCAATGATCACTCCAGCACCGAACAGCTTGGCTGCCATATAGAATCCTGTTGCGGCAGCAACATCGATCATGACAAATGAATAGATGGCAGTTGCTTTCACGACAACGATCACAATGTCACGTTTGGCTGACACGAAGCAGGCCCCCTTTCTCCGTGTTTAGCCTATGCCCTTGACTGCTTGACTCATGTTCAAATATCCACAAGCTGTGCCCTTGCATCTTTCACTTTTTGTATATAAAGAGCCGCGATCGAAGTAATCTTAGCATAATCACCTGTTCTGGCTGGTGCCAGAAGATTGCCGCCGACTCCGACAGCTACTGCACCATTTTTCAACCATATACCGATATTCTCCAAATTCACACCGCCTGTTGGCATAATATTTGCTTGCGGCAGTGGCGCTTTCACTGCTTTGACAAAATCGGGGCCTAAAGCACTTCCCGGAAAGAGCTTAATAATGTCTGCTCCAGCCTCCATTGCTTGCTTTATCTCACCAATCGTCATACACCCCGGCAAATAAGGAATCTGATACAGATTACAAAGCTTCGCAGTATCTATATCAAAGGTTGGGCTGACGATAAAACGTGCGCCAGCAATTATGGCAAGACGAGCTGTGGTACTATCCAGCACCGTCCCAGCTCCAACGATCACTTCTGAGTTTTCTAGATACTGATCGGAGAGCTGTTTGATAACTTTATCTGCGTCTTTCACCGTAAATGTAACCTCAATACCCGTAATACCACCTTCTATACAAGCTTCTGAAATATGGATGGCCTCTTCCGGTGAAGCGGCACGGATGACTGCTACTATTCCTTGATCCACAAGCTTAGTCAAAATTCCTGATTTCATCATTTTACTTTCCTCCATATATGTGCAGAATTTACAAACACAAACCGTTCCCGTATCATAGAAGTAAGCAATGAAAGTAATAGAAACGGAGTAAAATTCATGTCTAATGTGCAATCACTTGAACGTGCTTTGACTATATTGAATACACTTTCCGATTATCCAGATGGCTTGACGATCACAAAGCTCACTAAACTTGTAAACTTATCCAAGAGTACGACACACCGGCTTTTAGCCACACTTGTGGATATGAATTATGTTGCAAAAGATCCTGAATCAGATAACTATAAAATTGGATTACAAACTCTTTATATTGCACGCAGTGTCCTGAATAATAACAATATCGTTAATGTAGCAAAGCCCTTCCTTAAGCAGTTGTGTACCGATATCAATGAAACGATACATCTTTGCATCGAGGATAAAGGAGAAATTGTTTATATTGATAAGATAGAGAGTAACCAGACGATTCGCATGTACTCCCGTATTGGCAATAGAGCTCCCATGTACTGTACGGCTGTCGGCAAAGTACTATTATCCGGCATGAAGTCCGAGAGAATGGATGAGATAGCTTCTTCCACTACATTCACTCCTCGTACACCGCGAACGATTACCTCGGAAGAAGAATTACAGAGTGAAATAAACAGAGTCCGTCAGCAGGGGTATGCGCTCGATAATATTGAAAATGAAGAAGGCATCCGCTGCATTGCCGCCCCGATATACAGTCATGAACATCGAATCGTGGCGAGTTTCAGTATTTCCGGACCGAGCAACCGCGTGACAATGGACAGAGTGAACAGTGAATTGATCGACAAGGTAAAAGCCTGCAGTATGGAAATATCCCATGCTTTAGGCTATACAGGATAAAGGAGAGACCTTCCTTTGGAAGGTCTCTTTTTCAGCCAATCGCTTCGCGGCTTAAGAAATCCGTAAGCTCCTCACGAGTTGGCAGACCATCATTATCACCCGGAGACATGACAGCTAGCGCTCCGATGGCGGCCCCTCTTGCAATGCTGGCCTCTAGCTCCAAACCTTCCAACATGCCGCTCACAACACCCACTGCAAAACCATCCCCTGCTCCGACCGTATCAATAACTTTCTTCACCGGGAACCCTTCTGTATAAAAGTGCGAACCATCCGCACAGCTAGTAAATGCACCTTCTGCTCCTAATTTCTGCACGACAAATGGCACACCTGCTTCATGATAATATGCAGCAATATCGAGCACATCGGTTCTCCCAGTCAATTGCCTTCCTTCGGCCACACCAGGAAAAATGATATCCGCTTGGCATGCCAGTTCATTGATAACATGTGCCATCTCATGCGTATCAGTCCACAGTCCTGGTCGAAGATTCGGATCGAATGACACTTGGAGATCATTTTCCTTGGCTTCTTTCATCATTTGAAAAACCAATTCGCGACAGCTTCCGGACAAGGCTGGAGGAATGCCTGTCAGGTGCAAATGGTCGTATTCAGTCCATTTGATTTTCTTGATTATTCCTTTATCCATATGAGATGCTGCTGAGTTTTTCCGCGCTGAAAACACTTCTGGATCTCCGCTTGTCACTCTTTGTTTCCATTGCATACCAGTGATAAGTGTAGGTTCATAGTTGATGTAAGTTGTATCTATATTATTATCTTGTAAAAATTTATGGATATTTCGACCGAATGGATCCAAGCCAAGCTGCGTTATATATGTCACTTGATGCCCTAACCGCGCCATTCCGATAGAGAAATTCACCTCTGCTCCAGCGATGAAGCGGGAAAAGCGTTCGGCGTCTTCGAGCGAACCTTCCTGTTCTGCTGCAAATAATGCCATTGGTTCTCCAATTGTTAATATTCTGCTCATCTGTCAACGTCTCCTTTATGCAAAGAGAGACATACTGTATATGTCTCTCCGGCTGTTTTATACAGTATTTGAGTTGATATTGTTCGAATCGATATCTTGATCATTTGAATTCCGGTCTTCCTTGTTCTTCATATACTTCGACCAATATGCAGTAAGAATTGGAACGAGGACGGACGTAACCACAACTGCTGCTGCAACTAGCGCGGTTGCTGCCTCTGCGATCGGCATGAACTCTGGAAGCATCGTCGCAATGATCATCGGGTTGGCAACTGCTGCTCCTGCCGTGCTGGAAGCTGCGATACCGGCCGTCCCATTTCCGCCACCAATATATTTATCAGCGAGGATAAGCGGAATACCTGTAACGACGATAACAAGAGTACCAAGGAGGATACCTGCAATACCCGTTTCCAAGATGACGCCCAAATCAATGGAGTTACCTAGCGCAAAACCGAAGAACGGAATCATTGTGTGCGTTGCTCTGCTGAAAAATGCCCTTAAGTCACCATCCAGATTTCCTAACAAGAAGCCGACTAAGAAAGGAAGTACCGCTCCGATGAATACTTGCGGCTCAAATACAGCAAGGCCAGTGGAACCGAGGATGATCATCGTCATAAGAGGACCGGATTCCAACGACATGAGGACAAATGCCCCAGCTTCTTCTTTTGAACCGTACTGCTGCATGAGCGACGCATATAAACCACCATTCGTCATATCCATGGCTGCAACGAGTGTCAGGACAGAAAAACCAGCGAACAAGCCAGTCTGTATGCCGCCTTCCGGCAAGAATTGGGCTGCGATGATAGCTACAATCCAGGCTACTGCAATTTTAGTGATGACAAGCACACCTGACTTCCGCAGTATCGTACCTGTTGATTTCAGCTGAATGCCAGCACCCATACAAAAGAACCAAACTGCCAGAATCGGAATGGTTCCGGTCATAAGTCCACCAGTGAAAGAACCAAAGTATTCAGCCGAATTCGGCGCGAAGGTATTGATGATTGCCCCTAAAAATAACGGCACGAGCATTAGCCCGCCGGGAATTTTCTCCATCGTTTTCATTATTTTCATTTTGCATCCCTTACCTTTCCTTATAGGTAATCGAGCAAAAGAAATTGAGATGTTTGAATCACATAACGTGATATGCTATTTTTATAGTGATCGCCCAGATCATTGGAATGAGAGGGTGGCATACACAAAGATTCTCCAGATCTTTGGTCACCTTCCCAGTCCTCTCAATCTCTCTTCCCGTTCAAACAACTCCGACGCAATTATTACAACCTGCTTATCTTGCGAGCCAGCCACCGTCAACAGCCAAGACATGGCCATTCATATAATCAGAGGCACGACTTGCCAAAAATACGACTACTCCCATCAAATCAGACGGATCTGCCCAGCGGCCGCTTGGAATCCGGGATAGAATCTCAGCGTTGCGTTTTTCATCAGCACGAATTGGTGCAGTATTAGCTGTAGCTACATAACCTGGTGCAATCGCATTTGTCTGGATATTATAAGCACCCAGTTCATTCGCGAAGGCTTTTGTCAGCCCTGCAACTGCATGCTTACTAGCTGTATAAGATGGCACGAACTTCCCACCTTGGAACGACAGCATCGACGCAACATTGATGATTTTCCCACCGCCTTGCTCTGTCATAACCTTAGCAGCTTCCTGTCCTAACAGATATACAGCATGCAGGTTGACGTCCATGACCTTATCCCAATCGTCTTCCTTGTACTCCAGCAATGGTGTGCGGATGATCGTACCAGCATTATTTACGAGAATATCAACCTTGCCGAAAACATCCACACAGCTTGCCACAACTTGCTTCACTTTTTCTCTGTCTGTCAAATCCGCCTGATGGAAATGCGCATTGGCTCCAGTTTCTCCCACCAGTGCCTTCGTTTCCTCCCAATCGCCTTGATGCGTCACAATAAAGATATCAGCTCCTGCTTTTGCCAAAGCAACAGCATAGCCTTGACCAAGTCCCTTGCTGCCGCCAGTGACGATCGCAACCTTGCCGGTCAAATCAAAATAATCCATGGAAAAGTCTGTCAAACTCATCTTAATCCCCCTTTTAGCGAAGCTCATCCATCGCTACTTGATCCATGTCGGTGTACGTCTTGTTTTCTCCCGCCATTGCCCAAATGAAAGCATAGTTGCTCGTAGCACTTCCACAATGAATCGACCAAGGAGGAGAAATGACAGCTTGTTCATTCTTCATGACAAGATGACGTGTCTCTGTCGGTTCCCCCATCAAGTGGAACATGCGTGCATCCTCATCCAGATCGATATAGAGGTACGCTTCCATCCGGCGGTTATGCGTATGTGTCGGCATGGAATTCCAGACACTGCCACTCTCCAGGATCGTGATACCCATGGCGATTTGACAGCTTTGGATACCATCCAAATGAATGATACGGCGGATGATGCGCTCATTCGCACTTTCCTTAGCACCCATGTTATCTCCCGGCACATCTCTGAATGAAACATGCTTAGTTGGATAAGAAGTATGGGCAGGAGCCGAGAACAGATAATACTTAGCTGGATCAGTTTCATCACTGCTAGTAAACAGTAATTCCTGATTCCCTTTGCCGATATAAATACAATCCTTGTTTGCCATTTCGTATGTTTCTCCATCAACTGTAATCGAGCCATTGCCGCCGATATTAAAAATACCGACTTCTCGTCTTTCCAAGAAGTATTCTGCTTTTATTGCATCATAGCTCTCCAAAGCGATTGAGCTGCCGGCTGGATGGATACCACCTATGATTGTCCGGTCTTCCATGCTATACACAAGTTTTACTTCTCCAGGTACGAATAGTTCTTCAATTAAGTAATGACTGCGCAATTGTTCTGTAGTGAATGTCTTGGCATGATCTGGATGAGTCGCATATCTCAATTCCATGTCTATCATCTCCTTACAATTTTTGTTGATCTGCATCCTCAGAATGAAAACCCTTACATTGTCACACAAACAGAAAGGCATCTACACAGACACCTCGGTTGTTCCATGATA
Organism: Terribacillus saccharophilus; assembly: GCF_046592895.1. Classification (GTDB taxonomy): domain Bacteria; phylum Bacillota; class Bacilli; order Bacillales; family Amphibacillaceae; genus Terribacillus; species Terribacillus saccharophilus_D. The sequence continues at coordinate 1,000,809 of NZ_JAWVPU010000001.1, forward strand.
CGGAACATCGTTTCATTAATATAATTATAGCGCTTTCATACAGATAAATCCAGCCTAATCATGCGTTATAACATATTATTTCCACATCGTTTTTTTATCAAATGAATCTATCATTTACTTCTTCAGTCATAATCACCTACATTCCCTTCCAGCCTAATTTTCTGATAAACTACAATTACTACAGATGAAAGGGATTACAACTATGCATTCCACGTTGGAAATGATTATATCGATATTCGAGCGCGCTGCGTTGCTGTTGATCATCTTGTTTTTCCTGACAAAGATTAAGGGATTCAAAGAAATCCTTCAAAAAGAAAAGCATTCTGTCCGTGAAACGACCGTGCTGACAGTCGTCTTTTGCAGTTTTGCCATTTTTGGTACTTATTCCGGTATCGAAGTGGAAGGTTCGCTTGTCAATATCCGGACCGTGGCGATACTATCCGGGGGAATCTTATTCGGTCCGTGGGTTGGCATCATTACGGGTATTGTCTCCGGATTGCACCGTTATTTGATTGATATCGATGGGATAACTTCCTTACCATGCTTGATCACCAGCATAACCGCTGGCTTTGCTTCCGGTTTGATCAACAAAAAAGTCAAAAAGTTCCGCTGGTGGTATGTCGGAATCATTGCTGGTGTGTTGAGTCAGGCGCTGACGATGATGTTGATCATCGCACTCGGGGAACCAAGATCGCAGGGCATCTCCATCGTTGAACAAATCGCCCTTCCGATGATGGTCGGCGAAATCAGTATCGGTCTGCTCATCTTGCTCGTCCATAATATCGAGGGTGAAAAGAAACAGATTGCCGCTGCGCAAGCGAAACTGGCGTTGGATATCGCCAATAAGACGCTTCCTTATTTCCGTTCCATCACCCCTGCTTCCTTGCAGCGTATCTGCCAAATCATCAAAGAAGAGATTGGTGCGGATGCTGTTGCCATAACAGACACAAAAACAGTCGTTGCCTATTATGGACTCGGAGCTGAGCGTTACCAGGATACAACGTCGATTGTAAGTGAGATGACAAAGCAGTCCATAAACAGCGGTCAGATTGTCATACGAAATGAAGTGGATGATCATCATCTGCCGCAAATGCATTGCTTACTGATTGTTCCTTTTAAAGAAGGCGACGAAGTGACGGGTGCTTTGAAAATTTATTACGAGAAGAAAAACCGAATCACCGATTCCCTGCAGACACTCGGAATCGGACTGGCGCAGATCATTTCGAACTTGATGGAAATCTCCCGGATCGAACAGATCAAAGAGACAGCCAACAAAGCCGAGCTGAAAGCACTCCAATCAAAGATCAATCCGCATTTTCTTTTCAACTCGCTGAATGCGATTGCTTCGACAACAAGACGCGATCCAAATCGGGCTCGGGAGCTGATTCATAATTTATCCGGATATCTTCGCTATAACTTGGAGCTTCATGATGAAATGATTGCCATCGAAGAGGAACTCAAGCAAGTGCGTGATTATGTGGAAATTGAAAAATCCCGCTTCGGGGACAAATTGCAGATAGTCTATGATATCGATCCTGTCCAGATCAAAGTGCCGAGCCTGCTGTTGCAGCCGCTGGTGGAGAATGCAATTCATCATGGTATACGCAAACGCAAATGGGAGGGTGCTGTCTATCTTTCCGTCAAGGATGAGGAAAGTTACATCCGTATCAGTATCCGCGATACAGGTGTCGGTATCAATCCTGATATTGTCGACAAACTATACCGTGACGAAGCAAGCGTGAAAAATATCGGCCTGGCCAATGTGCATCAGCGTGTCCACTTGATTTATGGTAAAGGTCTGACGATAAAACGACTGGAACCCGGCACGGAAATTTACTTCGATATACCAGTGAAGGAAGGGAAATGACCATGACATTACGGGCAATCATTGCAGAAGATGAATTTCCAGCACAAGAAGAATTGCAATATCTGATCGATACGTACAGCTCCATCGAAGTGACTGACTGCTTCGATGATGGATTGGATGTGCTGAAATATTTTCAGGAGAATACGACCGATGTACTTTTCCTCGATATCAATCTGCCGTCATTGGATGGCATGATGCTGGCAGGCAGCCTGGCCCAGTTCAAGCATAAGCCAATCATCGTATTTACAACTGCATATAAGGAACATGCTGCCAAAGCGTTCGAGCTCGAGGCATTCGACTATATCCTGAAGCCATACAGCGAAGAGCGCGTCGCTGCTATGCTCAAGAAGCTGGAAGCACAGCAAACATCAACCAGTGCAGAAAAGATAGAGCCTGCCGAGTCACCGGCACGCCTCAATGTCTGGAAAGAAGAGAAGATATATGTCATCGATCTGAAGGAAGTCGCTTACGCGGAAGCCGATGAAAAACAGACGGTGGTGCATACCAAGGATGATGTGTATACCTATCCCGGGTCGATTAGTACATTTGAACAGCAGCTTCCTGCAGAAACATTCTTCCGCTGCCATCGTTCTTATATTATTAATACAGAAAAAATACATGAAATCCTGCCTTGGTTCCATAATACGTACCTTATAAAAATGAAGGGATTGAGTGAGCAAATCCCTGTCAGCCGCAGTAAAGCCAAGCCATTCAGACAGATCATGCGCCTTTAGTGACCATTCATTCCTCAAATCGTGCAACTCATGAGAAAACGCTTTCAGTTACATCTGCAAAGGATATTATTAAACTATCAAAACAACGCAGATGAAATGAGGGAGTTCTCATGAAAACGGAAACAAACCGCTGGCTGGTTGTACTTGGTACGATCATTACACAAATTGGCTTAGGCACTATCTATACATGGAGTTTATTTAACCAGCCACTGGCTGATGCATATGGGTGGAGCGTCTCTTCTGTAGCGATCACCTTCTCGATCACAAGTTTTGCCTTGGCAGTATCCACATTATTCGGAGGGAAGCTGCAGGATAAGCTTGGTATCAAGAAGCTGGTCATCTTCGCCGGCATCCTGCTCGGTGCCGGACTGATACTAAGCTCTTTTGCTACATCACTATGGCTCATTTATCTATTGGCAGGTGTCGTTGTCGGCTTCGCAAACGGTATTGCTTACATTACGACACTATCCAACGTCATCAAATGGTTCCCTGAAAAGAAAGGTCTTATCTCTGGTATAGCTGTAGGTGCTTTCGGGACAGGCAGCTTTGTCTTTAAATATATCAACCAAGCATTGCTTTCATCCGCAGGGGTGGAAGGTACCTTCCTTATCTGGGGAATTGCAGCTTTCATTTTGATCAGCGGCGGTGCCTTCTTCTTGAAAGATGCCATCGTTTCACATCAAACAAATACAGCAGTATCGTCTAAGGACTTCACTATCAAGGAAATGCTGCACACGAAACAGGCTTATATCTTGTTCGTCATTTTCCTTACAGCTTGTATGAGCGGCTTGTACCTGATCGGAATTGTCAAAGATGCCGGCATGGAACTAGCAGGCCTTTCTGCCGCAACAGCAGCGAATGCTGTGGCTGTTGTCGCCATCTGTAATACGACTGGCCGTGTCGTGCTTGGTGCTTTGTCTGATAAAGTGGAAAGATTGTACTTGGTTGCAGCAGGATTGCTTGTCACTGCAGGAGCAGCCGCTGTATTGAGTATGGTCGAACTATCAACAACTCTTTTCTTCGTCTGTGTGGCGGCCGTTGCTTTCTTCTTCGGCGGAAACATCACTGTCTTCCCGACTATCGTAGCTGACTATTTTGGATTGAAGAACCAAAGCAGGAACTATGGCGTCATTTATCAAGGCTTTGGAATCGGTGCATTGGGCGGCTCTTTCATCGCATCACTGCTCGGCGGATTCCAGCCGACATTCATCGCCATCGCTGTGCTTTGTGTCATTTCCTTCATGCTGGCAGTCGTGGTACGCAGTCCGCAACAGCCAGTTGCTGCTAAAAGGGATCGTGAACGCAGACAATCCCGACCTGTACCATCCCAACAGCACTAATCAAAAACCAGGAGCATCGGTGCTCCTGGTTTTTTGTGTGGATTGTCCTCCTATTCATCATGACAATAAGAAAAAGAATCTGCGCATAAGCTACAGATCCTCACCTCGGTACGCTGCAATCAGATAGCTTGCACTGATTGGATGGTAATCGGTTTTTGGCGAAGGACTTTTGACGTCATCTTCCACTTCATTTTCTGCAGTCAGCCATTGATACCAAGCACCATGAACTGGATCGATGAAGTGAGCTTGAACATAATGGAATAGCTCTTCATAATGCTTGCTGTACACATCATTTCCTGTTTGACCATGCAGCAATGCCGATGCCGCCATCGTTTCAGCCAGAACCCAGTAGGATTTACCTTTATCGATGATTTCTCCCTCGGGGCTCATGACAAAGAATATGCCGCCCTTATCTTGATCACGATAATGTTCCCAGGCAAATTGATACAGCTCTTCTGCCCGTTCAAGCAGCCAGCCGTCTTGCTGATGGATATACAGCCAGGTAAGGAGCTTACTCCATTCGAATTGATGTCCTCCGACGAAACCATATGCCCGGAATTCATCTCTCGTTTCGCCATGGTTGAATTGTTCGTCCTTCATCCAAGCTGCATCGTAATTTTCCCAAATGAGTCCATTGCTTTGAGCAGCGAGCTTATTAGTCACTTGATCCGCGATGCTTAAAGCCTGATCGAGATATTTCCGTTGTCCTGTCGTTTCAAAAGCAGTGATGGCTGATTCACAAATGTGCATATTGCAATTCTGACCGCGATAATCCAAGTAGCTCGACCAATCGCGTGTTGCTTCATCTTTATACAGCTTTGCTGAAGGTTCATAGAATTTCTCCTCCAAAACTTGATATATATCCGAGAGCAATTCATCCGCACCATTTATTTTCGCTTCCAAAGCTGCCACCGCAGCCCGGAAGATGAATGCATGACCATAAGTGAGCTTTTTATCGTCGGTTACGCTGCCATCCTTCATCTCGGTATAATATCCGCCGTGTTCTTTATCCCGCAACGTTTCTTGGAAAAAGGTAATGCCATGCTCTGCTGCCTGTTCATATTCCTTGTTGCCCGTAAGCTCGAAGCCGACACTGAAATCGTACAAGTGGCGCGCCTGGCCGACGATATGCTTGGTCGTGTCCCTTGTCAGCGTTCCATCCATATAATAGCCCTCATGATATCCGCCATATGTGTGATCGATGGCTTTGGGATAATAGAATGCAAGTGTTTCTTCGATATGCTGATACAATCCTTGTTTTGTATGAAAATCAAATGTATTTTTCACATCTACAACTCCTTTGTGTAGGTTACGTCACCTGTTTTCCCGTTTCTGTGAGCAGCAAACGATTAAAACAGCTATTGTCTTCGTTCTATTCCTGCTTTATAATGAATAACTATAATCAACTACATATGCAATTCCCGGCGGAGTCTGTCACCCAGGCTCCACTGCGTCTTTTTAAGGCATATCCGCAGGCAGCAGCCAGCAGATATGCCTTTTTTGATGGCGGAATTTGCATAAATAAAAAACGAAGGAGTCAGATATGGAATTCATCTTACACTTAGCTTTGATACTATTGTTCACAAAGATTGCTGGTCAGCTAGCCTTGAAAATCGGGCAGCCATCCGTTCTGGGGGAGCTTCTTGCGGGTGTCATCCTCGGCCCTGCGGTGCTTGGATGGATACAGCAAACATCCTTCATCCATGAATTCTCCGAAATCGGTGTACTTGTGCTGATGTTCATTGCTGGATTGGAAACAGATTTGGAACAGCTGAAAGCAAACTGGAAATCTGCTTTCACTGTTGCTGTTCTTGGCGTTATCTTCCCATTCATTGGGGGTTACAGCCTCGCACTTGCCTTCGGTATGAGTCAAGGGCACGCATTATTCATGGCTCTGCTCTTCTGTGCAACTAGTGTGAGTATCTCAGTTCAAGCACTGAAGGAAATGAACAAACTGAATTCCCGGGAAGGTACCACAATCCTTGGAGCGGCAGTCGTTGATGATATTCTCGTCGTTGTATTGCTTGCCGTGCTGATGAGTATGCTTGGCACAGGCGAGTCCCTGAGCCTTGGGTCCTTGATTGGAATGAAAGTTCTCTTCTTTGGCGTCATCATCGTTGCTTCGATTTGGGTGATTCCGTTTGTCATGCGATTATTCTCACGTTTACAAGTCAGTGAAAATATCGTCACTGCCGGTATCATCCTGGCTTTGGCATTCAGTTATTTTGCCGAATACATGGGTGTTGCGGGGATCATCGGGGCATTTGCAGCTGGTATTGCCATTTCCCGAACCGAATACAAAGAAGCTGTCGAGCATAAGTTGGAGCCGATTGCATTTGGTGTATTCGTTCCTGTCTTCTTCGTCAGTATCGGTCTGAACGTCACCTTTGAAGGTGTCGGCTCGCAGCTTTTGTTCATCGTACTTATCAGTATCATGGCAATCGTGACAAAACTGTTCGGCGGAGCACTTGGAGCAAGATTGACAGGATTCAATGGGAAATCATCGATGGCAATCGGGACAGGTATGATTTCACGAGGGGAAGTAGCATTGATCATTGCCGGAACTGGGTTGAGCTCAGGCTTACTTGAATCGCAATATTACACAAGCATCATCATCATGGTTATCGTAACGACACTGGTAACCCCGCCTATGCTGAAATTCGTTTTCACTAGGATGGAGGATTCGACACAAAAGCGGTCAGTATCCTGAAATGGATCGTAAAATGATTTGCCCTACCGTATACTGGTAGAAAAACTCTCAGCTGAAAAACAATAAAAAAGGAGGCTGCCGATTAACGGCAGCCTCTTTCCATTCGTTCGAAATATAAATGATGATGCAGCTGACAGCCTGGATTGAATGCGGCCTGACAGCTTGGACATCGTTCGGTCTCCATATACTGTTCAATGCTTAGCGTCGTCTTGCATACGCCGCATAATATCGCATGTTCATCGAAGCGGTCTTTTGGCCATACCTCCGCCTTATGATCAGCTGTCTCTTCATGGCATTGGTGGCAAGGATAAAATTCCTGACAGCAGGCGAATTTGATTGCGATCACATCCAATGGAGAATGGTAATGCTCACATCTTGTTTCTCCGTCTACCGTCTTTCCGAATACCTGACACATATTAACTGCCTATATGGAAATCAGAGAAAGGATAAAAAGTCATTTTCACTTCTCCGATTACTTCTTCATCTGAAATAAATCCGAATATCCGGCTGTCTTTACTGTTAGTGCGGTTATCTCCCATAACGAACACCTTACCTTTTGGAACCTTCTCCTCACCAGTCAATTCCTTCAGTTTGAAATCACCGGTCATCATATCTTCCGGGAGATACGATTGATCCTGTGCTTCTCCATTCACATACAGCACATTATCTATCACTTCAATTGTATCTCCAGGCAAACCGATCACCCGCTTGATATAATGGGCATCCGCATCAGGTGCGTGAAAGACGACAATATCATTTCTCTCTATTTTCGAAACCTTGCTGACTATGACATGATCACTATCATGGTACGTCGGCAGCATCGACTCCCCATGAACCGTAGATGGCGTAAACAAAAAGTAACGGCAAGCAAACGCAATGACAACAGCAATCGCAATTGCCCGCAACCAGGAAAATATCTCTTTTCTAGTACTATTTTCTGACATGATTCTTTCTCCTAACCTATCTTTTATGTGAAGTATAGGGTGCAACATTAGTTTAGCAGTGTCAGAGGGAGAAGCAAAGCGGGATCCCTTAGACTTCATTCCACTCCATCAGCCCAGCTCTTGCAAATATCCAGCCACTCTCTGCCTTTGCCAAATTCAATAAGTTCTTCACAAGTCAGCTCGATAGCTGAATTACTGCTGCCGCATGCCGGGAAAACAGTTGAGAAGCGTTTCAAGGATACATCCATATAAACAGGCAACTCATTCTTGAGCCCAAATGGACAAACTCCCCCGACAGCATGGCCCGTCTGTTCAAGTGTTTCATCAGCAGATAGCATCCGCGCCTTCACACCGAATACTTGCTTGAACTTCTTATTATCGATCTTTGCATCTCCAGCTGCAACAATCAAAACGGACTCTGCTTCATCCTTTCCCCTAAACGCTAGCGTCTTGGCAATACGTGCAGGTTCCACCCCAAGAGCTGTGGCGGCCAGGTCGACAGTTGCACTTGATAAATCGAGTTCTATGATATCATCGCTGCGATTGTAGTTTGTTAATCTGATTTCTGCATTGACTCTGGCATATTTCTCCTTATGTAAAAACCTGCTTCTTCCGGATCATATATATAAGCATTCTCGAGCCTATTTTTGAGCATGATTGCCGTCTGCGTCTTGCCCGAACCGAAGGCTCCATTAATCCATAAAATCATTAGCGCTGCTCACAAACCATGACGATGTTGCCATCAGGGTCCTGGAAGTTGAAGAAGGCGACAGCTTCATCTTCTTCAGGCTCACGGACAATCTTGCCGCCTTGAGATGTCACGCGCACATAAGCTGATTGGACATTTTTCGTTTCAAGCATGAATACCGGACGTATAGCTGGATCATTATTTCGATTATCGTCAATGACGAGCCCTCTTCCATCCACAGTTTCCAGGAATTGCACTGGTCCCGTCGTTGGCTGTGGTTCTGGTATCCCTAAGAGATTCGCATACCACCTAGCTGCTTTGTTTGCATCGTTCACATGTACAAATACACTGCCAATCTGGAAATCTGCCACGCTGCACCGCCTCCTTATTTTTTGAATATTTTACCATAATATGAAAGCTGGTAATATAGGAAGAAGGTTTGAACAAGCGCATAAAAAGAAGGACTTGCATTTACGTATGCAGTCCCTCGAAATCATGCGTTTTTTCTTTATCTGCATCATCCATACTCGGTATGGCTATTACTAACAGACAGAACGCCAGTCCAAATACGGCAGTGAGTGAAATTGGTAAGCGTATATCCAGTCCCCATGAAGCTGCTGCGAGTAATGCAACCGCATAGAGGGAGCTGCACAAGACAATATAGGTGGTTATCACGATACGACTCTGCATTTTAGTCCATAGGACAGCCAGAGGAATCAAGCAAGCAGCGACTCCAAGTGACAACCCAGCCAATTTGAGAGAGGTCTCGAAAGTCAAATCAGTCGCTAGCATTTTAAAATTCCCTATGATAGGAAGCGTACCTGGAAGCAGTACAGTCCATATGCCACTCAACAACGTACATGTACCGACTAGTCTTATATAAGCAAGAGTTCCGTGTAGCCGCTGATTGAGTATATGTCTAGTGATCAATTCCGATAACGTAAGTAAACATGCTGCCAAAAACAATGGGGGTAGGACTTCAGACATGAAACCCTGTTTCCAATATTTCACAAAAGCCTGAACACCCTCTATCAATAACCCGAACATTCAGGCTTCATTCCTCCTCGAAAGCTAAATTAACCGGTTCATCGTGAAGCTCATATGTCATTTCTATATTAGTAGTGGGAACAGATGCATCGACTTCATCAAAACGGAAGCCATCTGCCCAGACTTTGCCCCTGCCGGATAAGATCACCCCAAAGGAAATCACCGCACTATTTTCCGGCACATCGAGCACGATTCGATATCGGGTCCAGTTGGTTGTGCCTTTGATCGGCCTGTTGCTCATATTATCAAATTGAATCACGTCATCCGATGCATCATCCACTCTCATCCACATACTGGCAAAGCTTTGTACTTCCTCTGTTTTGATGAAACATGACAGCTGAAGCCTTTTGCCTCGATAATTCACTGCCTTGAATTGCTGCATCATCGTGGCGAACTCTTCTGCGCCCATGACAGTCTTGGATTTCAAATAACCTGATGCTTTTCCTTGATGAACATGCTCATAATCTATTCCCATCTCGAAATTATGTGGATCGGAACCACTCAATAGCCAACCTCTTACTTGGTTTGCTTCCATTTTTTCCTCCTTCTGATGCAGCGCTCCCCGCATCATACGACGATATTTTCCTGGTGGAAGGCAGTAGTGCTTTTTAAAAGCTCTTGTAAATGCCTCTTGTGATTCGAACTGATACACTAATGCGATATCAAGTATTCCCATTTCGGTATGCAGCAGTGCTGCTGATGCTCCAGCTAGTCTTCTTCGGCGGATATAATCGGTAAAAGACACACCGACACTGGCTTGAAACAGTCGATGAAAATGAAATTTGGAGAATCCCGCTTGATTTGCCACCTGTTCAAATGTGAGCGGTTCGTGTAAGTTATTTTCTATATAAGAAATAGTGGTCTGGATGACTGCTTCATGACCCAGCATGTGATCACCTCCTATGAATAAAGCTTACCGCAAGGCAGTGGACTTTTTTTGATCAAATTTGCTGAGTTAAAACCTCACTTACTGAAAATAAAAAAACAGACGCTTTTACGTCTGCTCTGGTCGTTTGATATATGTTTTCACTTCTGGTGCTTTGTAGTGTCTGAACTTCTCAAGCAGTCTTTCGGAATCGGTGTCTGCCATTGTCATGGTCCGATATTTTTCGTGCATGAACTGCTCGTCCGCTATATGGTCGAATAATTTCACCAATAAATCATAATAGCCTTCGACATTCAAGATGCCGAGCGGTTTTTGATGAAGTCCAAGCTGGGCCCATGTGAAGATCTCAAAGAACTCTTCCAGCGTACCTGGCCCGCCAGGAAGTGCGATGAAGCCATCCGCTAGCTCCGCCATTTTTGCTTTTCGTTCATGCATGGATGAAACGACGATCAATTCCGATAGATGTGTATGAGCTATTTCCCGCTTATCCAGAAAATCAGGGATCACTCCGATGACATGGCCTCCTGCTTGCATCGCTCCATTTGCGACCGCACCCATCAAGCCTACACTCGCACCGCCGTATACAAGCGTCAGGCCTTGTTCTGCCAATGTTTTCCCTAACTCCTTGGCTGCTGCTATGTATGCTGGTGAAGCACCCTCACTTGAGCCGCAGAAAACTGCAATCCGTTTCATCGTTCCACTCCTTTATTTGATCAATTCCATATCAGTGTGCGCTATTTCTGTTCCATTTGCCAGTAAAACAATACGGTGCACACCCGGATAATGAATTCTTGTCGTCAAGTCTTTCCAGTTATGTATTCGCTCTTTCGTAATGCTTTCTCCTGCTGTAAATACCCGATCAGAGAGAAGGAATTTCTTCCGGGATATTCCCCGCTTTTTGATGAAATCAATTGCATATTCCATGCGCAGCTTCAACTGCTTTTCCACAGTAAAAGAATACGTCATGTTTACCAGCTCGCCGATCCTTACCCGATGACGATCCACTTCTATGGCAGCTGCTGTCAGATTATCAGCAATATCTTCGTATCCGAATAAAGCCATTACTTCCGGTTCTCCATTTCGCAGCAATGTACGGCATCCGTGCCGGATGATCCAGTCTGTCTCCGGAGAAAGGCCGCACCAGCGTTTGGCTGTCGCAATAACCTGTTCTGGATGGTCTTTTGCAATATCATTCAAATTATTGGCGACACTTTTCCGCACATATAGAGAGTCATCTGCCTTCAATACTTCAAGTACCTCGAAAATCGGGCTTGGTTCTTGTTTGAACTGCTGTATCGCCTGCCCCCATGGCAGCCTTGGCCGGCACCCTTCACTCGCCAGCCGGCGAACGTGATGATCATCGGATTTTGCCCATTCCAGCATTTGTTTCATCATTGCCTCAGGTGAACGAATCAAAAAAGGTCTGATGGCAAATTCCGCTGTGGATCGTTTGGTGAATTGCTCCAGCGCATGCAATGATATTGCTTCATGTTCCGGTGCCTGTCCAAAGACTTCCACAAAGTCTGGAAAGAACAGATAAGGAAACCCTTCGCACTGATCCTGAATCGCAAACAGAATTCCTAAGGCTTCGGGATAGTCATCAGGAAGAAGCGTACCGAGCACTTGGCTGATCTTCCTTATCCGGCCTTTCAGTTCCAGTTCTGCCCATTCCGCATCCATTATAGCTTCCATGAACCGTTCCTCATCAAAAGCAGCATGAGCTCGTTTTACTCTGGAAGCGAAACCTTTCAAGAACTCTTCCGTATACATATCTTTCAAGGCCTCTGCCATCGCTACCGCCTCCTGCACATCTTTATCTATATTCTACAGGAATAAAACGGTAAACTACAAATAGACCTTGTTAAAAAATATGCTTCAAAAACTGTATGAAGAAAACTATGGCAAAGTAACTGAGTACCAAACCTGCACCTATAGATACCCATTTTACGAAAGTCTCATTCACGACCTTCCTTGTACCGGCGACGATACTCATCAAGCCGATATCGTGAACCTGTATCCCGGCCAAGATTCCCAGACCTGCCACTATGAAAGACAACTGACTTCCTTCTGAAAAGCTGCTTGATAGAAAAGTACCGAAAACGCTTATCCAAAATACAAGATTGCTAGGTGAAACTGCCACAAGCAATCCATTTTTGTAGGAAGATCTCAGTTTTTTTGTCGTTTTTTCACCGTCTAATACAATTTGCTTGTCCGCATTTTTGATACTGTCATATGCAATATATAAGAGAAAAAGGGCACCAAGCAGCCACATGCCTGTTTGAATCGTCGGTAGTGCCAAAATAGGCGCAAGACCGAGAAACAGGGCAAGCATCAATAAAAAGTCGACCGTCATGCCGCCCACTCCTACCATCCAGCCATGCAGAAAGCCGTTTTTCAAGCCTTGCTTGGTCATTTCGATCGTCACCGTACCGACCGGAAGAGCAATCGAAAGTCCCAGTAACACGTTTGTCAGAAATAATGTCAGCATCATGCATCACCGCCTGTTTTAATATACTAAATATACATAATATTGGGTAATCATACAAAGAGAGGAGCATGCAGCTTGTCCAAAAAACGAACAATTCATTTGCGTCCGATTTCTGTATCCGATGCGCCTGCTTTATACCACTTTTGGTCCGACCCGGATGTGACTGCTTTCATGAATATCACACCGATGCAATCCGTGGAGCAAGCAGAAGAAATGATTCTATACCTGACACAGCTTGATCATGCAGATCGCTATACAATCGTACTGGATGATGGCACCATTGTCGGGACCTGCGGATTCAACTATCGTGACACCGCGAATCAGCGCGGGGAAATCGGCTATGAAATAGGGAAGGATTATTGGAGAAATGGATATATGAGCCAAGCACTTTACGCTTTGCTTGAAAAAGGCTTTCATACGTTAGCACTGAATAGGATTGAAGCAAAAGTGGAGCCTGGGAATATACCTTCTCGCAAGCTATTGGAAAAAGCAGGCTTTCATGAAGAAGGCATACTTCGCCAATATGAAAGAATGAATGGGGCTTTTTTAGATATGGTCATGTACAGCCGGCTTCGCTCTGACGATACATCCATATGAAACTTCCAAGTCATTTATACGTATTAGCAATCAGAGAGAATGCACGGGGGGGATAACAGTGGCATTACAGCAGCAGAAGATGAATCGCGATAAAGATTCAAAGAGAATGATAGCGATATTCCTATCCATAGCAGTGATATTTGTTATTGCTTTTATAGCTGTCATTTATTACTTTGGTTTCCTTGGTGCCTTCAGTATCCTTGATGTCACATATGAATCATCAAAGCATTTAGCAGTGTTTGTCGGAATATACCTTCTTCTTAGTATCATCGGTGAACTATTCGTAAAGGGCTTTTATTATTTTCTGACCAATAAACGCGAGCCACACACGTTGTATGACTGCCTCGTTTCGTTTTCAATGAATTTCGTGATGAATTGGGTTGTTATCTCCATTGTAAACGGCTTGTATGAACCAGTGCAGTTAAATTGGTATACAGAAATCGTTATGGCAGCTTTTATCTCGTTAATCGAAGTGACGCTTGAATACAAACCCGCGAAAACGAAGAAAAAAAGGAATCACGGCAGCAAACCGTGATTCCTTCTTTGATTGGTTATTAGTAGCCGTAGCCGCCGCCAACGTAAGAAGCACCGATGATGATCAACAAAATGAAAAGCACGACCAAAAGTGCGAATCCGCTGCCGTAGCCTTTGCCTCCATATCCTTCAGACATGATATCCCTCCTTCTTGATTCAAGTCATTCTATGTAAAAGCAAACAGATAGGTACCGACTAATGATGAATAAATAAGCAAAAATCGCTCCCGAAACGATAATTCGGAAGCGATCATGTTTGCTTTTTCAATTGTTCACGCTGCTCTCTTAGTTGTTATTGCTGGAACGGCCGCCTTTTGCGCCAATCTCCTGGAAGTGCTTCTTATTGTGGGAATCTGCATTTGCTTTACCGCCCTTGGAGCCGATATCCTCATAGAAGTCTTTTCCATGATTGTCTGCCGTTGCATTTCCGCCTTGGGAACCGATATTCTGGAAATGCTCCTTATTATGTTCCTTGGCATTGGCTTGTCCGCCCTGAGAACCGATGTCCTGGAAATGCTCCTTGCTGTGCTCTTTCGCATTGGCTTGTCCGCCCTTGGAGCCGATATCTTCATAGAAACTTTTATTTTGATTTTTGGATGTTGCCTGTCCGCCTTTTTTGCCTGCTTCTTCATAACTCATCTTATTATTGTTCTGTGCCATGTTAATCTCCTCCTCAAGATGTCTCTTTCGTAGTAGTTTAACCTTAGTAACTGAACGTTTTTTCTGAACGATGCGTGGCCACGCTTGGTGAATGTATTCCCGCTTCGTACTTACCTAAACGGGATAAAGAGAAGTTGGGAACAAAGTCCAACAGTACAGCATTCATTATTTTTAAACTGGTCAAAGTTCATCCTTTTCACTGCCATTTGGTAGTATAAAATCAGCAAGTTAGCAAGACAGGGTGAGAAAAGACGTGCAAAAAAAGAAGCAGGTAATGCTACATCCCTGCTTCTCACACTATTTTAAGCTGCACATTTCCAGCTTTTATCGTGACCTTTTCCTTTGCCCTTTCCTTTGTCAGCACCTTTATGCTTTCCGTTATCGGTTTTGCATGGAGCTGGAGCTGGCTGCTCTGCTTGTGCAGATTTGACAATATTGTCCGGGGAGACAGGCTTGAGTTGGTATGTGTCTTTGAAAATCGAGGCTGCACCTGTGATATCCACTTTGTCGCCTTCTTGGAACTGGGAGAGAAATGTATCATGATCCGTTCCAATTCTATTATCCACTCGCACACGCGTTGTATTTCCGTCTTGTCCAACAGCATCGAACTCGAATGTGCCGTATGAGTTAACAGCTTCTATATTCTTGATTTCAGCGTTTTCAATCTTCACCAGCTGTCCTTGATTGGATGCATCAACTGCAGAAACTGTTTTAGCTGCTGGCAGTTCTGCTTGTCCAATCACTTCGGAATCAATGATGTCCTTTACTTCCACTTCGCCATTATAAGTAGTCTTTATTGCACTGATACGAACTGAATCTCCTGGTTTGAAGCCTTCACTATCTTGGAAAACATAGATTCCCGCTGTATCGTCCTGCAAATAAAACCCATTCCCACCAAAGCTGCCTGGAGTGGATGTGACAACACCTTCTATCGTAACTGCTTCACCATCCTGTACATCGCGCGCTTCCTTGATCGTCAGGTGCTGTGGCTGTTCAGTCTCGTCTTCTGGCAGTGGCTCTGTCTGCACATTGCCAATTTGTACGGACTTCGTCAACAGATTGCTTCCATCTTTACGGAGGCGCAGGCTGGCAGAACCATCCGCAGCTGACGGATTCAGCTGTGCCGGTACTTCCACTGTGGCCCTTCCTGCTGCATCTGCTGTCACGGAAAAGCTACTGCTATATCCATAGCCACTCGGCCATGAACCAGTCGTATTGAACTTCCCGATTTGTTGCCCACCCGGCAGATAAGCTCCCAGCTGCAAACCTGTCACTGTTTCACCAGGCTGCAGATTTTCCACGACAACCCGTACAGTGAATTCCTGCTGCGTCGGCAGTGTAGCCGGAGTGACTACATCATAAGTTGGGTTGGATGCGAATTCCTCCGATCCATAGGAACCAGCAGCAAATGTGCTTGGATCATACCAGCGATAGCCAGATGGTGGATTGGACCATGGCTCTTTTTCTGTTTCGGTAGTCAATTCCGGATTTTCATTGATTGTATTTGTTTCCAGAAGCGGTGTCACTTCACTTGGTGTGATGGATGTTTCCTCAAAGCTTGTATACGTTTCTTTTTCACTGAGCCATTCCATGACATTCAGCAGGTATTGCCCGTTTGTTGCTTCGGTGAAGCCATCGTATGTGCGTTTTTTGCTCCCGCTGTCTTCACGTAGATATTTAGGTGTTACGTCCTCAACAGGTGATGAATCGCCGATGAAGGCTGCTTTTCCCTGCTCAACTTTGGAAATAGCCGCGAAAGGCCCTTCATCGATTCCGCCGCCAGCATACACCCCTTGGTCGACAGCATTCGGCCATGCTTGAATATTTTCCGGGAAATAAATCAAGCCTTTTGATTTAGCAGGGTCGAGGATTGTCAATGTAGAACCTGCATGGGATTCCAGTACCTCGACGCCCTCTGTTATCCCGAAGGAATCAGCTGGCTCCACTATAGTTTGTCCAGACTCGATGTTACCAGTGGCGTTGAATCGGAATCGGATACCGAAGTTTTCACCAAGCCAGTCGGAGCTCTCTACGCCCTGCATCCGATCTGAATTTGCTTCATCAGCAGACATACCCTTGGTTGGATCCTCGAATGCCCCTCGGCGATATCCATTGAAGATTTCCCCGGAATCCCAGCGATCATAGTTGCGATCCGCGTTATAATGGTCCCCGATGAAGAAAATGCTGCCGCCTTCCTCGGTATAGCGCAGCATTGCATCCTGCTCTGATTTCTTGAAGGCGATGTTTGGTTCTGGAATGACGAACACATCATAATCACGAATGTCTTCATAAGTAATGGCAGTAGTTTTTCTTAATTCCTTCACATAATAACCTTCTTCAGCCAAAGCATCCCCGAAATCGGAAAATGCGCCATCAATGACCCAGTCTGCCGCACCAGCAGTTTGTCCATGTGTATTATCGAATAAGACCTTTTTTCCGTTCGCCTCACCTTTTGGCTGTAACTCCGGAGCAGGGTCAGCAGCCGTCTCAGCCTGACTTTGCACCGCATAACCGAATATCGTAAAAGGAATAAGCAGCACAGTCATTACAAAGAATCTCCAATCCATCGCTCTTTTCACAAGCAGAATCCTCCCTTTTTTTAATGGATAAAGCATAGCAAATAATCTTCCATCTTTGTTTATGTTTACAGAAACACTACATAGATAAAGGAATATTTACGCAACTGTAATCCTCTTATATAAAAAGGTAGTTGTTTCGTCCTTTCACAACGTTCATGTACGAAAAAAACCTGCATACCTTGGTATGCAGGTTTTGATCAATCTATTACTGCCTGTGCAGTTGTACCTTCTTTTAACGTGAAATCCTTGCTGGAGGCATCAGTATAATGCACTTCTATATAGGCCGAATCCTCATCCTGTCCAGTCGCTTGTTGGAATGCAGCAAAATCAGTAAATTCCTGCTGCTTCCAAATCCATCTATTTCCTGAGCCCTTACCATATACATTGTGATTCATGATGGTGTTGCCATTCGTCTGAAAATCGTTCGCAATGAACAATCCCGTCTTGCTGGCAGTGAACACATTATGCGAAATTTCATTATCACGGATATCATGCTGCAGAAGCAGCTGACCGCCCTCGAGATCTTTTGTATCATTACGGAAGAGCACATTATATGTGATCGAGGAATTTTGGGTACCGCCGCGTTCATCATCATATCCGCCGATCGAAATACCCGTATAATTGTTTTCATAGACTTCGTTTTCCGTAATCTCGATTTGATCTGCATACTTTCCTTTATGTTCGGAAGTAGCTTCAATACCTAAATCATTCTTGAAAATTGTGTTTCCTTTGATTTTGATATTCTTGGCACCATCCACGTAAATCCCGCCTGCGGAGTAATCTTCTCCGTATGCGGGATTGCCATAGGAAGAATTATCGTGCACCACATTACCCTGCACTGTTCCATTCCGTACATAATCAGCATCAGGGTCTTCTGCTGTACCCTCGTAACCAATCAAATCAATCCCAATATTATTGTTGTGGCGTACCGTGTTGCCTGTAACAGCAAAACCATCGATATTACCATTCAATACAACAGCTTCACTGAGGCCGAGTGTCAATTCCTCTACGATATTATCCATGACCCGAATCTGCTCCATCTTGCCTGTTCCATAGACAGCTATACCGTGCGCATTGCCTTCGTCGGCTGTATTCCCGATATGATGGACATGATTCTGAATGAGATTGATATGCGAGCTGCTGCCTGTTACAAGTACACCCATCACGGCATAGTCTGGTGAATCTGCCGTCAAATCTTGAAGCGTCAGCCCTTGGATGGTGATGAAGTGCTTGCTATCCACATTCACTAAAGCTGTATCTTCTTCTGTCTCCATGTCTTTGCCGCTGATGATAACTTCTTCATCCTCGTAATTGCGGATTGTGATGGGATCATCTTCCGTTCCGCTTTGGGTCACATCGAATCCTTCATCATAAGTACCGCCGCGAATATAGACAGTTGTCCCGGCAGTTGCTTGTTCCACTGCTGCTTGTATCGTACGAAGAGGTTTCTTTTCTGTTCCTTCATTATCATCGTCTCCATCGGTGGCGACGAATAGCTGATTCGGAGCGGATACTGCTTCTACTTCTTTTTTGTTGTTTGTCGCAATCGAATAGACTCCTGCACTAATGACGCACAGGACGATTGCAATCAAGATCGATAATCTCATTTGCCGACTCTTTTCTATGCAATATTTGCCGTTCTTGGCTACTGTTAGTAATGATACCGCGCATATGGAAATTTGTATAGAAGCTCAGCATATTCTTAATAATTTTTTTATAGTCACAAAAATCGCTCTTTTAAGTCAGGAGATGGCAGCATGCATTGGTTTTGTCTACCAAACCAGCGATAACGATTCTTCGCTACATACCGGTAAAGCATATCCCGGATCGGACGCGGTATGATAAGAGCTGCAGCAGCTAATTTCCAAGCTCCGTCCAAGTGACGGGCAATGCGTAAAATTGCTCCTGATTGCATATGCACTTTGCCTCTTTCCACGAATATGATGCTGTCGACGTTATCAGGAATCTGCTTCTCTTTCCGCAGATTCCTGCCAAAATCACTCTGTAAGGAAGCGAATTTGAAATAAGCATTTTTGTCATGCTTGATGATGAATTGGACACTGCTGTTACACAGATTGCATACACCATCAAACAAAATGATTGCATCGTTGTCCATTTTATCACTCCTGTTGTTCGCTTACTCTATTATGCAATTCCACATTATTTTCCGATGTCAGATAAGTCGTTTTATAGACTTCCTGCCGGTCCATATTCTTTTCCACTAATGTTACATAATACGCTTCCTTTTCCCCTGGAACGGTTTCGATAACCGTTTCACGCGTAAAACGTTCCCCAAACATATTCCAATGCTCCACCTTGCCTGTTTCAGGAGGGAATCCGCCATTTTCCCCATATCCATGCCGTTCTGTTACAATGGCGGCTGCTTCCCTGACAGAATAACCTGGATCGTCGAGCACCGCCTCTTCAGAAGGTGCTGGCACTGACTGGATCTGGCCGATGATAAAGACCGCAAGATACAGTGGCAAAGGCAAATAAAGTGACAGCCACCCGATGCGCCCTTTATTTGTCACATATATTAACGCAAGCTCTATCAATGCAAAGAGAATCGCGAAAAATGCACCCAATGCTGCCGTGAACAATAGCGCAGCAGAACTTTGAGAAGGAATGAACACTGCCGCAAACGGCAGCCCGCCGAATCCATGCAATATCACATAAACTCCCGAATTTCTCGCATTCACCGGCTTTACTATTTTACTGATCAGCCATGAAACGAAAATGCCATAAATGAATACAAAAGGACTCATATAGATGGCGAAAATCAGCGCTCCTGAAAAGCCCATTTCCCGATTCACCGCCAAGAACCCACTCAAACCCACCAAAAGGGAAAATATGCTGACAAGCAAAAAGCCAGCACTGAATTTATGTTTTAGCATTGGTTGCTCCCCCTATCCTCATGCAGAAGAATATATTCTAAAATCAATTCTTATGTACTCAATTCAAATATTAAATATCAACCTTCTACAAATTCAACTTATTGCTGCTGGTTATACTATTTCGTTATTTTAACTCAGTATTAATAAAGGGGTATGAGATTATCTCTCATACCCTTAATAAAAAACTAATTGATAATCTTTTGTTCAATGCCCCTCTTAAAATAAATTTAAAGAGGGGCATTAATTTTTTTTATAAGAATTCATTTCTCCATGCTATTACGCTTTCTTCTCGATATAAATCTGCTTTATTTTTAGAATTGAACAATCTCATTTTATATTTTACTACTTCTTTTGCAGCTTTGATACACTCCGGGTAGATGACATTTGGATCCCAAAGTTCTGTTGTCGCTAATATTTCACGGCATCTTTTGTAAAAAGCAAACTTGTAGTCCGAAGAAATGTTTACCTTTTGTATTCCAATATTAACGGCTTCTGCAATTTCTTCATCTGGGTTTGCAGATCCCCCATGAAGAACAAGTGGAATATCCACCTCTTGTTTAATAGCCTGTAAAATATCCATACGAAGTTTTGGCTCCATGTCTTTTGGATAGATGCCATGGCATGTGCCAATCGCAACAGCTAGCGTATCCACTCCCGTACTTTCTACAAATTCCTTTGCATCTTCCGGCCTTGTGTAGATGACCTCTGATACTCCTCCCTCTACGGAAGTTCCTGTATTTCCGATTGTTCCTAATTCACCTTCTACTGATACACCTAATGGATGGCTTATCTCGACGATTTCCTTTGTTACTCTGATATTTTCTTCAAGGGGTAATAGGGAACCATCGATCATGACAGAACTGAAGCCGGCTCGTATAGCCCTCATAATATCAGCTACATTTCCTCCGTGATCCATATGGAGGACAAAGGGAACATGACTATTTTTGATTCTGGTCCGTACATAACTAAAAAAGTCATCCTTTGTAAACTCTAATTCTGTTGGGTGTACAGCGATGATGGCAGGCGAATTATTTTTTTCCGCTTCTTCCACTACGACTCTTAAAAAATTGCTATCTGCTACATTGAAAGCACCTACTGCAAATTTATGTTTTTTAGCTACTTCCAACAGCTGTTTCATATTTACTAGCATAATCTTATCTCTCCTCTTGTTAAATGGATTTATTTTCAGATTGGGATAGTCGTATATAATATTTCACTAGTTCTTTACCGGCAGATACCGTGCGGTGTATGATGTCAAAATAGCTCAACTCTGGATTCTCTTTAAAATCTGTTTTTATACATTGAACTTGGGCATTCATGAAATCGGAGCCAACATTGATCTTATTGATCCCGAGTTCGATTGATTTTCTGATGTTTTCTTCTCCGCAGCCTGATCCGCCATGTAAGACCAAAGGGATGTTTATTGTTTGCTTAATCTTGTCTACAATATCGAACCGAAATTGCGGGACATATGCATCCGGATAGTTTCCATGACTTGATCCATAAGAGATGGCTAACGCATCTATTCCTGTTCTCAATGCAAAATCGATTGCTGCATCCGGATCTGTATACATTTTGTCTTCGGTCATTGAATCACCGGAAATGGAGCCAATGCTTCCTACTTCCCCTTCTACACTGGCATCATATGTTTGCGCAAATTCAACCATATTGCGGGTGATTGCTATATTTTTCTCTATCGAATGGAATGAAGCATCCATCATGACACTGGAGAAGCCGTCATGTAAGCACCTTTTGACAAAACCGATATCCTGCCCATGATCGAGATTTATCGCAACCTCCACACTTGCTGCCCTTGCCATCTCCATAATTGGTTGTGTAAGCAACTTACTACCTAAGTGAGCCTTCAGATGATCTTGAAGTAAATCAATGATGATTGGTGCTCTTAATTCCTGTGCTGCATCGATGACTGCTTTAGCGGTTTCTAAGTTAAAGCAATTAATCGCCATGACTGCGTATCTTCCTTTATTTGCCCGATCAAGCATACCCTTCATGGATACATACATATCGATCACTTCCAATCCTTTAAATGTTGACTTTTATATCCGAAAGATCAAATTCTTCTTCCTCTGTCGTATCTTCTGCAAATTCATTGGCAGGTTCTTTCTTCCAAAGAAACAGCATGACACCGGTAATCACTGATCCAATCAGTAAAGCCAATAAGAAAAGGAATGGATTTGTCATGGCAGGCACGATGAATAATCCGCCCGATGGAACCGGCGATCCCACTCCCCACATCATGGAGAATCCACCACCGATCGCTGCACCAGTAGTACAGGAGACGACCACTCTCACAATATCAACAGCAGCAATCGGGATGACACCTTCCGTAATCATACAAACACCCATTGGGAATGCGATTTTGATATTATCCTCTTCCGATTTCGTATAACGCTTTTTTCGCAGCATTTTTGACAGAACCCAGGAAATCGCAACCCCAAATGGAGGTACCATGGACGCTAGGATTTTTACTGCTTCAGGTTCGTAAATGCCCTCCAGTAAAAGCCCATCTGCAAACAGGGAAGCCACTTTATTGACCGGCCCACCAAAATCAAATGCTGCCATCCCTCCTAAAATAGCCCCAAAGACGAATCTCATCGATCCTTGCATACTAGTTAAAAAGGAAGTCAAACCATCTGTTGCCCACACAATTGGCACCCCAAGGATAAAGAACATCAACAAACCGACAACTAAACTGGAAATGAGGGGAATGATCATCATCGGCATTAATCCCTCTGCCCATTTTGGTACCTTCAGATTTTTCTTAAGGAATAAAACAAAATAACCTACGATAAATCCACCAAGCATACCCCCTAAGAAACCTGCTCCGATGGCATTCGCAATGAGACCCATTAAAAGTCCCGGAGCTATTCCAGGTCTATCAGCAATGGAATAGGCAATGGCACCTGCAATAACTGGAGCTAGCAACCCCATTCCAAGCACCCCTAAAGAAACGAGTGCTGATGGAATCGAATAAGCCTCCTGATAATTTTCAATAACTGTTCCGCCAGTTAAATTTCCGATCGCAATGAGGAGCCCTGAAGCGACAACTAGAGGTAACATAAAGGATATAGCGGTTAAAGCATGCTTCTTGATCTGAAGTTTTTTTAACATATAACGACCCCCTTATGGCTTTGTATTCAATTCGGCCTCGATCTTTTTATAAAGTTGCTTCGGCGCCTTTATGGCAATATTAGTCGGTATCTCAACAATTCTTTTTCCATTGAAGCGTTCTTTTCCGCTTACTTTGATATCTGCAGCAATAATGACTAAATCCGCTTTCGCAATTTCCTCTTTTGTCAGTTCATCTTCAATACCGATTGTTCCTTGAGTTTCTATCCGTACCTTATGGCCGAATTCAATTCCGGCTTTTATCAGTTTTTCTTTCGCAATATACGTATGAGCAATTCCAGAAGTACAAGCAGAGATTCCAACAATATTCATATTCAGTCCTCCTAAAGGTTTTGAGATAATAAATGTAAGAATTCTTCTTTCGTTTGAAGTGCTTGGAACTGTTCTATCTTCTCTTCATCGGATAATAATACGGCCACTTTCTGAAGCAACTTAATATGCGTAGTAGTTTTATCAGTGTCCTTCACAGCAAACAAAAAGATGATATTAATAGGATTTCCATCCATCGATTCCCACTCCACCTGTTTCTTTGTCCTCCCGATGGCAATGGAAGTTTTCAAAACATATGCTGATTTTCCGTGAGGAATGGCAACTCCTTTCTCCAAACCTGTTACTCCCTCATTTTCACGGTACATCACATCCTTGATAAAACCTTCTTCATCACTTATGCAACCGCTTACATATAATAGATTCGTTAACTCTTCAATGACTTCCATCTTTGAAGTTGCCTTTAAATCCAATTGGATAAGATTTTCAGATATGACTCTACTAAAATCTAACTCATCAATACGCATGCTCACTCTAATAACCTCCTAATTTACTACCTATGAATGCGGTAAAATCAATTGTTTTTTGTAGTAATCTTTTATAAATTGATCGATCTTATATTTATCATCATCATTTAGAATAGGGCTGACAAGAATCGTCGGTTTATCGATCATACCTTTTGGTTTAACGGTAGATATCACAAGTTCTATATCCTCATAGTCACTCTGATTGATACGCTGCTGAGAAACGATCTTCTTTACAAGAATATTCGGAAAACTCTTCTTAATCTTTCCGCTTAATAAATGGGAAGTACCGATACCACTCGTACACTCAATTAAAATTGGAATCTTGTTCGCAAATCGTTCATCGTAGGAAATTTGGAAATAGAGTGTAATATATCCTATTTCTTCGTCAGTCAATTGTTTATCATAGATTTTGTCTTTTACAAGTTTTTGGGCGCTGAGCTTGACTAAGTCAAATATACTGGAAAAATTCACACTAATTGATTTCAAAAGTGGGTTGATAATGTAAACATTATGATTCAACCGATACACCATACTGTACAGATGGAGTGTCAAACGCTGTTTCAAATCCTCATCTTCTACAAACTGATAACCACTATTTTGGGTAGCAGTAGAAATTAATTGCTGTGCTAGCAACTTCACTTTCTTATCTACCTTATCGGTATTTTGATCTATCAAATATCGACAATTGAGTTTATAGGCTTTCAAAATATAATAAAGATGATAGATTTCTGATTTCCTTAACGTAATGCTATAAGTTTTTTCAAGTTTATCAGTCAAATCCATCGTAATTTGATAAATGGCCGATTTATTATCCATTTCTTCGTAAATCTGCTCATCTCCCATTAATGGATGGAGGTTATTTGTTCGTTTTTCCATAATAGAGAGTAATGAACAAAAAAGAGTTAGATAGTAGGGTTGATCTAATACTAAATCATAATCTATTTGTATTTCGTGCAGAAGTTTTTTAATTTTACTTAAGTTTCCATTTACAACTTTAATACCTTTAATGAAATCGGGTATATCATATTGACTAAATGAATCTCCTGATTGTTTAAGATAACTTTCAATTATAACAGACATAACTCGATAGACCGCTAGCTGATTTCCTTTCAAACAAGTGCCATCATTTTCTTTGGTTAAATGTATGCCAAAGGCTTTGATTTTGCTCTCGATGTGTTTGAAATCATTCAGGATGGAACTTTGACTAACAAAGTAACGTTCTGATATTTTTTGAATTGATGTTTTACATGGAGTTATAGATAGGAGAAATAGCAATAGATTCAGTCTTCTTTCCTCCAGATGTTCAAATTGATCACTTTTGTCCCAATTACCTTCCCTGACATCTACAAGACAGTAGCCATAGCTCTCTTTTTTTCTAATTCTAAACTCGGAAGAAATCCTTTTTGATATATCGTTTATATCCCTGTAAATAGTTTTTGGGGATACCGACAATCTTGTAGCCAACTCAGAAGCTGTTACATAGCGTCTCTCCCTTCGAAGAATTTCAATGATTTTATTCTTACGATCATTCAAGAGATCCCCACCTCATTTCCTCCTTGCTATGCTCTAATCTTAGCAATATGAAAGCGCATACACAATTACAAAATTGAGTTCTGTTTCATGTCCGTATTAGTGTGATGGTAAAATATAAGCCGTTAAAAAAAGTAAAACCAAAGCCGCAAAGCGGCATTGGTTTCTTTCTCAGAAAAACAATTGAATTAACTGCACCACTTTATGAGCAGCATCGACTAGTTGGTTGCAAGCTGCAGGGATGACTGTGAGGATTGCTAGGAGAAGAGCCAGTTTATCGTCTGGCTTTTTTTGATGTGTTGGAGATTCGTTCATCGCAGACATTCCTCCCTTCGAATCCATATCGGGCAGGTCTGTTGCTGGAAAGAGAGAATCGATCACTACTGAGATACAGTTAGTATCTCCCGCACCCTGAAAAGTATGTATGTTGTTGACAAAGTGTCAACAACAACGTACCTTGGAAGGGTTAGGGGGCTACATAAATGGAAAGTCAAAGGCATGAAAGACGTAAAAAGAAACGGAGAATAAGCAGGTACATTCTTCTTATCCTCCTCATTGTTCTGATAGGAGCATGCTCCTTTCTTTTCCTTACCGCCAAGGACGTGAAAAAGACAGTGGATGATATCCAGAAGAACTCGGCAGCAATCGATGACGGCGTCACCTCTGAAAAGGTGAAGAACAAAGAGCGCATCAATATCCTTTTGCTGGGTGTTGACGAGCGGGATGGAGATGCCGGGCGCTCTGACGCACTGCTTTTAATGTCATTGGATCCTTCGTCGGATTCCATGGAGCTGATCAGCATACCACGGGATACGCGCACGGAAATTGTCGGGCACGGCACAGTGGATAAAATCAACCATGCATACGCATTCGGCGGTGTGGATATGTCGATCAACTCTGTTGAAAACCTTTTGGACACTGAGATTGACTACTTTGTTGAAATCAATATGGAAGGCATGTCCGACTTAGTCGATGCAGTCGGCGGAATTACTGTTCAAAATGATTTGGACTGGTATGATGAGGGTTTTTATAAAAAAGATTATCACTACCAGAAAGGTGAAATTACGCTAGATGGTCCGCAGGCACTTGGCTATGCCCGAATGCGGCACTTGGACCCTGAAGGTGACTTCGGGAGAAATGCGCGGCAAAGGCAAGTGATCGAGGCTGTCGTCAACAAGGGCGCCAGTATAAAATCCATCAATAAAATCGATGACCTTTTGAAAGTGATGGGCAATAATGTGCAGACGAATCTTAACCTTTCCTCGATGCAGCATTTATTCACCGATTACCGAAATGTTCGGCAGTCGATTCAGGAGCATGAGATGAAGGGGCAAAGCACGACCATAGATGGCATTTATTATCTAGTCATACCGGATGATGAGATTCAAGCCATTCATGATAGCATCAGTAAGTAGAAAAGCGCCCCTCACGGGACCGCTTTTCTTTTTCTTACAGCAATTGTTTTTTATATTGCAGTAAAAATGTAATGAGAAGCAGTAGAACAGCGATCCATAAACCATGCAGTCCGATCATGCGCACGCTGAAGCTTCCAACTGCAGCACCGAGCAGATATAGGACAATCGCTGCTCCTCTGAGATACGTATCTCTCATGGATTTCGAGCGACCTGTGATACGTTCCGTCATTCCTTCGATAAAGGCGGCAAGTGTACTTGTCAAAACCGTGGAAGAAAGTCCAGCTATCTTCATATTCCTGCCGGCAATAGTCTGCATCCCCATCGCAGCACTCAAAGACATCAACATAACAATGGACCAAATCCCGCTTTCTGGTATCACAAACAAACAGAGCGCGATGATGAACAGCCAGACAAACTCAGCAAGTACAATTCTTTTCGGCTCCCCTTTACCCTTTCCAACTAGGTTTGCAGCAAGGATTCCGATAATGAATCCAATCAGCGCAAGTAATGCATTGGTTATCGTCACTTGCCGGGCATCCCCAAGACCGATTCCCAATAAAACAATATTTCCTGTCATATTTGCCGTGAATACATGAGCTAATCCAATATAGCCCAGGACGTCAACAAGACCTGAAACGACGCATAGCAGTAAGATTGCCGCTTGTAAATTCTTATGATGCAACTATATCCCTTCTCTCTATATTCTTTTTTACCTCAAACATTGACAAAACGTCAACACTCTTGTACCTTTAACAGGTGATCAACCAAGGGGGCGTTTCACATGAAACAAAAGAATGAAAAACTAATCACTTTACTGACAAACGAAATAAGCGATAAAGGTTTAACCATGCGCGCATTGAGCCGGCAAACCGACATCGATCCTGCCATCATCTCCAAGATCATGAATGGTAAACGCAATGCGACAGTAAAGCATTTACATAAATTTTCCCAGGCACTGGATGTACCGATCAAAAAACTGATGTCAGCAGCAGGATATCTTGAAACTCCTCCTGAAGAAAGTCAGCAGCATCTCCTGGCTCTTTGCCAGCAAGCTGACCCCGATTTCAGTCAGGGACGAGTTGAGAATCAACTTGCTTCCTATGAGGAAATTGCACTGACAGATGGCGGTAAACAAATCATTGATGAGAAATTCGAAGAAAAGCTCAGATCGGTTGGCAGTGTAGGCAAGCTCGTCAACGACTTGAAACAGATGTATATCAAATTCCAGAACGGTGCCGGAACAAAGCGTGAATTGATCATACTTGGCGCAGCATTGCTGTACTTCATCAATCCGATTGATGCTCTACCTGATTATATCTTCCCATTCGGATACCTGGATGATACTTTGGCGGTTCATTCCGCTATGCAAGCTGCCAATAAATAAAAGGAGAACTTGCTTGTGGAATCATGGATTACTGACTTGATGGGAACATACGGATATCCAGCCATCCTCTTTCTGATGCTGCTCGAAAATATCTTTCCCCCGATACCTTCCGAAATCATCCTTGTGTTCGGAGGCTTCCTCGCAGCAACGACAAGCTTGACTCCTATCGGCGTGATTTTAGCCGCAACAGCCGGCGCCATGTTAGGCAGCACCATCTTGTATTGGATAGGCAAGATTTTCGATTTGGAGCGACTTGAGAATTGGGTGAACCGCTGGGGGCGTTTCCTGAAACTGAAAGCTTCACATTTACATAAAGCAGATGCTTGGTTTGACAAATACGGCGTATGGACTGTTTTCCTATGCCGATTCATTCCGGTGGTGCGCAGTCTTATCTCGGTTCCTGCAGGAATGGCGAAGATGCACTTTGGGCAGTTCCTTCTTTATTCCACGTTTGGTACCTTGATTTGGAATGCAGTCGTTGTCCTGCTTGGTGTCTGGCTTGGCGCTTCTTGGGATACAGTTGAAACGTATCTGGGTTACTACCAATATGGTGTCCTGCTATTGGCGTTCTTCGTATTGGCAGGAGCAGGTTTTTGGTTCCAGCAGCGGTTCCGTAAGAAAAAAACAATGCAAACAGTGAGGAATAAATCGAATGTATGAAATAATTGTAGGACTGATCATGGGCTTGGTGGAAGGATTGACGGAATTTGCTCCGGTCTCCTCCACTGGTCATATGATCATCGTAGACGATTTGTGGCTGAACATCGATCAGCTGTTCAATAAAGAAGTAGCCATCACTTTCATGGTAGTCATCCAGTTAGGATCAATCCTGGCGGCAGTCATCGTGTTCAAAGACCGATTCATGGATATTCTCGGAATACGGAAACTGCAAGGAAAGTCGGATCAGCTTCCAGGTAAACAGGGGAAATTCAATTTGGGGATCGTCATCACAGGTCTGATCCCTGCTGCTGTGCTCGGCTTTTTAGTGCAGGATTTGGTCGACAAGTACTTATTTTCAATCAGCACAGTGATTGCTGCATTGATTGTTGGTGCCATTTTGATGATTGTTGCTGATCGCCATACCAAAAAGCATCCTCCGACAATCGAGTCCTTGGATGCTCTGACATATAAAAAGGCATTTTTGATCGGGCTATTCCAATGTATTGCGCTTTGGCCTGGTTTCTCCCGGTCCGGTTCGACCATCTCCGGCGGTGTGCTGCTGGGATTGAATCACCGTGTAGCATCGGATTTCACATTCATCATGGCAGTTCCAGTCATGGCAGGTGCCAGTGCACTTACACTTATCAAGCATCTGGATGCTTTCACACCTAATGTGATTCCATTCTTCGTGGCTGGTTTCATCAGTGCATTTATCTTCGCACTGCTGGCTATCCGCACATTCTTGAAAATCATTTCCAAATATAAATTATTGCCATTCGCAGTATACAGAATCATCCTTGCAGCAGCTTTGCTGATTGTATTGATTGCGGCGAATTGATCAAAGAAGGCGATCCGTTTAGTTCCGGATCGCCTTTTTTTGCATAAGTGTGGAGATGGCTCATATCTATCATTTCCGAATGAATCCGCCTTCCGAATGAAGCTCCTGCCCTGTCACCCAATATCCGTCATCTCCGACTAAAAAGCTGATCAGCCTTGCCGTGTCATCTGGTTCGCCTATCCTTCCCATCGGAAACTTCGGCAGCAAATGCTCTCGTATTTCATCAGTCATCCAAGTGCTGTCTGTGGGTCCCGGATTGACTGCATTCACATTGATTCCGAGCGGCGCCAAATCAGCTGAAAGAGATCGAGTGAACGCGGTGATGGCGCCTTTGGTCGCTATATACGCCAGTTCATCAGGCATCGGTCCTTGGCTTTGACCCGATGTCAAATTGACGATACTTCCCCTGTTATGAAGTTGCTGCTGTTTGAATAATTTTGCAAACCCTGTACAAAGCAAAAAGACACTTCTCATATTCACCGCGTAATGTCGATCTAACTGAAAAGCATCGAGCCCCTCATAATTTCCGTTCTCGGAAAAAGCCGCACAGTTGACCAAAACCGTTGGAATGCCCAGCTGATGCTGTACTTCCCGCAACATATTATCCGCTGCATTCGGATCTTCGAAATCTGCTTCAAACCCTGCACATCTGACTCCGCGCTCGTGTATTTCGTTCCTAAATTGATCCGGCCATGTCGCTCCTGCCTGCCAATATGTAAAAAAGATATCATAACCCTTCTCAGCCAATCGTCGGCACACAGCTGTACCAATGGAGCGCGGGTAGGACACGCCAGTGATGATGGCTATTTCAGTCATCATAATCCCTCCTTTTTCTTCTCTTTACATGTTTCGTGACTGATAGAGGAAATCCTATCAGAAAGGGAGATTCCATTGAAGATACAGCTCTTTTTTACAGTTAGGAGCTATCTACTGACATATCTCACCTGCAGCATGATGTTTCCGGAATTGTATCATCCCGATGTGTGACCTCCATAGGTAACGATAATTGGGAAAAGCAGCAAAAAAAGCAGGAGTGCTATTCCTGCTCTGCTTGCTTACTGGGTATAAAATTCACATGGTCACGGTGACCGTCTTTTATTCATACAGAGGATTCATCATATTTCTCTTTCGACAATTACGGTTCCACGATTCAGCAACGGTCCAGATTACTCGACTCCGATTCGCAGAAATTCTCCTTCGACTTCGACAGACTTTGCCTTCTCACACTTTTCAAAAAGAATGTCCTGTAAAACGAGATGTGCATGCAGCATACTCGTATATTTCTTCAGTACGACTACGACTGATGGACTGGCATCAACGTATAAATCCACGTGCTTTTCTACAGGCAAATCAAGCTCCTTGCGATATGTCTGCACTTCCCGGATCACTTCACGTACAAATCCTTCTTCCTTCAGTTCCTTTGTCAGTTCCGTATCCAAAAGGACGCCAAGCCCATTCCCTTCTGCCAGCTGCAGCTGACTTGAAGGTACTTTTTCTATGGTGACATCTGCTTGTGTCAGTTCCAAATCACCCAATGTTATGCTGCCTTTGTCCACCAATTCTTTTACCTTTGACTGCTCCATCTGGGATACAGCCTGCTTTGCATCGCCAACGCGCTTGCCAAGTCTAGGTCCGGCAACTGCGAAGTTAAGCTTTACAGCGTATGTGAATAATCCCTCGCTATCTAGTTTTATTTCTTTCACATTGGTCTCTTCTTTTATGGTTGCAAAATACTGTTTCAAGCGTCCGTTGCCTTTTGGATGCCCAGACAGAACATATAATCCGGCGAGGGGCTGCTTCGTCTTGATACCTGCTGTATTCCTGGCCGCGCGGGTCAGCTCAACAACTTGAAGGACCGATGTCATATCTTCCTCCAATTCAGCATTGATTAAACCGGCGTTGGATTTAGGATAGTCTGTCAGATGCACACTGCTGCCAGTGAGCTGAAGATAGATATCTTCGGCGATGTATGGCGTAAAGGGCGCCAATAGCTGCGCCGTCTTTTTCAGCACTTCATAAAGTGTGCTGAAAGCAGCCCGCTTATCCTCCGTCATACCGTTGCTCCAGAAACGCTGGCGTGATCTTCTGACATACCAGTTGCTCAACTCATCCAAAAACGTTCCTAATTCTCTCGCGGCATTTGTGATATCGTATTGTGTCAAATGATCATTCACTTGCCTGATGACACTGTGAAGGCGGGATAAGATCCAATCATCCATCGTGGAGCGCACTCCGCCGCTATCCTTCTCCCCATCAAAAAAATCGATTTGCTGATACAGCTGATAAAAGGAGAATACGTTGGACAGTGTATCGACCAGCTTTGATTTCGCTTGCGAAACGGTGCGTTCCGAGAAACGTTTATTGTTCCAAGGCGCACTGTCGGAAAGCAGTGCCCAGCGTAAGGCATCCGCTCCGTAAGTTTCCATCAAATCAGTTGGATTCAGCGCGTTGCCTTTACTTTTGGACATTTTTTGGCCATTTTCATCCAAGATATGCCCTAGTGACAAGACACGTTTATAAGGTGCTTTTCCTGTTATTAAGGTTGATACCGCAAGAAGGCTGTAGAACCATCCCCTTGTCTGATCCACTCCTTCGATTACGACATCAGCTGGGTATTGGCTTTGGAATAGCTGTTTATCTCCAAACGGATAATGGTATTGGGCAAATGGCATCGAACCGCTGTCAAACCAGACGTCGATTACCTCATTCGTGCGCTTCATTACACCGCCGCATTCACAGCGCAGTTGAATATCATCCACAAATGGCTTATGCAGTTCTACATCTTCAGGTACAGAACCAACCGCTTCCTGTCTCATCTGTGCAATCGATCCGGGCGCTTTTTCGTTGCCGCATTCACACGTCCATACATTCAAAGGTGTTCCCCAGTAACGATTCCGTCCGATATTCCAGTCGACCATATTTTCAAGGAACTTACCGAAACGTCCTTGCTGCATATGACCTGGATGCCACTCCACTTGCTGGTTGTTTTCCATCATCTTGTCTTTCAAATCGGTCATCCGGATGAACCAGCCTTCCATCGCATAATACAAAAGTGGTGAATCACAGCGCCAGCAATGCGGATAGCTGTGGGTGTATTTTTCTTTATGAAATAACCGGCCGCGCTCTGCAAGAAGCTTGATGATATCTACATCACAGTCTTTTACAAATCGTCCGGCAAGCGGTGTGACTTCTTCTGTATATCTGCCTTTCCCGTCTACGACATGAACAAAATCAAGTCCATTTTCCTTCACAACTTTATAGTCATCTTCCCCATACGCCGGAGCGATGTGCACCAGCCCCGTACCGCTTTGATCAGTAACAAAGTCCGCCAGTACTACTTGATGGCCCTTGTTTACTTGGGTATACGCAAACGGCGCCTCGTAACGCATCCCCTCCAAATCCTTGCCTTTACGCGATGCTACCACCTGATAATCACCTTTGAATAAGTTGTTTGCCAATCCTTCGGCAACGATATATTTCTCACTGCCTTGCTGGACTGTGACATAAGTAAGCTCCGGATGCACTGCAATTGCGACATTCGCTGGCAGCGTCCAAGGTGTGGTCGTCCAGCCTAAAAGATACTCATCAGTCGTACCTTCCACCAGGAATTTCGCCGTTGCAGATAAGTCGGAAACATCCTTATAACCTTGTGCCACCTCGTGCGAACTTAAAGACGTTTCACAATGCGGACAGTACGGAACGACTCGATGTCCTTTATACAAAAGACCTTCCTGATGAATATGCGATAGCAGGTACCAGACGGATTCGATATAGCTGTTGTCCAGTGTGATGTATGGATCCTTCATATCGACCCAATAGCCGAGAGCTTCTGTGAATTGCTTCCACTCCCGCTCATACGTGAACACACTTTCTTTACATTTTTCAATGAATCGCTCGACACCGTATGTTTCGATTTGTTCTTTCCCGCTTATCTTCAGCTGCTTCTCCACTTCCAGCTCGACAGGCAGACCGTGTGTATCCCATCCTGCCTTGCGTTTCACCTGATAACCATCCATTGTTTTATAGCGTGCGATGAAATCCTTGATTGTCCTTCCCAATGCATGACCTGCATGTGGCATCCCATTTGCTGTCGGCGGCCCTTCATAGAAAACGTATGGCTTCTTGCCTTCCCTGTTCCGGACAGACGCTTGAAAAGTATCGTTCTTCTGCCAATAATCCTGTATTTTTTGCTCTCTCATCCTGACTTTGTCCTGCATCACTTTGCCTCCTTTTGCTGAAATAAAAAACCCGGCACTGTGTACACAGCGCCGGGTTTAACCGAAAAAATCCAAAATAAAAAAACCATATGTAGGGTTTTTTAGACGGAAACACTACGTACTATCATACGCGCTCCTTTTATCGGTGGAAAACCGTCAAAGCCTACATGTCGGCTTTGCTTCTCGGAGAGGATTTTTCATCATGACCTTATCATCGGCTTGCACCAAACGCCGACTCTCTGCAGATAAGCTTTCTTGACTACTTGTTCTCGTCATCGAATTACTTATGTTTTTATAAAGGTTACATCTACTCCTAGTATATGTCAAATACAAAAAAACTTCTCCCCCATTTTCAACAGGGAAGAAGTCCATCATCACTTCACTAAGCTTTCTACTGCATCGTCGACGATTTGCTCGTTGGCAATCGGTCCAGTATACAGCCAGCTTGTGTCTTTATCATATTTATAGACATTGCCTTCTTTGATGGCAGGTACATTTGCAAGCAATGGATCATCCAGGATTTCTGATCCATCTCCTTCGTCACTATTGACCAAGAAGAGGTGATCGACGTCCATTTCTGCCAATTGCTCAAGGGAAACCGGGTTCCAGTTTGCTGTTGCATTCTCGGAAATTTCTTTGACGCCTTCTGGTACTGTCATGCCTAGGTCACCGTAAAGCACTGCACCGCTGGATAGGTTATCGCTTACGATGTAAAGCTGTCCGCCAACAAGCCAGATAGCTGCAGCTGACTCATCGCCGATTGCGCCTTGGATTTTTTCTTTGGCGTCTGCCGCTTTAGCATCATAGTCATCGAGAACTTTTTGTGCTTCATCTTTTTTATCGAAGATTTCACCCATTGTCTGCAGTTCTTTGCGCCAATCGCCGTTTTCTTCCGTACCCATTACATAAGTCGGCGCAATTTTATTGTACTGCTCGTATTTATCGCCTTCCACCATGGAAGCGGAATCCATGATGATCAAGTCAGGCTTGACTTTGGCTACTGCCTCGAAAGGAAGTGTAGAATCGATTGTTTGTACATCCTTCAGGCTATCCTGCAAGTAACCTTGCGGAGAACCGTTATTAACGGACCATTGTGCTACTGGTGTAATATCAAGCGCTACAAGGTTATCTTCCAAATAAGAAGCTAGTACCTTTTCAGGGTTAGCAGGAATCTCCACTTCATGACCCATCGCATCTGTCAGCTTGCGAGTTTCGCCGCCGTCATTATCAGAAGAGCCTTTTTCAGCGTCATCACTTGAATCGTTATTACCACAACCTGTTATAATGAATACAACACTGGCGAAGACAGCCAGCAGTAAATACATGCTCTTTCTTTTGAACAAGGGACTCACCTCTTGGTTTATGTTATAATCTCTCATTAGATGATAACAATTCTCATTATCAATTACAAGCATCATCTCATGATTTTGGTATACATAGAGCGTAGAAAGCGGGATAACGATGCAAGCACGCAGACTCATTGGCATAACCATACTACTCGCAGGCACCGCCCTGCTTTTGTTTTCCATAGGACTATCCATCGTTTTCGGGGTAGCGGATATTTCACTCAGCACTGTCTGGAATAGTATTTTCCATTTCGATGCTGCAGATACATCACATCAAATCATTCATCGGCTCCGGCTGCCTCGTACCGTCGCCGCGATTTTGATCGGAGCAATGCTGGCAGCATCAGGTTCGATCATGCAAGGGATGACACGCAATCCGCTTGCCAGCCCGCAAATCATGGGGGTGACTTCTGGGGCTACGTTCATGATCGCGATTGCGCTTGTATTTTTACCGGGCATTTCGAATATAAATCTGCTTTTGTTCGCATTTTTGGGGGCAGGACTTGGTCTGGGACTTGTCTTTGGAATCGGCCTGCTGGCGCGTACTGGGCTGACACCCGTAAAGCTGGCATTGGCAGGTACTGCTGTCACGGCTTTGCTCGGTGCGTTTTCCAATTCACTTGCACTGCATTTCGATGTGGCTCGGGACTTGACCTTCTGGTATGCAGGCGGTGTCGCGAATGTGCAGTGGGATACGGTGAAGCTGTTATTTCCGGCAGCCATCATCGGATTGCTGCTTGCATTTTTCATCAGTGGATCGGTTACGACACTTAGTCTAGGAGAAGATGTGGCTACTGGACTTGGTTTGAAGACTGGCCTGGTAAAGGCGTCAGGAATAGTGGTTGTGTTGATTTTAACAGGAGCTGCCGTTTCTGTCGGCGGTACCATCGGATTCGTCGGATTGGTCATTCCGCATATCACCCGGTTCCTCGTCGGACCGGATTATCGCTGGATCATTCCATGTTCGGCAGTACTGGGCGGTCTTTTGCTTAACTTTGCCGATATTGCATCCCGCATGATCAATCCGCCTTTCGAAACACCAGTTGGCGCCCTCACGGCATTGATCGGCGTACCATTTTTCATTTATCTAGCTCGCCGGGAGGGTAAGAACATATGATACATTCTGCCAAAAAGACAAGTCTGGTAGCAATCGGGATCATTGCTGCCATTCTCATCATATTTTTCATCAGCTTGAATACAGGAACAATCCCAATCGGACCGGCAGATGTTGTGAAAACCTTGCTTGGTACAGGTGACGGCTCCTTCGATGTGATTTTATTCGAATTCCGCTTGCCGCG
Source organism: Terribacillus saccharophilus (assembly GCF_046592895.1). Lineage (GTDB taxonomy): Bacteria > Bacillota > Bacilli > Bacillales > Amphibacillaceae > Terribacillus > Terribacillus saccharophilus_D. The sequence goes on from NZ_JAWVPU010000001.1 coordinate 1,037,408, forward strand.
TATGGTGATTGCATTACTGATAGGGATCGGAATGGGCGTCGCTGGTGCCATCCTGCAAGGCGTCTCGCAAAATGGACTTGCCGATCCCGGGATACTCGGTATCAATGCCGGAGCTGGCTTCGCTGTTGTCCTTTATATTTTCTTCCTGCAGGACAAAATGGCTGGAACAGGCAGCCTGCAAGTATTCATCATGCCTTTATTTGCATTCGCCGGGGCTTTCCTGGCCGCAGGTCTCATTTATGCGCTGGCATGGAAAAAAGGTGTGACGCCAGTGCGGCTCATCCTGGTCGGCATCGGTATAAATGCAGCTTTCGGCGGCCTGATCATCGTTTTCCAGCTCATGATGGATCCGAAAGACTTCACGCAGGCGACCATCTGGCTGAACGGCAGCATCTGGCAGACAAGCTGGAATTATGTGCTGGCACTCTTGCCTTGGATCGTTTTGCTCGTTCCATATAGCATCTTCAAGGCAAAGGCTCTGAACGTTTTAACTTTGGGTGACCAATTGGCAATTGGCGTCGGCGCCCCGGTGCAAAAAGAACGGACAATACTGCTGCTCCTTGCGGTAGCACTGGCGGGAGCTTGCGTAGCTGCAGGGGGAGCCATCACCTTCCTCGGACTGGTCGCACCGCATCTGGCCCGCCGCATTGTCGGACCGAACCACAAGCATCTGCTACCGATTTGCGCGCTCATCGGCGCACTGATCATGCTCGTAGCGGATACTTTGTCGCGTACGATACTGGCACCATCGGAAATTCCGATCGGGCTGGTGGTTTCGGCAATTGGTGCCCCATATTTTATTTATCTGTTGATTAAAGAATAGACCTTCAACTGGGAAGGTCTATTCTTTTTCGGTTTTCATTTAAGTACCAAGTCCTTTGACGCCAATTTCTCCAGGCAATTCACGATCGCCTGCTCACAATCTTCATTGAGCGGGATAACTGTATCTGCATAACGAGCCAGCTCTTCATGCTCCCCAATCATCACATTGTACTTTGCATGACGGAACATCTCGATATCATTCGCGTCATTGCCGAAAGCAATATACTCTTTTTCCCTGATTCCGACTTCTTGGATGGCACTCCACTTATCGATGCCTGGCGGGCTGATATCCACAATTCCTTCACCTTGGTGACGGTGGACGCGAAGTCCCAGTTTTTCTGCTTCTGAAGCTATTTGCTCTTGGTCGGCAGAGTCTAGAATCAGGATTTTCACTATCCGCTCTAAATCCTCCAGCTGTACTTTCTCTGCTAAGCTCTCAGGGTCCACTCTTGCTCTTAGCGGATGCTCCGGATCTCCTGTGTAAGCATAGTTCCATTCTCCATCAATCAAATAGCTAGCTTTGTATGCTTCTATCATTTGCTTCATGGCATGTATTTGGACAGGTGAAAAAGCACGACTCGTAATTATCTTTCCGTTTTTAGAGATTAAGGATCCATTGCCTCCTATCAGCGTCATGGAGTGAAAATGCTGATCGATCACTGGCAACAAGTCTCGTATTGGTCTGGCAGAAGCAAAGATCACTTGATGTCCTTCCTGTTCAAGCTCTTTTAGTTTATCCATTATACGCCTAGTGACTGGTTTGCCTTTGAAACAGATTGTACCGTCGAGATCAAAGATGTAATTCATTTTCTTCCTCCAAAATGAGTGTCATATGAATTTCCGAGATGTATGTATTTTCTATCTTTAATGCAAAATCTTCAATGCCGAATTGTTTGAACCCCGCTTGCTCATACACATGCTTTGCAGTTGGGTTCGTTGCTGCTACAACAAGGTTTATCTTCTCGATGCCTTCCCGTTCGCGAGCTGCCTGGATCATTCTTGAGATAAGCATTTTCCCAAGACCTCTGCCCCTTGTTTCGGGCGCCAGATAAACAGCCACCAAATCAGCACGATGCCGTAGTTTTGCGGGTGTTTCGTAACGCAGTGTTGCATTGCCAGCAAGCAGATCGTCGATAAAAATGCCATAAGTCTCTGTATCAGGGTTTTCCAGATTGTTCTGCATGCGTCCGATTGGGTCTTCTTGCTTTACCGCATCCTCATACGATGTACTGAAAGCATCTGGATGGTTTTGCAAAGCTTGTAATCTTAATTTCCAATATGCTTCCGCATCTGCTGCAGTCAATTTTCTTATTTTCATAGACTTTCCCCCTACTCAGCTTTTACCAGAAATGCATAGCTAGCTTCCCCTTGTTCCCATTGCCCGGAAATACGGTAGATATAGTCATCACTCAACTCAGGAAGTTCCAGCTGCGAATCATATACCTGCTGATTCTCCCAGCTGCCATCTTCCGCTTTTCGTTCCACCTCAAGAGATTGCGGCGGTTTCTGGAAATCAAGCTCAACCATCGCTCCTGATACAGCACTCAATGCTTGTCCCGCATCCAAATCTTCGGCAGGATCTGCGCTATCCACGCTGACAGCTTGATTTCCATCCTTCCAGCTGTAGCCGCCTTGTTTGGCAGTAACCGTTTCTTCGCCAGCTTGCACTTGCAAATCGGGCGGTTTGGGCTCGGATTGACTCTCATCCTTAGGGTAAACAAAAAACAACACAACGCCTAAAACCAACAGACCACTGACAACTCCGATAGCTTTTTTTAGAATCATAGTTAAATCCCCTCGCTATTATAGGAATGATAAACCCAGATTCAGCCTAAGTGGTAACCTTCAAATAGTCTTCCGCCCAGTGATTTTAAGCATTCATCCGCCAGCTTTACAATGGCTTGCTTATCTTGCTCCTGGTAAAATGCTGCCAAACTCTCTTCAAACTGACGTGCAAGATGCGGATCCAAGTCGTGCAGCTCCCGGAACATCCATTTACCTGATCCAATCCAGTGCTTGCTTGTGCGAAGCTTGAAAACGGCCAAGTCATGGATGATGCTGTTTGCTAGAAAATAAGCTTCACCACCATCTTCTTTGTCGAGGAAATCATCAATCAGGTTCGTGATCGTATACCGGTAATGATTGATGATTTGCTCTCCCCAAGGCAAGGGCCCTAGGTTGAGAATTCGTCTTGCTTCCGCTTGCATCTTCTCCACTGCTGTCGATTCCTTCAAGACAATCGCTTCACTCGCCATCCTCGGCAATGATGGAATGCCGCGCATGCTATCGCTGCTGAAGAAATCAATATAAGCATCCCCTGTATAAACAAAGGTTTCAACCGGCCAGTCATTGAAATGTAGTGATTTTCGGTAAGCATGGTTCTTACCTGTGTACAATACGATGATATCCAAATCGGATGTTGCCGTTGCTTCCCCTCTGGCACAGCTGCCGGCTAGCATCGCTCCATCACAGTCAGGGTGCACAGTTTCTATAAAGCTTTTCGCTGCTTCGATTGGCTGCATAAAAAAATCCTCATTTCCATTTGACGTCTATATCCAGTATCTGTATAATGAGCATACAACAAAACAGAAGCGTTGATAAGGACAAAATGTACGCGCCGCTTTCTTCCAGAGAGCGAAGGAATTGCTGGGACCTTCGCAGATAAGCACATACATTACCACCTTGGAGCTATTACGGGGAACTACAGTATCCGTAATCGGGAAGACCGTTATCGCAATTTTTGAGCATCAGCTTTTCATGCTGATGGAATTAGGGTGGAACCACGACCGCAATCGTCCCTTCAAGGAGATGAGTGCGGTCTTTTTGTTTACAATTTTATATTGGAATAAGCAATGCGAAGGATATGATGCAAGTCTCCCTTCTCCTGACAGAAAAGCAGGGTCACCGGCTGAGAGCCCTGCAGGAGAACGATTTGGATTACCACCTTCAAGCTATAGCGGGGAAATCATAGTATCCGCTATCGGTAGAACCGTTATCTCATAGAGCGCCACATTGGCGGAAATCTGGGTGGAACCACGACCACAATCGTCCCGAATACGGGAGGATTGTGGTCTTTTTTATATTAAAAAGGAGGAATTATCATGAACAAACAAGCAGAAGCAGAAAAACGTAATCATCGCAAATTAGGACAGCAGCTCGAACTATTCCTTAGCATGGAAGAAGCACCAGGCATGCCGTTCTTCCTGCCAAAAGGCATGGTATTGCGCAATAAATTGGAGGAGTTATGGAAAGAGAAGCATGCCAAGGCAGGCTACGATGAAATCAAGACACCAATCATGATGAAGCAGCAGCTTTGGGAGCAGTCGGGCCACTGGGATCATTATCACGAGAATATGTATTTCTCTGAAGTGGATGACCAGCGCTATGCCATCAAACCGATGAGCTGCCCCGGCGCAGTGCTCATATATAACAGCAAGCTCCGCAGCTACCGGGACTTGCCAATGCGTTATGCCGAATTAGGATTGGTGCATCGCCATGAACTATCGGGATCACTGAACGGGCTTTTGCGCGTCCGTTCATTTACACAGGATGATGCGCATCTTTTCGTCCGTGAAGATCAAATCGAACAAGAAGTGGAGAAAGTTCTTCAGCTGATTGATGAATTTTACAATTTGTTCGGCTTTTCTTATGAAGTGGAGCTATCCACTCGCCCAGAAGACTTCATGGGGTCTCCTGCTGTCTGGGACCAAGCAGAAGCAGCTCTGGAGAGTGTCCTCAAACGACAGGATATTGCCTATAAAGTGAATGCTGGTGACGGTGCCTTTTATGGTCCGAAAATCGATTTCCATATTCTGGACAGCCTTGGACGCAGCTGGCAGTGCGGCACTGTGCAGCTTGATTTCCAAATGCCGGAGAAATTCGACTGCAGCTATATCGATCAGGAAAACAGCCGCAAACAGCCAATCATGATTCATCGCGCCATCTATGGTTCCATTGAACGCTTCATGGCCATCTTGATCGAGCATTATGCTGGCGATTTCCCATTCTGGCTGGCTCCTGTTCAAGCAAACATCCTTCCTATCAGCGATGCACATGCGGAATATGCTCATTCCATTGCAGAGAAACTGCAACAGAGTGGCTACCGTGTATCTGTTGATGATCGCTCGGAGAAAATCGGACTGAAAATAAGGGAAGGGTCCCAGCAGAAAGTGCCTTATCTGCTTATTGTCGGGGATAACGAGATGCAGAATCAAACAGTTGCTGTCCGGAAGCGGCCTGAGGGTAATCTTGGAGAAATGGCGATGGAAGATTTGATCAAGCAGTTTGAAGCATAAGGAAAAGCGGACGCTCTATATGGAGTGTCCGCTTAAATGATTCACGCTCATTTTATATCTTGTGTTTTCATCTTATTCATTTCTTCTTCATGACACTTACGGACAGCTTTTCGTCCATTTGACCATTCCGCCACTAAGATGATCAACCCTACGATCAACAAAATAACATACTTCAGCACGCTGTCGATTTCACCTGTAGAAAACATCCAAGTCATATAAACCGCAAACAAGATCGGAATGAACACACCGAAAATAACGTGTTGTCGTCTGGACATAAAGGATTGGATCGCTACCATGATAAACATCAATACAAAAGAACTGATTTCTGGCAAGTTAATCTTTCCTTTCTTCACTGTATTTATCGATTAAAAGTTTTGCATCATCTAGTGAAATGCGTTCTTCTATCGCGAACTTCCTGATCAAATGAATCAAATCATCCTGATTATCGTCTTGGGCCAGTTCAATTTTCTGAATCAAGCGGTCGACCCTGATCCGTACCGTAGGATAAGAAACATCGTACAGTTTCGCCAGCTTCTTCAATGAGCCCGAGTTGAGAACAAAATGACGCATAAACTCAAGGTCTTCTGGATCCAATGAAAGAATCCAGGACGGAATATTCCTGCTATCCATTTCTTATCTTCCTCTCTGCATGAATAGTATAACATGTTCGTTCAATAAAGTTAAAACATAACTTAATTTTATTTAAGTTTTATTTTAATATAACCTTATATATTTTATAAATCTAAGTTTACACCGTAAAAAAACGGATGTCACTTTAGTGAACATCCGCTTAAAATATACTAATCAATTCTTTTGTATAAGCATGCCGGCTGCTATCATAAATATCTTCCTTCTGGAACATATCCAGCAGCTCGCCTTCTTTCATGACTGCGATACGCTGACAAAGCTGATAAACGGCAGCCAGATCATGTGAGATGAACAAATACGACAATCCCAGTGTTTGTTGCAGGGAAGCGAGAAGCTCCAATATTGCGCCCTGGGAAAGTACGTCAAGACTTGCTGTCGGTTCATCGAGCACGATGAGCTTCGGTTCGATGCTGATGGCACGCGCAATCGTCACACGCTGTTTTTGTCCGCCGCTCAATTCATGCGGATAGCGATCTCCCAGCTCTACCGGCAGCTCCACTGTTTCGAGCAGCTGCTCTACGAATGCTTTTTTGGAAGTGAAATGAAAGTGTTCCAGCTGAAGCTCATCCTTGAATTGCAGATAAGGGTCCAGTAGGGAATCCCTTATTTTCAACTTCGGATTCAAGGAAGCAGTCGGGTTTTGAAAGACTGTCTGGATATTGCGGCGATAATCCCTGAGATGTTTCCGACTAGCTTTGGTAAGTGGTTTCCCATTGAAGGTGATAGATCCTTCATCGATTCTTTCCACCCCGAGCAGACAGCGCGCCAATGTACTTTTACCGCATCCGCTTTCTCCTACCAAGCCTAGGCTTTCGCCTTTATCGATAGATAGTGAAACGTCATTGACTGCCAGCTTGCCAGGATGATAGCTTTTCTTTAGATTATTGATTTCGACGATCATGTCTTGCTTACCTCCCTGACACGCATTGGGAGCGTTGGCGCAGCTTGAATCAACTGCTTTGTATATGCATGTTCTGGCTGGTGGACCAGCTTTTGTTTTGTACCTACCTCGACGATTTTGCCATCTTTCATGACGGCAATCTTATCTGCGTACCGAACCACATGACGCCAATCATGGGTGATGAAAAGAATCGCACATCCTGTTTTTTGCTGCAGCTGCTGAAGCAGGGAAAGAATTCTATGTGCAGAAACACTATCAAGCGCAGTTGTCGCTTCATCGGCAATCAAGATATCCGGCTCCAACAGAAGGGCCAGTGCAATCGATGCACGCTGCAGCTGGCCGCCGCTCAGCTGAAATGGATAACGCTTCACAAAACCGGCATCCAAACCAACCGACTCAAGTGCATCTTTTATCATATTGCTGCGTGTATGCTTCTCTTTTATACCGTGGGTTTGCAAATATTCATCCATATGCTGCTGAATCGTCAGGAAAGGTGTAAACGAACCATGATAATCCTGAAAGATGTAGCTGATTGCTTTTCCGCGCAGCTGATTCATCTCTGTTTTGGGACGATCAAGGATATTATCACCTTGGTAGCTGATCATGCCTGATGCCTTCAGGTTGGGACCAAGCAGCTGCCCGATTGCTTGTGATAGCATCGTTTTCCCGCTGCCGCTTTGGCCTACGAGGGCAAACCATTCTCCTTTATCGACTGTAAGGCTGACTTTATCAACAATCGTTTTCTCACCATGCGATACGGTTAGATCCTTTATCGAAAGAATCATGGCTGCACCTCCTTCTTCACATCAAATTTATCACGCAAATAGTCTCCAAGAATGTTTGCCACTAATACTACCGCCACGATTGCCAGACCAGGATAGACCATCATTTCCGGATTTGCTTGGAAGTACGGCCGTGATTCGTTCAGCATGGCACCCCACTCAGGCGTTGGCGGCTGTGCACCAAGACCGATATAAGAAAGCGAGGAAATGAGTAAGATGATCTTACCAAAATCCAAACTGGCCAACACAAGCACATTACCGATGATATGCGGCATCAGATGCTTACGCATGATCGTAAATGTGGACAAGCCATTGATCTTTGCAATGGTGATGTAGTCTTTTTGTACTTCTGTCAAAACTGTACTGCGCACCATCCGGGCATAGTTGACCCATTTCACGAGAACGATGGCAAATAGTAAATTTCCGATACCAGGTCCCAGCAGACCGCTAAGTACGATGGCAATCACAGTATCCGGGAAGGCAAGGAAACCATCGGCAATCCGCATGAATAGCCGATCGACCCAGCCTCCTCGCAATCCGGCAAGCAGACCGAATGGAACACCGATGATGACGGCTGCGGCCAAGGCAATCAAACTATAACCGACTGTAAGCCGGAAGCCGAGCAAAAGCCGCGTCAGCACATCCCTGCCTAAGTGATCCGTACCCATTGGATGCTCCCAGGACGGAGATGCCAACCGGTTGCCGACGTCCGTCATAGTAGCGTCATGCTTCAAGTAAAGAAACGTATACGCCACAGCCGCCAATACAAGCAGCAATAGCGCACTGATCAGCCAGACCTTGGTTTTCTTGAATTTTTTTGGAGAAAGAGCCATGACACTCATCTAGCTGATGTTCCTTTCTTTAATCGAAGTTCAGGATTTACGTAGCGATATGATAGATCCACTAAAGTATTCACGACAAAAACGATAGCTGCCATCAAGACGATATAGCCTTGAATCAGCGGATAATCACGCTGGCGGATGGAATCGACGACGAGCTTCCCTACACCCGGGTAAGCAAATAACACTTCCACCACGACGACACCGCCGATCAAGCTGCCAAGACTGACACCGAATACGGTGATGACAGGAGGCAGACTGTACCGGAAAGCATGCGAGAAAAAGATACGCTTTTCCGCGATGCCGCGTGCTCTTGCAGCACGGACGAATTCCTGGCCCAGAGAATCTAGCAAACTCGAACGGAGCAATCGCACATATACACCAGCAATGGCTAGTCCCAACGTCACTGCCGGCAGCACCAGGGACAGCAGACTGTCACGCCCCATTGTCGGGAACCAGCTTAATCGCACAGCAAACATGTCAATCAGGATAAGCCCGAGCCAGAAGCTCGGAACCGCTGCTCCGATAATGGAGAAATAACGGCTGATATGATCGATCCAGCTGTCCTTATATAAAGCGGAAAGAGATCCAAGCGGAATGGCAACCACGAGCATGACGATTAAAGAACCGATCGTCAGCTCGATAGTAGCCGGAAGTCCAGCCAGCAGCATGTCCAAAACCGGCTGACTCGTAATATAGGAGTTGCCAAAATCCAGCTGGATGAAGTCCAGCAGCCATTTACCGTATTGCACAAGTAATGGATCATTAAAGCCCATGTCTTCCCGAAGTGCTTCCACCTGCTCTTGACTCACATTCAGTTCATCCACATTCAGGATGGTGAGCGCTGGATCACCTGGTGCAAGACGAAGGAAAAGGAAACTGATGAAGGTAACGAATAATATGAACAGTACAACCTCCAGCAGTCTTCTTCCTATAATCCGAAACATCACTTCACATCCAATTGATTTGTAATCATATAATACTCACTTCTTGTCGTAACCCAGTTTTCCACTTTCGTTTCATCATAAGCCACTAGTGTATCCGGGTAAATCACAAACGAGTTGATTTGATTTTCATCCACATAGTTGGCAGCCTGTTCTGCAAGTTCGGCACGCTTATCCGTATCTACCGTAACATTCAATTCATCGATGATCTTCGTGAGCTCAGGCTCATCAGCACCACTGAAATTCAAAGCTCCATCTGGATGATACGTGGCATTCAAGTAGTAACCTGCATCTCCGCGAGGGGCTGTCAGGTTGCTGTAAGTAGCCAAGTCCCAATCCCGATTTGCTGCCATATATTCTTCTGGAATCTCGATTTGACGAAGTTCAACGTCAATGCCAAGTTTCTTAGCATCTGACTGGAAAATCTGTGCAATCAATGGCAGATCCGCTCTGGCGGAATATGTCAGCATCGTAAGCTCAAGTGGCTTCCCGTCTTTTTGCATCTTACCGTCCACTAGGGAATAGCCAGCTTCTTCAAGATATTTCTTTGCCACATCTTCTCCTGTTTCATGATCACTGTAGCTTGGTGCAAATGGCAAGGAATCAGGGAATGGGCCCTTTGCAGGCTGTGCATATCCAAGCAATACCGAATTGGCAATTTCCTCCCGATCAATCAACGCATCCAATGCTTTCCGGACATGCACATCCTTCAGTGCTTCCCGCTGCATATTCATTGTCAGCTGGTGCACGCGGAAGGTCTCTGTTGATTCAACTTTCACGCCATCTTTCGCTTCCAGGCTCTCGATACTTTCTGTTTCCGGACGGAACACAACATCCGCGTTTCCGGATTCAAGTGCCAAGGAGCGTGCATTTGCATCTTCATTGAATGAGAATGTCACTGAATCAAGCTTTGCTTTTTCATCCCAATAATCTTCATTGCGCACAAGCTCCAACTTACTTCCCGGTGTGAAGGATTCCAGCTTGAAAGGACCTGTCCCAATCGGATTATTGACAAAGTCGCCAGCTGCTACATCAATGATGGACACATTCGGGTTTACAAGTTCAGATACGAATTCAGGAAACGCCTGTGTATTCGTGATTTGCAATGTCTTATCATCTGTTGCTTCGATCGTATCGATTTTCAGTGCATTCTGGATTGCTACATTGTCTTTCAAGGATCTTTCCAATGACGCTTTCACGGCTTCTGCATCCATCGGTTCACCATTTTGGAAGGTGATGCCTTCACGGAGCTTGATCGTCCACTCCCTTCCTTCATTCGTTCCTTCCCAACTCTCGGCGAGCCACGGTTCGATCGTTAATGTTTCTTCATTCAAGCGTACCAATGTTTCTGTCATGCCGGCACGCAAAGGCACATAACTGGAATCCACATTGGGATCCAAGGAATTCGTCGCGAAGTTATAAACAAAGGTAAGGTGCTTCTTGTCCCCTTCGGAATCTGCATTATTCGTACATGCTGCAAGCAGCAAAATAAGCACCACAATTCCCATAGCCTTCAACATTAACTTTCTCATCCGTACTCCTCCTCTAACATTTATATGTATGTAGTAGATTTCGTAATGATTACGTTTTGTATCTTATCGTAATCATTACGTTTTGTAAAGTTAATTTTTTCAAAAAGTAGCATCAATCACTGATACCATCTTCCACAGGTCCCCTTCTGCTTCACAAACAAAAAAGACAGTCTATCGACTGCCTCAGAGGGATCTTGTAATAACGTGTTTGTAATAGAAAATCGAGAGTACTCCAAAAGTGGAATACAGCAAAGTGAAAATAACCATGACTGCTGTCATCGGTACCCATAAAGAATTACCGAACCAAAACCAGCCAGACTTAACGGCAAAATAACCATGTGATAATCCTATCAAAAGCGGAATGCCAAAATGGAAGAGCTGTTTGCGAACAATGCCCTTACGCAAATCTGTTTTCGTAAACCCTATTTTGCGCAGTATCGTGTAGGTGGGCTGTTCACTATCACCTTCGTCCATTTGCTTGATATACAAAATACAGCCGGAGGTAAGCAGGAATGCCAGTCCCAAAAATCCGACGATGAACATATAGAGTCCCATGGACATTTTGCTGGAATCTGAGGCAAGCTGCTTTGATATTGCTATATCCCCTGTGTTCAACTGAGAAAATAACTTCACGGCCTTTTCCTCATCATTGCGATTTTGGAGTGATATGAAGTATAGTTTTTGCGGCTCTGCTTCAGCTGATTGAAGTCTCCGATAATCGGCAGGTGCAAGTACTGCTGCTGGGCCCCCATAAGTGATAATGGATGGAAGTGGAGAATGTGGCACAATATCCACCAATTGAAGATAAACCTCATCTTCACCTGTATGGACAACTGCTTCACCTGCTTTGAAAGCAGCTGTTGCATTTGACCGGTCATCATCTCCGGCCAGTATGACATGACCTGTCTCCACCTCCAACCCAGCTTGTGCTGACGAGATGAAGGTCATGTTCTGTTCCGCTGACATGCTGCTGTCCTCTTTCAATATTTTCGAGAGGTCGGTATTTAGCTGAACAATTTCTTTTTCTTCCTTTTCAAATCGGATTTGCGCTTGATTTAGCTCTTGCTGGAATTGCTGCTGATCATCTTCGGATACGAAAAAGAAATCGGCGCCTCCAGTTGCTGCGTCTGCATCTTTTCCTAGTGAATAATAGCTTATGTATCCCAATGATAGAAAACCAATTGCCAAAGCTGTGACAGTCGATATGACAGTGAGTAGAAAAGCATTCGTGCGCATCCGGAACATGATTGAACCAATAGACAGCACTTGCTTGATGTTCAGATAGCCACTTTTACTTTTACGAATGCACAGGAGCAGCAGTGTGACAGATCCTTTGTAAAAGAAATATGTTCCGACAATGGTACTGGCAAGTGTGTATCCCATTCTTTTTGTTAGTACAGCAAATTCCTCCGAACCCCTGTCAAATAGAATCGAAGAAGTATAATAACCAGAAGCGATCAACAGAATACCAGCGATTCCGATGACTACTTGATACCACCTCACACGACGACCAGTTGATTCCGTTTTGTTTTGCTGCTGAAATAACGCCAGCAGTGTCTGCCTCTTGATCCGAAGAGAAGTCATCAGCATCAATAGTACATATAAGAGTACGATGACGATCACTGTTTGACCGACAGCTTGCCAGGAGAAATTCAGAACAGCCACTCTGTCTATGCCAAGCAGCTTATATAAAATCATCATTAATAATTTAGAACCGATGAATCCAGATATGATACCGGCTATCAAACTACCAGCATAAAGCACAGCGTTTTCCGCCATGAACAAAAAACTCACTTGTCTCTTCGTCATCCCAGCCAGCTGATATAATCCGATCTCCTTTGTCCTTCGTTTCATGAACAATCCATTCGCATACAAAAGGAAGACCGTTACAATGAATACAAGTAAATAAGAAGCCACTTCAATACCAGCCTGCACCCTGAAGGACTCGCCCAATTCCCCGACCGCTGCTTCATACTGCAGGGTGACAAAAGCGAAATAAATCGCAACACTACAGACAATCGCAAAGAAGTATAAATGATAATAGCGCAAATTTCTCTTTATATTTCGGAAGATCAGTTGATGAATCGACATAAAACTCCCCCTAAAAAGAAAAGAGGCTGCACGCAGCCCCTTATGAAAGTGATTGTTTGATGACTTTGTTGTAATGAACGACCGAGAGTATCCCGAAAATCGAATACAATACTGTATAGATGACCATCACGATGATCATTGGTGTCAGCATCACCGAACCGAATAAGAACCAGCCGGATCTGACAGCAAAATAGCTATGCAAAAGTCCGATGACGAGCGGAATCCCAAAGTTGAAAAGCTGCTTGCGCTGAATACCGCTGCGAAGGTCGGCTGTCGTGAAGCCAAGCTTGCGGAGAATCGTATAATTCGGTTTCTCGCTTTCTGCTTCATCCATTTGTTTGAAGTAAAGGATGCAACCAGATGTAATCAGGAATGTCAGACCGAGGAAGCCTACGATGAATAGCGTCAAGCCCATTGATGATTTCTGGCTTTGAGCAGCATCGATTCTGGATTCACTGACTTCCTTAGCTTCTAAATCCAGACCTTGGAACAAGTCATTTGCTTTTTCCAGCTGTTCATCATCTTCAATTGTATATCCGAAATACCAGTGGTACCCTTGATTCAAATCTGGATTGATATCTTGCTTCAATTCCTGGAACAGCGTATCGTCGACAATCATCGTCGGCAGACCGCCCATGGTGTAATAGTTGGAAATCGGATATTCATCTTCCATCCCAGTGTAATGCAGGTCTGTTTCTGATTCCTGTCCATGGACAACGACATCACCTTCGTCCTTCAAGGACATGAAACGCTGCAGCAATTCATTATAGCCAGTCAGCTTCACTTCATCCGGCTCCACGTCCTGCCCGGCTGCCTTCTCGCTGATCACAGCCGTATCCATCATAGAGGCATTGAAGTTCAGTTCCAGCTCCGTCTGCAAGATGTTTTCAATATCCAGCTGGACAGTGTACACTTCTGCTTTATCTTCCGCGTACGCAATATCATTGTCATCCATTGCCTGCCGGAAAGTTTCCGCATCTTTTTCTGTCAGCAAGGAGAAGTCTGCTCCTCCTGTATAGTTATACGCCATCTTTTCAGCAGAGTAGTACGTGATATAACTTAAGGAAAGTAATGCGATTGCCAGTGCGGACACTGTTGTGATGATGGTAAGCAGCGTGGCATTGGATTTCATCCGGAACATGATGGTAGAAAGAGACAGCACCTGTTTGATATTCAAGTAACCATCCTTTTGCTTTCTGATCAGACTTACGATAAAGGCAACCGAGCCTTTATAGAACAAGTACGTTCCAAGAATGACAGAAAACAAGATGAAGAACATAGCTCCAAATAGCTCGATCATAGACGAGAAATCACCATCAAAAAGCTTTCCTGAAACAAGATAACCCACTGCAATTAAAACAATACCGCAAATTCCGATGATCACTTGGAAAACTGACAGCTTTCTTGCTGATAGTTCTGTCTTTGATTTCACGTGGAACAATGACAAGATTGTCTGGCGTTTGATGAAAAGCAAATTCATCAGCATAATCAGCAAGTAGATACATAGGAATACGATTACTGTCTGCAGCAGAGCCCTTGAAGAGAAATTCAAGGAAGCGATCCCCTCCACGCCGGTAGCCTTGAACATGACCATGATCAATAGCTTTGAGCTTATAAAGCCCAATACGATTCCAAAAACAAGACTGCCAAAATAAAGAATGGCATTTTCCGCACTCAATATCGTGAAGATTCTATTCTTCGTCATACCTATCAACTGGAAGAGACCGATTTCCTTGCTGCGTTGCTTGATGAAGATAGTATTGGCATACATCAGGAATACAGCAACGATGAAGAGAAGGAGCACAGAAGCAGTGGCGATAGCTGCCCCGCCTTTAACCGATCCTTCCACTGGATCCATCGATTTATCATACTGTAAGGTTACAAAAGCAAAGTATAAACCTGAGCTGAAAATCAAAGCGAATACATACAAATAATAATTCCGGAGATTTTTCTTTAGATTGCGAAGTATCAAGCTATTAACGCTCATCTTGCACCCCGCTGAGCACGCCTTGCGTGGACATGATGTCTTTGAAGAAGACTTGTCGCTCTTGCTGGCCTTTGTTCAGCTGCGTGTAAATCTGCCCGTCCTTGATGAATATGACGCGGCTGCAATAGCTGGCTGCTGCCGGATCGTGCGTGACCATGACGATGGTTGCTTTCCGATTCACATTCAAGGAGCTGAGCTTGTTTAGCAGGTCGGAAGCCGATTTGGAATCCAATGCCCCTGTCGGTTCGTCAGCGAAAATGATGCTTGGTTCATGGATGAACGCACGCGCAGCAGACGTTCGCTGCTTCTGCCCGCCGGAAATCTCACTCGGATATTTATTTTGGATGTCGGTGATGCCTAGCTGATCGGCCACTTCAGTAAACATCCGGTTCGCTTCTTGTTTGGGTACTTTCTTGATGGAAAGCGGCAGCAGTATATTTTCTTTTACTGTCAGTGTATCCAGCAGATTATAGTCCTGAAAGACGAATCCAAGATGATTTTTCCGGAACTCGGCCAGCTTCTTTTCCTTCATATTCGTGATTTCATTATTTTGAATCAGAATCGTTCCGCCACTGGTACGATCGATGGAAGAAAGTACGTTCAGCAGCGTCGTCTTACCAGATCCGGATGACCCCATGATGCCGACAAATTCGCCCTCTTCGATGCTAAGATCTACACCTCGCAGCACTTCCTGTTTATTGAATTTATTTCCGTAATTTTTCTGGACTCTTGTCGCTTCTAAAATCCTCATTGTTTCGCACCTCTTTGTCTGATTTGTTACCTCAAGTATACGGATGCCCATGAATATGCTCCTGCTTTTCAGCTAACAAACGAGCAAAAGCGTGTGACAATCCTGTCACACGCCAGTCATGCCGACCATATCGTTTCGTTTAGGGAAAGTGAGCGTAATGCGAGTGCCTTTTCCCAGGTCAGATGCTACATCTATTTTGATCTTTAACGGTTCAGCCGCCTTTTGAGTCAAATAAAGCCCCATACCGGTGGCAGCTTTATCATGTTGAATAGTTGAGGTAAACCCTCTGTCAAATATACGCGGCAAGTCTTTTGCATCGATACCAATTCCTTGATCCTGAATATGGATTCGTACGTGTCCGTCTGTTTTCTCACTTGTTATGGAGATGTCGCTATTCTCACTATACTTAATTGCATTGGACAGCAGCTGCCGAAAAATGAACGTCAGCCATTTCGTATCACTCAGCGCCGTATCTTCATGCAATTCCAAATCGAATCCGATTCCCTTTTGCATACACCACGAGCGTAAAGCACGGATTTCCTGACTGATGACAGCAGGTAAGTCGATTTTCTCGATAAATAAGTCATTTTCGATAAAGGTGATCCGCTTTTGATGAATCTGGGTATCCAGCAGCATGTGTACACGCAGCCATTCATATGTCAGCTGCTGCTTCAACACCGGATCTTCCACACGTTCGATGATCAGCTGCATGGCAGTCAGCGGTGTTTTCACTTCATGGATCCAGGAAAGCAATTCATCCTTTTCCCGCTCCAGTGATTCCTGGCGATCGGAAGAAGTGCGATGCAAGAAATTGATCTGTTCCCGAAGACTTTCAGCTACGATATATTCATAAGGACGATCTGGTTCGGGTAATCCTGAAGTATCCAGACTCTTTTCCCAATCTTTCAGGACACGGTAATATCTCGTTTCACGATGATAACGGAAGAAAAGAAAGACGATGAACAACAGCCAAAACAGCAGTAATATGTATAGTACAGAAGGTAGCGGGATAGTCGTATCAACGTAAGCTATCAGCAGGAGCAAGCCGGAAAGCAAGACAAACATCCCGAGCCAGCTTATCTTTTCCCGAAGAAATACCCGGATCACGGCTTATCTGCCTCCAATGCACAGTACCCTTGACCCACTTTTGTTTCAATCTGCTGTCCCAGACCGATATCATCCAGTTTCTTACGCAAGCGATTCACATTCACAGTCAATGTATTATCACTGATGAACCGCTCATCATCCCATAAGCTTGTGATCAGTTTCTCACGGGAAACGATCTTGTTTTTCTGTTCTACCAAGAGCTTCAAAATGAACATTTCGTTTTTTGTAAGCTCCACTTTTCCTGCATCATTTTCCACTTCATTCTTTTCATAATCGACTGTCGCACTATTCCACGTCTTCAATGTCACTTTATCCGTACTATAATTATAGACACGGCGAAGGATAGCTTGGATTTTTGCGATCAGCACTTCGAAGTGGAATGGTTTCTGAACAAAATCATCCCCGCCCAGCTGCATCGCCATGACCATGTCCATTGGATGATCCCGGGAAGACAGGAAGATGATCGGCACATTGGAATGTGCCCGGATCATCCGGCACCAGTGAAAGCCATCGTAGCTTGGCAGCTGGATATCAATCAGGACAAGTTCCGGCTGCACCTCAGAGAATGTTTCCATCACATGTCCGAAATCCTTAATCCCATATACTTCATACGACCATTGTGTCAGCCGCGTTTTTATTTCTTCGAAAAGACTTTTGTCGTCTTCGATCAGCAGTATCTTAAACACGTTTGTCACCTCGATTTCCTCACCTAAAATTGTAACGAATTCCCATTGTTTTTACTAGCACCCTTGGGTAAAGTTTGTTTCTATACCGGGTGTATGCTAGAGTTTTCTCATCTAGACAAAGCGAGGTCCTGCAAGATGTTCGATCCTACTGTATTTGATAATTTGAAAGTAGCTTTTGAGAATCAGCTTTATGATTTGGATAATGTGGATGAAGAGATTACGATCGTATCCAGACATGACCGGATGGAAATGGCTGACATGTCACGTGAGTTCCGTCTTGGCCTGACACTTCGGGAAAACGCGGAAGTGACTGCTGAAATCTGCTTGGAAGCATCTTTACGTGATTTAGCAGATGAAATATTGGAGGCACCAGATACGAACCCCGGCTGCAGATTACGTCTTTTCTTTTATATGACAGTAGAAAGTCCTGACACGGAATGTCCTGTCATCGAATCGATCCTGACTAAAATCTGGACACCGCCGACCCGCCCGGAACAAACACTGCAGTATGTGTATGATAAACAGCAAAAACACTACCAAAATACCGTGGAAGTGCGTTTTGACCGAAAAATCAATGAAGATCAGATGGAGGATCTGCCGAATTTGATCGATCATATTCTCGATTCACTTGAAGCATTGACTGTGGAATAAGATGAACAGAACCCCCTCATTCATTTGTTGAGGGGGTTGATTTGTTAAGCTCGCGCTGTCTTCCCAAGTTCCTTTCCTAGCCCGAAGTAGTGGCGGAAGTTGTAAATCAGCGGACTCCATTTACGAGGGTCAATATGATGTTCTTCTTTTAAAATGTCTTCTTGCGCATGAATGGCGACAGCTTCGATCTCTGTTATCACAATGCCTTCCATATATTCCGGCTCTCTCATATATCTTATTTTCCCTTCAATCTGTAAGGGACATTCAGCTATAGCATCTGCATTTACGACTGCGGAAGTTTTTCGCCTCAGACCGGCAGCCTCGAATTTATCTTTCACATAAACACATCCATATGCTGCTTTACCTGGTGGAACGGTTTCCTTTCCTGTACACACAGCAAGCTTCTCCACATGCTCCCAGAGCTCGGGACCCGGTACATTCAGCACGCATTCGCCACGTTGCTTCAAGTTTTCATATGCTTTTCCATCTGTCCCAAGACCGATGACAAGCAAGTGATCCAATGCCCAAGAAGATGAAATCGGACTGATATTCGTTGTCCCGTTCTCATTTATCGTCGTGAGCAGGATGACAGGGTTGCCGTAATATAAGATTTTTGGCTGTATTGTTTTATGGATCATGATCTGCTTCTCCCCTTTCAATATTCAGCTTAAAATAAAGATGATACGAACGTCATCGAAATGTGGATGTAGGGAATATATCGATTTGCATCTTTAAAACACGTTCTTTAAGGACGGATTGATCAAAATCCTCTCGAGCACGCTTCCGCCCCGGATTGGACACTATAAACCAGATAAAACACATGACAATAAGGTTTATTTACGCTAAAATATGCATAAGATAACAACGACAAAAAAGACCGTCTGGTGCTGGTAACACCAAACGGTCAAACAATAGCAAGGATTCCTCAAAGGAATCGGCCCACAAATGCGAAAAATAACCTACCCATCATGAGCTGTCACTCAAGGGTGGTTATTTTTTTTGGTTTTTATCAGACATGATCGCAACAATGAGCGTGCCGAAAGAAATCATCAGCGTCAGCGTCTCGAATACTGTCAGAGGCATCACCTCCCTCCCTGGAGGGATAAGTGAGCCGACCACCCTTGAGTCATCTATGCTATTGTCCATTCATTATATCAAACTAGGTCCCTGGCAACATCTGCCTTTGGTTGCATAAGCAGATGCGCTCAATTAACAGTTAGGTAGATTTGATTATTTTTGGAATATTTAACCTTAACATCTTCTCACCGCTTGTTTTGATGATATGATAATACATGATTTTCCATTTATTATCATGGAGGTTTTACATAATGGTACGCAATTCAGATTTAAAACGACAAGCATTGGATGGACTGTCATATAAGGCAGGAAAGGCTATTGGGGCCGGGATACTGTTATACGTTATTATATTTCTTATCATTATAGTATTGAGTATTTTCACCATCCTTTTAGCTTATCCTTCCGATTTACTTCTATCAGCATTGGATGAAGAAGGCTTTGCTGGACTTATAATGGTGGGTATTGGCTATATCATCTGTTACACATTCTTCATGCCCTTATTTGCAGGAACAAGCTGGATGTACCTTCATCTTATAAGGAAAGAGCACACATCTGTCGCTTTGATGTTCACTAGCTTTAAGTACTTCCCTAAGTTATTTGCATTTGGTGTGATCAGGCTGGTTTTGGTGGCTTTATGGTCTCTCCTGCTCATCATTCCTGGCATTCTGAAGTATTACAGCTATTCCCAAACCGTCTACATATTGAGAGATGAACCTGACCTTAGCGCGATGGAAGCCATCAGTGAAAGCAAGCGCCGGATGCAGGGTAACAGAGGCAAGTTATTTTACTTACAGTTGAGCTTTGTCGGCTGGTATCTATTAGCCAGTATCACAACATTCGGTCTCATTTTCACTTATCCATATTATAAGGCTGCTCGCGCAAGCTTCTATGAAGCCTATATCAAACGGGAAGATGCTAATGACATGGAAGAACAAAGCCGCTTTAGTTAATGATCGGGGGAGGTACTTATGAAACTGTTGACTGTTCCGTATATCAAGCAGCGACCCGAGCTTCCATCCGGGTGTGAAATAACAGCACTGGCAATGGCATTATCCTACTATGGACCAGCTGTCGACAAACTGACATTGGTCCGGGATGTGCCGATGGATGATGTCCAAGTGCAACGTAATGAAGATGGATCGATCCGTATATGGGGCGATCCGGAAGACGGATTTGTCGGCGACCCTTTCGATAATGGCATCACGATCAATCCCAATCCATTAAAGCAAGTTGCCGATAAATACCGCCCTGGCAGTCTAGCTTTGTATGGTGAAGCATTTGACGTCATTGAAAAACATGTGGCAGATGATCATCCCGTTTTAGTGTGGTTTACGATTCATCATGACATGCCGACACAGCGCACTTGGCATACACCTTCCGGAAAGGTCGTCCAAGCACCCCGACCGCTGCATTGCATTGTCGTCACTGGTACCGATGCACAATATATTTATTTTCATGACTGTGAATCAACCGATAAAAGCGGAGAACATGTAAAAGTGGAAAGAAATCACTTTATCCGAATATATGATGCGATGGGAAGACGCGCACTCGTCATAACTTGAAAACACGGTCCGTGAACCGTGTTTTCTTATTTTATCGCTTCATAAATCGCTTGGATGACCGGACCATATTTGCCTGTATCATACTCGTCTCCAGCAAATGAGTTTCTATTTTGGTCCGGGTCAAGAACTGGTGAATGCTTCTTATTCGTCAGCAGGACAATCCCTAGATTGTACTCCGGATCAATGATCGTGACTGTGCCTGTCCAGCCTGTATGTCCATAAGCTGTGTCGCTTGCCAACGATCCAAACATCCAATCCATCTTCCCTCCCTTCCCATTCCTTCGCCACCCATGTCCATATGTCTCGTCACTAGAAGATCCTTTTGTAAATTGTTCGATAACTGATTCATCAAAGAAATGCTTATTTCCATAACCTCCGCCATTCAGCATAACCTGCAGCAATACCGCTATATCCTGTGTCGTCGAAAATAGCCCGGCATGACCGGAGACACCATCCATTGCATGATAGCTTTTTTCATCATGCACTTCCCCGATGATTGTCTCTGTCCTGATATTCGGGAAAGTCACATATCCGTCGCGTGTATTGCCACGGCGCTCCGTCGCTGCAATGTTTTCCTCCTTCACACCATGCTTCAATGGATGGAACATGGTATTTTTCAAACGAAGCGGCCCATAGAATGCTTCTGCCATATATGTATCCAATCTTTCCCCTGTTACATTCTCCACAATGGCGCCTAAAAGCATATAGTCGATATCGCTGTATAGATGATCTGTTCCTGGGTCATATTGAAGCGGCACTTTGGGCAAAAGATTGATTGTACGCTCGCGGTCTTGCGAATAGAGTGTGCCCGCAATATCCGGATTATGAAAGCTAACGCTCGCTGGAAAACCAGCTTGATGGTGCAGTAAATCCTTTATCAAAATCGTGCCCTTCCCCTTGATCTCTGCATCTGCTTCATCCTTGAATTCCGGAATATGATCACTGACTTTATCCGTCAGACTGATTTCACCCTCGCTAACCAAATGCTGCAGCGCAAAGTTGGTAGCATACATTTTCGTATTGGAAGCAAGATCATATAAGGTCTCTTTCTCCACCTTTTGGGGATTTTTCAGCTTATCGAATCCATCATAAATTTGCCGGTAACCATAATGAGCATCCTTCACTATTTTTCCGTCTTTTATGATTATCAGCGATGCTCCTGGAAACCCATTCGCTACGTCTTGTTCGATCAATTCGTCGACTCTCTTTAAACCAGCTTCTGAAAAGCCCGCTTCTGCTGGGGATTTCGCTTGCTTCAATGTTGGATAGATATCTCCGTCCGCCCATGCTTCTGCAGGAATAATGAATAATAAGAACATAAGGGAAAGAATAGTAAACCGCTGTCCAAGAAGTTTCATCCAAACTCCTCCTTCGTCTTGTCTACTGTTTCCCGTAAGGCAAAACAAATTCATATACGCGGCACATAAAAAAGCACTGCAGGACGCAGTGCTCGGACGGGGAGACATGGATTGGTCAGTCTATTAACTCGCGGTTTTTACGGTAGGACTTTCTTAAGGAAACGTAATTAGTAAAGAAAAGCAGTAATGCTGCGATGAAGCTGAAAATAAGCCCCTCTATTAACGAAACGGAAGGATCCCCAAAAATATAAAGTAATGAAATACTCATGCATATAATAACTAGAAATGACGTTGATTTAATTGCAATTACTTTTCGCTCTCTTCGATAAGCTTTTTCTGTCATGATTTCGGCAAACTCCATACCTGACAGTATATAACGAATCCAGATGTAAGCCATGGTACCAATCATCAACCCGACTAGAACGGTCGCGCTATCTAAAGGAGGCACAAAATCAAAACGTAAGATGACAAGCAGCGCTAAAACAGCTATCAATTGTAAAACAGCTGCTTCCGCAAAATAAACAAGCATCGTCCTTCGCTTATACTCATCATCCGGCAGCAAAAAACGAATCCATGTTTTCTCCATTCAATCTACCTCCCAGAATAAGTCATCCAATGTCTTTTCCAATGCTTTTGCTATCGCTACACAAAGCTGGAGCGTCGGGTTGTATTCCCCTTTTTCGATCAAGCCGATTGTCTGCCTGGTGACACGTACTTGCCTGGCTAGCTGTCCCTGTGTCATCTTCTGTTCCATTCGCGTGAACTTCACTCTATTCTTCATGTAAAGGATCTCCCATGTAATATATACATTGCATTTGTTAACTATATATTACATGTAAGTCAATTTCCAGTCAAGATAAAAAACGCATGCGTGGCATGCGTTAGTCCTCTTTCTTATTTTGTCTAAAGTACCATACCGCCAGCGAGAGAGACAGAATGATATAGACTGACATTAAAATGAAAAACTCACTTTCTTCTTTTATATCAACACTTCGTAAAACGATTTGGGGTAGGTATAGTACTGCTGGTACGATGACAGAAATCCACGTTTTCCAATATACTGCAGAAGCGATAAAAACGATGCATGCAGCAATGATGACTAAAGCATTCAGAAACGGACTGATTGTGAGCATAGGTGTTTCAATGAAGAGATCTCCAACGAAAATTCCTGTGAACATTGCAGTGGGTGCAATACCCATCAGAAAATAAAGCGTTAGGGTCACTTTCTTGGATACTTTATTTGCAGCAAAAAAGCGAAACAGTCCGAACAACAGAAATATCGTAACAATGAATACAATAGGATTTCCGATGAGTACAAGAAGTGAATAACCTCTATCACCTTCCAGCGCTTTATTCATGATCAGATAGGCAAAGCCATTCAACATGATTAGCGGCACAACTAGAAACCAAAATTTCTTATCCGTTTCTACCTCTACTTCAATTTCCTTCATGTATGCTTTTGGAGACTTCCCGATGATATGCTCAACACTTTTGCCATGCTGCTCTGCTTCAATTAAGTGATCCTCCAGTTCCTCCATTAACTCAGCTACTTCATCTTCCTTCTTACTGCTGGAAAATAAATAAAGCCGCATGTTATCAAGAAATGCCTGGCTTTCCTTTGATAATGTCATGATTTATTCCTCCCCAGGATATTATCTACACTGGACGAGACTGCCGCCCATCTTTTCTTGAAATCATCGAGTTCTGCCAAACCCTCATCTGTTAACTGATAATACTTGCGCTTTGGTCCGCCGGATGGCAATGCCTTGCTTGTCGTTGCGACGAGTCCTTCCTTTTTCATGCGTAATAATAATGGGTAGATGCTGCCTTCACTGACCATCGTGAAGCCATACGCCGCAAGCTTTTCCACCATTTCATACCCATACGTTTCACGTTCAGCGATAATGGCTAGCAAACAACCTTCCAAAATGCCTTTTAATAACTGACTGGATGACAATTTCGACTTTCTCCCATCTATATTGTTTAGCAAGGTAGTTAAGTAAAAAAAGAAGCTAACTACATTGTTTTACAAGATAGTTATACTTTAGCATGAAGTTATACCAAAAACAACCAAAAAAATGTGTTGCAAACTCAATAACTTATCGGTTATTTAACTTCTATAAACTAAAAATAAAGCAGGCATCCCGATGATGCCTGCTTTTCTCTTAAATAAAATCCCTAGCAATCTTTTCATTCCATTCCTTCGTGAAGATTTCTTTTTCTCCCTCGAATGCATGGAGTTCGTGCTTTAAATAAAAGTATTTCTCATCACACCACATATTGCAGGACAAATCCAAGTGCGTCTGCCAATCATCCCTTCCAATATCCATTGTCCAATCACATTGAACACTGGCAGAAAGGGGATCGCCTTCTTTGATTGTGTAGACATTGCGGTTTGTACTGCCGTATTCCAATCCATTATCTGCAAGTTTGCGTGCACCCTCGTCTGAATAATCATCCAGTATCCAGGTTTTCTCCACGGTGTCGTACTGAATTTGACGTTTACGGCTTTCGGGACGCAAAATCTTTTTTGCTAAAACAGGTGCTGTTTCCGGCTGCTGAAAAGGAGACAGCTCATCATCGATAGCTTGCGGTTCCCTCATCGGAAGCAGCAGCTTCGTATTATCACCAGGATATATTGTCAGTGTGGCTTCTTTCCGAGATGGCCAAGCATGCGGCCAATATGCTGGGGAGACTGCCACTTGCCAGCGATGACCTGCCGGAAGAGCATGAGCAATGTCATTTAATTGAACTGTTACAGAGATTTTCTCCCCCGGTATCAAATCTGTCGGAAACTCATGACCGTTACGATGTGTCAAATTGAGCATGCCCCATGTAACACGTGTAACACTTCCATTGGGAGCAACATCATTCAAACGAACCGCCACCAATGCTTGCTCCTGATCGCTAGAAATCTCCAGCTGCAGTTTGACTGCTCCGAGTATCTCCATACGTTCTTTCAAGGGTTCACTAGTGAATACCGTAGCAAAACCATTCTCCAAACGTTGATCGGATGGCATATCGCCCGGCTGACCAAATGGACAAAACACTCCAGCGTAAAGACCATGCTGCTGCATGGTTGCAACAGTGACTGGCATACCGGCAGAAGATTCATCTTTCAACTCTGAGCCATCCAAGTACAAGGGCTTTTGCTCAATGACTGGGGATGGCCACTGTGTTTCTGCCACCCATCGGCCTGGTCTTTCCTCATACTCCACCTCAGGCGGTACACTTTCCTGCATCCAGGCACGCAGCATCGGCTCTTCCATGATGCCTGTGTCTTGATCTTTAAGCCAATAATCCCACCAACGCAAGCATTCTTGCAGGAATCCGATGGAAGGCCCAGGTATGGCAACTTCCGGATATTCATGAGCCCAAGGGCCAATCAAGCCTTTTTTCGGTACATCCAAGCCTTCCAGCAAACGAGGTATGGCATTTGTATAGCCATCCGCCCAGCCGCCGACAGCGAATACCGGCACTTCTATGTCTGCATAATCTTCATTGACAGAGCCATGCTTCCAATAAGCATCCCGGCGCTGATGACGCACCCATTCCTCAGCGAAGGGCGGCGTCTTGTCCATTCGCCGGATCCAGTCTTCCCGCCATTTATCACCGATGATTTCCGGATCTGCTGGTCTTGCATTATAAGCGAACATTGTCGATGCCCACCAAAGCATATCGGAAGCAAGCATTGCCCCGCCTTTATAATGCACATCATCTGCATATCGATCATCCGTCGAGCAGATGGTGATGACAGCTTTCAATTCGGCAGGGCGCCTGGCAGCAACCTGCAAACCATTGAATCCTCCCCAAGACTTCCCGATCATTCCTACCTTGCCAGTCGACCACGGCTGACTAGCTATCCATTTCAAAACATCTTCTGCATCGTCTTGTTCCTGCGGTAAATACTCATCATAAAGAATGCCTTCCGAATCACCGCTACCTCGTATGTCCACGCGTACACTTGCATAGCCGTGACCTGCAAAATATGGATGGCGGATCGAGTCGCGCAATGCGGTGAAGTCATCTTTCCGATATGGGATATATTCCAGGATTGCCGGTACCGGCGTCTCAGTTGCATCCTCAGGAAGCCAAATCCTCGCTGATAATTTCACACCATCACGCATTGGAATCCAGACATGACGTATCTCCTTCACTTGATGCGGATAAGTCGTTTTTATTTTAAGCTGCGTATCTCGGACATTGAATACCATCTCCATCTTCCTTCCTAGGCAAATTTGCATTCTTTCCTGACTATGCTATAATTCGTAATCATGATTATATTTTAACTTTGATTATAATATCATACGCGATTACGACTTAACAACCACGGGGAGGCGAGCACGAGCGCGTATGTAAAGGAGACAAAAAAGCACTATGAACAAAAGGGAAATCCAGAAAAGCCGGATGTGGAAATATTTCGTGGAGGCGACAGCAGATATCATCCAAGAAGAAGGATTAGAAAAAGTTACAATCAGGAAAGTAGCAGATAGGGCAGGCTACAATAGCGCTACGATATACAATTACTTCTCTGACCTATCCCATCTCATATTCTTTGCTTCCATGACATTCCTGAAAGATTATACCGATGAAGTTGTCGTGTATATGAACCGATCCGATAAGCCTCTGGAAAAGTATTTATTAGCTTGGGAATGCTTTTGTACATATTCATTCCGCTATCCAAAGCTATTTCATGCCATCTTCATCATGGATCTCGGCGATAGCCCGGAAAATATGCTGGAGCGATATTACACGAAATTCCCTAAGGATCTGATCAATATCCCAGAGGAACTGCATTCAACACTTTTGGAGCGCAACATGTCAAAACGCGGCCGCTCTGCCCTGGAGCTGGCTTTGGAGGCTGGGGAAATCAGTGAAAAGAATGTAGATGCCATCAATGAATTGACTATCCTGATCTGGCAAGGAATGTTCAATAATGTGCTGAACCATCGCCGTTCCTACGATCCACAAAGGGCGATGCAGAAAACGATGCAATATATTACTGAAATCGTCCGGAACGAAACTGCATTCGATTTTTCGGACAACAAATATGCACCGTAAACAGGAGGTTATCATGTGCTGACATTCGAGAACGTAACGAAGGTATACAGCGGCAGTAAAAAAGCAGTGAATAATTTGAATCTGGAAATAGAGAAAGGTGAATTTATTTGCTTCATCGGCCCGAGTGGCTGCGGTAAGACGACAAGCATGAAAATGGTCAACAGATTGATTGAGCCGACTGAGGGAAGAATCCTGATCGATGGCAAAGATATCATGAAGCAAAACCGTGTGCAAATGCGGAGGGAAATCGGATATGTGATTCAGCAGATCGGGCTGTTCCCGCATATGACCATCAGTGAAAACATCACACTCGTTCCCAAACTGCTTCAATGGTCAAAAGAAAAGCGTCGTGAGCGGGCAGAAGAATTGATCAAACTAGTCAACATGCCCGAAGAATACCTGGATCGCTATCCGCAGGAATTGAGCGGCGGACAGCAGCAGCGTATCGGCGTATTACGCGCACTAGCTTCCAATCCGCCACTCATCCTGATGGATGAACCATTCGGCGCACTGGATCCGATCACAAGAGACGGATTACAGGAAGAATTCAAGAATCTGCAAAGAAAGCTGGGCAAAACAATCGTCTTCGTCACGCATGACATGGATGAAGCTATCAAGCTCGCAGATCGCATTGTCATTATGCGAGATGGAGAGATTGTACAGGTGGATACCCCTGATGAGATTCTTCGCAATCCTGCAAATGAATTTGTTGAATCCTTCATCGGAAAAGAGCGCCTGATCCAAACAAAACCCGACGTAAAAACAGTCGGTCAGATCATGAATAAGATACCGGCAACCGTCTACAAAGAAGAGACATTATCTACCGCTATCCAGCGCATGAAGGAAAAACGAGTGGATTCCTTGCTCGTTATTGGTGAAGATCAGACACTTGAAGGCTATATCGACGTCGAGGATATTGAAGAGAACCGCAAGAAGACCACCCTTGTCGGTGAGATTTTCGAAACAGAGCTTTACCGAGTGAAAGAGGACAGCCTTATACGAGATACCATACAAAAAATGCTTCGCAGACACACGAAATATGTACCCGTAGTAGATGAGCAGAATCGACTGAAGGGTATCGTCACCCGTGCAACATTGGCTGACCTAGTCTATGACTCTATTTGGGGTGATGAGGATGTCAACTAAGAAGGAGGCACAGATCACATGGATGCATTGATTCAATTTATCCAGGAGCAAGGCAGTACACTTGCCCTGAAGACATGGGAGCATTTATATATTTCCTTGATTGCTGTTCTGCTCGGTATCCTTGTCGCTGTTCCAGTCGGCATCCTGCTCACAAGATTCGAGCGGGCGGCGGATACAGTCATCCGCATCATCAGCATCATTCAAACCTTTCCCAGCCTTGCCATCCTGGCATTCTTCATTCCGATATTGGGCGTAGGTAAGGTGCCTGCCATTGTCGCCTTATTTTTCTACTCCATGCTGCCGATTCTCCGTAACACCTACATTGGCATCAAAAATACAGATAAAAATCTGCTGGAGGCAGGTAGAGGCATGGGTATGACGAATTCACAGCTCATTTTCAGTGTGGAATTGCCGCTTGCCATTCCCATCATCATGGCCGGTATTAGAGTTTCCACAGTCTACCTTATTGGCTGGGCTACACTTGCATCATTTGTTGGAGCCGGCGGACTTGGAGATTTCATCTTTGATGGACTGAATCTATACCAGCCTGAACTGATTTTAGCAGGTGCAATCCCTTCTACCATTTTGGCACTGCTAGCTGATTTCATCCTGGGCAGGGTCGAAACGAAACTGACACCGACAACTAGAAGCGCACAGCAGGAAACCGCATAGGAAGGAGCAACAGCGAAAATGAAAAAGTTATCCAAACTGATCGTGATTGGTATGTTGACAGCCTTTCTTCTGGCTGGCTGTTCGCTTCCAGGTCTTGGCGGCGGATCAGGGGAAACAATCAAGATAGGTACAGTGACCACATCCGAAACACAGACACTCGGTTATATCCAAAAGTATATGATTGAACATTACACAAATCTGAATGCCGAAATAGTAGGTAACTTAGGATCTTCCATCGTGATGCATCAGGCTATGGTAAATGGGGATGTGGACATCTCTGCAGCTCGATATACCGGAACCGACTTAAGCGGTGCACTCCATATGGATCTGGTGAATGATCCTGACGAGGCAATGGAAATCGTCCAGCGGGAATTTCAAGAGCAGTTCGACCAGAAATGGTATGATACGTACGGTTTCGATAACACGTATGTCCTTTCCGTAAGACAAGATGTAGCTGAACAAGAAGGATTGGAGAAGGTTTCAGATCTTGCACCAGTTGCGGATAAATACCAATTTGGCGTTGATAACAGCTGGATCAATCGTGAGGGAATTGGTTATGACGAATTCACGCAGGCATATGGCTTCGAATTCAATAAAGTTTACCCTATGCAGATCGGGTTGGTTTATTCAGCCTTGAACAGCAAGAAGATGGATGCCGTTTTAGCGTATTCCACCGATGCTAGGTTAAAACAATTCAACTTAGCCACTTTAGAAGATGATAAGCATTTCTTTCCTCCTTACGATGCTTCCCCAGTTGTATCTAATGAACTTCTGAAAGAGCATCCTGAAATCGATGATATCCTTCAGAAGCTGGTAGGAAAATTTGATAATGATACGATTGTCGAATTGAATTATCAAGCTGATATCGAGAAAAAAGAACCTAGTACTGTTGCCAGAGAATACTTGGAAGCTCATAACTACTTTGAAGAGGAATAAAGGAGGTGCGGAACATTGGACTTACTGAAAGAATTAGTAACCTATTACAGTGATAATGGAGCTTATGTATGGACTGAATTTTACCGGCATTTCTTGATGTCTGCCTATGGTGTATTATTTGCCAGCATTGTCGGCATCCCGATCGGTATCCTGATTGCCCGATACAGCAAACTCAGTCCATGGGTTATCTCCTTAGTGAATGTTATCCAGACGATCCCTGCCCTCGCTCTGCTCGCTGTACTTATGCTGGTGATGGGTTTAGGTACGAATACCGTCATACTGGCGTTATTCCTATACTCCCTTCTTCCAATCGTAAAGAATACGTACACAGGTATCCTTGGTGTTGATAAGACGTTAAAAGAAGCAGGTCATGCTATGGGAATGACCAGATTTCAAATATTGCGGATGGTAGAGCTTCCTCTATCTCTTTCTGTCATTATGGCCGGCTTACGTACAGCACTTGTTATTGCAATTGGTGTTGCAACAGTCGGAACATTCATTGGTGCTGGTGGATTAGGATCGATCATTGTCCGAGGAACGAATGCAGCTGAAGGAGGCGCAATCATACTGGCAGGCGCTATTCCAACAGCCCTTATGGCAGTGATGGCCGACTTTGTCATGGGCTGGTTCGAACGATTGCTGTCCCCTGCAAACAGCAGAAAAGCAAGCTGAACGGCAAAATGCTCCGGAATATTCCGGAGCATTTTATCATTCAAAACTAAAGCTTATTTCCCACTGTTTCCGAAGCTTGTCCATGATGTTCATAACATCCTTCGTATATGGCAATGTTACATGTGGAACATCGTTTTCGATCAGTTCCTTCATTGCCCTGACCTCATATTGCAATGCCTTCTCTGTCTCTCCCGCTTCGATCGTTTCGGTTTTGCCTTGTTCCAGGTAACAAACACTGGCTTTCTCGGCACGGGAAAACTTCTCTACATCGATGAAGCCTTTCGTACCCATGACTGTGGCGCGTTCCGGGGACTCCACCATAAAGGATAATGTGATTGTAGCAAGCTGACCTTGTTTGGTCTTCAGGATGATTCCTGCTTGCTGATCAACGCCCGTTTCGTGTTTTGTAACCGTACTGATGACTTCAGCCGGCTCGTCTTTGATAAATAAACGGACAAACGATAGCGCATAAACCCCGATATCAAGTAGCGCCCCACCCGCTAGATCCGGATTGAAGAAGCGATTGCTGGGATCATTTTCTTTGATGCTGTTGAAGTTAACGCTCAATGTCTGGATTTCACCGATTTTTCCAGCATCGATCAGCTGATGAAGTTCTTTATAAATTGGCATATGATAAATAGTCATTGCTTCTGCCACGATCAATTGCTTTTCAGCGGCTAACGCAGTGATATCTTCAAGCTGCTTCCCATTGACTGTAATCGCTTTCTCAGCAAGCACGTGTTTTCCGTGATTCAGTGCTTCCATGATTGTGTCGTAATGAAAGGCGTGCGGCGTGGCTATGTACACAACATCTACTTCTGGATCTTCCAGCACACCTTGAAAACCTTCATACACCCGAGGTATATCAAAATCTTCAGCGAAAGCCTGCCCTTTCGATTTATTCCGCGCTCCAACTGCCAACAACGTCTCTCCCTCGTCCTTCAACGCAGCAGCAAAGTGATGTGCGATGGAACCTGGCCCTAAGATTGCCCATTTTAACATCGGTTTCTCCCCATTCTCTCTTGTATTACTATAGCTATACCCGAAAAAGCCATGGATGCAGCATACTTCCATGGCTTCTTTCTTAGCTATAGATTTTTCGCGGTATGTTGATAACCTGATTACCCGAGACATATGGTGCAATATCATACTGTTGAAAGACAAGCGCAATTCCATCTTCCGTAAAGAAAAAGGCTGTCTCCTTATTCAGATGAATATCTTCTTTCTTCAAATCAGGATAAAATATTTCCGGTCTTGCTTTTGCATAGGTGAACACGTAATGCTGGACTTTTTGCAGCTGACTCGGCGTTTTCAGAATATCCGTCAGAAACACGCGCTCTCTGGCCTTCAAATCGTAATTGAATGATTCGACGGAAGTGGACCCATGTGCTCCACCGGTAAAGATATAACTGCTCATTAAGATGCTGAGCTTACGGTCATTATTGTATTTAACATCAAATTCCGTTTGAAAATCAGGGTCAAAATGATACTTCTTGCCAGCTTCGATATTCTCCTTGCGTGCAGCAGCAGCTTTCTCGATATAGGCTCTGAAATCCTGATTGATCATTCGAGTGATTTTTGGCGTGCCCGCATGCTTCACTTGCGGATACTTCAGTTCCTCCACACCATCATAGTATTCAGATTCCACAATCACGTTTTTCGTCGGCTGTGCTTGAGCTGGCTCTATACAGCAAGAAAAAGCCAGCAAGAGCACTAAGACGACCATAGCTTTCTTCATCAGTTTCCCTCCACTGTTTGATCTCGTCTACAGTGTGTGCAGGTGACTGATTATTTATGAGTCATCGTGTCATTGATGCGCTCCAAATAAAAAACCATCATCTCCCTAAAGAGACAATGGACATTGTGGTACCACTCTTATTCCGTGAGACTTAGGCTCACCCTCAGGATGGCTGATAACGGCTGCCAGCCGACCAGGCATTTCCTCCCGGGCACTCCCAGATGAGTTCGGATGTCACCCTGACTGCCTTGCACCAGCCGGCTGCTCTCTGAGACGGTTTTTTCATCCTACTGCTTCTGCTCGTTGCGTGTATCTATTCCAGCAATTGCTTGCGGTTGAACGTATTCCGGTATAAGAGATCGCGCTGATGTGTGTTGACGAACATTCTGACGATATCACTTACACCCTTCAAATGAATCAGTCGATGGCTTGTTATGTATTTTATATCTCCATCATTCAGATGGATGGATAACTCGCCTTCTCCCGTTCCCTCTGTATATAGGATGTAGTCGATGCTGTCATAGCTGGTCGTATCCAAAAAAGCCGGTTTGATCAGCGGTTTGTGCGTAAATAGAATCCGGTTCTGCGTAACACCAAGGATGCCGGTCCTCTCACCGAGCTTACATGATACGTAGAGAAAAATCCGTTCTTCTTCATCTAGATGCGTGGACAATTCCTTCAGATCTCTTTTTTGTCCCATACTCCGCGGTCCCCTCACTTAATATACTCGCTTCCAATCCTGATTCATACTTTCTAAATATATATCGCACGCTGGAATTTATGCAATAAAAACTTACGTCAACTGCATCTATTCTCTCCTAGCTGAAATCCGCTTCACTCTCCTACATATTACCAGCTATATATAAAGAATGATACCTCCTGTCTCCATTTTTTCCAGCCCTTCCTAGACTTTCTTCTAGGAATTTAGACACTTTTCATTTCATTCCCTATAGGGTTACGGTATGATATTTATGTCTTTATTTGCTTATTTTCCAAAGACGACTCTGTTAACGAGAGGATGAAAAAACTATATGAAACTGTTCCGTATCCCAGTCGCCATTTTGCTGTTTGCAGTCGCACTGACTTTATCTGCTTGCAATAATGATGAAAAAGTAGCAGAAGATTCGAAAACTCCTGCAGCAGAAGCAGCAACGACAGAAGGAAACGAAGTAGCAGATGCATTGTCTGACGATTTGACGGACGATGTGCCAGCAGACAATCCATTTTTCCCGGACCGCCTGACGAAAAATGCGGTGGCTGAAAAAGAAATGCTGTCCCAGCAAAATCTTGATCAGTCCGAGACGGAGGACAACTTAGAAGTGACCCTCAAAGGGATTCAATATACAAAGCTGAAACCGGCAGATTCTTATGAGGAGTCTTTCACCGGTTTTGCAGACCCGGATAAAATCGTCGCCGCGACAGCGATGATCGAAGTGAAGAATGATGGGGAGAGTGCTGTACCATTGACAGACATAGGTGCCTTCCTTGAAACTCCCGCTTACCGGATCCTGAACCATAACGTGCTCGAAGCTGACTCGGGTGAAATCGAACCCGGCAAGACTTCCACCAAGTATGTTGTCTTTCTGATGGACCAAGAAGATTACAAAGAAGAAGATGACTTTTCCCTTCGTATATCCAGCATTACTGATAAACAAGAAGAAGATCTTCTGGCAGCAGATCTGACATTTGATCTGCCTGCAAACTAGAAAAAAGGAGCGCTAGCCTCAAAGGCATTTGCGCTCCTTCTTTTTCTTCAAGAGGCGTACAAGTGGGATATGAAACTGTAGAAACGGTTGATATCTGTCAGGTTCCTATTGCACTTAGCACTATCCCTGCATACATAATTCCCGCGTTTCACATATGTTCCTTGGCCGCGGCTGATCGAGTCTGCCATGAATAGTCCTACACTTTCCAGCTTATTGCAAATAGCACAAATCCCTGGCTGGGAGGAAGGCGTGATGGTGCCACGAATCGCTATCATCTCTTTCTCATGAGGGGCAACCATATACTTTGCCTGCTGGCCATTGTCATTCCAACCAAGGTAAGATGTCTTCTCCCAATCCACTTCTTCAAGCTTCGGCAGATGCAGTTGCTTCACTTTCGGAAACAGCTTTTTGAGCTGCTGTTCCGTAAGAATCGGGAATGGCTTGATGGAAGGACGCAGCTGCGCCAGGAAAAGCTCTGCATCAATCTCATCCTGTACATCCCTGATCCTTCCGAGCATTTCTGCTTCATCCCTGGAAAGCTCCTCGAATCGTTTCATGATTTTATCTTCTGCCAGTGAGCGAAGTCCGTAAATCACGTCTATATCTTTGACTACAGCAGAACTATTCACGAGCTGCTGCACCTGTTCTTTAATGTTGTTATATTGGTCGTTCCGGATAAAGGCTTGCATGTGGACATCCCTCCGTTTTGATCGCTTCCTATCATTTTAGCAGATATCGAGCAGGAAACAAAAAAACCGGATCACTGGAAGAAATAACGGAATGCGCGGCTCATCGTTGTCGGCACGACAGATGCATGGTTTTCGTCATCAGCAATATGATAGGCAGTGCTTTCTTCCAGGACGATTGGCAAACGATGATAAAATGCTGTGGCATCTTCGACCATGATACCTTCTTCTTTTCCTACACCGATGAACAATCTAACATCTTTGGTATCGTGCACAAACGAATAAATATGTTTCTCATTCCACCAGATAGAAGGACTGATTGCCAAATAACATTGAAAAGCTTCGGGACGTCTGAACATGCTGTATAAAGTGAACAAACCGCCCAGGGAATGTCCGTACAAGCATTGCTTTTTCAGATCGACGGCGTAATTTTCCAATATTTTAGGCTGCAGTTCCTCCACGATCCAGTCCAGGAAAATATCAGCTCCACCATGCTTATCAATCGTCGTATTTTTAAATCTATCAGGATATTTGTAAGCTGCAGCAGGTGGCGTGAAATCATAAAAACGCCGCTCCCTGATGATTGCATCTTCTGCCTTTAACGCGATCCCTACAATGATTGCAGGTTCAATTCCTGTCTTTAAGCCATTAAAAGATTGGTTTCGTATCGTATCAGCACCATATCCAAAATATGCGTTTCCATCCAATACGTAAATGACTGGAAAGCCTTCTGATGGCGGGGCTTGGTCCGGGACATATATTTGGACATGATATTGTACATCCGGCTCTTTTCCTTCCAGTATCCATTCTTCCCTCATCATTGATCCTCCTTTTTTTGCTTTTGCCAATTGGATAAGAATCAGGCACTCCAATAATGGAAACAACAATTTAGACTGCCGATTCTGCCGGTGTAAATACGGTTATCGCGCTGCAGGGAATCCTACGGCCATACTCAATCAAAATGTAATTTATAATCTGCGGACTTGATCCAATTCCATCTCTTGGTGAACAGATAAAGCAAGATCACATTCAAGATGAAAGGCAGGATAAAGAATACCGCTGCCATGATGATGATATTCGCAGCTGTCCAACCTCCGTCGGCAAGATGCATATAATTCAGCGGTCCGACAAAACCGGATAGACCAAACCCTGCACTATACGGAGTTCCTTGGATTTCCAATAATCCAGCCAAGGCCCCGAGCACTGCTGCAGTGATGAACATCGGCAGTGCGATACGGGGCTTCATGAAGAAGTTCCGCATTTGAATCTTTGGAGAACCGAGGACATGTGCCAATGCAGTACCTAGTGAATTGGCTTTATAACTGGCAATTGCCAAGCCGATACCCGCTGCCACGATGCCTAGATTGGCTGCGCCGGACCCAATACCTGCCAATGATATGACAGTTGCCACACCGACTGTGGAAATAGGAGACAGTATGATAAAACAGAAAATGACTGCAAGAAATGCTCCCATTACAATTGGCTGCCATGAAGTCATTGCTGCGATTGCTTGCCCGATGAGTCCTGTTCCGCCTTTTATGTAAGGTAATAGAATCAAACCTATCATTCCAGGGATCATGATGCTTAAAGTCGGCAGCAGCAGGATGCTGTATGCCTTCAATTTGTCCCCAATGAACTTCACGAATAAAACTGCCAATGCAGCTGTTATACCCGTATTGACGACAATACCGATACCTTGTAAAGCAAAAAGGCCATCTGCTGTTTTCTGGACAGCCCCGCTGCCGACCATGGCAGCGATACCGACACTTGCTGTCTGTATGGGTGTCAGCTTGAATGAGACACCTACCATGACTCCGATCAACACTGGCAGCAAGCTCATGACAAAGACAGTTGTATCGTACAATGCTTGTAAAATAGGTGCGTAGGGAATTACAAGCTTGAGCAGTTCACCTAACAGTGCATTCGGAATCAACGCAACAACGATGCCGATGCTCATGCCATTCAGCAGCTTGCTGAAGAATTCTTTCATCTACTTCTCTCCTCTCATATAGCGATTGATTATAGATAACCAATTCGGAATTGTCAATATATTCTGGACGATAAAAAAACTCATCCATTTGGATGAGCCTTTCTTATCGTGTTTGGCCATTGCCTTTCATGACATATTTATAAGTGGTCAATGCAGGCAGTCCCATTGGTCCGCGCGCATGCAGTTTTTGCGTTGAAATACCGATTTCCGCTCCGAAACCGAGCGCATGGCCATCTGTGAAACGAGTTGATGCATTATGGTAAAGCGCTGCTGCATCGACTGCTTTCATGAATTTGCTCACGTTGTCTTCATCTTCAGAGATGATGGCTTCTGAATGCTTTGTTCCATACCGATCGATATGGTCGATTGCTTCCTCCACGGAATCGACGACGCGCACCGCAACATCCAGACCAAGGTATTCATTCGCCCAATCGGCTTCTGCAGCAGGTGTACAGCCAGGCAGCACCTGAACAGCTGTTTCATCACCATGCGCCTGAATGCCATTTTCCTGGAGAGCTTTCACAAGAGCATCTTTATTCCGCTCCAGCCATGCCTGGTGAACGATCAATGTCTCCAAAGCATTGCAAACTGCCGGACGATCTGTCTTGGCATTGAGGAATGTGCGGATTGCCATGTCAGCATCGGCACTTTCGTCCACATACATATGACAGTTGCCTACGCCTGTTTCGAGTACTGGAACTGTCGCAGAATCAACAACAGCTTGAATCAGCGAAGCCCCGCCGCGCGGGATGAGGACATCGATATGCTCTTTCATCGTGAAAAGCTTCGCTGTCTCTTTTCGATCTGTCGACTGGATAAGCTGAACTGCATCTGCAGGCACTTTCGTCTGCTGCAGTGCTTCCTGGATGACATTTACGATTGCCGTATTCGTATGGATGGCGGAAGATCCCCCTTTCAGAACAATCGCATTACCTGACTTGAGTGCAAGACCCGTTGCATCGGCAGTCACGTTTGGACGTGCTTCATAAATCATGCCGATGACGCCGAGTGGCACCGTGATACGGCTCACATGCAAGCCATTATCCAATGTCCATTCGCTTACGACTTGATCAGTCGGATCTTCAAGTTCGATGACTTCCTTCAAACCATTTGCAAAGTCGTTGATACGTTCACGCGTCAATTGCAGCCGGTCAAGGAATGCTGCATCATACCCTTTTTCTTCGCCAGCTTTCATATCCATATCATTTGCTGTAAGAATTGCTTCGTATTCCTGTTCCAATTGCTTCGCCACTGCAAGCAGTGCTTCGTTTTTATCTGCTGTTGTCAGCAGTGCAAGCTTCTTGGCTGCTGCTTTAGCCGCAATTGCCTGCTCCTCTACTGTAACTGCTTCTTTTATATGATCCATGCGGTGTTATCCCTCCTATTATCGAATCGGCACGGTATGTTCCAGTTCACAAACAAATGCTTCTTGATCGACTATCGTCTCTTGCTTATTTCTTACCGGGCTGCTTAAATCCTGCCAAAGCTCAGATGCTGCTTGATTCACGATGCCAAGACCGATACGAGCTCCCGTTTCATCCTGTATCCGGACAACGTTCCCTTTTTTGAAATTGCCTTTTATCGAAAGAACGTCGGTGAACACGATGGAAGCCGGTAATTGCTCGGTCTTTTTGATGATGATTTCACCCTCAGGACCAGAATTGAAGGCAATCCATTGTTTTTTCCGGTTCAAGTGATCCGCATCTTGGGCTGCCTCGAAATAGGTACCGTCAGCTTGGCCCAATACAGATTGATAGATGATATCTTCTTCGGTAGCATCTCCGAGGAATCCTTTGATTCCCGATGCCATCGCAATCTTGAATGCCTCAAGCTTCGACTTCATACCGCCGGTTCCGACTGTACTTCCCGCATCACCAGCAGCTGCCTCGATTTCCGGCGTGATGGCTTCTACCAGTTCGATACGTTTTGCTTCCGGATTTTTAGCTGGATTATCGGTATACAGCCCGTCGATATCAGATAAAACCACTAGGAAATCAGCACCGACCAAACCAGCAACCTTAGCCGATAATGTATCATTATCCCCAAAACGCAGCCGATCGACTGTCACTGTATCATTTTCATTTATGATCGGGATGATTCCGCGATCCACTAACACATTCAATGTATTTCTAACGTTATTATAGCGGGTTTCCTCCAAGAAGTCCCCACGCGTTATCAAAATTTGTGATGCTACGTAACCATGTGATAAAAACAATTCCGAGTAAGCTTCCATCAGCAACCCTTGCCCGATCGAGGCAGCTGCTTGTTTTTCCGGCAGTGATGTCGGCCTTTCCAGAAAACCGAGCTTGCGATAACCCGCCGCTACTGCTCCGGACGAAACAAGCAGCACCTCATAGCCATTGTCTTTCAGTTTCACGAGCTGCTCCACTAGTTTCTCCAGCTTCTTACGGCTGATTTCTCCATGCAAACTGGTCAATGAACTGCTTCCGATCTTGACGACAATACGTTTCGGTTTTGTTGCTTGTATAGAAATGATAACATCCTCCATTGTTTTGATTTTTATCTATCAGCGCGTCAGCTGCTGCTTTTTCAGCTCTTCACTGATTTCATTCGACCGTGCTGCTGCTGAAAGAATAGCTTTGGTCATAGCTTCTCCTGCTCCTGCTTCTTGCAATGCTTCCAGGCCGGCTGCAGTAGTTCCATTCGGGGAAGTAACTTTCTTCCGCAGCGCACTTGGTTCTTCTTTCGTACCCACCAGCATCCTGGCTGCTCCAAGCATCGTTTGCGTTCCGATTTCCCTTGCTGTTTCCCGATCGAATCCTGCAGCAACACCCGTCTCTTCAAAGTGCTCCATCAGCTTATAAAAGTATGCAGGTCCACTGCCGGCCATACCGGTGAAAATATCCATCTGGGCTTCTTCGATGACAAATGCTTCCCCGAATGTCTGCACCAGTTCTTTTATCAATGCAAACTGGTCTTTGGAAATATGTGTCCCTGTTGCAATGGCAGTGGCAGACTCGCCGATGGTACTGGATGTATTAGGCATGATACGAACAACGGGTTGGCTGTCTGGCAGATAATGCTCGATCTGTTCATTTTGGATACCCGCAGCCACCGATATCACCAGCTGCCCTTCCTGAACCTTATCTTGCAGATCGATCAATGAAGCTATGATATCCTTTGGTTTCATTGCGAGTATGATGATATCCATACTGTTCCAATCCACCTCATCACGTGGAACTCCGTGGATGCTATAACGCTTCTGCAGCTCATGGAGACGCTCCGAGTTTGTTCGATTCGTCACATATATCTGCTCTGTTTGAATGCTATCCGAACCTCTCATCCCGGAAATCATTCCTTCTGCCATCGATCCTGCTCCAACGTACAAAATCCGTTTGTTTGTTAAGATACCTAATCGCTCCTTCTGAGAAAATTTTTCGTCCTTGTTAACAGTTATCTATGCTATCACTATAGGACATCATGTCAAGGAATGTCACAACATCAAAGCCCGTCCCATCAGCGTTCCAGCCCCATGAGCTGCATGATGTAAACGCTTTATAAATTATTATCCATCACGTTCAAGGAATGGTCATAATATCCTCCATTTTCCTACTTGTAAGGGAGGGGAAATTGTCCTAAGCTTAGGCTTGTACTACTTTGTCCATTATTACATTTACTATAGAAGAAAAGGAGTTGTTTATATGGAGGCACAGCAAGAGTCGTCGCTGTCGAAGAAGAAGCAAAAACGACGGTCGCTATATCAGTCTGTCTGGCGCTGGCATTTTTATGCAGGTCTCATCATCATGCCATTCCTGATCATATTGGCTATCACTGGCGGCGTTTATCTATTCAAACCTCAAATCGAAGCAGCCCTTTATAAAGACTATTATGAAGTCACTCCGCAAACCACCGTCACAACTCCATCCGAGCAAATCAATACCGTGGAAGCTGTGAACCCGAATGCAGCAGTGACATCGTATCGTCCAAGTGACAGTCCTGATCGTTCAGCAGAAGTAGGTATTTCAGAAGACGGAAAAGCTTATACCGTTTACGTGGACCCTTATGAAAATGTCATACTCGGTAAATTAGAAGACTCTTACAAACTCGTCAATGTGTTTGAAAAGATCCATGGTGAGCTGCTGATGGGAACTGTCGGGGACCGGATCGTTGAGTGGGCAGCCTGCTGGGCGTTGATCTTGCTCATCACGGGTATCTATCTGGGCTGGCCGAAGATGAAAGGGAAATCCAAGATTCGCGGTGTCCTAGTCCCTCGCCTTAACAAAGGGAAAAAGCTTCGCGCACGCGATTTGCACGTAGTTCCGGCATTTTGGATCTCTTTAGGTTTGCTGTTTCTTATTTTGACCGGTTTGCCTTGGTCGGGTCTGTGGGGAGATAACTTCCAGAAACTGACTACGAACGCTGGCGTCGGCTATCCTCCTTCCGTATGGGTGGGAGATGCCCCTGCATCCGATGTGAAAACAAAGGAAATCGCGGATGTACCATGGTCAGCTGAAAACTTGCCGGTACCTATTTCGACTAACCAGCAATATACACAGCTATCCGTTGACGATGTTGTATCGATTGCAGAAGAAGAAGGCGTAAAGCCGGGATACAATATCATGATTCCGCAAACACAGGATGGCGTATTCACTCTATCTGCTTTCCCGCCCCATGCCCGCGATGAAGTGACGATGCATATCGATCAGTACACAGGTGCTGTTTTGGCGGATTACCGTTATGACAACTACCATACAATTGGGAAGGTCATCGCTTGGGGAATCACCATCCATAAAGGAACGGAATTCGGGATTTGGAACCAGATCATCGGTGTGATTGTTTGCATAGGGATTGTCGGTATCGCGCTTAGCGGCTTCCTGCTATGGCTTTCCCGGAAACCAGAAGGAAAACTAGGTTCACCGAAAGCACCACCTGACAAAGTCATGAAGGGTGTGATCGTGTTGATGATCATTCTTGGCATCATCTTCCCGCTTGTCGGTATCTCGCTTATCGCGGTCTGGCTGTTTGATCGATTCGTCATCCCGAAAGTGCCTGCACTGAAGAGGTTCTTCAATGCGTAAGAAAGGAGGAAAACAAATGCGGTTCATTAAATCTTCACCGTTGTTATTGACGTTCTTCCTCCTGGCCGCATGTTCGGCGGATCCCGAAGCGGCTGAACATTATGCCAAACGAGAAGAAGTGAATGTGCTTATCGAAGCTCCTGAGGCCATCGAAGCAGACACAGCACCCCAGATCGATGTGAAACTATCGAAGGATGGAAAAGCGCTGGAAGAGGAAGCAACCGTTGACTTCCTCGTCTGGAAAGATGAAAACAAAGCAGATGCTGAAGAATTTCCAGCCTCCCTTGATGCAGACGGATCATATCATCTGGAATATAACTTCCCATCAGATGGCGTTTACTTCATAAAAGCAGATGTGAAAGTTGATAACCTCCACCTGATGCCAACGAAACAAATCAGAGTCGGGGAATTGACTGAGGAAGAGATACAGAAGATTAAAGAAGAACAAGAACAGAAAAAGCATAATGATAGTGGCGGTCATCAACATCACTGATAAAAAAGCCGTATTTTTCCAAAATGCGGCTTTTTTGATTGGAAATATCTGTTACGATAGAACGGTAATTCGCTTCTATCTGGAATGGTGATGTTTATGCAAAAGCTTCGGACATATATAGAGAAAGTTGATTATATCTATTTTTCCCTTATCGTACTGCTTGGCTTGGTCAGCTTAATAAGTTTATATCAAGTACAGCTGCTGCAAGGGGAATTCTTCGTTTTTCAGCAGATTGTTTGGTATGTAATCGGATTAGGCGGCTGTTTTGCAGTCTCTTATTTCATTGATCTGGATATTTTGAAGCGATTGTCACTTTTTGTCTATCTATTTTTCCTGGTATTGTTGGTCGGCATCCTGGTTGCGCCTGCAAATATATCAAAAGAAATCAACAATGCATACGGCTGGTACTCTATCGGCGGTTTTTCCTTTCAGCCTGCGGAATCGATGAAAATAGGGCTGATTCTTTATTTGGCCCAAGTGATCAGTAAAGGGACAGATGATTCTTCTTCCTTGAAAGGTGAAATGCTGCTTGTTGGAAAAATGACACTCATCACCTTGATCCCTGTCGCTGTTGTCATGCAATTCCCTGACTTTGGGAATGCGATGGTCTATTTTGCTATTTATGGCGCCATGCTGCTTGTCTCGCATGTTCGGATCAAGACGATTTTGCTCATTTTCTCCGTTCCTTTAACTGTCGTCCTTTCGTTGGCGATCACGTACTTCATCGCGACCGATTTCTTCCTGGACCATATTCTTGGCACGCTGCCAAGCTATCAGGCAAGCCGTTTTTACGGTTGGCTGCAGCCAGAGAAATATGCAATTTCCGGTTATCAGCTGAACCAGTCCATCATGGCGATAGGTTCTGGTAATGTGAGCGGCTATGATCACTTGCCGCATGTACCATATGCTTATTCAGACTTGGTTTTTGCAGTCATTGGCGGCGTCTTCGGCTTTGTCGGGGCAAGCATCGTCTTGATGCTTTACTTTATGCTCATCTACAAAATCGTCATGATTTCCCAGCGTTATCACGATTCTTTCGGTACCTTGATCGGAGCGGGGATTGCAGGTTTCCTGACATTCCAAATCTTCCAGAATGTCGGGATGAGTATCGGACTTATGCCTGTCACAGGACTTGGTTTGCCGCTTATCAGTTATGGAGGCAGTGCCCTCGTCATTACACTCGCATCCCTTGGGCTGATCCTTAATATGCGCGTGAATAGAATGACGTTCATGTTTGGAAGCAAATAGCGTTTACTTCTCTGCATAGGTACGGTATATTGTTCGTAATTACTACTATTTAAGGTGAGTGTATGCAGCATAAAAAATATTTAGCATTAGCCCTTCCGTTGACATTATCGACCATCACGACACCATTGCTCGGCGTTGTCGATACAGCGGTTGTCGGCCAGCTTTCCGATGCCTCGTATATCGGCGGGGTTGCAATCGGAACGATCATATTCAATACAATGTACTGGCTGTTCGGGTTCCTGCGGGTCAGCACCTCCGGATTTGCCGCTCAAGCATCCACGAGTCTGGATACTGATGAACATGTCATGGCATTATTGCGGCCTTTTCTTGTCGCTTTTGTCGTCGGTCTGTTATTTGTGCTCATCCAGCAGCCGATTTTGCACTATTCCCTTACCTTTCTTGGGGCAAGTGACGCCGTTAACGGCAGTGCTTCGACTTATTTTTCCATCCGGATTTGGGGTGCGCCATTTGCGCTTGCCAATTACGTCATACTCGGCTGGCTGATCGGCATGTCTTATATCAAAGCAACGCTGATCCTGCAAATCAGTACGAATGTGCTGAATATCATTCTTTGTATCCTGTCGGTTCATGTTTGGGATTGGGGAGTGGCAGGTGTCGGAGCTTCGACGCTTATTGCCGAAGTCTTCTCCTGTGTGTTCGGCATTGTGCTATTGCGAAAATATGCCGGAAACATTTGGCAGCATCCGTTTTTGCAAGTCATTCAGCGCGCACTCGACCCTAAACCGCTATGGCGCATGATGAAGGTCAACCGTGATTTGTTCATCCGGACAATATGCCTGCTCATTGTCTTTAACTTGTTTACGGCAAAAGGCGCTGCATTCGGGGAAGATGTGCTTGCAGCAAATGCCATCTTGATTCAAATTCATTATATGATGGCTTATTTCTTTGACGGTTTCGCTAATGCTTCCAGCATCCTCGCTGGCCGGGCTCTTGGCGAACGCAATGAGAAACTTTTCTCGCAGTCACTGCGGCTGTCTTTGCGATGGGGACTTGGTATCGGGGTGGCACTTGCACTCATCTTCCTGCTCGGACAGAAATGGATTTATCCTATGTTCTCCAACCAGCAGCATATCATCGAGCTGACTGCTGCTTATGCCAACTGGCTTGTTGTCTTTCCGATCCTGGCCAGTCTGGGGCTTGTTTATTATGGTGT
Source organism: Terribacillus saccharophilus (assembly GCF_046592895.1). Taxonomy (GTDB): domain Bacteria; phylum Bacillota; class Bacilli; order Bacillales; family Amphibacillaceae; genus Terribacillus; species Terribacillus saccharophilus_D. Next base: position 1,082,002 of record NZ_JAWVPU010000001.1, read on the forward strand.
GTTCACTGGCGTCACGGAGGTGCGCTTTGTCCGTAATTCCATGATTCTAGCTGTTTTGCTTTATTTAGCAGCTCTTTATACGCTGCAGCCGCTCGGCAATCATGGATTGTGGCTTTCGTTCCTGCTGTTCAGTCTGGGGCGATCCGTTTTCCTAATCATGTATGTACCGAAGCTGCGCCGCCTGTTCCGTCAGACGGCAGCAGCATAAGTTCAGGCTTGGTGACCTCCAATTTTCGTACTGCGTTCGATCGTCATACCAGCAGCGGTGTAGCTGCTGGCACGCAGTATGGCTGTTGTTCCGAAGCGCGCGCGAATCTGATCCATCGCCCGGCTCAGATCCTTTTGCTTGCTTTTATCCTCAAACAAGCTGAGCTGCGTTGCTTCTTCTTCATATAAATTGGTCAGGGAGACAGACACACGTCTGACTTCGTGGCCTTTTTGGTAATGCTCATGAAATAACTCCAAGCATAGCTTATACATATCTGTCGTCAAATTGGATGGGCTGGTGAATGAACGGGAGCGGCTGAAGCCGCCGCCATGCTGACTCGCATAGCCGACAGCAAGATGGACTGTATTGCCTTCTTTCCTATCCCGCCTTGCCCGTCTGCAAGCTTCCTCACACAGCTCCAGGATGATCGTCGGGATCTCTTCGCCCCGGTAATTGCGCAGCAAGGTAATGCCGTGTCCGTAGCTTTTTTGTTCCTGCTTGACGAAATCACCGAGCACCTCGCTCTCATCGATTCCCCATGCATGCCAATACAATTGCTCTCCCATCACCCCATATCGTTTTTTGAGATGATCGATGGATGTATGCGCCAGATGGCCAAGCGTGACGATGCCCATCCGGTTCAAGTTCCGCTGCATGCGTCGTCCAATCCCCCAGATATCCTGTATCGGAACAGGCCATAATAAACGCGGGACATCCTGATAACGGCAAACAGCAATTCCAGAGGACTGCTTCTTCGCATGGATATCCATCACAACCTTGGCAAGGAACTTATTGTCTCCGATCCCAATCGCCGCTGTGACGCCGAATTGCTCCAAAATATCCTGCTGCAGCTTGACTGCTGTCTCTTCCGCAGTTCCATGCAGCTGTTCTGTGCCATCAAGCGTCACCCAAAATTCATCAACTGAATACACATGAATCGCTTCCATCGGGACATACTCATGCACAAGCTCCGTAATCGCTACCGACACTTCCAAATAATCTTTCATATGTGCTTCTGCAATCACGATATCCGGATCCTCCGGCAGCTCGAAATACCGGCTCACATTGCTGACGCCATGCTTTTTCTTCAACATAGGACTTGCAGCGAGCACAATACTGCCTGGCCGTTTTGTATCCCCGACTACTGCAAGCATCGTGGTCATCGGATCCAAGCCGCGCTTGACGCATTCCACACTCGCATAAAAACTGCGCATATCCACACAAAGCACTTCATGCTGCTGAAATCCGCTGTAATCCATTTTCTCCACCTCCAGAGGGAACAAATGTTCTTACCTTAGATTACCCGATTTGAGGCAGTTATAGTAGCAGTAATTTTTGGATGGGGAGGAAAACAGATATATTTTTCGTTTGGCACCTGAACGTTTACCTAGTATTTGGTATTTAAACGATATATAGGATACAGATTGCAATTGAGATGATGGGCTATCAAAGGATGGCTGCGTTTATTTTACTTTGAAGCTGATTTATAAGCAGGTGATGGATGGAAGTATGGATTGGTTTTATCCGGCAGTCATAATAAGTCAGATAGGTGCTATCTATTCGGAGAAAAAAGAGAAGCAAGAATCACATTAAGAGGAAAAAATGACCCGCACCTTCATGGCACGGGTCATTGATTATGCTTCTACCTTTTTAAAGAACTGTGGCAAATGCTCTTTATGTGCTTCCAGTAAATCATCCACTAAATGCTTCGCAATCTCATCGGAAGGTACAAGCGGGTTGATTGTCATCGCAAGCAATGCTGTATTGTAGTCACCTGTTACAGCTGCTTCTGCACCGACACGCTCGAATGATTTGATTTGCTGCACAAGTCCGCGTACTGGAACCGGCAGGTCACCGATACCGATTGGTTTTGGACCATCTTTTGTGATGACACAGTTGATTTCGATGGCGGAATCATTCGGGATGCTCTGGATGGCACCATTATTGATTGTGTTCACTGTCTGAATATCACGTTTGTCATTGTAGATGGAGTTGATCAGGCTGCAGGCTGCATCACTGTAGTATGCACCGCCGCGCTTGGACAGCTGCTCAGGCTTTTCAGCAAGATTCGGATCTTTGTAAAGCTCGAACAAATCACGCTCCACGCCTTGTACGACCTCGGCACGTGTCCCTTCGTTATCTGCTTCCTCAAGCTCCGCTTCAAGCATTTGCGATGTTTTGTAATAGTAACGGTGGTATGGACATGGGATTGCTTTCAAACCTTTGATGAAGCTCGGTTCCCAGTCAAGACCTTTGATATTTCTCATCGTCATTTCTTTTTTATCAGCACTTGTCATTTTGTCGAGAACGGTTTCCGTCACATTTACTCCATCCAGATATACGTTCAAGCCGAATACCATATGATTCAAGCCTGCAAAGTCGATGTGCACACGGTCTCCGTCAGCTTCAAGCAGCTCAGCCACTTGCATTTTCATCATGATCGGCACATTGCATAGGCCGACGACATTTTTGATATTGGAGTAGCGAAGCACAGCTTCTGTCACCATGCCAGCTGGGTTTGTGAAGTTAACGAGCCATGCATTCGGGCAGAGCTCTTCCATGTCCTTACATATATCCAGGATGACTGGAATGGTGCGCAAACCTTTGAACAATCCGCCTGGTCCATTCGTTTCCTGTCCGATTACATTATATTTCAAAGGGATTCTTTCGTCTTTTGCTCGTGCATCCAATAGCCCGACACGGAATTGTGTGGTAACAAAGTCTGCATCTTTCAATGCTTCCCGGCGATCCAGTGTCAAATGGACATCGATCGGCAAGCCTGCTTTTTCCACCATACGTTTTGCCATATTTCCTACAATCTCAAGCTTTTCTTTTCCTGCTTCTACATCCACAAGCCAAAGCTCTGTGATCGGCAATTCATCATAGCGTTTGATGAACCCTTCCACGATTTCCGGAGTGTAGCTGGAGCCGCCGCCGATTGTAACGATCTTCAATTTTCCCATGATTAAAGCCTCCTATATGGTTACGTTTTGGATCTACAACCATAGCTTAAATGCTGGAATGCATCCCAGGTCAAGCAGAAATTCGTAAGGAATTTGTAAACAAATTGTCCAAAGCTTACAAAACGCTGATTTTCCGCTAAAATAAAGGTAAGAAAGCGATTTCCAAAGAGGTGATGTACATGAGTAATATCAAACAGATCGCACAGATGGCTGGCGTTTCCCGCAGCACTGTTTCACGTGTCCTCAATCACCACCCCCATGTGCACGAAGATACCCGGCGAAAAGTCCAAGCAGTCATCGACAAGCTCGACTATATTCAAAACAGCAACGCCGTGCATCTGAAAAAAGGTCGGACCAATACTATCGGCGTCGTTTCCCCGAGCATCAGCCATTATTTCATGCAAATCGTCCAAGGTATCGCCGAAGCAGGCTCTTCCTGCCATTACCAAACCTTACTTTATCAAACGAATGAAAAGCCGGACCAAGAGCTGCAGGCGTTGGAGATGCTGCGCCAAAAGCGCCTTGATGCCCTGATCATACTGCGTTGCGGATTGGGCTGGGAAAAGGTTGCATCTTATACAAAATACGGACCAATCCTGACATGCGAGCCATTGCAGCATCCAAAAATCCAATCGATTTATATGAATCATTATGAAGGATTCCAACTCGGGCTGGAGCATCTGATCGAAAAAGGCTATCGCCGCATTGCCTGTACAATCGGAAGAGCGGAAAGCCGCAACAGCCTGGAGCGGAAAAAAGCATTTGAAGATATATTGCAAACACATAACCTGCCCGTCCATCCAGAATGGATCTTGGATGAAACATTCGTAGTGGATGATGGGCGGACGGCCCTGCGGAAGCTTCTAAGTGGCAAGGGAATGCCTGATGCTGTCATACATGCCAGCGATTACGTGGCAGCCGGCATGGCAGCCGAAGCACGTGCGCATGGAATCAGCATCCCCGAGGAGCTTGGGTTGGTCGGCTTTGAATCCGATCAAAGCGATATAGCTGGCCTCATGGAACTGACGCATGTCCGCAACCCGCTAAAACAGATGGGAGCTGAGGCATTCCGTCGCGTGTATGCAGAGCTGACAAAGGCACCGTATACAGCAACTGACCTTTCCTTTTCCCTGAGAGAGCGTGAGTCTACGGCAAGAAGTGTCACGCAGAAAATTTGAGGTTCCATTTATAATCGTCTCAAACATCAGGATTGTGTGATGAGGAATGAAAGGGGCTTGAAAAATGGTTTCTCAAGAAGTTCGATACTTTGATAAATATCCATATTCAGAGCTAAAATCCCAGGATGAACGATCCTGCTTCAAAATTTGTTCGTATCAATATGCTTATCCAGATGCCGAAAATGAATATGATGCGGATTGGCATAAAAATTATCTTTATGTCACCCTTCCTTCATTCCAGGCCGAAATTGACGATATTATGCTCGAAGGAAGATATCTGGAATGCTATTTGGATGAATTAAATCAGTTTCTATCACTGAAAAAGAGGAAGGTTATGTTTGAGCCTACCGAACCTTTCTTCAGTCTTGGGTTTTCATTTAATAGAATCAAGAAAGTCGAAGTGAGTGGTTTTGTCCAATACCCTGTTGGCAATGGCAGCCAGCTGGAATTCGAGTTTGAAACCGATCTGGCTTATATAGAGAGATTTGCAGAAGGATTACAAAAGATACTGCAACAATTTCCTGTTAAAGATCAATAATTGCGAGCTTGGATCTAGAGAGAAAGAATAGCAAGACAGCTATCTCTTCTCTCTAAAGGCCTCTACCATCCGCCGGTGGCTGCCGACCATCTTCTCCGGCATTCCATCAAGAGGGAAGAAGGCAAGCTCCGTGGTTTCAGCTTCATCAAATATCATGTTGCCGTGATAATGACTTGTCTGGTATAAAATTGTCACATTATAAAATTCATCCCCATTGGCAGCTATGGCGAAATTATCCTCACCGGAATAGACATCCACCAGCTGCAGTCCCTCCACGGTCAGTCCTGTTTCTTCAAGGACTTCCCTGGCAGCGGTCTGTTCTGCTGATTCGCCCAATTCCATCAGGCCGCCCGGCAAGCCCCATGTTTCAGGCGGATGAACCCGTTTTTGCAAAAGGACATGCTGCTTTTCGTCCAGCAAGAGACACAACGACCCCACTAAGATAACAGGCTGATGACCGACGTACTTTCGAAGGTTTTCTACATAACTCACGAACATATCCCCTTTCTTTCAATCAGTTTACCAAATCTTACAACTAGCTGATAGAATTCTTTAATCCTTATATGATACAGTGGATATAATCAGAAAAAATCAGGAGTGATCATATGGAAAAAATCATGTTCATCCAAACTGGCTTCGGCGTCGACGTCCACGGTCAGGATGTTACGAAAGCAGCCGTGCGTGCAGTGGTCAATGCCATTCATACCAATTCCATGCCCGGTATTGCAAGTGTCCTGCCAGAAAACGATTTGCATAATATGAAAGTGAATGTCCGCTTGGCTGTCCCTGCTGATAAGGACAAGCTAGATATCGAGCAGGTAAAAGCACGTATTCCATACGGAACCGTAACAGTGGAAGTGGTAGATGGCGGGATGCTGACAACCAGTGCGATCTATTTGGAGGAGAAACAGGATAAGAACGATATGATGTATATTGTGAATGCTTCCGTTGAGACAGGCTACTGATATGATCGAGCATAAGGTTTATAATATGGTGATGGTGCATGATGGGGATCATGTGCTTTTGCTGGACAGACAGCACGATGACTTCAGCGGGTTCATCCCGCCAGGAGGAAAGGTTGACTTTCCGGAAAGCCTCACAGCCAGTGCCATTCGTGAAGTAAAAGAAGAAACAGGACTGGATGTTTGGGATTTGAAGTATAAAGGCGTGCAGCATTACGCAGATGTGACACGGAATATTCGCTACTTCATATTTTATTATGTTACGCATTCCTTCTCCGGCACCCTGCTGACAGCTTCCAGGGAAGGAAATCCATCGTGGTTTCATAAATCCGAGACTGTCGAGCTGCCGATGCAGGATGTAGTTCGAACTGTTTTTCCTTTATTCTTTCAAGAAGGCACATTTGAACTGCATATGAAAGAAGATTCCGTAACCTCTGTTTATGAAGAAGAAATTCTGTATACATAAATAAAAAAGGAAGCAAGGTCAGCTTCCTTTTTCCTTCAGTAAATACAGCATCGCAAAACAAAATGCACCGAAAAGAGCTCCAATAAGTGGATATAAATAAAGTAGTTCTGGAATAAAAACAAATTGCGCTATTACTTGTAAGGTAAACAACTGAAGAAATGCGATAATGCACATGATGACACCAAGTTTCATCCACATAATGCTCCTCCTTCGCCAATTAAATATACACTTATTTACAATTAATGTATATAAGTGTCAATGAACTTTCAAAAATCCAAAATCATAGCTAGGTACTTTCACTCATTTTTCTTCGGTTTGTCATATTTTCCAGTCTGCCTTACTTTCCCAACTTCCCCTTCTCTTTTACAAGTTTCTATTCGTTTATATAATTTTCCACACCTTAGTTTCCCAACTCTTCTTCCATTCATGTCGGATTATGTGAATATATCTCCCATAAACCGCATCAAATCAAGGCCTACAGAATTTCTCTTCCTTCAAAAGTACCATTGTAAATCTAGCAGTCTAGTAGCTATACTACCCTTTAAGGAAAACTTTACCTACATACGCCTTCTGTTTTCCGACTATTTAAACTATTATTACAGGGAGAGTGACTTGCTTGAAGAAGAACAAATGGATGGCTTCTGCAATGGCAGCTGTTATCGGATTCAGCACTTTTACATTATCATTCGCGCCAGCGCAGGAAGCCCAAGCCGAAGCAGCTGCTGGGGAAACACCTGCTGTAACGTACACGCCTAAGGCTCCTCAAAATGGCGGTCCTTTTGACAGTGCCATTGCCAATCAAGATAAATTAATTGAATTGCTAAAAGAAGAAGGCAAGATCAGCAAGGATGCTACGGAAGCTGAAGCGCAGGAAGCATTGAATGCCTATCTCAAAGATAGAGAAGAAAAGAGCGCAGAAGCAGCCAAGCAACCTTTACCCGAGGAACTTGAAGAAGCTGCAATCGATGAAAATGTCGTAAGCGACACCGACAAACAAAACGGTAACGCTGATAACGCAGCTAGTGCATCCAAGAAAGACAAAGATAAAGGCAAGGGAAAAGGCAAAGATAAGAAAAAAGACAAGAAAGTCGATAACGTGAAGGAAGAAGCGTATGACGGTGAAGTGCGCGAAGACAAAGTGCTCGTACTTGCCATCGACTTCCCTGATTACCAAAACAGCTCCATCACACCGGAAGAAACGGATATGTGGTATGAAGATTACACACATGATCATTTCCAGAACATGATTTTCGGTGAGAAAGGTTATGCTGGTCCGGACGGTCAGAATTTCACTTCCATGAAACAGTATTATGAAAATCAATCCGGCGGCAGTTATACCGTTGACGGAGAAATTGCCGGATGGTATACAGCCGATCATCCTGCTGCTTATTATGGCGCCAACGATCCTGCTCCGGATGGCAGTGATACAGCTGCAAGGGAATTGGTGTATGAAGCATTGACGAAAGCTGGACAAGATCCCAATGTCGATTTGAGTGAATATGATCAATGGGATCGCGATGACTATGATGGCGACGGCGTCTACCATGAGCCAGATGGCATCATCGATCACTTGATGGTCATCCATGCAGGTGTCGGTGAGGAAGCTGGCGGCGGAAGCCTCGGTGCTGATGCCATTTGGTCTCACCGCTGGAATCTTGGCGGACTTGTGGCAGTACCTGGTGGTAACTCAGCGAGTGACCGTTTCGACGGACAGCTTGCTGCTTATGACTATACAATGGAACCGGAAGACGGCGCTATGGGCGTATTCGCGCATGAATACGGACATGACCTAGGATTGCCGGATGAATACGATACAAACTATACCGGCCAAGGAGAAGCTGTGGCTTATTGGTCGATCATGGCTAGCGGCAGCTGGGCTGGAGATGTTCCGGGAACCGAGCCAAGCGGGTTCAGTGCCTATGCCAAGGAGTATTTGCAAAATGCTCACGGCGGTAACTGGCTGAGCGGTACGACGATCGAAGCAGAGGATCTGGATGACGACGGCATCGAGCTCTTATTGGATGAAGCCGTCACAAAGGGTACGAATAACGATGTGATTCGAGTGAATTTGCCAGATAAAGAAACTGAAGTCACAAAGCCTGCAAGCGGCACTTATGCCTACTTCAGCGGTAAAGGCAATGAGGTCGATAACAGCATGACTGCAACTGTCGACCTGACAAACGCTTCTGCAGCTGAGCTGACATTCAAAACTTGGTATGATATCGAGCAAGACTGGGATTATGCATCTGTCAAAGTGAATGGAGAAACCATTCCTGGTTCCATCACGACAACGGAGAATCCAAATGAACAAAATCCAGGTGATGGTATCACCGGAACCTCTGATGGCTGGGTCGATGCTACCTTCGATTTGAGTGCTTATGCCGGTCAGGAAATCGAGCTTTCCTTGAACTATTGGACGGATGTGGCTGTGAATAACGCTGGATTCTATGTGGATGACATTCAAGTCACAGCCGACGGCAGCTCTGTCCTTTCAGATGATGCCGAAAACGACAGTGCTTTTGAGCTTACTGGTTTCGCTAAAGATAAAGGAGTATCCCTTTCCGAGCATTATTATCTGCTGGAATGGCGCACACATAATGGCGTCGATGTCGGCCTTGACCATATCCGCCGCGGTGATAGCCTGATGAGTTACAACACAGGAATGCTAGTCTGGTACGTCGATAATTCTTATGATAATAACTGGACCGGAACACATCCTGGCGAGGGCTTCCTAGGTGTAGTGGACGCTGATCAGAAGGCGCTGTACTGGAGCGATAAGTCAGTTGCTTCCACTCGCTATCAGATCCACGACGCTGCCTTCAGCAAAGATAAGTCTGAGAAGATGTTCCTCGACTATCGCACAACGAATGGCTTGACGCTGAAAGATAACCATACGAAGAGCTATGATGAGTTCGAGGATGATAATAATTATTTGAACAAAGCACTTCCTGACGCTGGTCGTAAAGTTCCGGAGTTCGGAATCGAGTTTGAAGTGAAAGCAGACAGCAAGGATGGTTCAGTCGGTAAGATTGAAATCTCCCGCGAAGATTGATAGACAAGAAGGAACCCATGCAATTATGGGTTCCTTCTTTTTTTAGGGAGTGATACTTGGAATACAGTACCTCTGCCTTTTTCACTATGCACTTCTATCGTTCCACGATGCGCCTTGACGATAGCATGACTGATGGAAAGACCAAGACCGGCACCCCCTTGCAAACGAGCGCGCGAACTATCACTTCGATAGAATCGGTCAAACACATATGGAAGATGTGCACTCGAAATACCTGATCCATTATCTTTCACTGTGATTTCAGCTGTATGTTCCCCTTCATCAAGAATCACATCAATCTCTCCATATTCAGAATCTGTGTGCTGTACTGCATTATAAAATAGATTCAACAACACTTGTTTCAATTTATCTTTATTCACTGCTACTATCAACTGCTTCTTTACCGAGAAATTCAATCTTCTGCTGCCGGCAAGCATATCAAAATGCGGCTTCATTTCCGCAAGGATTGGACTTACTTCCATTTCTTGCAGTTGCATATCCTCAGCTTGATTCAGCTTGGTGAGTAAAAGCAAATCCTCTACCAGTTTTTTGAGCCGCTTCGATTCCTTGAGCATGCTTTCAAGAGCCGGATAAAGCTGTTCAGGCTTATCTGCCACCCCTCGCAGCAGCACCTCCAAAAAGCCGTGAATGGAAGTGAGCGGCGTTCGGAGCTCGTGAGACGCATCCGCAATGAACTGCTGCATTTGTTCTTTTGCATCCCGTTCGGACTGGAATGAGCTATCGATTCTTTCTATCATCTGATTGAAAGCAACAGTCAGCCGTTTGATTTCGATTTGCTCGGATTCCTCTTCCATCTTCTCAGATAGATTTTCAGCACTAGTCCGCTCGACCCTTCGGATGATCCGGTGCAGCGGATCGAGCGCTTTTTTGATCACACGTGTGTAAAGCAGGATGCCGGCAGACAGAGCCACAATTGCTAACAAGATAAATACTTGCAGCTGGCCTTTGATGACATCATTGATGGATGCTGTCTCTGTACCTGCCTGCAAATAACCGTTTATATCCCCGAATCGACGATCAGCGACAATGACAACAAGCTGTTCTTTTCCATCTTCATCCTCCATCACGACATATCTGGTTGATTTATCGTCACGAGCATTCATAAACTTGCTCAGTTCTCCTTGCTCCAAGCGAGGACTGGAGAGCCCATTCTCCTTTGATAAATCCGTATAATTCCCGGAAGTATCGATTCGGGCCAGCGAACGATCGAAAAGAAATGGCTGATGTCTGTCATCGTTTTGCTCCAGCAATGCCGGTGGAAGCGAATGCAGCTGTGACTGCATCGCATCTGCCTCATTCTGGTATAGGAAGTCTTTCATCAGGAAATATTGCAAGACGCCGACAACCGTCAGGATGATGGCAAGAATAAGACAAGATAAGGCGACAATTTGCTTTTTTAATGTTCTTGGTTTTAGTTTGTATTTTCGCTTCATCTGACATCCAGGCGATAGCCTGCTCCCCTGATAGTACGGATCAGCTTGCGCTCCTTATCGTGAAGCTTGTCCCGCAAGGAACGAATATACACTTCCACGATATTTTCTTCTCCGCCAAATGCATATCCCCATACTTTATCGAGGATAAGTGCTTTGCTCAGGACAATGCCTTGGTTCATTGCAAGGTATTTGAGCAGCTCATATTCTGTCGGGGAAAGCTGCAGCAGCTCTTCCTCCAAATAGATTTCCTTGCGGCGGTCATCGATCCGCAGAGGACCTGCTATAAGTGAATCGCCCAGTTCCGGAAATTGATTTCGGATCCGTGCTTGCATTCTAGCCAATAGTTCTTCAAAACTGAACGGTTTGACAAGATAATCATCCGCCCCGCCATTCAATCCTTTGATACGATCATCCACCTGATCCCGCGCTGTCAGCATAATAATAGAAAGTTTCCGGCCCTTCTTTTTCAGCATCCGGCACACCTCGAAGCCATCCATGCCTGGCATCATGACATCTAATATAACGATATGAGGATCGAACTGATCTGCTTTGGCAATGGCCTGCATACCGTCAGCAGCGCTCTCGACGATATAGCCTTCATTTTGTAATCCAAGCATCAGGAACTGTGTGATTGTCTGTTCATCATCAACGACCAATACTTTTATCTTTTCCATCTTGTCATCCATTCTTCTTTTTTCTTTATTATGGAACAACTAGCTGAAAACCAGCTGAAGATTCCCGATTTTTTCACTTTCAGCAAATCTTCAGCTAGCTTTCAAGTACACTTCAGCACGCGGCTTCATACTAGCAATTAGCCAAAGCGGGTGTGGCTCAGAAGCATTATAGCATGCCCGGAAATAGTAAAGGAGATGGCAAGATGAATTTCTTGAAACGTGCTTTCTGGAGCATGAAAGCAAAAAAAGGAAAGACCTTATTACAATTGGTGATCTTCACCGTCATATGTGTATTCGTCCTATCAGGACTTACAATCCAATCAGCAGCCAAAGCATCAAGCGAGCTGGCAAGACAGGAGCTCGGAGGCTCTGTCACACTCCAAGTCGATCGCGAAGCAGCCATGGAGAAACTGCAAAGCGAGCAAAGTGAGTCAGACGGCCCGCCGCAATTCACCAGCACACCGATCAGTCTGGATGACGCAGCATCCATCGCAGCTTTAGATCATGTGAAGAGCTACAACTATTCAGTCTCAGCTTCTGCCAATGCAGAAGACTTCGATATCATCGAAAGCAGCACATCTGCAGACAGCAGTGACACAGAAGAAAGCACGCAGGGTCCTGGCGGTGACCAAGGCCGAGGCGGCATGGTACAAGCCGATCTTACGGTAAATGGTACGCTGACCAGCGATGAAGCAGAAAGCTTCAGTGATGGCGAAGCAGAAATCGTAGACGGACGAGCTATTGAAGAATCCGATGCCGGCAGCAATGTTGCAGTAATCGAGCAGACTCTTGCCGAAGAAAATGATTTAGCAGTTGGAGATACAATCAAGATCAGTTCAGCCAATGATGAAGATACGACACAAGAACTAGAGATCGTCGGTATCTATGAAACAAGTTCTGCCGGAAACGACCAAGCAATGAATTTCTCCTTCCTGAACCCATACAATACGATTTATGTTCCTTATACAGCTGCCAATACGCTAAAAGGAGATGACTACACAGATACAGTTGAATCGGTGACATATCAAATGGACGATGCAGCAAACATCGATGCATTCCTTGCTGCTGCAAAGAAAACTGACGTTGATTTTGATGTGTATGAATTGGATGCAAACGATGACCTTTACCAGCAGATGGTAGGACCAATTGAAAACGTTGCAGGTTTCGCGAAGAATATCGTCTATCTAGTGACCATTGCTGGTGCGATCATCCTTGCCTTGATCGTGATGCTATCCATTCGGGAACGCAAATATGAAATGGGCGTTTTAATGGCAATTGGTGAAAAGAAATGGAAGCTGGCTGGACAGTTCATTACAGAAATCGTTGTAATTGCCATTGTTGCGATTGGTTTGTCTTCCATATTCGGAAATCCGATTGCGAACGTACTGGGAAATCAGCTATTGGATCAGCAAACAACTGCATCCGCTGAAACGGCATCTACGTCCATGCAGCAAGGACCAGGCGGTGGCGGTGGCATGATGGGCAGCGGACCAGGGCAAGCAGTCTCACATGCTTTCAGTCAGCCCAGTGAAGCTATCAGTAATCTGAATATAAATGTGACATGGGAGAATATCTTGATACTAGGCGGTATTGGATTAGCTGTAGCAATCATCGCAGCCCTTATCCCATCCATCTCGATCCTCCGACTGCAGCCGAAAAACATTTTGACGAAACAAGAATAGAAAGCAGGGATAAATATGACAGCACCATTATTGGCATTCAAAAATGTTGGCTATTGGTACACAGACAAACAAAATGCATTATTTCAATCTGTGAATATCGATTTTCATAAAAATACTTTCTATACAATCACGGGTTCATCCGGATCAGGCAAGACTACCTTCCTGTCTTTGGCAGGAGGGCTGGATAAACCAAAAGAAGGCGATATTGAATATGATGGAAAATCAATTCGTAAAATGGGGCTTGGCAAGTTCCGTCATGATTATGTCTCTATCGTCTTTCAGTCTTACAATTTGATTCCTTATATGACTGCTTATCAAAACATTGCCTCGGCAATGGCCATCATTGGAAAGAAAGTAGAGAATCAAGAAGACTATATCTTTAAAATGCTGGCAAAAGTCGGTATATCCGAAGAGCAGGCAAGGCAGCGCGTCCTGACTCTAAGCGGTGGGCAGCAGCAGCGCGTGGCCATCACCAGGGCCTTTTGCTGCGACACTGACTTGATTGTGGCCGATGAACCGACAGGCAATCTCGATGACAAAACATCGAAGGAAATCGTGAATTTATTCATCGATCTTGCGCATCAAGAAAATAAGTGCGTGATCATGGTCACCCATGACCCGCAAATTGCTGCTCGATCAGATATAAATATACAGCTGTCAAACGGCAGTTTCCGTATTCTGCAGCATGTATAGAAATTAAAAAAGCGTATCCGGCCAAAGGATACGCTTTTTCTTATTTTCGTTTCAGCTTATAACCAACCGATAGCACAATCACCCAAATCGGCAATATTACCAGTGCCAGACGATAATCCGGGATGAAGCCCATGATCACGATGACTGCTCCAAGGAATATCAGGACCATATAGTTGGCTACTGGATATAGCGGCATCCTGAAAGATAACTTACTTGCAGCTGTCTTACCGATGCGCTTCCGGAACGCTAGATGGATGATGACAATCATGATCCAGTTGATGATGACAGCGATGGTCGCAATTGCCATCAAATAGTTGAATACTTTCTCGGGAAACAGATAGTTTACAATGACAGCTATCGCTGCCACTCCAGAGGAGAAGAAAATCGCTGCAACAGGAGCTCCTGTCTTTTTGCCAACTTTCCCCAAGAATTTTGGTGCATTTCCTTGTTTAGCCAAAGAATGTAGCATGCGCCCGTTGCTGTAAAGGCTGCTGTTATGCGCAGATACCGCAGCAGTAAGGACGACCAGATTCAGTATACCCGCAGCAGCCGGTATCCCGACACCATCGAATATTTGCACAAATGGACTGCTTTCCCCGTCGATTTGATTCCAAGGAAAGACGGACATGATGACAAGCAATGCACCGACGTAGAAAATCAATATCCGATAAACGACTTGATTGATTGCCTTTGGTATTGTCTTTTTCGGTGTATCCACTTCACCTGCTGTGATTCCGACAAGTTCAACACCACCGAAACTGAACATAACGAGGACAAGTGACAAAATCACACCAGTCCAGCCATTGGGCATGAAGCCGCCCTCATCGAACAGATTCGAAAAGCCAGTCGGCTCCCCGCCATTTCCAATGCCTGTAAAGATGATGAGCAAGCCGAGGACGATCATCCCGATAATTGCGATAACTTTGATGATAGCAAAGTAAAATTCAAACTCACCATATAATTTCACACTCAAAAGATTGACACAAGTAATCAATACCAGAAAACCGAACGCCGTGACCCAGGTAGGTACACTCGGGAACCAATATTGTACATAGATGCCGACGACGGTCAGTTCCGCCATGCTCACTGCCACATAGTTGAACCAATAATTCCAGCCGGAAACGAATCCGAAGAAGTCGCCCAGGTTCTGGTAGGCGTAATAACTGATGGAACCGGAGTTCGGTGTATCCACCGAAAGCTCCCCCAGTGCACGCATGATGAAGAAAATCATGAAGCCACCGACTAGGTATGCAAGTGCAATCGCTGGTCCTGCCAGCCCTATCGAGGATGCGGAACCATAAAATAAGCCCGTTCCGATTGCTCCGCCCAGTGCGATCATCTGCACATGACGGTTTTTTAAACCTTTGTGTAAATCGTTGGATGTACGATTATTTTTTGACATATCTTCGCCCCTTGCTAACTATCCCTCCATCATTCTAGTCTGCTTTGGTGAAGACACGAAATGCCTTTCCGATCGGAAGGATTGTCTGCCCATAGTGACCGTTCAGCACTGCTGCAGCAGAACCATAGAAAGATAATAGTGAAATGATTAATTCCGCGACGCCTGCAAGCGTGTGGGTTATTCCATATGCTATATCAAATGAACTCAAAGATAAACCGATAAATAGAAAATCAATAGCTACAAATATAAAAAATAATACTTTGTGCGTCCCCATGGCACCGATTGTCATGAAGAGACTGAAAATAAGATATCCTATGAATGCTATACCAAGCTGGCGGCTGTCTGAAGCTATTTGCAAGTTTTCTCCCAATGCACCTAACTGGATGAGCCAGCTCATGCCGACACCAAACCAAAACAAACCAAACGCCCCAAAGGCTGTCGCTCCAAAGATGTTATTATGTTTGAAATCATAAGCGGAAGCAATCAGCTGTGCAATTCCCCCTAAGAAAAATGCCCATGGCAGAACCATGGAAAGCCCATCTGTCAAACCTAGCTTCTGTGATGATGCTACTAGTGTGACCATTGCCAAGCCAAATAACCCAAGTGCACTGGGATCGGCAGTCAACACCTTGACTGTCTTAGTTGTTTCCAAATCTTTTTCCCCTTTCTGGATGCTCCTGTATCTATAAAAAGTCGAGGTCCCGTAGAAGTTAATAGAAAGAATATTTAGTATAATCAATATGTCCGACTTATCAAAATACAGAAGATTTTCTAATCATACACATTTTACGGAGGAGAATCTAGTCTATGAATATTTTTACAATTAAAGAAATGACAATAACAGCTTTGCAAGCTGAATTAGCAGCTGGAAACACAACATCGGTACAGCTGGTTCATACATATCTGGAGCGCATCGCAACAGCAGATTCCTATGAAGGCGGGACCAACAGTGTTTTGGAAATCAATCCTGATGCTATTTTCATAGCGGAGCAAATGGATATGGAGAGGAAAGCAGCCAAACTGCGCGGACCGCTCCACGGCATTCCTGTTCTGATCAAAGACAATATAGATACAGCAGATGGTATGCATACAAGTGCTGGCACCCTCGTACTTGCGAATCATTATGCAAAACAAGATGCCTTCCTAGTGAGTAAGCTGCGTGAAGCAGGCGCCATCATTTTAGGCAAGGTCAATATGACGGAATGGGCCAATTTCATGTCGGAACCGATGCCGAATGGTTACAGTGCCAGAGGCGGCCAAGTGCGAAACCCTTATGGCAGCTTCGATGTCGGCGGGTCCAGTTCCGGTACAGGTGCAGCTATTGCGAATAACTTAGCTACAGCCGGGGTTGGAACAGAAACAAGTGGTTCCATCCTCAGTCCGTCCAGCAGCAATTCCCTGGTCGGTATCAAGCCTACTGTCGGGCTGGTATCACGCAGCGGGATCATTCCAATTGCACATAGCCAGGATACTGCCGGACCAATGACAAGGACGGTCCGGGATGCAGCAATCCTGCTGCAGGCGATAGCTGGGAGGGATCAAGCAGATCCTGCCACTGTATCTGCGCCATTGGTTCCGGATTATACAGCGTCACTCCGTGAAGAGGGGCTGAGCGGAAAACGTCTTGGTATCGACCAAGAAACACTGCAGCAACTGGAACCCCATAAGCGCGAACTTATGGAAAAAGCTTTTACAGCATTGCGTGATAAAGGTGCCGAACTTATTGATGTCCGAGTTCCCACTATCACCAGGGAATCAAGTGTGTTGTATCACGAATTCAAGAATGGCGTGAACCGTTACCTGCAATCCGTTGCGTCACACTTGCCAGCTCATACATTGAAAGAAGTGATGGAATGGAATATGGCCAATACTGATGCTGCCCTGCAATATGGACAAGATGTGCTGGAAGCAGCCGAAAAGACAGATGGCACCTTGAAACAGATGGAGTATCTTCAGGATCGTTTAGCCGATATACAAGAGTCCCGGACTGAAGGTCTTGATCGTGTCATGACAGATGCAGCACTCGATGGCATCATCTTTCCTGGCTATGACGGAGCTGATATCGCTGCCAAGGCAGGCTATCCTTCCATCACCGTCCCCGCGGGATACACAGAGGCTGGCGAACCATTCGGAATCACGTTTACAGCCGGTGCTTTTGAGGAATCTACCTTAATAGAAATCGGCTACAGCTTCGAGTGCGCTACACAGCACCGTAGAGCACCAATATAATCCATTCCAGAATACAGTTGAATTCTCTCTCCTTGTATAGTAAAGTTAGGGAGGTTTTCAATTGCATAAGAACTCATTGATTTGCATAGGCACTCATTAATCCATGCAAATGACTGGCAGCTTTAACTAGCAAAAGCTGCATCTGGACCAGATTGGTACAGAACCTATCACATATTGTGATATCTTATATTCTAGAATGATGCTGTTATATATAATAAGCCGTTCGGATAGCACTAGAATATCCGGGACGGCTTTTTTTAATTATACACAGCCATACTATAGACGAGGTGACAGAAGTGAGCAACAAACAAAACAATACGGCACCCAGCCTGCAAAGGAAGCTCAAAGCCCGTCATCTAGGGATGATTTCCCTTGGAGGTACAATTGGTACTGGCTTATTCCTTGCCAGTGGCGGTGCAATCAGCGAGGCTGGTCCAGGTGGAGCGCTTCTTGCTTACGCTCTAATCGGCAGCATGGTTTTCTTCCTGATGACGAGCTTGGCTGAGATGGCAGCCTTTATGCCTGTATCCGGCAGTTTCAGTACGTACGCGACCAAGTTTGTTGATGAATCGCTTGGCTTTGCACTTGGATGGAACTATTGGTTCAGCTGGGCATCGACGATAGCAGCAGAGCTCGTTGCCGTCACACTGATCATGGATTTCTGGTTCCCGAACTCCCCTTCATGGATATGGAGTGCAATCAGCCTGATCATCATGTTCCTTTTGAATTATATTTCCGTTAAAGGCTTTGGCGAATCCGAATATTGGTTTGCTTTGATCAAAGTCATCACGGTCATCATTTTCATCGTCGTCGGTCTTTTGATGATTTTCGGTATACTAGGCGGCAAATCACCAGGATTCTCGAACTTTACGACTGGGCACGCACCTTTCAATGGAGGGTTTCTGGCTTTGATTGGTGTGTTCATGGCAGCTGGTTTCTCTTTCCAAGGAACGGAATTACTTGGTGCCGCAGCAGGGGAAGCTGATAATCCGAGAGAATCGATACCAAAAGCGATTCGATCTGTTTTTTGGCGTATTCTGTTGTTTTATATCTTGGCTATCTTCGTCATCGGGATGCTCATTCCTTATACAACGGAGAGCTTGGCAAGTGAAGATGTACAGCTTAGTCCATTCACGCTCGTTTTTGAAAAAGCGGGAATCGCTTTTGCGGCATCCGTCATGAATGCCGTCATCCTGACAGCTGTCTTATCTGCCGGAAACTCTGGTATGTATGCGAGCACCAGGATGTTATGGAACTTAGCCAAAGAAGGAAAGGCGCCGCGCATCCTTGGTAAATTGAATAAAAATGGCGTACCTGTCAATGCCTTGATCGCAACGGCAGCAGTTGGCTGTGCAGCCTTCCTGACTTCCTTCTTCGGAAATGGCATCGTCTATACATGGCTCTTGAATGTAGCTGGTATGACAGGCTTCATCATCTGGATCGGGATTGCAATCAGTCATTACCGTTTCCGCAAAGCGTATGTAGCACAAGGATACGACATCAAAGATTTGCCGTATACAGCGAAATTCTATCCATTTGCACCTATATTCGCACTTACACTCAGCATCATCGTTGTAGTGGGGCAGAGTGTATCTTCCTTTACGAAAGATGGTTTTGATTGGGGCGGTTTCATTGCCTCTTATATCGGTATTCCGATCTTCCTGCTCTGCTGGATCATTTACAAGGTGAAATATAAGACAAAAATGCATAAATTGGAGGATGTCGATTTGACGACTCCTGAACATGAAACAGCCCCGGACTGAGTCCGAGGCTGTTTTTTAGTACATCATTGGTGTTGCAAGTATGATCGTGAACAAAAAGATGAAATAAACAAGAATCAAGCCTTGGTAGCACAATCCAATGATCGCGCATACTCTTCCAGCAAGATACAATGCTTTTACCGCTTCTGTATCTTCTGTTACTTTAATACTTCTGTTTGCATATATGATTGCCAGAATGCCTGATATGATTCCGATCACCGGAATGAACATCGTCACAATCCCAAGTGCTAATGTTCCTGATGGTGAAAAACGTTTTTCTTCTATGATCTCCATCTCCTTTCTTATTTTTCTCTTTCCCATACCCAATCCCTACACCATTATAGCTCATTTTCCAAATTTGGAAAAAGCGCACGGTATATCCGTGCGCTCAGGTCTCATTCGAATACATTTTTCACTTTCTCAACTGTATAATGGCTGCCGCCTTTGTCTTGGACGCCTTCCACCATCATGCTGATGAGCATATCTTGTTTATCATAATCATATGCTACAAACCAGCCATTCTCTGTGCCGTTCTTATCATCCTGGCTTTGTTTCAGCTCTGCAGTGCCTGTTTTACCGGCCAATGTCTGACCCTCCACTACCGGGTTATGAGCAGAACCTCTTTCATCTTCCACAACGCCCCGCAGGCCTTCCGTGATTGCATCTGCTCCTTCTTTCGGCAGCACGCCTTCATGCCATACGGTAGCTTTTTCTGCTTCCGACTTGAGCAGTGTCGGTTTGATCAAGTTGCCATCATTGACGAAAGGTGTGTAGGAAGCCGCCAGATGAAGCGGGGACATCAATACCTGCCCCTGACCATAACCAGAATCAGCTAGCAGTGTTTC
Source organism: Terribacillus saccharophilus (assembly GCF_046592895.1). Lineage (GTDB taxonomy): Bacteria > Bacillota > Bacilli > Bacillales > Amphibacillaceae > Terribacillus > Terribacillus saccharophilus_D. The sequence goes on from NZ_JAWVPU010000001.1 coordinate 1,102,105, forward strand.
ATTATCCAGACCTTCATTGGATATGGAAGATGCTGTCGTAGGGAATGCATAATCCAGTTCTTCCTCAAAACCGAATGATTTCAGGCCTTTTTCAAAGTTCTCCGCACCTGTATCAACTGCTGTCATGGCAAAATAGATATTATCAGAAGTTATCAAAGCATCTCTCAGATCCACATCTGATAAGCTATCGGAAACACGTGTGACGCTGTAATTACCGAATGCTCCATCGTTATTCCATTTCAGCCCTTCGATATGCTTTTTCTCATCTGGTGTGATGACGCCATTTTCCAAACCGATGGCAGCTGTAATCGGCTTGATGGTGGAACCTGGAGCATATGCTTTATTGAATTTTGCCGAGAATGGACTGTTCTCATCATTTGATAATTTCTCGTATTCCTCATCATCCCAGCCGAAAATGAAATTATTCGGATCATAAGATGGAGCACTCACTAAAGCAAGTGTAGCACCCGTTTTCGGATCAAGAGCAACCGAAGCACCGCTGTCGTCCTTCAGCTGGTCATATATCTTTTCTTGTGTATCGATATCGATCGTCGTTTCGACATCTTCCCCGTTTTTCATTTCGGTTTCAGCTATCACTTCTTGTTCATCGCTCGTTTCCGAAACGGTATAGATCCTCCAGCCCATCGTTCCGCGGAGCTGGTCTTCATAGACAGATTCCAAGCCTGTCGAACCAACATCCGAGTTAGCATCATATTTGGAGGCATTGTCGTCCTTTTCCAGGAACTCGGCGTCCACTTTCTTCACGTAACCCGTCAAATGTGCTGTTGCTTCGCCATGTGGATAGAATCTGGAAGTTGTATCCGAAAACTGTACACCCGGCAATTCATCTGCTTTCTCAGCTAGATCACGCTGATCCGGACGCAGTGTCTTAATCGGTACATCCACTTCATCCGTCACCCAGCTTTGGTCGAGCGCGCTGTCGATTTCTTCCCGATCCATGTCTAAGAGCTCCGCAACTTGATCGAGCGTTTTGTCTCGATCTTCCAGCTGGCCTGGAACGATGCCGACGGATGGAACTGTTGCATTGAAGGCCAATTCCTCGCCATTCGTATCGAGGATCCGGCCGCGTTCCGGCTCAATGGATGTGATTCGGACGCTTTCCTTATCATTTAGCTGCGAAAAGATATAAGAAGGATCCCAATTCACCTTCCAAGCCGTCCCATCCTCGCCATCGACTTTGATGAGTTCCGCATCTTTATCGAAATCCACTTTTCCAGCTACCGTCTGCATCGATACGGATACTGGAAGCTGTTGTGTTTCAGCATCTGACTTCTCATCTTCCTCGGACACATCTCCTGCAGTGACCTTCAGATCAGATACGCCTGTTTGCTCATAAATATCAGTATACCGCTTGACGAAATCTTCCTTGGAAATATTCTCTTTCGATTCATCGGTCAGCTGGTCATACATTTTATCGAAATCCTGCGCATTCCAATTGTCGACAAACTGATCAAGTCCATCTTTTGCAGACTGATCATCCGAACAAGCAGAAAGCAGGAACACCATACTTACAACGAACAACAAAGCTGCTAATCGTTTCATGTCTCACCTTTCCTGTCTCTTTAAACTGTGCTCCAATTATAGCATAGCAAAGGAAGAACTTTGCAGAAATAACCCAACTATTTCCCAGGAAATAGCCGAATGCTGTCGAAAAAAAGAGCAAGCTACGGCTTGCTCTTACGTATGCGAAACAATCGCTTCCAAGTTTCCATTCAGTGTAAAGTTCTTGATATGGACGGGCAGAATGAAATTGTCGCCTTTATTGAGCTGGAAGGATTGATCGTCTAATTTCACTTCTCCGCTTCCTTCAATGATGCTAACTTGAAGGAATGAAGCTGGCGTTTCCAGCTCTATCTCGCCTGCTATCTGCCAATGATAAACAGTGAAATACTCACTCTCGACAAGCTTTTGTTCTGTTTTTGCTCCTTTTGTAACAGGTGCCTCTCTTGTTTCAGTTGTTTCATGTGGAACAGTCGAAACTGCTTTGGCAGAATCCAAGTGCAGCTCCCGCTTCTTTCCTTGATTATCTGTGCGGTCATAATCATATACACGATACGTGATATCGGAGCTTTGCTGTGTTTCCAATATCACAATGCCTGCTCCAATCGCATGGATTGCACCGCTTGGTACATAAACAAAGTCACCTTTCTTCACTGGTATCCGCTGTAAGAGCTGATTCCATTCGCCTTGGTCTATCATTCTTTCAAGCTGTTCTTTCGTTTGGGCATGATGTCCAAATACAATTTCAGCGCCTGGCTCTGCATCTACTACATACCAGCATTCTGTCTTTCCATATGGTTCATTCTCTACTTCTTGGGCATAGTCATCGGCAGGGTGGACTTGAACGGAAAGATCTGTTTTTGCATCGAGGATTTTCACCAGTAATGGATAGTCCTCATTATCATGCTTTCCGAACAATTCGCGGTGTTCCTGCCATGCATCCAATAACGTTTTGCCAGCTAGTTCACCATTGCGGATTTTGCTCGGGCCATTTTGATGGGCGGAAATGACCCAGGCCTCGCCCGTTTGATCGGATGGCAATTCATAACCGAAGACATCTGCCAGTTTCGTTCCTCCCCAAATGCGCTCTTGCAGAACGGGCTCCAGAAAAATGGGTTGCTGTTTATACATAAGAAATCTCCTCGCTTCTAAACACTTACTTCTATCTATTATATTACCAATAACTCCCTATAACTGACTATACTTAATTGTTGTCTTGTTTACTAACCTTCTATATGATGAATGTACAATCTTGGAGTTTGCTGCACATTCATGTGCAATGTTTAGAAATAACAAGATGAGGAAGTAGTTCAGTATCTATACTCAAATAGGAAGGATAGAAAACCATGGAGAAAAAAATCCATTATTCAACCAAGATAAAGGATGCGTTCTTTCGCCAGGTAATTGACTACGTGGGAGCTGGAGTTGTCATAACAGATCCATCGATGCCGGATAACCCAATCATCTATACAAACGAAGCATTCGAAAGCATCACAGGCTATTCAACAAAAGAAATCATCGGCCAGAATTGCCGCTTTCTCCAAGGAGAGAAAACTTCCAGAGCAGAAGTGGATAAAGTAAGGTCCGCAATAGAGAAAGAACAATCCGTCACAGTCGAACTGCTGAATTACCGAAAAGATGAAACGCCGTTTTGGAATGAGTTATCGATGTATCCAATTTTTGTACCGGATGAAGATAAACTGTATTTTGTCGGCATTCAAAGAGATGTGTCTGATCGTAAGTCGGAAGAGATCCGGGCAGAGGGATATAAAGAGGAAGCATCGCTTCTGTCGACCCCATTTGTTCCGATTTCAGAGAAAATCTGCATTTTGCCTCTTGTCGGAAATATTGACTCAAAACGCTGGGAAGAAATCTATGAGCGTATATCAGCTCATGTCTATGACCATGATGAAGAGATTTTCATCATGGATTTACAAGGGATCCAAACTGTAAATGAAGATGTGCATAGCGGTATCCTGCGCCTTCAGAAACTATTGAAAGTGATGGGAGCACGCTTGCTGGTTACCGGACTAGAACCGAGCACCGCAAAAGCAAGCGTACATTTGGCAGACTTCCGCAAGCATCAAATCTCATTTTTTGCGAGCGTACAGCAAGCTTTGGATTCCATACGTGCCAAGCATTAAAAGAACCCACTGCTTTTTAGGCAGCGGGTTTTCTCAATGAATCTGTGCTTTGATGATTTCTGTTATCGTCTCTTTCGGCAGCGGCTCATGCCGGCGTTCCCAGTCGGAGATGAGTGCAATATATGTTTTATATACAAGGAAGGCAAGAAGCTCGGGATCATACTTAATCTCGATGCCTTTTGCTTTTTCTTTCACGATGACTGACTTGATGTAATCAAGGATCAGTCTTTCCACTTGCGTCAATATCTCCAGTACTTCCACTGTACCCAATTCCTTCGCTTCATGACTCAGCTTGATCAGCAGCTGGTGGTTTTCGCGAAAACCAAGTATCGCATCGAGCATCGCTTGGATATTTTCATGAAAAGCGGCTTCCTCCTGTATGGCTGCATCCGCTGCCTGCCGCAGTTGTTTCATCGTCCGTTCAAGGATAGTGGAGAACAATGCTTCTTTGCTTTCAAAGAACGTGTATATCGTGCCCTTTGCTACTTTGGCTATCTTGGCTACCGAAGCCATCGTTGTTGCTTTGAAACCAAATTGGCTGAAGGACATTGCTGCCGCTTCGATGATTCGCTCTTTTTTATCAACTATCATTGTTCTCTACCCCTTTTTCTTTTACGCAGAAACGACTGCTTCTTCCTCATCATTCTTTTTGAACTTACGAGTCTGCAATGTATAGACGAGTATTGTCAAAGCTAAGAATAACACAGAAAAGATTCCCAAATAACCTGCTTGCCGCCATAGGAAGCCCCAGTCATCGCCAATGGATATGATTTCTCGGAATCCGTTGATTGCATATGTCATCGGGACGAACTTATGAATCGCCTGGAAAAATTCCGGAAGCAGTGCTACAGGATAAGTACCTGCACCTGCACCGATTTGGAATAACAATGCGATGATACCAAGGAATCGTCCCACATTATCCAGTGCTACCGTCAATAACTGGATCAACAGGAAGCTCGTCACGCTGAATAAGATGGCGAAGACGAGCATCCGCCATTCGCTATGCACTTGCAAGTCGACAATATGGACAAGCATCAGAACCGCAAATAACGATTGAAGTACACTGACGAACAATACAATGCTGAATTTACTCAAGAACCATGCAAAACCCGAAGTAGGTCTGCTTGCTGGGTCACGGAGCGGGAAGATATTCGTGAATACAAGCGCTCCGACGAACAAGCCGATCGATAAGATATATGGCGCAAGTCCTTCTCCATAGGTATGCACCGTACTCAATTTTTCATCCTTTACATCCGTTGGACTGGCAAACATGTTGTCTGTTTTATCGCTTGTGCTGATATTTGCATCTTCAGCACCTTTAGCCAGTTCATCATGCAATTCGCCGCTTCCATCCAACAGACTTTGCGTACCATCGGATAATGTATTGGAGCCGTCTGTCAGCTTCTGGGCGCCATCCGCTAACTGCGGCCCATTCGCATTCAACTGATCCAGACCGGCAGTGAGCTTGCTGCTGCCCGGCTGCAGCTGGCTTAAGCCATCCATCACGGATTGGGAACCTGTCACCAATGCTGGTGTACCTTCGGCTAATTGGTTCACTCCATCTGTATACGTATTCAGACCGCTATTCAGATCATGTTGTCCCGATTGAATTGCCGTCGCACCAGTCAGTAGTTTCCCTGTCGCTTCGTTGATGCCTGTCAATGCTGTCTGTGTCTTTTCGGCACCTTCTGCCAGCTTGTTGATTTGATCAAGCTGGGCAGTGATATCTGTCAGTTGCTGCTTGATTGCTTCTGTATCGATATTAGGAAGCTCGATATCTGGTGACGATCCCCCGATTTGCTGAATTTGTTGTTGGAGTTCTTCTTTCTGCTCACTGGATAATTCACTATCGGCTACAGCATCTTCGATTTTCTGCAGCTGGTCCGCCTGCTGGTCTTCCAGCTGCTGCTGGGACTCATGCAGCTGCTGGGCTAGTTGCATGATATCCGCGAGTCTTGTTTGAGCTTCTTCCAGCAAGCCCTTGGCTGTTTGCGCCTTGTCATTGATAGAAGCAATTCCGTCATTCAGCTCTGGGAAACTTCCGGCAACTTGATCAGTAGCTTGCTGCAGCTGTTCCAAACCGCTCGTTAATTCGTCCGTGGCAGAAACGAGTTTATCAGAACCGCTTTTCAAGTCCCCACTGTTCTCATTTAAAGTCTTCAAGCCTTCGTCTACTTTTTTGATGCCTTCATCCAGATCGGGGTATTTCGAACCGAGACTCTGGATACCTTCGTCCAATTCTTGCATCCCAGTGTCTGCCTCTCCAACTTTCTCGGTATACGTAGCTGTATTGGAAGATAAGCTGGCAAGATTTTCACTAAGGTTCTTGGCCCCTTCATTGACTTCATCCGATCCATCTGCAAGTTCCTTCGAACCGTCACTTGCTTTCTGGAGGCCATCGGCGACATCGGAAAGACTGGCAAACACGCTGTGCGCATATTCCTCTGTCACTTGTTCTGCCACTTCTTTGTTCAGCTGCTGCATCGCACTATCTGTGATCTTGGAAGCTGGATAGTTTTTACCTGGATTCGAATAGTAATCGATATTCATTTGCTTTGGATCTTCATCCAGAAGAGTGGCTGCATTTTCAGAGAAATTCTCTGGGATTTTGACTACCATATAATAATCTTCCGTTTTTAATCCTTCCATGGCTTTTGATTCATCAACAAACTGCCAATCGAATTTATCATTATCTTTCAGGTTATCCACAAAGTCGTTCCCAACATGAAGCTCTTTTCCTTCGAAAGTCGACCCTTTATCAAGATTCACAACAGCCACTGGCAAATTATCCGTATTGTTATAAGGATTCCAGTTGGCCGCTAAGAAAATCACACTATATAGCAGAGGAACAACCAAAATACCGCATATGGCCAAGAGCATTTTCCGATCCTTCCATATGCGAAGCCATTCCTTCTTCAACATGTTCATAACTTTTCCTCCTATATATTATTAACCGAGTTGTCCACATAGACCAATTGACCAAAATAGGTTTTCGGTCATTTCACTAGCTAATAATAGCAGAAAAAGCCTGTCCCTTCAATGGATAGACTTCTTTTTCGCTATGTTTTCGCTTTCATAACTTATCCACTTTTATTGTGTATAACTTGTGCATAACCTTCTTATACACACTATTCCACAAATTGCGCACACTTTATCAACATACTTATCCACATATGCACAAGCACAATTCTTTATTTAGTAATAAGAATATTTGTTCGCTACAAAATAGGGTATGTTATCCTCACACACATCCACAGGCTGTGCATAACTAAAAAAGCAGCCGCTAAGGGCTGCTTCATTGCTGTTCAATCAATGTTACGGTTGCTTGATTCTCTTCTCCATCGCGATAATATGTCACCTGCATCTTATCACCGATTTTCTTATCCTCATATAGATGTTTCCGTAAAGAAGTCATATCTTCGATCGGCTTGCCATCAAGCTCCGTGATGACGTCGAGCTCCTGCAATCCTGCTTCTTCTGCCGGAGACAATGGTTCGATGCCCCAGATGTAGACTCCGTTTTCGATATCGTCCGGTAAGCCTAGATGTCCAGTCCTTTCAGATGCGGGAATCTCATTCAAGGAATATGCTTCCACTCCCAAATACGGACGTTCCATCTGTCCATTTCGTTCAAGCTGTTCCATGACAGGGACTGCGCTGTCAACCGGGATGGCAAATCCGATACCTTCGACTGATGACTCCGCTATCTTCATCGAGTTGATGCCGATCAGCTGTCCTGCCATATTGATGAGCGCCCCGCCGCTGTTACCAGGGTTGATTGCAGCATCGGTTTGCATGACATCCGCCTGCCAATCAGCTCTGCCATCTCCATTGAGATCCTGCGGTACAGTTCGGTTTACGCCACTGATGATTCCCTGCGTCACAGAACCAGAGAAACCTAATGGATCTCCGATTGCAATGACAGGCTCTCCCGTTTTAACACTTGAAGATGTGCCTATCTCGATGACACTCTCCACACGCGATGCATCCATTTCCAGTACAGCTAAGTCAGTGAATATATCACTGCCGAGCAGCTTGGCCGATACCTCCACCCCATTGTGAAGGATGACATCGACCTCGGTAGCTCCCTCGACCACATGATGATTGGTCACAACATAGGCTTTATCGCCTTCTTTTTTATATATGACACCAGAACCGCTTCCTGCCGCACTCTCTTCCTGGGAAAAAAGCGCATCACCTTGCTGCAAATTAACTACTCCAACAACCGCTGGTGCAGTCTGATCCACAATGTCGGTTATACCGGATTGCACATCCACACTGACATTCTGCAAATTACCATTTTGAGCCCCATCCGATGCAAGCTGTGGTTCCCCTTGCTGTGATTGTGTTTGGTTGTTCGGCGATAGACTCTCCCGATCAAGACCATAAGCGACAAGCAATACGATACCAGCACCGATGATACCGCCTAGAATAGCTGGCAGCAGCCAGTTGGTACGCTTCGGTTTCTCCGGTTCCTTGTGTTGATCATCAAAATAGTCCATGTTAGCCCCCGTTCCAAATCATTTTCGATATAGCTATCTTTCCACTTTTTCGGAAAATTAAACTACTTGGAAAATCGGCGTCGGTGTTTTTGGATCTGTATCATGCAGTTCAATGTGGCGATTCAAATCGAAGCCTCGCTCCTGCAGGATGTTCCCAACTGCAAGCCTCGCCAGATCCTTCATATTGTTATCACGGCTCAAATGCGCCAGATATATACGCTTTGTATTATTATCAATCAAATCCGTCAGTGCCAAGGCGCTGTCTTCATTCGATACGTGGCCCAAATCGCCAAGTATCCTCCGTTTCACATTCCATGGATAACTGCCCATCTGCAGCATGCTGACATCATGATTCGCTTCAAAGATATACGCATCTGCTTTCTCGACGATTTTCTTCACTCTGTCGGAGACATAGCCGGTATCTGTCACTAAAGCGACTTTCTTTCCTTCATGATGGAAAGCATAAAACATCGGTTCCGCTGCATCATGCGATACACCAAAGGATTGTACATCCAAATCCCCGAATGTTTTCGTTTCTTCCATCTCAAACGTGAATTTATGATCCAGCGGAATTTTTCCGATGCTGTTTTCCATCGCTCTCCACGTTTTCTCATTTGCATAAATCGGCAGGTCGAATTTTCTCGCTGCCACCCCTAATCCTTTTATATGGTCGCTGTGCTCATGTGTGACCAGGATTTTCGTCAGGGTTGCCGGGTCTATTCCTGCTTCCTCCAATAAACGCTGCAGCTCCTTGCCTGTCAAACCGGCATCGACCAGGATACGTTCTTTCTCCGTACCAATGAAGAACGCATTTCCTGAACTGCCGGAAGCAAGCACGCTAAAGCTTAACGCCATGCTGTTTCACCTCTTATTGTGTTTGTTCTGTCTCTGGCTGTAATCTGCTCAAAAAACTGGACTCTGTCGGTGTATTGATATTTGGATAATCCGGCAGCAGCAGATAGAAATAATGCTTGGTACCATTCACAGTGATTTTATATGCAGGAGCAAAGTTCAGCTTGGATGAAAGCTCGATAGCTGGATAAAGACCCTTTTCGACTTCGATCGTATCGTTATATTCTATCAGCTGCTGACTTTGCAACGCTTGGACTGCCTGCTTTTCGGAGTACTTCTTCAGCTCTGTGCCATCGTCACTCTTTTTGAAATCCTTGATATAGGTTTGTGTATAGCCTGTCACATCATAATCTTCGTTGATGGTGACAAGCAGCAGCCCATTTGGATTGAAGTAAATTTGGCCTTCATCTACTTTCTGGAAAAACATCAGCTGATTGCCTTGCCTGCCCCAATATGTGTAATCCCCGCCAAATAAGACATTATCTTTTACAAAGTCCTCTAATTCCCGGACTGCTTCATCATTGTCATCATCGATAGGAAATTCAATCGGCAGCTTCTGCGGATCCTGGAATGTTGCTTCCAGTTTGGTACTCTCACTGATATCAAGATCCAATTCCTCCCGATTCGGAACCTTGTCCAAATCATCTTCGGTGAAATTCCGCTTTTTCGCTTCATACTGCTGATTCGTATCTGTTGGTTCATCGGATAATTCTTTATATCCGGTGACAGTATTCAAGACCGCATCCGGACTCTCTGTCTCCAGTACCAACTGTTCTGTTTCTTCTTGCGGAAACAGCTGAAAAACGAGATAAATATTCAAAATGAGGAAGGCGAGGATGAACGTCAGCTTGATTTTATTCCACTGCATCAGCTCTCTCCTCCCATATTTCCTGATTCGACCTCGTCCCATTCCCCAGATATTTTCACAAACCAGCTTGGCCTCATGTGATATCGGTAAATGGAAGAAGCATCATTTTCATCCAGCGTATATCCGATCGTGACATCCTGAATATCACGTTTATTAAGCTGATTTTCATCCAGCCAGTTCAATACATCCTGGGCCTCAAGCGTTACTGCTCCATCTGATTTGCCTGTTTCACTAAGATGAAGCAATGTTCTTTCGTAGCTGACTGGATCGGGCATTTTACTTTCCATTCGAATCGATAGCAGTGATAGGCCATTCATTTGGAATACTGGATAACCATTGCGAACCATTCGGAATTGGAAATTTGTACTCCCCTCGCCGCTTACTGCATACAAATTGAAATCATTTGTCCAACCTTTATGGGAGTTTATCGCATGGATAGCTGCTTGCAGCTGATCTGCCCTGCTGATCGTTCCTGTTCTGCCGGTTGAGGAATTCAGATAATTGTAAGAGGCAACTTGCCCGTTATTCCTGAACTGGACAGACTTCAATCGGTTGGTATCGATAAATTGATCAGGCCCACGCTCTGATGGTTCTTCCATATAGATATCCAAAAAGGCATTCCTGGAAATCGTTTCGCTTCGAACATTGCTGTCATTGACTTGGATGCTCGTTGGCAGATATATCTGGTTCCAAGCATATTTATCCGTCAAAGGCACAGCGGAAATCAGATTATCTTCCTGGATGAAGTTATAGACGTTTTTAGTGACAGTAGCCGTCACGGCTCCTTCCAGCGGATCTTCTTGGCGTTCATTGATGAAGATGATCGTTGCTGTTTGTGTGTCCTCACTAGGTGCCATGTAAACTCTATTAAAAACGCCATCTCCCAGATTGCTAATTACATCTTCTGCTCCTTCTACTTGGAACAGTGCATTCAGCTGTGAATAAGAAACTGCCACTGGGTAGACAAGCTCGATACTTGTTGCCGGCAGTTCATCCAGGCTCGTTTTTTTTGTATTGGTCAATGTCCATTCAGACAGCTCTTCTTCAAAACTTTGTTCCTCATCTTTATCAGCAAACACGAAATGATTGTTATTGTTATGCACATATATATGCTGCGGCCGAAGGATATCAGCCAGCTGCTTTTCAGTTCCATTCAAGGTTTGGGGTTCTTCTGTGACAAGCTGATCGGATCTCAGACTATTTGGCTGGAAAGTCCAGACATAAGCCGTCAATACCAGACTGCTTGCTACAAGAATGATCAACAAAATCGTATTGAAAGTATCCAGCTTCATCGCACTTCACCCCTTTTCCGATTAAGCGGAATGGTGAAGAGCACCGTCGTCCCTCTTCCTTCCTTGCTCTCAGCCCAAATGACACCATGATGTGCTTCCACTAAGTCTTTCGCTATTGCAAGGCCAAGACCCGTCCCGCCAAGCTTTCTAGTTCGGGCTTTGTCAGTCCGATAGAATCGCTCGAAGATTTTATCCAGCTTTTCATAGGCAATACCCATCCCCTCATCGGAAATGCTCACCAATAGCTTCTGGCTGTCTTTTCTGAGTCGGAAACGAATGGTTCCGCCATCCGGTGAATACTTGATTGCGTTACTGATCACATTATCCAGCACCTGCATGATCTTATCTTTATCAATCGTAACGAGCGCTTCCTCCTTCGGCAAATAGCGCTCAAAGTGGATGTCTTCCCGTTTGTTCATTTCAAATCGGTCCACGACATGATGGAAGAAATCGACGAAATTGATCCGTTCCCACTCCATCGTGTAATTGCTGCTGTCCATACGGGAAAGTTGAAGCAGATCATTGACGAGACGAATCATCCGGTCTGTTTCCTGCTGCGTCACATCAAGGAAATGCGGCGCGATTGATTCATCCTGCCACGCCCCATCGGTCAAGGCTTCCAAATAACTCCGCATCGTCGTCAGCGGTGTCCGCAGCTCATGCGACACATTGGATACGAATTCCCGGCGTTCTTGATCAATCTGTTCCTGCTCGGTAACATCACTGATCACCGTGATGAATCCGCTGATTTGTTCGTATTCATCCTGCACGATGGAGAAATTGCAGCGCAGCAGCAAATATTGGTCATCATCACTCATATCGATGATGATCGAACCTGTTTCCTGTATTTCGGTTATATCGACGATTTTTTCATTCAAATTCAGCACTTCGATCAGGAATTGACCGCGCACTTCGTCAGCACTACGGCCGATCAAGCTCTCGGCTGGGGCATTCATCAGTGTGATGGCACCATTCCTGTCGGTTGCAATGACACCATCCGACATATGGGAGAGGACGGAGCTCAGCTTGCGACGTTCGCCTTCAGTACGCATATGCGCTTGCCGGAGTTCATCATTCATATGGTTGAATGTGCGGGCCAATTGGCCGATTTCATCTTCCCCATAGACATTCACTCGTTTCGAGAAGTCTCCCGTAGCCATCACGCGGGCTTGCCGCTGCATTTCTTTGATCGGCTTCGTTATTGCCCGGGCAATGAGGATCCCTAATATGGCGGCAAAGATCAGCGCAATGAATGTTGCCCGAAGAAAGATGAGATTTGTGCTCTTCAGCTGATCATAGACTGGTTCGATCGATGTACGAACATAAATCAAACCAAGCAATTCATTATCACCATTGCTATCTGTTCCGTTGATATTGTAATAAGATTTCATCGTTCTATCGCCAGTATCTTCGTCGATGACGATATTAAGCTTATTCTGATCCGGAAATCCATTATTGGTGATGGCTTGGACAATATTATTATCCGTTATACGCGCACCGACAGAATCGTTATCACTCAATTCATTTGTTCCGACAAGCTGACGCTGCGTATCGATAACCTGAATTTTGGTCGTCTCGCCTTCGGAGTAATTTTTGAGCAAGTCGGCAATATCTTCTTCCAATGTCGAATCAGTCGGGGAACGTTCTTCTTCAAACTCCTGAGCAAGCGATTGTTCGAGCCATTTCATATTGGAATCAAGCGATTCACTCGTATTTTTGATCAGTTGATTTTCCAGGCTGTTCGTAAAAAAGACGCCGATCAACAAAAGAGCGATGATCAGCAGCAAAATGTAAACAACAACCAGTTTTAGGCTCACAGAACGGAAAAAGCCTATCTTATTCATAGATGTTACTCCTGTTCAGGGCTGCGCAGATAATAACCTACACCCCTTCTTGTAATGATCCAGAGCGGACTGCTCGGATTGTCCTCGATTTTCTCACGGAGACGGCGGACGGTTACATCAACTGTTCGGACATCACCAAAGTAGTCATAGCCCCAAACAGTTTCAAGCAAATGCTCACGCGTCATGACTTGTCCGCTATGACGGGCAAGATAATGAAGCAATTCAAATTCTCGATGTGTCAGCTCCACTTGTACGCCATCATTTGTTACCGTGTAGGCTTCCGGATGGATGACAAGTTTACCGATTTCGATGTCTTTGTTCTCTTTGTTATCATCTTCTGGAATCTGCGCTTGTCTGCGTAAATTCGCTTTGACACGGGCAATGACTTCCCGGTTGCTGAATGGTTTTGTCACATAATCATCGGCACCAAGCTCAAGGCCGAGGACCTTATCGATTTCTGCATCCTTTGCAGTCAGCATGATGATCGGCATATTATGCGTTTTGCGCACTTCACGGCATACTTCATTGCCATCTTTATTCGGCAGCATGATGTCCAGTAGAATCAAGTCCGGATTCTCTTGCTGCACCAATTCAACGGCTTCATCTCCGTCATAAGCGCAGATCACCTCATAGCCTTCTTTCTCCAAATTGAATTTCAATATATCAGCAATTGGTTTTTCGTCATCAACCACTAAGATTTTATGGTTCATCGTATTCCCACGCTTTCTAGTGTTTTTTATCTGAAAAGTATTCTTCTTATATTACTAGTTCATTATTTGCATACCCTGTCTATTTTACCGCAATTACGGTCAAATGTCTTTGTCAGGGGTCGATCCGACAATTTTTGGAAGAAAAAAGAAAAAATCGCCCGTGAGGACGATTTCTTGATTTATTGGCTGTATACGCTTCTTACTTCATTCGTTTGTGTGCGGTCCGGACCGACAGAGAAAATACTTAAAGGAATTCCTGTCAGCTGGGAAATGCGTTCCAGATAGTGGCGCGCATTCGCTGGCAATTCGCTCAAGCTGCGGACACCTGTGATGTCTTCTGTCCAGCCTGGCAGCTCTTCGTAAACTGGTTCACATTGAGCGAGTTCTTTCAGGCTTGCCGGGAAGTGCTCCATGACTTCGCCTTTATAACGGTAAGCAACACAGATTTTTAAGTGTTCGATACCTGTCAGTACATCGATCGAGTTCAAGGAAAGATCCGTAATGCCGCTTACGCGCTGTGCGTGACGGACAACAACGCTGTCGAACCAGCCGACACGGCGCGGACGTCCTGTTGTTGTACCATATTCACGGCCAACTTCGCGAATCTGATCACCAATCTCGTCATGCAATTCAGTAGGGAATGGACCATCACCTACGCGAGTCGTGTATGCTTTGGAAACACCGACTACATGATTGATTTTCGTCGGGCCGACACCGGAACCGATCGTAACTCCGCCGGCAATCGGGTTGGAGCTTGTAACGAACGGGTACGTACCTTGATCGATATCAAGCATGACGCCCTGTGCTCCTTCAAATAGGACACGACGGCCTTGATCCAATGCATCGTTCAGCACAACGGATGTATCTGTTACATACTTCGCAATTTGCTGACCGTACTCATAGTACTCATCCAAGATTTCTTCGACTGTGAAGGATTTGCTTTCATACACTTTTTCGAACAGACGGTTCTTCTCTTCAAGATTTTGCTCAAGCTTTTCACGGAAAGCATCCTTGTCCAGTAAATCCGCAATACGGATACCCATGCGTGCTGCTTTATCCATGTAAGCAGGTCCGATACCTTTTTTCGTCGTACCGATTTTATTAACACCTTTTGCTTCTTCCTGAAGCTCATCCAATTTCAGATGATATGGAAGAATGACATGCGCACGGTTGGAAATGACAAGATTGGCTGTGCTGACATTACGTTCGTGCAAATATTCCAATTCTTCAAGCAATGCTTTTGGATCGATTACCATACCGTTACCCAATACACATTTCTTTTCCGGGAAGAAAATACCTGATGGAATCAAGTGAAGTTTATATGTGACATTATCGAATTTAATTGTGTGGCCAGCATTGTTCCCGCCTTGGTAACGAGCAACAACTTCGGCATTTTGTGAAAGGAAGTCAGTGATCTTCCCTTTCCCTTCATCTCCCCATTGGGTTCCTACTACTACTACTGAGGACATCTGTGTGGCACCTCCGCCAAATAAACTATTTTTAACACCTCTAAAGTTTATCAATCCCCAAAACACATGTCAATGATACAACCGAACATTTAAGTAAGAAGTCTTATATTTGTTCGTTAAAAAACACCCTATCAATTGATAGGGTGCTTTTATCATGCTGGTGGAACATCACTTTCCGAATATCTATGATCCAAATCTACGAATTTATTATACTCTTTCACGAAAGCGAGCTCGACTGTCCCAACCGGACCATTACGCTGCTTGGCCAGGATGATTTCGATGATATTCTGTTTTTCCGACTCTTTATCATAATAATCATCACGGTACAGGAAGCCGACGATATCGGCATCCTGCTCGATGCTTCCCGACTCACGCAAATCGGACATCATCGGACGTTTATCTTGTCGCTGCTCCACTCCACGGGAAAGCTGTGATAATGCGATGACCGGCACTTCAAGCTCACGGGCAAGTGCTTTCAGGGAACGAGAGATTTCCGATACTTCCTGCTGACGGTTTTCTCCCTTTCCGGAGCTTGAACCCATGATGAGCTGCAGATAATCGATCAAGATCATACCCAAGCCGCCTTCTTGCTTCAAGCGGCGGCACTTGGAGCGGATATCACTGACACGGATACCTGGTGTGTCATCGATATACACTCCTGCATTGGACAGACTGCCCATCGCCATCGTAAGCTTCGCCCAGTCTTCTGCTTGGAGGCTTCCTGTCCGCAGACGTTGTGCATCGATATTCCCTTCGGCACAAAGCATACGCGAGACAAGCTGAGCCGCACCCATCTCCAAACTGAAGATGGCTACGTTCTCCCCTGCATGAATCGATACGTTTTGGGCGATATTCAAGGCAAAAGCCGTCTTACCTACGGAAGGACGAGCCGCAATGATGATCAAGTCGTTCCGCTGGAATCCGGATGTCATCTTATCCAAATCCCGATATCCAGTCGGAATGCCTGTAACGCTGGCATTTTGATGATGCAATTGTTCAATATTATCGTAAACTTCGATCAAAACATCCTTGATGTTTTGAAAAGCTCCGGAATTCTTTCGTCCGGAAACTTCCATGATCGATTTTTCAGCTTCGTTCAGCACATCCTCGACAGCATCTTCTTTAGCGAAGCTTGAGGTGACAATATCCGTAGCAGATCGTATCAGCCTGCGCAAAAGCGCTTTTTCGGCTACGATTTTGCTATAGTAGTCTATATTTGCTGCTGTCGGGACGGCATTGGCAAGGTCGCTTAAATACGAAACCCCACCTACCTCCTCCAACAGTTTTGCATTGGCAAGTGCGGTTGTGACAGTGACAAGGTCCACTGGCTCCCCTCTATCGGATAAGCGCACCATCGCATCAAAGATCCGCTGGTGGCTTGCACGGTAGAAATCGTCAGCTACAACTTGCTCCATCGCTCTCGATAACGCTTCAGGTTCCAGGAAAATGGCACCGATCACTGCTTGCTCTGCTTCTATATTATGTGGAGGGGTCCGATCATTCCAGACTTCTTCCATCATGATTCCCCCATTTCTGGCATACTGCTATCATTGTACCGAAATATCCCCCTTTTGTGTAAAAAGGGGGATAGAAAAATGCTGGTATTTTACTGGAAAATGTATTATTGCTCGCTGATATGCACTTTCACTTTACCGGTCACTTCCGGGTGCAGCTTCACTTCAAGATCACGGTAGCCAAGTGCGCGAATCGGTTCGCTCAGTTCGATTTTCCGTTTGTCGATCTTGATTTTATGTGTTTTCTTCAGCTCATCGGCAATCTGCTTGCTTGTGATGGAACCGAATAAACGGCCGCCTTCACCAGATTTCGCTTTCACTTCGACTGTTAAGTCAGCAAGTGTTTTTGCAAGTTTCTTTGCATCTTCCACTTCCTGAAGTTCAAGCTGATGCTGCTTATTATCTTTTGCTTCCTGTACTTTCACGTTGCCCGCAGTAGCAGGTACAGCCAAATTATTTTTAAGCAAGTAGTTCCGTGCATAGCCATCCGGCACGTCTTTTACTTGTCCTTTTTTCCCTTTGCCTTTTACGTCTTCTGTAAAAATCACTTTCATTCTTCATTTCTCCCTTCAACATAATCATCGATGATCCGCTGCAGCTCCAACTTGGCTGCCTGTACGGTCGTATCGGCAATCTGGGTGGCGGCGTTGGTCAAATGACCACCGCCATTCATCCGCTCCATGATCACCTGGACATTTACTTGTCCGAGTGACCTGGCACTGATCCCGACACGCCCGTCTTCCCGTTCGGAAATGACGAAACTTGCACTGACTCCATCCATCGTCAGCAAGGTATCCGCGGCCTGGGCAATGACGACCGGTCCGAATACTTGTCCTTCTTCTGCAGCGGAAATCGCGATGCCTTCTGAGTAAATATCAGTGTGCTCAATCAAGTGCGCACGCTTCACATAAGTGTCCAGATCTTCCTTCATGAATCGCTGCACAAGCACGGTATCCGCTCCCTTGGACCGTAAATTCGATGCAGCATCGAAGGTACGGGAACCAGTGCGAAGCGTGAAGCTTTTCGTATCGACGATGATCCCTGCCAGCAATGCACTAGCTTCCAAAGTGGATAATCGTAGTTTTTTAGGCTGATAATCCAGCAGCTCGGTCACAAGCTCTGCTGTCGAAGAAGCGTACGGCTCCATGTAGACTAGCGTCGGTTTCTCGATGAATTCCTCGGCCCGGCGATGATGATCGATGACAACGACATGCTCGGTCTTACTCAGCAATCTATCATCTGTCACAAGCATCGGCTTATGTGTATCGACAACGACAACAAGCGTATTCTTCGTCACCCGATCAAGCGCTTCTTCCGGACTGATGAATTGATCCCAAAGCTCCTCATCTGCCTGAATCGCCGTCATCAGCTTGGATACACCAATATGGATATCCTGCTTGTCCAGTACGATATGCCCGACGATATCATTCGCCTCCGCTATTTTCAAAATACCGATAGCAGCCCCGATTGAATCCATATCGGGTGCTTTATGGCCCATGATCAGCACTTGCTCACTTTGCTTGACCAATTCCTTCAGTGCGTGGGAAATGACACGCGCCCGAACCCTGGTGCGTTTCTCCATAGGATTTGTCTTTCCGCCGTAGAACCGCACCTTCCCGCCTTCACCCTTGATGGCAACCTGGTCACCGCCGCGTCCAAGGGCAAGATCGAGACTTGATTGTGCAAGTTCACCGAGTTCCGGTAATGTCTGACCACCGGAACCGACTCCGATGCTGAGTGTGATCGGTATATTCTGATCCGTGATCAATCCGCGGATCTCATCGAGAATCTCGAATTTTGCCCGTTCCAGATCCTTTAAGATACGCTGGTTGAGCACTGCAAGAAATCTCTCCTGCGATGTCCGCTTCAGGTACAGACCTTTCTGGCGCGACCATTCATTCAACTGTGCCGTCACCCTGGAGTTGATCTGACTTTTTGCTGTATCATCCAGATTCTGCGTCATTTCTTCATAGTTATCAAGGAAAATGATTGCAAGGACTGTTTGCTCTTCATTATATAGATTCTGGATTTCGAGCTGCTTCGTCCGGTCGAATAAATAAAGAAGCCGCTCTTCTTTTTTGATCACTGTCAGAAAATCATAGTCTTCAAGAGTGATCCAAACTTCATTCTTCTCATCCTTGATTGCTGGTATGAGTGCATTGGACAGTTCATCCAGCGAGACACCTACCAATGTATCTTCAGCAAATCTATTCATATAAGGCGTCGTCCACTCAACTTGGTAGTTCTCGCTATACAGGACGATGCCGATCGGCATCTCCAAAAGTGCTTCCTCGCCGACCTTCTTCACGCGGTGGGACATGGTGGAAATGTACTCTTCCGTCTGGTCCTGCATCCGCTGTTCCGTCAGTACACTATAGAAGAAGGACAGCCCCAGGAGCACCGTCAGCGGCAGCCCTAGCTTCCATTCATAAAACCACACACAAATAAGCAGGATGACAGCAAGTACATATGTCACGATCAAATGCTTACTCAATGCTGGTTTTTTAAATTTCTCTGGCATATATGTCAGCTCCTAAACCTAAATTCCGCGACCATGCTACTTCTTGCTGCCCATCCGTTCACGCAGCCTGAATCCTATATCAATTATACCCAAAATACGCACCAGATACAGCAGGATCGTTCCAAAAAGGATGGAGATCACGACCGCAATGATCGGCAGTACTTTTGGCAGATTCTTGTGGTAGGCAAAATAGAAATAGAATGAAAATCCTTGCAGTACAAGCAGGATACCAGCTAACTCGGTGACATTGGTGACGATCGGATAAAGCCAGCCATTTGGATCCATATCAATCCAGCGGGCAAAGGAACCGATAAAGTAGATGAACAGGACGACCACCGGCAGATTGAACCGGCGAAACGGCGGATAGAGGATTCTTTCCTTACTCTGACGATTATGAACCTTCTGCGCCAGCCATTGAGAGACAAAAGCAAAAAGCAGCGATCCAACTGCAATCATTGTCGGAATCAGCACCATGATATAGTCGAACATAGCATTGATCTGATCCAATTGCGCATCCGTTACAGACACCCCGACTTTATTGAAATCGGTCTGAACCGATTGAAGCGTAGCTTGATAGCTATTCTGGATCTCCTCGATCATGTTCAGCCCCGAAACAAGTTGTGTGCCTGCCATGAATAGCACAAAACCGATCGCATAGCCTGCCGCCCCTTTTAATAAGGCTTCATATGTCGATTGCTTGTGATGCAGGGTATAACCAGTTGCAGCTGCTCCTATGATGACTGATAGTGTCATTAAGAAACCGGCCAATGTCCCGATGAAGGACAACAGCAGGATGATGACGGAAAAATAAATCCCGGACTTGAAATCATGACGGATCCAATAGAGGATGATCGGCACCGGCATCACAAGCAAAGCTGGCAAATTGATCAATGGAATAAATATCGCTGCCAGCAGCAGGACGATGAATATCCCTCCGAGCATAGCTCCTTCCGTCAGTTTTCGAGTATTATTCATGAATCGTGACACCCCATTTGAATATGTAATCTTGCAATTGTAGAAAAAGCACAGCTACGTAGGCTGTGCTTTTAGTTCGTTTGTAAAGGAAGAAGACATAAAATAAGCCATTCAACCGAAAAGTGTTACCTTACGATTATACCCGAAAGCTAGTATTCAAACAAATGTTTCGCCGTGATCACAGTACCGTAAGCTGCATGATTTGTGAATATCTTAATTTACCTGTTTATTTTTCTGAAACGAGCTTATATAATGGTTAGACAACCTTACAACGGGTTGGCACTACATAACTTACACCTCATTAGTCACTGATGAGACGAACCTCAAAATCGGCTGCATCGCGAAAAGCATGCAGCCGATTTTTCCTTTCCACACTTTTTCCACATTTTTTCTACCGAAACCAGAAGAAGTACAATATTTTCGCATGCTATGATGAAACCAAGATCAGAACAGGTTATAAATTATTGGAATCGGGTAAATAAATTTACAATTCAACCTACAGAAAGGAAAGGAACATCATGAAAAATAGTCATTTCAATGCCATCCTTGCAGCAACTTTATTGATAAGCAGTATCGGCGGTTACTTGCACTCCATCTTCTAATTCCATCTTCCCGGAAGCTCTTCCTGAAAACAGGCAGGGCTTTTTTGTTTTGTCCACGGATGTCCTCGACACTGCCGCATAGCCTGAAATCATTTTTTTCTTGGAACACGCGGCAGGATATGTCAAACTATTTTTAACTCAATGGATGGGAGTGGGACGTTTTGTTGACAGATTATCACGTACATATGGCAGAAACAGGTTCATTCACTTTGGAATATATCCGCGAATATTTACAAGCGGCGAAAGAGAAAGGGATTGCAGAATTCGGCATATCGGAGCATGCTTACTTTTTCCAGGAAACGAATAAAATCCTGACGAATCCATGGGTCGAGAATCGCCGGACCTTGGACTTTCAGGATTATCTTGCTTTCTTTGAAGAACTGAAGCAAGCAAACCTCCCAGTCAAGATGGGAATCGAGATGGACTATACACCTGGAAAAGAAGCCGAAATGGCTGAATTCCTGGATCAGCACCCTTTCGATTATGTCATCGGCTCGGTGCATTGGATCCGGGAATGGGGCATCGACCTTGATATCTATAAGGAAGAGTATGAAAAACGCGACTTGAAACAAGTGTATCGCGATTATTATGATCAAATCATCACACTTGCACAATCCAAGCTGTTCAGTTTCGTCGGTCATATTGATTTGATCAAGATCTTCGGCTATAAGCCAGATGATCAAGCCTTCATCGAAGCAGAATATGACCGGGTTGTACAAGCACTTGCAGAAAATGATACGTGTATCGAAATCAGCACGGCTGGTTTGCGTAAACCTGTCGGGGAAATGTACCCGGATCCCGTTTTGCTGCAAAAATGTTTTGATGCAGGTGTCGGCATCGTAATCAACTCTGACGCGCATGCACCGAAGCACGTCGGTTATGCCTATGATCAGGCTATCGAGCTTGCCAAGCGTGTCGGCTATACGGAAATCCAGACATTCGAAAAACGTCAGCGCAAATCAATGCCGCTGGGCTGAAAATTGGTATGATTACCCTTCAAACGGAGACACTACCCAAAGGAGCTGCAGATTTGCTGCAAGCTCCTTTCTTTTATGATAAAACCCTTACAAGTCAGAATACTTTTTCTAGTTTCTATTTGGAGGCACATTTCCTATAATGGACTACATATATTCATCACCACACTAAAGGAATGCAGTATGCTGCGTCAGAGAAGGAGTGACATCATGAATCAACCAGAGAACACAGCATTAAAGAAGGAAATCGGACTATTTCTAGGTTTATCCATTGTGGTAGGAACCATCATCGGCTCTGGGGTCTTTATGAAGCCAGGACCTGTATTGAGTCATGCTGGCAGCTCTGAAATTGCCATGCTTGCTTGGCTGATTGGAGGACTGCTCACACTGGCTGGCGGACTCACCATTGCAGAAGTAGGTGTCCAGATTCCGAAAACTGGCGGTTTGTACGCTTATTTGGAAGAAACGTACGGAGAGCTGTGGGGATTCCTTTGCGGCTGGGTACAAACAATTCTTTATGGACCTGCCATCATCGCAGCTCTTGGTCTTTATTTCGGAACGCTCATGGTGAATTTATTCGGCTGGAGTACGAAATGGACCGTTGCCGTTGGTATCCTAAGTGTCTTATTCCTTTGTATCATCAATATATTAGGCACCAAGCTAGGCGGTGCCGTGCAGCTTATCACAACGATCGGCAAGCTGCTTCCGATCCTGCTTATCGTTGTCTTCGGTTTTTGGAAAGGCGATGCAGATTTTTTCAGTGCCGTCCCGGAAGCCATTTCCGATATTAACTTCGGTGCTGCCGTTTTGGCTACATTGTTTGCTTATGATGGCTGGATCATGCTTGCTTCCATGGGCGGCGAAATGAAAAACCCGGAAAAAACGTTGCCAAGAGCAATGATCGGCGGTATTTTAATCGTCACAGCTTGTTATCTGTTCATTAACGCTGCCATGCTTTATATCCTGCCTGCAGCAGAAATCGTCAGCCTGAACACGAATGCAGCCAGCACGGCTGCTAAGCTTGTACTAGGTGATGCTGGTGAGATCATTGTCAGCTTGGGTATCATCGTCAGTATTTTCGGCTGCCTTAATGGTAAGATCCTGACTTTCCCGCGTATTCCATTCGCAATGGCTGAACGCGGTCAGCTGCCATTCTCTAACCTGCTGAAAAAGGTGCATCCAAGCTTGCACACACCTTGGGTCGCAGTCATCATGCAGCTTGTACTCTCTGTCATCTACATGCTTGTCAGCAATCCTGATAAGCTGTCTGAAATCAGCATTTTCACGATTTACATTTTCTATGTTCTCGCCTTTTTTGCTGTTTTCATCCTAAGAAAACGAAATAAAGGAAAAGAGCGCGCTTATAGCGTACCGCTTTATCCATTCATCCCGATTGCAGCGATTGCCGGCTCTTTGTTTGTCTTGATCAGTACATTGTTCACAGACTTCCTGAGCTGCCTTCTCTCCATCGGATTGGCTGTCATCGGTCTTCCGTTATTTTATATTTTGAAAGCAAAACAGCGTTAAAAAGCGAGCAGATTCTGTCTGCTCGCTTCTTTTTATATCGTGATGGCTGTTACATCAAAAATGTCATCCAGCTGTTTCAAGCCTTCCACTTCTTCTGTCTGTGGCTCTTTATCGACAGTGAGCATCATGATTGCGTCGCCGCCCTCATTCGAACGTCCTACTTGCATCGTAGCGATATTCACAGCATATTTTGCAAGCAACGTACCAACTCGGCCGATTGCTCCTGGCTGGTCTTTATGCCGTACAAGAAGCATATGGCCGGCAGGTGTCACATCGACATAATAATCATCCACTTTTACGATACGGGCACCTAGTCCATTAACAAGCGTTCCTGCTACTTGATGTGTCACTGTCGCTGATTTTGCTTCTACTGTCACCAAACTCGTAAAGCCTCGAGTAGTAGACGTTTTCTGCTCATTGATGGTGATACCTCGCTTTTTAGCAAGATGCACGGCATTGACATCATTGACATTTCCCAAGTAACGCTGCAGCAAGCCTTTAATCGTGTTCCGAGTCAATGGCGCCACTTCTTGATCTGCTAGGTTTCCAGCATAATAGACTGTCACTTCCTCGATCGCATCTGGCATTGTCCGCGCCAGGAATGCTCCGAGTTTTTCGGCAAGATCAAAGTACGGCTGTATCTTTCGCATCACTTCTGGTGAAATGGAGGAGAAGTTGACAGGATGGATGGCCTGACCGCCGCGAAGGATCTGCATCACATCTTTGCTTACATCGATTGCAACGTTTTCCTGCGCCTCCACTGTACTTGCTCCTAAATGCGGTGTGGCAATCACTTGCGGCAGTTCAAGCAGCTTATGATGCACCGCTGGCTCTTCTTCGAATACATCCAATGCCGCTCCTGCAACTTTGCCGCTGACAATCGCTTCATACAGAGCATCTTCATCGATGATTCCGCCACGGGCACAGTTCATGATCTGGACGCCGTCCTTCATCTGTGCAAATGCTTCTGTGGAAATCATATGCTTTGTTTCTTTCAGCAAAGGTGTGTGAACCGTCAGGAAATCACTTGCTGCAAACACTTCTTCCAATGTGCCATAACCAATTCCCATTTTTTCTGCACGATCCTTCGTCAGGAATGGATCATAAGCGATGACATCCATGCGCTGGCCCTTCGCCCGGTAAGCTACTTCCGCACCGATACGGCCCATGCCGACGATTCCAAGTGTCTTGCCTTTCAATTCCACGCCGATATGCTGCTTGCGCTCCCAGCGCTCTTCTTTCAGTGCAAGGAACGCTTGCGGAATGTTACGTGCAAGCGACATCATCATCGCCACCGTATGCTCAGCTGCGGAGTTTGTGTTGCCATCCGGAGCATTGACGACGACGATACCAAGCTCTGTCGCTGCTTCCAGGTCGATATTGTCCACACCGACCCCTGCACGCCCTATCACTTTGAGGTTTGGTGCTGCCTCCATGATTGCACGCGTGACAGTTGTCTGACTGCGAACAAGCAGCGCGTGAAATTTATCGATTTTTCCAATGAGTTCCGCTTCAGTCAGGCCTGTGTCCACTGTTACTGCAAAGTCATCTGCCTGTGTCAGTGGTGCCATGCCTTCTTCACTTAATGGATCACTGATAAGTACGTGGTAAGTCATTTCAATTCGCTCCTTGTTCCAAGTAGATTTGCTGTGCGGCTGCCGTTCCTGCACCCAGTGTTATTTTTTTGCCGATCTTCATCAAACCGATTTCCACTGCACCGATCACTTGCAGCATATCTGCCGGAGAACAATAGCCCATATGACCGATTCGGAAAATTTCGCCCTTCATATGCTGCTGTCCGCCTGCAAATGCCAAGTTAAAGTCCTGTTTCACTTGCTTGCGCAGCTGCTCGGCATCGAAGTCTGCCGGTTTGATCGCCGTCACTGTCGGGGAAGCATGCTCATCTTCCACAAGCAATGGTATATCAAGCGCACGGAAAGCAGCTCTTGTCATGTCACGCATCAAACGGTGACGCGCATATACCTTCTCCAATCCTTCCTCCTCAAGCAATGCCAGCACTTGCTCCAACCCGAAAAGGATGGATAATGCCGGAGTGAACGGTGTACTGTCTTTTTCCAAGCCATCCCGATATTTCGTCAGATCAAGATAAAAGCGCGGCTGCGGATTAGACTCGATTACCTTCCAAGCCCGGTCACTTACCACTGCGAAGAACATGCCGCCGGGAAGCATGAATGCTTTCTGCGTGCCTGTCACCAAGATATCGATGCCCCATTCATCGAACTTTGTTTCCACTCCTGCAACACAGGATACGCCGTCCACGATGACCAATGCCTCTGACACTTCCCGGACAGCTTCTGCAATCTCTTTGATTGGGTTCAGCACGCCTGTCGATGTTTCACAATATGTGACAAAGACTGAGCTTATTTCCGGATGTTCCTTCAAGTATGCTCTGATATCTTCCGGATTTGCTGCCTCACCCCAGGTGACGTCCAAGCGGTGGACTCCGAGCTGATAAGCCTGTGCTATCTTGACGAATCGATCACCAAAAGCTCCTACAACGACGACAAGCACTTCATCATTCGGCTTGGATGTATTGGCTACAGCTGCTTCCAGTCCGGCAGTCCCGCTGCCAGTCACTAACAGTACATCTTGTTCTGTTCCGAATACAGGCTTCAATTTCGGCTTGATGCGCTGCAGCAAAGCTGTTGTCTCCGCTCCGCGATGGCCGATCATCTGCTGGCTCATGGCACGCTGTACACTTGGCGGAATTGGTGATGGTCCTGGAATTCGCAGTAAAAGTTGATCTGGTAACATAATTTCTTTTCCTCCTTGGATTGTCAGATATCTTCACAGGTAAAAGAGCCCATAAGAAAAGCCTTCCGCTCCCTTACCTGTTAAGTAAGGGGCGAAAAGCTTGGATCTACTCACGCGGTGCCACCCTTTTTCGCTGTCTGTTTGCACACGACAGCCTTCATTGAAGCTATGCATAACGGGCATATGCCGGACAAGCCTACTACTTTCAGCCTGCCTATTCAGAAGTGCTGCCCTTTGGGGGATTATGCTAGTTCGCACCGGCCACTAGCTCTCTTGGATAATCCCGAACAAAGGTATGATCTTCATCAACATAGTTTTGTTTTGGTTCAATTTTTTATTTATCATAGCAGACACAAAATTATTGTCAATACGTTTTCTAATAATTTAAGCAAATGTGATTGTTCGGATTTTGCTGTAATCCGCATATTTCAGCCTTTTTTGCTATACTGAACAAAATAGAAATTTTCTGGAGGGATTAAGATGCAATTGGAATCAGCAGCAAAGATGATAGCAGAAGCTTCCTCGATAGCGGTCCTGACAGGAGCGGGCGTTTCCACCGCCAGCGGTATCCCCGATTTCCGTTCCACAACTGGTCTTTGGACTGCTGACGAGACCCGCGAATATTATATATCCAATCATTATTTCCATACTGACCCTGTGGATTTTTGGCAAAAGTACAAAGCCATCTTTCGCGTAAAGTTACTGAAAGATTATGGTCCGAACCATGTACATCGCTATCTCAAGGAGCTTGAAAACAGCGGGAAAGAAGTAGTCGTCATCACACAAAATGTCGATGGACTTCATACCCTTGCCGGCAATGATCATGTCATCGAATACCATGGTACCTTGAATAGTGCATCCTGCCCAAACTGCGGCAAGTCCTTCGATTTGCCTTACTTGTTGCAATCGGAAACGCCTGTATGTGACAGTTGCGAGCATGTACTCAAGCCAGATGTTGTTTTGTTTGGTGATCCCATCACGGAGCATGACAGAGCAGAACAGGTCATACAGCAAAGCGACCTGGTACTTGTCTTAGGCACTTCCCTGCTTGTCAGCCCTTTCAATATACTGCCCGAATACGCCCATTCCCTCGGTAAGCCATCCATTTTGATCAACTGGGAACCAACAGTGATGGACGAGCTGTTTCAAGTCGTCATTCATGATGATCTGTCAAAGATCGTACAGCAGCTGAAAAAATAGCGAGCTCCCTATGCGGGAACTCGCTATTTTTCATTCGTATTGATAATGGTGGACAGGCTTGGACTGTTTGATGAGCAGGACGAATACGACCGCTGCTATCGCAAACGCACCTGCGATAGTGAAAGCAAACTGCACACCAGCTGTCATCGCCTGACTCGCACTCTGGGAAGCGACTGTCTGGCTGCCACTGCTCATAAGTGTGATGAACAATGCAGGACCAATCGCTCCTGAGATTTGGTTGAAGGCATTCAGGGAAGCACTGCCATGGGAATAAAGTTCTTCTGTCAGCTGATTGAGACCCAATGTCGTCATCGGTGTCAAAATCAAACCAATAGCAAAAGTAAAGCCAACATACAGCAACGTTACCTGCAGCATGCTCGTATCTGTTGAGAGCGTCGTCAGCAATCCGATCATCGCCACCAGGAGAATCGTTCCGGTAATGGCAAAGGGCTTAGGTCCGAATCGGTCAGATAGACGGCCTGTAAGCAAAGCCATCACTGCGATCATGATTCCACCAGGGAATAGGGCAATACCGGCATCCAATGCACTGATCCCCAAGGCATCCTGCATGAATACAGGCAGAAGGATCATGGCAGCAAAGAAACACATCATGACCGTGATCGTTACCAGGATCGCCATCAGGAAGTTTTTATTTTTATACGGACGCAAATCAAGCATCGGTGTCTTTAAATTGAATTGGCGATAAGCAAAGTAAGAAATCGCAGCCAACCCAATCACGAGCGCTCCAAGTACAAGCGGACTAGTCCAGCCTTCCGCTCCGGCACTGCTGAATCCGATCACGATGGATCCAAAGCCGATCACCGCCAAGACGACAGACAGAATATCAATCTTCGTGCGCTTCGTCTCGAGTACATTACGGACAAAGTAGGCAGCGAAACCGAGCAATGCAAGCGTCAATGGCAGCACACTGATAAAGATATACCGCCAAGATGCCTGTTCCACTACCAAACCGGAAAACACAGGACCAATTGCTGGTGCGAACAAGATGACCACCATCAGCAACCCAAGCATCGACCCGCGTTTAGCCAGCGGCGTGATTGTGATGATCACTGTTGTCACGAGCGGGATGATGATCCCTGAACCAGAAGCTTGAATTACACGACCTATCAGTAGTACAGCAAAGTTAGGAGCAATACCGGCAATCAATGTTCCGATGAAGAAAAAAGATAGTGCTGTAAGTAGCAGCTGTCTCGTCGTGAAACGCTGCATCAAATAGGCACTGATCGGGATGAGAATACCGATTGTCAGCATATACCCTGTGGAAAGCCAATGCGCAGTTGTCGTTTGGATTCCCAAGGTCTCTTCTATATTCGGCAAAGCGACATTCATAACAGTTTCATTTATCAGCGCAATGAAGTTCCCCACCATCAGAACGATAATCAACGGAATTCGGTTTTCCACTTGCACATGTTTATCAATTGTTTGTGTTGCAGCAGCCATATAGATGCTCCCTTCCTTCTGTTAGATTAAGAATCAATGTTTTCCATTATAGAAGTTTTATTATGAGATTCAAGCATCTTGTTCATAATCCAGCCAATATGCCAAATTAATTAAATTCTGAAAATTAATCAATGAAAAAAGCCCTTATCTCTAAGGACTTGAGCATATTACAACAGTATTAAAATATATAAAAAAAGCACCATCCAGATGGATGATGCTTTTCTCGCATTACTCGCTCACGTATGGCAAAAGAGCCATTTGACGAGAACGTTTGATAGCAATAGTCAATTTACGTTGGTATTTTGCAGAAGTTCCAGTCACACGGCGAGGAAGAATTTTTCCACGCTCGGAGATGAAGCGTCTTAGCAAATCAACGTCTTTGTAATCGATGTAAGTGATGCCATTTGCTGTGAAATAACATACTTTTCTGCGCTTAGCGCGACCACGACGTGCTGCCATATCAGTTTGCCTCCCTTATATTAGAATGGTAGATCATCATCGGAAATATCGATCGGTTCACCTTTATCACGGAAAGGATCTTGATCATTATTTCGATTGTAGTTGTTGCTATTATTGTTATTGCTATTGAAGTTATTATTATTGTTGTTGAAGTTCGAGTTCTGATTTTGGTATCCAGAAGAACCTTGTCCGCCTCCTTGAGAGCCACCTTTGGTCTCGAGGAATTGCACGCTATCAGCAACAATTTCTGTTACATATACACGATTACCCTCTTGATTATCGAAGCTTCTCGTTTGGACACGGCCATCGACGCCAACCAGACTTCCTTTGCTCATGAAGTTCGCCAGATTTTCAGCTGGACGTCTCCATACAACACAGTTGATGAAATCTGCCTCACGTTCGCCTGACTGATTAGAGAAAGGACGGTTTACTGCTAAGGTAAAGTTGGCAACTGCCACTCCATTTGGTGTGTAACGCAGGTCCGGATCCTTGGTTAATCTGCCGACAAGTACGACACGATTTAACATCAGAACCCCTCCTTATTTCTCGTCTAGACGAATAGCCATCTGACGAATAATGTCATCAGAGAACTTCGCTTGACGGTCGAATTCATTAATAGCGGCTTCTTCGCCGTTTAGATTAATGACGTAGTAGTAGCCATCACGGTAGTCGTTGATTTCGTAAGCAAGACGTTTCTTGCCTTTCTCGTCAACTTTCACGATTTCCGCACCGTTATCAGTTAGGATTCCGTTGAAACGCTCAACTAGAGCAGTTTTAGCTTCTTCCTCGATATCTGGGCGGACGATGTACATGATTTCGTATTCTCTCATCCGTATGCACCTCCTTTTGGACTTAACGGCTCTTATCTTTCATAAGAGCAAGGAGTAATCTTAATTACTCACAATGATGAATTATAGCAAATAATCTGCCGTTAAGCAAGTTGTTTCCACATATTTGCAAGATGAGGATCCGACCTTACACGTTGAAACGGAAATGCATGACATCTCCGTCTTGCACCAAATATTCTTTACCTTCCAAACGAACCTTCCCGCGTTCCTTCGCAACACCCATCGAACCTGCATCAACCAGGTCTTCATAAGAAACCGTTTCAGCCCGGATGAATCCTTTTTCAAAGTCAGTGTGGATGATACCAGCCGCCTGAGGTGCTTTGATACCTTTTTTAAAGGTCCATGCACGGACTTCCTGCTCTCCGGCTGTGAAGTATGTTGCCAAGCCAAGTAAGCTGTAAGATGCCTTGATCAATTGATCCAACCCGGACTCTGGAATACCAAGCTCTTCGAGGAACATCTCTTTCTCCTCTCCTTCAAGCTCAGCAATTTCAGATTCGATCTTTGCACAGACAACGATTACCTGGGAACCTTCGTTAGCTGCGAACTCACGCACTTTTGCCAAGTTCTCATTAGCGGATGGATCCGCGACTTCCTCTTCACTCACGTTGGCAGCATACAATACTGGTTTGCTAGTCAGAAGATGCAGACCTTTGACAATTTTCTGCTGCTCATCCGAGAATTCAAGCGCACGTGCAGGTGTTTCATTTTCCAAAGCATCCTTGATTTTGGATAGCACTTCTTGTTCTGCTACAGCTTCTTTGTCTTTTTGACGTGCAAGTTTCTCCACACGCTGCAAACGTTTGTTCACACTATCAAGATCTGCGAAAATCAATTCAAGATTGATGGTTTCGATATCATCGATTGAATCGACTTTACCGGAAACATGCGTGATATTTTCGTCATCAAAACAGCGCACAACATGAACGATTGCATCCACTTGACGGATGTGTGATAAGAACTGGTTTCCAAGTCCTTCCCCTTTACTTGCACCTTTCACGATACCAGCGATATCGGTGAATTCGAATGCAGTTGGGATGGTTTTCTTTGGTTTGACCAGTTCAGTCAATTTATTTAAACGTGAATCCGGAACTTCTACTATGCCGACATTTGGATCGATCGTACAGAACGGATAGTTGGCGGATTCCGCCCCCGCCTGTGTGATTGCATTGAACAATGTGGATTTACCGACGTTCGGCAATCCGACAATACCTGCTGTTAAAGCCATTGTAATCTTCCACTCCTTAAGTGTCCTGGCCGCTTTCATCGAACAGCGGGCCAATATAGATCTGCTTACTGAACACTCTGCCAAGAGGCAGGGAAGATGGGGCAGCACCGGTAACTGACTTACGCTAAGCATGCCAGTTTGCCCTTCCTTTGTCCAAGTAAACATACGTAATTCTAGAGTACACTATTCTGTATAAAACAGCAAAAATATGTGAGGATTTTGACGTTTTCAAAGGTGCTTGTATTCTAAAAATACAAATTCCCGAACAATATAGAAGCCTGTCCGATGACACCATCGGACAGGCTTCTTTGTTTCACGTGGAACAGGTCGATTCAATTTGTCGGTTCTTCGGCATGTTCTAACACTTTTTTCATTTTCGTCTCGAATTTCTTCCGAGGAATGAGTACGCTATGACCACAGCCTTCACATTTTACCCGGATATCCATTCCCAACCGGATGATTTTCCAACGATTTTCACCACATGGATGAGCTTTTTTCATTTGCACTACATCATTGAGCTGATAGACTTTGTCACTCACGAGCACTCCCCCTTACGACACTTTCCTGCATGAGCTCTTCTGCTTCCTGTTTATTATACATGACCAGCCTTGGTGCCGGAATACTGATATTGCGCTCCAATAATTTTGTTTTGATGCGGTTCCTTGCTTCCCGCGCCACCCCAAAATGTTCCATCGGCAGCGTTTCGATGACAGCACGCAAAACAATATGGGAAGTCGATAATGTCTCAACCCCTAATAGTTGAGGAGTTGCTTGTATCTCCGGATAATCCGCCGGCAGCTCTAATAATACTTGCATGATGACTTCTTCTGCCAATTGCAGATCAGCTTCATAAGGAACGTTTATATCCAAAACCCCTAAGCTGTTATTAACCGAGAAATTGGTCACTTGTGTAATATTGCCGTTTGGGATGATGTGCAATTCGCCCGTCCAGTTGCGAATCTTACAAGTCCGCAAACCAATCTCTTCTACATCTCCCCTAACGCCGGCTGTCTGTACGTTATCACCTACAGAAAATTGATTCTCAAAAATGATGAAGAAACCGCTGATAACATCCTTCACTAAGTTCTGGGCACCGAAACCGATCGCTAGACCCGCAACCCCTGCACTGGCTATCAATGCTCCGATATTAAGTCCAAGCTGTGATAAAACCATCACTACGGCTGTGAAATAAACAACATAAGTAATGACATTCTGGATCAGCTTTTTCAATGTATTCTCACGACGTTCCGATACAATCGGAGCCTTCAGTTTTGCCTTTTCCCTAAAAGAATTATGAAAAGTTCTTTCCACGATATTGTTGGCTACGCGCACGACCACCATGGATAATATGATGATCATGACGATTTTCAATATGGCCAAGCCAATCGTGGTCCAAAGCTCTGCACTCGTCAAGTAGTCGTAAATATTCGTCCACTGATCTCCTACATTCATGGTTAGCATATCTCCTCGTCCATCTGTTTCTTTATATAGTATCAAAATTCTATTTCATTTTGTAACGTTTTACTATTGGATATACGAGTATGGCGGAAAGAATGTAGAGATTAGCAAATCCAAAAATCGGGTACATGAAAGCTATCAAGTCTGTAAAGCCCAGCTGTGTAAGCGGCAGCATCAATAAAACAAGCACAGCTGCTTGCAGCCAAAGCGGTCCTCTCCATTTTTTTTGGAACCTTGAGACGATGCCCAGTATTCCGGAAACAGCCGATGTATAGATAGCAAGCCATAGTACGATACTGATCGCAATCAATACAAGTGAGGGATAATTCTTCAGAATATAGAAAAGTGGGATATCATAATCAGGAATTGCGTGACTGATGTGCATAAGGTCGTGATTATACAGATACGTGAGTGCGCCAATGATTAGACCGCTGCCGATACTTGCTATCCAAAGCTCGCCTTTTCCTTTCATTTGTTTGCCGACTGCGCCTATGACGGCAACGACAGGAAGGATATTCAATGCTGTGAATGGAAAAGCAGCCTGCCAGTTCGCCTGTTGGCGCCAGTCCTGAAACAAATTGATATGTTCATGCTGGGTATAGCTAACGAGTACAATTACCAACCCACCGACTAGAACCGGCAGAATATAGCTATTCATGGATACGACGCCTTCTACATTCGTGATGAAGATCAAGACAACCATAAGCGCTATGAAAAGAATTCCGAGCCAATTCGGTATTTGATACATCGTGCCTGTGGCTCCTCCAGCTGCAATCATGACGACTGTCACTGTAAACAAATAAAAAACAATCATCACATCGTAGACAGCTGCCAGCCTTTTGCCAACTAGCTTCTCCAGAATGGGAAAGTAATGTACACTTTTTTCGGTATAACTTATGTACAGAATCACATAGCTGCATAACGAAAACAGAATCGTGAAAATAAGGATAGCCAGTCCGCTTTCAAAGCCGAAAAATTGCCAGATTTCCCTTCCTGAAGCATATCCAGCTCCTATCAATGTCGCCAATATCAAAAACATCCATTTCAATCCAGCAGCCCACATTTCAGTCCCTCCAATTTCATATGAACACGTATAGAAAAAGTAGAAAAGCTATATACTATTACCAATATGTGTATGGAGGAAAAGCTATGAGTCTGAAGAGAATATTCACAAAAAAAAAGGAGTTCCGCTGCGACTACCAAGATCCTCTTCTTATGAGTAAAGCCTATGAAACAATCAACTCATGGATTCCTGATGACCGGGAAATCGTTGTTTTATGCATCGGTACCGATCGATCGACTGGTGATGCGTTGGGGCCGATCATTGGGTCATTTTTGACTGATAAGCCTTTGAATAGGCTTCGTGTTTATGGAACGCTGGAATCGCCTGTTCATGCTGTCAATTTGGTTGAACGTTTGGAAATGATAACGGAAAAACATCCGGATGCTTATATCATTGCCATCGATGCATGTCTCGGCCGGACCACGTCCATAGGATCAGTGATTGTTTCTCCTACACCTTTGCGCCCGGGTGCTGCTCTGAAAAAGAATCTGCCAGCCGTTGGAGATGCCCAGATCACCGGGATTGTGAATGCCAGCGGAGATATGGAGTACTTTGTATTACAAAACACACGCCTGCATCTTGTTATGCAGCTTGCATACAAAATCAGCGGTCTCCTGTTTGCAGTCGATCGTAAACAAGTACCTATACTATCACCCGACACGACTGCTGCCGAAAACTGATACGTTTCACGTGAAACAAACAAAAAAAGCCAAAAGAAGCGTGTGCTTCTTTTGGCTTTTACTTGTTCAACACATTTAAGATTCTTTCCAAATCTTCATCAGAGAAGAATTGGATTTCAATCTTACCTTTTCGTTTACCGCGATGAATGGTAACATCCGTTCCGAATTGATTTCGCAGCTGCGATTCCGTCTGAACAAGAAAGATATCCTTAACAGGCTTTTTCTTCTCTGGTTCTGACAGATTTTTATTCAGCTGGGTGATAAGCTGTTCCACCTGCCGGACATTCAATGATTCATTGCGTATTTTTTCAACCAGCGGTTGTAATTTCTTCTTATCCTTTAATCCTAACAAAGCTCTTCCATGCCCCATTGAAAGTTCGCCGTGATTTATCAAGTCGCTTATTTCAGGGGGCAGTGTCAGCAAACGAATGAGATTCGCTATATGAGACCGGCTCTTGCCTAAACGTCTTGCTAAAATCTCCTGGGTGATGTCCAATTCCTTCATTAAATTGGAATATGCTTGGGCTTCCTCAATTGGTGTTAGATCTTCCCTTTGCAGGTTTTCCAACAAAGCAAGTTCCATCATCTTCTCATCATTCAATGACTTCACGATGACAGGCACTTTATCCATACCGGCTGCTTTTGCTGCACGGAACCTTCTCTCACCTGCTACTATTTCGTAACCTTTGATACTTTTTCGGACAATGAGTGGCTGCAATATACCATATTCTTGAATGGATTGCTTCAATTCTTCAATGGCATCAGCAGAAAAGACTTTTCGCGGTTGATATGGATTTGCGCGGCATTCTTTGATCGCAATTTCCTGAACCTGATCTTCTTCCTTCATTTCCAACTCTGGAAAGAAAGCATTAAGACCTTTCCCCAACCCTTTGGCCATGCGCCATCACTTCCTTTGCTAAGTCTAAATAAACTTCTGCACCACGTGACTTCGGATCGTAAATAATGATCGGCTGACCATAACTCGGTGCTTCTCCCAGTCGGACATTTCTTGGAATGATAGACTGATATACTTTATCCTGGAAATATTTCTTTACTTCTTCTATCACCTGAATGCCTAAATTGGTACGGGCATCCAGCATCGTCAGTAAGACACCTTCAATCATCAGATGCTTATTCAA
Organism: Terribacillus saccharophilus; assembly: GCF_046592895.1. Lineage (GTDB taxonomy): Bacteria > Bacillota > Bacilli > Bacillales > Amphibacillaceae > Terribacillus > Terribacillus saccharophilus_D. The sequence goes on from NZ_JAWVPU010000001.1 coordinate 1,137,730, forward strand.
ATGCTTCTGGACCAGGCGGATGGTATTCAATAGCTGGCTCAACCCTTCCAATGCATAATACTCACATTGCACTGGGATGAGGACAGTATCTGCAGCTGTCAGCGAATTCAGTGTCAATAGCCCTAAGGAAGGCGGACAATCGATTATGACGTAATCGTAATTGTCTTTCACACTATCAATCGCTTTTTTCAGCCGGACTTCTCTTGAGATCGTAGGTACCAGCTCGATCTCGGCTCCTGCAAGCTGAATGGTAGCCGGAATCACATCCAGATTATCAACTGCTGTTGATACCAGGACTTTTTCGGCTTCCATATCTTCGACCAGGACATTATATACACAATTTTCGACATCTGCTTTGTTCACACCAACACCGCTTGTAGCATTTCCTTGCGGGTCAATGTCTACAAGCAACACTTTATTTCCTAAAAAAGCCAGGCAAGCACTCAAATTGACGCTGGAAGTTGTCTTACCAACACCGCCTTTTTGATTTGCGATTGCGATTACTTTGCCCATGGTGTCACCTACCTCAAACTCAATACATTTATTCTATCATTTTTTCATAAAGACCGACGGATAAATTCAAGATTTTGAAAAGTTAGCTCCCTTTTCCTATATAAAATCCCATCTTTCAACAAGATGGGATGCTATGGAAGCTTTATTTAAGACTTTTTTGGTATTTTGATGGTGATTTGATAATAATCATCCAAATCTTCTTCTTCTGTTTCTAAGTTGATGCCTGTATCGGAAACCATGGTCAGCGATTGACGAATCGTGTTCATGGCAATGCGCATATCTTTGTTGACACCCTTTAGCTTCGGACGCTTCTTTTTCGGCTGTGCATTCACGATACGTGCAATGCGTGCCTCTGTTTCTTTGACATTCAATTCTTTATCGATGATTTCCTGCAAGATCAGCACTTGTTTTTCTTCATCTTTCAGCACAATCAGTGCACGGGCATGACGTTCTGTTATTTTCTTCTCCAATAATGCCTGCTGCACTGGGTCGGGCAGCTTCAATAGTCGCATCTTATTGGCAATAGTAGATTGACTTTTGCCCAGACGCTGCGCCAAGGCTTCCTGGGTAAGAGAATGCAGTTCCAATAAACGCTCATATGCGAGCGCTTCTTCAATAACAGTCAATTCTTCCCGCTGCAAATTCTCGATTAGTGCTACAGATGCCGTTTCAGTATCCGACATCTCACGGATGATGGCAGGCACCGTTTCCCATTCCAAAGATTGGACTGCACGCCAGCGACGCTCTCCTGCAATCAATTCATAGCTGCCTTCAGCATTTTTCCGGACAACGATTGGCTGGATGATGCCATGTGTGCGAATTGTCTGTGCCAGCTCTTTGATTTTATCTTCTTGGAAAACAGTTCTTGGTTGGTATTGGTTCGGGACAATATCATGTACCCGAAGGTTTACTACTTCGTCCTGATGCGCATCGTTTTCCGTTTCTGCTGAATCCGATTTATCACCTAGCCCAAAAATACGGCTGAATGGGTGTAACATCCTCAGACACCACCTTTTTTTACAATCCTAATCTATTAAGCAGGTACATAAGGAATAGTAAATGTTTCACGTGAAACATGTATAAAAAGGCGCAGCAGTTCTACTATAGAAGCTGCTGCGCTTACATAAGCCGAGCCAGTTCCTTATCTACTATTTTATCATAGATTGGGTGAGAATGGTAAGCTTGTGTGGTACTTCATCCACTAATTTTCTTTTGTTTCAAACAATCGGCTCTCGGTTCGGAACCCCTGCTTTACGAGGATACTTCTTCGGTGTCTTGCGGCGTTTGGCGATGATGGCAATGTTGCGCTCTCCGCCTTCTTCCGGAAGATCGAATGTAAAGCTCTCCACCAATTCACCGCCAAGCAGTTCGATCGCTGGCTCCGCATCACGCAGTTCCGCTTCCAGACTAGGTCCTTTCATGGCAATGAAATGGCCTTTTGTCCGGCAGAGCGGCAGGCAAAGCTCGGACAGTACCGACATCCGCGCCACTGCTCTAGCCGTAACCAAATCGAAGGACTCCCTGAAAGCGGCATTCTTCCCGAAATTCTCTGCACGATCATGATAGAAAGCGACATTTGACAAGCCAAGCTTGGTTGCAAGCTCATTAAGGAATGTGATTCGTTTTTTCAGTGAGTCGACGATCGTCACCTTTAAATCAGGATATACGATTTTGAGCGGAATGGATGGGAACCCTGCTCCAGCCCCTACATCACAAATACTTTCGTCTCCTTTGAAATCAAAGAAGAAAGCAGCAGAAATCGAATCATAGAAGTGCTTCAAGTACACTTCCTCTTTTTCCGTGATTGCCGTCAAATTCATCTTTTCATTCCATTCCACCAACAGATGGAAATAGTCCTCCAGCTGCTTTTGCTGCTGTTCGGATAACGTGATACCTTGCTGATCCAATTGTAGTAGAAAATCTGCTTGGTTCATTCTGTACCTCTTTTCGACAGATTATTGATTCGCTGCCTTCACGTGTCCACCTTGTTCGATATATACAAGCAAGATGGATACATCGGCAGGATTCACACCTGAAATACGGGATGCCTGACCGACAGATAGCGGACGTACCTTTTTCAGTTTTTCACGGGCTTCGGTTGCAAGACCGCTCACATCATCATAATCGATGATATCTGGTATTTTCTTGTCTTCCATGCGTTTCATTCGTTCCACTTGCTGCATGGATTTTGCAATATATCCTTCGTACTTCGTCTGGATTTCAACTTGTTCTTTTACATCAGCAGGCAGCTCTTTGTCAGCAGGCACGATTTTTTCCAGCAAGCTGTATTTGATTTCAGGACGTTTCAGCAAATCGGATGCGCGCTGTGCTTCTTTCATGACGGATCCTGCTTCTTCCATCAGTTCCAGTACATGCGGCTCTGTTTTGATGATGATTCCTTCCAGACGTTTTCGTTCTTCTTCGATCAAGCGTTTTTTCTCTTGGAAACGCGCGTAGCGTTCATCACTGATCATACCGATTTGATGCCCAATTTCAGTCAGACGCATATCTGCATTATCATGACGAAGCAGCAAACGGTATTCCGCACGGGAAGTCAGCAAACGATAAGGCTCATTTGTTCCTTTTGTCACCAAGTCGTCGATCATGACGCCGATGTAAGCTTGTGAGCGATCAAGGATGACTGGATCTTTTCCAAGTGCTTTCGCAGCTGCATTGATACCAGCCATGATACCTTGTCCGGATGCTTCCTCGTAACCGGATGTCCCGTTGATTTGACCAGCAGTATACAGACCAGGGATTTTTTTCGTTTCCAGTGTCGGCCATAGCTGTGTCGGTACCATCGCATCGTACTCGATCGCGTAGCCTGCACGCATGATTTCAGCTTTTTCCAAACCAGGAATGGTTTGCAGCATTTCTTTTTGAACGTATTCAGGCAGTGAAGTGGACAGTCCTTGTACGTATACTTCCTCTGTATTGCGTCCTTCTGGCTCCAAGAAAATCTGGTGGCGCGGTTTATCGTTGAAACGGACTACTTTATCCTCGATGGATGGGCAGTAGCGCGGACCTGTTCCTTTGATCATGCCGGAATACATCGCAGATAAACCTAAGTTTTCATTGATGATATTGTGTGTGAATTCATTTGTATATGTCAGCCAGCAAGGAATCTGATCTGTGATGAATTCCGTTGTTTCATAAGAGAAAGCAAGCGGTTCTTCGTCACCCGGCTGAATTTCTGTTTTGGAATAATCGATGGAACGGCTGTTTACACGTGGTGGCGTACCGGTTTTGAACCGTACCATTTCCAAACCAAGTTCTTCAAGATGCTCTGACAAAGTGACAGATGCACGTTGGTTGTTCGGTCCGCTTTCATAGGAAACATCCCCGATGATCACGCGGCCGCGCATGAATGTGCCAGTCGTGATGACGACTGTTTTAGCGTAATAAGCTGCTTTCGTTTCGGTGATGACACCTTTGCAGACACCATCTTCCATGATCAAACGGTCCACCATTGCCTGACGCATCGTCAAGTTCTCCTGGCTTTCCAATGTTTTTTTCATTTCTGTGATATATAGCGGTTTATCCGCTTGTGCTCGCAATGCGCGAACGGCAGGTCCTTTTCCTGTGTTCAGCATGCGCATTTGGATATACGTTTTATCAATCACTTTTCCCATCACGCCGCCAAGTGCATCGATTTCGCGCACAACGACACCTTTTGCAGGGCCGCCGACAGATGGATTACATGGCATAAAACCTGTCATGTCAAGGTTCATGGACAACATCAAAGTATTGGCACCCATTTTCGCTGCCGCTACAGCCGCTTCACAGCCAGCATGTCCTGCACCTATGACGATGACATCATAATGCCCAGCATCGTACGTCATGTTCATTCTCTCCTTTTTTTATTTTCCTAAGCAAAACTGTGAAAACAATTGGTCAATCAAGCTTTCGTGCACGGTATCCCCGATGATTTCACCGAGTAATTCCCATGTTCTCGTCACGTCTATTTGGACAATATCCATCGGCATTTGCATTTCAATTCCGTTCATTGCTTCCCGAAGCGATGACAGTGACTGTTTCAAAAGCTGGATATGCCGTACATTCGATATATAACTCAAGTCGCCGCCATCGATTTCCCCTGCAAAGAAGGTATCCTTGATGGCAAGCTCCAATTCATCGATTCCTTTTTCCTCGATCAGCGCTGTCGTGATGAGTGGTCGATCGCCAGTAAGCTTGCGGACTTCTTCCAAATCAATCTGCTGCGGCAGATCCGTTTTATTGACGATGACAATCACATCGAGACCTGCAACAGCTTCAAATAACTGACGGTCCTCATCGGATAATGCTTCGCCGTGGTTCAGCACAAGCAAAATAAGATCACTTTGCTTCAAAACCTGACGGGAACGCTCCACACCGATTCGCTCCACGATATCTTCCGTTTCACGGATTCCGGCTGTATCGACTAGCTTCAAAGGTACGCCGCGTACATTTACGTATTCTTCGATCACATCTCGTGTCGTACCGGCAATCTCCGTTACAATTGCCTTATTTTCATGCACAAGTGCATTCATCAAGGAAGATTTCCCTACATTCGGGCGGCCGATGATCGCAGTAGCCAAACCTTCCCGTAGTATCTTGCCTTGTTTGGCCATTTCGAGCAGCTTCTCGATTTCTTCATACACATATTGCGTTTTTTCGATCATCATGTTGTGGCTCATCTCTTCGACATCATCATACTCTGGATAATCGATATTCACCTCAACATGGGCGACCGTTTCCAATAACTCCTGGCGAAGTTTTTGGATCAATCGGGACAGCCTGCCATCCATTTGTTTAAGGGCAACATTCATCGCACGATCTGTCTTTGCGCGAATAAGGTCCATGACAGCTTCTGCCTGTGACAAATCTATCCTGCCATTGAGAAAAGCACGTTTGGTGAACTCACCGGGCTCTGCCAGACGGGCACCTTCCTGCAATGCCAATTCCAATACACGGTTAACAGAAACAAGACCTCCGTGGCAATTGATTTCGACTACATCTTCACGAGTGAAAGTTTTCGGTGCCTTCATGACCGACACCATTACTTCCTCTGCAACCTCACCTGTGGCAGGATCGATCAGCTTTCCATAATGGATGGTGTGACTTGTTACATCCGTCAGCTTCTTTCCATCAAAAAGCTTAGCTGCGATTGTAACTGCTTCCGCACCACTCAGGCGCACAATCGCAATCGCCCCTTCCCCAACAGGAGTCGATATTGCCGCTATCGTATCATTTTGCATCTGCTTCACCTCTTTCTATCATTTTCTCATCTATTTATCCACAGCATATCACTGTGATTAGTTTTGTACTCACTAACTTATAAGAATAGCACAGGTGCATATCAAAAAGAAAGATATCCACATGAAAAAATAGTGACAGTCAACAGATGCGGTTATCCACATGTGAATAGAAAGAAAAAAAGCCTTGGCATCATTGCCAAGACTTCTTTCGTTCTGGTTGGATGACGATGTAACGATTCGGTTCTTTTCCTTTCGAATCGGTATCGACACCTTTTTGTTTTTGAATCACCGCGTGAATGATTTTCCGTTCACTGGCCGGCATTGGATCCAGAGGAATCGCTTTTTGCAGCGCCAATGCTTTACTGGCTGCTTGGACAGCTAGCATTTCGAGCGTTTCCCGTCTTTTTGACCGATATCCTTCCGCATCGACGGTAACGGTAAAGTGATATGCTTTTTGCTGATGCAGAAATTGTTCGACAAGCTGTTCCAGTGCATTCAGCGTCTGTCCTCTTTTTCCAATCAACATGCCGATATCATCCCCGCTGATCGCAAATGAAACATGTTTTTTCTTGCGGGATGTCATCTCGACGACTGCATCGGGATGCAGATGCCGGATGACGTTTTGCAAATACTCATTTGCTGCTTGTACACTATCTGTCTGCTTTACTTCCACTCTGACAACTGCCGGTTTGACACCAAATAACTTGAGGAAACCTGCGCTTCCTTCATCAATGATGGTGACATCGACTTCTTCCATTGAAACGCGCAACTGCTGTAATGCCGATTGAATCGCTTCTTCTACGGTTTTACCACGAGCAGTCAGCTGTTTCATTATTTCTTGCCGTCTGCCTGTGCTTTATTCTTTGCCATCATTGGCTTGTTGATGAGCAATGTCTGAGCCACCATGAAGACGTTACCCACTACCCAGTACAACGCCAAAGCAGATGGAAGGAATAGTGCGAATACCGTGATCATGACTGGCATGATGTACAGCATCATCGTCATTTGCGGGTTAGCCGCCATGGCTGTGTTGCCTGCCATCATCAATTTTTGCTGCAGGAATGTAGCCAAACCTGCGATGATCGGCAAAATGAAATATGGATCCGGGTTACCAAGCTGCACCCAAAGGAAGTTATGTTCCTTGATGGCTTCTGTACGGCTGATTGCCTGATAGAATGCCAGCAAAATCGGCATTTGTACAATGATCGGCAAACATCCAGCCAGCGGATTGACACCGTGACGCTGGAAGAGCTGCATTGTTTCCTGCTGAAGCTTTTGCTGTGTGTTTGCATCTTTGGAGCTGTATTTTTGCTGAAGTGCCTTCAGTTCAGGCTGGATTTCCTGCATGGACCGGGAACTTTTCAGCTGCTTGATGTTCAGCGGCAACAAAACCAACCGGATGATCACTGTTACGATGATGATTCCCAACCCGTAGCTATCACTGAACATTTCAGAGAAGAAACGGATCAATTCGGATAGTGGAAATACTGCATACTTGTTCCAAAATCCGGTACTTTCAGATGTGATTGGATCGGTGTTCGGCGCACAGCCTGCCAAGGCAGCGACGAGCAGCACGAGTGCCAATGCTAATAAACCTTTTTTACGCACCATGTTTCCTCCTTAACTTCCTTGCATAAGACTTTCCCTATTGTTTATCTCTTTTTTTCCTTTTTGGCTGTTTCAGCAGATTGGATTTCCAAAGCACATGGATCAAGCTCTTTTTCAGTTCTTGAAATGTCATATCCTTTGCTGGCTGTCTGGCAATGACGATGAAATCATAGCCTGTTGCGACTTGCTCATCCAGTTCATGGAAGGCTTGTCTCAAATAGCGCTTTATCTTGTTCCGCATAACAGCGTTTCCAAGTTTCTTGCTGACAGACAGACCGATGCGGAAATGTGCATCTGCTGTTTCCTGCTTCTTATAATATAGAACGAGCTGACGGTTCGCAAAAGAGGTTCCCGTCTGGAACACTTCCTGAAATGCTTCATTCTTTTTGATTCGATATTCTTTCTTCATGGAGGGTCCCCTCAAGCATGCCTATTTACGAAAATAGTTTTCAATTTGAAAGAAGGAGAATAAACGCGGCATTTAAGCTTGTAGTTTATTCTCCTTCTCCATTCTTTGTAAAAGCGCTGTTCCACTGATCAAGTATATAAAGTCAAAAAGACCACTACATACGTAAGTGGCCTTATGCAGACAATACTTTTCTTCCTTTACGACGACGACGAGCTAGAACTTTACGTCCGTTTGCAGAGCTCATACGTTCACGGAAGCCGTGTACTTTTTTTCTTTTACGGTTATTAGGTTGGAATGTACGTTTCATATATAAAACACCTCCCTCGAGGATATATAAAAAAATATTGCGAAAGGTCATAGACAGTCTTGAACATTATACGTAAAAGTAAGCGGACATGTCAACCTATCATTTTAACTTGATTATAGCTTTCTTTTATCCACAGCTCATGTTAATCTAATTATCTTGTGCATAACTTTTTCCACACAGGTTTTCGACAGCTTACACACATAATCGCATGCTGTGGATATTTCCTGTCAACAAACAGCGGCATTTGTGGATAAGTGTCGATTGAGCATTGCAAGACAAGGATTATTCTGTTATCATATCTGTGTTTTAATGATTGCATAACCTTGTTGGGATTAAACATTATCCACAGAGTGTGGATAAGCTGTGGACATCTATTCACAGCCTTGTAGATGGAGTTATCAACAAGTTCGTGGACAACTGAAGAAGTCGTTATATCGTCTTTATTAAGCGGATTTTTTATCCACAACCATATAATCAAGTGCACGGCCTTTTTGCATGCGCGAACGTTACTCCGCATGTTTCGAAAAGGCCTTTTATTACCTATCATGATGCAGTTTCTTAAGAAAAAGTGACTGTTTCTTTCATTTTTCTCAGAAAGGGGGATGTTTGTTGGATAACATTCAGGATTTATGGAAAAAAACCTTACAAGCAATTGAGAAACGGATCAGCAAGCCCAGTTTTGATACTTGGCTGAAAAATACGCAAGCATATACACTCGAAGAAGATACTCTTGTCATCAAAGCCCCCAATGAATTCGCCAGGGATTGGCTGGAGAGCAGTTACTCCTCCTTGATTGGAGATACTCTATACGAAGTGACGGGCAATCGTCTGCAGACAAAGTTCATCATTCCGGAATTTCAGCAGGAAGAAGAAGTCGTCCGTCAGCCGAAGCCGCAAAAAGCGGCAGCCAGTGATACACTGACGGAATCACCGAAAAGTATGCTCAACAGCAAGTACACATTCGATACATTCGTCATCGGATCGGGCAACCGATTTGCACATGCAGCTTCCCTGGCTGTTGCAGAAGCACCGGCCAAAGCTTATAACCCATTATTCATCTATGGTGGCGTCGGGCTTGGAAAAACCCACTTGATGCACGGAATCGGGCATTATGTGCTGGATCACAATCCGAATGCAAAGGTCGTTTACTTGTCTTCTGAGAAGTTCACGAATGAATTCATCAATGCCATCCGCGATAACAAAACAGCGGAGTTCCGGGCAAAATATCGAAATATAGATGTCCTGCTCATAGATGATATTCAATTCCTTGCGGGAAAAGAACAAACGCAAGAGGAATTCTTCCATACATTCAATGCGCTGCACGAAGAAAATAAACAAATCATCATATCCAGTGATCGTCCGCCAAAAGAGATACCTACACTTGAGGATCGACTGCGGTCCCGCTTTGAATGGGGTTTGATCACAGATATCACGCCTCCTGATCTGGAGACGCGTATTGCCATCCTTCGCAAGAAAGCAAAAGCGGAAGGCTTGGATATCCCGAATGAAGTAATGCTGTACATTGCCAATCAAATAGATACCAATATCCGGGAGCTGGAAGGTGCACTTATACGTGTCGTTGCCTATTCATCCCTTATAAACTCGGATATTGATGCTTCCTTGGCAGCAGATGCACTTAAAAACATCATTCCCAGCTCGAAGCCGAAAGTCATTACGATCCATGCAATCCAGGAACAAGTCGGCGAGCGCTACAATGTCCGCTTGGAAGAATTCAGTGCGAAGAAACGGACGAAGGCAATCGCTTTCCCTCGCCAAATCGCTATGTTCCTATCAAGGGAACTGACTGATTTCTCCTTGCCGAAGATCGGTGAAGAATTCGGCGGCAGAGACCATACAACCGTTATTCATGCTCATGAAAAAATTTCCAAACTGTTGAGTCAGGATGAGGAATTGCAGCGTGATATTGATGAGATAAAAGAGAGACTCAAATCTTTCTGAGAATTGGACCCTGTTGATAAACGTGCATAAAGCCTTTTTTTATCCACACATTATCCACAGGGTATTTTTATTGGCAACACTGTGCTTTTATATACTTATCCACATAATCACAGGCCCTACTACTGCTACTGTATTTTTATAAATAATAATTAATAAGAAGAACCCCCCATAGGAGGCACGCAATTATCATGAAATTTGTCATACAACGTGATCGGCTCTTAGCAAGTATCCAAGATGTTGTAAAAGCAATATCATCCAGAACTGCTATTCCGATTTTGACTGGAATGAAAATCGAAGCAAAAGAAGATGGGATAACTTTGACAGGTAGTGATTCTGATATTTCCATCGAGTCTTTCATTCCAAAAGAAGAAGACGGTATTGTCTATGTCGAAGAAATCGAACCAGGAAGTATCGTACTGCAAGCTAAATATTTCCCCGAAATCGTTCGTAAAGTGCCGATGAATGCTGTCGAAATCGAATCGGATGCACAATTGAACGTCACGATTCGCTCAGGAAGTGCAGAATTCAAATTGAATGGTCAGGATGCTGAAGAATATCCACAGCTGCCAAAACTGCACAGTGAAGACAGTTTCGAACTTCCTGCTGATTTACTGAAAAATGTCATCAAAGAAACAGTATTTGCCGTATCGACACAGGAAACACGCCCATTGCTTACAGGTGTTAATGTGCGTGTGCAAGATGATCAGCTGCATTTTGTTGCGACAGACAGCCACCGTTTGGCTTCCCGTCAAATCCCAGTTTCGACAAATGAAGCTGCACTCGGCTTCCAAAACGTCGTCATTCCAGGTAAAAGCTTGACGGAATTGAACAAGATCCTCGATGAAAACCAGGATCCCGTCGAAATCCGCATCACCAATAACCAGATTTTGTTCCGTACGAAACATTTGTACTTCCTATCCCGTTTGCTGGAAGGAAATTATCCGGATACATCCCGTTTGATACCGACAGAAAGCAAGACTTCGCTTCAAATCGATACGAAGGAATTGCTTCGCTCCATCGACCGGGCATCATTATTGGCTAAAGAAAACAGAAATAATGTCGTGAAACTTGTGACACAGGTGTCAGGACAGCTGGAAATCAGCTCCAACTCACCTGAAGTCGGACGCGTTGTCGAAGAAGTGACGGTCCAGGAGATTTCCGGTGAAGAGTTGCGCATCAGTTTCAGTGCAAAATATATGATGGATGCGCTGAAGGTCATTGAAAGCGACCAAGTGAAAATTGAATTTTCAGGTGCGATGCGGCCATTCCTTATTCGCCCGACTGGCGATGAGGACTTGCTGCAATTGATCACACCTGTGCGGACATACTGAGTTATTCACATGTGGATAAAGGCACTGCCCAAGGGGCGGTGTCTTTTTTTTGTGGGTAACATGTCCGCTGCTCGGATTGGGCATAATGAAAATAACTTTCAAAGTTGTGGATACTTTAGTAAAATAATAAGAAGGCAACATAAAGTAAGGAGAGCGGAAATGAACGAAGAAATCCAGATCGATACAGAATATATCCAGCTTGGGAAATTCCTTAAGCTAGTGAATGCTGTCGAGAGCGGCGGGATGGTCAAGCTGTATTTGGCTGATTACCCGGTGCTGGTCAATGGCGAGGAAGAAAACAGACGCGGCAGAAAGCTGTATCCGGAGGATCGTGTAGAACTGCCGGCGACATCCGAAACATTCATTGTCAAAAAGGCATAACAGTCTGCCGGATACAGAAAGGATCTAAGCATGCATATCCAAGAGCTAACGCTTACGCATTATCGGAATTACGATAAGCTGCAGCTTCAATTCGATGATAAAGTGAATGTGATTATCGGCGAGAATGCACAGGGCAAGACAAATTTGATGGAAGCCATCTATGTGCTTGCCTTCTCCAAATCCCACCGAACCCCGAAAGACAAAGAACTTATCCAATGGGACCAAGATTATGCTAAAATAGAAGGGAACATCTTCAAGCGGAAACAGCGGTTTCCGCTTGAGATCGTCCTATCGTCCAAAGGGAAGAAAGCAAAACTGAATCATTTGGAACAAAAACGCCTAAGTGATTATATCGGGGCGCTCAATGTCGTCATGTTCGCTCCAGAGGATCTGAACTTGGTGAAAGGCAGTCCGCAGATTCGCAGGCGTTTTATTGATATGGAGATCGGCCAGATAAAGCCGGTCTATATCTATCACCTTGGACAATACCAAAAAGTACTGAAGCAGCGGAATCATCTGCTGAAGCTGCTGCAGCGCCGTCAAGGCGATCAGACAATGCTTGATGTGCTGACAGAACAGATGATCGAGCACGCCAGCATCATATTAGAAAAACGTTTCCTCTTCCTCGGCCTGCTCCGGAAATGGGCCCAGCCCATCCACCAGAGCATCACGACGAAGCTGGAGACGCTTGATATAGAATATCTTTCCAACTTGCATGTATCAGAAGAATCCGATAAGGAAACGCTGAGAGTAGCTTTTGAGGAGAAATTCTCTGAATTACGGACGCGTGAAGTGGAAAGAGGGACAACATTAGCAGGCCCACATCGCGATGACCTGTCTTTTTATGTGAATGGGAAAGACGTCCAGGCTTTCGGTTCACAAGGGCAGCAGCGAACGACTGCTTTGTCGCTGAAATTGGCTGAAATAGAATTGATCTATAACGAAGTCGGGGATTACCCGATTCTTCTGCTGGATGATGTCTTGAGTGAGCTTGATGACAGCAGACAATCACATCTGCTTGAAACGATACAGGGAAAAGTCCAAACTTTCGTCTCGACGACGAATGTATCAGGCATCCAGCATGAAACGCTGAAACAAGCAGAACTATTCAAGATAAAATCCGGGAAGCTTGTCAGTGAGTCGGGAGGATTCTGATGTTCATTTCGATCGGTTGGAATAATGTCGTCAGGGCAAAGGATGTCGTGGCTATCCTGGAATACGGACAAGCGGCTAAGACAGTCGATCCTGCTTTGGCAGAAAACGACGAAGCGGATGATGCATCTGCTAAATCTATCATTGTCACCACTGATATGATCTATTCGAGTCCCTTATCAGTGCAGACATTGAAGAAACGGGCAGATACATCGGTTCCGAGAATGATAGAAGAAGATAACCTTTAAGGAATGCAGGTGATTGATTATGGCAATGGAAGATAAAATGCCTGAAGAACAGTTGTATGATGCAGATCAGATACAGGTGCTTGAAGGACTGGAGGCAGTCCGTAAACGTCCTGGTATGTATATCGGCTCCACTAGTGAGCGCGGTCTGCACCACTTGGTATGGGAAATTGTCGATAATAGTATCGATGAGGCCCTTGCAGGTTATTGCGATCACATCAAAGTGACCATCGAAGAAGATAACAGCATCACTGTAGAAGATAATGGACGCGGTATCCCGGTAGGCACGCATGAGAAGACTGGCCGCCCGGCAGTGGAAGTCATCATGACCGTCTTGCATGCCGGCGGTAAGTTCGGCGGCGGCGGATACAAGGTTTCCGGCGGATTGCACGGTGTAGGTGCATCTGTTGTGAATGCCTTGTCCACGGAGCTGAATGTCAAAGTCCATCGTGACGGCAAAATCCACGAACAATCTTTCCACCGGGGTATACCTGCCGGTGATCTACAGGTTACTGGTGAATCTGACAGAACAGGTACAATCACGCATTTCAAGCCGGATCCGGAGATCTTTACGGAAACGACTGAATATAACAAAGAGACATTGCTGGTACGTATCCGGGAGCTTGCTTTCCTGAATAAAGGCCTTGCAATCAGTCTGGAAGATAAACGGGAAGAAAACCCAGAACGCATCACTTTCCATTACGAAGGCGGTATCCGTTCTTACGTGGAGCATCTTAACCGCTCCAAAGAAGTATTGCATGAACCATTTTATGCAGAGAATACGGATTCCGAGATCACTGTCGAAATCGCGCTGCAATACAATGATGGCTACACAGGCAGTATTTACTCTTTTGCGAATAATATCCACACGTATGAAGGCGGAACGCATGAAGCTGGTTTCAAATCAGGCCTGACGCGTGTCATCAATGATTATGCACGTAAAAACAATATGTTCAAAGAAGCTGATCCGAATCTGTCTGGTGATGATGTACGCGAAGGATTGACTGCAATCATTTCCATCAAGCACCCAGATCCGCAGTTCGAAGGGCAAACAAAAACGAAGCTCGGCAACAGTGAAGCACGTCAAGTGACGGATGCAGCGTTCACAGAACTGTTTTCCAAGTTCTTGTTTGAAAATCCTGACACAGCACGAATCGTCGTCGAAAAAGGATTGATGGCATCACGTGCCCGTATTGCAGCAAAACGTGCGCGTGAACTGACTCGCCGTAAAGGTGCATTGGAAGTGAGCAGCTTACCGGGTAAACTCGCTGACTGTTCTTCCAAGGATGCATCAATCAGCGAATTGTACGTCGTAGAGGGAGACTCTGCCGGCGGTTCTGCCAAACAAGGACGGGACCGGCACTTCCAAGCCATCTTGCCTTTACGCGGAAAAATCATCAACGTGGAAAAAGCAAGACTGGATAAAATCTTGGCCAACAATGAAATCCGTGCCATGATCACAGCACTTGGTACTGGCATCGGGGAAGATTTCGATATATCCAAAGCACGCTATCATAAACTGGTCATCATGACGGATGCAGATGTCGACGGTGCCCATATCCGGACATTGCTGCTGACATTCTTCTATCGTTACATGAGACCATTGATCGAAAACGGCTATGTATATATCGCACAGCCGCCGCTATACAAAGTACAGCAAGGGAAAGCTGCTTATTACGCTTACAATGATCGGGAACTTGACCGCGTCATGAGCGAGCTCCCGAAAGTACCAAAACCAGGTTTGCAGCGTTATAAAGGTCTTGGGGAGATGAACGCAGCACAGCTGTGGGAAACGACGATGGATCCGGAAAACCGCACATTGCTGCAAGTCAGCTTGGCTGATGCAATCGATGCGGACCAGATTTTCGATGTCCTAATGGGTGACAAAGTCGAACCGCGGCGGAATTTCATACAAGATAACGCACAGAATGTACAGAATCTAGATATCTAACCAATAAACCATTGGTTCCGGCAATTTGACAGGAGGTTTTCGCATGGCGGATGAATTACGTCCAAGTGTGCAAGAAAGAGATATAAGTCAGGAAATGCGTACCTCATTCCTTGACTATGCAATGAGCGTCATCGTAGCGCGTGCATTGCCTGATGCAAGAGACGGCTTGAAGCCGGTGCATCGCAGAATCCTTTATGCATTGCATGATTTGGGTATGCATGCTGATAAGGCATATAAGAAATCAGCCCGTATCGTCGGGGAAGTAATCGGTAAATACCATCCGCATGGTGACACAGCTGTGTACGAAGCGATGGTCCGTATGGCGCAGGATTTCAGCTATCGTTATATGCTCGTTGACGGTCATGGAAACTTCGGTTCCGTCGATGGCGACTCCGCAGCGGCGATGCGTTATACAGAAGCCCGGATGTCCAAGATATCCATGGAGCTTTTACGTGATATCAACAAAGATACGATCGACTATGGCGATAACTATGATGGTTCCGAGAAACAGCCGCTTGTATTGCCGGCGCGCTTCCCGAACCTGCTCGTAAATGGTGCTTCAGGTATTGCGGTTGGTATGGCAACGAATATTCCGCCGCATAACCTGAATGAAACGATCAATGCCGTTTTGGCACTCAGTAAAAACCCGGACATCACCATCGAGGAATTGATGGATGATTATATCTTCGGACCGGATTTCCCTACCGCTGCTGAAATCCTCGGTAGAAGCGGTATTCGAAAAGCATATGAAACTGGCCGTGGTTCCATAACCATTCGCGCCAAGACCGAGATCATCGAGCATGATAACGGTAAATCGACCATCCTTGTGCACGAATTGCCATATCAGGTCAATAAAGCACGTCTTGTCGAGAAAATAGCAGAACTCGTTCGTGATAAGCGCATCGAAGGAATCACGGATCTGCGTGATGAATCAGACCGTAACGGTATGCGCGTCGTGGTGGAAATCCGCCGCGATGCGAATCCGAATGTCATTCTTAATAACTTGTACAAGCATACAGCCCTGCAAACTTCTTTCGGGATCAATATGCTTGCCCTTGTGGATGACAAACCGCAGATTCTCAACCTGAAACAAGCATTGACTCATTATTTGGATCATCAGCAGGTCGTCATCCGCCGCAGAACGGAATTCGAACTGCGTAAAGCGGAAGCAAGAGCGCATATCCTGGAAGGTTTGCGTATCGCCCTGGATAATCTCGATGAGATCATCAGCTTGATCCGCGGTTCCCAGACAACGGATATTGCCCGTGACGCATTGATGGAGCGCTTTGAGCTTTCCGACAAGCAAGCACAAGCGATCCTTGATATGCGACTGCAGCGGCTGACAGGTCTGGAGCGCGACAAGATCGAAGATGAGTATCAGGAACTGGTCAATCTGATTGCGGAATTGAAAGCGATTCTTGCAGATGAAGAGAAGGTGCTTGAAATCATCCGGGAAGAATTGACGGAAATCAAGGAACGTTTCGGTGATGAACGCCGGACGGAGATCGTGATTGGCGGTACTGACTTCATCGAGGATGAGGCACTCATTCCTGTCGAAAACGTCGTCATCACCTTGACGCATCAAGGCTATATCAAACGCCTGCCTTCTTCCACATACCGCAGCCAAGGACGCGGCGGACGGGGAATTCAAGGTATGGGTACGAATGAAGATGACTTCGTGGAACATCTCATTTCCACAAGCACGCATGACACGATCCTGTTCTTCACGAACAAAGGGAAAGTGTATCGTGCCAAAGGTTATGAGGTGCCGGAATTCAGCCGGACAGCAAAAGGCATTCCGATCATCAATATGCTGGAAATCGAGAAAGGCGAATGGATCAATGCTTTGATTCCAGTCAAAGAGTTCGCCGATGACTGGTATTTGGTGTTCACGACCAAGCAGGGAATCTCAAAACGGACTACTTTGTCCCAGTTTGCAAATATCCGTAAAGGCGGCTTGATCGCATTGAACTTGCGTGAAGATGATGAGTTGATTTCTGTCCGGATGACGGATGGTCATAAACATATCATGATCGCAACGAAAAACGGTTATTTGATTCGTTTCCCAGAAGAACAGATCCGACCGATGGGCCGTACCGCAGCTGGGGTAAAAGGGATAACCTTGCGCGGCGATGATGATTCTGTCGTATCGATGGATATCATCGATGAAGGCGTGGATATCCTGAACGTTACCGAAAAAGGATTTGGTAAACGGACGCCTGAATCGGATTACCGCATCACGAATCGCGGCGGTAAAGGGATCCTTACTTCCAAGATAACGGAGAAAACAGGTCAGATAGTTGCAGCGAAGCCAGTGACTGGTGAAGAAGATATCATGATCATCACCGTTTCCGGTGTACTGATCCGGATGCCAGTTTCCAGTATTTCTGTCACTGGACGGAATACACAAGGTGTCATTTTGATCCGTATTCAGGAAAACGAGGCCGTTGCAACCGTTGCCCGAATCGATAAAGAACAAGAAGAAGAGATCGAAGCTGTCTCGGATGAGATGCTGGAGGAACCAGCAGAAACTGAGTCGGTTGATCCGGAACAAGATTGATAAAAAGCATTCCCGCTCCCAACAGTGGGGATGCTTTTTTACATAACCATTGGTATGAAAGGATGCTGGAAATGATCGTCTCAGCCAATCAGCTCGTTGCTGGCTGTATCGTGACAGCCGATGTAATTGGGAAAAGCGGTATGCCGCTTGTTAAAAGTAAGACCATCTTGACTGATACGGAAATCTTTTATTTGCAAAAGCTGCTTGTAAAGGAAGTGACGGTGGCAACTCATTTGGAAGATGGCAGCATGTTCGTTCCTGAAAAAGAGAAGGAAAGCAACAAACATACGATAGCGGAAGTGCATTTTTTGGATGCCTATAGAGAAGCGGTGCAAGCCTATCAAAAGCAGTTCAATGGATGGCAGCATGGCAGTGCAGTCGATGTACCATTGCTGCGTCAGTCCATTCTTCCTGTGTTGGAAAAAGTAGGCGATTGGGAAGGTAATGTCTTCAATTTGCCTGCTTATGGAAATCACCCTGACTATTTGTCTGACCATGCAGCTGGTACAGCTGCTCTTACAGCTGCAGTGCTGCTTAAAGCAAATCATACGGAAGCTGATATCAAACAAATCGGCTTGGCAGCTTTCTTGGCTGATTGTGGTATGGCCAGGCTGAAACAACCTTATCATATCTTGAAGCGACGCCTTTTAGATCATGAAATCGAGGACATGCAGCAGCATCCAACTCTTTCATACCGGATGGTGGAGCAGGCTTCCATCCTTTCTTCCAAAGCGAAGTTAGCCATCCTTCAGCATCATGAGCGGGCAAATGGGACCGGCTATCCGCTGCAATTGTCAAAAGAGAAGATTCATTCATTTGCCAGTCTCCTCTCCATTTGCGACACATATCATGCTTTGATATCCGATCGTGCCTATCAAGCTGCTGTATCACCGTATGAAGCGCTGGACATCATCCTGGAGGAACAATTCGATCGTTTCAACACAGCAATGATCCAGCACTTTGTCCAAGCTTTTGTCGATGCGCAGCAGAATACGACAGTTCGTCTGTCCACAGGGGAACTTGCCGAGGTCGTCTTCATGGACCTGAAACATCCGACCAGACCAATGGTTCGTGAATTGCAAACAGGCCAAGTAAAGGCTTTGTATGATATGTCATCCATCAAGATCGAAGCAATCATGTCAAAAGCACGCTGATCAGCGTGCTTTTTTTATATCCTGAAAATGCTGCAGCATGAACGATCCCATCAGTTGAGGAAATTTATCGGCAGTGACTTCCAAGAAACGTACAATGAGCGGATACTCGCTGCGGCGGTTGATATGCAGTAAATCCGACCACCACTCTGCTTCATATCGGCAGATCATACTCAAGTTATACAAAAGAATATAATGTGCCATGCTTTCATGAAAGCTGCTCAAATAGCTTTGCTGGACAAAGTAATATTGATTGGCAGAAGGATCGCAAAAGAGCGGTCCGCTGGCTTGCCATAAGGAATCTGGCTGCTGCAGAGTGAGCTTTTCTGACTCTGTGATATGGAAAGGGAAAGAATCCAGATACTCGAGAAAGCGGCGCTTTGTGTATTGAAAGCTGTCGAGTAAGCTATCCGGCAATATGATCGTTTTATGCATTTGGGATGCTTTTGCCAGACCCTGTTTTTCCTGCTGCAGGGAAAGCAGGTCTTGAAGCTCTGGTATCAGGCTGAACATATCTCCCATGGATACTTTTTTGATCGTGGGGAGGTCGCGCTTGCAAACGTATCGAGCGAAATACGGGAATAAGCCGCGCTGCTGCAGTAGCACTTCATCCAGACTGAATTGATAATCACGTTTCTTCCGCTTCCGCGTGGAAAGACCATGAGCCAAATCGGTCGTCGATTCCGGGTACATGGGACGGATCAGCAGCAAACTTGCCTTCATAAAATGGGTCATTCCGTAAAATAATAAGACAGGCTTCATCAGCAGCGGAGCAATTTTCCCGTAAGAATAATAAGATTTTCCATGTCCCAGATAAGCTGAAAAGGCGGATATATTTTGATAGCTCCGGGTTTCAGCATCGGGAATGCCTAGATATCGGTAGCTTGCTTGCAGGAAGGAAAGTGCTGCCTCTTCTGCTTCGAGATAAGTTTGGAATGTGGAGACGTTTTCATCATGCATATGTGATCCTCCAGTGATTTTTAGGTGCTCATATAGTTGAAAAACCGCGCATCTTGGCGTATTGTAAGTAACAATAGGTTTTAATAGCAGTATTTTAACCATATATAGACATTTCATGATAAAAGGAGGATGAACATGCGGGAAGATAAGTTTACAAAAGAGGGTTTGACTTTTGATGATGTCTTGCTTGTACCGGCGAAATCAGAGGTTCTGCCACGCGATGTGAAGTTCCAGACAGCATTGACGAAAAACATCACATTGAACATTCCATTGATCAGCGCAGGAATGGACACGGTGACAGAGGCGAGCATGGCAATTGCAATGGCGAGACAAGGTGGACTTGGTATCATTCACAAAAATATGTCCATCGAAGAGCAAGCAGAGCAGGTAGATCGCGTCAAACGTTCTGAGAGTGGCGTCATTACAGACCCATTCTTCTTGTGCCCGGAAAACCAAGTATTCGATGCAGAGCATCTGATGGGTAAATTCCGCATCTCAGGTGTACCAATCGTCAACAACAAAGAAGAGCAGAAGCTGATCGGTATCCTGACTAATCGCGATCTTCGTTTCGTACAGGATTATTCGATCGCGATCTCCGATGTCATGACGAAAGAAGATTTGGTGACAGCACCTGTTGGGACTACATTGGATGAAGCGGAAAAAATCTTGCAAAAACATAAGATCGAAAAGCTTCCGCTTGTTGATGAAAACGGTGTGTTGAAGGGTTTGATCACAATCAAAGATATCGAGAAAGTGATTGAGTTCCCGAATTCTGCTAAAGATAAACATGGACGTTTATTGGTAGGGGCAGCTGTAGGAGTCACTGGTGATGCCATGACTCGTATCAGCAAACTTGTCGATGCCGGAGTGGATGTACTAGTCGTGGATACTGCGCATGGTCATTCCAAAGGTGTTTTGGAACAGGTGAAAAACATCAAGGAGAAATTCCCTGAGGTTGATTTGATTGCGGGTAATGTAGCAACTGCAGAGGGCACGCGTGCCTTGATCGAAGCTGGCGCGGATGTCGTTAAAGTCGGAATCGGACCAGGGTCCATCTGTACGACACGTGTTGTAGCTGGCGTCGGTGTACCGCAGATCACTGCTGTTCATGATTGTGCAGTCGAGGCTGAGAAGCATGGTATCGCAATCATTGCGGATGGCGGAATCAAGTATTCCGGCGATATCGCCAAAGCGATCGCAGCTGGCGGACATGCTGTGATGCTTGGAAGCATGTTTGCAGGTACGACAGAAAGCCCTGGAGAAACGGAAATCTTCCAAGGCCGTCAATATAAAGTGTACCGCGGAATGGGTTCTGTCGGCGCTATGAAATCAGGATCCAAAGACCGCTATTTCCAAGGTGAAACAGAAGAAGCAAAGAAATTGGTACCGGAAGGCATCGAAGGACGCGTTGCTTACAAAGGATCACTTTCTGATACCGTGCATCAGCTGCTCGGCGGCTTGCGGGCGAGCATGGGTTACTGCGGTGCCCCTGATCTGGATTACTTCCGTGAAAATGCCCAATTCATCCGTATGACAGGCGCAGGCTTACGCGAAAGTCATCCGCATGATGTACAAGTCA
This sequence comes from Terribacillus saccharophilus, assembly GCF_046592895.1. Taxonomy (GTDB): domain Bacteria; phylum Bacillota; class Bacilli; order Bacillales; family Amphibacillaceae; genus Terribacillus; species Terribacillus saccharophilus_D. Next base: position 1,159,073 of record NZ_JAWVPU010000001.1, read on the forward strand.
CAAAAGAAGCACCGAACTATTCCATTAACTAATACTATTTTTGAAACGACGCCCCCATCGGCGTCGTTTCTTTTTTATAGTACATAATCTAACAAATAAACAGACTTTTTGCAATATAAATAATATTGTAAAATTAAGAAGGGTTTGCTAACGTTATGGAGAATTGATAATAGCCTAAGGGGGAATGAACGAATGAAAATGAAAAAATCACTTTCTGCAATAATCCTGATGACGTTATTAGCAATGATACTCAGCGCTTGCGGAGGAGGAACAGCTGGGGGTTCAGGGGATTCCGGCAGTGAAGAAGGCGGACAGCAATTCATTACATTGCTCACTGGGGGAACCGAGGGTACATATTACCCGCTGGGAGGAAGTATCGCTGAAATCCTGAATGAAAATGTAGATGATGTAAAAGCGACAGCTACATCGACTGGTGCCTCTGTTGAAAATATGAATAAGTTGAGTGAAGGAAATGACGATATCGTTGCTTTCAGCCAAACGGATATTGCTGCTTATGCATCGGAAGGAACACTGATGTTCGATGGTCAAGCGATAGATAATATACAGGCAGTTGGTTCTCTGTATCCGGAAACGATCCAAATTGTCGCAACGGAAGATAGCGGCATCCAAACCGTGGAAGATCTGAAAGGGAAGACCGTTTCAATAGGCGCACCTGGTTCAGGGACGAATGCGAGTGCAGAGGATATCCTCGGTATCTATGATATGACCGTGGACGATATTGAAGTCCAGAACCTGGACTTCGGTGAATCGACGGCCGGTATGCAAGATGGCAATATCGATGCAGCATTCATCACAGCTGGTACACCAACAGGAGCGGTAGAAAGTCTATCTGCTACGACACCGGTGACGATTGTCGGCCTGGACGGTGATAAAGTCGATCAATTGATCGAAGAAAAGCCCTATTATGCTCCTTATACAATTGAAGCCGGAACATACAGCTTGGAGGAACCAGTTGAGACAGTATCGGTGAATGCGATGCTTGTAACGACAGAAGGTATGGATGAGGAACTTGTATATAACATGACAAAAGCGTTGTACGAAAATACGAGTGATATCGGTCACCAAAAGGCAGAATTCATCAAAGCAGAAAAGGCTGCTGATGGTGTCAGCATCCCATTCCACCCAGGTGCCAAAAAATATTTGGAAGAAGCAGGAGTGGAACTGCCTTCTTCTTGATGGATCAAAGGGACGCCGGTATATCTTACCGGCGTCTTTTCACAAAAAAGCAGGTGAGATATTTTGCGATTTCGCGTCATCATGATCATCAGTCTCATTATCACGACGTTGATCGTTTTGTACATATTTGTGCCGTTCCGGCATATAATCGCCTGTAACGATTTGCAGAGCGATCAGCTTCTCGCATACTTGCCGGTTGAAGAAGGTACGCATATGAGTATCCGATACATTCATTCGATTCATGGTTCGGAAGTGCACGAAACTTATACCATCAAACAAACAAGATTATATCCTTATCAGCTTGTCTATGAAGATACTGCCGTCGGCATGCCTGCACATGCAGGATCTGGGGAAACATTCGAAATGAAGGATGGAAAGTACTATATACGGAATATGACAGGCTTCGAAGAGTATCTTAATCTGACTATCGGGGAAGTGGTGGCAAATCACCAGCTGGTCTACAAGAAGCATAGCTATTCACTCCGGGAAAACATCGGACCAGGTGTCTCCATCAAGATCCAAGCAGAGTATACAAATCTATGGAACTTATGGAAGGGAGAGCAGCTTGAATGAATGAAAAAGCCTCGAATGATGAGTATATGTCCGAACAAGAACAACAACAGCTGATCGAGAAATATGACACCGAATCGAATTTCAGGAAACTTGCCGGTATCATGGCTGCTGTTGTCTTTTTTCTATTGCTTGCCTTTTCTTTGTATCAGCTTTACACCGCTACATATGGAAATATACCGACCCAGATTCACCGCTCCATCCACTTAGGGTTTGGTCTTGTATTGATTTATCTGTTATTCCCGGCAAGACGTAAGGGCAAGGATAAACGAATTGCCTGGTATGATTTCATTTTAGCTGGCTTAGGATTTTATGTAGGTGCTTATTGGCCGGTCATGTACAACAACATCATTGCCCAAGGCGGGCAGATGACAACATTGGATTTTGTAACGGGAGCACTGGCTGTCTTGCTTGTTTTGGAAGCGACAAGACGTACTGTCGGCTTGCCGATTGTCATCATCGCCATTCTCTTCATGGCATATGCCTACTGGGGCAGGCAGCTTCCCGATTTCATCGTCCATCCTGGAGTGGATATCGATACACTGATAAACTCGCTGTTTTTCACGACTGAGGGAATGCTCGGTACGCCGATCGGTGTGTCATCCACCTACATTTTCCTGTTTCTTTTATTCGGTGCTTTCCTGGTGAAAACTGGAGTAGGTCAATATTTTAATGATTTAGCTCTGCTCGTTGCCGGGAGGAGAATCGGGGGACCAGCAAAGGTGGCCATTTTCTCAAGTGCGCTGCAAGGGACAGTAAGCGGAAGCTCGGTAGCGAATGTGGTGACATCGGGCTCCTTCACCATCCCGATGATGAAAAGGCTTGGATATTCCAAAAACTTCGCAGGTGCAGTGGAAGCATCTTCTTCCACAGGAGGTCAAATCATGCCGCCTGTCATGGGGGCTGCGGCCTTCTTGATGGTCGAATTCATCGGCGTGAGTTATTGGACGATTGCCAAGGCGGCCATCATCCCTGCCATCCTTTATTTTGCCGGGATTTGGATCATGACGCATTTCGAGGCGAAACGGACTGGATTGAGGGGGCTTAAGAAAGAGGAACTGCCAGACAAGAAAGAAGTCTTAAGCAAACTGTACTTGCTGCTGCCGATACTTGCCATGGTTTTCTATTTAAGCTCCGGACTAAGCATCATGCGCGCAGCTTTGTATGGAATTGTCACTTGTGTACTGGTTGCGCTGCTCAGAAAAGAAGTTTATCGACATCTCTACCCAATCGTTTTCGGTGTTGTACTTGTTGCATATTTGATTTATGGCGGTGTGACTGGCAATATGTCGATTGAAAACGGCTTGATCATCGCAGCCCTTGCAACTGTCATCGTAAGCTATTTCTTCGACCGAAACTTCCTGGAGACGATCGAGGCGATGGTGGACGGAGCAAGATCTGCTCTGAGTGTCATCGCTGCAACAGCAGCAGCAGGTATCATTGTCGCCGTTGTAACGAAAACAGGTCTTGGACTCAGTCTTGCCAACAGCTTGGTTGGACTTGCAAATGAACAGCTGTTTTGGACGTTGTTCTTTACGATGATTGCATCCCTGATCCTTGGCATGGGGGCACCGACGACAGCAAACTATATCATCACGTCAACAATCGCAGCACCGGCCATCATCCTGCTGGGCGTGAGTGATTTGCAGGCGCATATGTTTGTTTTCTACTTTGGGATCATGGCGGATATCACTCCTCCGGTTGCACTGGCAGCATTTGCAGCAGCCGGCATGTCAGGGGGAAGACCGATTGCCACCGGGGTCATATCGACGAAGCTGGCCATTGCGGCATTCATCATACCGTATATGTTCGTCTTTGCCCCTGAATTGCTGCTGGTCGGAACGGCAAATTACTTGGAAGTTGCTTGGATCTTCCTGACGGCTTTCTTGGGAATGATCGTCATCGGCGCAGGGATGATCGGCTACTGGTTCCGCCGGCTGTATTGGCCGGAGCGCCTTATTGCCCTGGCAGCTGGTCTTGCCTTGATTTACCCTGGCGTCTGGTTGAGCATTGCAGGACTTGTCGTTTTCGCAGCGCTGATCGCATTCCAATACATCTATAAACGATCTGAAATGAATCAGCCGTTTGCCAGCTGAGGATGAAAAGCTGCCCTTTCACAGGGGTGGCTTTTTTCGTTATTCATAACGGGTATAGGTCTGATACAATGTCCAGGAGGTGGAAAGGCATGACAAAACAAATTATCGATAATGACTGGCAGGACATCCTGCAAGAGGAGTTTGAAAAAGACTATTACAAAGAACTCCGCAGCTTCTTGAAAGAAGCATATCAGGAAAAGACGATTTATCCGGATATGCACCAAATTTATGAAGCATTGCAAGTGACATCATTCGCAAACACAAAAGTGGTCATTTTGGGACAAGATCCGTATCATGGTCCGAATCAAGCGCATGGTCTTAGTTTTTCGGTGCAGCCGGATGTAGCTGTTCCAAGATCACTTATCAATATTTACAAAGAGCTGGCAGATGATATCGGCTGTTCCATTCCCACACATGGCTATTTGCAGCACTGGGCGAAACAAGGTGTGCTGCTTTTGAATACGGCATTGACGGTAGAAGCACACCAAGCAGCCTCACATCGCGGCAAAGGCTGGGAGCATTTCACGGATCGCGTCATCGAATCACTGAATGACAAGCAAGACCCCGTCGTATTCATCCTTTGGGGGAAACATGCACAGGAAAAGCAAAAATTGATCGATACAGAAAAGCATTATACATTGACATCAGTACATCCAAGCCCATTGTCTGCAAGACGCGGCTTTTTCGGCAGCAAGCCATTTTCCAAAACCAATGCGATATTAGAAAATAATGGGTTGGGACCGATTGACTGGTGCATCCCAGACCTGTGAACAAAATGTAGAATCGGTACAAAGTACGTTCCCCTCTACCTACTGTCTATGGTAAAATAGCGTGGATATGCAGTAACGATTCTATATTTTGTGGAGGTAGGAACACTTGAAACATCTTTTGAAAGCATCGATGATCGGTTTGCTCGCGATGCTGATTACGTTTAACACTTTTCTAGCGAAGCCACTAGACACACAAGCTGCGGAAGGCTTTGATATTGAAGCGGAATCCGCAATTCTAATAGACGCCAACTCTGGCGAAATATTATACGCGAAGCAGGCAGATCTCACTTTACCTCCAGCAAGTATGACGAAGATGATGTCGGAATATCTCATACTGGATGCAATCGCAGCAGGAGATATCTCTTGGGATACGACAACGCAAGTAAGCGACTATCCATATAGTATTTCCTCCAACACGGATTTCTCCGGAACAGGACTTACACAGGATAAAGATTACACAGTACGTGACTTGTACAACGCCATGGCAATCTACTCCGATAATGCCGCTACAATCGTGCTAGCTGAACTGGTAGCTGGCAGCGAGACGGAATTCGTCAAGATGATGAATGAAAAAGCAGAAGAAATCGGCATGAAGGATTATAAATTCGTCAACTCATCTGGTCTTTCCAACTCTGATTTGGGCGACAACAGAGTAAAAGGCACGAATATCAATGACGAGAACTTGATGACAGCGAAATCCACTGGCATCCTTGCTTACAATTTGATCAAGGATCATCCAGAGGCGCTTGAGGTTGCCAGTCAGACACAAGCAAAATTCGATGGCAAAGAGATCACGAACTGGAACTGGATGCTTCCAGACATGCCAGGTTACTTGAAAGCATATGGCTATGAAGGCATGGATGGTTTGAAAACTGGACATACAACACCGGCAGGCTATTGCTTCACAGGTACAGCAGAGCGTAATGGACAGCGTTATATCACTGTCGTCATGAGAACGGACAGCGAAGAAGCGCGCTTCCAAGAAACGAAAAAATTGCTTGATTATGGCTTCAACCAATTCAAGAAAACAGAGCTTTATAAAGCAGGTTCTGAAATCAAAGATCACGATTCCGTACCCGTGGCAAAAGGAAAAGAAGACAGTGTAGCAATCTCTACTAAAGATGCGGTTACAACGTCTGTGAAGAACGGGGAAGAAGATAAATACCACTTGGAATACAAAGTGGATAAAGACAAGCTGGATGCTGACGGCGAACTCGTTGCACCAGTCAAAAAAGGCGACAAAGTAGGAACAGCAACACTTGTCTATGACGGAGATGATCAAGGCACGATCAATGGCGGCGCTTATACTGTCGACGTCGTTGCATCGGAAGACGTAGAAAAGTCCAACTGGTTCATGCTCTCCCTAGGAGCAATCGGCGACTTCTTCGCCGGCATCTTCACTAGCGTGGCAGACACAGTCAAAGGCTGGTTTTAATTAGAAAAGCGAAAAAGAACGTTTAGAAACGGAGGAATAGGTGAGAAAGCCCGGAATGAGGCGCTCTTCCTCGTGCAGGGATTTATCGCCTATACCGTAGTTTCTGGTTTCTGTAGCTAGACAATAACGAAAAGCGGAAGAGGCAGCAGCCTTTCTCCGCTTTTTTTTGTATAAAATCCTTTCTATGCGTGTAAGCTAGAGCTGAATTTGCATATCATACTTGCATAATGATCTGGAATTAGCTATTCTGGAGGAAGAATAACAACAACGTGATGATAGGAACTAGTAACTGGCAGCATGCTTAAAGAGAGTCGATGGCTGGTGGAAATCGATGCAGCGCTGTGAGTGAATCCATCCTGGAATGGTATGGAGACATACCCGGTACAAACCGTTATCTTGTCGAGCCGGAAGACTTTTTTGTCTTCAACCAGGGTGGTATCGCGGGTGAAACATCTCGTCCCTTTTTTCTAGAGGGATGGGATGTTTTTTTGTTTAATAAAAAGGAGGAAGCACATATGCTGGATTTAAAATATTTGCGTTCAAACACAGAAGAAGTGAAACAGAGACTGAAAAATCTTGGTGAAGATCCATCTGTCTTGGATAAAGTCGGTGATTTGGATGATCGCCGCCGCAAACTTATCAATGAAACAGAGGAACTGAAAGCAAAGCGCAATGAAGTTTCCAAGCAAATTGCAGTTCTTAAAAAAGAGAAGCAAGATGCCGATGCTCAAATCAAGGAGATGCGCGAAGTGGGCGACCAAATCAAAGCTTATGATGAAGAGCTTCGGGTCGTGGAAGGCGAACTTGATATGTTATTGCTCTCCATCCCTAATCTTGCACATGAAAGCGTGCCTGTAGGCAATTCCGAGGATGATAATGTAGAAGCACGTAAATGGGGCGAAGTGCAGCAAAAGGACTTTGAGGAAAAAGCGCATTGGGATCTAGCAGCTGACTTAGGGATCTTAGATTTCGAACGTGCTGCAAAGGTAACCGGAAGCCGTTTCGTATTCTACACAGGATTGGGGGCTCGTCTGGAGCGTGCTTTGATCAACTTTATGATGGACCTTCATGCGGATGAGCATGGCTATCAGGAAATGCTACCTCCGTACATGGTGAATAGAGCAAGCATGACAGGAACAGGTCAGCTGCCGAAGTTCGAAGAAGATGCTTTCAAGGTAGATGGATGGGATTACTTCATGGTACCGACAGCTGAGGTTCCTGTAACGAACTATTATCGTGAAGAGATCTTAAAAGGGGAACAGCTGCCGCAGAAATTCACTGCATTCAGTGCATCTTTCCGTTCCGAAGCAGGATCTGCCGGTCGTGATACACGCGGTTTGATCCGTCAGCACCAATTCAACAAAGTGGAGCTTGTTCAGTTTGTTAAGCCGGAAGAATCTTATGATGTGCTGGAGGAAATCACAGGACATGCTGAGAAAGTCCTGCAGCTGCTTGAACTTCCACACCGTGTAGTTACATTATGTACTGGCGATCTTGGCTTCTCTTCTGCAAAAACATATGATCTTGAAGTGTGGATGCCTAGTAACGGAACGTATCGCGAGATTTCTTCTGTATCCAATTTCGAGGACTATCAAGCACGCCGTGCCGGCATCCGCTTCAAACGTGATGACAAGAGCAAACCGGAATTCGTTCACACACTGAATGGATCTGGTCTCGCATTGGGCCGGACAGTTGCTGCCATCTTGGAAAATTATCAGCAAGCAGATGGCTCCGTGAAAGTTCCAGAAGCATTGGTACCTTATATGGGCGGCAAGACAGAGATCCGCTAAGCGGAGTCCTTGACAGGAACATTGGAAATATGGTGAGATAGCTTTTGGAGACAAAAGTATGGAGGGGTACCCAAGTCCGGCTGAAGGGATCGGTCTCGAAAACCGACAGGGGCCTGTTAAGGCTCGCGGGGGTTCAAATCCCCCCTCCTCCGCCATTTTTCATATTTTGTTGACATGTTGATGTTCTATATGATATATTAGTCTTTGTCTTACGGAGGAATACCCAAGTTTGGCTGAAGGGATCGGTCTTGAAAACCGACAGGGGCTTAACGGCTCGCGGGGGTTCGAATCCCTCTTCCTCCGCCATTTTTTATTAACGCATAAAATTGGAGATACAAACTGTTACGTTTACGTAACGGTTTTTTTTATATATGTTGACTTCTGCTCGGAAGCGACAGATAATACAACAAACTTGTTTCACGTGGAACGGAGGCATTTATGAAGAAAATTGCATTTATCGGAGCTGGTGCAATGGCAGAGTCACTCGTGAAAGGAATCCTCACGGCAGAGCAGCTGCCGGCAGAGGCTATATGGCTGACAAATCATGCAAATGATGAGCGGCTGGAGGAAATGCACCATGCGTATGGCGTTTCCGTTACAAGGAATCAAACAGACCTTCTGATCGATGCAGATGTGATTCTGCTGTCAATGAAGCCAAAAGATGCCGAAGCAGCAATGGCTTATCTGAAGGAATCAAACCTGAAGCCTGACCAAATTATCGTCAGCATGCTTGCTGGAATTCCGACATCTTTCTTGGAAGAGCATCTGCCAGAAGGACAGCCTGTCGTGCGGGTGATGCCGAATACATCGGCTACCATTCTGGAAGCAGCAACGGCGATAGCGGCAGGAGTCCATGCAGGCAACCGTGAAATGCAAGTTGTACATGAATTGTTCCATACGGTTGGAGCTGTGGTCCAGGTGAAGGAAGAGGATATGGATGGTGTCACTGCTATCTCAGGCAGCGGTCCTGCTTATCTGTATTATTTGATGGAAGCGTTAGAGGAAGCGGGCAAGCAAGTCGGCTTGGAAGAATCAGTGGGCAAGCAGCTGCTGATCCAGACGTTCATAGGTGCTGCAAAGATGCTCGAGCAATCTGAACTCACTCCCGCACAGCTTCGTGCCAACATCACCAGTGCAGGCGGTACGACCGCTGCAGGCATATCCGTATTGGAAGAGCAAGGTGTCAAAGCCGCCATCCAAGCCTGTGTACAGGCAGCAGCAGCACGCTCCAAAGAAATGGGACAAGCATATACAAAATAAAAAATCCGCCAAATTCGGCGGATTTTTTATTTTGATGGCTGGCGTGATGTCCATTTACGGGAGTGTTCAATGAAATGGCCCACTTTTTCCAAGATAGGTTCGATGCTTGTATTCGGGTTGAGAAGGTCGTAGTCTGCTATATTCACGCGCAATACCGGACAAGCGTTGAAGTCATTGATCCATTTCTCATAACGGTGGAACATTTCTTCCCAATAGCTGATCGGTGTTTGCTGTTCCATTTCCCGGCCGCGCTGCTTGATGCGGCTGATGATGTGATCAAAGGATCCTTCCAAATAAATCAGCAAGTCAGGGTGCGGGAAATATGGTGTCATGACCATGGCGTCGAACAGGGAACGGTATGTTTCATAGTCGACTTTGGACATGTTTCCTTCTTCATGAGCCATGCGGGCGAAAATGCCTGTGTCTTCGTAGATGGAGCGATCCTGGATGAAGCCGCCGCCATATTCGAAAATACGTTTTTGTTCCTTGAAGCGTTCAGCCAGGAAATAGACTTGAAGATGAAAACTCCAGCGTTCGAAGTCAGCATAATATTTATCCAAATAAGGATTGCCATCCACTTTCTCAAAGCTGGTACGGAAATCCAGTGCCTCTGACAATGCTTGTGTCATCGTCGATTTTCCGACGCCGACTGTACCAGCTATGGTAATGACACTGTCTGCAGGAATATGATATTTATCTCTTAAGTTCATGATGATGTTACTCCTTTATCCAAGTGAGAGGAAATCCTTTCACAGATATACTTCCAATCTTGTTCATTCTTCACGAAATCCAATTGATCACCACTTAACCGAAGTACTGGCACATGCGGGTTGTCTCGTTCGAATTGATCCATGAAGGTCTGATAGTCAGCAGCTAATTGTTTCAGATAATCCGGTTGGATATGCTGTTCTACTTTGCGATCACGTAATTCAATGCGCTCGAGCAGTGTTTCCAGACTGGCATCCAAATAGATGACCATGTTGGGCAGTGCGATATCTTCTGTCAAAATGGAGAAGATTTTGCTGTATTTATCAAACTCCGGTGCAGCAAGTGTCCGTTTTGCAAAAATCATATTTTTAGCTATATGGTAATCGGCAACCACCGGCTGATTTTGGGAAAGAAAGTCTTTGCGAATGTCATTCAGCTGCTTGTAACGATTGGTCAAAAAGAACATTTCCAGCTGAAAGCTCCACTCTTCGATATTTTCGTAGAATTTGCCGAGAAACGGGTTCTCTTCCACGATTTCCTTCAGCAGCTCATACTGGAAATGTTCTGCAATTCTTTTAGCTAATGATGTCTTGCCGACACCAATGGGACCTTCCACTGCAATAAATGGCAGCTCGTGCATGATGTATCCTCCAAACTAAAACGTTGTATGGCAAATAAATATAGTTTACCATAGAAGGGTTCTTGCTTCGATATAAGGAGAGAAGAAACTGATGGAAAAAGCGACAGACTTTGCAAGCTCCGCTGATTCCGTTATAATAGTATATGTCGTGGCTCCGTAGCTCAGGGGATAGAGCATCGGTTTCCTAAACCGTGTGTCGCAAGTTCGAATCTTGCCGGGGCCGTCTGTATATGAAAAGTAAGCCACAGCCTGTGAGGGCTGTGGCTTTTTTTTAAAATCGATAGAGCAAGAAGGGACTGATGATCACAAGCAGGATCACGCAGATGACAGCTGCTGTTCCTTTTTTATTGTTGGTCTTATAAACAGAGTAGCCAAACAATCCAGTATAAATAGTGATGAAGATAACCATAACTCCCATTAAAAAGAACTGCATCAATCCCTCACCTCTCTTATATCAGATTCTCGGAGAATCTTACCAAATTCCAGACTTTTTACATTCACATGCAGTCTTATTTTGGCATTGGGGTAAATTTTGTTCGACCAGTCTGCTTTTTCATAATCCTTGATTGTCAGAAACTTTTTTCTGATATGCAGGGACCAATAGAAGGGTTCCAGCTTATACTGCTCCTGTGTTTTCTTGACTAGTTTTTCTGTTCTTTCCTCCAGTTGCTTCTGTATGGAATCATGGAGTATTTTTCTCTTCTTAGCTTGAGTCACATAGCTTTCAGTGCTAGGTATGGCAAAAATATTCATGTGCGTATTCACGTATACATCGATATTTGTCCTGCTTTTTGGCTGGTAGTCTATTTTCACCCTTACTTTGTCTATTTGAACTCGTGCGCTAACATCAAATTCAGGCTGAAGCGGGTCGGTGTAAGTAGCTATGATATCCTGCTGGGGCAATGTTGTATCCAACATCAAGGAATAGCGGTTTTCTTCGCCTGTTAAAATATCAATCATCTGTCCTTCCTTGAATACTGCAGAACCCATGAATTGTGTCCTATTTCCGCCTTTTAACGGCACTTCTCCTGCTTCATAATTATCTTCTGCTCCATATTCATCGTTTGGATCTCTTCTCGTAGTGGCGAATGGTGCAATGAATAAATCAGCATCACCCTCGGTGATTTGAAAATAACGAACGAGTGGTGCATCCGGTATAACGCCTGTTTCCTTAGCGCGATCAAGCATGTATTGAAAATACTTATGCGGACGGGATTCCAGCCTCGGTTTATTCTTCCTGATAAATTCTTCTGCATTTTCCTTACTGATAACCAGCTGAGCATTAAGCTTCAAATCGACTGTACTTGGAGCAGATTGCATTAAGTGAATGAATTGCTTCGAGCGAGCCAGTTTTTGAGATACAATCACAACACGTGCTTGATCCAGTGTGATTTCTTTTGCTACGGATGCATTGGCCGCACTGGTAGCGGAGAGAAAATCCGTGCCTAACACACTAACTATTTCTTGCGGCGGTTCTGGCGTAGAAGCGGTTGTAGCAGAACTGCCTACTTCAGGATTGGCTATCTCAAATGTAAAACGAAAGATGTTTTCTTTCTCCGTCTTATCGACACCTATGCTGATGACGTATGCTTGCTCTTCAAGTTCTTTGCGATCATAGCATCCAGTTAAAAGGACAGCTGCGTGTAGAAGCAGCAAAATAAGAAGGATCTTTTTCATGTTTTTCTATCCTTCCAATAGGATGCAATCCAAAGCAGAAAGGGGAAGAGGAAGAATATGGGAGTTGACAGCTGCAAAGTATTCTCCCTAAAGACCATTTCGTTTACAGCAAAACTAGGAGGTATGAGGGAGATAATCATCGCAATGAATCCCAAAGGAAGCAAAAGTCCTTCAAATCGTTTGATCTCAAAAATGGCCCCGAATATCCAGCATAATAAATAAAGGAAAATAGTGAAACGCAGGAAATTGGAAAACATCCAGCCAACCATGAAAAGTGTACTAATATTTGTGAAAAAATGCCCAAGCGATACAACTTCCGTTGATTCTTGATAGAGAAATGCGACGTTATCGATAGTATTATAATCAAATGTTGCCGAGTAGATGATATAAAAAGAAATGATCAGGATGCCAGATAGACTGCTTCCAAGATACATACCTGTTCGAAAATACTTTGCTTGATGAAATGCTTGATAAGCAATGGTAATCAAAAAAATCTCCAGGAAGGCGCCAGATTTACTAATGCCCTCCCTTAATAAAGTACCGACACCGTCTCCGAAAATTGGGAAAATGCGAAGGAATACAGCATCCTTTAAATCTATTACGACTACGGCGATAATCGTAATGACTATAATGGGATTCAATGCCCATGTCAGGCTTCCGATTGTCTCCAATCCTTTATGGGCGATAAGAAGACAAATTCCGAGGAAGATGACATAAAGCAAGAGGGTGGGGGAATTCGGATAATATAAATAGTTTATTTCTTCCATGGCATTACGCATGTCTGAGAACATGGATATAAATCCAAATGTGAAAAGAAGCAATGCCAGCAAAGTGCCTGCTTTCTTTCCAATCAAGTGGAATACCAGTTCAACCAAGTTGTACTTTTCATATTTTTTCAGCAAAAACATCAGTACTAGGAAAGGTCCCAGCAGAAAGAGAAAGGAGACTAGCGGAACGATCCATATCGCATTCTGAGCGTTCTCGGCAAATAAGGCAGGCGTTGTATCACCGCCTTTCAAACCTATCAGCATGAAAATCATGACAACTAGCTCACGGATACGTAATGGTTTTTTATTAAGTTCCATTTTGCAGGTCCCCTTTCAATATTTATCCCAGTCTTTTGGATTAATGAATCCTGGCCGCCACTTCTCCTTTTTTAGTATCATGCGAAGAAATGTATCCCTTGGTGATCTGTTCATCGGAGAAGCTGGTGAGAAATAGCTAACACCAAAAGACTTGATGGATACGACATATCCCACCCAAACCAATATTGCCCCCAGTAAACTTAGCAATCCATAAAAACTGGCTGCCAGGATGAAAAGGAACCTGGAAATCCGCAATGTATGATTAATATTGTAGTTTGCGGCAGTGAAAGAGGATAAGCCGCTTAAAGCCACGATTATGACAACGATCGGGCTTACTATGTTCGCCTCGACTGCGGCCTGTCCAAGGATCAATGCTCCGACAATACCGATGGTAGGCCCGAGTGGGGATGGAATTCGTACCCCTGCCTCACGTATTAATTCAAAAGCGATTTCCATCAAGAGAATTTCAAAGACTATCGGGAGTGGTACCCTTTCCCTGCTGGATGCAATGGCGAGCAGCAAATCGATCGGGATAAGCTGACTATGATAATTCGTTACAGCTACATACGTTGCAGAAACAAATAGGGTGATAAAATATGCAGCAGCTCTTATCAGCCTGCTGAAGTTCCCGAATGCCCATCTCAAATACCGGTCTTCCGGGGAATGGAAGAATGACCATATGGTAGCAGGTGCGATCAGACAAGAAGATGAATTATCCATGATGACGGCGATAAAACCTTCCGATATATAGTTTGCAGCATTGTCTGGTCGTTCTGTGTACAGCATCGTAGGGAATAAAGAAGCCGGTCTTTCCTCAATGAATTGCTCCAGAATCTCGATATTTCGGATATTGTCGACGGTGATATCTTTGATCCGCTGTTTAAGATTTGCTAATACTTTGTCGTTGACTAAATCCCGTGCATAAATCAGTGAGACAGACATAGCGGGTCTTGTGCCAACGCTGACGTTTTCCACAATCAAGTCCTTGGAAGGGATGTGCTTGCGGAAAATCGAAATATTTGTCGATACTGATTCAGTGAACGATTCTTTCGGACCTTTAACGGTCTTCTCATTTTCAGCTTTTTCGACTGCACGATGTTTATAGTCATCAATCTTTGCTTCGAAGCCTTGGTTCACTCCATCTTTAAAGATAAGGACGCTGCCTGCGTTCAGCCCTTTTTCCACTTCATCCATATTCTTTACGGAACTGATATTGCCAACCGTGATAATTTGAGCTAGTGAATTCTCTTTTTTCGTCTCAAGTAAAGGCGCAACAATGTGCTCGTTCAATTGTTTTATATCAATGATGGTGGAATAGTAGAACACGTGGTATTTCCCAGTTGGTCCCCGAAGTTCCCGGGAATTGAAATCAAAGTTGGTGCCATATAGAAATTGTTTCTCGAGATAGGTTACATTATCTTTCAACGTTTTCGATATTTTAGTCTCTTTCCGCTTCTCGACTGCCTCTGTCCTCTTTTTCTGCCAAGGAAACATCACCGATCACCTCTCTTGTTCTGTTAGTATGTCTAATCCGCTTTTTTTTATGAACGGATAACACAATTGGATACCTATCTTTCGATAATAGAAACAGAATGGGTTGTGAAATTGTGACACCAACCGCTTTTATCTAGTACAAGGCTGCATAAAGTAAGATAAGCAGTCAAAAAAAGAAAAGGGAGATGGTCGAATGGTGAAAATTTATGTAGATCCAGGTCATGGAGGAACAGATCCAGGAGCAACGGCAAACGGACTGCAGGAGAAAAACATCGTGTTGGCAATCGGGACATCGATTCGTGATATCCTGCAGCTGGAATACGAAAATGCGGAAGTTCGCATGTCGCGGACGGGTGATACATTCCCATCACTCAGCCAGCGTACGAACGATGCCAATAGCTGGGGAGCGGATTTCTTCCTCAGCATCCACATCAATGCCGGCGGCGGTGCAGGGTATGAGGACTTCATTTATACGTCCTTATCCGACAGCTCCGAAACAGGTGTCATGCGCGCTCGTATCCACGAAGAAGTGATGAAGCTGATCGGAATGTCGGATCGCGGAAGGAAAAAGGCGAATTTCCACGTTCTTCGGGAGACGAATATGCCTGCAGTGCTGACGGAGAATGGTTTTATCGATAACAGTGCCGACGCGGCCAAAATGAAGACCAATTCATGGATCCAAAATGTAGCGAGAGGGCATGTGAATGGCTTGGAGAGAGCATTGGGATTACAGAAGAAATCGGGAACAGGTTCGACATTCCTGATTCGGGTGAAGGCGGCATCCTTGTATTATTACGATGCACCGGATTGGAATGCACGTGCTGGGACGGTAAGCCAAGGGGAAGTATTCACGGTGACGGAGACCCTGACCGTCAACGGTTCGACAATGTATAAACTGAAGAGCGGGTATTATATCACTGCGAACCCACAGTATGTAGAGAAAATCTAAAACAAAAATGGCTGCCGGAATGGCAGCCATTTTGCGTTAGAAATTTAGGGGAAATCTATGACATTAGTGTAGCACGAAAATTGCCGAAATTGGGCACTTCTCTAACTTTCCCAAGTGCCCTTCAGATTTTGTCAGTTTATCTGACAAAAAGCCAGTCACTTTCTTAGCGGCGTTCAGCATCCTCTTTTAATTTACCTGCTGTATCTTGCAGATTTCCTTTTGCTTTATCTTTCTTACCGTCTGCCTGCATGCCTTTATCATTCTTGGCATTGCCGACTTGATCTTTCATTTCGCCTTTTGCTTTTGATACGGCACCTTTTACTTTGTCACCTAAACTTTGTTTATTTTCAGCCATGGATGATCCACTCCTTAAAGTTTTGTTGTTGTATAAATCTCTTCCCGCTAAAAAAAATCATAAACTTTTTCAATAAAGTTGTTTAGAATTTGCAGGGGCGGGTATAGTGTTATCAGGTATCCCCCATACCACTAATCTGCTAAGTGTAAGAAAAGGCCTGTTCTGTAATGGAGCAGGCCTTTTTACGTTTGTCTTCTTCTATATGGTGGAAAACAACCACCAATAAGCAAAAAATAGGAGGATATAGATGGAGACACAACAGCTATATATAAATGGACGATTTGTTACTTCCAATTCCGAAGAGACAATCGATATTTTGAATCCTGCCACAGAAGAAGCGATTTCGAGGATCCCGAAAGCGACGGAAGATGAAGTGAATCAAGCGGTGGAAGGTGCTGCTGCGGCCCAGAAGGAATGGGAGCAGACACCGGCCATCGAGCGAGCTAAAATCGTGCGCCAGCTAGGTGATGAGTTAGAGAAACGGAAAGATGATTTCGTAGCGCTGCTGCAGGAAGAACAAGGGAAGAACTATGAACTTGCCACTGGTGAAGTGGATATGGCAATCGACTTTTTCCGCTATACATCCGAGTGGGCTCGCCGCATCGAAGGAGATATCGTCCCAAGTGATCGGCCAAACGAGAATATCCTCATTTACAAGAAACCGATCGGCGTTGTAGCAGGTATCGTACCTTGGAACTTCCCGGTCTTCATACTGGCGCGTAAAGTTGCCCAAGCACTGACAGCCGGCTGTACACTGGTTCTAAAGCCAAGTCAGCAGACACCGAATACAGCGTATGCGTTCACTAAGATGGTCGATGAATTGGGTATCATACCAGATGGTGTCTACCAATACGTCACTGGAACAGGATCGGCATTAGGGAATCAGCTGGCTTCCCACCCGAAAGTCGATATGATTTCCATCACTGGCAGTGTGACAGCAGGAACGAAAGTGATGGAAGCAGCCGCACAGAATATCACCAAGGTGAACCTGGAACTTGGCGGTAAAGCACCCGCCATCGTGACGGCAAATGCTGACTTGGATTTGGCTGTGGAGCAGATCAAAGCTTCCCGCCTGCTCAATAATGGCCAGACCTGTACGAATGCAGAACGCGTTTATGTGCATGAAGCAATAGCAGAAGATTTCACGGAAAAATTGAAACAAGCTTTCGAGCAGGTTTCCTACGGTGATCCTGCTGAAAATCATGATGTGGAAATGGGTCCGCTTGTCAGCAAAGACCGTCTGGAAGCAGTGGAAGAGATGGTGGCGGCTGCAAAAGATGACGGGGCGAATTGTATCATTGGCGGTAAGAGAGCGGATGCAGACAATGGCTACTTCTATGAACCGACCATCCTGACGAATGTACAGCATGACTCGGATATCATCAAGAATGAGATATTCGGTCCTGTCGTTCCGATTGTAACGTTCACCGACCTGGAGGAAGCAATTGAGATGGGTAATGATACCGACTATGGTCTTTCCTCTTCTGTCTACACAGAGAACTTTCATGAAGCGATGAAAGTGGTCAATGAGCTGAAGTTCGGCGAAACTTATGTGAACCGCGAAAACATGGAAGCTGTTCAAGGCTATCATGCAGGTATCCGTAAATCCGGTCTTGGCGGCACGGATGGAAAGTACGGCATTGATGACTTCCTGATCACACAAGCTGTATATATGCAATATAAGAAGTAATCCGAAGCACCCGCTTAGTATAGGAGCGGGTGCTCATTTTTTTGTTTTCACTTTGATTGGTAAAGAAAACAAGGTACAATGGAAATAACCTACTTGCTTTGCTGATGCAGACAGAGGCTTTTTTATTCGTTTTTATTGTAAACGCTTACAAATTTAAGGGAAGGATGTCGAATCATGAAAATGTTAGCACCTCTCGACGGGAAGCACAATGTAACGGATCTTGAAGCATTACGTCAGTCGTTTACGTGGAGTCAAATGGAACGTGATTTTTCCTGGTATGATACAGGAAAGCTGAACGCAGCTTATGAAGCAGTCGACCGCCATGCAGAGAATCCTGCCAAGATGGATCAGCTTGCCTTGATTTATCAGGATGGACAAACAGGAGAAAGCTGGACTTTCAAGCAGCTGAAGGAACGCAGCAACCAAGCTGCCAATATGCTGAAATCACTCGGTGTGACAAAAGGGGACCGCGTTTTTTTGTTCATGCCGCGCTGCCCTGATTTTTATGCGAGTTTCTTTGGTATTCTCAAAAATGGTGCTGTGGCTGGCCCATTGTTTGAAGCTTTCATGGAACAGGCGGTGGAAGATCGGTTGAAGGACAGCGGTGCCAGTGTGCTGATCACAACAAAAGCATTGCTGCCGCGGGTGAACCGTGATAATCTGCCCGATTTAAAAGAGGTGATCGTCCTCGATTGTGATGAACTAGAGGGCATACATGATTACAAAGATTTGATGGACCGGTCTTCAACCGAGTTCGAACCAGTCTGGGTGGATAAAGAGGACGGTATGCTGCTGCACTATACTTCCGGCTCGACTGGCAAACCGAAAGGCGTCTATCACGCACATCGAGCCATGATCCAGCATTATGCAACGGGCAAATGGATTCTGGATCTGCAGGAAGACGATGTGTATTGGTGCACGGCCGATCCAGGATGGGTGACAGGAACAAGCTACGGCATTTTCGCACCTTGGCTCAACGGAGCGACGAATGTCATTGCGGGCGGGCGCTTCACACCGGAAGCTTGGTATAAAGTCATCGAACAACATAAAGTTACGGTGTGGTATACAGCTCCGACAGCATTGCGTAAGCTGGCGGCTGCAGGTGATGAGGTTGCGTATGCACATGATTTGTCTTCGCTTCGTCATGTCCTCAGTGTCGGGGAGCCTCTCAACCCGGAGATCATTTATTGGGCGGAAGAAGTGTATGGAAAACGTATCCATGATACTTGGTGGATGACGGAAACGGGTGCCATGCTCATCGTCAATCATCCGACATTGCCGATCAAACCGGGAGCGATGGGCAAGCCGATACCCGGTATCGAGGCTGCCATCATCGATGATGCAGGGAATGTCCTGCCAGCCCATAAAAGTGGAAATCTGGCAGTGAAAGCTGGCTGGCCGTCGATGATGAAGACAATCTGGGGCAATCAGGAAAAATTCGATAGTTATTTCATCAATGGCTGGTACGTATCCGGTGACAGCGCCAAGATGGATGACGAAGGTTATTTTTGGTTTGAAGGCCGCTTGGATGATGTTATCAATACCTCCGGAAAGTTGGTCGGCCCTTTTGAAGTGGAAAGCAAGCTGATCGAGCATCCAGCAGTTACAGAGGCAGCCGTGATCGGGAAGCCGGATGAAGAACGCGGGGAAATCATCAAAGCTTTCATCACATTGGATAAAGGGCAAAAGGATTCGATGGAGCTGCGTGAGGAAATCCGCATGTTCATAAAAAAGGGATTGAGTGCACATGCTGCTCCGAGGGAAATCGAAATCGTCACCTCCATTCCGAAGACAAGGAGCGGTAAGATCATGCGCCGCCTGCTGCGGGCAAAGGAACTCGGACTGCCGCTAGGGGATACGTCGACATTGGAGGAATAACAGGTTTAATCCATAGCTCATGTGGAACTATACATTGTGTGATACTTTATAAGAGGAGTGTTAAACAATGGCTAAGATTGCAACAGTGATTACGGATACTTTCGAAGACGTGGAATACACAGACCCGGCAAAAGCATTCAAAGAAGCTGGTCATGAAGTGACAACGATTGAATTTGAAGCAGGCAAGAGTGTGACAGGCAAGCAGGGCGAAGCGACAGTTTCCATCGATAAAGGCATCGATGACGTGAAACCGGAAGACTTCGATGCGCTCTTCATTCCTGGCGGTAACTCACCGGATAACTTGCGCGCAGATGATCGCTTTGTCAACTTTGCGAAGCATTTCATGGATGAGCAGAAACCTGTATTCGCAATCTGCCACGGTCCGCAGCTTTTGATTACGGCGAAGACATTGGAAGGACGCACAGCGACTGGCTATAAATCCATCCAAGTGGATATGGAGTATGCCGGGGCGACTGTGGAGGACAAAGAAGTTGTTGTATGTCAGAATCAGCTGGTTACGAGCAGACAGCCGGATGATATTCCAGCTTTCATCGACGAATCCTTAAAGTTATTGAAATAAATACGGATAATGACTCCCGGCGCAATGCCGGGAGTTTTTCATAGGAGGGAGAATATGATTGTCCGAAGAAATGATGAGGGAAAAACAGTGCTGATACCGCAGCATGCCCACGCAGCTATTTCCGGGGAAATAGCCAGACATTGGCGCCAGGATGATCCTGAATCGCCCGTTCAGCGTCCTGATGTAATCATGGCAATCGAGCAGCATGACCGCGCTTGGATTCCGCTGGATGAAGTACCAAGAGAAAAGCCGGATGGAGATGGATTTTACAGCTTTGTTGATTACCCTTTAACGGATAAGCTGCGAGCATATCAGCAAGGTATCATGGAAGTCCGGGAGCAGTCCCGGTACGCTGCCATCTTATGCAGCCGGCATTATGGTTCCTTTTTCCCTGATGATACCGATGATGAACACATCAAAGCATTCCTCGATCGTGAGAAAGGATTGCAGCAAGCTGATAAGGAGACACTCACAGCAGTTGATCAAGCGACATTGGATGCCGATCAGAAATTCCTGTCTTTTTGTGATGATGTTTCCCTCTATTTGTGTATGAATATACCAGGAGCATCAAAAGACGAGGAAGTGAATTGGTTTCGTGACGGATTCAAGGAAAAGTTCACTTTTGCAGAAAAGATAACTGGGGAATGGGTATCAACCGATAAGGTCAAATTATCACCTTCGCCGCTTGAAGAAGCACTGCAAGTAGTCATTCCACAATATATCCTTGAAGATGGGAAGTTCAGGGAAGAGAAGCTCCATATAACGGTAACATAAAAAAAGAGCAGTCTATGGGCTGCTCTTCAAAGTTTCCTGATCGTGAAATTGTCGGTGAGCAGCAGCCAGTTTTGCGGGAAGGAAAGACCGAGCTTCCAATAACTGATGCCGCGTAAGTTCAATTCCTTGATCAAGTCGAATTTTGCCTGGATGGAACGCGCATCCTCAAACCATACTTCATGCTGTGCCCCATTTGAGGCGGTATAGTTGAAAAACGGGGCTTGAGCTGTTGTATCGTATTGTATCGCAGCATTATTTTCACGGGCAATCGCGATGGCTCGCTGCGGACTGATGGCACGTGCATATTCACCGCCCGGCTCATAAGGAAGTGTCCAATCATAGCCGTATAAATTTTGCCCAAGCATGATTTTGCTGGCAGGCATTTCCGTTAAAGCATATTCCACTACGTCACGCACATTCGGCAGCGGAGAAACTGCCAATGGCGGTCCGCCACTATAACCCCATTCATAAGTCATCAAAACGACGAAATCGACAATTTCCCCATGTGCAGCATAATCATGTGCTTCATACCATTGTCCTTGCTGGGTTGCACTTGTTTTTGGCGCCAATGCTGTCGAAACGCGCAGTCCTGCAGGTCGAAGCCTGGCAACTGCACGTCGCAGGAAATTGTTATAGTCTTCCCGATTTTCTGCCGGAAGGAATTCGATATCGAAATGAACCTCCCGGAATCCGATGTCATTGGCAGTGTTGATGATATTCGTGAATAGATTATCCTGGACGGATGTGACTGTCACGATGCGTGCACCCAGC
Source organism: Terribacillus saccharophilus (assembly GCF_046592895.1). GTDB lineage: Bacteria > Bacillota > Bacilli > Bacillales > Amphibacillaceae > Terribacillus > Terribacillus saccharophilus_D. The sequence continues at coordinate 1,180,792 of NZ_JAWVPU010000001.1, forward strand.
TCGGCACTGAACTGTCCATTTTCGATAGTGGAGATGGCTAAACTGAGTGTTGTATTGTTACTGCTTGCTATCGTGGCGAATTCATTCAATGGTGGTGCAGTAAGGTTTCCTTGACGATCCACTTTGTAACTGAAAGGCATCAAGTAGGTAAGATAAGGGGCGCGCTGTCTGGCGGCTGTTTCCAATGTCTGGGAGACAGTATCTCCGGATGGCTCGATGTAAGCATTCGTTTCGATCTGTACTTTCGGTTTTGGCGGCAGGTAAAGACGCTGTCCGGGCTGCAGGATCGCTCCTGTCGGAATGTTATTGATGCGGGCAAGTTCAGCAACGGATAAGCCGTTTCTTGTGGCAATGGTGTAAAGACTGTCGCCTGCTTGGACATAATAGAATGAACCGATGATCGGGATAACCAGACTCTGGCCAACGACAAGGTCATTAGGAGCTTCTAATTCGTTTGCGGTAATCAATTCCTGACTTGTGGTGCCATAACGGCTTGCGATGCCACCCAGTGTATCACCAGGCTGCACTGTATATATTTGCAAAACGACTCCTCCTTTGGAAAGCCTCTGTAAAAAAGCTATGCGCGGAGCAGCCGTCTTATGTCAGATTGATCAGATTGATTCTGTATTGGCACTCAAAGTTGCTTCAATGACACGAAGTGCATCTTCATTCTGTTCCTTTGTATTGGATGCTACACAGTTTCTCGGGACATCCAGCTTGAATTCACGCATATGTGCGTCATTAGCAGAAAAGATGACACAAATATTACCAGCCACACCTGCGAGTATGACATGATTGCAATCCAGCTCTTTCAATAAAGACGGAAGTGATGTTTGGAAGAATGCGGAATGCTTCGGCTTCAATAGGAAGTAATCATCTTCATGCGGCATCATCTTATCGATGACTTCTTTATTATCGTCATTCCTGCAATAATCGGCTATTTTCTTGAAGTTATCCTGCCAGATTCCATAGTGATCATTCACGAATATCACAGGCCAATCATTTTCTTTTGCTTGTTTGCGCAGCTTTTCCCAATTAGGGAGGATTTCTTTTGTGTTTTCCAGCAGCTGGTCACCGCCGGGAAAATCGAATGTGTTGAATACATCTATGAAAAGTACGGCTTTTTTGTCAGGCATGATAATTCCCCTTTACTTCGTAGTAGGAAGCTTCTTATACTTATACATTATCAACTTTAGGTGATTTGAAACCTTTGGATAGAAATGTGGGAGATAAAAATGACGACTGATGCTTATTGGATGGAGCAAGCGATAAATGAAGCGAAGCGCGCCGAGCTCCTTGGAGAAGTACCAATTGGAGCCGTTATCGTGAAGGACGGGGAAATGATCGCTTCTGGATACAATCTCAGGGAAACGACACAACAGGCACATTCCCATGCAGAAATGGCTGCCATTCAAGCTGCCAATGAAAAAATCGGAAGCTGGCGGCTGGAGGATTGTGATCTGTATGTGACGCTGGAACCGTGTCCGATGTGTGCAGGTGCCATCATACAATCACGAATCCGGCGTGTCGTATTTGGTGCTTATGATCCGAAAGCAGGCTGTGCGGGTACTTTATATAATTTATTGGAAGATGATCGCTTCAATCATCAGACAGAAGTGACGGGCGGTGTGCTGCAGGAAGAATGCGGCGGCTTGCTGACATCCTTTTTCCGGGAGCTCCGAAAGAGAAAAACGGCAAGAAACAGCAAGGTTTGATTTTTTGTTGTAAACAAGCTATACTATGAAGTGCGCTAACAAATGCGCCTAACTTTATTCACAACTTAGCCGTGCTAAGCGGGGAGGTAGCGGTGCCCTGTACTCGCAATCCGCTATAGCGAGGCCGAATTCCCGCCCGAGGTAATGCGGCTTTAAGGTCTGCCATAAGGAATTGGTGTTGACACCCGGGTCCTGCGCAACAGGAACCCGTGAACCCTGTCAGGTCCGGAAGGAAGCAGCAGTAAGCGGTCTTTCTTGTGTGCCGCGGGGAAGCCTGGGTCGAGCCATGAACTTATGTAACGCTTAGATCCGTATTATCGACGGTGGGTGCACGGCGCTTAACCAATAAACAATCAGAGTCCTTGCCATTTGGTAAGGGCTCTTTTTATACATGTAGTATCAGTAACACAATTCCGTTATAATGAAGGAAGAATGAAAAAAGGAGCGCGGCGTAATGAGTTATCAAGCGTTATATCGTGTTTGGAGGCCAAGGACATTCCAGGATGTAGTAGGCCAGGAGCCGATCATCCGCACACTGAAGAATGCCATCATGCAGGATAAGTTCTCGCATGCCTACTTGTTTTCCGGCCCGCGTGGTACAGGGAAGACAAGTGCGGCGAAGATTTTTGCGAAGACGATCAACTGTGAGCATGCACCGGTGGAAGAAGCATGTGGAGAATGTGCAGCCTGCAGAGGAATCCAGGATGGATCGATTGCGGATGTCATCGAGATAGATGCAGCATCCAATAACGGCGTGGAGCAAATTCGGGATATCCGGGATAAAGTGAAATATGCACCTAGTGCGGTAAAATATAAGGTATATATCATCGATGAGGTTCACATGCTTTCGATCGGGGCGTTCAATGCACTTCTGAAAACGTTGGAAGAGCCACCGAAGCATGTGGTCTTTATCTTGGCGACAACAGAACCGCATAAAATACCGCTGACGATCATCTCCCGCTGTCAGCGTTTCGATTTTAAACGGATCAATCAGCAGGCGATGGTGAATCGGATGCAGGAGATCCTTGAAAAAGAACAAATCAATGTGTCCGAAGAAGCAGTCGAGTCGGTTGCACTTGCAGCTGAGGGTGGGATGCGTGATGCACTCAGTTTGCTGGACCAGGCTATTTCCTACAGTGAGGAGACAGTCGAGCTTGCGGATGTGCTTGCAGTCACCGGTGCTGTTTCCCAGGACAGGCTGACCGAGGTCATCCGTGCTTGTGCAAGGCAGGATGTCCAAACAGCACTAGAACAAGTGGATCAGCTGATACAAGATGGGAAGGACCCGGGACGGTTCGTTTTTGACCTCATCTATTACTTGCGTGATTTGCTTATGTTCCAAAGTGCTCCGGGTATGGAGAACATTCTGGAACGAGTGTTGGTGGATGACAGTTTCAAGCAGCTGGCAGAGGAAGTGGATGGCACTTGGATTCAGGAAGCGATCGTGGAGTTGAATCGCTGCCAGCAGGAAATTAAATGGGCTAACAGTCCGAAAGTGTTTGTCGAGATTGCCATTTTGCACATTGCAGATCAAAGTGCACCGACTGCAAGTGTGGAAGTCGAAGCGGTCCAGCAGCTGACACGGAAAATATCACAGTTGGAACAGGAATTGAAACAATTGAAACAGCAGCCTCAAGCAACCGCTGCTCCAGCTGAACAGCCGAAGCGTCCAGCGCGTACCGGCAGTAAGAATAACTACCGCATACCGTTTGAACGCATACGCCAAGTATTATCGGAAGCGGCGAAGGATGAGCTGAAGCTTGTGGCTGAACATTGGGCAAGCTTTATGGAAGCATTGAAACGGCAGAGTGCCCCTGCACATGCTACAATCCTCAACAGCAAGCCAAGGGCGGCATCCCAGAATGCACTTATCATCGGGTTCAAGTATGAGATTCACTGTTCACTTGCCTTGGAACATAAAGACACGATAGAATCATTATTAGCAGAACGGATCGGACACCAAGTGACGGTCATTCCGATTCCGGAGGCAAATTGGACAGAACTGCGGGAAGATTTTCTGAAGAATCAAAAGCAGCAAGATTCAGATGAGGATACAAAGCAGGAGGAAGACCCGATTATAGCAGAAGCAAGGAAGCTTGTCGGGGATGACTTACTCGAAATAAAAGAATAATACTCAATCCAAGGAGGGATTTTTCCATGCGTGGTGGTGGGAATATGAACAATATGATGAAACAGATGCAGAAGATGCAGAAGAAGATGATGCAGGCTCAAGAAGAGCTTCATGAAATGACTTTCGAGGCAACTGCAGGCGGCGGAGCTGTAAAGGTGATCGCCAACGGTAAGAAAGAAATCACTGATGTAGTCATCCAGGAAGAAGTAGTAGATCCGGATGACGTGGAAATGCTTCAGGATCTGATCATTTCTGCTACGAATGAAGTGTTGAAGCAAGTAGATGAAAAATCCAACCAAACAATGGGACAGTTCACGAAGGGGTTACCTGGAGGAATGTTCTAGGAGGCAGCTGAATAGATGTATTATCCCGAACCGATTTCGAAGCTGATCGACAGTTTCACCAAATTACCTGGAATCGGACCAAAGACTGCCGTGCGTCTTGCTTTTCATGTGCTCAGCATGAAAGAAGATGACGTCATGGATTTTGCGAAGGCTTTAGTGAATGCCAAGCGTGAACTGACCCACTGCAGCATCTGCGGTCATATCACGGATCAGGATCCTTGCAGTATTTGCCAGGATGAAGCTAGGGACGGCTCTCTCATTTGTGTCGTGCAAGATCCGAAAGATGTCATTGCGATGGAGAAGATGCGCGAATTCAATGGGAAGTATCACGTATTGCATGGTGCCATTTCTCCTATGGATGGCATCGGGCCTGAAGATATCAATGTCCCATCACTTTTGAATCGTCTGAAAGACGAGGAAGTAAAGGAATTGATTTTGGCTACCAATCCGAACATAGAGGGCGAAGCAACTGCTATGTATATATCGAAGCTAGTCAAGCCATCTGGTATACGAACAACTAGGATTGCACACGGTCTGCCGATGGGTGGAGATCTGGAGTATGCAGATGAAGTCACCCTTTCCAAAGCTATGGAAGGCAGAAGAGAACTGTAAAGCAGGTGAAACTAATGGCTGGCAGAAGATTGAAAAAATCCGATGTGGACAAAGAGTTGTTAGAGGATATATTCAAGTTGAAGAATGATTGGATGAGCATCCGATCTATAATAGAGAGAAGTGTCGATGCTAGTGAGCTGGGCCAATACGATTTGCAGGTAGCCCAAGCTAAGTATCTGTTCATGCTTCGTGAAGCAAGACACCGTAACCTTAACGCATTGCGTACTTGACGCAATGCGTGTTCTTTTTTCTTGTCTGTTTTCATATCGTAGAAAGCAGGACAAGTTAAAGGAGAGATGGAATATGTCGTATGCGGTTATCGGAATTCTGTTGGCAGCAGTTGTTGTTTTGCTTATTTCAGGAGCTTCGGGAAAGCTTTTCGGATTCGTGTTGAAAGGTTCGATTAGAGTGGTGTTGGGTGTATTTCTATTATTTTTATTCAATGTAGTAGGAGCGCTTGCTGGACTTCATATCCCGATAAATGCTGTAACAGCAGTGTTGGCTGGCGTACTAGGGATTCCTGGAATTGCGTCTTTGGCCGCAATTCAATATTTTTTATTATAATTGGTTGCATTGTTC
>NZ_JAWVPU010000009.1:0-1386 GCF_046592895.1 Terribacillus saccharophilus
TGTGTGATACCGGTGGCCGGGGTCGAACCGGCACTCCTTACGGAACACGATTTTGAGTCGTGCGCGTCTGCCAATTCCGCCACACCGGCATGTTAAAAAGTATCTTATGGAGGCGGCAACCGGATTTGAACCGGTGATCAAGGTGTTGCAGACCTTTGCCTTACCACTTGGCTATGCCGCCAATTTTTGGAGCGGAAGACGGGATTCGAACCCGCGACCCCCACCTTGGCAAGGTGATGTTCTACCACTGAACTACTTCCGCATACAAGTGAGGTTCAAAGGATTCCCTGAGGAATCCTTCCCTCTTACTTGGCTATAGCCTTAAAGCTATATGGAGGGCGATCGATGGGAATCGAACCCACGAATGCCGGAGCCACAATCCGGTGCGTTAACCCCTTCGCCACGACCGCCATGTTGAATATGTTATGGCAGGGGTAGCAGGATTTGAACCCACATTTACGGTTTTGGAGACCGTTGCTCTACCATTGAACTATACCCCTATGGTGGAGGGAGTAGGACTCGAACCTACGAACCCGATGGGAGCGGATTTACAGTCCGCCGCGTTTGGCCAACTTCGCTATCCCTCCAATGAGAGTGGCTCGGGACGGAATCGAACCGCCGACACACGGATTTTCAGTCCGTTGCTCTACCGACTGAGCTACCGAGCCATATGTATGAAATATAAGTGGCGGTCCGGACGGGACTCGAACCCGCGACCTCCTGCGTGACAGGCAGGCATTCTAACCAACTGAACTACCGGACCACTTTGAAAAAGTATCTAGTTACACCTAAACGATGCTGTGTTTTGGTTGCACCCTACGGGTACTCCGATTTTTCACTAGCCAAGAAGAAAACTCAACGTAGTAAGTGAAACATTATGGTTGCACACTACGTGCACCACGATCAAAACATTATGGTTGCGGGGGCAGGATTTGAACCTGCGACCTTCGGGTTATGAGCCCGACGAGCTACCCCTGCTCCACCCCGCGATAATAAAAGGTATTCTCTATGAAACTGATATAGATGGTGGAGGATGACGGGCTCGAACCGCCGACCCTCTGCTTGTAAGGCAGATGCTCTCCCAGCTGAGCTAATCCTCCGGAATGGTCTTGATAATAAATGGTGACCCGTACGGGATTCGAACCCGTGTTACCGCCGTGAAAGGGCGGTGTCTTAACCGCTTGACCAACGGGCCATCTATGTATATGAGTTGTATGGCGGAGAGCGAGGGATTCGAACCCTCGAGACCGCTGTAGCAGCCTACACGATTTCCAATCGTGCTCCTTCGACCTCTCGGACAGCTCTCCGTGGCTCCACAGGCAGGATTCGAACCTGCGACCGATCGGTTAACAGCCGATAGCTCTACCACTGAGCTACTGTGGAATA
>NZ_JAWVPU010000010.1:0-1247 GCF_046592895.1 Terribacillus saccharophilus
GAAAAGGCCGCTTAGAAACGGAAGGATAAGTAAGAGGCCGTAAAGGGGTAATTTCCCTTGAAGGGCTATTGCTTATACTGGAGTTTCTGGCCTTTGGAGCTGGATCTAGCCTCAGCGCTAGTTAGTAAGTCAACGCCAAAGACCAAGCACTCCGGTGCTTGGCCGCATGAGATGTTCCAGCATGAAAAGTTTCTTATCTAGTTTTGAAGGTTTACTTCAAAAAAAGTGTTGCTTTTTCTTTTGAAAAATGCTACAATATATCTTGTCCTTAAGAAAAGGACAAACATTGATTATCCGATCTGGTGGTAATAGCGAAGAGGTCACACCTGTTCCCATGCCGAACACAGCAGTTAAGCTCTTCAGCGCCGATGGTAGTTGGGTTCGCCCTGCGAGAGTAGGACGCTGCCAGGCGGATATATAATCCGGAGGATTAGCTCAGCTGGGAGAGCATCTGCCTTACAAGCAGAGGGTCGGCGGTTCGAGCCCGTCATCCTCCACCATTTAGCCGGTCTAGCTCAATTGGTAGAGCAACTGACTTGTAATCAGTAGGTTGGGGGTTCAAGTCCTCTGGCCGGCACCATGTAAGAGCCATTAGCTCAGTTGGTAGAGCATCTGACTTTTAATCAGAGGGTCGAAGGTTCGAGTCCTTCATGGCTCACCATTCATTTTAATACTGTGCGTATTTAATCTATGCGGGTGTGGCGGAATTGGCAGACGCGCTAGACTTAGGATCTAGTGTCTTATGACGTGGGGGTTCAAGTCCCTCCACCCGCACCATTTAGATTAAACGCGGAAGTAGTTCAGTGGTAGAACATCACCTTGCCAAGGTGGGGGTCGCGGGTTCGAATCCCGTCTTCCGCTCCATAACTACTTAAATCAACTAATTCAGCTTGCCGGGGTGGCGGAATTGGCAGACGCACAGGACTTAAAATCCTGCGGAGGGTTCCTCCGTGCCGGTTCGAGTCCGGCCCTCGGCACTTAAATATGCGCCCGTAGCTCAATTGGATAGAGCGTTTGACTACGGATCAAAAGGTTAGGGGTTCGACTCCTCTCGGGCGCGCCATAACGGGAAGTAGCTCAGCTTGGTAGAGCACTTGGTTTGGGACCAAGGGGTCGCAGGTTCAAATCCTGTCTTCCCGACCACTTTCACTTTCATAATATAATGGGGCCTTAGCTCAGCTGGGAGAGCGCCTGCTTTGCACGCAGGAGGTCAGCGGTTCGATCCCGCTAGGCTCCACCATTTAATT
>NZ_JAWVPU010000002.1:0-1002284 GCF_046592895.1 Terribacillus saccharophilus
TGATAAGATTAGGGTTTTTTTTGTTGTAAGAAAGGAGGAACTGGGATGAATGACGATATTCAAAGGAAGCTTGTCATACGTGAAGCAGAATTAAGCGATGCTGAAGCATTGGCTATGCTAAGAATGACAACAGATGGGGAGACAGAAAATATGGATAGGGAAGCAGGAGAGGACTATCTATCTTCTGAGGATTTTGAACAAATAATAAGAACAGATCAAAAAGAACCAACCAATCTATGTCTAGTCGCTTGCGATGGAGGAAAAGTAGTTGGTTATTGCAGATGCGAAGGGCACGCTTTAAGAAGATTATCTCATCAAGTTACATTCGGTATCGCTATAATGAAGAATCATTGGGGTTACGGAATAGGCAGAAAAATGTTGGGAAAAGTCATTACCTGGGCAGAAAAGCAAGGAATACATAAAATCAATTTATCTGTGCTCGCCATCAATAGACGCGCCATTCTTCTTTATGAATCCTATGGGTTTCAGATTGAAGGCTGTTTGAGAGATGATAGAAGATTAAGTGACGGCAAATACCATGATACTTTACTTATGGCCAGGTTCTTGGGTAAATAAAGCATGTATCAAAAAGAAAAACCCTCCACCTAGAAAATGGAGGGTTTTTCTCAATTTGTAGCAGAAGCTGCTTCCCAGGCAGCATGCATGCCAGCTACCCTTCCTGTAACCAAGGCAGAGGTAATATTATAGCCTCCTGTATACCCATGAATATCGAGTATTTCCCCGCAAAAGTATAAGCCGTGCATAAGCTTGGATTGCATTGTTGTCGGTACGACTTCTTTCACGGAAACGCCGCCACCTGTAACGAAGGCTTTCTCGATCGGCTGTGAACCATTCACAGGGAAAGCGAAGCCTTTTAACAAGCTGACAAATTGCTCAACGTTTTCCCGGGAAATATTCGCAGCTTTCGTATCTGGAAGTATGTTAGCTTTTTCCAAAAGGAAATCCAAGTAACGTTCTGGTACAATTCCTTTCATCAAGTTACGGAATGCTTTTTTAGGCTGTTCCTCCATCAACTGGGTAAATTCTTCTATTATTACGTGCGCTTTCTTGCCTGGAATCGCATCGATATGGATATCAACTTCTTGGCGGCCTTTCATCAGCTCTTTTACAACATATTGCGAGCAGCGCAGTATTGCTGGACCTGAAACGCCAAAGTGCGTAAATAGCATGTCCATTTGATGGGTGATGATTGCTTTTCCTTTCTCGTTCAATACACTTACAGCAACGTCCCGCAGAGCAAGTCCTTGCAGCTGCTTTTGCTTGATGAATGCAGCAGAGGAGAGCAAAGGCACTTCGGTTGGATAAAGTGTAGTAATGGTATGTCCGGCTTTCTTGGCCCAAGCATAGCCGTCTCCGGTGCTTCCTGTATGAGGTACGGCTTTTCCGCCGACTGCAACGATGACAGCACCTGTATGGATTTTTTCACCGTCTTTCAGGATTATCTCATGTCTTTGTTCACCATAGTGAATCGCTTTTACTGGTGCTTCTGTGCGAATGCGGACATGAAGTGTATCCAATCTGTTTAGCAATGCTTGCACGACGGATTTCGCTGAGTTACTGACTGGAAACATGCGTCCATGGTCTTCTTCTTTCAGCTTCACACCAAGATTTTCGAAAAAATCAATGATATCGTAATTATCAAAGATGGAAAATGCACTATACAAAAATTTGCCGTTGCCGGGAATATGTTTGATTACTTCATCTTGAGGCAGACGATTCGTAACATTGCATCTGCCGCCCCCAGAAATTGCAAGCTTGTTACCAAGTTTCTTCCCTTTATCAATCAAAAGTGTGGCTGCGCCATGCTCGGCTGCCGATATGGCTGCCATAAGTCCGGATGGACCGCCGCCGATCACTACTACGTCGTAATTCATTGCTGTTTCTTCCTTTCTGCTGATGGGATCCAAACGAATTCTTCCATCAGGTCTACTTTATGATAAAATAGATTCATTGGATTTTAAAGAGGAGTTAGGTGAAATAATGGCTTTGTCGACAATGATTCGCGGGACACTGCTGCTTACGGCGGCAACTTTCCTGTCGAAATTTCTCGGGATCATCTATGTTATCCCGTTCAATGCACTGGTAGGTTCCTCTGGGGGAGCTTTATTCAACCTTGCATATACCCCTTATAATATACTAATCAGTATTTCAACAGTTGGTATTCCGTTAGGTGTTTCAAAATTTGTTTCGAAATACAACGGCTTGGAGGATTACCGGACAAGCCAGCGTGTTTTCAGTACCGGTTTCAAAATCATGGGAGCCACAGGTGTTGTAGCATTCCTTATCATGTATTTTGGTGCTGAATGGATTGCACAGTGGAGTGTTGGTGATGGAAAGTCAGGTTTCACGAAGGAAACTGTTGCATATGTCATCAAGCTCGTCAGTTTCGCCAACCTTGTCATTCCTGCGATGAGTATCGTCAGAGGATTCTTCCAAGGTAACCAGTCCATGGGTCCATCCGCTGTATCCACTGTGGTGGAACAAATAGCCAGGATTGTTTTCTTGCTGCTCAGTGCTTATCTTGCTTTACATGTTTTCCATCAAAATACTGCCGTAGCTGTCGGATATGCGACATTTGCAGCCTTTATCGGTGCACTTGCTTCGTGCGCGGTGCTCTATGTCTTTTGGCGTGCCCGTAAACCGCATCTGGAATTGAGAATGAGACAGCAGACCGTTCGTCCTGCTGCTATGTCAGACAAAACGATCATTAAAGAATTACTTAGCTATGCCGGTCCATTTGTTGTGACGGGAATTGCAACATCATTATATCAATTCATCGATCAGTTTACGATGCCGCGTGCATTGGAGGCGATTGGTCAGGGTGATGTGGCTATGAATATTTTTGGTGTAATAAACTTTTATGGTCAAAAAATCATCACGATTCCGATGACATTGTCCATCGGGTTATCCTTGGCAGCAGTGCCGGCCATCACTCGTGCATTTTTTGCGGATGACCGTAAATTATACCTACAGCAAATCAACCAGTCATTGCAAATCGTACTTTTCTTGATTCTGCCTGCCAGTATCGGGATTGCTTTGTTGGGAAGTGAGGCATATACAGCTTTTTACGGTACGGAAGATGTTCTGAATCCAGACATAGGAGCAGGGAATCTCATGGTTTGGTATGCACCTGTAGCGTTGCTGTTTGCTTTATTCACGACAACGTCATCCATCCTGCAAGGTATCAATGAACAACGCTTTTCCGTCATCAGTTTGACAGCTGGGTTATTAGTTAAGATTTTCTTCAATATACCGCTCATTCATGCGTTCGGAGCAAAAGGTGCCATCATTGGTACTGCTTTAGCGGTCGGGATTGCGACTATGTTGAATTTCCTGAAAATGAAGCATGTGCTGCGTTTTCCTGTGCGCCAGCTTGCAAAACGGACAATACTGATCATAATCTTTACTGCAATCATGTCTGTGGTTGTATTGCTTGCCAAGTTTCTGTTAGGGTTCGCGATTACATTCGAAGATGGACAAATCGCATCGGCCGCAATCATCGCCATCTGTGCCTTGCTCGGAGGGGGAGTGTATATGATTCTGTCATATAAATCCACTCTGCTCGAGCGTGTGCTCGGAAACCGGATCGGCTTGCTTGACCGCGTATTGAAAAGAAAGAAGGGTTAAATGATGAGATTGGATAAATTGCTCGCCAATATGGGTTTTGGCAGCAGAAAAGAAGTGAAAACGCTCCTGAAGCAAGGAGCGATCACGGTGAATGGCTCTCATGTCAAATCACCGTCCATTCATGTAGATGAGAAAAAAGACGATGTGCAGGTGAATGGGGAAACGGTTGAATACAGGGAATTCATTTATTTGATGATGCATAAACCGCCTGGTTTGGTTTCGGCAACAGAAGATAAGCGGGATGAGACAGTCGTCGATATCCTGCAGCCGGAGGATCGTATATTTGAGCCGTTTCCGGTCGGTCGTTTGGATAAGGATACGGAAGGCTTGCTGCTTTTGACGAATGATGGGACGCTCGCACATCAATTATTATCACCGAAAAAGCATGTGCAGAAGCTTTATTATGCCCGTATCGATGGTGAAGTGAACGAAAAGACGATCGAGCAGTTCCAGCAAGGCGTAACCTTGGATGATGGCTATGTGACCAAACCAGCTATCCTGCATATCTTGGATGCTGGTCCGGTTTCTGAAGTCGAGATAACGATCACCGAAGGCAAATTTCATCAGATCAAGCGCATGTTCGAAGCTGTCGGGATGGAAGTTGTCTATCTGAAGCGTCTGAGCATGGGCAGCCTGAAGCTGGACGATGATCTGGAATTGGGAGAATACAGGGAACTTTCCGATGAGGAACTTGACATGCTGTTCCAGGATACAAAAAAAAGCTGATCTGCTTACAGATCAGCTTGCCTTAAATGGTAAGTAGTTACATAGGTTGTACGATTTGAATCAAGAGATCTTGACTTTTTTTGAGGTCGTTGACCAAACCCCCCGATGAGGACTTTGTACTAAGCCGTTATACTCCAGCACGTTTAAATCGCGCTGTACTGTACGGTCCGTAATACCAAACTCTTCAGCCAATTCAGTAGTAGAAACTGTGTCCCTTTCTCTGATGTAAAGATAGACAGCTTTTACACGGTTTAGCATTCGGGATGTTGATTGATTCAAAAAACCACTCCTTAGTTTTACATAAGAATCTGGTGCTCTAAATCTCTTTCTACCCGTATTTTACATGAATTACGCTAAGAAGGCTAGAAGATAGGTTAAATTTTCTGTTAATTACCCTTTACAAAGATATTAATATTCATTTAGGAGGCGAAAGGAATGGAAAGAATCGACTGGTTTGAAAAGGCAGCTGCTTATAAAGAAGTATATACAGGAGTATTGAAAGGACTTGTTGCTATACCAAGCGTATACGATGAAGCGACAAAAACAGACAAACAGCCATTTGGTGAAAACATCGATAAAGCGCTTTTGTATATGCTGCAAGCAGGGGAAGCGGATGGGTTCATTACGAAGTATGTTGACGGCTATGCTGGTCATATCGAATACGGGAGCGGAGCTGGATTGGTCGGAGTACTTGGCCACCTGGATGTAGTGCCTGCTGATGGGGAATGGACCTACGGGGCATTCACCCCGACATTGGCGGGAAATCGTCTTTTCGGCAGAGGGACATTGGATGATAAAGGTCCGGTTGTAGCTGCATATTTCGCAATGAAACTGCTGAAGGATATGGGATATGAACCAAAGAAACGCATCCGTTTGATCATGGGTACGGATGAAGAGCGTGATTGGCAGTGCATGGAGCATTATTTCCAGCATGAAGAAATGCCGGATACCGGCTTTACGCCAGATGCGGATTTCCCGCTCATTTACGCAGAAAAAGGAATCATCGATGGCTATATTTCTCTTCCAGCTGTATCTGCACAAAGCGACATGCTTCGACTGGAACGCTTTGAAGGCGGAAAGGCGCTGAATATGGTTCCTGGACATGCAGAAGCATTATTGACCGGAGAAGGATTGGAGCAAGTCGCTGAGGCTTATACAGCTTATCTGGCGTCAAAAGGACTGACTGGACATGCGGAAGCTAAAGAAAATAATATACTGCTTAGCTTGACTGGAAAAGCTGCCCATGGCTCCACACCGGAAAAAGGCAGCAATAGTGTAGTGGCATTGGCTAAGTTTCTTGTTTCCCTTCCATTGCACGGAAATGTGACGGAGAAACTGAGCTGGCTCATTGAAAAGTTCGAGGATTACAATGGCAATGGAATCAATCTTGGACTCGCAGACGACGTATCGGGACGATTAACGCTTAATCTTGGTGAATTCAGTATGAAAGATGCTGAGGCTTGGCAAATCGGTGTCAATATCCGGTATCCAGTCACGGCTGCATATGACACGGTCACATCCCGCTTGTTTGCAGAGCTTGCAGAAGCAGGTGCAGGGTTCCGTGAGACATCTCATCTAGCTTCTCTTTATGTGGAGAAAGATGATCCGCTTGTGACGACACTGCTGGATGTGTACCGCCGACAAACTGGTGATCAATCCGATATGCTGGCGATTGGCGGAGGAACTTATGCACGCGCAATGAAAAAAGGCGTGGCTTTCGGTCCGCTCTTCCCGGGTGCGCCGGACAGTGCGCATCAGCAGGATGAGCATATCCTGCTGGATGATATGCTCCGTGCCATCAGCATCTATGCTGAGTCATTGTATCTTCTGACAAAGGATGCGCGCAACTGATGCAAGCAGATGTGAAGCGGACATACCGATCATTCCAATATTTTTATCTGGCTGCTTTCTTATCAAATGGTGCGCTGTTTCCGCTGCTGGCAACTTTCTTGCGGGAAGAAAAACAAATCGATCCTGTGCTTGTCGGGTTGATTGTTGCTGCAATCCCTTTAGTGAATACTGTGATGGAGCCTGTATGGGGTATGCTCAGTGATTATACACAAAAACCATTGCGTCTTTTGGCAGCAGCATTGACTGCTGCTGCGGCGCTTGCATTCATTTACTTATTTTATGATCATTATGCTTTATTATTGCTTGGTATGTTGGCAATCGCTGTATTCCAAGCAGCAGTCATCCCCTTATCGGACAGCATGGCGTTGAGTTTTGTCGAACAGCATAAGCTCGTTTATGGAAATATCCGATTATGGGGAGCCATCGGTTTTGCCGTAGCTTCTTTCTTATTAGGATACATAACTGATTTTGTCGGGACATTGGACGCCATCTTCATTGCTTATGGTGTGTGTCTGCTGCTTGCACTCCCGGCATTGCGGAATTTTCCGCGGCAAGGCTATGATATCGCTGCTGTATCGATGAAAGAAGGATTGCGCACATTACGGAATAATAAACCCTTCTTATTTTTCCTTGCGTCCAATTTCCTGATATTCGGACCGATTTTAGCAAATAATTTTTATTTCGGGACATTCATTTTAGCGGCTGGAGGCACACTAAGCGCTGTCGGCATTGCCTTCTTCCTGGGAGCAGGAAGTGAAGCGCCGTTCATGAAACTGGCGCATGTGGTCATCGGGAAGATGAGTGTGCTGCATGTTGTCATATTAAGTGCAGCTGTATCCGGAGCAAGGTGGGTATTGTATATGTTCGACCCGCCGCTTGCAGTCATTTACATCACGACCATCATTCAAGGATTATCGATCGGCCTCTATGTGCCTGCTGCGCTGCTATATATCAGAAGTGCTGCACCATCTTCTGTCCAAGCGACTGCCATCGCGCTTTACTCGGCAGTCGGAACAGGACTTGGCAATGCATTATTCAACTTGTTGGGTGGAATGATCCTGGAGGTTGCGACAGTCTATCATATGTATGCTTTATTCGCCGTAACGACGTTCATTGGTGTTGGTATCTTGTTTATTGTAAAGAGAATGAAGGGTACAGCAGAAAGGAAAAGAGGATTAGCATGAGTACACATTATTTCATTGGCATAGGTGCAGATGAACGAGTGCAAGCAGAGCTTACTCAGTGGCAGGATGAACTGAAAACATACGTACCGATGAAGATGTGGCCGAGACCGGAGGAATTCCATATTACAGTGCAATTCCTTGGTCCGGTGGCAGAACAGCAATTCAGTCGGCTGGAGGAAGCATGGAATAAAGCTGATTTTGGCAGGGCATTTAACTTGGAAGTGTCGGGAATCGATAACTTCGGCAGTGCGAAGCAGCCACGTGTCATCTGGGCCGGTGTCAAGCCTCTTGAGCAGCTTAGAGATTTGCATCGCAATGTGATTGCCTGCACCGGAAAAGCTGGCTTCGAGCCCGAAGATCGGCCGTATCGGCCGCACATCACCCTCGGGAAAAAGTGGGGATCAGGTACAGTCGAAGGAAAGCTCCCGCTTCCGGATAAACGTGTTTCTGCACCGTTTGAAGTCGGGAAGGTGACGCTTTACCGTATCGAACCAGGGAAGCGGCCCAAATACGTACCTGTCCTGGTCAAAGATCTGGAAAAGGAGTGAAGCATTGTGGCGCAACTGATTAAGCTGCATGAGTATATATCACGGTATGAACAGCATCCTTATCGATATCCTGGACAATTCATCAAGTTGAAAAAAGAGAATTGGGAGAAAAAGCACAAGGAATGGGAACAGCAGCAAGCTGCTCCTGCTCCTTATCTGCCAGAAGAGGAAAAGGAAGAGACAAACAAGAAAGCATGGTACCAAGTTTTTCGCAAGAAGGATCAAGAGGAGGATATAGAAGAGAATCCCGCTCCAGTTTATATTGCACCGACGGAAGGAGCTCTGAAACAGGACTTTTTGGAAGAACTTTTTGATTTTCAACTCAAGTGGGCTACTTCCACACTGGGGGAGTTCTCTTTCATCGATCATAAATACAAGAAAGATCCCATCCTTCGCTACTTTTTGAAGCGATTCCCGGATACTTTCTTTGTCATGTATAAACCTGTTTTCGAAGTGAAACAGACGACAATGGAAGCAGAAACGATCCTGATCCATCCACTGGGCATCGAGATCATCACAGTGTTGGAAGACAAGCCGGAAGTGCTGTTTTGGACATCGGATGAGAGGACATGGAAAAGGGAAGCAAAAGGGCGGTTCACCACGTTTCTCAACCCAATGTTATCCCTGAACAGGACGGAGAAGCTAGTTCAGGGCATCTTAAGGAAATATGACATCGATCTGCCTATCCAAAAAACTGTTTTGAGCAGGGAAAACCAAATCAGATTCGTCAGTGAACCAAGGAATACGAAGTTCATCGGCAGTCAAAAACATACAGCTTGGCTGATGGCAAAGCGGCAAGAGCCAATGGCTTTGAAACATATTCAGCTCCGTGCAAGTGAAGTGCTCCTTGAGCACAGCTTTACAAAGGCGGTTGCCCGTCCAGAATGGGAAGCCGAAGAAAAGGAAGAATTTTTTAGTTAAATAAATGGTTTTTAAGCACTATCTTATTGATAAAACCATAGAAAATGTTGTAATCTTAAGTATGTCTGTCGAATTTGTTCGGGAATGTACTTGCCTTGTGTCACGCTGGGCTTGTTTACAGCTAGTAATGCAAAGCGATTGCACTAGGAAAGTAGGAATGAACGGTGAATTGGTTAGAACACATACTGGGAAATGAGTGGAAGATTGCTCCTGCTGGCGGTGTGACAGGAGAAGCATATTATGCAAAAAGCGGAGATCGTCAGTTATTTCTGAAGCGCAATTCTTCTCCATTTTTGGCAGTTCTTTCAGCAGAAGGTATTGTGCCAAAACTGGTGTGGACAAAGCGGATGGAAAATGGTGACGTCATTACTGCGCAGGAATGGCTACTCGGGCGGGGACTTACGATTGCCGAAATGAGCGGTCCGCGCGTGGCAAAACTGCTCAGCAAAATCCACCATTCCTCTGAAATGCTCAATATGCTCATGCGTATGGGGAAAAAACCGCTCCAGCCGGAAACGAAAATGGAAGAGCTGCGGGAGAAAGCAGCTGGTTTCCAAGATCGACTGCCTGCTTTGGAGCAAACACTGGAGCGATTGGAGCGTTTTTTGCCTGAAATGCCGGATCAGTTGCTGGCTGTCTGTCATTTTGATATCGATCATAATAATTGGATGATCAGTCAGCATGATGAGCTGTATCTGGTGGACTGGGACAGCGCACTCATAGCGGATCCAGCAGCCGACATCGGGATGCTGCTCAGGAAGTACGTTCCGTATCCTGATTGGGAAAACTGGATGAAGGCATATGGGAAACCGCTTGATGATGCACTGCTCAGACGAATTTACTGGTATGAGGCTGGTCGTGTGATCATGTCTTTGCGCGATGATAACTTGGAGCGTAAAGGTAAAGAACTGACGCAGCTGATGATGGAAGTCAAACAGCTCATATCCTAACCTTGAAAGCTGTCGATTGTCTCTACCCAATCCTCGAGCTGTTCTCGGTTCGTTGTGATGTGCGCATTGATATCGGCAGCTTTTTCACCGGCGGTACTATAGGAATGGATACTTGGAAGCAGTGCGAGCAACTCGTCTTGATCAGTTGATTTATTGGACAAGATGGAACGCGCCAAACGGGATATTTGCTCGCATTCGGACTTGCTCCCGCAGCATGATTCGCAATGTTCGCTCAGGATATCCCGCAGCAGACCAAGTTGATTCTGAACGGAAAGTGACATTGATTATCCCTCCTTCTTTAAGCATAGCGTGTGCTTTTTCGCATCAAACTATGCAGAAGGACAGGGCAGATATAGGAGTGAGATATATGCGTGTGCGCCATAAACCTTGGGCAGACGATTATTTGAAAGAAAACAATCATATTGTCATCGAAGAACCGAAGAACCATAAAGGCAAATGGTGTGAAGTATTCGGTAATGATAAACCTTTGCGAGTAGAGATTGGTTCTGGAAAAGGGCAATTCATCACAGGCATGGCTGCTCAGCATCCTGAATACAATTTCATCGGAATCGAGTTGGCAAAAAGCATCATCGTAACAGCTGTGGAGAAAGCTGCCGAGGCAGAACTTCCCAATGTACGATTGCTCAATGAAAATGCTGCCGACTTCAGGGAGCTGTTCGAGGAAAACGAAGTGGATACGATTTACTTGAACTTCTCTGATCCTTGGCCGAAAAATAAGCATGAAAAGCGCCGTTTGACTTATAAAAGCTTTTTGGAACAATACAAAGGTGTTTTGAAAGATGATGGCGAAGTGATTTTCAAGACGGATAACCAGAAACTATTCGAATACAGCTTATCGAGTTTCTCCCGATTTGGAATGGTACTGCAGGAAGTGAAGCTTGATTTGCATGCAGAAAACGATCCGCTTAATGTAAAAACGGAATATGAAGAGAAATTCTCCTCCCGTGGCTACCGTATTTATCGAAGTGTGGCCACATTCAAATAAAAACCCGGCTAATCCATTTAGCCGGGTTTTTCCATTAAATTAAGATGCTGATTCTACTGCATCGATCACTGAACCTGTTTCTGCATCAACGAAGAATTCGTATTGAGCAGGTTTTCCGTCGATTGTGCGTGAGATACCGCCACGGTAAACAGTATATGTCAGGCCGTGCTTCACTTTTTCTTCAGGTTTCATATAAATCCAAGACCCGCTGATAGGACCTTCTTTCTTGAATGCTTCCTTAGCGAATTTAAGTGCTTTTTCCGGAGTCACTTTCTGTTGTTTTGCAATCTGCTTTTGCAGCAAATAACCAGCTGCAAGGCCAGCTCCTACGATTGCCACTGTTTTCTTTACGCCCATTTTGGTCACCTCTTCAACATAAGTTATGTTCTATTATAGCTTATAACCGAAGAAATATAAAACGAAACTACCTTTATGGCATGTTGAAGGCCGATAGTTTACAATGGATATACAATAGTCTGACAAAAAGGGAGTACATATACATGAATCAAAAAACATTGGATTTATTCAAACAGCTCACAGAACTTCAGGCAGCACCAGGTAATGAACAGCTGATGCGTGCGTTCATGAAGGAACGGTTGAAACCTTATTCAGATGAAATCATCCAGGATAAGCTTGGGGGCATCTTCGGCGTGAAAAAAGGCACTGGACCTAAAGTGATGGCAGCAGGACATATGGATGAAGTTGGTTTCATGGTGACAGGTATCACACCGAATGGCTTGCTCAGATTCCAGACTCTAGGTGGATGGTGGAGTCAAGTCCTGCTGGCACAGCGCGTGCAAGTCATGACAGAGGCTGGACCGATACCAGGTGTCATCAGCTCCACACCACCGCATCTGCTTACACCGGAGCAGCGCAGCAAACCCGCTTCCATCGATAGCATGCTGATCGATATCGGAGCAGATGATGAGCGCGATGTCCATGAGCTTGGGGTAAGACTCGGCCAGCAGATTGTGCCATTCATGCCGTTTACACCGATGGCCAATGAAAAGAAAATCTTGGCCAAAGCTTGGGATAACCGCTATGGATGCGGCTTGGCACTTGAATTGATGGAGGAGCTTGCCGGGGAGACGCTGCCGAATCAGCTGTATGCTGGCGCAACAGTGCAGGAAGAAGTCGGTCTTCGCGGTGCGCAAGTGGCTGCCAATATGATCAATCCGGATATTTTTTATGCGCTTGATGCATCGCCAGCCAATGATGTAAGCGGAGATAAGCAGGCTTTCGGTCATTTGGGACAGGGTGCATTACTGCGTATTTTCGACGGTACGATGATCATGAACCGGAATATGCGCGAGTTCATACTCGATACAGCGGAATCCAATGATATCAACTATCAATATTATGTCGGCAAAGGCGGTACCGATGCCGGTCGCGTTCATTTGGCTCATGAAGGCGTTCCATCTGCTGTCATCGGTATCGTTTCCCGGTATGTGCATACAAGCGCGAGCATCATCCATGTTGATGATTATGCAGCTGCGAAAGAGCTTTTGGTCAAGCTTGTCCGTGCGACAGATCAGTCGACAGTGGATACAATCACGTCGAACGATTGATAGCCGGAAGGGGAGCATGACAAATGAAAATGATGATCGGATCAAAAAATCCTGCTAAAGTGAACGCAGTTTCAGCTGTGTTCAGCGATGGCTGGACATTGGAAAGTGCGGCTGTCGATTCTGGGGTGAGCGCACAGCCGATGAGCGATGAAGAAACAAGATTGGGTGCTATGAAACGAGCGATCGCTTGCAGCAAACTTGAAGGAGCAAAAGCCGGCATCGGTCTTGAAGGCGGCGTCACGGAGATGGATGACGGATTGTATATTTGCAATTGGGGCGCTTTGGCAGTTGGTGATGATATATGGAGTGCAAGCGGGGCGAAGCTGCTTCTGCCTGCATTCATTGCAGAGCCAGTGCGGGCAGGGGAAGAACTCGGTCCTGTCATGCGGGCTTTCACAAGTAAACAGGATATTTCGACAACTGAGGGAGCGGTCGGTGTTTTCACGGACGGACATATGTCACGGACAGCAATGTTTGAACATATTTGTCTGTTATTGAAAGGTCAGTACGCCTTTTATAGGGCAAATCAAAAGAAAGAAGCGGAATCGTGATTTCCGCTTCTTTTTTTATCACAAGACGAGAATAGTTCCAACGCAGTATATTCGCTTTTGACACAGGGCTTTGATAAAATGAAAGAAAACGATCAATGGGGGCAATACAAATGAAAAACTTAGAATCAGAAGCACAACTACAAGAAAGACTGCAAGATGGCAAAACAATTTTGATGTTTTCTGCCGATTGGTGTCCGGACTGCCGCATCATCGAGCCTGAGCTGCCTGAAATCGAAGCAGCATACAGCGACTTTGAATTCATCCATGTAGACCGCGATCAATTCATCGAAGTATGTCAGCAATATGATGTATTCGGTATCCCAAGCTTCGTCGCATTCAATAAAGGTGAAGAAATCGGTCGTTTCGTATCGAAAGATCGTAAAACGAAAGAAGAAATACAATCCTTCATCGATTCTTTACCGCAATAACTGCAAGGAGTACAGCTTATGAAAATGACGGCATTGAAAATGAAACAAAAATTGGAAGATCGGCTGCAGGATCCTGCTTGGCGTACATCTTACGACCGGGAAAATAGTAAATTCCGAGTGGAATGGCAGGATACGAAGGAAGGTGTGACGCTAGCGCTTCCCAATATCATCGCCAAGTATGAGACAAGCGGCGAAAAAGCCCTCGATGAACTGGAACAGCATGTAAAAGAGGCATTGCGTGTCATGCACGAGGAACAGCACTTGGAAGGCAATGAGCAGCATGTCTTCCCTGTCATCCGGGCAACTTCTTTCCCTTCGAAAACCAAATCGGGATTGAAGATGGTATACTCCGAACATACAGCAGAAACAAGGGTTTATTATGCGCTGGATCTTGGTAAATCATATCGGCTCATCGATGAGGCGATGATGGAAGAGCAAGGCTGGACAGTGGAGCGTCTTCGTGAAATCGCAGCCTTCAATGCCAGAAGTCTCTCTACTGAGCTAAAAGAAGATAAAGTGGCGGGAAATTCGTTCAACTTCATCGCAACACAGGATGGTTACGATGCCAGCCGCATTTTGAATGAATCCCTACTCGAAAGTTTTCGTGCAAATGCTAAAGGAGATGTACTTGTAGCGGTTCCCCATCAGGATGTTCTCATCTTGGCGGATATTGAAAATAAGACTGGTTATGATATATTAGCACAAGTAACCATGAAATATTTCGCAGAAGGCCGTGTACCAATCACATCTTTACCATTCATTTATGAAGACAAGAAATTGGAGCCAGTGTTCATTATGGCGCGTAATAGACCGGAGTCTGCCAAGGGAGAGGAAAAGTAAGATGCAAGCATTCTACAATAAGCAAGGTATCGGTGACGTACTGCTGATCGCTCTGAAGCAAGGAGATCGTCACAGCATCAAAGAAGAGCGTTTCGGGGATATTGTCCGAATCACGGATAAGGAAGGTTTGGTTGGATACAATCTATTCCAAGCTTCCGAATACTTAAAGATCACTACTGCTGGCAAAGTGCAAGTCGATGAAGAATTCGTAGCTAAAATCCGCGATATCTTCGGTCAGAACAAATTGGATGATACATTCGAAGTGGACTTGACTCCGAAGTTCGTGGTCGGCTATGTACAAGAAAAAGAAAAACACAGTAATGCAGATAAGCTTAGTGTCTGCCAAGTCAACCTTGGTGATGAGACAGTCCAGATCGTTTGCGGTGCACCGAATGTCGATGCCGGACAAAAAGTGGTAGTCGCAAAAGTTGGCGCCATCATGCCTAGTGGTTTGGAAATCAAAGCTGGTAATTTGCGCGGGGAAGATAGTTTCGGCATGATCTGCTCCCAAAAAGAATTGGGTCTGCCGAATGCACCAGAAGAAAAAGGGATTTACGTGCTGGAAGATTCTTACGAAATTGGTCAAGCTTTCGAGTTTTAATACAGGAAAAACACCGGATACTATGGTATTCGGTGTTTTTTTAGGTAAAATTTACTTAATTTGCGTATGACCGCCTTATTTTTTAAGTGTAGACAGAATGTTTTTAGGGTAAAGCTATTCACGGTTTGTGAAAACCTGCTAAAATAAAGATATTATACTGAAAAAGGAAGATTCATTATGTGGGAGCGTCTAAAGCAAGCTCTAAGCAACTTTTTTATGACCGAAGTAGTAGTGGACGAAGAACCAGAGCTGAAATCACGGAACGCTTCTGAACAAAACGGACAGAAACAATATCAATCTAATCAGCAGCCACAAGCAAAGATGGCTTATACATACCCGAAAGAACGAGCTTTCCGCTTTCCGATGATTCCGGATGAATCCGAAAATGGCAAACCAGCAGTTACAAACCTGCGGCCGGTGCGCCGCTCGGAACAGCCGCAAACACAGCGTCAGCGTCGAGACTCACAGCAGCAAGCGAGACCGGATCAGAAAGCTGAAAAACATAAGGCTTCCGAAGGGGCGCCTGCTTCTTATCGTCAGCGGCAGACGCATCAAAGACCAAGACCCGAACCAAAGGACGATAAGAAACCATTCCAGCCAACAGAAGTACCATCTCCTGTGTATGGTTTCCGTAAGCGCAAAGAAGATGCTGAGGATGTCGTTACGTTGGCTTCGATCAAGGAACGTTCGGATTGGAAACGTATTGCAGCCCAGGCTTCTGAAATCAGCGTCAATCTGCACCAAGATAAACAAGTTGAGAAACCTATATCAGCCGAAACCGGGGAAGCCCAGATACGGGAAACAGTCGAAAGGGAAGAAACTGTCACCGTAGCACCGGAATCGATAATTAGTGCCGAGGAATCAGCAGCTGCAACACCAGCCCCAAGGCTGGGAAAAGAATTGGATCAGACAAATGAAGCTTTCGGGGTTATGAAGGAAGTTGCACCTGAGCTCCCAGTTGAGCAAGAAAATCCTATCGGGCAAGAGCAACTCAACAAATCCCAAGCTTCTGAAATGGAAATCACAGCACCGGATAGTGAGCAACAGGAGACAGCAAGTGAGCCTATTGCTGAACAAGGTAAACCGGAACTAGACATAGTGGATATGCCTGGATCGCTAGAAGAGCAAGTGCATGGAATTTCAGCAGAAGCTCCAATCCTGGATCCCGAGCCTGAAACATCACTTGATGCATCGCAGGAGTCTGAGCCTGAAGCAGAACAGAGTATCTCAGAAGATAGAGATATAGCGGATACGCCAACATCGTTTGAAGAGCAAGTACGGGAGGTTTCAGCAGAAGCTCCAATCCTGGATCGTGAGCCTGAAACGTCACTTGATGCATCGCAGGAGACTGAGCCTGAAGCAGAACAGAGTATCTCAAATGGACAAGACATGGAGGATACACGTTCAGTCGTAGTGCGGGATGTTCCAGCGGAAGCCCCAAAACTGAATCATGAGCCGGAAGCGTTGCATGTTGTGAATCAGGATAATGCAGCGGAATATCAAGCTGCAGTAAAGCAGACGGATGAAAAGCACAATGATACGGAACACTCAGCAGAACAGCAGGAAACAACAAAGGGCACAGCGTACAAAGGCAATGAGAATATTCGCGAGTCAGGTAATGCGATTCGCAAGCCTGTGCCATTTAATGTGTTCATGACGCCGCGTGATAAACGGAAGAGCTTGGAAAAAACGAAACCGACGGTGGATCGAATAACAGAAGAATCTGCTGAACAAGTCAAAGAAGAGCAGACAGAGCCGCATTTCATCAGTCCGCCGATGCATCTTCTCAATGATCCCGTGGAGCAGACCATCGAAAATGATGCGTGGGTCGACCAGCAGATCAACTTGTTGGAAACTACCTTGGAACATTTCAATGTCAATGCGCATGTGGTCAATGCGATGCAAGGACCGTCTGTCACACGATTTGAGGTTCAGCCTGAAATGGGTGTGAAAGTCAGTAAGATCAAGAGCCTGACCGATGATATCAAACTGAATATGGCAGCGAAGGATATTCGTATGGAAGCGCCGATTCCAGGGAAAAATGCGATAGGAATCGAAGTGCCGAATGCTGTTTCCAAAATGGTCGGTTTGCAAGAGATATTGGATACAGGGGATTTCCAGGACAATGAGTCGCCGCTATCAGTAGCGCTTGGCTTGAACATCTCCGGTAACCCTATCGTCACAGATCTGCAGAAAATGCCGCATGGACTGATTGCTGGAGCAACAGGGTCGGGTAAAAGTGTATGTATCAATACCATATTGCTCAGTTTGCTTTATAAAGCCAATCACAAGCAGGTGAAATTCCTGCTGATCGATCCGAAAATGGTCGAGCTTGCTCCATATAACGACCTGCCGCATCTTGTATCACCTGTCATCACCGATACGAAGGCAGCCACAGCTGCTTTGAAATGGGCGGTAAATGAAATGGAAGAGCGTTATGTGAAATTTGTCGGCGAAGGAGTCCGGGATATCGGACGTTATAACGAGAAGCTTACAAAGCAAGGACGTTATGCTGACAAGCTGCCATATTTGGTCATTGTCATCGATGAGCTCGCCGACTTGATGATGGTTGCACCGCAAGATGTGGAGGATGCCATCTGCCGGATCGCACAGAAAGCACGAGCTGCGGGAATCCATTTATTGTTGGCAACACAGCGTCCTTCCGTGGACGTCATCACAGGTTTGATCAAGGCGAATATCCCAACACGGATTGCGTTCAGTGTCTCATCCGCTGTTGATTCCCGGACGATCATCGACAACAACGGTGCCGAAAAGCTGCTCGGCAAAGGCGATATGCTCTTTGTTGAAAATGGCGCACGCCAAGCACAGCGCATCCAGGGTGCCTTTGTATCGGATGAAGAAATCGAACGGGTTGTGCAACATGTGAAACAAACGGCTCCTCCGGAATACTTGTTCCAGCATGAAGACCTATTGGAACGCCGCGAAACCGAAGAAGAAGAGGATGAGCTGTACAGGGAAGCTGTCGAATTTGTCATCGAACATAACAGTGCAAGTGCAAGCTTGCTGCAGCGCCGATTCAAAATCGGATATAACCGTGCGGCAAGATTGATCGATCATATGGAAATGAGTGGTGTCATTTCTGAACAAAAAGGCAGTAAGCCGCGGGATGTCCTCGTCTCGCTGGCTCAGCTCCAAGCGGAATGAAAGACAGCCTGGATGTTGTCCTTGGGACCTTCCAGGCTGTTCTACTATTTCCAGACACAACCAGCAAGCAGACTGTATATACTGTAAAAAGCTCAGGTAGAAAAGATTGTGGATTCAATTTATGAAGACAAAATGCTATACTGTTGCTAGTATGCTTTTTTTCATGTATATGTGACACACTACAAATTACATACTTATACTAACACCATACAAATGCGATATATTACTACGTGGAGGTTCCTATTATGACAACTTACCATTTTGTTGGTATTAAAGGATCTGGTATGAGTGCATTGGCGCAGATCCTGCATGATGCAGGAGAGAAAGTCCAAGGCTCCGATGTGGAGAAGGTATTCTTCACGGATCAGGCCCTGAAAGATAAAAATATCCCAATATTGCCGTTTACAAAAAACAATATCAAATCCGGTTTGACGATCATTGCCGGAAACGCATTTCCTGATGAACATGAAGAAATCGTGGAGGCTGAAAGATTGGGTCTGCCGATTTACCGTTATCATGATTTCTTGGGTGCTTATGCGGATAAGTTCCGCAGCATCGCTGTGACAGGTGCTCACGGCAAAACGTCGACGACCGGGCTCTTGGCACATACACTGGAGCAATCCCATCCGATTTCATTCTTGATCGGTGATGGCACTGGCAGCGGCCAGCCGAAAAGCGACTATTTCGTGTTCGAGGCTTGTGAATACCGCCGCCACTTCCTTGCTTATAAGCCGGATTATGCGGTGATGCTGAATGTCGATTTCGATCATCCTGATTATTTCAAGAATATCGAGGATGTATTCCAGGCATTCCAGCAACTGGCCAATCAAGTGAAGCGCGGCATCATAGCTTGCGGAGATGATGCGTATTTGCGTGATTTACAGGCGCATGTTCCGATCCATTATTATGGTTTTGATGATGCCAACACATATAAAGCGAAGGATGTGCGCGAAGAGCCTAACGGCACGACATTCGACGTTTATATCGAAGGCAGCTTCTATCATACATTCACCATTCCTGGTTTTGGGAACCACCAAGTGCTCAACGCCTTGGCGGTCGTCGCTGTATGCCACCAGGAAGGAATGACGCCTGAACAAATGGAGGAGATGTACGGTTTTACAGGTGTAAAACGCCGTTTCTCCGAAAAGCAGGCGGGCAGCCAAGTCTTGGTGGATGACTATGCGCATCATCCGAAGGAAATCGAAGTGACGATTGAGTCCGCGCAAAAGAAATACCCGGATAAGCAGATTGTCGCTGTATTCCAGCCGCATACCTTCTCAAGGACAAAGACTTTCCTCCAGGAATTCGCAGATAGTCTGAAGCAAGCGGACGCCGTTTATCTATGTGATATCTTCGGTTCTGCACGTGAAGCGAAAGGGAACCTGACAATTCAGGATCTGCAAGAGCTCATCCCAGGCTGTGAAGTGCTGCAGCTTGATGATGTCCATGTACTTAAGAAGTATGAAGACAGCATTCTTCTATTCATGGGAGCTGGGGATATCCAGAAATTCCAGGCCCGTTATGAAGAGTCGTTGCAAGCTGTCCAATAATACATTACACTTGAAAAAGGGAGTCCTGCTCCCTTTTTTTATTTGTACTTTTATGTTTAACAGCGTATATCGGGGGAATAACGTAGTTAGACAAAGGAGTACAAAGCATGAGATGTGCTTGAACTACTCATACTACATACCAGAAGGAGCTGACTAATCATTATGGAAATTCTAGGGTACATCGCTGCATTGATTGCAGCAATCGCATTCGCAGTCTTAGTAATCTACCTCGCAAAAACATTGAAAGCTGCTTCCCGCACACTGAATGATGTTGCAAGCACATTGGAAGGCGTCGAAAAACAGATGCAGGGCATCACAGGTGAGACAGCTGAGTTGCTCAGCAAAACAAATCATCTTGCAGAAGATATCGGCGCAAAAGCACAAAAGCTCAACACACTTGTCGACGGAATCGAAGGCATCGGCGATACGGTGAACAGTTTGAACAATTCAATCCGCAATGTTTCCAACAAAGTTGCGCTATCTGCAGAACAGCATACAGAACAAACTGGTCAGGTATTGAAGTGGGGCTCTGTTATACTTGACTTATGGAAGAAAAAGAAGCAGAATGAAGCAAATGAGGCTGTTTCTGCCTCTGTACCTGTAGTACAGCCGACAGAGCAGCCATTACCAGTAAAAGAAACATCCCATTAAACCAAGCGACGCGATAGGAGGCAATGCACTATGTCAACGAAAAAGACGAACGGAAGAGACTTTCTGATTGGTTCAATCATCGGCAGCGTGGTCGGAGCAGTTACTGCTCTTGTTCTTGCACCGAAATCAGGCAAGGAACTACGCGGTGACATTACGGAACAAGCTAGCTCCCTGAAAGGGCGCGCAGGCGAGATGAAAACACAGTACAGTGAAAAAGGTGCGCAATGGAAAGATGTTGTCACTGAAAAATCCCGTGCCGTAGCGGATAAGGTGAAGGAATCTTCACAAACTGTACAAGACAAAGTGAAAAACATGAAATCCAAAGATCAAGCAGATGACACAGCTTCAAACGACAAAGAAGCAGACGACGCTGCCGAAGAAGTAGCTCGTGCAATTGAGGAAGCTGCCCGTGAGTTAGAAATGGAACAGCAGAAATCCACGATTGAACGAAATAAGGATCTTTAAACCGAAGACTCCTAAGCAGCTTGCTTAGGAGTCTGTTTATTTGGAAAGGAGATTGGACAATGGAAGCGAAAGTGATTCAGAACGATGAAGAACTGCAGGATGTCCTCAATAAGGAAGCTGCTTTTTACTTACTCAAACATAGCCTGACATGTCCGATCAGTGCCAGGGCAAAGCAGGAATATGACCGTTACAGCCTTGATACGCAGCTGCCGGTTTATACATTGTATGTACAAGAAGCACGGGAACTGTCCAATTCGGTTGCGGAACGATACGACGTGAAACATGAATCACCGCAAGCGCTATTATTTGAAAATAATCAAGTCATTTGGCACACATCGCATCACGACATTACAGAAGCCGCCTTAAAAGAACAGGAAGCAAGATTGGATGCCAGGTAAGTTCAAATGAAAGAGGAACACAGACACCAAAAGAATGAAGAAGTCATCCAAATCGGACAATACGGTATTTTCTTTAAGCGGCCATACCAAGTATTATATATGCTGAATGATTTTTTGATCGGATTGATTTTTCTTGTCGGCAGTTTTCTTTTCCTTTATGAGTCAATGAAAACAGCAGGCTGTTGGCTCTTTGCAGCAGGCAGTTTACTGCTCTTGATACGCCCGACAATTCGCCTCGTTCACGATATCCACTATAAGCGATATAGTGGAAAGCAATAAAAGCTGTACGCAAATGCGTACAGCTTTTTTACATGGTTAGTTCAATTTTATCATGGGGGGACAAGACATCATGGAAGGATGCATGTGAACCATTTTTATAAAGCTTGAAATTACCGCTGATCTTGGTTAAATCAATATCGACGAACCGGAAGATGTCCTGAATGATAAAAGGATCGGATGAAACACGCATTTGCAGCCTGGTGCCGCTAGGAATCCGTTCATCCTGCCCAACAGGTTCATCCTTTATATAAAGCTGTGCTGCTGGTGGTGTGAGTTTGATCGTATTTCCGTTAAACAGAACAATCATGTTTGCTTGGCTGTCTGTTTGGATATGAGCAAGCAATTCAGCAGCTGTCGGGTCTCTTCGCTCTTGTAAACGGATGCTGTCTCCGTCACCCACTTGATCACGCAGACGAGCCGGGACTTCATTGATGGTGAACACCTGACTGAATGATTCGATCTGCATAAGCTTGTCATTTATGTAGACATCATAATCCGCATCATCCGCTGATGCTGGCAGCGGCAGCTTATGCTCATGCAGAAAGCTTTCCATGATTGTCGTGCGTTCAATTAAAAGCTCATCTCGATCGTTGAGACTGCGCGATTGGTGAGCAGGCTGTCCGTTTACTAGTACAACCTGTTTAGACTGATATGCAGTTCCATTATAAAAAACAGTGATTGGTTCTATATCACCGATGATATCACGCACTGTCACTTGTGCTGGCAATCCATCCGTTCCGGCTTCGACGATCACTTCATCACCGTTTTGAATCGGTGAATCCAGGTTTGCCGGCTTTTGATTGAGCAGGATACTTGGGGGATTTCCCATAGAGCCTGGTAATGTAAGCGGCTTTCCTTGGAACGTGATCATACAGGCATTTCCGGGCTTTCCATAAAGACGTGAAATTTGCGTACCTGCAGCCAGCAATGCATCCCCAATTGTCAGTTTCTTCATATCGAAAAGACGAATAGTGCGTCCATTCACCTGGATGCTGACATAATGAACCGGGTTTTGTTTTGCTGCCAAAGCAATACCGACCGGCGTGATGAAAGCGGGGCCTTCGGGTACATTATCCGTTTTCTTGAGCAGCTGTATTGCTTCTGTACCGCGGATGGCCACTCTGTTCTCCGGCAGTTCCAATAATTTCGCCAACCTTACAGCCAGTCCTGGCGTCTGACTGCCGCCGCCGACGAGCATGACAGCTTTCGGTGCAGCTGCATTGAGTTGTAATATGTTTTCTGCAATGGCGTTTGCCAGCCGTTCGACTGCGTGACCTACGTCTTGTTCGACTTGCTCTGCCAGCAGCTGCTGCTCGAAACCTAGTATATCCATTGTCGTGATTTCGCCTTTTTCAGCCCAATCCCGCTTGGCTGCTTCTGCAACATGGAAATCAAGTAAATAATGATCACTGATGGCTTCGGTGATTTCATCGCCTGCTTTAGGCACCATCCCATACGCTGTGATCGTCCCTTCATTGGTGATGGCAATATCACTTGTACCAGCGCCGATATCCACAAGCGCTACGTTCAGACGGCGCATGGACGGCGGGATGAGCACACTGATTGCAGCAATCGGTTCCAATGTCAATGCATCCATCTCCAAATCACTGCGCTTCAATGCCGAAAGCAAGGATTCGACGACAACCTTTGGCAGGAAAGTAGCGATGATTTCCACGCTTGCCTCACTGCCTTGCTGATCGACCAGGGAACCGATCTCCTGCCCGTCGATTTGATAATGCAATACCGAATAGCCGACGCAATGGTAGTCTGTGCTTTTATTTTTTGATTGCGCTATCTCATATTGTGCCTGCTGGACTGCGCTAAGCTCCAGATGCTGCACCTGCTCATTGTCCAATACACCTTCTGGCATTGCGTGTTGTATCAGGACGCGTTTTGTCTGCAAGGATCGTCCTGCAGCTGCCACACATACTTTGTATAACTTTCCGTGTTTTTCCTCGAGCTTATGCTTCACTTCCGAAATGACTTTGGCGACAGCCACTACATCATGGATCTGTCCATCAAGCATCGACCGCTCATCATGTTCCACCATCTCGTAATCTATCATTGTATAAACATCGGCATCTGCTTCCAAAAGCATGCCGACTACTGATCTTGTTCCGATATCCAAGGCGAAAATTCGTTCCTTCAACACAATATTCCTCTCTGACTGAACTATTAGATTTAACTTAATGCTAATGCCACATGAAACTCCTTCTTTCATTCTACACTATTTATGGATGACAGCGCGTAAACTTTTAGCTATAATGATTGCTAATTACTTGAGCTGGATATAATAGAAAGAAAGTGGGAGAGAGCGATGAAGATGGATGAATTAGCTGTTTTGCGAAAGAAATTGGATGAAGTGAATCTAGAGCTTTTGGCAATGATAAATAAACGTGGCAAGCTCGTCCAGGAAATTGGTGAAGTGAAGAAAAAGCAGGGTACGAAGCGTTTTGATCCAGTGCGTGAACGGGATATGCTGAATGTGATAGCCGATAATAATCAAGGACCTTTCCAGGATGCCACACTGCAGCATCTGTTCAAGGAAATCTTTAAAGCAAGCCTTGAACTGCAAGAAGATGATATGCATAAAGCAATGCTTGTCTCACGGCGCCGGAAGCCGGAAAATACCGTGATTGATGTCAAAGGTACAAAAATAGGAGGCGATGTGCCTCAGTTCATCTTCGGGCCTTGTTCGGTGGAAAGTTACCAGCAGACTGCCAAAGTTGCAGAGGCACTGCAAGCGAAAAATTTGAAGCTGCTTCGGGGCGGAGCTTTCAAGCCGCGCACCTCGCCTTATGATTTCCAAGGTTTGGGGGAAGAGGGACTCCGAATCTTGAAAAGAATAGCCGATACATATGATTTGGCCGTCATAAGTGAGATTGTAGCTCCAGAGGACGTTGAAAAGGCAGCCGAGTATTTGGATGTCATCCAGATTGGCGCCCGCAATATGCAGAACTTCGAATTGCTGAAAGCGGCCGGAGATGTCAACAAGCCCATCCTATTGAAACGCGGCATGTCTTCCACCATTTCTGAATTCATTCATGCAGCCGAATATATCAGTTCCCGCGGAAATAATGACATCATTCTTTGTGAACGGGGAATACGCACATATGAAACTGCCACACGCAATACCTTGGATATCACGGCTGTCCCGATTTTGAAACAAGAGACGCATCTTCCGGTTATGGTCGATGTCACGCATAGCACTGGCCGCCGCGATTTGCTGCTACCGGCAGCGAAAGCCGCGCTTGCGATTGGAGCTGACGGTATCATGGCCGAAGTCCATCCGGACCCGGCTGTTGCTCTTTCCGATGCAGCCCAGCAGATGGATTTGCCGCGATTTGATGCCTTTTATCAAGAGCTAACCGCACACAGCAGTTATGCCAGCAGAGTCCCGTCCGGGGAATGACCGCCGTAAGCCATATTGCCCAGTTGTACAAGGGTTTTTTATATCTCTTTCTACTGAAATGTTCAAAACTCTGGTATAATGGGTAAAGAATATGTGAATAAACATACAAATCGTTATTATCATCTTTAGATGATTGGAATCGTGTAAGGTATATAGGAGGAAATGACACAATGAATGTAACCATATACGACGTTGCCCGCGAAGCGAACGTATCGATGGCAACTGTCTCCCGTGTGGTAAACGGCAACCCGAACGTAAAACCTGCAACTCGGAAAAAAGTACTTGGTACTATAGAGCAACTTGGTTATCGTCCGAATGCAGTAGCTAGGGGCCTTGCAAGTAAAAAAACGACAACGGTCGGAGCAATCATACCGGATATCTCCAGTATTTTCTTCTCCGAGCTTGCACGCGGTATCGAGGATATTGCAACAATGTATAAATACAATATGATCCTGAGCAATTCCGATCAAAACCCAGACAAAGAATTGACATTATTCAACAGCATGCTGGAAAAACAAGTGGACGGTATTGTATTCATGGGCGGCAAAATCAGTGACGAATTGCTGCAGCAGTTCGAGAAGTCACCTGTACCGATCGTGATTGCGGCGAATGTACAAGGAATCGGTGACACTCCATCTGTTGCAATCGACTATGAGCAAGCAGCATATGAGGCAACGAAATTGCTGATCGACCATAATAATGAGCATCCGGCATTTGTAGCAGGGACAGCAGAAGCTGAAACGAATAACCAGAAATACAGAGGTTACCTTCGTGCTGTAACCGAGAATAATGCTGAAGTGAAACAGGAATATATCGTTAAAGCCAACAATACGTATAATTCCGGTTTGGAAGCTGCCAAACAGCTTGCGGCTCTGAATGAACGTCCTTCTGCAGTATTTGTTTCTTCCGATGAAATGGCGCTTGGTGTCATCCACGGTTTCCAGGACAGTGGATTGCGTGTACCGGAAGATATCGAAGTGGTTGGCTACGACAATACGAGACTGGCAACGATGGTGCGTCCGACTCTTTCCACTGTCGTACAGCCTACTTACGATATTGGTGCCGTTGCCATGCGTCTGTTGACTAAACTAATGAATAAAGAAGAAGTATCAGACAAGAATGTCATCCTTCCGCATCGCATCATCGAACGGAATTCGACAAAATAAAAACTAGCGTATCCAATCGGATACGCTAGTTTTTTTATAATGTGATGGTTTCTGATTCCTTATCATCTTTGCCGACTGCCTTGATTTGATAAGTGGAATCATTATCAGGAAGGTTAAACGAAGACTGATCGCTGAATCCGATTTGCTTGAATGAATCTCCTTGCTTTTGAAGGATGCGATAGCCTTTCACGTCTCCTGTTTTTGATTGCGCCCAAGTCAATTTCTTATCCGCTTTTTGTACATTAGTCGGCGGAAGCGGTGCACCTGAACTCGTTTTGACAGTATTTTTTTTGTCATCAGATTTGGCAGCTGCACTGCCGCCTGAAGCTTTCCCAATCATTTTTTGTACTTTTTCATTATTAGGGAATAACTGTGCAACACTGACACCCTGCAATTCATTTGCTTTCACAAAATCAGGATTGAGGACGATTTTGCCATTCTGTCTGATCAGACTATCATCTGCTTTTGTTGGGACACGATCTACATCGAACAAATCGGTTTTGACCATTCCTGCCTGTTTACAAAGGTCAGTCGGTTTTCCGCCCCCGATTGCGCAGTAAGAAGCTTTCGTCAATCCATCCGGCTGTTTGAATGATGCACTCGGGGCCATCAATCCGGGATCGATTTTGGTAGCACTGTTGACTAGCTGCGTCCACAGAAGCTGATTTCGCTGGCTATATCCCATTCCTGATGTTTGGATGGAGTCTTGTTTATCATAGCCCATCCACACACCGACGGTTACATTCGGATTGGTAGCGACGAACCAAGCATCATGATAATCCTGGGAAGTACCGGTTTTACCTGCCCAATCGACATTCTTATTGGAGAGCTGCGAATTCGCATAAGTTGCTGTACCGCTATCCAACACACCCCGCATCATATCAAGCATCAGATAATTTGTTTGCGGACTGAACACTTTATTCGACTTGGATTTGTGTTTGAAGATTTCTTTCCCATCTTTTGTCGTGATGGAGTCGATCATATACGCATCGGTAAATTCGCCATTATTACCAAAGGTTGCATAGGCGTTGACGTTTTCTTCCACTGTCATACCATAGTCCAGACCGCCAAGCGAAGCAGCCGGCTGGATATGATCTCCCTCTGTCAGAGTCGTAACACCCATTTTCTCCAGATACTTACTTGCAGGGTCTGTATCCAGGATATTCAAGTAAGCTTTCGCTGCTGGTACGTTATAAGACTGTTCCAAGGCTTTTCGCGCCGAGACCAGTCCGTGATAGGTACCGCCATAGTTACCAGGGTTCCATGCCGATTGACCTGGAACGGAGAATTTCTTGCTCACATCAGCAATGACAGAACCAGGCTGCAATGTACCTTCTTCCATGGCCGGAGCATACACAAGCAGCGGCTTCATCGTACTGCCGTTTGATCGCTTCGTATCGGTGGCATGGTTCACTTGGTTTTTATCGTGATCCCGCCCACCAACAAAGCTGAGGATTTTGCCGGTGCTGTTTTCGATCATCATGGCACCAGCTTCGATTGGCTCGGAAACAGTCTCTGTCTCGCCATCGCTATTTGTCCGTTCCACCCAGTGATCCGGCTGGTAATACGCATAGTCTTTTGCGATTTTCTGCTGTGCGACATACATATCTTTATTGATCGTCGTGTGGATTTGATAACCTTTTTGCGTGATATCGCGTTCAGCTTTATCCAGATATTCGTTCTTCAGATCATTATCATTATTTAAATCTTTTTCGGAATGTCCATCCTGCTCAGCGAGTTGGATGGCGATGATATCTGCTGCACGCTGTTCGACTTCGGTTGTCAGATAACCATAATCATCAATCGTTTTCGGTTTTGCTTCTGCGAAATCTTTCGTGATATCATACGCGATTGCATCCTCATATTCCTTTTGGTCGATATACCCTTCGTCCAGCATCCGGTTCAGAACTTGTTTCATCCTGTTCATACCAGGCTGCAGTGCAGTGTCTTCTTTTCGTTCTCCGCTGTTGGTGAACGGTGAATATGCTGAGGGGCTCTGCGGTAATCCTGCCAGGAAGGCTGCTTGAGGTAAAGTCAGATCTTTGGCATCAACGCCAAAAATACCTTGCGCTGCCGTTTGTACACCAGCGATATTATCTCCGGAAGCGTTTCTGCCGAATGGTACGATATTCATATAAGCTTCCAGTATTTCATCTTTGTTCAGCACTTTTTCCAAGCGCATCGCCAGGATGATTTCCTTGGCTTTTCGTTCAAAAGACACTTCATTCGTCAGTATTTGGTTTTTGACAAGCTGCTGTGTGAGTGTACTGCCGCCTGATTTTGTTTCTGAGTTCGTTGCTTCTTGCATCACTGCTCTAAGTATCGATTTCGGGACAACTCCATTATGGGTCTCGAAATTGTCATCTTCCGTAGCGATGATGCCATTGATGACATATGGTGAAATATCATCAAGTTTCACATCTTCCCGGTATAAGTCTGTCTTGATGTTCCCGAGAAACACATTGTCTGCAAAATAAATGGAAGAAGTTTCTTCGTAGTTATAGATTTCTTCTTTCATAGAGTCGTAGGATCGGACAGGTTCATCTTTTACAAGCGATGCAAAATAGCCTGCACCCGCCCCGGCAGCAAAGAAGATCCCGACGCCAGCTAATAGCAGGAAAAAGAGGAATAAGTTCCAGATGACGTCATATGTGATACGAGAATTTCGCTGGATACGCCCAGCTTTCCAAGCTTCGGCAATTCGTTCCTTCATTCTCGTCCATAATGCTTTGTTTTGCATATTTCACCCCCGAATTGGTTTATCTATTATACCATATTAGTCAATTTTCGTAGTGAGTCCATAATCCTTGTTATATGTTTATATTGAGCATAAAAGCAATAATGTTGCAATGTTTTGATGCATATGGTAATAAGGGTGTTGCGTTTTGCTTGCGATTATGGTAATAATGTAGGAACAGTCATTAATAAAATATTGCGTTGAAGGTTATAGTAGCGGAACGATTCCCTGTTGCAGAGAGCTGACGGCCGGTGCGAGTCAGTATACAGTTGTTTTGCCAAGTACAGGCTGGAGCTTCTCCTGTTCAAGCAGGAGACGGATGTATATCCGTTAGCAAACCGAGTGGCAGTTCATACTGCAACAAGGGTGGTACCGCGAGTTATTCCTCGTCCCTTTTTTGGGGCGGGGATTTTTTTGTGTTCAATTAGAAGTGAGGAGTGGTAATCATGTCGATTTTACAAGATTTGAAAGACAGAGGTCTGGTTCAGCAGACAAGTGATGATGCAGGATTGGAGAAGCACCTGACTGAGAATCAAGTGAGCTTATACTGTGGATTCGACCCTACAGCAGACAGCTTGCATATCGGCCACTTGGTGCCGATGCTGATGCTGAAACGATTCCAGCAGGCAGGTCACCGTCCGATCGCGCTTATCGGCGGCGGCACTGGTATGATTGGAGATCCAAGCGGACGTTCCGATGAGCGTAATCTGAACGATGCTGCAACGGTGGAACGTTTCAGCCAAGCTATCCAAAAGCAGCTGGCAAATATCCTGAACTTCGATGAAGGCGATAATGCTGCCAAAGCGGTAAATAACGGGGAATGGCTCGGAGCTATGAGCATCATTGATTTCCTTCGTGATATCGGGAAGCATTTTGGTGTCAATTATATGCTGGCAAAGGATTCGGTTGAATCCAGATTGGCAAACGGTATTAGTTTTACTGAATTCACATACATGATTTTGCAGTCTTTGGATTACTTGCGTTTGTATGAAAAAGAAAATGTGACGCTGCAAATCGGCGGAAGCGATCAGTGGGGGAATATAACAGCTGGCATGGAATTGATTCGCCGGACGCATGCTGGTAATAATGAAGAAGATCAAGACAAAGATAAGGCTTTTGCCCTGACGGTACCGCTAATCACGAAAGCAGACGGAACGAAATTCGGTAAAACAGCTGGCGGCGCAGTATGGCTCAGTCCTGAACGCACGACACCTTACGAATTTTACCAATTCTGGTTCAATACAGATGATCGCGATGTCATCAAGTTCATGAAATACTTTACTTTCATGTCCCTTGAAGAGATTGCATCATTTGAGGAAAGCGTCGAAAAAGAACCAGAGAAACGACTGGCTCAAACAAAGCTTGCTGAAGAAATGACGACGCTAGTACATGGCAAGGAAGCTCTGGATCAAGCAATCAAGATATCTGCGGCTTTGTTCAGCGGTGAGATTGCAACTCTGAATGGTGCAGAAATAGAACAAGGTTTCAAAGATGTTCCGTCCCATACAGCAGCCGATGAAGATAAATCGCTTGTGGATATGCTCGTGGAAGCAGGTATCTCTCCTTCCAAACGTCAAGCAAGGGAAGATATCACCAATGGTGCCATCCGCATCAATGGTGAAAAAGCAGAAGATGTCTCCCGCGTACTGACACAAACAGATCGTATCGACGGAAAGTTCATCATCATCCGCCGCGGAAAGAAAAAATATACACTACTGAAATTCGCATAATCCAAAAGCACTGTCCCAGCCGGACAGTGCTTTTTATGTTTCATAAAAAAGGCAAAGGGAATGTAAAAACCATGCAGCACTTCAGCATTTACAACAAGCAAATCGATTAGGAGGAGAAAACATGGCTAATTCAAATACAATCCAAACATTCATGAACGAAAATGAAGCAATAGTAAAAGTGAACGAACTGATTTCAGCCGGGGTACCGGAAGAAGACATCATGATCATTGTCGACAAGAAACCCGCCGATAGTATCCTTGGCGACAAAAGGGATGTTCACTATAAAGAAGCGAATGGATCCTTCGGCACAAAGTTCGCATCCTTTTTCTCCAGTGGCGATCCAGAAGATAAAGTATTGAAAAATCTCAATTTGTCAAAAACTGAGAAAGACCGCTACGCTGAAGAACTGAAAGCAGGAAAGGTACTAGTATATGCAAAAAATGCACCAGCGGCAGCAGGAACTTCCGCACAATCCGCATCTGCTCCGAAAGATCGCAGCGATCATGCGTCAGAAGCGGAACAAGGCATGACTGCAGATGGACTATATGCAGCGGACAAACCAAATGACGGCCTTCATGCAGAACCGAATACGAATGAGCAAAATGCGAATGAATTGAATAAGACTAGAAGATAAAGTATATCTATTGAAATTATTCACCATGCTGAAAATATGTTCTTAAAAGACTTTTAAAACAGTATTTCCAATAAAGAATCATAGAATATAAAAATAACACTTGAAAATTTTATGTTTATATGATTTCCAACCGGGAACACATATACCATACAACACATCAACAACTTATTAGGAGGAATGACAACATGCTAGCTCATAAAATCGAAACCTTCCAAAACGAAAACGACGTGATTGTAAGAGTAAATGAATTGAAATCCAGGGGAATCCAAGAAAACAAGTTAACTGTCATTACAGACAAGAAACCTGAAACTAGCATCCTTGCTGACAGATTGAGCGTCAAGTACAAGGAAGCTAAAGGCTCCTTCGGTGATAAGGTATCCGCTTTGTTCTCCGGAGATGATCCAGAAGAAAAAACACTGCAGGAATTGAACTTGAATCAAACAGAAACAGATAAATATGTAGAAGAATTGAAAAACGGTAAAATCCTCTTGTTTGTAGATCCTTCCGTCAATGACAAATTGCAGTCGGAAGCTAAAACAAGCACTAACACAGCAGTAACAGACAAGTACCGCCCAGTGGCAGGAGTTGGTAACGTACAACCTGATACGACAGCTCAACCTGGTCTTGATAAGACAACAGGCGAGGATGACACATTGCGAGCAGGCGGAGATCGCCAAGCGAAAGAAGCTGCAAATAATCAGCCTGGCAACACAGCATTCACTGGTGTGAACAAAAATAAAACAACCAAGCCAAATGCTTCCCAGACAGAGCAAATGGAACTGCATGAAGAAGTAGTGGATGTTGATAAGAATGCAGTCAAATCCGGGGAAGTGGACGTTGAAAAACGCACGGTTACCGATCAGGAACAATTTGATGTACCTGTAACGAAACAAGAAGTCAACATTGAGCGCCGCCCAGTGAATAAAGTGAGCGAGCCTGGTAAATCAACAGGTGCTTACGAAGGCAAAGACGGCATCCATGTTCCAGTATATGAAGAGAAAGTGGATGTAGATAAAAAGGACATCATCAAAGAAGAAATCGTCGTGAACAAAAAAGACGTACAAGAAAATGTCCACGTCAATGAAAAAGTAAGACGTGAAGAAGCCGAAATCAAAGACAGCACAAAAAAGAATAATGGCTTGAAATAATACAAAACCTCACCGGAAGCTCCCGGTGAGGTTTTTACATGTAATCAGCGGTTCAAATCGGATAATCCTGTACTATGCTCGTTTGGAAGTTCTGGTAACTCAGGTACAGGGAATCCAGCAGGCGGCTGCGAAACACTGAATTCGCCGCCATTGCGGCTTGGTACAGTGCCTTGAATGATTTCGGCAATGCGGGTCTGATCCAGACGGAAATTGAATTGTGTATTATGGAAGCCCATATCGACGAACTTTTTGCATTCCGGGTATTTATTGATATCATAATTCGGAATCGGGAAAGTTTTTCCCCAATCGACGCCAAGTGTTTCCAATGCTTTTGCAAAAGCATTTTGATGGGCATTGTCACGGACGATAAGAAAACCTAATGTCTCACGGAACGTAGCATTGGAACTCATTTCGTAGATACGTGTCTTTTGCAGTACACCAGTTGATTCGAGAACCACGTTGTTCAATAAATCGGCAACAAGGTTTCCGTGGCTGTACACCCAGGAGCCATTCCATGGATTTCCTGCTGCGTCGAATGGTATTGATGATTGTGCCCCGATGATGTAATGATGCGGGTTCACATTCGGGGTATCTTCGATCGGACCAGACAGCGGAGCTCCGTCTGGTGCTGTGTTTCCTGCGCCGCCCTCACCAGATTCATCCAACAATGCGTTTATCGTATTCTGCACAAGCTCCACATGCGCAATTTCCTCCAAAAAGATACCGCGCAGCAAATCGCGGAACTGTTTTTGCTTACCGCGAAAGTTCGAACTTTGAAAGAAGAACTGCATCATAGTACGCATTTCTCCGTAATGTCCACCCAGGATTTCCTGCAGTACTTTTGCCGCAGCAGGATCTGGTTTGTCAGGTTTGATGATATTGATCAATTCTTCCTTGTAATAATACATTATATGGCACCTCCCAAAAGTTGTCCTTAGTATGTGCAAATGTAAGCTGCCCATACTTAATTTAATGAAGATATACTAATGTTTTTCCTTTGCTCTTATGTATAAAAGGTAAATGAGACAAAATGCTATATCGCCAGGAATTACATCATTATTTTCTGCAAAACATAGAGCTGATAACAGAGAAATGGTATGCAGCAGACAAGACGGTTGGTGTATACGCGGTGAAGAATTCCGAAGCGGTAGAAACACAGAAAGAACAAAACAAAGGATTTCATACAGCCCATTCACTTAAGAATGCCGTAGGGGAATGGGTGTTGGATAAATAAGGAGAAATTAGTATAGTACCTTTGTAAGTTCTTATATGATTAGAAAATATAATGCATGCCTCGGAGGTAATTCAGATTAGGATAGCAGCAACTAGCAGGAGGGGCGGAAGTAATTCGTACCTATGGTGAGAATCA
This sequence comes from Terribacillus saccharophilus, assembly GCF_046592895.1. GTDB lineage: Bacteria > Bacillota > Bacilli > Bacillales > Amphibacillaceae > Terribacillus > Terribacillus saccharophilus_D. The sequence goes on from NZ_JAWVPU010000002.1 coordinate 33,527, forward strand.
AAACACAAAAAAAACGCCTTGCTAAAAGCGAGGCGCTTCTTTGGATAAAAAAACTCCGGAAATGCCTTTTGGCAATCCGGAGTTTCGCAAGCAATTAACGGGAGTAGAACTCAACGATAAGTGCTTCGTTGATTTCAGCAGGAAGCTCAGAACGCTCAGGGTAACGAGAGTAAGTTCCTTGCAGGCTGCTTGCATCGAATGTCATGTAATCTGGTACGAAGTTGTTCGCTTCTACAGAAGTAGCGATGATATCAAGTTTAAGTGATTTCTCACGAACACCGATAACTTGACCAGGTTTTACGCGGTAAGATGGGATATCTACGCGTTTGCCGTCTACAGTGATGTGGCCGTGGCCAACGATCTGACGAGCTTGTCTGCGAGTGCGAGCCAAGCCTAGACGGAATACAAGGTTATCAAGACGAGATTCAAGAAGGATCATGAAGTTCTCACCATGGATACCTCTCATTTTGCCAGCTTCCTCGAATACACGACGGAATTGGCGTTCGTTCATGTTGTACATGTAACGAAGTTTTTGTTTCTCTGCTTGCTGCAAGCCGTATTCGGATTGCTTTCTGCGTTGGTTTGGACCGTGTTGACCTGGTGGGTAAGGGCGTTTGTCAAGCTCTTTACCTGTTCCGCTTAGGGAGATACCAAGACGACGGGATTTTTTCCATAATGGACCTGTATAACGTGCCATGGATAAATTCCACCTTTATTATTTTATTTGCATAAAATAAAAACAGAGTGTGCTCGATTCACTTGCCGATTATGTTTTCATGTACCATCGCTCCGACAGCAGAGAGTTACACGATACACCTTCTGAAACAAGGAGAAACATATGCGTTTCTTTAAATCGCCTTGCCAAGAAAGGAACAAAATCAAAACAAATGGGAGTTCACATAGGCCGCCATTTATTTTACACAAAGAGTATTATAAGCTTTTTATTTGCCTATAGTCAAGACAAATCGGCAAAGAAGATGAAGTGTGGTACATTGTAAGGAAAAAGAACTAGGTTATGCATTGAGAATTGAGTCTAATATCTTATATAATAGAATAAAAATACCAATATGTTAGGTGAGGTGCACATGGAGCGGCTAATGGACAGCAACCTTGAACAAGCAAAGCTATATTTCTACCAGCTCCTTGTATCGGGAGAAAGCTATACTTACAGGGAGATACTCGCACTTATAACAGATAAGCTGAAGAATCTTCTGCAGGCGGATTGCATGGCGCTCTACATATATGATGAATGGCAGCAGCGACTGGATCGCATTAGCTATGCGGGACCGAGGCAAAGCGGGTTCTGCCAGTCAATCAGTTACTTGAGCCAAGAAATTTGTATGCCGGAGCTGCTGAGGGAATCCCCGCATACGCTGGACCGGATTGTGCCTTTGCAGCATCATGATGAACAATTCCTAGGTTTCCTTTACCTCGGGGGAGGCGGTGAGAGGATCCCCGATTGCAGGCAACTGGCGTTTGAAATAGGGAATTTCGTCAACCGATTGATTCATTTGCAATCAATAAAAGAAAACGAGCAGCATGCTATCCAATTATATGAAGCCACGACCAATCTGCATGCAAGCATCGATATGCATGATGTGTTGTCGGTTTTGATTACGACTTTACAGCGAACGTATCCCCAATTTGCATATGCTTTGCTGCTTGCTCAGGATTATCATGGAGATACAGACTTGCCGATCAAAAATCTCGTTTATGACTATTCTGTCCATGAAGCCAGTACAAAGGCATATATGACAGGGGAAGTACAAGTGGAGATGAGCGGAGAGGGGCAAGTGGTCAATCATTATGTACCGCTGAATGGCAAACAGGGGATATATGGTGTGTTGCATGTGTCACTGCCAAAAGAAATGCGCTATACAAAAGCAGATCATGATTTCATAACAAAGCTTGCTGATTCAGCAGGGAATGCTTTGGAAAATGCACGCTTGTACCAGCATTCCAAAAAACTGATCAGTGATTTGCAGCTGATCAATGAAACATCGAAAAAACTGAACGCCAATTTGCGTCTGACAGATACCATCACGCTGATGCATCAGCAGATTCGCGATACATTTGGCGGAGAGGAAATCGGTTTTATCTTATATAAGGGAGACCAGGATGCAGATACTGTCTTGGACGGAAGCACCAGCTTTTTCTTTGATGAAGAGTCTAAGCCGTTCCTTGATCTAGTTGCGCATCATTACCGGGATAATTCAGGGGAAGCCATGTTCATCAGCAACTTCCAGGAACGTTATCCGGAAATGCAGATTCCATTTCGATCATTGCTGGTGATTCCGATGATCAGATCGGAGCAGCTCCAAGGTGTTGTACTCGTCCTGCATCGCAGCCCAAGCTTTTTCACCTTCGAGTCTTTCCGGCTCATCGAGTCGCTTGTGCAGCATTCTTCCCTATCGATCGTCAATTCGATGCTGCAGGAGAAATTAGAGAAGTTGGTTATAACGGATTACCTCACGAATCTTTGTTCAAGGAGTTATCTGGATGAACGGATGAGGGAACATATCCAGAAGGATGCCCAGGGAGGCTTCATTCTGATAGATATTGATGACTTTAAGAAAGTAAACGATACATATGGACACAATACAGGTGATTATTTGCTGATCCAAGTGTCCAATTTGGTCAAGGATGCAATGGGCTCGGCTGATGTAGCTGCAAGATGGGGCGGGGAAGAGCTGGCAATCTACATGCCTCATGCGTCTTCTGCTCAGGTGCTCAGTAAAGCGGAGCACCTCGTGAAAAGCATTGCAGGGTCGACACGTCCTGCGGTCACTGTTTCCTGCGGGGTATCCACGTGGACGGATACGGACCGGCCAACGGTGCATCAACTATTCTCCAAGGCGGACAGCAAGCTGTATGATGCCAAGCGGCTCGGCAAGAATAGATATTGCATATGAATAAAAAGACAGCTCCCAAGCGGAAGCTGTCTTTTTATTTGCTTAAATGCTTAACAAGAATGCCGACGAATTGTTCCAAATATTTTTGGTCTGTCTCATCGAAACGATTTTTGGACGGGCTGTCGATATCAAGCACCCCGTAAGACTGGCCATTCACGACGATAGGGACGACGATTTCGGATTGGCTTGCCGCATCACATGCAATATGGCCAGGGAACTGATGGACATCCGCTACAAGCTGTGTTTTATTTTCGGCAACAGCTGTTCCGCATACGCCTTTGCCTATTTTAATGCGTACACAGGCAGGTAGACCTTGGAATGGACCGAGAATCAATTCCTCTCCTTTATGAAGATAGAAACCAACCCAGTTGACATCATCCAAAAACTGATTCAAAAGAGCGGAAGCATTCGCCAAGTGGGCGATTTCATCTTCTTCGCCAGTCAGCAAGGCATCGAGTTGTTTCACAAGCAGTTCATAATCTTTTTCACGGGAACCGCTGTAAGCTTTTGTTTCGAACATATTCATTTCCCCCATTATATAATTTCGGTAATTCGACAGAAGGCGCGATATTTGGCGAGCGAAAGATGCAGGATAGCAGCAATCATCGTCGTATACAACAAGTAAAGGAGCTGAGAAGAATGAAAAAAAATGACACGAAACAGAAAGTGATGGACGCCGCTTGTCAATTGTTCTACACAAAAGGCTACCATGGGACATCAGTCCGCGATATTGCGGGAAAAGCTTCGGTCAATGTCTCCTTGATCAACTATTATTATAAAAGTAAGCAAGGACTTCTGGAAGCATCCGTCGTGCTGTATTACGAAGAATATCTGGTTGTACTGGATAAAGCAGCTCAAAAGCGCGGAAAAGAATCTTCCAAAACCTATCTGAAGCAATTAATTGAGGCAATTATACATTATAAACTCTCACGGAATCAATTCACGGCTTTCATACAACGGGAGCTGATGCTGGATTCGGTGTTCGTCAGGGAAATGGCGGTGACGTACCTGGCCAAAGAGAGCCACACACTGAAACAGGCTTTCCGGGATTACTTGGAAACAGTCGGTATCCGGGAGCGGGAAGGCGTTTATTTATACATGCAGCTATCTGGCATGCTGTCTGCACCATTTTCGATGAGCAAGGAAATGAAAGGCATGCTGCTGACGGACGAGTCCAAGCACTATTTTTGCAGCATGTACACATCGAGCATTCACCATTGGATTGATACTTTGGCGACTGTTCCCTCTTCCTCTTTGCAAGCAGTATCAGCCAATTGACGCACAGTGCAGGGAAAAACATGGAAAATACCTGAGAAATTTGAAAAAATTTAGCCAAATTTGCGGTTTACATGGTATCATATTAGTATAAAAAATAGATAACGATTATTAGGGTATTACTCCTTTTTCCCGAGTATTGGTTAGGAGGCTGGACATTGCTGTACATCGTCGGAGGAATAATTCTAATCATCGCCTTGATCATCTTGGGCTTGATTATGAGAAAGCGAGTTTATGATGAAGTCGACCGGCTTGAAAGCTGGAAGATGGATATATCGACCCGCAATGTGTCGGAAGAGTTAGCGAAAGTGAAAGCGTTGAACTTGTCCGGTGAAACGCAGGAAAAATTCGAATCGTGGAAGGAACGCTGGGATCATATCGTCACAAAAGAGCTTCCGGATACAGAAGAGGCTCTTTTTGATGCGGAAGAAGGTGCTGACCGTTACCGGTTCAAAAAGGCAAAACAGCATCTGCAGAAAGTGGAAGCCACTCTCTCCCAGGTGGAAGATAAGATAGAAGCGATGTTCCGGGAGCTTGACGAGCTGCTTGCTTCCGAAGAAGAAGCACGGAAACAAGCCGAGGCTTTGCAGCCTGCTCTTCAAACATTGAAACGTACGATTTCGCAGCATCGCCATCAATTCGGAAAAGCGGATGTGCGTTTCGAGACAGCGATCGCTGAGCAAAGTACACAGCTTGCTGCTTATCATTCACTCATCGAAACCGGCAACTATTTCGAAGCCAACCATCTCATCACTGACGTGAAGGCGCGAACGGAGTCACTGAAGGAAGAGATTGAGGCTTTCCCTCAAGTTTACAAGCAGGTGAAGCAGGATCTGCCGGCACAGGTGTCGGATTTATTGGGCGGCATCCGTGAAATGAAGCAAGAGGGCTACCGGATCCATCATCTAGGTTTTGAAGATGAGCTGAAGGCAGAGAAAGAACGATTGAATCTCCTCATCAAACAGCTGGAAGCAGGAGATGCAGAAGAGTCATCGATTTACATTCCGGCGCTGGAGAACCGAATAAAGGAAATGTACCAGCTGCTTGAGAATGAAGCTGTTGCCAAGAATTATGTTGACTCTAAATTCGAGCAATATGTCCAAGCCGTCGAGAAAAAGACAGACGCATACATCAAAACAAAAGAAGAAATCGATTTGCTTCGGGAATCTTATTTCTTTACGGATAATGATGTCGAATTCCATTTGAAGCTTGAGTCAAAGATCTCCAGGCTCATCAAACAGCTTGAAACGCTGCAGCAGGAGGTCGGGGATGATCGCGTATCCCATACCAAGCTGAAAGAAGAGCTGGAAGCGGGATTCCGTGAATTGAGTGGTATCGAAGAAGAACACGAAGCGATTCGTGAAAAGATCAAGACCTTGCGCAAAGACGAACTGGAAGCAAAAGAGAAGATTGCTGATATGCGTCAGAATCTGTACGACGTCAGCCGAAAGCTGCAAAAGAGCAACATCCCCGGCATTCCGCAAGAAGTATGGAACATGGTGGAGGAAAGTCAAGAGAAAACGTCGCTTACCATGGAAGTATTGGAAGCACATCCGCTTGATATGGCTGAAGTGCGGACAAATCTGCTGCAGGCAGAGGAGATCAGCACAATGACTGTCGAAAAGATAGAACAGCTGCTTGAACAAGCTTATTTGGCGGAAGTCGTGATTCAGTATTCCAACAGATATAGAAGCCAATATCCGATTCTGGCAGCGGAGATGTCGGAGGCGGAGAAGCTTTTCCGAGAATATCAATATGAACAAGCTTTGGAGCGCGCCGCCCGCGCTTTACAAGATATCGAACCAAAGGCGCTGGAGCGTTTGGAGAAACATATCAAGATTCCAAGCTGATACATAAAGCAATCCCTTGCCACTTGTGGGGGATTGCTTTATTTTAGTAAAAGACAGTTTGAACAGAAGGAGATGGCAAGATGATTTATTTCGATAATAGTGCAACGACGAAACCGTATCCTGATGTACTTGCCAGTTATACAGAAGCAGCTCAGACGTATTTCGCCAATCCTTCTTCCTTGCATCGTCTGGGGGGCAGTGCAGAGCAGCTGCTGACTGCATGCCGTAAACAGGCTGCCCAGCTGTTGCATGTCGGGGAGGATGAGATTCTCTTCACTTCCGGCGGCACAGAAGGCAATAACCTTGCGATCAAAGGTACAGCATACCGGAACAGACGCTGGGGAAACCATATCATCACCACGACAGTGGAGCATCCATCCGTGCTGGAGACATGTGCGGAATTGGAGGCCCAAGGCTTCAAGGTGACATACGTGGATGTGGATATGTACGGATACGTCACTGCCGATAAAATAAAAGCAGCGATAACGGACGAGACTATTCTTGTCAGTGTGATGCACGTGAACAATGAGTTAGGTACGATTCAGCCGATCAAGACGATCGGGAAGTTGCTGACACAATATCCAAAAATCACGTATCATGTCGATCACGTGCAAGGAGCCGGAAAAGTCGCACTTGATTTGAAGGAGAGCCACATCGATCTTTGTACACTATCTGCGCATAAATTCCATGGCGTAAAAGGAAGTGGTCTGCTTTATAAGGCAAAACATGTACACATCGCCGCCCAATTATCCGGGGGAGGACAGGAGCAGGCGCTTCGTTCCGGAACGGAGAATCTTCCCGGCATAACCGCCATGGTCAAAGCACTGCGATTAGCGATGGAGGAACTGCGGAACCATCCTGCGAAGCTATTTGAGCTGAGACAAAAGCTTTGGACGGGTCTTGAAAAAATCGATGGTGTCATCCTTCACTCACCGCCGTCAGGTGCACCGCATATTGTGAATTTCTCCGTACCTGGTCTCAAGCCTGAGGTGCTTGTGCATGCACTGGGCGAAAAAGAGATCTATGTATCGACCAAATCAGCGTGTTCTTCCAAGAATAGTGATGCCAGTGCCGTCCTGACAGCTTGCGGAGTACCCGCTGCACAGGCGGAATCGGCTATCCGCGTCAGTTTTTCATATGACAATACACAGGAAGAAGTGGTGTATTTCCTGCAAGTATTGGAAGAAACATTAACCCATTTACAGAAAGTGATGAGATGAATTTATGCAGTATGATCATATATTGATTCGGTATGGTGAAATGGCACTGAAAGGGAAAAACAGGAAGCATTTCACCAAACAGCTGGAATACAACGTGAAAGACCAAATCAAACCTTTCCCGAAAGCTAAAGTGGAGCGTACACGTGATCGGATGTATATCCATTTGCATGGGGAAAATCACGAACCGATCGTGGAAGCTTGCCGTCATATTTTCGGCATCCATAGCTTCAGCTTGGCAATTCGGACAGAGAATGAAGAACAAGCAATCAAGGAAGCGGCATTGCAGCTGCTGCTGGACAATCCTGCTGGAACGACTTTCAAAATCTCCTGCCGCCGGACCAATAAACGCTTCCCGATTGATTCACAAGAGATGAATCAGCGTATCGGAGCATATGTCCTGCAAAACAGTGAAGGGTATCCCGTCAACGTCCGGACTCCCGGTGTGGACATCATGGTAGAGATACGTGAACGTGCAACTTATGTGACGGGTCAGAAGATAAAGGGTCCTGGCGGTTTGCCGGCAGGAAGCTCAGGCAAGACACTTCTGATGCTCTCAGGCGGTATCGACAGCCCAGTAGCCGGATATCTTGCCATGAAACGCGGTGTGGAAATTGAAGCGATCCATTTTCATTCCCCGCCTTACACCAATGAGCGGGCAAAGCAGAAAGTGATCGATTTGGCGCAATCACTATCCAAATTCGGTGCCAAAGTGAAGATCCATGTGGTGCCATTCACGGAATTGCAAGTGAAGGTCCACCAAGAAATACCTTTCGGCTACAGCATGACCGTCATGCGCCGGATGATGATGCGGATCAGTGAACGAATTGCCCAAAAACATGGCATTCTGTCGCTCGCTACAGGAGAAAGCCTTGGCCAGGTCGCAAGTCAGACGATGGAAAGCATGCACACGATCAATGAAGTGACGAATTACCCGGTGCTGCGGCCGCTCATCACAATGGACAAGTCGGATATCATCGATATTTCCAAACAGATTGATACGTATGATATTTCGATTCGTCCATATGATGATTGCTGTACGGTATTCGTGCCGGAAGCGCCTAAAACAAAACCGCGGCTTGAAAAGGTTCATTTGTATGAAGGTACAATCGATTTCTCTGCTGAGTTCGAGCGGGCAATCGAAGGAACGGAAATCATCACCGCATCTCCAGCTGCTGAAGAAAAGGCGCCATTCGCTGATTTATTGTAAGAACTTCCCATAAAGAAAATTTGTATGTTTACCTCCTTGTCGGCACATGCTACATGTACAAGGAGGTGACACACAATGGCTAACAACAACTCAAGCAACCAGCTAGTAGTACCTCAAGCACAACAAGCACTAGATCAAATGAAATATGAGATCGCACAAGAATTCGGTGTACAGCTTGGCGGAAACGAAACTTCTCGTGCCAACGGTTCTGTTGGAGGAGAAATCACGAAACGTCTAGTACGTACAGCACAAGAGCAATTAAGCAGATAATTTCATAAGTATGGCATGAAGGAGCAGCAAACGCTGCTCCTTTTCTGTGAAGGAAACGTATAAATGGTGGGGGAAAGGAGCCGGAAATGATGTGGATCATCGGTATCGGGATAGCTGCAATCGCGTTGGTCATTGTCATGGTGCTATTTGCTAAAGTGACGGTACTCATACGCTATGATACACCAGATTGGAACATCCAAATACGAATTTTCGGTATCTGTGTACATAACCGGCAAATGAAGCAGGATTCCTCCATCGATTCCGCTTCTGCTTCTGCCAAGGAGATAAGAGAGCAGGTAACCGGCTTCCTCGATGACTTACAAAAAATACGGCAAGCTTTCCCCTATCTGCTGCGCCTTGGAAAAAACGCAGAAGTGGATCAATTTAGTTGGCACACGACGATAGGTATGTCAGATGCAGCCTCGACTGGCACAATGATCGGTTTCATATGGACTTTAAAGGGAATAGCGAATCAGGTCATCAGGTCGAATTTTCAATCACGACAGCCCTTTGATATACAGGTAGAGCCGGTCTTTCATACTTCCTTTTTCCGTACCAGCTTTCAATGCATAGTGTCCATTCGTACCGGGAAAGCTATGCAAGCTATCATATCCAATGCCAGAAGCAGATAGGAGGAGCGAGCAGTATGGCGGATCATCCGATTCAGGGATTAATGAAAACCGCAATGGAAAACCTTAAGGAAATGATTGATGTAAATACGATAGTCGGCGATCCAGTGGAAACTCCAGATGGAAGCATCATCTTGACTGTTTCCCGCGTCGGCTTCGGATTTGCAGCAGGCGGGAGCGAATTTGATGCTGCTTCCCAAGGTAAAAGTGAGCAAACGGAGCTGCCTTTTGGAGGAGGAAGCGGAGGCGGTGTGTCCATCACCCCGATTGCTTTCCTCATTGTCGGCCATAAAGGTGTCAAGATGATCCACTTGGATGAACAGACACACTTATATGAAAAACTGATCGAAGCAGCACCAGCTGCTGTGGAGAAAATCCAGGAAATGCTGAAGCAAAATCCGAAACAGAAAAAGCAGCAAAAATCGCAGCGATTCGACGATGAAACGATATATTGACTAAAAGGCCGCCTGTTGGTGGTTTTTTTAGTTTGTAATCTGACTTTATTCCGCTATAATTTAAAGATACTGAGCTTGCAACGTCGAAAGCTGACAGAGAGAAGGTTATAATTGAAACAGAAGATAAATCTGCGGACGCAGATGACTGCATTGGTGTTCATTGTCGTGATTCTGGCGGTGACGACAACATTCGTCATGATCGGAATCGAGACGAGTAATAATATCAAATCCCAAGAGCAGGATCGTGTCCTTCAGACAGCTAAGCTGATAGCAGTCGATCCAGTAGTGGTGGAAGCTGCGGACGAAGAGGATTCCGCAACATTGCAGAAATTCACCAAACAAGCAATGGGGATCACCGACGCTGATTTTGTCGTTGTGATGAACATGGATAGCATCCGTTTGAGTCATCCCGACCCGAATAAAATCGGCAAACGATTCGCTGGCGGTGACGAAAAACCAGCACTTGAGGGAAAAGAATTCGTCTCCAAGGCAAAAGGGACATTAGGATTGAGTTTACGGGCGTTTGCGCCCATATATAATGAACAGGATGAACAAGTCGGAGTCGTGGCTGTCGGCATCACGATGAATGAGCTGAATGAAATCATTCGCAGCAACCGCATCCCGTTATATTTGGCTACCCTGCTTAGTTTGGTCATCGGGCTCATCGGAGCTGTCCTGTTGGCACGGAAAATCAAACAAATCATGCACGGCATGGAGCCGGATGAGATTGCGGCGCTATTAAGCGAACGGATTGCCATGCTTGAATCGATCAAAGACGGTATGTTAGCGGTCGATACTGACGGGAAGATCCAGATGGTCAACAAGGAAGGCAAGAGACTGCTGGAGGAAATGGGGATAAAAGGGGAACTTAGAGGCCGCCATGTGGATGATGTGCTTCCGGTTACCAAGCTGCATCAGGTTATCGCATGGAATAAACCGCTGATTGGCCGGCAAGTGGAACATAATGGACTGACGCTGGTCATGAATGAGATTCCAATTCAAATCAAAGGCAAGACAGAAGGTGCGATTGCCACATTCCTTGATCGGACCGAATACAACCATCTTAATGAGAAACTCACCGACACGATGCTGTATGCCGATGCTCTACGGGCGCAGACGCATGATTTCATGAACAAGCTGCATGTGATTTTAGGGCTGCTTGAACTGGAGGATTACGATCAGCTGGAACGCTATGTGAAAAACGTCGCGGGTAAGGAGCGGTCTGCTACCATTGCCATGATTCATCACTTGAAAAACCCTATCCTTGCAGGCTTCCTGCTTGGGAAGAAAAGTTATATGGCGGAAAATGGTGTGCAGCTTGAAGTTAGTTGCCGTGACACGATTCCGAATACATCGGAAAAAACCAATCAGATGCTGATCACCATACTCGGCAATTTGATGAATAATAGCGTGGATGCCGTCGACCAGCAGCCTGAAAAAAGAGTACAGCTATCCATGAAGTATACAGATGGGTTGCTCTTTCTTGAGTTGACAGACACAGGGAAAGGAATCAGTGAAGAGCGGCAAGAAAAGATTTTCAAACAAGGATACTCCACAAAAGGGAACGACCGAGGTTTCGGCCTATATCAAGTGGAGGACTACGTGCATAAGCTGGGAGGCTTCCTTGTCCTGACAAGTGAGCCCGGTGAAGGAACGACTTTTAGCGTCCAGCTGCCGTATGATATACAGGAGGATGTAACGAATGATTAAAGTACTGATCGTGGAAGACGATCCGATGGTTAGCGAATTGAACAAACGCTATGTCAAACAAATGAGCGGATTCGCTGCCGTCGGGGCGGCTCAAAATTATAAAGAAGCCTTGGAATTCATCCAGCAGAATGAGGTGGATCTTTTGCTGCTGGATGTCTATATGAAAGGGAAGAACGGAATCGAACTGCTGAAGGAGCTTCGCAAACGCGATCAAAAAGTGGATGCCATCATCATATCGGCTGCAAGTGAGAAACCGATGATCCGGGAGGCGCTGCAGTATGGGGCTGTTGATTATTTGATCAAGCCGTTCGAGTTCGACCGTTTCCAGCATGCATTGAGCGGTTACCGGAAGCGTCAGCTGATCTTCAGCAATAAAGAAGAAATGACACAGCAAGAACTGGACAGCCAGCTGCTGCAGCTTCCTGAGCAGGAGCAGATGATACAGCTGCCAAAAGGGCTGACAAGGAGCACCTTGAAAGTTGTCTGGAACAGCATCCTTACTTTCCGTTATAATTTCTTCACAACAGAAGATATAGCAAAAGAAACAGAAATGTCCCAAGTCTCTGTCCGAAAGTACTTGAAGTTCCTGGAAGACGTCCAGCTGCTGGAAGTGGAAATGCATTATGGCAGTATTGGACGACCAGTCTTCAAATATAGGGTGAATGCCAATACTTCCCATCATATCAGTCAGTATATTTAAGGAGAAGCCGATTCAGGCTTCTTTTTTTGTCGCCTTGGGAAATCATCCTGAGTAATAGACATGAAAAATTTTATCATGACAGGATTAATCAATCACTGCTTTTCAGACGAATAAATTCGCCCCTTTAAGCCAATATTCTTAATGAGTCATAACAACTTCTTTTTTGATTACAAAAGTTATCTATCATTTAGTTTAGTTAAAAAATAACACAGTTAATTGTAGTTAAATTAGAATAGTCGTATCTACTTAGGGGGTGCATTATCAATGGAAATGAAATCGCATACAAGCGATCATGATTCAAACAACCAAAAGCCGTCAGGATTTGGTAAAATCATGAATTGGACTGTCGGCCCTATGCCGCTTCCAGTGTATATAGTATTAGCTATCATTGTTATCATTGCTGCATACACAAATCAAATACCTGCTGATATGATTGGCGGCTTCGCTGTCATCATGGTGCTGGGAATGCTTTTAGGGGACATCGGGAATCGCATTCCGTATTTCAACAGTATCGGAGGACCAGCAATTTTATCTTTGTTTGTTCCATCCGTACTCGTATTTTTCAATTCCTTACCAACAACAGCGTATGATGCTGTTGACAAATTAATGACATCAAGCGGATCGAACTTCCTTTACTTCTACATCGCTTGTTTGGTTGTAGGTAGTATTCTTGGAATGAACCGCACAGTTCTTATTCAAGGCTTCATTCGTATGTTCGTACCGCTTGTGGCTGGTACGATTGCTGCAGTAGTGGCTGGTACACTGGTTGGTATGCTGTTCGGTTACAGCGCGCATCATGCTTTCTTCTACATTGTCGTACCAATCATAGCTGGTGGTATCGGGGAAGGTATCTTGCCATTGTCCGCTGGATATGCTGGGGTTCTTGGCGGAAGTGCTGGGGAATTCGTTTCACAGCTAGTACCTGCTGCCATCATTGGTAACGTATGTGCCATCATCATCGCTGGTTTGATGAAGAAGCTTGGTGAAAAACGTCCCGACCTTGCAGGTCATGATAAACTTGTCCGCTCCGATAAAGGCGATAAAGTATTGGAAGCTGCAAAACAAAGCACAAACAAAGCAATCAACTTCAATTTGATGGGTGCAGGTGTATTGCTTGCAATGAGTCTGTATGTCTTTGGTAAAGTAGTGGAGCATTGGATTCATGTTCTTGCTGGCTTCACATTGTCAGGAGCAATCATAATGATTGTGACAGCTACAATCATTAAATCCGGCAACTTGCTGCCGCAAAAAATGCAAGATGGTGCACAGCAGCTATACAAATTTGTATCTACTGCGTTCACTTGGCCGCTAATGGTAGGTCTGGGTGTCGTCTTCATCCCGCTTGAAGACGTAGCGAGTGTGTTCACGATCGGTTTCGCTGTTACATGTATCGCTGTTGTAGTTGCAATGGCTGCATCCGGATACTTCGTTGGTAAACTGATGAAGATGTATCCTGTGGAAGCTTGTATCGTTACAGCATGTCACAGCGGTCTTGGTGGTACAGGGGATGTTGCGATCCTATCTGCATCCGGTCGTATGGCATTGATGCCGTTTGCGCAGATCTCCACTCGTCTTGGCGGCGCTGCTACGGTAATCGGTGCGACAGCATTGATGCACTTCTTCGGTTAAGGAAAAGCTCAGCTTCGGCTGGGCTTTTTTTGTGCAGCGATGCCTGTTCTCGCTTATGCCTGCAGCATTTGATACAATAAGACAGATGTAAGAGAAATGGGAGGAAAAGACACGTGGAACAACAGAATGTCGAAAAGGTTTACCAAGCACTTGACCAAATGGCCGAGACACTGGAAACGCATGATAACACACCTTATCTTGATGCACTTGGTGCAGCAATGGAATATATATTGGATCGGGACATGGAAGCTGTCACTGAACAGCCTTCTTTGAAGCAGCAGCTTGATACACAAGCGGCAGTATTCGATAAACAGGAATATAAAAAAGAAGAAATCCGCAAAGGGATCCAGTTGGCCATCTTGAAAGGCATGAAGGGTGCAACACAGCAGCAGCATATGCTGACACCTGATACCGTAGCCATGCTGATTGGATATTTGACGAATAAGTTGGTCGGAGATAACGAAAACTTCCGTATGTTCGATCCAGCTGTAGGAACAGGGAATTTGCTGACTGCTGTATTGAATCAAGTGGAAAGGGAAGTGCATGCTTATGGCAGCGATGTCGATCCAACGTTGATCCAGCTTGCTGTCATGAATGCCAATATGCAGGAAAGACGAGTGGAATTTTTCCATCAGGACAGCTTGCGTCCATTCCTTTTAGAACCTGTCGATCTTGTCGTCAGTGATTTGCCGGTAGGGTATTATCCCGATGATATCCAGGCAGCGCAATTTGAATTGAAAGCAGAAGAAGGCCATTCTTATGCACACCATTTGTTCATTGAACAAAGCTTGCATTACACCAAAGAAGGCGGATACCTCTTATTGGTCGTGCCGAACTTCCTTTTCGAAAGCGATCAAGCTCGTGCGCTTCACACATTCCTGCAGCAGCATGCCCATATCATGGGATTATTGCAGCTTCCGGATACGATGTTCAAAAATGAATCGCAGGCAAAAAGTGTTTTGATCCTGCAGAAAAAAGGATCGCTGACTACGGCTCCGAAGCAAGCATTGCTGGTTCAACTGCCATCCTTCAAAAATCCTAATGCAATGGCAAATGTCCTGAAGCAGATCAATGATTGGTTCGAGAAAGAGCTATCCGCTTTAAAAAACTAAAAAAATTAATGAAAAGCAAAACAAGTCCTCGACATATCTTGCAATCAGCTTGTCGACACAGGTAAAATAGGGAAGTACGTAAAAGTTTACAAGGGGCTGAACATGTTGAGTAATATTCTAGCAATCAACGCTGGTAGTTCTTCACTGAAATTCCAGCTAATCCACATGCCTGAGGAAGAAGTAAAGGCAGTGGGTCTCGTAGAACGTATCGGATTGAAGGATTCCATCTTCACTATCAAATTCAATGGTGAAAAAGATGAAACAACTAAAGATATTGAAAATCATGAAGAAGCAGTAAAAATGTTGCTTGAAAAGCTGACTTCAACGGGCGTAATCTCTTCATTGGATGAGATTGACGGCGTAGGTCACCGTGTTGTACACGGCGGAGAGAAATTCAGCGATTCTGTTCTTATCACAGAACAAGTGATGGAAGAAATCGCAGAAGTATCGGAGCTTGCACCATTACACAACCCAGCAAACTTAACAGGAATTCGTGCATTCAAAGAAATTCTTCCAAATATTCCGGCTGTCGCTGTCTTCGATACAGCTTTCCATCAGACAATGCCTCCGGAATCTTATCTTTACAGCTTGCCGTATGACTATTATGAAAAATATGGCATCCGTAAGTACGGTTTCCATGGTACAAGCCATAAATACGTATCCCAGCGCGCTGCTGAATTGCTTGATCGTCCGATCGATCAGCTTCGTTTGATTTCTTGTCACCTAGGAAACGGCGCGAGCATCGCAGCAATCGAAGGCGGAAAATCGGTTGATACATCCATGGGCTTCACACCGCTTGCAGGTGTAACGATGGGTACACGTTCCGGTAACATCGACCCTGCTCTTATCCCATTCATCATGCGCAAAACAGGCAAAACCGCTGATGAAGTATTGCATGTGTTGAACAAAGAGAGCGGAATGCTTGCACTTTCCGGTTTCTCCAGTGACTTGCGCGATATCGAAAGCAAATCCGAAGCAGGCGATGAGCGTGCTGAGCTTGCACTTGATGTCTTTGCTGAAAGAATCCATAAATATCTTGGTTCTTACGCAGCGCGTATGAGCGGAGTGGATGCCATCATCTTCACTGCAGGTGTTGGTGAAAACAGTACGACAGTTCGTGAACGCGTCCTAAAAGGATTGGAGTTCATGGGTGTTTATTATGATCCATCCCTGAACAATGTTCGCGGTAAAGAGCAATTCCTGACTTACCCACACTCTCCAGTGAAGGTCATTGTAATCCCGACAAACGAAGAAGTCATGATTGCGAGAGATACTGTTCGTCTTTCTGAAACAGTAACAAAATAAACCTTGATTTTATACGGTTTATAGGGTTTTCGTTAGACAGAATCAGAAGCAGATGAAGTGGATTTTCACCTTGATTTTCTCTCTGACTAACCAAGACCTAAATTAGATAAACCTCCTCCTAGTTAATAATTAGGAGGAGGTTTTTTATGTGCAAAATAATCCTAAATGCTTAGTTAGAAGCATAATGAAACTGGTTGCTGATCCATATTTTAAAGCATAAGACAACTGAATTTGAAACGAATATTAATGCGTGATCCAAACTGAATGAAAGTAAAAAAGACAACCAATATACATCGGTTGTCTGATAATGAAAGCTTTTAAAAGGCTGAATTACTTCACACTTTTAGATTTCTTTCTCAGCGGATATATAGCAATTCTAAAAATCCCTAAGCAAATAGCAGCAATAATAAAACCGATAAATCTATGTTCGTCTGCCACGAAGAAAAACACCAAAATTAGGGCTAAAACGAAAAGTATGTATCCAGTAATCCAAAGTGCTTTGTAGTTCATGCTGTTAGCCTCCTCTTTAGACTTACACATTAAATAACGGGATTGTATTGTCTCCAAGCTTTAGAAGTTTTTGTTGATAATAGTGTTTTCTGGATTTTTCTTTATACAGTTTAACAGTTCTCTTTCCCCAAATAAAATTTGGATCTGTATCTAAAGCAGTTCCATCTCTAACTTTGAAGTAACCAGTTTTAAGATTATATTGCAGCCAAACGTTTGCCATTGCACCAGCTGCTACACCTACTTTGGGTATAGCACTAAGTATTGCTTGAGTTATTACCTAAATAACATAATAAAATATGAAATTATATTGTATCTTTATCCTTAGGGGATCTTGTCGAAATATTTCATGTAAGCATATCAAACAATTATAACGTACTCTAAAATTGTAATTTTGCTAACTTTCTATATATGTAATTATAAAAATAATACTTGGACAAACCATGACCTAAATGGTAGATTACATTAAATTAATAAGAGAAACGTTGATATAATGCTGTTTCACTCACCAGTGAAGGTCATTGTCAAACGAAGAAGTCATGATTGTGAGAGATACTGTTCGTCTTTCTGAAACAGTAACAAAATAATGAACGCTAAAAGCTGGTCCCAAGTTCGAGGGGGACCGGCTTTTAGCGTTTTTATCGCTGTGATAAGTGCTATACTGATGGTGGAAGTTAGTCTGTTACATATGGAATGGAGGTAAGCAGAATGAAGATTGGTGTACCGAAGGAAATAAAGAATAATGAAAACCGGGTTGCCATGGCACCGTCTGGCGTGACACTCCTGCATGATGCGGGTCATGATGTGTTCATCGAAACCGGGGCCGGTCTTGGATCGGGTTTCACGGATGAGCAGTACGAACAAGCAGGGGCGGTGATTGTACCGGCAGCCGCAGATGCATGGAACAATGAGATGGTCATGAAAGTGAAAGAGCCGCTCCCCGAGGAATACGATTATTTTTACGAAGGTCTCATTCTTTTCACTTATCTGCATCTAGCAGCGGAAGGTTCCTTGACGAATGCATTGATTGAGAAGAAAGTCATTGCCATTGCTTATGAAACGGTGCAGCTGGAAGATCGTTCCTTACCGCTTCTAACACCGATGAGTGAGGTTGCCGGCAGGATGGCATCCCAAATCGGTGCGCAATTTCTGGAGAAACCCTATGGCGGCAGCGGCATCCTCATGTCCGGCATACCAGGGGTGAAGCGTGGAAAAGTGACGATCATCGGCGGCGGTGTCGTCGGGACGAATGCAGCGAAGATAGCGATTGGTCTTGGAGCGGATGTTACGATAGTGGACTTGAGCCCGCAGCGTTTGCGGGAGCTTGACGATCTGTTCGGCAGCTCGATCAATACAGTCGTCTCCAATCCTTTGAACATTGCCGAGGCTGTTAGAGAATCTGATCTTGTCGTAGGTGCCGTTCTCATACCAGGTGCCAAAGCACCGAAGCTAGTAACAGAAGAGATGATCAGCAGTATGAAGCCAGGTTCTGTGGTTGTCGATGTCGCCATTGACCAAGGCGGAATTTTTGCGACGTCCGATAAAATAACCACGCATGATAATCCGACATACACAAAGCATGATGTACTGCATTATGCGGTTGCCAATATGCCGGGCGCTGTGCCGCGTACATCCACGATCGGACTAACGAATGTGACGGTACCATATGCCCTGCAGCTCGCAAATAAAGGATTCCAGAAAGCGTGTCAGGAAAATAAATCCCTGGCAAAAGGAATCAATACCTTGGACGGCTTTGTGACTTATGAAGCTGTTGCAGAGGCGCATGATTTAACATATCAATCAGTCGAAGTATTATTAAACTGATCAGTTTGATATATAATCGCAAGTGAAAAAGCTGTCTTCCGTGTTCGGGAGACAGCCTTTTTGATGGCAGCATTATATCACATCTGCTCCTGCCAGATGCAGCAGCGGTCCAGCAGCTTTCACGCGTATACGGGAGGCATTGCCTGGTAAGTAGGCAAGCGGCACATCTTCCAAGTCGACGATGAATGTCTTTTCGGGATCAGCTCCTGCCGAGATGGCTTCCTGGACAGCCAAATCTTTTGCAGACTGCAGTGTTTGCTCTCTGCCTAACTTATCCAAAGAAAATACCCGTTCAACCTGCCCGCTCACTTGGGAGATGGCTGCCCCTAAGGCATTTGCAACCTCATAATTTTCCGGTTTCAGCACTTTGGAAGCTCCTTTTAGTTTCTCGGGCAAAAGAATGCTTCCTCCTCCGACCAATATGACAGGGACATCACCAGCGCTCGTTTTTATCTTGTCGATAGCTGTCTCCACATCGCTGATGATTTTTTTGTATACTTTTTCCAGTAGCGGAGGATCCAAGTGACTGACGTATGCAGCATTTCCGATGTCCGCTTTTCCCAAAGCAACGATGATATCAGTGGTAGTCAATGTATCCCCGCCGAATACAAGCCCTTTCTGAGACAGCTGATAACCGACACTGTCAGGTCCGATCGTGATTTCCCCGTCATCCTGCTGTCTGATGATTGTACCACCGCCGATACCAAGCGAAAGCAAATCAGGCATCCGGAAATTCGTGCGTGCACCGCCGATTTCGACTGCAAGTGAAGACTCGCGCGGAAAGGAATTGATCAGGATGCCGATATCCGTCGTTGTGCCTCCTACATCCACCACGATCGCATCTGCTTCATCCGTCAAATATGTTGCACCTCTCAAACTATTGGTAGGGCCGCAAGCTATCGTCAGTATCGGGTATTTTTTCGCATACTCCACCGACATGAGCGTGCCGTCATTTTGTCCGAAGAAAACTTTTGCGGATATACCTTCCGCTTCAAGGGCTTGTACAAAACCATCAGCTGTAGCTGTGGCAACAGCTACTACAGAAGCATTGAGTATGGTCGCATTTTCTCTTTCGAGTAATCCGACACTGCCGATTTCCTTTGAAAGGGAAATAGGGATGTCGCCAAGTACTTCGTTAAAGATTTCAGCCGCCCGCATTTCATGCTGATCAGATACGGGGGAGAAGACAGAAGTGATGGCGATGGAATTCACTTTTCCATCTATTTCATGTGCGATGCGATATAGTTCTGTTTCATCCAGTTCATGAATCTCCCGGCCGTCGAATTCATGTCCGCCTTTAACTAAATAGACGTGTTTTCCCAATATCTCTTTCAAATCGTCAGGAACTCCTACCAAAGGCTTCACTGCAAGTGTTGCAGGTGCACCAATCCGTATCGCTGCCACATCATTCAAACGTTTACGCTCCACGATGGCATTTGTACAATGCGTCGTCCCGAGCATGGCATAGTCGATGAGGGAGCGATCTACATCTGCTTCTGCTATCACGGTTTGCATTGCCCGATATATTCCCTGTGATACTTCTTCTGTTGTAGGAGCTTTTGTTTTTGCCAATACGCTGTAGTTCTCATCAAGAAGCACTGCATCGGTATGAGTGCCGCCAACATCTATTCCGATTCGATAGCTTTTCATTTTACAGCTCCTTTCAAACGAATGAGTGATTCAAGTGGCTGGAATTCGACATCATATCCGAAATAACCCGGTCCGCAAGTGGCAATTCCTTTAGGTGTTCGCCATTTCTGGTGGCTTGGGATACCGATCACCACACAGCGGGCGCCGTAACGCAGTCCCTCGGTCGTAATCGGCAGAGCTGTTTCTGCATCCAGTACAGCAATTAAATCAGGTGTTACACATAATAAACGTTTTTCTGTCTTGGCAAGCAAATGTTCATTTTGAAAATGCAGTGTAAGCGTCTCATCAGCATTTTCACCATAACCTTCTATACTGGCAGTTCCTCGTGCAAATCCGGTCACTGTCTTTCTTTCAATATCAGATACTTTTCCTTGGAAAAGTTCGAATCCGCCAGTTGCCTGGAGAACTTCTTCTATTGGATTTTGATTGTTGGCTTTAGCAAGACGTATCGTTTTGCCGATTTTCTCCTCAAAACTAAGGATATCTTTGATACCGCTTTGACGAATCTGTTCGATCTGCATCGGATAAATCGCCATCATGACTGATCCGCCCATTTGAGTCGTGGAAACACGTGCTATTCGTTCGCCCCAGACGTTATTGATCGTAGTCAATAAAGCGGAATTACCTTTTTCATCTGCAATGACCATTGGTGCGGCTGGAATATCATCCAGATAAAAAGTTGTCATTTGTAATTCAGGGAAAGCTCTGCCCATCCCATCGACATCGATCACCGGCAAGCCCAGTCGCGCAGCAAGAGCAAGCGGCAGAAGGGAATTCACTCCTCCAGCTTCGATTGGCATGGTAGCGAAAATTTCTTGACCCAAGTATTTCTCCAGAGATTTAAAAGCTGCAATCGCTTCTTCGCCGTTCGGTACTTTTTCAATCATGACCGTGGGGGCTCCCATCATGCCTGATGGTACGATCAAAGAGCTGGGCGGAACTTCATCCAAGCTTAATAATTTAATCGGTCCGAAATCTTCTATCGCTTGCAATGCCATCAGTTTTCCGATATAAGGATCTCCGCCGCCACCTGTGCCGAGTAAAGCGGCGCCCACTGCGATATCTTCTATTTCCTGTTTTCCTAAATATCTCATGCTTCATTCTCCTTTGGGGTATATTCTGGTAGATCTGTTTGCCTTTGAAAGCGTCTATGCATAAAGATGAATAGGCATTGGAAAACGAATGCTAATAGAAAGGCATCCAATCCAGGTGCTTTGGTGATTTCGAATAATCCAAATCCGACAGGTGCAGGTGTGGTCATAAATGCAATCGTTGAGGAGAGAACCCAGGATGTCATCCCGATGAACATCAAATTTTTCATTTTGTCGAGATTCTTGAAGTGGTATTTGCTTCGGTTAAGAAGATAGTCAGCACCGTATATACCGCCGATTGGTGGTATCAGCACGCTAAGGAAATTCAAGAAAGATGTGAAGTGCTCGTAGAT
Source organism: Terribacillus saccharophilus (assembly GCF_046592895.1). GTDB lineage: Bacteria > Bacillota > Bacilli > Bacillales > Amphibacillaceae > Terribacillus > Terribacillus saccharophilus_D. The sequence continues at coordinate 55,226 of NZ_JAWVPU010000002.1, forward strand.
ACCTAGAATGGAAAGGATCGTACCGATTGCCCCTGCTATGATGGTTAGGACAAATTTTGGTACACGTTTGAAAATGACAGCAAAACCTAGAGCTGATGAATAAAGATTGCTATCATTCGTCGTCCATTGGGCCAGGATCAATATCAACATAGCTGACGTTCCCCAGCCAAGTCCAAGCATGATGGAGACGATATCCGTTTCTTGGGTGGCTTTTGCCAGGATAGCTGCAATGACGAGTACTAAACTGTATCCGACGAACAATCCGGTGAATGCTCCGAATACGGCATGTTTGGAACTCTTAGCATACCTGGATATATCAGGCGCAATGACTGCACCTACCGCCAGTGACCCCACTACCATAGAGATAGCTACCCCGAGCTGCAAAGGTTCTGCGATTAATGGCGCTTGTACGACCTCTGCTAAATCTCTTTCTTGCATGACTCGCCATAAAGAAGCGAATAAAAGGAGACACATCAAAGGAACGGCGGCGATGCTGAGCTTTTCGATAGCTTTATAGCCGATCATCGCCGTTGTAGTCATCAAGATGCCGCCAACGACAACCAATAACTGAGCGTTCAGCGTTATACCAAAAATATTCTGTATGACATTTTGAAAACTGGTTCCGAATAGATTTAGCTGGACTCCAAACCAGCCAAACAAGGAGATGGCGATGATTACAGAAACAAGATAAGAACCATACTTACCTAAAGCAAAACGAGCAATCAAACTGGTTGATAAACCGGTTTTGCTTCCGATCACACTGCATAACGCGCTTCCGGCCGCTAAGATGAAGGTGCCGATAAAAGTAGCTGCCATAGCTTGGGGAAAGGAAAGTCCGCTTCCCAAAGTCCCGCCGAGGACGGTAGCTGAAAGCGCAATGGAAATACCGAGCCAAACAGTCATGAGGCGAAGCCAGCCTTTACGTTCGTTTTCTGGTACAGGCTCCCGTTCATAATCATTAATGATCTTCTTTTTCTGATCTTCTGCCATGTGGGCCCTCCTATATTTTCGTCACTGTCAGCTGCTGCTCCAAAACAGTGAGATAATCTTTTTTCGTCATCTCCCTAGCATTATTGATATTTGAACCGTTTTTAAAAGCAATTTCGGAAAGCTGTTTAAAATCTTTCTCTTTGACATAAGACAATGATTGCAGGGAAGGTATTTCCAATTGCTGGACAAAGGAGGCAATCTTACTTAGGAGCTTGCTAGTTGCCTCTTCATCGGTTTCTTCCGGGGATGCAATCCCAAGATCCCTTGATAAGTTTCCGTATACATCACTGCTTGTTTCGGCATTATATGTCATCACAGGCAGTAGAAGAATGGAGTTGGCCAAACCATGCGGTGTGTCGTAGAGACTGCTCAATGCTTCGGACAGGCAATGGATAGCGGCAACATCAGAGGAAGCAAATGACATACCAGCCAGCAGACTGGCTTCCATCATCTTTCCATGTGCCGGTTCTGCATCTTTGTCTTGATGAATCAGTGGCAGATTCTCAAATGCAAGCTGCATGGCGCGGACTGCCAGTACGTCAGAAACAGGATTGCTCCTTTTATTGGTATAACTCTCCAAAGCATGTACGAAGGCATCGACGCCAGCATAGATCTTTACATGCACTGGTGCGGAATAAGAGAGTACGGGGTCGATAAGTGCCAGCTGTGGACGTATTTTTTCGCTTTTAAGTGTGATCTTCAAATGAGATGACTTTCCCAAAGTAAGAACAGAGGATCTTGTCACTTCAGCACCTGTGCCAGCAGTTGTCGGCATACAGACAAGATGGGCAGGTTCAATTTCTTTGGGGATTTTTGGGACCATATCATTAATGTTGTAAGTTGTCGGACCAACAAGTGCGATTGCTTTGGCGGTATCAATCACACTGCCGCCGCCGATGGCAAGGACCAGTTCCGGGTTGGTCAATCGGAATTGACGGCATCCTTCCTCGCAATCTTCTTCACGCGGATTCGGTTTTACTTCGGTAAAAAGATGAACTGCATATCCGTGTTCTTCCAGAGAAGAAAGAATTTCATCCATCAAACCAGCTTGGACAATGCCCTTGTCGCTAACTATCATGATAGTTTTCACTTCCGGATAAGAATCGGCAAGAATTGCAGTAATAGAATGTGAAAGACCATTTTTCATCATTATTGTAGTAGGGCATGAAAATAAGGGATGCATAGTTGGTTCCTCCTTTAACTGAATTATCAAAATCTTAAGAAATATATTACCAGACGTGATATGATCATTCTATAGAGAAATTATGATAAGACCAATCGGATGAGCCGATAAAGGAGGGAGACAGCTTGGAAGTGAAACAGCTGAAAATCTTTCAAGCGGCAGCAAAGGAGCTTAATCTTACACGGACGGCACGTCTGCTTGGTTATGCACAATCCAGTGTTTCCGCCAATATTCAAAGCCTGGAAGAGGAATTAGGATTTCATTTGTTCGAGCGAGTAGGCAAGAGGATTTATCTGACTGAAGTGGGCAAGGAATTCCTGGGATATACTGATAAAATTCTCGATACTCTTGAAGAAGCGGAGAATCACTTTGAATCGAAAAGAAGCAGTATAAAGGGGGTGCTGACGATTTGTGCATCCGAAACGCAATGCAGTTATCGTCTGCCTGACATACTGCATCGGTTTCAATCGGCTTATCCTAATGTACAGCTCATATTCAAACCCGGCATCTCCGAAAAATCCTTTCAAGAATTGCTGTACGAGGGCAAGATTGATATCGCATTGTTATCGATGAAAAAAATGAAGGATGATCTTTTGGTAATAAAAAATTTAAAGCGGGAACCAATCGTCATCGTATGCCATCCCAATAGCAATCTGGCTGCAGGTAGGTACACGCATGAACAGTTGAAGCATGAGCAGCTTTTATTGACCGAGCCATGTGATTACCGTGATATATTTGAGGAATTTGTGAATCCTGAAAAAAGAACTGCCATAAAAAAATTGGAGCTAGCTGATATTGCAGCCATTAAACAATGTGTAAAGAAAGGTTTGGGTATTGCTGCACTGCCGTTGATTGCCGTCAAGGATGAAGTGAAAGCAGGGTCTATTGCTATTTTGGCAGGTAGTCAGCTAGACTTTCAAATCGATTTGCAGCTTTGCTATCATAAAAAGAAAATCATGTCTCAAGCATTGAAAGCTTTTATCGAAGTGACGGAGGAATATGTGGGAAGTGAAAGGAGTTTAATGGATCCATCATTATATATCAGCTAAAAAATAATGGGACATCCATTTTGGATGCCCCATTTTTCTATCAACCGATGATTTGCAATTCACGCGGAAAGGCCGTAAGCACATCAGGACCATTCTTCGTAAGGAAGATATCGTCTTCGATGCGCACGCCGCCGACTCCTGGCAAGTAAATGCCGGGTTCGATGGTATAGCACATACCTTCCTGTAAAGCTTGTGTATTATTGCTGGATAGGGAAGGGAATTCGTGCACGCCGATACCCAAGCCGTGTCCGACGCGGTGTGTGAAATATTCCCCGTAGCCGGCTTGCTCGATGTGACCGCGGGCCGCTTTGTCGATCTCGGAAATACTAGTTCCGACTTGAGATGCTGCTGTGGCTTTCTCGAGTGCGATGCGGACTGTATCGTGGATATGCTGCTGGTCCGACGTTACGTGCTTGTAGGCAACAGTGCGGGTGATATCCGAGCAATACCCTTCGAAAATGACTCCCAAATCGAATAGGACAAGGTCACCGGGTGCGATTTGTTTGCTGTCTGGTACTCCGTGTGGTGAAGCGGTTTTTGCGCCGGAAAGAACAGTGGTCGCAAATGACATGCTGGTCACACCTTCTTGTTTCAGTGCATACTCAAGCTCAGCGACGATCTGCAGTTCGCTTTTACCTGCAGCAATTGCTTCAATGCCTGTCTTCACACCGTAATCGGCGAGGACAGCAGCTTGTTTCAGCAGAGTATATTCCTTTTTGTCTTTGATATTCCGCAAGTTCTGCAGCAGTTCCGTCGCACTCGGGAATGCTGTATCCGGCAAAATCCGCTGCAGCAGTTCCAGCCGGATGACCGACATATGATCTTTTTCGATGGCCATGGAGGCAGGCGTTCTGCCGCGCTCTTTCAGATAATCTTTGAATAGCTGCCAAACATCCTCATGGTCTTGGTATGTAAGCATTTCTTCCTTCCAGCCTGCTTGAATGGCATCTTCTTTTTCCATAGCCGGCAATATCAGCAGCGGCGCATCCTTTTGATCCATGAAGACGGCGACGAGGCGCTCGTGCGGGTCTGTATAATAGTTGCTCACATAATATACGTTCTCCATGGAGGTGATGAACACGCTGTCTGTGCTGTTACCTTTCAGCTGTTGTAATAATGTATCGATTCTGTGTTGCATAAATAAAACCTCCTTTGTTTCCAGTATAGCAAAAAACGTATTGCGTTTCTTCCGGTGGCAACTGTGGTACACTATATGCGAAAAAATGAAAAGGGGTTGGAGACGTGAAAATCTCATTCCACGGACAAGCAGTCGTACAGATTGTTACAGATAAACATACGATATTGATAGATCCATTCATTACTGGAAATGGTACTTGTGATTTGAAAGCAGAAGATGTCAATCCTGATGTCATCCTTCTGACACACGGACATAATGATCATGTAGGAGATACAGTTTCCATTGCAAAACGCACTGGTGCACTTGTTGTGGCGCCGAATGAATTGGCAGTATACTTAGGGAATCAAGGATTGAATACGCACCCGATGGGTATCGGCGGTGCACACGAATTCGAATTCGGACGTGTGAAACTGACGCAAGCTTTCCATAGCAGCGCCATTACAGACGAAGATGGCAACTCTCATTATATGGGCATGCCAACAGGTATCCTGTTCACAGCAGAAGGCAAGACTGTCTATCATGCAGGCGATACAGGTCTATTCTCGGATATGAAACTGATCGGGGATACGAACGACATCGATGTGGCATTGCTTCCGATAGGGGATAATTTCACAATGGGACCGGAAGATGCACTGATTGCCGCTGAATGGGTCAAGGCGAAAAAAGTCATTCCGATCCATTACAATACATTCCCGTTGATTGAACAAGATGGAGCGGCATTTGCTGAAAAAGTGAAACCTGGTGAAGGCGTCCATTTGGAACCTGGACAATCAATCACAATCTAATGCAACAGCATCCCGTCGATGGGATGCTGTTTTTTTGATCTGTTATAGTGATGCAAGAGATGTTTTTATTGTTTTTTACTAAGTGAGCAGCTATTTTTTTCGGAAATTGAAACCTTCGCCTAAAAACTGTACAATAACAATAGATAAAAAAAGACTAGTACAGATGAGAGCATGGTGAAGGAATGTCGACTAAACATAATCAAATAATCAGTTATATAGAAAACCTTCCTGTTGGGGGGAAGATATCTGTACGGGCAATCGCCAAAGAATTGAACGTAAGTGAAGGAACAGCATACCGCGCCATCAAAGAAGCAGAGAACAAAGGACTTGTCAGCACCATCGAGCGTGTCGGGACAGTCCGGATCGAGACGAAAATCAAAGATAACTTCGACCGGCTTTCTTTTGCTGAAATCATCGGTATCGTTGATGGACAGGTGCTTGGAGGCAGGGATGGACTGCATAAGACGCTGAATAAATTTGTCATCGGAGCAATGGAGCTCGATGCCATGATGCGCTATACCCAAAAAGACGCATTGCTGATTGTCGGGAATAGGATCGAAGCGCATGAGCTAGCCATCAAGGAAGGGGCAGCCGTGCTCATCACCGGTGGTTTCGATACGGATGACAGAATCAAACGGCTGGCAGATGAAAAGGAACTGCCTGTCATCTCCACAAGCTATGACACATTCACCGTCGCCGAATTGATCAACCGGGCGATTTATGACCAGATGATAAAAAAAGAAATCATCGTCGTGGAAGATATTTATACATCTTTACAACATACATACTTCTTACAAGAAACAGATACCCTGGAAAAATGGTATGCTTTCAACGCAGAAACGACCCATACACGTTACCCGGTCACGAACAGCTTGAATAAAGTGACAGGCATGGTAACGTCTAAAGATATCATCAACAAAGACAGACAGTTATCCGTCGTGAAGGCGATGACGAAAAATCCGCTAACGGTCCAAAAGCATACAACACTTGCTTACGCGGCGCACATGATGGTTTGGGAAGGCATCGAGATCATACCGGTAGTCGATCAGCAGCATAAACTGCAAGGTCTGATATCCAGGCAGGATGTGCTCAAAGCACTGCAGCAAATCCAGCTGCAGCCGCAGATCGGGGAAACCATCGAGGATTTGGTTACGAGGGAAATCGATTTACTGGAAGATGAATCGCCGGAAATCGTCTTCCAAGGTAAAGTGACACCTCAGATGACGAACCAGCTTGGCAGCCTTTCCACAGGTGTATTGAACACATTTGTCACAGAGGCGAGCCGCCGTTATGTCCGGAAAATGAAAAAAGGGGATATGGTTGTCGATAATATCTCCGTATACTTCCTGCGTCCCATCCAGCTGGATAGCACCATCCTGATCAAGCCTCGCATTCTGGAAGTTGGGCGGAAGCTGGCGAAAATGGATATCGAAGTGTATAGTAACAAGAAAACATTAGTTGCAAAAGCGCTGCTCATGGCACAGCTATTGGACCGCTGAGCATAGATGGAGGGGGATATGATGCACGATAAAATCCTGGAAAGAATAAAAAATCATGAAACAATCATCATTCACCGACATGTCCGGCCCGATCCAGACGCCTACGGTTCCCAAGTGGGTTTGAGTGAGATCATCAAAGCGTCGTTTCCTGAAAAACAGGTATATGTTGTTGGGGATGCGGATCCTTCCTTAACCTTCCTGGCAGAGATGGATACGATAGAGAATAGTGAATTTGAACATGCGCTTGCCATCATCTGCGATGCAGCCAACCAGCCGCGCATTTCCGATCAACGGTATAAGTTGGCAAAAGAAATCATAAAAATCGATCATCATCCCGAAGTGGATCGTTATGGAGATGTGCAATGGGTTGTTCCGACAGCCAGTTCCACGAGTGAAATGATTTACGAGCTGTACGCAGCCCATCCGGAACTGCAGCTGACAACGCGGGGAGCTATGCTGCTGTATGCAGGGATTGTCGGTGATACAGGACGATTTTTATTCCCATCGACAAGCGAGAAAACTTTCCATTATGCAGGTGAGTTGGTCAAGTATCCATTCGACCGCACGGCATTATATGAGAAAATGTATGCCTCCAGGCAGGAGTTGGCTAGGCTGCAAGGATATATCCTGCAGAATCTCACCTTGCACGAAACCGGTGTGAGCAGCATCCGTCTTACGAAAGAAATCCTGGAAACCTACCAGGTGACATCTTTGGAAACGAGTCAGCTCGTCGGAACGATTGCCAATATCGAAGGTGTCAAAGCATGGCTGTTCTTTGTCGAGGAAGAAGAACAGATCCGGGTGCGTGTCCGTTCGAAAGGACCTGTCATCAATGGCTTGGCCGGTAAATATAATGGCGGCGGCCATGTATTTGCTTCTGGCGCCACTGTATACAGCTGGGAGGAAGCAGACAGGCTGGAACAGGATCTACAGGATATTTGCCGTCACTTCGATGCAAACTAAATAGCTTTTTCCACTGTTACTGTCAAATAGAGGATCTCTGAGATGATCAGCTGTTTGACAGTGACTTCATATTGGAAATTATCCAGTTTATAAACTTTGTTTTCAATTGCACCCAATAATAATGGTGTGCTTTGCACAGCGCCATTCACACTCCGTCCGATCATGTGCCGTGCTTCCTCTTTGATTGCTTCTTTCAGTTCATGTTCGATCAGTTTGTCCAGCTCCAAGCTTTCATCCATCTCCAAATCAATGGTGATTTCATCGATGATAAGCCCTTCTTGGTTCAATTCGTTCATTTCTTCATTATTATCTTTCAACACTTCGATATCCCGTTCCAAATCGTGAATCGTACCTTCCATTTCCGCTTTTTCATTCACCCATTCTTCATATAGTGTTCCGTACATGAACAAATAGACAAAATAGGAAACGATGCCTCCAAGAAAAAATCCAACCAAGAACCGCTGCCAAGCACTTTGTTTATAAATTGGCGGTATCCGCATCAGGAGACATCCTCCTGGATGAACCATCCGATGATCAAAAGAGCCGTTTTAACGCCTCCCATTGCAGCGACGATAATCAGGATTTGTTTGATGACATCAAAGGTAGCACCTTGATAGATCCCCTTTTCGAAGTTGCTGATTGCATCGAATGTACCCCCGATTGCGGCGATGATTGCCCATATGCGGATACCGCTGGAGATGCGTTTGATGGCAGTCAGCGGCGGTTCGCCGGTGGCAAATGCGCCGATGCTGCCGATGAAACAGCCTCCGATCATAACGCCGAGTGCGATGAAGTAACAATGCATCATTGATATGATTACGCGTTCTTCCATACTGAACCCCTTTTAATAGTCTTTTTCTACCCTATGGCAGCAAAGGACTAGTTATGTTAGTCATTTCAAAGTCTGAAGGAATTCGTATATAATGGGGAGAGTGGAAAAAAGGGCGGTAATGATGTATGACATTTACACATCTTCAAATCAGGAGTAGCTATAGCTTCTTTCAAAGTACGATCAAAATTCCTCAGTTGGTGAAAAAAGCCAAGGAAGCAGGCTTTGAGACGCTCGCTTTAACGGATGATGGTGTCATGTACGCTGTCGTGCCGTTTTATCGTGCTTGCTTGGAAGCGGGTATAAAGCCGATCATCGGTATCCATGTACCTGTCGAGGCAGAAGGGCAAGTGATGAAAACATTACTGCTCGCTGAAAATGACACAGGTTATCAGCAACTTGCGGAGTTAAGTACATATTTACAGACAAACGAGACAAAGCCGCTGCCGCTTGCATCTTTGCATGATTACCGGAACGGCGTCATTGCCATCGTTCCGACGCACGCATTGATGCAGCTCCAAATCGATCCATGGCTGGCGATATTCGGGGAGCGTTTATACGCAGGAATCAGTCCTGATGAGATACAGAATCTGGATGACCAGACATTGATGAATTGGCAAAAGCAGCATCAGCTTCGGTTTGCGGCTACTGGAGACGTGCGTTATGTACAAGAAGAAGATGCTGATGCTTATCATTGTCTGTCAGCAATGGAAGAAGGTACAGTTTGGGAACCATCGCAGTACACGGGAGCACTGAAGCATCATTTGCGCACTGCGGCTGAAATGGAAGGTCTCTCCGAAAGTTCATTATGGGAAGAAGCGCTGGCTCAGGCCGGCATGATTGCGGAGCGCTGTACGATCCAGCTGCAACTTGATCAGCGTCATCTGCCAGCTTTTCCGGTGCCAAATGGGGGACAAGCAGACACATATCTGCAAGAAATATGTGAGCAGCGTCTGATGGAACTGTACGGAAACCGCCAAGATGCCAAAGACAGGCTATCGTATGAACTTGGTGTCATCAAAACAATGGGCTTCAGTGATTATTTTCTTATCGTTTGGGATTTTGTCCGTTATAGCAAGGAACATGGTATCCGCGTCGGCCCGGGACGAGGGTCCGCAGCCGGATCCCTTGTGGCCTATGTACTGGGGATCACAGCAATCGACCCGCTGGCATACGGTCTGTTATTTGAGCGCTTCTTGAACCCGGAACGAATCTCGATGCCGGACATCGATATCGACTTTTCCGATTACCGAAGGGATGAAGTCATTCGTTATGTGCAAAACAAATATGGTGCGGAGCATGTGGCGCAAATCATCACATTCGGCACGTTTGCAGCCCGTTCGCTTCTGCGGGAACTGATCAAGACGATGGAAATATCGCCGGCGGATGCAAGCTACTTACTCAAATTGATTCCGAATAATGCCTCATCCTTATCAGCTGGATTACGGTCTTCCGAAGAACTGACGGCTTATGTCAAGGAATCAGATCAGTTGAAGCAGCTATTCCGCATAGGCGTGAAGCTGGAAGGTCTGCCACGGCATGTTTCGACGCATGCAGCAGGAGTCGTGATCAGCTCCGACCCGCTAGTGAAAACAGTGCCGCTCGCTTCCGGACATGAAGAAGTAGCATTGACTCAATTTGCCATGAAGGAACTGGAGCAGCTTGGTTTATTGAAAATGGATTTCCTCGGATTGCGTAATTTGACATTGATGGATCACGTTCTGCAAGGCCTGCCGCGGAAATTGGATATGGATTCGGTTCCGCTTGATGACGAAGCGACTTTCCGCCTATTTCGGGAAGGGCGTACGAATGGTGTGTTCCAATTCGAATCAAGCGGCATGAAGCAAGTGCTCCGGCAGCTGAAGCCATCGGCATTTGAGGATATCGTCGCTGTCAATGCGCTGTATCGTCCAGGTCCGATGAGCTATATACCAGTCTTTATCCGACGAAAACATGGAGAAGAGAAAATAAGCTATCCGCATGCCAATCTTGAACCAATTTTGGAGAAAACGTATGGTGTTCTCGTCTATCAGGAACAAATCATGCAAATTGCAGCTTCCATGGGAGGCTACAAGCTGGGAGAGGCTGATCTGCTTCGCAGGGCAGTAAGCAAAAAAGACGCAAAAGTACTGGAACAGGAAGAAAGCCGCTTTTTAGCAGGCAGTATAGAAAAAGGATACAGCGCCGATACTGCAAAGGAAGTATTTTCCTGGATCGTGAAATTCGCCAATTATGGATTCAACCGCAGTCATGCCGTTGCATACAGCTATCTTGCATATCAGCTTGCCTACTTAAAAGCGCACTATCCTGCTAACTTTTTTGCGGAATTGATGAGCGGGGTCGCCAATCAGCCTGAAAAAATACGCCAGTATATGCGAGAAGCAGGAGAGAGCGGGATCAAGGTGCTTGCCCCGTCTGTGAATAAAAGCTATGGCAAGTATACAGTGGAAAATCAGCATATCAGGATGGGGTTGCTGGCGATCAAGGGAATAGGTGCCCAAGTTGTGCGGGAAATCGTCCAAGCACGCAAAGCTGGTCCATTCAAGCATCTTTTTGATTTTTGCATACGGGTGAACATAAGTAAGTCGGCACTGGAGCAACTCATTTTGGCTGGAGCTTTCGATACTATCCATGAGAATAGAGCGGCAGTATTGGCCACCATCGACAAAGCGATGGAGCAAGCGGAATTGTTCAAGGAATTATATGAGCAGCCATCACTCTTGGGAGAAGTTGAATTCGAGGCCACATATGAAGAACAGGAACCTTTTTCGCCGCTTGCCATTTTAAAGTACGAAAAAGAAGTGCTCGGCTTGTATATTTCCAGTCATCCGCTCGCAAGCTATCGTAGTAATCTCCGCAGCAGCGGCCATATTACAGTGCAGCAGACAGAATCCTTCCCGCTGAAAAAGCAAGTCCGGGTGGCAGCAGTGCTGCTTCAGCAGCGGACGATTCGGACAAAAAAAGGGCAGCCGATGGCGTTTCTGACGCTTGGAGATGAGACTGGCGAAATGGAAGCTGTGGTGTTTCCGGATTTACATCGGCAGATCGGGCGTTTCTTGGAAGAAGAAGCGTTGCTCGACTTGGTCGGTCGGATTGAAGAAAGAAATGGGGAAAGACAGCTGATATTGCAAGAAGGGCAGTTGTTTTCCGAAGAGAGATTGGAACCAAGCAAGGAACGGCTCTTCATCCGTTACAATGACATCGATGAAGAAGAAGTCTTGGAAATCGTCCGCGAATGTGCGAAAAAATATCCGGGCAATGTGCCAGTCATCGTCGTTCATAAGGAGACGCGAAAAAGCTATCAATTAGCTGCGTCCTACCACCTGGAGCTGAATCAAAAAATGCTCGGAGAGCTCAGGAAGCAATTCGGCAAGGAAAACATCGCGGTATCAGAATAGTGATGATTCTCCTTTCTTTACACAGTGGGAAGATGTCCCTATAATGTATAAACGTCTGTATAGACCGTCATGTTATAACTTACACAAAGGATGAGAAAATATGTCCAACTTACGAGAAGATGCTCTGAAAATACACCGTGAACATAAAGGCAAATTGACAATGAAGTCGAAGATCCCAGTCCGCAATGCTAGGGATTTGAGCCTTGCTTATTCCCCTGGTGTCGCGGAACCTTGTAAAGAAATCCATCGAAACAAGGATGACGTGTATGAATACACAATGAAAGGCAATATGGTTGCGGTTGTCAGTGACGGCTCTGCCGTACTTGGCCTTGGAAACATCGGTCCGGAAGCATCCCTGCCGGTAATGGAAGGAAAATCCGTCCTGTTCCAAAGCTTCGCAGGAGTAGACAGCTTCCCAATCGTGCTTGATACAAACGATGTGGACGAAATCGTCCGAACTGTTAAATTGATGGCGCCAACATTCGGCGGCGTCAACTTGGAAGATATCTCTGCGCCTCGCTGCTTCGAAATCGAAGAGCGCCTGAAAGCAGAAACGGACATTCCAGTATTCCATGATGATCAGCACGGTACTGCCATCGTAACGGTTGCTGGTTTGCTGAATGCCTTGAAATTGGTTGGTAAAAGCTTCGATAACATCAAAGTTGTCGCAAATGGTGCTGGTGCTGCCGGTATCGCAATCATTGAATTGTTGCACAGCCTTGGCGTGAACAACGTCATCATGTGTGATTCCAAAGGTATGATCTACGAAGGTCGTCCGGAGGGCATGAACAAAATGAAGGACCGCGTAGCAAAAATCACCAACCGTGACCGTCAGGAAGGCAGCCTGTCTGATGCGATCAAAGACGCTGACGTATTCATCGGTGTATCTTTGGCCAACCTATTGTCCAAAGACGACGTACGCACAATGGCAAAAGATCCGATCATCTTTGCGATGGCGAACCCGGATCCGGAAATCCTGCCAACTGATGCAAAAGAAGCAGGCGCCCGCGTAATCGGTACTGGCCGCTCCGACTTCCCGAACCAAGTGAACAACGTACTTGCTTTCCCTGGTATCTTCCGTGGTGCCTTGGATGTTCGTGCGACTGGCATCAACGAAGAAATGAAGATCGCAGCCGCTAGAGCGATCGCTGAATTGATCGACGAAAGCGACTTGAACGAAGATTATGTAATTCCAGCACCATTCGATCCACGCGTTGCACCAGCTGTTGCGAAAGCAGTGGCAAAAGCAGCGATGGACACTGGCGTCAACCGCATTACAGTTGATCCGGAAGAAGTAGCGGAGAAGACGCGTCAGTTGACAATCATCGACGAAGATTGATAGGCAACCTGTGCAAGCAGACATTTCCATTGTTGGAAAATGTCTGCTTATAGCAGGTTATAAGTATTTACATAGATGAATTTTACGGGCACTTCCAAGCAAATGATGGTACAATAAATAGTTAGATGCGTTTGTTCAAAAGGAGGAATTACCTTGCTTAAAGATTTTTTTAGCAAGAAGAAACATGCTTCCAAGCCTAGTGAAGAGGCGAAGCAAGATATTCCTGAGGGACTCATGCTCAAATGCTCGGATTGTGGAAAAATCTACTACCGAGAAGAGATGAGAAAACAATTGTATGTGTGTCCGAACTGCGGCCACCATCACCAATTGCCTTCTGACGAGCGAATTAATAGCTTGTTTGATGAAGGTTCATTTACGGAATATGATACAGAATTAAAAACCGACAATCCGCTGGGATTCCCAAGCTATACGCAGAAATTGGAGAAGGACCAGCTGAAGACAGGTTTAAAAGAAGCAATCGTAACTGGTGAGGGTACCATCAACGGTTTCCGTACTGCTGTTGCAGTCATGGATTCCCGCTTCCGCATGGCAAGCATGGGTTCCGTTGTCGGGGAAAAGATTGCGCGTGCAATCGAGAAAGCACGTGAAGCAAACATACCATTCATCATCTTTACAGCATCCGGCGGTGCCAGGATGCAAGAAGGCGCCTTGAGCCTCATGCAAATGGCCAAGACGTCCGCAGCTGTACAGCGTTTCCGCGATACTGGCGGTCTGATGATTTCTGTCATGACCAACCCTACATATGGCGGTGTTTCCGCGAGTTTTGCTTCTTTGGGGGACTATAACTTTGCCGAGCCCGGTGCTTTGATCGGGTTTGCTGGCAGGCGTGTTGTCGAGGAAACGATCCGGGAGAAATTGCCGGAAGACTTCCAGACCGCAGAGTTTCTGTTGGAGCACGGACAGCTGGATGCTGTCATCAATCGCCATGATATGCAGAAATATCTGACTACCATCCTCGATATTCATCAAGCAGGAGGAAACGTATCATGAAACAAGTATTGGATTTCGAGAAACCGGTCATCGCGCTGCGCGAGAAAATTGCGGAGCTGAAGTCATTCACGAAGGAAAGCGATCTGGATTTATCAGAAGAGATCGTTAAGCTGGAATCACGTCTGGAAAAGCTTGAAAATGATATTTACACGAATTTGAAACCGTGGGATCGTGTGCAGATGGCAAGACATGCAGAGCGTCCGACGACGCTCGATTATGTGGAACATCTTTTCACTGATTTCCTGGAGTTTCATGGGGACCGTTATTATGGCGATGATGCTGCAATCGTAGCTGGCATTGCTAAATACAAAGGTCGCCCGGTCACGATTGTCGGGCATCAGCGCGGCAAGACGACCAAAGAGAATATCCGTCGCAATTTCGGCATGCCTCATCCTGAAGGTTTCCGAAAAGCAGCGCGCCATATGCAGCAAGCGGCTAAATTCGGACGCCCGATCATTTGCTTCATCGATACAAAGGGAGCATTCCCTGGACGTGCAGCAGAAGAACGGGGGCAAAGCGAAGCGATTGCCCGAAACTTGATGGAAATGTCAGGCTTTGAAGTGCCGATCATCTGTATCGTCATCGGCGAAGGAGGCAGCGGCGGAGCGCTGGCACTTGGTGTTGGTGATCGTTTGCTGATGCTTGAGAATTCCACATTCTCCGTCATATCACCAGAAGGCGCCGCTTCCATTCTTTGGAAAGATGGCGGCAAAGCAAAGGAAGCTGCTGAAAAATTGAAAATCACTGCACCTGATTTGAAGGAACTAGGCATCATTGATGCCATCATCCCGGAAATCCGCGGAGGTGCCCATCGGGATCTGCCGGCACAGGCTGAACTTGTGGATCAAGTGATTGAAGAGCAGCTTACGGAGCTTGAAAAACTGGACAAGCAAGTATTGCTGGAACAAAGATGGGAAAAATACAGTAATATGGGTTCGTTCTCTGAATAAGCGCGTGTAAAGCTGACTTCATCTTCCACTTCTGTAAACGATTTACATAGGCTTTATTGCGGATTTTTTCCTCTTACTTTTTTTAATAAGAAAATTATATGTTTTTATTTGATAATAAGTCTGATAAGGATTATCTTTGAAAGGGTATAAAAGTTCTATAATCGAAATTACTCAGAGGTGAGCGCATGAAGAAGATAGGTGTTCTGACAAGCGGAGGAGACTCTCCAGGCATGAACGCGGCAATCCGTTCAGTTGTAAGAAAAGCTATTTATCATGATTTGGAAGTGTTTGGTATATACAATGGCTACCAAGGTTTGATCGATGGCAATATCAAACAGCTTGATCTCGGATCTGTCGGTGATATCATCCAGCGCGGCGGTACCATACTGCATACTGCGCGCTGCGAAGAATTCAAGACGGATGAAGGACAGGAAAAAGGTATCGAACAACTGAAGCGTTTCGGTATCGAAGGACTTGTTGTCATCGGCGGTGATGGATCATTCCGCGGAGCAGAGAAGCTGACGCAAAAAGGATATCCATGTATCGGGGTGCCAGGGACGATCGATAATGATATCCCGGGTACCGACTTTACGATTGGCTTTGATACAGCACTGAATACAGTTATCGAGGCAATCGACAAAGTGCGCGATACCGCTACAAGCCACGAACGTACGTATGTGGTCGAGGTAATGGGCCGCCATGCTGGTGACATTGCCCTTTGGGCAGGTCTTGCAGACGGTGCCGAAAGCATCCTGATCCCCGAACAGCCTACTGATTTCAATGACGTGATCGACCGTCTGAAACGCGGGCAGGAACGCGGTAAGAAGCATAGTATCATCATCGTTGCAGAAGGTGTCGGCAGCGGTTTTGAATTCGGGAAGCGTATCGAAGAAGCTACGAATATGGACACAAGGGTGACGATTCTAGGTCATGTGCAAAGGGGCGGATCCCCTACAGCTAATGATCGGGTGCTTGCGAGCCGACTTGGCGGCAGAGCGGTCGATATATTGCTGGAAGGTAAATCCGGGCGCATGGTAGGAATACAGAATAATAAACTTGTGGATCATGATATTCTGGAAATCTTGGATCAAAAACATGAGATCGACATGGACATGTACAGGCTGTCCCAGGAATTATCGATTTAATAGTTGTTGCACTACTGAAGGAGGATTCTCATAATGAGAAAGACAAAAATCGTATGTACAATCGGACCGGCTTCCGAGTCCGTAGAAACACTGGTTGAACTTATCGAGGCAGGCATGAATGTATCACGCCTTAATTTCTCCCACGGAGATTTCGAAGAGCATGGTGCCCGCATCAAGAATATCCGCGAAGCTTCAAGACGCACTGGCAAAACAGTTGCTATCCTTTTGGATACAAAAGGTCCTGAAATCCGTACTGGCGTTTTGCAAGGCGGCGAAGCGCATATCGAAAAAGGTGACGAAATCTTCGTTTCCATGAATGAGATGGAAGGTTCCAAAGAAAGATTCTCGGTAACGTATCCAGGCTTGATCAACGATGTGCATGTCGGTTCCAAGTTTCTATTGGATGATGGCTTGATTGAACTGGAAGTATTGGACATCGATAAAGCTAACAACGAAATCAAGACAAAAGCATTGAACTCCGGTTTGCTTAAAAATAAAAAAGGTGTCAATGTACCAGGCGTCAGCGTGAATCTGCCAGGTATCACAGATAAAGATGCCAGCGACATTGAATTCGGTATCGAACAAGGCGTCGATTTCATTGCGGCTTCTTTCGTAAGACGTCCTTCCGATGTTTTGGAAATCCGTGAATTGCTCGAAAAGCACGAAGCTGGTCATATCCAAATCATTCCTAAAATCGAGAACCAAGAAGGTTTCGATAATCTGGACAGCATCTTGCAAGTCAGTGATGGTTTGATGGTTGCACGTGGTGACCTTGGTGTCGAAATTCCTGCAGAAGATGTGCCATTGGCGCAAAAAGAAATGATCAAACGATGCAATATCGCTGGAAAGCCAGTTATCACAGCAACCCAAATGCTTGACAGCATGCAGCGCAACCCGCGCCCGACACGTGCAGAAGCATCCGACGTGGCCAATGCTATTTTCGACGGTACAGACGCAATCATGCTTTCTGGTGAAACTGCTGCCGGTAACTATCCAGTTGAAGCAGTCCGCACTATGAATAACATTGCGCGTAAAGCAGAGACTGCGCTGGATCACAAAGCGATTCTTGACGAACGCTCCAAGGCTAGCGATATGACAATCACAGACGCAATCAGCCAGTCTGTCGGTCATACTGCCATCAACTTGAGTGTCAGCGCGATCGTTACTGCTACTTCCAGCGGTTACACTGCGAAAATGATTTCCAAGTATCGTCCGAAAGCACCTATCGTAGCTGTTACATTCGATGAAGCTACAAACCGCAGACTTTCCCTAGTATGGGGTGTTCAAGCTGTTACGGGTGAACGTGTGGAATCTACGGATGACATGCTTGATCTTGCAGTGGATACTGGTTTGTCTACCGAGTTGTTCCAACGCGGGGACCGTATCATCATCGCTGCAGGTGTACCAGTAGGCGAAACAGGTACAACAAACTTGATGAAAGTCCATGTGATTGGCGACATCCTTGCCAAAGGACAAGGCATCGGTAAAGGCAGTGTTTATGGTAAAGCTGTCGTTGCAAAGGATGCAGACGAAGCGCAGCGTCTTCTTCAGCCAGGGGATATCCTTGTAACGTACGGTACGGATAAAGACATGATGCCTGCCATCGAGAAGGCAGGCGGCCTGATCGTGGAAGAAGGCGGTTTGACATCGCACGCAGCGGTAGTCGGCTTGAGCCTTGGCATTCCAGTCGTAGTAGGCGTGGCAGAAGCTACAACGAAAATCTCCAACGGTGCATTGGTTACAGTCGATGCTGCCAAAGGTGATATTTACGACGGTCATGCGAGCGTACTATAAAGCACAAAAGGAAGGAGAGGGCATCGGTCCTCTCCTTTTTTATTTGCCATGATGCTGTGTTAAACTAAAGTTATTCTGATCAATGGAGCGTTGCATATGAAAAAAGCGTTACTTTTTCTTTTTATATTGTTTCCGGCCATAGAAGTGATTTTCTTTATATGGGCTGGTTCTAAAATCGGTTTTCTTTGGCTTTTCCTTCTGATTGCAGCGACTGGTGTGCTTGGTGTGGCGCTTGCCCGCCGTGAAGGAATCCAGACATATAAAAGGGCCAGGGAGCAAATGCAAAATGGCCAGCCGCCGACAGATGAGCTCCTGAATGGAATATGCATACTTATTGGCGGATTTCTTTTATTACTGCCCGGTTTTTTCAGCGACTTGATCGGCTTATTATTTTTGCTGCCTTTCACTCGTAAAAGACTTCGTTATTGGGTCCAGGCGCTTCTCATGCGGCTTGTGTCGAAAAATACGATACGGGTTTACCGCCGCTAAGTCTGGTTGCCATTTTTTATATACAGCCAAAGGATACGCAGCACACCAGTATGGTGGAGCGTATGTAGCACGACTAGCACAATGGGTCCGGCAAGCAGGCCGATGAAACCAAGGAGCTGGAAACCGGCAAAGACGGCAATCAGCGTTGCCAGCGGATGGAGCCCGATCTGAACAGACAATAAATTGGGCTCCATCAGCTGCCGTTGCAGGACGATGGCCAGATAAAGGATAGCCAGTCCGATGGTCAGAGAAAAGTTTCCGGTCAGGAAGCTGTAAAGTATCCAAGGGACAAAGACGATGCCTGTCCCTAAATACGGCACAACATCGACTAGGGAGATGAAAAATGCCGTGGCTATCGGATGCTCGATGCGCAGGATGGCGAATCCCAGACACATGATGACGAATGTGAGACCTAAAAGCAAAGCTTGAGCCTTCAGGAAACCTATGCATGCCCTTACCATCCCTTTTCCAACTTGTTTTGATGAGGAAACCAGCAAGTCAGGAAGAAAACGGTCCAAAAGAGCTATGATCTTCTCCCAGTCTTTGCAGATGAAGAACGTTCCCAGGAAGACAACGATGCAGACGCTGATATAAAGTGGTGCTTTGCCAAGCATCATGGGGAATGCTTCCAGTGCAGCTTGGATGCCATCTCCAAGTGTGGCGGAGAGGTGCTGTATGACTGCCTGTAGATTTTCATCGAATGCTTCTTGCTGACCTGATCCCAACCCTTGCTGAAAAGACATGAGCTTTTCATAATACGGAATAACATAGATTTCTGCCAGTCTTTGAATATAACCCACAAAATCATTGAAATGAACAGGAACCTTTTTAGCCAGATACGTTGCACCTTGGGCAATTTCATTTACCGCCAGTGCAAGGCCGCCAACACATAATCCTAAAAAAGTTAATAAAATCAGTCCCACTGCTGCCGTCCGGTTCAAGTTCGTCTTCTGCTCGATCAAACGGATGATCGGATTCATCAGGATAGCCAGGATGCTGCTGATGATGAATGGATATACATAAGGGGCAGTCAGCACAATCGCGAAAATGCTCCCGGCAGCAGAACCCAGGACAATACACAATCTGAGCAGTTGATGAAGGGTAGTCAGTTGCATTGGCTCACATCCTTTATCTAGTCAGCTGAAAGTTTGGAGGAATTAGTTTGTTGAACACATCGTCAATTTTTTTAGTCATCATCCTCATATTGGGAATAATCGGTAAAAATCAGTCCATCACGATTGCCGCGTATATCCTGCTTGGTATCAAAGTGCTGCAGCTGGATGACAAACTGTTTCCATTCCTTGCCTCCAAAGGCTTGAGTATCGGGATAACAGTCCTCACCATCGCCGTGCTTGTCCCGATTGCAAACGGAGATATCGGCTTTAAAGATTTATATGCGAGCGTGAAATCATATTATGCATGGGTCGCATTGGCGGCCGGTATATTGGTTGCGGTCCTAGGGAAGTACGGAGTCAATTTGATGTCAACGGATCCACAGGTGACCGTGGCACTTGTAATCGGTACGATCCTCGCCGTAGTCCTTTTGAATGGAGTTGCTGTAGGGCCGCTTATCGGAGCGGGTATTGCGTATATAATCTTTCAGGTCATCGGGTTATTTACAAAATGACAAAAATTTATTAATAATCGAACAATAAAGAAAACAAAAATAATAAAACGTTTTCATTTCACAAACCTTAAAATTATGTTTATAATGAAAGTGCTTCACTCAAAGATCTAGCAATTTTGAAGTTTCTATTACACATGTTAGCGATTTGACTTTTACTGAAGGGGAGAGATTAACATGGCGGTAGTTAAAGGACTTGAAGGTATCATTGCGGCGGAATCCAAGATTAGTTCAATCATTGACGATCAACTGACATATGCCGGTTACAACATTGATGACCTTGCTAGTAATTCAAGTTTCGAGGAAGTAATTTATTTGTTATGGCATGATGAGCTGCCGAATGAGGAACAGCTTGCCCAGCTAAGAGGGGAATTGGCTGCGCAATCGAAGCTTCCAGAGCCGGTCATCGAACATTTGAAGGCTTGTGATTTGAAAGCGGTTCATCCAATGGCAGCACTTCGGACCGCTGTTTCTTTGCTTGGCTTATATGATGAGGAAGCAGAAGTGAATACACCGGAAGCAAACAACCGCAAGGCGATTCGTCTTCAAGCACAGATTGCGGCATTGGTTGCGGCATTTTCCCGTATTCGTGCCGGACTGGAGCCGGTAGCGCCTCGGGAAGACTATAGCTATTCTGCGAACTTCCTTTATATGTTCAATGAAAAAGAGCCGAAAGACATTGAAGTCGAAGCAATGAATAAGGCGCTTGTGCTTCATGCGGACCATGAATTGAATGCGTCTACATTTACAGCTCGTGTTTGTGTTGGCACATTATCGGATATGTACTCTGGTCTTACGGCTGCAATCGGCGCTTTGAAAGGCCCGCTTCATGGCGGTGCGAACGAAGCAGTGATGGAAATGCTGTTTGAGATCGGCGAAATTGATAATGTGGAAGCCTATTTGGAAAAGAAATTCGCAAACAAAGAAAAAATCATGGGTATGGGACACCGTGTCTATAAATCTGGTGATCCGCGTGCGAAATTCCTGAAAGAAATGTCTCGTGAACTGACAGAATTATCCGGTCATACAAAGTGGTATGAAATGAGTGTCAAAGTGGAAGATGTCGTCAAGCGGGAAAAGAATCTTCCGGCAAACGTCGATTTCTACTCTGCCACCGTTTATTACAGCTTGGGGATCGATCATGATCTTTACACACCGATCTTCACGGTGAGCCGCTTCTCTGGGTGGATTGCACATATCCTGGAGCAGTATGCAGATAACCGTCTGATCCGTCCGCGGGCAGAATATGTCGGGGAAACACATCGTACGTATACACCATTGGCAGAAAGAGTCTAATATTTTTACAACAACAAAGAAATTTTTTGCTAAACTAATAGAGTATCAGATTTTATCTTAGGAGGAATCAGAACATGGCTGAAGCAAACAAAATCACAGTAACCAATGGAGAGCTG
This sequence comes from Terribacillus saccharophilus, assembly GCF_046592895.1. Classification (GTDB taxonomy): domain Bacteria; phylum Bacillota; class Bacilli; order Bacillales; family Amphibacillaceae; genus Terribacillus; species Terribacillus saccharophilus_D. The sequence goes on from NZ_JAWVPU010000002.1 coordinate 76,824, forward strand.
CAAGTACCGGATCGTCCGGTCATCCCATTTATCGAAGGAGACGGAACAGGACCCGATATTTGGGCTGCTGCAAGCCGTGTGCTCGAAGCTGCAGTTGATAAAGCTTACAAAGGCGAAAAGTCTATTGAATGGAAAGAAGTCTATGCAGGGCAGAAAGCATTCGATAAAACCGGCGAATGGCTACCGGAAGAAACGCTTGATGTGATTAGGGAATACAAGATCGCCATCAAGGGTCCATTGACGACACCAGTCGGCGGCGGTATCCGTTCTTTGAACGTTGCGCTCAGACAAGAGCTTGATTTGTTTACTTGTTTACGTCCGGTCCGTTACTTCAAAGGTGTTCCTTCACCTGTGAAGAAGCCTGAAGATACGGATATGGTCATCTTCCGGGAGAATACGGAAGATATCTATGCTGGTATTGAATGGCAAAAAGGTTCACCGGAAGTGAAGAAAGTCATTGATTTCCTTGAGAATGAAATGGGTGTACATAACATTCGCTTCCCGGAAACATCCGGTATCGGCATCAAGCCTGTATCGGAAGAAGGAACACAGCGATTGGTTCGCGCAGCGATCGACTACGCAATCCAAGAAAACAGGAAAAGTGTGACACTGGTCCATAAAGGCAATATCATGAAATTCACCGAGGGCGCCTTTAAAAACTGGGGTTACGAGCTTGCCGAGGCGGAATACGGTGATAAAGTATTCACATGGCAGCAGTACGATAAAATCGTCGAAGAAAAAGGTCGTGAAGCTGCTGATAAAGCGCAGCAAGAAGCAGAGGCAGCGGGCAAGATCGTTGTCAAAGATGCAATTGCTGACATCTTCTTGCAGCAGATCCTTACTCGCCCGGCTGAGTTCGATGTAGTAGCGACAATGAACTTGAACGGAGATTATATTTCCGATGCACTTGCAGCACAAGTCGGCGGAATCGGCATCGCTCCAGGAGCGAACATCAACTATGAAACAGGTCATGCCATCTTTGAAGCGACTCATGGTACAGCACCGAAATATGCTGGCTTGGATAAAGTGAATCCGTCATCTGTCATCCTTTCCGGTGTGCTTTTGCTTGAGCACCTAGGCTGGAGGGAAGCTGCCGACTTGATCACGAAAGCGATGGATAAAACGATCGCTTCCAAAGTCGTCACCTATGATTTCGCTCGTTTGATGGATGGAGCTACGGAAGTGAAAACGTCCGAATTCGGGGATGAATTGATCAAAAATATGGACTAATGTGTTGGAGGAGGAAACAACATGGCAATCAAACGCAGAAAAGTATCAGTAATCGGTAGTGGTTTCACAGGGGCAACGACAGCATTCCTTATCGCACAGAAAGAGCTGGCGGATGTCGTTTTGGTCGACATCCCGGATATGGAGGACCCGACCAAGGGTAAGGCATTGGATATGCTGGAAGCCTCTCCGGTGCAGGGATTTGATGCACATGTGAAAGGTACTGCAGACTATGCAGACACGCAGGATTCCGATGTGGTCGTAATCACAGCAGGTATTGCCCGCAAACCTGGTATGAGCCGGGATGATCTTGTCAATACAAACAGCAAGATCATGAAATCCGTAACGGAGCAGGTTGTGAAGTATTCTCCAAACAGCATCATTGTTGTATTGACCAATCCGGTGGATGCAATGACATATACGGTATACAAAACATCTGGATTCCCGCGCAATCGGGTAATCGGTCAGTCAGGTGTACTTGATACAGCTCGTTTCCGTACATTCGTCGCCGAAGAGCTCAACTTATCTGTCAAGGATATCACTGGTTTCGTTCTGGGCGGACATGGCGATGATATGGTTCCGCTTATTCGCTACTCCTATGCTGGAGGCATTCCGCTGGAAACGTTGATTCCGCAAGAGCGCCTACAAGCAATAGTAGAGCGTACACGCAAAGGCGGCGGCGAAATAGTCAACCTTCTGGGCAACGGAAGTGCTTATTACGCACCTGCAGCGTCACTTCTCGTAATGGTCGAAGCAATCCTGAAGGATCAGCGTCGCGTCATTCCTTCCATCGCGTACTTGGAAGGGGAATATGGCTACAGCGATCTATTCCTAGGAGTGCCGACGATCATCGGTGGAAGCGGGCTGGAAGATATCATTCAGCTTGAGCTGACAGATGAAGAAAAGTCACAGCTTGATCAATCAGCAGACTCGGTACGCAAAGTCATGGCTGTTTTGCAGTAAAAGCTTGAGCCTATCCACTAAAAATGGATAGGTTTTTTTTATATTTACAAACTCTTAACAGAGAAAGCGAATTCGTAAGGTTCACTTTACAGTTGGAAAAAGGTATGATGATGCATAGAGGGGGCTAGTATCCATGGCACAAAAAGTACTTATTGTTGATGATGAAGAATCCATCGTAACGCTATTGCAATTCAATATAGAAAGAGCTGGATTTGAAACGGAGACAGCTTTCGACGGTATGACCGGACTTCAGAAAGCATTGCAAAATACATACGATATGATCGTCCTTGATTTGATGCTGCCGGAATTGGACGGGACGGAAGTGTGCAAACAGCTTCGGCAGAAACAGGTTGATACACCGATTCTCATGCTTACCGCACGTGATGAAGAATTGGACAAGGTCCTTGGACTTGAGCTTGGTGCAGATGACTATCTCACAAAGCCTTTCAGCCCAAAAGAGGTCGTGGCCCGGATCAAAGCGATATTGCGCCGCACCAATAAAAGTGATAATTACATGGAAAGCGGAGAAATCAAGATTTCGGGGTTATCTATCTTCCCAGATCAATATGAAGCATCCATTAATGGGGAATCCTTGAGCTTTACGCGCAAGGAATTCGAACTTTTACTATATTTGGCGAGGAACAAAGGGCGGGTCATGTCACGTGACCAGCTGCTCAGTTCGGTATGGAATTATGATTTCGTCGGCGATACACGCATCGTGGACGTGCATATCAGTCATTTGCGTGAAAAGATCGAACCTGATTCCAAACATCCGGTGTATATCAAAACGATCCGTGGTTTGGGATATAAAATGGAGGAGCCGCAGTAATGCATCGCAGCTCTTATGGGATTGCCGTCTATGGATCGCTCATTCTGCTGATCTTTGCGGCAATCGGTTTTATTCTTATGCAAATCACGACCGAATGGTTCATTTTATGGAGCGCCTTGCTCATTGGCGCTGCGCTGATCATCTCGGTTTTATATCGTCTGCAGGAACGCTACATCAAACCTGTCTCCATGACTGCTGAAGTAGCGGAGGAGCTCGTAAAGGGAAATTATAAAGCAAGGAATTATGAGAACTTCTACGGAGATGCCGGCAGATTGATCCGGTCTGTGAATCAGATTGCGCGCAATCTGCATGAGCTGGAACTTCTTGAGAAGATGCAGGAAGATCAGCTGGAAACGGTGATCGACAATATGGAGAGCGGCTTGATGTTAGTGGATGAACGCGGGTATGTCCATTTGGTCAACAGAAAGTTCCTGTCTGTATTTGGAGGCAAAGACAAGGATTATATCGGTCATGTGTATCATGATACGATTTCACAGAGCAACATCCACCATGTCGTCTCCGAAGCTTTTCTTTATGAAGAAAAAGTGCGGGATGCTTTCACACTGCAGCGGGAAAAGGAAAAGCGTTTCTTCGAAATTGTGGCAGCGCCGATTTTTAACGACTCCTATGATTTAAAGGGAGCTGTACTCGTATTTTACGAGATCACGGATCTGAAACGTGTCGAAGAAATGCGCAAGGACTTTGTCGCCAATGTGTCACATGAACTGAAAACACCACTCACTAGCATACGCGGCTTTTCCGAAACGCTTTTGGAAGATGGTGCTTTGGAAGACAAAGAGCTGACAGAGCGTTTCATTACCATCATTCATAATGAAAGTCAGCGGCTGCAAGCATTGGTGAAGGACTTGCTTGAGCTTTCCCGCCTGGAAAAGGATGAATTGCAGGTTCGTGTGGAAAGGCTTGATTTCCGGATCATGATCGATACCATCATGCCGATGATCGAGCAACAAGCACTCAACAAGCAGATTGACTTGGAATTGGAACTTCCCGACAGCGCCGTCATGCGCGGGGATGAGGATCGACTGAAGCAGCTTGTCATCAATCTGCTGAGCAATGCTGTAAACTATACACCGCAAAATGGCAAAGTAAAGCTGAAGGTTTCGCAATCGAACGATAGTGTGTTTGCGGAAGTGACGGATACTGGCATCGGCATTCCGGAAGATTCCATCGATCGGATATTCGAACGTTTTTATCGAGTCGATAAGGCCCGGAGCCGCAATACCGGCGGTACGGGGCTTGGATTGGCGATCGTGAAGCATGTTGTCGAAGCACATGGCGGTACGATCGCGGTGAGCAGCGAAGTGAATAAAGGGACAACTTTTTCCCTCCGTCTGCCAAAGGCACTCGGCTAAGATCGTCCAGCTGGACGATCTTTTTTGTTTCGGGAAAGAAACATGGTAAACTAATGAAAAGGGACAGGAACGATGACAAAGGAGTTTTATGTATGACAAATAAATTGGTTTTAATCGATGGAAACAGTATAGCTTATCGTGCATTTTTTGCACTTCCGCTGCTGAATAATGATAAAGGCATCCATACCAATGCGATCTATGGCTTCACGACGATGCTGCTTCGCATTTTGGAAAATGAAAAGCCGACGCATCTGTTGGTCGCTTTCGATGCAGGCAAGACGACTTTCCGACATGAGACGTATAAAGAATACAAGGGCGGTCGCCAAAAGACGCCACCTGAGCTTTCCGAACAATTCCCGCTGCTCCGTGAACTGCTGGATGCTTTTTCGATCAAGCATTATCAGCTGAATCAGTACGAAGCCGACGACATCATCGGGACGCTTGCAAAGCAGGCTGAAGCAGGTGATTTTGAAATAAAAGTCATTTCCGGAGATAAAGATCTATTGCAGCTTGTCAGCGACAAGACGACGATTCAGCTCACTCGCAAAGGAATCAGTGAAATCGACGCTTATACGCCGGATTTCCTGCTTGAAAACATGGAAGTGAAACCAGAGCAGATCATCGATATGAAAGCACTCATGGGTGACAGCTCCGACAACATACCTGGCGTTCCCGGGGTCGGGCAGAAAACAGCAGTCAAATTGCTGAAACAATTCCAGACGCTTGATAATATTTATGAGCAGCTTGATGATGTTTCAGGCAAAAGCATCAAGCAAAAGCTTACCGACAACAAGGAATCTGCCTTCATGAGCCGTGAACTGGCAACGATCGAGACGAATGCCCCGATCGAGGTGAGTCTTGCTGACATCAATTTTGATGGCTATCAAAATGCTGCTGTCAGTGCTCTCTTCAAAGACCTGGGCTTCCAGTCATTGCTCGCAAGAATCGGAGAAGAAGGGGAAGCTGAAGAAGCATCCCAGGAGCTGACGCCGCTGGAGGTGACAATCGTCAATGAGATAACGGGGGATTTGTTCACAGGAGAAGATGCGCTTGTCGTGGAAATGCTGACGGATAACTACCATACGGCGCAAATCGAAGGCTTCGGTCTGGCCAATAAAAACGGCGCTTATTTCATCCCGTCGGATGTGGCATACAAATCCGACGTCTTCAAAGCTTGGGCTGCTGACAGCTCCAAAGCAAAATGGGTGTTCGATGTGAAGCGTTCCGTTGTGGCGCTGCTGCATCATGGCATTACGCTTGAGAATGCAGATTTTGACTTGTTATTGGCATCCTATTTGATCAACCCATCGGAAAATCACCATGACATTCCGGCAATCGGACATCGTCTTGGTAAGAAAGATGTGTTATACGACGAAGAAGTTTACGGAAAAGGCGCGAAAATGAAAGTGCCGGATCTGGAGGCTTTCAGTGAGCATCTTGGCCGGAAAGCGATGGTCATATACAAGCTGAAGCCAGAAGCAGAAGAAAAGCTGTCGGAAAATGAGCAGCTGGAGCTGTTCTCCAATCTGGAAATGCCGCTCGCTGCAATTTTGGGAGAGATGGAGTACTTTGGCGTTCAAGTGGATGTCGACCGAATCAAGGAGATGAAAGAAGAGCTTGGCGGAAGACTTTCGGAGATCGAGCGTAAAGTCTATGAGCTTGCAGGAGAAGAATTCAATTTGAATTCACCAAAGCAGCTTGGTCCGATTCTTTTCGAGAAGCTCGGCTTACCGGTTATCAAAAAGACAAAAACAGGCTACTCCACATCAGCGGATGTGCTGGAGCAGCTGGCTGACAAGCATGAAATCATCCAGCAGCTACTGCTTTACCGTCAATTGGGCAAACTGCAATCCACATATATCGAAGGGTTGCTGAAAGTGGTCGATAAAGATACAAACAAAATTCATACCCGCTTCAACCAAGCGTTGACTCAGACTGGTCGCTTGAGCTCGACGGAGCCGAATTTACAGAATATCCCGATTCGGCTGGAAGAAGGGCGCAAAATCAGACAAGCATTTGTGCCTTCGACCGAGAACTCAGTCATTTTTGCCGCCGACTATTCCCAAATCGAGCTGCGTGTGCTGGCACATATCGCACAAGATGAAAAATTGATTGAGGCATTCAATGAAGGCATGGATATTCACAGCCGGACGGCAATGGATGTTTTCCATGTCGAAGAGAAGGACATCACGAGCAATATGCGGCGCCAAGCGAAGGCAGTCAACTTTGGTATCGTCTATGGTATCAGTGATTATGGATTGTCCCAGAGCCTTGGCATCACGCGTAAAGATGCGCAGCAATTCATCGATCGTTATTTGCAGAGCTTTCCGGGTGTGAAGACTTATATGGAAGATATCGTACAGGATGCCAAGCAAAAAGGATATGTCTCCACAATCATGAACCGCCGACGTTATCTACCGGATTTGACGAGCCGGAACTTCAACCAGCGCAGTTTTGCAGAACGTACAGCGATGAATACACCGATTCAGGGCAGTGCGGCGGATATCATCAAAAAGGCGATGATCGATTTGGCAGAACGTCTCGAGTCTGAGCAGATGGAAGCGAAGCTCTTGCTGCAAGTGCATGATGAATTGATTTTGGAAGCACCTGAATCCGAAATAGAGAAATTGAAAGAAGTCGTACCGGATGTCATGGAGCATGCGGTGAAGCTCGACGTGCCGCTGAAAGTGGAATATGCATACGGCAAAACATGGTACGACGCGAAATAAGCACGGAAAGAAGGACAGGAAATGCCGGAATTACCAGAGGTTGAAACAGCCAGGAGGACACTCGAACAGCTTGTGATCGGAAAGACAATCGCTGATGTGACTGTCCGCTGGTCTAAAATAATTAAATTCGGTGAAGGCGTCGAGCATTTCGTCGAGCGGCTCAAAGGGCAGACATTCCGTTCCATCGGTCGAAAAGGCAAGTTTCTTATGTTCTATTTGGATGGAGACGTTCTTGTATCGCATTTGCGGATGGAAGGTAAGTTCTCCGTAAAACCAGAGGAAGAGCCCGATGACAAGCATACCCATGTTATCTTTCACTTGACGAATGGGGAACAGCTTCGTTACAACGACGTCCGCAAATTCGGTACGATGCATTTGTTCAAGGAAGGACAGGAATATGATACTCCGCCGCTGACTTTGGTCGGACCTGAACCGTTTGATGAATCGTTCACGCTGGACTACTTCAAGGAGAAGGTGCAGCGCAGCAGTCGCATGATCAAGAATATTTTGCTGGATCAGTCGGTGGTGGCTGGTTTGGGAAATATTTATGTGGATGAGACGCTTTTCAAAGCGGGCGTTCATCCGGAACGCCGCGGATCTTCCATGGAAGATATGGAACTCATCCGCATTCAGCAGGCTGCGGCCGAGACACTGCTCGAAGCTGTCGAAAAGGGCGGCAGCACGATTCGCAGTTATGTGAACAGCCAGGGTAAAATCGGAACCTTCCAGCAGCAGTTGCTCGTATATGGACAGCAAGGAACACCATGCCCGAACTGCGGCCGTGAAATCGCCAAAATAAAAGTGGGCGGAAGAGGCACACATATCTGCACAGCATGTCAGCACTAAGGAGGAACCAGTCGTGGGCATTGTAATTGGTTTGACCGGAGGCATAGCATCCGGCAAGAGCACCGTGAGCAATTTATTCAGGGACTGCAATATTCCGGTTGTTGATGCAGACATAGTCGCCCGGGAAGTGGTCGAGCCGGGTGAACCTGCTTTGGCTGCCATTGTCGAAGCATTTGGATCTGATGTCCTGCTGGTGGATGGCTCACTGGACCGCCCTAAACTCGGCAGCATCATTTTTCGTGATCCCAAGAAGCGGGAGCAGCTGAATACCATCGTGCATCCTGTTGTCAGGGAACGGATGACTGCTGACAGAGATCGTTTGCTTACGCAGCACCCAGCAGTCGTTCTCGATATCCCGCTCTTATTTGAAGGGGATCAGCTGCATCTTGTCGACAAGATAGTCGTTGTCACGGTCGATCCACAAGTGCAGCTGGAGAGATTGATGATTCGTAATGACTTGACGGAGCAGGCGGCATTGGACCGAATCAACAGCCAGATGCCGCTATCAGAGAAAGCTGCCAGGGCTGATGCGGTCATTGATAATAATGGGAGTAAAGCGCAAACGAAAGTCCAGCTGGAAAAACTTTTAAGAGAATGGAACATCATCTAGGAGCCTTATAAAAAGGGCTCCTTTTTGATTCGCATTTTTCCTTTAATGTGTTATACTTATTTCATAAATCATTAGTATAGTGTGACACATTAAAGGAGGCAATTCGATGACAACTCGTATCGCGATTAATGGATTTGGCAGAATCGGACGATTGGTATGCAGAAGGGCGATGGAAATGCCTGATATGGAAATAGTAGCTGTGAATGCTTCCTACCCGGCAGAAACGCTAGCTCACCTTCTCCGCTACGATAGCGTCCACGGAAATTTGGATGCTGCTATTACGGCAGAAGCTGGTGCAATCGTATATGATGGGAAAAGGATTTTGGTTGTAGGGGAAAGGGATCCGCTGCTATTACCATGGAGGGATCTGGAAGTCGATGTCGTCATTGAGGCAACAGGAAAATTCTGCTCACAGGAAGCGGCATCTGCCCATCTGGATGCCGGTGCCAAGAAAGTTGTCATAACTGCTCCAGGAAAAAATGTCGATGCTACAATCGTAATCGGTGTCAATGACCAGGTTTATCAAGGTGACGTGCATAGCATCGTTTCCAATGCTTCTTGCACAACGAATTGCCTAGCGCCGGTTGTCAAAGTGTTGGATGAGAACTTTACAATCAAGAATGGTTTGATGACAACCGTTCATTCCTTTACAAATGACCAAAAAAATATCGATAATCCGCATAAGGATTTGCGCAGGGCCAGAGGCTGTACACAATCGATCATCCCGACGACGACAGGTGCAGCCAAAGCCTTGGCAGAAGTACTGCCGCATCTGAAGGGGAAGCTGCATGGCATGGCCTTGCGTGTTCCGACTCCGAATGTCTCGCTTGTCGACTTGGTTGTGGATGTGGAGGAGTCTGTAACAGCAGAGCAGGTGAATGATGCTTTTCGGACTGCTGCAGGAACGGATATGCGAGGAATCATTTCCTTCAGTGAAGAGCCGCTTGTATCCATCGATTACACGACAACATCGCAATCGGCTACCATCGATGGTTTGTCGACCATCGTCATGGAAGAAAAGAAGATAAAGGTAATTGCTTGGTACGACAATGAGTGGGGCTATTCCTGCCGCGTAGTCGATTTGGCTCAGCTAGTCGGGAGCAGTCTCCTGCAACAAGATCGAGCGGAAATCATCTGAATGAATACTACCCCTTTTGAATCAATTTTGGGACGTATGCTTGCCAAACAGATACAAACACTATATACTTCTTTTTGCATGCATCTTTGGTGCAGGCAAGCATAAAGTCAAAACTGTTTTCCTGAAGGATTTTTGCATCAAGTGACTGCTTAAAGGGTTAGGACCTCTTTGGACTAACTTTCCCCCGTGGCAATTCACGCATCTATTTTTTAGGTAAATATTTAAAGGGGGAAGTACATTGGATACAATGGGAAGACATGTTATTGCGGAACTATGGGATTGTAACGAAGAGAAGCTGAATGATATGCAGCTGATCGAACAGATTTTCGTCGATGCGGCATTGAAATCAGGAGCTGAAGTACGGGAGGTTGCCTTCCACAAATTTGCGCCGCATGGCGTGAGCGGAGTGGTCATCATCTCTGAATCGCATTTGACAATTCACAGTTTTCCGGAACATGGCTACGCCAGCATTGATGTATACACTTGCGGTAACATCATTGACCCGAACGTAGCAACCGATTATATCGTTGACGCGCTTGAAGCCAAAACTTGTGAAAAAGCCGAGCTTCCGCGGGGCATGGGTCCTGTGGCAGTACAGCCGAAATCACATTGATATTTGTATAACCAACCCTGTTCCTTTTAGGAGCGGGGTTTTTTAATGTTGTATTTCCATCCAGGAAAATGGCAAGCCTACATAATGGAGATAAAAGCTTACGGTCGCAATTTAATCGGACTTCAGATATAATAGCAGGTACTAATAGTTACTGCTAGAAAGAAGGTATGTTTTTGAATAGACGTGTCGTAGTTACTGGATATGGTGCTGTTACGCCGCTTGGTTCGGACGTAGAGACATTTTGGAATAATATCAAAGCTGGTGAATCCGGCATCAAACAATTGGATCCGGAGAAATTTGCCGGAATCGCTTCACAAATCGGCGGAACTGCCAGCGGATTTGATCCGGAGCAGTATTTGGATAAAAAAGAGATCGAACGCTATGACTTGTATAGCCAATTTGCATACGGCGCTGCAGTGCAGGCGATGGAGCAAGCAAATCTGTCAGCCGATACTGTCGATCCGGAGCGTGTGGGGATTTATATCGGTTCTGGTATCGGCGGTGTGAATACAATTCTGGATAATCACGCCACAATGCTTGAAAAAGGTCCAAGACGTGTTTCACCGTTCATGGTGCCGATGATGATTTCAAACATGGCAGCGGGAATCGTTTCGATCAAGACTGGATTCAGCGGACCAAGCTTCGCACCTGTTTCTGCTTGTGCTACCGGGAACCATGCGATCGGGGAAGCCTTCCTGAATATCAAGCACGGGCTGGCAGACGCCATCCTTGCTGGAGGAGCGGAAGCATCGATCACGCCGTTCGCATATGCAGGCTTCACGAAAATGCGGGCAATGAGCACGCAAAACGATACACCCCAAACTGCAAGCTCGCCTTTCGATGCCAACCGTGATGGTTTCGTCATGTCGGAAGGGGCAGGTATTTTAGTGCTGGAAGAGCTGGAGCATGCGAAAAAACGCGGTGCGGTCATCCTTGGTGAAGTAATTGGATATGGATCCACAACGGATGCACATCATATTACGTCTCCTAACTATCTTGGTCCTGCCCGTGCCATGAAATTGGCGATGCAGATGGCTGATTTGAAGCTTGAAGATGTGGATTACATAAATGCACACGCGACAAGTACACCAGAGGGAGATAAAACTGAAACTAAAGCGATAAAAACAGTATTTGGAGAAACAGCCGGTGACGTGCTGATAAGTTCGACAAAATCGATGACAGGTCATCTGTTCGGTGCAGCAGGTGCTGTTGAAGCAATCATCACGCTTAAAGCACTGCAAGAAGGCATCGTGCCTCCAACGATCAATTATCGGGATGCTGATCCTGACTGTGATTTATCTTATGTACCGAACGAAGCAGTGGAGAAGGATTTGACAGTTGCTTTGTCGAATGGTTTCGGTTTCGGCGGACACAACGCGGTGCTTGCATTGCGAAAATGGAAAGGGTAGCCCTCGGCTGCCTTTTTTTGTTGAAGGAAGAACGCTTCGATTTTTCGCTCCAATCGTGGTAGAATAGGAAAAAGACGATACAGAAGTGTCGCAAATGCGCGAAGCCTGTCGAGGCTTGCGGAAGTAATGGGGTGGATCGGCATGAGATGTCCAAACTGCCAATATAAAAGCACAAAAGTACTAGACTCCCGTCCCATCGAGGAAGGGCGTTCCATCCGGCGACGCAGGGAATGTGAAGACTGCGCTTTTCGTTTCACGACATTCGAACGTATCGAAGCAACACCGTTGATCGTTGTGAAAAAAGAAGGAACACGGGAAGAATTCAGCAAAGAAAAGCTCATGCGCGGTTTGATCAAAGCTTGTGAAAAGCGTCCTGTTGCATTGGAGCAAATTGAATATATCGTAGCGGAAGTAGAGAAAGAACTGCGCAACAGCGGTACATCAGAAGTACAAAGCAAGGAAATCGGCGAGATGGTCATGGAACGTCTTTCAGATGTGGATGAAGTGGCGTATGTCCGTTTTGCCTCCGTTTACCGGCAATTCAAGGATATCAGTGTCTTCCTTGATGAATTGAAAGACTTGATCAAAACCGATAACAAAGAGTAAGACTTTGCAAGAAGGAAAGGAAAGATTGTATGAACAGTCAGCATATCGGGAAGCTTCTGCCGGCTGATGGTTATATGATACGGATGAAGTCGGTGCTCCCAGACGGATATTCGGTAGCATTGACTCATTTGTATCAGCCATTGCTCGGAATGCAGGCGGTGACTTTATACCAGACACTTGTCAACGAATTCGTCGTCCATCACGGTACATGTGAACCGAAAACGCATCATATGCTGATGACATTGCTGGATATGCCAATGGATCAATTATACGATGCAAGGCTGCAACTGGAAGCGATTGGTCTCATCCGCACGTTTCAAAAGCAAGGGGAAGAGAATTTGTATACGTATGATTTGTATGCGCCTTTCTCACCCGATAGCTTTTTCGAGGACGATATGCTGTCCCAGCTGCTGTATCACCAATTAGGGGAAAGTAGATTCAAGCAGATGCGTGATCTTTTCATCAAAGAAGAAAAGCTTCCTGAAGAGGCAGAGGAAATCACGGCGTCCTTTGATGCCGTTTTTTCGGCGGATCAGCTGACTAAGCACCATGTTCCCCCGCTGAAGACTGCTTCAAGCAGCTCCGATCAGCAGCGCGGACCGTCCATCGAAGCCGATGTAGTCGATTTCGAATGGCTGCAGCAATCCTTGAAACAGCGGATGCTCGAACCGGAACTGATCCTTACACCGCGGAATCGGAAGCTGATGGAACAGATGACGGTATTGTACAGCTTGACATCGCCGGAGTTGGATAAAGCATTGCTCTGGGCGGTTTCGGATACACATGAGCTGAATCCTGCGGAGTTCAAAGCTGCTTGTCACGACCTGTTTTTGGCCCGTCCTAAAACATCGGAAACGAAAGTGATGGAACTTCCGCAAAAGGATGCCAAACAAGAAATAACAGCAACAACAAAGCAAGAACAGCTCATCCAGCTGCTCGAGACAATATCTCCAAAACAGCTGCTGGAAGATATATCAGGCAATGGGACAGCAGCCGCAGCGGACTTGAAAATCATCCGTGATGTCATGGCCGAACAAGGAATGGCGCCTGGTATCATGAATGTATTGGTGTATTACGTGCTGCTCAAGTCCGATATGAAGTTATCGAAGGCTTATATGGAGAAAATAGCGGCACATTGGGCGCGTAAAAAAGTCAGTACCGTACAGGAAGCGATGGAGCTTGCAAAAAGCGGCAGCCAGCCTTGGAACACAGCAAGTGGCAGCAAGCAGCCTGCTGCCCGAAGAAAAAATACTGGGCGTAAAGAAGTGGTACCGGAGTGGTTCGATCAAAAAGGCAAGGTGGAAGCACCTGCCAGTACGGCTGTGACAGATGTGGATGTGGCAGAAATGCTTAAAAAATTCAATGCTAATAAAAAGCGGGTTTAAGTGATAGCAGGGGGTGTGTGTATGGAACCCATTCAAGCGTCATTAAAGAAATGGATGCAGGAAAATAAGAATTTCAAAGAGAATTTTGAGCGCATGCAGCAGCAGGTGAGACAAGACCCCGAGGTCAAGTCCGTTTTGGAAGCAAACCCGCAGCTGACTGAGCAGGATATCCAACGGAACCTGATGCGCCTTTATGAATATACAACACAATCGAAGCAATGCCAGGATTGCCCTTCACTTGATGAATGCCGCAATATTTTGAACGGCTATACACCAAGGTTGGAAGTGGAAGGAAAAGCGATTCGTCTTGCATACGATAAATGTCATTCGCGCTTGCAGCACGAAGAACGTCAGAAGCAGCAATCACGAATCAATAGCTTGTACATGCCGAAGGATATCCTGGAGGCATCGACCGAGATGCTTGATCTCAGTGATGCGGAACGTCAGCAAGCCATTATGAAGACATTGCAGTTCCTCGAGCAGACGAACGATGCGATTCCTGAGAAAGGTTTGTATTTCTATGGTCCATTCGGTGTTGGAAAAACATATTTCCTGGGAGCGATTGCCAAGGATCTTGCTGATAAGAATATATCCAGCATGCTTATTTATATGCCGGAGTTTGTCCGTGAAATGAAAGCATCGCTGAAGGATGACTCTGTCAATGAGAAAGTCGAGATGTTCAAGAAAGCCCCGGTCCTCATGCTTGATGATATCGGGGCCGAATCGCAATCGGCTTGGTTCCGGGATGAGATACTTGGTTCCATCCTTCATTACAGGATGATGGAAAGGCTGCCGGTATTCTTCACGTCCAACTACTCGATCGCACAGCTGGAAGAGCAGATTGCTACGACCAACCGCGGTGATGTGGAGCGCGTGAAGGCAGGCAGGATCATGGAACGGATCAAGCGGGTCGCAACCGAGGTTCCGTTGTTCGGGAAAAACAGAAGAAACGATTAACTCATAAAAGACGAGCCAAAACCTGGCTTGTCTTTTTTTTGGCTCATAATTCCATTTTTCGCCCATATACTGTAACAGTTGATAGTGGCGAGGGTGGTTGATATTGCGTAAAGTGTTTATCAAATCAAAGCAAGAAATGGATACATTTTGTTCGTGCCTGACCATGCTTGATAATACGGAGAAGGTTTATGTGGACGAAGATGAGCGCTGGGGCTATGCAGCGACGATTCACGATGGCTACCACCAGCGGATAGCGTTGGCTCTGGTTGAAACATTCCTGTATCACCGGGAAACAGACTGGATCAAACAAGTTGCCAGGGAAGTATATTATTTCAAGGATGAAGAAGCGATCAAGCGCATAGCTGAACTGACACATACGATGATCGTGGGGGATAGGTATGAAGAAGCTAAAGAACCTAGCCTTCCGCGGCAGCGAATCACTAAAAGTTTTCAAGAAATAGCTGCTAAGCACCTCCGGGTATTTTATGATGCCGTCATTCAATTTCGCAGCAGCGGATACAAAGAAGCTCTCATCGAAATAGTAGGGGATGCAATAGAAGAATATAAGCTGGAAGAAGAGTATCAGCTATATGTGGAAAACTTGCGGGAATATATCGGAAAAAAAACAGTCCAGCCACAAGTGATCCATGTCATACAAGGGCAAGATTTTTCCTTCTATAAAGATGAGGGCACACGATTTTCAAATGAGGAAATCAATGCGTATGCAGAAGAGGAACCGCTATTCCTGGCAGGGATCGGCAAACAAGAAAAGAATATTACACCGCTGATTGCCATGTCTCCGCAAAAGATCTATCTATATGGAGATCAACCTTCGGAACCGAAAACACTAACTGTCATCAATATCTTCCAGGAAAGAGCTGTCTACCTTCCATTACATCAATTTCCTTTCTCGCGTTATTAGCATGTCCTTGCTTTTTCCTGCATGAGCGCTTATACTTATTTTATATGAAAAAGCGACAATAAAGGACATGATAGCAAAACCACTTGCGCTTTAGAGAGGGAAGCCCAGGCTGAAAGCTTCCTGCACAAACTTTGCTGTTACCGCCTTTTACAGCTCTGCCGGGGGACAACGTGAAACCGGCGGCGTCTGATCTGCGTTATAGATCCTTGAGCCGGTGAAATATTGCCGGGAATTAGGGTGGAACCACGTGATGAATGCTCGTCCCTTTGTACACGATCAGTGTGCAAAGGGACGGGCTTTTTATATTTAGGAGGAAGAAACAATGGCAGAAGTATTAGAATTTATTTTCCCGGATGGAGCTAAGAAAGAATTCCCTGTCGGAACAACTGGCGAAGATATTGCAGGCTCCATCTCTTCAGGTTTGAAAAAGCAAGCAATCGCAGTCAATGTCGATGGTGTTGCATTCGATTTGCGCACAGAGCTGCCAAATGGCGGAGCGATTGAAATCGTGACACTGAAACAAGAACAAGGCGTGGAAATCATGCGTCACTCAGCTGCCCATTTGCTTGCCCAAGCAGTAAAACGTTTGTATGGCAAAGTGCAATTTGGTGTAGGACCGGTCATCGAGAATGGCTTCTTCTATGATATGGATTTGGAAGCTAGCATCACACCGGAAGACCTTCCGAAAATCGAAAAAGAAATGCAGCGGATCGTTGACGCCAACCTTCCGATCGTCCGAAAAGTTGTCACTCGTGAAGAAGCAAAAGCGATGTTCACGGAAATCGGTGATGACTTGAAATTGGAATTGATCGATGCAATTCCGGAAGACCAAGATGTAACAATCTACGAGCAAGGCGAATTCTTCGACCTTTGCCGCGGAATCCATGTTCCGTCCACAGGGAAGATCAAAGTATTCAAGCTGCTTAGCATCTCCGGCGCTTACTGGAGAGGTAATAGCGATAACCAAATGCTGCAGCGTATTTACGGTACTGCTTTCGAGAAGAAAAACGAATTGGAACACCATTTGAAAATGCTTGAGGAAGCAAAAGAACGTGACCACCGCAAACTAGGAAAAGAGCTGGAATTGTTCACTGTTTCCCAGAAAGTCGGACAAGGTTTGCCGCTTTGGCTGCCAAAAGGTGCGACAATCCGCCGTACAATCGAGCGCTACATCGTCGACTTGGAAGAAAGACTGGGTTACGACCATGTGTACACACCAGTACTAGGCAGTGTAGATCTTTATAAAACAAGCGGACACTGGGATCATTATAAAGATGATATGTTCCCGCCGATGGAAATGGACAATGAAGACCTTGTCCTACGTCCGATGAACTGCCCGCATCATATGATGGTGTACAAAAATGAATTGCACAGCTACCGCAGCCTGCCGATCCGTATCGCCGAGCTTGGTACGATGCACCGACATGAAATGTCCGGAGCCCTTGCCGGCTTGCAGCGCGTTCGTGCCATGACATTGAATGATGCACATATCTTCGCACGTCCGGATCAATTGAAGGATGAGTTCATCCGTGTTGTCCAATTGGTACAGGCTGTGTACAAGGACTTTGGAATCGAAGACTATTCCTTCCGTCTTTCTTATCGTGATCCGGAAGACAAAGAGAAATATGTCGATAATGATGCAATGTGGGATAAAGCACAAGCAATGCTGAAAGAAACAATGGAAGATCTTGAGCTTGATTACGTGGAAGCAGAAGGTGAAGCGGCATTCTACGGTCCGAAGCTTGACGTTCAAGTGAAAACTGCTCTTGGTAAAGATGAAACACTTTCCACTGTTCAGTTGGACTTCCACTTGCCGGAACGCTTTGATCTGACATATATCGGTGAAGACGGGAAAGAACATCGTCCAGTCGTCATCCACCGTGGTGTTGTATCGACAATGGAACGTTTCGTTGCCTTCTTGATCGAAGAATACAAAGGTGCCTTCCCAACATGGCTTGCACCAGTCCAAGCGAAAATCATCCCGGTTTCCCCTGAAGCACACTTGGCATACGCACGCCAAGTAGAGGATGCCCTTCGTATGGAAGGTATCCGTGTACAAGTAGACGAGCGCGATGAGAAGATGGGCTATAAGATCCGTGAAGCGCAAGTACAGAAGATTCCATTCCAAATCGTCGTCGGCGACCAGGAAGTATCTGATGGAGCTGTAAATATCCGCCGTTACGGAGAACAACAATCCGAAACGAAAGATCTGAAAGCTTTCGTTGCAGATATTAAGGATGAAGTAGCGAAGCGGGTATTGCGTAAGTAAGAGAAGAAAATCCTTTCATCACTATTGTGGTGGAAGGATTTTTTTGTGTTTGATAAGGTAGATGAAGAGACTATATGGTTCGAGGTGGCTGTAAGGTGACAGGATTTATACTTTTTTCTTACACATGACTTTTAACGTTCTTAATTCGGTGGTAAGGATGAAGATAGTTGCTTCTGCTTTTTAGCTATCTTTATACATGGAATGTATAGGCGTGTAACTGCGATTTTGAATTGTAAAAAGTAAACTAGGAAATTCATTTTTCCGGAAACAAAAATGATGTAATTATTAATATTAAAGATGTTATCATAGCGATGAACATCCACATATTTAAAATTTCAGGATTTATCTCTGTGAATTGCTTCAAGATTGTTGCTGGAATCAATGAACCTAATAGAATGAATGCTGCTGCTGGTCGAAGTGCATTTCTCATTTTCTTCATTTACTCAACCTTTCTCATTACTTTATTTTTCGCTGGTTCATCATACCTGTCACAATAGGATAAAAAACTGCTGATAATATAATTAACATCGTCCATCCATTGCCATCATCAATCCAGCCTAAACCGATCATACTGAATTCCATATCGATGAAGCAAAAGACCAGTACACATATGTTCTTCAGCTTATTCACCATTTTTCTGCTATTCAGGTAGAAAGCAGCCATGTTTTGATCATTCAAACGATCCGGATAATTGTGTATCCGAGGGTATTTCTCCAATAGATGAAAAAGGATAAAAAGTACAAGACTTATAGCGGGAAGGAGGAGCAGGCTTTCTTTTGCCGCCCAGTCATCTACATGTCCAGTCAAACCCATATGCAGAGGAACTTGCTCGGGCAGCGTACGCCAGATTGTAATCAAAAATATGACTGTAGCAATATAACTGCCGATCCCGATTATATCCCAGGCGTTTTCGCCATGACTTTTCGGTATATCAAGCTTATTGTGCATTCATTTATCACCCCTTGGTTTACATACGAATCAGACGGGGAATATGTTTCGTCTGGATTATTTTGAAACGAGAGGTTGTCAGTATCCAAAGAATGTGTTACATTAGTTGAGCAGGATTACTGGGCTTCAATATGATTGACAGCATTCATCAGCTATGATAAGATTGTAAAAGTGAAATAAATATTGATCTGAGACAAGCAGAAGTACCCACTTCTCACCTGATTGACGCCGCTTGGCAGTTGGCAGGTACAAAACAGTGTTCTAGGACAAGTGTGGGTGCCGTATGCGTACCGGCATTTTTTTTATGCTTTTTTACAACCATGTTTAACTGATAAGCGGCGGATATCTTGTCCCCGATCATAAGTTTCCCAAAATATCCTGGAGGTGGATGATTATTAGCAAAGATACGAACATCAATGAGAAAATTCGTGCACGTGAGGTTCGACTCATTGATTCAAACGGTGACCAGCTTGGCGTTAAATCCCGTCAAGAAGCATTAGAAATTGCACAAACAAGAAATCTTGATTTGGTGCTTGTGGCTGCAAACGCAAAACCACCCGTGTGCCGGATTATGGATTATGGTAAATACCGCTTCGAACAGCAAAAGAAAGAAAAAGAAGCGCGTAAGAACCAGAAAATAATCAACGTAAAAGAAGTTCGTTTGAGCCCGGGAATCGAGGATCATGACTTCAACACGAAGCTTCGCAACGCGCGTAAGTTTCTTGAAAAAGGCGATAAAGTAAAGGCTTCCGTTCGTTTCCGCGGACGTGCCATTACGCATAAAGAATTAGGCCAAGAAGTTCTCGAAAAGCTTGCTGGAGAGTGCAAGGATGTTGCAACGGTTGAAATGAAACCGAAAATGGAAGGCCGCAGCATGTTCCTAATGCTTGCTCCGATAGCTGAGAAACAGTAAGCCGAAGGATATAAGGAGGAAATACGATGCCAAAAATGAAAACCCACAAAGGGTCCGCTAAACGTTTCAAGAAAACAGGTACTGGAAAAGTAGTTCGTAACCACGGTTACACAAGCCACTTGGCTGCTAACAAATCCACTAAACAGAAACGTAAACTTCGTAAAGATGCACTTGTTTCTGCTGGGGATCTTAAACGTATCAAACAAATGCTACCTAAATAATAAAATCAAAGAATTTTTTGTCCTATAGGAGGGAATACTATGCCACGTGTAAAAGGTGGAACAGTAACGCGTCAGCGTCGTAAACGCGTTCTTAAGTTAGCTAAAGGTTATTACGGTGCGAAACATGCACTATTCAAAACTGCAAAACAACAAGTAATCAAATCAGGTCAATATGCATACCGTGACCGCAGACAGAAAAAACGTGACTTCCGTAAACTTTGGATCGCACGTATCAATGCTGCTGCACGTATGAACGAACTTTCTTACAGCCGTTTGATGCACGGTCTTAAACTTGCTGGTATCGAAGTAAACCGCAAAATGCTTTCAGAGCTTGCAATCTCTGACGAAAAAGCATTCGCACAACTTGCTTCTAAAGCAAAAGACGCATTGAAATAAGTTTTCTTAAAGCCGCTATCCTTCGATAGCGGTTTTTTGTATAGAGAGGAAGATATAAGTGGATCTGTTCATCAGTGTTTATCTGCTGGTTGTCAACATTCTGCTGTACGCTTGGATGGGGATCGATAAACAACGAGCCAAGGCGCACGAGTGGCGCATCAGTGAACGGAGATTATGGATCACAGCGATCATCGGCGGTGCACTTGGCGGCTGGCTCGGGATGCAGATGTTCCGACATAAAACGAAGCATAACGCGTTCGTCTTCGGCTTTCCATGTCTTGTCGTCATGCATGTCCTGCTCATTCTCTTCTTCTTGTAAGATAAAATACGAAGTGCTTGTCATAAAGGCTCGTCTCCTGTCATATGTATTAGAGACAACTTAGAGGGAGTGAGCAGCAATGGATCAGGTAGGTTCGGTCATGTTGACAGTCGTCGCAACCGGGGGGTTGTTTGCGCCATTTTTATTCATTCTACTGTATCTCCTGCGGCCTGCTTTGTTTCTGCCTGTCGTTTTCCTTTGCATTTCAGGCGGTATCCTGTTCGGCGCCATCGCTGGTACCGTTTTATCCATCATCGGTATCACGGCATCCAGTATGTTGTTTTATGCCATCGCGCAGCGTTTTCCGCGATCAGCGAACAGGATCCTCCTGCTGAAACAGAAATTGATCGGCAGACACACGAGCTTTACGACATCACAGGTTGCTTTGATGCGGCTGGTTCCTTTCATTCACTTCCACATCTCGAGTGTTTGTTTGATGGAGACGAATCGCAATTGGAAATCGTATGGGAAAGCATCTTTTTTATCGAGTATCCCATTGGCAGCGGCATATTCATTTGCCGGCACTTGGCTTCGTTACCTGCCGCCAGCAGCGATTGCAGGGGTCATGATCGTCTTGCTTATCTGCATCTATTTGATGCGGAAAAAGGAATTCACGATCAAATGGGAAGAGTTTTTCAGGGAAAGCGCATAAAACACTGGGGCTTAACCAAGCTCCAGTGTTTTTTATATTTCAGTCAGGACAAGATCTTTTAATGGCTGCTTCCATTCGATATGCGCATAAGGGAAGTGACTGAGGATACATTCTTCCATTTTATATAAGTCGTTTCGGGAAAAGCCGGATAATCGATCTGGCTGGGCAGCGTTCATCACGACCTTGGTCACTTCGATGCTGTCCTCCCTCGGATGCAAATATTTCTTTCCGATCATCCTGTAACCACGGTAATAGAGGGTGAAATGATGATCATATTGCTCCCGGTATTCCACTTCTTCGGCATCTGTTCCGGAGCGGTCATTGGCCGGGTTATTTCTTGCTTTCATGATGGTGTAGAACAATAGAACTGCTGCACCTGCAAGCAAAAGGAGAAAAATGATCTTCATAGCGAGCAGGCCTCCTTTACTTTTTGTATAGATACGATTACGCTAAAGAAGAAGTTTCATCCGTTTTACTATACCCTCCCTACATAGGAATAACGCAAGAAGGAGTTTTAACGATGGATTACGAATACCTTTTCAGTAAACAGCGTGAGCTGGATGCTTATATCGAAGAAAAACTGGAATCAGCGGATCGTGATGATCTTTTCCGCAAGAAAATTTTGGCATTGCAAGTCGAGGTCGGGGAACTGGCCAATGAGACACGCTGTTTCAAATTTTGGAGCAGAAAAGGTCCGAGCGAGCAAAGCGTCGTATTAGAGGAATATGTCGATGGACTGCATTTTATCCTGTCAGTCGGGCTTGATAAAGGTCTTACATATAAGTCTGCAGTGTTATCCAGCGATGAAATGGATCAAACGGATGCATTTTTGGAGCTGTATTCAACAATCGGTGCTTTTTATGCCGACCCGGTCCAAGAAACATATGATGTACTTTTCCAAAGTTTCCTGAAGCTTGGACAGCTGCTTGGCTTCAACGAAGCGTCAATCTTGGAAGCGTATAAGCAAAAAAATGAAGTGAATCATACGAGACAAGACCAAGGCTACTAAATCGAGGAGGATGACATCATGAATGAAAAATTGCAGATGCTGAAAAGGTTGACGGATGCACCAGGTGTTTCAGGAGATGAAGCAGGGATCCGCAAAGTGATGCGACATTATATTTCACCTTATTCCGATGAGGTAACGACAGATAATCTTGGAAGCTTGATTGCGACACAAAAAGGCAGCAAAGCGGACGGACCGAAAGTGATGATTGCCGGCCACCTTGACGAGATTGGCTTCATGGTGACGCGTATCGACAACAATGGTTTTCTGTATTTCCAGACGCTCGGCGGCTGGTGGAGTCAGGTGATGCTGGCGCAGCGTGTGACAGTCCATACGAAAAATGGGGAGCTAGTCGGAATCATCGGCTCCAAACCGCCGCACTTGCTGTCACTTGAAAAACGGAAAAAACCTGCTGCGATAGAGGAGATGTTCATCGATATCGGTGCCGGAAGTAAAGAAGAAGCAGAATCATTCGGCGTACGCCCTGGCGATTCAGTACTGCCTTACTTCGAATTCACGAAGATGAAAAATGAAAAACTGCTTTTGGCCAAAGCATGGGATAACCGCATCGGCTGCGCCGTCGCAATCGATGTCCTGAAAAATCTGCATGACACAGACAAAGAAGCGACTGTGTATGGCGTCGGAACGGTCCAAGAAGAAGTAAGAAGACGGGGAGCTACGACGTCTGCCAACAAAATCGGTCCGGATATTGCTTTTGCAGTCGATACTGGTATCGCAGGTGACACACCTGGCATCAGTGATAGGGAAGCGACAGGCAAGCTAGGTGCGGGTCCTCAGATCGTATTATATGATGCAGCCCATATTTCCCATAAAGGATTACGTGACTTGGTCATAGAGACAGCTGAGGAGCTTGCGATTCCTTATCAATATGACACAATCAAGGGCGGTGCGACGGATGCCGGCAGCATCCATTTGACGGGGGAAGGTGTCCCGAGCCTGACGATCGGTATTCCGACACGTTATATCCATACACATGCAGCCATGCTCCATGAAGATGATTATGATAATACAGTGAAGCTTTTGACTGCCGTAGTCCGCAAATTGGATAATGATACAGTCGAAAAAATCACTTATTCTTAAAGAAAGACCAGCTCCCAAGTGGAAGCTGGTCTTTTTAAGCCAGATAACTGCCCATTATTTTGCTTACATACTTCGTCGTTTCAGAAAACGGCGGAATGCCATTATATTTGTCGACGTTGCCAGGACCTGCGTTGTATGCAGCCAGGGCGAGGCTTGTATTGCCATTATAACGGTCGAGCATCTGTTTCAGGTATTTCGTGCCCGCCATCACGTTTTGCTCGGGATCGAAGCTGTTCGTCACGCCAAGTCCAGCTGCGGTAGCTGGCATCAGCTGCATCAGGCCTTGTGCACCTACACCGCTTTTCGCCGATGGATTGAAATTCGATTCCATTTTAATCACGGAACGGATAAGCTTTTCGTCGACTCCGTATTTATTGGCAGCATCCGCGATGATAGTATCGATTCTTTTATTGCCGGAACTCTCGGGAGTGCGGTCCGCACTGTTCGTTGTAACGGATTGCACTTGCGGTAAGGCTTGCGGCTGGGTCATGGTGCTCATTGATACATAAGGATTAAGTCGCACCGGACTAGTATTCATCGACTGCATGAGCAAATCGCTGAAAGACTGGCTTGGGACTGCTGACGATGATGAA
This sequence comes from Terribacillus saccharophilus, assembly GCF_046592895.1. GTDB lineage: Bacteria > Bacillota > Bacilli > Bacillales > Amphibacillaceae > Terribacillus > Terribacillus saccharophilus_D. The sequence continues at coordinate 100,849 of NZ_JAWVPU010000002.1, forward strand.
AGAGCTGTACGCTGCTGATAAGCAGCAAGCATCGTCGGACTAAGTGTGGAAAGCAGATAAGATGTATCCAAAAAACATATCTCCTGTCACATATTGATAGTCCAATTGTAGCTCAAAAGTACCTGGGGGACAAGACCTATTTAATCCATTTCTTAGGCTTGTGATTGCACGCCTTTAGCGAGTGCATCGACCATTTCCTGCTTTTCCTGATCAGTTGCGTTCTTCCAGATAAGCTCGAATAAAACACCGAGACCTGGGAGCAGGACTTCCCTTCCGTCTATGGAGTCTGAGATCGTAGCTTCCAGCTGTTCTTCATTATTGTCTTTGATATTGGCATAAATGGCACGGCGAATATTGATATCCACGCATGAGCACCTCCTCAACTTTTTTATAGTTTGACCGCTGCTTGTAAAACTATGTATGATAGAGGATATGTCGAGAAAGAGGAAGTGAACGTGCGTTGATTACATCAACTCAAAATGCCCAAGTGAAACAGTGGCAGAAACTGAAACGAAAAAAAGACCGGATAAAAACGAATACTTTCCTGATAGAAGGCTTCCATCTTGTAGAGGAAGCGATCAAAGCAGGCTGGACAGTCGATCAGCTCATACTGCGGGAAGAAACGGAACAACCGGAATGGGCGTCACATCTGGAGGCAGTTTCCGTGTCCGATCATGTCTTCAAATCGATCACCGAAACAGAGACACCGCAAGGAATCGCAGCTGTAGTCCAAATGCAGGATAAGAAACTGAAACGCCATAACCGCATCCTGCTGCTTGATGCAGTACAGGATCCCGGTAATTTGGGTACGATCATCCGGACAGCGGATGCAGCAGGCTATGATGCTGTTTACGTTGGCGAAGGGTCAGCTGACCGTTATAACCACAAGGTGATCCGCGCGACACAAGGATCCATTTTCCATTTACCGGTCCTGACTGCGGATTTGGCTTTGCTTTTACCTGAGCTGCAGGATAACGGCTATACGGTTTGGGCTGCCGCTTTGGAAGGAGCAGTTGATTACCGCGATCTGACAGCACCGGACAAAACGGCATTGCTTGTCGGAAACGAAGGTGCCGGCATCGACAAACGCTTGATTGCGCAAAGTGATATGGCCGTGAAAATTCCGATTTTCGGAAAAGCGGAATCGTTGAATGTGAGCATCGCAACGGGAATTTTGCTGTATCATACGGTGAAAAGGTAAAAGCAGGTTGCAAGATGTCCCGGGATTTTCTATAATGAAACAAGATCAATATTGAGATGCGTGGAAAGAGTCAGTAATCCCTGCAGATCGCGAGCAACAGGAAGGTGTGCCTTGACTGAGAGCATGCCAGCAGCGGCAGTGGATGAACCTTCACTCTGGAGCAGGCACCGGGACCTTGTCTTATGACAAGTAAAGGTGTAACCGGATTGCTAGATCCGTTATCAAGCTTCAAGTTGGGTATATATATATACCAACAAGGGTGGTACCGCGAATGAAAGCTCGTCCCTTTTCGGAGGGAGGGGCTTTTTTTATGCTCAAAAATCATAGGAGGCAAAAGCATGAGAGAAAAACTCGAAGCGTTACAAGCAGAAGCCATCGAGAAAGTGCAGCAAGCAGATAATCTGCAGAGTTTACAAGATGTGCGTGTCGCATACTTAGGCAAAAAAGGCCCGATCACGGAAGTGCTTCGCGGCATGGGGAAACTTCCCCCCGAAGAACGTCCAGTCATCGGGGAATTGGCGAATAAAGTCCGTGAGGCGATTGCGACTGCGCTTGACAGCAAGAAAAATTTACTGGAAGAAGCAGCACTGAATGAACAGCTGCAAAAAGAAGCAATCGATGTCACCCTTCCAGGACGTCCCGTCAAGACAGGCGGCCCGCATCTTTTGACTAGCATCATCGAGGAAGTGGAAGATCTTTTCCTTGGCATGGGCTTTGAAATCAAGGAAGGTCCGGAAGTGGAAACCGATTACTTCAATTTCGAGGCTTTGAACTTGCCGCAGGACCACCCGGCACGTGATATGCAGGATACTTTCTATATCACCGATCATTTGCTCCTGCGTACGCAGACGTCCCCAGTCCAGGCGCGCACAATGCGTGAGTATAACGGGGACAAAGCGATCAAAATGATTTGCCCGGGTATTGTATACCGACGTGACAGCGATGATGCAACGCATTCCCATCAATTCACCCAAATTGAAGGCTTGCTTATCGATAAGAACGTTCGGATGAGTGACTTGAAAGGCGTTTTGCTGGAATTCTCCCGCAAATTGTTCGGAGCAGACCGTGAAATCCGCCTTCGTCCGAGTTTCTTCCCATTCACTGAACCATCTGTCGAGGTGGATGTGACATGTAAGGTTTGTGACGGTAAAGGCTGTAACGTATGTAAGCATACCGGCTGGATCGAGATCCTTGGTGCGGGCATGGTGCATTCCAATGTATTGCGCATGAGCGGCTATGATCCGGAAGAATATTCCGGATTTGCATTCGGTATGGGTGTGGAGCGGATTGCGATGCTCAAATACGGCGTTGATGATATCCGCCACTTCTACACGAATGATGTCCGATTCCTATCGCAATACCATAAGGCATAACGGGAGGCAAAAATATGTATGTATCTTTAAATTGGCTAAAACAATATGTAGACATAGATAATATTTCACCAGAGGAGCTGGCGGAGAAAATCACGCGCTCAGGTATAGAAGTGGAAGGTATCGAGCGTGTGGCACCGGAAAGCACGAACGTGTTTGTCGGCTATGTGGAAAGCTGTGAGCAGCATCCGAATGCAGACAAGCTGAATCTTTGCCAAATCAACGTTGGCACAGAGACGTATCAAATCATCTGCGGTGCACCGAATATCGCCCAAGGGCAGAAAATCGCAGCAGCACTTCCTGGAGCGCGTCTTCCAGGCGGCGTGAAGATCAAAAAAGCGAAGCTGCGCGGTGTGGAATCGCATGGCATGGTCTGCTCGCTGCAGGAACTAGGCATCGATGAGAAATTCGTTCCGAAAGATGTTGCGGATGGTATTTTCGTTTTCCCAGAGGATACGGAAGTTGGAGCTCCAGTAGCGGAATTGCTTAATCTGGATGATGTCATCCTTGAGCTTGGTTTGACACCAAACCGAGCCGATGCGATGAGCATGCTTGGTGTTGCCTATGAAGTGGCAGCCATCCTTGGCAAAGAAGTCAAGCAGCCGGAAGAAACATATCAGACAAGCGACAGCAAAGCGGCTGATCTTGTATCTGTGAAAGTGGAAGACGGTGAGCTTAACCCGTATTACGGCGCGTTCGTCATCGAAGACGTAAAAATTGGCGCATCACCTCTTTGGATGCGCAATTACTTGATGGCAGCAGGCATTCGCCCGATCAATAACGTTGTCGATATCACAAACTATGTATTGCTTGTTTACGGACAGCCGCTGCATGCGTTTGATTACGACAAAGTAGCAACCAAAGAGGTTGTTGTGCGTACGGCTAAGCCGGGCGAAACAATCCAGACGCTGGATGACCAGGAACGTACGCTTGTAGGTGATGAGATTGTCATCACAAATGGTTCTGAACCAATCGCGCTTGCAGGTGTGATGGGCGGAGCTAATTCTGAGGTTTCCGATGATACGAAAACAGTATTGCTGGAAGCAGCCTACTTCGAGGCACGTGCCATCCGCCGTTCCAGCAAGCATCATAACTTGCGCAGTGAAGCGAGCGCACGCTATGAAAAAGGTATCGATCCGAATCGCGTGAAACGAGCAGGTGCATATGCAGCACGTCTACTTGCTGCATATGCGGGCGGTAAGATTGCACAAGGAGTCGTCGAGTTTGATGAGCTTGATCGTCAGGAAAAGCAAGTCAAAATCGATACTGCCAGTGTCAATAACCGTCTAGGTACAGCAATTTCAGATGAGGAAATCGCGAGCATCCTGACAAGACTGCAGTTCGGATTCGAACAGAATGGCAGTGAATTCACTGTCTCTATCCCGACAAGACGCGGTGACATCAGCTTGTTCGAGGATATGCTCGAGGAAATCGCCCGTATTTATGGCTATGATAATATCCCGTACACATTGCCTGAAGGGGAAGCATCCGCTGGTAAACTGACAACAAAGCAATACTTGAAGCGTCAGCTGAAGCAATACTTGCAAGGTGCAGGACTGATGGAAACGATCACGTACTCCCTGACAAGCAAAGCGCGCACAGAGATGCTCGTCAGTCCGGATGTGAAAGCAGAAACAGTTTATCCGGTTGCGCTGAAAATGCCGATGAGTGAGGAACATAGCCATTTGCGTCTCAGCATCATTCCAGAACTTGTGGATACACTTTCCTACAACGTCGCTCGTAAACAAGAGAACTTGGGCTACTTCGAATTTGGTCGTGTCTTCCTTTCCAAAGAGGAACAAATTTCCGAGCAGCCGACCGAAACAGCGCGTCTTGCTGGTGCACTGACTGGTGCTTGGATGGAACAGCCTTGGCAGCAGGAGAAAAAAGCAGTCGACTTTTATGTGGCAAAAGGAATTGTAGAAGGCATTTTCGCACAGCTGGATCTGGAACCAGTCTTCCAGCAAGCGCAAGTAGATGGCTACCATCCAGGCCGTACAGCAACTGTTAGCCATAATGGCCGTACCGTCGGAGTTGTAGGCCAGCTGCACCCGACAGTTCAAAAAGCGTTCGACCTGAAAGAAACATATGCCTTCGATTTGGATATCGCGTATTTGTTGGGTCAATACAAGGAAGAACCAAGCTTCCGCACCATCCCGCGTCATCCTTCTGTTACGAGGGATATCGCATTGGTTGTCGATGAATCAGCACATGCAGGCGACATCCAGCGCACCATCCGCGAAGCAGGCGGAGAACTTGTACAGCAAGTACAGATCTTTGATGTCTATCAAGGAGAGCATATGGAAGCAGGCAAGAAATCGATCGCCTACACCGTGCTTTACCAAGATCCAACACGCACGCTGACAGATGAAGAAGTGGAAGCATCCTATAACAGCATCATTGAAAATGTGAAAGAGAAGCATGGTGCGGAATTAAGAAGTTAAGTTTAAAAGGGTAATGAAGCTGAAAAGCTTTGTTACCCTTTTTTATATGAAGAAGGCTAAAGGATCTTTGTTAGCTAATTCCCTTATATGTAATTTTTTACATAAGGGTGTGGTATTGTATTATTAGCAGTGTACTAGGGAGGGATGGGAATGCGTCTTACTTTAAAAGACATAACATACTTGGTACTGTTGGTCATATTCTTACTTATTAGTGTATACGGTATCATTCAAGGAGGCAGGATTGGGCCGGGGTTGATGATTTTAGCGGGCATTAGTATCTTAGGTGGATTAGTTCGTAGGATAAAACAAAGAAAAAGTGTGGAAGAAAAAACTACGAATTGACTATGATAAAGAGAATCTCATGGATAATCTATTCACTATCGAGTTTCAATTGAAGCTTTCGGATTACATAAATAAGAAAAATCAAGAGGGGTATGAGGCTATTTCGGTGTATTGTGCTATCAGTATCCAGAGAATTTATATAGAGTGACCTTGTATTTTCTCCCTAATCTCCTTTCTCGCTTAAAATGATTGTTTTACTTAGATAATCTAGAATAGAGGGCAACCATAAAGGGGGAGAGTCCGTGCGTATTATCAAAGCTGATTTGCTGCATGCAGAAGCAATTGCTCGTATCTGTGCAGAAGGCTGGAAACAGACAGTAGAAGAAAAGTTAAGTGAGGAAACTCAACAGCAAACTATCGATCAATGGTATAACCTTGCTCGAGTGAAGCGAGATATTGCCAGCGGCGGCTATGGTTACGTTGCTGTTAGAGCGGATGAAGTCGTCGGTGTCATTGGGGGCAGCGTGACGACACCTGATACAAGTGAAGTGTTTGTACTTTACGTTGATGAGAAAGACCGTTATTTCGGTACTGGTACTATGCTGCTTCAAGCTTTGACACAAGATCATAAGCAGCAAGGTGCATCTTGTCAATGGGTATCTGTCCAGGAAGGAAACCAGCATGGCATACCATTCTATGAAGCAACGGGCTTCCTGTGTAAAGAGCAGAGGGAAAGTGTAAAGGATACGGGAGAAACTCATGTGATACTCCGCTATTATCGGGAAGTATAACGTTAAAAGACAGAATTCCTGTCCATACTGTTAACAAGCGAGGGGATGAAGATGGCAAGGCAGCAAACAGGCAGATGCGAGCTATGCGGTCGGGATGAGGTCACCTTGACAGAGCATCATCTGGTTCCGAAAGAAATGGGCGGAACGTTTTTGGATACGGCTATGATCTGTATTCCATGTCATAAACAAATCCATGCTTTGTATACGAATGAAGAGCTTGCGGCCCGGCTTTGTTCACTGGAAGCACTCAGAACGGATGAGAAACTGTCCAAATATATTAAATGGATCCGCAAGCAGCCGGCGGGCAGGCTGGTGCGGACCCGGAAATCCAATAGTCGCCGCGGATATGGACGTTAAACGTACTTTTCCGCTTTGACGCTGTTGGCGAAATGCATTTTTGTGAATACTGGCAAGGCTTGGCGCCCGTGTGTCCGGATGAGGCGGCCGGCTGCTTGGTCGACAGCGGCACTCGCTCCTTTGGGAATGGTGAATCCTGCTTGCTTGGACAGTTTATCCATTTCTTTGATGAAGCTGGCACGCGAAATGATGGAAGCTGCGGCAACTGCAAGGGAATGGCTTTCTGCCTTTGTCATGAAGTAGGCATTCTGCTGCAGTCTTTCTCCTTCCGTTGCAAGATGCTTGATGTATGTTGCGGGAAGCTGAAACTGGTCAATCAGTATTCCTTCCGGCTTTGTCGGTGCCAATTTGGCAAGCAGCTTCTGGATGGCGTGATGGTGCAGCATCGTCTTCATCTTCCCCTGTGACCAGCCACGCTGCTGCAGCTGATTGTACTTTTCATTGCGCATCACAAGCAAGGAGTAAGGAAGCTCCACATGCATCAGATCTTTGGCTATACGCTGAATCGCATCATCTTTCAAAAGCTTGGAGTCTTTGACGCCGAGCTCTTTCAAAAGAGCGAACTGGCTTTGATCTACATACACACTCGCTACCGTGATCGGACCGAAGAAGTCTCCGGTACCGGCTTCATCCGAGCCGATGTGAGAAGAAGTGAATAAAGCCGGAGCAGGAGCGTATCTGTGATCATTAACACTTGGTTTTGGGCCTGCGGGTCCCTTAGGCCCAGGATGCTTGTGCTCCTTGACACCTGGTTTCGGACCTGCTGGGGCACTTCCCCATTTATCTGCTTCCTTTTCCGGATTTTTACCCTGGAAAAGGACTTTTCCTGATTTATAAGCGGTAATGGAGCAGCCTGGCGTCTTTGCTGAAAAGACTGCCCCTGGAGGCGCTGCTTTTTCGGCGGATCTGTAAGTTTCCTTCATTTGCTGGATTGTATCAAGCGCTAATTGCAAAACGATTTGTCCCACGTTCATCTCTCCAATCTGACAATTAGTATAGCATGCCGCCCGCGTATACAGAATAGTTTCCTAAATCGACACCTTCATGTTAATATTAAGATTAGTATTATAGAAGAAGTGAGGGGGGATAACGTGTCCCAGTCAGATAAAACACGTGTTACGGTGGAGATACATAACCGCTCCTATACAATTGTCGGACAAGAGCCAGCACATCGCATGCGCATGGTGGCGAGCCTTGTCGATCAGAAGATGTCGGAGATCGCAGCAGCGAACCCGAATCTTGATACCGCTAAACTGGCTGTCTTGACAGCTGTCAATACAACGAATGATTATTTGAAACTGAAAGAAGACTATGCACAATTGCTAGGCTCTATCACAAGGAAAGAGGCAAGAAAGGATAATGATTGATTTACTCATCATCGCCTTGCTCATATTCGGCGTTTTTGTCGGCTTGAAGCGGGGCTTCATCATGCAGCTGTTCCACTTGGCAAGCTTTATCGTATCATTCATTGTAGCAGCTGTTTATTATGATCAACTTGCACCAAAGCTCGAGTTATGGATCCCATATCCGGATGTATCATCCGATGGTGTCTGGTCCAATATATTCGGAGCTGTGCCGCTTGATCAAGTTTTCTACAATGCGATTGCGTTCGCAATCCTTTTCTTCGCGACGAAGATAGTTTTGCATATCATCGGATCGATGCTCGATTTCATAGCAGATCTGCCGATATTGCGTTCTGTCAATAAGCTTCTTGGCGGCGCACTGGGATTCGTTGAAATCTACCTGCTTGTATTTGTGATTTTGTATTTATCGGTATTGCTGCCGATCACGCCAATGCAGGAAGCACTGGACAAGTCCATACTCGCAGCGTGGATCGTCGAGCATACACCATATATTTCAGGCGAAATAAAGGATCTATGGCTGAACCATGTTGCAAATAAATTACCCATCCAGTTGATGGGCTAAAATGCTTAACCCTTGCGGCATCTTGCGCAAGGGTTTTCTACCTTGTTTTGGAGGGATGAGACAAATGGCTATCAATAAAAAAGACGTTGTGAAATTACTTGAAACAATCGCAATTTATCTTGAGCTAAAAGGGGAAAATACATTCAAGGTATCCGCTTACCGAAAAGCAGCGGCAGCGCTGGAAGCAAATGATCAATCCATTGACGAAATCAGCGACTTCACTGCACTGAATGGCATTGGCAAAGGGACTGCAGCTGTCATTGAAGAATATATCAAAGACGGACAATCCGATACGCTGCGTCAGCTGCAGGAAGAAGTGCCGGAAGGGCTCGTTCCTTTGCTTGACTTGCCTGGTCTTGGCGGGAAGAAGCTAGCCAAGTTGTATCAAGAGCTAGGTGTGATTGATGCGGCAAGCTTGAAAGAAGCGGTTGAATCAGGTAAAGTCGCATCGTTGAGCGGATTCGGAAAGAAATCAGCTGAAAAGATATTGGACGGCCTTGCCAATGTGGGATCCAGACCAGAACGTATCCCGGTTGCAATCATGCTGCCGCTTGCCGAAAAAATCGAAACCTTCCTGAATTCATTGGAAAACATCGAGCAATACGCCCGCGCTGGCAGCCTGCGCCGCATGCAGGAGACGGTGAAGGATCTGGATTATATCATAGCAACCAATGATCCAAGCAGCGTCCAGGAACAGCTGCTCACAATCGATAATTTAAAAGAGGTCATAGCCAAAGGTGACACAAAAGTATCGGTAACTTTAGAAGAAGGCTATGACATAAATGTTGACTTCCGCATGATCGAACCAGCAGCATTTGCTACAACGCTGCATCACTTTACAGGATCTGCAGACCATAATGTCGCCTTGCGTCAGCTGGCGAAAAAACGTGGCGAGCGCATCAGTGAATATGGTGTAGAGGATGTGGAGACGGGAAAACTGACAACATTCCAATCGGAACAAGATTTCTTCAAACACTTCGGTTTAACCTTCATCCCGCCTGAAGTCAGGGAAGCCCAGGGTGAACTGGAAAGCTTTAAACAAGAAATGCCGCTCATCCAGCTTTCTGATATCAGGGGAGATTTGCATATGCACTCGACATGGAGCGATGGCGCCCAGTCGATTGAACAGATGGCAAAGCAGGCGATGGAACTTGGTTATTCTTATATCGCAATCACCGATCACTCCAAATATCTCAAAGTAGCGAATGGCTTGGATGAGAAGCGGCTGCGCAAACAGCGGGAAGAAATCGAACGCATCAATGCTCTATATCCAGATTTTCATATTTTTGCAGGAGTCGAAATGGACATCCTGCCTGATGCCCGTTTGGATTTTGACGATGACTTCCTGACAGAGATGGACTATGTCATCGGAGCGATTCACTCCAGCTTTACACAGTCAGCAGATCAAATCAAAGAACGCCTGACCGCAGCACTTGAGCATCCGAATGTGAATGTGATTGCGCACCCGACCGGACGCTTGATTGGCAGAAGAGCAGGATATGCGGCAGATCCGGAATGGCTGATTGAAAAAGCTGCCGAGACAGGTACAGTCATTGAGTTGAATGCCAATCCTAACCGTCTGGATTTGTCATGGACTTATTTGAAAAAAGCACAGGAGCTTGGTGTGAAGATTGCGGTGAACACCGATGCACACAGCTATGCTACGCTTTCCTTCATGGAAGTCGGGGTGGCGATGGCACGTAAAGGCTGGCTGAAACCGGAGACTGTCATCAATACATGGTCCAAAGAACAATTGATGAAACTTTTTCAGCGCACATAACAGCTTGAAAAGTGGGGGGAAAACATGAATAAACGAATATTCCGTGTACTGGAATTCGATAGAATCATACAGAAATTGAGCGAACAGGCAGCGTCCACTCTGGGTAAGAAAAGAGTCTTGCAAATAGCTCCGGCAACGGATTTGGAAACAGTGGAACAGCTGCAGGCAGAAACTGATGAAGCAGCTTCGATTGTCCGGCTGCACGGCGGTATACCGCTTGGCGGCATTTATGATATCCATGCAAGTGTCAAGCGCGCTGTCATCGGCGGTATTTTGAACGCCAACGAGTGTTTGGATATTGCCAGTACGATTTATGGCGGAAAGAACTTGAAGCATTTCATCGAGGAACTGGAAGAGCCTGAGCTGCCGATCATCCGCAGCCTTGTCGATCAGCTTGTCTCGCTGAGTGATTTGGAACGCCATATCAAAAGTGCCATCGATGATCACGGCCGTGTGATGGATAGCGCTTCTGAACGGCTTCGCGGGATTCGTTCCAAGATCCGTACGAACGAAAGCCGGGTAAGGGAAAAACTCGAGTCCTATACAAGATCCAAAAGCAAGATGCTGTCGGACTCGATCATCACGATACGTAATGACCGTTATGTGCTGCCGGTTAAACAGGAATACCGCGGCGCCATCGGCGGAATCGTCCATGATCAGTCTTCTTCCGGACAGACACTCTTCATGGAGCCGCAAGCTGTAGTTGATTTGAATAACCAGCTGCAGGAAGCAAGGTCACAGGAAAAAGCGGAAATCGAGCGTATCTTGAAGGAAATCAGCATGCGTGTCGCTGAAGATGAAGCAATCCTTTTGACCAATATCGATATCCTCGGACAGATCGATTTCATTTCGGCACGTGCAAAACTTGGTTCCGTCATGCGCTGTTCGATGCCGAAAATGAACGACAAAGGCATCATTCATTTAAAACAGGCAAGACATCCGCTGATCGACCAGGACCAAGTTGTGGCGAATGACATCGACCTTGGCGAGGATTATTCGACAATCGTCATCACAGGTCCGAATACAGGTGGTAAGACGGTCACAATCAAAACTATCGGTTTGTTTACTCTGATGGCACAATCCGGTCTTCAAGTACCAGCGCTGGATGGTGGGGAAATGGCCGTCTTCACGGAAGTATTTGCCGACATCGGTGATGAACAATCCATTGAGCAGAGCCTGAGTACGTTCAGCTCGCATATGGTGAACATCGTTGATATACTCAAGCAAGTCGATCACAGGTCGCTTGTGCTATTCGATGAACTTGGAGCCGGAACCGACCCGCAGGAAGGCGCGGCACTTGCCATGAGCATCCTTGACGAAACGATCACACGCGGTGCGACTGTTGTTGCAACGACACACTATCCCGAACTGAAGGCTTATGGCTATAATCGCGACCGTGTCGTTAATGCAAGCGTGGAGTTTGACGTAGAGACATTGCGGCCGACATATCGCTTGCTCATCGGTGTACCTGGCCGCAGTAACGCCTTCGAAATCTCCAGACGTCTCGGATTGAAAGAATCGATCATCGATAGTGCCAAAGAATTGATCGGCACCGATTCGAAAAGTGTGGAAAACATGATCGCATCTCTGGAAACATCACGCCGGGAAGCAGAGCACGATTATGAAACTGCAAGAGCACAGCTTGAAGAAGCAGAGAAATTGAAACGCGACTTGGAGCAGCAGTGGCAGGAATTCGATGCCAAGCGTGAACGCTTGTACCAGAAAGCCGAAGAAAAAGCAGCCAAAGCTGTCGAACAAGCCAGGGAGGAAGCAGAAGAAATCGTTGCTTCCCTGCGGACGATGAAAAACCAAGCAAGCGTCAAAGAACACGAAATCATCGAAGCCCGCAAACGGCTCGAAGATGCTTCTCCTGAGCTTGCCAAAAAAGGCACAAAAGCAGCTCCGCAAACGAAGGAATCCAAACAGCTATTACCTGGTGACGAAGTACTACTGCTCACACTTGGACAAAAAGGAACCGTCGTCGAGAAAGTCAGCGACAAAGAATATTTGCTCCAAATTGGAATTATGAAAATAAAAGCGAAACGAAAAGACATCGAATTCGTAAAGAGACAGGACGTATTAAAAGAAAAGCCAGTTGCAACCGTAAAAGGCTCCGCCTATCATGTGAGCACGGAACTGGATTTACGCGGGGAGCGATACGAAGATGCATTGCGCCGCGTCGAAAAATATGTGGATGATGCGCTTTTGGCAGGGTACCCGCATGTATCGATCATCCATGGCAAGGGAACGGGTGCACTGCGGACAGGCGTGCAGGAATTCGCCAAACGTCATCGTGCAGTGAAAAATTATCGTTCCGGCGGCATGAGTGAAGGCGGAACCGGTGTGACTGTGCTTGAATTTCAGTGATGAGCGGGGGAATTCGGGTGATGGAGTCATTTTGGGAAAATACGATCGTGCTGACAGCTGCACGCTATAGTGTGGCTGTACTGAGCATCATCGTGTTCATGGCTATTTTCGAGCTGGTGACTTCCTACAAGAACTGGGAAGAAATTCGCCGCGGGAATTTGTCTGTTGCGATGGCAACAGGCGGTAAGATGTTTGGTATTGCAAATGTACTGCGCTTTTCCTATGAGCATAATGACGGCATATTGCAAAGCATCATGTGGAGCTCCATCGGTTTTGTCATGCTGCTGATCGGGTATTTCATTTTTGAATTCCTGACACCAACATACAAAATCGATACAGAGATAGCCAATGATAATCGCGCTGTCGGATTTATATCGCTTGTTATTTCGGTAGGATTATCTTATGTTATAGGAGCAAGTATTTAGCAAAATGTTTAGGATTGGGTGCTTCTAAGCAAACTAGTAGCGTTCCAGACTGCAGCAGTGCTATACTCGATGAAAGCTTTTATTTAGGAGGAATGTAATATGGCAATTGTAAATGCTACGGATGCAAACTTTAACACAGAAACTGGTCAAGGACTTGTCCTTGCTGACTTTTGGGCAACTTGGTGCGGCCCTTGTAAAATGATCGCACCTGTATTGGAAGAAATCGACGGCGAAATGAGCGATAAAGTTAAAATCGTTAAATTGGACGTTGATGAAAACCAAGCAACTGCCGGTAAATTCGGCGTTATGAGCATCCCGACATTGCTTCTATTCAAAGATGGCGAAGTTGTGGACCAAGTGATCGGCTACCAGCCAAAAGAAGCACTTGTAGAACTAGTTAACAAACACGCGTAAGCATAGACTCCAGATCCCTTGCTGCAATCCTGCAGCAAGGGTTCCTTTATGTAAAGCACTGGAAAAAGGGGAAAGCGAATGAACAAGACGATTACTGATAAACTCGCTGTTCTGCCGCCGCAGCCTGGCTGTTATCTGATGAAGGATAAAAATGGGACGGTCATTTATGTCGGAAAGTCCAAGCTCCTCCGCAACCGCGTGCGCTCTTATTTCACCGGTGCACACGACCGTAAGACACAGCGTCTTGTCGCGGAGATCGTGGATTTCGAATATATTGTCACCTCCTCCGAAATCGAAGCACTCATCCTTGAAATGAATTTGATCAAAAAATATGATCCGAAATATAACATCCTCTTGAAGGATGATAAAACATATCCTTATTTGAAAATCACAGCAGAAGAACAGCCACGATTGTTGGTGACACGAAAAGTGAAAAAAGATAAAGGCAAATACTTCGGTCCGTATCCGAACGTCATCGCAGCACGTGAGACGAAGAAGCTGCTGGACAGACTGTATCCGCTGCGCAAATGCAACACGATGCCGGACCGCGTTTGCTTGTATTACCACATGCATCAATGCCTTGGACCTTGTGTCTATCCTGTCTCACAGGAGACCAATCGGAATATCGTACAAAACATCACGACATTCCTGAACGGCGGGCATCATCAAATCAAGAAAGACTTGCAGCAAAAGATGCAAGAAGCTTCTGAAGAGCTCGATTTCGAACGAGCAAAGGAACTCAGGGATCAAATCCAGCATATCGAGTCTGTCATGGAGCAGCAGAAGATGACATTGACAGATCAGACAGACCGCGATGTATTCGGTTTTGCTTACGATAAAGGATGGATGTGTGTCCAAGTATTCTTCATCCGTCAAGGCAAGCTGATCGAACGTGATGTGAGCATGTTCCCATTCTTCGATGAACCGGAAGAAACTTTCCTTACCTTTGTCGGACGTTTCTATCTGCACCAGAATCATTTGCTGCCGAAACAAGTGCTTGTACCGATCGGCACGAATGTAGAGGGATTGCAGCAGCTCCTGGAAACGGATGTCGCCATTCCGTATCGCGGCCGGAAAAAAGAACTTGTGGAGCTTGCGCATAAGAATGCAAAAATCGCTATCAAAGAAAAATTCTCGCTGATCGAGCGGGACGAGGACCGCACCATCAAAGCGGTCGAATCGCTTGGAGAAAAGCTCAATATTGCGACACCGCATCGCATCGAAGCTTTTGATAACTCCAATATCCAAGGTTCCGACCCGGTGTCGGCGATGATCGTCTTCACCGACGGACGTCCTGACAAGAAAGAATACCGCAAGTACAAGATACGTGATGTAAAAGGACCCGATGACTATGATACGATGCGGGAAGTCATCCGCAGACGTTATAAACGGGTGCTGCAGGATAATCTGCCATTGCCCGACCTGATTGTCATCGATGGTGCAAAGGGGCAGATGAGTGCGGCTATTGAGGTATTGGAAGATGAATTGGGACTGGACATTCCCGTCTGTGGTCTTGCCAAAGATGATAAGCACCGGACAAGTGAATTATTATACGGCACGCCGCCGCAAATCGTCGACTTTGATCGGAACGCCCAGGACTTTTACTTGGTGCAGCGTATCCAGGATGAAGTCCACCGCTTTGCCATCAGCTTCCACCGCCAGCTGCGCGGCAAGAGTGCCATCAAATCGAAGCTCGATGATATACCAGGTGTAGGGGAGAAACGCAGAAGACTGCTGATGCGTCACTTCAAGTCCGTACCGGCAATCCAGGCAGCGACTATCGAAGAGATTGCAAAACTGGGCATACCGGCACCGACTGCACAAGTTATTTTGAACCATTTGAATACACCTGCTGAAACAGCAGAAGACGAACAGGAAGAATAGAAAGAACAGAACTAGGCCTCGGTAAAGAGGTCTAGTTTCTTTTTAACTGGGAGGTTTTAATGGAAGATTATAAGTATCTAAAAAAGCCTATGCTTGATACATATTTTCAACAGCTCTTATATATCGTTCAAACCGAAAGATGGCCGGCCATAATGGGAGAAATACTGGCACAGCATGAGCTAAGAACAGCTTACCCTCGCAGAGACTTTATTCGTATGATGGGAAGTGAGAAACTGCCAGAAGAAGCCGATCATCTGGACTGGCTTTCGTATTGGTCTGACATCTGCGGGTTTGTATCCATCATAAGTTCTAAAGGGCGATTGACTTCCAGGCATAGAAGCTATTTAGGAGAAAGTTTTTTTGATAGACATCCTATTTGGCACTCTTATCAAGACAAATTCCATCATTATAAAGAGTTCGATTTTTATTATAAAGAACATGAGAAATTACGCTTTTATATATTGTTTTTTGTGTATCAGCAGCAAAAAAGCAGCATCTGATAATTCGTAAAATAAAAGTAACGAAAAAGGGAGATTGTCCGTTCACAATGGAACCGGGCAATCTCCCTTTTTTTGTAATATCGAAAAAACAGACCATGATTTATTAATTCAGTTGACTCTTTAAAAACAGTTGATCAACTTTAGTCTTCCTTGGCAAAATACACATTGAACTGCACATATTCCTTCTTCGGCACGTTTTCATCCACGCATTCACAAACAAGCTCCTTGATCTGCTCGATGCTTGCAGCGAGGAAGCCTGCTTCCAGCCGGTATTCCTGACCGAGGCCGACTTTCCATCTATGTACAATTGGTGCTCCGGACAGTTCGAATGTGATCTCGTGACGTTTTTGTTTGACAAGGTTAAGGTTTCCCCAGCCCATCTGAATGAAAAAGTCCTCGATTTCTTCCATGGACGCCGGTTTTACTTGCCGGGCCAGCTTCTTGCCCAATACATAGAGAATGGAGGAGGAATCCTCACCTAATAACTCTGGTATACTGACGAAACGCAATATGTCGTGGCCGGCTCCGTGGGTGATGAGCTGTTCCATATAATCCTTGCCGAATTGTTGCATTTTCTTTTGCATGCATGTCTTCCTTTCCCGCCTTGTTGCAATTACAAAGTATCTTTATTCACTTTAACACGAAAAGCAGTTAAATCGCCAATGTCTTTTGGCTGAAATACCAATGTTTATCTACATGCTGATTCTTGTTTTTCATCCCTGTATTTAAATAAAATAAAAAAAGAGATTAGTAAATTTTTTAAAGCGTTTTCTTGACGCCTAATTTTGATAGTTATACAATAATATTGTTAATAACGGATTTTAGTTTTCTATCGATCATCATTTAATCGAATATGAAAACGCAATCATTCTGTTAAATCAGAGAGCTACTGAGGGGGTACGTATGAAGGAGAATCGAGAATTTTTCTACCGCAGGCTTCATTCGTTGTTGGGTGTCATTCCGATCGGGATCTTCCTTATCCAGCACTTGGTGATCAACCACTTTGCTGCATACGGAAGCGGCAGCTTCAATACAGCTGCAGGGTTCATGCATAACCTGCCATTCCGCTTTGTGCTGGAATGGGTAGTCATCTACATACCGATCCTGTACCATGCCATTCTCGGTGTGTACATCGTGCTGACAAGCAAGAACAATACAAGGAGATACGGATACTTCCGTAATCTGATGTTCCTGCTGCAGCGAATCACTGGTATAGTGACACTTATTTTCATCGCATGGCATGTTTATCAAACACGCGTCATCACGATCTTCACACAGGAAACAATTGATTTCAATTTCATGGAAGCGATACTGACTCAGCCATTTTTCTTCTGGTTTTACTTGGTCGGCGTCATTTCCACCACGTTCCACTTCGCGAACGGCTTATGGAGCTTCCTGGTCACTTGGGGCATCACGGTCACTCCTCGTTCCCAGCGAATCGCGACATATGCGACGCTGCTTGTATTCCTTGGCGTAACGTATTTGGGGGTACGCTCATTGCTGGCATTCAGCATGGGTGTATAAGACAGCCGCTTTAAGAGAGGGGACTTAAAGAAATGAGTAAAAGAAATATAGTTGTAGTCGGCGGGGGACTAGCTGGCTTGATGGCAACCATCAAAGCAGCAGAAGCCGGCGTTCATGTAGATTTATTATCCATTGTTCCGGTAAAACGATCACACTCTGTTTGTGCACAAGGAGGCATTAATGGAGCGGTAAATACAAAAGGGGAAGGCGACTCCACTTTCGAGCACTTCGACGACACGGTCTATGGCGGCGATTTCCTTGCCAATCAAGGACCGGTCAAAGGGATGTGTGACGCTGCACCGAGCATCATCCATATGCTGGACCGGATGGGCGTCATGTTTAACCGGACACCAGAAGGATTGCTTGATTTCCGCCGTTTCGGGGGCACGCAGTATCACCGGACAGCATATGCCGGAGCGACGACTGGTCAGCAGCTATTATATGCACTTGATGAGCAGGTGCGCCGCTATGAAACAGCTGGACTTGTCACGAAATATGAAGGCTGGGAATTCGTTCATGCCATCATCGATGAGGAAGGTATCGGACGCGGCATCCTGACGCAGAACATCCAATCCCATGAATTGCGCGCCATCAGGGCGGATGCTGTCATCATGGCAACAGGCGGCCCTGGCATCATCTTCGGTAAATCGACGAACTCCATCATCAACACTGGTTCTGCAGCTGGTGCATTGTATGAACAAGGTGCAATTTATGCGAATGGAGAGTTCATCCAGATCCACCCAACAGCAATACCCGGCGATGATAAGCTCCGCCTGATGAGTGAATCAGCTCGCGGGGAAGGCGGACGTGTCTGGACATATAAAGACGGGGAGCCTTGGTACTTCCTCGAAGAAAAATATCCGGCATACGGTAACCTCGTACCTCGTGATATCGCAACGCGTGAGATTTTCGATGTATGTGTGAATCAGAAACTCGGCATCAATGGCGAGAACATGGTTTACCTGGACTTGTCCCATAAAGATCCGAAAGAGCTGGATGTCAAACTGGGCGGTATCATCGAAATTTATGAGAAGTTCGCAGGTGATGATCCGCGCAAGGTACCGATGAAGATCTTCCCAGCAGTTCATTACAGTATGGGCGGTCTTTGGATCAGCGATGACCAAATGACGAATATCCCAGGCATCTTTGCAGCAGGGGAATGTGATTATTCCCAGCACGGCGCGAACCGTCTTGGAGCGAACTCCCTTCTGTCCGCGATTTACGGCGGAATGGTCGCCGGCCCGAATGCAATCAAATATATCGATGGCCTGGATAAGCATGCAGATGATATCTCCAGCAAACTATTCGATGATGCACTTGCCAAGGAGCAGGCGAATTTCGATAAAATGATCAAAATGGACGGCAAGGAAAATGCGTACAAGCTGCATCGTGAATTAGGGGAATGGATGACGGATAATGTGACGGTGGTCCGTGAGAACAGCAAGCTTCTCAAAACGGATGATAAGTTGCAGGAGCTGCAGGAACGCTGGAATCACATCAACATCCACGATACATCGCTTTGGAGCAACCAAGGCGTCATGTTCACCCGTCAGCTGAAAAATATGCTGCACTTGGCCCGTGTGATGACAATCGGAGCTTATCAGCGGAATGAAAGCCGCGGAGCTCATTATAAACCGGAATTCCCAGAACGTAATGATGAGGAATTCTTGAAAACAACGATGGCTCGATATGATGAATCCACCAACTCACCTGATATCTACTATGAAGAAGTCGACACTTCCTATATCGTGCCAAGAAAACGTGACTACAGCCAAGCGAAAGCGAAGGAGGCAAAAGCATAATGGAAGCGACGAAAACGAAACAAGAGATGATTACAATCATTGTGACGCGTCAAAACGATCCGAGCAGCGCTCCTTATGAAGAAACGTTCGAGGTACCATACCGGGAGAATATGAATGTCATTTCGGCTTTGATGGAAATCCGGAGAAACCCAGTGAATGCAGACGGTCAAGACACGACACCTATCTACTGGGATATGAACTGCTTGGAAGAGGTCTGCGGCGCTTGTTCCATGGTCATCAATGGAGAACCAAGACAATCCTGTGCAGCTTTGATCGACAAGCTGGAGCAGCCCATCCGTCTGGAGCCGATGTCAACATTCCCGATCATCCGGGACTTGGCCGTCGACCGCTCACAGATGTTTGACAGCCTGAAGAAAGTTAAAGCATGGGTACCGATCGATGGAACGTACGATCTCGGACCTGGCCCGCGGATGCCGGAGAAGAAACGGCAATGGGCTTATGAGCTTTCCAAGTGCATGACCTGCGGTGTGTGCCTGGAAGCTTGTCCTAACGTTAACGATAAATCGGACTTCATCGGGCCGGCACCGATTTCCCAAGTACGTCTTTTCAACGCTCACCCAACTGGCTCCATGAACAAAGCAGAACGACTGGAAGCATTGATGGGAGAAGGCGGCATCGGCAGCTGCGGTAACTCGCAGAACTGCGTGCAGGTTTGTCCAAAAGGCATACCATTGACAACGTCAATTGCCGAAATGAACCGGGCAACGAATATTCAATCGTTCAAGAACTTCTTTGGAAGTGATTCGAACTACTGAGACAACAAAACGGAACTCTCAAGCAGAGTTCCGTTTTGTTGTCTGTAAATGGTTTATTTTTACAGAAAAAGCGAATATAATATAACCAGAGCCAACGTCACTATAAGGAAAAGGGTGTCACAATGCATAAAAAGCAATTCTGGTTTCCTCTACTTGCATCGATACTAACAATAGTATTTTTGTATACTATCGGAAATTCATTTGATATCACTCTACTAAGCTGGACCTTCTATGAAACACATTCATCGGAAGAAGTCGTGTTTGAAGCAGGGGGATCTTTAATTCCAGTATTGATTGGTACCATAGTAGGTTTTATTACTGAAAAGGTAATGAAGAATAAGCAAAAAAATGAAATCATTGATTAAGTATATTGCTTACTGTTTCTTTACATCTTCCATCATCAGGACAGTACTTTTACAGTTTTGCCGGCAGTTAATTTACGATTGCAATCCTCTTTCAAATATATAAATCATTCTTTTCAATGAATCCTCCAAACTAACAGCAAGCTTGAATCCATCATGATTGTCTAGATCAATAAAACCATGCAGCATACTTCGGTAGCCGCGGATGGCATGAATTTTTTCCTCCTTTTCTAAATGATAAGGAAGAAAGGCATCACTTATTAGCTGCAGTATTGCATCGGCATATTCCCCGTTCCCTCCTGGCAGGGAAGAGACATATAAACCAGGGTTGTTCCTGCCGAATTGCACATAAGCCACTGCCAGTGACAATAATGGCTGGGTTCTCTTTTCTGTGCCTTTTAAAGCAATATAAAGCTGCTTCTGAGCAGCTTCGGCCATGCCTTGCTTGATTTCCTCCAAGTTCTTGAAATGATTGTATAGTGATGGAGGCTTTATTGTCAGTGAGCGGGCAATATTAGCCATCGTGACAGCTTGATAGCCATACTGTCCAGCTAAAGATAATGCGGTGTCTATGATCATCGTTTTGGTGAGCTGCATTCTAGGCATGTGTCTTTATCCTTTTTTCAGCGCGTAAAATGGCTTGCTTCATCATGGGAACAGGGGAGTGGAGCATATCACCGTGTCCGGTTGCCAAGATCTCAGGCTTCAGGTCAACCAGCTTTTGGGCAGATTGAATGGAACGCGCTTTATGCCACGTACCCCAGGCAGGGAATGGGAACAGCCATCTTATGTCACCGGATACCGCTAGCCCGCCCCGTACCTGAAAAGCATCACCTGCTAAAACTGCACCATTACGACGGTCATATAATGCTAATAAACCCGGCGAGTGTCCAGGTGAGGCTATCACTTCCAGTGAACCGACTCGATCGCCTTCGTCGAGGAACACATCTGGTACGGTCTTGATATTTTTAGGATAACTGCCTTTAATCGAATGGCCATCTTGTGTATTCATCTGATGTTGAAGTATATCCCATTCCATTTTTGACACCATGATTTCTGCATCAGGCAAAGCAGCATGCAAGCTGTCCAATGCTCCAATATGGTCAGCATGTGCATGTGTCAATACAATCCTTCTTATTGGTTTGCCGATTGTGCGGGCAGCTGAAAGAATGGCTTGTGCTGAAGATGGCATGGCTGCATCAACCAATGTTAAATCATCGTCCTCTTCGATAAGATAACAATTCACCGGAAATAATTGGGGCATGAAAGTCAGCTGATATAGATTGTCATGTTTTCGGATTCGCATGAAACACCCTCCAAACTAATAGTATTAGTTAAACTATAAACTAATACTATTAGTTTTTCAAGTCATTTTCCACTACATGGAAAATATGATGTTGCAAATACAAGCCAGAAGTTAAGGAGGGAGAGAATGTTCCACTCTAAAATGCACGTTTGGGGAGTGGCTTTACAGCTAATGACCGGAGCAATATACGAAAAACCTTTGTTACTTACTCATTAGACACTATGGAAATAAAATAGCATGATGGAAAGGAGAGACTGATTAGTCTTTCCATTTTTATGATTTGGGATAATTCTCACGAGGTCACTGTCTGGAGTAGCTGCTGTATATAAAAAAACAGGCAAGGAGCTCGTATTGATCACGGCTATTTGCCTGGAAGGGTTTGGATGGTTAGATGTTTACATCTCAACGATGAACCAGTGAATATTTACTGCAGTTTCTGCAATAAGCTGCTTTTTCATCAATTCGGCTTCCTCTTTTGTATCAAACAACTTACACATCGTGCTATTGGCTTCAGTCAGGCAGCGGACGGTATCCTTTTCTTCACGCATGATCACATACGCCATTTTAATCCCTCATTCACTATTTTCTAAGATGTGTTTAGAAGATTATATATCGGAGTTGGAATCTTGTATAGCAGTTTTTGTAAAAATATGAAAATAAAAAAGGGAATTTGTACTAGATGGGAAAAAACCTTACAGCAATGGAGCTGTAAGGTTTTGATTAACGGAAGAAAGGAAGGTCTGTTGCACCGACTAGACGGGCGTAAATGAATAATTGTCCTTTGTGATGAATTTCGTGATCATATATTGCTTGCAGATAAAGTTCTTTTTTACCCTGCATGCCAGGGATTTTGGCTTCATTTTGTAACGATAGTTCTTCATCCGTAATAGCATCGAAAGCTTGTGCTGTTTGATCCGTGAATTGCTTTACCACTTTCCTTAAATCATCCATTGTATTAACTTCAGGAAGATCAGGAGCCGACATTGTTTCTGTCTTGACCATTTTGACAAACATCTCACTAGATCCCGCTATGTGAAGAGCCAAGTCACGCAATGTCATTGCATTTTCCCATGGTTTGAAATCAAGATGTCCTTCTTGGATTTGGTCAAGCAGGCTGATCAGCACATTACGGTGCCGCAGCCAGTTTTCTTTCCAGTATGCTGTTTTGCTCATAAAACATTCTCCTTTAAATAAAGTCTTCTTCACTATAAACAAAAATCAGAGCCGTTGTCATGTTTGAAAGACTGAAGGGGTGGAGTAGCGTAACAGAAGTACTGTTTTTTCTCATTCACACGCCTCATCATCCTTATCCCGGTTAAACTTACGTTGGTAAGCAGGGTGGGAGCTGGCACACCGTCAGGGTATGTTTTTCTTAATGCAGTACAGTTGGCGAAATTTGTTGTCCTTCGGTTGGCTGTTTGTAGGTTCATCATTCGCATCCTGTTCAGTGGCACAGCCATTGAATCCGCGCTCCGTTGCATAGCCGTCGTCCTGCCAAATGCATCCACCAGAATTTAGGGCGGTTTTTTTCAGCTTCTTCGAAAGTGTCCAGGTATCTAGTATTTGACGGATAACAAATGAAAAGTTATGTTTACCAGAGCAAAAAGCAGTGCAACCGAGCGGAAGCACTGCTTTAATGGTTCATTCCGGAATATAAGGCAAATCCAATACCTTAGGCATATTGATGACATGCGTTTCCGAATAAGCGAGCAAACCTTCTTTACCATATTCCCGTCCTATGCCGGATTGCTTCACCCCGCCGAAAGGAAAACGGACATCGAGCCCTTGGATGGCAGCCGTATTGATCATCGTCGTACCTGCTTGTATATGTTTTGCTACTTCTATGGCGTGTTCCTCTTTGCCCCATACAGAACTTGTCAGACCGTAAATGCTATTATTGGCAAGCTGAATTGCATGCTTGTCGTCTTTGAATGGAAGTATTGGTACAGTGGGACCAAATTGTTCCTGTGACACAATCGGATCGTCATAATCTGCGCCAAGCACAAGGGTAGGCTGCATAAAATAGCCTTGCTTGTATAATTCCTCATCCATCACTTTTCCAAGTTTGATGACTTCCGCGCCTTTTTGCTTACTATCATCTATCAGACTTTGGACAAATTCCATTTGCTTTTTATTGTTGACGGGACCTATCGTGACGTTTTTATCGAATGGGTCTCCGACTCTGATCCATTTATCGGCAGCTTCCCGGTATTTTTCAACGAACTGATCAAAAATCGATTCATGTACATAGACACGTTTGGCAATCATACAGATCTGACCAGCTGTCAGGAAGTTCGAAACGACAATTCGGCGCATGGCCTTCTCATCATGTACATTAAAATCATCCAGTACAACTGCTGCATCATTGCCGCCAAGTTCCAGCGTCATATGCTTGATTGTATCGGCTGCTGCTTTCATGATATGTTTGGCCGTTTCCGTTCCGCCTGTGAAAGCGATCTTGGCTACTTTCGGATTGGATGTGAGTTCGACACCAACCTCGGCTTCGCCATGCACAAAATTCAAAACACCGGGAGGGAATTCATCCGCAATCAGCTCCGTTACTTTACTGACAGCAAGCGGGGCCAGCGGACTTGGTTTCAGCACCATCGTATTACCTGCCAGCAAAGCGGGGGCTATTTTGATGGTCGAAAGGGAAATGGGATAGTTCCAAGGAGAGATGGCCGTGACGACACCAACTGCATCCCGGGCGATAATCGTCTTGCCGCCGTTATGTTCATGTACTTCATTCTTAAGGACGTCGCCAATATTATCACATGCGAATTCCATCCACATCAGGGAAACAGCAATTTCCCCTTCGGCATCATACAATGCTTTACCGTGCTCACGCGTCAGCAGCGCTGCTATTTCTGGAGTTTTATCCTTGATGTTCTGGATAGCACGCCTCATGCGATCGATTCGATCTTCAAAAGAAGTCTCGCGCCAAGTTGTAAAAGCTGCATCGGCTGCATCGATTGCTTGGACTGTTTCTGCTCTCGTATTCAGTGGTGCATAGCCGACGATTTCATCTGGGTTAGCAGGGTTCTCGCGAGGGGCTTGCTTTTCTGATTTGTGTTTCTTACCATTGATGATGCTATCGATGATTATAGGTTCAGTTGACATGGGATTTTCCTCCGTTCTGGTAATTATCCTTTATAATCTGCCCCAATAACAAAGTGAGTATGAGTAGTTCAAGCAATTTTTGAGAAGTAGGAGAGAAGAAGAGATTTACATAAGAAGGAGGAAGTAAGCCGTAAAAAAAAGAGCTGATCGTAATCAGCCCTTTTTACCAGTGTTGTCCAATTTGCCATATCCTAATTGATGCAATGAATTCTTTAAGTTCGACGAAGTGGTGAGCGATTTGAAATTCAAGCCGAGCGATACCATCGTTTGCGCTATTTCTGGACGGATACCCGTGATGATTGTTTCAATCCCACTGAGCTTAAGCGATTGCACAATTTGATAGATCTGATCTGCCACCATAGTATCAATCATCACCACACCAGAAACATCCAACACGAGTTGATTCAGCTCCAAGGCATTGCCTTGAGTTAACGCCGTTTCCATGATCAGCTGGGCCCGGTGCGTATCGATGTCACCTACAATGGGTATGACAGCCAAACCTTCAAAAATAGGAACGACTGGTACCGAAAGCTCCTCCAGCGCACTATAGGCGATATTCATCATCTTCCTGTTATGATTCTCAAATTGTTTCCCGATTTCAAAGCTGACTAACTCCAGCATCGGATCTATGATCTTCGACACATCCAGCATCGTGATCGGAGCAAAATGACGCTCCTCCAGCTCTTCCGTAAATACATCCCAAATAACACTCCGGAAGCCGGATACATATTGCAGCGTGGCAGTCAAAGAAGTATTCATTTCAGTAGCGGATTTACCGGCTTTAGCCCCCCAGCAAAGAAACTTCTCCCTTACTTCGTCTTCTTTATCCTCTGCAAAAAGAATAGCACCGATATTGAACACAAGTTCCGCATTGAACTCGGATAATTCTTCTTTCGGGAGAGATAGGATACGAAGCTCTTGGTTCAATTTCGAATCGAGGTTTGATAGGACGGATTCGGCGATAATGTCCTTATTCTTTTGTATTTTCTTCCCTATATATCTCAATTCGTCTTTCATTTTTGCTGTCCCCTTTTAATGTGCTACTTATATAGTAATTCAAGAGAAAACGGAATGGAAGTTAAAAGTGGTATAAGTGATACTTCTTTTGAAGACTTCTCATTGCCAATTGTATGCATTTTGAGTGCATTAGAAAATCTATACCTACAAGTATCAGCTTTAGAACAAATTTATAGTCAGAAGAACTAAAATTTTAATGAACCTATGGGTTGGAATCAAAGTGAGGATTAAGATAAGAAGAAAATAAAAAAGCTGAACAAGTAAGAACCTAAAGAAATGTTGAGATTATTCATGTTGAAAACATTAAATCTGGTCACAGAAATGAAAGGGTCTTGTAGAATGTCAGTATTAAAAAGGTGCTTAAATGGTGGAGGTAGGGAGTGTTGGATGAAAAACACTAAAATTACTATCGATCGATGGAGGAGGACACGGTATTGATTATCCCCAACCAACAGTCAAGGGTTTAGGGTTTAACAAAGTAGAATCCAAAATACAGGCTGGAGATGTATGAAAGGAATAAGATGAATGAATTACTCATGCTAAAAGATACTTATATTGAAAAAAGCGTATCCGAGTGCTAACCGGAATACGCTTTACCATAATTAAAACTAAAAAGCTTTACGCTGATAAATGAAGGTAGTGACACCCCAAGAAATGGCGTAGATAACAATGCCAAGGAGGAGGGCGCTCGTATAGAAAATCGGTACCGATAGATTAAGGATGAAATCTGTTACGGATGTAAGTTTTCCCCCTAAATAAGTCACAATAGGGGGAGCGATGCCAGCTAAAATCAAGAAGCTGACTAAGGCAAATGGGGCACTATAACCAGGTTTTAGGATATAAGTCAAAGGCAGATAAAACGACAATAACAATAAAGCTAAGCTGCTGCCAATAGTGATGTCTGTGATAGAAAAAGGTTTGTTGAATATATACAGTAAGATACTCGTGACTATGGTAGAGAAAATTATGGAAACAATTGTCCCAAGAAAGCGGGATGTAATAATTTCAGTGCGAGTATAAGGCAGCGAATTCAATAGAATATTAGTCTCTGGTTTTTCATCGTAAGCAATCATATTAACTGGTACTAGTATACTGGCAAGCAGAAATATAAAATATGCATCATGTCTTCCTAATAGAACAAAAAATATAACCATTAGTGCATATATCAATATTTGCCATTTTTGTATGATGTAGTCACGCTTGATCAGATTAAACATGCTGTACACCGCCTTTCAAATGATACATAATGTCCTCAAGTGTGGCTCTTTCAATCATAACGTTATCTCCAAAGGTACTTTCCACAGCATGCACATCTTCCGTCAATGCTTCAAAACCTGTTGATAAACGGTTTACATGCAAGAAAGCTTTCTCTGTATCACGATCAAGAAACTCTGTTTTTCCTTTAACGAGCGCATAATTTTCCATTATATCATGAATGGAACTGTTAAATACTAATTCGCCGCGGTTTATGAAGGCGATGTAATCTGCGATGCGGTTCAGATCTGTGGTGATATGTGTGGAGAAGAAGATGGTACGGTTGCCGTCCAGCATCAATTCCTGCAGAACCCCAAGCAGTTCGCGTCTGAAAATAGGATCCAATCCTGCAGTCGGCTCATCCATGATAATTAGTTCGGCATGATGGGACAAAGCGATTGCCAAGGCAGCTTTCATTTGCATACCTTTGGAGAAACTTTTAATCGGTTTGTTAAGCGGGAGCTCAAATTGCTCCACATATTGAGAAAATAGAGCGTTATCCCAATGTTTATATGCTGGTGCCACAATTCTCTTTATATCTTTTAAATTCAGTCCTTCAAAATAGACGTTAGCGTCGTAAACAAACCCGATTCGTTCCTTGATCGCTTTCTCATCTGACTTATAGTCCAAGCCGAATATCTTCACTTCACCAGCATCCGGCTGCAGCAGATTCATCATCATCTTGATCGTCGTCGACTTACCAGCACCATTTCCACCGATAAATCCGTGCACGAAGCCACGCTTGATATTCAGATTGATATTTTTAACAGAGAAATCTTTGAAATTCTTCGACACATTATTAAATTCGATTACGTTCTCCACATGTCTCACTCCTCATATAAGATTGTTACTAGCTGCTGCAAGTCATCAAGTGATAAACCAATTTCCCGGCTATTAGCGATGACAGCACTCAGCTGCTCTTCAATCACTTTGAGTTTTTTCTCTTTGATGAACTCCAAATCTTGTTCTGCAACAAAGGACCCTTTGCCAACAATGGAGTAAATGAATCCGGCCTTCTCCAGTTCTTCATAAGCTCGTTTCGTCGTTATGACGCTGATCTGTAAATCCTGCGCGAGCTTGCGCATGGAAGGGATAGCAGCACCCTCCGGCAGTTCGCCTGATAAAATGGAGGATTTAATTTGATTGGTAATCTGCTCATAAATCGGCTCCTTTGAATTGTTCGAGATAATGATTTGCATGTGATCCCTCTTATTCTATTTTTTGGAGAATAGTACTGCGATGACATCTGCAATGGTCGTAATCACCAGTGCAGTGATGTGAATGAACATAGCCATATTAAAAAATGGATACGAATAAGGCGTGAACCATTCCGTAAAAAGCTCCCAATCTAAAATACTTCTGAACATTCTGGGAAAGAAATCATTACTATCGTTAATATTCGGTTCCCAGACCGTACCATCGACCAGAAAGAAGATTACTTGTACAAGAAGGAATATACCAATGGAGATGATCCAACTCCTTTTCAGATTGAAGGATTTTGCTTTATCCATGCTAGTCAACTTATTCATTTCTCCTTTCTCCTTTCATCGTGATATGTTCAAAGAAAATATTGTGTATGTAATATGTATACAATATATACAAAAGGAGAAAAGGATGCAACCATTTTTGTTAAAAAAAGGAGCAAGAAGAGAGGTCCTTACCCGAAAACACCGAACAGAGATTTGTCAGATAGTTGAATGTAAGCCTGGTAACATACTAGAATATGAATCCTCTGCTTGGAATTGTTCTATACATTGAAATTCATCAGGTTTCCAATGATGATGATTTTAGTTTTGGTCTGAAGCTGAGATTTCCTGAAATTGCTAAGTGGAATCTTTCTTTACAAAATCTTAACCTTACAAAAATCGCTTTATCATTGGATTTATCTCTAATTCAAGCTAATTCGCTACCTTTCAGCAAATAACCTCAAATTTCCATATTATAAGACTTTTATAATAGTGCAAAATTATTCCGTTTCCAAATGCGGGACATATTCCTGGATGAGTTCAGGACTTATATCTTAATTTTTGGAAATCCTTTCAACCTCCGTTGACTTTGATTTTTACATTCTTTAGGATTTACTTGAGAAGGTTACGGGTATACATTTACTGGAAGACATGAAACCTTCTGTAAAAATAAACAATTTGAGGAGATGAGTACATGTCCGGACAAATCCGCATGACCCCCGAGGAATTAAAATCAAGAGCAGAAACGTATGGTCAGAGTGCAGAGCAAATCAATGATATTCTTAGAACTTTAACTACTTTGCAGGATCAGATTGCTGCTGAGTGGGAAGGTCAAGCATTCGTTCGTTTCGATGAGCAGTTTGATGCGTTGAAGCCAAAAGTAACTGAATTCTCCCAGCTAATGGATGATATCAAGCGTCAGTTGATTAGCACTGCAGATGCTGTAAGAGATCAAGACGAAGCACTTTCACAAAATTTCGGTTTCAGATAAGCACCTAGTTTGGCTGCTTTTTGTCCGAGGTAATCAGTTGGGCTGCATGACGCATATGTTATGCAGCCCAATTACTTTGAATGCACTCGTGAAAAAACCTTCTCGCAACAACATCAAAGCTAACTGGAGGCACCAGGAGTTGAGAATATATTGAAGAAATTTGATAAAAGATGGATATTGTTTCTTGTATTGATTGTGCTGCTGGCATCTGGGTTGTCTTACTTGACATTGCATCAAGAAACAACCAAGACGGCCGAACAGCCCAAGACAGAATTAATGTCAATCGCACTTGTAAACGAAGATGACGGGGCCACCTTTAATGGAAATGATTTATCCTTTGGGGACGCTTTTGTCAATTCGGTGGATGACAATGACAGCAATGATTGGTTCGTAGTAAGTCGCGGAGTTGCAGAAAACGGCTTGAAGAATAATACATATGACATGATGATTGTAATTCCGAACGACTTCTCCGAAAAATCATTAAATATAACTTCAGAAGCACCAGAACAAGTTTTGCTTGATTACAAGATCAACGCATCGGAAAATCCGCAGCTGAAAGAGCAGGCGGAAAAGACAGCTAGTAATGTTCTGAACGACTTCAACCGAAGAATCATTGATGTTTACTTTGCCAGCATTATCGGCAACTTGCAGAATGCGCAAGACAGCATCGGTCAAATGGTCAATCGTCAGGCTGTTTATACGAATTCTTACACATCGAATGTGTATCAACCGTTATCTGGTTATACAGATCAATTCGGAGCTGTACGTGAAGGCACCGAAACATCAAAAGACAGCTTCAGCAGTTTTGAAGACCTTCTAAACTCTTATGAAGAGCAGCTGGTAGAGGAAACACAAGGCGGACAGAATTTCGTCACTGAACTGGATCGATTGATGCAGCTGAAGGAAGGCAACGCAGAAAATCTAGCAAACTTCCAAGAGCAGATGAACTCCTATGGTGAAAATTTAACCGCAGCCGATGTCGAACAGCAGCTTGAACAGCTGTCAGCGACGAATGAAGCAATCAATCAGCAGTTCGCAGCACAACAGGAAAATACTGCGCAATCGATCATGCGCGAACCTGCTGTAGCACGGAACACACCAGGAACACTTAACACTGCTACGATTTACTCAGGCTCTGTAAACCTGGAGCAGCAGATTGAAACAGCGGCTGAGCGTGTTGCCGCAATCCAGGAAGATATCGATAACTATCTGTCAGAGAGCGACGAAGCGTTCCGAGCTAAAGTGAGAGATAGAATCAGAGCAACGATCGGTGAAGGAACAGCGGATGAATCCAACGTTGATATCATCAATATGCTGATGGATAATCCGAATCGAGCGGCTATGAATAAAATCAATGACGCAATTCGGGAATTGCCATCGACGGATTTGGAAGACTTTGAAAATCTTGGTTTGGACAATGATACGAAAAATGAGATTGTCAATGTAATAAATACAACAAAAGCTTATAAAAACGCGTTAAATCAGAATGCAGGCAACAATTCAAATTCATCTGTCCCATTAAAAGATGTGTTCGACAGACTGGATGATAGCCTAGTCACCGATGGGCTGCAAGTATCAGATACAGTAAAAATCCCGGAAAATAAAAAAGACGGCCAAATTTTCCGTCTGCAATATCCAGAAGGATTCACGCCGACATATGTAGGGATCAAGCTTCCAAATGAAGAGGAAAAAGATTACACGAGCCCAGTCTTATCAAACGGCGAAGTGAAGCTGCCACCTAATAAAGCAGGGGAGTTTTCGGTAAATCTTATCCTGAAAAAAGAAAGAGGCGCTGCATTTGACGTATTCAAACCAGTCGAGTGGAGCTGGTCATTGGAACAAAAGGATATCGATGATGTGGATAAGCCGGATGACCTTGCCTTTGCTCCGACGTCAGGCAATGTGCTGGCCAGCCTTAACATCGTAAATGATGGGGACAAGCAGCCGTCTGATGAGAAACAGGATGACGAGCTAACATCAGAGGATGATACGGAAGCACCTAACCCTGATCAAGACCAAGAAGCAGATAAAGAAGACAGCGTTCCGGGTGAAGGTAAGGAACAAGGCGAGGATAAAGCCGACAACCCTTCCTCGCAGCCAGGAAATGAACCAGGCAATGATGATACGGATAAAGGCAATGAAGAGAAGCCAGATCTGCCTGGTGATGAAGACAAACCAGAAAATGATGACGGCAATTCCGATGATAAAGAAGAACCTGGACAAGAAAAACCTGAAGAAGACGAAGAAAAACCAGAAGAGCCAGAGAAATTGTATATCAAGGATAATATGATCGAGCATACCATCAGTACACCTGCAGCTGATCTTGGAGGCACAACCGAGTTGCTCGTTCAAGCAGCCGCAGATTCTCTCTCGGATTACAATAAGCTTGGCGCACTGTACGAAAACTATTTCGGCTTCGGAATGGGGGAGGATTTCCCTGCGGATCTTAACGGAAATAACATCTTAAGTTATGCAAAAGAAGATTCCCTATATCACTTGTTCAATCAAAAAGACGTCAAGGAAGTATTAGTAACTTATATGACGGACCAAATGGCCGGCAGTGCAGCCGAACAGCTGCAAGCGCCGGCAGAAAACTTCCGTTCACAGGTTGCTGCTTATCAAGAACAGCTGCAGCAGCTGATGGCAAACGCTGATACATTAACAGATAGAGTAGCTGCGACCAATGAACAGGCAGCCGTACTAAATGATAGTGTCAGCGAGACAATTGATAATGTCACCGCTTGGCGTGACGGAATGGTGGCACTGCTTGAGGGACAGACAGAAATTCAGACCAATGCACAGGGCGAACAGCAAGCTGTGCTTACGCTAGGCGATGAATTCCAGCCGCTGCTGATGTCCAGTCAATCATTGGCTGAACAAGCTTCAAGCAATATGAATACAGCTGATCAAGTATATGACACGTTTGATCGTATCAACACACAAGCAAGCACAATCGAAGAAAGCGGTACGAACTTAGTGAGTGATGCCGAACAGCTGGCTTCCGATCTGACAGACAAGCTATCGGATGACCAAAGCTTTACGCAGAATTTCACAGAGGTCCTGCAAAACAGCCGTGTTGGGGACAGACAGAATGAGAATCTGTATGAATTCCTTTCCAATCCGGTACAGACAAGCAACGAAGGAACCATCACTGCGCAAAGTGAGACAGTCTTTACACCTTACTACCTTGTGCTGATCAGTTTCATCGTAGTGCTGTTTACCGCTTATGTGATTTCGACACTGCATATGAAGCGCAGGCAAGATGATCAATTCGCTTCCGAAGATTCACTGATGACAGCGAATGCACCAATCACAATCATCACAGCAGGACTTGGCCTTCTTGAAGGCATTGTCATCGGTATCGTATCAAGCTATTACTTGCCGATCGATAATTTGAACAAACTTCTATTGACAGCTGTCATGGCATTGCTGATTGCAGGTATGCTGTTAGTCGCTACGTATTTGCTGAGACAGGCGAAAATGATCGGGATGTTCATATTGCTGGCCGTATTCGGTGTGTATCTGTTCTTCACCGATGCAATCGGATCCGCAAGCACTGCTTTCCCGACAATTGAACGATTTTCGCCGCTGCAGTATATGGAGACATTCATGATGAACATCGTGGAAGGATCTGTAAACTACACAGTAGCAATCTTCATCTTAGTCATTGCCGCTTTAGCCGGTGCACTGCTAAACCTGCTCGTCATCAACCGAGCGGATAAAGGAGTAGATGAAGCCGATGACCAAACTGAAACTGGTTAATCTGGCGTTCCTATTCACCCTAATACTGCTGATACTTCTCCCCGGAGAGGTATCAGCAGCTATTCATTCCAGTGAAGAAAGTGAACGCGGCAGTCTGGAACTGCAAATTGATCGAATACAAGGCAAAGACCGACAAACAGACAATCGTGAAACAGAAAAAGAAAAAGTCTACCCTGATTTGTTTGAAGCGGAAACGTCAGAAGAACTTCAGCAAAAAGCTGCAAACAAGCGGGAAGAACTCAACAGTCTGCAAGATGAGGTATTTACACTCGATATTGATAAAAGTACGCAAATGCAGGAAGTACAGGACAAACTGTTTACACCGGATTATGAATCGGAGGCAGCTTCTGCACAGCAGGCTGACAATACAGAAGAGGAAGAATCCAGTAAAGTGGTACTCGGGTTCCTGATTGGTACAGCTCTTGTTTTATGTGTCGGGATGTACATGCTGATGCGGAAATTATTAGATTAGGAGAAGTACAATGGCGAATACGAATCATGTGAATGTCACGATGGATTTTCGGCAAGTCAGCGGGGAAGATGCACTTTATGACTTGCGTATTCCAACTCAATTAACAGTGAAACAGCTGCTACATCATGTCACGGATACTTTGCATATCAAGCCAAATCAGTTACATTACGCAATCAAGGTGATGACCAAGCATCTTGTCCTGGCAGATGATGACTATCTAAGAGATTATCCAGTCACAGACGGCGATGTACTTGTCGTATTATAAAAATTGTCTGTACTGATTATGAAGGAGCCAGCCAAACATGAATGAAAAAAAGATAGAATTGGATTCTGCTGCTTTTGTATTTCAGCAGGAAAAACAAACAACACGCATTACCATACCCAAATCACAAACTGCCGTCACCGATGTCCGGCAGCTTGAGTTCATGCATCAGTCCTCCGATTTTTTTGCACCTTTAGCGGTACAAGAAGAAGAGGACAATTTTGCGTTTAGCTATACCCTTCGATCCGGCCACAAAAAATGGTCCGATGCCCAGAAAATGAGCCAGCATGATAAACTTCGCATTTTAAGCAATCTTGGGAAGCTGGAGTCATTTCTCACCAGCCGGATCACGTTTTTCCTTCATCCTGACAATCTTGTATTTGACGAAAATCTGCTGCCGCAGGTCATCCATCGCGGTATCCGGAAAGTCGTGCCCCCATTCGACATTCAGTCAGAAACATTCCTAAAACAATATAAGTGTATGAGCATCGCCATGTTCTCTAAAAAATACAACTTTGATCAGCTTTACCATGGAGCGCTGGAAAAAGCCAATGAGTCAGAGTTCGAGAAAACTGTCCAGCAGGCAGAGTCCATCGAAGCATTACGGCAATTCCTCCACAAGAGCTACGAAGAAAAGCAAAAAAGCGCAGATAAAACATTGAGCTTCGTACCGACAAAGCGTTTCCGCCTGTTCAAGCGGCTGGCCATCATCATGATGGTGCTAAGCATCTTGCTGGCAGCTCCGCTTGTTTATTTTGCTTTGGTCAAAGGGCCGTTTCAGGATAAGCAGATCGAAGCGTTCGGCGAGTTCCTTGGCGATGATTATAATGACACCATCTCCACGTTAGCGGATGTTGATGCAGAAAATCTGCCTATTCAGACTAAATATGCCTTGGCAACTGCTTATATCGAAGTGGAAGCTTTATCTGATGAAGAAAAAGAATCGATTTTAAAAAATGTGACACTCAACAGCGATGAGGATTATTTGCTGTATTGGATATATAATGGCCGCGGGGAATTTGATGCTGCCTTGGATAAAGCCAAGTTCATCGATGACCCGCAGCTGATAATCTACGGACTCATCAAAAAAATCGAACAGGTCAAAAACAATCCGGACCTATCTGGATCAGATCGCGATAAGCAAGTAGGAGAATTGCAAAGTGAGCTGGATAACTTATTGGAAGAATACAATCTGGATCCGCTTGGCGAACAAGAAGAGTCCGGGCAGCCGGCTGAAGAAGGAACGGAAGAACAGCCGCCAGCTGAAGAGCAAGAAGAAAACCAATGACAATCAGCGGACGGTTGAGCGACAGAGAGGAAGAGAAAGATGGGGCATAAATTACTGCTTATTGCATATCAAGATAATCTGCATAAATGCCAGTTGACGGCACATTCCAGCCGCCAGCTGACCATCGGTAATGAGCGGAAGCATCACGTAACGTTACCGGCGCTCTCCGATATGATCGAACTGGAATGGGACGGAAATAAGCTAACGTATCAAGCAGAGGAGATAACAACTGAAAAACAAATAGGTGATGTGAAGCTGTATCTGCTTGCAGAAGCATCTCGAGTATTTGATATTGCTGGTAAGAGAAGCGTTACTTTTGGAGCTGCTGCTTACAATGACGTAAGCAAGTCCGGATGGAAAGCTGACTTTGTTTTTTATCAAAAAGAGAATGCATCCGGCTTTTTGCTGCAGCTGCAAACAGGGGATGTTTTTCACAATTATCAGCTTTTACAGAATGATATCGAGGTGCAGGCAGGCGATGTCTTATTTGTGGACGGCATGCTGCTGACCTGTCATGGCGAGACGGTCGAACTATCAGCCAATGGCGAGATTCAATCATCCTTACCGGAAATATTCGGTCAAGTAAAGCCATACAGCGGTGAATATCCGGATTATCATCGTTCGCCTAGGATCATCTACCGGGAGCCGGAAGAAAAGAAAACGATTGCCAAGCCAGCCAATAAGCCAACCAAACCGAGTGAACAATTGGCTAGGAATATTGTGCCGCCGCTCGTCATGATTGCGGCGCTGGTACTTATTTCCCTGATTCAGCCGCGCGGTATCTTTATCATCGTCATGCTCGTGGCTACTGTCACAACGATCATATTCTCCATCACTTCTTATGTGAAAAATGTCAGGAAATACAAAGCGGACATGAAACATCGAACGACAACGTTTAAAGCTTACTTGAAGCGCAAGACAAAAGAGTTGTACCAGGCGAGTGAAGAACAGCGCCATGCATTGCATTATCATTATCCTGATGTGCAAGAAATAGCGACCATGGCGGCTGCCACCGAAGCGCGTATCTATGAAAAAACCATGTATCATCATGATTTCCTGAATTTCCGGACAGGGCTTGGACGAGTGGATACAAGCTTTGAAATTTCTTTCAATGAAGAAGAATTCACACAGGATCAAGATGAGCTCGTGGATGAAGCCAGGGAGCTGCTCGATCAGTTCAAGGAATTGCACGATGTGCCCGTGATCACGTCCCTGGGTAAAGGACCTGTCGGTTATATCGGGCAGCGCAAATTGGTGCTCGAGCAGCTGCAATTGCTCGTCATGCAGTTATCCCTGTTTCATAGTTACCATGACTTGCAGTTTGTCACCATCTTCCCGGAAGAAGAGAAAAAAGAGTGGGACTGGATGCGCTGGCTGCCGCATGCAAGCGTCAGAGACATAAACGTACGCGGTTTCGTCTACCATGAACGCTCCCGTGACCAGGTGCTGCACAGCATGTACCAAGTATTGAAGGAACGTAAACAGATGGTGGATGAGAAGAAGAATAAGAAGGAAAAGATCTATTTCTCTCCGCATTATGTCGTGCTGATCACCGATGAGAAATTAGTGCTGGATCACACGATCATGGAGTTCTTCAACGAAGATCCAAGTGAATACGGCGTATCGCTCGTATTCGTCCAAGATGTGCTGCGGGCGTTGCCTGAACATGTGAAAACGGTCATCGATATCCGTGACAGCAATGAAGGGAAAATCATCTTGGAAGAAGGCGAATTGGTCAACAAAGCTTTCAAGCCAGATCATTATCCAAAAGATTTCAATAAAGAAGCTGTTTCCAGGGCGCTTGCTCCGCTGAATCATTTGCAGAATCTGAAAAATTCCATTCCGGAGCAAGTAACCTTCCTGGAAATGTACGGCGTGGAAAAAGTGGAAGAGCTGGCAATCGAAAGACGCTGGAAAGTAAACGAAACGTATAAAACCTTAGCTGTTCCGCTCGGGCTGCGCGGGAAAGAAGACATCGTTCAGCTGAATCTGCATGAAAAAGCGCACGGGCCGCATGGTCTGGTCGCTGGTACGACAGGTTCGGGTAAGTCTGAGATCATTCAGTCTTATATATTATCTCTCGCTGTGAATTTTCATCCTTATGAAGTTGCGTTCCTTCTGATTGACTATAAAGGCGGGGGAATGGCCAATCTGTTCAACAAGCTGCCGCATTTGATGGGAACAATCACCAACTTGGACAAAGCCCAATCGATGCGGGCGCTTGCTTCCATCAAAGCAGAGCTTCAAAAAAGACAGCGTATGTTCGGGAAATATGAAGTCAATCATATCAATCAATATCAAAAATTGTTCAAGCAAGGCAAAGTGGATGAACCGATGCCACATTTGTTCCTGATTTCCGATGAATTTGCCGAGTTGAAATCTGAGCAGCCCGACTTTATGAAAGAATTGGTATCGACAGCGCGTATCGGTCGTTCACTCGGTATTCATTTGATTCTGGCTACACAAAAACCGAGCGGTGTCGTGGATGATCAGATTTGGTCCAACTCCAAATTCAAGCTGGCGCTGAAAGTGCAAAATGCCAGCGATTCCAACGAAATCATCAAAACGCCGGATGCGGCTGAAATCACGCTGCCGGGCCGGGCGTATCTGCAAGTCGGCAACAATGAAATTTATGAACTATTCCAAAGTGCGTGGAGCGGAGCCGATTATATACCGGACAAGGATAATGAAGATCATATCGATTTGACCATCTATGCAATAAATGAATTAGGGCAATATGACATCCTGACGGAAGATCTGAGCGGTCTGAACCAAAGGGAGACGATCGAGAAAATTCCTTCTGAGTTGGATGCGATCATCGACCATATTGCGGATTATACCGAGAAGCAGACGATTGAACCACTGGCGCGCCCATGGCTGCCGCCGCTTCCGGAGAAGCTGTACGGACCAGAACTGCACCCGGTCGATTTCAAAACCGCTTGGCAGGAGCCGAAGCAGCCGCTTGAGCCGATGATCGGATTGCTTGACCAGCCTGAGCTGCAGCAGCAAGTCCCGCTGACGTTGAATATGTCCAAGCATGGGCACATCGCGGTTTTCTCAAGTCCGGGTTACGGCAAATCGACATTTTTACAAACCGTTGTCATGGACTTGGTCAGACAGCATAACCCAGAACATCTGCATGTATACTTGCTCGACTTTGGCACGAATGGCTTGCTGCCGATGAAGAACCTGCCGCATGTGGCCGATACTTTCCTTGTCGATCAAACCGAAAAGGTTGGCAAACTGATGCGTATGCTCTCAGGACTCATGAAACAGCGTAAGCAAATGCTGAGCCGTTATGGTGTGGCAAGCATCGGTTTATATGAAAGAGCCAGCGGGGAAACAGTGCCGAATATCTGTCTTGTGATCGATAACTATGATGCTGTCAGAGACAGCGACTTTAAAGATGATTTTGAAAAAGTCATCACCCAGGCTGCCCGGGAAGGTGCCAGCATCGGTATTCACCTGATCATCAGTGCCGGCCGTCAAAGCGCCATGCGCGTGCCGTTGCTATCAAATATCAAAACGCAGATTGCGCTGTATCTGATTGAACAAAACGAGGCAAGATCCATCGTCGGCCGTACGGACATCGAGGCAGAGGAATTACCAGGACGAGGCCTCATCAAACTCGAGGATCCGGCATTATTCCAAACGATGCTTCCGGAACGGGGAGAAGAAGCGCTTGCGATACTCGACAACATCCAAGCAACCGCAAAAGCGATGCAGGATGCGTGGGATGGTGACTATCCTGATTCCATCCCAATGATGCCAGAAGGCGTCGTCGACTTCCAGGAATTCAAAGAACAGCGCCGCACCAAACGCATCGTGGAAGAGAACAAAGTTCCGCTCGGACTGGATTTCGAAGAAGTATTGCCTGTTGCCTTTAACCCGTCCCAGCACGGCCACCTGACTGTCGTCAGCGACAGGAAAGACGGGCTGGTGCGCATGATGAAGTCGGTTGCGAAGAATATCAGCTTGCTGAAAGACACACATCAGACACTGATAATTGACACTGGCGATAAGGAACTCGAATCTATTGGCGACAGCTTGCACACGTATGTATCCGAAGATGTCGGCATAGCGGCTATGAAGAATGATATCATCGACGAAATCAAACAGCGGCATAGCAATAACGAAGCCGCATCCAAATGGCTCATTCTGATAGCAGACTTACCTGATTTCATCAAGCGTGCAGGCCTGACCTTGGATGAGGTAACGTACATGATCGAACGAGGCGCCAAGACAGGCATTCACTTCATCATCTGCAGTGAGTACAGTTATCTTGGCATCAGTTACGAACAAATTCCGAAATATCTGCGAAACCAAGCAACTTTCGGACTCGTCGGCATGCGCCTGGGAGACCAGGATATCTTCAAACAGCCGTACATTCGTCAGGAAAAGTATCCGGGAGCATATGAATGTTATGTTGCCATGGATCACAATCATGTGAAGGTGAAAATTCCTGATTAAGGAAGCAGCTCTTGCTTAGTGCACAGTTAGGGTGAATTAAAGGGGGAAAGGAAATGAGCATATTTTCAAAGGCAATGGATTTTCTTCACTACTCAGAGAATGAGCGAAAAAGAGATCAATACGAAAAACTGTATAAAAAACTGGAAGATAAAAAAGCGGAGCATGACAGGCTGATACAGGAAGCAGAAGACACATTTTCAGCTTATAAAAGCAGCATGCCTTGTGTGCCTGAGGATTCCATGCCTTTCCATGACTTCCTGCCGGCGCAAGAGCGGCTGGATAGTGAGTTTTCAGATTATATCGAGGATGAAAGAGAGTATCGGAGTAAGCTTGATGCAGCCAGCAGCCAGGCATACGAACGCTATCTATATTACAACCAAAAAGCAATAGATGAAGATAAGGAGGATTGATGATGGCAGAAGATGTTGTAATCAATCAGGATGAGTTGGATATTGCGATAGAGTCAGCGAACACGCTGAAAGATACAGTCGACAATACGTATGAGCAAGGCCAGGACTTGCTGTCGCTTGTCCAAGGCTCACAGTGGAAAGGGAAGTCGCGTGATAGTTTTTTGGCTTACCTGGAGCTGCTGCTGCAATATCACGCTGAATTGAAGGACGCTGCCCAGTTGCAGAAGAAGGCATTGGAAAATATCCAAGGCTATCAAAATGACTTCTCCAATGACAGTTTGGTGAGGGAAGTGAAAAGTCTATGAATCAGCAGGAAACCGATACCTTTCACGTGACCGAATTATACTTGCTGGCAGCAGCATTCGATGCAGAAGCTCTGTTTGGACTGCCTGACAAAAAAATATATCAGATTCAAGGGGAGGAACCGTGGCGAAAGGCGCACGAACAGCTGATCCAAAAAGGTATTTTCACAGCAGACGGTAAACTGACAAATCCGGGAGCTGCCATCATTAAAACATTATACGAATACTTTTTCAGCCGTAAGTATGTGCGTATCAACAACCTGATGTTTGCCTTCCGGGAAAAGAAGGCAGATGATGTCATCATCCTCGCAGAAACAAACGAGGGCATTTCTTACAGACTGTATGTGATGGCCAAGCCGCTCGTTCTGAAGCTGCTGGGCGAAAAGCTGCCGCTAGTAAACAGGGAACCTCTAGCAGACGAAAAAGACTTCCTGCAAAGAGAACTCCCGGAAACCGAAAAAGACATCATCAACGAGCTGGATACAAACGAGAACATGGTGAACATCGAGCTGTTTCATCCGTGGGTAAAACCGTCCATTGCTCGTAATGCCAATTATTATCAGCAATGGCTTGCGCTTTCTGCAGATGAGAAACTGGTCACGATTGATACATACCAAAAGAAATACTACCATACGAGCCAATATTGGTTCATGAAGTTACTATTTGATGCACTCGACTTTCCATATCGCCCAAAGGAGGTAAGTAAATGAACGTATCCCAAGGCGGAGGCGGCTCGACAGGCAGCATCAATGTAAATCCATCCGAAATAACCAGCATTTACAAAGCGCTGCTTTCGATTATGACAGACCTGGAAACCACAGCACTTCCAGCAATTGAAACAATAAAGGAAGCAAGCTTTTATACCGAAGGGAAAGCGATGAAAGCAATGGACGTATACCCGGATGCAAATGAGAAATTCAAGGAGCTGCAGGATCATTACGCCACGATTTCTTCATTGATCTACTTCACACTGGAAAAAATGGTGGAAACAGACCAAGATATTGCATTACAAATCGCCAAAGAATTGGGGGTGTAGCGGTTGGATGTAAATTACCGCAATCAACAATGGGAGAATACGAGAAAAACGATTCGTACTTTCCTCGAGTTAGGTCAATGGGGAAAAGGCGGCGTCGATACGCTGAAACATGTCACCAGGAATTTAGAAGACGCCAGCAATGATGTCGATCGTCACGATCCAGACGGTGTTGTATCCTTTTCCTATCAAAAAGATGAAGATAAATACCAGCGGCTGTATGAGGATTATCTAGTATTGGAAGAGTACACCGATAAAGTCGGCAATTTAATAGAAAAGAATATAGACCAGCCGTTTTATGAAGATATCGATCAGTTCGTACAAACGATACGGGACGCTTCCATCTCGAACCACACAACCAAAAATCATATCGGGGCAGTCGAGGTTCATTCCGTCCCTTATGGTTATGGAGAATATTCTACTTATGAAACAGAGAAGAAGGAAATCAATATTGATGATATACTAAGTGGAGACAACTATTTTGCCGACCAGGTCAAGACATCCTTTGAACAATGGAAAGCAGAAAACCCGGACGAAGACATCAGCGAGGAAGATTTCCGGCAAGCATCGGTCAATACGCGCGCTTTTGAGTATGAATCGATTGAAGATGACCAGATGACGATGGAATTCTGGATCGGTATTGCATCAGCCGTTGTGATCATCGGCGCCACCATCATCTTCCCGCCAGCTGGTGTCATACTCGGAGGTATATACGCAACAACCGAACTGGCCAGTGCCGCTTCCGGCAAAGACATATTCTCCAAACGGGAGCTAAGCACAACCGAACGCTGGACCCGCGGACTTCTAGCACCGCTTGATCTCGTAGGCGGAGGGAAAGCTGCGAAAAGTCTAGCCGGAACCGCCAGCAAAGCAACCAAAGGTGCCGTCACTGGAAATAAACTCGATAATGCCGCCATCAACGCCGCAAAATCTAGTCAAGCTACCAAACAGACACCTAAAGTCAAAGAACTAATCGAAACCACCACCCAACACGCATCCAGCCGTATGAGAAGCCTGAGCCGGAGCTTTACAAATTCGAAAGACGTGATAAAAGCGAGGCTCGGTGAAGAAGCGATCAAAGCCGCGCAAAAGGGCGATGAAGCTATTGCGCGTATGTTGAATATGTTCCCACAGCAGAATCTTGCAGGGAATAATGGCATGGCTCTTGCATCTCCTGTTCAGTTTAATAAACTGGAAGAGGGAACGAGAAGAGTTGTTGATGGGGCTGGGTTGAGTGGTAAGGGTGCTGGCAGACTCTCAACTGACATAACTGATTCAAAAACATTTGTGGAGAGGGGACAACACTTTACAAATGGTAGAAGAAACAGGTTGAAGCCTAATATCAGGTATCAAACCGGTGAGTATGATTACTTTTATGAAACAGACGGTGCAGGAAGAATTGTTAAATTTGAAACAGATAACTTGCAACTAACTACCAGAGAAAAACGACTCTCACATAGTAGAAATACCCTCGGTAAAATAAAGGGTAAGGATCATGCTGGTCATTTGGCAGCTGACCAATTTGGTGGCTCACCTAAAGTTGATAATTTGGTTTCGCAGTTATCAGATGTTAACTTGAAAAAATATAAGAAAATTGAAGATAAATGGGCTACAGCTTTAAAAGAAATACCACCAAAAGAAGTAAAAGTTAAGGTAGATATTATATACTCTGAAAAAGATATGCGACCAGGTCGATTTATAGTTAATTACACTATTGACGGTAAACCGGGTAGTGCAAAATTTAAAAATTTATAAGGGGAGTTGAATTAGTATGGATATATTTGAGGAAAAATTCAGTGAATTGCAAGCTGACATGATATCTATATGCTTGGAATATGTAGATAATAGAGCGGATAAAGTATATGTTTATGCTTCATGTGAGGGGGATATGATATCTAGTAGTTTCTATTATCTAATTAACAATATATATGTAGAGTGTCACAAGGTTAATAGTGCTTTAGAAGAACGAGAAGAGAAATATGATGTATCTTCAGAGCGAATGTTTCAGGTATTACAAATTTTGAATGAAGATATTGAAGAGATTGAGATATTATGTAAAGATCATAAAAAGGAAATGCCAACAGAGATGAAATTAATATACGACGTAGGGAGTGGCAATTTCAAAGCTGAATATAGCTACGAACTCATACACACTAATGAAGATATTAAAACAGCTGATGACTTTGCAGATGAGTGGTTTGAACAGATAAAGAATAATAGCCTATAATAGTGGCTATAGGGAAATGATTTGTCTCATTATAATCCATGTAGAGAAGGAAATACAGATGTCTTAAAAAGTACTTGTTGCTAAACAACAAGTACTTTTTTACTTTATTACTAGGTATGAACTGCTACACGGTCGTTAGGATTTATTGTTCAGGAATTGTAATCACCTGATAGTAGCGGATAAGGAATTTAACAAGGATAAGTAATGCACGTTAAAATATTAAGATCAAAACAAATAACTTGATTTACAGCTGTCATAAAGCGCTATTTGCTTTTTTTATTTAGACAACGGATTAAACAAATCCGCCCCATTCCTCGGAGAATTAACCAATTCAGATACCGGATAAGCCGTCAATTCCTCCGCATACGGAACCAACAATCGCTGCAATTTATTAGTATCTCTTTGTCCGCCGCGACCAAGCCATTGCTCTTGAGCGGTTTCTGGCAAAATAACCGACATGCGGTTGTGTATTTGCTTCATGAAGTTGT
The DNA here is from genome assembly GCF_046592895.1 of Terribacillus saccharophilus. Taxonomy (GTDB): domain Bacteria; phylum Bacillota; class Bacilli; order Bacillales; family Amphibacillaceae; genus Terribacillus; species Terribacillus saccharophilus_D. The sequence continues at coordinate 144,922 of NZ_JAWVPU010000002.1, forward strand.
TTGCTTCGGTTGTGATGATGGTGCAGGTATAGACGGGTTTGCCGTCGTCATCATGCCATTTTTCCCAGAGGCTGGCGAAGGCGAAGGGGGTTTTGTCTTGGCGCTGGATGCGCATGGGCTGTTTTTTGCCGTTTCGGTTTTCCATTCGTAGAAGCTGTGGTCTGGGATGAGGCCGCACTTTTTCAGGAACGGTTTCCTAAAGTTGCGGTTAAGCTCTCGCTTTTGAGTATGAATCGATTGAAGACAATCAGATGACTGTGGAATTTTGGATCAATGTTGCAGCAGCTGTAGTAATCATCGGCGCAGGAGCTATCTTCCCGCCAGCTGGTGTCATACTCGGCGGTATATACGCAACAACCGAACTGGCCAGTGCCGCTTCCGGCAAAGACATATTCTCCAAACGGGAGCTAAGCACAACCGAACGCTGGACCCGCGGACTTCTAGCACCGCTTGATCTCGTAGGCGGAGGGAAAGCTGCGAAAAGTCTAGCCGGAACCGCCAGCAAAGCAACCAAAGGTGCCGTCACTGGAAATAAACTCGATAATGCCGCCATCGACGCCGTAAAATCAAGTCAAACTACCAAACAGACACCTAAAGTCAAAGAACTAATCGAAACCACCACCAAACACGCATCCAGCCGTATGAGAAGCCTGAGCCGGAGCTTTACAAATACGAAAGACGTGATAAAAAATAGACTGGGTGAAGAAGCGATCAAAGCCGCGCAAAAGGGCGATGAGGCTATTTCGCGTATGTTGAATATGTTCCCACAGCAGAATCTTGCAGGGAATAATGGCATGGCGCTTGCATCTCCTGTTCAGTTTAATAAACTGGAAGAAGGGACTAGGAGAGTTGTTGATGGGGCTGGGTTGAGTGGTAAGGGTACGGGTAATATTCACCGTTCTGAAATTGATGAAGTAATAAAAAAAGATTATGATTCACATGGAAACTTGGTAAATAGATCTATTGTTCCAAAAGGTTACGATAGTGTCGAAGACTTTTTAAAGGTTGTTGACGATGCAACGATAAAGGAATTTGGTTACGACAGTATTGAGGAATTTAAGGCGGTAGTGGGACATGTGGATGACTATTTGAATGCTTCACCTAAGAATAATATAGTTAATAAAGGTTTAGCGGGAGGAAAACACGTGAAAGGCGTAGATTATGATGTTTTAGGTTTTCCGATTTTTAAAGGAGACGATGTAAAGTTCTCAATGAAATTAGAGAAGAACTTATTCAAGGCAACTGATGACACTCAATTTAAAGAATGTACAAAATTATTAAAAGAAGCGATTGATCAAGGAAAATTATCTAAAGAATTATTCACTCCAAAACAACTTAGGGATATTGAAAATGGGGAAGCTAGAATAAAAGGTTTGACATGGCATCATCATCAAGTACCTGGTAAGATGCAACTTGTAATATCTAAAACGCATAAAGTCAATCATTTAGGTGGGAATAAATTATGGGGAGATGGTATTAGATGAGTAATGTAAAATGGAGATCATGGGATGAACCAGTGACTAAAAAAGAAGTAGAGAATGTTGAAGAAACATTAGGAGTGAAATTCCCCTTAGATTATATTGAAGTTGCAATGAACTTCAATGGTGCACATGTTAGCCCTGAATTATTTCGAGTTGAAGGAAAAAATAAGGTCTTCGGAACATTATTAACATATGACAATGAAGACGATGAGCACATTGTAGAAGTCTTTAATGATTACAAGGATACTCTTCCAGAGAAAATAGTACCTTTTGCATTTGACCCTGCAGGAAATTTAATATGTTTCGATTACAAAGAGCATGAAGAAAATCCAATTGTTGTTTTTTGGGAACATGAGAACGCTGGTGAAAAAGAAATGCTAATGGAAGATGAAGGGTTAACCAAAGAACAGGCAGAGGAACGTGCAAGAGAAAATGTGTTTTACGTTGCAGCAACATTCTCGGAATTCCTGGATAAGTTACACGACTAAATACGTCAAAAGTAAGTTATACATCTTAACATATCGGGTTAATAGAGCACTGGATTGCGTTGGTGCTCTTTTGTTTGTATTTAAGTGTGCCTAAGCGAATGTGAAAATATCTGTATTGATAAACCAGCATTACGTTCCGACAAAGTGAGGATAGACTGTTTCCGTTTGTGAGTGTAATAAAGATTAAAAGCATTGTTATGCTACAGCAGATATTGCTAAAAGGTATTCTATAGGACCTCCTGTTGATTGTTTGGATTAATATGTAAATGGTAACATATAAATGGAAACTAACTGGGCACATTTCGTTTTCGTTTGCTGCTTTTGGCAGGAAATGTGTTTCATCAGCTAATGAAAAGGCGATCTTAGTTACTAAATGTAGGAGGGTGAATAGCTTGGAGCTATTAAAAAAACTGGGAAAAATCCTTGGATATGCTGCATTTGGTATCTTCATGCTGGCACTATGTATATTTATCACGGTCATTTCTGCTAAAGACATTTACACATCCTTATTTCCAAAGTCAGAGATAGACGAAATGACAGTCGAGGGCAAGGCAGTTTACAGTGACTTGTTTGGTAATTTGACTTTTTATGCAGCTGAGCGCGAAGAGGTGGTAAATGGTTTGACTGTAGGTGCTGATGGGTTGGTGCCAATTGATGCTGAAGAATACAAGACGTTACAAAATGGTGATGTTGTGCAGGGAGTTGCAATTCAGTCCTTTCGTTTAGAGAATATAATTGATGTGGATTTTTTCGTTAGCTTTCTATTATTTATCGCTTTCTCATTTTTAATATTATTTTTTCTTGCAGCAGCAATAGATGAAGTGCCTGTGATCGGTAAGAAGAATGTTTTTTTTGGAACCCTGATAAAAAGGCTGTACTTTGTTTTACTGGTAATTGGATTTTCCCTTGTTTACATATCGCTAGGCAAAAGTATTGTCACCAGCATTCAAGCTCACAGCGGGGAACAAGTTCAGACAGAAGCGACGATTACGGATTACTATGGTGATCCCGGATATGGAAAATACGAATCTGCCTATTATTATTTGGCCTTGAACTATGAAGATGAGCAAGGAAACTCAATTCATATGACAAAGCAAGTAAAGCCCAGCATTTATTACGAAAGCGGAGATACTTTGATGGTTAACTATCCTGCCGGAGAACCGCTCAAAGTCCACTTTGGAGATGCCGGCTCATTGGATCTGTTCTTTTATTTTGAACATCTGTTTATGTACCTGATGGTATTCGTTTTAACCGGAATGGGAATCTTCGTAGCCGTATTGATGAGGAGATATAAAAAAACGGGTTCATACTGGAAGAAAGATAAGAAGAAGGAAGTCAGCTAATTTAATTCTGTTTCTAAGTTTTTCTCTTATAAGTTTTACACCTTCTTTAGATGGTTGTGGGGGTATTGGTAGAATGTACCTGTGTAATGGAAAGGAATTAGGCGGGCTTAATTCGTTCTTACTACAACCTTGAATTTGCTGATTGGAAAAATGATTCCATCTGCTTAAAGAAATTCGTTATCTTTTCTTATATGATAAGAATATACAAAACCTTACAATTAAATACAGAAAGGATGGCGTCATGACTATTAAAATTACCAGAAAAACAGGAATGATGGGTTATGCCACGAAGGTGAAATTATTTGCTGACGGCAAAGAGATAACAAAGCTGAGCAGCGGAGAAACATACTACCTGGATATCGACAAAGATACAGTCGAATTACGTGTACAGCAGTTTACCTCCAAAGGTAAACCGATCACGGTAAAAGATCATTCACATTTGACGTTACAAACGAATCCGATGCTGAACTATCTTTTCATTGCTATGATTGTATTGATTTTTATGGGTGCGTTAACGTCATACTTCGTTACAATTTTGGCTCTTATACCTGCCATTGCTGCTCTAATCGTAAGTTTGAATAATAGCTTTCATATTGCAGTAGATAATCAACCTAATAAAAATGATGTTTTAGCCGGAGAGCGATAAGCTCTCCGGTTTTTTTTACAAATGCAACCATTTTACTATCCATAATTAGGAAAACAAGTAAGAAGTCTTACTGATTTTCCGTTAATTTTCCTTTAGTGTAGTATTGATAGGTTTTTTCGAAGCGGATAAGTATGAATGCATCTTAATTGGATTGCCATTATATGAAGCATACCTAGTTAAAAGGGGGTGGGATAGTTGGATTTGAATATATTTGGATGGAAACCATTCAATACTGCCACCGAAGATAAACGGGATGAGTACCAGAAGCTTTATCAAGATTTAGATGAACTCATCGATGAACATAACGATCTGATTGAGGAAATGGAAGCGACGTATAGTCATTACAAGAGCTCCATTCCGTGTATGGATGAAGGTGCAATCCCAAGCACCGGGTACGTGCAGGCGCAGGAAAGATTGGATAATAGACTTTCAGATTACATGGATGAGGCACATGAGTACCGGGAAAGGCTGATGCAAGCCAGAATCCGTGCCCATGATCAGTACTTACATTATGAAAATAAGGTTGCTGCGGAAGAGAAAGAAAGCAAATGAGGGGGAGATTACTTTGGCAGAAAATGTTCAAATTGACGGTACAGAACTTGATCGAGCGCAAAAGGCAGCCAGAAAACTAAGGGATTCAATCGAAAAAGCGTATGGTCAATGTGAAGCATTGCAGCAGTCAGCCACAGTGGACGGATGGGAAGGAAAGACAAATGCCAGTTTCATCACTTATCTGGAATTGATCAAACAATATCATGCAGATTTAAAAGACGCGGCAGACTTGCAGTGTCAGGCTTTAGAAAATTTGACAGGTTATCGGTATGATTTCATGAACGATGCGTTAGTGAAAGAGGTCAGGCATTTATGATCGATACTTTCTCCACAACTGAATTATACTTGATCGCTTCCTCGTTCAATGCAAAAGGACTGTATGGCCTGCCTGATAAAAAGCAATTTCAGCTGCAGGGTGAAAAAGTATTTAAAGAGGCGCATGATCGGCTGATTGCCAAGGGATTTCTGACGGAAAACGGGGCTTTCACGAATGAAGGAGCTTTTTTGGTAGAGGTAGTCTGGCATTATGTGGTGAGTAAAAAATATGTGCAATGCAATAATCTGATGTTCGCTTTTGGCGAAGCTGATGCGGATAATGTCGTTATGCTGATTGAGATGGAAGAACAGACAAGCTACCAGGTTCATCTTCTTGAAAAGCCTTTGGCCCTCCAGCTGCTCACGAAAGAATTTGCTGTCATGCGGAGAGAGCCGCTGGCTGATGAAAAAGAGTTTTTAATGAAGGAATTGCCTGCTGAAGAGGCGGCATATATTGAGAAGCTTGGTATACCGAATGACTGCTTAATTTTGGACATTGTTCATAAAGCAGACAAGCCCCAAACTAAAGCAAGTTTCTGGAGCTGGGTTGTCATTATCTACGAAGAAAAATTGATCATGTTTGATTTATCCAAAGGCAGTTTCCACCGAACCAGTCAGTACTATTTTATGAAAATGATTTTTGATGCAATGGACTTTCCTTATCGGAGAGAGGAGGGTGCTTAAATGACATTTGGTCCCAGAATTACGATTAACCCGGAACAACTGACAAACGTATTTAATCAACTGCTGGCAATTGTTCAAGAACTGGAGACTAACGCACTTCCAGCTATTGAAGAAATTTCAGATACAGCATTTTATACAGATGGAAAAGCGAAGGATGCGATGGATGTTTATGCAGAAGCAAATAGGAAATTCCTTGAACTTATGCTGCACTATGACCGCATTGCTACTTTAGTAAATGATACCCTCTTACAAATGGCACTTACCGACAGATTAATAGCAGACCGCATTATTGCGGCAATGGAGGTGTAGTGCCAGTGGTGGATGTGAAGTTTCACCAAGAGCAGTGGAAAAAAGTTGAGAATGAGATGTATGAAATGTCACAATCTGTTTACACAGGTACATTTTCTTATTTAGAACGGATCAGTACGAACCTGGACCAAGCGAAAGAAAAGATTGCAAAGTACGATTCAGATGGAGTGGTCTCGCTTTCTTACACAGACAAAAGAAGTGATTATTTATCTTTAAGAAGAGATTATAGCGTCCTGTATGATTACGGATACCAAGTTGGGGGTCTAATCGATGATAAAATCGACCATCCATTCTATGTGGATATGGATAAATTCGTCACCGCCATGCGAGATGCAACCATAACCACTTACAGGACAGAGAACCGTATTGGCGCAACAGATCCACGTGAATTAAAACATGAAGGCGGCACTTATGAATATGCACTGCCTAAAGAAGAAGCCGGTATAAATGATCTTTTCCAAGGAGATTCGTATTATTCTAATAAGATGCTCCAAGAATTCAACATGTGGCAGGAAAACCAGGGTACGGATGATATAGATTATGATGCATACAAAAATGGTAAAATGAACAGTGGAGCTTTTCAATATAATTCCATAGAAGATGGTCAGAAATCTAAAGAAACTTGGACCGGCGTAGGAATAGGGGCAGTTGCATTATTTACTGGTCCTGCTGTGGGTGGAATAATAGGCGGAGGGATGCTTCTATTAGAAGGTTCCAGTGCAATCAGTGGTAAAGACTGGCTCACAGGAAGGGAGTTAGACGATTCGGAAAGGGCATGGCGAGCTATATTCGCTGGAGGCAGTGCGCTTTACGGTGGTGTAAAATCAGGAGGAAGCGCCATCCGAGCATTCGGAAGCAGAAATGCGAGTCAAAGCATACAAGAAATCAGTACGCTCTCAAAGTCATCTGGGAAGGACTTTAAAGAAGTAGTGGAGGAGCTAAGATCGAATCCAAAAGCTATGGCGGGAGCAGAAGCAGGCCAACTGACGAATGCTTCCAAGCAAGCCGATGTGGGAATGGATAATTCCATCCTTATCCCTTATGATGTTCTTTTAGATAAACAAATCAATAAGCAAATTCAAGATGAAATGCTAAACACGATAGATCAGCCACTGCTTGCAACAGGTACTGACGGTTTGCCGCTTGCAATGGGTAAGAATGGCGGGAGTTCGAATTCGGTTGTGTATGGGTCTGGGCGGATTAGTTCTATTAGTAGTGGTAGCAGGAATACTTCTGTTTATAACTTTGATGCAAAGACAGCTACAAATAAACAAAAAGGGAACTTCGGTGAGATTGTATCCAGTGATAACTTATTAAACAATCAAAGTTTGAAAGATGCGGGGTATGATTTAAAGCCAGCAGGAAATAAAGGTGCTCCATCAGATTTAAATGATAAGATAGTAAAGGGTATTGACGGGTTATATGAAAATACAAATCCGAATTCAAATGTAAAATACGTAATAGATGAAGCCAAGTTTGGAAGTTCGCGATTAGGAAGAACAAAAGATGGTAAACAGATGTCGGATAGCTGGATTTTGGGTACGAATACCAAAAGAAACAGAATATTAAAGGCTGTTAATAATGATGAGTTTTTAGCGGATGAGATAACTATGGCATTACAAAACTATGAAGTTGAAAAGGTATTATCTAAAGTTAATAGTGATGGGAGTATCACCACATTTAGACTCGATATGGATGGAAATATAGTTGGGGAATGGCCATAATATGGGGATAAGGAGAATAATATGAAGCGAGATCAACTTTGCTTAGAAGATAGATGTGAAAAAAGTATTGAAAATAAAAAGAAATTTATTGTTAGAAATCGAAAGCACATTAAGAACATAGAAGAAGATATTAAAAATGGAATTCAAAGATACCCTGGTGATAATAAGAGCATAATAGAAAGGACCTATCAAACAAACTTTCTATACGAAACTGATATTATCAGGGCCAAATATTCTATTGGAAAAAGTGTTGAGTCAATAATGGATGATTTTGAGGAAGCCATTACTGATCTAGAAAATATGGGGCAGATGAAAGTGGGATATTTAGATTTACTTTGGATGGTATCCTTAGGAATATTACTAGAAACGAATAAAAGTAACATGGAGAGATTATCCGTTTTAGTACAGAAATATAAAACAAATGATTTTGTTATTGATTACTTGCTGACTGCTAGTAATATCGAATGGAATAAAATAACATATATGTTTGAAAAAGAGAATCCATATTCAGTAACAAAAGAAATTATAGAGATTTCACAAACTGATAAGACTAAAGCTTCTAAAAGAATGCAAATATATATGGACAAAGAATGGTTTAAGGGTCACTATGATTACGAGTGGAAGAATGCTCATAAAGAACCAGGTTATGTAGGATTCTGGAGCTTTGAAACTGCAGCACTTGCAAAAATTCTTAAGCTTGATGATTCGGGTCTGAAAGATAATAATCACTATCCATATGATCTAGCGCATTATAAGAATACTATGGACTTTAAGTCCTTTAACCTGGATGATTACTTAGTCCAAAATGCATCGGAAGCGGTAGAAAACGGGCGGGAAGGAATTAAAAACAATCCTGCCTTGGAAAAAATCATCCCAGGCAAATGGCATTCTTTTGTCGATAATTTAATAAAAGACTATAAAGAACTAGATGATGAGATATTTTTTGAAAAGTATAAAGAACCAATGGAATTAAATCAAATATGGTTCTCTCTTGATGAGTATAAGGAAGAGAACAAAGATAAAAATATCTTAGGGGAATTAATTGTATTTGCATTAACCCAGCGAGAATATATTCTTCAATTAGATTATAAAGAGGACTTAGAAGATCATGTTGACTTTATTAAGGATTTTTGGCCCGATTCAGAGACCAAACTTGTGCAGTTTATTTTAGAAAATGATCAAAATTATTATGCATGGGTACCAGAAAATGTAGAAATGAAAAATATGTATGAAGTGAAGATAGAGAATGTAGATGTTGGTGAGATACAGTAATAGTAGATATGAAGATAACGAGATAGGGGGAGTCAGGTAATCCGGCTGCCTCTTTTTGTATAGACAATAAAGCGATTCATGGCATACAGGAAATCAGTATGCTCTCAAAGTCTTCTTAGAAGGAATTTAAAGGAGTAGTTGAGAAGATAAGATCTAATCCGAAAGCTGTTTGGATGGGGGCGTATATTAGTATGACTACGACTGCGATGGAGCTCATTATGAAGAGATGCTCTGTTTAAAGGTATAGGATTTATATTGGTAGAAATAACGTAATAGCTGCTAATGCAAAGGAGGAGAAAAAGGTGCGTTATACATTTCTGACAGAAAATCAGGGTAACAGCTTTTATCCTGTTGCGAATCGTGACATACAAGCAGCAGAAAATCGTCTTGCTTTGACATTTCCGAAAGAGCTGGTTCTGCTTTATGCAGAAGTTGGCTATGGCTTTATCAAAGGATCGGAATATAATGTGAACCGAATCATGGACCCATATTCGGTGAGGGATTTTCGATTAAGGGAGAATGATTTTGTTTATTATCCGGATATAGAAATATACGAGGCATTTGAGAATGATAAGCTTATATTTTTTGAAGGAAGCGAGTCTGCTTTGTTTTCCATAGCATTAAATGAAAGTGCCTGCAGCCCAGTCTATTATTATGATTTGCAGATTGCAGAATCGCTTGAGGAATTTTTAAGGAAGATGAATACAGATGACAAATATTATATGGGAATGCTGGAAGAATTATAAGAAGGTGGGCAAAAATAACTTAGCTAAAGGAGTTATTTTTGATGAAGAAAACCATAGACGACTTGTTCGGCGAATTAACACATATAAAGCATTTTTGGGAATATGTCAAGAAGGTCGTATAAATGCTTACCGTCTACCCGATGCGAATTCAAGTAGAAGACAAAGTATATAGTTCTGTATTTTCCATAATAATAAAAGGTGTGGATCGGAACAGGTTATCCGGTTATCTACCAGAGCCATCCGACGTAATAAACCGTTACAACAATTACAAGAGAAGAGATTCTCAAGAATACTCTTTTCTGATATTTTTACTTATTGCTGTCATCATCTTTAAACAGTATTATTGGATGATATGGAGCGTTTTTGTCTTTGTGCTGGTGTTCATAATAAATATGTGTGTTTTTAAGTCCAAATTGGTCTGTATATGGCATCTCAAGACTTTCGAACAAGTCTACATCATTATTATTTAAGAGTTTGATGTAGAGTTTATACCCTTCGCCATCAGAAGGATATAAATCTGCCTTGGATTCTCCTTCCAATAAAGCTTTATTAAGAGCTTCAATTAGTTCTTGAATACCTTCTTTATTAGCTACTATAAAAGCTTCATAGTGGTGTGCTTTTTGTGCATAGAGTTGTAGGTGTTTTGTTCCTTCTAGTCTCATATGTGGATACTCCTTGTCATATGTGGATACTCCTTGTCATATATTTATTGAATAAAAGATGAGTACAAGAGAAGAGGTTTTGATCAAGTTCTTTTTAATATTACAGACTTTCCAAAGCCTTTAATATTTGAATATTTACCTACAAAGATAACGAGAAACAGAGTGGGGGCGTTTAGCAGTATACGAATAATACGAGTAGTTAATGCAAAGGTTTCAAATAATAAGAGAACTATAACTAAATACAAAAGAATCACTATTGTTACTATCAATATAAAATGCCCACTACGCAATTGTAGCGGGCTACTTGAATTAATTAATTTGAGCGAGAGCATCATCCATTTGCTTCTCGTTACTTTGAACAGACTGACTATCTACGGCATCTACGCCTCTGTATGTGTACTTAGAGTTCTGTAGGAAATCAAAGGCAAATGAGTCAAGAGGTTTCTGCTCATTGTCTTCAAACGCACTGTCAACGACTTGAGCTTTAAAGATGTTTTTTAGCATATATTCGTGATTTGTAATGTCTGACAGGTAAGTGCCATTCTTATACTCATTCACGATGTCATCACCAAAAGTTTCAAGCTCCTCATTAGTTGGAGAGTAGTCCATAGCAAGTAAGGATACCTGGTCAAACTTTTCGGTTTCTGATCCGTTGCCATTTGCGATGTCTGTTACTTGTGTTTCCCAATCAACACTAGGTTCTTCAGTTTTCACCTCAGTAGCTGCTGCTTCTGTTTGTTGCTTGTCATTATCAGTTGTTTCTTCATTTGTGGTTTCTTGCTTAACGTTTGTATTTTCTGATTCTGACTTCTCTTTTGTTGTATCCTCGCTGCCACATGCTGCTAAACCAACCACAAACAATACTGCTATTAGTAAAATGTAAATCTTTTTCAAAGCTAAGACCCCTTTAATTATATTGTTGCTAAGTAAATGAAACGTAGGAATATACTCACCAGATAAATTATATAACATATTGAGAAATTAAACACTAGGGTTCTGAAACACCAATATTTCTTTGTTTAGAATTAAAGATGTGGGGCTAGGAGATCAGAGTTAAGTGCAAGAGAAATATACAATGTTGTCAATCGAAACTTACTTTCCCGTTCTCCATAACGTAAATCAACCACCAACAATCGTTAACAAATCAAGAAAACCGTTCACCCTCCGGCTATCGTTTACATAAGCTACATGGACTAAATAAATACCTGACGCAGCAACCCTGAAGAGAGCAAGGAGGGGTTAAGATTTGAAGGATAATGACTACAGGCCAAAACAATTACTCACCAAACGAGAAAAAGAAGTCTTTGAACTATTGGTTCAGGATAAGACGACAAAGGAAATTGCCCAAGAGCTATTCATTTCAGAAAAAACAGTGCGGAACCACATCTCGAATACGATGCAGAAACTGGGAGTAAAGGGACGGTCTCAGGCTGTAGTGGAGCTCCTTCGCATGGGGGAACTGAAGCTCTGACAGGCGCGATCTTTGCCTGTCGACTGACATAGCTGTCTGTATGCAAAGAGAGAATAATGGCCTGCATAGCAGCTGCTTAGAACCGACTGTGGTGGTCGGTTTTTTTGTGTTTAGTCAGCTGATTATGAGAAGGAAGCCAGAGAATAAGTCGATTTTCGGGACTATGAAACAATCTGTGAGCTGCCATGAAATTGAGCAGCTTTTCAGATAGTTATATATCATTTATTCATGCAACATCTAAAATTCAATTATCTCCAATCTAAAATCCCCTGTATCCACACTAATCTCCCCACCAATCGGCAAAGTCATAATCGGTTGCGTATGACCAAAATCCATATCATAGATAACGGGGATATTTCTTAGTTGCGGATGCTTATCCAAAATAAAATGAAGCTGCTCTTCTGTTACATTTGATGAGTTCTGAAAGCGGCCAATTAATAATGCCTTTATATTTTTACTTACTTGAAGTAAGGACGTTAAATCCCTAGCAAACATTTCAGGTGAGGTTAACTCATCGTCTTCTATGAATAGAATGCTATTTTCGAAATTTGGCATGTATTCAGTTCCTTGTAACAGATTCAATGTACATAGGTTTCCGCCGAATAATGTTCCAGTTGCGCTTCCGTGAGAATAAACCTTCCATTTTGTTTCCTCATAATTACGATTTTCTTGATCTACATACCATAAATCGTCGCTCCATTCAGTGGATGGCTGCAGCTTAAACGGTGCGACGTCCATCAAACAGTGCTTAAAGAAAGTTGTTTGGTATTCTTGTAACCCGTCCATCTGGAAGCTTGAGAAGTGCGGACCCGAATATGTAATGAGATTCGATTTTGCGGTAATGGCATTAGTTAAAGCGGTGATATCGCTGAATCCACATAGGATTTTAGGGTTGGCTTTTATTAATTCGAAATTCAAATAAGGCAGCAATTCGTTGCTATTGAAACCGCCTATTGTAGTTAGCATTCCTTTTACATTCTTGTCAGCAAATGCTTCATGCAGGTCATCGACGCGTTGTTCAATAGAAGAAGAATCATGCAAATCAGAGACGTGAACATTTTTGCCGAATGTGACGTATAAGCCTAAGTTTTCCAGACGCTTTTTTGCTGTTTGAATGCCGTCACTAGACAAGATCTTCAAGCTGCGGCTTGGGGCGATAATCCGGAGCTCATCGCCTTTTTGAAGTTTTCGTGGAGCTTCCATCATTTATCCCTCTTTTATATATTGATATTACTTATTGTGATGCTTTTACCATATGTTACTATAATTCTAAATAAAAAAATGCTGAATGTGAATATGTGTCACCATGAAGAAATGAGCGCAGGGGAAACCTTGAATTAATCCAGCAGAAAGGCAAGAAATTTATATAGATTTATCAAGAGTAGGTGAGTTAGTATTGAATGAGAAATTGAAAGACCTAATCCTTGCAGGGGAATGCGAAAAGGCTCAGGAAATCACAGATAACCTGACTTATGATGAACTGGATGCGTTATTAACAGATATAGCATTTAGTGAACATAGCCTTGCTGTATACACTTTTACGCAGCACTTATTGCTTCAGGATGAGACGATTCAGCTTCATGAAATGGCGTTTGAGTTGCTTGTGCATCCGCTTTGTCATTTACCTGGTGCTTACTTTTCTGCGCTTTATCATGCAAGGCGCTGTATTACTTTAGCTGAGCCGGAGGAATTAAAGCATTATCTTACTTATTTATTGTTTTTGCATGAAGTGCCGGATAAAGTAGTAGGGGAGCAGGAAGCACTTGCTGCTGCAAAAAGAATATTGGAATTGAATCCAAACAGTGAAGTTGCCCAGAAATATCGCGGCAGTTAAGAGGGAGAACGTTAGATGAATTAGCTTAAGTATAATTAGGAGGTACCACATGAACAAAAACAGGATAGTATTTCTCACAAATGCAGTTATAAGCGGTTTTATTGCATATTTTTCAGCGGAATTCTTTGCTGCGGGAACGATAGCAGAGAATTATACAGGACAGAAGTATGTGGCTCCTGAGTTTTTTATCGTCGTGGTGTTGTGGGGTGTTAGTTTTTTGTATGGATTGATCACTACGCTTAAATTCCCCTCAAGAATCCACCATGTACTGGCGATTGTGTTTATGTGGATAGCTATACCTGTTGGTTTCTACGTTGGAATGTACTTGGCAATAAGGGCTAACGAATCTGGCGACGCACTTGCTAGTCTAATCATTTAATTTATCTATGAAAATGAAAAATGTGCAGCCACATGAGCTGCACAATTTTCTGTGTGTTGCTTCGAGATTTTCGTGTTAGACCTGCTTACTTATCCAAATCTGATTCAGGAACCAAATCACCAGATTTCACAGTCTGCGCATCCCCTACTGGTTTGCCGTCTCTTTCAGGAGGTTCAAATGTTATTTCCAGCTGTTTTGGTTCAGAATTGAGGTCATCTAATAAGAAATACATGATGCCGTGTTCTATGTAATCATCTGTGGTGTAGTCTTTGACCAACTCACTATCGGGACTGATAAACCCTGTCAGCTCATCACCTGTTTCAGTTTTGGCAGTGGCTCTCCCGTGATACGTGAATTCATAATCGTTTTCATTATCTGTTTCCATTTCAAGCATGACAGCGCGAACGGTGTCTTTACCGGAAAACTGTTCTAATTTTTTTGCTTCCTCATTTAAATCAATTTCAACTAAAGAAAGTCCACCCTCCAGAGTGAAGTTGTCAAATGTAACGGATATAGGTTCATAACTAAGTCCTTCAGCTTTATTGGTGTAAATGCCGAGTAAGAAATAGTCACCGAATTCCTCCGAGGTATACTCATATTTCTCCATTTTTTGTTCAGTGGTCAGTTGACTCGTACTCGAACTCTCTGTATCTCCATTTGACTGTTCCTTTTTCGATGCCTGATCACTGCCGCAAGCAGCCAATAGCAGCACTAATCCCAATAAAATGATGAAACCGTATAATTTCTTCAAATTCATTCCTCCATTTTCATGTCCATTCCCATAGTTGTATTTTTCTTCCACTGAGCAAATCTATCTTACCAAAATAATGCTAATTTGAGTATGAGGCATCCGTTTCAAAATTCATTTTGCGCAAATAAGACAAAAGCTTCAAAAATCACTCGTTTTTCGTCTTTTCTCTCTAGGTTGAACGGCATTGTTAATTGGGATTTTCTTCATAAACTTAGTTTGCGAGTAGGGGGAAAAGAAAATGAACCCCCTTCTAATTTACTGATTTTTTCCAATTTGCTATGATGATATGGAATAATATGTAATGATTTCTTGTGTTGGACTATATATAGGGACGGGAGCGGAGGGGAAAGATGCAAAGTAATGAGCGCAAGGTTGGATATCATCTCAGAATCCCAGCAGGGGAGAAAAATGGTTATGGAGCAGGAGCTTTTGCGGGTTTCTTTTTAATCATCATGATAATACTGGGGTTATACAATTACTTTCCTTACAGATTTGACATTGAGGGGAGTGCGCTGCGGGCAATCCTGACGATGTGTTGGTTGATTCATGCTGCTGCGGCATTGGTGATCGGTGGTTTGATGGATGTAGGAGGGGAGAAATTTAGCAATGCGAAAAGGTGGCTACGATGGACTGCTATACCTTTAGTAGTCTTTGCTGTATTGCTAAGTTTTCTGCCAAACACAGATGCTTTGCTGCAAACCATCTATTTGTTGATTGCTGGCAATGTATTCGCTGTGTTGTGTGCGGCTTATTATGTTCCATTTGCAGCACTGCAGTCTTCCTTGACACAGGATCAACAGTAGCGGGAAAGCTTCAATGTGTTTCGCATGGGATATACAGCTGGAGCGGCGTATGTGGCGACGAGGATTTTAAACGCGATGGATTATCGATTATATAGTTCGGATTGGGGCTGGTTCATCGCCTTTTTGATCTTTGCTATTTTCGTGCTTTTCCTATACAGAAACACTTATCGGAAAACAACAGAAAGACACCTGGAAATGAACCGTCCGAAAGTATCCATAGAGAAAGTCTTCACTAGTTTCTTTACGAATAAACAAGCTGTTTTTGCAGTGCTGATCATCTTTATCTCCGTATCGCAAGTGGCAATTCAGCTGCATTCAAGTGTATTCTATGGCGATATTTTCATGAATAATCAGCGTGCAGGACAAGCCATTTTCGGGATTGTTTCCATGGTCATGCTGATAGGCAGTCTTCTGTTTACCGCGCCGCTTATCAGAAGGTACGGTAAGAGAAATGCCATCATCATCGGGACTATCGTTACCCTTTTAGGAACAGTGGTCTTGCTATTTGGAGCAGAGGAACCAGTAATCATCATTATTGGCTTTGTTTTAAAAGCAATTGGCTGGCTTCCGCTTGGTGCCGCCATCTTCGCTATGCTGGCTGATACAGTAGAGTATGGGGAGCTGTTAAGTGGATTGCGAACTCCAGGAATGATTTTTGGTATGGGGAATTTTGCGGCAAGTGCAGCAATCGGTATTGGGACAGTTGGCGTCAGCTGGTTGATGTATATGGTCGGGTATCAACCTGGAAGCTATCAATCAGTATTGATTCAGAATACTTGTCGGTTCCTCTTCCTTTATTTGCCGGCTATACTTGCCATATCACAAATCGTTTTGCTGATATTCTATAAACTTGATCATAAATATGCAGATGTATTGGAAAAGTTACAGCAGAAAAAGAGCAGTGACTCCTAATATGGCAGACAAAACGAAACGGCTCTTTTCGATGATCAATCGAGAAAAGTCGTTACGTTTTCTGCAGCATTCAATATGAGTAAATATAACAATGCCTTACAGATATTTTATTGGAACAGGGGAATATTGTAATTAATTTTATGATATCCTTAGTAAAATAAAGAGAAATACATATGTAAGAGGTGAGCTTTTCATGGATAAAATCGCGACTAATATTTTTATTGGTGTCCTTCTTGTATTGGCTGCAGTTATTGTTATAGCCTTGATAGCTGTTCGGAAAAAACAGCATAATGAGCAGTCGGCGGATAGTTCGAAAAACAAAAGTAAGTCCGGCGCGGATAGCGATTCCTATATGTATACGCCGATGTTGGCGCAAAACTCCGAGAGTGATAGCAATCATAAGCGTTATCACGATACGGATCTCGGTTCCCAGTCCTATGATTCTGGTCCAAGCAGTCCTTCCTATGATGGTGGGGGTTCGGATGGCGGCGGAGGCGGAGGGGAATAAGAAAACGTGCAACCAGATGCGTTGCACGTTTTTATTTGTTTCTTATTCTTCATCTTCTGCATATCGGAATGTAGCTGTCTGGTCACTGCCAAGTTTTTTCCCGTCCCTAAGCGGGGCCTCAAAGGTGATCGAGAGGGAGTCGGGGATTTCTGCTTTATCATCCAAGACAAAATAGTAACTAGCGGCCTTCGTTTCGCCTGGTTCATATTGGCCAGCTGCATTATAAGAGTGGACAGCATCTGAGTGGTCGTATTGTTCACCTGTATTTGTTGTAACATGAAATGCGGCTGGAAAATCTACGGTGTAATTCGAATTATTTTCGCCAGATACACTGATCGAGATGGCAGTCGCTGTTTCTTGATCATTGAACTTATCCCGGTAATCTTCATCTATATACATTTCTACAAGCGATAGTCTAAAATCATATTGAAATGCAGTTTGATTCTCGATGGCCGATCTATCATTTTCGTCGAAATAGCCGCCGAGTCGCTTGAAATTGCCATATTCGAATCCTATCAAAGAGCTTTCTTCCCTGGTGATGACTGGCTCATCTTCACGGAGGTCGGCAACAACGGCGCGGATGATTGGTTTGGACTCCATCTCATCATAGCCTTCGTAAATGCCGTAGATGGTCTGCGTAGTACCGAATTGGATCTCTTGGTCGGCATCGTGAATGATGGTATAGCTATCCGAACCGTATAGACTTACTAATTGGAAGGTTGTACCTTTTTTCATTGTTTCTCCATCTTCTTCGTATTCATCTGCATATCTGGCTTCCCCAACAGCAGTAACTGGAGTTCCAGGTTCTACTTCTCCATCAACCAATTCCGAATGGTTGTATGACCTTGCTTCGTCCATGATTTCTTGTTCTTCCTTTGTCAAATCGGCTGGATTGATTGGCTGTTCACATGAAAATAGCTGAAAAAACAATGAAAACAGCAAGGTGACACGGTATGTTTTATGCACTATCACACACACCTTTCGATTTTAGTACGACATTCATATTGTTCAAATCATGTATGTAAGAGGAATTAGTGAGCACGTTACAACTAAGGATCACTACAAGGTGAAATCCTCCTCTGTCTTGAATCATTTTCCATATTAGTAAATTAATTTTAGCATGTTGAAAACCATAGATACATGAGGCTTCTGTTTCAAGTAATGTCAGCGTGAATACGAAAATAGTTACAAATATTCACTATAAATGAGAATAACCGATATCTGAATCAACTAGATAATGAAGTGATAAGATTACAATTCGAGTGCAATAATTAAAAATTAAAAGGTATCACCTCCGAAGCTGTCGAATCTTTACAGAAAAGGAGGGTTTTCCATGGAAATTGTGAAAAGTCCGTCTGTCGCACCTGTCATGTCGTCACTGTCTGATTTGCAGCAGCTGCTGTACCGGGATGTAAGAGAATCTTTTATTTCTGTAACTGAAGCGGGAGCGTACTATATGGCTGATGAAGATGATGTTATTGTCATGACACCGATTGCTGAGATGCATCGACTAACGCTTGCGGAAGTGGCATCACACTACAGCGCGGCGGAATGCACGATCGCACAATTCCAAGCAGCGCAGCTAGGGAGCTCTCCGCCAGCGGATTTCGAGAAGTGGGCGATGCGAAAGGGAAATACCATTGTCAGCCGCTTTGATGAGGAGCAGGGTTGCTTGATGGTAAGCATAAATGGCTGCAAGGCAATTCGTTATCAAGAACTGCCAATTTCCTCTTTTTCAGATCTGTATCGTTCGTATACATTCAGTCCTTTATTTAAATGATAAGCCGGCTCTTATGAGTCGGTTTTTTCATGCGAAAATCTTTGCCTGAGGGCGAAATGCATGCAGTATAGCGTTTTTAACGGTATCATTAAGGATAGGATAAATAAGTCAGATAAAGTTCGACACCTTGTAGGGGGATGTACATGCATGATTATATGGTAACAAATCAATTCATTTTTCTCTTCGCGCTGCTGCTTGTCGTAAGTGTAGTGGTGACGAAGTTTTCGACGAGGCTTGGTGTTCCGGCACTTGTTCTATTCATTGCGGTCGGCATGATTGTCGGTAGCGATGGGTTTGGCCTTGTTTACTTCGATAATGCCCATTTGGCAGAGGCAATCGGAATTTTTGCACTAATTGTAATTTTATTTGAAGGTGGTCTGCACGCGAGCTGGAATTCGATGAAGCCGGCACTTGCACCAGCGATCACGATGGCGACGATCGGTGTATTGCTGACAGCGGCGATCGTTGCTGTCGCAGCTCATTATATCTTTGATTTGACATGGTTGGAATCCGTTCTTATCGGTTCGATTGTCGGATCGACGGATGCTGCAGCCGTATTTTCCGTTCTGAAAGGCCAGAATGTGAAAGAAAGACTGGCTGCGACGCTGGAAGCAGAATCTGGCACAAACGATCCGATGGCGATGTTCTTGACGATCACTTGTATCGAACTGATCAGTGGTCACGGCTCCAGTGTTGTAAGCATGATAGGCAGCTTTATCTGGGAAATGGGAGCTGGTGCTGCGATGGGACTCTTGATCGGGTTCATCGCTGTCACCGCCATTAACCGGATCAATCTGGATACGAGCGGTCTTTACCCGTTATTCGCGCTCGCTTTTGCTTTGCTAAGTTACGGACTGACATCTGTTATTCATGCTTCTGGATTATTGGCTGTTTATGTGAGTGCCCTGTATATCGGGAATGCAGAAATCACGTATCGCCGTTCAATCATCCGGTTCAATGAAGGGTTCGGCTGGCTGATGCAGATATGTATGTTCGTCTTGCTTGGTCTGTTCGTTTTCCCTAAAGAGCTATTCACGCCAAGTCTGATGCTTAAAGGCTTTTTGCTGTCGCTTGTATTGATTTTCTTGGCGCGGCCGCTGGCGACATTCCTGTCATTGATCCGCTTTAAATATACTGCCAAAGAAAAGCTGTTCATTTCCTGGGCAGGCCTGAAAGGTGCCGTACCGATTGTATTGGCGCTATTCCCACTCATTGCGGGTATCGAAAATGCCCAGTTGATCTTCAACGTTGTCTTCTTCGTTGTTCTTTTATCGACGGTACTGCAAGGGTCTACGGTTACGACGCTCGCTGCCAAACTGAAATTGGTGGCGCCGCCGACTACAAATGAAATCGAGACGCTGGAATTGATCAGTATAGGAAGAAACAATCTTGAGATGGTAGAATATAAACCAACAGACTTGAACGATATCACCGGCAAACAGCTGGAAGACCTGGATTTCCCGGAGACGACTTTGATCAATGCCATACTCCGGAGCGGGGAGATCATTTCACCGAACGGACAGACAGTCATCAAGGCTGGCGATACTTTGTATATCATGGTCTCATTACAATATAAGAAACAACTGGCAAAATATTTGCGCAGGAATAAACTAGCGGAAAAATAGCAGGAGGAATGACAGGTGCACGACACATTGACGGCGGAAAAAATTGCGGCGATCGAGAAGGAGCTGCGGCATATTTCTGCGATCATCAAGCAAAAAGGAAGAGAGATACTGCTGCAGTATCCGATCACTGCGCCGCAATTCGTCGCGCTGCAATGGCTGGCGGATAAGGGAGACATGACCACCGGAGAGCTTTCCCAGACAATCAGGCTTGCAATCAGCACGACAACCGATATCGTCGATCGATTGGAAAAGAATGAACTCGTGAAACGTGTGCGTGATGAGAAGGATCGGCGAATCGTCCGGGTGCATATCCTAAGTAAGGGTGAAGAAATCATTACGGAAGTGATCAAAAAGCGCCAGGCATATTTGCAAGAGCTGCTGGAAACTTTTTCTCTGGGAGAAGCAGACCAGCTGCAGTTGCTCTTACATAAGTTACACGGTAAAATGAATGATTACGAACAGCTAGAGGTTAAAACAGAGAAGAAAAAGAGGAGATAAACGTGGATTATCCGATTGGTGTCATTGATTCAGGAGTGGGCGGTTTGACCGTTGCAAGGGAGCTGATGCGTCAGCTGCCGAAGGAAAATCTCATTTATGTCGGGGATACGCTGCGCTGCCCGTACGGTCCCAGACCGGAAGAGGAAGTAGTGGAATTCACATGGGACATGGTGAATTTTCTCCTGAAAAAGAACATCAAAATGCTCGTCATCGCCTGTAACACAGCGACAGCTTTCACTTTGGAAGAGCTGAAGCAAAAGCTTGATATACCGGTTGTCGGTGTCATCGAGCCAGGCGCACGGGCAGCAATCAAAACAACGAAAACAAATCATATCGGCGTTCTTGGTACAGAGGGAACAATCCGCAGTCATGCGTACCGGAAAGCTTTGAAAAATATCAATGACGAACTTGAAGTCGAAGGTCTTGCTTGCCCGACATTCGTCCCGATGGTGGAAAAAGGGATCGTGTCAGGCCCACTGGCTCAGCAAGTCGTACAGGAAGCGCTCACGCCTTTGAAGGATTGGAAAGAGATGGACACACTCATCCTGGGTTGCACGCATTATCCGATCATCAAGTCGGTGATTGAGGAAGCGGTTGGTGACAGAGTGGAAGTCATCAATTCAGGTGATGAAACAGCTCGTGAAGTGAGTGCGATTTTAGGCTTTAAACGAAAACTCTATGAAGGTGACCGCCCCGTTGCCCACCAGTTCTATGCAAGCGGCGATACGCATATGTTCATGAAGATCGCGAATATGTGGCTGCAGCGACCAGTGACGGAAGTCGGCAGGATCCAGCTTGGCAGTGCGCAATCAATCTGAATAAAGATGGTCTAAATTTCTTGATGGCTCGTATACATGATAGTACAAACCATCAAGGGGGAAGAAGTGCGTATGAATAAGAAAATTGCAGGTCTTTTCACTAGCGTAATAGGCCTTTCCATTTTATTGGCCGGATGCTCCTTAAAAGGAGAACAGGCAGTCGACGAAGTGGACGTGCCACAGGATACAACATATGTGGACGAGCTGGAGGAAAACGCACTTGAGCCAGGTGCTGCAGAAGCACCAGCCGAAGATGCGGCACCAACTGAAGGAGAAGCGCCGGCAGAAGGAGAAACACCAGCTGAAGGAGATGCTCCAGCCGAAGGTGAGGAAGAACAGCCGAAAGAAGGCGCAAAAACAGATGAATCTGCCACTGCGAAGCGTCAGTTGTTCTTGATGGATGCAAATGGCATGGTCGTCCCAATGACATTCGAACTGCCGCAAACAAATGAAGTGGCGAAAGAAACGCTGGAATACCTTGTGAAGGATGGTCCGGTGACGGACATGCTGCCAAATGGCTTTGAAGCTGTTTTACCAGCTGGCACGATGGTCAACGGAATCGATGCCCAAGAAAATGGCACATTGATCGTTGATTTTTCAAAAGAATTCAATGAATACGAAGCAGCAAATGAGAAGAAGATCTTGGAGTCCATCACATACACATTGACGCAATTTGAAAATGTGAAAAATGTTTCGATTCGTGTGGAAGGACAAGACTTGGCGAAAATGCCTGTCGACGGTACACCAATCGGGAAAAGCTATTCCCGAGCAGATGGTATCAACTTGATGGACAATGGCATCACGACAGTGGACAGTGAATCTGTCACACTTTACTTCCCAGCTGAAGCAGTCGACGGCACAGCTTATGAAGTACCTGTGACAGAGCGGATGATCAGCAATGCGGAGAACGATTATGAAGAAATCGTCAATGCCCTGATCGACGGCCCATCGATGGATAGCAACCTTTCCAATGTCTTCAATACAGGTTCCGCCCTTGCTACGGAACCTACTTTGAAAGATGGCGTGCTGAATCTGGAATTCAATAAAGAAGTATTGAGTAATGCTGATGAAGCCGCAATCACCGATCAATTGATGGAAACACTCGTCATGAGCTTGACCGAGCTTGAGGAAATCGAAGCAGTCTCAGTTAAAGTAGAAGGCGTAGAAGAAGTGTTCAACGAGCATGGTGAAGCATACGCAGAACCAGTTACGAGAGAACAGTTCGTACCAGCGGAAAAATTATAATCAAAAGTCCAGTCAATCGACTGGGCTTTTTTGTTATGCTTGTTAAAGTGATATGTTGTATGGAAGGAAAGTGAGGCACAGGATGAAAAATATTGATCGTATTTTAATAATGATGGCTATCTTCATTTTAATTATCAATTATCCAATTAATAACTGGTTTTTCTCTCAGCCTCCAGAACCGAATGGAACTTTTATAGCTTTACTCATGATGTGTATCGTTATAATGAGGATGATTGATAAAGATAAGCGATGATCCAGTGATCATTTAAGATGTCCCGGCACAGATGATCTTTGCATGTGGTGAAGGCAAAACGATATACTGAATGATAGCAATTCTTTTACATAATTTTATTTTGCATGAAACAAGGGTACAGATAGGAAGAAACGTTCATTGGAGGGTTATACATGGATAAAATCATCATCGCAACAAAAAATGCCGGAAAACTGAAGGAATTCAAAGCCTTCTTCGGGGACTATGACATAACAGCTTATGGGCTCGATGATTTGGCGGAGCACTTCGATGATATCGAGGAAACAGGTACGACATTCGAAGAAAACGCAGCACTTAAGGCGGAAACGATGGCAGGGCATCTGCAAGTTCCTGTGCTGGCTGATGATTCCGGTTTGGAAATCGATGCGCTGGAAGGTCGTCCGGGCGTGTACTCGGCTCGTTACGCCGGAGAAGCCAAAAGTGATCAAGCCAACATGGATAAAGTGCTGGAAGAGCTGAAAGATATCCCAGCAGAAGAACGAACCGCTCGTTTTGTTTGTGTTCTGGCGGTTTCGCAGCCTGGTAAAGAAACCTTCTACGCAAGAGGTCATGTGGAAGGTAAAATAACAGAAACTCCGCGCGGGGAACATGGTTTCGGCTACGATCCTGTTTTCCAGCCCGAAGGCTATGAGAAATCCATGGCAGAATTGAAACCAGAAGAAAAGAACCAGATCAGCCATCGTAAGCAGGCTATGATCAAGCTGGAAAAATGGCTGAATGACAAGGAAAAGTGAGGGGATCAGATGAAACTGCTGATAACAAGTGACAGCCATGGAATGACAGCGGAAGTCGGTATGCTGAAACAGCGTCATGAAGATGATGTGATTGCAAGGATCCACTGTGGTGATTCAGAGCTGCCATTTGATGCGCCGGAGATGGACGGCTACTACCGTGTTGCGGGAAACTGTGATTTTGACAGAGCCTACCCGGATGTCGAGGAACTCACAGTTAACGAACTTCCGATCCTTGTCACGCATGGACATCTATATGGAGTGAAATCCAGCTTGCGTCCGCTTGAAAAGTTGGCAAAAGAGAAAGATGCGAAAGTAATCTGCTATGGACACTCGCATGTGGCAAGAGCGGATGTGATTGATGATAGGCTTTATATCAATCCTGGCAGCATCCGTTTGCCAAAACAGTCGCCGCATCCGACTTATGCCATTCTGTCCTACGAAGACAAGATAGCTACGGTTCGATACTATACACTGGCTGGAAAAGAACTTACGGAACTGGAGAAATCTGTTTCGTTGGATTGAGCCGGACAAAAAATTGTAACGTTTTTATTGCCGAATCACCTCACTCTTACGTTATACTAGTGTTTGAATGAATTGAGGTGATTCTATATGAATGAAGCCGATTTCGGTTATAAACCAAATCATAAAAAACGCAATTACCGTCCGCTTGTCATTTGGCTGACCATCATCATCGATGGATTGGTTGTCGTATTGAGCGGTTTACCACCTGTCGAAGGATTCGATTTGTTCGACGTACACATCCTGCCGATGCTGAACGCAATCTTCAACAGCTTTACGTTCGTCTTCCTGTTGTTGGCACTGATCTTCATCATGAAAAAGAATATCATCTGGCATAAGCGCTTTATCTATTCAGCCTTTGTCACAACTGCATTATTCTTGATTTCCTATGTGTCTTATCACTATCTATCAGGAGATACAAGTTTCGGGGGCGAAGGCATCATCCGTCCGATTTACTTCTTTATCTTGATCACGCATATCGTACTTGCAGCAGTCATCGTACCGCTTGCACTTGCATCGATTACGCGTGCCTGGAATATGGACGTGCCTCGTCACCGGAAGATTGCCCGCTGGACAATGCCATTATGGCTTTATGTCAGCCTTACAGGCGTCATCGTTTACTTGATGATCCGCCCGTATTATTAAGCCGATTGCTCCGGGAAACCGGAGCAATTCATTAATTTCAAAAAAACTGTTGACTCTTATAGTTTTATCATGTAGAATAAATCTTGTCCTTAAGAGAGGACGACATACATAAGAGCAATACGCGGGTGTAGTTTAGTGGTAAAACCTCAGCCTTCCAAGCTGATGTCGAGGGTTCGATTCCCTTCACCCGCTCCATGTCCCAGTAGCTCAGCTGGATAGAGCAACAGCCTTCTAAGCTGTGGGTCGGGAGTTCGAATCTCTCCTGGGACGCTAAACGGAAAAGCGCTAGAAACCTTCTTGTTAAGGGTTCTGGCGCTTTTCTTTTTTGCTTGAATTCATTATCATTGATTAATATCAACTGGGGGTAAAAAGGGCGAAAAAGTGGAAGTTGGTCCTTTTAAACGGTTTATCAGCTTTTAAAAATGTACTAAGACAGAATTATTTCTTTAATTGCCATCATCCTATTTTTTAGATAAATCCTATAGATTTACAAATATTTATTTAAATGATTATATTGTATGAGATAGTCCGTAGGAGACTACTGAAATGAATGAATTATTTTTAATTGACGGTTTTGGTGGGTCGCCCACAATAAATTGGCAGGCTGACATTGAACGATATTACCAAAAGGAATTCGATATACATACGGTAGAATATTCAAATGCTACCGATAGCTGATGTGGGTCAATGGGATGCTGACTTGGACAGAAATATCAAGAAGCCACAGAATGCGTATTTTATCTGTCACAGTTTGGGGTGCATTACCTTTTTAAGATACCTGCTCCGTCATGATGTGCAAATCATAGGAGCTATTTTTGTTTCGGGTTTTGCAGAGAAGCTAACATACATTTTTGGAATAAGTCAGAGAAAAGAATTGAGGAAAAATAATGGCAGTATATAAATACTATTCACTGGTAGATTGGTCAGTTGAAGACAACGTTTATTTGGTATCATTTCCAGATATCGAAAACTGTTTTACATTTGGAGACACTTTATCCAAAGCGATTGACATGGCGAAAGATGCCTTGGGTTCTATTTTGGCTGTGGAAGAGGAACAGGGCAGATACATACCCAAGCCTTCTCCAGCGAGAATGATAAAAATCCCGGAAGGAGCGAGTCTTATTCATATTGTAGTAGATACGAAAGACTACGAATGATTCCCTTATTGGAGAGAGAAATTGTAATGCTGGGAATACATATGGAGTCTTTCTTTTATGCGTCAAATTAGACGGTCATATTCGATATATAACTTACAACCGCATTCTTGTATTCTTGTATTCTTGTATATCTACTGATTACTACTCAACACAGATAGTCAAACAGAATATGCATTATAACAATAAAATGACATCGGACAAAGTCTCTCATCATACGTTGTTTTGAGGTGAGGAAAATGGCGAGAGTCCAATACAATAGTTCAGACATTGACTTGATGGCAAGGATGATGCGTGCGGAAGCAGAGGGAGAGGGCGTTCAAGGAATGCTTTATGTCGGGAATGTCATCGTGAATCGTGCAGTAGCCGATTGTTTGGATTTTGCAGATGTGCGATCGATAAATGATGTTATCTTTCAGGTGCAGGGCGGAAACTTCTCGTTCGAAGCGGTACAAAAAGGAAATGTTTTTTATCAGCGGGCACGTGACTCGGAAAGAAGATTGGCGGAAAGGAATTTGAAGTCCTGGAGACAACAACCCGCAGCTTACGCGCTTTGGTATTTCAATCCGTATGCACCATGCCCGCCGACATGGTACGGTCAGCCGTTTGCTGGTCAGTTCAAGGACCATTGCTTTTATGAGCCGCAAGCAGGGACTTGTGATAGTGTCTATATGGGCTAGAATTAAAAGAAACACCGTCTATAAGGTGTTTCTTTTCTTTTGAGTCTAATGAACTTATATTTTGTGACTCTATAAGGTACAATTATCCTAACATGAGAAATAATGCATTTATTATTGTAATTTCTAGTTGAGAAGAGGTTGGGCAATTGTTGCAAAAGTTGTTAGAAAAACTATCGGCACCTAAAAAATCAAATATAAAATCTGAGAATTCCAAGGTTAAGTCTAATAAAAGGAGTACTAATATAACATCAACGCGGATTGGAGAACTTGGTGAGTATAAAATCAACATACAGCTCGATCAATTACCTAAAAGCAGCAGATATTTGAGTGATGTGTTACTCCGCAATCCAAAAGCCATATCAGGCTATTCTCAAATTGATCACATCATTTTCACCTCTTGGGCAATTTTTGTAGTTGAGACAAAGAACTACGCAGGAACAATTTATGGAGATCGAAACAGGGACAAGTGGAGTGTGAATGGAAGGTTTCCGATGAAAAATCCATTTCATCAAAACTTTGGTCATATACAAGCAATGAAGTTGATATTGTCGGATATAAAAGATTCGAATATTGTTTCTATGGTTTCTTTTACCCGAAGATGTACGCTAAAGGTCAATGAAGATCTTAGGAAAATACAGTCTAATGACTTGATTGTATATGATACCGAACTATCTGAGTACATAAATAGAAAAATGAACATGTTAAGAGTGCAAGGTGAATTTCCTAGGTTCTCTAATGAAGATATTTTAAGCATGCATCGCATATTAAGTGAAAATAACATAACCGATCCTAAACAAAGGCAGGAGCATATCGATTCGTTAAATAAGAAAGACAAGTTTGTGCCTGCTGTAGAGACTGGTTCTAATGCGAAGTGTTTTAAGTGTGATATTAAAGTTTCTAAAAAGGTAGAGGATTATTGCAAAGCTAATCATAAACGCTTCAATGGGAAGGTATTTTGTTTCGAACATCAAAAGAGTAAGTAAAAAAATTCTATTGGATAATAACTGATAAACCCTTTCTGTATAACTTTCAGGAAGGGGTTTGTATCGTACTTGACAGTATTATGCCAAGTAAATCGCCTTGCTATTTCTATTGCATTAGTCCACATGCATAGGACTGAAAGCTGGTGATGACACACAGAATGTTTCTTTTTCATTGCAGGAAACGTGGAATGTAATGGCTGATTAGGTAATTCTGCAGTATTCAATTTCTCGTTGATGATTATTGACCAAATTCTTCGTTTAAAATATACTTTATTAACAGAATATTCTCTTATCCAGAGAGGCGGAGGGACTGGCCCTATGAATCCTCAGCAACAGACTGTATGTACTGTGCTAATTCCAGACTAGATAAGAATGGACCTACATAAAATTAGCAGGCCTCTTCTTATTGGGAAGGGGCTTTTTTGTTGCTATCATTCTAAATTATTGAGGTGATTAATCATGTCAAACGAGTTAAGCAACGCGTTGGAAGTTTTAAGAAAGAAAAAATGGGTCGATCTCACCCACACATTCGGACCTGATTCTCCGCATTTTTCTGCTTTCACCCCTGCCAAGTTCGATACGCTATTCTCGCATGATGATGGATTCTTTGCCCAGAGATTTACTTTCCCCGGGCAGTACGGCACTCATTTGGATGCCCCGATTCATTTTGTGCGTGATACACGTTACCTGGAAGAATTGGATTTGAAAGAATTGGTATTGCCGCTTGTGGTGATTGATAAATCCGCAGAAGCTGCAGCCGACCACGATTACACATTGTCTAAGGCAGACATTCTTGCTTTCGAAGGGGAACACGGACAAATCGACTCTGGTACATTCGTGGCGCTTCGGACTGATTGGAGCAAGCGCTGGCCAAATCAAGAGCAAATGGATAATAAAGATGAAGAGGGTAATAGTCATTCACCGGGTTGGTCGATTGAAGCGTTAAAGTTTCTATATGAAGAAAGACATATAAAAGCCGTCGGACACGAGACATTCGATACGGATGCAGCAGTGGATTTTCAGAAGAATGGCGCTTTGCTTGGTGAATACTATGTGCTGGAGCAGGATTCCTATCAAGTGGAACTGCTGACAAATCTGGATCAGCTGCCGGCCAAGGGGGCATTCATCTTTAATATCGTGCCGAAAGCCGAAAAAGCGTCAGGCTTTCCTGTCCGTTCTTTCGCAGTTCTTCCTTGATACAAGGTTAAGATTACGCCATTTCGGTTAATAGTATAGACGAGATGGAGGTGGCGGAATGAAAAGGAAAGAAAAACTATCAGATGTTTTTGTGAAGCTTGCGGACCGGCTTCGGGATATCAGTAAATCCAGCAATGGTGTAAAACAGAATTTCCGTGCAGCTCGTACGCTGATAGCGACGGACCATCCACTGGTAAAAGCGGACGGCAAACATAATGATGCAAAGGGTATTCAGAAATTATTGAACATGGCCGGTTCTGACAAGGCAATTCATATAATTTTTCCGCCCGGACAATATACGCTGCGCCGACCATTGCGGCTGAAGCAAAATACTTTTATGGAAGCAGACAGTGATGCTGTGTTCCGTAAAAAATATCATGGTCCGATGCTGCTGAATTTGCGGCTGTATAATCGTATGCGTGCGTATAGCGGTAACGGAAATTTGATTATCAAAGGCGGCGTTTGGGATGCGAATTATCCTGCTTATCACGGCGGAACCAGCTTTGTACTGGCGCATGCTGCGAATATAATCATTGAGGATCTGCAGCTGGTGGAGCATGGCGGCGGACATGCAATCGAATTGAATGCCGTACGTGATGTGGAAGTGCGCAATTGCCGTTTTCTAGGTTATGATGACCGGAATGGCGAGCGGGCGTATAGTGAAGCCATCCAGCTGGATTTGGCAAAAGCTCGCTGTGTGTTTCCATGGGGCGGGTCCGTTTTTGATCAAACAGCATGCCAAGATATTTGGATCCATCATAATCATTTCGGCCCATCGGATGAAAAGGGCAGCTGGGGTCGTGCGATCGGGTCGCATTCTGCAACAGCGGACAGATGGCATGAACGCATCTTCATAACGGATAATGTGATGAAAGAAACGCTTCAATGGGCAGTACGGGCATACTCATGGCGCGACGTTGTTCTTTATAATAATCGTATCGAAGGTTGCGGAGGTGGTATTGCGATTCACCCTAATAGCGTGGATGGCAGGAATGACACCGACAGTAAAAACCGCCCCACAGGCCGCAGCAATCCAGTCAGGAATATACTGATCATGAAAAATAGGATCAATGCTGGCGGTCATTATGCGTCTGCCATCAGGCTGAAAGGCGATAAGCAGTCACCAATCAAGACTGCGTGTTTAAGTGGTAATCATGTCGAATCTTATCCTGGAAAAGGTGTACTCGTGACAAACACTGATTCTCTCATGCGAAAATGACATGGGTACTTTCCGGCATAAGTTCTATTATATAAATGTAAGATTTTTGTATATTATGGAGAAAATAAGCATATGGCGGCTGGGACATGCTACACTTTTCATGGAGGTGTCCTATGTACTTAGATGAAACGAAACGTTATCGGTTTATTGGCTCAGTTCCATTTGGGAAAAAGAACTTCATGGTTCGCATCTATGATTTGGAACTGCAGCAGGAATACACGCTTTCCGATCGGCTTCTCGGACAATACACGGATAAAACTTTAAAAGAATTCTATCTTCAAATCAAAAAAGATATTTATGCGATGAATCATGAAGAAATGTCGTTGGCAGAGGAAATGGGAGAGATGCAGCAAAGGCTGCTGGATTTCCTGGATGAGGAAGATGAAGATGGCGGGGTTCCGAGTATGGAGAATGTCATTCCTTTCAGAAGGCGGAATGTGGACGTGCCGAAGAAGTGACAGGCATGTTCAATCAAGCTGTGGATTGTCGGATTCGCAGCTTTTTCCCATTTAAAAGTTTGCATTCTGCGTTTTCTTTGATAAATTTAAGGGTATAGCTGGTATCAGGTTCCTAACTGAAAATCTTATAAGGATGTTGCCGATGGATAAAGAGAATAATGTTGTCCTGTTCCCAGGTCTGAAGACACGACTGGAGCAGGAAGGAATGAAGGAGCTGCAGGAGAAGAATTATACCGCAGCCATAGATAAATTTGAACAGCTGCTCGAATACGGATACCGCCAGCCTGAAATACTTACTGGGCGGCTGATTTGCTTGATGGAGCTTGGCAGGCATGAAGAGGCCGAAGAGATGTCCTTACAGCTATTAGCTGCAAAGGATAAGGATTATCTGCAATACTTACATATTCATTTGACTTTGCTGTTCCAGCTTGGCCGCTACGAAGAAGTGGTGGAACTGCTGGATGAGGTGTATGCACGGGAAAACATACCAACACCGCTTCGCGCGTCATTCGACCAGCTGCAGAAAGTCAGCCGTAAAATGGCGGAAGACAAAAGCCAGACGACAGCCGATCAGCTTATACATAATTTTGAGAAAGCGCGCAGCGACCAGGATGCTGCGCTTCAGTGGAGATTGATCCAGAAATGTCATTCACTGGATGTCAGTCCGCATGTGCAGAAAATGGAAGCTTATCTGCTGGATGAAGAAGCAGATCCGGTCGTGCAGACAGCCGTGCTGGAATGGCTTGTCAAACAGGAAATCGAATTCCCCGTCACCATACATAAGATGAAAGAAACGCAAACCGTTGTTCCGGAAGATCTGGAACTGGTGGATAAGTCGGATGGGATGGAAAGTGTACTGAAGCATTTGCATCTTCTGGAGCAGCAGAACCCTTCGCTTTACGATTTGGTGTACAAACTATTGTACCGTTATATGTATGTAAAGTATCCGATGATGCCTACGGAAGAGGATAGTGCAGTACTGGCGTCTGCCTTGCAGAAGCTTGCAAGCAGCTATCTGCAGATCGAGCAGCCGGCTGTCACGGAGGAAAAAGCGCAGAAAATCGCTACGATGATGGAAGAAATCATCACTTTCGAGGCAAAATACCTGACGGTCGCCGAGGAATGACACTATCCGTATCGTAAGTGTTGAAAGCGACTATGAATATGTTATAATGAGATGGTTGTAAACCAGTACTAGTTAATAACTTATATTATGCTAGAATTGAGAACGATTAACAGGTAAGAAACGATAGATGTTGGAGGGAATATTATGTCAGCAAAATTCGAAAGAACAGAAGGAAAGAACGAGGGTATCTTAACGATCACTCTATCTCCTGAGGAATTGGACAAGGCGCTTGATCAAGCGTTCCAAAAAGTTGTTAAACAAGTTCAGGTACCAGGTTTCCGTAAAGGACGCGTACCACGTAAAATCTTCGAACAACGCTTTGGTGTGGAATCCCTATACCAAGATGCGATTGATATCGTTCTTCCGGGAGCTTACATGAATGCGGTTGAAGAAACTGGCATCGAGCCTGTTGCACAGCCGGATGTTGATCTTGAGCAAATCGAACAAGGCAAAGAACTTATCTTCAAAGCTACTGTAACTGTTAAACCAGAAGTAGAGCTTGGCGATTACAAAGGTCTTGAAGTAGCAGCTGAAGATACTACTGTAACTGACGAAGATGTGGAAAGTGAAATCGAAGCACTTCGCAGCAGACAAGCTGAATTGGTTGTCAAAGAAGAAGGAACTGCAGCAGAGGGCGACACAGTCGTAATCGATTTCGAAGGTTTCACTGATGGTGAAGCATTCGAAGGCGGTAAAGCAGAGAACCATTCTTTGGAAATTGGTTCCGGCAGCTTCATCCCAGGTTTCGAAGAACAGCTTGTAGGTAAGGAATCCGGCAGTGAATCCGATATCACTGTAACATTCCCTGAAGAATACCACGCAGCTGAACTTGCTGGTAAAGAAGCAGTCTTCAAAGTGAAAATCCATGAAATCAAAGCGAAGGAACTTCCTGAGCTTGATGACGAATTTGCAAAAGACGTAGACGAAGAAGTTGAATCTTTGGATGCGCTTCGTGAAAAAACAAAGAACCGTCTGCAAGAAGAAAAAACAAATGCAGCGGAAAATAACAAACG
Organism: Terribacillus saccharophilus; assembly: GCF_046592895.1. Lineage (GTDB taxonomy): Bacteria > Bacillota > Bacilli > Bacillales > Amphibacillaceae > Terribacillus > Terribacillus saccharophilus_D. The sequence goes on from NZ_JAWVPU010000002.1 coordinate 177,767, forward strand.
CGAGCAACTGATCAACCAAGCTACGGACAACGCGAAAGTGGAAATCCCGGAAGCAATGGTGGATACTGAGCTTGACCGCATGGTCCGTGAATTCGAACAGCGCTTGCAAATGCAAGGCATGACGCTTGAAATGTACGCACAATTCTCCGGTCAGGATGAAGCGGCACTTCGTGAGCAAATGAAAGAAGATGCTGGCAAACGTGTTAAAACAAACCTTACACTTGAAGCGATCGCGCAAGCGGAAAACGTGGAAGTGACTGACGAGGATGTTAACGCAGAGCTAGATAAAATGGCTGAAATGTACCAAACTGACAAAGAGCAATTGACTCAAATGCTTGGTGGAAACACAGACGCTATCAAAGACGATCTTAAATTCCAAAAAGCAATCGACGTTTTGGTGGACAACAGCAAAACTGCATAAGACATAACAGAAAAACAAGGCAGCAATCACTGTGCCTTGTTTTTCTAAAAATTACCGTACTTTCCAGGGAGGGATTATTGCTCTCTCTGTGGAATTACGTGCATGAACGCTTTCCTGGTTTACATACACTACATACATATGATTTGACTTTTTATAAAAAAACTCCATAATGAAACGTACCTCTTTTTTCGCGTATGCAGGATTTGTCAATATGACAAATGAAGGAGAAATCTTTCAAGGCAGGGTTTTACCTGCGGTCATTTTGGCTAATACTGTTGGAAAAAGTGTTTTGCTTTTTAATACTGCTTTTATCTGATATGATTGGCTAAAGGAAGGCTGGGCGCATCCAGAATGTGTTTGATCTTTCGAGATATCATATATAGATATTACATTCGAGGGGTGAAATGATGTTTAAATTTAATGAAGAAAAAGGGCAGCTCAAGTGCTCTTTCTGCGGCAAAAGCCAAGACCAAGTACGTAAATTAGTAGCCGGACCAGGCGTCTATATATGTGATGAGTGCATTGATTTGTGCACGGAAATCGTGGAAGAGGAACTTGGAAACGAAGAAGAAGTAGAATTCAAAGAGATTCCGAAACCACAGGAAATCCGCGAAATCCTATCCGATTACGTCATTGGACAAGATAAAGCGAAGAAAAACCTAGCAGTAGCGGTTTACAACCATTACAAACGCATCAATTCCGGTAAGAGTTCAGATGATGTTGAATTGTCCAAGAGTAATATCGCCATGATCGGACCGACTGGTAGCGGTAAAACGTTGCTTGCTCAGACATTGGCGCGAATCTTGAACGTACCGTTCGCGATTGCGGATGCAACTTCTTTGACAGAAGCAGGTTACGTTGGGGAAGATGTTGAGAACATCTTGCTAAAACTGATTCAAGCTGCCGACTATGATGTGGAGAAAGCTGAAAAAGGTATCATCTACATCGATGAAATAGATAAAGTGGCACGTAAATCCGAAAACCCATCCATCACACGTGATGTTTCCGGTGAAGGTGTGCAGCAGGCACTGCTCAAGATTCTTGAGGGTACGGTAGCAAGCGTACCGCCACAAGGCGGCCGTAAGCATCCTCATCAAGAATTCATCCAGATCGATACAACGAATGTATTGTTCATCTGCGGCGGAGCTTTTGATGGTATCGAACAGATCATCAAACGCCGTCTGGGAAATAAAGTAATCGGTTTTGGTGCTGCTGATGGCAACCAAACACTTGACCAAGGTGAATACCTATCTAAAGTATTGCCGGAGGATCTATTGAAATTCGGTCTCATCCCTGAGTTCATCGGCCGTCTTCCAGTAATCGGAAGCCTTGAGCCGCTAGATGAGGAAGCCTTGGTCGAGATCCTTACAAAACCTAAAAATGCATTGGTGAAACAATACCAGAAGCTTTTCCAAATGGATTCAGTGGAACTGGAAATCGAGGAAGATGCGCTTCGTGAGATCGCTAAATTGGCTATCGAACGTAAAACTGGTGCACGTGGCTTGCGCTCCATCATGGAAGGTATCATGCTTGATATCATGTATGATCTTCCATCACGTGATGACATCAAACAATGCATCATAACTAAAGACACAGTACTGCTTGAAAACGGCCGTCCGAAGTTTGTACTGCATGATGGTACAGTTACAGATGAGAACCAGCAATCTCCAAAAGAGAGTGCATAAGTTTTATCTGACAAGCAGATGATCATGTACAGCAAATCCCTTGTTACAGTTGGTGGCAAGGGATTTTTTTCTTGATTTTCACAAAGTATGGGTACGGTGCAGCGGTTGTGTATATACTTTAAGAAGGACTGAAGAAGACAGACATTTGGAGGTGTCACGATGGAAAAAGAGAAGACACTGGTAACGCCTCTTTTACCCTTGAGGGGATTGCTCATTTTTCCGACGATGGTCTTGCATTTAGATGTAGGAAGGGAAAAATCCGTCCACGCATTGGAACGTGCAATGATGGAAGGGGAAACAATCTTTTTGGCGGCCCAAAAAGAAGTGGATTTGGATGAACCGAAGAAAGAGGAAATCCACCATATCGGTACAGTCGCAAAAGTCAACCAGATGATGAAGCTGCCGAACGGGACGATGCGGGTTTTGGTGGAAGGCTTATATCGTGCTGAAATCGTCCGTTTTATCGAGGATGATAAGCAATTCATGGTTGAAATCATGGAAAGAACAGACAAGCACGGCACAAAGAACGAAGAAGAAGCACTGATGCGTGCTTTATTGGAACAGTTCGAGCAATACATAAAGGTTTCAAAAAAAATCGGCCAAGAGACATTGGCTACTTTGACGGATGTAACAGAACCAGGCCGAATGGCGGATTTGATCACGTCCCATTTGTCCTTGCGCCTTGATGACAAGCAAGAGATCCTGGAGATGCAGGATGTCAAAGAACGTTTGCGTCACATCATCATGATCATCACGAACGAGCGGGAAGTTCTGGATCTGGAGAAGAAAATCGGCCAGCGTGTAAAACAATCCGTTGAAAAGACTCAAAAGGAATATTACTTGCGGGAACAGATGAAAGCAATTCAAAAAGAGCTTGGAGACCGCGATGGAAAGTCCGGGGAAATCGAACAATTCCGTGCGGATATCGAATCTTCCGATATGACGGATCATATGAAGCAAGTGGCCGAAAAGGAATTGCGCCGTTATGAGCGTGTACCGCAGAGCTCAGCTGAAAGCTCTGTCATCCGCAATTATCTGGAATGGCTGATTGCACTTCCATGGAAGAAGCAGACGGAAGATAATCTGGATATTCCGCATGCCGAGGCCACATTGGATGAAGATCATTATGGCTTGGATAAAGTGAAAGAAAGAATATTGGAATATTTGGCCGTGCAGAAGCTGACCAATTCGTTGAAAGGTCCGATTCTTTGTTTGGCCGGACCTCCTGGAGTCGGAAAAACGTCACTTGCGACAAGCATTGCCAAAGCGATCAATCGCGAATTCGTCCGCATTTCGCTTGGTGGTGTGAGGGACGAAGCGGAAATCCGCGGCCATCGCCGTACGTATGTCGGAGCGATGCCTGGCCGCATCATGCAAGGCATGCGCAGGGCAGGAACGACCAATCCTATTTTCCTGCTTGATGAAATCGATAAAATGAGCAATGACTTCCGAGGCGATCCGTCTTCAGCTATGCTTGAAGTACTTGATCCGGAACAAAACAGTTCGTTCAGTGATCATTTCATCGAAGAGACATATGATCTCTCCAATGTGATGTTCATTGCGACTGCCAATAATCTGGGTTCGATACCAGGGCCTCTGCTTGACCGGATGGAAATCATCAGTATTGCGGGTTATACAGAAGTGGAGAAACTGCACATTGCGAAGGAACACCTGTTGCCGAAGCAAATCAAAGAAAATGGTTTGAAAAAAACGAATATCGTCATGAAGGATGAAGCGCTCGAACATATCGTCCGCCGTTATACAAGGGAAGCTGGTGTCCGCGGGCTGGAGCGGCAGCTGGCAGCGGTTTGCCGCAAGGTGGCGCGGATCATCGTATCGGAAGATAAGAAGCGCGTGACGGTGACTGCGAAGAAAGTGGAAGAATTACTTGGACGCCCACGCTTCCGTTATGGTTTAATGGAAGAGGAGAATCAAGTTGGCGCAGCGACAGGTCTTGCTTACACGACTGCTGGCGGAGATACACTATCCATTGAAGTCTCGTTGTCTCCTGGTAAAGGAAAATTGACTCTTACCGGAAAGCTTGGCGATGTAATGAAGGAATCCGCTCAAGCGGCCTTCAGCTATATCCGTTCCAATGCGGAAGAACTCGGAGTCGATCCATCTTTCCATGAACAATATGATATTCATATCCATGTGCCGGAAGGGGCAACACCGAAGGATGGTCCATCCGCTGGAATCACGATTGCCACTGCTCTGACGAGTGCACTGACTGGAAGACCAGTGCGGAAGGAAGTCGGCATGACAGGGGAAATCACCCTGCGTGGACGTGTCCTGCCGATTGGCGGCCTGAAAGAGAAGAGTTTGAGTGCGCATCGGGCAGGAATCACCACGATCCTCTTCCCAGCCGATAATGATCGGGATTTGGAGGATATACCGGATACAATCAAGCAAGACATGACGTTTATCAAAGTCAGCCATCTTGATGAGGTATTAAAATACGCATTGGTGGAAGATAAAAATGAAAGTAACTGAAGCAGAAATAGTAATCAGCGCGGTATCGAAAAAGCAATATCCGGAGACGCATATGCCGGAGATTGCTTTGGCCGGCCGCTCGAATGTAGGAAAATCATCTTTTATCAATAAGATGATCAATCGCAAGAACTTGGTGCGCACATCCCAAAAGCCAGGAAAGACACAGACATTGAACTTTTATAAGATCAATGATCGCTTCCATTTCGTCGATGTGCCAGGTTATGGTTATGCCAAAGTTTCCAAAAAGGAACGTAACGCTTGGGGTAAGATGCTGGAAGAATATTTCACGGAGCGTGAAAATCTGAAGGCAGTCGTACTGCTTGTCGATATTCGCCATGAGCCGACCAAGGATGACGTAACCATGTACGATTTCCTGAAGCATTATGAGCTTCCGGTCGTTGTTGTGGCAACGAAGCTGGATAAAATTCCAAAAGGGAAACGTGTCCAGCACATCAAGCGGGCAGCCGATAAGCTGCAGCTTGAGCAAGAAGATATCATCCTTCCGTTTTCTTCTGAAACAGGAGAAGGAAAAGAGGAAGCATGGGGAGTATTGAAACATTTCCTATGAAAAATAACCGTACAAGCCTTAGCTTGTACGGTTATTTTTTTCGGAATAGCAAGTAAGCGCCTGTCAGGATAAGCAGAACCGGCCAAAAATCGCCAATGATTCCCGCAGCCTGATCAAGCCAGCCGAACCAAGCCGGCTGCTTTGGTGATACAATCGTGAAAATACCGAGGGCGAGCAGCAGTATCGCCCAAATAAAGCCTTTCTTCGTTTTAAGTGCTGATAGGAATAATGCTGCACCGGCCAATAACGGATAAGCTCCCCAACTGTCAGTCCAGAAGCTGTAATGGCGCAGGCCGTGAAAATGGATGCCCAAGCCGAGAATGAAGTAGCCGGCGAATAAGTTTTTATGATCTTTCGTAAGATAAGCATGCAATAATAGTGCAGCGCCAATGATGATTAATAACGTCGGCCATGAATAAAAATCGACAAATAAGGGAACCCGTAACTGGCGCAATAAGAAATAAGCGCCGACTCCCAATAGCAAAAATCCAATAAAAGCATTTTTCTTCGTCATAACATCTCTCCACATAATAATAATTATTAAATAAGATTAAATCGTTGATTATCATGACTAGCTGTGTTAACTTGTAATATGTACTTATGAAATCATTCACAAACATTTAAAAATGAAACACATACTTTATCCTAACACAATTGTTTACGATTCTGTTCACAAATTTGATTCGGACGGAAATGCCATAGTGTTATACTGGAAAGAGCGACATGTTTTCAAGGGGGAAAAGGGAATGTACATGTTAGTTGCAGGAATCAATTATCGCACAGCCCCGATTGAAATTAGAGAAAAACTAAGTTTCAAGGAAGAAGAGCTTGGCTTAGCGATGCAAGCACTCTCCAATCAAAAAAGCATGCTTGAGAATGTCATCATCTCGACTTGCAACCGTACGGAGATTTATGCTGTGGTCGATCAAATGCACACCGGCCGCTATTATATAAAGAAATTCTTGTCTGAATGGTTCGGAATCGATAAAGACGAGATTGCATCTTATCTTACATTTCATGAGGATGAAAGAGCTATGGAGCACTTGTTCCGGGTCGCAAGCGGACTGGACTCCATGGTGGTAGGGGAAACGCAAATCCTCGGACAGCTGAAGCGCTCGTTCCAAAAAGCGCAGGAGCTTCATACATCCGGAACGGTGTATAATGAGTTGTTCAAACAAGCTGTTACATTAGCAAAGCGCGCGCATACGGAGACAGGTATCGGTGAAAATGCTGTTTCTGTCAGCTATGCTGCGGTGGAGCTATCCAAAAAGATATTCGGTGATATTTCATCCAAACGTATCGTCATCCTCGGCGCTGGTAAAATGGGGGAACTGGCTGCAAGAAACTTGCACGGTTCGGGCGTCAAAGATGTTACGGTCGTAAATCGGACGAAAGAAAAAGCCGAACAGCTTGCTGCATTATTCAATGGTAAAGCTGCTGGATGGGACGAATTGGCTGGCGCATTGCATGATGCGGATATTGTCATCAGTTCCACTGGTGCACCAGGATATGTGCTGGACAAACAATTACTTCAGCCGATATTGAGAGAACGAAAAGGACAGCCTTTATTCTTGGTGGATATTGCGGTTCCACGTGATATCAATCCGGATGTGGATGAACTTGACAGCACGTTCTTATACGACATCGATGATTTGCAGAACGTGGTAGATGCCAATTTGGCTGCCCGTCAGGAAGCAGTCGAGAAGATAGAAATCATGATCGAAGGCGGCATTGTCGATTTCAAATTGTGGCTGCAGACATTGGGTGTTGTGCCAGTTATTTCTGAGCTTCGCCGCAAAGCAGCTGCCATCCAGGCCGATACGATGAAAAGCTTGGAAAGAAAACTGCCGGACCTTAGCGAACGTGATAAGCGTGTGCTGAACAAGCATACGAAAAGTATCATCAACCAGCTGCTCAAGCAGCCGATCACGCAGGCGAAAGAGCTTGCTGGCCGCGAAAACAGCGAGGAACTCATCCAGCAGTTTGCTGAGATCTTCGGTATCGAAAAAGCAGTGCTCGATAAACAAAATAATATCATCAAACTGGATCGTTCAGAAACCAAGACATTCCAGTCTGTACCAAGTGCTTCCACAACCAGATAAAAAGAAGGGCTTTTAAAATGCAGGTACCCGCTTATCTTTACGAAATCATTTTGTTACTTTATGCAGCCAGCATTTTCAGCTATTTTATCGATTTTATACAAAAGAATCGGAAGGCGAATGTTTTCGCCTTCCGTTTGCTTACATTTGTTTGGTTCTTTCAGAGCCTTTTTTTATTGCAGGAAATGATTGCACATGGCGGACTGCCGGTAAAGGACGTATATGAAGGCTTATATTTTTATGCTTGGGTCCTCGTGTCGCTTTCTTTATTTATCAATCGCATCTACAAAGTCGATTTTCTCACCTTCTTTTTGAATGTGGTCGGCTTTTTTATGATGTTATTATATATTGCAAGCTCCGCGTATGAGCAGCCGACAACACAGACGATACCGTTCATGGATGAAGTGCTGATCGCGCATATAACGTTAGCTATACTGGCTTATGGCTTTTTTACACTATCATTTGTCTTTGCTGTCATGTACTTATTTCAGTTTCAGCTTCTGAAGCAGAAAAAAGGGTATAGATGGTGGACAAGACTCGGTGACTTGGGCAAGCTAGAGACATACACTTTCACCTCCATTACGATCGGGACGCCATTGCTGTTGTTATCAATCGTCATGGGTATTGTATGGGCATATACAACGGCTGCCGCTTTTTATTGGTTTGATTGGAAAACAATCGGATCATTGGTTGTATTGGCAGTCTACGCTGTCTATCTGTTCCTGCGCTTAGCAAGAGGAGTGAGAGGCAAGGGCTTGGCTGTTTATGCTATTGCAGCCTTCCTTATCCTCATCATCAACTTCTTCTTACTCAGCACGTACTCATCATTTCATTTTACTGGGTGAAACCCATTTTCTAGGAGGTAGAGCAAATGCGAAAAATTATTGTAGGTTCAAGAAAAAGCAAGCTGGCGCTTACACAAACCAAGTGGGTAATCGAACAGCTGAAACAAGCTGGAGCGCCATATGAATTCGAAATCAAGAAAATCGAGACAAAGGGTGACAAAATCCTGGACGTCACACTTTCCAAAGTTGGCGGGAAAGGGTTGTTTGTCAAGGAAATAGAGCAAGCTATGTATGATGAGGAAATCGACATGGCTGTACATAGTATGAAGGATATGCCATCTGAACTTCCGGTTGGTTTGACGATTGCTTGTGTGCCCGTTCGTGAGGATTACCGGGATGCTTTCATATCCAAGGATCATGTTTCATTGAAGGAACTGCCAGAGGGCGCTATCGTCGGAACGAGCAGTTTGCGTCGTGCGGCACAGATTCTCGCTGTCCGTCCGGATATTGAAATCAAATCGATTCGCGGTAATATCGATACACGTCTGAAAAAACTTGAAACGGAAGACTTCGATGCCATCGTTTTGGCGGCTGCTGGTTTGAAACGAATGGGCTGGAGTGATGATATCGTTACGGAATTCCTCGAAACGGATCTTTGTCTGCCTGCTATCGGACAAGGAGCGCTTGCAATCGAGTGCCGTGATACAGATATGGAATTGATCGAGCTTCTATCAAAAATCAATGATTCTTATACGCAACAGACAGTTGCTGCTGAACGGACTTTCTTATACTTGATGAATGGCAGCTGCCAAGTGCCTATCGCGGGTGTAGCTCATATGGAAGATGACGATGTTGTTTTGACTGCTTTGATAGCTTCTTCTGATGGGAAAGAAGTATACAAAGAAGTGGCACGCGGTGCTGATCCGCAGGAAGTTGGCAAAATTGCTGCCCAGAAGATGCAGCAGCTGGGTGCGCAGGAAATCATCAACAAAGCGATTCAGGAGTCGGAATCACAATGAGTGGGCTGCCAGCGGTGAAGGTGCTTGTAACGCGCCCGAAGCAGCAGGCACAACACTTCTCTGAAAAGCTGCTCCAGGCAGGAGCAAGCCCGATCTCGGTGCCCCTGCTCACTTTTCAGACTAGGATCAACAAGGAAAACGAGAAACTTTGTCAAGCAAGCGGCAGGTTTGATTGGCTTTTTTTCTCCAGTAAAAATGGAGCCGAGCATTTTCATGCATTGCTGCACGCCTGCTCGAGTCTCGAGCACTGGTCGCATTGCCGTATTGCAGCTGTCGGCCAAAAGACAGCTGATACAATAGAGGAGCTTTTTGGTCGTAAAGCCGACTTTGTGCCAGAATCATATACAGCGGATGCTCTTGCGGCTGCATTTGCCAAAGCAGAGGATCCCGTCAGCCGGATTTTATTGATTCAAGGAAACTTATCACGTCCGGCATTGGCAAATGGATTGAAGGAAAATGGCTTTGGATTTGAGAAAATGGTTGTCTATGATACCGTAGAAGAGAAGCAGAATCAAGCACTTTTGAACAAGGTGCTAGTCGCAGAACAGCCAGAGGTATTGACGTTTACAAGTCCATCCTCGATTGTGGCTTTTCTAGCTTTTATCACCGATTCGGGCGTAAAACGTGACCAGTTCGATAAGCTATGCCTCGTAATCGGACCGACAACCGAGGAAGCGGCCAGGAGACATGGTTTTCGCAATGTTTTGCTTCCTGGGCATTTTACAGCAGAGGCAATGATCGATACATTAAAACATTTCTATGAACAAAGGACAGGTGAATGACAATGGCAGAATTCAAACGCCACCGCCGTTTGCGTACTTCAGCAAATATGCGGGCATTAGTAAGAGAAACAGAAATGACAGTGGATGATTTGATTTATCCCGTTTTCGTTGTCGAAGGAGAAAACGTACGGAATGAAGTTTCGTCCATGCCAGGGGTGTTCCAGCTATCTTTGGACAATTTATCATCTGAGATGAAAGAAGTAAGCGATTTGGGTATCAAATCTGTATTGTTCTTCGGTATTCCTGCTGAAAAGGATGAAGTCGGTACAGGTGCATTCCATGATCACGGTATCGTACAGCGGGCAATCAGTCAGACAAAAGAGGAATATCCGGAACTTCTGTTGATTGCAGATACTTGCCTATGTGAATATACATCCCACGGACACTGCGGTATCGTGCATGACGGAATAATCGATAATGATGAATCATTGGGCTATTTGGTGGATACTGCTGTCAGCCAGGCGAAAGCAGGAGCGGATATCATTGCCCCTTCGAATATGATGGACGGCTATGTGCAAGCAATCCGCAAAGGACTGGATGAAGCTGGGTTTACTAATATTCCGATTATGGCTTATTCTGTCAAATACGCTTCAGCCTTTTATGGACCGTTCCGCGAAGCAGCTGATGGTGCGCCACAATTCGGCGACCGTAAAACATATCAAATGGATCCTTCCAACAGAAGGGAAGCAATACGTGAAGCAACATCCGATATCGAAGAGGGAGCTGACTTCCTTATCGTGAAGCCAGCGCTTGCATACTTGGATATCATCCGTGATGTGCGCAATCAATTCAACGCTCCTATCGTCGCTTATAACGTCAGCGGGGAATACAGCATGGTAAAAGCAGCTGCATTGAACGGCTGGATCGATGAGAAAGCCATCGTCATGGAGAAAATGATCGGTATGAAACGTGCTGGTGCTGATTTGATCATGACTTACTTTGCCAAAGATGTGGCAAGATGGCTGAAAGAAGATAACTGACTGAGGAGGAATTGTGATGAAAAGCTTTGAAAAATCGATAGCAGCATTCCAAGAAGCGAAACAGCATATGCCTGGCGGAGTCAACTCACCTGTCCGTGCGTTCCGCTCTGTAGGAATGGATCCCATTTTCATGGATAGCGGCAAAGGCTCCAAAATCACAGATATTGATGGCAATACGTACATCGATTATGTGCTAAGCTGGGGTCCGCTCATTCTTGGTCATGCCGATGACCGCGTAGTGGAAGGCCTGAAGAAAGTTACGGAAAAAGGGACAAGCTTCGGTGCGCCAACTGTGATCGAGAATAAAATGGCTGCTTTGGTAAAAGAAAGAATACCATCCATGGACATCGTCCGCATGGTGAATTCTGGTACAGAAGCAACCATGAGTGCGCTTCGTCTGGCACGCGGTTTCACTGGCCGCGATAAAATCCTGAAATTCGTCGGCAGCTACCACGGCCACGGGGATTCCCTTTTGATCAAAGCTGGTTCTGGTGTCGCGACACTTGGTTTACCAGATAGCCCGGGTGTACCGGAAACAATTGCGCGTAATACCATCACGGTTCCCTATAATGACCTGCAAAGTGTCCGCTATGCATTTGAACAATTCGGGGACGATATCGCGGCAGTTATTGCCGAGCCGGTTTGCGGCAATATGGGTGTGGTACCACCTCAGCCTGGTTTCCTGGAAGGTCTTCGTGATGTTACAAAAGAGCATGGCGCATTGCTTATTTTTGACGAGGTCATGACTGGTTTCCGTGTTGGCTATCATTCTGCTCAAGGGCATTTTGATGTGGAACCGGATCTGACGTGCTTGGGTAAAATCATTGGCGGCGGACTTCCTGTCGGTGCTTATGGCGGCCGTAAGGAGATCATGGACCGTGTGGCGCCAGCTGGTGATATTTATCAAGCTGGTACATTATCAGGAAACCCGCTGGCAATGACAGCCGGGTTTGAAACATTGACGGCAATGGATCAGGCTGCTTATGAGCGGATCAATAGCCATGCTGACCGCCTTGCAGAAGGCTACAAAGCTGCTGCAGAGGAGTTTGGTATTCCATTGCAAGTGAACCGTGCTGGTTCCATGGTTGGTGTCTTCTTCACCGATACACCTGTCATAAATTTCGAGACGGCACAAACATCCAATCTGGATCATTTCTCCATGTATTATCGTGAAATGATCGAAGCGGGTATCTTCCTGCCGCCTTCTCAATTCGAAGGGCTGTTCTTATCCGCTGCACACTCGGATGAGGACATCGAAGCAACAATCGAAGCGGCAAGACAAGCATTCAAGAAAATTGCAGCATCCTGACTGGTGAGCCCAAGCTAACGCTTGGGCTTTTTTTCATGGGGACAAAGGGATTTTCCTTCATATGTGACACGCCGTCCGCATAGGTTTTAGTGATTAGGATCGCTTAAATCTTGGAAGGAGGATTCCAATTGTCTACAAATGAGACAACACCTTTTATGTTTGATATACAAGAATCACTCAGTTTCCGTGCCGACGAAAATTTGCAGGATTTGATCGGGATCGCATTGGAGCCGGATATCAGTATCCAGGAGTTTGAGCATGAAATATCCATCCGAGGTATCATTGAACTGACAGGCGAATATCACCCTGTACAGGACGTTGTCGAGGGAACTGCAGTTGCAGTGAGTCCCGGCACCAGGGAAATGGAGAATGTGAATAAACTGGAAACCGGTACAAATACATTCTTTCATCGCTTTCCTGTGGAAATTTCGATCCCTAAGCATCGGATCAATCAGTTGAAAGATGTCTATGTGACGATTGATAACTTTGATTATGAAATTCCAGGCAGCAATGTATTGGAACTTCATGCCACTGTTGCCATTTTTGGTGTGCAAGATGAGAAAAGGCAAGTGGAGGCTCAAGCAGCAGATCAGTTATACAATCAAACTGCACCCATTGAAGAAACAAATTCTGCGTATGCCTATTCGGAAGAGGTAGCTGAGCAATTGGAAACACAAGCACGTGAAACATATCAAAATGAACAGCAAAGCCTCCAGTATTACCAGGAAGAAGCTGCTGAAACAACGCCCGAAGAAAATGTTCCAGATGCAGATGCTCATCTGTTCTCCCAAGAAAAATATGCAAAAACAGATGAGTCAGAACTATATCAGGAAAAAAACGCATCAGAAGGTCGAGACCAACAAGCACATACGTTCCAACAGGAATCCATAGAAGCAAAAGAAGCAGCTCAGGTTGACAATGAAAGCGAAATTCGCGACCAGCAAGAGCAGCAAGCATATGTTTTCAATCAGGAATATAAGGCGCAAGAAGAGTCAGCACCGGAAGAAACATTGTCAAAAGCGCGTGAGCAGCAGGCATATGATTTCAATCAAGAGTATACGGCGCAAGAGGAGTCAGCACCTGAGGAAACTGTGTCAGAAGCGCGTGAGCAGCAGGCATATGCCTTCAATCAAGAATATACGGAGCAAGGAGAGTCAGCACCTGAGGCACCTGCACCAGAAGCCCGTGAGCAGCAGGAGCAGCAGCCATATACCTTCACTCAAGAGTATAAGGAGCAAGCCGAATCAGCACCTGCACCAGAAGCCCGTGAGCAGCAGGAGCAGCAGGCGTATGCCTTCACTCAAGAGTATAAGGAGCAAGTCGAACTAACAGCGGAGGCACCTGCACCAGAAGCCCGTGAGCAACAGGATCAGCACGCATTTGGCTTCAATCAGGAATATAAAGAACCAGCGGAAGCAGCGTCAGACTTGCTCGACCATGACAGCCAGCAGATGGTGCATTCCCGGGAGCAAACATTTCCTAGAGTGAATATTCAAGCGGAAAAGGAGACTGCTTCAGAAGTAAGTGAAGAAGAAACTTATAAACTGGAAGATCATCTAGCACAAGACGCCGATGATTCTGCTAAAAGCAGGCATCCCGAGGCGTACTTTATACTTCCTGATGAGATGGAGGATGCTTATCAAGCAGCTGATTTTCGACAGGCATATGAACAGGATGAGGCGGAGTACCAGCTGGACCGGGAATTGCCGCATGAAGAACGATCATTGGAACCGGATTTCACATTTACCTATCAAGCAAAACCTGCAGAAGAAGCACATCCTGAACCAATCACTTTCGAAGCACCGCCATTGTTGACACCGGAAGAGGACGATCGTTGGAAATACAAAGAATCAAAAACCTTCAGTGAGTTCTTCGGCAATAAACCAGTGGAACCAACAGAAGTACCGCAAGTAAATGATACTGCTGAAGAAATCGAAACGGATGATACTGTTTATGGAGATATAACATTGCAGGCGGTTCCGATTAATGAGGAATTGCAGCCGGAGGAACTGCAGGATGCATTGGAAGAAGAAACACAGATAGCGGCAAAGGAAGATGCGGCTGAACGAAATGATAGTGATGACTTCCTCGTCCATATGTTTGGGGCAAGAGAAGAAACATATACAAAGGTCCGTGTCTGCATCGTCCAGGAGCGTGATACGCTGGAAAAGATTGCGACGCGTTATGATGTACCGGTGAGCTCGATTGCCAGCTCCAACAATTTGGAGGAAGAGTCGGTTTCTGAGGGGCAGCTGCTTGTTATCCCGCAGAAACGTTTGAAAAAGAGTTAGTAATAAACAATGAACGGGGTGTGCTAGATGGAAAATATCGATCGGATACTAGCTGCCTATGGCATCACGCCAGCCTCGGTTCAACAAGTTACCAGCCGCCTGTCCAAAGTGCAAACGCACCAGGCGGCTTTTGCTTTAAAAAGGTCATCCCTCCACCCGGAGCGGCTCGATCGCTGGCTGATGGTCGTCCAAGGCAAGCATAACTTTTATCGCGAAGGTGTTCCGCCTGTTTTTCAGACTTTGCAGGAAAATTTTTACGTGGCGGATGAAGGGGAAATCTACTATTTGATGCCTTGGCTGGAGCAGCATCGTACGGATGAACCGGATCATCCTTATGAAATGCTGTTCACTACATTGGGTAAAATCCATGCCTCCTCCAGCAAACGTTACCCAATCGATTATGAAGCTTACGCACTTGCTATCAGGATGCAAAAAGAGAAGCTTCAGCAAGATAGGGAGGAACTGCTCGGTTTGGTAGAACGTTTTGAATCACAGACATACATGGGTGTCGTGCCGCTGCTTGTGTGCACGCATTATAAGGATTTGGAGCATGTATCGGCAATGCTGGATAAATGGTATGACCACTACGATGCAGATCTGAAGGAAGATCCGGAAATGGAACATAGTGTGCTGCACGGTAATTTACGTCCTTCCCATGTGCAGAACGGCAGTCCGCTGCATCTGCTTAATTGGGAAAAGACCAAGCTCGGTAATCCTAGCTTGGATCTGGCTGCCTACTTTAAGGAAGAGTGGCGTTTTATCGATAGCAATATGATAAGCCCGCCATATTACCTCCACGCGTATGAAAACAATCGCCAAATGAAGAAAAATGAAGAGAGCCTGTTCATGCTGCATCTGCTTCACCCAGGCCGATATTTGAAGCAGGTCAGAGAATATGTAGATGCCCCGCAAAAAGCGGATACCCCTGCTGTCGTAAAGGAATTGACCCAGACACATCGGCAGCTGACGCAGGCTCTTCAGGCACAAGCTTATTTCCAGGAATTGCGCGATCAAGAGAATCAGGAAGGCGCAGAGGCTTGAATCAAATAGACTTCGACTGGAAGCTGAAGTAAAGTGCAATCAATCCCCCGAGCAGCAAGATATCCAATATCGATGGAAACAGCAGTGTCCGGATGAACTGGAAGATGATCAGCGGAATCACCGCCTTCTCGGTGACATTGACCCAATACTTAAGGAAACCGGGCATGTTGTTGCGGTTGAATTTACTCATTGTCATCCCTCCTCTAAGCAGTATATGAACGGGAAAAGCTAGGCGTTTACCCTTTTTTGAAAAAAATATGCGACTGCATTGACTTTTTTACTGTCAAGTGGATACAATAAGCTATACATGATACAAATGCTTTGACAGGGAAGAGTATAGTGTAAGGATCCATACTAGAGAGGGAAGCAACTTGGTGAAAGTTTCCCGGATACCTGCAGTAGAAGGTCGCCCTGTATGCAGCAACCCCGAACACGATTGTGTCAGTAGGGGAAGCCGGTGAAGAGCCGTTATCTCCCTCGAGTGTGCGACATGTATGATTTGTGTCGCAAATGAAGGTGGTACCACGGAAACTAACCCTTTTCGTCCTTTTGGATGAGAAGGGTTTTTATATGTCACCAAAAGCATTGAAGGAGGAACCAGCCATGACAACAGACAAATCACAAGAAAACAATTCACTGCCGTCCAAATACGATCCGGCAAGCATCGAAGCGGGCCGTTATCAATTCTGGCTTGATGGCAAATATTTCGAAGCTACTGGCGATGAAAGCAAAGAGCCATATTCAATCGTCATCCCGCCGCCAAACGTAACAGGAAAGCTGCACCTAGGCCACGCTTGGGATACAACATTGCAGGATATCCTTACACGTATGAAGCGCATGCAAGGCTATGACGTATTATGGCTTCCAGGAATGGACCATGCAGGTATCGCAACACAGGCTAAAGTAGATGCTAAGCTGCGTGAGCAGGGCATCAGCCGTTATGATCTTGGCCGTGAAGGCTTCCTGGAGAAAAGCTGGGAATGGAAAGAAGAGTATGCAAGCTTCATCCGCAAACAATGGTCGAAGATGGGACTTGGCCTTGATTATTCCCGTGAGCGATTCACATTGGATGAAGGGTTGTCTGAAGCGGTTAAAGAAGTATTCGTTACATTGTATGAAAAAGGTTTGCTTTATCGTGGCGAATATATTATCAACTGGGATCCGGCAGCTAAAACGGCTCTTTCCGATATCGAAGTAATTCACAAGGATGTGCAAGGTCACTTCTATCATTTGCGTTATCCGCTTGCTGATGGAACTGGACATATCGAAATCGCGACAACGCGTCCGGAAACATTCCTAGGGGATACAGCGGTAGCTGTACACCCGGATGACGAGCGCTACCAGCATTTGATCGGCAAAACGGTCATCCTGCCGGAAGTAAACCGCGAAATTCCGATCGTAGCAGATGATTATGTAGACATGGAATTCGGTTCCGGTGCAGTGAAAATCACACCAGCCCATGACCCGAATGACTTCGAAGTAGGTAACCGCCATGATCTTGAACGCATCCTTGTCATGCATGAAGATGGCAGCATGAACGAAAATGCCGGTAAATATAACGGCTTGGATCGTTTTGAAGCTCGTAAGCAAATCGTGAAAGACTTGCAGGAGCAGGGCATCCTATTCAAAATCGAAGATCATATGCACAGCGTTGGACATTCCGAGCGCAGCGGCGCAGTGGTAGAGCCGTATCTATCCACACAATGGTTCGTCAACATGGAACCACTTGCGAAACAAGCACTGGAATTGCAAGCAGGCGAAGAAAAAATCAACTTCGTACCCGAGCGTTTCGAAAGAACATATTCGTACTGGATGGAAAACATCCGCGACTGGTGTGTTTCCCGTCAGCTATGGTGGGGTCACCGCATTCCAGCTTGGTATCACAAAGAAACAGGGGAAGTATATGTTGGCAAAGAAGCGCCAGCAGATATCGAAAACTGGGAACAAGACCAAGACGTATTGGATACATGGTTCTCATCTGCTTTATGGCCGTTCTCCACTATGGATTGGCCGAACACAGAAGCAGCCGATTTCAAACGCTACTTCCCGACGGATGTACTCGTAACAGGATATGACATCATCGCCTTCTGGGTGAGCCGGATGATCTTCCAATCCAAAGAGTTCACGGGCGAACGTCCATTCAAGGATGTTCTTATTCACGGTCTTGTACGCGACGGCGAAGGTCGCAAGATGAGTAAATCACTTGGTAACGGTGTCGATCCGATGGACGTTATCGAGAAGTACGGTGCTGATTCCCTGCGCTACTTCCTATCCACGGGTTCATCACCAGGTCAGGATTTGCGCTTCCAATGGGAAAAAGTCGAATCCACTTGGAACTTTGCCAATAAGATTTGGAACGCTTCCCGTTTTGCATTGATGAACATGGAAGGCTTGCAGTATAGCGACATCGATTTGTCCAAGGAGAAGAGTCTTGCCGATAAATGGATCCTTACTCGCCTGAACGAAACGATCGAAGCTGTCACCTATAATGCCGAGAAGTATGAATTCGGTGAAGCTGGACGTCATCTGTACAACTTCATCTGGGATGATGTGTGTGACTGGTATATCGAAATGGCGAAGCTTCCGCTTTATGGCGAAGACGAAGACGCGAAGCAGATGACACGCTCTGTTCTTGCACATGTACTCGATCAGACAATGCGCATGCTGCATCCATTCATGCCATTCATCACAGAGGAAATCTGGCAGCAGTTGCCGCATGAAGGCGAGTCCATCACCGTAGCTGCATGGCCGACTGTCAACAAAGATCTGCACGATGAAAAAGCTGCAGAAGAGATGAAACGTTTGGTGAGTATCATCCGCTCTGTCCGTAACATCCGTGCAGAGGTGGATACACCGATGTCCAAGCAAATCCAGCTTCTTATTCAAGCGGAAGACAATACAATCGAAGCAGAGCTAAAAGCACAGCAGCACTATATCGAACGCTTCTGTAATCCAAGTGAGCTTACGATTGCTACAAGCATCCAAGCACCTGACAAAGCGATGTCGGCTGTATTGACTGGTGTAGAGCTTTACTTACCGCTTGAAGGCTTGATCGACATCTCCAAAGAAATCGAACGACTTGAGAAAGAACTCGATAAATGGACGAAAGAAGTGGAACGTGTCGAGAAGAAGCTTTCCAACCAAGGCTTCATCAGCAAGGCACCAGCTAAAATCATCGACGAAGAACGAGCGAAACAAGCAGATTATGAAGATAAACGCACACGCGTTCAGCAGCGTATCAAGGAATTAAAAGGCTAAACACATCAAAAGACGCACTAGAATTTTGCTAGTGCGTCTTTTTTATAAGGAGAGAGAACATGCTCACATTCCAAACGCTTGAAACCGAACGGATAGTATTGGATGAAGTGAAGATGCAGGATGCTCCGTACGTATTTGCCGCTTTGTCCGACCCTATAGTAACAAAGTTCTACGGTATGGAGCCGCTTCAGTCAATCGACGAAGCAGAGCGCGTCATTTCCTCCTTCCGATGCGGTCTGCAGGAGGGCCGAGTAATAAGATGGGGTATGTTTTGCAAAGAAGCAGGTCGTTTTCTCGGGACAATCGGCTTGCATCAAGTTAACAGAAGCAATCGACGTGCTGAAATCGGGTACGAATTACATCCGGATCATTGGAAGAAAGGATTTGCGAATGAAGCGATGGGAGCTGTTCTAAGCTATTGCTTTAAAGAACTGGATTTGTTACGTGTCGGGGCTATGGTCTACCCGGAGAATGAAGCATCAGCATCACTTGTGGAGAAGCACGGATTTAAAAAAGAAGGGCTTTTGCGCAGTTATTATTATCATGGCGGCAGAACGTATGATGCGAATGTATATGCACTGCTGCGTGAAGATTGGGTAAGAAAGCAAGGTAGCTTTGCGAATTAATAATGCGTCTACTGTAGAAGAACTAAAAATTATAAAGTAACGCAGAGGGTTTATCACCTCTGCGTTTTTTTGAATGAAATAAATTATATTTGAAGTTTATCAGTTAAAGAAATAGAGAATTTATAGAACATGAGAGTTAGTCAAAGTTAGTATTCTTTGAACTTCTAAGACAGCTTATAACCAGACAGCAAGGAGAATATATTATGTCCGAACAACGTAAGCTTGCAGTGATTACTGGAGCTTCTTCCGGCCTTGGGCTTGAATTAGCAAAACAATTTGCGCAAGATAATTATGACATAGCAATATCCGGGTCAAGTGATCGAATTTTTGAAGCAGCAGATACTATCCGTGATTTAGGAGTGGAAGCTTATCCACTTAAAGCTGATGCAGCAACTTATGATGGTGTAGAAAGCTTTTGGAACTTTGTCAGTGAATTGAAACGTCCGGTTGAGGCGGCAGTACTTAACGTTGGAATTGGCCTTGGGGGAGCATTTACTGATACGGATCTTGATGATGAGTTGAAACTCATTTCAATCAACATTTCTGGTACAGTACATATGGCGAAGCGAGTGGTGCACCATATGGTTCCTAATGGCAGAGGCAGAATACTAATCGTTTCATCCATTTCTGCTACGCAGCCAACACCTTATGAAACTGTTTATGGTCCATCGAAGGCATTTGGGTATATGTTTGCAGAATCTTTACGTGAAGAATTACGAGAAACAGGTGTTACTGTTACTGCATTGCTGCCAGGAGCAACAGACACCAACTTCCATTCAAATGCAGGCATGGACTCCAGCGAAATTGGTTCTTCTAAGAAAAATGATAAAGTGCTCGTTGCGAAACAGGGCTATGAAGCACTTATGAATGATGAGGATCATGTCGTCGGCGGAGATGAAGAAACGAAACAACAAGCAGAAGATAATAGAACAACACCAGAGCCTGTAAAAGCAGCAAATCATGCAGAGAAGGCTCGTCTGCAGAATTAAAATACAATCCTGATTAAATATAATTAAAAGCAGGCCAAGCTCTAAATCGGAGTTTGGCCTCTTTTTGGTCATATCACCTTAAGAGTCAGAGATATCATATAGTCTTTTAACTTCGCGTGATGCGAGATAAGGTGCACTCAATTCCCGATATGCTTTATAGTGTTCGGTTTCGAGATGTGTCTGGAATGCAGCATCATCTATCCATTTCTCAAAGAAAACAAAGGTGCCATCGCGCTCTCCTGATTCATGCACAGCATAAAGCATGCAGCCCTCTTCTGAGCGTGAAGGTGCAACAACGTTAGTTAAGACTTTTCTAAGTTGATCCTGTTTACCTTCTTTTGCTGATAAAGTCGCTAAAATGGTGATCATTATATTCCTTCTTTTTCTGTAGATTCTATTAATGTTGGATCAAAGTTGCTTTCGTTCATATAGTTATTATCACACTAGACAATAAAATAATAAAAGCGAAGCGTCTTCTATTTTATTTCATAGTACCTTTGCATACCCAGAATCTTAGTTCTTCTTCATAAGCATATTCGGTTTTCACTCTAGATATTTGATTTGCTTATGAACAACCATCGAAAATCCGTATTATAGAAAAATAAATGATTATGATAAGATTTTTTATGAAAGACCGTATCGGGAATCTTAAATTTGTAAGCACTTACAGGAGGGGTCTATTTGGAAATGCAACGACCGAAAATTGGTTTGATTCATGCCACGATGAATTCAGTGCAGCCTATCTTGTCAGCTTTTCAGCAGCATGCGCCTGATGCAATTCTGGTTAATTTTATGGATGAAAGTCTCATTTTCGAACTGAATGAGCGAAGAGATATTACGACTGATATGGTTCGCAGGCTTGTAGAATTGATAAGCAAGGCGGAGAGAAGCGGTGTTGACGGTATTCTTCTAACATGCTCCTCGTTTACTCCATGTGTCGAGCAAATAAGAGATCTTTTTGACAAACCATTGCTGAGTGCAGATATGAGTATGCTTGAAAAAGCAGTAGAGCTTGGAAATAAGATTGGCGTAATTGCTACGGTAGAAGCGGCAGGCCCGACAACTGAAGGTTTGCTTAAGCAAGCAGCTGTGGAGAAAGAGAAGGAAGTAGATATTGAGACAGTGGTAATCTACGATGCGTTTAAAGCACTCCAAGATGGCAAAAAAGAAGAATACGATCGCATCATCCTGGAGAAAATCAAACAATTGGAATCAAGTTCAGATGTGATTGTCTTAGCCCAATTTTCTATGGCTCGTGTCATGGAGCAGGAAAATGATTTTCGGGTCCCGGTATTAACGAGTCCTGAGATTAGTGTTAAATCGATTTTAAGCGAGGTCGAAAAGAACGGAACACACCGATTGGAGGAGCGTCAAAGTGTCTAATAATTATAGCGTATACTCGATTATAAATGGTGAACGGATCGATCGAAATGACATGAAATTGGCAAATGTAATCAGTCCTTATACTGGAGAAACAGTTGGAAAAGTGAAATTAGCAACGAAGCAAGATGCGGCGAACGCGATTGAGAGTGCATATGAAACATTCCATCATACTATGAAGACTCTTCCTGCTTATAAACGCTCTTCGATATTGCACAAGGCAGCACAGATATTGGAGTCACGAACAGAGGAGTTTGCTCAGGTTCTTGCTTTAGAGGCGGGTAAACCTTTAAAAGATGGCAGAGGTGAAGTCGGCAGAGCGGTACAAGTTATCCGCTTCGCAGCTGATGAAGCCAAAAAGATTGGAGGAGAGCTCGTACCAATGGATGCTGCCATTGGCGGCGAAAATAGAATTGGAATGGTGAAACGATATCCCATTGGGGTAATCAGCGCCATCACGCCATTTAACTTTCCATTAAATTTAGCGCTTCACAAATTAGCGCCAGCATTTGCAGCAGGTAATACTGTTGTATTAAAACCTGCAGGAAAAACACCTATTTCATCGTCTATGCTTGTTGAAGTATTCAAAGAGGCAGGGCTGCCGAATGGAGCTCTGAATCTAGTAGTTGGAAGCGGATCTGAAATAGGAGATATATTGGTTACTCATGAGAAAATCAGCAAAGTTACCTTCACTGGAAGCCCTGCTGTTGGTATTAATCTAAAGAAACAAGCGGGACTTAAGCGGGTAACCTTGGAGCTTGGGTCAAATTCTCCAAATATTATTTTTGATGATGCTGATATAGAGAAAGCAGCCCAATCACTTGTCAGAGGAGCATTTGCATTTGCTGGACAGGTTTGTATTTCGGCTCAGCGCATTTATGTTCAAAAAGATAGCTATCAAAAATTCCTCGATCTTTATCTTCCACTTGTTGAAAAGCTCAAAACAGGAGACCCAAGTGAAGAGACAACAGAAATAGGACCGATGATCAGTCTGGATGAAGCGAAGCGGGCAGAAGAATGGGTGCAGGAAGCGGTAGAGCAAGGTGCAAAGATAGCAACAGGCGGTAAAAGGACAGATGCACTATTAGAACCAACCGTTGTATTGAATATCAAGCCGGATATGAAAATAGTTTGCCAAGAAACGTTTGCACCTATTGTTTCTGTCATCCCTTTCGAGACAGCAGAAGAAGTCATCCGTGCAGCCAATGATTCAGATTTTGGCCTTCAGGCAGGTGTTTTTACAAACAATATCAATCAAGCTTTGAAGGTAGCAGATGCACTGGAAACTGGCGGCGTCTGGATCAATGAAACTTCTAACTATCGGCAAGACAACTATCCCTATGGCGGGGTGAAATTAAGTGGTGTTGGTAAAGAAGGTGTGAAATATGCAATGGAAGATATGACTGAAACAAAATTTGTCGGAATCAACTTAAATTAAGGAGTGAAGTTGAATGAGCATTTCTTATTTTCAAACAGCAAACACACTGATTACCGGTTCAGGTTCAATAGCAACCATCGGAGAACAAGCAAGAAAATTTGATGCGAAACATGTTGTCATTGTCACAGACAGCATCATTAAACAGACAGGCTTACTGGATAATATAATAACGCCTTTATCCAATGAAAATATCTCCTATAGTGTTATAGATAAAGTGATTCCAGAACCACCTTTTGAGAATTTAGAGGAAATGAACAGCGAGCTTGGAAGCGATAATCCGGATTTGCTTATCGGAGTAGGCGGCGGAAGTGCATTGGATATCACAAAGCTGCTTTCTGTCATGCTGACGAATAAAGAAGATGTCCGTAATTTTATTGGCACTGATATGATCAAGAACAGAGGCATACCTTTCATTCTGGTTCCAACAACAGCTGGAACAGGATCGGAAGTTACAGCGAATGCGATATTTACGGATATTCGGGACAATGTAAAAAAAGGGATAGTAAGCCCTTATTTATTGCCGAATGCTGCAATTATTGATGCCACGCTGACGTTGTCTGTGCCTGCGAAAGTAACTGCAGCAACAGGCATGGATGCGTTAGTACATGCAGTAGAATCTTATACTGCAATAAAAGCAGGGGAACTGACTGATGGTATCGCTTTACAGGCAATTAAGCTAATCTCAAGGTCTCTCCGAACTGCTGTTTATGACGGAAATAATCTGCGCGCAAGAGAGGATATGGCGATGGGCAGCTTGCTTGCAGGAATATCCTTAGGCAATGCTGGAGTTGGTGCTGTTCATGCGCTAGCTTACCCGTTAGGCGGCAAGTTCAAGGTGCCTCATGGAGTAGCCAATTCGCTGCTTTTGCCTTATGTCATGAAGTACAATGTAATATCTAACCTTACTAAGTTCAAAGAAGTAGCACTTGCCATGGGAGAAAATGTCGAACATCTATCCTTACGAGATGCAGCTGAACAAGCAGTACATGCGTTGGCAAAACTGTCAGAAGACGTTGGGATTCCAGCAAGTCTGAAAGAAGTAGGTGTAAAGGAGACCGACCTTTCGAACCTTGCAGAAGAAGCTAGTAAGATTGATAGACTATTGTCCAATAACCCACGAAAGCTCACAAAAACCGATATTGAAAACATATATAGGGATGCTTTTGGAATGTAATGATGCGCCAAAGAATCGGTAAAGGAGCATGAGAATGTATTCATTTAACGATCTGAAAGATAAGAAAGTCTTAATAGTCGGCGGAAGTAAGGGGATAGGCAAGGATATAGCGCTGGCTTTCGCAGAAAAGGGTGCTTCGGTTATCATTACCGGGAGAAACATAGATGACCTTGAAAAAACAGCGTCCGAATTACAAGAGAAAAATACAGACTGTGCTTGTATTCAAGCAGACATAACTAAATTAGCCGATATTAAACATATGGTATCAGATGCTGAAAAGATAATGGGACGAATTGATGTGTTAGTGAACAACGCAGGTATTAATATTGCCAAGCCTGCGCTGGAAGTGACAGAAGCTGATTGGGATAAAGTATTGGATACGAATTTAAAAGGGACTTTTTTCTGCTCGCAAGCAGTAGGAAAACATATGATCGATAAAGAGATACCTGGTAAAATCATCAACATTGTTTCGCAAATGGCATTTGTCGGCTATGTAGACAGAGCTGCCTACTGTTCAAGTAAAGGAGGGGCAGTGCAACTAACTAAAGCTTTAGCAGTAGAGTGGGCAAGTAATCAGATAAAAGTAAATGCAGTAGCACCGACGTTTATTAAAACGGATTTAACGAACGGTATGTTTCAGGATGAGGGTTTTTACAATGATGTTATGAGCAGGATTCCGTTAGGTTCATTAGCAAAACCTTCTGATGTAACAGGCGCGGTTCTTTTCCTTGCATCGGATATGGCTAACTTCATCACAGGAGAAACAATTAAAGTGGATGGAGGCTGGACGGCGATTTAATGACGTTATATCAATTCTCTTAATAAAGAAGAATCGTGGTGCCCAACTTAATCTACAGAATTAAATTTTTCAACTAAAATTGTAGTATTTAATGAAGCCAGTGCTAGAGGTTATAAACAGTTCGTTCATAAAGGAGGAAAGTTTGTTGGTAAAGGAAATCAAATTTAGAATAGCTAATGAACAAGATTTAGATAAAATTGTGGAAATGCTTGCTGATGATGAATTGGGAAGAAAACGTGAGCGTTATGAACAACCACTGTCAGTAGGTTACACAAAAGCATTTCAAGCTATCACATCTGACCCCAATAATGAATTGATAGTAGCTTATCAAGATAAAGAAGTTATTGGTGTGCTACAAATTACTTTTACACCATACATTACGCACCAAGGTGGTTGGAGAGCTACTATTGAAGGAGTCAGAACAACCTCATCCGTACGTGGTAAGGGAGTGGGGAGTGAACTCATAAAATGGGCAATTCAACGCGCAAACGAACGTAGCTGCCACTTAATCCAACTTACAACAGATAAACTAAGAGTCGATGCACTACGGTTTTATGAACGTTTAGGCTTTAAGGCAACGCATGAAGGATTAAAAATGAAATTGGAATAGTGATTCTTTGCATTTACGACATGTATTATGAAACATAGAAAACCTGAACCGATGTACATCTTTGCTTAAGATTCACGTCAGTTTGGGTTTTCCTAAAATACTTTTTCTTCAGTTACTTTATTTTATGGAATTCCACCCCCGATCAATTCAATTAAACCCCTCAATCTCCTTCTTTAAAATTGAGAACTTTTTTCTTTTTTCTTTTTTCTGGATAAAACAGTAATGATAAATATCTATCGGAAACTACATAATTATCCGAATGCGCTTTCATTATTTATACCAGGATTATTCAATCAAAATCTTCAATGGTTATAGATAGGAAAATATATTTTATTCTTTTCATGCTCTGACATACAGTGGACGTATCACATTGAACGAGGAGGAGAACAGAAAGGAAGTATTCATGAGGAAGGATTATTTTGAAAACGCATACAAGGATAGTGGAGGATAATGTGTTATCGATTTTAGGATTTCCCACAATCATTCTATTCATTTTTAGTTATGACAAAAAGAGCCTCGGCATTCACTGCCATTGTCATATCGCAAATCATCTTCGCCGTTATTGGTGGATTAGGTTCAAATCTTGGACTGATGATGTTTGCAGGGATCGAGTTAGTTGCTCCTACGGCTGTTTTACTTCTTTTTGCGATACTCTATTTTGGAATCATGATGGACTCTGGTTTATTCGATCCTGTTTCGAGAACCATTTTGAAGGTTGCAAAAGGTGATCCAGTCAAGATAGTCGTTGGTACTGCTATCCTGGCGTTATTGGTAGCCTTAGATGGCGATGGTACAACAAGCTATATGATCATTTGCTCTGCAATGCTGCCCATCTATCATAAAATTGGCATTAATCCTTTAGTGCTAGCTGCAATAGCTGTTATGGCCTTAGGAACAATATCAGGTATGACATCTTGGGGCGGGGCTGCAACGAGAGGAATCAGTGTTTTAGGGTTAGATGCTTCAAAATATTTTATGCCGCTGATTCCGATGATGGTGTGCGGCTCACTCTTTATTATCGTGTTGGCATATGTGATGGGAAGAATGGAGCGTAAGAGGATTGGCAAAGCGAAAATTCAAGAAGCATCTGTTGAAATTGCTGCTGCAGTTACAAAGAAAGAAGTCACTGTATCTTGGAAGATATGGTTTAATTTCATTTTGACTCTGGCGCTGCTGGTATCATTAGTGATGGAATTGCCCCTCTGCCAGTATTATTATCATCGGGTTCGTCATCGCACTGCTAGTTAATAATGCTAAGATCAAAGATCAGCAGGAAATTATTAAAGTCCATGGAAGCAATGCCATACCAGTAGTTATGCTTGTGTTAGGAGCAGGAATCTTTACTGGAATACTTTCCGAAACAAAAATGGTTGATCATATGGCGTCAGATTTCCTAACGATTGTGCCAGAATCATTCTCCCCGTTTTTCACCGTCATTGTTGCAGTTATTAGTCTGCCTCTAAGTTTCCTGATGTCTAACGATGCTTTCTTCTTCAGAGCTTTGCCAGTACTTGCACAAGCTGCAGCTGAATACGGAATCGATCCAGTGGAAATAGCAAGAGCGGGTGTCATTGGACAGCCTTTGCATAGCATGGGACCTACATCTGCGCCTTGCTCGTTCTAGTGGGGAAAGAAATTGGAGAATTTCAGCGCTATGCACTTGGATGGGTGGTACTCTTATCAGTTGCATTAATCGTATTTGCATTACTAACAGGAGCAATCTCATTAGCTTGGTAGTCATAGAAATAGAAAGTAGTTATGCTTTTCCATAGAAAAACACTATTTTAATAGAATGTTCAACTTTTGTATGATTTAGATATAAAAATCATAGGAAAGAAGAGGGTCTTTTATGGCAGAACTAAAAGGAGTTTTTGATCTTCATATCCATTCTGCACCGGATATCAGGGAAAGAAAACACGATGATTTAGAGTTACTGAGAAAGGCACAAAACATGGGAGTAGAAGGTTTTGTACTGAAGTCCCATCAGTTTCCTACAGCTGAAAGAGCCTGGTTACTAAATAAACTAGCCCAGAAAAGTATTGCTTATGGCAGCATCACGCTGAACTATGCGGTAGGCGGACTTAACCCTGCAGCGGTGCGATATGCGTTGGAACTTGGCGCAAAGATTGTCTGGCTGCCCACAATCGATGCAAAGAATCATCGTATGAAAGAAGAAAAACAGGGTGGTATCTCAGTTATAAAAGGCAAAGCTGTTGTTTCAGAACTTCTAGAGATTATGCTGATCATAAAGGAGTATAATGCGGTACTGGCAACAGGGCACATCTCGAAGGATGAAATAGATGTTGTCTTGAAGACTGCAACCGATACAGGTATTTCTAATATTGTTGTGACGCATCCGGAATTCCATATAGTTGGATTATCAATTGAAGATCAGATTGAAATAGTATCCAAATACGATAATGTATATTTTGAACGAACCTTTGCACAGCCCATCGGAAAAGGGAATTACCAGAACAACCTGCAAGCTAATTTGGAAGCAATCAATAAAGTGGGATATCAAACAACGTTGGTCTCTACAGACAGCGGGCAAGTTGAAAATCCTCCTTGGAATGAGAGTCTTCCAGATTATATAAACTTTCTTAAAGAAAATGGCGCAAAAGAAGAGGAAGTGGATTGGATGATTAAAAAACTCCCAATGAAATTGCTTAATCTGAATTGAAATTACATTTAGAAATAGTAATTATCAATGGAATAAGATAAATATAATCTATTTTATTTATATCTGATCACTAACTATACTAAAGGTATTAGGTATTAAAAGGTAAAGGAGCTAAAACAATGACTACTTACCGTATTGGAGTTTTAAATGGGGATGGAATCGGCCCTGAAATTGTAAGCGCTACAATGAGGATACTTGAATCTGCATCTAAGAAACACGGGCTGTCATTAGACTTCATTCAGCTGCCCATGGGGTGGGAAGGTATAGAGGAACATAATGACCCAATTCCGCAAGTTACAAAAGACAAGCTTAGAGAATGTCATGGCTGGATTCTTGGTCCT
Source organism: Terribacillus saccharophilus (assembly GCF_046592895.1). GTDB lineage: Bacteria > Bacillota > Bacilli > Bacillales > Amphibacillaceae > Terribacillus > Terribacillus saccharophilus_D. The sequence continues at coordinate 206,535 of NZ_JAWVPU010000002.1, forward strand.
CATGATTCTGTTGCATATCCAGAAGAACATAAACAAAAACGTAATCCAAGCGGAGAATTAAGGCATTATTTCGATCTTTATGCAAATGTTCGTCCTGCCAAAACAATGCCGGGTACCAAGAGTGTAGTAGGTGAAGCAGACTTAGTTATTTACCGGGAAAATACAGAGGGGTTTTATACCGATCGCAATATGCATGTCGGTATTGGAGAGTGGATGATAACGCCTGATGTAGCTGTTTCCGCAGGAGTATTTACCAGAAAAGCAGTCGAAAGGATTGCTCAGGCAGCATTCCAAGCTGCAATGACACGCAGAAAAAAAGTTACAATCGTCCATAAGGCTAACGTGCTCAAGCTTGGTACAGGATTGTTTCTAAATGTCTGCCGTGAAGTAGCTGAACAATATCCAGAAGTTACGGTTGATGATTATCATATAGATGCCATGACCGCTCACTTAGTAAGGCGTGCAAGTAACTTTGATGTGATTGTCACAGAGAATATGTTCGGCGATATTCTTTCCGATCTTGCAGGTGAACTGGTCGGCAGTCTTGGACTTGCTCCATCGATAAATTCAAATGATACACAAGCCATGGCACAAGCGGCACACGGATCAGCTCCGGATATAGCAGGTAAAAATATCGCAAATCCAATCGGAATGATGTTGAGTACGGTGATGTTCTTTGAATGGATGTACACACAGCATCAAGACGATAAACTCAAACTAGTAGCGGCTACTATGGAGGAATCAATCTTTAAAACTATGGAATCAGGAATTAAGACAGGTGATCTTGGCGGGACCGCGGGCACGATAGCATTCACGGATTCCATCATAGAAAGCATAAACGGTAGTGAAAAAATAAGTATCCCTTAAGGAGTAAGATGTGAAGGGAAAACTCACTCCGTAATTTTAATTTAAAGGGTGAATGACATGACGCAATATAATATACCCTGTGCCTTATACAGAGGTGGAACCAGTCGCGGACTATTCTTTCATAAGGGCGATTTACCTGAAGATACAGACGCGATTCACAGGATTTTCTTAACTGGCATTGATGCCTACAATCCTTCGCAAATCGACGGTGTTGGAAGTGGAACCTCCCATTCTAGTAAAGTATGCGTTATCTCAGTTTCTTCTAAAGAAACTGCAGATGTGGAATTTACATTTTACCAGATTGGTATTGGCGAGGAGATTGTGGATTCAAAGGGGACTTGTGGTAATCTAATGGCAGCTGTGGGCGCTTTTGCAGTAGACGAAGGTTATGTTGATGCAGATATGACAGCAAGCCAGGTAAGTGTTTCTGTGTTTAATACCAATATAAATAAAATGCTGCATATCACTGTTCCAGTGGAAAATGGTAAAGCAAAAGCAGGCGGCGATTATCTCATGCCAGGGTTGGTTAAGAGCGGAGCAAGATTTGCAGTTAATATCCTAAATCCTGGCGGTGCGAAGACAGGGAACACCTTGCCATTGGAGCTGATCTATTCAGTGACAACGCAACACAAAACATACGAAGTCTCATTTTTAGACGTCGTGAATCCTTTCGTTTTTGTATCAGCCAAAGATTTAGGGATAATGGGAACCGAATTGAATAGTGAGCTAATGCTGAATAATGATTTATTGAGAGAGTTGGATGAAATCCGAGTAAAGCTGGCTGTTGCAGCTGGTATGTCAGAAACAGAGGATGAAGCGAGGCTTACTCCTTCGATACCGAAAATAGCCATTGTTTCCGAAGCGCAGGATTATGTCACACCAGCAGGGAAATTAATTAAAGCAGAAGAAGTAGATATCATAGCTAAAATGATATCCATGGGAAACTTTCACAGAACCTTTGCCGGCAGCGGTTTAAATTGTCTTGGAGCTGCTGCGTTGATACCTGGTACATTGCCTAATCGCTTTGCTAGATATAAAGAACCTGGAAAAGAGCAAATCATTCGCATCGGACAGCCTGAAGGAGTTACGGAAGTCAGGGTAGCTTTGACAGCGGATAATAAGCATGTTTCCTATGTTGGAATGGACCGAACAGCCAGAAGGATCCTCAAAGGTAATTTATACATTCCTATATAGTTTTTGCTATAACAATACAAAAATAGGAGGAATAGCTATGTTTGAAAATATACCTAGCACAAGTGTTTCAGATGCTCTTAACGGCAAAAATCATATGTCGTATGATATCAAGCCATTGCGTGATTATCATCTTTCTGGTCCTGCATTTACTGTACAAATAGACGCAGGTGAAAACATATCCGTCCTGGAAGCTATCTACAAAGCGAAGCCTGGGGATGTTTTGGTCATTGATGGCAAAGGGTGGACAGAAAACGCTGTCGCAGGCGACTTTATTCTTGGTTTAGGAAAGACACTGGGACTGGCTGGAATAGTCATTGACGGTGTGATAAGGGATATAAAAGGAAGCATAGCACTTGATTTCCCGATTTTTTGCAAGGGAACAACAACATGCGCTAGTAAAAAGAACAAAAAAGGTGTACTAAATGACGCGATAGTTTGCGGAGGAGTTGCTGTTAACCCAGGAGACTATATTGTAGGGGATATAGACGGGATTGTAGTGGTTCCGCAATCTGAAGCTGAAAGCGTGAAATTGAAGTCGCTAGAGAAGCTGGAAAAAGACGAAATACGCGAAAATAGTATCGGTCAAAATCCGGCTGCAGCTAGAAAGTATATAGAAGATTTTTTATCAAAGGTTGAATCCACAATTTCTAATTAAATTTTAGTATGGATTGAGTCACGATGCTAATTTCCAATAGAGGGTTGATGAAAAATGGAGAAACGCTCAATAGATCAAAAAGAATTAGTGAAAAAACAATTTTCTCAGAACGCAATAGCATACGTAAACAGCCAATCGCATGCTAAAGGGAAAGATCTGGATTTATTAGCCGGTATGATAGCTCCGCAGACTGATTGGCTGGCATTGGACATAGCGACTGGAGGAGGCCATTTAACAAAGTTTCTTTCTCCCTTAGTCAATCATGTTTACACAACGGACTTTACCAAAAAAATGCTGGAAGAAGCCAAAAAACATCTCCAAAAGAACTGTTCAAACATTTCCTATGTTATAGCAGATGCAGAAGAACTGCCTTTCCTTGACGATCAATTTGATTTTGTCGGATGCAGAATAGCAGCCCACCATTTTCCCGATAAGCAAGCTTTTGTGCAGCAAGTGAGCAGAGTATTAAAACCATCCGGAGTTTTCTTACTCATAGATAACGTAGTTCCGAATGATACAGAAATTGCACAGTATATAAATGAAATCGAATGTATGCGTGATAAGAGTCATGTAGAATGTCTATCTATTGATGATTGGAAAGAACTGGCGAGTGAGAGTGGTTTAACTATCTGGAAAGAAGAAAAAAGGAAGAAAACATTTGATTTCCCAGTTTGGGTAAAGCGGACAACCGAGTCAGAAGAACAAATCAGACAGGTTGAAGAGTTTATACAAGCAGGAACAAAAGAGCAGCAGCAATACATTCATTTAATCCAAGAAAATCGTAAGATCCAGTCTATACAAATAGATGAATGGATAGCAGTCTTTAAACGTTCAACTTAACTTTCATAGTTCAAGTAATGAGAAAAAGCCATTCAATTAGTTATTGAGTGGCTTTTTCATTACCTTACATTATGTTGTGCACACTTCATGTAAGTAGTGCACGAATTCTCTCACTGCAGATATTTCCAGCGATTCTTTTCTATAGAGGAACCAGGTTCTCCATAGAAGAGGCGCCCCGTTTTTATCCAGAAGACTGATGTAATGCTGATTCTTTTCAACAACTATACTCGGTACAATTGTATATCCTAATCCTTCCAAAGCCATACGCTTTGCCGTCTCCATATTATCAAGGTGTAGATTTACTTTAGACGGGGCGGAGAAATTTTGTTTCCACCAGTTTTCTATAACCATATTCAGAGCGGGGTCAGTATTGTATGTAATTCTGTGTAGATGTGGCAGGTCTTCGAATTTTATGGGCTCTTTTGACAGCACACACATTTCTTCTACACCTATCGTCATTTGTTCAAAACCCCAATGATGTTCACCTCGAACTATCCCAATATGGGAATCCCCTTTGAACACTTCCTGAATCAAGTTTAGATTCAATCCGGTGTCCACTACGAAGTTAACTTGAGGGTGTTCTTCTGAAAAGCCGTTCAGTATAGTAGGTAATCTATATAGTGCATATGCTCTCGCTACACTCAGACGTACAGTTCCATATAGTGTCTCGTCCATATCCCATAATGCTTGTTCTAGAGAATCGAGACGTTGAAGTGTAGACCTGGCAAAATCAACAAGATACTCTCCTTGCTGCGTAAACTGAACTCCATGTCGCCCGCGGTTAAGAATCTTGGTGTTGTATTGTCGCTCTAATTGTTGTAGTTTGTAGGTTAATGTAGGCTGCGATACAAATAAGCGATCCGCTGCCTTAGTAATGTTTTTTTCTTCATAGATTGTAATTAATATAACGCATTCCCTTTTATTCATAGAGTATTTCTCCTTAGAGATATTAAGAAATAGATATATTTAATCGTGTATCTTTATTTTAATATACTTTCGTTTATATTAAAAATTTTTTACAATTTTCTGCTAGATATAAAGAAAATCGTTTCCTCGGAATAACACAAAAAGGACATCCTGTATTTCAGGATGTCCTTTTTGGAGGGGGTTTAAAAACTGCTGCAAGCGCAGTATTCAAGTCTCACCTAAAAGTAGGTGCATCAATCTTAAACCGATTTTCAACTAATGCTTTCACATCATCAGAAGCTTGGTCATATGATATATTCTTGATGATTTGTATTTCTCCGATTAGGAACTCTTCTGCATTTTTATAGACTTTTTTATCGGATTGAGATAAACGTCCGTCAGTAGTGTGAAAATGCAGCAAGTCTCTCAGGATTTGACTGATTTCTATTGTTGTGCCTGATTTCATCTTACTGTCCAGGACTTTTGATCGCTCACTTACGGAAGAAGGCAAAGGAACACCATTGTCATAGAAATCCGATTTTACCAGCTCTAATTGCTCCAGAGAAATAATTGGACGAAGACCGTTCTGGTTTTCTTGCTGGCTTGGTACATACACGTGAAGCTTGCGATATGGGAAGAATATTTTGAAATACTCTTTTTCCCTGATGAATTCCGTTGATTCTATGGTTCCGGTTCCGTGAAATGGATAGAATACACTATCTCCGCCTTTTAGCAAATTAAAAATCTCCCTTCAATGATACTTCTATTATACCACAAATGACCTCGTTAATTTTTTACACTTCATTCCATGCTTATTCTGCGGTAGTATGTACAATAAGAAGGAGAGACTAAAATAAATATTAAAAAAATAGTTGATTTTTATGAATGATTCCTGTAGGATACTCAATATATTAATAAATGAGCGTTGAACGGATTACAGTAATGTATGTTCTCCCTGCCAAAAGAGAGCTGACGGGTGGTGCAAGTCAGTGCAAAGAACAGCGTGAATTACGATCCGGGAGCATTCTTCTTCGAAACCGATAGGTGAGGGGAAGACGGTGGATAGCCGTTATCTGGAATGAGATATTGACAGTCAAATGTCAATAATCAGGGTGGTACCGCGTACATAACGTCCCTGCTGAATGATTTCAGCAGGGATTTTTTTATTATAATGGAATAGTATTGCAATGAAAGGATCATAGTAGTGTTTGTTCTTCCTATCACAGAGAGCTGACGGATGGTGCGAGTCAGTATATAGAACAACATGAATTACGATCCGGGAGCATTCTTCTTCGAAACCGATAGGTGAGGGGAAGACGGTGGATAGCCGTTATCTGAATGAGAGATTGGCATGAAAGGATGCCAATAATGAGGGTGGTACCGCGTTGATCACGTCCCTGCTGATATATTTCAGCAGGGATTTTTTTTATGAAAAGAATAATTTTGCGATGAATGGATTATAGTAGTGCGTGTTCTCCCTATCACAGAGAGCCGACGGTTGGTGGAAGTCAGTATACAGAACAAACATGAATTACGATCCGGGAGCATTCTTCTTCGAAACCGATAGGTAAGGGGAAGACGGTGAATAGCCGTTATCTGAATGAGAGATTGGTATGAAAGTATGCCAATAATGAGGGTGGTACCGCGTTGATCACGTCCCTGCTGATATATTTCAGCAGGGATTTTTTGTTTTTCCCAAGCTTTAAGGAGGTGGTTGACCATGGATGATGACTATTTCTATTCAATATCCATCAGCGTAAGATTCAATAAGAAAAGAGGAGAAAGAAATGAGTCAAAATGGTTTGCGGAAAGAGCTTTTACCTAGACACGTACAGTTTTTGGCATTGGCAGGTATGATTGGAACAGGCATTTTTAAAGGAAGCGGAGAGACATTGGGAATTGCCGGCCCAGGTGTTGTGGTTTCCTACTTGCTTGGAGGGGCGTTATTACTGATTGTAATGGTTGCTTTGGCGGAAATGGCGGTTGTGTATCCGAATCATAATGTGCAGCATTTAGTTCATAAAGCTTTTGGGTTTCATATATCCTTCATTGTTGGCTGGCTGTATTGGATCAACTGGACGCTTGTAACAGTTGTCGAAATACTGGCTGCAGGATCGTTTTTGCAGTTTTGGTTTTCTGATACACCGCTTTGGCTGCTAAGCGCGATTTGTGCAGCACTCATCATCGGGATCAATAGTTTGCAGGTGAAATTTTACGGGGAAATGGAATTTTGGTTTGCGAGTATTAAAATCATCGCACTCGTATTGTTCATTCTATTAGGGGGAGCTGTTTTACTGGGATTGACTGATTTTGCGCCAGATACACCAGCGCAGCATTTATTCGGACATGGCGGATTTTTCCCGAATGGCATACAAGGTGTATTCGCTGCATGTTTGATCGTCATGTTTTCCTTTGGGGGCTCCGAATTGATCGGTGTAGCGATTTCTGAGACAAAAGATGTGAAAAAGGTTTTGCCTAAGGTCATAAAAGGTGTTGTCTGGCGAGTTTTGTTATTTTATATCTTACCGATCACGATCATCGCCGGTCTTATTCCTTGGAATCAAGTTGCCGGAACGGAAAGTCCTTTCATTCAAGTGATGGACGCAATCGGAATTCCGGGAGTGGCACATGTGATGAACTTCATCTTATTGACTGCCGTTCTTTCAGCAGCGAATTCAGGTATGTTCGCCACTTCCCGGACGATGTTCTCACTAGCCGAAAAAGGGGAAGCACCTAAGATGCTGACCAAGACGTCCAAGTCTGGTGCACCAAAGAATGCTATCTTCTTGAATGGTCTGCTATCATTGATCGGAGCTGGTTTAGCGTATTTCGCTCCCGAAAGTATCATCGGAACCATGATGACGATACCGGGATTCACGATGCTATTGCTTTGGATCGGCATCTGTGCGGCACAGCTGAAGCTTCGCCCTGCATATCCGGAGTTGCCGCATTTCAAAATGAAACTTTTCCCAGTGACGACGATCATCGGACTGGTAGGTCTTGTTGTCATTTTGATCGGTTCAACATTCAGTAAAGGTATTTCTGTCGGGACAGTGGTTTGCTTTACCGCTTTGGCAGTATTGATTGTGCTCGCTTTGGTCATGGGGAAAAAGAAAACAGAAACAGAATTGGATCTTAAAGATGCACAATAAGGTTGTAGCGAAAGAGTCATGCTATCACGATCTCCTGAGTAGGAAGCCTTGTCACTCAGTCAGCGTCTAACATCCTATTACATGACTTTTTTGAGGGTTACTTTAACTCACAACCATCTTAAAATGGGATTTTGTCGAAACACATGGTAAAATAAGTTGTTGAACGATGATGACAAGGAGATATGATGATGGCAGACGAGAAGATACTGCAGATTGCACCAGATAAACCCTTATATGACCATTTTCGTGATAATATAGATTATTTGACCCAAAAGTGGATGGGCGGACTAAACAGGCCTTCAGGGGTGTATGGTTCCGACGATCCTTCTGTAAAAGCTTTACTAGAAAAGCAGATAAGAGATTTTTATATACGTTTTCCTGAATTATTCAATCCGGATAACCATTCTTCCTACGAGCTTCTGGAGGAATGGGTCATGGAATTGACTCAGGATGAACAGCACTTGAATACACCGATAGAAGATATACTTGATGAATTCAGCCGGTCTGAATCATTGTATTTAGGATTATTGGAAGAATTTGTTGAAAAACATGATTTATGCGGTAAAGAAACACTTAGTTATTCAAAAAAAGTTACGGATACTTTCAATCAGATCATTGTCTGGTTTACGAGGGAAAATGCTAAACAATCCGAATACAAGCTGGCAGCGCAGCAAACGATGATCAATGAGCTCAGTACGCCAGTCATATTATTGACGCCGGATGTAGCTTTGCTTCCGCTGGTGGGCGATATTGATACTAGCAGAGCTAAGTATATGATGGATAGTGTACTGAGCCAATGTGCAAAACTGAGAGTGGAATATCTGTTCATCGATATGTCAGGTGTGGCGATAATCGATACGATGGTTGCTCATCGGATATTCAGCATAATGGATTCCTTGAAACTGTTAGGGATTGAGACTATCCTTTCCGGAATAAGACCTGAGATAGCACAGACTGCTACACAATTGGGGATTGGATTCAATGTGAAAACGACACATTCTTTGAAAGTGGCTATAAGCCGCTATATCAAGTGAAAAAAACAACTCTCCATCTTCGTTAATCGAAATTGGAGAGTTATTTTTTGCTTTTATATTGAATTGCCGCTTTTAATAATGTTATATCCTGATGAATATTCTCTTTGATATGTTTATCAGGACAATTGTTGAAATCATGCATCAATCTGGCTAGCTCCCTGTAGATAAGTTTCTTTTCGTTTAAACGCACCTCGCCCTATCCCCCTGACTTAGATTAGATGCCCTTTTATTTTGTTTGTTAAACATGAAATCAAGATTATCTTGGTATTTTTGCGCATTGTTGGATTTTTTAATTGATATAGATACACCGCCCTTCAGGTGATGGGGAAAGTTTTTAAAAATGATAGATGTTCTGAATCTGATTCTTATAATCTATCCTGCACTTATGTCACTGAAAATTAACTGGTCGTGAGTATGTTTGCAACTAGGCGGCATAAGCAAGATTATGATAAATTAGTAAGGTGGAAAAAGGAAGAAATTGTTTATTGGGCAGATGAAAGAGGTATGAATGATGAATGAATTTTTTCCTTGCTGATTTGCAAAGTACTAGCGGGAATGCAAATTATGAAGGGAGGGTGCAAGTTGGATAGGTCATATAACAGATTCACAATTATTTTTAATATCGTCATCTTACTGGTTGCAGCAGGGGTGATTATTTCAGCGATAGTTGGCTGGAATGAGTTGGATAGGGCAGTTTTATATCTTATATTGGGTATTGTGATCTTTTTGAGCAGGTTAGTGTGGATCATAAAAATAAGTAAGTCAACTTAAGTGAATTAGTTAAGTTTCCACTGAAAAGCAATGAGAGACTGACTAGCATTTTTAAAGACCAAAAGACCTCCGATTGGGAAACCAGATTCGGAGGTCTTTTGGAATAATAGAAAGAAAATCTGTAACTCAACACGCCTTTATTTCCTTACCAAAACCTCATCGATAATACCGTATTCCTTTGCTTCATGTGCACTCATAAAATAATCACGATCGGTATCGGCTGCTACTTTTTCGATTGGCTGTCCGGTATGGTCGGTGATCAGCTGGTTGATATGCTGTCTTAACTTGATGATCCGTTTAGCGGCAATATCGATATCAGCTGCTTGACCTTGTGTTCCTCCCAGAGGCTGGTGGATCATGACTTCGCTGTTTGGCAGTGCATATCGTTTTCCAGCGGTGCCGGCGAGTAGCAGCAATGCGCCGAAAGATGCTGCCATGCCTGTGCAGATCGTCTGCACATCCGGTTTGATATAGTGCATCGTATCCAGAATGGAAAAGCCAGCTGTGACAGATCCTCCAGGACAGTTAATGTAGATGGAGATATCTTTTTCCGGATCATCCGCAGCTAAAAATAATAACTGCGCCACAATCGCGCTTGCCATACTATCATTGATTTCCTCACTCACCATGATGATGCGGTCTTTTAACAACCTTGAATAGATATCGTAGGATCGTTCCCCCATTTTCGATTGCTCCACTACATAAGGTATTGCTGCCATTGTTACACGCTCCTTTCATTTTTCATATCTAAAACGAAAGAAGGATGCATTAAGATATGGGTAAACAAAAATAACTGCAGCGCTAGGCTGCAGCCATATAGGGATTTGTATTGGGCACAACAGAAGTCTTGGTAGTAGGAAGTATATTAGGGAGATTACGAATCAGTTCGGCCGGGTCTTCATTGTTTAAGGAGGTATGAACAAGCTCGAAAATCTCATCCTGATTCAAGGTTTCCCAGGAACTCTGGACGAGCGGATGTATCTTGTCGGTATGCAGGTTTGTACGTCCGCGATGCAAAAGCCCTTTTACAGCTGATTCGTTCGTCTGGAGCAGCTTCGCTATTTCGATAGACTGAAAATGGAACGCTTCTTTCAGAACAAAGACGATCAGCTGCTTTGGAGTGAGTTTTCGTAAATGTTCCATGTGCTGCGCCGTGTCTTGCTTTTCCGTCGGTGCTGATTCCTGGATGTCAGAAACAAGCTCTTCTTTCTTTTGTTTGCGCAGCCGATCGACCCAGGCATTATATGCAATCTTTTTCAAAAGACTGACTGGAGGAGGAAAATTAGCTTCTGGGTATGCAGTCAGCGTTTTAACGACAGCTTCCTGCAGCACTTCTTCACTATCCCATTTATTTTTCGTCAAATACAAGCAATAATAAGACAGCTTCTCCAGTGTTTCTTCTATTCCCAACCGATGATCTGTTTGTTTTGGCTGTTCCATCATGTCACCTCTTTTTTGCTTTTACGTTTGTACTCACCATAAAGATACGGGTGCAAGCTTTTTTTATCCGTTAGTGATATGCACTCTCGAAAGATAAGGACGATTATGATCCCATGACACATTGACTGGAATTCCGAAGAAATCGGAAAGGTTGGGACTGGAAATCATGTCTGTCGTATCACCGGAAGCGAATACTTTTCCTTCTTTAAGCAAAAGTGTTTTATCAAATATGGGCAAGATTTCTTCGATGTGGTGGGTGACATAAATGATTGTAGGTGCATCGTGGTGACTGCTTATGCGTTCAATCGAATCCAGCAATGCTTCACGCGCCAGGAAATCCAACCCATTGGCAGGTTCGTCCAAGATAAGCAGCGGGGGATCAGCCATAAGGGCACGGGCAATCAAAACCCGCTGCCTTTCTCCGAGGGACAGTGTTTCGTAACGGCGGTTTGCATATGCATAGCAGCCTAAATCATGGAGCAGCTGGGCAGCCCTGGTCCGCATCTCGTCGGTAGGTGTCTCATAAAGTCCGATGGAAGCAAAAGCACCGCTAAGGACGACTTCAAACGCATTATCATGCAAATTGAACTTTTGCTGGAGGGAGGAAGAAACGTAACCGATTTGGATTCGCAGCTTTTCAGCAAGATATGTACGTCCAAACTCCATGCCCAATACATGCATATTTCCAGAAGTCGGAAAGGTGAATGCATTCAATAAATTCAGCAGTGATGTTTTTCCGGAACCGTTCAAACCGAACAATACCCAGTTTTGTCCTTTTTCCACTTTCCAGTTCACATTTTCCAACAGCCAGCTGCCACCTCGTTTTAATGACACGTTCTCCAGTTCTAAGATCAAGACAATTCCCTCCCATACAACGTTTCTTATTAGGATTATTAAATCAGACTGATGAATCATTTTCAAAACATTTAAATAATCGGTCTAAGAATGAAAAAGTAGAGAAAAGTCGTATGCATAAAGTTAACATCCACTTCATGAGCTCCCTGAACAATCAAAAACTTGTAAGACGGTTCTTTATGAACTGCAAATAAAGCCGCACAATATTGATGTCACTCACTTGACTGAGCGTCCTGCTGCCGACAACGTCTTCCATCTCATTGAACAGCAAGCGGCCATTCCCATCGAATAGGAAGTCTATTCCGACAAAGCCGAAATCATACTGATCGATGATTTTTTGCACAAGCATTTCTTCCTGTGCATTCAGCGTATAAAGCGAAGCATTTCCTCCGAGTGAGTGGTTCGCCCTGAAATCTTGCGCACTGCTGCGGAGGACACTGGCAATGATTTCTTTTCCGATTACAAAAACACGCACATCTTTTCCTGGAGTCCCGGCCAGCTCCTGCATTAGGATATGTTGATTCCGATAACGTATTTGCAGCGCTTCATACTGTGCTTTGTCCTTAACCAAATGTACATCTTTGCCGCCTCTTCCTGTGCTGGTTTTCCATACAAAAGGATAGGGGAGAGGAGGGTCATCCAAAGGAATGCCGGTCTGAAAATGCATGTCCACCATCGGGATAGCCAATTTGGCAAGCGCAAGATGTGTCCTGATTTTGTCGTTTGCAAGTGCTGCTATTTGTGCGTTATTAAAACAGGCAATACCGGCCTGTTCCAGCTGTGCAGTCAATAAAGGATCTATCGTCCGGACAATGGCGAAGTCAGGCGAAGGATCTCCCATCTTTATCTGGATGTCCACACAGCCATTTCGTAATGCGCCATATAATTGATTGATGTAGACTAGCTGCAGGTCTATCCCTAACTGCGCGCTTTCTTCCAGGAACCATTCGATGAATGCTGCGTTTCGTTTAGCTTCTGCTTGGTTGTAAATCAGCCACCCTCTCATGATAGAACTTCTTTGATATAAGAAATGATCGACTGCGAAACATCCACTCCCGTGCATTCATAAATGGAACGGATGTGCGCGTTGGAATTCACTTCGCAGACGAGCGGCTCGTCATGTTCACCGAATAGCAGATCTACGCCGGCAAAATCTGTTCCTACGGCTTTTGCTGCAGCGATAGCAAGGTCGGCTTCTTTCTCTGTCGGGGTATAAGGCTCCATGCTGCCTCCTTGTGATACATTGGCACGGAAATCGGTTTTGGAAAAACGAATCATCGACGCAACAATCTTTCCGCCGACTACATTGATTCGAATATCCCTGCCATGGCTCGTTTGGATGTATTCCTGCAGGACGAATGGCTCGGTTCCGATTTCGATTATCTTCTTATGTAATTGTTCTCGATTTTGAATCAGATACACTTGTTCACCAAAAGATCCGAAAGCCTCTTTGACGATCATAGGGAAACCCAGCTCCGCAATGGCAGGCTCAAATGTCTCCAACTGGATCGGCATCGTACCGGGGAATATCTTCGGTGCGATGATTGTTTTTGGAATCGTTATCCCTGCTGTGGCAAGTGCCTGGTACATCAGGATTTTATTATCACAGACGGCAATTGATTTACTCGAATTAAAAAGCGGTAATCCCATTGCTTCCAGCTGCTGCGCGAGCGGAATGTCTTTGTCGCTGAAAACGACAAAATCAGGCCGTTCGTTTTCCTGTGTGAGTATGCTGTGATCTGTTCCGATTCCTGCCAATAGAGCGTTATTTTTTATGATGCTGATTTTGATGTCGTGGGCATTGGCGGCGCGCTTGATTGCTTCTGCAAAATCGAGAAATTTCTTCCCGCCCAGGTGGCCGTTATAAATGACCCAGCCAAGTTTCAGTGTATCCATAACTAAAATTCCTTTCTTTAGGTGATGCACAACAAATGATGAAATTATTTCTATAGTGGCAGCACATACTAGTTTGATATAATAGTCCATTATACATGGAAGGAGTTGCTTTATGTTTGCCAACCTAGCACAAGCAGAAGCTTTTTTAACCAGCCGCGGACAATATGGCATCAAGCCGGGATTGGATCGGGTGGAGCAGCTGCTGCAAGCATCAGGCAATCCGGAACGCCGGACTAAAAATATACATATAGCAGGGACGAATGGCAAAGGTTCGACTGCAACATATCTTGCACGGGCATTGACCGCCAATGGATGGAAAACTGGCAGCTTCATTTCACCGACTCCAGGCGGGTATCTGGAAAGCATCCAGGTGGACGGAAAATGGATTACAGAAGAAGATTTCGTTGCTGCATGCAATGCACTTTTGCCTAAAATAAAAGAGATGGACAACGTTAAAAATCACCCAAGTGAATTTGAGATTCATGTGTGTATTGCGTTTTCGTACCTTGCCCAACATGCAGAAATCAATGTGGTGGAAGCCGGCATGGGCGGACGGGGAGATGCGACCAATGTGCTGCAGCCCACACTTAGTATCATTACCAATATCGGGTTCGACCACCAGCGTTTCTTGGGAAATACGATTGCAGCGATTGCCGAAGAGAAGGCGGGCATCATTAAATCCGGGGCACCGGTAATCAGTGCTGTGACACAAGAAGAAGCAAAAACTGTAATAATGCAACACGCAATAGCTGCTGGAGTATCGGTCAAATGGATTTCCGCTCGCGACGCTCATCGTTTGCAGGTCGATTTAAAAATGAAGGGAACGCATCAAAAAATGAATGCAGCAGTAGCCATGGCGGCATGCCGAGTGCTTCAAGAAGCAGGAATTGCGCTGGATGATGCTAAAGTGGAGCGGGCAATCAGTGAAGCGCAGCTTCCAGGCAGGTTTGAGCAGGTAAAGTCAGAGCCGAGGATCATACTGGATGGAGCGCATAATGCAGAAGGAATGCAAGCATTCATTCAAACGGTCAAAGAGGAGTTTCCAGATAAAAAAGTCTGCGTGCTGTTCAGTGCATTCAAAGACAAGCCTTTTGCAGAGATGATTGAGCAGCTGACTAAAATCACGTCACATATAACGTTGACGATTTTTGATCATCCCAGATCTGTTGATATGGCAACGTTGAAAGAAACTTGTCCAGCAGCAGAAACTGTACTCGATTGGAAAGGATACATAAAGCAGATTCATGAATCCTATCAATCCGATACTATTTATTTCGTGACAGGCTCCCTGCATTTTATCGACCAGGTCAGAAAGTATATTGTGGAATAAAGTAGATTGTGGTATTTTAAATTATCTGAATCTTATTTGTGCGGACTGAGTAGAAGGGAAGAAGCTAGATGGTGAACAGCAGCAAGAAACGATGGATTTGGGCAGCTTGGGCTATCATCTGGCCAGCTTCCTTATTTATGATCTATCAGCAAACAAATTTGGATGAATTGCAATGGCTTGATTTAGGCGCATTTACAGCACTGGCAATCATTGTGGCGTTATTCCCGATCATGGTCAATCAGATTCCTGTTTTTTTCCTGAACGGGATCACACTTGTGATCTTTTTGAATTTCGGTTTATTCATAGAACTGATCATAACAACGATCAGTGTCACAATCGTCCTGCTGCAAGTGCGCATAAGCAAAACAGACTTATATCGAATTCCTTTGAATTATATGATGTTTTTCCTGATGAGTGTATCGGCTGCGTGGGTTTATAGTTTATTCGACCTGCCAGGAACTGCTTCACAAGCTTTGGAAACACCTATGCACATCATTGGCATCCTGGCGTATTCCATGACCCTTTTCCTTATGAATCATATCCTGATAACGCTGACTAGAAGATATGTATATAACAAACGGGATAAGATTTTCGAGCGCAGTTTCTTTTGGGAGATCATGACGACATTCTATATCCTTCCTGCTGCACTGATGCTGCATTTGCTGTATCACAAAATTGGTGCTGTTGCGGTCATCTTCATCGGTTTTTCGATTGTGAGTACATCTTATATATTGCGACTGTATTACCGGAGCAGCAGTATGAATGAACATCTCCGGCTTGTGAGCGAAATAGGACATGAATTGAGTGCCCAGCTGAATGTCAAAGAAACACTGGATCTTTTCATGGAGAGGATAGTATCACTCGTACCCGTGGACCAGGCTTATTTATACGATATTACAGACGGAAAGAATCTTAAACTGATACGGCTGTACGACCCAAAAGCGCGCTCCAAGCATCAGCAAGGCGACAAAAAGAAAAAAGGGGAAGGCGTTGCTGGTTCGGTCTGGTTGAAAAAGAAAGGTAGCCGTTATGGAAAAAGGAAACAATGGATAGATCTGTGGAAAAAAACGGCTCCCTCGCACAGTGAAAGTCTTATGTGTCTGCCGATAGAACGGGATAATAAAATCATCGGTGTTCTTGTCCTTCTTTCCGAACAACGGAATGTATATGAAAAGTATCAATATATGCTCGTTGATTTACTGGCTAACTTCATGGCAGTCAGTCTGTTGAATGCGCAGCACTATGAGCATACAAAGCAAATCAGCGAACGATGTGCTTTGACA
Organism: Terribacillus saccharophilus; assembly: GCF_046592895.1. Classification (GTDB taxonomy): domain Bacteria; phylum Bacillota; class Bacilli; order Bacillales; family Amphibacillaceae; genus Terribacillus; species Terribacillus saccharophilus_D. Next base: position 222,758 of record NZ_JAWVPU010000002.1, read on the forward strand.
GGTTTATATAACTACCGATACTTCGACGAAGCGCTCAAAAAGTTCTTCCGTCAAACCGATCATGTTGCATCGTTATCGTTGATCATGATGGATTTGGATCACTTCAAACAAGTGAACGATACGTATGGACATGAAGCGGGCAACGATGTATTGCGGGGAGTTGCTGAAAGGTTGCGTAAGATAGTAGGGGAGCAGGCTGTACTGGCCCGCTATGGAGGCGAAGAATTTGCCGTCATCCTGCCAGAGTGCAATTCAGCAAAAGCAGCACATCTAGCTGAGACGATCAGGGCAACAATTGCACATGCACCTTTTGAAGTGAAAAATACATTGGATATGGAGCAGACGGTCAAACTTGCAGTAACAGTCAGTGTTGGTGTCGCTTCTTACCCGGAAAATAGCGAAGACCATCTGGCACTTGTACGCCACGCCGATCGTGCAATGTATGTTGGCGCCAAGCAGAAAGGACGAAACAGGATCAGTGTTTATCATCAATTGAAACAACCAGCACCAGAAAACATTCCTTCGTAAAAGGAATGTTTTTTTTCATGAAAAAGCTTGACGTTAAAAAGTGATTAATATATAGTTACTTACATAAAGTAACTTAATAAAGAAACATTACTGAGGAGGAACGAACATGGCAGTTTTGAAATTAGATAAAGCACACAGCGGTATTGCATTCACGGTGAAACATATGATGGTTTCCAAGGCAAAGGGGAAATTTGAAGACTTCGACGTACAATTCAGCGGAGATCTGAATGACTTGGATAACTCAACCGTAACAGCAACAATTCAAGCAGCAACAATCAACACAGGTAACGCAGACCGCGACGGCCACCTGCAATCCGGAGATTTCTTCGACGCAGCGAACCATCCTGCCATGACGTTCAAAAGCAAATCCGTCAAGAAAGTATCCGATGATGAATTCGAAATCACTGGTGACTTCACAATCAAAGACGTAACAAACGAAGAAACATTCAAAGTGGAATACAACGGCACATCCAAAAACCCAATGGACGGCAGCACAATCGCCGGCTTCGAAGTAGAAGGTAAAATCAACCGTGAAGCTTACGGTTTGACTTACAACGCAGCACTTGAAACAGGCGGCGTATTGATTGGTAAAGACGTTAAATTCACTGCTGACTTTGAGTTTGTAGTGGAGTAAGTGAGGATATAGGAAAGACCTATCCCAGGCGGGATAGGTCTTTTATTTTTGGCATGTTTGGTTGTTTGACTGGATTTTTAGTTCATGTCCGGAATACAGTTGATCCATCTTTATATCACCTTTGGCACAAATTGTGCCTCCGCCCCAATCGGGAGATATTTTTCCCTTTATATGGATATTCCCATCTGAGATGATTTTGGCATTTTCCTGCACATGAACGTCGCCATTCAGTGTGACATCGCCTTTTGCATAAAGGACAGATTTACTTTTTAGAGTAATTTTTTTCGCGATTGTGAAGTTTTTTCCTACTTCAAAATAGCTATTGTTCTCAGAGTTATACGACCCTCTAATTTCTGTGTTACCTTGAGTCATGATATTAGGATTACTGGTAAGCTGAAGGTTTCCATTAAGTAAGAAGTTACCGCCAGTATTTACTTTCGCATTCTCCTGTATGGTCGTATTCCCACCGAGCGTTACATCTTTTCCGGCAGTCACTTTTGTATTGGACCTGAATTCAGTGGTACCGCCTGTTTGTAAAGATTCTTTTAGACTGACAGAACTGTTCGTATCGAGTATGAATGTACCATCTGCTGTCAGATTACGTCCTGTAAAAACATTCTGAGAGTGCAAGTTGACATTTCTTTTGATGAATGAATCGTCTTTAGCGTTAATCACAGCATTATGTTGTCCAACTAAATCGCCTGCGACATAAAAATTGTGATCAATATTAAATTGAATGAAAATCGATGTACTCATAGGAATCCATAAACTGCCTTGATGGATATTTATGATAGGGCAGTATTTCCAATCACCGAATTGGAAATCCGCTAGTTTTGTATCTCCGTAATAATCACATCCGTCAGGTATTTTCGTAGTTGGATCAGACGGTTCTTCAGGTTTATATGGCTTCTCGGGTTCTGGAGAAGTATTTTCTTCATCAGGGTCTTCCGGTTTTGGTTCATTTTCGTTTTCTCCTGGATTGCCGGGTTTTTCTGTTTCATTTCCTGGATTCTCCGGATTCTCTGTGTTATCACCACTAGGTTTTTCATCCTCATTCTCTCCAGGTTTGGTCGATTCCCCAGGTTCATCTTCCTCGTTACCATCATCATCGTCATTGTCATTGTCTGGCAAAGCAGGAGGTGGAGATGGCTGCGATATAGTTACTGCTAAATCATCACTAGTTGGTTTTGTGAAGGCGGTGTCTACGTCAAAAGACTCACCATCCTGGTTAGAAATAGTAAAATTTACTTGCAAAGTTTGTACTTCTGATTGAGAATTAAAACAATCGGGACTTTCTTCCCCGCCAGGATATGAAAATACTAAGTTAGTAATTTCATTGCCTTTTGAAAGGGATAGATCGATTTGCTTTGATTGAAACTCATCATCTGCAAAGCAAGTACCTTTTAAAGCACCATTTTCAAATGAAGTTCTTAAAACCTGTGTGAAATAAGTGGCATCGTTACGCAGGCTATCAGTAACATTTGCTCGTTCATTTTGCTGCATAGCTTGTGCGGTCACAGTTACAGCAGAAATGGTAACTAAGCTTAGCAATACTATAGCCGCAAGCAGTTCTACCAATGTGAATCCTTTTTGATTTGACATATTTATACACTCCTAAAATGAGGTAGAGGTGAATGCTTTGAAAAAAAATGTATGTAAAGAGCAAGGTTTTACCCTTGTAGAAATAATGGTCAGCATGACGATACTTGCAATCATCATCATTGCATTTGTACCGATTTTCACTCAAGCTGCCATACATAACAAAGTGAATGGAAACAAATTGAAGGCAAACGAAGCAGCGCAGGTTGCAGCCTCTGATTATGATGAACAAACCGATTTGAACTTGGGTATACAAATCGCAAACCTGCCTAGCTGTCCATCGACTATTGATGAGCAAACTCTTGATGCTGAAAGAAAAATAGGCGACAAGAGTTACATAGTAAAAGTGAATCTATGCAACTATAAAACTGGCAACGTAGAAAATCTGGTGCAAGCTGTATTCACAACGCGTACTATTGATGAGAATCCTGCAACTACAGGCGTTGCTAGGAAATTCTTGACCGGAGGAGATAGCGATGCACAAAATCCTTAATGAAAAAGGAGCAGCATTGGCTATGGTCCTCTGGATTATTGTGCTGTTCGTCATACTCGGAACTATCTTAAGCGCTCAACTGATGACAACAACAAATCTAATGAATAAACAGGAAGAATCAACGGTTGAATCTGATATTGCCAATATGTCTGCCATCTATGTTAGTACTTACTTAAAACAAAAAGGAGAATCTGGTAGTATCAACCAACAAGATCTCCCAATGTTAATTGCTGATATGCCGCCTTCAATAAAAATCGATTCGTATGATGTCAGCCTTAATCCGCAGCTAGAGTTGGAACTAAATCAAATCAGATTGGATCTCGTGATACGTCATAATAAAGAAGAACTTAGACGTGAAGTACTGGTACCCCTCCAGAAGTAGTTCAAAGGTATTAGTTAATTGCCTGTTTGTGTTAAGAGAATATTGATTTTCAGCTTAATCTAAGACTATATTATTAGTAATCTAATAACAAGAGACATAAAAGTATTTTGTAGAAAAATATGATTGGAAGTGGAATTATGGCGAAAAAAGTGAAATTGGGAGAGCTGCTGAAAAAAGCAGGGCTTGTGACGGAGGGACAGATTGTATCAGCTATCAATGAACAGAGGCCAGGTCAGAAGCTTGGTGACCTGCTCCTCGAGAAAGGGTACATAACAGAGCAGCAGCTGATTGAGGTACTGGAATTCCAGCTTGGTATTCCGCATGTTTCACTTTTTCGATTTCCCTTCCAATTTGATTTGGTTAAGCTTGTTCCTATTCAATTTGCCCGCAAGCATGTCGTCATACCGCTAAGCCGCGAAAACAATATACTTACCGTGGCAATGGCAGATCCTATGGATTATTACGCAATCGATGATATGGAGATGTATACAGGCTTTTCCATAAAACCAGTCATCGCAGCCAAAGCAGATATACTGGAATCCATCACAGCTGTGTACAAGGAAGCGGAATCTGGGGAATCGCGGACGGAGGCAGCAGCTGAGGCTGCACCAGCTATCCGAATTGTTGAACAGTTGATCAGTTCTGGTGTGCAGCTAAAAGCAAGTGATATACATATGGATCCATTTGAAACAGAAGTGCAAGTTCGTTATCGGATTGATGGAGATTTGCGTCGTGAACGCACGCTGCCTAAATCGATTCAGCAGGCTGTTGTAGCCCGGGTCAAAATACTTGCCAATATGAATATAACAGAGACAAGGCTGCCACAGGATGGTCGGATAAAGCTAAAAATGGAAAATGCGCATGTTGATTTACGCATCAGTGTGCTCCCGACGGTTTTCGGTGAAAAAGTCGTTATACGGATACTTGATTTAAATAATGTAATCAAAGACTTGAATGAATTGGATTTCAGTCCAGATAATTACGAGAAATACAGCAAATTAATCAGTCAGCCTTCAGGTTTGATACTTTTTACCGGACCAACTGGATCCGGCAAGTCGTCGGGGCTTTATGCATCCATCAATCATTTGAACAGGGAGCAATACAACATCATCACAGTGGAAGATCCAGTGGAATTCGAACTGCAAGGAGTGAATCAGGTACAGGTAAACAACGGTGTCGGTTTGACTTTCGCTACAGGGCTGCGCTCGATTCTCCGGCAGGACCCCAATATCATCATGGTTGGAGAAATACGTGACAGCGAGACTGCTGGCATTGCGATTCGTGCTTCCCTGACAGGACATCTTGTATTCAGTACGCTGCACACAAATAACGCAATAGCTTCGATACCAAGGCTGATGGATATGAAAATTGAACCGTACCTTGTTGTTTCCTCGGTGACGGGGGTAGTGGCGCAGCGGCTTGTTAAGCGTATTTGCAGGGACTGTAAGGAAACATATGAACCGACCAAAGTCGAAGAGGAATTATTGGCCCGCCATGGTTTGGAAGCCAAATTTCTATACCGAGGTAATGGCTGTAATAGCTGCAAACAGACTGGATATAAAGGACGTATGGCTGTTCATGAATTGTTGGTGGTTGATGATAAGATCAGGGAGTTGCTCGTTCAGGAACAGTCGATTGATGAAATAAAGCAGGTTGCTGTAGAAAATGGAATGAAAATGCTCATTGATGATGGTCTTGAAAAGGCAGTCCGTGGACTGACGACAGTTGAAGAAGTTCTGCGGATCACCGTGGATAGCTAAGGAGCATCAATATGAAAGAAACATTCGATCAATTACTAACCAAAGCAATGGAATTAAAGGCATCTGACATTCACTTGACGGTTGCTGTTCCACCTATCTTCCGTGTACACGGTGTACTTCGGCGTGATCAAGCAACTAATCTTACGCCCCAGGACACTGAACAGATGGCACGGGCAATTTTAAGTGCTAAATTGTGGGAGAGGTTTGAAGAAGTCGGGGAAGTGGATTTTTCATACAGTATTCCGGGTATTTCGCGTTTTCGTATCAATATTTATCTTCAGCGTGGGTGTGTGTCGCTGGCTGTCAGGGTGGTACCAAGAAAGGTACCGACACTCCACGATCTTGACTTACCAGAAGTACTGAAGGTGCTTGCTGGAAAACCTCAAGGATTGATACTTGTTACTGGTCCTACCGGAAGCGGGAAAAGTACGACACTTGCAGCAATGATTCACCATATGAATACCAGCATGCAGCGTCATATAATCACTTTGGAAGATCCCATTGAATATTTACACAAACATAATGAGTGTATCATCGATCAGCGGGAAGTCGGTTTGGATACGGAGAATTTTGCAAATGGTTTGCGGGCATGTTTGCGTCAGGATCCGGATGTTATATTAGTGGGCGAGCTGCGGGATCTGGAGACGATTTCGACAGCAATTACCGCAGCAGAAACAGGACATCTTGTATTGGCAACGTTGCACACAAGCTCAGCAGCACAAACCGTCGACCGTATCATCGATGTATTTCCGGCAGAACAACAGCCGCAAATCCGCATTCAGCTTGCCAGTGTCTTGACGGCAGTGCTGTCTCAGCGCTTGGTCAGACGAGCTGACGGACAAGGACGCAAAGCCCTTACTGAGCTGCTTATCAACACTTCAGCCATAAAGAATCTAATCCGCAATGGTAAGATGCATCAAATTCCGAGTATCATGCAAACGGCACGCGATCAAGGTATGCACACGATGGATATGAGCATACGAAAAATGATTGCTGCAGGAATTGTAACCATGGAGCAAGTGGCACCATTTCTGGAAGAACGGGGTGTTTAAATGCATTATTTTCAATATAATGCCCGAGACTTACTTGGTAAACAAAAAAGAGGGAAAGTCCAAGCTGCAAATAAGAGCGAAGCATTAGACAAGCTTTTGTCGCAGCAACTGATCGTAATTGAACTACGTGAATTGAACCGCACCTTAAATAAGGAACTGTCTTTCGGTAAAAGAGTGAAGAAAAAGGAATTCATCATCTTTCTTCGCCAATTATCTACACTGATTGAAGCTGGTGTTCCCTTAGTGGAAGCGACAGGGCTGCTAAAAGAACAAACGAAAGACAAATTTTTAAAAGAGACACTTAAATATGTAGTCAATGACCTCGTTGAGGGTGTACGTTTTTCGGATTCGGTTGAAAATCACCCCAGAATCTTCCCGGAGTTATTTGTGAACATGATACGTGCTGGAGAAGCGAGCGGGGAACTGGATGATGTGTTGAATAAGATGGCTGTCTACTATGAAAAGCAATATGATATGCGGCAGAAAGTCATCACTGCGTTAAGTTATCCTTTCTTTGTGGCACTTGTTGCAGTTGCAATCTGTATAGCATTGCTTGTTATCGTCTTCCCGCAATTCACTGGCATGTTTGCCAGTATGGATGCTGAGCTTCCAGCGTATACAGCTCTAGTCTTGAGCTTGTCAGAAGGCATGCAAAAGTACTGGTACCTGGGATTACCAGTCTTGCTACTGTGTGCGGTGTTTTATAAGGTGATTGTTTCAAACCCTAAAGGCAAGCTGTTCATAGATACAGTCAAGTTGAAAATCCCGGTGCTGGGAAGCTTTTATCAAAAAGCTATCCTGGCCCGTATGACTCGTACGCTGAGCTCTCTCTTGGAAAGTTCTGTACCGATTCTTGATGCTTTGCAGATTTCCAGTCGGATTTTGCAGAACAAAGTCATGGAACAAGTGATGAAGGAATGCTATGAAACTGTTGAAAAAGGCGATTCCCTTGCTGGACCGCTAGAAAGGCATTGGGCATTTCCTGCAATGGTAACCCAAATGATCCGGGTCGGAGAAAAATCGGGTTCCCTGGATGGTTTGCTGCATCGTGCAGCTGATTTTTATGAAAAGGAATTGGATTATGCCGCTGAAAGATTGAAAGCTTTACTCGAACCTGTTTTAATTCTTGTGCTTTCAATAATGGTAGGGAGCATAGTCACGGCTGTTATTCTGCCGATGTTCACTCTTTACGAAAATTTACGGTACTAAAGAACTAAATTAATGACAAATTAACAGTAATTTATTCAATTTTTGGGTAGATTTTCATGGATTATTTGATATAATCATACTAGATTGATAGGAAGCGACGATAAAATAACCTTATGTGGGCACTTGGTTATTTTGGAGCTAGTAGTGCAACCGGCCATATTGATCAAAAAATTGTTTCCACATGGCCGGAAACGCTACATAATAAAGGAGTGTCCACGATGAAAAAGTTTTTGAAGAAGAAATTTAAGTCTGAAAAAGGTTTTACGCTAGTTGAATTACTTGCAGTCATTGTTATACTTGGTATTCTAGCTGCTATTGCTATTCCCGTTATTTCCGGTTTAATCGGAGATAGCCGACAAGATGCACATGATGCCACAGCTCAGCAAATGATCGAAGCTGCTCGATTGGCATCTGTAAAAGATGGTGGAGATGATACATCATCTTACTCATTGGATGCCTTGATCAAAGGTGGCTACCTAAGTGCTCCTGAGAATCCTGAGGATGGGAAGTCTTACGATAGAGCAAGAAGTGAAGTAACACTTGAGAATGGCCAATATAAAGCTGAAGTATATGAGTTTGGCAAAGATGATGAGCCGGTCGGTACAGCTGGCGCTGAGGCAAACGAAAAAGCAGATACGCATACAACATCAAATGAATAAATTTCAAAAACCAGAAATCTCTCCTTGTGAGGGATTTCTGTCTTTCCATAGGTAAGGAGCGATAATATGACAAGTTTCCTAGTAATCTATTTTATTGTATTAGGCGCTGTCCTCGGTTCCTTCTATAACGTCGTAGGCATGCGGACACCAGTAAAGAAAATGTTTCAATCAGAACGATCTTACTGTCCGAACTGCAAGCAACAGATAAAAGCTTATGATCTTATCCCGGTGATTTCCTTTATTGTACTCGGCGGGAAATGCCGGAATTGCAAACAAAAGATTTCTCCTCTTTATCCTTTCACAGAACTTGTGACAGGTCTTCTGTTCGGATACAGCTTCTATATGATAGGGCTGCAGTGGGAGCTGGTTACAGCACTTGTTTTGGTATCGATGGCCGCGATACTTTTCGTGACGGATATGCGTTTCATGCTGATTCCGAATAAGATTCTTTTGTTTTTCCTTCCTCTATTCATCATTCTCCGTGTTATCACTCCACTCGATCCATGGTGGGATTCCATCATCGGAGCCGCTGTGGCATTTGTATTGCTATTTCTCGTCATTTTATTCAGCCGGGGAGGCATGGGTGGCGGAGATTTGAAGCTGTTTGTGGTGCTCGGGGTTGTACTTGGCTGGAAGGGTGTATTGCTCACTTTCTTCCTTTCGTCAGTTATTGGAGCGGTTTTCAGTCTGGTTCTTTTATCTGCGAAAATATTGAAACGGAAACAAGCGATACCATTTGGCCCATATATACTGCTAGGCGCACTGATCACCTATTTCCATGGTGATGCAATGATTAGCTGGTACATCAATTCATTCTTTTAAATGAGGGAAGAACATGTTCAAAAAGCAAGGCAAACAAGTGTACATCATCATTCAGGAAAATGTATTGCGCTATGCAGCTGGTGAACCTGCTGGATTCCGCAAAGGAAATAGTTTCGGCAGTGTTGATTTGCCGCAAGGAGTGATCCGTCAGGGGAAGCTTGAGGATAGAGATCAGCTGATAAAGCTTGTACGCAAATTGGTTGAAGAGAACAACTGGAAAGGGCGGGAGCTGCTTTTCACGTTGCCGGACCAAGCTGTCACGCTTCGGAATCATCAAGTTCCGAAACAGCTGAAACAAGATGAAATCAAGCCATTTTTGTATACGGAACTGCAGCATGCGATCCAGCTGCCTTTTGAGGACCCTGTCCTGGATTTCGAGATTCTTGAAGAAGGGGAAGAATTCAACACGATCCTTTTGGTAGCTTACCCGGGGCAACGTGTGGAGACTTATCAAGAAGCTTTCAAGGAAGCTGGACTTCAGCCTGCAGCTGCCGATTTGGCTTCCCTGTCGCTTTATCGTTTGTACATAGAACAGTACAAAGAAACATCTGATGATCATTTGCTTCTATTGCAATGGAATCACAGTGGCTTGATCCTTACAGCGTTTCACCAAGATATGCCGTTGTTCATCCGTCAGCCGCAAACGAGTTTCGGTAATTTGCAGGATCATATGGAACAAGACCTTTTCTATCAAGAAGAAGCAGATCGGGCACGGGCTTATTTGGAGGAGCAGTTAACAGAAATCGAAAGGTTCATGGACTTTTACCGCTATAGTGTCATGAATGGCGAAGCTGGTATTACGAAGCTACTCGTTTCCGGGGATTATGAGCAGCTCGGCAGTGTAGTGGACGAGCTGAGACAAAGGCTTCAAATCGATACTATTACATTTCAACAAGATAGCATGGAAGAGCTGCCGCTGGCGTATGCAGATGTGTTTGGCTTATCCATGAAGAAGCTGTAAAGGGGAGAATCACAATGCTCGAAATAAATTTACTTCGAAAACAAACAGAGACCCATCGCTCCCCGATTTTATTCTTCAGCATCCTTGCAGTGGCCTTCATCATCTGTGCTGTGCTGTTTGCTTGGCAGCTTTTGAGCGCGAAGGGGCAGCTTGCCGATTTGGAAACGCAGCAAGCATCGAATGATACATTGCTTGCAGCACAACAAACAGATGCTGGTGACAGCAGTACAGCAATGCCTTATGCTGTGGAACTGATGGACAAATTGCAGGGATTGGCGCCAAAGGATACAGAATTGATAAGCTACTCCAGCCCTGCCAATGAACCTATTACCGCTACGCTGTTGGTTAAGAGTACGGATGCGGCAGCGGATTATATCCAGAATGTCCAAGATACAGGTTTTGTATCCAGAGCCTCTTTGCAATCTTTGACTCCTCAAGGGGCAGACAGCTTCCAAGCAGTCTTTACAATCACGGTTGATAGCGGAGCATGGACAAGTGAGGTGAATGCCAAATGACGAATTGGTCGGATGCATCTCAGCGACGCAAGATCATGATTTTCTCCTTTCTGCTCGTTATCCTGCTAACCATGATGTGTTTTGTTCTATATGTCATGCCTGTGAAGCATGATGTCGGCATAGCTGAAACAGCTGTCGCCAATCAGGAAAGACTTCTGGAAGCATCAGCAGCTCCTGGCGAACAAAGTACAGTGCCAGATGCGCCGCTAGAGAACGAATTGCTGAAAGAACTGGCAAAGATAGCAAAAGCGAATGATACATCTATCACTGGCATTACGAATAGTACCGAAGCGGATGCGGAAGGTGCATATATTTATCAAGTAAGCACAGAGTCAGCCGATTACAAAGCCTTGCACCAGTTCCTGACACAAGTGGATGGAATGAAACGCAAAGCTGAAATAGAACAAATAGACGTGACAAATGCTTCGGAAAACAGCTATATTGCAACGATATCTTTACGGGTATTTTATAATCCTGCATCTTAATTCGTAGAAAAGCGTGTTTGATAGGTTCATCCTGTCGAACACTCTTTTTTTGTCTCGACAGCATTTCTCTTACTTCTATCGTTGGCTGTGCTAGAGTTAGCTCTATCAATGATAAAAGAGGTGCCAGGATGGAAGGGAAAAATAAGTTTTCCGTCAAGATCGGCGGTAAGAAGGAGAAGAAGCAACAGCAGCAGTCAAAAGAAGAGATGATCGGTGAAGGAAGCTACACACTTTATGACGAAGAAGCAGCTGCCACTGTCGAGAAGGATGTGCCGGTACTGGACCAGCTGAATAAGAAAAAATCGGAGAAAAAAGCAATATCATTGTCTCCTTTCGCGAAAAAGCTCACGGCAGCTGCCCTTGGTGCGGCACTGATAGGCATCGTGCTCGGATTCCTGCTCCTGCGATACACCGCCGGGATTGAATCGGAAACAACAGGCATTGCCGCTCCTGCTGCGACAAAAGAAGCTGCAGCCAATGCCGGCGCTTTCAGTGATTTGACGGCATATGTCGTGCAGGGAGGTGTGTATAATCAGGAAGATATCGGACTGGACGTCGTGCAGAAATATGCGGATGCTGGCATACCGGCAGTGCTATGGGAAAAGAACGGACAATTTTTCCTGCTATCAGGCATGGCAGGTTCAAAAGAGGAAGCTGAATCTTTAGGTTCCCAGCTTCAGGCTCAAGGTTATGAGAGCTATGTTAAAACATGGGATCCAGGTGTGGATGCTTCCGGAGGTGCATGGCTGGATGAGCTGGCGGTTTTGCTTGCGGCGGGGGGAAATCAGGACCCGGCGCTTTGGCAGGCATGGCAAGAGAAAATCCCGGCAGAAGCAACAGCTGTTAAAACTGCGTCTGATGAAGCAGTCAGTGCGATGGAACAGGGAACATTTACGGCAAGTATGCTGCTGCCTGTATGGCATGAAGCAGCGTCCATTGCTGCAGATGGGCAATGAAGGCCAACTATCCTAAGCTTCACTCAAGGAAGTTCGGTTTTTTGAACGAATTCCTCTATTTCATCGACGGTAAAATGCTTAAAATTTCCATTAACCACATTTGAATAGAAAACCGCCTTTCGATAAGCTACTCATAACCTGTTGCCACACAGGAATCCGAGTCAGAAGGAAGGCGGTTTTTTGTTGCATACTGAAATGACGATAAAATCGGTGCCGAAGGAGGATCGTCCGCGGGAACGGCTGCTGGAGCTTGGTCCTGCTCATCTAGCCAATGCGGAACTATTGGCCATCCTCCTCGGAAGCGGGACGAGGGATGAGTCGGTAACGCTGCTTGCTCAGCGGCTGTTGATGCATTTTGAGGGGTTGCAGCTGCTGCGGGACGCAACGATCGAAGAGCTGACTGCCATCAAAGGAATCGGACAGGCTAAAGGAGTGCTGATTTTGGCTGCCATCGAGCTTGGTCAGCGGCTGCACCGGCACAAACCGGCTGAACGTTATACGATTCGCAGTCCAAAGGATGGAGCGGACTATGTAATGGAAGAAATGCGTAATCTGCAGCAGGAGCATTTTGTCGTCTTATTTCTCAATACGAAAAATCATATCATCCACCGTCAGACAATCTTCATCGGCAGCCTCAATGCCTCCATCGTCCATCCACGCGAAATTTTCCGCGAAGCAGTCCGCCGTTCAGCTGCCAGCATCATCTGTACCCACAATCATCCTTCCGGGGATCCTTCTCCTTCACAGGAAGATATCCACGTCACCAAGCGTCTGCTGGAATGCGGCAAGATGATCGGTATCGAGCTTTTGGACCATCTTGTCATTGGTGATCGTAAGTTTATTTCCCTAAAGGAAAAAGGATACTTGTAATTACTATCTATTTTTTTAGTTTTCTCGTATAATTGATACTAGCTTTGAAGATAAGCGCCTAGCATGGTACACCTTACTAGCTGGCGCTTCTTCTGATGGTATGTTTTATTACCTTACAACAATGTCTATTGGGTTTGATATCTGATATGATAAAGTACGACATAATGAGACAATATATGAAAAGTATGCACTGCTGACAAAAAGCTTTGCTGAAACATGAACGGACTCGGAAAAGGAGAATTAATTGTGGCGAAATTCAGTTTATCACAAGATCTAGGCATCGACCTAGGTACAGCAAATACATTGGTTTTTGTAAAAGGAAAAGGCGTAGTTGTACGTGAACCTTCCGTTGTGGCGACGAACGTGGAAACAGGCCAAGTGGAAGCAGTAGGCGGCGACGCCCGCAATATGATCGGCAGAACCCCAGGGAATATCCGTGTCATCCGTCCGATGAAGGATGGTGTGATTGCGGATTACGATACAACGGCAACAATGATGAAATATTATATCAAACAAGCGCAGCGCAATCGTTCATCATTCGCGAAGAAGCCGAATGTCATGGTATGTGTGCCGTCCGGCATCACGATGGTTGAAGAACGTGCTGTCATCGATGCGACGAAACAAGCAGGTGCAAAAGATGCTTTCCCGATCGCTGAGCCTTTCGCGGCAGCTATCGGGGCTGGTCTGCCAGTATGGGAACCGACTGGAAGTATGATCGTTGATATCGGCGGCGGAACGACGGAAGTTGCCATTATCAGCTTGGGCGGTATTGTTACGAGCCAATCGATCCGCACAGCAGGGGACGATATGGATGATGCAATCATCCAATACATCCGTAAAACATATAACCTGATGATCGGGGAACGTTCCGCAGAACAATTGAAAATGGACCTTGGTCATGCCGGCGTGCCGGAAACAGACGAAGAGACGGAAATCCGCGGACGCGATTTGCTTACAGGACTTCCAAAAACAATCAGTGTCAGTGCGAAGGAAATCTCCAGTGCATTGGCAGATACAGTAAGTGCGATCGTGGAAGCGGTGAAGCTTACTTTGGAAAAAACGCCGCCGGAATTGGCAGCGGATATCATGGATCGCGGTATCGTTCTTTCCGGAGGCGGTGCATTGCTGCGCAATTTGGATACCGTCATCAGTGAAGAAACGAAAATGCCGGTCTTCGTAGCGGAAAATCCGCTTGATAGTGTTGCCATCGGTACTGGTAAGTCATTGGAATTCATTGAGCATTTCCGTTCCCACCCACATGTATTTTCCAAGGCTACAAAAAAATAAGCAGGGTGAACCATGAATTTCTTTAAGAAAAAACGGATGTTCCTATTCCTGATTGCCATCATCATACTGGTGGGGTTGATTGGCTTTTCCATCAGGGATCGGAGCAGCCAGACGTTACCGGAACAAATACTCAGTGACAGCGTCGGATTCGTGCAGAACATTTTTTCCAAGCCTGCACAGTTCACTTCGACGGTTATGACCAACATCAAAGACTTGAAGAACACGTATGAAGAAAATCAAGTGTTGAAATCGAAAGTGGATGATTACAAAGGACTGCTTTTCCGTTATCAGGAATTGGAACAGCAGTATGATGAATTGGAGAAATCCAATGAAGCTTTCAATCAATACACATCGATGGATTATGATCCGATTCCTGCCGACGTCATCGTGAGGAGTCCCGAGGGATGGTTCGATCAGCTGACGATCGATAAAGGTTCTGATGATGGAATCGAGACGAATATGGCGGTCATGACTGCCAGCGGTATGATCGGCAAGGTCGAGGATGTCAGCCGCAGTACATCTTCGGTACAGTTGCTGAGTGGTTTCAGTGAGTCGAATCGAATTTCCGCCCAGATCACTGGTGGGGATAACAAAGAAGGAAAAGATCAAGAAACCATTTTCGGCCTGATTGAAGGATATGACGAGAAAGATGGCATGTTGCTGTTTACGGGCGTCAAGCCGGAGCTTGAAGTCAAAAAAGGCTCGATTGTCACCTCCTCCGGTATGGGCGGTGTATTCCCGGAAGGGCTGGAGATTGGAGAAGTGGATTCGGTCGAATTGGACCAATATGGCTTGTCCCAAACAGTGCATGTGAAGCCATCAGCCGATTTGTATGACATCGGTAAGGTGATAGTCGTGGATGCCGCTTCTGAAAATGGCGCTTCCGGCAATGGAGATGAGGGGCTGTAATGAAGAAACTGTATCTGCCGCTCATCATGCTACTTATCGTGTCACTTGAGGGTGTGGCCACCGCCATGCTGCCCAGGCAGTTCATTGGCGGTGACGCATGGCTGATTCCGCATTGGAGTCTTTTATTCCTTGTATTGATTGCGATGCTTTATGATTTGGATAACACGTATTACAGCCTGTTATATGCGCTGATCTTCGGTTTGCTGAAGGATATCGTGTATACGGATATGCTCGGCGTTTATATGTTCACATATGCTTTCAGTATTTACTTGATATTGGAACTTCGCAGAGTGCTGCATGGCAATATATTTGTGGCTGCGCTGCTCGGAATGCTGTCGATCGTTTTTGCCGATGTCATCGGTTATATAATCTACCATCTTATCGGCATCACACCGATTGGTTTTGGTGCGTATTTGCTGCAGCGTCTATTGCCGACGCTTGGTGCCAACCTTATCATGCTTGTAATTCTGTATCTGATTTTCAACAAGCCTCTGCAGAAATGGTCCGATTCGCAGCTTAGAAGAACGACTAGCTTATAAAGAAGAAAATCAGACGACGAACGGAGGTGACCATCTTGATTGGAAACAAACAGATCATCACGATCAAAGGTACCCGGGAAGGGTTATCCTTGCATATGGATGATGCCTGCTCTTTCGAGGAATTGCTGAAAGAATTGGAAGAGAAGCTTGCAGCTAATCGAATCGATTCCGCTGACCATCTAGTCGGTGTACATATTCAATTAGGCAACAGATATCTGTATAAGGAGCAGGAGGAACTCCTCCGTCAGATGATTACGAGCAAACAGCGTCTGCGGATTGAATCCATCCATTCTGATGTCATAACGAAACAAGCGGCACATGAATGGAAGGAAGAAGCAGAAGTGAAGGCTGTGAGCCGTGTCGTCCGTTCTGGTCAGGTACTGGAAGTGAAAGGCGATTTGCTGCTGCTTGGTGATGTGAATCCAGGGGGCTGTGTGACGGCTACCGGGAATATTTTCGTCATGGGGAATTTGCTCGGGATTGCGCATGCCGGCAAGGACGGCAACGCTGATGCTGTCATCGCTGCTTCCTATATGAATCCGACACAGCTTCGGATAGCGGACTATATCAGCCGCGCGCCCGATCATGAGAGTGATGGTGTTTATATGGAATGCGGACATATCGATGAGGAACAGAAAAAGATCATCATCGACCGTTTGCAGGCAGTGATCCGCAAACGTCCGGGCATCAGCAGTTTCGAGAGGAGAATGTTAAATGGGTGAAGCAATCGTTATTACATCCGGTAAGGGGGGAGTAGGGAAGACAACTACTTCTGCCAATCTGGGAACAGCGCTTGCACTGATGGAGAAAAAAGTCTGTTTGATTGATACGGATATCGGTCTTCGGAATCTGGATGTTGTGATGGGGCTTGAAAATCGCATCATTTATGACATCATCGATGTTATTGTCGGCAGATGCTCGCTGAAGCAGGCGTTGATCAAAGACAAGCGTTTCGATCATCTATACTTACTGCCAGCTGCCCAAACAAGCGATAAAACGGACTTGACACCTGATGGGATGGAAAAAATCGTAGCCGAGCTGAAACCGGAATTCGATTACATCATCATCGACTGTCCGGCCGGCATAGAGCAGGGCTATAAAAACGCCGTAGCCGGAGCGGATAAGGCGATTGTCGTCACCACGCCGGAGAAACCGAGTGTACGTGATGCAGATCGCATTATCGGCTTGCTGGAGCAAGAGGATATCGAATCGCCTAAATTGATCGTCAATCGTATCCGCAATCATATGGTACAGGAAGGCGACATGCTGGAAGTGGACGAAATAGTCCAAGTGCTGTCGATCGATTTGCTTGGTATCGTGGCGGATGATGAAGAAGTCATCAAAGCTTCCAATCACGGGGAACCTGTCGCTTTCCACCCGAATACAAAGGCAAGTATTGCTTATCGCAATATTGCACGACGTATTCTTGGGGAGTCCGTGCCGCTTATGAGTTTTGAAAGTGAAAAAGGCATGTTCAGCCGATTGAAAAAGCTTTTTTCCAAAAGTAAATGAACTTATAATGAACTCGTAACTCTGTTTAGGGTTACGAGTTTTTTTGTCCATAACATACAAGGGGAATGTACAACATGACTTGGGATATTTTCAGTATCATCGGTACTGCTGCATTTGCCATCAGCGGTGCCCTCGTCGCCATGGACGAGAAATATGATGTATTCGGTGTTTATATTTTAGGATTCGTGACAGCTTTTGGCGGAGGGGCGATCCGTAATTTGCTGATCGGCTTGCCGGTTTCCTACTTATGGTCCCAAACGACTTTATTTTATATATCGTTCATCTCGATTACCTTTATCCTCATCTTCCCTAAATGGGTAAGTTATTCATGGAAAAAGGCTGGTTTATATGCCGATGCAATCGGTCTGGCGGCATTTGCGATTCAAGGTGCGCTGCATGCGGCCAGTTTGGATCATAGCTTGCTTGCCATCATGGTTGCAGCTTTCCTCACTGGAAGCGGGGGCGGCATATTGCGAGATGTACTGGCAGGAAGGAAGCCTTATGTATTCAAAGCAGAGATTTATGGAAGCTGGGCAGCACTAGCTGGACTTGTCATAGGTCTTGGAGTTGCGGATCATCCAATCTTGCTTTATGTCGTCTTTGCTGCAATCATTTTTCTTCGCATCTTTTCGTTCCACCGGAAATGGCAGCTGCCGGTTCCCAAGATGCATTATCAATGAAGATCAGCATATTGCTGATCTTTTTTGGTATAATCAGGAAAAGTGTGCTTTGGGGATTAAACTATTATCAGATGAGACTGAACAGGACCGACAACCGATAAATTGCCATTGTAATAAAGAGATAAGACGAAGAACATAGGAGGAAGGAGGAAGTTACATGAATAAAGGGCATCAGCCATAACAACGTTACCAGATCAATATACGTTCTCCGCCAGTTTTACTTGAACATAGTCATACAAGTAAAAAGGAGGAGAAAGAATGAAGTTATTCAATCATTTTTTAGAGGATGCCGGGAAATCATTCACCGGCTGGGATTTTTCATTCATAGAAGATACGGGTCGTGTGCAATATGAAGCATTGCCCTGGTCATATGGCAGCAAAGCACAAGAATATCTTATTGGAGCGGACAGTCTGCTTGATATGGGCACAGGAGGAGGGGAATTCCTGTCCAAACTGCGCCCGCTGCCAGCATATACGGTGGCTACAGAAGGATATTTGCCTAATGTGCCAGTAGCCAGAAAGAAGCTGGAGCCGTATGGCGTGTATGTTGAGCAGTTGGAAACGGATGACCATTTGCCCTTTCCCACTAATGCGTTTGACCTTGTCTTGAACAAGCATGAGTCTTATGCTGTAAGTGAAGTGAGCAGAGTGCTGAAACCAAATGGCATTTTCCTTACGCAGCAAGTGGGCGGTACTGATTGTGCGGAATTGAATCAGCTTCTGCAAAGACCTGTAAATGCAGAGTATAAAGATTGGAATCTGCAGACTGCTGCAGAAAAGCTCTTACCCCAATTAACGGTAATGGAGCATGCAGAAGCATTTCCCATCATGCGTTTTTACGATATCTGAGCGATCGTCTACTATTTGAAAGCAATTCCTTGGCAAGTGCCGGATTTCTCAGTCGATACTTTTCGAGACGCTTTATATGATTTGCACTGCTTTATCGAAAAAAACGGATTTCTGGAAGTCAGACAGCATCGCTTTTTGCTGGCTGCTAAACGGAAGTGATGAAAGTCTCCCTTGCCGGGAGGCTTTTTTCGCTTAGTTTAATAACTTGTCCCCTTGCTTCATAGACTTGTACAAAGAGTAAGAGAGGGGTTCGTTTTTATGGGGAAGAATTTGCATTCGGTGCGAAAAGGTATCGCAGAACGGAAACGTCGGAAAGGGGAACAAATTCAAAAAGGAATGGCAGATACAGTAAACTCTTTTACGGTGGGAGAGGAAGAGACGCATGGTTTTCCGCCAAGTCCGAATTATGAGCCTCCTAGTTCCCGGGATAATTCAAAGTTTGCTTCCAAGTTCATGTTCAGACTGATTGTTTCTGCCAGCTTATTTTTCGGTACAGCTATTTATTTGCAAGCAGATCATCCGCTAATCGAAAAAACGAAAGGTACTGTGCTGACAACACTGACAGAAGAGTTTCCCTTCGCTACTGTAAATAGTTGGTACCAGGAACGCTTCGGAGATCCAGTCGCTTTGAGTCCTGGGGGAGATGATCCGGGAACAGCCGAAGTGCAGGCGATGCCGGTGAATGGGACTGTCGTCCAGCCATTTGACGAATCGAATGAAGGTATCTTGATTGAATCGGCGCAGCAATCGGACGTAGTGGCTGTTGATGAAGGAATCGTCATTTTTGCTGGAAACGACAAAGAGACCGGAAAGACAATCATCCTTCAGCATGCAGACAAAAGCAAAAGCATTTATGGCCATCTGCATGCCATTGAAGTGAATCAATACCAGCACATCGGTGCCAATGAAAAAATCGGTGAGTTTGTACCGAATGAAGAGAATGCCCAGTCCGTCTATTTTGCGCTGCAGCAAGGCAATAAGTATTTGAATCCAATCCAGGAGACACCAGTTGACGCGCCTTGATTGGTTTCCGCCCATTCATCTTCATCCGGTATTCTGGGGATTTCTGCTTCTTGCAGTCTTGACCGGGATGCTGATGGAGGTCCTGATATTATTTGTGATCGTCTTCATGCATGAAATGGGGCATTTTTTAGCAGCGCGTCACTTTCGCTGGCGGATTCGCCGTATCATGCTATGGGTTTTCGGCGGCGTGATGGAAACGGAGGAACAAGGAAATAGGCGTGCTTTGGAAGAAGCGGTCGTCATACTGGCCGGGCCTGCAGTCCATCTTGTTTTATACATTGTTATCTATGTTCTTGACGGAACTTCCTCACCTGAAGCTGTATTGGAAACGGCCTTGATGTACAATACGACCATCTTGCTGTTCAATTTGCTGCCGATCTGGCCGCTTGATGGCGGTAAGCTGCTAGGACTGATGCTTTCCCTGCAGCTTCCCTACAGGAAGGCGCACACCATCACTATCCTTATCAGCTGGATGATTGGGGGGGCAGCGCTGGTATATGTATGCACAGCCATGCCTTTTACTTTGAGTACGGTCAGCCTTCTTTGTTTTCTAATGTGGGAAAATCGGCTAGAATGGAAACGACGCTATTATGTGTTTCTGCGTTTCCTGCTGCAGCGTACGGCAAATGGACCGACCAGCAGAATCAGCACGCCGATTTTTGCTGTTTCGGAGACAACTCTTTTGGATGTTCTCTCGCAATACCGCAGAAATAGACGCCATTTAATTGTTGTGAAAGAAAAGAATGCAATATTGGATGAACAAGAATGCAGCGATATGTATTTCAAAAGAAAACAGGCACATTGTAAAATAGGAGATATACTGCAGCAAAACAGACAGTGAGGAAAACGATGCTATCATTATATATTTTGACTAAAGGAACAGAAAAAATAGCTTTGACTGCAAAAAAAGGGCAAGTGCAAGAGGTCTTTCTCGACCGTCCGGGAATGGATTCAAAAGTGGGGAACATTTATAAAGGTGTAGTCCGCCATGTTGATCAGGGACTGCAGGCTGCATTTGTGGATTTCGGGGAAGAGCGTCAAGGGTTTTTGCAGCGTCAGGAGATCACAGCCTGCAAACAAGATCCCGCACTTCGCATCGAACAGGCAATCAAGGAGGGGCAGAGCCTTTTTGTGCAGGTGCAAAAAGATGCATATGCCAACAAAGGAGCAAAGCTCACAGCCATCATCACCATTCCGGGCCAGGCGCTTGTTTATTTGCCGAATGGCAACTATGTGGCCGTTTCAAAGAAAATACCAGAAGAACGTGCCGAAGAGTGGAAAAAACGGATGTCTGAACGTCTAAAGGACAAAGAAGGTGTCATCGTCCGAACGGAAGCAGATAAGTTTTCGGCAGAAGACCTGACAGCAGAACTTGTGCGGCTGCGCGGTAAATGGGAAGCTTTATCGGCGGATGCAACAGCTGCGCCAGTGGAGGTTTTCCGCGATGCCCTCATTCCGAATCAGTTGTTCCGACGTTTTACTGCAGACACAATCAATGAAATCATAGTGGATGACGGCTTCCAATCGAAACAGCTTCGCCAGCAGTTTCCGGATTTGGCGGAGAAAGTCAGATGGGAAAAAGATGTTGATAGTCTTCTTCCACAGCCGTTATCGACACTATGGGCACAGCTGATTGCACCAGTTATGAAAATTGACAGGGGAATCACATTACATATCGACCAAACCGAAGCGCTGACTGTGATCGATGTGAACAGTGCGGGCTATGCTGGACATTCGGATAAGCAACAAACTGCGGTCATGGTCAATCAATTGGCTGCAAAAGCTATTGCCCGGGAAATTCGGCTGCGCAATCTGGCTGGCATCATCCTGATCGACTTTGTGTCCATGAAACGGCCAGATCAGCAGCGAGCCGTTTTGCAAACATTCCGCCAAGCACTTCTAAGCGACACGCAGCGGACGGAAATTCATGGATTTACAAAACTTGGTATACTGGAAATGTCACGCAAACGGGAACGACCGTCACTGATGGAACAGCTGCAAGCACCTGTCAGCAGGAAATTATCCCTCGAAACATTATGCTTCCAGCTGGAACGGGAAATGAGCAGCTTGTCTGCAGACAGGACTTACATGCTTTCGGGCCGTAAAGAACATATCGAGCAGTTTGTTAAGCTGACAAACAACAATCCCGCTTATCCAGGCGTATATGTCAGGTACACAGCTGCAGAGGAACTTGCCCTAACAGAGGTAGATTGGGATATAGTGAAAAGAGATGGTCTGGATTGTCTTGACAATCTTTTTTGATATATGATAACATCAATATGTTACACGAGGTTAGCACCCGTGCTACAACCGCGCAGATCAGGTTACAAGCCTACGGCGCCTGTGATGGCGAGTCTGAGTTTAAGAGGAGGTGCGTTACATGTACGCAATTATTGAAACTGGTGGAAAACAAGTTAAAGTAACAGAAGGACAAACTATCTACGTTGAGAAATTGGACGGAGAAAATGGTGCGGAAGTTACTTTTGACAAAGTATTGGTAGTTGGTGGCGACGATGTTAAAATCGGTGCTCCATTCGTTGAAGGTGCGACGGTTACTGCAACTGTTGAGAAGCAAGGCCGCGCTAAAAAGATCAACGTGATCAAATTTAAAGCGAAGAAAAACTACAAACGCAAACAAGGCCATCGTCAACCTTACACTAAATTGACAATCGGCAAAATTAACGCGTAAGGCGAACCATGATTACTGTTACAATAAACCGTGCGAATGAGGATATTCACAGCTTTGAGCTGAGCGGACATGCGGAGAGCGGCCCATATGGCTATGATCTTGTGTGTGCAGCTGTTTCGGCAGTCAGCTTCGGTGCGGTGAACGGCCTTTTCGTTCTCGGTGAGTTTGAACCAGAGGTAGAGCAGGGCGGCGACGGTGGGTATCTCAAAGTGGTACTTCCCGATCAATTGTCCGAGGAGCAGCTTGATAAAGCATCTCTTCTGCTGGAAGGTATGCTCGTCTCGCTCCAAACGATTGAACAGGACTATGGGGAGCATATAAGAATCATCGAACATTAAGGAGGTGCACCACTATGCTACGTTTAGATTTGCAGTTTTTCGCATCCAAAAAGGGTGTTGGTAGCTCCAAAAACGGACGTGACTCTGAATCCAAACGCCTTGGCGCAAAACGCGCTGATGGTCAGTTTGTAACTGGCGGATCCATTCTTTACCGTCAACGCGGTACGAAAATCTACCCAGGAACAAACGTTGGAAAAGGAGGAGACGACACATTGTTCTCTAAGATCGATGGTGTTGTTAAATTCGAGCGCTATGGCCGTAACCGTAAGAAGGTCAGCGTATATCCGGTAGCTCAAGAAGCTTAATTCTTGGAGAGAGACTCTAGCCTTCGGGTTAGGGTCTTTTTTTCTAACCCACATCTGATTGCACCACATATTGTTGATGAAGAAGAGGTTGCCCTCTCGACTGCTTCTTCGTAAAGGAGGAATACAGTTGGAATACCATGAAGTGATGACGCTGTTAGGATATACTCGCCATGAATGGATGAATCGGCTCCAACTCCTACATAGCTATTCCAAATTAGGTAAGGATGAAAAGGTACAGGAAAAAATCGAGGAAGCCATCCATTTGGCTGACGAGGAACGGAAGCTCTCCAATTTGAATATCCCGGAAACGTTGATCTGGATACTTTCCTTCAATTGGACTTATTCGCAATTCCGGATTAAATTCCAAGTGGACGAGCCTATACCGAAGATTTGGGAATACGACAAGAAGATTCGAGAAAACTTAGAAGCAGTAGTGGATGCGTTAAGTGAAAGTACGCAAGAGATGGAATTGTATGAAGGATTGCTGCATGTCAAAACACGGGAAAACGAACCGATCATCGAACTGTCATTCGCAGGGGAATTCACAGGCTGGGATAGTCTCCAGATGATAGGCCAGAAAGATTGTGTGTTGGAAGTAAGGATTGAATCATTACCAGAGAAGAAATCACGCTGTACCATTGTACTGGCGTGTAATTTATGAGGTGAAACGATGTTTGTAGATCAGGTCAAGGTATTTGTAAAAGCAGGTGACGGCGGTAATGGTCTTGTAGCATACCGCAGAGAAAAGTATGTTCCGCTTGGCGGACCGGCAGGCGGAGACGGAGGGAATGGCGGAGATGTCATTTTCAAGGTTGACGAAGGATTGAACACATTGATGGATTTCCGTTATCAGCGCCATTTCAAAGCGAAGCGCGGTGAAAACGGAATGAGTAAAGGGCAGCACGGTAAGAATTCAGAGCCGCTCATCTTGCCAGTACCACCAGGTACGCTTGTCCGGGATGAAGATACAGGTGAAGTGATTGCGGATTTGACGAAACATGAACAAGAAGCAGTCATTGCAAAAGGCGGCCGCGGAGGTCGCGGGAACTCCCGATTTGCAACACCGCGCAACCCAGCTCCTGACTTTGCTGAAAATGGCGAGCCGGGTGTGGAGCGTAATTTGCAGATTGAATTGAAGTTGATCGCTGATGTAGGGCTTGTCGGCTTCCCGAGTGTAGGGAAATCCACATTCATCTCTGTTGTGAGTGCAGCCAAACCGAAAATCGCGGATTATCATTTTACGACGCTGGCACCGAATCTTGGCGTTGTCGAAACAAAAGATCAGCGCAGTTTCGTGCTTGCCGACTTGCCAGGTTTGATTGAGGGTGCGCATGAAGGAATCGGGCTTGGCCATCAGTTCCTGCGTCATGTGGAGCGGACTCGTGTCATCGTTCATGTCATTGATATGGCATCGACAGAAGGCCGCGACCCGTACGATGATTATGTGACGATCAACAAAGAACTAGCGCAGTATAACGAGGATTTGACAACTCGTCCGCAAATCATCATCGCCAACAAGATGGATATTCCGGAATCGGAAGAAAACTTGGTTGTCTTCAAAGAAAAGATACCAGAAGATATTCAAGTTTTCCCGATTTCAGCAATCACGCGAGACGGACTTCAAGATGTGCTTTATGCTATCGCAGACAAACTGGATGAGATTCCAAAAGTCGAAAAGCAAATCGAGGACCAGACGGAGCGTGTCGTTTATCGATTCGAGGAATCAGAGAAGCCATTCGAAATCACACGCGACCCAGACGGAGCTTATGTTTTGTATGGAGAACCGATCGAGAAGCTGTTCAAGATGACAGATTTCAACCGAGATGAAGCAGCCAGACGTTTCTCCAGGCAGATGCGTGCAATGGGCGTAGATGAAGCATTGCGTAAGCGCGGAGCTAAAGACGGCGACATCATCCGTCTATTGGAATTGGAATTCGAATTTATCGATTGATTTTGTGTGAGCTAAGGTGGGGAAAGCAGTGGCAGAGAAAGAAGAACAATTTTATCTTGTTCGCAGCGATGTACTGCCGGAATCGATGAAAAAAACGTTGCAGGCAAAGGAACTGCTGGAGCGTAACAAAGTTGCGTCGGTTTTCGATGCGGTGCAGCAGGTGGATCTTTCCCGCAGTGTGTTTTATAAATATCGGGATGCAGTATTTCCTTTCCGTGCCATGGTAAAACAGCGGATGATCACATTATTCTTCCATCTGGAGGATCGGACAGGGACGCTTTCGGAGCTGTTGGCGATTGTAGCGAGATCAGGAGGCAATATCCTGACGATACACCAGACGATTCCTTTGCAGGGGAAAGCCAATGTGACCATTTCATTGAATACATCTGGCATGCATACCGATATCCAGTCATTGCTGGATGAACTTCGGGCATTGGATTATGTGGATAAAGTGGAGATTTTAAGTTCGGAAGCTTAGGCAAGG
Source organism: Terribacillus saccharophilus (assembly GCF_046592895.1). Lineage (GTDB taxonomy): Bacteria > Bacillota > Bacilli > Bacillales > Amphibacillaceae > Terribacillus > Terribacillus saccharophilus_D. Next base: position 248,249 of record NZ_JAWVPU010000002.1, read on the forward strand.
GAGCAGATGAAGATGAAGATCAGTTATCTAGGACCAAAGGGAACATTCACGAAAATGGCAGTGGACGCCTTGTTTCCCGGGGAAGCAACACGCAGTTATGCAACAATCCCGCAATGCATGGATGCCGTCGCAACCAGGGAATGTGACTATTGTGTCGTGCCGGTCGAAAATACGATAGAAGGCACTGTGCCGATTACAATGGACTATTTGATTCATCAAGTGAAACTGCCGATCATCGGGGAGATTGTCATTCCGATCAGGCAGCATTTACTGGCAAAGAGAAAGCTTGCGTTACATGAAATAGAAGCAGTTCATTCACATAGTCATGCCATTGCGCAGTGTCATCACTTCCTTCATACGCAGCTGCCGCAAGCAGCTGCCCATGCTGCTGCTTCCACTGGTTCTGCTGCTGAGATGGTCGCTGGATTGGAAGAACCTGTGGCTGCTATAGGTAATGAACTGGCAGCCAAGGAGTTCGGTCTGACAATATTGCAGGAAGATATTCATGATTATAGCAATAATCATACTCGATTCTTCGTATTGGCAAATCCTGATGCGGAGATACCTGATGCAATTGGGTCCGATAGGGAAAGGAAGACGTCTTTATACGTGACCCTTCCTAGGGATTACGCAGGTGCGCTGCATCAGGTTTTGGCAGCTTTTGCATGGCGGAAGATCAATATGTCCAAAATCGAGTCCAGACCGATGAAGACTGGGCTTGGAAATTATTTCTTCATCATGGATGTGATGTGTGAAGCAGATGACATCCTTTTCCAAGGCGTACAGCAGGAACTGGAAGCATTAGGCTGCAGTCTTACCGTACTTGGAAGCTATCCGATACACCAATATAGGAAAAAAGCCGGCGCGAATTTATGACGTGCCGGCTTTTTCTATTTCAACCTTTTTGAATGTGATGCATAAGATGGTGAAGTAATGCGTCAATTTAGAAAGGGGAGTTTCAGATTTGAAGATTCATATCGTACAAAAAGGTGACACGATGTGGAGTATTGCTAAAAAATATGGTGTCAGTTTTGATGAATTACGCAACCTGAATGGTCATATCCGTGAGCCGGAGCTTGCAGTCCCGGGGATGAAACTGAAGATACCAACGCTAGTCAAACCAGCGGCCAAGGAAGCTGCTGTTCGCTCGGAAGCTGGCGGAAACGCACCTGCAAGCCCAGGGCAGCAGACCCCAGCTCCAACATTCCATGGTAACCAAGTTATCCAAGAAGACGATATGTCGGCTGCGCCATATCCTATCATGCCTCAAATGCCGCAAATCACGATGCCGAACCAGGCAGGAAATGCTCTTCCTGCTATGCCGCAGCAGCAAGCTTACGTGGGCCCCATGCCTACACAGCAATTGGTTCAGCCTCATGGTCAGCAGATGCAAGGATATCCAACTTATCCTGAGCAGCAAGGTGCATGGCAGCAGCCAATGCAAGGCGGAAGCTGGTTGATTCAGCAGCCGCATGCTGGTATGCCAATGCACGGAGGAACTGGACAGCATGCTAACTGGAACATGCAGGGAATGCAGCCAGGACAGCAGATGCAAGGCGATTGGAATACACAAGGAATGCAGCCGGGTCAGCCAATGCAAGGAGACTGGAACATGCAGGGAATGCAGCCAGGACAGCAGATGCAAGGCGATTGGAACACACAGGGAATGCAGCCGGGTCAGCAGATGCAAGGCGATTGGAACACACAGGGAATGCAGCCGGGTCAGCAGATGCAAGGCGATTGGAACACACAGGGAATGCAGCCAGGTCAGCAGATGCAAGGCGATTGGAACATGCAGGGAATGCAGCCAGGTCAGCAGATGCAAGGCGATTGGAACATGCAGGGAATGCAGCCAGGGCAGCAGATGCAAGGCCCACAGCCAAATCAGGCGCAGCCATATTCTTATCCGCAAACACCGATGCGTTCCTGCTGCGGGCCAAATATACCTTTCCCAGCAGCTCCGCTCTACTCAGAACCACAGTCACCACAAGGGGATTTCAGGGACCCGTACGGCGTGCAGCCGCCATTGTCCGATTTCTATGAACCATCTCCTGCCCAGGATCTGCCGGGCGACGATCAAGACAATAAATAAACAAAAAAGCCCCTTCTTCCTGAAGGGGCTTTCATTTATAATATTCCATGTTCCTCAAAAATACGATGCATATCCTGCTGATACTTATCTTCCATAGCCAGTACTTCTGCTCTGGATAATCCGGCGTGCTGTATGTGATTTCTAAGTATCAGAGTCGCTTTTTCTTCTGAGAAAACGCTCGCCATATTTGCTTCGCTTTTCGCTTCCACGTAGTGGAGGTACTTTTGCTGCGTATCGTTTCTCATCTTTATCCCGCCTTTATCTTTAACTTTTCAATACCTTTACCACATATAATCGAAATTAAAACCTAAAAAGTGTCGGTCTTTTTGAATTTTTTTTGAAAAATGTCGGATAAATTACATTGAGTAGGAAAAAATGAAGGTAAAGAAGTGGAAGAGGGGTGGAAAGTCATGAGGCGTTTCTTGGTCTCTTGCATGCTTTTCCTTTTGGTTATTCCTAGTTTGACAGTGGAAGCAGCGGATCCTGTAGAAGTGAAGGTCGTCTTGCAGCGTCATTATATGGATGGCAAGCAAACTGAAGTTTCCCATCAGGAGAAAATCTACGCGATGGAGGATTTCTGGTCGACATATCATGATTGGCAATTGGTTTCCCAAAAAGAAGGACTCGTTGTTTTCAAACAGGATGTGATGGATATTTCGCCTGAGTTGAAAAAAAATGGCTATTTCGGCATATATAAAGGAAAGCTTACTATCTTTGAAGGCCGGCCGATCGATCAGCAGGCAATTCAATCGTTCTATCAAATAAATAAAGGCAAGCTGGAAAGTCATCAGGCGGAAAAACTCGAAGAAGGAATCAAGATTCAATCGAGGGAAGTTTATGAAGATGTCCTCGAAGCATTCCGCTCCAAAGACGATATAGCACCGCTTCCAGGCTAAAAGGATCATCCCTCATGTGAGGGAGGTCCTTTTCCTGTTTTTCACCTTTTACCTTATACGAACATACGCTTGTGTGGTAAAATAGGAGGAAGTTACTGATTCAGGTAGGAGAGAAATAGCATGATAGCGTACGTAAAAGGTAAGATAACCGGCATTACAGACGAAGCGGTGCTTGTGGAAGCACACGGTATCGGATATGAAATCATTTGCCCGAATCCTTTCCAATTCCAAATGGAAGAAGGCAAGGAGGCGCTTGTCCATACATATCATTATGTGCGGGAGGATGCGCAGACGTTATTCGGGTTTAAAAATACAGAAGACAAATTTTTATTCCAAAAACTTCTCGGAGTATCAGGGATAGGACCTAAGAATGCCTTGCAGATCCTTGCAGGAGTCAACGTCGAAGAATTTGTGGCTGCGATCGAGCGCGAGGATGATAAGTTCCTGACAAGCTTCCAAGGTGTAGGGAAGAAAACGGCACGGCAGATGGTGCTGGACTTGAAAGGGAAACTCGTTTATATGGTGTCACTTACTGCGATCGAGGCATCTGCGGGCACAGAGAGCAATACAGCGAAAAAACGTATTGCTCTGGAGGATGCAGAAGATGCGATGCGTGCCCTCGGATATCAGGAGCGCGAAATCAAGGCTATATTGCCGCAGCTTAAGAAGGAAAACAGTGACAGTGCCGACCAGCTGATCAAGAAAGGTTTGGCTTTATTAAGTCAAAAGAAATAAAGGAGTGCGAAGATGGAAGATCGCATGATTACGAACGAATTGAAGCAAGAAGACGAAGTGATCGAGCTCAGCTTGCGCCCGAATACACTGAAGCAATACATCGGTCAGCATAAAGCGAAGGAGAATCTGGCAATCTTCATCGAAGCTGCAAAGATGCGGGATGAACCACTTGACCATGTACTGCTTTACGGACCTCCTGGTTTGGGGAAAACGACGATGGCTTCGATCATTGCCAATGAGATGGGAGTGCAGTTCCGGGCAACAAGCGGTCCGGCGATCGAGAAAGCAGGGGACCTGGCAGCGATCCTGAGCTCACTGGAAGCAGGGGATGTGCTTTTCATCGATGAAATCCATCGCTTGCCTCGTGCTGTCGAGGAGATACTATATCCCGCGATGGAAGATTTCTTCCTGGATATCGTCATCGGAACCGGACCAAGCGCACGCAGCGTCCGTCTCGATCTGCCGCCATTCACGCTTGTCGGGGCAACGACGAGAGCGGGATTATTGTCTGCTCCGCTGCGAGATCGTTTTGGCGTCCTGAGCCGCCTTGAATTTTATAATACAAAGGATTTGGCTAGTATCGTCGAGCGGACAGCTGTCATTTTCGATGTCGAGATCGAATCGTCAGCAGCCAATGAGGTAGCTTTGCGTTCGAGGGGAACACCGCGGATAGCCAATCGCCTCCTGAAACGGGTACGTGATATTTCCCAAGTCAAAGGTGAAGCATATATCACCCAGAAAACAACCCATGATGCGCTCAATCAGCTGCAAGTCGATGAAAAAGGGCTTGATCATATCGATCATAAGCTCCTTACGACGATCATGGACCATTTCCGCGGAGGACCGGTAGGACTTGATACAATCAGTGCAACGATCGGGGAAGAATCACAGACGATCGAGGATGTGTATGAGCCTTATCTGCTGCAGATCGGGTTCATACAGCGGACGCCGCGCGGCAGGATTGTGACGCCGCTTGCGTATGAGCATTTCAAACGGGAGATGCCAGGCACTTGACCGGGATTGGAAAAATCTTTATTCTTATAGGCGTTGTATGTATTGTGATCGGCATCATCATGTCGTTCATTGGCAAATTGCCGGGGGATATCGTTTTCAAGAAGGGGAACACGACAGTTTACTTTCCGATCGTGACATCGATCGTCGTGAGTATCGTATTGTCGCTCATCATGTTCCTATTCAACAAATTTCGCTGATACAGACTAGGAGTTAACAGCTATGGATATACAGGATTATGATTTTCATTTACCAGAAGAACTGATTGCCCAGACGCCGCTTCAAGACCGGACAGCGTCCAGGCTGCTTGTTCTGAATAAAGAAGATAAGACTATGGAACACCGACATTTTGCAGATATAGGTGACTATCTGAAGCCTGGGGACTGTCTTGTACTGAATGATACACGAGTGCTTCCGGCACGGTTGTATGGTATCAAGCAGGACACACAGGCCAAAGTGGAGATTCTCTTATTGAAGCAAGTGGCGGGTGACAGCTGGGAAGTTTTGGTCAAGCCAGCCAAGAAAGTCAAAGTCGGTACCGAGCTTAGCTTCGGTGACGGGAAACTGACAGCTGTATGTACGGAATTACTTGAGCATGGCGGTCGGATTGTAGAGTTCCGTTATGATGGCATCTTCTATGAAGTGCTGGAACAGCTTGGTGAAATGCCTTTGCCGCCTTATATCAAGGAACAGTTGCCTGATCAGGAACGCTATCAGACTGTTTATGCAAAAGAACAAGGGTCGGCTGCTGCACCGACAGCTGGATTGCACTTTACGAAGGAGCTGCTTCATAGCCTCCAAGAAAAAGGTGTCGAGATTGCCTTCATCACACTTCACGTTGGATTGGGTACGTTCCGTCCTGTCAGTGTGGAATCGATCGAAGAGCATGAAATGCACGCTGAGTTTTATCAAATGTCCCAGGAAACAGCAGATCAGCTGACGCGGATTCGCGAAGGCGGGGGACGGATCATTTCCGTGGGTACGACTTCGACGCGTACATTGGAAACAATCGCACGTGACCATGACGGAAAATTCGTGGCAGCGAGCGGCTGGACCGATATTTTCATTTACCCGGGATTCACATATCGTGCCATCGATGGCTTGATCACCAATTTCCACTTGCCAAAATCAACACTAATCATGCTAGTCAGCGCCTTTGCCGGCCGGGACTTCATCTTGGATGCTTACCGGACCGCAGTGGAAGAACGTTATCGTTTCTTCAGCTTCGGCGATGCAATGCTGCTCGTATAGATCGAGAATAGAAAGGGAACTACTATAATATGGCAATTCGTTATGAATTCATCAAACAAGACAAACAGACAGGCGCAAGGCTCGGTATCGTACATACACCGCACGGGAGCTTCGAAACGCCGACTTTCATGCCGGTAGGAACGCTGGCAACAGTAAAGACGATGAGTCCGGAGGAATTAACCGAACTTAACGCGAATATTATTTTATCAAACACCTATCATTTATGGCTCCGTCCAGGACATGAAATCATTCGCGAGGCCGGCGGATTGCATAAGTTCATGAACTGGGATGGCGCTATCCTGACAGACTCAGGCGGCTTCCAAGTATTCAGTTTGAGCGATCTTCGCGATATCCAGGAAGAAGGCGTACATTTCCGCAATCACATAAGCGGAGAGAAGCTATTCCTATCACCAGAGAAAGCGATGGACATCCAGAATGCACTCGGCAGTGATATCATGATGGCATTCGATGAATGTCCCCCGTATCCAGCGACATATGATTATATGAAGGCATCCGTAGAACGGACAAGCCGCTGGGCGGAACGCTGCTTGAGGGCGCATGCACGTCCCGATGTACAAGGGCTCTTCGGTATCGTGCAAGGAGGAGAGTTCGAGGACCTTCGTAAGCAGAGTGCACAGGATCTTGTGAGCATGGACTTCCCAGGCTATGCAGTCGGCGGATTGTCTGTCGGCGAACCGAAGGACGTCATGAACCGTGTGCTGGAATTCACCACTCCATGGCTGCCGCAGGATAAACCTCGCTACTTGATGGGTGTTGGCTCACCAGATTCCTTGATCGACGGAGCAATTCGCGGTATTGATATGTTCGATTGTGTGCTTCCTACCCGGATTGCCCGCAATGGGACATGCATGACATCTAAAGGCCGTCTTGTTGTCCGCAACGCGCAATATGCCCGTGATTTCGGTCCGATTGATGAGAACTGTGACTGTAAGGTGTGCAAAAATTATTCACGCGCTTACATTCGCCATTTGATCAAATGCAACGAAACTTTCGGATTTAGGCTTACTACTTACCATAACTTGCATTTTCTGATAGAATTGATGAGGAAAGTCAGAGAGGCGATCAAAGAGGATCGACTTGGCGATTTTCGAGATGAATTCTTCGAAAGTTATGGTTTCAACAAGCCAAATGCGAAGAATTTCTAGAAAGGGGGAGCAGTAAATGAATGTTCAAAGCTTAATACTTATTGTATTAATGTTTGTAATTTTCTACTTCCTGTTGATTCGTCCGCAGCAGAAGCGTCAGAAGCAGGTTAGGGAAATGCAGGCTAACTTGAAAAAGGGAGACAGCATCGTTACCATTGGTGGTTTACACGGTAAGGTGCATGCGATAGACGAGGCATCTGTAGTCCTTACTACGGATGATGGCAGTAAGTTGACGTTCGACCGCAATGCGATCCGCGACGTCAGACCTTTAGAAGCGTAAAAGACAAAGACAGGAGAATTTCTCTCCTGTCTTTTTTATGTGCTCGTCTTGATATTGACACCAATCATCCCTCCGATAAGGGAAGCAATCAAAAAGCCACCATGCGTAAGCAATTGTGTTCCTGAAAATCCTACTTGATATCCAAGGTATTGATAGAGAAGGATGAATAAGGAAAAGCCGATCGCGGTCATTCCGCCAAGGAGCCAGCCCTTATCCTCCCCTTTCACCCCAGCGATGAATCCGCCGATGAACAAGCTGAGGATGCCGGCACCAAGTGTTGTCCAATCGAGCATTCCTTCGCCGAATTCGGTGAAACGCAGCAGTAAGGCGAGTGTGAAGCTAATGAATAATAGAAGCGCGAAAACGGTGATCCACCCATACAATATTGCTTGTACATTTCTTTTCACAAGTATCCCTCCAGCTTGTCTATATGGCTACTGTATGCATATCCTGCTAAATTCAGAACGTATAGATTCCGTCTACTTGCACAAAATATATTGAAAAAGGGAGGCGGGTAATCATGCTGGATACAATTGAATGGTCGATCATCGGAAGGACGATTCTTTCCTATATTGTCATCGTCATCATCTTCCGCCTCATGGGCAAGCGGGAAATCGGTGAATTGAGTATCATCGACTTGGTTGTTTATTTGATGCTGGCTGAAATTGCCGTATTTTCAATTGAAGATCCGGGCAGTCATTTGCTGCATTTCATCGTACCGATGGTGATTCTCTTGATCATTCAAAGAGGTACTGCCTTTCTGTCGCTCAAATTTCCAAAGATGCGTGACTTCATGGAAGGTAAACCTTCCGTGATCATCTCAAGGGGCAAAATCGATGAGCATGAAATGCGCAGGCAGCGGTACAGCTTCTCAGACTTGCAGCAGCAGCTGCGGGAAAAAGGCACGAAAAGCGTACAAGATGTGGATTTTGCGATTCTGGAAACATCAGGTGAGCTTTCGATATTCGAGAAAAAGGATACGGCTGACGGAAGCAGCGGATTCGTTTCACCGCTGATCATCGATGGCGAGATACAGAATCAAGCGTTGGATAATATCGGGAAAGATGCATCTTGGCTCAAAGGAGAAATGAAACGCCACGGTCATCCCGATATCACTGTCATATCTTATTGTACGATCGACCAGAATCACCATTGGTATATTGATATAAAAAATGAACGTTGATCATTTTCTTCTTTTTGAAACAAACTGCTGCACTTCTGCCTTGGTGATGAAACCAAAACTGAGCAGAAATAAGAAATAAAGTAACGTAAGAATGAGCAATAATGTGAGAAAAGCCGGCAAATCATAAAGCGAACCAGCGAATATGCCTTTCAGCATGAATGCTGTAACACCAGTAATGGCCAGCAATCCTAGCATTTGACCGATTTCTTTTAGGGAAAGTCGGAAGTTAGCAACGCGGGCCAGTGAAATCAAATGCAGCAAGGTGATCAATACGACGGTGACAATCATACTGATAGCCAAGCCCATGATGCCGAATTTGGCATTGGAAGCCAAGGAGACAAGCAGGATGATTTTGACACCTGCTCCGATGATCGTATTCCACATTGCCGATTTGGCGGCATCCAGGGCTTGCAGAGCCGTACTCAGCGGCATCTGGATGTACATCATGAGATAAAAAGGAGCCATCAGCAGGATGAATCTTTCTGCGCTTTCACTGCCGTACATGTAATGTAAAATCGGACCTGCAAAGACGGTCAGTATCACCGTTGCAATGGCACCGGAGGCGAAACTGAGACGGATTGCCTGGTGAATCCGGTAATGGACGAATTGATGCCTTTTTTGTTCATTCGCTTCACTGATGGATGGCAAAAGGGCTGTCGCTAATGAATTCGTGATGAATGTGGGCAGGAATAACAGCGGCAGTGCATAACCTGTCAACTCCCCGTATTGCCTTGTTGCCAGAGCTGTCCCCACACCGGCAAGAGCCAAGCTTTGCGCAGTGAGGATAGGCTCAAGAAAATGTGTGCCGCTGGCAATGAGCCTGCTGCCTGTTGCGGGAAGTGCAATGGCAAACAGACGCTCCAAGGTTTGTTTGCCGCCTTTTAAAGCAGTGACGAATTGAGATCTTATTTTCACGGTCTTCCTTCGTTTGAATTGGTACAGCATGTACAGCAAGGAAATGAATTCTCCGATGAATACAGATATCATCGCCCCAAGTGCAGCGAATTCCACCCCATATGGCAAGAAGAACTTAACGAGAAAAACGGTGCAGCTGATCCGGACAATCTGTTCGATCACTTGCGAAAAGCTCTGTGGCTTCATGTTTTGCTTACCTTGAAAATAACCCCTCAGTACAGCAGCAACCGCCAATATCGGTATGACAGGACCGATAGCAAGCATTGGATAGATGACCCGTGCATCGTTCAGCAGCTTGTCCGCAAGATACGGTGCCGCAACGTATAAAAATCCAACAAATACTATGCTGATGCTCAGTGTGACGGTCAAGGAAACAACAACGATTTTTTTGATTTGTTCGTTGTCCCCCCTGACGTCTGCCTCTGCCACCCTTTTCGAGATTGCAGTAGGCAGACCGAACTGGGTGATGGCAATCGCCAGGAATAACGTCGGCATGGCCATCATGTATAGACCGACGCCTTCTTCCCCCATGACTCGTGCAACGACGATCCGATTCACGAAGCCAAGGAAGCGGGTGATCAAGCTGGCAGCAATCAAAATGAGTGCCCCTTTTAGAAAAGTCTGCTTCGCCACATCGACAACCTGCCTTCTCAAATAATAATTTTTCGGCTACAATTAAATGTATGCATGAGATATGGCCAAGCATGACTAGCCTGGGGAGAACTTAGGCAAGTTGTTTTAGGAGGTAGGAAGGTGTTTGAATCAAAGACAGTGAACGAATGGAAGTCGGAAGTCATTCCTGCTGTGATCAGTAAGAAAGAAGAATTTCATTTGCTGGGCTATGACAAAGCGACTGCTGCCGATATTTGGAGCTGTATGGAGAAGAAAGTATGGAAAAAAGAAACAGACAAGCCGAAACGATTATATGAAGTGGTCGCAGATATCATGCAGCTCAATGTATCTGTTTATATGGGATATCTGACGATGAGTGTGTACGAGGAAGATGAGGATCTGATGGCGTCCATCGCTGCCATCAATGGACAATCCTGATCACGATAAAGTTGACAGTGCTGGCTAAGGTTACCTATACTATGTGAGTATTTGACGGACGAGCCCAGCATGTACATACATGCAAGTTTCAAAGCAGAGGAATTCTGCAGCATATTAGGTTTCCGGTTGGACGGAAAATGGGAGGCAGTTGCATCATGGTGAAAAGAGGCAGAATCGTTGCCTTCTTTCTGATCGTCTTATTACTTTTAGGAGCAATGGGAACGACGGTTAAAGGAATCGCAAAAGATTTAAACTTAGGACTCGACCTGCAAGGCGGGTTCGAGGTACTTTATGAAGTAAGTCCGCTGGAGGTAGGGGATGAAGTGGATACGGCGACACTGAATGCCACAGCGCAGGCACTCAGGGAGCGTGTCGATTCGTTGGGAGTCAGTGAGACAAGCATTGATATCGAACAGCCTAACCGTATCCGTGTCCAGCTTGCCGGGGTGAAAGACCAGGATCAGGCTCGCGAAATGCTCTCGACCACGGCGAATCTATCATTCCGTGATACAGAAGATAAAGAGTATCTGAATGGTACGGATATCGAGGCTGGAAGTGCAAAGCAGGCATTCGATCCACAAACGAATCAGCCGCTTGTCACAGTCGATATGAAGGATGCTTCTAAATTCGGCGAAGTGACGGGAGAGCTTTCCAAGCGTTCATTCCCGGAAAATCGTCTGGTCATCTGGCTGGACTATGAAGACGGGGACTCTTATGAAGAGGAAGCACAAAAACCTGAGGAAGAGCAAAAATTCATTTCTGCTCCTTCGGTGTCTCAGGCAATCAACAGTAAATCCGTGCAAATCGAAGGTAATTTCACAGTTGAAAGTGCCCAGGAGCTTGCCGATCTGTTGAATGCAGGCTCACTTCCGGTGAAGATGGATGAAGTGTACTCCAATTCAGTCGGAGCCCAATTCGGACAGGAAGCGCTGGATCAGACGATGCTGGCTGGATATATCGCTTTTGCGCTTATCTTGCTGTTCATGATCGTCTATTATAGACTGCCTGGTTTGATCGCGTCCATTACATTGGCAGTTTTTGCTTATTTGAACATTCTTGTATTTGATTTGCTTGGTGTCGTATTGACGTTACCAGGGATTGCGGCATTGATTCTTGGTATAGGTATGGCAGTCGATGCCAATATCATCACATATGAACGGATCAAAGATGAACTGAAAACCGGTAAGTCACTCAAAGCAGCATATAAAGCCGGTAACAAAAACTCATTGGCAACCATTACCGATGCCAACTTGACGACGATGATTGCGGGTATCGTCCTGTTCATCTTCGGAACGAGTTCCATCAAAGGTTTCGCAACGACGCTGATCATCAGCATCCTGTTAAGCTTCATCACAGCAGTGTATGGATCACGTGCTCTGCTCAGTTTGATGGTGAAAAGCCGTGCATTCGATAAGAAACCAGGCTGGTTCGGTGTATCGAAGAAAAATATACGCAAACTGAATGACAACAAAGAACGGGAAGTCACTTTCTATGGATTGAAGCTGAACTTGGTCAAGCATAGAAAAGCGTATTTCGCTTTCTCTGCCGCGCTGATGATTGCCGGTATCATTTGCTTGAGTGTATTCAAGCTTAACCTTGGTATCGACTTTACGAGTGGTTCCCGCATCGAATTCGATTCAAGTCAATCGCTGACTACGGAACAAGTGGAGCAGAAGTTCGGCGACTTAGGTTTCGAGTCAAGGCAAACGCAGCTCTCAGCTGATGGGAAACACGCATCCGTCCGCCTGGAGGATACGCTTACCAAGAACCAAGAAAATGAGCTGAAGAGCAGCATCCAGGATGAATATGGCGATGCGCCGAGCATCAGTACCGTATCCCCGGTAATCGGAAAAGAACTTGCTAAAAATGGCTTATACGCCGTCATTTTTGCTTCGATAGGTATCGTGCTGTATGCGACGATCCGCTTCGAATTCAAATTTGCTGCAACAGCCATTCTGGCTTTACTGCATGATGCCTTCTTCATTCTGGCTGTCTTCAGTATCACAAGGCTGGAGTTCGACATTACGATCATTGCTGCCATCCTGACGATCATCGGCTATAGCATCAACGATACGATTGTCACCTTTGACCGGATCAAAGAAAATATCCGGATGAAACGGAAAGTGAAAACTTTCGATGAGCTGGAAAAAATCGTGAACGATAGCTTGGTACAGACGCTTGTGAGAAGTGTCAACACAGTATTGACAGTAATCGTCGCAGCGATCATCCTTTGGATCTTCGGTGCGTCTTCAATCGCCAATTTCTCCATTGCGCTTGTGATAGGTTTGGCTGCAGGAACGTATTCTTCCCTCTTCCTGGCTTCACAGCTGTGGCTCGTTTGGCGAGGCAGGAATATCGATAGAAACCCAATCATCCACGAAGAGAAAAAGAAAGTGGAAGGACCGCAAGTCTGATGATGACCCCCGTAGCAATTACGGGGGTTATTTTTTTGGGAAATGGGGAATGCATAGAGTAGCCGCATTGGAAAGGAGCCAGCAAATGAAGGCACAATGGTATATCATTCTAGCAGTCATCTTTGCAGTACTTATTGCAATATTTGCAGTTATTAATGTAGACAGCGTTCAGGTGGACTATTTATTCGGAACAGGTTCTGCCCCGCTAATCCTGATCATTTTGTTCTCCGTTTTAATGGGCGTCTTGATTACAGCATCTGTAGGAGGGTTGCGTATGTTCAAGTTAAACAGGGAAGTACGCACTTTGCGTAAGGATAATGATAAGAAAGCAGCTGAAATAACGGAACTTCAAGAAAAACGTGCAGAACAAGGACATGAGGAAATGGAGAGGCCGACGTCAAATATTTCCGATCCGACAACGAATACGTATCCTACTTCCGAACGAATCAGAGATGAATACAGACAATAACACATTGCCCCCTTGACCAGGCTCTAGTATAATAGCTTGGTTAGGGGGTCTTTTTTTATGTTGGAAAGCAGAATGAGATGGAAGGATAATAGCAGCAGCCCTTCAGCTCACGAGCCGATGGGCTTCGGTGTGTCTCCGCTTGTGGAGCAGCTGCTCTTGCAGCGAGGAATCACATCGGCAGAAGCTGCCAAACGGTTCCTTCATCCGTCTCTGGAGGACCTACACAGCCCGGAACTTATTTCTGATATGGATATTGCAGCCCAGCGGATCCACGCTGCAGTGGAGCAGGGTGAAAAAATACTGGTTTTCGGAGATTATGATGCAGATGGAGTTTCCTCCACTGTTGTTTTATTAGAGGCATTACGGGAGCTCGGGGCGGATTGTGATTATTACATTCCGAATCGATTCACAGAAGGTTATGGACCGAATGAGGCAGCATTTCGAGCTGCTAAAGATAATGGCTATCAATTGATTGTGACCGTCGATACAGGCATTGCTGCAAACCATGAAGCAAAAGTGGCAAAACAAATCGGCATCGATCTTATCATCACGGATCACCATGAGGTGCAGGAGACTGTACCGGATGCCGTGGCAGTCGTGCACCCGAAATGTTCTCCCGATTATCCGTTCCATGAGCTCGCGGGTGTGGGAGTCGCTTTTAAGCTGGCTCATTATCTACTTGGTTATTTTCCAAAACAGCTGCTTGATTTGGTAGTCATCGGGACGATTGCTGATTTGGTCCCGCTTGTCGATGAGAATAGGGTTCTGGCTGCAGAGGGATTGAAAGCAATCTCAACATCTGCAAGACCGGGGATTCGGGCGTTGCGGGACAGCTGCGGACTTGACGGTGTCGTAACCGAAGAGGATATCGGCTTCAAGATCGGTCCGCGAATCAATGCAGTCGGACGACTGCAGGATGCCGACCTGGCAGTCGAATTGCTTCTGGCGGCAACATACGAGGAAGCAGCTGAAATGGCACAGGAGATTCAAGCGCTCAATACGGAAAGACAAAATATCGTAGCCAAGATAGCCAAAGAAGCAGAAGCGATGGTCAGGGAACAGCCGGAAGAAGACAGCAGCCATGTGATCATCGTCGCAAAGGAAGGCTGGAATGAAGGCGTACTTGGAATCGTAGCCTCTAAATTGGTACGGACTTTCGATCGCCCGGCGATTGTCTTGGCGAAGCATCCGGAAAAAGGTACGGCAAAAGGTTCTGCCCGCAGCATCGATGCATTTGATTTGTTCCACCATTGCATGCAGGTTCGCGATCATTTCGTCGCTTTTGGCGGACATGCCCAAGCGGCCGGGATGACCTTGGAGTTGGAACAAGTGGATAAGCTGCGCAAACAATTGAATCGTATGGCAGCAGAAACGCTAACAGACGAGGATTTCAAGCAATCGCTAGCCATCGACTTGTCAGTTGCTGTCGATGATGTAACCATCGACTTGATTCGTGATATGGCCCAGCTTGCACCTTTCGGGATGCAAAACCCGAAACCGCTCGTCAAGCTTACTTCATCGATACGGGAAGTGAAGCTTATCGGTGCAAACAAGAATCATTTGAAGTTTGTATTCGCCAAAGAAAATATCCAGTTGGACGGAGTCTGTTTTGGTCAGGGAGATCTTTATCCATTCCTTACACCGGCAGATGAACTGGAAGCCGTTGGACAATTGTCCATCAACGAATGGAACGGAAGGCAAAAGCCGCAGATACTCATCGAAGATATAGCGGTAAAAGGCTGGCAGCTGCTCGATCACAGAGGAAGCAAGCAACTGCAAAAAGGCCTGCAAGTGAAGGCACCAGAGCAAACAGCAGTCGTTCGCTTCCGTCCAAACACGGATTTAGCTTGGCTTTCTGGTCAGATTCGGGTGCTGGATTATGAAACGGAAGGACTGACGAATGCCGCCGGCAATATCAAGGCTGTTATATTGGCAGATTTGCCACGCCGTTTGGAGGATCTTTCGTTTGTACTGAAGCAACTGCAGCCGGATTTGATTTATGCTTGTTATGATGTGAAGGAAAATGCTTATCTTCAAGGTTTTCCGGATCGTGACCAGTTCAAGCTGTTTTATGCAATCCTGCTGAAGCAAAAAACGATTGCTTACAGTAAGCTGCAGGAATATCTCAAAAACAGCCGAGGCTGGAGTGCGGAAAGAACGAAGTTTATTTCCGACGTGTTTTTTGAGCTACAATTTGTTAAACTAGATAAGGATCAAATTTCAATCAACCCAAGTCCTTCCAAACGTGACCTGGCTGACTCGGAAGTCTACCAAGGATTGCAGGAAGCGATAGAAGTCGAGAAGATCTTATATTATTCCGGCTATAAAGAATTGAAAGCGTGGCTGGAGCGCGTGCTTGAACGCGGGGAAGTTATCGAGGAGGAAGCAGTAAATGGATTATAAACAATATATTACAGTCGTAGAGGACTGGCCGAAACCAGGCATCAAGTTCAAGGATATCACTACTTTGATGGATAATGGTCCGGCATATAAATCAGCAGTCAATGAAATAGTTGAATTCGCGAAAGATAAAAACGTGGATTTGATCGTCGGTCCTGAAGCGCGCGGGTTCATCGTCGGCTGCCCGGTTTCATATGCTTTGGATATCGGATTTGCACCTGTCCGCAAAGAAGGAAAACTTCCTCGTGAAGTCATCAAGGTTTCTTACGACCTGGAGTACGGTGAAAATGTATTAACAATCCATAAAGATGCAATCAAGCCAGGACAACGCGTCCTCATCACGGATGACTTGCTTGCAACTGGTGGTACAATTGAAGCGACGATCAAGCTTGTGGAACAGCTTGGCGGTATCGTAGCCGGATGTGCGTTCTTTGTGGAACTATCCTACTTGGACGGCCGTGAAAAGCTGGATGGCTATGAAGTGCTTACACTAACAAGCTACGAATGATAAATCATATCGGACTAAATCGGAGTGCCTCATATGGGGCACTCTTTGTTTCATATAAAAACAGATACTTGTCGAATCTATCGGATATTTGTTAAGCTAATAAAAATAACATGTGACAGTTCAGAACCCTCGTCGCTTTTGCAGACGATGAGAAGGAGTTTAGCTAAAGAGATGCCAAAGGAAAAAGTTCTAACGGCCGAAGAGGTCATTCAAGAAGCAGCCCGATACCTGTCGGACGAGCATGTTGCTTTTATCCGGAAAGCGTATGAGTTCGCCGAAAAAGCACATGAAGGACAGTTTCGCCGTTCTGGGGAAGCCTATATCATCCACCCTGTCCAAGTGGCCGGTATCCTTGTCCATTTGGAACTGGATGCAGAGACGATTGCTGGCGGATTCCTGCACGATGTTGTGGAAGATACGCCTGTTACGATCGAGGAAATGGAAGAAGCTTTCAATCCTGAGGTGGCCATGCTGGTCGACGGCGTGACTAAACTAGGTAAAATCAAATATAAATCCAAACAGGCGCAGCAGGCTGAAAATCATCGGAAAATGTTTGTTGCAATGGCAAAGGATATCCGGGTCATCTTGATTAAGCTTGCCGACCGTTTGCATAATATGCGTACACTGAAGCATCTTTCCCCGGAGAAGCAGCGGCGTATTTCCAATGAAACACTGGAAATCTTCGCTCCGCTTGCACACCGACTCGGAATCAGCACGATCAAGTGGGAGCTTGAAGATACAGCGCTTCGTTATATGAATCCGCAGCAATATTACAGGATCGTTCATTTGATGAAACAAAAGCGTGAGCAGCGGGAAAGCTATATCGGCGATGTCATGGATCAAATCCGCAGCCAGCTGGGTGAAATCAATATCGATGCCGATATATTCGGACGGCCGAAGCACTTGTATAGTATTTATCGCAAAATGGAGCATCAGCATAAGCAGTTCAATGAAATCTATGACCTGCTGGCGGTTCGTGTGATCGTGAAAAGCATCAAAGACTGTTATGCGGTTCTTGGTGTGATCCATACATGCTGGAAGCCGATGCCGGGACGATTCAAGGACTATATCGCGATGCCGAAGCTGAATTTGTATCAATCCTTGCACACAACGGTCATCGGACCGAAGGGTGATCCGCTCGAGGTGCAGATCCGGACCGAGGAAATGCATGAGATCGCTGAATATGGTATCGCGGCGCACTGGGCGTATAAAGAAGGCAAACAACATAATACCAGCACGCAAAAGAAATCTTTCGAAGAAAAACTGACTTGGTTCCGTGAGATTCTTGACTTTCAGAATGAGTCGGAGAACGCGGAAGAATTCATAGAATCACTGAAACTCGATTTATTCAGTGATATGGTTTATGTTTTCACACCGAAGGGCGATGTGGTGGAACTGCCATCGGGCTCCGTCCCGATTGATTTTGCTTATCGGGTGCATACCGAAGTAGGCAACCATTCCGTCGGTGCAAAAATAAACGGCAAAATGGAGCCGCTTGAATACAAACTGAAAAATGGCGATATCGTGGAAATGATGACATCCAAACATTCCTATGGTCCTTCGCAGGATTGGGTGAAGCTGGCACAGACCACCCATGCCCGGAATAAAATCAAGCAGTTCTTCAAGAAGCAGCGCCGGGAAGAAAATGTGGCCAAAGGCAAAGAGCTTGTCGAGGAAGAAGTAAAACAATCCGGCTTTGATTTGAAACTTGTGTTCACACCTGATAACCTCCGCAAAGTGGTGGAGAAATTCAACTTCACTTCAGAAGAGGACATGTATGCAGCCGTCGGATATCAAGGCATCACCGCGGCTCAGATCACGACCAGGCTGACCGACAGCCTGCGCCGGCAGAATGAAAAAGAAGAAGCGATGGAGAAGACGATCGAAACGGCGAAAATGGCCAACGCATCCAAGTTTGCTGCTACAAGCCGCAAACGTGATTCCGGCGTACGTGTCGAAGGTGTTGACAATATGCTCGTTCGACTTTCGAAATGCTGCAATCCCGTACCCGGGGATGAAATCGTCGGTTACATTACAAAAGGGAGAGGCGTCAGCGTCCATCGTTCCGACTGTCCGAATATGCAGACAGAAGAAGCACAAACGCGCAAGCTGCAAGTTGATTGGGAAAACAATGCCACAAGTGCGAAGCAGTACCACGTCGATTTGGAAATCACGGCTTTTGACAGACATGGATTGATGAATGAAGTATTGCAGGCGGTCAATGAAACGCGTACACAAATCACAGCTGTCGATGGAAAGTCTGATAGAAATAAACTGGCCATGATCCATTTGACGATATTGATACACAACGTTGGACATCTTCGGAAAATAGTGGAACGAATCAAGCAAATAAAAGATGTTTATACGGTTACGAGAATGCTGCAATAGAAATGGGGCACTAGCAATGAAAGTGGTAGCACAGCTTACTAAAGAAGCTTCTGTCACGGTCAGTGATGAAGTGATCGGTAAAATAGGCAAAGGATTCATGCTGCTAGTCGGCATCACACATGAAGATACCGAGGCTGATTTGGATTATATCGTCAATAAGCTGATCCATCTTCGTGTGTTTGATGATGCGGATGGGAAGATGAATGACTCGCTCCTGCAAGTGAGCGGGGAAATCCTGTCCATTTCGCAGTTCACCTTGTATGCAGATACACGCAAAGGACGGCGGCCCAGCTTCACGGATGCAGCCAAGCCCGATGCAGCTAAAAAGCTTTACGAGCAATTCAATGAAAAACTGACCGAAGCTGGTATCCACGTCGAAACCGGGGAATTCGGTGCTCAAATGGATGTGCAGCTTATCAATGAAGGACCCGTTACCATCATCTTGGATAGCAGGGATCGACCGAACAAGGAAGCATGATGCTTTCTTGTTTTTTTGTATAAAATCCCCGGGAAAAGTGCAAACTGTTGTCGACAAAACGTAAAAGGTGTGATCGGTTTGCGAGGCAGTGACGCACAGCAGCAAGCATTTGCTGCATCCCGGCTCGACAGCATAAGACATCGAGGTGAGCCTGCTTCTTTGATGTCCGATGCATTCGTACCAGGTGCAGGCGGAATGGCAGAAGCGATGGAACGAAAAAAAATACAAGAACGGCTAAAACAATCTTGACAATCTTTCTAACAAACAGGTACTATTATTACAATCTAAAGAAACCGGAAATCCAATGAGGGAAAGAGTAAGTCGAAATCACTGTGTACAGAGACCAGGCGTCATAGGCTGTAAACGTCTGGCACAGCTTCGAACTGAAAGACATTCCTTAGGATCACTGTCGAACAACGCAGTAGACAGTGACGTAGCAGGCGTTAACTGACCAAGGTGGGGTACAGTTGTATCCAACTAGGGTGGCAACGCGGGAAAAACTCCCGTCCCTTGTATTATGGGGACGGGGGTTTTTTGTCGTTATTTTTAGGAATCCGGGGATTGGGTCATTAGTCGAGGAGGTTATCACATGGATATGAAAGCGCCAAGAGGTACACAGGATATCTTGCCTGGTACATCAGAGAAGTGGCAGTATGCAGAAAAAGTACTGACAGATTTGGCAAGCAGATTCAACTACAAGGAAATCAGGGTGCCGATTTTTGAGCACACAGAACTGTTTCTTCGCGGTGTCGGGGAAACGACCGATATCGTACAAAAGGAAATGTACACATTCAAAGACAAAGGAGATCGCAGCCTGACGCTCAGACCGGAAGGAACAGCTTCCGTCGTCCGCGCTTATGTACAGAATAAACTCTATGGTCAGCCAGAGCAGCCGACAAAGTTATTCTATCATGGACCGATGTTCCGTTATGAGCGACCGCAGCAAGGGCGTATGCGCCAATTCATTCAGTTCGGTGTCGAAGCACTGGGCAGTGAAGATCCGGCTATCGATGCGGAAGTGATCAGCTTGGCGATGAGCGGTTACCAGCAGCTTGGCTTGAAATCGTTGAAATTGGTCATCAACACACTTGGTGACAAAGAAAGTCGTGATGCACACCGGACAGCTTTGATAGAGCACTTCACGCCTGTTAAAGACGAGTTGTGCAGCGACTGTCAAAACCGCCTGGAGAAAAACCCATTGCGCATACTGGATTGTAAGAAAGACCGGGAGCATCCAAAAGTGAAAAGCGCGCCTTCCATCCATGACTACCTGAATGAAGAGTCCAAGACTTATTTCGACGCTGTAAAAGACAATCTCGATGCAATCGGAATTCCTTATGAAGTGGATCCGAATCTAGTAAGAGGCTTGGATTATTACAACCACACAGCGTTTGAAATCATGAGCAATGCAGAAGGTTTCGGAGCTTTGACGACACTTACTGGCGGCGGCCGTTATAACGGTTTGGTCGAAGAAGTGGGTGGTCCTTCCACTCCGGGTATCGGTTATGCACTCAGCATCGAACGCTTGTTGTTTGCACTGGAAGCAGAAGGCATCGAATTGCCAGTGAAAACAGGTACGGATGTTTATGTTGTTGCTCTTGGAGAAGGGGCAGTCCAAAAAGAAGCGGCTAAGCTGACGTATCAGCTGCGTTTGGCTGGTTTGACTGCAGATAAAGATTATCTTGGCAAGAAAATGAAAGGTCAGTTCAAAGCTGCCGATCGTCAGCAAGCGAAATTCGTAGTGGTGCTTGGTGAGGATGAGCTGGAAAAAGGTGTCATCTCCTTACGCAACATGCAGGATGGGCAGCAGAATGAAGTGGCAATCAAGGAAGCTGTTGATACAATCAAACAACAGCTGGATGGAGGAAAAGCGGATGAGTGAAAGAAAAAAGGCAGGAATACTGCGAACGAGCCACGCAGGCGAGACAGTGACAATCAAAGGATGGGTACAAAAACGCCGTGATTTGGGCGGATTGATTTTTGCTGATATCCGGGATCGCTCCGGAATCGTGCAAGTAGTATTCAATCCTGACGTATCCAAGGAAGCATTGGCTACTGCTGAGCAAATCCGTTCCGAATTCGTGGTCAGCGTGACAGGTAAAGTTGTGGAAAGAGAAGAAGCAACGAAGAATTCGAATATGGCGACTGGTGAAATTGAAATTGCAGCCGAGGAAATGGTCATCCTGAACAAAGCGAAAAGCCCGGCATTTCAAATCGAGGATGAGGTGGATGCATCTGAGGATGTCCGCTTGAAATACCGCTATCTTGATCTGCGCAGAAAGCCTCTGCAGGAAACATTCCGTCTTCGTCACCAAGCGACACAGGCGATCCGCAATTTCCTGAACGAAGAGGAATTTTATGAGATGGAAACACCGATGCTTACGAAAAGCACGCCGGAAGGAGCACGTGACTATCTTGTCCCAAGCCGTGTGCATCCAGGTGAGTTCTACGCACTTCCGCAATCTCCGCAGCTTTTCAAACAGCTGCTGATGATTTCCGGCTTCGAGAAATATTATCAGATTGCCCGCTGTTTCCGTGATGAAGACTTGCGTGCAGACCGACAGCCTGAATTTACGCAAATCGATATCGAGACTAGTTTCATGTCCACTGAAGATATCATCGGTATGACAGAACGTATGATGAAGCGTGTCATGAAGGAAGTGAAAGACGTGGAAATCCAGGTTCCATTCCCGCGTCTGCCGTATGCAGAAGCGATGGAGCGTTTTGGTTCCGATAAGCCGGATACACGTTTCGGACTGGAGCTTGTCGATGTGAGGGAAGCAGTGAAATCTGCTGAATTCAAAGTATTCCAGGATGCAATTCAAAACGGTGGCCGCGTCAGCGCGATCAACGTCAAAGGACAGGCGGCGAACTTCTCCCGCAAAGACATCGACGCTCTGACTGATTTTGTTAAGATATACGGTGCAAAAGGACTTGCGTGGGTCAAAGCGGAAGCGGATGGATCTCTGAAAGGGCCGATTGCAAAATTCCTTGACGAAACAGTCCAAGCGCAGCTGAAAGAAGTCCTTTCTGCTGAAGCGGGTGATTTGCTCGTATTCGTTGCAGATAAAACGAAAGTCGTCTTTGACAGCTTGGGAGCGCTAAGAAGCAAACTTGGCCGTGAGCTTGGTCTTATCGATGAGTCATTATTCAATTTCCTGTGGGTGACGGATTGGCCATTATTCGAGTATGATGAAGAAGACGGACGCTATTATGCTGCGCATCACCCCTTCACGATGCCGGCTGCAGCAGATATCGACAAGCTGGAGACAGATCCTGCTTCTGTCAAAGCCGAAGCGTACGACATTGTCCTCAATGGCTATGAACTTGGCGGCGGGTCTCAGCGTATCTATCAAATGGATCTACAAAATCGCATGTTCGAAGTCCTCGGCTTCACGAAGGAAGAAGCACAGGAGCAATTCGGCTTCCTATTGGATGCTCTTGAATCCGGAGCACCTCCGCATGGCGGAATCGCACTTGGTTACGACCGTTTCATCATGCTTCTATCGAACAGTACAAATCTTCGGGACACGATTCTTTTCCCGAAAACTGCATCCGCATCCGATCCGCTGACAGATGCGCCGGATCCGGTAAGCAAGAAGCAGCTTGATGAACTGTATTTGGATATTCAAAAGAAAACAGCTGGGCAGGAATCGTAATAGACAGAGTTACCAGTTGAAAACTCTGTTAAACCATGCTAATATAGTTCCATAATCAAATAGCAATCCTGATGTGTTCGTTCTTCATATGTTTTGACCGATTACAGTGAAGTACGGGAGCCCGAAAGTCTTCACGCGGCATGCAAGCCTCCATGGAGTGGACGCATAAAGTGTGAATCAGGGCACCCACCTGCGGAGAGCGGGTTCAAAACTTCAATAGGACGGCACGATCGGGATTGCTATTTATCGTTTAAATGCACAAAGCAGCACACACCTTTTGGGTATGTGCTGCTTTTTATTTTGCCACTTGTTCCAGGTTGCCGTTTTTGTCCATACGGAACGCTGGCGAACCAAATCCATCTTTCTCTTCAAAGATAACCATCTTGCGTGCCCTGTCCATGATTTGGATGAGCACTTGATAATCTTCTTTCATCGTTTGCAGCTGAGTTTTCAATCCATCGCATTCTTCCTTGAGCTGCTCATTTTCCTGCCGGAGATTATAACTCTCGGCTTCCAGATGATGAATCGTCTGTCGGCTCGTTTCACTAGTTTGATAACCTTGTTCCAACGTTTGCAAATAACGGATCACCTGGGACAAATCCAGCTCATCTGTTTGCTTGATGGTATTTGTTTCCGATTCAGTATTGGTATGTTCACCTACGATGAAAGTCTCTTGGGCAATCTCCGCTTCGAATCGGGCCGTTTCTTCATCCATTGTAATCGGGAAGGCTTGTTGTCTTTCCTGGATGGACATTGCCGGGCTTGGCAGCTGGACTTGAGCTGCTGGTTTTTGTGTTCTTTGTTCGGCTCGTTTTTTCTCTTTGCGTTGGCGTTTTGCTATCGCAACCGCCTGTTCATAGCGATTGCGGATTTCAGCATTCCAGCGGAAGCCGCAAGCTGCCGATGTGCGGTTCAATTTGTCGCCGACTTCATCAAAAGCCCTCAGCTGCGTGCTGCCTTCCCGGATATGCCGAAGCACTGTTTCAGCCAGCAATAAATCATCTTCATGACTCCATGCATCTTGTCTTACTTTAACCATATGAGCTAACACTCCATTTCCTATCTGTTAATCTACAAACATAGAAAGTAATAAAAACTGTTAGCCACATTGTTACCGCAGAATGCTGCTCATATACCTATAATGCTCATTTTCTTTTTGTCACCCGTTCATAGACTTGTTTGAGTGCTTGCTCGAACTTACCGGTATCGACTGGATCGTAATATCTCCTGTTCTTCAGCAAGTCAGGTAAATATTGCTGTTCCACCCAAGCCCCGGGATAATCGTGCGGATATTGATAACCGACGCCTCGTCCCATGTGCTTGGCTCCTTGGTAATGGGCGTCTTTCAAATGGGCAGGCACCTCGCCGACTTTACCGGAGCGGATATCTGAGAGTGCGGCATTGATACCTTTGTATGCACTGTTCGATTTAGGAGATAAACAGAGTTCCACGATTGCATTGGCCAAAGGGATGCGCGCTTCGGGGAAGCCGACGCGTTCAGCTGCCTCCACAGCAGCCAGCGTACGCGGGCCTGCTTGCGGATTGGCGAGTCCGACATCTTCATAGGCGCACACGATCATGCGACGGCCAATGCTGTCAAGATCACCTGCTTCAATCAAACGAGCCAAATAATGCAGCGCCGCGTTCACATCGCTGCCGCGTATCGACTTTTGAAACGCACTCAGTACATCGTAATGCGCGTCGCCATCTTTATCATGTGAAAAACTCTTTTTCTGCATGCATGCTTCTGCCACTTCCAAATCCACCTGTACGATGCCGTCGACGGCGGGTGTGGAGTATGCAGCAAGCTCCAGACCATTCAATGCCGCCCGTAAATCGCCTCCTGATGAACTTGCGAAATGATCCAGGGCATCTGCTGCTATCTCGAGCTGCATAGTGCCGAGTCCTTGTTCCGGATCATGCACGGCACGCTGCAGTGCTTCTTTTACATCCGCAGGTTCCAGACTGTGCAGTTCGAACAAATGACAGCGGCTCCGGATTGCCGGATTTATAGAATGATAGGGATTGCTCGTCGTACAACCGATCAAGGTGATCAGATTACTCTCGATATGCGGCAGTAAAAAGTCTTGCTTCGCTTTATCCAAACGATGGACTTCATCAAGTATGAGCACGAGCTGGCCGCTCATCTTCGCTTCTTCCACCGCTATTTCCATATCTTTTTTCTTGTCCACGACCGCATTCAGCAGTTTATAGCGTATCTGTACGCTGGAGGCAAGTGCTGTAGCCATCGAAGTTTTCCCCGTTCCCGGCGGTCCGTACAGGATCATCGAGCTAAGTCTGTCTGCTTCCACCATCCTGCGGATCATCTTACCTTCCCCGACGAGTTGTTTCTGACCGATGATCTGGCTGATATCCTGTGGTCGCATGCGGTATGCCAATGGTTGTCTGGCCATAATGATTCCTCCATCCTGTTTCTGCTTGTCTTAGCGTATCCAGCCATCAGGGAAAATGCAAGCCACTTGCTATCCATGGTATAATATTTTCTGGTATAATAATCGTTATTGTTTTGGGAATGTAACATTACAGAGGCTGTTATGAGGAGTTTTAAGAGATGAAGATATCGACTAAAGGACGATATGGCTTAACCATTATGATCGCTTTGGGAAAACATTATGGAGAAGGACCTGTCTCCCTGAAGACCATCGCGACAGAAAATAAATTGTCTGAGCATTATTTGGAGCAGCTGGCTGCACCTTTGCGGAATGCCAGTCTGGTGAAAAGCATCCGCGGAGCCAAAGGCGGTTATATGCTTGCGTCAGCTCCTTCCGAGATTACAGCAGGTGATATCATCCGGACGCTCGAAGGGCCGATCACACCTGTGGAAGGTATCGAAGAGGAGGAACCGGCGAAGCAGCAGCTTTGGCTGCGTATCCGTGATGCAGTCCGGGACGTTTTGGATACGACCACTTTAGAGGATCTTTGCCGTCATGGAGACGATAAGAGCCAGGATCCTTACATGTTCTATATTTAATGGAGGCAAGCAGTTATGAAACCAATCTATCTTGATCACGCGGCCACGTCACCGATGCACCCCGACGTCATCCAAGCGATGATCCCAGTGATGGAAAGCACATTCGGGAATCCATCCAGTGTCCATGCATATGGAAGAGAAGCGCGGCACATCGTGGATGATGCCCGTGAAAAAGTCGCAGCCAGCATCGGTGCAGCGGATAAACACATCATTTTCACAAGCGGAGGCACAGAGGCTGATAATATGGCGCTTGTCGGCGTGGCGAATGCCTGCCGTGAACAAGGCAAGCATATCATTACGACTGCAATCGAACATCATGCTACACTACATGCAGCCAACTATCTGGAAAGCCAAGGCTTTGAAATCACGTATTTGCCAGTCGATGCCACGGGAGCGGTCAAGCTTTCCGACCTGCAGGCAGCACTGCTTCCGGATACAATCCTTGTATCCGTCATGATGATCAACAATGAAACAGGTATCATGCAGCCGATCCAGGCGATCGGTGAACTGCTTCGTTCCCATACTGCCTATTTCCATACGGATGCAGTCCAAGCCTATGGAACAGAGGAAATCGATGTGGATGCATTGGGTGTGGATTTGCTGAGTGTTTCTGCTCATAAGATCAACGGACCAAAAGGAATCGGTGCTTTATATGTAAGGGACGGTGTCCGCATCAAACCGATCACTTATGGTGGGGAGCAGGAGCGCAAACGCCGTGCGGGTACGGAGAATGTTGCTTCCATCGCAGGCTTTGGCAAAGCAGCCGAACTGGCTATGCTAAAACGTGCAGAGAGAAGGGTTGCTTACCAGCAGCTTCAGGATGCATTCACTGCCGAGCTTGAGCGTACAGGAATCGATTTCCATATCAATGGAGAGGGCGGACAGCGTTCTGTAGGAATCATCAATATCAGTTTTCCCGGAACGAATGTCGAGTCCTTGCTGATGAACTTCGATCTATCAGGTGTAACCGTCTCGAGCGGCAGTGCGTGTACGGCAGGTTCTGTCGATCCATCACATGTACTGAAAACGATGTATGGAGAAGATGAACGCGTCACGAACAGTATTCGCTTCAGTTTCGGATACGGGAATACAGTTGAGTCCGTCACAGAGGCTGCCCAGACAGTCGCTGCTATCATAAAACGCCTAACAAAAGGAAAGGAGTGACAAAGATGAAAGAAAACAAAGATATTCGTGTCGTCGTAGGAATGAGTGGCGGTGTCGATTCTTCCGTTGCAGCTCTATTGTTAAAACAGCAAGGCTACGACGTGATCGGCATTTTCATGAAAAACTGGGATGATACGGATGAAAATGGCTTCTGTACTGCTACAGAAGATTATGAAGATGTAAAAAAAGTTGCGAATCAAATCGGTATTCCATATTACGGGGTGAACTTCGAAAAGCAGTATTGGGATAAAGTATTCACATACTTCCTTGACGAATACAAAGCAGGACGCACGCCGAATCCGGATGTGATGTGCAACAAAGAAATCAAATTCAAAGCGTTCATGGATCATGCCATGTCACTTGGAGCTGACTATTTGGCAACTGGACATTATGCACAAGTAACAGAGCGTGACGGTAAAACGGTCATGCTGCGCGGCTTGGACGAAAACAAAGACCAAACGTACTTCCTGAACCAATTGACGGAATCCACACTTTCCAAAGTCATGTTCCCGCTTGGCGGAATGGACAAAAAAGAAGTACGCCGCATTGCAGCTGAGAATAATTTGGCTACGGCGACGAAAAAGGATTCCACCGGTATCTGCTTCATCGGCGAGCGCAATTTCAAGAGCTTCCTGAGCGAATATCTTCCAGCGCAGCCTGGTGTTATGTCCACATTGGACGGTGTGGTGAAAGGGAAACATGATGGTCTCATGTATTACACGATCGGACAGCGTCAAGGTCTTGGCATCGGCGGCGAAGGCGAACCATGGTTCGTTGTCGGGAAAAACCTGAAAGATAACATCTTGTATGTAGAGCAAGGATTCGATCACGAAAGCTTGTACTCCGATGCGCTGATCGCTTCGGATATGAGCTGGGTTTCCGAAACAGAATTGACAGGACCCATCACCGTGACTGCCAAATTCCGCTACCGTCAAAAAGATAGCAAAGTAACGGTCACACCGGTCGGGGATGGTAAAGTCCGCGTCGATTTCCACGAACCGCAGCGTGCCATCACACCAGGACAAGCAGTCGTCTTCTATGATGGCGATGTATGCCTTGGCGGAGGAACGATCGATGATATCATCAAGAACGAACAACAGCTTGAATACGTCGGTTAAAACGGAAACCCTTGTCTAATGGCAAGGGTTTCCCTTACATAGAGGAGTGAAATGATGGATCATATCAAATCAGGAATAGAAGCATTGCAAAAGCAGGACCTGGAGGGGGCTGCCAAGCATTTCAATGCAGCTATCGAAGAAAATCCAAATGACCCAGTCGGATATGTCAATTTCGGCAATCTGCTGATGCGGATGAATGATTTGGAAAAAGCGGAACGTTTCTTCCGGCGCGCCATCGAGCTGGATGAGAAAGCTGCAACTGCTTATTATGGTTTGGGGAGTATGTATTACACTGGGGAAAAGTACGATAAGGCGACACAGCAGCTGATGGAAGCTTTGAAACTTGGCTTGGATGAAGGAGACGTGCATTATTTGCTTGGTATGTCCCTATTGCAAACCGAGCAGGAGAAGCTTGCACTTCCGTATTTACAGCGTGCAGCAGAGCTTGAAGATCGCGATGCGGCTATCGTTTTCCAATATGGACTGGCACTTGCCAATGCAGGGGAAGTCGATACGGCACAGCAAGTACTGCTTGGTCTGTTGGAATGGAGTCCAGACCATAGCGATGCCCTTTATAATGTAGGTGTTGCATATTTGTACCAGCAAAAACTTGAAACAGCACTTGCATACATGGAAAAAGCACTCAAAGCACAGCCTGACCATGAAATGGCGATGCACGGCAAGGCGCAGATCGAGCTGATCATGGAGCAAATCGAGAACGAAGAGTAAGGAGCACAGGCGTATGGAATATGGGGAGACAGCCGAAAGCCCAAAAGGCTTTGTGAAAGGTGAATTATTGCATACGATTTTCCGGAAAGAAGAAGAGCAGTTTTCCATTGTCCGGATCAAGGTATTGGAAACCAATGAGACGATCGAGGCAAAAGATATCGTCATCAAAGGGTATATAGGCGAGCTGGATCAAGGCGAGCCTTATTTGTTCTATGGTTCGATGGTCAACCATAAACGTTTCGGAGAACAATATGAAGTGACGGAATACAAGCGTTATGTACCGGAAACAAAGGATGGACTCATTCAATACCTTTCCAGTGATCTATTTTATGGAATCGGAAAGCGGATTGCAGAAAGGATCGTGGCAAAGCTCGGGGAAAATGCGATTGCGGATGTCCTTACGAATGCAGAACTGCTGGATAATATCCAAGGGCTTAACGATGAGAAGAAAGAAAGATTCCTCCACGACCTGCGTACGCATCAAGGGTTTGATCACGTGATGGTTCATTTGTCGAAGTACGGTATCGGGCTGAAGCTTGCACAGAAAATCTACAAGGTGTACCGCGACGAAGCAATCAAAGTGCTGGAGAAGGATCCGTATCAGTATGTTTTTGACATCGAGGGATTCGGTTTTCACCGGGCGGATGAAGCTGCCCGTCAAAATGACTTGGCGATGGACCATGACAGCCGGCTGCAGGCTGCATGCTTGATGGTGCTGCAGGACAGCATGCAAGCAGGTCATGTGTATTTGCCGAACGAAGAAGTGATCAAACAAGCAGGAGTTCTGCTCAGGAGTGCCCAATTCGGCATTGGTGCAGAACAGATCGAAGAACAGCTTGGTGTTCTGCATGCTTTGAAAAAAGTGGTCAAAAAGGAAGACCGTGTGTATCATCCGATGCTTTATTACGCGGAGACAGGCTTTTGCAGTCATATGCAGCGCTTGACTGAAAAGGATACCGAAACGGAAATCGTTCAAGCCGAACTCCTGAAAATCATCGGTAAGCTTGAGGAAGCTGAGACGATCAGCTACGGAAAAGAGCAATTCGAGGCAATCGAGCAGGCGCTTCAATCAAAGGTCATGATCCTGACCGGGGGACCCGGAACCGGAAAGACGACGGTAATCAAAGGTTTCATCAAAGCATATACAGAGATACATGAACTTTCCCTTGATCCAAAAGATTATAAAGATAAAGGGGAAAGCTATCCATTCGTTTTGACTGCACCAACCGGAAGGGCAGCCAAACGGATGCATGAGTCGACGAATATCCCGGCAAGTACCATTCACCGGCTGTTGGGCTGGGATGGTAATGATTCTTTCGAGCGTGATGAAGACAATCCGCTGTCAGGGAAACTGCTGATCGTGGATGAGTTCTCGATGGTGGATATCTGGCTGGCAAACCGACTGTTCAAAGCCATTCCGGATGATATGCAAGTGCTGCTAGTCGGGGATGAGGATCAGCTGCCGTCTGTCGGACCAGGACAGGTATTATCGGATTTGCTCCGTTCGGAAGCAGTGCCCCGTGTGATGCTGAAGGATGTTTATCGTCAAAAAGAAGGCTCGAAAATCATTACGATAGCCCACAGCATCAAAAATGGGACGCTGACACAAAATGAATTGGAAAAAGATAAAGATTTCAATTTCATCCCTTGCCGTGAACATCAAGTCGTCGATGTGATCACCCAAATCGTTGGACGCGCCGTCGAAAAAGGCTGGGATTTACGCGATGTCCAGTTGCTTGCACCGATGTACCGCTCACAAGCGGGCATCCATGAGCTGAACAAGCAGCTTCAGCAGCTTGTCAATCCGAAAGACAAGCAAAAAAGGGAAATGGCTGCAAAAGACGTCATATTCCGAAAAGGTGATAAAGTCATCCAGCTTGTCAATGATCCGGAAGAGGGTGTCTTCAATGGCGACATCGGTGAAGTGGTCGCCTTGTTCCGGGAAGAAGAAAATGTCGAGCAGAAAGAGCAGCTCGTCGTTGCATTTGACGAAAAAGAAGTTGTGTATGAAAGCAAAGATCTTTCGAATCTGATGCATGCTTATTGCATTTCGATCCATAAATCACAGGGCAGTGAATTTCCCATCGTCATCTTGCCAGTCGTGCCGGGGTATCGCAGGATGCTACGTAAAAATCTGCTGTACACCGGAATCACCAGGGCGCAGCGTTCGCTGATACTTGTCGGGGAAAAGCAGGCATTTTTACAAGGTATTCAAACGGAAGATACGAATCAGCGCTATACTTCCCTTGTCGAGCATCTTGGCATTCATCAAGAAGGAGGAGATGATATCGACAGAATGCTGCGGGAGGCAGAAGCGGAGCAGGAAGATATCTCTCCTTATGATTTCATGTAGTATATACAAGGGAATTTTTGGACATTCTAACATGTAAAAAAGGATTTGGAGTGATCCGACATGTTGAAATGTCCGAATTGCAGCAGTAAAGATATCGGAAAAATCGGCCCTGAGCAATATTATTGCTGGAACTGTTTCATCGAATTGTCATATAAAGATGAGATGCTTTTCCTTCATCAAGTGGAAGAAGATGGCTCGCTGAGTTCGCTGGACGATTTGTTTACTGATGAGGAGCGGAAATGCGACGGCGCATCCTTCTAGGATGATGAAAGAAGCATCCCGTCTTTACCGTGTCCTGTTATGGATGGTGACGATCGTCGTCGCCTTGCTGCTGTGTTTCCTGCTTATCAAACTTTACCCATTTTATCGTTCATTCTTGCTTTTCATTGGCGGTCTGTTTCTACCTTTTACCATCGCAGCATTGATTGCGTACCTGCTGCATCCAGTCATTGATTTACTGGCATCATGGCGCTTGCCGCGCTGGATGTCGATCCTCATCATCTATACGCTTTTTTTCGGTTTGGTCGGTTTTTTGGTATACAAAGGTGTCCCGGTGCTGATCACTCAAATGAAGGAATTCAGCCACAATCTGCCGGCGTTATTGCAGCGTTATGATCAGTATGTGCAGTTCATGTATGAGCGGACAGCCTTCCTGCCGGAAACGGTGCATGACCAATTGGATGCTGTTTTGTATGGCTTGGAGCAACGGGCGGAGGGATTCCTTACAAAATTGCTGCATGCTTGGAATAAGCTTCCCCAAGTGATGATTTTTCTCGTGGTGACTCCTGTCATCGTCTTTTACATGCTGAAAGATACACAGAAAATCGGGCATGCCGGTCTGATGCTGCTTCCGAGCCGCTATCGGGGAAGTGTGAAGAGCCTGGTGCTTCGAATCGATGATAACCTTGGGCATTATATCCGTGGTGTCTTGCTTGTCAGCTGCATCGTCAGTCTGCTGACGTGGACGGCATTCACGCTGATCAAGCTGCCGTATTCCTTGATACTTGCCCTTTTGGTCGGCGCGACGAACATCATTCCTTATTTCGGGCCGATCATCGGGGCGATTCCAGCCATTTTAGTAGGACTTACCATCAGTCCGAATACAGCACTCCTTGCCGGGTTCACGGTCTTCGTCATCCAACTGATCGAAGGGAATCTGCTTTCGCCTTTCATTGTCGGGAAGAGCATCCATATCCATCCGCTCCTCATCATTTTCGCCTTGCTTGTAGGCGGGGAACTTGGCGGGATAATCGGTATGATTGTTGCTGTCCCGGTTTTGACGATCTTAAAAGCATGTGTGGATACAGCAAAGGAAGCGGATGTTTGACAAAAACCGCTTTTTTCTCTATACTAACGCTTAGATTTATAGCGAAAAGCGATGAAGGTACAAGTACATGACGTCCTTTTATCAAGAGAGGAGATTCCTTGGCTGGGAGAATCTCCATAAAAGTGTGATGGAAAGCTATACCGGAGCTCTGAGTTAATCCTTATCGGCTGCGCACCGTTATCCGCGCCTAAAGGTGATAGACCATTTCCGGTCTATAATCAGGGTGGTACCGCGATCATACTCTCGTCCCTGCATATGGCAGGATCGGGAGTTTTTTGTGTGTTTACATAATAAAGGAGGCATTTTTATGGAAAGATTAACGTCTGCTGAAGTAAGACAGAAATTCCTCGATTTCTTCAAGGAAAAAGGACATAGTGTCGAGCCAAGCGCTTCGCTGGTTCCAGTGGAAGATCCCACTTTGCTATGGATCAACAGTGGTGTTGCGACACTGAAGAAGTATTTTGACGGGCGAGTTGTGCCGGAGAACCCGCGTATCGTGAACGCACAGAAAAGCATCCGTACAAATGATATTGAAAACGTCGGCTTCACTGCGCGCCACCATACATTCTTTGAGATGCTCGGAAACTTCTCGATCGGGGACTATTTCAAGAAGGAAGCAATCCTTTGGGCATGGGAGTTCCTGACAGATGAAAAATGGATCGGTTTCGATCCGGAACGTTTATCCGTAACCGTTCACCCGGAAGATGAAGAAGCGTATCAAATGTGGCGTGATCTAGTTAAATTACCAGAAGAACGGATAATCCGTACGGAAGAGAACTTCTGGGATATCGGTGAGGGTCCAAGTGGTCCGAACTCGGAGATTTTCTACGATCGCGGAGAAGAGTATGGGAATGATGCAACAGATCCGGAGCTTTATCCTGGTGGCGAGAATGAACGCTACCTGGAAATCTGGAACCTTGTATTCAGCCAATTCAACCACAATCCCGATCATACCTACACTCCGCTGCCGAAACAGAACATCGATACAGGTATGGGTCTTGAGCGGATGGTATGTGTCATCCAGGATACCAAAACGAACTTCGAAACAGATCTATTCATGCCGATCATCGAAAAGACCGCAGCTTTCGCTAAAAAAGGCTATGGCGAAACTGCAGCAGATGATACAGCATTCAAAGTCATTGCCGATCATATCCGGACAGTTTCCTTTGCTATCAGTGATGGTGCGCTTCCATCCAACGAAGGCCGCGGCTACGTACTTCGCCGTCTGATTCGACGCGCAGTGCGTTATGCGAAAAATATTGGTATCGAAAAGCCATTCATGAAGGAGCTTGTGCCGGTTGTGGGAGACATCATGGATGCCTTCTATCCGCAAATCCTTGAAAAACGTGAATTCATCGAGACTGTCATCCAGACAGAAGAAGAACGTTTCCACGAGACACTCGCTGACGGTCTGACTATCCTGAACCGCATCGTAGCGGAAGAAAAGGAAAAAGGAAGCAATGTCTTCCCTGGTACAGAAGTATTCCGTTTGTATGACACATATGGATTCCCGAAAGAACTGACAGAGGAATATGTGAGTGAGGAAGGCTTCACGATCGATGAAGCAGGTTTCGAGGAAGAAATGAAACAGCAGCGGGAACGAGCTCGTGATGCACGCCAGAAAGTGAACAGCATGCATGTACAAGATGGCGTGCTGCAGGAAGTGGAAGCTGAAAGTGAATTCGTAGGGTATGACCGGACGGAAACGGATGCGAGCATCCTTGCCATCGTCAAGGACAAACAGCTTGTTGACGTGGCTGTTGAAGGCGACGAGATTCTCTTCATTTTGGATGAAACTCCATTTTATGCTGAAAGCGGCGGACAAGTGGCGGACGAAGGCTGGGTAACGACAGAAACAGCGACTGTTTTCGTTCAATCAGTCAAAAAAGCGCCAAAAGGGCAGAACTTGCATCAAGCAGTAGTGAAGCAAGGACAGATTCAAGTGAAGGAAAACGTCCATGCCAAAGTTGATACAAGCAGACGTCAGCATGTTGTCAAAAACCATACAGCAACGCATCTATTGCATCAAGCGTTGAAAGATGTATTGGGCACACATGTCAATCAAGCTGGATCCTTGGTTGCTCCTGAGCGTCTTCGTTTCGATTTCTCTCATTTCAATGCAGTATCAAAAGAAGAATTGGATAAGATAGAGGAAATCGTCAATGAGAAAATCTGGGATGAACTTGCTGTCAGCACGTCTTACCAAAGCTTGAGTGACGCGAAGGAAATGGGTGCGATGGCGCTGTTCGGCGAGAAATACGGCGATGTCGTCCGCGTTGTCCAAATCGGTGATTACAGCCTGGAACTTTGCGGTGGTGTACACGTTCGGAATACTTCTCAAATCGGTCTGTTCAAGATTGTTTCCGAAAGCGGGATCGGTGCTGGCACACGCCGAATCGAGGCAGTGACTTCCAAAGAAGCATACCGTTACACGCAGCAGCAGCAGCAGACTTTGTCTCAAGCTGCAGCAGGACTCAAAACAACAAACGAGCAAGTTCCTTCCCGAATCGAAGCAGTATTTGCCGATATGAAGGAAGTACAGCGTGAACGCGATAGTCTGCGCAGCAAACTGTCACAGCTCGAAGCTGGAAATATCCTGGATAAGGTAAAAGAAGTGAAGGGCGTAAAAGTTCTTGCAGAACAAGTGGATGTAGCAGATATGAACCAGCTTCGCGGCATGGTCGATGATCTGAAACAAAATCTCGATAGCGGCGTTATCCTGCTGGCAGCAACAGCTGAGGGTAAAGTACAGCTTGCAGCAGGCGTGTCCAAAGATTTGATCGGGCGCGGCCTTCATGCCGGAAACTTGATCAAAGAAACAGCGAAACGCTGCGGCGGCGGCGGTGGCGGTCGTCCGGATATGGCACAGGCCGGTGGTAAAAATCCGGAGCAAGTACCGGATGCACTCGCATATGCTGCAGTATATGTCGAAGAACAGCTTTGATTTTCCAAATCCGACAGAAAAGTATATACTGAAAAAAAGACTGGCAATTTAAGCGAGGTGGCTGCACGTGAGTTCAATGGATAAAACAATGAAGTTCAACTTTCCGGAAGAACCGATGGATGAAAATGTCCGGGAAGTATTAATGTCCGTATACGAAGCATTGCGCGAAAAAGGATACAATCCGATCAATCAGATTGTCGGCTATCTGCTGTCCGGGGACCCGGCTTATATTCCCCGGCATAAAGATGCCAGAAACCTGATCCGCCGCATGGAGCGGGATGAGATTGTGGAACAGCTGGTAAAATTTTATCTGGAACAGAACAAATCATGACTGACATACTAAAAACGATCGGTCTGGATGTCGGATCCAAAACGATCGGTGTGGCAGTCAGCGATGGGCTTGGCTGGACTGCCCAAGGTCTGACGACGATTTATTGGAATGAACCGGATTATCAAACAGCCAAGGATGAACTGCAGCAAATCATCCAACAGCATGAAGTCACAAGGGCTGTGGTTGGCATGCCGAAGAATATGAATGGTACAATCGGTCCAAGGGGAGAAGCTTCTCAAGCTTTCTCCCAGTGGATCACAGAAGAGTTTGGTATCGAAACCGTGCTGTGGGACGAGCGTATGACGACAATGGCAGCAGAACGTGTGCTGCTCGAAGCAGATCTCAGCCGGAAAAAACGTAAGAAAGTAATCGATAAGATGGCCGCAGTCATGATTCTGCAAGGCTTTCTGGATTCGAAACAATAAGGAGTGTAGCCATCATGGCATTGGAAGAAAAAGAACGTATCGTAATCCCGGATGAAAACGGGGAAGAGCATTTGTTTGAGGTTTTATTCAACTTTGACGTAGATGAAACGGGACATTCCTATATCGCAGTCGTGCCAGCTGAACAAGCGGAATCCGATGATGAAGTGGAAGTATTCGCTTTCCGTTATGAAGAGCAAGGTGACGACAAGGATTTGACATTGTTCCAGATCGAAACAGAGGAAGAATGGGAAATGGTCGAAGAAATGCTTAATACGCTTACTGATGAGGAAGACGGCAACTAATCTTGTAATAGGCAGTCCTCTCTTTCCGATAAGGCAGAGAGGATTTTTTCTTGCATCTTATCCGCATAAATCGTCACTCGGGTGGAGGACCACTTGACGTTTATTGTATAATAAGGCGGATAAAGGAGGAAAGATAGCTTGACTGCCTCGAATGATGATCTTATTCAACAGAATCGGGACAGAAGAATGGAGGAAGCAAGCGTCGTGCGGAAAATAGTATTGATGGTAATATCCGTAATAATCGTACTCTTATTAATTGGTGCCCTCGGAACCTTTATCTATGTAAATGCCAGTATGAAAGCTGTCGATTCAGACAATGATACAACACAAGTTGTGGAAGTTCCCATGGGAGCTACCGCGTCCTCGATCGGTCGATCCTTGGAGGAGCAAGGTCTGATCAAGAATGGTTTCATTTTCAGGCTTTACGTAAAGATTAGCGGGGAAGCCAATTTCCGTGCGGGGAATTATGAACTTTCTCCTTCTATGTCCATGCAGCAGATTGTCGATGAACTGAACGATCCAGAGGCGGGGAATACCCCCTCTGCATCTGCTGCCATTCCAGAAGGATCGGATATCGAGGAAATCGGCACCATCCTGTCCGAGTCATTGGGAATAGACCGACAGGCTTTCCTGGATAAGATGAAAGATGAAAATTATATCAAGCAATTGATCAGTGAATACCCGGATATCCTGACAGAGGATATCTTGAATGATGATATACGTTACCCGCTGGAAGGCTACTTGTTTGCTGCCACTTACAGCTTTACGTCAAAGGATGACATAAATGCGGATAAAGTCATCCATATGATGCTGGATAAGTCCCAGCAAATCATTTCGCCATATCTGGACGGCTTCAAACAAAAAGATTTAACCGTGCATGAAGCCCTGACATTTGCATCTCTCGTCGAGAATGAGGCGAGGAATGAAGATGAACGGAAGATGATTGCAGGTATATTCTATAACCGTCTGGCGGATGATATGAGGCTGCAGACAGATCCTACTGTTCTGTATGCATTGGGAGAACATAAGGCTCGCGTGTATTACAAGGACCTGGAAGTGGACTCGCCTTATAATACATATAGAATCAAAGGCCTTCCTGCCGGCCCGATCAGCAACTTCTCGGAAAGTGCCATGGATTCTGTCGTAAATCCGCAGGAATCGGATTATTTGTATTTCCTTGCCGGCGATGACGGGGAAATCTATTATGCGCGGACATTCGACGAGCATGAGGAACTGATCGAAAAGCATATGCACTTAGATGAGTAAGCAGGTAAAGCGAGGAAATGATATGTTACAAGCGATAATGGAATATTTAGAGGAACATGTTGAGCCTTCACCGGATTGGGCTAAACAACTGGAAAAGCTAGCAAAAGAAGATCAGGTTCCGATCATGGAGCCTGTAGGCATACAATTCTTGATGCAGCTGATCCGGCTTCATCAGCCAGCAAAGATTTTGGAAATCGGCACAGCAATCGGTTATTCGGCACTCATGATGCGACATGCAAAACCGGATGCGCGCATCGTGACTGTCGAACGTGATGACATTCGCTACGAGCAGGCTCTCACACATATCGCCCAACAAGGAGCGGATGAAGACATATTGATTCTGAAAGGTGATGCATTCGATCTGGAAGGGACAATACGGGCACATGCGCCATATGATTTTGTTTTCATCGATGCTGCCAAAGGACAATATCAGCGTTTCTTCGAAGCATATAGCGGCATGCTGAGTGAACGCGGTGTGATCGTAAGTGATAATGTCCTGTTCAAAGGGTATGTTGCCGATGATAGTGAAGCAACGCCGCGCAAAGCGAATATTGCAAAGAAAATCCGTAAGTACAACGATTGGCTTTTTGAACATGAAGACTTCCATACGATGATTTTGCCGGTTGGAGATGGAGTAGCTGTCAGCGTGAAGAAGAAATGAATGAGGCAGTAGGAAGAGGAGCAGAAGCAATGGCAAAGAAACCTATCATTATCGGTGTTGCAGGAGGATCAGGGTCTGGTAAGACGTCTGTCACAAGATCGATCTACAAACGATTTACGGATAAGACGATTCTGGTGATCGAACAGGACTCTTATTATAAGGATCAATCTCATCTACCGTTCGAAAAGCGCCTGAACACAAATTATGATCATCCATTTGCTTTTGATAATGAGCTGCTGATGCAGCATTTACAGGCACTTGGGGAACAGCAGGCGATCGAGAAGCCGATTTATGATTACAAAATCCATACACGATCTGAAGAAACGATCCCAGTGGAACCGAAGGATGTCATCATCC
Organism: Terribacillus saccharophilus; assembly: GCF_046592895.1. Taxonomy (GTDB): domain Bacteria; phylum Bacillota; class Bacilli; order Bacillales; family Amphibacillaceae; genus Terribacillus; species Terribacillus saccharophilus_D. The sequence continues at coordinate 287,113 of NZ_JAWVPU010000002.1, forward strand.
TCGAAGGTATCCTGATACTTGAAGATGAACGTCTGCGGGATATGATGGATATCAAAGTATTCGTCGATACAGATGCAGACCTTCGAATCATCCGCAGATTGCTGCGTGACATCAAGGAACGCGGACGGACAATCGATTCCGTGATTGAGCAGTATGTGAATGTAGTGCGTCCCATGCATCTGCAATTCATCGAACCGACGAAGCGATATGCAGACATCATCATACCAGAAGGCGGGGAAAACCACGTAGCCATCGATTTGATGTCTGCGAAGATCGAAACGATCCTCTCTGGGGAGTAATTGGTGACTTGGACAGATAAGTATTGAATTTTTGGCAGTAATCTGCCATAGTATGGAATATGCATGAAAACGCTATAGCAAATAGGTAAAGGGAAAGAATCTTTTAGAGCTCAAGGGGTGGTTGAATTTGGCTACAGAAAAACAATATTACATGACAAATGAAGGTTTGGCGAAGCTGGAGGAAGAATTGGAGTATCTCAAAACGACTCGTCGTCAAGAGGTTGTCGAGCGTATCAAGATTGCTCGCGGTTTCGGTGACTTATCGGAGAACTCCGAATATGACGCGGCGAAGGACGAGCAAGCATTCGTTGAATCCAAAATCGCTACAACAGAAAATATGATCCGCAATGCAGTGATCATTGAAAGTGATACAGACAATCCCGATATGGTTGGGATGGGCAAGACAGTAACTTTCATCGAATTGCCAGAAGGTGATGAAGAAAGTTATACAATAGTCGGAAGCGCAGAAGCGGATCCGTTCGAAGGAAAGATTTCAAATGATTCCCCGATTGCTAAAAGCTTGATCGGGCATGAAGTCGGTGAAGAACTGACTGTCTCCACACCAGGTGGCGACATCCAGGTTAAAATTACCAAAGTGGAATAGACACAAAACGAAAGCTGCTTCCGAATTTTATGGAAGCAGCTTGTTTTATTACATCTGATTCACCATTTGTCCAGATGATTTCTCAAACGGAAAAAAGGGTATAAGCTTTTGCAGGATGAAACTTTCTTTGTCGAGTGAAAGCAAAAAGGAAAAGACGACCTGTTCTTTTACGCTTGCAAAAGATAAACAGCATCCTTCCGGTAAGAAGACTGAAAAAACTTCGGCTTCTTTGTCATAGCCGACATACTCGAATGATTCGTGCCCCCATAGGTTCGTATCCATTCTTGTCACTTTCATCATGTGTATCTTCCTCCCCTTCCACAAGATCCATGATGACTAACCTGCGCTGCTGCATCTGCTTTTTCTTGTTTATATAATTTGATATTTATGCACGTAATCCTTCTGACATGTCAAAAATAGAGACACTTCAACAAAAACATCATACGAAAACAGTTATGATATGACTTTGGGTTCGCCTGACTTCATAGTATAATAGAGAACAATGAGGAGGGATAAGCATGGCGGATGATAATCAGGATTATTCCAGATTGAATAATAAAAACAGACGCAGAAAACCTAGGAAGTGGCTCAGCCTCGTCCTGGCAGCTGCAGGTGTTGCCGTGGTCGTCGTGCTGCTCATAGCAGTTTTAAACGATAAACCATCGATGGATGAGCAAGCGAATAGCCAACAAAACAATAAAACCATCGCAGAACAAATTCAAGGAAACAATGATACTGGCAGCAGTGAAGAAGAAGATAAAGAACAAAGCGACGATGAAAAAAAGAAAGATGACGAAAAAGAGAAAGACAGCAAAAAAGAAGTCGAACCTTCCGATGGTAATGTGAAGGAAGCCTATACGAAGGACTGGGAGCCAGTAGGAACAGAGCAAACAGGGACTCATACAACCACTTTTGAAAAAGGCACCAAAGACTGGAATGAGATTCTTCAGGCAGCGGGCGGAGCAGTCGGCTTGGACCCAGAAACGCTTACACCTTGGTATATCGAAAATAATGGCAATGGCGGCAACGATGTCGTTGCAACCATTTCGGGACCAGGTTCACCAGAAACATTCCGTGTCTACGCCAGTTGGGTGGATGGAGAAGGCTGGCAGGCAACAAAAGTGGAAGTACTGAAACAAAACGACAAGAAAAGTTAGAAATGAATGTTGTGAAGCAGAGGAGCAGACAGAATGACAATCGGTATTATCGGAGCAATGGATGAAGAAGTAGCATTACTGAAAGAAACGATGGAGAACAAAAAGGAAGTTACTGTAGCGGGATATGAAATCATAGAAGGCTCGCTTTCGGATAAACAGGTGGTTCTGCTTAAATCAGGTATCGGAAAAGTGAATGCAGCACTTGCTGCCAGCATGATGATGGAGCGTTACGCACCAACAGCGATAATCAATACTGGTTCGGCCGGAGGATTTGCCGCAAGCCTTGAAGTCGGGGATATTGTCATTTCCGATGCTGTTGTGCACCATGATGTGGATGTGACGGCATTCAACTATGCCTATGGACAAGTACCACAGATGCCGCCTGCTTTCCAAGCGGATGGGCAGCTAGTCCAGCTTGCTAAATCCGTCATTGATGAATTCCCGGATACAAATGCAGAAATCGGTCTTATCGCGACGGGAGATAGCTTCATGTCCGATCCGGCAAGGGTTGCTTTTGTAAGGGAGAAATTCCCGTCCATGCTGGCAGCTGAAATGGAAGCCGCAGCAGTGGCACAAGTTGCCTATCACTACGGAACGCCTTTTGTCATCGTACGGGCATTATCCGATATAGCGGGCAAGGAATCATCAGTGTCATTCGATGCATTTCTGGACCAAGCTGCCCGCAATGCAGCAACATTGATCATGAAGATGGTCGAGCGTTACTGAATACGCGCTGACAGCAATTACCAGGTAATTGCTGTCTTTTTTTATGTTACAATATTGCTAGATTAGAAGAGGAGGCTGCATAATGGAGAAAAGACAGCAACAGCTGCTTGATAGAATTGCGGATTATCGTCGTTTTGCATTGGCGCTTCTGATTCTTGGCAGTTATTTATACCTTGGATCGGTGATCAATGTTTATTTGGCACCTTCAGATAAAGCGAATATATTATTTGCCATGACCGGCGGATGTGTGGTTGCAAGCATTCTCATCTGGTTTGCGATCGAACGATGGAAAAATCAATTGGAAAGCTAAAAGCTCCGGCGCATGCCGGAGCTTTTTTTCAATCCCAGATATTGTCCCAAGTGTAAGCGCCGCCTATTAAAAGCAGGACCAAGAAGGCAGCAATGAGCACTCCCGTACTTGTTTTCTGCTGATAATGAGAGATGTAGTGACCATTTGCATACATAGTTATTGCCTCCTTTTTAGCTCCTGGGTTCTCATGTGCGGTGCTGTCGGTAATATTCATGGAAAATCTTCATCAAAGCACGTTTTTCGATGCGGGAAACATAGCTGCGGGAAATATTCAACTTCTTGGCGATTTCACGTTGTGTCATATCTTCTTCATTATTCAACCCGTATCGGCTGACGATCACTTCTTTTTCCCGTCCATCCAGTATGTCGATATATTCCTTTATCTTCTCCACTTCCATATTCAGCTGGATATATTCGATGATATCTTCATTTTCTGCTTGCAGGATGTCGATGAGACTGATTTCATTTCCTTCTTTATCCTGTCCGATTGGATCATGCAGGGAGATATCTTTCTTGGTTTTTTTCAAAGCCCGCAGATGCATCAGGATTTCATTTTCGATGCATCTGGCTGCATATGTAGCAAGTTTTGTCCCTTTGTCGCTCGAATAACTTTCAATACCTTTGATCAAACCAATCGTTCCGATCGAAATAAGATCTTCCGAATCCTCACCGGTATTCTCAAATTTCTTCACAATATGGGCGACCAGACGCAGATTGTGTTCAATCAACTTATTACGGCTGACTTCATCTCCTTGCTGCATCCTTTCAATATGCAATGCTTCCTCATCGGGCGGAAGCGGCTGAGGGAATGCATGATTCTTTACATAAGAAACGAAGAACATCGCTTCTTTCACTAGAAGTCCGATAGCACCGATAATACTCATCTCGTTGCACCTCCTGTACACTCTCAAGGAATGCCTATACACTCACTGTATGTGAAGGAGTCTCTGAAAGTGTCTGTCCGGGGCAAGACAATATCAAATTGATCATAAGTAAGAGCAAAACAATAAATGCGAAAAGGGATGATAACGGGTGTATGTATGGAAAAAACCGAAATTCCTGGCAAATCTGCATGCGATTTGTCTTGGATTTCGGTTTATCACTGGTTAGCTTATTTCTGTTGCAGACGCTTTGACTTTTGTTGTTGTTTTTGTCTGCGCTTTTCCGCATCGATTGCTTCTTGATACTGGTCTTTTAAAGTGCCATATGGTTTTGCTCCGCGAAGATGGGCTGCCCTTGAGATTAAATGACTGGCTACAGGGGTGGTAAGCAGTACGAAAAGCATACCTAAAATAAGTTTTCCGCTTATGATTCCATATTCCGTGTAGTGGAATATACAAGCGCCGATAAGTATGAGTGAAACTCCCAAAGTAGAACTCTTACTTGCCGCATGAAGCCTTGTGTAAATGTCAGGGAAGCGCAATACACCGACTGATGCTGTGAACATGCTGAAAGTCCCGCCAATCAGGAAGATGATGACCAAAACATCAAGGATGATATCAATCGTCTTCTGTATCAATCAAATCACCCTTTTCCAAGTAAATTGCAATCGCTACTGTCCCGATGAATAAAAGGATACCAATAAGCAGAACGATATCATTGAAGTTAGGCGTGATCAAGACGATTGCCAGCAAAGCAGCAAATGCCATGATATTTATGCCTATGGCATCAAGTGCAACAGCTCGATCAGCATTCGTCGGACCTTTCATCACACGTATGATCAGCAAGAGCATCGAAATACTCAGTGCAATCATACAGATAATGGAAATGGATTGGATGATCTCCGCAAAATTATCATGCAGCACGCTCATCTTGTCACCTCCATGATATGTTTTTCAAAGCTATCTTTGATGCTGTGGACAGCTTCTTTCATATCGATGATATCCATGGCATGGATGTACATTTCCTTTTTATCAGGGGAGATTGCCAGGGTGACAGTGCCTGGTGTCAGCGTAATCAATGTAGCTAACAGCGTTATTTCCCAATCGGTCTTCAATTCGGTTTCGAGTGTGAAAATGCCCGGGTTGATATCCAGCCGTTTCGCATAAACAAGTTTTGTGATCTCATAATTCGAAAGGACAAGCTCTTTAATGAAGATCAGCAGCAGTGACACTATCTTGTACACTCTTCTTAAGTAGAACGGGCCATTCAGAAAGCGGCGCAGTAGGAATAACAGTGCAATACCGACAATATAACCTGTTACGAACCCGGATATGGTGTATGACTCGCCCAGGAACATCCACATGAAGGAAACAAGCAAGTTTATACATATTTGAAAAGCCATTCTAACGTCCCTCCTTCAATACGAGCTCGATATAATCCTCGGGACTCAGGAGATATTCCGCTATTTGCTGTACAACAGGAAGGACAGCTTCTGCACCGACACCCAGAAAGACTGTCAGCAGCATCAATAATCCTGCTGGCATAAGATGTCGCAGGGTGTGAGTTTTCTGTACAGTACCGGTTTCGCCTTCTCCCCAAAATATGTGGATGAAAGCTCTCACGATGGATAGCAGAATCAGCAAACTTGTCAGCAGCATGATGATCACTGTAACAGTTTCCCCTTTTTCAAAAGCACCCCTGACAAGAAGGAGCTTGCCAATGAATCCACTGAATGGCGGGACACCGGCAAGGACAAGACCGGCAAGGAAGAACATCCATCCCAATATAGGGTGGGAACGAATCATTCCGCCCATGCTCTTGATATCCGACGTACCCGCAAGTGCGGTAATACTGCCAGCGAGCAAGAACAATGCTGCTTTGACGATCATATCCTGAAGCAGATAATATGTCGTTCCGCTTAGCCCGGATTCATTGAACATGCCTATTCCGACAAACATGAATCCAATGGCAGGGATGATGTTATATGCCACGATCAATTTGATGTTTCGAGATGCCAATGCTCCAATCACACCCAACAGCATTGTCAAATTACCGATCCAAATGAACAGCTGATCCATGATATCCGGCTGCTGGTGGAAGATGAGTGTGAACGTGCGGATCAGGGAATAAATACCGACTTTGGTCAAAAGTGCACCAAATAGGGCCGATACAACCGAATTAGGTACGATGTAAGAGCGAGGAAGCCAGTAGTACAGCGGAAAAGCCGCTCCTTTGGTAGCAAAGACAAAGAAAAACAAAATGCCGACCGTCGTGATGATTCCAGGCTCATCAGCAGCAGCGGCCCTTTCAGCCAGCTGTGCCATGTTGACCGTACCCAATACAGAATAAAGATAAGAGACAGCTATTACAAACAGCATCGATGAAAAAAGATTGATCAAGACATACTTGATCGATTCGCGAAGCTGTCCTTTTTTTCCACCATGCGTGATAAGTGCATACGACGCCATGAGCAATACTTCAAAGAAAACGAATAAGTTGAACAGGTCTCCTGTCACAAAGGCACCGGACACCCCTGTCACCAATAGGAATACAAACGTGTAGAAATAATAACTTTCCTGTTCCTCGGATACCGAAGCAGGAGCGTACCAAACGACAGCTATCAGGATGATGGAAGTCGTCAGTACCAAGAGTGCACTTAAAGGATCGAGCACAAGGACGATCCCAAATGGCGCCGCAAAATTCCCTGCTTCAAGTACAACGCTGCCGCTGGTTAATACATGGATGAGAAGCAGCAGCATCACCCCGACATGAATGACTGCAAATAACAAGGCCAACGAGCGTGTGAGTCGGGTGCGGTTGTGGAAGAATGCCAGCAATAAACCGGCAATCAATGGAATCAATATCGGTAAAATAGCTAGATTAGTCATGTTCGATACCTCTTAATTCTTCCATATTATCGGTTCCGTTCAATTTGACAGCCCGATAAGCAAGTACAAGCAGCAAGCTCGTCACACCGAAGCTGATGACGATCGATGTAAGGATGAGCGCTTGGGGGAGCGGATCCGTATAGTTTTCCGTTCCTTCAGTCAGAACAGGTGCAGCACCGCGTTTTAATTTACCCATCGTCAAAATGAATAAATGCGCTGCGTGGGACAGCAGGGTCGTTCCGATGATGATCCGGAGCAGCTGCTTTTGAAGAATGTTGTATACAGCAAATCCGAAAAGGATGCTGGCAACAATGATCATGATGATTTCCATCAGCGGTCGCCTCCTTTATGTCGCAGCTTGATGAGGGAATAGATTCCCAGAGCAGCGATTGCCAATACGGTTATTTCGAATAAAGTATCCAGTCCCCGGAAGTCGACCAGTATGACGTTGACGATATTATCGCCGCCCCCAAGTTTATAGGAATTGTCGACGAAATAGCCTGAAATGGTCGGAAACAGTCTTTGACTGTAAGCAGCCAAGCCTACCAGCATCATCATGAGACCACAAAGCGATGCGATGATGATATTGGTTATTTTTTTGGACAGTTTTGCTTTCTTATCTTGTTTCAATTCGGGCAAATGCCGGAAGCAAGATAGGAACAAGACGACTGTGATCGTCTCAATGCTGAGTTGCGTCAAAGCAAGATCCGGTGCGCGGAATAGAACGAACAACAGCGATAGCCCATAGCCGACGACACCCAAAATGATGACTGCTGTCAGCTTTCTCTTTGACACGGTGCTCCCGAATGCTGCAGCTATCATGATGAAGGCTACGGCAAGTTCGGGCAGGCTTTGCGGCAATGAAACAGGTGAGGCGTCTATGGCTGATAAGTCAAGAGAGTTGGTGGCGAATAACATCGCGAGTGTCAACACAGAAACAGAAGTCAAAATGATGCTGTTGTATTGACGAAGTGAGCCGTTGACAAGTCTGTCGTTGACTCTTTTTGTCTGATTTTCGCTGGCAGATAGAAGCGAAGCATATACAGTATTCCCGGAGAGTTTTCCAGGGAGCAGTCTGTATAACCCCTTCCAGTAGTTCCTTGTAAGATAGAACAAAATACCTGCGGCGACTACGATCAGAGACATGATGAACGCAGGTACGATACCATGCCAGAAATGGATGCTATGTGCCTTCACGGGCTCACCATAGACCGCATTTGCTGCCGGCTGAAGCAAGTGCCGGCTGAACCAGTTCGGGAAGATACTGATCAACAGGACGCCGGAAACAAGCAGGACAGGCGCTGCCAGCATCCCGAATCTGGGATCGTGTGTTTTTTCTGCAGTCTGTTTTTCTGCTTTTCCGGTAAACGTTTGAAAATAAAAGTACATGCTGTACACAAATGTAAAGATGCTGCCTGCAACAGCAGCATATGGTACAACCGCGGCCAACACTGCTGAAAAGTCTGAATTCAATACGCGATCCGCGCTCAAGTCCCAGGAGCTTTTGAAGAATTCTTCTTTACTGTAAAAGCCATTGAGAATCGGAAGCGGCACGCCAGCCATGGAGAAAGATGCTAAAACACTGATTATCCCGGTAACCGGCATTAGTTTCCAAAGTCCGCCGAGTCTTTGGATATCCCTTGTACCAGTTTCATGGTCGATTATGCCCACAGCCATGAACAAGCTGCCTTTGAATACGGCATGATTGAGGATATGGAACATGGCAGCGAAAAGGGCAGCTTCGGTTCCGTATCCGATCATCGCCATGATCATACCAAGCTGGCTGATGGTGGAAAAGGCGAGTATCCCTTTGAGATCAGTCTGTCTGACAGCCATATAAGAGCCCCAGAATAAGGTGACAAGGCCGATTAGGGTGACAGCGATGAAAAACGCTTCGCTTTCCTTGAAAACAGGAGTGAAACGGAGGAGCAGGAAGAGTCCCGCTTTCACCATGGTGGCTGAGTGCAAGTAGGCACTTACCGGTGTAGGAGCTTCCATCGCATCTGGCAGCCAAATATGGAATGGGAATTGAGCCGATTTTGTACAAGCAGCCAGAAGCAGCAGTATAAGTATCAGCGGAAACCAATCATTGCTCAGGATTATGTCTCCCTTTGCCAAAATTTCACGGATGCTTGCTGTTCCTGTCACCATATGGAGAAGTGCCAATCCGCCGAGCAAGGAAAATCCCCCAAGAAATGTGATCAGCATGGATTTCAATGCTCCATCTGTGGAGGACTTCCTGGTGAACCAATAACTGATCAATAAAAAGGACGATACGGATGTGAGTTCCCAGAAGGTATAAAGTGCGTAGATATTATCCGAAGTGACAATACCGAGCATGGCTCCCATGAACAACAGCAGATACACATAGAAAGAACCAAGACTCTCATGACGTTCCATATAAAATATGGAATAGAATGCAACGAGAACACCGATTCCGCTGATCAATAACGCGAAGAATATGGCCAGTCCATCCGTATAAAAAGTCAGATTCAGGTCAAGCGACGGTATCCAAGTGTAATGGTAAAGGTTGTCGGTTTCTCCACTGATGAGAAGTGTCAGGAAATAAATGAAGATAGTGAGTGATGCAAAAAGTGCTGCATACCCGGTATGTATGATTTGCTTGAATCCAGCAAGGAAAGGAATGAATAGAGCAATCAAGAATGGCAGTAGTATGACAAAAATCATGTGATGGCAGTCCTCCTCTGTTAAGCGGGATGATGTCCCTTCAAAAGAAAGATGGTATCCCAAATATTCTTATACCCAATACTAGTACACTTTAAGCCTTTTTGGTGAAGAAAAAAACCTTGCCGACCCGGCAAGGCTTTAGGGAGACGATGTTCAGCTGGTGTAACGGATCTTATGTGATAAGCCCCGTGATTGGATTTCTTTTTCGATTAGATGAATAAACTCTTGGCTCAAGTGGAGTTCGTTCGCCTTGTGGTATGATTCGATCAGCAATTCATCCGATAGATGTTTCATCTTGCATTCCTCCTGATTGGAGATGACTTACCAGTTTGCAGATCTCTGTAAGTGGGTTGGGGAGTTGATTAAGTTATTAATAATGTATCACGAAAAAAATAGAGGGACAAGACGGTAGTTATCTACAGAAAACTGTTTATAACCTGTAGATAACATGTTTATATCTTTATAAAAATGTTCTTTATTGCTGTTGATAATGTGGACATAGTTATCCACAATAATGAAGCGTGTAGAGATTTGTCGAACGGTTTTGCTTCTGTTTGCATAGCTTTGGCATACAGAAAGGTCGAAAAAAAGCAGAACAAGGAAAGATTTTTTTGAAACCATCGTGAAAATGCCTTATGATGGGTAAGTAACTGTTGAAGTGCACGAGATCGGAGGAAATCCATAATGCTAAAGAAGTTCTTGCCAAACGAGCATGTAAAGAGCATTTTTGATATAAAACCAGAAAAATTAAAAGCACAGGGAATCAAAGGTATCATTACGGATCTGGACAATACCTTGGTCGCGTGGGATGTTGTGGATGCTACACCGGAAGTTACCGAATGGTTCAAGGAAATGCGTGCTCATGATATTAAAATCACGATTATATCCAATAATAACGAGCAGCGAGTGAAAGTCTTCTCAGAACCGCTGGAGATCCCCTTTGTCTATAGTGCCAGAAAGCCGCTTGGACGAGCCTTTAAGCAAGCTGTGAAGCAGATGAACCTTAAGAAGGATGAAATCGTCATGATCGGCGATCAGCTCCTTACGGATGTTTTAGGGGGGAATCTGGCTGGTTTCTATACGATTGTTGTCGTACCTATTGTGAAAACGGATGGTAAAATAACCAGGATCAACCGGATGATCGAAAGACGGATACTTAACTATTTCAGAAGAAAAGGGAAGATTACATGGGAGGAATGAATGTGGAAGAATTGATTTGCCAAGGATGCGGCGCGCCTATCCAATCAGAAGACGCATCTTTGCCAGGTTTTATCCCAGCATCAGCATTAGGGAAAAATGATGAGGTCATCTGTAAGCGCTGCTTCCGGCTCAAGCATTACAATGAGGTCCAGGATGTTGCAGTGACGGACGATGACTTCTTTACGTTGATCAGTGAAATCAATAACAAAGAAGGTCTTGTCATCAAGCTGGTGGATATATTCGATTTCAATGGAAGTTTCATTTCCAGCATCAAGCGACTTGTCGGTGATAAACCGATCATACTTGTCGGGAACAAAGTGGACTTGCTGCCTAAATCGACGAATCACGAGCGTGTCAAACAGTGGCTGCGCGGAGCGGCGAAACAATATGGCATCCAAGTTGAGGATGTACACTTGATTTCGGCTAAACGTGGTATCGGGATGCCGGAGCTGGAAGATAGCATTCAGGACTTGCGGGATGGACAGGATGTATATGTCGTTGGCAGCACGAATGTCGGTAAATCCACCTTCATCAATGCACTGATCAAGCATTCCACAGGTATAAATGATGCTATCACCACGTCCTATTATCCTGGTACGACGCTTGGATTCATTGATATTCCGCTGGATGATACAAGCTCCCTTTATGATACACCGGGAATTGTCAACCGCCAGCAGATTGCGCATTATGTGACGGAGAAAGACTTGAAAACCATCACACCGAATAAAGAGATAAAAGCGCGTATCTTCCAGTTGAATGATAAGCAGACATTATTCATCGGAGGTTTGGCACGAATCGATTTCGAAAAAGGGGAGCGTCAGCCATTCGTCTGTTATTTCTCCAATGCACTCGATATCCATCGTACCAAGCTTGAAAACGCTGATGCACTTTATGAGCGGCAAAAAGGGGAGATGCTGACACCTCCGCACAAGGAGCAGCTGGAGCACTTTCCGCCATTCAAGAAATCAACATTCAGAATAAAAGATCAAAAAACGGATATCGTCATACCGGGATTGGGATGGATAACGCTGACGGGCGAACCTGCTTCTGTTACAGTCCATACACCTGAAGGCGTACCGGCAACAGTCCGCAGATCATTAATCTAAAGGGGAGCGAGAAGATGAGCATATTGAAGTTAGGCCTGATCGGCCATCCGGTGGAGCAATCTTTATCACCATGGATTCATTCTCAATTCATGGAGCAAGCTGGTATCGAGGGAGAATATAACTTATATCCGATCGAACCAGAAGCTTTTGATACAAAAATAAAAGCTTTGATGCAAAGCGGGATAGATGGCTTCAATATTACAGTTCCTTATAAACAGCGCATCATCCCATTTTTGGATGAACTCGATCCGGATGCCGAGAAAATCGGAGCAGTGAATACAGCTGTGCGTAAGAACGGCAAATGGATCGGGTATAATACCGACGGATCGGGATATGTACGTGCAATGGAACAAGTGATTCCTGCCAAGGATTCATTGCATATCCTTATGCTCGGCGCTGGGGGAGCGGCTCGCGGCATATACCGTGCACTGGTTGCACAGGGTTTTCGTTATGTCGATATCGCCAACCGGACCATTTCGAAAGCAGAACAGCTGCTGCAGTTACAAGAGCCGGAAACTGTCACAGAAATCCTTTCCTATCGAGAAGCAGAGCAGCAGCTTTCCACTTATGATGTTATCATTCATACATCCAGTGTCGGCATGAGTCCGAACTCGGATGAGCAGATCATCTCGATGACCGGTCTTAAATCAGGAGCGGTGGTGAGTGACATTGTTTACAAACCGATTGAAACAAAACTGCTTCAATCGGCAAATCAGCAGAAAGCAAGCATCCATCATGGTCACAGCATGCTTTTATACCAAGCACAATACGCATTTGAAATCTGGTCAGGTAAACAAGTCACGATCGGTGACTTGCTGCATCGTCTGGAACAAAGATTAACGGAGGCATAATATGTTAACAGGTAAACAAAAAAGATATCTACGTGCACAGGCACATAATTTGAAACCGATTTTCCAAGTTGGAAAAATCGGTGTGAATGATAATATGCTCGTTCAGATTGGCGAAGCATTGGAGAAACGGGAATTGATCAAAGTGAGCCTGCTTCAGAACTGCATCGAAGATAAAGAAGATGTAGCTGCTGCAATCGAAGAGGGCATCGGCGCAGATATTGTGCAAATCATCGGAAGCACGATCATCCTGTATAGGGAATCCGAGGAACATAAACAGATCAAGCTGCCATAAAGGAGTACGTCATGAAAAAAGTCGGGCTATTGGGAGGGACATTCGATCCGCCGCATCTCGGACATTTATTCATAGCGCAGGAAGTCCAGTACAGATTGGGATTGGATGAAGTTTGGTTCATCCCTGCCTATGAAGCTCCGCATAAAGCAAAGTCCCGGACGGATGCTGGTATACGTCTGGAGATGGTGCAGGCTGCCATTGCGGATAACAAGCACTTTCGCATGGAACCGATCGAGGTGGATCGTTTAGGCAAAGCCTACACATTTGATACAATAACACTGTTGCAGGAAATGCATCCTGGGACTGCATTCCACTTCATCATAGGTGCCGATTTGGTAGAAAGTCTGCATACCTGGTATCGTATCGATGAATTAGTCGACATAGTGACATTTGCAGGAGTCGGCCGGCCGGGATATGAATTGAAGACCACTTATCCGGTCACATATGTCGATATCCCGGAGCTGGAGATATCCTCGAGCATGATCCGCGAACGTGTCGAACAAGGAGCACCTGTACATTATCTTTTGAAAGATGAAGTGTCCGATATCATAAAGGAGCAAAAGCTGTATGCAGAGAGATAAAGCATTGGCGATCGTCGAGAAACAATTAAAGAAACCACGTTATGAACATACTATACGTGTCATGGATACAAGTATCAGACTGGCAAAACAGTATGGTGCAGATGAGAAAAAAGCAGAACTTGCGGCTATTTTTCATGACTATGCAAAATATCGCCCGCTTGAGGAAATGAAGCGCTGGATCATCTCGGAACGCTTACCGAAGGACTTGCTGGATTATCATCATGAATTATGGCATGGACCTGTCGGCGCACTGATGGTGAAACGCGAAGTTGGTATCAGTGATCCGGAAGTACTGCATAGCATCTCGGTGCACACTACTGGTTGTGTGGGGATGACCATATTGGATAAAGTAGTCTTCCTTGCGGATTATATTGAACCAGGCCGTGCTTTTCCCGGTGTTGATGAAGTCCGTAAAGTCAGTGAGAAAGATTTGGATAAGGCATGCTGGATGGCTTCCCGAAACACGATTGAAATGCTCGTTTCGTTGAATCGGAAAGTATATCCGGACACGTTCCATGCTTATAATGATTTATTACATTTTACTGGAGGTAACAGGTGATGGAGAGTATTGAATTAGCACAATTGGCAGCAAATGCTGCAGACGCGGTCAGAGGGGAAGATGTCGTTTTATTGGAAATGCAGGAGGTCTCCCTGATTGCGGATTACTTCATGATTTGTCATGGGACAAGTGAACGCCAAGTGCAGGCAATAGCGAGACGGATCAAAGAGAAAGCAGAGGAAGCTGGAGCAGAAGTGAAGCGTATGGAAGGGATGGATCAGTCGAGATGGGTGCTTGTGGACCTTGGGGACGTCGTCTGTCATGTATTCCACATCGATGAACGCAGATACTATAATTTGGAACGCCTGTGGGGAGATGCACCGCAAGTCGAACCGGTATTCTCCCAAGAGAGCTGATGGCGGCATACGAACGGCTTGCTGCCGTATATGAGCGACTGATGCAGGATGCTCCTTATGAGCCTTGGCAGCAGTTCATGCAGCAAATATTCCAGAAATATACCCAAATCGAAATCAAGGATATTGCCGATTTAGGGTGTGGGACTGGTTTTGTCACAAGACAGTTAGCAAATGCAGGCTACCGTATGACAGGAATCGATCAATCCGAGAACATGCTTGCCTATGCCGCTTCCCGTGATACAAATCAGCAAGTCCGCTGGATACAGCAGGACTTGCGGGAGTTGGACACGGTAAAAGCGGATGCTGCTATCAGTATGTTTGATGTGATTAACTATATTACGTCACCAGCAGATGTGAAGCAAGCTTTCTTGAAGATTTTCGACATGCTGAACCCGGGCGGTATTTTCATTTTTGATGTACATAGCATTAAGCATATCGAAGAGGATCTAGCGGGGCAGGTCTTTGCAGAAATCCACGACGATCTTTCTTATACTTGGTTCTGTGAAGCAGGGAAAGAACAGGGTGAGGTTTTTCATGACTTGACTTTCTTCACAAAAGAGTCGAATACTGAAAAATACGATCGCTTTGATGAATATCACCATCAGCGTACATATTCCATCGATACGTATCACTCTTGGCTGGAAGAAGCAGGTTTCCAAGTTTGCGGCGTTTACGGTGATTTTGACGCGAGTGAAACAGTCCAGTTGGAAGATTCAGATCGATTATTTTTTGCATGTTTGAAAAACCAGGACGCATAAAATGCTGCCTGGTTTTTTTTATGCAGGAAAAGCAAGAAGTGTGTCGAATACTTATTTGTACAGCTCCTTTTTGATTACTTCCTTCTCGTCATAATACTTCCGATGCGTCGCTTGAAACACCTGAGGAAAAACCTCCGTCATTTCTTTTTCCAGCACACTGATGCCTTCCCCGGTGATACCGCCTTTCACACACACCTTTTTTATCAGTTCTTCCAATGTATAATGTCCGTTTGCCAATAAAGTGCCGAGCCCGATGAGCATCTCTGATGTGAGATGTGTGGCCTGTTCTTTTGAGATCGTTGTTTCACTTACAGCTCCGTCGATGAAGCGCTGTGCCAAGTAACCAAAAAATGCGGGACCGCATGAGACGATATCAGAAGAAACCCTGGTTATATCTTCCTGTATGAATACAGGATTGGAATAGCTGCTGGTAAGATCGATCAATTTCGCTTTGTTATGGTTCGACAGGCTCGTGCCGAAAGTCAGTAATGTAGCGCCCGATGCTGCTCTGTTCGTGATGCTTGGTATCGCCCGTGCCACTTGGCAAGGCACTAGAGCTTCAAGATCCTCAATCGAAAATGGACTTGTGATCGAGACGAGAACCTGGTCGGTTTTCAATAAAGGCTGGAGCTCGTGACAGACTCCTTGGATATGCGGCGGACGGACGCATATAAACAAAATATCAGCTTGATCTGCTATTTGACTGATTGAATTAGCCACGCTGATGGACGGAAATGTGTTTTTCCACTTTAATGACTTTTCTGTCGACCGATTCAGGATCACTATATCGTCCGCGGAGATTGCCCCGGTATTTATCCATGTCTCAAGTAACATACCGCCCATATTGCCGACTCCGATTATTCCCCACTTCGTCATTTCAAACTCCTCCTCTGCTTGTTTGCTATCTGTAGCCAATTTACACTGTTACCCATTGTATGTTTTGTGTCTTGAAATATGAAAGGAGGTTGTATCATGCACTTGCTGAAGCGATACAGTTGGCTGATCATACTGCTGGGTATGGTATGTGTATTCTTATTTTCGTGGATGAAAGACACAAAGAAAGATGCAGCAGTACAGCCACTGCATGAAACACCGGAGGGAGCTGCTGCTCCGCTGCTGGAGGAAGCAGCGCCTTCTCAAGTCGAGCCAGCAGCCGTGGGGAGTGAACAAGTGGTAGTGGATATAAAAGGAGAGGTAAGAAATCCCGGCGTGTATGAACTTGCTCCTGACAGCAGGGTGGAGGGGGCTATCAAGGCAGCTGGCGGTGTAACGGAAAACGCAGAAGGGCGGAGTATCAATCTTGCGCAGCGTGTTGCGGATGAGCAGGTGATTTATGTAGCAGCTGTCGGAGAAGCGGAAGTATCCATCCCTGCAGCCTCAAGTGCAAATGAAGCAGCTGATAAAATAAATATCAACCAAGCTGATGCACAGGAATTGACCGAGCTGAATGGGGTGGGAGAAGCAAAGGCGCAAGCTATCATCACATATCGGGAGGAAAGCGGGCCGTTCACTTCGGTCGATCAGCTTATGGAAGTGCCGGGTATCGGGGAGAAATCCTTGGAGAATATGAAGGAACAAATCGGCTTGTAAGGTTGTTGACGGATGGATAGGGGGGTTGTACACTTACTCTAGAATGAGAAAGGTGGCGAAGTGTCATGAAAAGAATAGCTTGGAATCAATACTTTATGGCGCAAAGCCACTTATTGGCCTTGCGAAGTACTTGTCAGCGGCTGATGGTCGGTGCAACGATCGTTCGTGACAAGCGCATCATAGCCGGAGGTTACAATGGCAGTGTTACGGGCAGTAAGCATTGTGTCGATGAAGGCTGCTATGTGATTGATGGTCATTGTGTACGTACTGTGCATGCGGAAATGAATGCCCTGTTGCAATGCGCGAAATTCGGGGTCCCCACGGAAGGGGCAGAGATATATGTGACTCACTTCCCATGTCTGCAATGCTGCAAAGCGTTGATACAGGCTGGCATCAAAACGGTGTACTATGCGAATGACTATAAAAATCATCCGTATGCAGTTGAACTTTTTGCAGAAGCGGGCGTCAGGACGGAACAGGTGGCACTCGATGCAGTCGTTGTGGATACACAGCCGCAAGAAACTCGCGATCTGATGGAAAAAGTTGTTGACAAGCTTACCCAATTTGGTGATGAAGAAAGTCAGCAGCTCGCTGCTGAAGCTTCATCGCGCTATCAATTAACGTACAAAGAACAAGTATGATCGGCAGATGGCATATTATTGCGCTGGCAGCCCTTGGTGGTTTGCTGGCGCATTCCATTTCAATCTATTTGCTGCTAGCAGTCCTTATCTGGCTGCTTCTCCTGTATCAAACAAAGCGTCTCCCCCTCCAAATATCCCTCTTGTCCTTATTCGCTGCACTTTTGTTTTTTACCAACAGCATTTTCGGACAATCGGTTCCTCCTGATTTACCGCAGGAAAAAAAGATCCAGCTCAATTCTTCCATCTCCAGCCTTTCCGAAACAAACGAATTTATCCGATTCCTTGCAAAAGATCCTTCCGGTTCTGCATCCATCCAAGTGACGTATTTCAAGCAAGATGGACAAGAAAGGCTGCAGGGAGTCACAGAAGGTGCATCGTGCATAATCGAAGGTGAACTTGAACAGCCTGATGCTGCTACGAATCCTGGGGAATTCGACTATCGGAATCACTTAAAGCAGCAAGGTGTCCATTATGAGATGGAGCTGGAAAATAAGGAAGCTGTTTCTTGCACCGGAAGATCTCCATTCAACCATTTGCATAGAGCACGCTCTGTTTTTTTGGATCGAGCAGACATGGTTCTTGACCCAGATACAGCGGCTTGGGTGCAGGCGATGATTGCCGGCGAAGACAGTAATATGGATGAAGATACAATCGAGTTATTCAATCGCTGGAGCTTGTCACATATCCTTGCCATAAGCGGCATGCACATTGCTTTGTTTTCAGCGATTCTTTATTTCGTCTTGACCAAACTCCAGCTGCTTACAATCGAGAAAACGACTTGGGTGTTATTTGTTTTCCTCGCGGTTTATCCCGTTTTTGCCGGCGGAGAGCCTTCTGTATGGCGTTCTTCTTTGATGGTGATGCTAATCATGATGCTTACCCGATTTAGGATAAGGCTGCCAATCATCGATAGCATCAGTATTGTTTTCCTGCTTTTGCTTGTCCTCGATCCAAGCTATTTGTTTCATATCGGCTTTCAGTTTTCTTTTCTTGTCAGTTTGGCATTGCTTTTGTCAGCACGGCTGTATACGGGATCCTTTATCAGTGCGCTGCTGGAAACCAGTTTGCTGAGTCAGCTTGTCATCCTTCCGCTTCAGGTCTCGCAGTTTTATTTCCTCAATCCGCTTTCTGTCTTGTTGAATCTCTTCGCCATTCCTTTTTATACTTTCATTGCGATTCCGCTGCTATTGTTGATCAGTGTTCTCCTATTTCCATGGCCGCAAGCTGCTGCCCTATTTGGAGAGGTATATCGATATTTGAATGATTTTGTAATCGTAGTCATCGGATGGGTGGACTCGGTGGCATTCTTTCCTTGGGTGACTGGGAAACTGCCGATAGCTTTGACTTTACTTTATTTTGCTGTACTTATCTTATTCTGTTCAGCCTGGGAAAAAGGCAGACGGAAAAAAGCCATCGGTTATGGAGCTTTGCTTACAGCTGTTCCCATGGCTGCAGTACTGCTGCCATATACGAGCAGCACCGGGTATGTGACGATGCTTGATATCGGCCAAGGCGATGCGTTTGTCATTGAATTGCCGTATCGGAAAGGTGTTTATCTCATCGATGCAGCAGGCAGTGTAGGGATGGATTTCAAGCCGACAGATAAAAATTTCGAACAAGTGATCAAACCATATCTTCATCAGCGGGGGATTGTCAAAGTGGACGGCATTTTTGCCAGTCACGCAGATCATGATCATATCGGAAGCATTGGTAAGCTGACGGAGGATTTCCATGTGGGTTGGGTACGCACATCTGTTTATTTCGACCGTTCCAAAACAGTGCTATGGAATCATGATACAGAAATCATTCCTTGGCAAACAGGAGAGCTGCTTCGGCTTCCGGACTGGAATGTGCAGCTGCTGGCACCTGTGAGGGATAAAAATGATCCTAACAAGAATTCGCTTGTCATGTATACAATGCTTGGCGGAAAGAGCTGGCTCTTTACCGGGGATATCGGGAAAGAAGAAGAAAAGGAGCTTATCAAACGTTATCCATCCCTGGACGCAGATGTATTGAAAGTAGGGCACCATGGCAGCAATACATCGTCTGATTCTGCTTTTCTGCAGCATATCAAGCCGGAAACAGCGCTTATTTCGGCTGGCCGGAACAATCGGTACGGACATCCAGCTCCGGAGGTATTGGAGGTGCTGGAACAACAAAATATCCGTATCTGGAGAACAGATACGGATGGGGCGGTTGTCTATACCTTCTCGGAAAAGACAGGCACATTCAGCCCGTTTCTCCCATAAGATACGGTAGTTGTAAAAGAGGCAAACGAACTTACCTCCCAGCAGGTACTTACCTCGATTAGCAAGAGTTGTCACCAATAACTTCTATGCTAACAGGATAACCTAGAGGTAAGAAAACACCGCTTGTGTTGCAGCCTCCGGAGCTGGCTAACAAGAGCGTTCATATAGATTTGAGGGGGACAGCATATTGTTCTCCTCTGTTCCACCTTGCGTTAATAGCTGTTTGCCGATACGATAAACAGTAGGATTACGTAGGAGTGAGAATATGTCATATACTGACGCTTTAAAAGCAATCAAGAAAAAGGATTTTTCCCCCATATATTTACTATATGGCACGGAGTCTTATTTCATGCAGGATATAAAGGAAAAAATCGAGAAACAATTCGCCCTTTCTGACGGAACGAATGTGTCTGTTTATGATTTGGAGGAAACATCCATCCAGGAAGTGATCGCGGATGCAGAGGAGTATCCTTTTTTCAGCGAACATAAGCTGATCCTTGCTTATCATCCTTTCTTCCTGAAAGCAAAACCGGAAAAATCAGCGGTGGACCACCGTCTGGAAAGCTTGGAACAGTATTCGCAAAATCCAGCTGCTTGGACAACACTTGTTTTGCTCGCACCATATGAGAAAGTGGACGAACGGAAAAAGATCGTCAAAGCGATTAAAAATACTGGACAAGCTGTTGCTTGTCTTCCTGTGAAAGAATGGGATTTATCGGATTGGATCGTCACATTGAGCAAGGAAAACCGGATTGAGCTGGATGAAGCAGTGACTGATTTGCTCATTCAGGAAGCGGGGACTGATCTCAGCATGCTGCGCGGGGAGATCGAAAAGCTTGCATTGTATGCCGGGGAAGGCAGCAGAGTGACCCTGGAAATGGCTGAGTCACTTGTATCCCATCAGCAAACAAGTTCCGGCTTGAAGCTTGTGGATAGCTTGATGAATGGCGATTTGGCGAAAGCCATTTACATTTTCCATGATCTTATCAAGCTGAAAGAAGAGCCGATTGCTTTGATAGCTTTATTGGCCTCGCAATTCAGGACGATCCTACATGTGAAGCTTTTGAAGCATAAGGGTTATAATCAAGCGAAAATGGCTGAAGTGACGAAGGTCCATCCCTTTGTGGTCAAGTTGGCTTTGAAGCGGGAAGCGCATTTCTCCGAGGAAGAATTAAAGGAGATACTTTTCTTGGCTGCTGAAACGGATGCAGACCTGAAGCAAGGACGGATGGAGAAGAATCTTGCGTTTGAACTGCTGCTCCAGCAAATCGTCACAAAACGAAAGAAAGCCCGGATGGTTTAACATGACCAACGGGCTTTTTTTGTAATAAAAAACGATTCCTCATGAGGAATCGTTCTTCTTAGCATACTATGATTAGCTTATTATGCGCCAAGAGCGTTAACTTTTTTAGTCAAGTTAGACTTCTGACGGTTAGCTTTGTTGCGGTGGATGACACCACTTTGTGCAGCTTTATCAATTTTGCTTGAAGCTGTTAGAAGAGCTGTTTTAGCAGTTGCAGCATCGTTGTTGGAAACAGCAGTTTCCACGTGTTTCACTGCAGTACGCAAATCGCTTTTCAAAGCTTGGTTTCTTAGACGAGCATCGTTATTTACACGAACGCGTTTAATCGCTGATTTAATATTTGCCATGTTAAATTCACCTCCGGCACATTTCATCTTACAACAAAAGCCATTGTACCAAAGCAGAGCGATGTTTTCAACAATTCTTTTCAATGAAGCAGTCACATTTTGTATGATATAGGGTCAATTTGCTTATGCTAATGCTGACTTTTGTGGAAAGTGGAGGGATGAATGTGATCAAGCAGCTGCAAGTTCGGACGGATTTGGCCATCGAAGCGAAGGATCTTTATGCATCGAGTGAACAAAAGCAAGGAACGGCCGCAGGTATTTCGGTAACTGAGAAAAAAACAGAAGGAATCACCGTCAATTACGTTCAAGTTAACGAAGAAGGCGCAAAACAAATCGGCAAAAAAGCTGGCATCTATATTACGATTCATTCGGAATCAGTTAAAAATCAGGATACCAAACAAGAAGAAGAGACAGCACTCGTATTGGCAAAAGAGCTGGAGCAGATGCTTTCGGAAAATGATATACCGACAACTGCGACGGGGCTGATCGTAGGACTTGGGAATTGGAATGTGACGCCGGATGCGCTTGGACCCGAAGTGATCGAAAAAATCATGGTCACCAATCATTTATTCAATCTGCAGCCTGAATCAGTGGAAGAAGGCTATCGGCCGGTTTCAGCCGTATCACCGGGTGTGATGGGAACGACAGGTATTGAAACGAGCACCCTTATCCATGGAATCATCGAAAAAACGAAGCCCGATTTCGTCATAGCAGTCGATGCTTTGGCCGCTAGATCAGTCACACGTGTCAACAGTACGATCCAGTTATCCGACACAGGCATCCATCCGGGATCCGGTGTCGGTAACAAGCGGAAAGAGCTCAGCAAGGAAACGCTTGGTATACCAGTATTCAGCATCGGTGTCCCGACCGTTGTTGATGCGGTGACCATTGCTAGTGATACGATCGATTATCTTTTCAAGCATTTCGGCAGGGAATGGAAAGAAAGAGATAAGCCCTCAAAAGCACTCGTCCCGGCAGGTATGCGTTTTGGGAAAAAGGAATTGACAGAAGAAGATCTGCCAAGCGAGGAGCAGCGCCAAGCTATCTTCGGGATGGTTGGCGGCCTGACGGAAGAAGAAAAGCGCCAGCTGGTTCATGAAGTGCTGACACCCCTCGGACACAATCTGATGGTGACACCAAAGGAAGTGGATGGATTCATTGCCGATATGGCACATGTGATTGCTGCAGGTATCAATGGCGCTTTGCACGAAAAAGTGAATCCAGCGAACCTTTCGGATTATACGCGCTGATTTCTTTCAGGGGTTCTACTTCAAGCTCGTCTCTCATAGATTCTAGTAACGTTCAACTAGATTCGAAAAGAGAGGAGCTTCTTTCGTGGGGAAAAAGAAGAAAAGTTATCATCGAAGGCGCACAGGCGTACTTTTCATTTATAAACGGACACTCCTTCTCATTGGAGCGGTTCTTATCCTATTGACTGGTATTGCGGCACTGACCACTGCAGGGCCTGCTTACCGGCTGTCTTCCCAATCGCTGACAGAGTGGACAAGACAGCTGGATAGCACTGTTTATCTGGATATTCTGGGTAATGAAAATAAGCTTTTCCGAAGCGTCAGACCCGAAGAAGCTCCACCAATCAAGCTTTCCTCCATATTCATGCAGATGCTCACTACCATCAAACCGGATGATCCACGGACATTGCTTGGCTCTGAGATTCCAGGATTTTCTTTATATGAGAACCAAATTGTCATTGCCGGGGAAGGGACAAACTATACGAACTTGCCGATTGAATCGGCACAGCCGGATCATGTCATCGAAGAAGCCCCGGAACAAGCAGAAGAAGAAGAAAAGCCTCAGGAAGAAGAGCAGCCACCGCCGGCGGACGAGAGCCAGGAGGAAGAAGCGGCACCTTCCACTGACGGAAAAGACGTGGTTTATATCTATTACACGCATAATCAAGAATCGTATTTACCTTCACTTGATGCCCAGCAAAAAGACAATGCCTATAACAAAAATGCCAACGTCACGCATGCTGGTGAGGCGCTGGCAAACAGATTGGAAGAACTCGGTATCGGTGCGATCACGGACCAGACAGATATAGGTGCCATCTTGAATGAGAGAGGCATGGCATATCACCAATCTTATGAAGCTTCACGGGAAGTGGTGGAAGCGGCTGTCTCCCAGCATAAAGATGTCTCTTTCGTGTTTGATATCCACCGTGACAGCTTGAAGCGAAAAGACACCACCAAGGAAATAGACGGAGAGATGTATGCAAAAGTCGTATTCGTTGTCGGTGCGGAAAATAAGGATTACGAAAAAAATCTGAAAGTGGCAACGGATTTGCACAAAAAGATAGAAGAGAACTACCCGGGCTTGAGCCGGGGGGTCATCACGAAGCAAGGTGCTGGAGTCGACGGAGTTTACAATCAGGATGTTTCCGACAAAGCAGCTTTGCTGGAAATCGGCGGCGCAGAAAATACGCTGGATGAAGCGACGCGCACAGCAGAATTATTTGCAGAGCTTTTTGCCGATTATTATTGGGAAGCAGAAAAAGTCCAAGGAGGATGAGAGTGATGAAATATCTTGTGGCAGTGCTGATGATGGCGACATTGTTTTTTGGCGGAATATTGGTGGGGATGGAAAAAGAAGATGTCCAGCAGGCTGCTCAGCCAGGGACACTCCACCCCCAACAGCAGGATGGACGACTGACAGCCTCGGCAGCCTTGGGCAGCACGGAAGAAGCGCCTGTGATGGAACGAACGGCTCCTGTTTCAGATGAAGGGGCGGGTAATTCAGTGATCCAGCAGCTGGCAATCGGCATTGGCAGTGTGTTCACTGGTATCTGCTCCATCATCATTACGGCGATTGAGCAGCTTTCCAGCGCTTTGTTCGGATGATACTTAGCACTTAAAAACATTGAATAAACAAGGCGCAATTGCTATAATCAATGCTAGTTATTGTTACGGCTGCTTCTTATGTGGTAGCTTCGGACAATTTAGGAGTGATTTTGATTGGTAGATAAAAACAGACGAAATCAGCAGCATGTGCGGAATTTCTCGATCATTGCCCACATCGATCATGGGAAGTCGACATTGGCTGACCGTATTCTGGAGAAAACGAAAGCTCTTACTGCGCGTGAGATGAAAGCACAGTATTTAGATGCCATGGATCTGGAACGGGAACGAGGCATCACGATCAAACTTAACGCCGTGCAGCTTGAGTATGAACGGGAAAATGGCGAGACATATATCTTCCATTTGATAGATACACCGGGACATGTCGATTTTACATACGAAGTATCCCGAAGCTTGGCGGCCTGTGAGGGAGCAATCCTCGTAGTGGATGCAGCACAAGGTATTGAAGCGCAGACACTGGCCAATGTATATTTGGCGATGGACAACGACTTGGAAATCATCCCGGTCATCAATAAAATCGATTTGCCTAGTGCTGATCCAGAACGGGTCAAACAGGAAATCGAGGATGTCATCGGCATCGATGCCAGTGACGCCATTTTGGCTTCTGCTAAAGCTGGTATCGGTATCGAAGAAATCCTTGAGGCAATCGTGGATCGGATTCCGCCGCCGCAAGGAAAGCAAGAAGAGCCGCTTAAAGCATTGATCTTTGACTCTTTGTATGACTCTTATCGTGGTGTCGTGGCTTACACGTGTATCAAAGAAGGTTCCGTGAAGGTCGGCGATAAGATCCACATGATGGCAACCGGCAAGGAATTTGAGGTCAACGAAGTTGGCGTCTTCAATCCGGCGCCAGTCAAGAAGGATGAGCTTGTCGTGGGTGATGTTGGTTATTTGACTGCCTCCATCAAAAACGTCAGTGATACCCGGGTGGGTGACACAATCACCTTGGCTAATAATCCCGCAAGTGAAGCATTGCCTGGCTACCGACGTTTGAATCCGATGGTGTATTGCGGATTGTTCCCGGTTGATGCGAGCAATTACAATGACTTGCGTGAAGCATTGGAGCGACTAGAGCTGAATGATAGTTCCTTGCAATATGAAGCAGAGACATCCCAGGCGCTTGGATTCGGTTTCCGCTGCGGATTCCTCGGTCTTTTGCACATGGAAATCATCCAGGAACGTATCGAACGTGAGTTCAATATCGACCTGATCACGACAGCACCGAGTGTAATCTATAATGTTGTCATGACAGATGGCAGCGAAGTGCGTGTCGATAATCCTGCTGCTTTACCGGATGCGCAATCTCGTACCGAAGTACAGGAGCCATACGTAAAAGCATCCATCATGGTGCCGAATGATTATGTCGGTACAGTCATGGAGCTATGTCAGAAAAAACGCGGCGATTTCCAGGACATGCAGTATCTGGATGATGTCCGGGTGAACGTCGTGTATGAAATCCCGCTTTCCGAAATCGTCTATGACTTTTTCGATCAGCTGAAATCACAGACAAAAGGATATGCAAGCTTCGATTATGAATTGGTCGGATATAAAGCATCCGATCTTCAGAAGATGGATATCCTGCTGAATGGTGATACAATCGATGCATTATCCTTCATCGTACACCGTGATTTTGCATTCGATCGCGGTAAGACGATTGTTGAGAAATTGAAGGCGCTAATACCACGTCAGCAATTCGAAGTACCGGTTCAGGCGGCAATCGGTAATAAAATCGTTGCCAGATCCACTATCAAAGCGATACGTAAAAATGTCTTGTCCAAGTGTTATGGCGGGGATATTTCACGTAAGCGTAAATTGCTTGAAAAGCAAAAAGAAGGTAAGAAACGGATGAAGATGGTCGGTTCCGTGGAAGTTCCACAAGAAGCGTTCATGGCCATCCTGCAGATGGACGACGAATAAAAAAACAGACAACCCTTGTCCTTATCAGACAAGGGTTTGTCATTGCGGAAGGAGGCAGCATGATGAACGAAGTGAAATCCGCTTATATCCATATTCCTTTTTGTGAGCAGCTTTGTCACTACTGCGACTTCACGAAATTCTTTTACCGTGAAGATAGCGCAGATGATTATGTAGAAGCATTAAGGAAAGAAATAGAGCATTATATCCCGAACAGGCAGAAAATGAATACGATCTTCGTCGGCGGCGGTACACCGACAGCACTGAACATGAGGCAGCTCGAACATGTATTGAAAAGCGTGGATAAGGCGTTTGATGTGCATGCAGCCAAGGAATATACCTTTGAAGCGAATCCTGGGGATTTGACTTTGGAGAAAGCGAAGCTGCTTCGAGAATACGGTGTCGATCGTATCTCGCTTGGTGTACAAGTATTCGACGATGAGCTGCTCGAGGCAATCGGGCGTGTCCATCGGGTGAAGCATGTGTATGAAAGCATGGACTTATTGAAGCAAGCTGGCTTTGATAATATCAGCATCGACCTGATTTATGCACTGCCAGGACAGACATTGGAGCAATTTGGGCATACTGTGGAAGAAGCCTTGCAATTCGATTTGCCGCATTATTCTTCTTACTCGCTGCAGATTGAGCCTAAAACAGTCTTTTATCAGCGCTATAAAAAGGGTACATTGAAAAAGGCACCCGAAGAATTGGAAGCAAACATGTACAATCTGCTGCGCGACGAAATGAAAGCACACGGCAGGCAGCAATACGAAGTAAGCAACTTTGCGCTGCCCGGCAAAGAAAGCCAGCATAATCTTGCATACTGGAACAATGATTTTTACTACGGACTCGGAGCAGGCGCGCATGGCTATTTACCAGGCCGCCGGATCATCAACATCCGCCCATTGCCGGCTTATCTGAAACAAGCCAATGAAAATGGCATTCCAGTACTGCACGAGGAAGCAATAGGCCGCAAGGAACGCATAGAAGAAGAGCTGTTCCTTGGACTTCGCAAGAAAACCGGCGTCAGTAAAGCTGCTTTTCGTGAAAAATTCGGTATCGGACTTACCGATGTTTACCGAAAACCTCTCGATTTGCTGATCAGTAAAGGCTGGCTGATAGAAGATGCTGATCATGTCGCGATGACAGAAGACGGTTTTTTATTCGGAAATGATGTATTCCAGGAGTTCCTTCTGGACGAAGAACCGGCAAGCGTTTCGAATTGACAATTTTATTAGGCTTTGTTACCTTATATGTATATTTAGCACTCCCTAAACTAGAGTGCTAATCGAGGTGATGATCATGCTGACAGAAAGACAGCTGCGTATCCTTCAGGTCATAGTCGATGATTTCATTGAGACGGCTCAGCCGATCGGCTCGCGTGCAATCTCCACGAAGCAGGATGTTGCTTATAGTGCTGCAACGATCCGTAATGATATGGCTGAATTGGAGCTTCTTGGCTTGATTGAAAAGACGCATACTTCATCGGGAAGGGTGCCTTCTGAAAGAGGTTACCGTTTCTACGTGGATCATCTACTGACACCATTTCACTTGACGCAACAGGATACGTCAGCGATTAAACGGACATTCTCTGCGAATATCCGGGAGATGGAAGATGTTGTCCAGCAGTCCGCTGCACTGTTGTCAGAGCTGACTAATTATACGAGTATCATACTCGGACCCGAAATGCTCGAGACGAAACTCAAGCACATTCAGATTCTGACATTGACGGATCATAGTGCCGTCATGATCCTTGTTACAGACACTGGACATGTAGAGCACAGATCTTTCCGTATTCCAGATGGGATGGATCATGGGGAGATGGAGAAAGTCGTGAATATCCTGAATGACCGCTTAGCTGGTGTGCCGCTGATGATGGTGCCCGGCAGATTGAAAGCGGAAGTGCAGGAATTGCTCAAACAGCACACTGCCCATTACGAAACCATGTTCACTTATCTGCGTTCTTTCATGGAAACCCAGCAGCCATTCAAGCTTTATTTCGGCGGCAAGACGAATATCCTGATGCAGCCTGATTTCCAGGACTTGAATAAGCTGCGGTCCCTCTATACGATGATTGAAGAAGAAGGCGAATTGATCGCCCAGCTTCTTAAAGGAGAGCAAAACGATCTCCATGTTTCAATCGGCACAGAGAACAAGCTGGATGCGATGCAGGATTGCAGTTTTGTGACAGCAAGTTATACAGCGGACGGCAAGCATATGGGTACTGTCGCTCTGCTCGGACCGACCAGGATGGAATATTCCCGGGTGATATCACTTATGCATGTTCTATCGAAAAATCTGACCAGTGCTTATCGGGATTGGCAGAAATGAGTTGAATATGGCTTGCTTTTCCAGCAAGCCTTTCATATAAGCTACCCTTTTCAGGAGGTGACCATTATGGCAAATGAAGAAAATAAAAATGTAAATGAAACCGAAGAGCAGGAAGCTGTCGAAACAGAAGTGATCGATGCAGCACCAGCTGAGGAATCTGAAGCAAATGAAGAAGGCAGTGAAAAACTGGCGCAGCTCGAACAAGAAAAAAATGAGATGCAGGAACGTCTGCTTCGCTTGCAGGCCGAGTATGATAACTTCCGCAAGCGTACACAGAAAGAAAAAGAAGCTGCCAGCAAATATAGATCTCAAGATTTAGCCGAAGCATTGCTGCCGGTTGTCGACAACTTGGATCGCGCGCTTCAGACTGTACAGGAAGAAGAAGCGAATAAAGGCTTCGTCGATGGCATCCGCATGGTGCATCGTCAGCTGCTTGACGCATTCGAAAAGCAAGGTATCGAAGCAGTCGAAACAGTCGGCCAGCCATTCGATCCGCACCTGCACCAAGCTGTCATGCAGGTGGAGAATGCAGATTACGAACCGAATACGGTCGTGCAGGAATTGCAAAAAGGTTATAAATTGAAAGACCGTGTCATCCGACCGGCTATGGTTCAAGTGAATCAATAAAGCACTACATATGCTCTAAAGGAGGAAAAATACAAAATGGGTAAAATCATTGGTATTGACTTAGGTACAACTAACTCTTGTGTGTCCGTAATGGAAGGTGGGGAAGCACGCGTCATTCCGAACCCGGAAGGCAACCGTACAACCCCTTCCGTCGTGGCATTCAAAAATGGGGAAAGACAAATCGGGGAAGTTGCGAAGCGTCAGGCTATCACGAACCCGAATACAATCCAATCCATCAAACGTCATATGGGTACGGATTACAAAGTGGAAATCGAAGGCAAGTCTTATACGCCTCAAGAAATTTCTGCCATCATCTTGCAATATATCAAATCTTTCGCGGAAGATTATCTTGGTGAAACTGTCGATAAAGCTGTTATCACAGTTCCTGCTTACTTCAACGATGCAGAGCGTCAAGCAACCAAAGATGCTGGTAAAATCGCTGGTCTTGAAGTGGAACGTATCATCAACGAACCTACAGCAGCAGCGCTTGCTTACGGTATCAACACAGAAGAAGATCAAACAATCCTTGTTTATGACCTTGGCGGCGGTACATTCGACGTTTCCATCCTGGATATCGGCGATGGTACGTTCGAAGTGGTTTCCACTGCAGGTGACAACCGTCTTGGCGGTGATGATTTCGACCAAGTGATCATCGATCATCTTGTGGCAGAATTCAAAAAAGAGAACGGCATCGACCTTTCCAAAGATAAAATGGCAATGCAGCGTTTGAAAGATGCAGCTGAAAAAGCGAAGAAAGATCTCTCTGGTGTTACGCAAACACAGATTTCCCTTCCATTCATCACTGCCGGAGCAGAAGGCCCGCTTCACTTGGAGCTTTCCCTATCCCGTGCGAAATTCGATGAAATCTCTGCTGACTTGGTAGAGCGTACAATGGGACCTACACGTCAAGCACTCCGTGATGCAGATCTTTCTGCAAGCGAAATCGACAAAGTAATCCTGGTTGGTGGATCTACGCGTATTCCTGCTGTTGTGGAAGCAATCAAAAAAGAAACTGGTAAAGATCCTTCCAAAGGCGTAAACCCGGATGAAGTTGTTGCACTTGGTGCTGCTATCCAGGGCGGTGTCTTGCAAGGTGATGTGAAAGACGTTGTACTTCTTGACGTTACACCACTTTCCCTTGGTATCGAAACGATGGGCGGCGTGTTCACGAAATTGATCGAGCGCAATACGACGATCCCGACAAGTGCATCCCAAGTATTCTCTACAGCTGCGGATAATCAGCCATCTGTGGACATCCACGTGCTTCAGGGTGAACGTGAAATGGCAGCGTACAATAAAACACTTGGACGCTTCCAATTGTCCGATATTCCGCCGGCACCACGCGGTGTACCGCAAATCGAAGTAAGCTTCGATATCGACTCCAACGGTATCGTGAATGTGCGTGCGAAAGATCTTGGCACGAACAAAGAACAATCCATCACAATCAAATCTTCTTCAGGCCTTTCCGATGAAGAAGTTGAAAAAATGGTGAAAGAAGCAGAAGATAATGCGGAGGAAGATAAAAAACGCCGTGAAGAAGTAGATCTTCGCAACGAAGCTGATCAGCTAGTCTTCCAAACAGACAAAACATTGAAAGATCTTGCTGAAAATGTTTCTGAAGAAGATAAGCAAAAAGCAGAAGCAGCGAAAGAAGAACTGAAAACAGCATTGGAAGGCACTGATATCGAGGATATCAGAACGAAGAAAGATGCCCTTTCCGAGCAAGTGCAAGCATTGTCTGTAAAACTGTATGAGCAAGCAGCTCAAGCACAGCAAGCCCAAGGCGGCGAAAAAACAGACGATGATGTCGTTGATGCTGACTTCTCAGAAGTGAACGACGACGATAAGAAATAAGAAACAGAAACTATAAAGACAAGACGACAAGTCAAAGCCGCTTAAGTGCAGGCTTTGACTTGTTACATGTTAAGAGCATTTGCCCCGTACAGGGCTCCATGTTATGATAAAATTTATGTAAAGAAGAGAGTCGGGAGAGTGATTGTCAGTGAGTAAGCGGGATTACTACGATGTGCTTGGTGTCTCAAAAGGCGCTTCTAAAGAGGAAATCAAAAAAGCATATCGCAAACTTGCGCGCCAATACCATCCAGATGTGAACAAGGCAGACGATGCAGCCGATAAGTTCAAAGAAGCAAAAGAAGCTTATGAAGTTCTCGGCAATGAGCAAAAGCGTGCCCAATACGATCAATTCGGTCATGCCGGCCCGCAAAGTCAAGGTTTTGGCGGAGCTGGTGCACAGGATTTCAATGGTTTTGGCGACATTTTCGATATGTTCTTTGGCGGCGGAGGACGCCGCAGCGATCCGAACGCGCCGCGTCAAGGTGCAGATTTGCAGTACACAATGACGCTGAAATTCGAGGAAGCGATTTTTGGTAAAGAAACTGATATCGAGATTCCAAAAGAAGAAGAATGCGATACATGTCACGGTTCAGGAGCCAAACCAGGCACCAAGCCGAAGACTTGTACACATTGTAATGGAAGCGGACAGCTCAATGTGGAACAAAACACGCCATTTGGCCGTGTCGTGAATCGACGCGCATGCAACACATGTAATGGAACTGGTAAAATCATTCCGGATAAATGTAAAACATGCGGTGGCTCCGGACGTGTCCGCAAACGCAACAAAATCCATATCAATATTCCTGCAGGTATCGATGACGGCCAGCAGATCCGTGTATCCGGCAAAGGTGAAGCTGGTGTAAACGGAGGTCCCCCTGGAGATCTATATGTAGTCATCCAAGTACGCAATCACGAGTTCTTTGACCGCGATGGCGATAATATCTATTGCGAAATGCCGATTACGTTCGCCCAGGCAGCACTCGGCGATGAAATCAAAGTACCGACAGTTCACGGCTCGGTGAATCTGAAGGTCCCTGCCGGCACCCAAACAGGAAAGGTATTCCGCTTGAAAGGCAAAGGTTCGCCGAATGTCCGCGGATATGGCCAAGGTGATCAGCATGTCAAAATCCGTGTCGTAACACCTACGAATCTATCTGACCGTCAGAAGGAGCTTCTGCGTGAATTGAACGACATCAGCGGTAACGAACCTACTGACGAACAGCATGACAATATCTTTACGCGTATGAAACGTGCGTTCAAGGGTGAGTCTTAATAAAAGGAGTGACGTGTACGTGAAATGGGCAGAGCTGTGCATCCATACGACGAATGAAGCAATCGAACCGATTTCGAATATCCTGCATGAGGCAGGAGCGAGCGGTGTCGTGATTCAGGACCCGGAGGATTTGGTCAAAGATCATAAAACGACATTTGGTGAAATCTATGAATTGAATCCAAATGACTATCCGGCAGAAGGTATTTTTGTCAAGGCGTATTTACCTATGAACAGCTTTCTGAATGAATCAGTCAATGAAATAAAGGCAGCGGTGACGAATCTTACAGAATATCAGATCGATATCGGTGCAAATGAAGTATCCGTCAGTGAAGTGGATGAAGAAGACTGGTCCACGGCTTGGAAAAAGTATTATAAGCCAGTGAAAATTTCCGAAACCTTCACCATCATTCCAACTTGGGAAGAATATACGCCGGTTGCAAGTGATGAAGTGATCATGGAACTTGATCCAGGGATGGCATTCGGCACAGGGACGCACCCGACCACGGTACTTAGTGTACAAGCTATCGAGCGCTTTGTGAAAAAAGGCGATATCGTCATCGATGTCGGTTCTGGTTCGGGTGTATTGAGCATCGCGGCTGTGCTGCTGGGTGCCGACCATGTACATGCATTCGATCTGGATGAGGTGGCGGTCAACAGCACCAAAATCAATGCAGAGCTGAACCAAGCCGCAGGCAGCATCACCGCTTCAACGAATAATCTGCTGGAAGGTGTGGAGATCGAAGCGGATGTCATCGTCTCCAACATCCTTGCTGAAATCATCTTGAAATTCACGGATGATGCGTATAAGTTGATCAAGCCAGGCGGCCTGTTCATCACAAGCGGCATCATCAGCCAGAAGAAGGGCGATGTCAAAGAAGCCTTGACTGCATCTGGTTTTGAGATTGTCGAAGTCAATGAAATGGAAGATTGGGTAGCCATCATTGCAAAGAAGAACTAAGGCAGGTGTGAAAGCATGCAGCGTTATTTCGTAGAAGCTGCCAACTGGCAGGGTGATCAGGTTACGCTGGATGGGCAGGATGCGCATCATATTAACCGTGTCATGCGCATGAAACAAGGCGATGAAATCATCTGTGTCCATCCGGGAGGTCATGCAGCTAAGTGTCGGATTTCCGAGCTGACGGCAGAACATGTTGTTGTCATTGTTTCAGAACAAATCGATATCGATACGGAAATGCCGATAGCTGTGACGATTGCCCAGGGCCTGCCAAAGGGTGACAAACTGGAATTTATCGTGCAAAAGGGAACGGAACTGGGAGCAACCGGTTTCGTCCCTTTTCAAGCAGCAAGATCCGTTGTAAAATGGGACGAGAAAAAGAAGGACAAAAAACGCCTCAGACTTGAGAAAATCGCCAAGGAGGCAGCAGAACAGTCCAGCCGTCAGACCATACCGATCGTTGAGGATGTGCATTCCTTCCAGATGCTGCTTGAGGGCAGCGGTACATACAAGCATAAATTGTTCGCATATGAGGAAGCAGCAAAAGGATTGAAAGCAGAACCGCTGCGTTCTGTCTTCCAACACATTTCATCATCAGATAATGTACTTGTCGTCATCGGACCAGAAGGCGGATTCAGTGAATCAGAAGCAGATCAGCTGCAGGAAGCTGGTTTCGCTCCGATCAGGCTGGGTCCCCGTATCTTAAGGACGGAAACCGCAGCGTTATACATGTTGGCTAGTCTATCGTACCACTTTGAAGAATGAGGTGTTTTTCCATGCCTACAGTGGCATTCCACACATTAGGTTGTAAAGTTAATCATTATGAGACGGAAGGCATTTGGCAGAAATTCAAAGCCCAAGGCTATGAAAGAGTCGATTTCGACCATCAGTCCGATGTTTATGTCATCAATACATGCACAGTAACGAATACAGGAGATAAAAAAAGCCGTCAGATCATCCGCCGGGCAGTGCGGAAAAATCCCGAAGGTGTCATTTGTGTGACAGGCTGTTATGCACAGACATCACCTGGGGAAATAATGGAGATTCCAGGCGTGGATATCGTAGTGGGTACCCAAGGCCGGGACAAAATGATCGAGCATATCGAGGAATTCAAGAAGACGAAAGAACCGATCAATGGCGTTTCCAACATCATGAAAAACCGTGTCTTTGAAGAAATGGATGTTCCTGCTTTCACCGACCGTACACGTGCATCTTTGAAGATCCAGGAAGGCTGTAATAACTTCTGTACGTTCTGCATCATTCCGTGGTCACGCGGATTGCTTCGTTCCCGCAACCCAGAGGATGTCATGAAGCAAGCGCAGCAGCTCGTCGACGCCGGATACAAGGAAATCGTCCTTACCGGTATCCATACAGCAGGGTACGGTGAAGATATGCAGGATTATAACTTTGCGAAATTGTTGCGGGAATTGGAATCCAACGTCCGCGGACTGAAACGAATCCGCATATCATCCATCGAAGCAAGTCAGATCACGGACGAAGTGATCCAAGTGCTGGATGAATCCGAGAAGATTGTCCGTCATTTGCACATACCGCTTCAATCCGGTTCTGATACTGTTTTGAAACGAATGCGACGCAAGTATTCCGCGGACTTCTATCGCAGCAAGATAGAAAAAGTCAAAAAGGCTCTGCCTAACCTTGCCATCACTAGTGATGTGATTGTAGGCTTCCCGGGCGAAACAGAAGAGGAATTCATGGAAACGTATCGCTTCATCCAAGAAGTGGGCTACAGCGAACTGCATGTATTTCCTTATTCCAAGCGTACTGGGACGCCTGCTGCCCGCATGACGGATCAAGTGGAAGATGAAATCAAAAATGAACGCGTACATCGCTTGATCACACTTTCCGATCAACAAGCGAAGGAATACGCATCTCAATTCGAAAATGAAGTGCTGGAAGTCATTCCAGAGGAACTATATGATGCAAATGAATCGGATTCAGTATATGTTGGCTATACCGATAACTATTTGAAAGTGAAATTCGAAGCAACCCCGGACATGGTGGGTAAAATCGTCCGTGTGAAGCTTACAAAAGCCGGTTACCCGTATAATGAAGGTCAATTCGTCCGTGTCATGGATGAAGAAGAAGCAAGTGTGACTATCTAACAAAAAGGAGCAATCTCTCTTGGAAAATATCGCAGCATATATTGATCACACCTTATTGAAGCCAGATGCAACCAAGGAACAAATCGACGTGATCGTCAAAGAAGCGGCGGAGCATAAATTTGCCTCCGTCTGTGTAAATCCGTACTGGGTATCCCACTGTGCTGAACAGCTGAAGGGGACGGATGTAAAAGTCTGCACTGTCATCGGATTCCCTCTCGGCGCATCGACTAGCGCCGTAAAAGCTTTGGAAACAAAGGATGCAATTGAAAAAGGTGCTGGGGAAATCGATATGGTCATCAATATCGGCGCTTTGAAATCCGGCGATTTGGCAACGGTGGAAGCGGATATCCGTGCTGTAGTGGAAGCCGCTGCTGGTGTGCTGACAAAAGTGATCATCGAAACTTCCTTGTTGACCGAAGAAGAAAAAGTCACAGCTTGTGAGCTTGCAGTGAAGGCTGGTGCCGATTTTGTCAAAACGTCAACTGGATTCTCCGGGGGCGGCGCGACAGTGGAAGATATCAAGCTGATGCGTGATACAGTAGGCCCTGATATCGGTGTCAAAGCTTCCGGCGGCGTACGTGACCGTGAAGCTACGCTTGCAATGATCGAAGCGGGTGCGACTCGCATCGGGGCGAGTGCCGGCGTACAGATCATCGCAGGTGTCTCTGGCAGCAGCGATTATTGATATTTTATGGAAAGGTCCAGGATTATGCACCTTTCTATTGACCAGGATTTAGCATTATATTATAATGAGCAAAGACATATGCAGCAGTGCATATGAGATAGCACACTGTTGTTTGCTTCGGAGGGAGGGAAATTAGCATGTCAAACACTACTCGCGTTCGCAAAAACGAGTCTCTTGAAGATGCTCTTCGTCGCTTTAAGCGCACTGTTTCTAAAAGCGGTACTCTATCTGAATACCGTAAGCGTGAATTTTACGAAAAACCTAGTGTTCGTCGCAAGAAAAAATCTGAGGCGGCTAGAAAGCGTAAGTAAGCAAAGAGGGTGCAAAGAGATATGTCATTAACAGAACGTCTGAACCAGGACATGAAGACTGCAATGAAAGCAAGGGACAAGGAAGCGCTCAGCGTCATCCGTATGGTGAAAGCCTCCTTGCAGAACGAAGCAATTCGTACTGGTAATGACAAACTGTCAGAGGATGAAGAACTTACCGTTTTATCTCGTGAGGTAAAACAACGAAAAGATTCCCTCCAAGAATTTCAAGAGGCTGGACGCGATGATCTAGTTCAGAAGCTTGAAGCGGAGCTTCAAGTTCTGCAAGATTATTTGCCGAAGCAGCTTTCGGAAGAAGAACTTGAAGACATTATTAAACAGACCATCACGGAAGTGGGAGCTGCTTCCAAAAAAGACATGGGCTCAGTCATGAGTGCTGTCATGCCGAAAGTCAAAGGCAAAACCGATGGATCTTTAGTTAATAAAATCGTGAATAAGCACTTGTCTTAACTGATAGTATATGGATATCTGAGAAAATCCCAATCATTTATGATTGGGATTTTTGCTTTAATTAAAATATAATGATAATAGGTGAAACCTTTTACATAATAGAACGTATACGTTACTGTACATAACATCTGTAACGAAACCAGTACCTCGGGAGGATACGTATGCTGCCATATTTCACACTTCCAAGCCTTCAGGCATCCGTGCAGGCCTTCGGCGATACACTGCAAGCCTGGATCACATCTCCTGTCATCGTAACCATACTCCTATCCGTGGCGTTTGCCGGGTTGGCAGTCGAGATGTTCACACCTGGTTTTGGTGCTGGCGGCATTCTTGGCATTGCTGCAGGAGGGATCTTCCTTTATGGCCACATTGCCGGAGGGCTTGCGACAAGTACGGATATCCTGCTTTTGACTGCGGCCATCATTTTACTTGTCTTGGAATTATTCGTACCTGGCGGGATTATGGGCATACTCGGTATGATCGGGCTGCTTTGGGCATTGTTTCGAATGGCAGCTGACAGAACCGATATGATGATCAGCGTCAGCATCGCATTCGTCGTGACTGTCATCGCTGTCATTTATATCATTCGCATCGTGGGTTTTGAAAAAGGTATGTTCAAACCGATGATCCTCCAAGACACACTCAGACCCGATACGCTGCCAAGTTTGACAGCCCTTATCGGCCAGCGCGGTGTAGCCAAAACTCCACTACGTCCCACAGGGACAGCTGAAATAGGGGACAGCGTGATGGAAGTGATCACCGAGGGCAGGTATGTTGCCAAAGGTTCGGAAATAGTTGTTATCCGTACAGAAGGCAAGAAAATCATCGTCAGTTCCGTGACAAACAAGGAGGAAAAACAATGAATCAAGATATTCTCGTACCGATTATCATTGCTGCGGTCATTTTGATCGCACTTATCATCCTGTTTACATTCGTACCGGTTGCACTATGGATCAGCGCCCTGGCAGCAGGTGTCCGTATCAGCATCTTCACATTGGTGGGGATGCGTTTAAGACGTGTTATCCCTTCACGTGTCATCAGCCCATTGATCAAAGCCCACAAAGCTGGTCTGCAAGTGGATACAAACCAGTTGGAGAGTCACTATCTGGCGGGTGGTAATGTTGACCGTGTCGTGAACGCACTTATCGCAGCACATCGAGCGAATATCGAATTGTCATTCGAAAGGGCAGCAGCAATCGACTTGGCAGGCCGTGACGTTCTGGAAGCCGTACAAATGAGTGTCAACCCGAAAGTTATCGAAACACCTTTCATTTCCGGTGTTGCCATCGATGGTATCGAAGTAAAAGCGAAAGCACGTATCACAGTTCGTGCAAACATCGACCGCCTGGTCGGTGGAGCCGGTGAAGATACGATCATCGCACGTGTCGGTGAGGGAATCGTCAGTACGATCGGTAGTTCTGAAAACCATACAAACGTATTGGAAAATCCAGATAAAATTTCTCATAACGTCTTGGAGCGCGGATTGGATTCCGGTACTGCTTTTGAAATCTTATCCATCGATATTGCCGATATCGACATCGGCAAAAACATCGGTGCGATGCTTCAAATCGACCAAGCGGATGCAGATAAGAATATCGCCCAAGCCAAGGCAGAGGAACGCCGTGCAATGGCCGTGGCCCAGGAACAGGAGAACTTGGCTCGAGTACAAGAGATGCGCGCCAAAGTAGTGGAAGCCGAAGCGGATGTACCGCTTGCACTGGCTGAAGCGCTTCGTTCCGGCAACATGGGTGTGATGGATTACATGAATTACCAAAATATCAATGCGGATACAACGATGCGCGACAGCATCGGTGACTTGTCGAAAAATGATGAGGAAGAACGTTAAGTTTTTAGAAAGGTGGCAGGTGCATGTCTGATATTTTCCAATTTCTCGTGCCATTAATCATTGCCGGTGTTGTGTTCTTATTCAATGCGGCTGGAAAAAAAGGAGATCAAGATGAAGATCCCCGGCGCACACAGCCTCCGGTCAAGAACTGGAAGGAAAAGCAGCGGCGCTCCAGTAAAGAACAACCTCAGCAAAATCAACAGCCAGTAAAAGCACCGGAACTGGTCAGGGCAGAACGGAAAGCGGAAGACTTGAGAGGCCAGGCGGCTGAAGCAATCCAACAAGTTGCCGATGTGCGCAGTGCCTCCTCCGTCCGCCGTACAACAAAAGATCAACCAGCAACCAAACCAATCACATTGAAGCGGCCTACAAGCAGACAAATTGCAGAACAGGTCCTCTGGTCGGAAATTCTGGGAGAACCACGTGCAAAGAAACCGCATCGCACGTACAGTAAGCGAGTCCAATAATGGGCTCGCTTTTTTCATGCTGATGATTGTTCTGACTTCCTACCATGCAACATAGAATGTGCAGAGGGGAGCTGATGGAAATGAAAAAATGGCAGCAGCGAATCGGAAATTGGTTCACCGAGCATTTGGATATGCCTGCTGATGTAGTACTCGAACTCCCTCGTATCACGACAATCGGCCACTTTCATGCCTACATCGAGAATCACAGGGGGTTGGTCCTCTTTTCCGATAACGAATTGCGGCTGCGGCTCAATAAAGGCTTTCTCCGGATCACAGGGGAATCTTTTGTATTGAAAGTCATGCTGCCAGAGGAAATCCTGCTCGAAGGCAAAATGAAAGAATTCAAATTCATTGATTCATAAAGCGAGCAGACCAGGGGGTTCGTATGAAGAAGCACACACAGGATATTTATTTCACTGGATATGTGACCGTTCTGATTGAAGGGGATAGACCCGAGCTGTTTTTCAATCAGCTCGTGCAGGAGGAAGTGCTTGTCTGGGATATCAAGAAAAAGGACAGCCAAACATGTGAAGCGAAGATCAGGAAACAGGATATCAGCCGTCTTCGCATGCAGCGAAGAGGGACAGGCTATAAAATAAGTTTTCGCAGTAAACATGGTTTTCCTTTCCTCTTCACTGCATTGCTTCGCAAAAAGCCGTTGCTTCTAGGTATCTTGATCAGCGTGTTAAGTGTTTTTTTGCTGTCCAATACAGTATGGAAAATCGAAATCAAGGGTGTAAGCCCTGAGTTGGAGCATGAGATCGAAACACAGCTTGATGAGTATGGGGTCCGTTTGGGAGCATTCAAACTCACGCTTGGCGCACCTGTCGATATCCAGCAGCGCCTGCTGCAGGATATACCGGAACTTCTGTGGATAGGAGTACAGGAAAAAGGGACAACCTATGCTTTGGAAGGTGTTCCGAAAACAATCGTCGAAGAAGAAATCAAGCCAGGCCCCCGGAACCTTGTTGCCAAGAAAAAGGGTGTGATCGTCGATATGTTCGTTTCAGAAGGAGCTGCACAGGTTGGAGTCCATGATTATGTGGATGCCGGCGATATACTCGTGTCAGGGCTGATCGGCAATGAGCCGCAGCCTGTGAAAGAAGAGGACAAGACAAAGCCAAAAGATACGCGTAAACGTGTTGCAGCAACTGGCAAGGTCATCGCCAGGACATGGTACAATGTATCATCAGCAGTGCCGCTGGATGAAACATATACAGTACTTAGCGGCAAGCAGAAAAATGAATACAGCATCCAATTCGGTGACAGTTTCCGCTTGCCGATTTGGGGGTTCGGGGATTCGGAATTCAAGGATTCCCAGGAACAGGATTCCGTGCGTCATCTCCGTTTCCTGCGCTGGGAGCTGCCGATCGGCTTGAGTAAGAACTCCGAATACGAGCGCATCACAAAACATGTGAAACGTACGAAAGAAGAAGCAAAAACACAGGCTGAAAAGCTGGCTAAGCAGGATTTGCAGCTTCAAGTCGGTGCAGATGCTGACATTATTTCTCAAAAAATTTTACATGAGACTGTAGAGAATGGTAAAGTAAAATTAATCTTATACTTTCAAGTAAATGAGGATATTGCAACATCTCAACCTATATCTCAAGGAGATTGATTATGCCCGAAGACGTAAAACGTGTGAATCTGCAATTAAAAGATACGAATGAAACATTGGCTCTATTCGGCACGGAGGATCGCAACCTCAAGCAAATAGAGGAACAGCTCCGTGTATCCATCGTAACCCGAGGAGAAGAAGTCCGTGTGACTGGACCCGAAGAAGATGTCCGGACAGCAGAGGAGCTGCTGCAAGCTCTTGCTGCGGTCATCCGGCGCGGCATACCGATCGGGGAACGCGATGTGGTATACGCCATAGAATTAGCTAAAAAAGATAATCTGGATCAATTTGAGACTTTATTCGATGACGAAATAACGAAGAATGCCAAAGGGAAGTCCATCCGCGTCAAAACGCTTGGTCAGCGGAATTACATCAATGGCATCAAGTCCAATGATTTGGTATTCGGAATCGGACCCGCCGGTACCGGTAAAACGTATCTGGCAGTCGTAATGGCCGTAAATGCTTTGAAAAAAGGCATCGTCAAACGGATCATCCTGACGCGTCCGGCAGTCGAAGCCGGGGAAAGCCTTGGATTCCTGCCAGGGGATTTGAAAGAAAAGGTAGACCCTTATCTCCGTCCTCTATATGATGCATTGCATGATGTCCTTGGATTGGAGCAGACAACCCGCTTGATCGAACGCGGAACGATCGAGATTGCGCCGCTTGCTTATATGCGGGGTCGTACGCTCGATGATGCGTTCGTCATACTGGATGAAGCGCAGAACACGACCAAAGCCCAAATGAAGATGTTCCTGACCAGGCTTGGATTCGGTTCCAAGATGGTCATCACAGGTGATTTGACGCAAATCGACTTGCCAAAAGGCGCTGCATCCGGCTTGCGGTCTGTTGAAACAAGGCTGAACAATGTAAAAGGTATCTATTTCACCTACTTGAAACAAACGGATGTTGTGCGTCATCCGCTCGTACAGCGGATTATTGAAGCATACGAATCAGAGTGATGAAATGAGGCCCGGCTTCGGGTCTTTTTCGATTCAGGGTGTTAGGAGGGCAGAACGTGGCTAGATTCAAGTTCAAGGATCTGTTCCAAAAGGAGTCAAAAACCAGTGGGCGAGCTTTCGTCCTGATCGGTGCTTTATTGCTGGGATGCTTTTTCTTCGTCATGACGGCATCCAATGTGACGACAAAGGATTATGATGTACAAATTTACGATGCGGCAAGTGAAACGATCCGTTCACCGATCACAATCGAAAACGAAGCGCAGACACAAAGGCAGAGACAGGAAGCAAGCCAGCAGATAGATGACCGTTATGTCGTCTCTTCTGAAATCACCAACGCAAAAACGGATGCGGTAAAAGAAATATTTTCTGCAATAAGTCAAGCGGATGATGCCGATGATCCGCTCGATAAAAGAATGGAACACGTCAAAGACCTGCTTTCGGAATCCGTCAAAGAAGAATTGACGGATCGGCAGCTTGAGCAGCTCCTGACAGTGCCGGCGGATGAAAGGGGAATCAGTGAAAAAGTATTCACTGATGCGATGACAGGTTTTCTGGAAGATGGTGTAAAACGCGATGAGGTGCAAGAGACGCGGGAGGAGATGGGGGAACGGA
Organism: Terribacillus saccharophilus; assembly: GCF_046592895.1. GTDB lineage: Bacteria > Bacillota > Bacilli > Bacillales > Amphibacillaceae > Terribacillus > Terribacillus saccharophilus_D. The sequence continues at coordinate 329,416 of NZ_JAWVPU010000002.1, forward strand.
TTAATTATGCCGATGTTTCCGTCGATACGAAGCGGGCGCTGCATTCGCTCATTAGCTTTGCCATCGTGCAGAATGCTTCCTTCGATGCGCAGGAAACGGCTTCGGCCAGGACGGAAGCACAGCATGATGTGGCGCCTGTTATGATCCGGGCTGGTGAGATCATTGTCCAAGAAGGTCAGACAATCACAAATGATGTCTATGAAGAGATGAAGCTTGTCGGGCTGCTCAACAATTCGCGGAATGTGCTGCCGCTTGTCGGCCTTGGACTATTCATGGCACTATTGACAGGCATTCTGACATACGAGACTGTACATACATTAAAAAAACGGACCAAACCGAGTAAGCCTGTCCTATTATTTGCGTTTCTGCTCACTTGTTTGTCTGTGCTGTTATTGAAGCTGATCACGATTGTCGGCACGACGGATGAGCATTATTATCTATTGCTTCCGGCTGCATTTGCCGCCGTCTTATTCCGGCATTTGCTCGGTGAGCGCTTTGCAATCGGTTATGCAATCGTCTACAGCATCCTGGCGGGCATCATCATGAATGATGAAATACCAGGTTCTTTGAACATGGAAGCTTCACTATACTACTTGTTCGCCCAGCTTGCGGCTGTTTATGCGATGCGTAATGTAAAAGATAGGGCCGCGATGACGAAAGCGTTTCTGCTGCTTGTCAGCATCCAGATAATCAGTGTATTGTTATTCTTATTCTTCGCGTTTGAGAAGTATGCCTGGGAAACAATATTGCTTTATATTGGTTTTGCGGTACTGTCCGCCATTTTGACTGTCATATTAGTTGCTGGTGTGCTGCCGTTCGTGGAAGCCGGTTTCGGAGTTCTCTCTGAAACTAAGCTGCTTGCACTCTCCAAGCCCAACCATCCCTTACTCAAAAAGATACTGACGGACGCACCTGGCACTTATCATCACAGCATCATGGTCGCTAACTTGTGCGAAGCAGCTTGTGAAGCAATCGGTGCGGACGGACTGCTTGCCAGGGTAGGCGCTTATTATCATGATCTTGGAAAAACGCGTCAGCCGCAGCTTTTCATCGAAAATCAGATGGGACGAAAAAACCCGCACGATCGGCTGTCGCCGCGCCAGAGTGCAGAAATCATCATCCGGCATCCATATGATGGGGCACAGATGCTGAAAGACAACCATTTTCCAAAAGAAATAATCGATATGGCTGAACAGCATCACGGCACTTCCCTTTTGAAGTTTTTCTACTACAAGGAAAAGGAATACAATAAAGACGTAAAGGAAGAATCATACCGTTATCCAGGGCCAAAACCTTCCACGAAGGAAACGGCTGTCCTGTCGATTTGCGATAGCGTCGAAGCAGCTGTGCGTTCGATGAAAGAACCGACACAGGAAAAAATCCGCAGCTTGGTGGATAGCATCATCAAGGACAAGCTCATGGACGGCCAATTGGATTGTGCGCCGCTGACATTGCAGGATTTGCAAGTGATCAAAGATGCCATCTGTCAGGCGCTTACCGGTATATTCCATTCACGTATCGAATACCCAGATGAAGGAAAAGTTAAGGAGGCAAATTAATGCATATTGATTTCCATGATAAAACAAACTCTGTTACGGAAGATTATGTCGATATGATCGATCGACTTATCCAATACGCAGCAGATGCAGAAAACATCACAAAAGAAGCGGAGATGTCCATCACTTTCGTGGATGATGAAGAAATCCAGATCATCAATCGTAATTACCGTCAAAAAGACGCGCCGACAGATGTCATCTCATTCGCGATGCAAGAAGAAGGTGAAGGGGAGCAGCAAATCATCGGGGAAGAAATTCCGGTTGTTTTTGGTGACATCATCATCTCCGTCGATAAAGCGAAAGAGCAGGCAGAAGATTACGGACACAGCCTGGAGAGAGAGTTAGGATTCCTTTCCCTGCACGGATTCCTGCATCTATTGGGATATGATCATATGAATGAAGCTGATGAGTTGAAGATGTTCGGCCGACAAGAGGAGATTTTGAATGGCTTCGGACTCAAGCGGGAAGAAAACTAAATCCGGCATTGGCTTCCGTTATGCGTGGAACGGGATCAGATGGACTTTCCAAAAGGAAAGGAATTTTCGGATCCACACAGTGGCTGCAGTTTTAGCGATCATTGCCGGAATCTTTTTCCGAATTGAAACAGCTGAATGGACAGCAGTACTTCTGAGCATTGGTTTTGTGATTGCGACAGAAATGATCAATACAGTCATTGAGCTCATGATGGACCACTTATCACCTGAACGGAGTGAAACAGCAGGTCTTATCAAGGATATCGCAGCAGGTGCTGTCCTCATTGCAGCAATCACAGCCGTACTGGTAGGGTTGACTGTATTCGTTCCGGAAATTATTTCAGTATGGAAAGAGTAGATGAACCGTCCATTTTGATGGACGGTTTTTTCTGTATTAAGTTAAAACATTTCTTATTGGGGAAAATAGCAGTGGAAGTCTTTTTAGCGGGGCGGGTAGCATTTTTGATGCGTCTAGCTGCGGGAACCAGAAACTGCGCCGTAAGCGATAAATCCCTGCGCAAGGGAAAATCACCGTGCTCCGGGCTTTCTCACTTACTTCTCCGTCCCTAATCGGCTCTCTCCGCTTTTGATTTTCGGCTAGCTACGGGAGCCAGGGACTGCGCCGTAAGCGATAAATCCCTGCGCAAGGGAAAATCACCTTGCTCCGGGCTTTCTCACTTACTTCTCCGTCCCTAATCGGCTCTCTCCGCTTTTGATTCGGCTAGCTCCAGAAACCAGAAACTGCGTTGTAAGCAATAAATCCCGACGTGGGGAGAACACCCACTCTGGGCTTTCTCACTTACCACTCCGTTTCTAAGCGGTTTCTTGCGCTTTTGATTTTTTCGGCTAGCTCCAGAAACCAGAAACTGCGTTGTAAGCAATAAATCCCGACGTGGGGAGAACACGCACTCTGGGCTTTCTCACTTACCACTCCGTTTCTAAGCGGTTCTTGCGCTTTTGGTTTTTTCGTCTAGCTCCAGAAACCAGAAACTGCGCCATAAGCGATAAATCCCTGCGTAAGGGAAATACACCTTACTCCGGGCTTTCTCACTTATTTCTCCGTTTCTAACCGGTTTCTTCCGCTTTTGATTTGTTTTTTTTAACCCCTTTTGTCGAATGGGTGAAGTGGTGGGGGATTTGTAGTAAGATAGAGATACAACATTTTAATAGTACTTGATGTTTTTGTCGTACTAGTACTTGGAGGAATCTATACAGCATGGAGAAAGAATTTCGTTCTGGTTTCATTTCCATCATCGGGCGACCGAATGTTGGGAAATCAACTTTATTAAATCGTTTCGTCGGTCAAAAGATCGCTATCATGAGTGATAAGCCGCAGACGACGCGTAATCGGATCCAAGGGGTGCTCACGCAAGATGATGCACAATTCATCTTCATCGATACACCTGGTATCCACAAACCGAAGCATAAGCTTGGTGATTTCATGGTAAGGACTGCAGAGAACACAATGAATGAAGTGGATGCAGTCATGTTTATGATCAATGCCGAAGAAGGCTATGGCCGAGGTGATCAATTCATCTTGGAGAGACTGCAGAAGGTCGAAAATCCTGTCTTTTTAGTAGTGAATAAAATTGATAAAGTCCATCCTGATAAGCTGCTTGAACTTATCGAGCTTTACAAGGACAAGTTGGATTTTGCTGAAATTGTACCGATCAGTGCCTTGGAAGGCAATAATACAGCACATTTGCTTGAAACTTTGAAAGGTTACCTATCAGAGGGGCCGCAATATTATCCAGAGGATCAAGTTACGGATCACCCAGAGCGATTTGTCATCAGTGAACTTATCCGCGAAAAGGTACTGCATCTGACTCGTGAGGAAGTTCCGCATTCGATTGCAGTTGTCATCGAAGCGATCGAAAATCGTCACAGCGACACGGAAAAAGTATTTATCCAAGCGACGATTGTGACGGAACGTAAATCCCAAAAAGGAATCATTATCGGCAAACAGGGCAGTATGCTCAAACAAGTCGGTAAGCTTGCGCGTAGAGATATAGAGATGCTGCTTGGCAGTAAAGTATTTCTCGAGCTTTGGGTCAAAGTGCAGCCTGACTGGCGGAACAAGCAAGCACAGCTCAATGATTACGGTTTCAGTCGTGAGGAATATTGATAGCTGGTAATATTTGAAGCACATGGATTAAGGGCGAAGGAGTCATCCTAACTAGGAGTAAGTAATTGTTTTGTATGTTCATTTCTTAAAAAAACAGAAAGGTGGACTTCCTATGATTGATTTCCATTGGAAAATCTTCAGCAAGACCGGGAGTATCGAAACCTACTTATTGATGAAAGAAATTGAAACAGTGTACAATTCGCTAATACCTCCGGAGCAAGATAACATCATTGAGCTTCCGAATTATAGTCGGCTTCAATCGAAAATGTAAGCAACAGGAGTGGGGAGAGAGATTTGCTCCAAAATGTAGAAGGAGTCATCCTGCGCACACAGGATTATGGGGAAACACATAAGATCATTACGATCTTCACAGAGGACCGCGGTAAGATCGCCGTCATGGCCAGGGGGGCGAAAAAACCGAAAAGCCGGATGGCTGCCATCGCGCAGCCATTCATCTTCGGGTCATTCCTGGTGCAGCTTGGCTCCGGTATGGGTGCGATGCAGCAGGGCGAACCGCTGCAGAGCTTCCGGGCAATCCGTGAAGATATCGTAAAGACAGCTTATGCATCGTATATAGCAGAAATGACGGATAAGCTGACAGATAATAATAAACCGGATCCGGATCTTTTCCGTCAGCTGCTGCAGGTCCTGGAATGGATCAATGATGGAAAAGATGCGGATGTGCTGCGCATCATCTATGAACTGAAGATGTTCCGGCGGGGCGGTTTTGCACCGACAGTTCATCAATGCGTGAATTGCGGTAATCCGGAATTGCCTTTCCGATTTTCCGTTCCAGAAGGCGGCATGCTTTGCCGGCGCTGCATGCATCTTGACCCGGATGCTTATGTCTTATCGGACAAAGTGACAAAACTGCTGCAGATTTTTTCCAGCATAGATATTTCGAGAATCGGTAATATCAATGTGAAGCCGGAAACGAAACGACTATTGAATGAACTGCTTGACGCTTATTATGAGCGGTATGGCGGGTACTTTTTGAAAAGCAAGAAGTTCCTTGCCCAATTGGATAAACTCCAATGAAGGTTTGTTGACAATCAGTATGTTATTTTAGTATGATAAATGAAAATCGACGGCTTGCGTTGAAGAAGAGTAGTACCCGTCCGGCCCTTTGTACAGCGAATCTGGGATAGTGGGAGCCAGAGTAAAGGCAGACGGTGAAGGCGCTTCTGAGCAAAAGGAAAAAAGAGTGGCTTCCATTTGGGAGCAAATAGGGTGGAACCGCGGTAATCCCGTCCCTATGCTGTATGATATGCAGCATAGGGACGGGATTTTTCTTTGTCCACCCTGACGTTGATGAAAAAACATGGAGGGAATCCAATGAATATCCAAAATATGATTTTGACATTGCAAAAGCATTGGTCAGACCAAGGCTGTCTATTGATGCAAGCGTATGACGTAGAAAAAGGGGCAGGTACGATGAGTCCGATGACTTTATTGCGCAGTCTCGGTCCTGAGCCTTGGAATGTGGCTTATGTGGAACCGTCACGCCGTCCTGCTGATGGACGTTACGGAGAAAACCCGAACCGTCTGTACCAGCACCACCAATTCCAGGTGATCATGAAGCCTTCACCAGATAATATCCAAGAGCTTTATTTGGACTCCTTGCGCAAATTGGGTATCGATCCATTGAAACATGATATCCGTTTTGTCGAGGATAACTGGGAAAACCCGACACTTGGCGCAGCCGGTCTTGGCTGGGAAGTTTGGCTGGATGGCATGGAAATCACGCAGTTTACGTATTTCCAGCAAATCGGCGGATTGGAAGCGAAGCCTGTATCTGTAGAGATTACATACGGTTTGGAACGACTTGCTTCTTACATCCAAGATAAAGAGAATGTCTTTGATCTGGAGTGGACAGACGGCGTGACGGTAGCAGACATCTTCAAACAGCCTGAATTCGAACATAGTACGTACACATTCAAAGAATCAGATACAGATATGCTGTTCCAGCTGTTTGATATGTATGAAAGAGAAGCAAAACGCATCATGGATCAAGGCCTTGTATTCCCGGCATATGATTATGTTTTGAAATGTTCCCATACATTCAATTTGCTCGATGCCAAAGGTGCCATTTCCGTGACGGAGCGTACTGGTTATATCGGGAGGGTCCGGAACTTGGCCAGATCGATTGCGAAGAGCTATGTAGCGGAGCGGGAAAGACTTGGCTTCCCGATGCTGAAAGAAGGAGCGGATGAGCATGCAGAATAAAGATGTACTTTTCGAAATCGGTTTGGAAGAAATGCCAGCACGGTTTTTGCCGTCTACGATACAGCAGCTTGAAACGAAAACAGCTGCTTGGCTGAATGAATTAGGATTATCTTTTGAAAAAATCGTTGTACAAGCTACGCCAAGACGCGTTGCCGTTACGATTTTGGCATTATCGGAAAAACAGCCTGATATTGAAGAAGAGGTAAAAGGACCGGCAATGCGTATCGCGAAAGATGAAACAGGAGGATGGTCCAAAGCTGCCCAAGGATTCACCCGCGGTCAAGGAGCTTCGGTCGAAGATATTTACACAAAAGATGTGGACGGAACAGAATATATCTTCGTTAAGAAATTTGTAAAAGGACAGCCTGCAGCTGATTTGCTGCCTGCTTTCAAAGATGTACTTCTAAGCTTGCATTTTCCTAAAAACATGCGCTGGGGCTCAGGAAACTTGCGATATGCACGGCCTATTCGCTGGATTGCAGCATTATATGGAGAAGCCGTGCTCCCGATGGAGATTGCGGGCATCAAGTCATCCAATATCACGTATGGTCATCGATTCCTGGGTGAAACAGCTGTCATCGATAACCCAGGTGTTTACACATCAGTACTTGAAGAGCAATTTGTAATCGTGGATCAAACGAAACGCAAACAGATGATCATTGATGGCATCCGTCAGTTGGAAACTTCAAATGGCTGGCAGATTCCGATGGATGAAGAATTGCTGGAGGAAGTATTGTATCTGGTCGAATATCCGACAGTCTTCCATGGTAACTTCGCTGAAAGCTTCCTTGACCTGCCGGAAGAAGTGTTGATCACGAGCATGAAAGAACATCAGCGCTACTTCCCGGTGACGGATGCTTCGGGTAAGCTGCTGGCACATTTCATCGGTGTTCGGAATGGGAATAGCGATCATCTGGAAAATGTTGCTCGCGGAAATGAGAAAGTCCTGCGTGCGAGACTGCAGGATGCGGAATTCTTCTATGCAGAAGACAAGGCGCAGCCAATCGATAAAGCTATGGAAAAGCTATCCAAGATGATTTATCAAGTGGAACTTGGCACTTTGCAGGATAAAGTGGATCGCGTGACGAAGATTGCGAATATCATCAGTGAAGCTTCTGGGGTCGATCAGGAAACAGCTGCAAGGGCAGAACGTGCAGCAAGCATCGCCAAGTTTGATTTGGTGACGAATATGGTAAATGAATTCACGGAATTACAAGGTATCATGGGTGAGAAATATGCGCGCCACTTTGGTGAAGATGAACGAGTTGCCCAGGCAATCCGTGAGCAGTATATGCCGCTTTCCTCCCACGGAGAACTTCCTGAGTCCGTCGAAGGCACGATTGTCAGCATTGCCGACAAGCTAGACACAATCGTTGGCAGTATGGTCATCGGTAACGTACCGACTGGCTCTCAAGATCCATATGGTTTGCGTCGTCAAGCAGTGGGTATCATCCAGATGCTTGCTAAGACGGATTGGCAGATCACTGTCGAGGAAATTGTCGAACGTGCGGTAGTATTGTTCGAACAGCAGGAGTTACCGACTGTTGAAAAAGATACGTACACAGAAGATATCCGCAGCTTCTTCCATCAACGTGCTTCACAGCTGCTTAAAGAAGAAGGCATTTCCTATGACGTGATCGAAGCGGTTCTTGCCATCCAAATCGGCAATTACCCGTACACGCTGGCAAAAGCGAAGACTTTGCAGGCATTGCGACATGATGATAGCTTCAAACCGGTACAAGAAGCATTGGGCCGTGTCATAAACCTAGCTAAAAAAGGTACAGATCAGGGCGTAACGGAATCACTGTTCGAAAATGAACAGGAAAAACAGCTGTATCATTTACTTGAACAAAATAAACCAGCATATCTGGAAGCTGCATCCAAGCGTGAAGCCCAAGAAGCGCTGGATATCCTGGCAGCATTCGCTGACAGCATCTCTGCATTCTTCGATCATACGATGGTCATGGCAGAGGATGAAAAATTAAAAACGAACCGCTTATCATTATTGAACCAATTGGCTGCGCTGATTCTGAGCTATGCAGATGTGACAAAAGTACAGTGGAAGCAGGTCCAATGAAGGCAGTTCTTGGATAGAGGTGATGAACATGGATTTGTCTAAAAGACAACAGCAGATTATCGCGATTGTGAAAGAAGCAGGACCGATAACAGGAGAACAAATCGCGGAGCGGCTCAATTTGACCCGTGCAACACTGCGCCCGGACTTGGCCATCCTGACAATGGTCGGTTTCCTGGATGCAAGACCGCGTGTCGGCTACTTCTATACAGGTAAAACAGGTTCAGAGATCATCACGGAAAAACTGATGAAATACAAAGTTGAAACATTCCAGTCGATGCCGATTGTCATCAAAGAAGACGATTCTGCGTATGACGCCATCAGTGCGATGTTTCTCAGTGATGTCGGGACGCTCTTCGCAGTCGATAAAGATAAAAATCTAGTTGGCGTTGTATCCCGTAAGGATCTGCTGCGAGCGAGTATCGGTAATCAGGTGCTGCAGGATATCCCGGTTCACATCATCATGACGAGGATGCCGAACGTAGCAGTTTGTTATCCAGATGAGCTGCTGGTGGAAGCGGCTAATCGATTGATCGAAAAACAAATCGACAGCTTGCCGGTCTTGGAAAGATCGACCGAAACAGGAGCAAAGGTCGTTGGGCGTATCACCAAAACGACGATCACGAAGGCTTTCGTCGAACTTGCCCGAAACGAACTTATGTAAATGAATCCAGGAGGGGAACCGATGGACAAACCAATCGTCTTTGTTGTATCAGATTCTGTAGGGGAAACGGCAGAACTTGTCGTCAAGGCAGCACTCAGTCAGTTCAATTTGGAAGAACCATTCGCATTGCAGCGAGTACCCTATGTGGAAAGCACGGCTATATTGGAAGAAACAATCAAACAAGCCAGCGAGCGTCCATCGATCATAGCATTCACGATGGTCAACCCTGATTTCCGGGCATTTTTGATAAGCGAAGCAGTTCGTCTTGGCATACCATGCATCGACCTGATGGGACCGCTTATGGATGCAATGGCGGATATGTTCCATCAGAAACCGAAATTGCAGCCTGGATTGGTGCATCGGCTCGATGAAGATTACTTCCGCAGAATCGAAGCAATCGAATTCGCTGTACGTTATGATGATGGTCGTGACCCACGCGGTATAAACCGTGCAGATATTGTGCTGATTGGTGTTTCCCGTACATCCAAAACACCATTGTCCCAGTATTTGGCGCATAAACGGCTGAAGGTTGCCAATGTCCCGATCGTTCCGGAAGTAGAGCCGCCGCGGGAACTGTTCCAGGTTGATCCAGCCAAATGCATCGGTTTGCGTATCAGTCCTGAAAAACTCAACAATATCCGAAAAGAAAGACTGAAAGCACTTGGCCTCGGTGACCAAGCGAGCTATGCCAATATCGATCGAATCAATCATGAATTGGAACATTTTGATAAGATTGTGGAGCGGATCGGTTGCCGCGTCATTGATGTGTCCAATAAAGCAGTCGAAGAAACAGCTAATAGTATTTTGACTGTGCGCAACCAACTTGATTAGCATGAAATAAATGTAATTGAATATAAAATTAATTTAAAGTTAGTGTTAAGTTTCTGTTCAACTTGCATGTTGACGGTACTCCGGTGGAAATTTTTACGATACCATCAGAAGAGGTAACATCAGTTAATCTGTTGTTACCTTTTACTGTTTCGTAATATGAATCGACGAGGAGACCGGACATGAAAAAACAACAGCAAATCAAATCGATTTATCTAATGCGGCTTTTGGCGATGTCACTTGTCGTGCTCGTCCACGTTACGGGAGCTTATGCCAGTGTATTGCCTTTTGCAGGAGATGCATATGAGAAATACCACTTCCTGAACCGGATCATACGGATCGAAGCAGGTATCTTCATCTTTATCACGGGATTGGTATTCTTTTATCAATACAAACATAAAAAACTGTCAAAATCCTTATGGAAAGAGTATTACAAAAAACGAGTCAGTTTCATTTTGGTTCCATATTTGATATGGGCGCTTGTTTATGAACTGCATAAAGCAATGCTTGGATTTGGAGATTTGCAGCCCACAGCGATCGCAAAACGGATTTTCTTTGGAGAGAGTTATTATCAGCTGCACTTCATCTTTTTGATTGTGCAAGTTTATCTGGTTCTTCCCTTGCTAATATGGCTGGATCACAGTGCGGTTTTTTTTCGCAAATATATGTTTATGTTCGGCGGTGTGCTTCAAGTGGGCTATTTTGCTTTACTGCCCTACCTGCCGGATAACACAATTCCATTATTCCTGCAATTGATGGGTACCTTATTGCTAGGTGGCTGGATCGGTGTTCATTATGATCGCGAAAAAGCGAAAAGCAAGCACTGGTCAACGTGGTGCTGGCTAGTTATCAGTGCAGTTGCAGGTACGACCGTAGCTCTCTATTATTACGGCTCCGGCACTCTTGGCAATTTTGAATGGAATAACATCTTGTATGAAAGCACCAATTACATCTTCCTTGTAACAGGAAGTTATGCTGCATTCCGACTAGCTGAAACGGTTGCAGACAAGCTTTCCGCAGCTGCCCTTGCCAAATTACAGCAACTTGCGAGTTATTCCTTCGGTTTCTACTTGCTGCATCCGCTCATTTTGGATTATGTGACAAGGGCTATACCGGCTTACAGCAATTATCTGTTTCATGTCCAAATGCTGCTTCGTTACGTGGCGGTGATGGCGGGCTGCTTCATCATCATTTATCTTTTTCACCGCTTTGTGCCTTTTGCATCCATCTTTTTCGGCAAATTACCGAAGAACAGCAGCAGATTGAAACAATCCAAGGCATCTTGACAGCTAGTTAAATTAATGGCTTTTTTATATATTCTGTATTATAATTAGTTTTTGTGAAAAAATGTTGTTAGTATGAATTATGTATATATGGCAACCCTTGAGGTAAAAAGCTTTATAAAAATTTTACGAAAAAGGAAGGATTCCGCATTTTATTGTAGAATTAGTGAGACATGAAATCACATAACCCTATTGTCTATGTGGATGCAGACAGCTGTCCTGTCAAGCAGGAGATTATATCCACATGTGCAAATCATCACGTGCAAGTCCGCTTTGTAACCACGATCAATCATTTGAGCAGTGACCATGATGACACTTGGATTGTGCTTGATCCCATGGATCAAGCGGTGGATTGGTATATCCTGAATCACGTCAAATCAGGGGATTGTGTTGTGACACAGGATCTTGCACTTGCAACTTTGCTGACAGCCAAGGCTGTCACTGTCATCACAACGCGCGGAGAGCTGATCACAGATGCAGATGCGGATGAGATCCTATTGAGGAAGCACATGCGTATTCAGAACCAGCGACAGGGCAAACGGATCAAGGGACCTTCCAAGCTGACAACTGCCGATCGAAAAAGATTCCTTACTATTTTTTCAACTTTTTGTCGAAAAATGCAGGAATCAGGCGAAAGCTGTTGAATTATATAGGTTGGTGATGTGGAATGGCTGGTGCAATACCAGAAGAAATAGTGGAAGAAGTCCGCAAATCAAATGATATTGTCGATATAATCGGCGAGCATGTTCAACTGAAGAAGCAAGGGCGGAACTATTTTGGGCTTTGTCCTTTTCATGGAGAGAAGTCTCCATCTTTCTCCGTGACCCAGGAAAAGCAAATATTCCATTGTTTTGGCTGCGGTAAAGGAGGGAATGTATTTACCTTCCTGATGGAATTGGAAGGAATTTCATTCTCACAAGCTGTCCAGCAGCTGGCCAAACGGAGCGGGACGGATGTACCTGCCTTTGTCACGGAGCGGCAGGATAGCGGGCAGTCAAAAGAAGACCAGACCGCACTTGAGGCGAATGAATGGGTGGTCAAGCTGTATCACAATTTGCTTCGCAGCACCAAAGAAGGCAAGACTGGTCATGAATATCTGCTTGGACGCGGACTGACGGACGAGACAATCGATACTTTCCAGTTGGGCTTTGCTCCAAACAGCAAGGACTTCACTGTGAAATTCCTTGAAGGAAAAGGATACAAGCCGCAAGAACTGTTTCACACCGGGCTGTTTTCTGCCGATAAAGAAAACAAGCCGCAAGATCGGTTCCGCGGCCGGGTCATCTTTCCGATCCGGAATCACTTGGGCAAGACAGTCGGCTTTGGCGGACGCACACTTGGCGGGGGGCAGGAACCGAAGTACTTGAACAGTTCCGAAAGTGAGTTATTCCAAAAAGGCAGGATGCTGTTCAACTTCGATCTGGCCCGCAATGAAATCCGCAAATCAGGCCAAGTTGTCGTATTTGAAGGATATAATGATGTCATTGCAGCTTATCAGGCGGGTGTGCGCAATGGGGTTGCCACACTGGGGACGTCATTGACAGATACGCAAGCCAAGCTGCTGAAGCGCTACGCTGAGCAAGTCGTCATTTGTTATGATGGCGACAAGGCAGGGTTCGAAGCTTCTTACCGGGCGCTGCAGATCCTGCAGAAAACAGGCAACCATGTTCGTATCGCCATGCTCCGCGACGGACTTGATCCGGACGATTACATCCGCGAAAATGGCGCGGAAAAATTCAAGCGTTCCGTCATCGATGCTGCGCTGACGGCTATGTCATTCAAGATGCATTACTTGAAACGGGACTTCAATCTTTCCATTGAAGGAGATCGCCTGCAATATGTAGAAAAAGTGTTGGATGAGATTGCACAGATTGAAAGCTCTGTGGAAAGGGAACACTATTTGCGGGAGCTGTCTAACGCAATGGATCTCTCCGTGGAGACACTTACTGCCGATCTTGAGCCAAGACTGCGGAAGCGGGAAAGCAAGCGAACCGTCCAGCGGACAGCGAACCCTCCGGTTCAAAAGCAGCAAACCCGTCATTATGAAAAAAAAATGCCAACTGCTTATCAGACAGCAGAAAAACAGTTGTTGGCGCATATGCTTAGAACAGCGGCAATTGCGGATAAAGTGCAAGAGGAGTTAGGTGCTTCCTTCATAACCGAGCAGATCCAGGTAGCCGCCACTCACCTATATGCGTTTTATGAAGAAGGTCATGATGCGGATGTAAGCCAATTCGTATCGACACTTTCGGATCCTGCGCTGCAGCAGCTGATCATTCAAACAGCCATGCTGCCGGTGACAGAGGATATCAGTGATCAGGAAATCGGTGATTATATCCGTACAATCAAGCGCGAGCAAGTGAATAAGACGGATGTGAGCCAGCTGCTTGCCCAGCAGCGGCAAGCAGAGCAGGAAAACGATCCGATCCGTGCAGCACAGATAGCCATGAAGATCATGGAAATACGCAGAACTTTAAAAAGTTCTCTGTAATAATAGATAGCTTGATGTTTTGGAAGGAGGAGGACTTATGGCAGAGAATAAGCCAGCAGGTTCTAAAGTGAATGATACGGAAATGACATTGGAGCAAGCAAGAGAGCTCCTCGTTGAAATGGGTAAAAAGCGTGGCGTCCTTGCTTATGAAGAAGTAAGCGAGCGTCTTGCGAATTTCGAATTGGATTCCGATCAAATGGATGAGATCTATGAGCACTTGAACGAACAAGGTGTGGAAGTGATCGGGGAATCCGACCAGGACCCTAATATGAAACAAATCGCAAAAGAGGAAGAATTTGACTTGAATGACTTGAGCGTTCCACTCGGTATCAAGATCAATGACCCGGTACGTATGTATCTGAAGGAAATCGGCCGTGTCGACCTTCTCTCTGCAAAAGAGGAAATCGAACTTGCAGAACGAATTGAAAATGGAGATGAGGTAGCCAAGCGCAGATTGGCAGAAGCAAACCTTCGTCTGGTTGTCAGTATTGCGAAACGCTATGTCGGCCGCGGTATGTTATTCCTTGATTTGATTCAAGAAGGTAACATGGGTCTTATCAAGGCGGTAGAGAAATTCGATTACCGCAAAGGATTCAAATTCAGTACGTATGCCACGTGGTGGATCCGTCAGGCCATCACCCGTGCTATTGCCGACCAAGCGCGTACAATCCGTATCCCCGTTCATATGGTTGAAACAATAAATAAACTGATCCGCGTACAGCGTCAGCTCCTGCAGGATTTGGGACGTGAACCATCTCCGGAAGAAATCGGGGAAGAAATGGAACTCACTCCGGAAAAAGTACGTGAAATCCTCAAGATTGCACAAGAGCCTGTATCCCTTGAAACACCGATTGGTGAGGAAGATGATTCCCATCTAGGGGACTTCATCGAGGACCAGGAAGCAACTTCCCCATCTGACCATGCAGCATATGAGTTGCTGAAAGAGCAGCTGGAAGATGTATTGGACACATTGACTGACCGGGAAGAAAATGTTCTTCGTTTACGTTTCGGTCTTGATGATGGCAGAACGAGAACGCTCGAAGAAGTCGGCCGGGTATTTGGTGTTACGAGAGAGCGTATCCGTCAAATCGAAGCTAAAGCATTGCGTAAGCTTCGCCATCCAAGCCGAAGCAAACGTTTGAAGGATTTTCTAGAATAAGAAGGCTGCGCTCAGCTATCATGCGGTATACTGCATATGGCTGGGCTTTCTTATTGCCTTTAGGATTACATACATTTTACAAAAATTGAAAGACGAATGCAAATTCTCCCGGGAAAAAGTATGGGAGGATATTTTACAAAAAACACGTATATTTGACAAAGGAGTTGGAGATAATGAACGTTTTATCATTGTCAGAGCGACTTTCGGCAGTGGCTGCACATCTGCCGGAATCTGCACATTTTGTCGATGTCGGATCTGATCATGCTTATCTTCCTTGCTACGTTTGTTTACAAGATCCCACAAGCAAAGCCGTGGCAGGTGAAATTAACGACGGGCCATTCCGCAGTGCACAGAAACAGGTGAAACTGCAGGGCTTGACTGAAGTGATCGATGTGAGAAAAGGAGATGGACTTGCCGTCGTAGAACCCGACGAGGTGGAACAAGTCGTTGTTGCAGGTATGGGAGGCCCATTGATTGCTTCTATTTTAGAAGCAGGTAAAGATAAACTGGGTCGTGTGGAACAGCTTATCGTCCAGCCTAATATAGATGCCAGAGCTTTGCGTAAATGGTTCCAACATAATGGATTCGTTTTGCAGCAGGAACAAATCCTGGAAGAAGCTGGCCATATCTATGAAATATTGGTAGCTGTGCGTGATGGAAAGAGTTTATATCATGAGGATGCAGCCGTGCGTGACAAGGAGCTGTTGTTCGGCCCGCAATTGTTAAAAGAAAAGAATGAAGCTTTCCGGGCAAAATGGCTGGATTACAAGCGGAAGCTGGAGCGCAATGTTGCGAATATGCAGCACGCGCAGCATGTCGATCAAGACAAGCTTGCATCTTTCAAAAAGGAACTAAAATGGTTGGAGGAGGAATTGAATGACTGACAAGCATATCCTCATCGCAGATGTCATCCGCCATTTTGAAGCTTGGTGCCCTCCGTCACTTGCAGAAGACTGGGATAATGTCGGACTCCAGGTAGGTACTTTGGAACGAGTGGTAACAGGTGTGCTGACTACTTTGGATGTTACCGAAGCAGTCGTGGATGAAGCCATCTTGCAAGAAGCCAATCTTATCATTGCGCATCATCCGTTGTTATTTGCACCACCTAGGAAATTGGATACACACACGCCTAAGGGGCGCGTTATCCAAAAGATCCTCAAGCATGATATCACCGTGTATGCAGCTCATACGAACCTTGATGCTGTCAAGGGAGGAGTCAATGACTTGATGGCGGATGCACTGGGGTTGGATCAAAAGCGTGTTTTCCTTCCTTCGGGATACCAAGGATTCAAGAAATTGATTGTCTTTGTACCCAAAACCCATGAACAAAAAGTAAAAGATGCACTGCATGACAATGGGGCCGGAAATATAGGCAACTACGAAAAAGTCAGCTTCGTTTCAGAAGGCAGCGGATATTTTCAGCCTAATGATGATGCAAATCCATTCATCGGTCAGGCGGGAGAAATCGAAAAAGTCGAAGAGGTACGTATCGAAGTGCTTGTTCCTGAAGAAAAAGTAAATGATGCAGTTGCTGCAATGTTAAAAGCACATCCATATGAAGAAGCAGCTTATGACGTCTATTCTGTCGCAACGAAAGGGAAAGCTTACGGACTAGGTCGTGTCGGTAAGCTGCCTGCGCCGATGAGCTTGCTGGAATTAGCGGAACTTGTGAAAGAGAGGTATGCTGTCCAGCATGTACGTTTTACGGGTGATGCATCTGCGTCGGTCGAAACGGTAGCGGTGCTTGGCGGGAGCGGCCGTGGTTATATTGACCAGGCCATGCAGCAGGCTGATGTATATATCACGGGTGATTTGACATTCCATGAGTCGCAGGATGCGATGCTGGCAGGTCTTTGCTTGATTGATCCGGGGCATTATGCAGAACAGATCATGAAGCAAAAAGTGGCTGATCATCTGCAAGATGCATTTGCAACGCTGCCGATTTATGTGTCACAAATAAATACTGATCCATTCAGGAGCATATAAAAAACCGAGTCCCACAAGGACTCGGTTTACTTATTTCTTGACTTTGACTCTTGGAAGGATCTTCTTCGGATCAACATTGAACTCAAGCTTCACATCTTCCAGATTGGTTGGATCAAATTTTTCGATGAAGTTGATGACTTCCTTTGTAACAGGGGTAGGAGTGGAGGCACCAGCAGTAATGGCAACTGTTTCAACGCCTTCCAGCCATTCAAGCTTCAGCTGCGAAAGATCTTCGATGCGATATGCTTTCGTGCCGGCAATCTCTTGGGATACCTGAGCAAGGCGATTGGAGTTGTTGCTTCGCGGATCACCCACTACAAGCGTCAGATCTGCATCTTTAGCCTGCTCGGCAACTGCTTCCTGACGCACCTGTGTTGCCATGCAAATTTCTTGGATCATCTCGGTTTGCGGGAACTTCTCTTTTACGAGCTGCATGACATCGTAAACGTCCCACTGACTCATCGTCGTCTGATTTGTGACAATAAGTTTTGATGCATCCAATTCAAGTGCTTGGACGTCTTCTTCAGTCTGGACAAGATGGACCTTGCCTGGGGCGACGCCGATGGCACCTTCTGGCTCCGGATGCCCTTTTTTACCGATATAGACGACTTCATAGCCTTCTGCTACTTTTTCACGGATCAAATCATGTGTACGAGTCACATCCGGGCAAGTGGCATCAAGGACAGTCAGGCCTTTATCATGTGCACGCTGTTTCACTTCTGGAGAGACACCATGAGCTGTGAATACAACGGTACCGCTGTCTATTTGTTCCAAAAGCTCCATTCGGTCCGAACCATCTAGTGTGATGACACCTTCCGTTTCAAATGCATTGGTAACGTGAGCATTATGCACGATCATGCCGAGAATATAGATCGGCCGGGGAAGATTCTCATCCCGTACGGCATTCTGCGCGATCACCATGGCATCCACCACACCGTAGCAGTAACCTCGCGGCGCTATTTTAATTACGTTCATTCGCTGTGTTTCCCCCTTCTCCGTTTTCACGGGACATCTATTTCTGGGTCTATTCCATTATAAAGGCTAACAAGGAATATGACAAAGATTGTTTATTATCCTCGCGTAATCGTGCAAAATATGACAAAGTCCTCTATAATAAAAAAGTAAGAGAATGACCAAAAGGAGTTACACATGAAAAATCATCAATTCAAACAATACGCGCTTCAGCCATCGGTCAACGAAGCGATTGATAAACTAGGCTTTGCAAAACCAACACCGATCCAGGAAAAAGTCATCCCGGCAGCACTTCGGGGGGAAAGTGTCATCGGACAATCCCATACCGGATCTGGTAAGACACATTCTTATTTGATTCCATTGTTCAGTAAGCTGAAGGAAAGCGAGCAGCACGCACAATTCGTTGTCACTGCACCTACACGTGAACTTGCCATTCAAATATATGACGAAGCCCGCAACTTCATCAAGCTTGCCGGTAAAGAACATGATTGGCATGCGAAGCTGTTCATCGGCGGAACAGATAAGAAAAGGTCGATCGAGAAATTAAAAACACAGCCGCAAATCATCATCGGTACACCAGGACGGATCCTGGATCTGATGGAAGAGCAGGCATTGGATTTATATCCTGCGACAAGCTTCGTACTTGATGAAGCGGATTTGATGCTTGACTTGGGATTCATCAAGGAAGTGGATCAGATCCTGACACGGATGCGCCAGGACGTCCAACTGCTTGTCTTCTCTGCGACAATTCCGGAGCGCCTGCAGCCATTCTTGAAAAAATACCTGGAAAACCCGAAGCACTTTGAAATTGGCGGTCATTTATCACCGGAAACGATGGAGCATCGTCTGGTTCCGATGCGTCACCGTGATGAAGCAGAGACGATAATGAAAATAGCGAGTGTCATCCAGCCTTATATGGCCATTATTTTTGTCAATGGTAAAGACGCCGCCAATACCCTGGCAGCAGAACTGACGGATAAAGGATTGCCAGTAGGCCTTCTGCACGGCGGCCTTACACCAAGGGAGAGAAAACGCGTCCTTCGCGACATTCAGGAATTACGTTTCCAATATCTTGTCGCAACGGATTTGGCAGCACGTGGTATCGACATCAAAGGCGTCAGCCATGTTATCAATGCGCAGCTTCCGAAAGAAGAACCGTTTTATGTTCACCGTGTCGGCAGAACTGCACGTGCTGGAATGGAAGGGACTGCCATCAGTCTTTACAATGACTACGATTTAGAGCTTATTCATAAACTGGATAAGAAAGGTCTTGAATTCACGACCTATGACATCGCTAATGGTGAATGGAAAGAACTGAAAGCATGGAACGAGCGGGTTACTCGTAAGAAAACGGAATCGGATAATGAATCCCAAGCCTGGAAGCAAGTACGTAAACCGAAGAAAGTTAAACCTGGCTACAAGCGCAAAATGCAGTATGAGAAAAATAAAATCAAGAAAAAGCTGGACCGACAAGATCGTAAGCGAAAGTAAGGAGAAAGTTGATTTATGATAATCGGATCACATGTTAGTATGAGCGGCAAAAAAATGCTCCTGGGATCAAGTGAAGAAGCATATTCCTATGGTGCAAATGCCATGATGATTTACACAGGGGCACCGCAGAACACAAGAAGAAAAGCGATTGAGGAACTGAACATAGAAGCAGGCCGGGCACATATGAAGGAGCATGGCATTACAGACATCGTGGTGCATGCCCCTTATATCATTAACGTCGGCAACTCCATCAAGCCGGAGACATTCGAATTGGGTGTGAACTTCCTTCGCAGTGAAATCGAGCGGACAGAAGCAATCGGAGCGAAACAGATCGTATTGCATCCGGGCGCTCATGTAGGGGAGGGAGTCGCTGCCGGTATCCAGAAGATCATTGAGGGTTTGAATGAAGTGCTGGTGAAGGACCAGAATGTTCAGATCGCCTTGGAAACAATGGCTGGAAAAGGATCCGAAGTGGGTTCCAACTTTGAAGAACTGGCTCGTATCATCGATGGTGTCACGCATAATGACAAGCTATCCATCTGTTTCGATACTTGCCATACACATGATGCCGGTTATGATGTCGTAAACGACTTTGATGGTGTTCTGGATCAATTCGACCGTGTGATCGGGTTGGACAGATTGAAAGTGCTGCACATCAACGACAGCAAAAACGAATGCGGTGCCAGGAAAGACCGCCACGAAAACATCGGATTTGGTCATATCGGCTATGATGCGCTACGCTATATCGTACATCACGATCAGCTGCAGCAGCTGCCGAAGATACTGGAAACGCCATTCGTCGGCGAAGATAAGAAAAACAAGAAAGCACCGTATGCGCATGAAATCGATATGCTCATGAGCAATAGCTTTAACCCGAATCTAAAAGAAAATATCCTGTCTTAATCAAACACCCCGAATCAGCATACGCTGTCCGGGGTGTTTTTTACAATTTGATGCCATGCTCCTTTGCGAGCTGCAAAAAGATCTGATGTGTTTTTTGAGCTGTCTGCGTGTCGGTGATTTGTGCCAGTGCTTTCAGCATTTGCAGTCGGTCGGATTCTTTAAAAGGATCCAGCTTGTTCTGACGCAAAAATTGCACGATTTGGGACGCTTGCTGGGGAGTGAGATGCACTTGATATGCTTGGCTTTGTTCCATGATTTCCTCGACAGTCAAATTTCTCAACTTGTTCAGCACAAGTTTATGAACAATGAAATTCATCGGAAACCTCCTGCTCTAAGATGTGGATGAAGCACGGAATTCCTATATCTACCTGGTAAGTTTATGCCTGCAAAGCGCAAACTAGAACCATACCTTACCCCAGATAAGGAGGTTTCACATGGATAAGGAGCAATTCGACCAAGACGTACAAAATAAACGTGATGTGGAGACTTCCGCTGAGATATCTCCTGCTCAAGATAGCTACCGTCGAACTGACAAGGAAGGCGGACAGCAGACAACGGATTCCGGAAAGATGTTTGGCTATATAGCCTTGATTTTGTCTGTCGCTTCTTTCTTTTTTGCACCGATTCTTGTCGGGGCTGCTGGAATTGTATTCGGCGTGCTGGCGAAGAGAAAAGGCGCCGATACATTGGGTAACATTGCCTTGATCATAAGCATTTTAGCAATTGTCATTTCATTATTCACAGCGCCATATGTATGAAAAAAGCTGACTCCAGTCGGAGTCAGCTTTTTTATATCATGCTTCAGCTGCTTCTTTTTCTTTGGCTGCTTGTTCAGCGAAATATTCTTCAGCAAGCTTATCGATTTCAATTTTTAATTCGTCAACCATCGTTTCTTCAGGTACTTTTCGGATGATTTCACCATGACGGAACAGCAAACCTTCTCCGCGGGCACCGGCGATACCGATATCGGCTTCCCGAGCCTCACCAGGACCGTTTACCGCACATCCGAGTACAGCAACCTTGATAGGTGCCTTGATTGTGCTGATGTACTCTTCGACTTCATTAGCGATGCTGATCAAGTCTATTTCAATACGTCCGCAAGTAGGGCAGGAAATCAATGTAGCAGCGTTGGAAGATAAGTTGAAAATTTTAAGAAGCTCACGAGCTACTTTTACTTCCTCCACTGGGTCTGCACTTAAAGAAATACGCATCGTACTTCCGATGCCTTTACTTAAAATCGCGCCTAATCCAGCAGCACTCTTCACTGTGCCGGCGAACAAAGTCCCGGATTCTGTGATACCAAGGTGCAGCGGATAAGGAATAACCTCTGCTGCTTTTTCGTATGCTTCGATTGCCAATGATACATCGGATGCCTTAAGGGAGACGATGATATCGTGGAAATCAAGCTCTTCCAGGATCTTGATATGGTGCAACGCACTTTCTACCATACCTTCTGCAGTAGGGTAGCCATATTTCTCAAGGATATGGCGCTCCAAGGAGCCAGCGTTAACGCCAATTCGGATAGGGATGCCTTTCGCTTTGGCTGCGTTTACGACAGCTTCCACTTTCTCCCGCTTTCCGATGTTACCCGGGTTGATACGGATTTTATCCGCTCCGCCTTCAATTGCTTTTAAAGCCAATTTATAGTTGAAATGAATATCTACAACTAGCGGGATATTTATGCGTTTCTTGATTTCCGGAATCGCATCAGCAGCACGCTGATCCGGGCAAGCCACGCGCACTACTTGGCAGCCTGCTTCCTCAAGACGCAGAATTTCCGCTACAGTAGCTTCCACATCATGCGTTTTAGTTGTAGTCATCGATTGGATGACTACCTCGTTTTTACCGCCGATCGTAATGTTGCCAACTTTGACCTGACGGGTATCTTGTCTGTGTATTAATGCCATTTATATATCGCTCCTTTGATTATCGCGAGGAAAACAGGGATATATCCTTATATTTTCCCATTATAATGCTAATGCTGCTAAATTAGAAGTAACTTGGCTTAAGTTTAATAAAATCTTCATCTAAGATAATGGGGGAAATAGTAGGCGGATCCTGCATGCAATGCGTATGGATCCTTCCCGGGATTCAATTCCTCGAAATCCACGATTACCTGTTCCATCGTAACGCTCAAGTCGTTATTGTTCAACTCATTTGCTACAGAAAGAAGTGTGTCTCCTTGTTTTACCTGTAAAAGCACCGGCTGAAACGTCTCACGTTCATCCGCTTTATCCTCTGCAGGAACTTTTTTCTCCGTAGCTGTTTCTGTCGGTGCTGCGGGGATCGGGCTGCCGACCGTCAAATCCTTCCATATGCTCATGAGTAGGGCGCAGCTGAACAGAAATAACCCAATCTTTTTCCACATGGTCATCCCTCGCTTCTTGAACTTTTTATGTTAAGTATTAGGCAGAAGAAGGAAAATACCTTTATAGTGAAACAAAAAGCAATTCTGTTCGTATAAAGATAGTAGAAGAAAGGGGTAAGCATATGTTGGATTACAATTGGATTCCAGTTTTTATGACAGGACTGGGAACGATGTTTCTTATTGGAGAAATCTTAGTGAAAGCAAGAGGCATCTTCTTCCTATTGGGAGCAGGCTTCATTTCCACCTTCTTTATCAGTTATCTGGAACCGTCGGCCTTGTCGTATATGCTGCCGCTCTATTTCATCGGAATGCTATTGATCGTCATCGATGGAAAACTGTTGAATGATGGGACGCTCAGTGTGATCGGACTTTTGACAATGCTGCTTACGGTCGGTTTTACCGCACCGAACTGGACAGCAGGGATTTATGCAATCATCGGAGTCATTACTGGGGCAGCGGCTTCTTTCATCTTCCTGAAGGCATTCCCGAAAAGATCCATGTGGGGTAAAATCGCCCTATTGGATACCTTGAGTGCAGAAAAGGGATACAATAGCATGAATGAAACATATGCGGCACTTCTCGGGTTGGAAGGTGAAACTGTGACGCCGATGCGTCCGTCTGGAACAGTGCGCGTGGATGGGCGTGAATTGAGCGCTGTCACGGATGGTAAATGGCTGGATCGGGGAAGCAGGATCAAAGTGACGAATGTAAGCGGAGCAAGAATCATGGTGGAAAAAGTCGATTATGACGATAATAATGCCAAATCCTGACTAAATTAATTGTAAATTTCTACACAAGACCTTTACAAGCCTCCTTACAAAATTAATAATTACAGTAGGAAACACAGTGAAGGGAAGGTAGGCTTGCGTTGTCTAATTGGGAATATATCATCTTTGAATTTATCGGAGGTTTGGGCCTGTTTCTCTTTTCAATCCGCTATCTGGGGGATGGATTGCAGCGGGCATATGGCAAACAGCTGCAGTTAGCCATGCATCGCTTTACCGTTCATCCGCTCATCGGCGTATTATCAGGTATTATCGTCACAATCCTTGTCCAAAGCAGTACTGCCACGAGCATACTTATCGTAGGGCTTGTGAACGCTGGTTATCTTTCGTTAAGACAGGCTATATCGGTCATAATGGGGGCTAATATCGGTACCACATTGACTGCGTTTTTCATTGGGATCAATTTGGTTCAGTTTGGATTGCCAATCATGGCTCTCGGAGCATTTTTAATTTATTTCTTTGTGAACCAGCGCGCGCAGCAGATTGGTAAAGTTCTCTTTGGGGCCGGCGGAATCTTTTTTGGACTGACTTTGATAGGGGATGGACTTCATCCTATTTTAAGCATGGAAGCTTTTCAATCGCTGGCTGCGAGTATGCACACCAATCCGATCACAGGCGTGGCCATCGGTACGTTCATGACGATCGTGGTGCAAAGCAGCGGGGCGACGGTCGCGATATTGCAAGAACTTTATGCCCAAGGCGGAATTGATTTGAAAAGCGCATTGCCCGTGCTGCTTGGTGATAACCTGGGTACGACATTGACAGCGATGCTTGCAGCTATTGGTGCTACAGTGCAAGCAAAGCGGGCAGCACTAAGTCATGTCATGTTCAACGCTATCGGCATGATTATCTTTTTGCTGCTTTTGCCATTATTCGTGGACATCGTCGCTTGGATGCAACATACTTTCGAGCTGAATGATAAACTCACAATCGCAGGAGCTCATGGCTTCCATAATATTGTCAACACTTTGATACTCTTACCTTTCATCGGTCCTTTCGTCTGGCTCATCACGAAACTGATTCCGGGAGAGGAAGAAAAGCCGATGGCATTGACCAACCACCTCGACCCGCTGTTCATCCAACAATCTCCGGTCCTGGCTTTGGAGCAGGCGAAACTGGAAGTGTTGCATATGGGCAGGTTGGCTGTCGATGGGCTGGAGCAGGCGAGTACATATGCGAATAATCATGAAAGGCAATTCGCTGATTTGGCCATGCAGCTGGAAAAAGAAGTGAATCGAAAAGACCGGGAAATCACGGATTATTTATCCAAGATATCGATCAACACTCTGTCTGAAGATGAAAGCAACATGCACGCTGCCTTGTTGGATGTGATCCGGGATATAGAACGGATCGGAGATCATTTTGAAAATATCGTCGAGTTTGTCGATTTTCAGATTTCTAGTAATATCAAACTGACCAAAGAAGCGCAGCAGGAACTGAATAGCATGTTCGATTTGACGATCATCACTGTCAAGCAGGCGATGGAGGCATTGGATAAACAAGATCGAGAAATAGCACTGTCAGTTCTGCAAAAAGAAGATAGAATTGATAAAATGGAGCGAACATATCGAAAATCACATCTCATCCGCCTGAATGAAGGGAAGTGTGCCGGATCTGCCGGTATCGTTTTCGTCGATATCATCAGTAATCTCGAGCGCGTGGGCGATCATGCGGTGAATATTGCCCAGCTTATTTTGGAAGAATAGACAGGGGGACACCTCTGTCTATTATATTTTGCTTGCCAAGATGCTGAAATTCATGCTATAGTATTCCTGTCAGTTCGGAAGAGTTAAAAAATATAACAAAAACTTATACGAAATTGATTGACAAGATGTTGAATGCATGATAAATTATATAACGTCGCTGATACATATTGAATTGCGAATACATAACTTATCTAAACTATTCCACAGTAGCTCAGTGGTAGAGCTATCGGCTGTTAACCGATCGGTCGCAGGTTCGAATCCTGCCTGTGGAGCCATTGGCGGTGTAGCTCAGCTGGCTAGAGCGTACGGTTCATACCCGTGAGGTCGGGGGTTCGATCCCCTCCGCCGCTACCATATCTTAATAATTATTGCCATGGCGGTTGTGGCGAAGTGGTTAACGCACCGGATTGTGGCTCCGGCATTCGTGGGTTCAATCCCCATCAATCGCCCTTTACGGACCCTTAGCTCAGTTGGTTAGAGCTATCGGCTCATAACCGATCGGTCGCAGGTTCGAGTCCTGCAGGGTCCACCAGTAATTTCATATGAGCATCGCGGAGGAATACCCAAGTTTGGCTGAAGGGATCGGTCTTGAAAACCGACAGGGGCTTAACGGCTCGCGGGGGTTCGAATCCCTCTTCCTCCGCCATATCATGGCTCGGTAGCTCAGTCGGTAGAGCAACGGACTGAAAATCCGTGTGTCGGCGGTTCGATTCCGTCCCGAGCCACTACAGGAACAGCTGTTCATTTGAACAGCTGTTTTTTTGTATTACTAACAAATAGCGGGGAAGAATATGCAGAGCTCTCGAGGCAAAATGCTTGCCGTTTGTGATGAGCTTTGGTACGCTTTACGAAAAGGTAGCCACCTTTCTAATTACATATCATTTAAGGAGGAATAATCATGGCTAAATTTGAACTACCAGAATTGCCTTACGCTTACGACGCTCTTGAGCCTCATATCGATAAGGAAACAATGAACATCCACCACACAAAACATCACAACACATATGTGACAAAGCTAAATGACGCAATCGCAGGGAAAGCTGACTTGGAAAGCAAATCCTTGGAAGAGCTTGTTGCAGGTGTTAACGAACTTCCTTCTGACGTACAGACAGCTGTACGCAACAATGGCGGCGGTCACTATAACCACAGCCTATTCTGGAACTTGCTTTCTCCAAACGGTGGCGGTGAGCCGACTGGGGAAGTAGCTAGTGCCATTGCTAACAAATTCGGTACACTTGACAAATTCAAAGAAGAATTCGCTGCTGCTGCAGCAGGCCGTTTCGGTTCTGGCTGGGCTTGGTTGATCGTAGAAAACGGTGAAGTTGAAATCGTATCCACTCCAAACCAAGACAACCCTGTAATGGAAGGCAAGACACCAATTCTTGGCCTTGATGTATGGGAGCATGCTTACTACTTGAAATACCAAAACAAACGTCCTGATTACATCAGTGCTTTCTGGAACGTTGTAAACTGGGATGAAGTAGAGCGCCTTTACAGAGAAGCAAAATAAGGTAATCAGACAAAAGGACATCAGCTTTTTAGCTGATGTCCTTTTTTGTGCATATCTCGTTTTCGAAAGCAGATACTAAGTAGCAGTAAAAGGAGGCGGCATGATGAAGCCGAACTTATTTACCGCGGATTCTGCAAAGAAAGAGCTGTATATGCTGCTTTTTATCGGGGCACTTTATTCCCTCGGTATCTTTCTGTCGAATACGTTCGTCAATATTTATTTATGGAAGCAAACGAATGATTTAGTTAACCTCGCTACGTATAATTTAGCGATTTACATCGCTCAGACCATAGTTTTCACATTATCTGGCGGCTGGGCAAAGCGAATTGATCGGATAATCATATTGCGGACAGGAGTATTTTTCCTGTGTTTGTTTTTCCTGCTCGTACTATTTACAGGTGAGAAAGCTGCTTCATACAATTTGCTTCTGGGCGGGGTGCTCGGAATCGGTTATGGAATGTACTGGCTAGCTTATTCTGTTTTGACGTTCGAAGTGACCGAACCTGAGACGCGTGATTTTTTCAATGGTGTATCAGGATTGCTGCAATCCCTGACAGGTATGATCGGTCCATTCGTAGCAGGCTACGTTATCACAAGGATGAATAATTCCCATGGCTATACTCTCATATTCGCTGTGTCCTTCTTCCTTTTCCTGCTTGCTGTCGTTTGCACCGCCGGAATCAAGAGAAGGGCAGCTGAGGGGAAATTTGGCTTGATGCAGCCAATGAAGGAGATCAAACATAATGCGGCTTGGAGGAATACGGTCCTAGCCCATGTTTTCCAAGGCATCCGAGAAGGTATTTTCACCTTCATCATTTCCATCTGGGTCTTCATCGTCACCAATAGCGAGCTATCACTCGGAACATTCAATCTTGTATATTCCGCTTTTTCGTTTATCTTCTATTATATAGCAACTCGCTACATTAAGAGCCGTCAGAGGAAGATGGCGATTTTCATCAGTGGAA
Organism: Terribacillus saccharophilus; assembly: GCF_046592895.1. Taxonomy (GTDB): domain Bacteria; phylum Bacillota; class Bacilli; order Bacillales; family Amphibacillaceae; genus Terribacillus; species Terribacillus saccharophilus_D. The sequence goes on from NZ_JAWVPU010000002.1 coordinate 356,981, forward strand.
TCGTGCTATCGTTAAGTGTGCTGCTTTTGCTTATAAAACTTAATTTTACCACTTTGCTTTTGTATGCGGCTATCATAGGCATGTTTTACCCAATTCTTTTCGTGCCATACTTGTCTTTGTCTTATGATGTGATCGGAAAAGCAAGGGATGCTGCGAAAAATCGGGTTGAATACATCGTACTGAGCGATACAGCGACAAATATCGGAAGAATCCTTTCAGTGGCAGCTTTACTGGCTGCGATTGGTATATGGTCGGTAGCTTCCATTCCATACGTGATGTTCATCGTTGGAATCGGTCCTTTCTTCATATATTTCTTTACCCGGCATATCACGAGTTATGCGCCAGCCGCTTCTGTCAAACGGCTTCCCAAAAATGAAATCGCAGGAGACGACAATCGCTGACAGGTATTTAGTAGAAGCGGACGGAGGATGATGATATAATGGGACCAGTATGTAAGAATGGGGGAACATTATGTCTAAAAAAAGGAAGAAGAAGCGAGCACTGCTTCCTTTCCGTCTCAATATATTGTTTGCGATTGTTTTCCTGCTGTTTTCTGCCTTGGTCCTGCAGCTTGGAGTGGTGCAGATCATCAATGGGGAGGAACACCAGGCAGTTTTGGACGAGACGACCAATGATATTGCTGAAATTTCAGTTCCGCGCGGTATGATTTATGACAGTGAAGGGAATGTGATTGTCGGAAACGAACCGATATACTCCATCACATATACACCGCCTAAAAACGGTGACCCTGCCGATAAACGTTTGGAGATTGCCACAAAACTTGCTGATATCATAAAGATGGACGATAAAGCCGTTGATAAAATCACCGAACGGGAATACAAGGAATATTGGTATCAATTGAACGAAGACGAAGCAAACAGCCGGATAACGGCTGCGGAGAAAGAGTCGCTCGATGATACGGACGTGTACAACCTTACATTGGAAAGAATCACAAAAGAAGATTACAAACAGTACGAAAGTGATGACAAAGCTAAACAGATCATTGCCATCAAACGGGAACTGGACAGCGCGACTGAACTCGTGCCGCATGTGATCAAGAACAAGGATGTAACGGAAAAAGAATATGCGACGATTGCCGAGAACATGGGCACGTTGTCCGGGATCAATGTAGCGACTGACTGGGAGCGTTACTATCCGTATGATGGGTCGCTCAGCGGAATCCTCGGCGGTATCAAAACAGGGATACCGGAAGGGGAAGAGGATTATTACAAATCCCGCAATTATCAGCTGAACGACCGTATCGGTACAAGCGGTCTCGAGAAAGAATATGAAAGCCTCCTGAAAGGCGATAAAAAACGCGTCCGCTATGAAACGGATAATAATAATAACATCATATCCCAAGATGTCATCTCGGAAGGGCAGCGCGGCCAGGATCTTCAATTGTCCATCAACATGGATTTCCAGAAAGAATTGGATAAGATTGTAAGAGAAGAGCTCAAAGGCGCCATCAACAAACATCCTGGAGCAAACCGATACATGGAAGATGCCATGGCTGTCATGCTGAATCCCAACACTGGCGAAATCTATGCAGCCAGCGGTCAGCATTACGATAGGGAAAATAACAAATACGAATCCGAGGACATGAATACTGTTTTCACGGCAGCTGCCGTCGGGTCAACTGTCAAAGGTGCGACCTTGCTTGCCGGCTACCAGGAAGGTGCCATCAAGATGGGTGACAGCTTCCTGGATACTCCGATGAGAATCAAAGGAACACAACCAAAGAAATCGTGGAAAAACATGGGTGTGATCAATGATTTACAGGCGCTGCAAATGTCTTCCAACGTGTATATGTTCAACGTTGCGTTGCGAATCGGTGGAGAATACAATTACAAACCAAATCAGCCAGTATCATTCAATCATGATGCATTCCAGATTCTGCGGAATTATTACAACCAAGTTGGCTTGGGCGTGGAGACAGGGGTCGATCTTCCATCTGAATCAACAGGCTATATCGGTTCCACCGGTCAAGCGGGTAACCTGCTTGATTTCTCGATTGGGCAATTTGACACATACACGACGATGCAATTAGCTCAATATATTTCTACCATTGCAAATGGGGGCTACCGGATAAAGCCTCACTTTGTGAGTGAGATTCATGAACCATCCAATGAAAAAGGCAAATTGGGTCCATTGGCCGAAACGAAGTCTCCTGAAGTGCTGAATAAAATAACGGCAACACAAGAGCAGATAGACCATGTGAAGAAAGGTTTCAAGATGGTATTCCAGACGCCAAAAGGAACTGCTTACAGCCATTTGAGTGAGAAAGCTAAAAAATATGATATATCCGGTAAGACAGGTACGGCGCAGACTAGTATCAACGGCACGGACTTGGAGAACCTGACTTTGATCGGGTATGCAGATTCCGAAAGCCCTGATATCGCCTTCGCGATCGTTGTGCCGAATACTGGAATCGTCTCAGGCGGCGGACAATATCCGATTACTTATAATATTGCCAACCGTGCACTTGAGTATTATTACGAGCACAAAGCTCCGGAAGAGAAAGACAAATCTGAATGACAGTATTACCGAGGAACCATCCGATAAAACGGGATGGTTCTTTTTTTTTCAACAAATTAATACTCTAATTTACAAAACCTTTACATTCCGTTTATTTTTCCTTAATGAAGACAAGCTAATATTGTATTTGTAAGGCAAAGGAACTAATAGAATCACGTAGGGGGAAAATCAAACATGAAGAAGATGAAACTATCTGTATTGCTTGCAATGTTCGCACTAGTCATCGGTGTACTTGCAGCATGTGGCGGAAACGCTGGCGGCACCGAAACAGAAGGAAACACTGGCGGAGACAATAACAACGGCGGCGGGGAAACTTCCGACACTAGCATCGTTGTAGCAGGATCCAGTGCCATGCAGCCTCTAGTGGCAGCAGCTGTTGAACAGTACAAAAGTGAAAATCCGGATGCTGACATTCAAGTTCAAGCAGGTGGTTCAGGAGCTGGGCTTAGCCAAGTTCAGGAAGGTACCATCGACATCGGTAACTCTGACGTATTTGCTGAAGAAAAAGAAGGCATCGATGCTAGCAAACTAGTTGATCATCAAGTAGCGGTTGTTGGTATGACTGCAGCAATCAACCCTAACGCGGGTGTAGATGATCTTACAAAACAGCAGCTTATCGACATCTTCACAGGTAAAGTGACAAACTGGTCTGAAGTTGGCGGGGAAGACATGGAAATCACACTTGTTAACCGTCCGGATTCTTCAGGTACTCGTGACACTTTCGTAAAATACGCACTTGATGGCGAAACTCCAGCAGAAGGTGTTACAGAGGACTCTTCCAACACTGTAAAGCAAATCGTTGCTGATACAGATGGAGCGATCGGTTACTTGGCACTATCTTACTTCGATGACGATACTGTCGTAAAAGCTAAAATCGATGGTGTTGAAGCTACAAACGAAACGATCGGATCTGGAGACTTCCCAATCTGGGCTTACCAGCACTCTTACACTAACGGAGAAGCTGAAGGCCTTGCGAAAGAATTCCTGGATTACATGCTAAGCGACGAAGTTCAATCTTCAATCGTACCTGATCAAGGCTACGTTCCAATGACTGATATGCAGGTTGAGCGCGACGCTGAAGGAAACCTTACTGAAAAATAATATGTAAAACATAAGGTAGATGCGGTGTCTCACTGCATTTACCTTACTGTGGTTATAAATTAGCTATCACAGACAGTGGGAGGCCGTCACAGAAGGTGTTCCCTTCCGCTGTTTTTATGAGGAGTTGTAGAAGTTGGCAAAAGCATCAGTATCTCCATCAGCTGAAGAACGGCTGATCATGACAAAGAATAATAGACGATGGGATGAAGTGCGCGGACGCTCAATCGTTACAATTTGTGCCGTTATCATGATTGTTGCGACAATTGCTATCACTGCTTTCCTGGCATATAAGGGCCTGCAGTCATTCTTTGTCAATAACATAAATCCAATTGCATATCTAACCAGTACTAACTGGAATCCAACAGGCGGAGAGAATGCATCTTTTGGTATCTTCCCATTTATTTTTGGTTCACTGGCAGTAACATTCCTATCTGCATTGATTGCTGCTCCGCTTGGTATCGGTGCAGCTATCTTCATGTCTGAAATTGCACCGAAATTCGGTAAAAGATTTTTGCAGCCGGTTATCGAACTATTGGTCGGTATCCCGTCTGTTGTGTATGGTTTCATCGGACTCGTAGTCTTAGTACCCTTGGTAAGGGATAATTTCCCGGGTATCGGGTTTAGTTTATTTGCAGGTGTCATCGTACTGACTGTTATGATCCTCCCTACGGTTACTACTATAGCTACAGATGCCATGCGATCACTGCCGAACAGCTTGCGACAAGGTTCACTTGCTTTGGGCGCAACTCGCTGGCAGACAATTCGTAAGGTATTGATACCTGCAGCATTGCCATCCTTGCTAACAGCTATCGTTCTAGGAATGGCGCGTGCATTCGGAGAAGCATTGGCTGTACAAATGGTTATCGGTAATACAAGGGATCTCCCTGGAAGCATTTTTGATACAGCAGGAACATTGACTACAATCGTAACACTGAACATCGGACATACGACTTATAACAGCATTGAGAACAACACACTTTGGTCGATGGGTCTCATTTTGCTCATAATTTCGTTCCTATTCATCTTCATTGTCCGTTACTTGTCTGGTAGGAGGAAAATCTAATGAACAGCAGAATAACAGATCGTATCGCAACAGGTGTATTTTACGCGATCGCAGCAATCATGGTGGCGTTGCTGCTTTACCTATTCTATTTTATCTTATCTAATGGTCTGTCCCAGGTATCATGGGATTTCCTCACGTCTCCTTCCAGTTCTTATCAAGCTGGCGGCGGTATTCGTGATCAGTTATTCAACTCCTTGTACATCTTAGTGATCACAATGATCATTACCGTGCCGCTTGGAGTCTGCGGCGGAATTTACATGGCGGAATACGCCAAGCCGGGTAAACTTACAAACTTTATCCGCACTTGTATTGAGATGCTAGCATCTTTACCGTCCATCGTTGTGGGTTTGTTCGGTCTTTTGGTCTTTGTTAAGATCACTGGCTGGGGCTACACAATCATCGGTGGTGCACTGGCACTAACCGTCTTCAATATTCCTGTCATGGTTCGAGTAACCGAAGATGCAATTCGAAGTGTGCCAAAAGAACAAAAAGAAGCAAGTTTGGCGTTGGGGATCACAAGATGGCATACAATTAAGACAGTATTGCTTCCATATGCTTTCCCAGGAATTTTGACTGGTGCTATCCTTGCTTCCGGCCGTGTATTCGGAGAGGCAGCAGCTTTACTTTACACAGCTGGTCTTTCCACACCGACACTGGATTATGGAAACTGGAATCCGTTCGCAGATAATTCTCCGCTGAACATTTTCCGGCCAGCAGAAACACTTGCAGTGCACATCTGGTCTGTTAACACACAAGGTCTTATCCCGGATGTAAGGGAAGTAGCCAATGGGGCTTCGGCTGTCCTGGTTATTTCCGTACTAGTGTTCAATCTCCTCGCAAGATGGTTGGGCAGCGTCATTCATAAGAAACTAACAGCAGGTAAATGATGAGGAGAGGAGCTTGTATATGAACCGTACAGCAGATAGACCAACAGAAACAAACAAAGCAAACAAGATGGCTGGGTCAGAAACGGTGACCTCCAATAAGGAAGTCGTCCTTGATGTAAAAGATCTTAGTATATTTTATGGCACGAAAGAAGCAGTGAAACGGGCAAATATGGGCATCGAGAAAAATGCTGTAACAGCTCTTATCGGCCCGTCCGGCTGTGGTAAATCAACGTTTATCCGCTCCATCAACAGGATGAACGACTTGATTCCTTCCAGTCGGGCTGAAGGGGAAATCGTTTATGAAGGCATCAACATCCTTCGTGAGGATATCAATGTGGTAGCATTGCGTGCCGAAATCGGCATGGTATTCCAGAAACCGAATCCATTCCCTAAATCGATTTACAACAATATTACACATGCATTGAAATATAACGGACAAAAAAATAAGAAAGCCCTCGACCAAATCGTCGAAGAAAGTCTGCGCAAAGCTGCTTTATGGGACGAAGTCAAGGACCGCTTGCATCAGTCCGCTTTGTCACTATCAGGTGGACAGCAGCAGCGTCTATGTATCGCTCGCACGCTCGCAATGGAACCGCAAATCCTGTTATTGGATGAACCGGCATCAGCACTCGATCCAGTATCCAACTCTAAGATCGAAGAACTTATTCTTCAGCTTAAAGAAGATTACAGCATCGTCATCGTGACACATAACATGTCACAGGCATCCCGTGTGTCTGACAAAACTGCATTCTTCTTTAATGGGGATGTCGTGGAATACGACGATACGAAGAAAATCTTCACTAATCCTTCTGAAACGAGAACAGAAGAATACATTTCCGGTAGATTCGGGTAGGAGGCACGACAGCTATGCAAGTGGCAGCAGCAAAAGATACAATTTTCCAAGTAAATGATTTGAACTTATGGTATGACGACTTCCATGCATTGAAGGACATTAATCTTGAGGCATTGAATAATGAGATTTATGCTATTATCGGTCCATCGGGCTGCGGTAAATCCACCTTCATCAAGACGCTAAATCTGATGATCAATATGGAACCAGGTGTTCGGATGACTGGTGAAATAAACTATAAAGATAAAAACTTGCTTGATTCGAGAGTTGACTTGGTTGACTTGCGCCGTAAAGTGGGTATGATATTCCAAAAAGGAAATCCTTTCCCACAATCCATTTATGATAATATCGTCTACGGACCGAAAATCCATGGAATCAAGAAAAAGGATGAACTGGATGAAATCGTGGAAACAACCTTGAAGGACGTTGCGCTTTGGGATGAAGTGAAGGACCGTCTTAAGACCTCTGCAATGGGATTGTCCGGCGGGCAGCAGCAGCGCTTATGCATTGCTCGTGCACTCGCAACGAAACCGGATGTCGTGTTGATGGATGAACCGACATCTGCACTGGATCCAATTTCCACATTGAAGATTGAAGAACTTATGACCGAACTTAAGAAAAAATATTGTATCGTCATCGTTACACACAATATGCAGCAAGCTTCCCGTATATCGGATAAAACAGCTTTCTTCCTGCATGGCCGTGTCGTGGAAACAGCAGAAACAGGAAAAATATTTTCTAACCCGGAAGACAAACGTACGGAAGATTATATCAGCGGGCGTTTCGGTTAATCAGTATTGGAGGAGAACCTATGGTAGCGAGAGAACAATTTTCATCCGATTTGGAAGCAATCCAGAAATCAATTATTTCCTTTGCGTATGAAGTAGACGCAGCGTTAAAGCAAGCGATTGATGCTTTATACGAGCGGGACAGTGATCTTGCTTATAAAGTGATTGAGAATGATGATTTTTTAAATGAGCGCGACCAGGAGATTAACGAAGCTACAATCCAATTGATTGCGATGCAGCAGCCTGTTGCAACCGATTTGCGCAGGCTGGTAGCCTTCCTTCGTGTATCTTCCGATCTAGAACGTATGGGTGATCACGCAAAAAACATTGCGAAAAGCGTAAATCGATTGAACGTATTGAGCGCTTATGACATTCCCCCTGCCATCCGGGATATGCAAGAAGTGGTCAGCAAGATGATTCACAGCGCTGTGCAGGCCTTCGAGGAGGAGGATGTTAGCAAGGCGAAGAAACTTGCTGATTTGGATAACGTGGTGGACAGTATGTACGGTGAGTTGTTCCGTGATATGCTTGATGAACGTAAAGCACAATCCGGGAAGCATCAGCAAACAATGCAGCTCGTGTTTGTTGGACGTTTCGTGGAGCGTGTAGGGGATCATATCACGAATATCGGAGAGAGCATACTTTATTTAGTTAAGGGAACTGCTGTCGATTTGAATAAATAAGAGCAGCGGCATATGCCGCTGCTCTTATTTTGTCATCAGATTGGCGATTTCTTCGTACGTCATTTGGGAATCCACTTTATAATCACCGACTTGCAGTGCTTTACTGGCTTTTGTTACATCCAGATAAGTACGGAATGCAGCACCATCTTCAATGATTTCCGCTTTCTCTAATGCTGTAGCAACGTCATCACTTGTCATACCGCTGACAAGCTTAAGTGTGAATGTTTGTTCCTGCTTCTTTGTTTCCTTATTCTTCACGGCAGCAGGTTCTGATTTCTTTTCTGTCAACTGGTCGAATTCCTCTTGTTTTAAAACATGGAGACCAGATTTTTCGAGCTCTTTTTTCATATCATCAGTATCTGGCTGTGTTTCGGCTGATGCCGAAGCAATCTTTTCTGGCTGGGGAGCTTCGGAAAAATGAAAGTACAACATGAGTGCACCGGCGAGCAGAAGTGCGGTAGCGAAGCCTTGGACTACTTGTTTCATAACTGAACGCCTGCCTGTTTGGCAATTCGATAAATGTCTTCTTCTGCCATATTTGTTTGTTTGGCTATTTCTTTAATGGAAAAGCCTTGCTGCTGCAGACGTGCTATTTGTTGGAATATAGCAGGTTTTTTTGAAGTTTTGTTGGTGTTCGGCTCGTGCTGCAATGACGGAAGCAGCTCTTCTTCCAGGATTTTGACTTTTTTATTCAATGTGTATGTTTCCTGCATGGTGGACAGAGTCAATTGTTCGATTTGCTGATCCATCTGTTTGAATTTGTCTTGCATGAAAAAAGAAAAAATCCATAATATGATTCCAGCTGCAAGAAAGGTGATAGCAGCAATTAACATGATTAATAAACCTCCTACATATTGCTAATCTAGTTATACCATACCAAGAGGCTTGCGGATATAACTGTTTTCGACATTTTTCATATTTCTTCTTAAATACTTTCCCGTAACTGTTGATTACCTAAGAAATCTCTGCTATTATTAGATGGTCTGAAGATCGTTAAGTTTTCATACACTTATTTAAGATTGTTGGGAGGGATTATACATGCGTGTAAACATTACTCTCGCCTGCACAGAAACAGGAGATCGTAACTACATTACAACAAAAAATAAGCGTAAACATCCAGAACGCATGGAGCTTAGAAAATATAGCCCACGCTTGAAAAAGTATACGCTGCACCGCGAAACAAAATAAGTTTGACCAAAAAACTCCCCCTCTATTCGGCGGGAGTTTTTTTTGCATAATAGGAGGTTGCTGGATGGACGGTAAAGAAACACTTCGGCAAGAGGGACTTCGGCATCTGAAGGAAATGCCGCAAACGGATAAGCTTAAAGTCGAGCATCAGCTGGCGGCATATCTTTTTTCTTCTTCCATTTGGAAAGAGGCATCCAGCGTAGGTCTCACAATGGCTCTTCCGCATGAATGGGATACAACCAAACTGATTCAGCAGGCTTGGTTGGAAGGGAAAAAGGTTTGTGTTCCGCGTATCACTGAAAATAGGGGGATGAAATTTTATCATATTGAAAGCTATGACCAATTGACAGACGGTGCGCTACGGATCAAAGAACCTATCCCAGCCCGCTGCACACTTGTCTCAAAGAAAGAGATCGACCTTTTGATCGTGCCTGGAATATTATACGACAAAAGTGGTTATCGCATCGGATATGGCGGTGGTTATTACGATCGCTATTTGTCCGATTTTCCTAATGAGACGCTGTCGCTTGCAAGCAAGCAGCAAATAATTCACACCTTGCCTATCGGTCCTTATGATTTGCCAGTCAAGCATTTATTGACAGATGATGGTTTTCTCTTTTAACCGAATAGCAGTATTCCGCTTCGGGTTAAACTATGGGTACCCCTTTAGGAAAGGAAGGATGCTGATGTGGAAATCCATCATCACTGCATTGACTTTGAGCGCAAGCGTTGTATTTCTGATTCGTGAGCGGTACAGGGTGTTGAATGCAATTTTAGCTGTGACGGTTCTTCGAAAAGGATTGATCCGTCTTTCAATGGGAATTGAGCCTATCCGTTCCCGTATGCTGCCAATTTTATTTAAACGCTCAGTGTAAACTGAGCGTTTTTCCATGACTTTTTTGATAAACTGTAGGCAAGAGGGGGAGAGGTATGTCCTACAACGAGGAAACGGCATATTATCGGACGATCAATCGATTGCTTGCCGTTCATGGGTTTACATTCATTAGATCCGAAGAAGACTTGCGCGTAACTTGGCTAGAAAAGAAACAGGATGGAATAACACATATCGTCAAGTTGTCACGTAAGACATTTACTTGGGCGAATCATTTGAAGCAGGATATTTTAAAGACAGCAAATCAAATTCAAAATATGAACAAAGGGTTATTCAGTAAGAAAACAAGGATGTACAATGTTTATTTTGGCGAACTGGAACCGGCAGATGGTTGGTCAAAGCTGAAAAAACCGATGATCATTAAAAGTAAGCGACCGATTCCGATGCAGCTTTATTATTTGGATCAAGATGCTTATGATCCTGAATTGAAAAAGCTGTTCCGTCATTTGAAGATTGATGATACATTGGCACTTTCAACAGCAGATGAGCACGCACTAGAAGTGGAGAAAAGCACATTGCGGAGTTTGCTTGTGAAACAGCAGCAAGCCGAACAAGCTGTTTTTCATCGTGAAAAGCCATATTTGGTATATGTGCTCATTGGAATTTGTGTTGTGATGTTTTTACTGGAAACCTTGCTTGGCGGTTCTGGTGATTCATCTGTACTTATTGAGCTCGGTGCTAAAAGCAATCCGGATATTTTATTGGAAAATGAATGGTGGCGTATTGTGTCATCGATGTTTCTGCATATCGGTGCGTTGCATTTGTTGACCAATATGCTGTCGCTGTATTATCTGGGAACGCTCACCGAGCAAATCTTCGGGCAGCGTCGTTTCTTATCGATATATATATTGGGCGGTGCCGCTGGAGGACTGGCAAGCTTTGCTTTTTCATTTAATTTAAGTGCAGGGGCTTCTGGTGCTATTTTCGGTTTGTTTGGTGCATTGCTTTATTTTGGTATTGTATATCCTAAGTTGTTTTGGAGGACAATCGGTAACGGGTTGATTGTCATTCTCCTTATTAACTTGATAATCAGTTTCTCAGCAAGTCATGCTATCGATGTGTATGCCCATTTAGGAGGGCTGGTCGGTGGCTTTACCAGTACAATGCTTGTCGGTTTGCCGGGCAAGAAAAACGCAGCGGCTCGTGTGGGTGGATTACTTTTAACAGCTATATTGATTGCCGCACTCGCTTGGTACGGATTGACTGGTCCCGTCAATGAGGTGGTTCGCCAAATGCTTAGCGTAGAAGAAGCTGTGCAGCAAAAAGACGATGATGCCATCATTTCACGTGCGACAGCGGCATTGGAAAATACAGAGGTAGCTAATGAACCAGGATTATTATTTTATCGAGGCATTGCTTATTACAATTCAGGTGAGATGGATAACAGCATCAAGGATTTGGAGCGTCTCGTCGAGCTAGCCCCAGATAATGGCACGGCTCATTATATTCTCGCTGATGTGCTTCATGCAGCTGGGGAGGATGAGACAGCGAGAGAGCACGCACACAGAGCGACGGAGCTTGAACCGGATAATCAGGAATACGAACAGCTTGCAAAGGAACTCTCTCAATAATATTGCAGCAGTTCTCTGTTCTGACCTGTTTCATCTTGATAGATGACACGCAGATGGTTGCCGGATTTATCGAAAAGCAGTAAAGGGATATAACTGTCCACATTGCCTTCTTCCACTGCCGGTGCGACTGGCACGATATAATTCCGGTATAACCCTTCCCACAGTCTGCTGATGACTTCCTGTCGCTTTTTGTCATCTGCAAGACCGATGATTTGCGATAAGTCGGCAGTCGGCAAAGCAGTTAGCGGTATTTCTGTGTATTGATTGGCAGGAATGTCTAGTTGCTGTTTTGCATCCGACCATACGCGCTGCAGAGTCTCATTCGTATTGGTTTTGGCAATTTGGCGTGATTGCAGTTCTTTTTCATTTTTTGGAAAGGAAAAAGGCTCGTACTTATCAGAAGTGTATGAACGAACACCCGACAGTTTGAACGTGCTGGTGATGTCGTTTTGATGAAGTTCAGCAAAATGGAACGATACTGCATCAAGCTGCTTGTTCGGCTGTAAAATATGTGTTTTCTCTTGAGTCAGCCGGCGGGCAGGATGCATCCATTTATTCATCACGCCGATCAATTTGCCATTTTCATAAAGCAATCCAACATCCTGGCGTAAATACGCATCTTTGTTGAGTATGCTTTCCAATCGCCAATGCATGCGCCGAAAATCCACTTTTTTCAATGAAGTGGCTGTATCGGTGAATGCAGCTGACTCATCAAGGGGAAAGTGCTGGATCACAGGCTGGGGCTGCTGAGCTCTGATGGCAAATATGGAACATAGTAGTATAAAAAAGAAGATACAAGCAATTATCAGCCATTTTCGCATGTACTGTCCTCCTTAGTGGACAAACTCTTGCTTATTGATACTATGTAATAGACCGATATGTTATGAAAGAGGGGATACGAATGAAACAAATAGACCGCATTGCAGAAACATTGGAAAAGCTCGTCCACATACCCAGTCCATCAGGATACACGGATCAGGCGATAGCATTTTGCAAGAACTTTGCCGGTTCAATGGGGCTGCCAGCAAAAGTTACCAATAAAGGAAGCCTGCTGATCACCTTACCTGGAAAAGATACAGCGCATCACCGTTTATTGACTGCTCATGTGGATACGCTTGGAGCGATGGTCAAAAGTATCAAATCGGATGGTACTTTGTCGCTGACGATGATCGGCGGGTTTCGCTGGAACAGTGTCGAAGGGGAATATTGTACGATACATAGCAAAGAAAAGGCTTATAGCGGCACGATATTGATGCACCAGACATCTGTACATGTATACAAAGACGCAGGTGATGCGAAACGGGATGAGAAGAATATCGAAGTCCGTATCGATGAACGAACAAGCTCCCGGGAAGAGACAGAGGCACTCGGTATTCGTGTCGGTGATTTCGTATCATTCGATCCTCGTTTTGAACGGACCCCTTCCGGTTTCATTAAATCAAGGCATCTGGATGATAAAGCAAGTGTAGCCATCTTACTCGAATTGCTTCGGGATTATAATCAAGATAAACGTCAATTGCCATACACAACCCATATACTCATTTCGAATAATGAAGAGATTGGTTATGGTGGAAATTCAAGCATTCCTGATGAAGTGGTGGAATATATCGCTGTTGATATGGGCGCAATTGGTGATGGTCAAGCAACAACCGAATATGACGTGTCCATTTGTGTGAAAGACTCCAGCGGACCTTATCATTTTGCTTTGAGGGAACAGCTGGCGGAACTGGCTGCAAATCATCACTTGTCGCATAAATTGGACATCTACCCTTATTATGGATCAGATGCAAGTGCTGCGATTCGTGCAGGATATGATATCCGTCATGGTTTGATCGGTCCTGGCATCGCTGCTTCTCATGCATTTGAAAGAACGCATGAAGAAGCACTTACAGCAACTTATGCTTTACTGGATGCATATTTGAACAGCCAAATGATTTGATTGTAAAATTTTAACCTGAAGTCAACGGATTTCAGGTTATTTTTTTTACAATCAGGCGTATTGTTAAGAAGGTGTGAACGTAGCCTTAAATCCTTTTCAATTTTCGGTAAAGGTTGTTATAATATGTTAGGTGATGCGGATGAAAACGGTTTATGATGTAATGCAGCTTTTGAAGACGTATGGGATTTTTGTATACATCGGAGACCGCAAGCTCGATTTGAGCATGATGCAAGAAGAGCTGCGGGAGCTGTACGATAATAAACTATTGTCCTTACAGGAATATGGACAAGCAACAATGATTTTGAAAAAAGAGATGCGTGCTTTATCGGATAGTCGAGAAGGAGCGGGAAACAATGAGTAAGGATGGATTATTGGTCGGTGTCGATATTGGAGGCACAACAATCAAGCTCGCAATCATCGATGATACGAGCGAAATAGTGGAAAAATGGGAAATCAGGACAGATAAATTCGAACAAGGTCTGCACATACCAAAACAAATTTGGGAAACGATCGAACAAAAGCTGTCAGAACTTAATATTGAGAAAGAGCGCGTCCTAGGCATTGGTGTTGGGGCTCCGGGATTTGTGGTCCCTCGCAATGGCGTCATTGCCGAAGCTGTCAATGTTGGCTGGCGTGATTTCCCGCTCTCGGCCGAACTAGGTGTATTATCTGGGCTGCCTGTTTTCATCGACAATGATGCAAACCTGGCAGCACTGGGGGAAGTTTGGAAAGGCGCAGGAGCCCAGCAGGATAATATCATCGCCATCACATTGGGAACCGGAGTCGGGGCTGGCCTCATTGCAAATGGTCACATCGTCAACGGTATCAATGGCACAGCCGGGGAAATCGGTCATGTCACTGTCGAAGAAGATGGTGCATCATGCAATTGCGGGAGAAAAGGTTGTTTGGAGACAATCTCTTCTGCTACTGGAATCAGCCGAATGGCTGCAGAATCAGCTGCACAGCATCCGGAAAGCGGCTTAGGCAAACGTTATGCTGAAAATGGCCTTGTTTCTTCAAAAGACGTGTTCGAGCTTGCCGGCGAAGGCGATGAAAAGGCACAGCGCATTGTTGACAAAGCAACCAGTGTCTTGGCAAAAGTTTTGGCCAGTGCAGCTATTTTGACCAATCCATCACGCATCATCATCGGGGGCGGTGTATCCAAAGCCGGTGATAAATTGATGGATCCAATCCGGAAAGCGTTCAAGCAAACAGCGCTTGCCAGAACGACATACGAATGTGAGATTGTGCCGGCGCAGCTGGGCAATGATGCAGGTGTATACGGAGCGGCTTATCTGGTCAAACAGCACTTGGAAGAAAACGAAAAATAAAGAAATGCGTGCATGGCAGCAGCGCAAGTTGCTGCCTTCTGCTTTACGCTTTGTTCTACAATGAGGAGGATTATTACTTGAAACGAACATTCACTGCACCATTGTATATTTTGGCGACAGTTTTGTTTGGACTGAAGACGTATTTCGTATATCGTTTTCTATTTAATATCAGTTTGGATAACGGAATGCAGGAATTCATCCTGCTGCTGAATCCGTTTGTCAGTGCATTTTTGGCTTTTGGACTCAGTGTCTTATTCGCCCGTAAGTGGCAGATGCGGTATATCCGGTTCATCAGCCTCGTGGGTTCTATCATCTTGTACATCAACATGATTTTTTACCGTCACTTCAGTGATTTCCTTACAGTGCCGGTCCTCATGCAAGGAAGTAATGCCGCAGATCTTGGCGGCAGTATTCTCAGCCTCATTTATCCGACAGACATTTTGCTGTTCCTGGATATGGCTATCATCTGGTTCCTCAGCTACCGCTTCAAAGAAACAATGACGGTAGATTATCTTCGCAGAAAGAAAGTATCGACCATGGCTGCCATCGCTGCAGTCATTGTAATAAACATTGGTTTGGCAGAAGCGGAACGCCCACAGCTTTTCACACGTGGTTTCGACCGGGAATATCTCGTTAAAAATGTCGGTATATTCAACTTTCACATCTATGATGCCGTGATGCAGTCCAAAACGGAAGCACAGCGCGTTTTCGCAGATGGGAATGAACTTCCGGAAATCCTTTCTTATGTGAATGAAGAAGTGAAAACAGAGAAGTCAGCAAAATTCGGGCAGGCAGAAGGAAAGAATGTCATCTTCATTTCGCTTGAGTCCATGCAAAGTTTCTTGATCAATAATGAATTGAATGGGGAAGAAGTTACACCATTCCTAAACAGTCTGACTAAGGATAAAGATACGTATTATTTCGAGAATTTCTATCATCAGACAGAGCAAGGGAAAACATCCGATTCTGAATTTTTGGTGGAAAACTCCTTATATCCGCTTCCGCGCGGAGCCGTCTTTTTCACCCATGGTCAAAATGAATACAACGGAACACCTGAAATCCTAGGACAGTACGATTACACGACAGCTGTCTTCCATTCCAACAATTCAAGTTTCTGGAATCGGGATGTCATGTACGATAGCTTAGGCTACGATACCTTTTATGACGAAAACAGCTTTGACGTCATCCCAGAGGGAGAAGACCAAAATACTGTCGGCTGGGGACTGATGGATAAGCCGTTCTTTGAACAATCCATTCCTTATCTGCAGGAAATGGATAAACCATATTATTCAAAGTTCATCACACTGACAAATCACCATCCATTCGATTTGCCGGAGGATGAAGCGACAATCGATCAGTTTGATTCCAATTCACAGACTTTGAATAAATATTTCCAGACAGCCCGCTATACAGACGAGGCGGTACAGCAATTCTTCGAACAGCTGAAAGAATCCGGTGAATATGAAGATAGCATCATTGTCATGATGGGTGATCATTATGGTATCAGTGAGTACCATAATAAAGCCATGAGCCAGTATTTAGGCAAAGATATCACGCCATACCAGCAAGTCCAGAATCAGCGAGTACCATTTTTCATCCACATTCCAGGAGACGGTAACGGACAGGTGATGGAGAATGTGACCGGACAGATTGACGTGAAACCGTCCATCCTCAGCCTATTGGGAATCGATGCAGAGCATGATATCCAATTCGGTAACGATGTCTTCGCAGAAGATCGCAAGGAATACATTGCATTGCGGAATGGGGATTTCATCAGTGATGATTATGTGTTCACCAATAATATGTGCTTTGACAGACTGACAGGTGAACCGGCCGATGAGCAAGAAGGAGAAGAAGCCGAGATTTCCGGGGAAACCGGTGAACAGATCGAAAGTGTCTGTGAACCGATACAAGAGCAAGTGAATAAAGAACTGAACTACTCCGACCGGCTGATTTATGGCGATTTACTCCGTTTTTATGATTTTCAAGAAGGTAAAGAAAAAGCAAGCTGAAAAAAGGGCTGGGATAAAAGCCTTTAAGCACTACAAAAAACCAGACAAAACCGTGAATTGTTGGGGTATTGTCTGGTTTTTTACATTTTAGTGAAGTGATAAAAAGCTATGCTTTCGCTCCGGAAATGCACTACGCTAATTTCGCGCAACACTCCCATTTGCGTAGACAGAACGCGGAGGCTCCTCGAAAATACCATGCCATTTTCTTTGTGCGATAAGGCTGTCTAATCAATCCTTGTCCTGCGGGAACTGTGCGAGTTGAAGACCCCGCAATAGCGATTTTTCAACGAGGAGGCTAAGGCCTTTCCCATGGAAAACGGCGTGTTCCAACGGAGCGATGCCTATAATCATCGTTCGTTTTTCAGGACTGAAATTTAGATATGTTTCAAGTTCTTTTTCTGATCTTACTCTTCCTTCCATGGGCAAATGGTCTGGTTTCCTGCTATACTGGCAGTAGGAAGTTTGGCGAAATTTTCCGTTTATCATACCTATCTGTTTGCCGGACTTTATACATGTCCATGAAAGGAGAAGGTGAAGAAGTTGAAAATACATACATTGGGCCTCGGCCCCATGGGGACGAACTGTTATATAGTGGAATCGAAAAATGACTGCCTGATCATCGATCCAGGCGGGGACAGCGTGAAACTCATCGAGTGGATCAAGCAAAAGGAAGTGCGCCCGCAAGCCATCCTTTTGACACACGCACATTTTGATCACATCGGCGCGGTCGATGACGCCAGGGATATTTACCACATCCCTGTCTACCTGCATGAAGAAGAAGCGGACTGGCTGGGGGATCCCGGGAAAAACGGTTCAAAAATGTTTCCGGTGAAGCAACTCACTGTCAGGGAGGCAGATGGTAATTTGAAAACAGGAGAAATGACGATAGGTCGATTTGCATTCGAGATTCGACACACGCCTGGGCATTCACCAGGAAGTGTAACATTCGTTTTCCATGAAGAAAAAAGTGCCATTGTCGGGGATGCATTATTCCAGCGCGGCATCGGTCGAACGGATTTATTCCGTGGGGACTTGCCTACACTGATGCAGAGCATTTCAAATGAGTTATTATCACTGCCGGAATATTATGAAGTGTATCCAGGACATGGTCCGAAAACAACAATAGGGGAAGAAAAGGCTAATAATCCTTTCCTTACATAAGAAAAGATCCCGCTGATATGGCGGGATCTTTTGCTTTACTGGGCTAGCTGGGTTCGAACCAACGATAACGGGACCAAAACCCGCTGCCTTACCACTTGGCTATAGCCCATCGTACATAGACTATTTTGTACGAAAATGGCTATCTTATTCATTCGAAGGATAAGTTTTATAAAAAGTCATTGGCTTTTCCATGTAATCGGTACTGATGCTGTATTGCGCAAGTATCTGCTCGTCTTCCCTTGTGATGGTGATATCCGCATCCACGGCTTGATTCTTTATTTTGAAAACGGATTCTTTCTCATCCAACTGGGGGAGATGGTGTTGTTCGAAGGTTTTAGATGCAATCGATGCGGCTTGTTCAATTTTGTACTGCTCGAACAAAAGGTCCGTGGATTGTACCTGGTTAGCAAGCAGCTTCGTGCCCGATGTGAGCAGAAGCAGGAAAAAAGCGGTCAGGAATAATAGGAAAGGGTGCAGGAACCCTTTTTCATTGCAGAGCGATTCGTTTTTCATATGTTGCTCCTCGTTTTCCTTTTACAGTTACAACGATGGTAAATTCATCTGAAGAGATGGTCAAATCGTTGATATGATGAAGATAGATCTCATGCCCTTTTTCATTCACTCGTCTGCGGATCATGTCTTTATACTGTTCAAAGACAGCTGTTCTTCCTTGTTGGTTCTGTATCAAAAGCCTATCGTCTTCGACTCTTACAGAAGTTCCTTTATGAACTTCCATTGTTATGAAGTGGAGGGCTTGCCTGACTGATGATGCTTCCGTGTCCATACTTTTTGTCAGAGGTGCAAAAAGGGGCGGGATGGTTGCAAGGATCAATATCAATATGCTCAGTGTTATCAATGCCTCAAGAAGCGTGAAACCTTTTTCATTCGAAAAATGCATACAAGCAACGTTTCTCCTCTCGTCCATATCCCTTCATGTCCAGGCAGCCTTTCTTCAACCCATTCTCAATACTGAATCGTAAGTTGATGATCATTTCCCCTTCCTTCCTATCCTGAGCCGTCGGTACAGGTTGTGCCAGTTCATTCTGCAGCATGCTGTAGGAAGCAGCCTTTCTTTCCTGGAAGAGCTGTTCTTGTCTTATATCAGTCCATAAAGGCAGCAGCAGCGCGCAAACAAGCAGGAACAGCGCAAAACTTACCAAAGCATCCAAAAGGAGAAAACCATTCTGATCATGAATTGTTTTCATAATAGCCCCTTCCTTTGCCGAGCGGAAACACAAGTTTATCCCTTCCAACTGGAGTCTCGATCGTCATACTGCCAGGTGCCAGTGCAGTACCCGATGGGGAAAAGGAAAATGTCATCGCATTTGGCGATATTTTTATTGAGTAGCCATCTGGTATGCTGCGGACGACCAAGTCTTCCTTCAGGTGACTCGAATATATTTCATATCTGTCATTTTCCAAATAAAGTTTAGCTGTCCTGTCGAACTGCGTGTACTGCTGGAGATAAAGAATATCTTGTTCCAAGCGTTTCTTGAATTGATTTGCTTCTGCTTCTGCGAGCAGATGCTGATGAATCCCGGTACCGAGCGCGATCAAGAAGGAAGACATGCCCAGTACGACAATCAATTCAAGCAAGCTGAATCCTTTTTGTTTGTCATCTGGGAACATCTGTCAAAGAAACCTTTCCTCCATCGATCACCAAAGTCCGTGTACCTCCTTGGCATGTTGTCTCCGTTAAATATCCGTTCTCAAGCTGGCTGAGGGAAGGTGCAGTACCGTGATCAATCTTATAAGTTTGCACCTGGCTTTCGGCTAGTTTCACCAGAGCATCACAGCCCTGCGTTTGTACTCGATCATTCTTATCAGCCAAGTTTGGAACGATAAGAATCATCAATACAGAAATGACGAGCAGTACTATAAGCATTTCCACCAATGTAAATCCTTTTTCGTTTTGCATGTCATGACCTCTTTCTATAAAGTATGAACCATTTGGAACATGGGCAGAAGCAAAGACAAATACACGATGATGATGCAAAGTGCCATGATGCAAAGCAGCAAAGGCTGAAGCAGATGAAGCAAGGTCTTCGTCCGATCTTCCATTTTACTGGTAGTGATCTCTGCATACATAAGCAAATCTTTCGATTGTGAAGCTGCATCTTCATGTTTCACCAGGATGCTTTGCAGCTGCAAAGTGAGGAGTGGAAAGTCGGGCAGACACTCATCGATTGTTCTTCCGGCGGTCATCGCTGACAGCAGATCGCTTGCGTACAGCTGCAGCATGTCATGATAATGCTGTTTGGACAAAAGCTGCAGACTTTCATACAGGGAAAGTCCAGCGGTCAGAAGGTTTCCCATCTGGATTGCGAACTGAAAGCTTGTCCGCGTGCGGGCAATACGGGAGACGATAGGCAGATGTTCAAGGTAATAGCGTTTCTTTTCGGAAGACAAGCGTTTTTGCAGATGATCTTTAGAGAGGAATGAACAGACGCTGATGGCAGCCAAGGCTAAGCTTCCATAGAAAAGCATGTTCACTAAACTGGAGAAGAAATGAAGTTGGTTCGCAGAGTCAGCCGAATAAGCAAATAAAGATTCAAACGAAGGATACACATACAGTTTCACGAATAGCAGCAACAAAAGGATAGTTGATAAGAGGAAAATTGGATAACGTGTCACTTTCTTGAATTTCGCCAGTTGCTGCATTTGTTTTTTCATCGTTGTAAAGCTTCTTTCCAAAGCATCTTCCAAATTTCCATCATGATGGGCAACATAAAGGTGGATGACGATAAAAGATGAGAAACTGGCGTGTGCAAAGGCTTCATCCAAGCGCAGTCCCCGCTGCAAGCCTTCCTGCAATTTCTGAACTGCAGCTTGCCACTGCGGCTGCCAGTTCAAAAAATCAAGGGAACGGGACATATCATATCCCTGTGTCCTCAGGCGGTGGAGCTGCTGAAGAAAAAGCATCTGCTGCTCCATAGACAGCAGTTTGTCGCCCTTCCTGATTTTGATAATTTTCTTTCGTGATAAAGCCATATGCATAGGCTTTCCTCCTCAATTTCGCAAATGTAAGGAATGATGTGTCGTAATTGGACAGCAAGCGGCCGATCTGGACTGTATCTGCCAGTTCCATGATGGCGGCTCTTGAGGCATTCGGTTTTACAAGAGGGAGGAGTTCCAATGAAGCGATTCCGATCAAGGTATGCTGCAGATCTGCTGGAGGCATCCCCATTTCCCTGAGCCGGTGCACGGCACCGGCAGCATCTTTTGCATGCAGCGTACTGATGACCAA
Source organism: Terribacillus saccharophilus (assembly GCF_046592895.1). Lineage (GTDB taxonomy): Bacteria > Bacillota > Bacilli > Bacillales > Amphibacillaceae > Terribacillus > Terribacillus saccharophilus_D. The sequence goes on from NZ_JAWVPU010000002.1 coordinate 378,232, forward strand.
ATGCCCGGTTCTCGCCGTTTCGAAAGCAAAGGCAGCTGTCGATTCATCCCGGATCTCCCCGATCATCAGTACATCGGGATCATGACGCAATGCTGCTTTCAAACCAGCCTGGTACGTCAGGCCAGCTTTTTCATTCACTTGTACCTGCAACATATTTTCCATTCTCTTCTCGATCGGATCTTCCAAAGTGATTGCTTGGCAAGCTTTCACCCGCAATAAGTCTTGAAGCAGTGCATACATGGTTGTTGTTTTACCGCTGCCTGTAGGACCTGTGAAAAGGAGAATACCAGTATTTTCCTCCAGCAGCCGCCGCAGCGAATGTATCTGGAATGGAAAGAGAAACAGCTGTTCCAGCAGGGGAGCATCGCTTTGGGGGAGGATGCGGATGGCAAGGCTTTCCGTTTGCTTAAGCGGCAATGTGGAAAGACGGAGGGCATATTGTATTTTACCTTGGTATGAAAACGGCATCGCTCCATCCTGTGGTTTTTGCATTTCGCCGATATCCATGCCGCTTATGAATTTATAGTACGCAATCAGCTTACGAAAGTTGGATGTAGCTAAACGACTGTGAAGGATACGTTTACCTTGGATTCGTATATATACACGTGTTTCGTCTGCTTCGGGCATAAAGTGGATATCGGTGGCTTGCTGTTTGATCGCTTCATCCATTAATTGCTCTGCATAGTGCGAGGGGCTGTCCTGCACGTTGTCACCTCCTTTGCAGATACATTACTACATGTGAAAAGTGGTGTCACACGTAGAAAATGCAATAACCAGCTATGGAAGCTACCAGGAAAAGAAAATTTCCCTGCTGCTGACAGCCATCTTATTCTTACTGTATGGAAAGAAATGAAATTGGTCACGCTACAAATAAAGAAGGAGGGATCACAGCTTGTCTTCGAATGATTATTTCCGATTCGTCACACAGGAGCTGGTGAAAAAGATGGATGCTCCGAAGCAAGAGAAACAAAAGAAAGAAAAAGAGAAACATCAGCTGCATGGAAAGTGGTTTGGCGTATTGCCGTTTGCCTTCAAACTATTCTTCCGCCGTAAACGATAAGAGGCCCGAACTCATGTTCAGGCCTCTTTTTTATTTAGCAGTTTCTGAGCCGTCTCTTCTGACAGATAGAATATGCCAGCATTGATCGTTTCTATTTGGATGGATGGCGAAAGCCGTTTATGCACCGCATCCAATTCATTTTGATATAATGCAGCTCTTGTTTCAAGCACATCTTTTTCCTCTTCTTCTTGCTTGCTTTGGTCAAAAAAATGCGCTAACAATGCTTCTTCCTGTTGAAGTGTTTGAGTCGTCTCACGTACCCAGCCATCATCTATGGTATCCAAGTAAGTCTGCATATAGCTACTGATCCGCTGATAACCGCTTTGATAACGGATGATGGGGGAGAGGCAGTAACAATGATCGCTGATTTGCTGCTTGAACTCAACGTGTGTGAAGTTTTCCATCCAGTCTGTTGCAAGCTGCCCATTCAGCAGCTGCAATCCAATGGAATGTGTTTCGGTACGCTTGCGCTTTCCGGAAAAATGGACACTCATATTGCGGATAAGCCATGGATATAACGGTGTACGAGCAGCTGAATCGACCTTTTCATATAATCTAGCCACTTGGGCAGAATCACGAATGAGCCGGAATATCTTATGCAGGCGGGGACTGCCAAAATGGATGTGTTCCGCTTTTTCTGCTGTTATATTCGGATCTGTCAGAAGAGTGAGCTCCATCGGTTCGCCTTCCTGGCCAAGCCGTTTCTTATAGCGCCAATAAAACGGTCGATTCATCAGTTCCTCATCCAACTCCGCCGTCAGCAAAAAGCGCAGCATCCCATCTGTTTCCTCCTGCAGTTGACAGCCACTTGATAGGAAGAATTTTCGCAGGAACTGATGCAATGTTCGTCTATCCATGTAATTTCCCCCTTTCAAGCTGCTGGCTGGTTTCGGAGATGACTGCGGTCAAATTGTCCAGCTTTACCTTGATTTCCCCTTCAGAGCGGGAATCAGCGAAGATGTGCTTGATTTCTTTTTCCATATCGGATACTTGAAGCTCAGCAAGAATATGATCAAGATTACCGATGACACGTTCAAATAAATTGATTTTCTTATACAGCAACTCCAAAATATGTCCTTCCAATGTATCCCGAACGGCGAAATTATAGATCTGCACATCCTTTTGCTGTCCGAAACGATGGATCCTGCCAATCCGCTGTTCAAGCCGCATCGGATTCCAAGGCAAATCATAGTTGATCATATTGCTGCAAAATTGGAGGTTGATCCCTTCACCGCCGGCTTCCGTCGCAATCAGGACTTGGGCATGTTTTTCGAATAGCTCGCGCATCCAATCCTTTTTACCTGCTTTGAATCCGCCTCGGAACGGAACAGAGGATATGTCATGCTGTTTCAATGTCCACTGCAAATAAAATTGTGTCGCCCGATATTCCGTAAAAATGATGAATTTCTCTCCCGCTGGAGCAGCTTTGATCAGCTCGACCACTTTCAGTGCTTTGCTGTGCTGCGGCAGCTGTTCGATTTCCTTCATCACAGGCAGATATACTTTACCTGATTCCGGATTTTCTTCCACAATCTTTTTCATGGATAAGTATGCCGCTTCCCTGGAACTGCAAAGTTCGCGAAGCAGGGTGATTTTCGCAAATGTTGCTGCGCCGCTGGTGGAATCCTGCATCATCTCATACACCTGCCGCTCTTGTTCGGTGAAATCGATGTAAATTGTTTCGACTTTCCGTTTTGTCCACTGCAGACCAGTTTCCTCACGCCGGTTGCGGACCATCACTTTGCGGATGAGCTCCTTCAGATAATGATGCTCTTCCGCATCTTTTCGGTCATCTCCATATGTATCTTTGAATTGCTTATAGCTGCCCAAGTAGCCGGGTTTAAGCAAGGATACGAGATTGTAAATATCACTCAGTTTGTTTTGAACAGGCGTTGCGGTCAGCAGCAGGCAATATTTCTTTTTGAGTGATTGGATGAAAGCATAATTTTTTGTCTTGCTATTTTTCAATTTATGCGCCTCGTCGATAAGTACAAAATCATAGTCCTGCTCCAGGATGATTTCCCTGTGCGGGGAACGTTTTGCCAAATCGATGGAAGAAACGATCACATCATAATGCTCCCACACATATTGTTTTCGTTGGGAAGCAGCAGGTATGTGGAACTTGGAATTCAATTCATTCACCCATTGGTTGACAAGCGAGGCCGGTACAAGCAGAAGCACTTTTTTCACCAACCCGCGTATCATCAATTCCTTCAATACAAGACCTGCCTCGATTGTCTTCCCAAGTCCAACTTCATCTGCCAGGATGGCGCGTCCGTTCATTTCTTCTACTACTCTGCGGCTTGCTTCCAGTTGATGAGGATGAAAGGTCATGTGGGGAAGATACCCGGGTGCGACCAATCCAGTGAACGTGTCGATATTCGTTTCCTTCGCCGATGTATAAGCCATTTGGAATTGTTCCCAGGATGCTGTATCTCCTTCTTGCTGCAAAACATCATCCATCATCTCGATAAAATGCTTATCATCTTTTATTTGCACCTGCATAATGAGTACATCTCCTTATTCTTCGGAGTTTTGTTTATAAAAGCTGGATTTATAGAACACAATCTGAAAATGGTATGGTATAATGAGCCTTAAATCAGAACATTATCAATATAATCTATTGTAATGTTTGTATTTTGCTTTTTTATAGCTTGAATATCCGTTAGTATGCCCTAGTTTGCCAATTTCATAAACCGCGAGTGAATGTTGGAGGAGAGACCGCTATATGCGGCGCCGAAGGAGCAAATATTGAGTGAATCTCTCAGGCAAAAGAACTCCAGCAAGACGCAACTCTGGAGAGTGCTTCCGAAGAAGAAGCCACCCAAGAAGCAATTATGGTCCGAGTGACGATAAGAAACTTTCTGGTAAAAGGACAGAGCCCCTCAAGTTTTTTCGAGGTGGCTCTGTTTTTAGTTGTGAGATACATAAGAGAGGAGCTAGATGATGAGTGAGTTGAAAAGAACCCCGCTTTATCCTGCTTATCAGGCTAACAGCAAAACGATCGATTTCGGCGGCTGGGAACTGCCTGTTCATTTCAGCAGCATCCAGGAAGAGCATCATGCAGTGCGGCAGGCAGCAGGTTTGTTCGATGTCTCCCATATGGGGGAAATTCTTGTGGAAGGTCCAGCGAGTAAAGACTATCTGCAGTTTGTCCTGACAAATGATATCGATCTGCTCGTTCCAAACAAAGCGCAGTACAGCGTGATGTGTTATGAAGATGGCGGGACTGTGGACGATTTGATCGTTTATATGCTGGAGGCAAATCGTTATCTGTTGGTTGTGAATGCTGGCAATACAGAGAAGGATTTCGAATGGCTGCTATCTCACCGGATAGAAGGCGTCCGTATCGAGAATGAATCGGATGCATATATGCAGGTAGCGCTGCAAGGACCTCATGCGGAACAAATCCTGCAGCAGCTTACAGATAATGAATTATCGGAAATTTCATTTTTCAGGTTCGCTTATCCCGTACAGCTGAAAGGAGCAGAAGGGGATTTCCTTATTTCACGCACTGGTTATACCGGCGAAGATGGTTTTGAAATCTATGGACCGGCCGCAAGCGGTCAGACTGTTTGGGAACTGCTGCTGGAACAGGGTCAAGCATATGATCTGCAGCCTGTCGGATTGGGTGCGAGGGATACATTGCGCTTTGAAGCGAATCTACCACTGTATGGAAATGAATTGTCAAAAGATATTTCGCCAATCGAGGCCGGCATTGGATTTGCGGTGAAAACGAATAAATCTGCCAACTTTATTGGCAAAGAAGCTTTAAAAAAGCAAAAAGAGAACGGTACAAAGAGAAAGCTCGTTGGCATTGAGATGCTGGAAAAAGGAATTCCGCGCCATGGTTATCCGATTTTCATCGGCGACGAACAAATCGGCGAGGTGACAACGGGCACCAAATCACCGACATTGGATAGTTATATCGGTCTTGCACTCATACACTCGGATGCTGCCGAAGAAGGCAGTACTGTCGACGTGCAGATACGGAAAAAACGCCTGCAAGCAAGGATCGTTGCAACACCATTCTATAAACGGAAATAGAAGGAGGATACAGCATGGATTTCAGATACTTACCGATGACAGAGCAAGACAAAGAGGAGATGCTTCAAACGATAGGTGTGAAAGACACAGAGGAGCTGTTCTCTGATATTCCTGAGGAAGTTCGCTTGCAGGGACCGCTTCAGATCAAGGAAGCGAAAAGTGAAGGAGAACTGAAAGCAGAACTTGCGGCTTTGGCAAGCAAGAATGTGACGATGAAGACTCACGCTTCCTTTCTTGGAGCAGGTGTATATGACCATTACATTCCTTCGATCGTGGACCACGTAATCTCCCGGTCCGAGTTTTATACTGCTTATACACCATATCAGCCAGAAATTTCCCAAGGCGAATTGCAGGCGATTTTTGAGTTCCAGACGATGATTGCTGAACTTACTGGTATGGATGTGGCAAACAGCTCGATGTATGATGGCGGAACTGCTCTGGCAGAAGCAGCGACACTGAGTGCCGGCCATACAAAAAGAAAGAAAATCGTTGTTTCAGAGGCGGTTCACCCAGAATCTCGTCAGGTGATTGATTCTTACTGCCGTGGGCAGCATTTGGAAGTTGTCACGGTCCCGCATAAAGATGGTCGCACAGATCTACAAGCGCTTGGAGAAACACTCGATAGTGATACAGCTAGTGTCATCGTGCAGTATCCAAACTTCTTCGGGCAGGTCGAACCGCTTGCAGACATACGCAAAATCATTGATGCGCAGCCAAAAGCAATGATGGTTGTTTCCAGCAATCCTTTGGCTCTGGGATTCTTGACACCACCTGGCAGTTTCGGTGCTGACATTGTGGTCGGCGATACACAAGTGTTCGGTATCCCGGCACAATTCGGCGGCCCTCACTGCGGCTATTTCGCAAGCTCAGCCAAACTGATGCGCAAGCTGCCTGGAAGACTCGTCGGGCAGACGAAGGATGAAGAAGGCAGACGCGGATTCGTACTGACTCTCCAAGCACGCGAGCAGCATATCCGCCGCGATAAGGCGACGTCAAATATCTGTTCCAATCAGGCATTGAATGCTTTGGCTTCATCGGTTGCCATGAGTGCACTCGGGAAAAAGGGTGTTGCCGAGATGGCTCATCTGAATATACAAAAAGCGCAATATATGAAAAAGCAGCTGGAAGCACACGGGCTGCAAGTCATCTTCCAAGGCGCCTTCTTTAATGAATTGGTCATCAAAGTGGATGACGATGCTGATGCACTGAATGATCATCTGATTACAAAAGGTTTTATCGGGGGGTATCACTTGGGACGGACAGATGATCGTTTGAAGGACCACATACTTGTTGCTGTGACGGAGCAGCGCACGAAAGAACAGATTGATACATTCGTAGGAGAGGTGGCGGCAGTCCATGCAAAACAATACTGATTTCCCGTTGTTATTCGAACAAACGAAACCAGGCAGAATAGGGTACAGCTTGCCGCCATTGGATGTTCCGGAAACGGATCTTTCGGAAGTTTTCGAAGCAGATTATATCCGCAGGGAGCCAGCAGCGCTGCCGGAATTGAGTGAGCTGCAGATCATCCGACACTATACTGCTTTATCCAGAAGAAACTACGGTGTCGATTCCGGATTCTATCCGCTTGGCTCTTGTACGATGAAGTACAATCCGAAAATCAATGAAGATGTCGTGCGGATGGAAGGGTTCAGCCATGTGCATCCTTACCAGGATACAAAAACCGCACAAGGTGCACTGGAGCTCATGTTCGATCTCCAGGAGCAGCTGAAGGAAATCACCGGCATGCATGACGTATCCCTTCAGCCGGCAGCTGGAGCTCACGGGGAATGGACTGGATTGATGATGATCCGTGCCCTGCATGAGAAAAATGGAGAGACACAGCGGACGAAAGTCATCGTGCCAGATTCTGCACATGGTACTAATCCAGCATCAGCAACAGTTGCTGGTTTTGATTCTGTGACAGTCAAATCCAATGAACAAGGACTTGTCGATTTGGATGACTTACGCCGAGTCGTCGGGGAAGACACGGCAGCACTGATGCTGACCAACCCCAATACGCTTGGTTTATTCGAGAAGGATATCCTGGAAATGGCAAAAATCGTTCATGAAGCCGGCGGGAAGCTGTATTATGATGGAGCCAATCTGAATGCCATCATGGGTTATACAAGACCTGGGGATATGGGCTTTGATGTAGTGCATTTGAATCTGCATAAAACATTCACCGGTCCGCATGGCGGCGGTGGCCCGGGATCTGGTCCTGTCGGTGTTTCAGAAGAGCTTGCGGCATTCCTGCCAAAGCCTGTCGTCCGCAGGCAAGGTGAGGAGATCATCCTCGATGAAGATCGCCCGGATTCCATCGGACGCGTGAAGCCTTATTACGGAAACTTCGGGATCAACGTCCGTGCGTATACATATATCCGCACGATGGGGCCGGAGGGGTTGAAACGTGTTAGTGAATATGCAGTCCTGAATGCAAATTACATGATGCGTCGCCTGAGTGATGCATTTGATTTACCATACACACAGCATTGCAAGCATGAATTCGTCCTATCCGGACGAAGACAGAAAAAGCTTGGTGTCCGCACACTTGATATCGCAAAACGATTGCTTGATTTCGGATATCACCCGCCGACCATTTACTTCCCGCTCAATGTAGAGGAAGCACTGATGATCGAGCCGACCGAAACGGAAGCAAAAGAAACGTTGGATGGTTTCATCGATACCATGCTGGAGATTGCTGCTGATGCAGAATACAATCCGGAAATCGTCCAAGAAGCGCCTCATACGACTGTCGTCAGCAGAATGGATGAGACGACTGCTGCCAGGAAACCGATATTGCGTTATATACCAGAATGAAAAAAGAGCTTTGCACATGATGTGCAAAGCTCTCTTTAGTTGCCTTTACGTTTGATTTTACCGCTCCAGGCTTTGAAACCGCCTTTGAGCTGATTGATATCCTGGCATCCTTTTTTGTGCAGCATGGATGCAGCCCGGACAGTACGTGTACCGTTTTGGTCATATAAGTAAACAGGCTTGTCCTTCCGAATCTCAGTCATACGGTAACGAAGCTGTGTGAGCGGAATATTCCGTGCTCCGAGGATATGTCCGCCGTCGAACTCTTTCGGTTCCCGAACATCGATCAGCTGAGCTTTGCGGTATCCAGCTTTGAACTCTTCTTCTGTAAGAGTTTTTAAATGTTTTTTCTGAATGAAATAGCGGATTACACTATATGCAATGAATACAATCAGTGCAATTCCGATTACCAGTACTGCTTCCATGTCATTTCCCCCATCTGATGATACTCCAACTTACATTATAGCAAGCTGGTGCTTATTTTCAAAGAATTTTTATAGGTGTCCGCTGAAGTGTAACACTTTTTACCCCGTTCAACTTTGTTGGCTTGTTTGTCCGGCCCAAAACGTGTATCATTTAAAGATGTAGAACTGGCAGTGGATTGAATGGAGGAGTATTATGCCTACACCGAGTATGGAGGATTATATCGAACAAATTTACATATTGATGGAGCAAAAAGGATATGCTCGTGTCTCGGATATAGCAGAAAATCTGCAGGTGCATCCATCTTCCGTCACGAAGATGGTGCAAAAACTGGATAAAGATGAATATTTGAAATATGAAAAATATCGCGGACTGATTTTGACGGACAAAGGCGAAAGGGTAGGCAAACGCCTTGTCTACCGGCATCAGCTGCTCGAAGATTTTTTGAGGATCATAGGTGTGGAAGAAGGGAATATCTACAATGATGTGGAAGGGATCGAGCATCATTTGAGCTGGAACAGCATCGAGCGAATCGGCAATCTTGTGGAGTACTTCCAGTCAAGCAAGGAAAGGCAAGAAGCGCTGTTTAAAATACAGCAAAATCAAAAATCCTAGCCCAGACCATCCAAATCGGATGGTTTTTTTGTTCTAAAGTGATGTTTCCGTGATTAGGTATAATAAAAAGTCATCATGGAGCGTGCTTATGAAAATAGACGGCGTATTCTCAGGCGGCGGAGTGAAGGCTTTCGCTTTCATCGGTGCGATTCAAGCTGTAGAGAATGGGAAATATGAGTTTGAAAATGTAGCCGGTACGTCCGCAGGTGCCATTGTTGCCGGTTTGCTGGCAGCAGGTTATACCGGAAAAGAGATGGAAGATTTGCTTCAGGAAACGGATATCAGTAAATTCACGGATCCGATCAAGCTTACAAAATATATTCCTTTTGCAAACTGGCTGACGCTGTATTTCAAGATGGGACTGTATAAAGGAAATGCGTTGGAACGATGGCTTTATGAAGCCTTGGCCAAGAAACAAGTATACACCTTCCAGGACTTGAAACCAAAAACGCTCAAAGTGATTGCAGCTGATGTGACACTCGGTCGATTGATTGTTTTTCCGGATGATTTGGCTGAGACGTATGGAATCGATGGCGGAAGTTTCCCGGTTGCCAGAGCGATCAGGATGAGTGCAGGTATCCCATACATCTTCATGCCTGCTAAACTATTATACAAAAATCGCAGACGCAGCTTGCTTCTTGATGGGGGATTGCTGAGCAACTTCCCGCTCTGGACACTGGAGGGGGATGAGCGGTTATTGAGACGTCCGATTCTCGGAATGAAACTGAGCGAAGCTGTCCAAAAGGTACCAGCCAAAAAAGTGCACCAATCGCTTGATTTGTTTTACGCGCTCTTCAAGACGATGAAGGTGGCACATGATATGCGGCATATCAATCAAGATACAGCAAAAGACATCATTTTCATCCCAGTTGAGGACATCGGGATGGCCGATTTCAATATTTCAGCAGAAGAAAAAGGAAAGCTGATAGCAAATGGACGTGAAAAAGCGGATCAGTTCCTGAAACGTTGGCCATGAAAAAAGTCGGGCATCAGATGCTCGACTTTTTCCTTTTCTGCTTATTGCCTTCGATTACACGCAGCTGCGGACCGCGGGAACGATCTCTGATCGTCCGCTTTTTCCTGGCTGCGGATGCTTTTTTTATACTGGCAGCTGAATTGGCGGGTTTCGTAACAGGGCGGGCTTTTGGCTGCTTGTATTTTTGTTTGGACTGCTTGACTGCTTTTTTGTATTTTTGCATATCGCCGTTCGATCCGCCAGTAGCAGTGCGGCCGCGCAAGCGAGTAAGAATGAAATAAAGCAAAGCACCGAAAAGCACGGCACCCCCGACCCAAACGAGTATATTCTGGAAGAACGCTCCTGGATTCGTCACGAGCTGTACGCCGACACCGATGACTGCAAGCCCAATCAAAATGAAAAAGATGATGGAAGACCCAGATTTACGCAATCCATTTTTCCTCCTTTCCATGCCTTGATGTCACATGGTTTCGTTATCTTACTATCTTTATACCACTATTCACCTGTAAAGAATCATTTTCGAGCACTTTTTTGAAAGAAGCGAGTGCAACTTCCACTTGATCATCTTTCGGCTCTTTGGTTGTGATCAGCTGAAGCCAAAGGCCGGGATATCCCAAGAAACGAAGAACAGGAACATTACGTACTTTATTCGTTAGCTGTAGCACCTCGAATGACAGGCCGATGACAACCGGTAAAAGTAAAATCCGATTGACCATGCGCCACCATAGCGGATCGGTTGCAACGAACATATATACGATCACACCGACCAAGACGGTGAATAGCATGAAACTGGATCCGCAGCGATAGTGAAGTCGAGATTGTTTCTGTACATTCTCCACTGTTAGCGGGAGGCCATTTTCGTAACAGTTGATTACTTTATGTTCGGCACCATGATACTGGAATACACGTTTAATTATTGGCGTCAAAGACACCAGATAAACGTATGTAAGCAAAAGAATGAGTTTCAGGAATCCTTCCAGCGCTACTTGTTCAAACCGGGAAGGCAGCCACTTTTCGAAAAAATCAGCTACCAATGCAGGTGTCAATGTGAATATCAGTTTCCCGAAAATGAAGGAAAGTACACCGACTGCGCCGATTCCGATGATCATGGCCAACTTGGACTTCTTCTCTTCCGGCACGATATCTGCATCGTCCTCAGGATTGACGTCATATCTTTCGGATGAGAAGTTCAAATGCTTCGTTCCATTGGCGCTGGACTGGATGATGGCCGCAATTCCCCGCAATATAGGTATTTTTTTCAGTCTGGATAGTTTTGGATTATCATTTCGTTCGACGGTTAAATAGTCTATGCTGTCATCATTTCTGCGAACGGCTGTAACGAAGCTGTTTTTCCCCGCGAACATGACACCTTCAACAACGGCTTGCCCGCCATAGGTATTGGTTTGTTTATCTGACATAATTTCACCAGCCTCGTTTCGATTTCCTTCTATTTTACTAAAAAAAATCCAATAACACTAGATAGCAGAAAGGATTAAAATTGCTCAATCAAGGCATGCTACGTAATGAGGTGAGTATTATGCAGCAAAATCGTAAAATCGCATCACGTTTCAATAGAAGTGCCGCTGTGACTGGATTCGTCGGGGGAGTGCTTTGGTCGGCGATCGCCTGGGCAGCATATTTCTTTCAATTTACTGACCTGTCAGTGGCAGATTTTGTTTTGCGTTCCTGGGTATGGATGCCTTGGGCCGAAACATGGGTTGCGGAATTGCTCAGTATCATCCTGGTCGGCCTGCTTTCGATTTTCATCGCTTTCGTTTATTTTTTATTCATGAAAAAACAGAAAGGCATCCTGCCGAGCCTGCTTTTTGGAGTGGTGCTCTGGGTCCTTGTCCAGCTTGTGCTTGCACCGATCATACACGGAGTGGATAGTGCTTTCCAAGCAGACCGCAATGCAAATATCACGACAATGTGCTTGTATTTGCTTTATGCTGTATTCATCGGGTACAGTATCAGCTTCGAATACCAGCAAAGCCAAGCATATCAGGAACAGGATTAAGCATTTCGAATTTTCAATCACAAATTCTTTGTCTTATGTTACACTATGTGAAAGTTAAAATAATGTAACCAAAGGATGAAGAACGTGAATCGTTTAATGTTGATCAATGGACCTAATTTGAACTTACTCGGAACGAGGGAACCGGGAATATATGGAAGCCATACGCTGGCTGATGTGGTTGCTGAAGTACAAAAGGTGACAGACAGCTTCGGGTATGGACTGGAGGACTTCCAGTCGAATCACGAAGGTGCCCTGGTTGATAAAATACAAGAGGCCGGCCGTACATGCACTGGTATCATCCTGAATGCCGCAGCTTATACGCACACCAGCATCGCGATCAGGGATGCAATCGCCAGTGTCCCGATTCCGGTCTTGGAGGTACACATATCAAATATCCATACCCGGGAAGAATTCCGTCATCATTCGATGCTGGCATCCGTATGCAAAGGGCAAGTCGTCGGTCTTGGTATAAAAGGCTACCGTTATGCGGCACTGGCACTGCTTGAGAAATAAGGGGAGGAAGAAACAGATGGAGAAACTGGAGAGATTACGTACTTTGATGGAGAAAAAGAATTTGGATGCGCTGATCGTGACGAGTGCGCAGAACCGCAGATACATATCAGGTTTCACCGGAAGCGCAGGTCTGCTCGTCATCACGAAAACGAAACAGAAGTTCATCACCGATTTTCGCTATATGGAACAGGCGGCAGAACAGGTGCTTGGTTTTGAAATAATAGAACATAAGCAATCCATCGTCCAGGAAGCGGCTGCCCAGCTCCTCAAAGAAGGGGCGCAGCAAGTCGGATTTGAGCATGAAGATGTCACTTTCGCGCTTTATCAGCAGTTCCAGGATGTTGTCAAAGCTGATCTGATTCCAGCGTCGGGATTGATCGAGGAATTGCGTCTGATCAAATCTGAAGCAGAGCTTCGTATCATGAAAACAGCTGCTGAAATCGCCGATGCAGCTTATACACATATTTTGACATTCGTCAAACCAGGGATGAAGGAAATCGAGGTTTCCAATGAGCTGGAGTTCTTCATGCGCAAGCAAGGTGCGACAGAGTCGAGTTTTGATACGATCGTTGCCTCGGGATATCGATCAGCTTTGCCGCATGGCGTTGCTTCCGATAAAGAAATCCAAAAGGGTGAATTGGTCACGCTTGATTACGGGGCGCTTTACAATGGATATTGCTCGGATATCACCCGAACTTTCGCAGTAGGCGAGATAAGTGACAAATTACGCGAGATTTATGATATAGTACTAGAGGCGAATCTTCGAGGAGTAGCAGGCGTGAAACCGGGTATTACTGGTAAGGAAGCCGACGCACTCACACGGGACTATATCACCGAAAAAGGCTATGGCCGATACTTCGGGCATTCTACCGGTCATGGACTCGGTATGGATGTGCATGAATCGCCAGCTCTATCCTTCCGTTCCGATACAGTATTGAAGCCGGGAATGGTCGTGACTGTAGAGCCGGGAATTTACATACCGGAAGTAGGCGGTTGCCGGATCGAGGATGATCTTGTGCTGACTGCTGAAGGCAGTGAACGTCTGACGTTCTCCACTAAAGATTTAATTACATTGTAACAGCCGTTTTTCGAAGGAGGAAAACAATGATTTCAGTAAACGATTTTCGTACGGGTCTAACAATCGAGGTAGATAATGGCCTATGGCAGGTTATCGATTTCCAGCACGTAAAACCAGGTAAAGGTGCAGCTTTCGTACGTTCCAAACTGCGTAACCTGCGTAACGGAAACATCCAGGAAAAAACATTCCGTGCCGGTGAGAAGGTTTCCCGTGCTCATATCGAACATAAAAAGATGCAATATCTTTATGCTTCAGGTGACACGCATACATTCATGGACACCGACACTTATGATCAGCTGGAGCTTCAAACAGCGCAGATCGAATACGAACTAAAATTCCTGAAAGAAAACATGGAAATCAGCGTCATGACTTTTGGCGGCGAAACACTAGGTGTGGATCTGCCGAATAACGTTGAATTGAAAGTTACCGAAACAGAACCTGGTATCAAAGGCGACACTGCAAGCGGCGGTACTAAGCCTGCGATCGTAGAAACAGGTTTGAGCGTACAAGTGCCATTCTTCATCAACGAAGGCGATGTACTTATCATCAACACTTCTGACGGTAAATACGTATCACGTGCATAAGGCATTTTCAAGAGCTTCTTCCCAAGCATGGGAAGGAGCTCTTTTTTTCGTGCATAATCAATTCGGCGGCACATACATTACAGTATGGACAACATGTCCGACTGAAGTCAGAGGTGACAAAGATGAAGGAGATCCTACACTTGTTTCGACCGCCCCTACAAGCCTTATTATCGGAAAAGATCGGAAATCGCTGGGTTAAGCTGCAAGAAATAAGGTGCCGGATGAATCAGCAGCTTGAGTTATGTTTCGATGATACGACTGAGTGGATCGAACCATCGTCCATGAAGCCGGATGATGCCCGTTTTATGCTGAATCAGTTAAGTGATTTTTCATTATATGCACTTGAGAATGAGTTGAGGGAAGGATATATCACCATTGCAGGGGGACATCGCATCGGCTTGAGCGGCAAAGTGAATACCGAATCCGGTTCGGTCAAAGCACTTAAGCATATATCATCTTTCAACATCCGTATTGCCAAGGCTGTTCCGGGGGCAGCAGCAAAAATCATGCCCTCTTTGTACAAGTTCGATGGTTCGTGCCGTCATACGCTTGTCATCGGACCGCCCCAATCCGGTAAAACGACCATTTTACGTGATATCATTCGTTCTCTTTCATCGGGGTGGCAGCAATATCCTGCACTGAAGACAGCCGTCGTCGATGAACGATCCGAAATCGGGGGCAGCATCAGTGGCATCCCGCAGCATGATTTGGGAAAAAGGACTGACATCATGGACGCATGTCCAAAGGCGGAGGGATTGATGATGCTGATACGATCGATGTCACCGGATGTGATTGCGGCAGATGAGATCGGCAGCGAGCGCGATGTCCAAGCTTTGCTGGAAGCGCTGCATGCTGGTGTGAAAATTGTGTGCAGTGTGCATGGCGACAGCTTGGATGATATCCGTCTCAGACCATCACTGCGGCCGTTGTTTCAGCATAATGTTTTCGAACGGATCATTATATTGAAAAAAGGCAGATCACCAGGAGTGGTACAAGCTCTGTTCGATGCGGTAAGTCCAGCTGGAGCCGGCCGATGAAGCTGGTCGGAGCGATACTTGTGCTCATCGCAGCGACATGGGCAGGTTTCGATTTATCACGGCGGCTGCAGCAGCGGCCAAAGCAAATCCGTCAGCTGATCAGCAGTCTGCAGGTGATGGAAGCCGAAATCCTCTATAGTCAGACAAGCATCATTGAAACAAGCGAAAACCTGGCCAAGCAAGTTCCTAAGCCTGCAGCGGAATTCTTCCATCAGCTGGCTGATCAGCTGCAGCTGCACCCGGAAGGATTATATGAATGCTGGGAAGAGACAACAGAAACATGGATGAGTTCCACTGCATTGAAGGCAGCTGAGAAGGATATTTGGCTGCAGTTCGGCCGCACACTCGGCCAGCATGATTTTGAGCAGCAGCAAAAACATATCCAGCTGGCCAGGACCCATTTGGAGCGGGAGCTGGAGGAAGCAGAAGAAGCGAACCAGCGTTATGGGAAGATGTTTCGCAATCTCGGCTTCCTGACAGGTTTGCTGATTGTACTGCTGCTTATCTGAACGAGGTAGGAAAGGAGTCCGCTATGCTCGGAGAAGCGATGATTTTATTTCAAATAGCAGGAATCGGGATGATCGTTGCCATCATTCATACGGTACTGAAGCAAATGGGAAAAGAGGAGATTGCCCAATTCACGACACTGATGGGATTCATCCTTGTGCTGCTCATTGTCTTGGGCAAATTATCAGAGCTGTTCCAGCAGATAAAGTCGGTGTTCTTATTCCAGGGATGAGGCGATCAAGATGGATATCATCATAATCGTATCCATTGGCATTGTGGCCAGTTTGCTTGCTTTGATTGTTAAAGAACAAAATTCATCGATCGCATTCTTTGTTGTCGTGGTGACAGGAATCATCATCTTTCTGTTCATCCTGCAAAAGATTGCCGGTATCATGCTCCTCATCGAGCAGCTTGGTGAGAGAGCGAATGTAGAAGGACTATATATCAAGACGATTCTTAAAATCATCGGCATTGCCTACATCACGGAATTCGGGGCACATCTGACACGGGATGCCGGGTTGTCTGCGATTGCTGCCAAAATAGAGCTTGCAGGAAAAATCATCATCATCACGGTGGCCATACCGATTTTGACAGCGGTCATCGAGACGATTCTCAGTTTCATGCCGGGCGGATAAGGAGCTGAATACGTTGAAGCGCTGCTTGGTCATTCTCTTTGCCTTATTGAACATCCTTACAATCCCGACAGCCGTCCTGGCAGAGACTGGTCAGGCAGAAGAGCAAGAGGCAGCTTTTACCGCATTTGAAAGCTTGCCTACAGAAGAAATAAGTGGGTATTGGGAACAGTTGTCTGACAAATACGGCGAGTACATTCCGGAACTGGAAAAAGGCTCCTTGCTGGAATTCATCCAGCAGCAAGGGGACATCAGCATCGAATCATGGTTAAAAGGTCTCTTTGAGTATTTGCTGTACGAACTGTTGCTGAATGGAAAGCTTCTTGGGATCCTGATTTTTCTGACGCTTTTCTCAAGCATCCTGCAAACGATTCAGACAGCATTCAATAAAGGTTCCATCAGTAAAGTCGCTTATATGATTGTCTGTATGGTCTTGCTCACATTGCTTTTGAATAGTTTTCGTTTATCCGTAAGTTATGCGATGGAAGCAATCAATGGCATGAGTGATTTCATGCTGGCTTTGATCCCATTGCTGCTCGGGCTGATGGCTTCATTCGGAAGTCTGTCGGCTGTCGCTTTCTTTCATCCGATCATCGTGTTCCTCATCCATGCCAGCGGATTATTGATCTCCAAGATAATCATCCCGTTATTCCTCATGAGCGCACTTTTACACCTGGTCAGCACAATCAACAAAGAATATCCCGTCACCCAGCTGGCTGATTTGATGAAAAACATCGGGCTTTGGCTTTTGGGGATTTTTTTCAGCGTCTTTTTGGGCGTCATTTCTGTTCAAGGAGCAGTCACGGCTGTACAGGATGGCGTGGCGATGAAGACCGCTAAGTTTGTTACCGGAAACTTCATCCCGGTCATTGGCCGGATGTTCACCGATGCTACGGATACGGTACTCAGTGCATCACTGCTGCTAAAAAATGCCGTCGGGATCGTGGGCGTGCTGATCGTGCTGGCCATCGCTTTGTTCCCGGCCATCAAGATTCTGGCCATCGCCCTGATTTATAAGTTGGCAGCCGCACTGCTGCAGCCGCTCGGTGACGGTCCGATCATCAAATCGATGCAAGTGATGAGTAAGTATATCCTGTATATCTTCGCTTGTCTGCTCGTTGTCGCATTCATGTTTTTCATTGCCATCGTCATCATCGTTGCTTCGAGTAATGTCACTTTAATGCTGAGATAGGAGCTGGTTGCTTGGACGCATTGCAATCATGGGTTATGCAAATCATTTTGTTCATCCTGCTCGCTTTTGTGCTCGATATGGTCATACCGGATACGGATATCCGCAAATACGTCAAATTGGTAATGGGACTCATGCTTCTGCTGCTGTTCCTTAAACCAGTTTTCGCCTTATTCCAAGTCGATTCGACTCAGGCTGTACAGGAAGCGATGCAAGGCTTTGCTGCTTTGACGGACGCTCCGTCGATGGAAAATTCGATAGAAGAGAAGAAAAGTGAAATAGATTCCGTTCAGCGAGCATATATTGAGGAACAGATGGCTGTCCAGTTAATGGACCAAGCAAATCCAACGCTGCTGGAGAATTACCATATGCAAATCACTGACATCGCGGTCGCCTTTAAGGAGGGAGAAGATGAGGAAACGCCCGAAGCAATCGATTACATCCAAGTAACGGTACAAGCTGCTGGACAGGATTTACCAGAAGGAGATATCCGCGACGTGGTCATCGATAGTTCCCGTCCGATCGAAGCAGCTGAACAGACGGAGGACTTGGAAAAAGTGAAATCTCATCTGGCTGAAATTTGGGAGCTGGAAGATCTTCCGCTTGAGGTCACCCAAAAAGGGGGGGCAGGATGAAAAAATTACTAGACAAGCTTTCCGAACAATGGAAATTGAAAGATTCCCAGAATAAGAAACCGACAAAGCTTGGATATTTGGTCATCGTTGGGCTGCTGGGTGCTTTGCTTTTGCTTGTAAGCGGCTTGTTCACAGAACCAAAGGAGTCGGTTGGACAAGCACCCCAGCCAAGTCAGGAAAGTGTCTCAAAGGAAACAGAAGAGACATTTGCAAAAAAAGAAAATAACGCTTCTTCTTCCACAGCTGATCTGGAAACTGCATATGAACAAGACCTAGTCGGATTGCTGGAAAAAATCAAAGGTATTTCCGAAGTGGAAGTCATGGTCAATCTGAACAGCACACATCAAAAGGTGTATGAAAAAAACCTGATCATCGGTCAGCAGACGTCCGAAGAAACCGATCAAAACGGCGGGGAACGTATTGTGGAAGATGAGAACGAAGAACAGCAAGTCGTGCTGGTCAGACAAGGGGACCAAGAAGTACCGCTGCTGGTGGAAACAAGGAAGCCTGAAGTAAGAGGCGTGCTGGTGGTAGCCAAAGGAACCGAACAAGCGACAAAGCAGGAATGGGTTGTGGAAGCAATATCACGGGTGCTGGATGTACCGACGCATCGAATTTCGGTCATGCCGAAAAATTAAGGGGGAATTAAGATGTTGAAGAAACAAACAGTCTGGTTATTGACGATGCTGAGCTTGCTGATCGTGTTGAGTGTATATTACATGACATCACCAAATGGGGATGAACTTGCTTTCATCAATGATAACCCAGAAGAAAATGGAACAAGCACTGCAGCTGGCGACTCGGATGGATCTGGTGACAGCGGTTCTGGTGAAGAAGGGGAAAAAGATGTAACGACAGAACCAGCCAATGTCGATGAATTGTTTGCCAGCATCCGGATGCAAACGATGGATCAGCGCAGTGAAGCGAAAACAAGATTGGAAGAAATCGTGGCCAGCTCCTCTACAAGCACTGACGAAAAAAATGAAGCGGTAAATCAGATTGAATTGATGGAACAATATGCTTCAAAAGAAACCATTCTGGAAGATTCGATCATCGCAGAGAAAAACTATGAAGAAGTACTTGTCCGAGCTGAAGAGGGACATGTGCAAATCACTGTGAAATCCGATAAGATGACAGCGCAAGAAGCAAACAGCATCATGCAGATGGCGGCTGATGAATTTGCCGGCGCCAATGTCGATGTCAAATATATTCCGCAGAAGTAAGATTAAAGGAGCATTCAGCGAATGCTCCTTTTTCAGTTGAAGGGTGATCCGTACGAATTTGTTTGAATAGGTGGTATGCTAGGGTATTAATAGCAGCAGGCTATACATATGCAGGGAGAAGGCGTAAGCAGTGAAGACAGTATTCAGTTATCTTAAACCTTATTGGCTCATCATCGCCACATCATTGGTTTTCATCATGATTGAACTATCGGTGGAGCTTGTGCAGCCATTCCTTTTACAAAAAATAATCGATGATGGTATAACAGCAGGCGATAACCAGCTTGTCATCGAATTGGGTCTTGGCATGGCAGCCATCGCTGTCATTGGCTTTGGAGCTGGAATCATCAATATATTCTTTGCGGACCATCTTGGTCAAAGTGTGGGCAAAGAGCTGCGTGATTCGATGTATGAAAAGGTGCAGCTGGCGGAACTTCAGGATATCCAGCGGTTCGGTACGAGCACACTATTGACCAGGCTGACAAATGATGTCAACCAGATACAGCTGACACTTGTCATGTTCTTTCGTTTCATGATCAGGGCGCCATTTTTGATCATCGGCGGAACGATCATGGCATTTGTCGTCAATGCCAGGATTTCGCTTATTTTATTGATTGTCATCCCGATTCTTTTAATCGTCCTCCGCTTGATCATGAAGCGGAGCATCCGCTACTTTGGCATCGTCCAGCGCAGTGTGGATAAAGTGAATCATATCATGCGGGAAAACCTTGTAGGATTACGCTTGATCAGGATTTTCGTAAGGGAAGAACAGGAACGAAAACGTTTTGAAAAAACGAGTGATGAACTGCGCCGAAACATGCTGAAAGCATTTCGGTATACCGAATTATCGGTCCCGCTGCTAACATTGGTGATGAATATTGCCATTTTGGCTATCTTGTATATTGGCGGAATCCAGCAGCAAACGAATGTTGGGGATATCGTAGCGATTGTGAATTATGCAACACGGATCACTGGCGCATTGAGCGTCGTCGGTATGCTGATAACTTTTTATAGCAGGGCAAAAGCTTCCAGTGAACGAATCAGTGACGTGCTTGGACTGCAGACGTCAGCAGCGGAAGGTCAGTTATCTGCTGATGATTTTCAAGGTGGTATTGAGCTGAAACAGGTGTCTTACCGTTATCCCAGTGGAAAGATACCTGTCATCGAAGAATTCTCGATGCAGATCATACCGGGAGAGCGCATTGCCGTTTTGGGGGAAACCGGTTCAGGCAAGTCTACCTTGCTTCATTTGATGATTGGTTTATATCAGCCCGATAGTGGCAAGGTGATGGCGGATGGCATCCCGTTACCGAAGCTTGACAGCAAAGCTTTCCGGAAGCAAATTGGCTTCGTCTCCCAGGATGTGCAGCTGTTTTCCGGGACGATCCGTGAAAATATTGCCTGGGGAGCAGCAGATGCCAGCGAGGAAGAAATCATCCGTGCTGCAAAGGATGCGCAGATTTACGAAACAATTACCAAACTGCCCGAGGCATTCGATACCAGACTCGGTCAAAATGGCATCAATTTATCCGGCGGACAAAAGCAGCGGCTGACCATTGCACGTGCTTTGCTGCTCCAACCGTCGCTTTTGCTGCTTGATGACAGCACTAGTGCATTGGATTTGCAGACAGAGCGAAAACTCCTGGAGGCACTCAAACGGTATGCGTGCACAACGGTGCTGGTAACCCAAAAACTCAGTACATCCATGCAATGCGATCGCATCCTCCTAGTCGAGGACGGAAAACGGACTGCGTTCGGCACAGCGGAAGAGCTCCTGGAGCAATCAGAGTTGTTCCGGTCCATCCAGGCCTCGCAGCAGGAAAAGGGGGCATCATCATGAGGAAGCTGACCGCTGCATTCCGATACAAACGGCCGGCATATACAGCAGGTGGTAAAAAACAAAAAGCAAAAGTGGAGAACCCTAAAGAGACACTGCTGCGCATCTGGCGTTATATGCTGCTGGAAAAACGGCTGTTATTCATCACGATTGGTATGATCATATCAAGTTCTGTGCTGGCATTGATCGGCCCGGTCATTTTAGGTCATATCGTTGACCGATTCGTTGCCGGTGACTATACGGCTGGCTATTTGCTGCAGCAGTTGGGTTGGCTATTGTTGATTTATGCTGGTGTTGCAGTCATTACTTTTTCACAAGGCTACTGGATGATCACCATTTCCCAGTCGGCTGTCTATGCCATCCGCAAAGATATGTTCCTCCATCTGCAGAAATTGAAGCTAGCATTCTTCGATAAACGGCAGCATGGTGAGCTGATGAGCCGGATGACCAATGACGTGGATAACATTTCAACGACTTTGAACACATCGATGGTCCAAATCGTTTCCAGCATCATTACGTTCATCGGCATACTTGCCGTCATGATGAGCCTGAGCCCGGTACTTACCATCCTTACACTATTGGTAGTCCCGATCATGTTCATCGGGATAAAGTGGATCACCAACCGTACCCGCCATGCTTTCCGGATCCAGCAGCAGACTGTCAGCAGCGTGAATGGTTTCGCGGAAGAGAGCATATCCGGCCAGGCGGTCATTAAAGCATATGCGCAGGAAAACAAGGTCATCGATAACTTCCGCGATAAAACACAGCAGCTTCAGCAAGCAGGGTTTTGGGCGCAAACATTCTCTGGGTTCATTCCAAAGTGGATGAATATGCTGAATAACATCAGTTTTGCCGTCATTGCCGGTGTCGGTGCCTTATTGATTGGAAATGGCTGGGCAGGAATCACTGTCGGCACCATCGTGATATTCCTGGAATATTCCAGACAGTTCACTCGACCGTTGAATGATTTGGCAAACCAATTCAATTCCTTATTTTCGGCATTGGCTGGTGCGGAACGTGTATTTGGAATCTTGGATGAGCAGGAAGAACACCAGGAGACAGCGAAACAAACAATGACGAAACTGCAAGGTGATATCCAATTTGATGATATAACGTTTGCTTATGAAGGAGAACCTGCACTGAAGAATATCTCTTTCACTGTCAAATCCGGACAGACAGCAGCATTTGTCGGTCCCACAGGATCTGGGAAAACGACGATCATGAATTTGATCGCTGGCTTTTATCAGCCTGATCAGGGCCGCATACTGATTGATGGAACACCGCTTTCAAAAATGGATTTGAGCAGCTATCGAAACCGCATCGGTGTCGTGCTGCAACAGGATTTCCTGTTCAAAGGCACCATCATGGATAATATTCGTTACGGCAGACTGGATGCCACCGACGAGGAAGTCATCGAGGCGGCAACTGCAGCCAATGCCCATCGGTTCATCACCAGGCTTCCCGATGGATACGATACTCAAATCGGACAAGATGGCGGAGGGTTGAGTCACGGACAGCGCCAGCTGCTCTCAATCGCCAAAGCACTATTGCGTGATCCGGATATCCTGCTGCTGGATGAAGCAACATCAAGTATCGATACGATAACCGAACACAGGATCCAGCAAGCGATGCAAGTATTGATGGAAGGCAGGACAAGTATCGTAGTGGCACATCGGCTTAACACGATCGAGCAGGCCGATAAGATATTTGTCTTGCAGGATGGCGAGATTTTGGAGCAGGGCAGCCACAAGGAGCTGATGCAGCAAAAAGGCTTCTATTCCGCGTTGCAAAGCGAAAAGAGGCAGCATGCATCCAATGGCTGAATCGATAGGTGTTGCGATTTTTTTGTCGTTTGCGTAAAATATGTTAGTGATCAATCTGTATGTAACTTTTTGCAGGACCATTGTAAAGGAGTGCCAATATGCTTAAATTAGAAGAATTGAAAGAACTTATTACCTTAATTGACCAATCATCCATAGATGAATTCGATTATGAAACGGAAGGGGAAAAAATCTCCCTCCGCAAAAAGAATGAAGTTGTGCAGATAGCAGCAGCACCAGCGCCTGCACAGCCGGCAGCAATCGCACCGCAAGCGCAAGCAGCAGCGGCACAGACTGAACCAGCAGCACAGGCACCTGAAGCGTCTGCCAAGAATTACGATTATGAAATCACATCGTTGATGGTTGGAACATTCTACAGCAAACCAAATCCTGATTCTGACAATTTCGTAAGTGTCGGCGATCGTGTGGATAAGGATACGGTCGTCTGCATCGTGGAAGCGATGAAACTATTCAATGAAATCACTGCGGATGTATCTGGTGAAATCGTTGAAGTGCTTGTGGAAAACGGAGAGCTTGTTGAGTATGGACAACCTCTGTTCAGAGTGAAAGCTAACTAAGGGGTTGACTCGTTTTGATTAAGAAATTATTGATTGCCAACCGAGGAGAGATCGCTGTCCGGATCATCCGTGCCTGCAAGGAGATGGGCATTGAGACGGTGGCTATTTTCTCGGAAGCAGATAGAGAAGCATTGCACGTACAGCTGGCCGACGAAGCTTATTGTGTCGGTCCGGCAGCAAGTAAAGAAAGTTACTTGAATTTCTCGAATATCATCAGTGTAGCGACACTTACGGGTGTTGATGCCATCCATCCAGGTTATGGCTTCCTGGCAGAGAATCCTGACTTTGCCGAACTATGTGCCGAATGCAATATCACTTTCGTCGGCCCAAGTGCGTATGCCATCAATAAGATGGGAACAAAGGATGTTGCGCGTGAAACGATGCGTGAAGCAGGTGTTCCAGTCGTACCGGGTTCAAACGGTATCGTGGCCGACGCTGTAGAAGGCAAACAGGTCGCTGAGCAGATTGGTTACCCAGTCATCATCAAAGCGACAGCAGGAGGCGGCGGTAAAGGAATCCGTATCGCCCGCACAGAAGAAGAATTGGTGAAAGGAATCAGCGTTACCCAGCAGGAAGCTGCAACAGCTTTTGGCAACCCTGGCGTCTACTTGGAGAAGTACATAGAAGATTTCCGCCACGTGGAAATTCAGGTGCTTGCAGATAACCATGGCAATGCAATTCACCTCGGTGAGCGTGATTGTACGGTACAGCGCCGTATGCAGAAGCTGATCGAAGAATCCCCTTCGCCAGCAGTCACTCCCGACATTCGTGCCAGAATGGGAGAAGCTGCTGTGAAAGCAGCGCTTGCAGTGGATTATTCCGGTGCAGGGACGATCGAATTCATTTTCGACCGAAAAGATCAAACATTCTACTTCATGGAAATGAATACGCGTATCCAAGTGGAGCATCCAGTGACAGAGCTTGTAACTGGTGTCGACTTGATCAAGGAACAAATTCATATCGCCAACAATGAACCATTGCGTTATGCGCAGGAAGATATCACTTTTGAAGGCTGGGCGATCGAATGCCGGATCAATGCCGAGAACCCGTTCAAGAACTTCATGCCTTCACCAGGTAAAATTGATCTTTATCTTGCGCCGGGCGGTTACGGCGTGCGCGTCGATGGAGCGGCTTACCCAGGTTATGCGATCCCTCCGTTTTATGATAGCATGGTAGCAAAACTGATTGCATATGGTAAAACGCGTGAGGAAGCTGTTGCGCGCATGAAACGCGCTTTGGATGAGTTCGTCATCGAGGGCGTCCATACGACAATTCCATTCCATGCTCGTATGATGGAGCATCCAGTGTTTGTCGAAGGGGATTTCAATACGAATTTCCTTGAAAATTATACAATCATGGAGTGAAAAACCTAAAGGATGTGAGATCTTTGCAGGAGCAATCTTTCGTATCGATCGGGTCTAAAGGCCAGCTTGGCAATGTCATGCTTGCACCTGCTGTCATTGAGGTGATAGCGGGCATTGCAGCAAGTGAAGTGAAAGGTGTCATGGCAATGCGCGGCGGATTTGCAGTCGGTGTAGCGGAAAGACTGGGCAAGAAAGCACATGGTAAGGGCATCAAAGTCGAACTTACCGAAGAAGGCGTTGCAATCGATGTCTTTGTCACGGTAAATGCCGACAGCCGATTGCCCGATGTGGCCAAAAACATCCAGCAGCATATCCGGCAGGCACTGCAGACGATGACGGCGCTTGCGACGAAGGAGATCAATGTCCATATTGTAGGTATACAACTCGATCAAAAAGCAGACACTGTCGAATAGACTGTTTTCGCTGGAAAAGACCTTGGCTGGTTCGGCCCCCGGGGTCTTTTCTTATGTTCAAGATAGATTTAACCCTGTATATCGTGTTATGATTTGATGAGATGAGTTAAAAGGAGATAGAATATGAAACGACGTATGGCGCGGGAAACTGCCTTTCAAGTCCTTTTCCAAATGGACATGAACGATATCCAGCCTGATGAGGCTGTGGAGAATGTATTAGGGGAGCCGCTTAAGAATGCTTTTCTGGCCGATCTGATCAACGGTGTATTGGAGCATCAGGCTGAAGTGGATGCGAAAATTGCCGAGCACTTAGAGAATTGGTCGTTTGACCGTCTGGCGAGTGTAGAGAAGACAGCTTTGCGTATTGCAGTATATGAGCTGCTTCACCACACAGATGTACCGCAGGGCGTGGTCATCAATGAAGCAATCGAAATTTCCAATTTATTTGGAGATGAAAAGTCCGGTAAATTCGTAAACGGCGTATTATCCAGAATAATCAAAAACTGAGGGAGCGGATTAGCATGACAGCAGAATTGATCTACGGCAAAGAACTTGCAGCAACTATTCGGGAAGAACTGAAACAAGAAGCAGCAGCACTGAAAGAACAAGATATTCTGCCTCATCTGACCGTTGTTTTAGTCGGGGACGACCCAGCCTCCAGATCTTATGTAAGAGGTAAAGAAAAAGCATCAGCCGAAATCGGGATCAGTTCCGACTTGATTGAGCTGCCAAGTTCGACGACACAGACGGAACTGCTGGATTTGATTCAGCGGCTGAATCTTGATACGAATGTGAACGGTATTCTTGTCCAATTGCCGCTGCCGGCTCATATCGATGAACAAGCTGTCATCGACAACATCGATCCTGAAAAGGATGTGGATGGTTTCCATCCTGCCAATGTAGGCAAGATGATGATGGGTGAAGATACATATTATCCTTGTACGCCTTATGGCATCATCAAGATGCTGCAATCGAAAAATGTCGGGATAGCCGGCAAGACTGCTGTCATCGTCGGCCGGAGCAACATTGTCGGCAAACCAGTGGGTCAACTGCTGCTGAATGAGCATGCGACTGTCATCCATACGCATTCCCGCACGCCAGATCTCAGAAGTTTCACAAAGCAGGCTGACATCCTTGTTGTGGCTGTCGGACGTGAACATATGATCAAGGCTGAGGATATCAAGGAAGGCGCCATTGTCATCGATGTTGGTGTCAATCGAAATGCAGAAGGCAAATTGACGGGAGACGTTGATTTTGACAATGCGAAAGATGTGGCATCCATCATTACACCGGTTCCTGGCGGTGTCGGTCCGATGACGATAACGATGCTGATGCATAATACGATTAAAGCAGCAAGACGCCAAAGAGCCGCGGTAGTGTAAGGAGTCTTTTGAGCATGAGTGAGGATCGTTATTTGACCGTGACGGCTTTGACGCGCTATATGAAGCGTAAATTGGAGACGGACAAGCACCTGAAAGACATTTGGCTCAGGGCTGAGATATCCAACTTCAAGCACCACAGCCGCGGTCACATGTATATGACATTGAAGGATGATGGCGCACGGATACAATCCGTCATGTTTGCCGGACAAAACAAAGGGCTGAAATTTGTACCTGAAAATGGCATGACTGTCTTGATCCGCGGTGAGATCGGCTTGTATGAACCGCAAGGCCAATACCAGCTTTATATCCAGCATATGGAGCCGGATGGAGTCGGTGCGCTGTATCAAGCTTACGAACAACTGAAAGAGAAGCTTGAAAAAGAAGGCTTGTTTTCGGCTGCACATAAAAAGAAGCTGCCTGCTTTTCCGGAGCATATCGGAGTCATCACATCCCCTACGGGAGCAGCCGTCCGGGATATCCTGACAACGATCAAGCGGCGTTACCCAATCGTGAAAGTGACGGTTCTTCCGGTTTCTGTGCAAGGGGAAAGATCGGCACCTTCGCTTGTACAAGCCTTGTCTTTTGCGGAGGAGCGTGATTTCGATGTGCTGATCATCGGACGTGGCGGCGGTTCGATCGAGGAACTTTGGAGCTTCAATGAAGAAATTGTCGCCCGTGCCATCCATTCTGTCCGTATTCCGATCATTTCGGCTGTTGGGCACGAAACGGATTTCACCATCAGTGATTTTGTCGCCGATGTACGGGCAGCCACTCCGACGGGAGCAGCTGAATTGGCTGTTCCTGCCCGGGAAGAGCTGCTGCATCGTATCACACAGCTTTCCAACCGGATGCAGTATATCGTCCGTCAAAACTACAGACAAGAAGCAGACAGATTGGCCAAGCTTCGCGGTTCGTACGCCTTCCGCTATCCGGAACAGATGCTGAGGCAAAAAGAGATTGAGCTGGATAAGCTTTCCGACCGGCTGAACAGAGCAGGAACAGCTGCCGTGACGACAAAGACACAGCAGTTCAGCTCACTGATGAACCGTCTGACACTTGTCCATCCAGGCAAGCAAGTGCAAAACCATGAACGGGAGCTTGCTGTCTTGCAGAATCGTTTGCAACAAGCAATGGAAAAACTGCATGAACGGCAGCAGCAGAAGTTTCTTCATCAAATCAATAAACTTTCTTTATTGAATCCATTGGAAACGATGAAGCGGGGATATAGCATTTCATATAAGCAAAATACCCTTTTGAAAAGCGTGGATCAAGTCAAGACAGGCGATGATGTACAAATCCATCTTGCTGACGGCACGATAGATTGTATCGTCAAGGACGTGAAGGAGGATACAAATGGCTGAGGAGAAAAAACAAAGCTTTGAAGAAGCGATGCAGCAGTTGGAAGAGATCGTGAATAAACTCGAGCAGGGAGATGTGCCGCTTGAGCAAGCAATCAGTTATTACCAGGAAGGTATGAAGTTATCCAAAATCTGCGGCGATAAGCTGGAACAAGTCGAAAAGCAGATGGTGGAAATCGTGAATAATGCCGGCGAAACCGAGCCATTCACTGTACAGGAGGATGACTGAGTGAGTGAATCGTTGCAGGATTATTTAAAGAGAGAGCAAGACCGCATCAATTCTTTTATGCTGAATTTGCTTGAAAACGATGATATGCTGCCGGATACCCTGTCAGAATCCGTGCTTTACAGTATGCGTGCGGGAGGCAAACGCTTACGCCCGATTCTGATGCAAGCAGCATTTCAGTCATTCGGCGGACAAGGCGATAAAGCCCTTCCGGCAGCGGCTGCGCTTGAAATGGTGCATACATATTCCTTGATCCATGATGACCTTCCTGCGATGGATGATGATGACTACCGGCGCGGGCAGCTGACGAATCATAAGAAGTTCGGCGAAGCCACTGCCATATTGGCAGGAGATGCACTTCTTACCAGAAGTTTTTCGGTCATTGGGCAGGCGGACGATATGCTGCCGGAGGAAAAGGTCCATTTGATGACCTATTTATCTGAAGCTGCGGGTGCAGCTGGCATGATCGCCGGCCAGACGCTTGACATGGAAGCTGAAGACAAAGAAAGCACGCTGCGGGAATTAGAACAAATACATAATCTTAAAACGGGCAAGTTATTAACATATGCTATTGTTGCCGGTGCTTATCTTGCCGGTGCCAAACCGGAAACCATTGAATTGATGAAGCAGTTCGGTACGTATATCGGCCTGATTTTCCAAGTGCAGGATGATATCTTGGATGTGACTGGAGACGCTTCTGTCATAGGGAAACCAGTCGGCAGCGATGAAGTGAATAAGAAAAGTACGTATCCGAAGCTGCTCGGACTGGAAGGGGCGAAAGCGCAGATGGAGAAATATGTCGCGCAGGCGTTTCAGTGTCTGGAACAAGCGAATATCAAGGATTCCAGGCTGCATGAGCTTACCATCCATCTGAGCACAAGGACGAGCTGACTGTTATTGATTGTAAGCTCCTAGCCAACTGTGATATATTGCTACTAGGAATATAGGACAGAACTGATACGTATGAACATAGAAAATGCCGTTATCACATATGTGCTAGCGGCTATTTTTAAATAGGCTCCTGCACGGCCGAAAGTGCAGAAATTGTCTGAAATTGATGTAGGCGAGAGAAAAACAGGGTATAAGCCTACAGGAATGATTTCTCGTCCGGCGCAGAAATGTACCTATTTATACTATGCTGTCAGGCTGATTCAAGCCGTTGACAAAAGGGGAAGGTAATATGGATTTAACAGCAATCAAAAATCCCGCGTTCTTGAAGGAAATGTCCAATGAGGAGCTTATTGAACTCGCAGCTTCCATCCGGACGTTCTTGATTGAAAAGCTGTCCATCACAGGAGGACACCTTGGTGCGAATCTTGGTGTTGTGGAACTTACATTAGCATTGCATAAAGCTTATAACAGTCCGCAGGATAAATTCATTTGGGATGTCGGTCACCAGGCATACATCCATAAAATATTGACTGGAAGAACGGCTGATTTTGAAACATTGCGGCAATATAAAGGGATGTGCGGATTCCCGAAACGAATCGAGAGCGAACATGACGTATGGGAGACAGGACACAGTTCCACTTCGCTGTCCGCAGCAATGGGGATGGCAGCAGCCCGCGACATGCTGGATGAGGATTACGAAGTTGTACCGGTCATCGGTGATGGTGCGCTGACAGGCGGTATGGCTCTGGAAGCACTGAACAATATCGGTGATGAGAAAAAGAATATCACCGTCATCCTCAATGACAATGAAATGTCGATTGCGAATAACGTCGGTGCGCTTCACCATGTACTGGGCAGAATGCGCAGTGCCGGCAAATATAAACGAGCAAAAGATGAAATGGAAACGCTGCTCAAAAAAATTCCTGCTGTAGGCGGCAAATTGGCTGGGGCTGCAGAGCGGATGAAAGACAGCATGAAGTATTTCATGGTTCCCGGCATGTTCTTCGAGGAACTTGGTTTCACTTATTTTGGACCAGTGGACGGACATAACTTCCAGGACTTAGAAGAAGCCATAAGTTATGCCAAGAAAATCAAAGGACCGAAAATCATCCATGTTGTCACCCAAAAAGGGAAAGGGTATCAGCCTGCCGAAATGGATACGACTGACAATTGGCATGGAGTCGGACCTTATAAGATCGAATCCGGAGAGAAAATCAAAAGTGCGGCTGCTGCGCCTGCCTGGAGCAAGGTGATCAGTGAAGCAGTACTGGAAAAGGCACGTACGGATAAACGCATCGCAGTCATCACACCGGCGATGATCCTTGGATCGAAATTGGAGAACTTCAAAAAAGAGATGCCAGATCGCCTGTTTGATGTTGGAATAGCGGAACAGCACGCCACAACAATGGCTGCTGGGATGGCAACGCAAGGAGTCAAACCGTTCCTTGCCATCTACTCGACATTCTTGCAGCGCGCTTATGATCAGCTGCTCCATGATATAGCAAGACAGAATCTCAATGTTTTTGTCGGGATCGACCGGGCTGGTTTTGTCGGAGCAGACGGGGAAACGCATCAGGGTGTATATGATATTTCGTTCCTGCGTGCAATGCCGAACTTTACGATCATGATGCCAAAAGATGAGAATGAAGCACAGCATATGGTGCATACTGCCTTAGCGCACGAAGATGGTCCGATCGCGTTGCGTTACCCGCGCGGCAATGCACTGGGAGTGCCGGTGGATGACACGACGCACGCATTGCCCATCGGAAGCTGGGAAGTGCTGAAAGAAGGAACGGATGCCGTCATCCTTACTTTCGGTACAACGATTCCCCTAGCGATGGAAGCTGGTGAATCATTGGAAGCGGACGGCGTGTCCGTTCGTGTCGTGAATGCTCGTTTCATCAAACCGATGGATGAAAAGATGCTGCATGAGATATTCGCTTCGGGACTGCCTGTACTCACGATTGAGGAAGCAGCGCTAAAAGGCGGCTTTGGCAGCGGTGTGATGGAGTTTGCCGAAGAAAATGGCTACGATGCATCCCAGGTCAAGCGAATGGGTATACCAGATTACTTCGTGGAGCATGGCAGTGTACCGGAACAGATGGCAGAAGTAGGACTGACTAAAGAGAATACAATCGACAGTCTTCGCCAAATAGTACGTATGAATGAACAGCAAAGGGCTTGAGTGAATGGCAAAAGTGAGATTGGATGTACTCCTCGTCGAGAGGGGACTAATAGAAACAAGGGAAAAAGCAAAACGGACAATCATGGCTGGACTCGTGTATTCCGGCCAGAATCGTCTGGATAAACCCGGCATGAAAGTGGATGAAACAGCTGAGCTTACCGTCAAAGGCAAAGTCATTCCTTATGTAGGCCGCGGGGGTCTTAAACTGGAGAAAGCTCTCGATCACTTCCAAATCGACGTGACGGGGAGGACGATGGTCGATATTGGTTCATCCACTGGCGGGTTCACCGATTGTGCATTACAAAAAGGTGCTGCCCGCAGCTATGCAATCGATGTTGGTTACAACCAGCTTGACTGGAAATTGCGCAATGATCCGCGCGTCGTGGTGATGGAGAGAACCAATTTCCGTTATGTTACACCTGACATGCTGAAAGAAGGTCTGCCGAATTTTGCATCGATTGATGTTTCCTTCATTTCCTTGCGCTTGATTTTGCCTGCGCTGAAAGGAATCCTTGCTTCCGGCAGTGATGTCGTTGCGCTGATCAAACCTCAATTCGAAGCAGGACGGGATCAAGTCGGTAAAAAAGGAATTGTGCGTGATCGCAAGGTTCACTTGGAAGTGTTGGAAGACACACTGAAATTCAGTGAATCGCTCGGTTTTCAGTTTAAAGGACTGACTTACTCGCCAATAACCGGAGGAGACGGCAATATTGAATTCCTGGCGCATTTGGCTTGGGGAAAAGATGCCGCTGGGACTTTCCCTGATACCGAGGCGATCAAAGCAGTCGTCGACGATGCGCATCAGCAGCTAACGGCGAAAAAAGGCGTGTCGGAAGAAGCAATGGAGGAAGACAATGAGTAAAATT
Organism: Terribacillus saccharophilus; assembly: GCF_046592895.1. Lineage (GTDB taxonomy): Bacteria > Bacillota > Bacilli > Bacillales > Amphibacillaceae > Terribacillus > Terribacillus saccharophilus_D. The sequence goes on from NZ_JAWVPU010000002.1 coordinate 410,502, forward strand.
CAACGGCATATCAAGATTCGCGAATTGATTACAAATAACGATATCGAAACGCAGGATGAACTGGTGGATCATTTGAAGGAACTGGGTTTCAATGTGACACAAGCAACCGTTTCCCGTGACATCAAGGAACTGCATTTGGTAAAGGTTCCGACATTGGAAGGGACGTATAAGTACAGCCTGCCAGCGGATAACCGGTTCAATCCGCTTGAAAAACTGAAGCGGCTCATCATGGATGCTTTCGTCAGTATCGATACGACAAGCCACTTCATCGTACTTAAGACACTTCCCGGAAACGGCAATGCCCTTGCTGTCCTTTTGGATAATCTGGATTGGGACGAGATTCTCGGGACAATCAGCGGAGATGACACGATTCTGATCATTTGCCGTACAGAGGCAGATACAGAATTTATCAAAGATAAACTCTTAGCCATGCTGTAAACGGAAGTGAAATGAGGGGATACAATGCTTACAGAGCTTTCGATAAAGGATTTTGCAATTATCGACCATATACGAATCCATTTCAAGGAAGGGCTTACTGTGCTGACGGGAGAAACAGGTGCAGGTAAGTCTATTGTCATTGATGCTGTCCAGCTGCTCAGCGGCGGAAGGGGATCGGTAGAATTCATCCGCCATGGCCAAAAGAAAGCAGAATTGGAAGGCCTCTTTATCATTGATTCAGATGACCATCCCATTTATGCAGTCGGTGCTCAATTCGGAGTCGAAATCGATGATGGGATGATCGTGCTGGAGAGGACCATGACGACAAGCGGAAAAAGTATTTGCCGGGTGAATGGCAAGCTGGTGACGTTAGCTATCCTGCGTGAATTCGGCAAATCACTGATCGATATCCATACCCAGCATGAAACACAATCCTTGATGGATGCGGATAAGCATATCGAATTGCTTGACTTGTTTGATGCTGATGCTATCAACAAAGCGAAAGAAGCATATACGCTTCAATACAAAGAACTTCAAAAATTGAAAAAGCGATATAAAGAATGGAATACCAATGAACAGGAAATGGCGCAGCGTATTGATTTGCTTCAATTTCAATTCAACGAATTGAAAGAAGCGGCACTTCAGCCAGGGGAAGACGAACAGCTGACGGAAGAGCGCACCAAGCTGATGAACTTCGAACGCATCTATCAATCGCTCAATGACGCTTATAATGCCCTTTACGGAGATCAGAAAGGTTTGGATTGGGTAGGGCATGCGCTGGCCAGTCTTGAATCGGCAAGTTCCTACGATGATGATATCCAAAAGCATCATCAGATGATCAGCGAACAATATTATATGTTGGAGGATCTTACCTTCCAATTGAGCAGCCAGCTGGATTCGCTATCCTATGATCCGGAAAGATTGAACGAAATTGAAATGCGCTTGAACGAAATAAACCGATTGAAGAAGAAATATGGGCAATCGGTCGAAGAAATCCTGGAGTATGCAGCTAGTATCGAGGACGAAATCGATCAAATCCAGAATCGTGATTCTCATATCCACCAGCTCGAACAACAAATTCAGGATCTGGCAGAAGATACGTTGCTTGAAGCAAGACAGCTGCACGACTTGCGGGTGCAGGCAGCTATCCAGCTGACAGATGCCATACATGAAGAACTGAAGGATCTGTATCTTGAGAAAGCGCGGTTCCATGTGGATGTGAAAATGAAGGCTGGAAATCCTGGAGATCCGGAACTTGATGGCATGCCTTTGCAATTGACCGCAGACGGTTTCGATACAATCACTTTCCATATCAGCACCAACCCAGGCGAGCCTTTGAAAGAGCTTCATAAAGTCGCATCCGGCGGGGAATTGTCTCGTATCATGCTTGCGCTGAAACGCATATTCTCGCGTCATCAAGGTGTGACGAGTGTCATATTCGATGAAGTCGACACAGGAGTCAGCGGACGCGTAGCCCAGGCGATCGGCGAAAAGATATATGGCATCTCTGTCGGCTCCCAAGTATTGTGCATCACGCATCTGCCGCAGGTTGCTTCGATGGCGGATACACATCTGCTTATCGAAAAGCATGTGGAAAACAATAGCACGCATACTTCCGTGACGGAACTTGCGCAAAATGCAGCTGTCGAGGAAATAAGCAGAATGATGACCGGTACAGTACTTACAGAAAAGACAAAAGAGCATGCAAGGGAATTGATTACCCTTGCCGGACAATTCAAACAACCATGATCCTGCCATCTCGGCGGGATCTTTTATTTATACATAGGAAAAGATAGGGGCTTTTTCTCATGTTTTCTGGGTTTAAAAAGCCTTGTTGAAAGTCAAACTAGAAGTACATAAACAAGCATGAACTGCTGTGGGGTAGGACTTCTAGGAGATGAATAAATGAAGAATAAGTTAGCAGCACTGCGCATCGCCATCGGTCTTTGTCTGCTTGCATTGTTACTTGCAGCGCCAATGACAAAGCCAGTACAGTCCTTTCTGAGCATACCCAAAACAATGACTTTGTTTTCGAATAATGATCCATCTGCTGCACTTCCTGTATTTGGGGACAGTGAAGCGGTGGAAGCGCTTGATCAAGAGGCTTTTAGAAGTCAGTCGTCCGGAACGCAAGACCTTGTTTATACCATAGGCAGCATACCTGTCAAAAAAGTTGCTGTCAATGTCATTCCTGACATACGGATCATCCCTGGCGGTCATTCTGTCGGAGTGAAGCTGCATACTCTGGGTGTTCTGGTTGTTGGGCATCATCAAGTGAGGACGTCAGAAGCATCCGAATCACCTGGTGAAGCAGCTGCAATTCAAACAGGTGACATCCTGCTGGAAATAGATGATCAGGAAATCCGCAAGATGGAAGAAGTCGCACCGTTGATCGAGAAAGCTGGCAAGGCAGGTAAATCGGTCAGCATCAAAGTGAAACGCGGCAGTCAGACACTGACAACCGATTTGAGCCCCGCTCTTGATGATAAGGATAAACAATATCGGATGGGTTTATATATCCGTGACTCAGCTGCAGGAATCGGAACGATGACCTTTTATGACCCTGCTTCGAAAAACTATGGAGCGTTGGGACATGTGATTTCTGATATGGACACTCAAAAACCTATCGAGATACATGACGGGACGATCGTTCGATCCAATGTGACAAGCATCCATAAAGGAAACAATGGCAAACCTGGGGAAAAACTCGCTGAATTCAGCATGAATCGCAATCATATCGGAACCATCACGAAAAATAGCCCTTTTGGTATTTTTGGCAAATTGGAAAGTGATATGCGTCAAAAAGAAGAAGCAAAAGCACTGCCAATTGCATTAAGCGAGGAAGTGAAGAAAGGACCGGCAGTCATCCGGACTGTGGTCGATGGAGAAAAGATCGAAGAATTCGATGTGGAAGTCGTCAACAGTGTCCCGCAAGATCATCCGGCAACAAAAGGTATGATCATCAAGGTGACAGACAAGCGCTTACTTGCCAAGACTGGCGGAATCGTCCAGGGTATGAGCGGCAGCCCGATCATACAAGATGGTAAACTGATCGGTGCTGTGACACATGTTTTCGTCAACGATCCGACATCCGGCTATGGTGTGCATATCGAATGGATGCTGCAGGAAGCAGGTATCGACATTTATAAAAGCGACAAAAAAGCAAGCTGAAAAAGGCAATTCCTGTTCGTTTACGAATAGGATTGTCTTTTTCTTTTTCAAGTCATGCGTTATACTGTAAAGACAAGAAACATTTGTTCGGAACGTGTCACGTCGTATGCTGTCGAATGACGGATGATATTTCATCTGCCGGAAATATAAGCGAGGTTTTTTTCAATTTGGCAGGAATTGACCTTGATGTGTCGAAACTATAACGTGGAATCATAAGGGATATTAAGGGAGGAAGCTGGGAATGGAAAAGATAAAAGCAGTTTTGGTCGATGACAATCGAGAGCTTGTGCAACTTATGGAGGAATACTTTGAAGACCAATCCGATATAGAAGTAATTGGAACAGCTTATAATGGAAAAGATTGTTTAGATATGCTGGAAGATCTCCAGCCGGATGTCGTTGTACTCGACATCATCATGCCGCATGTCGATGGGCTTGCAGTTCTTCGCACATTAAGAGAAAGAACTTCCGCTCCAATGCCGCATGTAATCATGCTGACAGCCTTCGGCCAGGAAGAAGTGACAAAAAAGGCTGTTGACCTGGGAGCTGCTTATTTCATCCTTAAACCTTTTGATCTAGAGAACCTGGCAGCACAAATCCGTCAGGTAAGCGGTCATGCCGGAAGCTACGAATCCAGCCCGATCCGTGTCACGAAAGAGAAAAAGCGTGACAAGAAACCGAATCTGGAAGCAAGCATCACCAATATCATCCATGAAATTGGCGTGCCTGCCCATATCAAGGGCTATATGTATTTGCGTGAAGCAATCACAATGGTCTACAATGACATCGACTTGCTTGGCTCCATCACCAAAGTTCTTTATCCAGACATCGCCAAAACATATAATACCACTGCTTCACGTGTGGAACGCGCAATTCGTCATGCAATCGAAGTGGCCTGGAACCGGGGTAACATGGATAGCATATCCTCCCTGTTTGGATATACAGTCAGCATCTCCAAAGCGAAGCCGACCAATTCTGAATTCATTGCCATGGTAGCGGATCGCCTGCGCCTTGAGCACCGTGCCAGTTGAAGCTGATGTTGAGAGGTTCTATAAATGACTTGTTCACAGAAAACTGATAAAATAATTCGGTGAAGTCATAAATTAATATTCGTGCGTGAACTTACGTCCTTGTTTATCGGTGTCCGATGAGAAAGGGCGTTTTTTGCATGGACTTTTAAATTATTTAGTTGAATCGATACATGATAGAGTTTTGAAAGGAGACTATTATAGTTATATTCGATGCTTCTTGTAATTTGCAAGAGGGTACTAAATGATGAGAAGAGTGCCAAACAATAGTATTTAGGTAGTATGCAGAAAAATATCCATTGCTAAAGCCTAAATTTTTATGTTCTTTATTAATTTTTTCTTTTAGGTTATAATACCTAGGTACTAATATTAGGTATTATAACCCAAAAGAGGAGAACGGAAGTAAATGAAGAAGATTATAGCGGTACTATTATTTTTTATCCTCGTCATAAGTGGATGCGGTAAAGACGCTGCTAACAGCGTTAGTAAATCTACTGATGCAGAAAAAAGTGCTGAAGTTACAGCAGATGCTATGCCCGAATTTGAACTACTTGACACTAACGAACAAGTAGGTGGAATTACATTGTCTCAGGAAAGCTATCTTTATGATGGTTTTCAGGTTTTGGAAGATGGTGATTATACTTATTTCTTTGATACAGTTGATTTAAATGAGTTTACAGTGTCAGTAGAGAAAGATAATCAGTGGCTTGAACTGGAAAAAACTATAAGTATCGAAGACGAGAGGCTCACTTATAATTCCATTGTGGACCAGCAAGTGATGGCTTCCGACAATTCTTTATTGATAGAATTTGATTTAACTGGTGATCAAGGTGCTAAATCTCTGATATTTAATGTGAATTTTGATTCTAAAGGAAATATCGATGCTAAATTAATAAAAGATAATACGGTAACAGAAAACAGTGAAGTGTCTATCATCCGGGGTTCAAGTGGCAAAGTATTTATTTATGAAGAAGCGACAAATGGGGATAAAAAACCAGTTCTCAATATATATGATGATAAAGGTAAGGTCGTTTATCGAGCAAATAATAAGAATCAACGTGAGATTCATTCCTCTTCAGCTAATGACGCATACTTTTTAGATGAAGATAAAGGAACGCTGCAGGTTGATGATACTGTTTACGATCTTAATTCCGATGACTATGTAACAGATGAAAATGGTAATGAAATTCAATTTGACTCGTTTAGTTCTTATGCCACAAGTGTTGTTAAGCCAAACAGAGATTTCCTATACCAAGTGAGCACTGTAAGTTATTTACAACCTACATTAATATATTCTCAAGTAAAAAAGGATTTCATTATTGAAATGGCGTCCTATACACTACCGGAGGAAGCAGAAGACAGAGGTGATGCATTTATGGTAATGAATAAAGATAATATCCATGTTTACACGGTAATAGATAATGGTGAAGCTTCATCGCTTCAACTATATACATTTGAACGAATAGACAAAAACAAAGGTTAATGGTAATTACTATCCTCTCATTTTCTTATTGAGTGCGTAACGCTCCCCTTTTTTCGATTCAATCGGAAAAGGGGAGCTCTTTTTTATGGTTTAATTAGTTGATTACTCTTACTTGAGAGGTATAAAATAAGTTCATCATCAAAGAGAGGAGAATAAAGGGTCACTATGATTCATTATCACGACACATTTTTTTGTGATAACTAGAGCTGTACTTAAGGAGTTTTGTTATATGATTACTGCATTAATAGGAATTTTAATTGGCACAGGGTTGTCATTTCAAACTGCTGTGAACTCACAGTTAAGGAAATTCGTGATTTCCCCATATTTGGCTTCCATGATTTCTTTTGTCATCGGGGCTATATCATTGGCTGTGATAATTTTAATAACAGGTTCTCCGCTTGGAATAGGGTGGGGATTCATTACGCAGCAGCCGGTTTGGATTTGGCTTGGCGGTGTGCTTGGTGTCATTTTTTTGACTGTGAATATCTTGCTGTTCCCGAAGCTTGGAAGTGTTCAGACAGCTATCATGCCTATACTTGGGCAAATCATCATGGGAATGCTGATTGATAATTTTGGGTGGTTCCATTCGATGAAAGAATCATTTGATATATATCGTTTGATTGGAATAGTGTTGGTCCTTGTCGGTGTATTTTTTGCCATTGCTGTACAGGAATTCAAGTCTAGGATCGAAAAAACGCAAGAAATAAATCCGACTCTGTGGATTTGGCGTCTGGTCGGAATAGCTTCCGGCATGCTGATGTCCACACAAGTGGCGATAAACGGACAGCTTGGTATTGTGCTGCAGTCATCCATCCAAGCAGCTTTTGTTTCCTTTTTCATCGGTGCACTCACACTCATCATCGTTGTCGGGGTGAAAGATCGTTCTTATACTGCGATAAGAAATCCAATAAAACAAAAGGCATCTTGGTGGGTCTGGCTTGGTGGATTTTTAGGGGCGGCGTATGTGCTGATCAATATTTACTTGGTTAAACAAGTCGGTACTGGCCAAACGGTGGTACTGGTATTGTTCGGGCAGATTGCGGGCAGTTTGCTGATTCAGCGTTTCGGCTGGATGAATTCACTCAAAATGCGAATCGACTGGATTCAAATCGGTGGTTTGATGTTGATATTGGCGGGTGTCATTTTTATAAGGATATTTTAATACATAGTAAATTTTTTTGATGTAAAATTTTAGTAGGGAACCAAATGAGGATTTCATTGATTTGTCGATTGACCAATGAAACCCTCGATGCTTGAAATAGAGGTTTATAAAGCTTGTGCTTTCCGTCGCGGAAAAGTACAAGCTTTTTTACGTTAAATGGTTGTCAATAATATAATTATGTAAACAATGATAAAATCTATAGTCTGTACTTTAAAACAAAATTAAATAAAAGTAAATAAACACAAACAAAATAAAATGGTGTATAATCCAATCATAAAGCAATATGTAAGCGCTTTATGACACTTATTTTCGTTTGATTGCCAAGAAAGTACTGGAGGGGAAGAACAATGGCAGCAAAACAGGGGAGTATGAAGGCAACCATTACAGTCGCCATGTCCAACTACTTGGAAGCGGGTTCGATTGTGGCAGGTGCTGGGGGTTTGACATTGTGGATGCAGTATTTGAATCTTGATGATGCTAAGGTCGGGCTGCTTGGTGCATTAAGCGCCAATGGTTTTGGGTCGGCAGTCGGAGCGTTTCTTGGGGGTATTTTGGTAGACAAGTTCGGCAGGAAGTTCATCTATAAATATGATTTACTCGTTTATATGCTGGGGATTCTACTGATAACGTTCTCGTTCAATTTCCCAATGCTCTTAATCGGTTATGTGATAACGGGTATTGCGGTCGGTGCAGCAATTCCAGCAGCTTGGACTTACATTGCCGAAGAGGCGCCAAAGGGAGAAAGAGCTGCTCGTGTCGGCTGGGGACAGCTTGCATGGTCGATCGGACCGGCAATCACGCTATTTCTTTCTGTGTTGCTGGCTCCATTAGGTTTGCTCGGTAGCCGAATCATTTTTGCGCAGCTGTTCGTGGTTGCGCTCATAACTTGGATTTTGCAGCAGCAGATAAATGAATCGACGATTTGGCAAGAAGAGAAGGAGAAACAAAAGACGCAAAAAGTCATCGGCTCAAAAGATGTATCGTGGAAACAACTGTTTACGATAAAAGCAAATCTCAAAGCGATCATCTTGCTTGTGGGTATTTATGTGTTCTGGAATCTGGTGGCGGGCGTCATGGGTTATTTCATGCCTTACATCTATGAAACTGTAGGCGGGTTGTCATCTGCGCAGGCGAACTTACTGCAAGGTTTCTTATGGACGCTGACTGTAGTGGGTACGTATTTTGTCTTTATCAAACTTGGTGACCGGGTCAATCGTAAGCTCCTTTATGCTATAGGCGCTGCGATGGGAATTGCAGCTTGGCTTGTACTTACGTTTGGCGGTATGGGGATGTTGGAGCTGTTGACCTTTGTCATCCTTTGGGGGCTTGCGGCTGGTTTCGGTGCACAAGCTTTTTATGGACTGTGGTCCGGCGAACTCTTCCATACACGTTATCGGGCGAAGGCGCAAGGTTTCATCTTTGCTTTGGCACGGGTGGCCGTCGGATTGATTTCACTTGTTGTTCCGTTGATGATCACTACACTCGGGTTTCAGGCGGCTGGTATGATCATGATCGGATTCCTCCTTATTGCAGCGATTGTAGGTTTGATCATGGCTCCTGAAACGCGTGGAAAGTCATTGGAAGAGATACAAGAAGAGCGCTATGGCAGTGTACAGGAAAGCGCTCAGCAAGTCAGGAAATAACTAAAACAAAGAAAAACAAAAGAAAATAAAAATAAATACACACAATCTTCTTGGTGTGTTGTATAATGTGTTCATATGATGAAAGCGCTTCATAAAATATAGAGGGAGTGTTACTATTGGTACAGAATAAATGGAATGATCAAGATGCAAAACAATTCGAAGGTTTGGGGGAACTGGTATACCGATCCAACTTGATCGGGAGCGACCGTTCTGTATGTAACTGGGGCGGAGGCAATACCTCGATGAAAACGACGGTTGAAGATTTCCGCGGACGTCCAGTGGAAGTGATGTATGTCAAAGGCAGCGGATCTGACTTGGCAACGATGGGGGCGCATAATTTCACGGGGTTGCGGATGGAAGATATCCGTCCTTTGATGGAAAGAGAATCCATGACGGACGAGGATATGGTTGCTTATTTGAGCCAGTGCATGATTGATAGCAGTCATCCGCGTGCGTCGATCGAAACATTGCTGCATGCATTCCTTCCATTCAAACATGTCGATCATACGCATCCTGACAGTATCATCAGCCTTTGCTGTGCGGATAACGGTCAGGAAATCGCAAAAGAAATCTTCGGCGAGCGTTTCGTCTGGGTCCCTTATATCCGTCCAGGGTTCACGCTTTCCAAGATGATCGCCGAGGCTGTTGCTTCCAATCCGAAGGCAGAGCTTGTACTGATGGAGAAGCATGGTTTGGTTGTCTGGGGAGACACAGCGAAAGAGAGCTATGATAGAACGATTGCGGTGATCAGTGAAGCAGAAGCGTATATCAACGAAAAACAGGCAGACAAAAAGACATTTGGCGGGGAAAAAGTGTCGACTTTGGCGAAAGAAGAACGAGATAAGTTGATCACAAAAGTGATGCCTGCCATCAGGGGCGCAGTGAGCGGGGTGAAAAAAATGATCCTCAGCTTCGTTGATACAGATGATGTGCTGGAATTCGTGAACAGTGAACAAGCCCAGCAGCTGAGCCAGGTAGGTGCAGCTTGCCCGGATCATCTTGTACATACAAAGCGGACTCCTTTGTACATTGCATTCGATCCTTCTGCTGAAAATGCCGATGATTTGCTCCAAAAGATAGAATCAGGCATCCGAGATTTTGAAAAGGAATACAAAGCATACTTCAAACGCCACGCTTCAGAAGATGATGTGATGTTCGAGCCAGTTCCTAGAGTCGTGCTGATCCCTGGTGTGGGAATGGTGACTACAGGAAAGGACAAAAAAGCTGCTGATATCAGTGCGGCACTATATCATCGTGCCATCGCCGTCATGAAGGGAGCGACTGCCCTGGGCGACTTTGTATCATTGTCCGAGGCAGAATCATTCGCTGTGGAATATTGGCCGTTGGAGCTGTATAAGCTTTCCTTGGCTCCACCTGAAGCTCGATTCAGCCGCTCAGTTGTCCTTGTCACTGGCGGGGCAGGCGGTATCGGCAGTGCAACATTGCGTATTTTCCTTGAAGGCGGCGCGCATGCTGTCGTGACGGATATCAATATCGAAGGTGCCGAGAAAGTGGCACAGGAGCTTAACGATAAATACGGAGCTGGACGCGCAATCGCAGTCAAGATGGACGTAACCAGTGAATCGGGAATTGCCGAAGCATTTGAAACTGCAGTACGGCAGTATGGCGGCGTCGATCATATCGTCAATAACGCTGGACTGGCAACAAGCAGTCCTTTCGATGAAACGACATTGAAAGAATGGCAGCTTAATATGGACGTATTGGGAACTGGTTATTTCCTAGTGGCGCGTGAAGCTTTCCGCTTGATGAAGCAGCAAGGCATCGGCGGCAGCATGGTATTCGTCGGTTCGAAAAACTCTGTTTATGCCGGCAAGAATGCTGCAGCTTATAGTGCTGTAAAGGCGATGGAAATGCATTTGGCCAGATGTATTGCGGCAGAAGGCGGCAGCTACGGCATTCGTGTGAATGGAGTGCTTCCTGATGCTGTACTGCAAGGCTCCGCAATCTGGGGTTCCAAATGGCGTGAAGAACGTGCAGCTGCGTATAATATCTCTCCGGATGAATTGGAAGAGCATTATCGCAAACGTACGACACTAGGTGTGAATATCTATCCTAACGATATAGCAGAATCGATTGCTTTCTTTGCTTCGGATGCAGCAGCAAAGACAACTGGCTGTATGGTTACGGTTGATGGCGGCGTACCGGCTGCTTTCACTAGATAAGGGGGCTTGTCAGATGCATATTGCAGTCGATATTGGCGCATCAAGCGGCCGTCTGGTCACTGGTGAGCTGAAAGACGGAAAACTCGTCATCCAGGAGATTCACCGGTTTGCCAATGGCTATCAGAAACAAGGAGCTTACCAGAGCTGGGATATCGATCATCTGGAAGAGCAGATTTTAAAAGGACTGCAAAAAGCTAAGCGGCAGGGTATTACATCCTGCACGCTTGGCATTGATACATGGGCAGTGGACTATGTGTTGCTCGGGGAAAATGGTAAGCGGTTACGCGATGTGATTGCTTATCGGGATCCGCGGACGGATGAGGTGATGGAACAGCTGTGGAAAACCATTCCAAAGCATGAGATTTACCGTAAAACAGGCATCCAATTCCAACCTTTCAATACCATTTATCAGCTTATGACAGAAAGTGAAGAGCTGATCCGACAGACTGAGACAGTCCTGCTGGTCCCGGACTATCTTCATTACCGGCTGACTGGTAAAAAAGTGATGGAAGCAACCAATGCATCCACGATGCAGCTATTGGATCCGATCACACGTGATTTCGATGATGAACTGCTTGCGCTGACTGGTTTCCAAGCCCAGCAATTTGCCACACTGATCGATTCCGGAACAGTCATCGGCAAAATCAACAGTACATTGCAAGAACGATATGACTTGCCGGATTGTACTGTCATCGCAGTGGGATCCCATGACACTGCCTCTGCGATTGCTGGCGTTCCTGCAACGGGAGAAGATTGGGCTTACCTTAGCAGCGGCACTTGGTCACTGATTGGGACAGAACGCAGCGAACCTCTTTTGGATGCTGGCAGCTTGGATAAAAACTTTACGAACGAATGGGGTATCAACCAAACATATCGCTATTTGAAAAATATCATCGGCATGTGGATGATTCAGGAGATCAGAAGATTATATCCTGTGGATTATAATTTTGGGGAGATAGTGGAGGAAGCCAAACAAGCTAAGTTGAAGCAAGTGCCAACGGTCAACCTGAATGATGCAAGATTTTTGAAGCCCGATAATATGATTGAAGAGCTGCAGGATTATTGCCGGGAAACCGATCAATATGTGCCGAGGACCATCGGGGAGCTTGCTTTTACCGTATTTCATAACTTGGCTATCCTTTACAAGGAAGCTTTGGAAGAAGTCGAAGAGCTTACAGGAACCGCCATTCAAACATTGCATGTTGTCGGCGGCGGCTCCCAGAATCAAGTGCTCAATCAGCTGACGGCTGATTACAGCGGGTTGACGGTAGTTGCAGGACCTACAGAAGCAACAGCTCTCGGCAACTTGATCGTTCAGATGATTGCAGCGGGAGAATTGGATTCCTTGAAAACAGCCCGACAGCTTATCCGAACTTCCTTCCCCGTGCAAACCTTCGTTCCTGCTGTTCCTGATCCAGTGAATGACAAAAGGGGGGCAGTTCATGATTCGAAAAGCTAATGTGATGCATGTGTATCGTGATAAATTCGATGCATACAAAAAGCGCCATGATCAGTTGTGGCCTGAGATGGAGCGGGTGCTCAAGGAGCACGGTGTAAGCAACTATAGTATTTTCCTGCACGAACCTACCGCTACGCTGTTTGCTTACCTGGAAGTGGACTCGGAAGAATTGCACGCTGAAATCGCGAGTACAGATGAATGCAAACGATGGTGGGCATATATGCAGGATATCATGGAGACGAATCCAGACAATAGTCCCGTCAGTGAAGATTTGAAAGAAGTATTCCATTTAAACTAAGGGGGAAGACAAATGACAGTGATCAAAGCATATGAAATGGCCAAATCGGTATACGAAGCATTAGGAGTCGACGTTGAAGCAGCGATGGAAAAATTGAAAACGATACCAATCAGCATTCACTGCTGGCAAGGAGACGATATCGGCGGTTTTGAAGTCCAACAGAATGAACTTTCTGGCGGTATTGATGTTACTGGGAATTATCCAGGTAAAGCGACGACACCGGAAGAGCTGCGCTCCGACCTTGAAATGGCACTGAGCTTGATCCCGGGCAAGCATCGTATCAACTTGCACGCCATTTATGCAGAGACAGACGGGGAGCATGTCGAGCGTAACGAAATCAAACCGGAGCATTTCCGCAATTGGGTGGAATGGGCGAAGCAGCATGGTCTTGGATTGGACTTCAACCCGACGGTGTTTTCGCATGAAAAAGCAGCCGATGGTTTGACACTTGCTCATCCTGATGAGGAAATTCGTCAATTCTGGATCGAGCATTGCATCGCTTCAAGGAAAGTCGCGGAATATTTCGGTAAAGAACTCGGCACAGCTAGCTTGACAAACCTTTGGGTACCGGATGGCTTCAAGGATGTACCAAGTGATCGTCTGACTCCTAGGGAACGTCTGAAGCGTTCACTCGACCAAATTTTTGCTGTCGAAATCGATGAAAAATACAATATCGATGCAGTGGAAAGCAAGTTGTTCGGTATCGGCTCGGAATCATATGTAGTCGGATCCCACGAATTTTACATGGGCTATAGTCTGACACGCGGCAAACACTTGCTGATGGATACCGGACATTATCATCCGACAGAAATGGTTTCCAACAAGATCAGCGGCCTGCTTCCATTCACGGATAAAATCGCCTTGCATGTCTCCCGTCCAGTTCGCTGGGACAGTGACCATGTAGTGACATTCGATGATGAATTGAAGGAAATCGCACTTGAGCTTGTACGTAACGATGTATTGGATAACGTGCGCATCGGGCTTGATTTCTTCGATGCCAGCATCAACCGTGTTGCTGCTTGGGTGATCGGTACCCGCAATATGCAAAAAGCACTGCTTTATGCACTGCTTACACCTCATAAAGAATTGAAGGATTACCAAGAAAAAGGACAATACACCGAAAGACTCATGCTGATGGAAGAGCTGAAAAGCTATCCATTCGGTGCCATCTGGGATTACTTCTGTCAGGAAATGCAAGTACCGCGCGGGACTTCTTGGCTTCAGCACGTCCAGGAGTATGAAAGAAATGAAATGGCACACCGGTAACACGTCTGATTATGCTACACTATAATCAAAACGTGGTAAAGGCAGGAAAAAGCATGTTAGTTGCAGAAAGACAAAGGAAGATCGTCGAGCTGGTCAATGAGCGGGCGAGTGTCCGGGTAACCGAGCTGAGCTCCATCTTTCATGTGACCGAGGAGACGATACGGCGTGACCTGGAGAAGCTGGAGAAAGAACAGCTGCTGCACCGCAGTCATGGCGGTGCTGTCAAGATCGAAGAAGGAGCAACGGAGATTGCGCATGAAGCACGCGAAGTGATGCGCATGCAGGAAAAGCAGGCCATTGCCAAAGCGGCGGTGTCCGATATTCATCCAGGAGAGCGAATAATCCTTGATGCCAGTACGACCGCATGGTACATGGCTAAAGAATTGCCGAACATGCCGCTCACGATCATCACCAACAGCATCAAAGTGGCACTGGCATGCAGTAACAAGGATCAAATCCGCGTCATTTCGCTGGGCGGCGAGCTGCTGTCCAAATCATTATCCTTCGTCGGACCGCTGACAGAAAGATCATTGACGACTTATTACGTGGATAAAACCTTCCTCTCCTGTAAAAGTGTGCATCTTGAGCATGGTTTGAGCGACTCAAATGAACAGCAAGCCATCCTGAAGAAGCAAATGATCGAGATAGCCAGCCAAACGATCCTGCTTGCTGATTCCAGTAAATTCGGTAAACGCGCTTTTGCTACAATCACTGGACTGGAGCAAGTTTCGAAAGTCTACACCGATGCTGGAATAGATAAGGACACAAGAAACTATCTTGAAAAACAGAACATGGAGTTCCGAGCAGTGAACTGATCAACCGACCCCGCAGGCTAAAACTTGCGGGGTTACTAAGGATGATGTCATGTATAAAAGAATGATAGTCCTGCTTATCTTGTTGATTTTTGTAAGCGCTTGCAATAAGAGGGAGATCCTTTATGTGCAAGAGACTCCTGCCTCTGATCCCAATTCGGGACAAAAGGAGAAAATTGACATTGCAGTCATACCCAAAGTGATGGACATCCCTTATTTCCAATCGGTCCGTGAAGGAGTCGAAGAAGCTGCTGAGTCTTCTGGTGCCACCATTCATTTCAAAGGGCCTGCTACCGCAAATTCAAAGCAACAAGAAGAAATCATTGATACATTCATCAAACAAGGAGTCGATGTCCTGGCAGTGAGCGTAATCGATCCCGACCGTCTGACACCAGTCCTGGCCGAAGCCCGGCGACAGGGGATAACGGTACTGACATGGGATGCGGATTCACATCCGGAGGGCAGGGATTATTTCATCAATATGGTCGATGCGGAAATGTTGGCAGAGCACTTGCTTGATAGTTTAGCTGCACAAATTGGAGAAGCAGGGGAGTATGTCATACATTCAGGGTCTAGATCCTCGCTCAATCAGGAAGAATGGCGCAAATGGATCGAGCATCACAACCGGGTTCATTATCCGAATCTGATACTTCGTGAAGTCGCTTACACAAATGACGATCCTGTCAAGGCATATCAGGAGGCGAAACATGCAGTGCAAGCTTATCCAGAATTGAAAGGGATCATCGGCATTGCCTCCCTCGGACCTCCGGCAGCGGCTACTGTCCTGAAGGAAGAAAACATGACCAGAGATATCAGTATTGTCGGTTTGGCCTCGCCACGGGACATGAACACTTATTTGAAAGAAGGCGATGTGTCCAGCATCACATTGTGGAGTCCGAAAAAGCTCGGATACCTGACTGTTATGATCGCTGAACTGTTGCATGAAGAAACAAGAATCGAAGATGGGATGCATATAGATGGTGTTGGCCGTATTCAAGTGAAGAAAGAGCAGATCATCATGGGAGAACCGATAGAATTTACAGCCGAAAACGTGGATCAATATGATTTTTAAACAAAGAATCCGCAATCTCTCCTTGATGCAAAAATTACTGCTATCTTATACAACGCTTACCATCATTCCTGTTGCACTTCTCGGATATTTCATCTATACAGCCTATACCAAGGCGGCTGAAGAGCAAATCGGGACCTTTGTTCCGCAGATGCTGGAGCAGGCAAGCCAGCAGATCGACCGGAATATACAAGATGTAACAAATATGCCCGAAAGACTGTACCAATCACAGGAAATGACGGAAATACTGCGGAATGCTGGTTTTCAGTCACATGCTGAATCCATGCAGCAGCAATACAAAGTGGAACGTTATATATCTGCTAATTTTCTTCATAGCAGTTCATCAGATTTGCTTGGTGTGTTCATCTTCTCAAAAAATAGAGTTTTTGCAGCTGCAACAAAGGATTACAGCGGTTTCTCCCAAAAAGAAGCAGCTGTTTACGGTCAAAGTTTAGAACTGGACAAAGGCAGCATCATCCTTCTTCCGGAAGATACGAATCTCATGTTTGAGAATGAGCCGAATTTTCTGCTGATTGGCGTGCCATTGCAAGATCGCGACAACCAAACATATTTAGGGACCATGTTTTTTGCACTGGATACAGCATTCATCGACCGGATAACAGGAACGTTCAAAGAACATACCGATGCTCGGATACTGCTAGTGGAAAAGCTATCCGGTACGATTGCCTTCGACTCCATGAAAAAGAAGGAGCAAGCCATTCCGCTGGGATCCTATCCGATTGAGAACGGCAGCTTCCTGCAGGATGAGAAATTGGTCGGCATCACCCCCGCTGTACAGCAGGAGTATAGTTTGATATATGAAATACCTACTGGAAAACTATTTGCCAAACAGCTGCAGACCCGGACCATTTCGATCGTCTTATTCCTGCTATTCATCTTGTTCAGTCTCTGTTTGTACACATTTGTTGCCTACAATGTCTCCCAGCCTATCAAACGGCTGATGGTAAATATGCGCAGTGTCCAAAATGCTCATTTCCAGAATACATTGCCTCTGCCCGTGACAAAGCAAGACGAAGTCGGAAGGCTGACAGAAAGTTATAACGACATGATCATGGAGATCCGAGATCTGATCGAGAAGAATTATATGATTAAACTCAAGCAGCAGGAAGCTGAGCTGTATGCCTTGCAGACACAGATCAATCCGCATTTCATTTTCAACACATTGGAAACGATCAATTATGCGGTAGAAGCGGGTGAACAGGATGAAGTCATCCAAATCATCACAAAGCTTGGCAGGATGTTGCGGTATTCCCTGGATAATGGCGTCAAATCCGTACCACTGGAGGAGGAGCTCGGTCATGTCGAGAATTTTTTAGCTATCCAGCAATTCCGTTTTGATGACCGGCTTACTTGGAAGACAGATTATCCGAAAACATCCGCTGCGCTGGAGGTGCCGAAGTTCATCCTTCAGCCGCTAGTTGAAAACAGCATCAAATACGGGCTGGAAACAGAGGTCAGCATTCATATCGATATAAAAATACAGCAAACATCCAAGCTCCTAGTCATGACGGTAAAAGATGACGGGCCGGGGTTTGATCCGAAGATAAAACAAATGCTGGAGAAAGAGCTGTCCATGGAACCCGGCATAGCGTCTAAATCTGCCCACTATGGGTTAAGCAATGTAGCCAATCGAATCAAAATGCTTTATGGACCTGATTATGGAGTTGCTTTGGAAAACGATCAAGGTGCAGTGGTAAGAATCTACTTGCCTTATCCTCAAGTTTCTGAAACGGGGGAATCTTGATGAAAAACTTCCGGATAATCATCGTGGAAGATGAATATCGGATTCGGACAGGCTTGGAGCGTTTCGTATCCAATCTGCAGCATTGTGAAGTGATCGGTACATATGCAAACGGACAAGAAGTACTCGATCATTGGAATGCAGACAAGCCAGCGGACTTGGTGCTTACAGACATAAAGATGCCGATCATGGACGGCATGACGCTGATTCATGTACTGAAAGAAGCAGGCTATGCCGGCGATTTCCTTGTCTTAAGCGGATTTGATGATTTTCATTACGTGCAGCAAGCTTTGCGGAACAAGGTGGCTGACTATTTTTTGAAACCTGTCGATAGGGAGCAGCTGAAGGAGCGGCTGCTGCAGCTTTTTGAAAAGCATCTGGAAAGAGAGCAGAAGCAGAAAGCGAAAAGTCAAAAACGAGAACAGCTGCAGCTGCTCCGGTCGTTATCCGGTGAAAGCAGTTTGGCTGACACACAATGGACAGAGCTGTTCCCGCAAGGAAGTTACTATACTTGCCGATTGCAGCTGGTTGATTTTCATCAGCAAAAAGCGAAGAGGGACCCTGTCCGTTTTCATCAAGAACTCAGTACAGTCGTCATGCTGCTGGAAGATGAACTATCCAAGCGGTGGTCAGAATCCGGCTCCTGGTGGTGGTGGGATCAAGAACAAAGCTTTGGACTGCTTGTATATACACATGACGAATCAAAGAAAGATATCGATCACCTTGCCAAGGCATTGTCTCACCGAAGCATTTTCGAACTGGCAGCTTCACCAGGACAGCTTGTGCAGGAATTGGTAATGCTGCCAGCTGTTTTGGAATCGGAGCAGATGGAAATGAAGCTAATGCCGGAAAAGCAGTATGGCGAATCCATCGGCGCCTGCAATCAAGTAACATTACAGAAACTGCGCCTGGCTTTTAAGCAGTTTTCCTTTGACGAAATGGATGCCATTTTATATAGCCTGGAGAAAGAGATGTCCGCTGAGCGGCAGCAAGTCATATTGACACTTTATCAGTCTGCTGGTATTGAGATGCTGCATGATGCCAGTAAACGCTTGCCAGTTGCACATATCAATTCCATGCTGCAAAAATTGAGCGGGAATCTAAGCGGATCATTGACAGTGCCAGAGCTGGTACAAGCATTTGAAAATTGGACCAAGGAATTGGCGAGCATCTGCATCCGGCTGTATAGGCACAGAGAGAATACAGCTATCGAGCAGGCAAAGGGATTCATATATCATCACCTGAAAGATGCATTGACGATTGAACAAGTTGCTGCATATGTGTACATGAACCCAACTTATTTTTGTGCTTACTTTAAAAAACATACTGGCGAGACGGTGCTGCAATATGTCACCAAGCAGCGTCTTGATTTAGCTAAACACTTATTGGAAGACAGTGATGATAAAGTGATAGCGATCGCTGATGCTGTCGGTTATCAAGATCATAAGTATTTCAGTAGATTATTCAAAAAGCATACGGGATTGTCTCCCTCTGAATACAGACGGAACTCCCGGTAAGAGGAACAGAAGAATAACCTCCCATTCAGAAAGACGTCCCCTTTTCGAAGCGGGACTTTTTTCATATCCTATATGTAAGCGCATTCATTGAGAGGAGGGGGAAGGATGACGGCACAATACGTACTTGAAATGAAAGGAATATCCAAAGCCTTTCCTGGTGTAAAGACTCTGAACGATATGCAATTCCAGCTGAAAAAAGGGGAAATCCATGCTCTGATGGGAGAGAATGGGGCTGGGAAATCCACTTTCATCAAAATCATCACCGGTGTACATCAGCCAACGGAAGGTGACATGTATCTTTCAGGGGAGAAAGTGGCGTTTCAAAATCCGAAACAAGCGCAGCAGCAAGGAATCGCCGCCATTTATCAGCATGTCACCAGCTATCCGGATTTATCTGTCACGGAAAATATTTTCATGAATCATGAAATAAGTCACCCAATCTGGAAGACGCTGAATTGGCGTGAGATGCATAAACAAGCAAAGCAGCTGCTACGGGATTTGGGCAGCAGTTTGGATCCCAAAGCCCAAATGAACACATTGAGCGTGGCGCAGCAGCAAATCGTAGAGATTGCCAAAGCGATCAGCACAAAAGCAAAAATCATCATCATGGACGAACCGACCGCGGCACTCACTGCGAGAGAAAGTGAAGAGCTGTACCGTATCACCGAAAAGTTGCGGGATGAAGGTACATCGATCATTTTCATTTCCCATCGATTTGAGGATATGTACCGTCTGGCCAGTCGTGTGACCGTGCTGCGTGACAGCAATTATATCGGGACTTGGGAAGTAGATGAGATTTCCAATGAGAAATTGATTGTGGCCATGGTTGGCAGGGAAATCAATCAGATTTTCCCAGATAAAAAAACAGTTCCGAAAGAAACAGTGCTTGAAGTGAAAAATTTGACGAAGCTTGGTGCTTTTGATGATATCAGCTTTTCGATAAAGCGCGGGGAAATCCTCGGTATGACAGGACTGGTAGGTGCAGGGCGCACAGAGGTATGCCAAGCGATCTTCGGCATCACATCATTTGATAAAGGGGAAATCGTGCTGAATGGGGAGGCTGTCCGAAATAGAAATCCGCAGCAGGCAATGAATAACGGCATCGGCTACTTGGCAGAGGATCGCCTGGATCAAGGCTTGCTGGTGGACTGGAGTATCGAGAAGAATATTACGCTCGCCAATTTAGCTGAGTTATCGACCGCTACATGGCTGCATCGCAATAAAGAGAAACAGCAGGCCAAAGAATTCGGGGAGAAAGTTCAGATCAAAGCGACGGGCATTTTTGATCCAGTCAGTTCGCTCTCCGGCGGTAATCAGCAGAAAGTGGCGGTTGCCAAGTTGCTGACGAAAGATTTGAAGGTGATTTTACTGGATGAACCGACAAAAGGTGTCGACATTGGAGCCAAGGCCGCCATTTATGAAATCATCCAGCAGCTTGCCGATGCCGGTTATGCCGTTCTGTTTGTATCCTCTGAAATGCCCGAGATCCTCGGTATGAGTGATCGCATCATCGTGATGAAAGATGGCCGGATTGCAGCTGACTTTGTAAATAAAGGCATCACGCAGGAGATGATCTTGGAAGCTGCGATGGGTGAGGAACAAGTACAGGAAAAAAGCGGTTGAAGAAGGAGGGGACAACATGGAAGTAAAGGCGGAAACGGAAAAGAAAAATCCACTGGCACTTTTCTATCAATTCAGGGAACTAGGATTGTTTATCTTCATCATTCTGTTATGTATTGCTGTCCAATTGCGCAATTCCTCCTTTTTGACTGGGGAGAACATCCTTGATATGGCTACCAATACATCGATTCTAGTGATCCTCTCCTTAGGGATGATGATCGTCTTGATCACGCGGGGGATCGATTTATCAATCGGTGCAGTCATAGCGCTTTCCGGCATGCTGACTGCGCAGCTGGTAGCGTCCAACCCGACAGTCAATCCGTTTTTATGTTTACTCATCGGTATTGCGATCGGGGCTTTTTGCGGGATGATCATAGGTGTGCTCATTGCCAAAGTCGGCTTGCTCCCTATCATCGCCACACTTGCATTGATGAATATTTTCCGTGGTCTCACCTTTTTGGTCAGTGATGGCGAGTGGGTCAGCTCTTATCAAATGTCGGAAGGATTCGTCAGGATTGCAACAGGCACTTTCCTGGGACTGAATCACTTGATCTGGATTGCTGTGATTTTCTGTCTCGCATTCTTCTATTTTCTCAATTACACAAAAACGGGCCGTCAAATATATGCAGTCGGCAGCAATCCACAATCCGCAGCAGTGAGCGGCATCAAGCAAGGACGTATCTTACTGCTTGTGTATACCATCATGGGTGGCTTATCTGGATTGTGCGGCGTCCTTTGGGTGTCCAAATTCGCTTCTGCACAAGGAGATACAGCTTCAGGCTATGAATTGACGGTCATCGCCGCCTGTATTTTGGGAGGTGTCAGCATCGCGGGAGGGTCGGGGAAACTTGCTGGTGTCCTGCTCGGGGCTGTCCTGCTTGGTATCTTGAATAATGCCCTGCCGCTTTTGAATGTATCCCCATTCTGGCAAAACGGCATCCAAGGCTTCATCATCTTGCTTGCTGTTGTCGTCAATGCGATTGTGAAACGGCGCGTCGACCGGAATCAGATACTTGGGAGGGCTGGCTGATGGAACAGAAAAAGCAAACCTATCAACCTAGAACGCTTGAAACCAATTTGCCGTTCTCCTGGAAACGTCTTTTCTTCCAATGGGAATGGATGCTGTTGATCATTTTGGTAGCTGTGTTATTTCTCGGAAGCTATGTATCCCCCTATTTCCTGAATTATCCCAGTTTGCGGGACGGGACGATGGTCTTTCTAGATAAAGCGTTGATCGTCTTTCCGATGGCGATGATCATGATCATGCGGGATATCGATATATCTGTCGGGTCGACGGTCGCCTTATCATCCGTTGTCATGGCCACACTCTACACAAGTGCCGGGCTGCCGATGGAAGTGGCCATCATCGCTTGTCTTGCAACAGGTGCTATTTGTGGATTGATCAATGGTCTTTTGATCGTCAAATTCAAGGAACTTTCCGCTGTCATTGTCACGCTCGGAACGATGATCCTATACCGAGGCATTGCTTATATCATATTGGAAGATCAAGCAGCAGGCGGATTCCCGGAATGGTTCGGTTTCTTTGGCTGGGGTTATGTTTTCGGTATTCCGTTTCTGCTGATTGTCTTTGCAGTGCTTGCGGTCATATTCGGTCTAGTTTTGCACAAAACGACCTTGGGCCGAAAAGTCTTTGCCATCGGAAACAATCCGACAGCAAGTCGATTTTCCGGTATCAAAGTGGATAAGATCAAAGTCATCGTTTTCATGCTGGCGGGCTTGCTGGCCGCCGTGACGGCGATTTTCCTCACATCCCGGATGGGCAGCACGCGGCCTAATATAGCTACGATGTATGAACTGGACATCATCGCCATGGCAGCACTTGGCGGAGTGAGCACAGCTGGCGGAAAGGGTCGTGTGCTCGGTGTCGTCATCGCCGTTTTCATCATCGGCTACTTGCAATATGGTCTAGGGCTGATCAATTTGCCGAGTCAAATGTTTTTGATCATCATCGGCACTTTGCTCATCCTGTCCGTTGCCATTCCGAAGCTTGGCACAATGCTGAAGAAAAAGTGAGTATTCCAGCACTAGCTGATACTAATAGATAAAAAAGGGGAGACCGAGATGAAAAAGTGGAGCAAATGGATTGGTATGATGCTATTGGTATTGCTGCTTGCTGCCTGCAGTCAGGGAGCACCGGAATCGGACGGTTCAGCAGGACAGTCGGATGATGGACCGAAGAAATATGCTTTTGTCTTTAAAAATACCGGGAATCCTTACGGAGAAAAGATGCAAGAAGGCTTTGAGAGTGCAGTCAAGGAACTTGGCGGGGAAGTCATTCTGCGCTCACCTGATCAGCCGACTGCAGAAGGCCAAATTCAGGTCATCGAACAGCTGATCACCCAAAAAGTCGATGTCATCGCAGTGGCAGGTAATGATCCGGATGCATTGGAGCCCGCCTTGAAGAAAGCGAAAGATCAGGGAATCAAAGTATTGTCCGTCGATTCGGCAGTCAATGCTGCCAGTCGTGACATCCACGTTAACCAAGCAAACCCAGAGCGTATCGGTCGTGTACAGATTGAAGCTGTATCGGAAATGATCGGCGGTGAAGGCCAAATTGCAATCCTGAGTGCAACGAGCCAGGCTACCAACCAAAATGAGTGGATCGAGTGGATGAAGAAAGAACTCGAGAAAGAAGATTATAAAGATATCGAACTTGTCAAAGTAGCTTACGGAGATGACTTGCGCGATAAAAGTGTATCCGAGACAGAAGCACTGCTAAAATCTTATCCGGATTTAAAAGCGATCATCGCACCTACGACTGTCGGGATTGCCGCAGCTGGCAAAGTGCTGACGGATAAAGGCCTGGAAGGGGAAGTGGCCCTGACAGGTCTCGGATTGCCAAGTGAAATGGCGACCTATATAGAAAGCGGCGTCAGCCCATGGATGTATCTTTGGAACCCGATCGATGTCGGTAAAGGAGCGGCTTATGCAGCCTACGAACTAGCTGAAGGCAATATCAAAGGCGAATTAGGAGAGAAAGTCGATCTTCGCGACCTAGGTGAAGTAGAAGTAGTCGAAGACGGTGAAGGTACACAAATCATGCTCGGCGATCCGTTCAAATTTGACGAGAAGAATATCGATGAATGGAAAGATGTATATTGACCAACAATCAGCCGGGGCATCCCCCGGTTTTTTTGTGGGACGATGATTGGTTTGAACCTTGAACTTTAAGCTGCAAATTATCTGCAAAATCTGGTGAATTTCGAAGCACTATACTGCATTAGCTTTAACCAGTGATATCTAATATGCATCCCACTTAAGAAAATACCTTTTACTAAAAGTAATCGGTGTTTGATCTTCAATTCTTTTTTCGTTTGCATAAGATAAGAAATTATAAAGTTGATGGGCATCCTCATTAAGATAGTTTCCTTTACTAGCGTTATTGCGCCGGAAAAGCTCGATTGCTTCTGGCAGCAATGCAGTGTACGCTTCATCCAAGGCCATATCGTCAGCTATTTCTTCAAGGGATTTATCCGTCCAAATATATTTGAACATGAATTCCGTAGTCATAAGCTTCTTTTGTTTGAAAGTCTTTACTCGTTTTCATATTTTGCACCCTCTTTGCTATTTACCAAAGATCATTGCTCTGCAGCAGTTTGCTTGCTGAATCTGGATTGCGTATCCAGGTACTGTAGTGTTTTCTATTCCGTGAGTGTCCATATAGTATAATGTGTTATTTGAAACATTTTATATTATGAGGGCTTAAGTTAACCATAATAATATTATGTAAACAATCAAAGTCACTTTTTTCTCAAAATTATGTCTTTCATCTAGCCAGCATTAGAAATTCTGTGATACTATTTTACCTATGTAAAGAAAAAGCGTAATGGAGAGAGACACATGAAGGTAGCAAAATTTGGTGGTAGTTCAGTAGCAAGCGCGGAGCAGCTCCGCAAAGTAGCACAAATCGTGAAAGCTGATCAAGAGCGGAAATTCATCGTCGTGTCGGCACCGGGTAAACGGAACAAAGCCGATACCAAGGTGACGGATTTACTGATTGCAATCGGAGAGGCGCATAATAAAGGAGAAGATGTCAGTACACAAGTTGAGAAAGTATTGGCACGTTTCCGGTCCATCGTGGAAGAATTGGAGCTGGATAATCATTTGATCGATCAGATTTCAGATCAGTTGAATGCTATCCTGAATGATTCCATAGCTGCGGTGAATAAAATGGATGCTTTGAAAGCGACAGGAGAAGACTCCCTTGCCAAAGTATTCAGTGCGTATCTGAATAAATTGGGTGTACAAGCTGCCTATGTAAATCCTGAGGAAGCTGGTCTGCTTGTTAGGGAAGAATTAGGTGGGGCGCGTATCCTGGATGAGAGCTTCGCGCTTTTGCATAATTTGCGGGAACGTGAAGGTGTGCTGGTCATTCCTGGTTTCTTCGGTTATACGAAAGAAGGCAAGCTTGCAACATTCCCTCGGGGGGGATCGGATATCACCGGTTCCATCGTCAGTGCGGGTGTAAAGGCGTCACTGTATGAAAACTTCACGGATGTGGATAGTGTATACAGCGTGAATCCGAATATCGTCGACAATCCGAAGGAAATCCATACATTGACATACCGGGAAATGCGTGAACTGTCATATGCAGGCTTTTCCGTCTTCCACGATGAAGCGTTGATTCCTGCATTTCAAGCCAAGATACCTGTATGTGTCAAGAACACGAATAACCCTTCGGCACCTGGAACGATGATCGTCGCCGAAAGGGAAGTATCCGGGAATCCAGTGATTGGAATTGCAAGTGATACAGGCTTTTTGAGCATTTATATCAGCAAGTATTTGATGAACCGCGAGCTTGGTTTCGGCCGCAAGCTGCTTCAAATCCTTGAAGAAGAAAATATTTCTTTCGAACATGCACCTTCCGGTATCGATGATATGAGCGTCATCCTTCGGGAAAGCCAGCTGCCAGCCGACAAGGAAGCGGTTGTCATCCGCCGCCTGAAAGAAGAACTCCAAGCAGATCAAGTATCCATCGATCGCGACTTGGCCATGATCATGATAGTTGGAGAGGGTATGATCGAAACGATCGGTGTATCCAGCACAGCGACAAAGGCATTCAGCGATGCAAATGTCAATATTGAAATGATCAACCAGGGTTCCTCTGAAGTATCCTTGATGTTCGGTGTAAAAGCCCATCAAATCGACGAAGCAGTACAATCATTGTATCAAGCTTTCTTCCAGGAATAAGATATCCGGACAGCGTCTGAAACGTTGTCCGGATTTTTTTCTTGGCGCAAAACAAGCCGGCATGCAATAAGGGTATGGGGAGTATGACATAATTAAAACATCAATCTTTTAGAAGCGCTTTCAATCAATTCTTTTATAATTCAATTGTTTGTAATTGCAAGAATTAGTTTCGAAATTATCAGTGTTGGTAATCATGTAAATAAGTTCATGAATGTGCCTGCATGGATAAATGAAATCTTCAACAGTTGATTATTCTTCATGGCAAGGGAACGATATTGGATGTCTATTGCTGCTGCATACTTTCCTTTAAGTTAATGCAAAAGATTGCAAAGTCCGCAAAGTGCAGTCTTTTTGCTACAATGCTACCCGTTTATTTGGGATGAATCAGTAAGATGCTAGTTACATTCGTATGATGAAGCAAAAACGAACCTTGCATGCCAAAAATCTTATTATTGCTAATTTCTGCAGGGTGTTATACGCTGTATATGTGCAAAACTTTGCAGGATGTGATCAAAATGAAACAAGTACTTATCATCGGGGCCGGGGAGGAAGCAGTTCGATTCATCAGACTGTTTCAGAAAACAGCAGGCTTTCAATTAGCTGGGATGCTGGTGAGGCAGCCTAGTCCCATTGTGAAATACCAAGCAGAACGGATGGATATCCCTCTTTGGAAAGACGTGACGGCGAAATCGCTCGATCAGGTCGATTTTGTGCTGGAAACATCAGAAAGACTAGCGGATTATCTCAATCCAGCGAACTGCAAGGTAGAGATCATATCTGAACAAAGTGCACAATTGATGCTTGCATTCGCATCTGAAGAAGAGAAAAAGAAAACTTCTACATATAATAACCAGCAATTTCGCAGTAAAGCGCTGGGGTACTTGCATGAGGGGGTCCTGTGCATCAATCGGCAGGGCGACATCTTATATGTGAACGAAGCAGCGGAGAAGCTGCTTGGACACAAAAAACATCGGCTGCTCGGTAAACCGATAAATGATATATTACCGGGTTCAAGACTGGCGGAATCGATTCAAAAAAGAGAGCGCTTCGTGGATGAACAGCTCAGATTGCCTTCGGGCAGCGATATTGTCTACACCAGTGCCCCGATCGAAGATGATCAAGAAGCGGTCACGGGTGCATTTGCGGTAATGAAGAAGACTGTTGATATCGTAGCATTAGCCGAGAAACTTACCGATGTCAGGGAAGTGAAATCGATGCTTGCGGCGATCATCGATTCCTCGCAGGAGGCAATCAGCGTTGTGGATGAAAATGGCTTCGGCCTGATTGTCAATCCTGCATACACGCGCCTGACTGGTTACACAGCCGAACAAATTGTCGGCAAACCGGCCGTGACCGACATAATGGAAGGGGAGAGTCTGCATATGCAGGTTCTCCGGACACGCCGGCCAGCAACAGGGGCGAGGATTCGTGTCGGGAAACATGGTAAGGAAATGATGGTCAATGCAGCGCCGATCATCGTAGATGGAAAGCTTCGCGGAAGTGTCGGGGTTTTGCATGACATATCGGAACTGCATGAGCTGCAGGATGAAGTGCAGCGTGCTCGCAAGATCATCCGCAGCTTGGAGAATAAATATACTTTACAAGATGTTGTGGCGGATTCGGAGAGTATGCAAGTGACAGTCGAACAAGTGAAGTTTGCCTTCAATGCAGATGCTCCCTGTCTTTTGCGAGGGGATGCGGGTGTCGGAAAAGGGATGTTTGCAGCCATCATACATAATGAAAGCAAACGACGGCACCGGCCATTTCTGAGAATGGACTGCACCAGTGAAGATGAGTCGAAATTGGACAAGCAGTTGTTTGGTACGCGCAGCAGCAACACAATCGGAATGATTGAAAGAAGTGATGGCGGGACGCTGTTTTTGGATGATGTCGATCATATGCCGCTGTCTATTCAAAAGAAAATCGTGGATTTCATGGAAACAGGCACGCTGGAACTCGCTTCTGGAAAATCGAAGCAAGTGGACACGAGGATCATCGTAAGTGCTCGTCAGCCCTTGGAGCGTGCTGTCTTCGAAAAACGATTTTATGAACCATTCTTCGAAAAGCTGAAACGGATCACGATATATATTCCGGCTCTGGCGGAACGAAAAGAGGATTTCCGGGGATTGTTATCCACAATTGTCCACAAACAAAATCAGCAGCTGCAATCTTCTGTTCAAACTGTTTCTGAATCATCAATCGATGTATTGAAAGAAAAGAAATGGCTGCATAATGTGAAAGAATTGGAAATTGCTGTGACTGAAGCGATGATGCGGATGGAAAAATCGGAGCTTCGCTTGGAGCCAAAGCATCTACAGCATTCTCCTCAAAAGCCGCAAGCTTCAGGAGGCACGCTGCAGGAACAAGTGGAGCTTTTGGAGAAGAAACTGATTGAATCCGCTCTGCAGGCCAATGCTTATAATAAAAAAGCGACAGCAGATCAATTAGGCGTGTCGATTCGCAATTTGTACTACAAAATGGATAAATACAATTTTGACGGAAGTGGCATGCAAGATCTTTCATAACGGGGAAGGAAGAGTATGATGCATAAATTTACCGTTCTTGAGAAAATCGCTGCTGCAAAGCAAGGCAATACGATTGCAATTGCAGCAGCAGATGATTCATCCATTATCAATGCAGTGAAAAAAGCGTCAGATCAGCAGTTGGCATCTTTTCTGCTGTATGGTGATAGTGACCGGTTAAAGGAGTTAATGAAGGAAGCTGACCTTTCTGGAGACGAAGTCGAGTGCATCAATGCCTCATCGGCAGAGCAAGCAGCTGATATGGCAATAAAGGCCTGGAAGACAGGCAAAGCAACTTTACTTATGAAAGGCATCGTGAGTACCGATGTGCTGGCAAGTAAGATATTGAAAGACAAATCGCTGATCAAGCCTGACACCATCTTGTCACAGCTTGCCATATTCGATATTCCTTCCTATCATAAGCTGCTTTTTCTGACAGATGCCGGTATCAATATTGCGCCTTCCCTGGAAGCTAAGAAAAAAATCCTGAAAAATGCTGTATCGGTTTACACGAAGATGCTTCACGCCGAGCCTAAAGTCGCTGTACTTGCGGCTACCGAAAAAGTGAACCCGGCCATGGCTGCAACGACGGATGCGGCACTGCTTTCGGTCATGCAGCGGAGGGGTCAGATCGAGAATTGTTTGGTCGATGGCCCGCTTGCTGTGGATGTCGCATTGTCTGCCCAAGCTGCGACCATCAAAAGAATCGATTCCTCCGTTGCAGGAGATAGCGATATCCTGCTGGTTCCGGAAATCGAGAGCGGAAATATGCTATATAAATCTTTCACCTACGCTGCAGGTGCAGTAAGTGCATCCTTGCTCGTCGGAACGAATACTCCTGTCATTCTTACTTCACGCGCAGATGACAGTAACAGTAAATATTATGCAATATGCTTCGCATTAGCGGCGGCATCATTTGCCTAGGAGGAACTTCAGATGAAAATCTTTGAAACATTGGAACAATACGA
Organism: Terribacillus saccharophilus; assembly: GCF_046592895.1. Classification (GTDB taxonomy): domain Bacteria; phylum Bacillota; class Bacilli; order Bacillales; family Amphibacillaceae; genus Terribacillus; species Terribacillus saccharophilus_D. Next base: position 440,113 of record NZ_JAWVPU010000002.1, read on the forward strand.
TTACGAACAGCTCGTCCTTTGCCAGGATAAAGAATCAGGATTGAAAGCGATCATCGCTATCCATGACACAACACTCGGTCCTGCCCTTGGCGGAACGAGAATGTGGACATATGCAACCGAAGAAGAGGCGATTGTCGATGCACTGCGTCTGGCAAAAGGCATGACATATAAAAATGCTGCTGCTGGCTTGAATCTGGGTGGAGGAAAGACAGTCATCATCGGTGATCCGAAAAAAGACAAAAATGAAGCGATGTTCCGCGCGTTCGGCCGCTACGTACAATCTTTGAATGGCCGTTATATTACAGCAGAAGATGTTGGTACCACGGTGGAAGATATGGAGCTGATCCATACAGAAACAGATTTTGTAACAGGTATTTCTGCTGAATCAGGTTCATCAGGCAATCCATCTCCTGTAACAGCTTATGGTGTGTATAAAGGAATCAAAGCATCTGCTAAGGAAGCATTCGGGGATGACAGCTTGGAAGGCAAAACGATTGCGGTCCAAGGAATCGGAAATGTTGCTTTCGCACTTTGTGAACATTTGCATGCAGAAGGTGCCAAATTGATCGTGACGGACATAAACAAAGAGTCTGTTCAAAAAGCGGTCGAGGCATTCGGTGCAACGGCTGTCGACCCAGATGATATCTATGGTGTGGAATGTGACATTTTTGCTCCATGTGCACTCGGAGCTGTCATCAATGACGATACATTGAAGGTGTTGAAAGCTAAAGTAGTGGCAGGAGCTGCCAATAACCAGCTGAAAGACGAGCATCATGGACAGATCCTATTCGACCGCGGCATCGTTTATGCGCCTGATTATGTGATCAACTCCGGCGGTGTCATCAATGTGGAAGATGAATTGCATGGATACAACAGGGAGCGTGCACTGCGTAAAGTGGAAACTATCTACGACAGCTTGCAGCGTGTTTTTGAAATCGCCAAACGCGATGAGATTCCGACAAGCATCGCTGCAGATAGAATGGCAGAAGAAAGAATCGAAACGATGCGCAGATCAAGAAGCCAATTCCTGCGTAACGGCCATCACACTTTAAGCAGAAGATAAATTACGAGGGGGAAACCGCGTGCATACAGCAGAAAATCGTATTTTAGCGATCAATCCAGGTTCTACTTCAACGAAAATCGGTGTGTTTGATGACGAGCATAACATTTTTGAACGGGTGATCCGCCACGATCTAGAAGATATCGGCGGATATGAGAGAGTAATGGATCAATATCAGTTCCGGAAACAAATCATCCTGGATGCCTTGGATTTCGAAGGTATAAGCGTATCCAAGCTGACTGCCGTCTGTGCACGCGGCGGATTGCTCCGTCCGCTCGAGGGCGGTACATACCGCGTGAACGAAGCGATGCTCGCTGACCTTAAAGCTGGTTATAATGGCGAACATGCCTCCAACCTTGGCGGAATCATTGCGTACGAAATTGCGAGCAGCCTGCATATCCCCGCTTTCATCACTGACCCGGTCGTCGTGGACGAACTCGATCCGCTGGCGCGGCTCTCCGGCTTGCCTGGTGTGGAGCGTAAGAGTATATTCCATGCCCTCAACCATAAAGCTATCGCGCGCAAAGCTGCTGCTGCCAAGGATAAAAACTATGAGGACGCGAATATCATCGTCATTCACCTAGGAGGCGGCATCACAGTCGGTGCCCATCATCGCGGACGCGTGATCGATGTGAACAATGGCTTGAGCGGAGAAGGTCCTTATACGCCGGAACGAGCAGGGACAGTTCCGGCAGGGGATTTGATCGAGCTCGCTGTGAGTGGGAAGTATACAAAGGATCAGCTGATGAAGATGCTCACGACTAAGGGCGGGTTTTCTGGGTATTTAGGAACAAATGACGGCAGGCTTGTAGCGGATAGGATCAAGAAGGGTGACCAGGAAGCAAGGCATATCTTTGAAGGCATGGTCTATCAGACAGCGAAGGAAGTCGGCGCAATGGGTGCCGTGCTTTCCGGGGATGTAGATGCGATTGCAGTGACTGGCGGTCTGGCACATGATGATTTGTTCATCAGTATGCTGGAGGGTCGGGTGAGCTGGATTGCCGACGTGCTTGTATATCCAGGTGAAAATGAGCTTCGTGCCCTGACAGAAGGTGCGCTTCGTGTCATGCGAAAAGAAGAAACTGCAAAAGTTTATGTTGTATAGGAGGCAGAAACAATGGTAAGAGAATATGACATTGTCATCTTAGGAGGCGGTACGGGCGGTTACGTTGCCGCCATCCGTGCTTCCCAATTAGGTTTGAAGACGGCAATCGTGGAAAAAGCAGAGCTTGGCGGGACTTGTCTGCATAGAGGATGCATCCCATCCAAGGCATTGCTCCGTTCTGCTGAAGTTTACCGTCAAACAAAAGAAGCGGCAGCTTTCGGAATACATACATCAGATGTACGTCTGGACTTCACAGGCGTACAAAAAAGAAAAGAAGCCATCATCGATCAGTTGCATCGCGGGGTGCAGCATTTGATGAAAAAAGGAAAGATTGAAGTTTTCCAAGGATACGGAAGGATACTTGGACCATCCATCTTTTCTCCGACGGCTGGAACCATTTCAGTGGAATTTGCCGACGACAGGGAAAACGAGATCCTGCTGCCGAAGAATGTGATCGTCGCTACCGGCTCTTCACCGCGATCCTTACCGGGCATTGCTTTTGATGAAGACAGGATTCTCAGTTCAGAAGGTGCTTTGGCATTGCAGGAGCTGCCTGAAACAATCACGATCATCGGCGGAGGGGTCATCGGGATCGAATGGGCATCGATGCTACACGATCTCGGTACCAAGGTCACCGTACTGGAATATCAAGATCGCATCCTGCCGACAGAGGATGAACATATCAGCAAAGAAATGCTCAAACAGCTCAAAAAGCGGGGCATCACCATTCATACGAATGTAAAAGTGGAAAGCGCCGAAGCAGATGATAGCCAAGTAACGATCAAAGCAAAAATGAACGATGAAGAACAAGTTTTTGTTTCTGATAGGATACTTGTTTCGGTGGGACGCAAAGCAAATGTAGGGGATATCGGATTGAAGAATACCGATATCCAGCTTTCGGAGCAAGGTTTCATCCAGACGAATGCTTTTTACCAAACAAATGAATCCCATATTTATGCTATCGGTGATTGCATCGGGGGCATGCAACTGGCTCATGTTGCGTCTAGGGAAGGCATTGTCGCAGTCGAACATATTGCAGATGTGCAGCCAAGTGCTTTGGATTACAATATGGTGCCTGCTTGCGTGTACAGCTATCCGGAAACGGCGAGCGTGGGACTGACGGAAGCCCAAGCGAAAGCCGAAGGTTATTCTGTCAAAACCGGTAAAATGAGCTTCCAGGCAATTGGGAAAGCATTGGTGTATGGCGAAACAGAAGGCTTTGTGAAGATCATCGCCGATGACAAGACGAATGACTTGCTTGGCGTTCATATGATCGGCCCGCATGTCACGGATATGATTTCAGAGGCAGCGCTTGCCAAGCTGCTTGATGCAACACCTTGGGAAATAGGCCAGACGATCCATCCGCATCCGACGCTTTCGGAAATCATCGGGGAAGCGGCGCTTGCGGTCGATGGAGAACAAATTCATGGCTGAGAAATTGAAGAAAGGGGGAGCGGCGATGTCAGAAACGAGACATGCTTCTCTTGGATTATCAGACGAAAAAGTATTGGAAATGTATAGGTGGATGCTCCTGGCAAGAAGAGTGGATGAGCGGATGTGGCTATTGAACAGAGCTGGTAAAATACCGTTCGTTGTCTCTTGTCAAGGACAGGAAGCGGCACAGGTTGGTGCTGCAATGGCGCTGGATACAACGATCGATTATCTTTTACCTTATTATCGTGATTTAGGACTGGTCATGCCATTTGGTATGACGGCGAAGGATTTGATGCTATCTGCATTTGCTAAAGCGGAAGATCCGAACTCCGGTGGACGGCAGATGCCAGGTCATTTCGGAAAAAAATCTTCCCGTATCGTCACAGGTTCCTCTCCGGTAACGACACAGGTACCGCATGCTGTAGGGTTTGCGTTAGCTGCGAAAATGGAGAAAAAACAGCTGGTCAGCTTTGTGACACTCGGCGAAGGTTCCTCGAACCAAGGGGATTTCCACGAAGGGTTGAACTTTGCAGGTGTTCATAAATTACCAGTGATCACAATGGTGCAAAACAATAAATACGCTATCAGTGTACCACAGGAAAAACAGCTTGGCTGTGTGAATGTGTCTGACCGGGCGCAAGGGTATGGTATGCCTGGATTCACGATTGACGGCAACGATCCTTTGGCTGTTTATCAGACGGTGAAAGAAGCACGCGAACGAGCATTGAACGGGGCAGGTCCAACGCTTATCGAAACAGTCAGCTACCGTCTGACACCACATTCCAGTGATGATGATGATATGACATATCGCGAAAAGCAAGAAGTCGAAGAACAGCGTAAAAAAGATGGAGTAATGACATTTGGTGCCTATTTGCGTGAAACCGGCGTTTTGACGGAAGAATTGGAAAACCAGATGGAAGAAGAAATCAAGCAAATCGTAAATGAAGCAACAGACTATGCTGAGCATGCTGAAGATCCGGAACCGGAATCCGCACTGCTTCATGTGTATGCCGATTAAGGAGGAGAAACAATGCCAGTAATGTCCTATATCCAGGCCGTCACGCAAGCGATGCGTGAAGAAATGGAAGCAGATGAAAAAGTTTTCGTATTAGGAGAAGACGTCGGTAAAAAAGGCGGGGTATTCCGAGCTACCGATGGATTGTATGATACATTCGGCGGAGATCGTGCACTGGATACACCGCTTGCGGAATCAGCGATAGCCGGTGTTGCAGTAGGCGCTGCTATGTATGGGCTGAAGCCAATTGCTGAAATGCAGTTCGCTGATTTCATCATGCCGGCGGTCAACCAAATCATTTCGGAAGCAGCGAAGATCCGTTATCGTTCCAATAATGACTGGACATGCCCAGTTACGATTCGTGCGCCTTATGGCGGCGGTGTGCATGGTGCTTTGTACCATTCCCAATCCGTCGAGGCCGTTTTCGCCAATCAGCCTGGTTTGAAAATTGTCATGCCTTCGACACCATACGATGCCAAAGGTTTATTGAAAGCAGCTATCCAAGATCCGGATCCAGTCTTGTTCTTTGAACATAAACGCGCTTACCGCCTAATCAAAGGTGAAGTGCCGGCTGAACCGTATACGCTGCCGATCGGTAAAGCAGACGTAAAACGTGAGGGTTCCGATATAACTGTTATTACGTATGGATTATGCGTGCACTTCGCATTACAGGCGGCTGAAAAACTAGCTGCAGAAGGAATCGAAGCACATATCCTAGATCTGCGTACCATTTATCCGCTCGATAAAGAAGCAATCATCGAGGCTGCATCAAAAACAGGCAAGGTCCTGCTTGTCACAGAAGACAATAAAGAAGGCTCGATCATCGGAGAAGTCGCAGCCATCATCGGGGAGAACTGCCTCTTTGACTTGGATGCGCCGATTCAGCGATTGGCTGCACCTGATGTGCCAGCGATGCCTTATGCGCCTAGTACAGAGAAATACTTCATGGTCAATCCAGCCAAAGTGGAAGCAGCCATGCGAGAATTAGCGGAATTCTAAACGAGGTGTAATGATGACGATAGAGAAAATAACAATGCCGAAACTCGGCGAAAGTGTAACAGAAGGTACCATCAGCACTTGGCTCGTCAAGCCAGGTGACAAAGTCAGCAAATATGATGCCATCGCAGAAGTGATGACAGACAAAGTCAATGCCGAAATTCCAAGCAGTTTCACTGGTGTGATCAAAGAGTTGGTTGCAGCAGAGGGAGATGCAGTTGAAGTCGGGACACTGATTTGTACCATCGAAACAGAAGAAGCAGGAGAGCAAAAACCAGCAGCTGAAACTGCTCCTGTTCAAGAAGCAGCACCAAGCAATACGGCAGCGGATACAGCGATGAAAGCACGTTATTCTCCTGCAGTGATGCGTCTTGCGCAAGAAAATGATTTGGACCTTTCTGCAATCACAGGCAGCGGAAAAGGCGGACGGATCACGCGCAAGGATGTCGAAGCAATCATCGCGTCTGGTGAAAAGCCGCAAAAACAAGAGCAGCAAACAGCTGCTGAACAGAAGCTGGCGCCAACTCCTGTACATGAACAAACTGCAGCACCTGAACAAGCAGCACAAACTGTTGCTTCCGGTAAATCCATACCGGTTACAGGTGTCAGAAAAGCCATCGCTAATAATATGGTCAAAGCAGCAACGGAAATCCCGCATGCATGGATGATGGTCGAAGTCGATGTCACGGACTTGGTTGCTTACCGTAATAAAGTGAAGGATGCCTTCAAAGAAAAAGAAGGCTACTCATTGACGTTCTTCAGTTTCTTCGTGAAAGCTATCGCACAAGCTCTGAAAGAGTTCCCGCAGCTGAACAGCTCGTGGGCTGGAGACAAGATCATCCAGCACGACGAAGTCAATATCTCCATCGCAGTGGCTAAAGAACAGGAATTATTTGTCCCTGTCATCCAATCTGCAGATGACTTGAGCGTCAAAGGTATCGCTAAACAAATTACGAATCTCGCCAAGAAAGCTCGCACAGGCAAATTGACAGCGGCTGACATGCAAGGCGGAACATTTACGGTGAACAACACTGGCTCCTTCGGTTCCGTACAAAGCATGGGCATCATCAACTATCCGCAAGCAGCGATTTTACAGGTGGAATCAATCGTGAAACGACCAGTCATCATAAATGATATGTTTGCGGCCCGCGATATGGTGAATCTATGTCTCAGTCTCGATCATCGTGTGCTGGATGGGTTGATCTGTGGACAGTTCATGGCCAGGGTGAAAGAGATTCTGGAAAACGTATCCGAATCGACGATGCCGATTTACTGAGAAGGACATAGAAATTGAAAGAGACTGAAATTGCTGATACACTTGAACTAGTGTAAAAGGAGGAATACCGATGGCAGATTTCAGAATGTATATGAATGATATCGTAACGACTGCTAGGAAAGATCTTACCGATGCAGGATATACAGAACTAACAACACCGGAGGAAGTGGATTCCACGCTGAAGAACTCCGGAACGACGCTTGTGATGATCAACAGCGTATGCGGATGTGCCGGCGGCATCGCCCGCCCGGCGGCTGCACACAGCCTGCATTACGACAAGCGTCCTGATCAGCTTGTGACGGTGTTCGCCGGTCAGGATAAAGAAGCGACGGAAAGAGCAAGACAATACTTCACTGGGTTCCCGCCAAGTTCTCCATCTTTCGCGTTCTTGAAGGATGGCGAAATCGTCACGATGATCGAACGTCATGACATCGAGGGCCATGAGCCGATGGAAGTAGTCAATAGATTGCAAAGTCTATTCGATGAACATTGCAAAGAAGTTTGACGGAATAAGTCCCCATCCTCCTGGATGAGGGGCTATTCTGATTTTGATCACATTTGACAAGGAGCCCCACTGTGAAAATAGGTTATCGAACGATAAAGACCGCTGTAGGAACACCGCTGGCAATTTGGATAGCGGAGCTGCTGCAGCTGGAAAACAGTGTTTCAGCAGGTATCCTGACGATTTTATGCACGCAAGTGACCCGAAAGAAAAGTTTTCTGGCTGCTTGGCATCGGGTAGCGGCTTGTATGTTGGCAATCATGCTGTCTTTCGTGATATTCGAAACAATCGGATTCCACCCGATCAGCATCGGCATCCTGTTGCTCATTTTCATTCCGCTCACCGTCATGCTGCGTGTTTCACCAGGAATCGTATCAAGTGCAGTCATCATTTTGCATCTATATAATTCCCATGGTATTTCGCTTGATTTGATCATCAATGAAATGATCCTCATCACGGTCGGAATCGGTGTGGCGCTCATCGTGAACTTATATATGCCGAGTCTGGAAGCGACCATCCGTAAAAAGCAAATCATACTGGAACGTAATTTCACCAAGATTTTGAATGAGATTGCTTTGTATCTCCGCAAAGGCGATCAGTCCTGGTCAGGGGAAGAAATAACCGAGACAGAAAAAATCCTGAAAGAAGCGAATCAGCTTGTCGGCAGGGACGTGGAAAATCATGTACTTCGATCCGAGCATCCGTATTATGACTATTTCGAGATGCGGACGAAACAATTCAGCATCCTGAAACGCATCCTTCCTTTGGTGAGCAGGCTCCCGGAGACCTCTTATTCACAATGCGAAAAGCTGGCACATTTTTTTGCCGGTCTTGCAGATTCTGTCCACCCAGGAAATACTGCCGTTTTGTTTCTGGAGGAATTGGAGGGCTTGCGGCAGTCCTTCGATGAAGATCCGCTTCCGAAAACAAGGGAAGAATTCGAGACACGGGCGCATTTGCTGCAGTTATTGTATGAAATGGAAAACTACCTGGAGCTGAAACAATCGTTCAAAGCTAGTGATTTAAAACATAGAAATAGACAGAAGGAGCAACACTAAGAACATCACCAACCGAATAAGGGGATGTTCTTATGCGTTCATTGATCTTAGCGTTCACCTGTTTGTCCATCTTATCTCCTTTGTGGCCGTTCGGCGAGAACCCGATGCCGGGCAGGCCGCTCATCATCGTGAATAAAACAACGAACCAGCTTGCTTACCTGGACGAAGGCGAAGTCATCAAAGTCTATCCGGTAGCAACGGGTAAAAAGCCTGAATCGACACCCGAAGGGCTATTCCTGACGCTGTTCAAGACGGAATACCCTGGTTACTCCCGTAAAGGGATCGCAGGGGGCGACAAGGATAATCCGCTGGGAAGCAGGTGGATCGGCTTCAATGCCGATGATACACAAGGACGCACATATGGTATACATGGAACGAACAGACCGGAATCGATCGGGACACGCGTTTCAGCAGGATGTATCCGGATGCGCAACAGTGATGTGGAGGAGCTGTACGAACAGGTTCCAGTCGGAACGAAGGTGCGGATCATGACTGGCTGGAAGTCTTTTGAGGAAGTGGGAAGAGAAGATGGAGCCATCTTGTCTCCTAGAAGACAAAATAGCTCAGAGTGATGGCGAATGTCGAAATGAGCATGGTGAATATCATCAGATATACCATGAATTTCATCGCGACGCTTTGTTTGGATCTTTTTTTGTTTTGTTTAGCCAATGTTGAGGTGCCTCCCCTTACTTGTTTTATGTTCATTGTACAGGTAAGCAGGTAAGGGGACAAGGAGAAACCACCAGATAAAAAGGAGTACATAAAATGATCAATATAAATGAAAAACGTTTAGTCGATGAGTTTTTCGAATTGGTTCAAGTTGATTCGGAAACTGGTAATGAAAAAGAGATTGCCGAAGTTTTGAAAAGAAAATTCACTGCCCTCGGTGTACAGGTGCAGGAAGATGATTCAATGACTAAAACAGGCCACGGAGCAAACAACTTGGTTTGTACATGGAAAGGCAATGTGGAAGCGGCTGAAACGATTTATTTCACATCTCACATGGATACGGTCGTTCCAGGACAGGGAATCAAACCGCAAATCAAGGATGGCTATATCACAAGTGATGGGACAACGATTCTAGGTGCTGATGATAAAGCGGGATTGGCTGCGATTTTTGAAACAATCAAAGTGTATAACGAGCAGGAATTAGCGCATGGCACAGTGCAGTTCGTGATCACTGCAGGTGAGGAAGCCGGACTTGTCGGCAGCCGAGCACTCGATCCTTCCTTGTTATCAGCCAAATTCGGTTATGCAATCGATAGTGACGGCCCGGTTGGCGACATCGTTGTGGCAGCGCCGACACGTGCAAGCGTAATCGCAAAAGTTTTCGGCAAAACAGCTCATGCTGGTGTAGCACCTGAAAAAGGAATTTCGGCTATCACGGTAGCAGCCAAAGCGATTTCCAAAATGCCGCTTGGCCGAATCGATGAAGAGACCACTGCCAATATCGGCAGATTTGCCGGCGGCAAACAGACAAATATTGTCTGTGATTATGTGGAGATCTTGGCAGAAGCACGATCACTTCAAGCAAGCAAAATGGAAGCGCAAGTGCAAAAGATGAAGCGTGCGTTTGAGCAAACGGCCGAAAGCATGGGCGCTCATGCCGAAGTGGAAATCAAAGTGGAGTATCCAGGCTATAAACAGCAAGCTGGCGACCGCGTCGTGGAAATTGCACGGACAGCAGCGAAAGCAATCGGACGCGACAGCAAACTGACAAGAAGCGGCGGAGGCAGTGATGCGAATGTTATTGCCGGATTCGGAATTCCGACTGTCAATTTGTCTGTCGGCTATGAAGAAATTCACACGACAAATGAACGAATCCCGGTTGGGGAATTGGTTAAAACAGCGGAAATGGTTGCAGCTATCATTCATGAGGTCGCAAACAGCTGATGATAGGAGGCGTGAGCCTCCTATTTTTATTGCAAGCATGTTATAATAAGAACGACAGTTCGCATCGAGAGGAGGGACAGCATGCAATCAAAAGGCAGAGCGATTTTCCACGTGGATATGAATAGTTTTTATGCTTCGGTCGAGATGGCATTTGATCCATCGCTACGTGGGAAACCGCTGGCCATATGCGGCAATCCGGCAGAACGCAAAGGTATCGTCGTCACGAGCAGCTATGAAGCGAGGAAGAAGGGCGTCCGGACGACGATGACATTATGGGAAGCTAGGCGCTTGTGTCCGGAATTGCTTGTGCTGCGCCCGAATTTCGATCGGTACCGGAAAGCATCCAGTGAGATGTTCAAGATCCTTAATGATATAACACCAATCATCCAGCCTGTATCAATTGATGAAGGATATATGGACGTGACAGATCAAGCCCATTTAGGTTCTTCCATGGATATAGCCCAGATGATACAGAATCGTATTCTGAAAGAGCTGGATTTGCCATGCAGCATCGGTGTTGCACCGAATAAATTCCTCGCCAAGATGGCTTCGGATATGAAAAAGCCGCTTGGAATCACCATTTTGCGGAAGCGGGATATACCAGAGAAGCTATGGCCGCTTCCGATAGAGGAAATGTACGGCGTCGGGGCGAAGACGGCAGAGAAGATGCGTTCACTTGGTATTAAAACGATCGGTGATTTGGCACATAAAGATCCGTATCAATTGAAACGGATCTTTGGTGTGAATGGAGAGAGGCTTTCCAATCGTGCCAATGGAATAGACGACAGACCGGTTGATCCGGAAGCGGTGAACAGTTTCAAAAGTATCGGTAGTTCCCAGACATTGCCGCAGGACACGACAGATGATAAAGAACTGGATCAGCTGCTTCGGGAATTATCCAAAAGCGTGGAGAAACGCATGCATAGGAAAGAAGCCATTGCCAAAGGCATACAATTGATGATTCGTTATCATGACCGCAAAACGATAACACGCAGCAAGAAGCTCACGAACTTCATGGAAACGGCAGATGAAGTATTCACCCACGCCCAGTCATTGCTTCATACCCACTGGAATGGAGAGCCGATCCGGCTATTGGGTGTCAGTGTATTCGATGTCGCCGAGAAAAAAGAAGTCGGCAAGCAGCTTGATTTGTTCACTTACGAAAAAGAAGCGTCAAAAGAAGGCTTGTATAAAGCAATCGACCAGCTGACGGATAAATTCGGGAAGAATCCTTTCCGCAGTTTACATTCTGCAGGTTCCGACCATGTCAGGACGAGTTTTCAAAAAGATTTTCTGGATGATTATAAAAAATAGCAGCGATTTCCTCAGGAATCGCTGCTATTTTTATATACTTCAAAAACGCTAAGATCTTCTGCCAACTCGGTATTCTGAAAGACCGTTCGTGCTTGTTCTGCCAATATACTTGCTTCATCCTGATGATAGCGGGCAGATATGTGGGTTAAAATCAATTTCTTCACGTTCGCGGCTTTTGCCAAGCTCGCGGCCTGGAGTGCAGTGGAATGTCCGTAGGCTTTTGCCATGTCAGGCTCATCCGCTGAGAAAGTGGACTCATGCACAAGGATGTCCGCGCTGTCCAAATTATCCTTTAACTCAGGTAAGTATGTTGTATCACCTAATATAGCGATCTTCCGGCCAGGCTTGTCTGGTCCGACAACATCCGCTCTTCTGATTGACTGGCCGTTTGGAAGCTCCGTCACTTCCTGGTTCTTGATTTGACGATAAATCGGACCAGGTGAGATGCCGAGTTCCTTAAGCTTGTCTGCATTCAGTTCGCCAAGCGTGGCTTTTTCTTCCACGATATATCCGAAGCAAGGAATGCCGTGGGACAATTCGACTGCTTCGACTGTCCAGCCTTCGTCTTCAAATATACGCCCAGGTTCGATTTCATGAATGAGCAGGGAGTTTGCCACCTGACTGCCGCTGACGCTGAGTGAAACCTCGATATACTCTTTGATGCCGCGCGGCCCGTATATTTCAAGCTGCAAATCGGATTGCTGGAAGGAGCGAGTCGATAGCAGACCTGGCAAACCATATATATGATCACCATGCAGGTGTGTGATGAAGATTTTTTCGATTTTGCCTGGTTTGAGCGGGGAGTGCAGCAGCTGATGCTGCGTTGCTTCCCCGCAATCGAACATCCAGACTGCCTGCCGTTCCTGCGGCATGGACAGACAGATGCTCGTTACATTCCGGTCTTTTGAAGGCAGACCGGCGCCTGTTCCAAGAAAATGTAATTCCATGATTTGAAAAGCCTCCTGAAGTTACCAGCCTCGTTTATAAGGAACTGGTGCTTCCAATCTATGATTCAGCTGATCGGCTGCTTCGAGCGGCCAATACGGATTCCGCAGCATCGCACGGGCGATGAAAACAAGATCAGCACGTTCATTTTGCAAGATTTCTTCAGCCATTTGACCAGTCGTGATCAATCCGACAGCTGCAGTATCGACAAGTGCGTGCTTGCGTATTCTTTCCGCATGGACAACTTGATAGCCAGGGTAGACAGCCGATGGTCCTTTGGGGACGACGCCGCCAGTGCTGCAGTCGATCAAATCAACGCCCTGCCGTTTCATTTCGATGCTGTAATAAATGAAATCATTGAGCGTGTTTCCGCCTTCCGCATATTCTTCCGCTGAAATACGGACAAATAATGGTCCATCCCATACTTGCTTCACTGCATCGAGCACTTCGCGCAGAAAACGATATCGTTTCTCGCGGGCACCACCGTATCCATCGATTCGCTGATTCGTCAAAGGAGAAAGGAACTGATTGATAAGATAGCCGTGGGCAGCATGTATTTCGATGACATCGAAGCCTGCTTCCTTGGCACGTGCTGCTGCTGTCTGGTATGCGTGAATCAAATCTTTTATTTTATCTTCCGTCAAAGCTTCCGGAGCCGCAGATTCCCCGTTCCATGGTAAGTTGCTTGGTGCGACGATCGGGTCTGCAGCTTGTGATTTTCTACCAGCATGTCCAAGCTGGATGCCGCTTTTTGCGCCATGCGCCTGGATTCTGCTGCTGATTGCCCGGAGTCCTTCGACTTGGTCATCCGACCAGATCCCAAGGTCTTGGTCGGAAATCCTTCCTTCCGGCGTGACCGCGGTGGATTCCACAAAGATAAGTCCGGCTTGCCCGATCGCTCTGCTTTCATAATGAGTGACGTGAAATGGTGTGGCTTTGCCGTCTTTCTCCTCTACAGCATACATACACATCGGGGAAACGACTATGCGGTTTTTCAATGTACAATTTTTATAAGTGATAGGTTGAAATAATTTAGGTGTAGCCATTGTAGGACCTCCGATTGTTTGATTAACTAGTGATATAACCCTTTTTCAATTCAAGTGCCCGATCCGGCACATCCGAGATGATCACGTCACAGCCTGCTTCAAGAGCTCGTAGTATATAAACAGGCTGATTGACTGTATATACCCGGATTGGGACATTGTGCTGCAGACATTCCTGAATCAGCTTCTTGTTCAATAGACGGAATTTCGGGTGTAAAGCTTTCGCACCCATGTCCTCCATCAAAGCGAAGAGCTGACGAGGTCGTCTGGACGTAAGGAAGCCTGTATCGATAATGGGATCCAAATCGGCGATACGGCGAATCGTATCAGCATTGAAGCTTGAAATCATGGTCCGATCTTTCATGGCATGCAGATCCAAAAGGTCCAGGACGATTCTTTCAATGCCTTGATAAGGATATTTATTCGTTTTCAGCTCCAGATTCAAAAGCATCGAAGTGGGTTTTATCCATTTGAGGAAATCATCAAGCGAGATGATTTGCTCACCAGCGTAATCACGGGAGAACCAAGCGCCAGCATCTGCTTGGCGTAATTCATCGTATGTAAGATTGCGAACCAAGCCGCGTTTGTTCGTCGTGCGGTTGATGCTTTCGTCATGAATGATGACTGGAACTTGGTCTTTTGTCAGCTGCACATCGGTTTCGATGCCGTCAGCCTGCATCAATTCCGCGAGCCGAAAAGCGGCCATCGTATTTTCCGGTGCATATTTGCTGGCACCGCGATGTGCAAATATTTTGGTAGACATGGTTTCACCCCAACTTGGACGTATAGTTGAATTGTGCGAGAAAAACCTGAAAAAGTCAATTTGAAAGGGCGTGCGCACTTGAAACAATGGCAAACGATGGACCAATTGATTGCACTGCTTGCAGAACTGGTGGAAATTGAAAGCGTCACAGGTTCCGAAGCAGAAATTCGTTTTCCGGAACATATATATGCACTTCTGGAACAAAAGCCTTATTTCAAGCAGTGTCCAGAGCATCTGCAGCTTCATCCGCTCCAGGATGGCCGGCAGCTTCTCACCGCACTTGTGAAAAAAACTGATAAAAAAGAAACGATCATCCTGCTCAGTCATTTCGATGTCGTCGGGACAGAGGACTTTGGCATCTTTCAGCATCTTGCAACCAAGGTGCATGACCTGACTGCTGCATACAAGCGAGGAGATGCGGAACTGCCTGCTTCCGTTACAAGTGAAATCCAGCAAGGTGAATGGCTTTTTGGCAGAGGAACGATGGATATGAAAGCAGGATTGGCCATCCACCTTTCCATGCTGGAGCGGGCGATGGATGATGCTTTCGACGGCAACATCCTGCTGCTGACAGTGCCGGATGAGGAAGTCAATTCCGCTGGCATGCTGCGTGCGCTTGAAGTGCTGCAGCAGCTGCAAGCAACGGAAGGTCTGCTATACAAACTATGCATGAACGGAGAACCTGTGTTCAGCAAATACCCAGGCGATACAAGAAACTATCTTTATAGCGGTTCAATCGGCAAAGTGCTGCCCGGTTTCTTCTGCTATGGCAAGGAGACACATGTAGGGGAACCATTCGGGGGACTCAATGCAAACTTGATGATCAGTTATCTGTCACAGGAGCTTGAGCTACAGGAATCTTTCATTGAAGAAGTGGACGGGGAAGTGACACCGCCGCCGGTCAGTTTGATGCTGCGGGATTTGAAGGAGACGTATTCCGTTCAAACTCCTGTATCTGCAGTGACCATGTACAATGTATTATTCCTGGAACAGTCGATTCATGATATCAATGTAAAATTGAAGCAGGCAATGGATAGGGCTGCCAACAAGATTGCGGACCACTATGAACAAAAAGCGAAATTGGCAGCAGCGAAAACCAATGCTGCTCATCCTACCGCTTTTACCATCAAGACGATGTTCTATGAAGAGCTTTATGCTCATGCTGTCAGCCGTTACGGTCAAGGGGAGGTGGAAAGGCGGCAAAACCGCTTGGTAACCACGCGGACGGAAGGCGACCGGGATTTTTCGACAAAGCTCGTCAAGGAACTTGTGAGCATGTGCCACGATTTGGCGCCTGTCATCGTTCTTTTTTACAGCCCGCCGTTTTATCCTGCTGTTTCTTCTTCAAAAGATCCTTATATACAAAGATTGATCCGTGACATTCAAGTGAAAGCGAAGCAAAACTTTGACGAGGAATTGACGCAGGTTCAGTTTTTCCCGGGCCTGTCAGATTCAAGTTTCATTGGGAAACCTACTTCCAAAACGGTCATATTGGACCTCTTATCCAATATGCCGCTGCAGGAAAAAGGATTCACATTGCCAGCGGACTTGATGGAAGGACTTCAGATGCCGATATTGCATTTAGGACCGTATGGCAAAGATGCGCATCAATGGACAGAACGGTTGGAAGTGACTTATAGTTTTGGCAAGTTGCCAGACTTGATCGAAAGTGCGATTGTCTTTGCTCTTCGTACATAATCTCCGCTATGGAGGGGTAAAGAGAAAGAGGTAGAGCATATGGAAAGAAACAATGAAACGATGTTGATTACCGGTGCTTCCAGCGGACTTGGAAGGGAACTCGCTCGGCAGGCAGCTGCAGCCGGTTATCGTTTGCTGCTAGCAGCAAGATCTGTACAAAAGCTTGAGGAGCTTGCTGATGAGCTTTATGAACGCTATCAAACCGATGTCAAGGTATATCGTGCGGACTTGAGTGACGGAGTGGAATGGCGTACTGTCCTGCAACATATCACAAAAGAAAATCCGATCATCGATGTATTGATCAATAATGCTGGGGTAGGTTATTTTCGCAACTTTACCGAAATGGAAACTCTTCAGACGGAAACTACGATGCGGGTCAATAGTCTGGCCGCAATGGAAGCAACAGCAGCCGTGATACCGGGGATGATGAAGCGGGGGAGCGCTCATGTGATCATGATCGGCTCCATGGCTGGGAAAGTAGCAACTCCGAAAGCTGCAGTCTACGGGGCAAGCAAGCATGCGATCATTGGTTTCAGCAATGGCTTGCGCCAGGAATTAAAGCCGCATGGGATCCATGTGACCGCGGTTAATTTGGGCCCGATGGACACAAACTTCTTTGACACTGCCGATCCGAGTGGGCGCTATCAGCAAGCTAGCGCCGGTTATATGCTGCAGCCTGACAAAGTGGCACGAAAAATATTGGCGGCAATCGGAAAAGGCAAACGTGAAATCAACCTGCCAGGGTGGATGGGCTTTGGCAGCAAATTGTATCAGCTGCTGCCTGGGTTGGCTGAAAAAGTGCTTGGCAAGCAGTTCAGCAAAAAATAAGGAGGACATCAAGATGAAACTGACAATCACCGAAAACGCACTGGAGAAAATCCAAGCATTACAAAATGAAACACATCGCTACATCACGTTGTATTACGATACGGTTGGAATTGGCTGTAAAGTGAATGGGATTCCGACAGTCCGACTGGCTGAAGAACCGCGTCAGCGGGATATCGAGGTGGAAAGCGAGACGATACCGGCACTGGTGGATGAGCAGCAAGAAGTGTTTTTTGCAGAAGAAGTGAAGCTGGATTTCAGTAATAATGTGTTCCGTTTATCCAGTAAAGAAGGATACTTGAATGCATTGATCCCGCAAGCACATCTGACACATACTGATTTCTTGGATAGAAATGCGGAAGCTGGCAGGGGAGATTCCTGCTGACTTCCGCTTTTCCTTTATCGATGGGCAGTGTATGCAATCGGCCGTGTGACTTGCTGAAGCTTTTCGTAAACTGACGCTGGAAGACGATCTGTGTTGAGTGCAGTATTTTGCTTCACTTGATCAGATGAGCTTGCACCCATCACAGCACTCGCTAAGGCAGGGTGCTGCAGCACATAGCGAACCGCCAGTGAAGTGGAAGATGTATGCTCCTGATCAGCAAGTACCGCAAGCTTATCACTTGCTGCCAGCAGCTCCTCGTACGAGTGTTCCAAATAGCCATCGGTTCCTTTTTGCTTCACTTTCTCACTTGCTTTGTCACTGAGCATGCCTTTGGCAACGCTGCCTCGTGCAAAGACACTGATGGAGTTGTCTGCAAGCATATCGAGTACTTGTTCTTCCGGTCTTCGATCGAGCAGGCTATACTGCATCATCACACTGACGATATTCGAACGCTCTACATATTCGCGAATCACATTTGGGCGGATGGAAGAGATACCGTAGTGACGGATCAATCCTTCTTTTTTCAATGTTTCGAATGCATCGATCGTTTCATCGATATCATCATCCATCGTTCCGCCATGAAGCTGGTAAAGATCGAGATAATCGGTTTGAAGTCTGCGGAGACTTTCCTTTATCTGCGACATAATGTACGATTTGCTCGCATCCCAGTGCCATGTTTTGCCGTCCGGATTCAGCTTGTTACCGACTTTACTGGCCAAGATGACCTGATCTCGTCGTCCTTTGAAAGCTTTTCCGACGATCTCCTCATTTTTTCCTTGATCATATAAATCTGCAGTATCAAAGTAATTGATACCAAGATCTTGTGCCTCGTGAAGCAGGCGGATCCCTTTTTGCTCTTCGGTACCGATACTCATCGTTCCAAAAGATATCTCTGAAACATGAAGATCCGATGTGCCTACCTGTCGTTTTTGCATGCTGTATGCCACCTTCCTTTTCTGTTTATCTTTCCAGTGTAAGCGTAAGCGGAGCAGCAGACAACTTATGTGTACCATGCAAGCTATGCTAAAATGATAGAAGCAAAGAAAAGGAGTGTACATAATGAAGAAATTTGAAGAAAAAACGATTGAAACATCCAAAATATATGATGGTAAAGTGATTTCCCTGCGAGTCGATACTGTTTCTTTGCCAGATGGAAATACCTCCAAGCGGGAACTGATCAAGCATCCTGGTGCCGTTGCCATCATCCCGATAACCAAAGACGGTAAAATCATCTTTGTCGAGCAATATCGGAAAGCACTTGAAAAATCAATCATCGAAATACCTGCTGGCAAGCTGGAACCAGGTGAAGAGCCGGAAGTGACGGCTGTAAGAGAGCTTGAAGAAGAGACAGGCTATACGACGCAGAATTTGAAAAAGCTGGGATCTTTTTATACTTCCCCGGGTTTTGCTGATGAACTGCTGCACGTATACGAAGCAGATGACATTGAACCTATGGCTGAAAAAATCGCCGGAGATGATGATGAATTCGTCGAACTGAAGCAATTGACGTTGGAAGAAGCAGAAGCACTCGTAGCCGAAGAACGAATTCATGATGCCAAAACGATGTACGCGCTGCTTTACCTTCGCTTAAAAAAGCAATCGTAAGTAACAGTTCTATCAGACAAGCTTCCGACATAGATTCTAGTAACTAGACTAGAATACGGAGGCAGATAAGATGAAGCAGCGGGAGTTCATTCTTTTTCATCATGTTAAACAGCATGCAACAAGTTATTTGTTCATGCTTGTTTTGTTCCTGATAGGTATCATTTTCGGTGCGATTGTCGTTAACAGTATGAATTTTACACAAAAAGAAGACTTATTCTATTATCTCGAACGATTTTTCGCCCAGCTGCAACAGGGTCAAGTCATCAGCAAGCAGGAGATCCTGCAGTCAAGTTTTCTTGCGCATTTGAAGTTTTTGCTGTTTTTGTATGTGCTCGGCCTTTCCATCATCGGTATTCCGATCATTTGGACGCTGTTATTCAGTAAAGGACTGATGATGGGCTTCAGTGTCGGCTTCCTCGTCAATCAGCTCGGCTGGAAGGGTCTGCTGCTTGCCGCAGCAGCTGTAGCGCCGCAGAATCTAGTGGTCATCCCGCTCTATTTGATCGCGGGAACAAGCGCCATGCTGTTTTCCATCACCCTTTTGCGCAAGCTGATCGCCAAGCGGTCGCCATTATCATTAAGGCGTTATTTTTTACAATACAGCACCATTTTCTTAGTGCTTATAACAGGATCTGCTGCTGCTGCGTTAATGGAAACATTCCTTTCCAACCCGCTATTATCCATGCTTGTGAATGATTTGCTGTAAAAGTGATTTTTAATAATGATTATAATTAACAGTTTATAATGATTATAATTTGACACTTTTTTTGCAATCGGTATATAATGAGTGTGGGATTACGAGGGAGGAATTCACTTGGAACACCGCATTGAACGCATCAAGAAGCAATTACATGCGCAAAGCTACAAGCTGACACCGCAGCGGGAAGCGACGGTACGCGTGCTGCTCGAGCGAGAAGAGGATCATTTAAGCGCTGAAGACGTCTACCTCCTCGTAAAGGAAAAAGCACCGGAAATCGGCTTGGCTACTGTATATCGGACATTGGAATTATTATCTGAACTGAAAATCGTTGATAAAATAAACTTCGGGGATGGCGTTTCCCGTTACGACCTTCGCAAAGAAGGGGCAACGCATTTCCATCACCACTTAGTCTGCATGGAATGCGGATCAGTCGAGGAGATAGATGAAGACCTTTTGGAAGATGTTGAAAAAATCGTCCAAACCGACTGGGGATTCAAGGTGAAAGATCACCGCCTTACTTTCCATGGCATCTGCCGCGTCTGTCAAGCCGCTGAAAAGGAAGAAGAACTCGAAACAGCTGCTGTTCAAGTGAATCGGACATCATAAGCAAATGAGGCCTTTCCAATAATGTGGAAAAGGCTTTCTTTCGTTTGATTAACCATTTTACAAAACAACAGGAATGAGGTAACGTTATCCTGTACGTATAATTTCCACTTTCTTTGGCATAGTCTGTTACATAGACAAGTCATGGAAAGGAGAAAAGTACATGAAACGATTCGTCTTCGACACCTGTAAGCTGCTGCTTGTGTTTGTTGCTTGCTCTGCCTTTTTCTATTTTGGTTTACGGTTCATCCATAGTGAGTATGAGAGCTATCATCGATATGACCCGCCAGAAGGAAATGCAGTGAAAGTAGCAGCCATGGAACAGGAAAGTCTAGTCGATAGGATGACGTTATTCTTCCGGTTAGGAGAGTAGGCTGACATGCAAGAAGCTTTGGATGATTTTATCCATTATCTGCAGATTGAACGGGGTCTTTCAGAAAACACACTGCAATCCTACGCCCGGGATCTGCGTACATATGCAAAATATCTGCAGGAAAATGAAGTGAAGGAATGGTCACTTGTCACGCGTGCCAAGCTGACTGCTTATTTGCGCTGGCTGCATGATGACGGAAAGTCGGCCGCGACGATTGCGAGGACATTGTCAAGCATCCGCCTTTTCCATCAATTCCTGCTTCGTGAATATGGATTGAAAGAAGATCCGAGCATACATATCGATACACCGAAAAAAGAGCGTAAACTACCGAAAATCCTCTCGTCTGAGGAAGTGGACAAACTGCTCACCTGCCCGGGGACGGATTTGCTGACGATCCGGAACAGAGCGATGCTGGAAACACTTTATGCTACCGGATTGCGGGTGTCCGAGCTCTTGGCACTTGAGCTGGATGATCTGCATCTCGAAATGGGGTTCGTCCGCTGTTTCGGGAAAGGATCGAAAGAACGGATCGTCCCGCTCGGGGATATGGCGAAAGCTAGGCTGGAGGAGTATATGAATCGCTCCCGCAAACAGCTGCTCAAGTCAAAAACCAGTGACATACTATTCGTGAATCATCATGGCAACTCCTTGTCAAGACAAGGCTTCTGGAAAGTGTTGAAACAGATTGCCCGCGACGCCGGGATACAAAAAGAGATAACCCCGCACACATTGCGTCATTCGTTTGCAACGCATTTGCTGGAGAATGGGGCTGATTTGCGTGCCGTTCAGGAAATGCTCGGTCATGCAGATATCAGTACGACACAGATATACACACATGTGACGAAAACAAGGCTGAAGGATATTTACAAAACGCACCATCCTCGGGCTTAAGAGGTTTATATTAGGAGGCAATAAAGTTGGATTTCAAACGCGTATTTCTTATAGTGATGGACTCTGTCGGCATCGGGGAAGCGCCGGATGCTGAAGCTTTTGGCGATAAAGGAGCAGATACGCTCGGACATATCGCAACGCACCGCGCTGGATTGAACATGCCGAATATGGCGGCGCTTGGCCTTGGCAATATCCGCGAGGTGGAAGGCATCAAGGCTGCCAAACAGCCAAAAGCGTATTACACGAAAATGCAGGAAGCATCAAATGGGAAAGATACGATGACGGGCCATTGGGAAATCATGGGTCTGCGCATCGACCAGCCTTTCCGCACATTCCCGGATGGGTTCCCGGACGCATTGCTTGATGAATTGAAGCAGCGCACGGGCCGCGGTATCATCGGTAATAAACCTGCATCCGGTACGGAAATCCTGGATGAGCTTGGTGAAGAGCATATGCAGACTGGTGATTTGATCGTGTACACATCTGCCGACTCTGTTTTGCAGATTGCTGCGCATGAAGATATCATCCCGCTTGAAGAACTGTACAAAATATGCGAAATCGCACGTGAAATGACATTGGATGACCCTTATATGGTAGGAAGGATCATCGCACGTCCATTCGTGGGAAAACCTGGTGCCTTTGAACGAACATCAAACCGCCATGATTATGCATTGAAGCCGTTTGGCAGAACGACGATGAACAGCATGCAAGACGCGGACCTGGATGTCATCGCACTTGGTAAAATCTCCGATATATATGATGGCGAAGGTGTTACCAAAGCCATCCGCACCAAAGACAATGAAGATGGTATGACGAAAATCGTCGGAAGTATGGACGAAGACTTTACTGGTATCAGTTTCCTGAACCTGGTCGATTTCGATGCGAAATATGGCCATCGCCGTGATCCGGAAGGTTACGCGCAGGCGCTGGAGGATTATGACAAGCGTCTGCCGGAAGTTCTTGATAAGCTGAAGGAAGACGATTTACTGCTCATCACAGCAGATCACGGTAATGATCCGACAGCTCCCGGGACAGATCACACGCGGGAATATGTACCATTGATTGCTTATCATACTGGTATCGAGCAAGGGGAAGAACTGCCATTGCGGCATACATTTGCCGATATTGCAGCAACGATTGCGGATAATTTCAATATAGAAATGCCGGAGCACGGAACAAGCTTTTTAGAAGCGTTAAAAAAGGGGAAATGAATATGCAGGCAGAAGCGATAAAGCAAGCAGCAGATTATATTAAAGGCAAATTGACTGCACAGCCAAAGATAGGATTGATTCTTGGATCAGGACTTGGAGTCTTGGCTGATGAAATCACAGATACTACAGTCGTACCTTATGGGGAGATTCCGGGTTTTCCGGTTTCCACAGTAAGCGGTCATAAAGGACAGCTTGTGATCGGTCAGCTGGAAGGGCAGCATGTCATCGCCATGCAAGGACGATTCCATTTTTATGAAGGATATCCGATGGAATTGGTGACATTGCCTGTGCGTGTCATGAAAGCACTCGGTGTGGACACACTGATCGTCACCAATGCAGCTGGTGGCATCAATGAGAGCTTCGAGCCGGGCAATCTGATGCTGATCACAGACCATATCAACAATATGGGTACAAATCCATTGATCGGTCCAAATGACGAAGAACTCGGAGCACGTTTCCCGGACATGTCTTCTGTTTATAGCAAGCAGCTTTTGGGACATGCACGCAATGTGGCAGCAGAAATCGGTTTGAAAGTAAAAGAAGGCGTATATATCGGCAATACCGGCCCTTCATACGAAACAGGTGCTGAAGTTCGTATGCTTCGTACATGGGGCGGAGATGCTGTCGGCATGTCAACGGTACCGGAAGTGATCGTAGCCAGTCATGCAAAAATGAATGTTTTGGGCATCTCCTGTATTTCCAACATGGCAGCAGGCATCCTAGACCAGCCGCTGACGCATGATGAAGTGATGGAAACAACAGGTCAGGTAAGGGAAGACTTTCTTCGTTTCGTAAAAGAAATCGTCAAGCAGCTTCCAATACAGTAAAGCAGGTGAAAAGCAAATGAGAATGGTTGATTTAATCACGAAGAAAAGAGATGGCGGAGCGCTGTCCAAAGAAGAAATTGCTTTCTTCGTCCAAGGTTATACAAAAGGGGACATCCCGGATTATCAGGCGTCTGCCTTCTTGATGACAATCTACTTCAATGGCATGACAGAAGAAGAAACAGCTTGGCTGACAGAGGAAATGTCCACTTCTGGAGAGACTTTCGACCTTAGCAGCATCGAAGGTAAGAAAGTGGATAAACATAGCACAGGCGGAGTAGGGGATAAAATCACTTTGATCACTGGTCCTCTCGTAGCCGCTATCGGTATCCCGGTTGCAAAAATGTCCGGACGCGGTTTGGGACATACTGGCGGTACGCTGGATAAACTGGAATCTTTCCAAGGTTTCTCCATCGATTTGAGCCGGGAGCAATTCATGGGATTGGTGAATGAAAACAAACTCGCGGTAGCAGGACAGACTGGAAACTTGGCACCAGCAGATAAGAAACTTTATGCGCTGCGTGATGTGACAGGCACGGTTAATACGATTCCGCTGATTGCAAGCTCGATCATGAGTAAAAAGCTGGCATCCGGTGCCGAAGCGATCGTACTCGATGTAAAAACGGGTTCCGGAGCTTTCATGAAATCATTGGATGACTCCAGGAAGCTGGCAGAAACAATGGTCAAAATCGGCAATAACCTCGGCCGCCAAACTGTGGCTGTCATCACTGACATGAACCAGCCGCTTGGATTCGAAGTCGGCAACAGCAATGAAGTGAAAGAAGCGATCCAAGTGTTGAGCGGTGAGAAAATAACAGATCTGCGTGAAATCTCTGTTGAGCTTGCAACGCATATGGCACTGCTTGCAGGTAAGTTCGAAAATTACGATGATGCTCGCGCTCATTTGGAAGCTTGTTTGGACAATGGAACCGCACTGGCAGCATTCCGCACTTTCATCGGTGCCCAAGGCGGCGATACAGCGCTTGTCGATAATCCTGAACTTCTCCCTCAAGCTGATCATCATATCGAAGTGAAGGCACCTACAGATGGATTCGTTCACAGCATCGATGCGGAAGGAATCGGTACAGCAGCTATGTATTTAGGTGCAGGCCGCGCGACAAAAGATGATGATATCGATCATGCAGTCGGTATCACATTGAAGAAAAAGCAAGGTGATCAAGTACATCAAGGTGAAACAATCGCCATCTTGCATGCTCGTGATGCCAAAGCAGCTGATTCAGTTAACAAAGTATTGGCTTCTTATACGATTGATACGGTTCAGCCTGAAAAAACAAAGCTGATTTATGATGTCATTTCCTGATACGAAAGCAGTCCTGAAAAGGGCTGCTTTTTTTGTGTACAAAACATTAATAAATAAACTCATTTGGGAGAATCTAACTGTATTACCGTAAACGGAGGAACCTTACATGAGAAAAATGAGTCTGATCAGTATGCTGATTGCTTTTGTAATCTGTCTTGGTCTGGTGCCAGTCCAAGCTTCTGCTGAAAAACAGGAGGAGAAGACGGCTAAATCATCGATTTTGATCGAACGTGATACCGGCCGCGTCCTTGCCGGGGAGAATATGGAGGAAGAACTTCCGCCAGCTAGTATGACGAAGATAATGACCATGCTTCTGATCATGGAGGAAATCGATGCAGGCAAGCTTAAATATGATGAAAAGGTTCGAGCGAGTGAGTATGCTGCCAGCATGGGAGGATCACAGATTTTCCTTGAACCAGGCGAAGAAATGACAGTGAAGGATCTGCTCAAAGGCATTGCAGTCGCCTCCGGCAATGATGCGAGTGTGGCATTGGCTGAGAAGATTGCCGGGACAGAGGATGCTTTTGTGAAGAAAATGAATGAGAAGGCACGCGAACTGGGGCTTTCCCATACAAAGTTCCAAAACGTGACCGGGCTGCCGGCAGCGGATCATTATTCGACTGCCAAAGATATGGCGCTGATGGCGCGGGCATTGCTTGGGCATGAAGAAATCACGGAATTCACTAGTATTTATGAGGATTATCTGCGTAAGGATTCCGATGATCCGTTTTGGCTCGTGAATACAAATAAACTGGTGAAATTCTATCCGGGTGTGGATGGATTGAAAACAGGTTTTACGAAAGAAGCTCGCTATTGTCTCACAGCAACTGCGAAAAAAGACGGCATGCGTGTGATCGCTGTCGTAATGGGAGCACAAACGCCAAAGCAGCGGAACAATGAAGTAGCCCGCCTGCTGGACTACGGTTTTAATCAGTATACGGTGAAACAGCTGTACAAACAGGATCAGACCGTTGCCAAGCTTGATATGCTCAAAGCACGTAAGAAAGATGTTCCAGTCGTTACGGCAGAGCCAGTTTCTTTACTTGTCAAAAAGGGAGAAAAGCTTGGTGAATTGTCATCTGAAGTCGTTTTTGACGAAGAGTTGACACTGCCGCTCAAAGCTGGCGAGAAAATTGGCGAGCTGAAAGTGACAGCTGATGGCAAGCTGATTTCATCCACGCCAGTGATCATGAAGGAAGATCTTCCAAAAGCCAGCTATTGGCTCATGATCAAACGCAGCTTCGATGATATGGTGAAATTCCACTGATTCTGACTAAGACAAGCATTTATCTTCTAATTTTGTCACCTGAAAGGTTTTCGCCTTTTTTTGCAGAAATCTATATGCAGATAAAGGAGGAGAAAGCTATGGGGTTGACAGTTGATTATGAATTGAAAGAATCCATCTTGGTGGCACGTCTTGATGGTGAGCTTGACCATCACACGGCGAGCGAATTGAAAGAAAGCTGGCAGCTTGCATTGCAGCAGCCAGGCATAAAACATATGGTCTTGAATTTGGAATCTCTTTCATTCATGGATAGCTCTGGTCTGGGTGTCATACTAGGCAGGTATAAAGAATTGAAAGCAGAAGGCAGGGAGATGGTCGTCTGCAGTCTGACGCCGGCTGTGGACAGGCTGTTTCAGCTGTCGGGATTATTCAAGATCATCCGATTTGAAGAAAATGAGCGCTTTGCGCTGGAAACTTTCGGGGTGGTATTATCATGAACACGAATATGATGCGGTTTTCCTTTTCAAGCCAAAGCAGGAACGAAGCGTTTGCCCGTGTAACTGTCGCGTCATTCGTCTCGCAGCTGGACCCGACGATGGACGAGCTGACTGAAATCAAGACAGTCGTCTCCGAAGCGGTGACGAATAGCATCATCCATGGCTATAACTCAGATCCCGATCAGATGATCACAATCGTCTGCACGCTGTCGGATGATGAAGTGGAGCTGATCATCCAAGATGAAGGTGTCGGCATTCCGGATGTGGACGAAGCGATGGAGCCGCTATATACATCCAAGCCGGACATGGAAAGGTCAGGTATGGGATTTACGATCATGGAAAATTTCATGGACCATGTGTACGTGCACTCAGAAGAAGGGCGAGGCACTACGGTGACGATGAATAAACAGTTCAACTCCAACAAAGCCATGAGTCAGTAGGTGGGGCTGATGGATGTATATTTTAAACAGCAGAAGGCAAAAGAACAATTGACCGATAAGCAAGTGAAAACATACATCCAGTTAAGTCAGAATGGCGACAAAGAAGCAAGGGATATCCTTGTCGAGAGGAATGTACGGCTCGTATGGTCGGTCGTCCAGCGCTTCATCAACCGCGGCTATGAACCCGATGATCTGTTCCAGATCGGCTGTATCGGATTGATCAAGTCGATCGACAAATTCGATCTTTCATATGATGTACGTTTTTCCACCTACGCGGTGCCGATGATCATTGGTGAAATTCAGCGTTTCATCCGCGATGATGGCAGTCTCAAAGTCAGCCGATCACTGAAGGAGACAGCCAACAAAGTACGCAGGAAAAAGGAAGAAATGACAAAAGACCTCAACCGTGTGCCGACGATCCAGGAAATCGCCAAAGAGCTGGAGCTTTCTCCAGAGGAAATCGTCCATGCCGAGGAGGCTGCCAAGCTGCCGCATTCGATTCATGAGACGGTCTTCGAAAATGATGGTGATCCGATAACGCTGCTGGATCAGATTGCAGAACAAGATAATAATTGGTTCGATAAGCTTGCCTTGCAGGAAGCGATTCAATCTCTTGATGAAAGAGAGCGTCTTATCGTATATTTGCGTTTTTACAAAGACCAGACGCAGTCCGAAGTATCGGATCGTCTTGGCATATCCCAGGTCCAAGTTTCAAGACTCGAAAAGAAAATATTGGCCAGCATCAAGGAACAGCTGGAAAAGTAGCTTTTGCACACGATGTGCGAAAGCTTTTTTATTGCCTGGAATTACCAGCATGTTTTTCGATGCTTATCCCATACTAAGTACAGAAACCCTTCTTCATAGGAGAGGTGTATGATGCACATTGTATATATCCGGTTCATCCGGAAGCTAACCACATCCCCCGCGTCCGTGATCAAGCTGAAAGACATAGCACATATCGCGAACGCAGGGGATTATAAGGAACGAATGCTAGACACAGTCATTTACAGGATCACCGAAAAAGACAGCAATATCGTCGTGCTGGATTGTTTCTCGGTGTTTCAGCAGCTGATGAAACTGTTCCCTGAACATGAACTCCAGCTGATGGGAGCAGAACAGACGATCGTTTCTGTCCAGCACAGCACCAAACGTACTGCATGGCCGCTCGTCATTATCATCTGGCTCCTTTTGTTCATCGGGTCAGCGATGACGATCATGAATTTTCATTTTGACGTTGCGATGGAACCGGTACAGCAGCAGATTCATTTTCTGGTGACGGGAGAGAGGCTCCTGCACCCGCTATGGCTGCAAATCCCATACAGCATCGGTATTGGAGTGGGGATGATCCTTTTCTTCAACCATGTGTTCAAGAAACGGCTGAATGAGGAACCGAGCCCTTTGGAAGTGGAGATGCATAACTACCAGCGCGATATGGATGTGTACGTCGCGTATCACGAAAATGAATTGGAACAACAGCATGTGGATCGCCATAGCTGAAGTGATCATCGGACTGAGTGCAGGGCTCGCTACCGGGGCAGGGTTCGTTGCTTTCCTTACCGTGCTTGGTATCATTCCGAGACTCATCCAGCTAAGCAAAACACAGCGTTTCCTCATTTCATACGAAGCAGGGGTAATAGCCGGCGCATTTGCTGGTACCATCCTGTCTTTTCATTACTTCCATTTCCATGCGCCGATACTAATCATCATACTATGGGGCCTCCTGCATGGTATCTTCGTCGGGATGTTAGCTGCTGCCTTGACGGAAGTGCTGAATGTCTTTCCGATCCTGACCAGACGCATAGGATTGGATGGAAGTCTTATCTGGTTTTTCATGGCAATCGTACTGGGTAAAATCACAGGGTCATTGTTCCAATGGCTTTTATTTTCCTACTAATTCAAAGAGGTGACATCATGGATTCCAAGTTTAAAAAAGAAAATTACACGAATACAGCGAAAACGTATTATCCGAAAGTGCCATACTTCAAAAATTGTTTGAAAGCCTTCTTGGTAGGTGGTTTCATTTGCTTGATCGGGGAATTGCTGACCAAGTTTTATATGCAAATATTCGATATGACGCAGCAAGAGGCTGGAACGCCGACTGTAACCACATTGATCTTGCTTTCTTCTTTGCTGACAGGGTTCGGGGTATATGATCGCATCGCGCAGTTCGCGGGTGCTGGTTCTGCAGTTCCGGTTACAGGATTTGCCAATGCGGTGACAAGTGCTGCTTTGGAATATAAGTCAGAAGGCTATGTGCTTGGGGTCGGGTCCAATATGTTTAAACTTGCTGGCAGTGTCATCGTATTCGGGGTTACATCGGCCTATATAGTCGGGATCATCCGTTACGTTTTCAGCCAGCTGATCGGAGGGTGAAAAAATGGTGAAAATGGGCAAGCAGTCATGGACATTGAATCAGCGGATTTATATACAGGAAACAGGAACCAGTGTCGGACCGAAAGAATCACTAGGGCCGCTTGGGAGCTCCTTTGATAAGACATACGATGATCTTTATTGCGGGGAAGACAACTGGGAAATGGCTGAAAGAAGATTATTGCAAGATGCTTTGCAAGTGACTTTGGAAAAGGCCGGACTAAAGCCGCAGGATATCGACATGTTCATCGCCGGTGATCTGCTGAACCAGAATGTCAGTGCCAATTATACGGCAAGAGATCTGGATATGTCTTATCTGGGTATGTTCGGAGCTTGCTCCACCAGCATGGAAACATTGGCGATAGCTTCCCAACTGGTCGATTCCGGAGCAGCCGACCGCATCTTGACAGCTGTCTGCAGCCATAACGCAACTGCTGAGCGGCAATTCCGCTTCCCGACGGAATATGGGAACCAAAAACCTGCTACTGCAACCAGTACTGCCACAGGGGCAGGCTGTGCATTGGTCAGTAAAACCAAAAGTCCGATCCGTATCGAAGGAGCTACGATTGGTAAAGTGGTCGATTTCGGCGCAACCAATGCCTTTGATTTGGGAAGTGCGATGGTTCCAGCTGCTTATGACACGATCAAGCGTCATTTGAGCGATTTTGGCAGGACTCCTGCAGATTATGATTTGATTGTGACAGGAGATTTATCGAGTGTCGGCTCACCGATTCTGAAGGATATGCTGCGCAGTGATGGAATCAATATCGATGCCGTACATAAAGATTGCGGCAATCTGCTTTATAACAATGACCAAGGAATGCTTGCCGGCGGAAGCGGTACTGCATGTTCGGCCATCGTGACCTACAGCCATCTTTTGGATGAAATGCGCAAAGGCACTTACAACCGGATATTGGTCACCGCTACTGGTGCGTTGATGAACCCGACCATGATTCGGCAGAAAGAGTCGATACCTGCCATTGCACATAGTGTTGTGCTCGTAAGGGAGGAGGGATGAACATGGACTATTTCTGGGCATTCGTCGTTGGCGGATTGATTTGTGTTGTGGGTCAGCTGCTCCTGGATGTTGCGAAATTGGATGCGGGCCATGTTATGAGTACATTTGTTGTGGCTGGCTGTGTATTGGATGGATTCGATTTATACGATAATCTGATACGATTTGCCGGGGCCGGTGCAACTGTCCCGATCACCAGTTTCGGCCATAGCTTGCTTCATGGAGCATTGGAACAAGCAGATAGACATGGATTCTGGGGCATTGCACTCGGCATGTTCCAGCTGACATCGGCTGGTATCGCAGCCGCAATACTATTTGGTTTCCTTGTGTCTGTCATATTTAAACCGAGGGGATGAGCGCTTCATGAAGCGAGTGATTCTCATTACCGATGGAGATGCTTATGCCAAGCGAACGATTGATTTTCTAGCTGAAAAGCTCGGTGGTACATCGCTTTCTTATCTGGCGGATAATCCGATGACTGTAAGTGCAGAAGTGATGAAGGATGCCATACATGGGGCGGCCGCAGAACCAGTGTATGTACTCCTGGATGATGGAGGCGTACCAGGCATCGGCAATGGTGAAAGGCTGCTGCAATCGATAGCGGCCGATCCGGCAATCAATGTGATAGGTGCATTGGCCGTAGCTGCACATACACAAAACCGGGAATGGAGCCGAGTCAGTTTCTCCATCGACCAGGACGGTGAACTGCAGCCTTATGGTGTGGACAAAGAAGGGGTCATTACGGAGGAAATTGGCCGGATCAACGGAGATACAGTCTATTTGCTGGATCAGCTCAATCTTCCTCTCGTGATCGCTATCGGGGATATCGGAAAGATGCATGGCAAAGATGCGATTGAAATCGGCTCCCCAATCACAGAACGAGCACTTCGTATGATACTTGAAAGGGAGGGAAGCTTCCATGGCTGATGAACAAAAAATGCCGATACCATCCAAAATCGATGAAGTGAACGATTTTTTGAAGGAACGTGTCGGGGTAGGCGTTTCCTTTGATGTAGGCCACCGTACACTGATCATCCTGAAAAAGCGAGTGGAGATCTACTACACGACCGGACTTGCGGATGCAGAAGTTGTTCAGCGTGTGCTCACCAAATTGATGAGTATCAATGATGACGAGAGAAATACGAATAAAGTATCTGAGATCATTGAAAATCGCTTGGTTCACATGCAAGTCAAACGGACGGAAAGCATCGATGATTGTGTGGATCAGTTTCTATCAGGATTGATCGTCGTCTTCATCGATGGCTGTGATTTTGCTTTTGTTGTCGATACAAGATCTTATCCTGGCAGGCAGCCCGAAGAACCAGATACGGAGAAAGTCATTCGCGGTCCACGAGATGGCTACACCGAGAACATCATCATCAATACGGCCCTGACACGCCGGAGGATCCGTGATGAGCGCCTTCGACTTGAGATGATGCAAGTTGGGGAAAGATCGAAGACGGATATTTGCATCGCGTATATAGAGGATGTTGCAGATCCCAATCTGGTGAAGCTCATCAAAAAAGAATTAAAGGAAATCGAGATCGATGGGTTGCCGATGTCCGATAAATCGGTGGAGGAATTCATCGTCAAACAAGGTTATCGACCATTTCCGCTCGTCAGGTATACGGAAAGGCCTGATATTGGTGCAATACACCTTTTTGAGGGTCATGTGCTGATCATTGTCGATACGTCACCCAGTGTCATCATCACGCCGACGACCTATTTCTCCCACTTGCAGCATGCCGAGGAATATCGTGAGTCACCCGGGCCGGGTACGTTCATACGCTTGGTCCGGCTGGTGGGTATATTTGTATCATTGTTTCTATTGCCTTTTTGGTATATGGTCACAGTTCATCCCGAACTGCTGCCGGATGCGATCGATTTTATCGGACCGAACAAAGGCGGAGGTCATATTCCTTTGTTCCTCCAGATACTGTTAGCGGATCTCGGGATAGAGTTCCTTCGATTGGCCGCAATTCATACGCCGACACCGTTATCGACGGCAATGGGTCTGATTGCAGCCGTGTTAATCGGTGAAATCGCAATCAATGTAGGGTTATTCACGCCCGAGGTCATTCTCTATGTGGCAATCTCTGCAGTTGGATCGTTTGTGACACCTAGTTTTGAGCTTAGTGTTTCCAATAAGATCACACGAATCCTTTTCCTGGTAGCAACAGCTATATTCGGAGTTCCGGGTTTTGTGATAAGCATCACGCTTGCCATCTTGTTTCTGGTGGGTACAAAATCACTCAATACACCATATATGTGGCCGTTCATTCCATTTAATCTTAGAGCGCTTTTGGAAATCATTTTCCGGACACCTGTGCCTTTGGCAAAATATCGTCCGTCCATCACCAACTCCCCGGACAAAACAAGGATGCCGAATTCTTAGTTGCTAGAAAAATGAGAATATGGTACGTTAACTCTATCTATTTTTTATGACAATTCGGGTAGCGTGACGTTTGTAGCGAAAGCTCATCTTCTTCCTATGCGGAAAAGTTGAGCTTTTGTTATTGCTTATCTGATGAAGACGTTGTTTGGAGGTATTGATTATGCAGCATCCTTTTGTAATAAATGATCAGCATATTTTGGAAATCGGCGGTGTCGATGCCGTCACACTTGCTAAAAAATATGGTACACCATTATTTGTATACGATGTCGGAATCATCCGGCAAAATGCCAAGGCGTTTGTCGAAGCATTCGAGGCATTGGGAGTCCATGCACAAGTCGCCTATGCCAGCAAGGCATTTTCGTCCGTTGCGATGCTGCAGGTAGCAAAGCAGGAGAAGCTCTCCTTGGATGTTGTATCCCGAGGTGAGCTGTATACCGCATTGAAAGCTGATTTTCCCACGGATAAGATTCATTTGCACGGCAATAACAAAAGCTATGAAGAATTATCGATGGCAGTGGAACATGATATCGGCTGTGTGGTTGTCGATAACTTCCATGAGATTGCATTATTGGAAGCTGTACTAAAAGAGCAAGGAAAACAAATGGATGTCCTGCTGCGGGTCACACCAGGTATCGAAGCACATACACATGATTATATCCTGACAGGAAACGAAGATTCCAAGTTTGGTTTTGACATTGCAAACGGACAGGCCGAAGAAGCATTCCTTAAAGTGAAAGATAGTGATGTGATCAGGATGAAAGGGCTGCACTGCCATATCGGCTCACAGATATTCGAAACCGACGGCTTTTTGATGGCAGTGGACCGATTGTTCGAACTGATTAAATCCTGGCAGACAGATCATGGTTATGCTCCGTCCGTCTTGAATGTAGGCGGTGGATTCGGCATTCGCTATACAGAAAATGATGAACCGCTTCCGTTATCGGATTATATTTATGCGCTGGTGGAGCGAATCAGGGCTGAAGCTGATAAAGCGGACATCGACATGCCGGAGATTTGGATCGAGCCAGGCAGATCGATCGTTGGTAATGCGGCGGTCACGCTATATACCATTGGTTCTGTCAAAGAAATTCCGGGAGTGCGCAAGTATGTGGCGGTCGATGGCGGCATGACGGATAATCTTCGTCCTGCACTTTACAAGGCTGTCTATGAAGCAAAAATCGCCAATCGTGCTGATGAACAGCCTTTGGAAACAGTATCCATTGCGGGGAAATGCTGCGAATCTGGTGATATGCTGATCTGGGATATCGATTTGCCGAAAGTCGAAGCAGGGGACTTGCTTGCAGTGTTCAGCACGGGTGCATATGGGTATGCGATGGCCAATAACTATAATCGATTTGGCAGACCTGCAGTTGTCTTTGTCGAGGACGGAGTGGACCGACTGGTCGTCCGGCGGGAAGAAGCAGAGGAACTGACAAGACTGGATTTGTCCTACGAATGAAAAAAATCCTGTATGCGAGCTGCATACAGGATTTTTTCTTATTCTTCGTCGAAAACTTTTACAGTTTCCATAGTATCTCCGGCTCTCATATTGCGAGCAGTTTCAAGACCGGA
The DNA here is from genome assembly GCF_046592895.1 of Terribacillus saccharophilus. Classification (GTDB taxonomy): domain Bacteria; phylum Bacillota; class Bacilli; order Bacillales; family Amphibacillaceae; genus Terribacillus; species Terribacillus saccharophilus_D. The sequence goes on from NZ_JAWVPU010000002.1 coordinate 474,467, forward strand.
AGTCACTTTGCCGAAAACAGTATGAACACCGTTCAAATGCGGCTGCGGCTCATGCACGATGAAGAATTGGCTGGAACCAGTGTCTTTACCGGCATGTGCCATGGAAAGGCTGCCTGCTTCATGCTTATGCGGGTTGCCTTCTGTTTCACATTTGATCGTTTTCCCGCTGCCGCCCATACCAGTACCTGTCGGGTCGCCGCCTTGACTTACGAAACCGGGGATGACACGGTGGAAAACAACACCGTCATAAAAACCGGAGTTTGCGAGCTCTTCAAAGTTCGCCACTGTGTTAGGTGCTTCCTCCGGGTAAAGTTCGAATTCGATTTTATCTCCTTCAAGCATTAAGATGTATCCTTTTTTAGCCATTGTTTTGTCCTCCTAAAATTGAAAAGAGTATGTACTCCTTGATGATAATAACATATAACAGCTTCTCCCCGCTATATTCTGCTCCCATGCGCCGTATGACACATGAAATATAGGGGAAACTAGCAAGGAATTTCCTTATTGTGGTCCGATTTCGATGATATGGATGAAAAGCAGAGAGTAAAGTTGACAAAAAACGTAGATAGGTTTTAAATAAGACTACGTAAGCTAGGAGCTGACACACAGTTGCAGGATAGTGACAAACAAGAGAAAGTGCTTTTTTGGATCATGATGGGAGCGAGTGTCCTTTTTCTCCTGTCCATGCTCAGAAGGTTATTTTCTTAATGAGGGGTTATTATGCTAACACGTTACAAGAAGTCAATGGAAAAAATCGCGATGGGACTTTTATCTTTCATGCCCAATGTAAAAGATGTGAAAAAAATACAGGGTACGATTCAAGCGTACAATGACAACCCGAATTGGCACTTGTTTCTTTGGAAAGAAGAAGATGATATCCTTGGAGCGATAGGCGTTGCAATCGATGAAGATAAAGCCATTGTGCAGCATATTTCCGTCGACCCATCACACCGGGGTAATGGTATCGGTAAACAAATGGTTTGCGAGCTGCGGAATATGTACGCACCCATGCATCATGTCACGGCGACAGATGAAACGAAGAATTTCCTTGAGAAATGCGAAACAGAAGCTTAAAATAAAAACCAGCCTCCTTTTGAAGGCTGGTTTTCTTTATGCTACCGGCTTACAGCCAAGCAGCACCTACGATGATTAGAAGAATGAAAAGCACAACGATCAAAGCAAATCCTCCGCCGTAGCTACCCATGGTGAAATTCCTCCTTTGTATGATAGTACTCAGATAAATGCAGGTCTACTGAACATTTATCTTACGGTATAAGGTATGACAGGGATGGGGCATGGGGTTGGGCGGTCGTGAACTTTTTTCGGAAGGAGGAGATTTTTTATGCAAGGATACAGCGTGAAACTGGATGGGTTCGAAGGCCCGCTCGATCTGCTCCTGCATTTGATCAATCAATACGAAATCGATATCTATGATATTCCGGTGGCAGTGATCACCGAGCAATATATGAACTATATACATACGATGCAGCAGCTGGAGCTGAACATTGCCAGCGAGTATCTGGTGATGGCAGCGACTTTGCTCGCCATGAAGAGCCAGCTGCTTTTGCCGAATCAAGCGGCACTCGATGAAGAGGCAGCACTGGATGAAGAAGACCCTCGGGACGAACTGATGAATCGGTTGATCGAATACCGCAAGTTCAAGGAAGCAGCCGAGGATCTTAAGGAGAAGGAGTTGTCCGCGGACAAGCTTTATACGAGACCGCCTGCTCCACTTCCCGATAAACCGGAATTGAAACCGCTGGAACCTGGGGAAGTCACTGTTTATGATATGGTAGCCGCCCTGCAGCGTGTCTTTCGCAGAAGAGAGTGGACGCAGCCTCTCGATACGAAAATCCAGCGGGCGGAAATCATTTTGGAAGACCGGATGGGGGAAGTGCTGCAAACCGTCAGCAACCGGAAAGATGGGGTCGATTTCTTCGATCTTTTCCCGGAACGGACAAAGCAGCATATCGTGGTCACATTTATGGCCATTTTGGAACTAATGAAGAAACAGCAGATTTTCTGCAGACAAAAACAGCATTTTGATGAGCTGATCGTATTTGAAATGGGGATGCATGATGGAAGTACCGTATAACAGTATTTTGGAAGGGCTGCTGTTTGCAGCAGGTGATGAAGGGCTTACAAAGAAACAGCTCATGCATGCGCTTGAATTGGGTGAAAAAGAGATCGAGAAAGAACTCGCTGCATTGAAAGAAAGCTATAGTTCGCCGAGTCGTGGATTATCCATCATGGAGATGAAGGGCGCTTATCATTTGACCACAAAGGCAGAGCATGCCGTCTTCCATCGTAAACTCCTGGAATCACCGCAAAGCGGCAAGCTGTCGCAAGCTGCCCTGGAGACGCTGGCAATCGTAGCTTATAAACAGCCGATCACCAGAATCGAAGTGGAAGAAGTGCGAGGCGTAAAAAGTGAAAGACCGATACAGACATTGGTTGCACGGGGTTTCATCGAAGAAAGCGGTCGGAAAGAGGGAATCGGACGCCCGATCCTTTATGTGACGACACTTGCCTTCTTGGCATATTTCGGGTTGCACACTTTGGATGATCTGCCTCCTTTGCCAGAAGGTACCGATGATCCTGAAGGCGCAGCTGATTTATTCTTTGAAGATTTTCCCGCTGAATCAGAGTGACAAGATTCCCACGGATGCTTCGGTACATATGCTGATGCGAGGTGAGTGATCTTGGATAATCATGAATATCTGAAAGCATTGATGGAATGGAGCACCAAGATGCAGGAATATGCTGCTTCCCGCCAAGAGGATTGGTCAGCTGATCTAAGTGAGCTGCAGCATAATTTAAAGCAAGTATCAGCTTCGGAATCAATTGCACAAGAAGCAGTACTGCAGCTGCGACAGGATGCAGAGCGAGTGGCGGCCAGGGCAGAGCAATCCGCCCGCCAAAACAGTGTCAGGTGGGGCCAGCACCGACTTCCGCCCCTACCTTATCGATTTGATGCATTGGAGCCTTATATCAACAGGGAGATCATGGAACTGCATTACACAAAACACCATCGATCCTATGTCGATGGATTGAATAAAGCAGAAGAAATGCTCTATTTAAATCGGGAAGATAAAACAAGTTCGGATTATAAGCATTACTTAAGGGAACAGTCTTTTCATGGTTCGGGACATTTTCTTCATACGATCTTTTGGTATAACATGTCGCCAAACGGCGGAGGGGAACCGACCGGTCAGCTAGCTCAGCAAATCCGAAGGGATTTTGGCTCCTTCTCGAGATTCAAAGACATGTTCTCCAAAGCTGCCGACAGTGTCGAAGGAGTTGGCTGGGTCATCTTGGTTTGGGAACCAAGGTCGCATCATTTGGCGATCCAGACGCTGGAGAAGCATCAATTTTTCAGCCTGTTGGATACGATTCCATTGCTTGTGCTGGATATGTGGGAACATGCCTATTATCTGCAATACAAGACCGAGAAAAAGAAATATATCGATAATTGGTGGAACATCGTCAACTGGGCAAATGTGACACAAAGATTCCAAACGGCAAAACAAGTGAATTGGGCCCCATTCTAAGTTAGCAACCCCTATCCGGTCGGATAGGGGTTTTACCTTGTTCATAAGCTTGTCTTCCTTGCATACACTGTAAATAGATGACCAAGGGAGGTTCGTAATATGGTAAAGCGCATGCTGATGATGATGACTGCCTTATTCCTTTGTATGATGCTCCTGCCTGGACAAGCGGCTGCCAGACCCGATGTGTCAGCAGATGCTGCTATCTTGATGGAGCTTTCCACCGGCAGGGTCCTTTATGAAAAAAATGCATCAGATCCCAAGCGGATTGCCAGTATCACAAAAATAATGACGGCCATCATCGCCGTTGAATCAGGAAAAATGGATGAAGAGGTCACGGTCAGCAAAAATGCTGTCTACACGGAAGGATCTTCCATCTACTTGGAGCAAGGCGAAAAGCTTCCTTTGAAAGACTTGGTATACGGCTTGATGCTTCGGTCTGGCAATGATGCAGCTGTCGCCATTGCCGAACATGTCGGCGGCAGTGAAGAAGGCTTCACGCATTTGATGAACGAGAAAGCAGCATGGCTTGGCATGCAGGATTCACACTTTGATAATCCGCACGGCCTGGATACCGAAACACATCACAGCTCAGCTTATGACATGGCGATTTTGACGAAATATGCGATGAAAAATGATACATTCCGAAAGATAAGTGGTGCAAAGACATATAAGGCGGATTCCAAGAAATATGCCTGGGGAAATAAGAATAAGATGCTCACGCGTTATTATGAGTATTCTACCGGCGGGAAGACCGGATATACGAAAAAAGCAGGCAGGACACTTGTGAGTACAGCGGAGAAAGATGGCATGGAGCTGGTCGTGGTCACCATCGACGACCCGGATGATTGGCAGGATCACAGGAATTTGTTTGAATGGGGCTTTGAAGAGTATAAGCTCACCAAACTGAGACAACCGGAGACTGGCACTTCGATCATATATCCTGTTTCAAAACAAGAAAAGCAGCAGGCTAAAACGAAAACATATTTGCTGGATGCAGCCAAACAAGCTGGAAACAAGCAGATCGGGGCAGATATTTATTATGTGAACGATAAGCGAATCGGCACTGTTCCCATCTACACGCTCCCTGAAGAACCGACACTTGCAGGCAAAGCGAAGCAAGTCTTTGATGAATTGGCAGGTGTTCGCTTATGGTGAATTATATCTGGGCGGTCATGGCAATAGGTGGCATCATCTACGCCATGATAAATGGAACGATGGAAGAAGTGAATAAAGCCATTTTCAAAAGTGCCGATGATGCTGTAGTGCTTGCCATCAGCTTGATCAGTGTGATGGTATTTTGGCTTGGCATAACCAAAATAGCTGAAGCAGCCGGCTTGCTGAATGGGCTCGTCAAAATGGCAAAACCCTTCATCTCCAGATTGTTCCCGGATATTCCGAAAGAACATCCAGCCATGGGTTATATCCTGTCCAATTTGACTGCCAACTTTTTCGGGCTTGGCAATGCTGCGACACCAATGGGAATCAAAGCGATGGAGGAAATGAAAAAACTCAGCAATAGTCCCAGGGCCAGCCGTTCGATGATCACCTTCCTTGCCATCAATACATCAAGCTTGACACTGATTCCGACGACAGTGCTTGCCGTCAGGATGAAGTACGAATCGCATTCACCGACCGAGATTGTCGGCGCTACCTTGCTCGCTTCCATCATATCTTTCATCGGGGCGATATTGATCGATCGGATTTTCTATGAAATCCGCAGGCGAAGGGGGCGTCATGTATGAGTCTGCTCACAACGGCCAGCATTTGGATCATACCATGTCTCATCCTAGTCGTATTGGCGATCGCGACAGCCAAGCGGCTGCCGACTTATGAGCTGTTCGTCGATGGCGGCAAGGAAGGTATCGGTTTGGCGATATCGATTCTGCCTTTTTTGCTCGGGATGCTTGTCTCGATATCGATTCTGCGTGCATCCGGTGCGCTGGATGCACTCATCGGCTTGATCACACCGTTTCTGACGTTGATCGGCATGCCGGCAGACATCGTTCCGCTAGCCCTTGTCAGACCAATCAGCGGAACGGCTGCCCTTGGCATGACAACTGAGCTGATAGCGACTCACGGACCTGATTCTTTCATTGGCAGGCTCGCATCTGTCTTGCAAGGAAGTACGGATACGACATTTTATGTACTGACTGTTTACTTCGGCGCAGTCGGCATCCGTAAGATGGGAGATGCATTAAAAGTTGGACTGATGGCTGATGTTATTGGTATAATGGCTTCAATCATTGTAGTAACGATTATATTCGGAGCATGAGAAGCGTTGACAATCGTTAACGCTCTTTCTTTGTTCCTGATGATAAAGTGAGGATCAGCACATGGATAAACAAGAAGAACGTTTGCAGAAAGTGATCGCCCACAGCGGCATCACATCAAGAAGGAAAGCTGAGACGATGATTTTGGAAGGCAAAGTCAAAGTGAACGGCAAAGTCGTAAAGGAACTTGGCATCAAAGTATCCGATAAAGATACCGTCGAAGTGAATGGCATACCGCTCCAGAAGGAAAAATCGGTATATTATATGCTGTACAAGCCCCGTGGCGTCATCTCAAGCGTCCAGGATGAAAAGGACCGAAAAGTGGTTTTGGATCTTATGCCCGAAGTGATGGAAAGAGTCTATCCGATCGGCCGTCTTGATTATGATACATCAGGTTTGCTGCTTTTGACGAATGATGGGGAATTTGCCAATATGCTCATGCACCCAAGTCAAAAAATAGATAAGGTTTATGTGGCAAAAGTAAAAGGCATCCCGACTCCGGATGAACTGAAACAATTGAAACGTGGCATCATGATCGATGGTCAGAAATGCAAAGCTGTGTATGCGAAGCTGATGAGTGCCGACCGAAAGAAAAATACTAGTCTTGTCCAAATCATCTTGCATGAGGGACGCAATCGTCAGGTTAGGAAGATGATGGAAAAAATCCAATTCCCTGTCCAAAAACTCAAACGTGAACGTTATGGATTCCTTACACTCGAAGGACTGCAGCCAGGTGCGCACCGGAAGCTTACACCGGAGGAAGTGCATCGTTTCAAACAGGAATATAAAGAAAAACGTAAATAATTTGTCAAAATTGGCTAGCGGATGACATGCTATACTTGGCAAAGAGGTGAGTAAGATGACAGCCACTAGTAAACGTCGTTTCATCATCCGCTTGACCGTTCTTATCATACTGGCAGTCCTTGTACTGAGTGCGGGGTGGCAGCTGCTGCAGGATGGGCAGTCCGAAAAGGTGGAAGCCGGCGATATAGCACCTGATTTCCAGCTCACCGACATGCAGACAGGTGAGGAGTTCAAACTTTCCGATAAGAAGGGGAAAGGGGTACTCATCAATTTTTGGGCTACTTATTGCGAGCCTTGCAAACAGGAAATGCCCGTATTCGAAAAAGCATCACATACATATGAAAACAAAGATGTCATACTTGCCGCTGTCAGTGCCGATAACAGCACGCTATCGATACAGCGTTTCCAAGAGCGCTACAACCTGTCATTTCCGATCATGCAGGATAATGGACAAGTGATGGAAGCATACGGAGTAGACGCCCTTCCGGCAACTTTTTTCGTAAAGTCAGATGGCACGATCAGCCGGACTGTTCATGGTCCGCTAGAGACGGAGCGACTGGAAGATTACCTGGATGAGATAGTGCCTTGAGAAAAGAGGCGATGAATATGCAGCAATGTCCTTTTTGCAAAAAGGAAAACGATACCTCTTACCCGAAGTGCCCAAGCTGTGGACAAGTCATGATAGCGGATTTGGATATGCGCTATGAAGGGACAGTCCGTCGCTCACAGCGCAGCAGTCGGAATTTGATAGATAAGATGTGGCGCTTTTTCGCATCTGTGCGAAACGGTATGTACATCCTGCTGGTTACACTGCTTTCAACTGCAGTCGGAACGATTCTGCCGCAGCGGTCGTACATACCTCCCGGAAGTATCCCGAGCGAATTCTATGCATCGGAATATGGTGCTTTCGGCGAATTTTATCATCGTTTGGGTCTTGATCAACTGTACAGCACTTGGTGGTATATCACATTGCTAGGCTTGCTTGGAGCAAGCATCCTGATAGCAAGCATCGATCGCTTTTTCCCTTTGTACCGAGCATTGCGAAAGCAGCCTGTCAAACGGAAGGAACATTTTCTGAAGAGTCAGCTGTATACACGCATATGCAGTATGGATGATCAGGAACTTCTGCTGCAGGAGATACGAGCCAAGCGCTATCATATTCGTCAGGACGGGCAGGATTATCTGGCGGAAAAAAACAGATTTGCCAGATGGGGACCTTATGTCAATCATATAGGTTTGCTGCTTGTTTTGCTTGGTGCATTTTTACGTTTGTTCCCATTCTTCTATCAAGATGAGTTCATGTGGATCAGGGACAGGGAGACTGCTGTCGTGCCGGGGACTAACCAATCTTTATTCATCAAAAATGAACGGTTCCAAGTCGATACATACAGTACGGAAGATCCGAAATTCGAAGAAGCGATCGCACAAGAAGGCAGGACCATCCCGAAAAGCTTTACAACAGCTATCAGTGTCTATGAGGCAGACGGGCATATTGCCGGGAGTACGCCGGATTTGCAGCTGATCAAGCAAGTGCAGGTTTCGGTGAATCACCCTGTCCGGGCAGACGGATATACAATCTATCAATCAGGTTATCAGCTCAACGAGTTCAGCAGTCTCACCTTCCGAACTGAAAATGGTGGAAGAACAGCTGACTTTGTCGTCGACACAGTCGACCCTGAAACCAGTTATGAACTTGAGAATGGACTTCTAGTGGAATTGATCGATTACTACCCCGATTATCAGATGGATGGGGATGCGGTGATAAGTCTGTCTAAATATCCCCGTAATCCAGCTTTCGTTTTCCAAATCTCAAGTCAATCCGGCGATTCGGAAAGACTGTTTGTATCGCTGAAAGATGTTGTGAGCGAAACTGACGCAAACCGATACAGCGTTGCGGCAGTCGATTATGATACACACAATGTTAGCGGATTGTCGGTGAAACGCGATCTCACATTGCCGATTTTCCTGACTGGCGGATTCATCTTCATGATTGGACTTGTCCAAGGCCTGTACTGGCAGCATCGCAGGATATGGCTTCATAAACAAGCAGATGGCTCCTATTTGATTGCCGGACATACGAATAAACATGTGTCCTCATTTGTGAGGGAAGCAGATCGTATAGTGGACACCTGCGAAAAAGGAGGCAACAGCTGATGGAGAAATTATCTGCCTTGAGCGGTCATCTGCTGGAGGCTGCTTTTATCACGTATCTGGTGGGGGTTGTTTTATTTTCTGTGTCTGCCGTAAAAAAACAAAACCGCAAACCGGAACAAATCGCATGGTTTGTCACCGCTGCCGGGTGGCTTGCACAACTATGTTTTTTCATCCTCCGCTGGGTGTATAGTGGCCATGCTCCCGTGAGCAATCTATTCGAATTCATGACCTTCTTTGGCATGATGCTCATTTTGGTGCTGCTGATTTTATATCGATTTCATCGGTATCCGCTTTTAGCGGTTTTGGCATTGATGATCAGTATTTTGATCATCGGCTGTGCCGCCATGTTTCCGCGCGAAGTCGCACCGCTGGTACCTTCGCTGCAAAGCCATTGGCTGTACATTCACGTGACGACCGCTGCGCTTGGCGAAGCTGTGCTGGCTGTGAGTTTTTTTGCAGGTTTCCTGTATATCCTGCATGAAACCGACCAGAAACTACAGCCTAAGAGAGCATGGCTGATCGAAGGTTTCCTTGTACTTATCCTATCGGTCGCAGGTTACGTACTAATGGCTTTTCTATTCAGGTTGTTCGGTTACAGCGCTGAAATATTGTCAGCAGCAGGAACGAGAACGATCTATCAACTTCCGCCCGTTTTCATTCCAAGCGGTGCTGTAACATCGTCATTTCCGATTCAGTTCACGGTACCAGACTGGCTCCGGGGTGAAAATGCAGCCCAAAAACTCAATACGGTCATATTGGCCTTACTTTCCGGCGTCGTACTTTATCTACTCGTGCGATTATTCACAAAGAAAAGGATAGGAGCAGCATTGCAGCCATTGGTGCGCAAATTACCGAAGGATGTGCTGGATGATATCGGCTATCGGTCGGTGGCCATCGGTTTTCCAATTTTCACACTGGGAGCATTGATTTTTGCCATGATATGGGCCCAGCAGGCTTGGGATCGTTTTTGGGGCTGGGACCCGAAGGAAGTGTGGGCACTTGTCACCTGGCTTTTCTATGCTGCTTATCTGCATATCCGAATGCTGAAAGGCTGGCAAGGTATTCGATCTGCGTGGCTGGCCATCATCGGATTTTGTGTGATCATGTTCAATTTGCTGGCAGTAAACTTGCTTATCGTGGGATTACACGCGTATGCTTAACTTAAAAGAGAAAAGGGGAAGGATCATGGAAACAGAAGCTCATATTCTTGTAGTTGATGATGAAGACAGAATCCGCCGACTCGTGCGTATGTATTTGGAGAAAGAAGGCTACACACTCGATGAAGCTGCCGACGGAGAACAAGGCCTTCAAATGGCATCCGAGACTGATTATGATGTCATTTTGCTGGATGTCATGATGCCTGGCAAGGATGGTATCGAGGTTTGCCAGGAGATACGCAAGGAAAAAGGCACACCGATCATCATGCTGACAGCCAAAGGGGAAGAAGCCGATCGTGTGGAAGGCTTTGAAGTGGGTGCAGATGATTATATCGTGAAACCATTCAGCCCGCGTGAAGTCGTTCTGCGGGTCAAAGCGCTATTGCGCCGTTCGTCGACGACCAAGTATTTGCATACTGATGCAAAATCGAAAGATCTGCTTGTATTCTCGCATCTGACCATCGATAAAGATGCCCATCGCGTGACAGCGGATAATCAGGATGTGACATTGACGCCGAAGGAATATGAACTGCTTCATTTCCTTGCTTCGACACCGGATAAAGTATATGGACGGGAAGAATTATTGAAACAAGTGTGGAAATATGAATTCTTCGGTGATCTGCGTACAGTGGATACGCATGTGAAAAGATTACGTGAAAAACTGAGCAAAGTATCGGAAGAAGCAGCTAGCATGATTGTGACCGTCTGGGGCGTCGGTTACAAATTCGAAGCGGATAAAAGCTGATGCTCTGGGGTGGTGTTGTCAACAAGCTATGGCTGACCATCCTCGTTCTGGTGTCCGTCGTCCTTGGTTTGCTGACATTTTTACTGCTGGAATTCTTTGGGAACTTCCATATTGAAGAAGCAGAAGAAAGCTTGATGCAGACAGCATCGAAGGTTTCCATTCTGATGGAAGAAATCGATGATACCAGTACGGTTTATGATACAGCAGAACGCGTCCAAGATCCGAATTCGCGCATAGCGATCTTGCAAGACGACGAGTTATGGCTAACTGCTGCAGATGACGAGTCTGCACCGCTTCCCGCGGTGGACAAGCAATGGTTCCTTGGGGATACAGAACTCAAAAGAGCTGTCACGGAAGAGAAGGATGTTTCCAAACAGCTGATACTGCCCGATTCTGACCAAAGTGTGATCGTTGTCGGCACACCGCTCCAAGATGGCTCCGGTGCGGTCTATGTATATCAATCGCTTTCTGTCGTGAAGGAAACTGGCAATCAGACGACGCAGATCATCCTGTTGGGTGCTGGAATAGCCTTTATATTGACGACAGTCTTCGCTTTCTTCCTGTCATCGAGGATAACCAAGCCGCTGATCAAGATGCATGATGCGGCACTGAATGTTGCACGCGGTGAATTCGGCACAAAAGTACCTGTCGTCACACATGACGAGATCGGAATGCTGGCTACTGCTTTCAATAAGATGGGAAAACAGCTGGAATTCAATATAAATGCACTTAGTCAGGAAAAAGAGCATCTCTCCCGGGTGGTTAATGCAATGGTCGACGGCGTAGTCATGATCAACCGCCAAGGCGAATTGACAGTGACGAATCCTCCGGCTGAAGCATTCATCCATGATTGGCAGTTCGAAAACGGCGAAACCTTCCATGAGGTGCCTGGCGTTTGGCTGGAAATCATGGAAAATGTCGTTGCGACTGCTTCGGAAGTTACGCGTGAAGTAACGATTCAAGGCCGGGAATGGGTGATCATTGCCACGCCGCTGTACGATGATGCTACCATTCGCGGTGCGGTAGCCGTCGTCAGGGATATGACACAAGAACGCAGGCTCAATAAACTGCGCGAGGATTTCATCACCAATATCACACATGAATTGCGTACACCTATTTCCTTGCTGCAAGGCTATAGTGAAGCCATCATCGATGATATCGCCGATACTGTCGAGGCGAAGAACGAACTTGCCCAGATCATCCATGATGAGTCCTTGCGAATCGGCAGATTAGTCAATCAGCTGCTCGATCTTGCCCGCATGGAAGCAGGCGATACGAATTTGGTCATGGAAGAGGTGGAAATCAATCCATTCCTCGAGCGTATCGTGCGGAAGTTCCAAAGGTTGGCGGATGAACGTGACATAAAGCTTGGACTTGTCAATGCAGTCGAGAAAAGCACATATCATTTCGCTCCTGATAGCATGGAGCAAGTGCTGACCAACTTGATCGATAATGCCATCACGCATACCGAAAACACAGGAGCAGTCCAGGTGCTTGTATCAGACGAGAAAGGACAACTCGTCATGCGCGTCAAAGATTCAGGTAGCGGAATACCGGAAGAAGATTTGCCTTTTGTCTTTGAACGCTTTTACAAAGCGGATAAATCCAGGACAAGAAAGACGGCGAGAACTGGGAATGGCCTGGGGTTGGCTATCGCCAAGAACATTGTCAAAGCCCATAACGGATCAATCAAAGTGACGAGCAAGCTCCATGAAGGGACAACCTTCATCATTCTTCTGCCGCAGGATACAAATCCGACATAATATGATAAAATAAGCTGGATTCAAAGCACATGAGGTGTCGATCGACTTGATAGGGAATGCGGTGTGACTCCGTGACTGTCCTCGCAGCTGTGATTACCGCCGAACAGAACGAAACCACTGTCCGTTTTGGATGGGAAGGGTTCTTAGTAGATGAAGGTATCAGTCAGCAGACCTGCCCTGTGTGCTTATGTTTCACCGCTTCGAGGACTGAGCGGGTGAAGCGGCAGCTTCTGATGCTCTTTCCTTTACAAAAAGGGAGGATTTTTTTATGAAGAAAGCATTACATATCTTATCAGCTCTGCTGCTGGCAGCGGGTATACTTGCAGGCTGTGGTACGACAGAAGAGTCACAGCAGCAAAATCAGCAAACCGAGCAGCAAACCGAGCAGCAAACCGAGCAGCAAACCGAGCAGCAAATCACTGTCACGCTGTCGGAGGATGGCAAGGAGATTTCCTCCAAGGAAATCAGCTTCAAAGAAGATGACAGCTTGATGGATGTCATGAAGGAGAACTTCGAAGTGGAAGATGATGCAGGTATGATCACATCCATCGACGGCCACAGTCAGGATAAAGAGAATAACAAATATTGGCTTTATACTGTCAACGGGGAAATGGCACAGGTTGGAGCAGCTGATTTGGAACTGTCCGATGGAGATGATGTTGCTTTCAACTTGCAAGCATCTTAATGTTTTCCACTCGTAAACTGACACTATTGGCCATGCTCACAGCACTTGCAGCAGTGGGAAGGATTTATGCAAATGTACTGTTTCCCTTCCTGCCGAATATGCAGCCAATGACGAGTGTGATCATCATTTGTTCCCTGTTACTGGGACCGATTGCCGGCATCATCATTGCTGTGTTGTCGACACTGCTGTCGAATATGCTTTTGGGAATGGGGATATGGACTGTGTGGCAGATGCTTGCTTGGGGACTGATCGGCTTTTCATTCGGTTTCCTGGGCAAGCTTTGGAAAAGGCCTCCGCTCATACCCATGACGATTGCCAGCATTCTGACAGGCTATTTGTATGGATTTTTGATATCTGTGCCGAATGTATTCATCATGGAGCATTTCCTGGCCTATTATATTGCTGGCTTGAGCTTTGATACCCTGCATGCGATCGGCAATGGCATTTTCTTTTTCATTTTGTACCCGGTACTCAGCAGGTTATTCGAAAAATGGATTCCTGCCGAAAGGAAAAGAACCACTTCCGTTTGATTGGGAAGTGGTTCTTCATATATGAGACAATGCTTCTTTTCCGATCACCAGATCACTGAGCTTGATCGATTCTGTCGGACAGCTTTCATAAGCCTCTGTTACATCCTCCTGCAATTCCTCCGGAACGGAGAAGGTGCCTGTATTGCGGTCAAGCAGGACAAATGCCAGTCCTTCATCGTCATATTCGTATACGTCCGGCGCGACAGCTCCGCATGTACCGCAAGCAATGCATGTATCCTGATCGACATATGTATACATTGCCATCTGCGCTTTTCCTCCTTCTGCTTCCAACAAAGCTACTATATGCTTTATACTAAGTGTATCGCGTACCGAAACGGAATACAAGCAAACAGAAAGGTTTGATCAGCATGCTCTTGGCATCCATCATCATCCATGCCGCCCGGCCGATTCGCAGGGAACGGAGTGCGGCATCCATTTACCATTTGCTGCAAGGCAAGCGTTCTGCCCAAACATTGCAGGATGCTCACATGTATGGTCTTACGCATTTGTTCGGCATTTATCCTAAACTGCCCAGGCAGCTTTTCGACCAAGTTGTAGAGAACATCCTGCAAGATGGGCAATCGAAAGAGCCGGAAAGAGACCGATTGCCATATTTCAAAGGCATGCAGTATCAAATGCAAACAGAGTCATTCCTGCATCGCCTGCTGCTTTTGATCCAGCTTCTTTCCAATGATGCCAGGGAGGAAAAGCATTATATCCCCGTGACAGACAGCCCGGCTGTCCAGCATTGGATAAAGCAATGGTATCGTCAGGAACAGCATCGGATAAATGACTGGCGTACAGGTATCCACTCAGAATTAGCGAGTCTCCTGGGACGATTGCCGGACTTTCAGGCTGATATATTCGTCGACCGGCTTACCGGCTACCAACATATAGGTTTGACGACCGGGCAGCTTGCGAGTAAATACAAGGTGCACGAAACCGACATCCTGTTGTATCAGACATCGACTGTCCACCATCTCCTTCATCATACGGAGAGTGAAGCGGCAGCTTTTCCGCACCTGGCTGCACTGATGAACAAGCAAGAGCAGCAGACAAGCTCGATTACGTCTACCGCCCAGAAGACACGCATGATGCTCGAACGTGGATTGACATTGGATCAAATTGCCGCAGTCAGGGGATTGACGGAGAACACCATCAAGGATCACATTGTGGAAATGACATGGCTGGATGGCGAAAAACTGGCCAGCAGGTTTTTGTCTGCTACAGATTGCAATATCATCTTGGAATGTGCAGCTAAGGCAGACACAAATAAACTGAAGCAGATACATGCCTTATTGGAAGGTAAATACGACTATTTCCAAATCAGATTGGCACTTGCACTGCGGAAAAAGCAAGGGGTGAAAGCATGAGCACAGCACTGCAGCAGGGTTTACAAAGGTTTTACGGGTATGAACGATTCCGGACGGGGCAAGAAGAAATCCTGGAAAGTGTCATGCAAAACCGCCATACGCTTGGTGTGTTGCCTACCGGCACAGGCAAGTCGGTTTGCTACCAGCTGCCTGCTTTCATGCGGGGAGGACAAGTCATCGTCGTTTCCCCGCTGCTGTCATTGATGGAGGATCAAGTGAAGCAGCTGCGGGCAAGAGGTTTCAAGCGGGTGGCTGCGCTCAATAGTTTTCTTGGTTTTGAAGAGAAGCAGCAGATACTTAGAAAACTGCAGCACTACGACCTGCTGTATGTATCACCCGAAATGCTGCAGAATGAATTTGTCATCCAGCGTCTGCAGCAGCTGCATATCCAGCTATTCGTCGTTGATGAAGCCCATTGCATTTCCCAATGGGGACAGGAATTCCGGACTGATTATCTGCGTTTGGCAGAAGTGATCCGAACTCTTGACAATCCTCCGGTGCTGGCGCTGACCGGAACGGCAACCCCTGAAGTGCAAGCTGATATTCAACATCTGCTTGGTGATTTGGAAATGGATGAACATATTTATCCGATGGACCGGGAAAACATTGCTTATTTTGTCCGAGAAGTTCAAGATCAGCAAGAGAAAAATGAAACGATGCTTGCTTTGCTCAAAAAAATACAGGAGCCTGCAATCATCTATTTTTCCAGCCGCACGATGGCAGAGAGTACAGCCGCGATCATCCGGGCAAACTTACCAGAGTTAGCTTGTGCCTATTATCATGGCGGCATGGAAAATGAAGACAGGATCTTGATCCAGCAGCAATTCCTAGCCGGACAGCTGCAGGTCATTTGCTGTACGAGCGCTTTTGGCATGGGCGTCGATAAAGAAGATGTCCGTCTGATCATTCACTACCATCTGCCAAGTGACAAGGAATCGTTCATCCAGGAAGTCGGCAGAGCTGGAAGGGATGGCGGAGAAAGTGTGAGCGTGGTTCTCTATAGCCCGGGTGATTGGCAGATTCCCGTACATTTGATCGAGCAGGATCTTCCTGAAAAAGTCTCCATCCAGCAGTTGCTGCGTTTTCTTTATCAGCGGGTGAAGGCAGGGCATACAGAATTGCCAGCATATGAGCTGCTGATCCAGCACATCCCGATTAGTGAGACACAATGGCGATTTTTACTCTACCAAATGGAGAAACATGATATAGTTAAGGGAAATCATCTGCAATACGGGGCAAAAGCTTGGAAGGATTTCCTGGACAGCATAGAGAAATTTGTGGAAGGCAGGAGAAAGCATAAGCTTGTGCAGCTGCAGCGCATGAAAGAATGGGTATATACCGGGACATGCAGGCGGCAGGCGCTTTTTGCCGACTTTCAACATGAAGTCAGCCAAGCGAAGGGGCGTTGCTGTGATAATTGCGGTGATACCCTTACCGACTGGCAGGCAAGCTCCGCCAAAACACAGCCTAACCGTACAGGCTGGCGCGAACAACTGCAGCATCTCCTGTATCAGTGAAAACGGAATGGAAGGATGGACACTTCATGGCCAAGACAGAAGAGAAAGACCAGAATCTAGAGGAACTGGTAGCATCTGTTACGCAGTCCGCAGGCGAAGAGGAAATACCCGGCAAACAAGAGGAATCGGAACCTGAGGTCCAGCGCATCGATATTCTTAATCTGCCGCCGCGCCGGACGATCCATGACGGGCAGAAAACGAAATTCCGCCTGCACTGGAACGGAGGTATCGCCAGGTTCATCCTCCTTACGGCCATCGTACTTGCGGTTATTGCATTCATACTGATGTACACGAATATGCCGCTGTCGATTCCGTCTTTATTTTAAGCCGTTTTCAGTTTGGACAACAAGGGTATTTTTAACTCAAAGATTAATATACTAATTATACGTACAGATCCTTACTATTCGAGACTTGAGCGTATCATTAAAATGGACGCACCCATCTGGGGTCGTGCCGCGTACAAAACATAAAGCGAATCATATGCTATCTATATCTAGAATGGCATCCAAGGGGGAAAAGTGATGAAGTTAGAGCGCGTTTCATTAAATCAATTCAAGATCTTTCTTACCTTCGACGATTTAATCGAGAGAGGCTTGACTAAAGAAGATCTGTGGCATGATCTTCCGGGCGTTCATCAGCTTTTTCACGATATGATGTATGAAGCAAGCGATGAATTGGGCTTTGAATTGGAAGGAACGCTTCTGGTTCAAGTGCATATTCTTCAAGCACAAGGGATGCAAATCATTGTCACGCAGTATCCGCAGACGGAAGACTTCGAAGAAGAAGAGGATTATATCGAAATGAAAGTGACGCTTGACGAAAGCAGGGAGCTTATCTTTTCATTCACTGATTTTGAAGACATCATCAGTGTTTCACGTCAGCTGGAGCAGATCGGTATCGAAGACGCCGCTGTGTATTTCATGAACGATTTGTATTACATGGAGATCCGTACGCTGCTTCATCCTACTGCAAGGGAAAATCTCATTGCAGTCATGTCTGAATTCGCCAACCCGAGTATTGTCACCTCGGTAAGGCTTCATGAATACGGCAAGAAGATTTTCGAAGAGGATGCAATACGGCAGATCCACACGTATTTCAGTTAAGTCAGGTAAGATACCGGAGCATCCGCCGGTATCTTTTTAATTTTTGTCACATGAATGTGTTCTCATTATTCATCTCTCCGCTTTTTTGATAAAATGGATTGGAAGATTGAATTGATTAAAAACGCTGCACAAGATGGGGAATTATTTAGGAGGTACAAACAGTGGCCGACAAAGCTGCGGAATCTACCAACAACATGCATAGGGACGTATTAGAATCCACACAGAAAGTCGTACAGACGGCTTTGCAAAAACTGGGTTATCCGGAGGAAATGTATGAACTGCTGAAAGAACCGGTCCGGTTGATGACAGTCCGTATACCAGTACGGATGGATGATGGCAGTACGAAGATATTCACCGGGTATCGGGCACAGCATAATGATGCAGTCGGTCCCACCAAGGGCGGCGTACGTTTCCACCCGGAAGTAAGCGAAAATGAAGTGAAGGCATTATCCATTTGGATGAGTTTGAAAGCCGGAATCGTCGATTTGCCTTATGGCGGGGGAAAAGGCGGTATCATCTGTGATCCGCGTGAAATGAGTTTCCGTGAACTGGAAGGCGTGAGCCGCGGTTATGTACGGGCCATCAGCCAAATTGTAGGTCCGACAAAAGATATCCCGGCACCAGATGTGATGACCAACTCCCAGATCATGGCTTGGATGATGGATGAATACAGCAGGATGGATGAATTCAATAATCCGGGATTCATCACTGGTAAGCCGATTGTGCTTGGAGGCTCGCACGGCAGGGAAACAGCTACAGCCAAAGGCGTGACAATCTGCCTGAAAGAAGCAGCCAAACAGAAGGGCATTTCGATCAAAGGAGCCCGTGTTGTCATTCAAGGCTTCGGAAATGCCGGAAGCTATCTGGCAAAGTTCATGCATGAGGCTGGTGCAAAAGTCATCGGTATTTCAGACGCATATGGTGCGCTTCATGACCCGGATGGTCTGGATATCGACTATTTGCTTGATCGGCGGGATAGCTTTGGAACGGTGACCAACTTGTTCAAATCTACCATATCCAACCAGGAACTATTGGAGCTTGACTGCGATATACTAGTGCCAGCAGCAGTGGAAAACCAAATCACCAAGGATAATGCACATAATATCAAAGCCCAAATCGTCATCGAAGCAGCAAATGGGCCGACAACGTTCGAAGCAACCAAAATCCTGACACAACGCGGCATCTTATTGGTGCCGGATGTTCTCGCATCTGCAGGAGGCGTAACAGTCTCTTATTTCGAATGGGTGCAGAACAACCAAGGTTATTATTGGGCGGAGCAAGAAGTGGAAGAAAGATTGGAGAAAGTCATGCTGAAAGGTTTCTCTAATGTCTATCAGACTGCACAGACTAGGCGGGTCGATATGAGACTCGCTGCATACATGGTCGGTGTCCGGAAGATGGCGGAAGCTTCCAGGTTCAGAGGCTGGATCTAAACTATCGTATGTGCTCTTATCCTGACAAAAGGATAAGGGCTTTCTCTTTTCTTGGAAAAAGGGATGGAAAGGGGCAGTACAATGCAAAAAGAAAAAGCAATCATCATAGGAGCGGGTCCATGCGGACTCTCCGCAGCCATCGAGCTGCAGAAAATCGGTATCGAACCGCTGCTGATCGAGAAAGGGAATGTCGTAAATTCCATCTATCAATATCCGACGCACCAGACATTTTTCAGTTCAAGTGAACGGCTCGAGGTCGGTGACATCGCTTTTGTCACCGAAATGAAAAAACCGGTGAGAAATCAGGCACTTGCCTATTACCGGACTGTGGCACAGCGTCGGGAATTGCGGATACATACTTTTGAGCGTGTTTTGCAAGTTTCAGGAAACATACATGATTTCACCGTGACGACCAGAACGATCAAAGAGGAAGAAAAGACATACCAAGCTGATTATGTGATCGTGGCGACAGGATACTATGACCAGCCATACTTGATGCAAGTGCCTGGTGAGGATCAGCCGCATGTGTTTCATTATTTCAAAGAAGCTCATCCATACTTCGGCAAAAATGTCACCGTGATCGGCGGCAAGAATTCTGCCGTGGACGCAGTACTGGAACTTCATAAAGCAGGTGCGAATATCACTGCGCTCTACCGCGGCAGTACGTACTCCAAAAGCGTGAAACCTTGGATTTTGCCGGAATATGAATCGTTGGCCCGCAATGGGTACATCGATCATCGCTTCAATGCACATATTAAAGAAATCACAGAAACGCAAGTCGTGTATAAAATGGATGGACAGACACATACAGTCGATGCTGATTTCGTCTTCGCCATGACCGGCTACCGTCCTGACTTGAAGCTGCTGCAAAATATGGGTATCATGATACATCCGGAAACAGGGAAACCTGATCATGATCCAGAGACGATGGAATCGAATGTCCCGGGCATCTTCATCGCTGGCGTGATTGCTGCGGGAAATAATAATAACGAAGTTTTCATCGAAAACGGACGTTTCCACGGCGGGAAGATTGCACAGTCGATCGCTTCGCGGATCTGACAGAAAGGAAGCTGCATATGAAGGGGAAAGTAGTGTTGGTGACAACAGGCGGCACGATAGCAAGCGTGCCCAACGAAGAAAGCGGCAAACTCGCTTCCGGCGAAATGACAGGTGATCAACTGCGCAGCCAGATTGACTTGCCGGACCATATCGAAGTGATCGTGGTGAATGCACTTCAAAAGCCTAGCATGCACATTACATTTGATGATTTGCTGTCTTTAAAAGCAATGATCGAAGACCAATTGAAGGACCCGGATGTAAAAGGTATCGTCGTGACGCATGGAACGGATTCGCTAGAGGAAACCGCTTATTTTCTTGACTTGACAATCCGCGATGCGCGTCCGGTCGTCGTGACCGGTTCACAACGTGCGATTCATCATTTAGGTTCGGACGTTTATATCAATTTACGGCATGCCGTCCTGGCGGCTTATGATGAGCAGCTGCATGATTGTGGCACGGTTGTCGTCTTCAATGAACGGATATTTCCGGCGAAGTATGTGAAGAAGGAGCATGCTTCCAATATTCAAGGGTTCAATGCATTCGGATTTGGCTATTTGGGCATCATCGACAACGACAGAGTCTACTTGTACCAAAAGCCGGTGAGACGGAATACGTATGAACTGAAAAGCAAACTGCCTGAAGTGGATATCATCAAATGTTATCTGCAAGCGGATGGGAAATTCCTGAAAGCAGCGCGTGAAGCGGGCGTAAGGGGTATTGTGCTGGAAGGTGTCGGACGTGGACAGGTAGCGCCGAAGATGAAAGAAGAAATCTTGCTTGCTCTGAAGGCCGGTATCAAGATCATCCTGACCACTGCATCGGAAGAGGGCAATGTGTACACGACATATGACTATGAAGGAAGTGCCTATGATTTATATAAGGCTGGTGTGATGCTTGGGAAGGATCAAGATAGCAAGAAGGCGCGCATCGAGCTTGCTGTTGCGCTTGCATCCGACCAGACAGCCGATTCTTTATAGACCTCAGGACCTATTTCCTGTTTCTTTCCAGCAATGTATTCCAAAAGGACTGAGCCCGTGATACCATAAAGGTAGATTGTTAGTTGGAAGAGGTGCTATCATGCTTACCATCCTTTCCGCTGCGATTGCCCCAGCACTTGCGCTCCTGACTTTCTTCTACTTGAAAGATCGCCTGGAGCCCGAGCCGCTAGGCATGGTTTTGCGGACTTTTCTATATGGCGCTCTGCTTGTGTTTCCCATCATGTTCATTCAGTATGCGCTGAAAGCGGAAGGAGTCAGTTCCCATCCGCTGATGTATTCCTTCTTCACGATCGGTTTCATGGAGGAATTCTTCAAATGGTTCATCTTCTTGTACACCGCTTTTCGGCATACGGAAATGGATTCTGTCTATGATGGTATCATTTACGGCGTCAGCATCAGTTTGGGATTCGCGACGGTGGAGAATATACTCTATTTATTTGCCCATGGTGTCGATTATGCTTTCACACGCGCACTATTCCCAGTATCCTCACATGCCCTTTTCGGTGTCATGATGGGGTATTATCTCGGCAAAGCGAAATTCGGAAGCAGATACCCTCGGTTGCGTATCTTCGGTGCCATGCTGATACCATTCCTGCTTCATGGATTTTATGATTATATCTTATTGGCAGTGACATTCAATTGGATTTATGTGCAGGTACCTTTCATGATCGTTTTATGGATCATCGGATTGCGGAAGGTCCGCGCGGCGATTCAGCATCCAATCGAACGGATACAAGCAACCAAATAAAGAGTCAGGCAGAGAATCTGCTTGGCTCTTTTTTTACTGCATAATTTGGACATGCCGGAAGAAACTACAGGTAGTCAGATCTTAGTCAGGTTGGAGGGTATGTAAAATGGAACAAAGGAAGATGGGGCTTTGCAAACTGCTTTGTGCAAGTCTGCTTTTTCTAGGGGCGGTTTTATTTTCTCCCATGCAGACAAACGCCTTCTCAGAACAGGTGATCCAGCAGGGAGCAACAGGAGACGATGTTGTGGAACTGCAAGCAAGACTGCAATATGCCGGGTTCTATAACAAAAAGATAGATGGTGTTTTCGGCTGGAGCACTTATTGGGCTTTACGTAATTTCCAATATGAATTTGGGATGGAGATTGACGGGGTCGCAGGTTCAGAGGCGAAAAATAAACTGGTTTCCATTACAAAGTATGATAAGGCTTTTGTCATGCGGCAAATACAAGAAGGCAATACATTCACCTATTATGGCGGAACTCCGCAAGAGCAGCAGGTCAAAAAACGCGGCGGCGGAGGGAATGGAGGCGGCAAAGCACAAGCTTCCAATACATCAGCAGTCAATGTTCCAAACGGTTATTCGCAAAATGACATTCAGTTGATGGCCAATGCAGTGCACGGTGAAGCACGCGGGGAACCTTATGAAGGTCAAGTGGCTGTCGCGGCAGTCATCTTGAACAGAGTCGAAAATGCAGCGTTTCCGAATACGATATCGGGTGTCATCTTTGAGCCGAGAGCCTTCACTGCAGTTGCGGATGGTCAGATTTGGCTGACGCCGGATAAAACATCGGAACAAGCAGTGATCGATGCTATCAACGGCTGGGATCCATCCGGAGGAGCTATCTATTATTTCAATCCGAATACAGCCACTTCACCTTGGATTTGGGGCAGACCTCAAATCAAAACAATCGGGGAACATATTTTCTGTATGTAGAAAGGAGTGCGAAGGATGTACAAATGGGTGATAATCGGTGTACTGGCACTGGCACTTACCGGTACAGCAATTTGGGGTTTCAATGAGCGGCAGGACAAAAATGATATCAGGATGCAAGCAGAAAACAACTATCAGAGGTCTTTCCATGAGCTGACTTACCGTGTGGATACGCTACACGATAAAATCGGCGCGACACTTGCGATGAATTCCAGGGATTCCCTATCGCCGCAGCTGGCCGAAATCTGGCGTTTATCGTCTGAGGCACATACGGATGTAGGGCAGCTCCCGCTTGCGCTGCTGCCATTTGAAAAGACAGAGGAATTTTTAACGGACATCGGAGATTTCACTTATAAGACGGCAGTCAGGGATTTGGATAAAGAACCATTGTCAGAAGAAGAAATGCAGCGACTGGAAAAGCTGCACGACAATGCCGGTCAAATCAAGGATGAACTTCGCGGTGTCCAGAATACGGTTTTGGGTGAGAACCTGCATTGGACTGACGTGGATATGGCCTTGTCGGACGATGAGCCAGATCACTCAGACAATGCCATCATCAGCAGTTTCGAAACGGTGGAAAATACCTCGAACGGTTTCAATGAGGAAAAAGACTTCAATAATGGCGCTTTGCCTGCTTCCAATGAGGAGCATAAATTCGAAGGTGTCACCGGCGAGAGAATCAACCAAAAAAAGGCGAAAACAATAGCAGCTGATGCTTTCGGACTGAATACGATCACCGGTATCAGTGCCGGGAAATCCGGAAAAGGTTCTGATGTCCCCCTTTATAGTCTCTCTTATAAGAAAGATGGAGAAAGCGGATATATGGATATCAGTCAAAAAGGAGGACATATCCTCACATTGATGATGCAGCGCGAGCGCGAGGAACCGAAGCTCGGATTGCATGATGCGCAAGCAAAAGCCCAGGAATTCCTTGAAAAACAGAAGCTGACAAACATGGAAATGGTGCAAAGCAGTCAATATGACTCTGTCGGTATCTATTTCTTTGTACCTGTGCAAGATGATGTTCGCGTCTATGCAGATATTGTCCAGGTAAAGGTCGCGCTTGATAATGGTGATATATTAGGCTATAATGCCCGGGATTATTTCATGAATCATCATGAGCGCAAACTCGAACAGCCAAAGCTGACGGAAAAGCAAGCAGCGGAAAAATTGAATCGGAATGTCCAGGTTCAAGAAACCCATCTTGCTTTGATCGAAAATGATACGCATGAAGAGACCCTTGTCTATGAAATCATGGGCACACGTAATGACGATACGTACCGTATCTACGTCAATGCAGATACAGGAAAAGAAGAAGAAATCGAGAAACAGACGACGACAGAAGCTCGTTTCTTGCAAAGTACGTAAAGGGGAATGGCAATCAGCCTTCCCCTTTTTGATTATTTTTGCAATAATAGGAAGAAAGAACGATTCACGGGAAGAGGAGAGGCGTTTGCTGAAAATCGGGAGTACTTTAGTATTAGAAAAGACAGATGATTCGCTGAATGGAGAATGGCTGCGTTATCGGTCGAAAATCATCGATATGACGGAAGAGACGATTTATATCGATTATCCTATAAACGAAAAGACAAAACGGACGGATATTTTTCCGGTTGGTACAACTTTCAAAGCGTTATACGTAACGGAAGATGAAAATGCCTATACATTCCATACAGTGCTGCAAGGACGGGAAATGCTGAAAGTTCCTGCTTTGCGATTGACGATGCCGGATGAAGAGGAATTCCATAAAATTCAGCGTCGGCAATATGTGCGCATCATGACGAGCACCGACGTGGCGCTTTACAGCGAGGAAAGAGACATTCCCCCAGTATCTTCGATCACACTGGATATCAGCGGAGGCGGTCTGTCCATGCTGCTGCCGGAGAAACATGCGTTCATGGAAAAGATGAGGGTGAAGATGTATCTTGCATACAGCCTGCAAAAGGAAGGACCGTCATTTCTTTCTGTAGCAGGGACCATCGTACGTATCGTCCATAACGAGAAAACAGGTAAAATAATTACCAGCATCCGATTCGATGATATCGAGGAAAGGGACAGGCAGGCAATTATCCGATTCTGTTTTGAAAGGCAGCGCGAACAACGTAAAAAAGGACTGCGGACAAGATAGACTTCAAATAGACCAAGCTGCTATCCTATGGTATGCTTTATTAGGTTTAATTTCTGATTATGATGAGAAAAAGGATTGAATGAAATGACGTTGAAAAATATCGCCATCGCGATCGATGGGCCTGCTGCTGCAGGCAAAAGTACAGTATCCAAATTAGTCGCCAAGAAATTACGCTTCGTCTATGTGGATACTGGAGCTATGTACCGTGCGCTTACGCTGACAGCACTTGAAGCAGGAGCTGACTTGGAATCTGAAGAAGCGCTGCTTGATTTGCTGCAAGGAATCGATATCATCTTGATGCAGCACGAAGACGGTCAGAAAGTTTTCGTAAACAGCAAAGATGTGACAGAAGCGATTCGCACGAATGAGGTGACGAAAAATGTCTCCATCGTTGCCAAACACCCGCTTGTACGGGAAGAAATGGTGCTGCGCCAGCAGAAGCTTGCAGCAGATACGGGCATCGTCATGGATGGACGCGATATCGGGACACGTGTCCTTCCAAACGCGGAAGTCAAGATTTTCATGATCGCTTCAGTGGAAGAGCGGGCAGAGCGCCGTTATAAGGAAAATATCAGCAAAGGTTTCGAAGCCGACTTGGAGCAGCTGAAAGAAGATATACGTCTTCGGGACAAGCTCGACTCCGAAAGGGAAGCATCTCCTCTGGTAAAAGCGGAAGATGCAGTCGAGATCGATACGACTGCTCTTTCCATAGATGGCGTTGTAGAAAAAATCCTTAAGGCCGTACATGAGGCTGCCGGAAGATAAGGAGCAGGGATAATGTCATTATATACCGTTGGTAAGATGATTCTCAGTGCCGCCTTTTACCCGATGTTCCGTATAAAAGTCTATGGCAAGGAACATGTTCCCAAGGAAGGGCCGGTTTTGGTCTGTTCCAATCACATTTCCAATTTTGACCCGCCCATATTGGGTATTACATGTCCGCGTGATATAGCCTTCATGGGGAAGAGTGAGCTTTTCAAGCCCAAGCCGCTCGGCTGGCTCATGAAAAAATTGAATGTATTTCCGGTGAAACGGGGCATGCAGGATCGTGCCGCACTTCGTGTGGGTTTGGACATCCTGGCAGAAGGCAAGACGATGGGATTGTTCCCGGAAGGAACCAGAAGTAAGGATGGCAAGCTCGGGGAGCCACTTCCTGGAATAGGTTTCTTTGCCATGCGCTCGGAAGCAAAAGTTGTGCCTTGTGCGATTATCGGCTCTTACAAAGGGGTAAAAGCATTAAAAGTAATCTATGGACCGCCGATCGATATGGAAGAGCTGAAAGAGCGTAAAGCTCCTGCTAAAGAAGTGTCACAGGTGATCATGGATGAAATTCAACTTCTAATGAACAAGCATGCCGGATAAATGCCCTATCACTTGACAAATATCTTCAAATGTTAGAAGTTAGAAAAAAGGACATTTCTATGTTTTTTTATTTATGTTTTGTCTCGTAAACTGAAGGAGGTCTCTTTGATGGATGAAATGAATGAGCAAGCTACGGATTTCAAGGAATTGTCTGTAGGCGATACTGTAACCGGTAAAGTGGTGAAAGTAGAGGATAAACAAGCTTTGGTGGACATTGGCTACAAAGTGGAAGGTATCCTGCCAATCAGCGAATTATCCAGTCTTCATGTTGAGCGTGCTGCCGATGCAGTGAGTGAAGGTGAAGAGTTGACACTTAAAGTGAAAAAAGTGGATGACGAAGAAGTAGTCCTATCCAAGCGTGCAGTCACAGCTGAACTTGCGTGGGAGGATCTTGAAGCGAAATTTGAATCCGGAGAAGTCTTCGAAGCAGAAGTCAAGGAAGTCGTAAAAGGCGGTCTTGTCGTCGATGTCGGACTGCGCGGATTCATTCCAGCGTCACTCGTGGAAACTTACTTTGTCGAAGAATTCGAAGAGTACAAAGGAAAACCGCTTACCCTGAAAGTGGTCGAACTGGACCGCGAACAAAACCGCGTGATCCTTTCCCATCGTGCAGTTGCAGAGGAAGAGGAAGCTTCCAAGAAACAGGAAGTGCTTGATGCTTTGGAAGCAGATCAAGTGATCGACGGTACTGTGCAGCGTTTGACTGACTTTGGTGTCTTTGTCAGCATTGGCGGCGGAATCGACGGACTTGTCCACATTTCCCAGCTTTCACACGAACACGTGGAAAAAGCTTCTGATGTGGTAACAGAAGGTCAGGAAATCAAAGTCAAAGTCCTTAGTGTCGACAAAGAAAATGAGCGTATCAGCTTATCCTTGAAAGAGACACTCCCTGGACCATGGGAAAACATCAGCAGCCGTGCACAAGCAGGGGATGTACTTGATGGTGAAGTGAAACGTCTTGTGAGCTTCGGTGCATTCGTCGAAGTATTCCCTGGAGTGGAAGGTCTTGTCCACATTTCCCAAATCGCCAACCGTCATATCGGTACGCCGCAGGAAGTGCTTGAGCCAGGCCAAACAGTACAAGTAAAGGTTCTTGATGTCAACGAAGACGAAAAACGTATGAGCTTGAGCATCAAGGAATTGGAACAAGATGAAGATAATGCAGTCATCAAAGAATATGAAAAAGAAGAGGAGCATTCCGGCTTCCAGCTTGGAGATATTCTCGGTGACAAATTGAATAAGTATAAGAAATGATGATATAAAACCAAGTCTGTTATCCGGCAGGCTTGGTTTTTTTGATGCTTCACGTATAGTTTTCGCCCTCTCTTGTCATAATGCTCATAAAGGGAGGGGAGAATATGGATGGATTCTTCTTTTATTGGTCAGCATGGATCAGCTGGATCCTGGTGACTTTTTTTATGCGTCATTCGCTGGCGAGGACTTTATTTGGATTCGCTATTTTGCTGACGATTTCATTGACTGGATTTAGTGTTGATTTTGCTGGTCGCCGTATTTTCGCTGTCGTATTTTTGCTTGCTGTCATCGGCTTTCTATTCATTTTCGCCAGCAAACGTGTAGGCCGCGGTACCTTCGGGAGTATATGCATATCGATCGGCTACACAGGTATGCTGCTTTGGGAGCTGACGAATCCAGTTGCCTTGCTCGTGCCGCGCGTACTGACTTTTTCATTGATTTTATTTTTGCTTGCTGTCTACCTGACTAGAAATTTTTATTTGCAGCTGGGCATTATCTGTTTGGGGTTTGCCATCGGGGAAGTGATTTATATAGTGATACTGAGTATCTATGGTCTTGACCAGGAAGCGGGAAGTTTCAAAGCATTGGATGTACTGGGAACTGTACTGCTGCTTTTGATACTTGCCAAGCTGATGGCAAAGCTGAAAAACTATCTTCGGAATAGGTCGAATTGGAACGCAAGACGAACATGATGTCGAAAATTATTGTTTCCCTATGGCGCTTTTGCTAGAATAAAACAGTTAGGTTGCAACAGAAGGACCAGCACATAAAGGAAAGTAGGAAAGGATGTTCCTTTCATGAGGAAATCAGTAGTTGCCATCGTAGGCAGACCAAACGTAGGAAAATCAACAATATTCAACCGTCTTGCCGGGGAAAGGATCTCCATAGTGGAAGATACACCTGGTGTGACACGTGACAGAATTTATACGGAAGCTGAGTGGCTCAACCAGCCCTTTAACATAATCGACACTGGCGGTATCGAAATCGGGGATGCTCCATTTTTGGTGGAAATCCGCGAGCAAGCAGAACTTGCCATCGCCGAAGCGGATGTCATCATCTTCATGGTGAATGGACGTGAAGGTATCACCGGAGCGGATGAAGAAGTAGCGAAGATTCTATTCCGTTCCAATAAGCCGGTTGTGCTTGCCGTCAACAAAGTGGACAACCCGGAAATGCGCGATCAGATTTATGAATTTTACAGCCTTGGCTTCGGAGAACCATTCCCGATATCCGGTACACACGGTTTGGGTCTTGGTGATTTGCTTGATGCAGCCGTTCAGCATTTCCCTGAGCGTGCCGAAATGCAGGAAGATGAAGAAACGATTCATTTCAGTTTGATCGGCAGACCGAATGTCGGCAAATCTTCCCTAGTCAATACGCTTCTTAATCAAGAACGTGTCATCGTGAGTGATGTGGCAGGAACGACGCGTGATGCAGTCGATTCCTCCTTCACAAGAGAAGGACAAGATTTTGTCATCATCGACACAGCCGGTATGCGTAAACGCGGAAAAGTGTATGAAACAACTGAAAAATACAGCATACTCCGTGCATTGAAAGCGATTGAACGCTCCGATGTCGTCCTTGTTTTGATCAATGCCGAAGAAGGTATCATCGAACAAGATAAAAAGATTGCCGGATATGCCCATGATGCGGGTAAAGCAATCGTCATCGTCGTGAACAAATGGGATACTGTCGAATCGGATGAGAAGAAGATGAAAGAATTCGAAGATGAAATCCGTGCTCATTTCCTTTATCTTGATTATGCCCCGATCGTCTTTTTGTCTGCCAAAACGAAAAAGCGGATTCACACTTTGATGCCAGCGATATTGACTGCAAGTGAGAACCACGCAAAACGCATTCAGACGAATGTCTTGAATGATGTGATCATGGATGCCTTGGCAATGAATCCGGCTCCGACGTATAAAGGACAGCGTCTGAAAGTACTGTATGCCACACAAGTGGCCGTCAAGCCGCCGGCATTCGCTGTATTCGTCAACGATCCTGAATTGATGCATTTCTCTTATGTCCGATTCTTGGAGAACCGGATCAGGGAAGCATTCGGATTCACTGGTACACCAATCAAGATCTTCCCAAGAAGAAGATCGTAAACTGGGACGAGGGGGATTTTTATGACACAAAAGATAGCAGCAGTACTTGGTGCCGGAAGCTGGGGAACAGCTCTTGCCATGGTTTTAGCCGATAATGGTCACGAAGTCAGACTTTGGTCGCATAATCCTAATCAAGCAGCAGATATCAATGAAAAGCGGCTTAACGAAAAATATTTGCCAGGAGTGACATTGCCTGAATCTATCACTGCGTATACCGATATGGCACAAGCCGTACGTGAGGCAGCAGCTGTCATCCTCGTCGTACCTGCCAAAGCGACTCGCGAGGTGACAGCCAAGCTGGCAGCACATGTTCCAGCCGATGCCGTCATCGCACACGCCACAAAAGGCATCGAGCCTAAAACAAGCAAACGAGTTTCCCAGATGATCGAAGAGGAACTGAAAGCAGTCGAGCATCGTCCTGTCGTCGTATTATCCGGGCCGAGTCATGCGGAGGAAGTAGCGAAAAGACAGCCGACGACGCTGAGTGCCTCCTCTGAGGATATGGAAGAAGCGAAAAAAGTCCAGGGTCTGTTCATGAATGAGAACTTCCGTGTGTATACCATCACAGACATGGTCGGTGTGGAACTCGGCGGCAGTTTGAAAAATATCATCGCGCTAGGTGCGGGTATATCTGATGGACTGGGTTATGGAGATAACGCAAAAGCTGCCTTGATCACAAGGGGACTTGCTGAGATTGCCCGTCTTGGCACGCATTTGGGGGCAAACCCGCTGACGTTCATCGGTTTATCTGGCATGGGGGATCTTATCGTGACATGCACCAGCGTCCACAGCCGTAACTGGCGCACAGGCAATATGCTTGGAAAAGGCATGAGTCTGGACGAGGCGCTTGCACAGATGGGCATGGCCGTCGAAGGCGTACGGACCACGGAGGCGGTTGCAGAGCTTGCAGATAAGGCAAACGTGGAAATGCCGATCACACAAGGCATCAGCCAAATCCTTTTCCATGGCGCGAAAGCAAAAGATATCGTCGATCAGCTGATGACAAGGCTGCCGAAGCATGAAATGGATGATCTTCAAGATGTACTGAATGCCCGCTAACATTTTCCCCCTCCTTGCATATACTGTTTCGTAGCTAATCTGTGAGGAGGAATGAATGTGGCAGACTTTCAGAAAAACCTGATCGATCAAATTCAAAAGAAATCGAATGTAAAGGCTGAAGATATCTATAAGGTGGCCAATTCCGTTAAAAGTGCAAACCTTCAAGATGAAGCAACGGTGCGCGGGCTAGTGAAGCAATTGGCTGCTATGGCAGGTAAACCGCTGACAGCAGAGAAAGAAGATAAAATCGTCAAAGCAATCATCGGCAACAATATGCCGACGGATATGAGCACATTAAGCAAGTTATTCAAAAACTAACTGTGCCAATTGGGCAGAACAACTTACCACCTCTCGCCCTTTGCGCATAAACTAACTCGCACCAGCATATTTTTCTAGGTTGCCTTGGGTATATTTAGTCTCTTTCAGGAGGAAGCTTTCGCTTCTTCCTTTTTTTATGGTTATGATCCTCCGGGCACGCGCATAGATTATCGGCAGAGGGCAATATGCTGTTCGTCCTTTCCTGCAAATCCGCCCTTTGATGCCAGCAGGCAAGGAATCCATAATTTCTAGCATATTTGGATAGGACAACATCATAAACTGCTAGTGTATGTAGCTAAGACTGTCCATGCATCGAAAGTAGATCGGGAGGGGATCTTTTGGAAAGAGTAGATATTTTTAAAGATATCTCAAAGCGGACTAACGGCGATATCTACCTAGGGGTGGTAGGGGCTGTCCGAACAGGGAAATCGACTTTTATCAAGAAGTTCATGGAATTGGTTGTCCTGCCTAATATGGAAGATGAAGCAGAGCGCGCCCGGGCTCAGGACGAATTGCCGCAAAGCGCAGCAGGACGGACGATCATGACGACAGAACCGAAATTCGTTCCGAACAACGCTGTTTCCCTTCAAGTGGACGAAGGACTCGAAGTGAGCGTCAGGGTCGTCGACTGCGTAGGATACACAGTGGCCGGAGCGAAAGGTTTCGAGGATGAAAATGGGCCGCGTATGATAAATACACCATGGTATGAAGAGCCTATTCCGTTTCATGATGCAGCCGAAATCGGCACTCGCAAAGTCATTCAGGAGCACAGTACCATTGGTGTCGTCGTCACGACGGATGGTTCCATCGGTGAAATTCCGCGCAGTGACTATGTGGAACCGGAAGAGCGCGTCGTTTCTGAATTGAAGGAAGTTGGCAAGCCATTCATCATGGTCATCAATTCCGTTACACCGCATAACCAGAATACCGAACTGCTTCGTCAGGAATTGACCGAGAAATATGATATTCCGGTACTCGCGATGAGTGTCGAGAGCATGACGGAACATGATGTTTACAGTGTGCTTCGTGAGTCTTTGTATGAGTTTCCGGTTCTGGAAGTGAATGTGAATCTGCCAAGCTGGGTCATGGTACTCAAGGAGGATCATTGGCTTCGTTCCAACTATCAGGCAGCCATCCAGGAAACAGTCAAGGATATCAAACGGCTTCGCGATGTTGACCGTGTAGTGAGCTATTTCGATGAATATGATTATATCGAAAGAGCTAACCTTGCAGGGATGGAACTTGGTGAAGGGGTTGCCGAGATCGATTTGCATGCTCCCAATGCCTTGTATGACCAAGTATTGAAAGAGATTGTCGGGGAAGAAATACGCGGAAAAGATCATTTGCTGCAGCTGATGCAGGATTTCTCCCATGCCAAACGGGAGTATGATCAAGTATCCGATGCCCTTCACATGGTGAAGCAGACAGGGTATGGCATTGCCGCACCGAGTCTGCAGGACATGGCGCTCGATGAGCCGGAAATCATTCGCCAAGGCTCCCGCTTCGGTGTTCGACTTAAGGCTGTGGCACCGAGTATCCATATGATCAAGGTGGATGTCCATTCAGAATTTGCACCGATCATCGGAACAGAGAAACAAAGTGAGGAACTTGTCCGGTATTTGATGCAAGACTTCGAGGAAGATCCGCTGTCAATCTGGGATTCGGATATTTTCGGACGCTCCCTCAACAGCATCGTAAGGGAAGGCATACAGGGGAAGATCAGCTTGATGCCTGAAAATGCCAGATATAAATTAAAAGAGACGCTGGAAAGGATCATCAACGAAGGATCCGGCGGTTTGATTGCGATCATTCTATGAGCGGCAATCGAGCCGCTTTATTTTTTTGCCGGGAAAAATCACGAAAATCCAATTAATTTAAGGTTTTATGGCGTTTTCTGTTGAATTATGCTGCTAAGTCGTATATTATAAGCGTTGATATCGCAACGTAAGCGGTATGGGTAGGTATAAAACCTATCTCTATGGTGAACAAATGATAGCAAACGCTATTGTATATTGTTCAAGGTGATACCAGGGAGGTGTAAACATGAATAAAACAGATCTAATCAATACTGTTGCTGAGAAAAGCGATCTTTCTAAAAAGGATGCTACGAAAGCTGTCGATGCGGTTTTCGATTCAATCATGGATTCTCTTAAACAAGGTGACAAAGTACAATTGATCGGTTTCGGTAACTTCGAAGTACGTGAGCGTGCTGCTCGTAAAGGCCGCAACCCGCAGACTGGGAAAGAAATCGAAATCCCAGCTAGCAAAGTTCCAGCGTTTAAAGCCGGTAAGGCCCTTAAAGACAATGTGAAATAATTACATATGGGCTTGAATGAGGGATGCCTGACTACATCAGGTGTCCCTTTTTTATTCGGTGAGCTTGCAGACAAGACGAAAAGGGATATGCTGTGCTATAATACTTTTTATACAGTTTGAAATACGAAAAGGGCGCAGGTGATTGTTTTGTCCTATGCATCCATGGAAAAGCTACATACACTACGAAATAAAATAGAACAGCGCATGCAGCAATCTTATCTTGACAAGAATACAGAAGCACCATTCTTGGATGAAAATAAGCTGCTGGCACTGCAGACGCTATTTGGTCAAACGAACCTGCCCGATAAGCAGCAGACTGACTATATGATTACCATTATGCTTGTTCAATTGGCGCTGGATACACATGATAAAGTAATCAAGCAGACCAAAGCCGATGAAATGGCAGAAGAACGGGAAAACCGGCAGCTGACCGTTTTGGCCGGCAATTATTACAGTGCTTTGTATTATCAGATACTAGCGGGTCTTGATGATATCGATATGGTGGCACTGCTCGCCTCAGGCATCAAGCAGATCAACGAACAAAAGATGTCACTCTATTATGATACAGCGACACTTGAAGCGTTCTTTACCAAGCTTGGACGTTTGGAGGGGTGCTTGTTCCGTACGGCAGCTTCCCGTTTTACGGATCCAGCTATACTTGAAGTGCTGGATGACTATTTCCTGATCAGCAGGCTGCACCAGGAAATACAGCAGGATAAGCAGACATCATTGCTTGTTAGGCTCGCTGAAATCCTTGACAGGCAAAACAGTAAGCGGACTGTGCTCGAGGCAGTGTATCAGGAAATGGACGCGGCCAAAGACAGGCTCAAGGCGAAACTGAACGGCCTTCCGCCTGCATATGCTGAACTTTCCCGCTCGCTGTTGGTTCAGGAAATTCATCAAAAAGAGTTATATCTGGAAGAAGGGTAATTATGGCACAAGAAACGAAAGAAGAACGTGTACATCACGTTTTCGAAAAAATATATGATCGCTATGATTTCATGAACTCTGTCATTTCATTCAGGCGCCATCGTGCTTGGAGAAAGAGCGTCATGAAGAAAATGCAGGTACAGCCTGGGGATGCTGCCCTGGATATATGCTGCGGAACAGGTGACTGGTCCTTTTCCCTTGCGAAAGCAGTCGGGCCAAAAGGAAAAGTGACGGGACTCGATTTCAGCAAGAATATGCTGTCTGTGGCAGAAAAGAAAAACCAGGAACATCCACATGAGCAATTATCCTTTATGTGGGGAAATGCAATGGAATTGCCCTTTGAGGATGATTCCTTTGACTTCGTGACGATCGGTTTTGGTTTGCGCAATGTTCCGGACTATCTTCAAGTTTTGAAGGAGATGTACCGTGTAGTAAAGCCAGGCGGGAAAGTAGTATGCCTGGAGACTTCCCAGCCGACGATGATCGGATTCAAACAAGGATATTATTTCTATTTCAAACGTATCATGCCAGTATTGGGTAAGCTTCTGGCGAAAAGTTATGACGAATACAGCTGGCTGCAGGAATCTGCAAAGGACTTCCCGGGTAAAAAGGAGCTCCGTGCATTATTCCAGCAGGCAGGACTGACGAATGTGAAGATTAAGACATATACAGGCGGCGTTGCAGCCATGCACATGGGGGAAAAGCCGGCTGTCAGAAGCTGACTGGAAATATGTCTGGACGGATGAAGGTGACCTGAATGAAACTGCCGATGATATACTCATATTTAAAAAAGGACTTGGACAAGATCGAGGATGCGATGACTGACACCATTCGCGCGGAGCATCCTGTCCTGGAGGATGCGTCGGTACAGCTTCTCCGAGCTGGCGGAAAACGGATCCGCCCGGTTTTCGTTTTACTGAGCGGAAAATTCGGAACATATGAACTGCCGCGTATCCAAACGGTTGCAGTTGCGCTGGAATTGATTCACATGGCATCACTTGTCCATGATGATGTAATCGACGACGCTGAGCTCCGCCGGGGGAAACCGACGGTGAAAGCAAAATGGGATAATAAGGTGGCCATGTATGCTGGCGATTATATTTTTGCCCGTTCGCTTGAATATCTATCAAAGCTGCAAGAACCAAGGGCACATCAAATTCTGGCGCATACGATTGTTGAGCTTTGTGTCGGTGAAGTTGAACAGATCCGGGATAAGTATCGCATCGAACAGCATTTGAAAGATTATCTCCGCCGGATCCGCCGCAAAACGGCAATTCTCATCGCAGCAAGTGCGAGACTGGGAGCAATTGCATCCGGTGCGCCGATGCAGTATGAGCGAGCATTGTATCGATATGGATATTATGTGGGTATGAGCTATCAGATCATCGATGATGTGCTTGATTTCACCGCATCCGAAGCCGAACTCGGTAAACCTGCCGGTGGCGATTTGCTGCAGGGGAATATGACACTTCCTGCCTTGCTGGCTTGTGAGGACCAATCCTTCAAGGATCATCTCAAGAAAGCGTTCCGTAATCCCGAAGCACTCGACCGGGAAAGCTTGGAACCATTCATCCAGCATATTAAAGCGTCTGACAGCATCAAGCGTTCTTTAGAAATCAGTGACCGCTACTTACAGAAAGCATATCAGGAATTGGATAAATTGCCACCAACAAGAGATCGTAATACACTGAAACAAATTGCTAGACATATAGGTAAGCGCAGCTCCTGATTGTAAAACGCTTACAGTACTGTTATGATTACAGTAAAATTATCAAAGGGAGCTAGAATAAGTATGGAAAAAACATTTTTAATGGTAAAGCCGGATGGCGTACAACGTGGACTTGTTGGTGAAATCGTAACAAGATTCGAAAAGAAAGGTCTGAAGCTTGTCGCAGGAAAGATGATGGTCGTCTCGGAAGAGCAAGCAAAAACACATTACATAGAGCACGAAAGCAAACCTTTCTTTGACTCTCTCATCAGCTATATCACTTCTGGTCCTGTATTTGCAATGGTATGGGAAGGCAAAGACAGCGTGTCACTTACACGCAGCATGATCGGAGCTACCAAACCAACAGAAGCAGCTCCAGGAACAATCAGAGGCGATTACGCGGTGGAAATGAGCCGGAACCTGATCCACGGCTCTGACAGCCCGGAAAGTGCTGAGCGTGAGATTGCAAATATGTTCGAAGCCAAAGAATTGGTTCAGTATGAAAAAGCGATAACAAATTGGTTATATGAATAAGGATTTTTCGTGCAGGCAGAAATGCCTGCATTTTTTTAAAATTTTTATACCACTTGTCTGTAATATACAGTAAAATGGAACTAGTTATATAAAGACAGGAGAACAATGACGTGGCAGCAGATTATGATTACTTTGTTGAGCAAATCAGAATGAATACAGGTATCGACTTATCGCAATATAAAGAAGCGCAGATGCTGAGGCGTCTGACGACGCTTCGTGATAAACGGGGTTTCCATGATTTCAAAGCTTATTCCCAGGCAATAAGCAGTGACGGAGCACTGTTGGAAGAGTTCCTTGATCGCATGACGATCAATGTTTCGGAATTTTATCGAAATTATCAGCGCTGGGAAGTACTCGAGCGCCGTATCCTCCCTGAACTGCTGATGAAGAAGAAGCCTCTGAAAATATGGAGCGCGGCTTGTTCCACTGGGGAAGAACCTTATACGTTGGCTATCTTGCTGGATCGTCTTGCAAATGGAACTTCTTACACAATCCACGCGACTGACTTGGACCAGCGAGTGCTCGATACAGCTAAAATCGGCAGATATAATGAGAGAGCATTGAAAGAAATGCCAGCTGCAATAAAGAGCGCTTACTTCACGCAAGATGGACCAGTTTTTCAAATCAAAGAAGAGTTGAAGCAGCATATCCAATTCAAGCAGCATAATCTGCTTGCTGATGCTTATGACACGAATTATGATCTCATCATCTGCCGTAATGTCCTCATTTATTTCACGGAAGAAGCAAAAGCAGAAATTTATCAAAAGTTCAGTAAGTCACTCGGAAACAACAGCTATCTGTTTGTCGGCAGCACCGAACAGATTTTCAATCCCAATGCATATGATTTACGCGCAGTGGATACTTTTTTCTACCAAAAACAATGAATTCATTAAACATTCGTCATATAAAAATCAACATAAAAGCAGAAGATACCCATTTACATGGGTGTCTTCTGCTTTTATTTGCATGCCATATTGATCATTCTTTGATTTTAACTAATTTGGATACATGATGCCGGACAAGTTTTGGCAGGAAGAAGGAAATGAAAAATACCAATGAGAAAGCAATGATCCAGGACCTGAACCACGTGTGGTAAGGAAAAGCATGCAAGCCGGAATTGACGGCAGTGAGTGTGAAAGAAATGATGGAAGTCATAATGGCAGCAGTGACAACACTGCATAGTATGCGATGGATTCTTGTATTGACGAACATTGTTTTACTCCTTTATTGTAACTAATCTCCACTAATTATAATTAATCTTCAAAAGTTGTCAAATGGTCGAAATGACGTATAATTGGTGTACATCAGCTTTAAGGAGTGGGGGCAGTGGATGAAATGGATTATGAGCTGCTGGGGAAAATGGCAGTTTCTATAGGGGAAGCAGCGAAAATCAGTGGTATACCGATTCGGAAATTACGCTATTGGGAAGACAGAGGTTACATCGACAGCGTGGAGGAAAAGTCGAATATAACGAGAAGGTTCGATTATTTTACCGTTAAAAAGATCATCCTGATGAAAGAATTGATAGAAGACGGGTATACATTAGGTGCAGCATCCCAGAAAGCGGGAGTCCGCATCATGAAAATAAGGGAAGTATTTGAGGAACAAAATACGAAAAGATGACGTGTTCATATTGTGATATGAATTATTGTCAGAATTGTTCCCACATAATAAATAAGTTATGTTATAGTATATAAAATTACAAGAAACAGAAATGACGGAGGAATATACATGCGCTACTTAACTGCAGGTGAATCACACGGTAAACAGCTTACAACTATCGTAGAAGGTGTTCCTTCCTATTTACCGTTGACTGCATCGGATATCAATGCATCCTTGCTTGAAAGGCAAAAAGGACACGGACGAGGGAAGCGAATGCAGATTGAAAAAGATTTGGTTGACATCGTTGGAGGAGTCCGCCATGGCTATACATTGGGATCGCCTATTGCATTGGTTATACATAATGATGATTTCAAGCATTGGATTGATGTAATGGGAGAGGACCCAGTGGAAGATCCGCAAGCAGTGCGACGAATCGTATCACGGCCGCGGCCTGGTCATGCAGATTTGAACGGAGCTTTGAAGTATGGACATCGTGACATGCGGAATGTATTGGAACGTTCATCGGCTCGTGAAACTGCTGCGCGTGTAGCAGCTGGTGCCGTAGCCAAAAAACTACTGGCTGAGCTGGATATCCGGATCGTCGGCTATACAAAGGAAATTGCCGGCATCAAAGCTGTAGAATTCCCGGAATATACATATGAAGAAAGAGATAGCATTTCAAAAGCTTCTTCTGTCCGCTGTCTTGATCCGCAGGCTTCACAGCAAATGACGGAAGCGATCGATCAAGCGAAAAAAGAAGGAGATTCCATTGGTGGAGTCGTGGAAGTGTATGTAGAAGGTCTGCCCGCAGGCATTGGTTCCTATGTCCACTATGATCGCAAGCTCGATGGCCGCATTGCCGGTGCCGTGGCAAGTATCAATGCCTTTAAAGGTGTCGAATTCGGCATTGGTTTCGAAGCAGCGCGACTGCCGGGAAGCCAAGTGCATGATGAGATCGCTTGGGATGAAGAAAACGGCTATTACCGTAAAACAAACAGACTCGGCGGTTTGGAAGGCGGTATGACGACAGGCATGCCGCTTATCGTCAAAGGTGTCATGAAACCGATCCCGACACTTTATAAACCGCTGCAAAGCGTGGATATCGAAACGAAGGAACCATTCAACGCAAGCATCGAGCGCTCAGACAGCTGCGCCGTACCAGCCGCGGCGCTAGTCATGGAGCATGTCGTAGCGTTTGAAATCGCAAAAGCAATTCTGGAACAATTCCCGAATGATCAGTTTCCGAAGCTGCAGGAAGCGATCAAGAACTATCGGGAAGAAATCCGGGTGTTCTGATGGAACAAATTACAGTCAAAGCAAGTCAATCAAGCTATAAAGTATCAGTGGGTGCAGGAATCAGGCATAAATTGGCTGCGTTCCTGCCCAAGGTTTATTCGAATATATTCATCGTGTCGGACACGAGCATTGCTCCGCATTATCTTGATGATTATGCTGCTTCCCTTTTGCCAGAAGCAAAAGTGACGAAGAAGATCATAGAACCAGGCGAAGCGGCCAAAAGCAAAGACATGTATTTCGACATCCTGGATAGCATGTTTGAAGCTCAGCTTGACCGAAAAGCGTTGGTCCTGGCTCTTGGCGGTGGGGTCATCGGGGATTTGGCTGGATTTGTAGCAAGTACATATATGAGAGGTATCGATTTCGTCCAGCTTCCGACAACGATCCTGGCACATGATTCAAGTGTTGGCGGTAAAGTCGCGATCAATCACGAAACCGGTAAAAATTTGATCGGCAGCTTTTATCCGCCAGTGGCTGTTGTGTATGATGTCGATACAATCACGACGCTTCCGGAAAAAGAAGTGCGGAGCGGGTACGCTGAACTGATCAAAGAAGCGTATATCGGGGATGCTGCCTTCCTGGATGCGCTGCTGTCGCGAAAACAGCTGGATAAAGAAAATCAAAACCAGCTGATTCAGGATTTATCACTCGGCATCAAGGTGAAAACCAAAATTGTCGAGGCTGATGAAAAAGAGAATGATTTACGCAAATTCCTGAATCTTGGCCATACACTTGGTCATGCGATCGAAGCTGAAGCTGGATACGGTACATTCACACATGGGGAAGCCGTTGCCATTGGCATGCTTTTTGCTTTGGAATTGAGTGAGAAGAGATTCGGTGCCGATTTACAGCTTGGTGAATTCCGCAGCTGGCTGGAACGAAACCAATATCCCTTGCAGCTGCCTGATCTTTCGGCAGAAAGGCTCATCGCCAGAATGCAAATGGATAAGAAATCGGAAAACAAAGAAGTCCATATGGTTCTGCTCCAGGATATCGGATCCCCGGTGACGGAGAAGGTCGATCATGACACGCTTCTTCAGGCAGTCGTATCTTTTCTTGAAAGGATGAGAAGTGTATGATCAGAGGTTTCAGAGGTGCCACGACCGTTATGGAAAACGAAGAGAAACAGATCATCGATGCCACTGCGGCCATGCTTGATGAAATTGTCACGAAAAACGCGATTCTTCCGGAAGATGTAGTACAAGTACTAATCTCCGCTACGCCTGATATAACCAAGACTTTTCCGGCAAAAGCAATGCGGGTCTTTCGCGATGATTGGACTTACGTACCCGTCATGTGCATGCAGGAGCTGGATATCGAAGGCGGACTAGCTAAATGCATCCGGGTCATGCTGACAGCGCGTACCGACTTGTCGCAAAAAGAGATTCATCATGTATATCAACAACAAGCAATCAAACTACGTCCCGATCTGAAGGAGGAGCATCAATGAAAGCAAAAAAGATTTTGAATGAATTGACAGCCTACAAACCCGGAAAACCGATGGAAGAAGTTCGGAAGGAATTTGGATTGGATCGTATCGTGAAACTTGCTTCCAATGAGAACCCGTATGGATTTTCCCAAAAAGTGAAAGAAGCATTGCCATCATTTGCTGATGATCAGGAAATCTACCCTGATGGATACGGTACAGCTTTGAAAGAAAAATTGGCAGCTCATTTCAATGTAGGATTGGATCAGCTTGTTCTTGGGGCAGGTTCCGATGAAATCATCATGATGCTTTGCCGTACTTACTTGGCACCAGGGCTTAACACAGTGATGGCACATCCATCTTTCTCCCAATATCCGCACCACGCCATGATTGAAGGGGCAGAGGTACGGGCAATCGAGACGAAAAATGGATTCCACGACCTTCCAGCCATGCTGGATGCGATTGATGAGAAGACAGGAATCGTTTGGCTGTGCACACCAAATAACCCAACCGGCAACCATATTGCCAAAGCTGAATTTGAAAACTTCCTTCAGCAAGTACCGAAAGAAGTGTTGGTTGTTGCGGATGAAGCGTATATCGAGTTCCTGGAAACAGATGATTACTTTGATACCCTGGCTGCCTTGGATACATACCCGAATCTGATAACGCTCCGGACGTTTTCAAAAGCATATGGGCTTGCAGCACTGCGTGTCGGATACGGTATCGGACATCCTGAAGTCATCCATAAAATCAACGTTGTCAGAAGTCCATTCAATAACACGACGATTTCCCAAAAAGCGGCTATTATAGCACTTGATGATCAAGAATTCATCAAAAAGTCGATTGAGAAGAACAACCAAGTCAAACGCAGCTTCCTCGCATTTTGTGATGCACACCAAATCAAATACTATGAATCTCACACAAACTTTGTACTCATCTATGACCTTCCTGTAAGCGGGGATGCGCTTTTCCAGCATATGCTGTCCAAAGGATATATCGTCCGTTCGGGTGATGCGCTCGGCATTCCGAATAGCATCCGTATTTCACTTGGTACAGAGCAGGATATGACGGAATTCACAGTCTTGCTGGATCAGTTCCTGACAAGTGTGGAAGAAAGCTGATATGGAAACAGTTGTCATCGCGGGACTTGGACTGATCGGTGGTTCGCTTGCCCGTAATATCCAATTGCATAAGCGGGTGCATCTCATCGGTGTCGATCAAAGACAAAGCACCTTGGAATATGCGCTTCAGCACAGCATCATCGATGAAGCATCATCTTCTTTCCGGGAAGCCGCAAGCAAGGCGGATATCATCCTGCTCGCTGCACCAGTGTCCATTTCTGTTGAGCTTCTGGATGAGCTGGATCATATGGACTTGAAGAAAGAAGTACTTGTTTCGGATGTTTCTTCGGTCAAGGGACCGATATTCCGTAAAGCAGCATCTCTTTCTTCCGGTAAAGTCACCTTCGTCGGAGGTCATCCGATGGCTGGATCTCACAAACATGGGATCGAAGCTTCGAAAGCACATCTTTTCGAAAATGCCATTTATGTGCTGACTCCCGTGCAGCAGGCAAACGAAAGTGATATCGAACGGGTGAAAAATCTGCTGGATGGTACGAAAAGCACATTTGTGACATTGACTGCGGAAGAACATGATGAAATGACTGGTGTTGTTTCACATTTCCCGCATCTGATTGCATCAGCTTTAGTGCAGCAAGCTAAGAAATGGGAAACAAAGCACAGCTTCCTGCCGAAACTGGCAGCTGGCGGTTTCCGTGATATCACGCGGATTGCTTCGAGTAATCCTGGTATGTGGCAGGACATCTTTTTTCAAAACAAAGAAAAAATGGCCGTGTTGCTGGATGACTGGATCCAGGAAATGCAGGATTTCCGCAAACTGCTGCTGGAAGACCAAGAAAAAGCGATACTTGGATACCTGGAAGAAGCAAAACAGTATCGTGATGGTTTGGAACCTCGTAAAAAAGGTGCGATTCCAGGGTATCATGACTTGTATGTAGATATCACCGACCAGCCAGGCGCCATGCAAAAGGTGCTTACGATAGTCGCAGATGCGGGTCTGAGCATTGTCAATATCCAAATACTTGAGCTTCGGGAAGGGCTGACAGGTGTTTTGCGTCTCAGTTTTTCCGAACAGAAAATTCAGCTCAAGGCAAAAGGTGTGCTGGAAGTTTTCGGTTATGAAGTAAAGATAGAAGAATGAAGGTGTTAACAGTGACAGATATTAAATTGCAGTCGATAGACAAAGGGCTTCATGGATCCATCACTGTTCCTGGTGATAAATCCATTTCGCATCGGAGCATCATTTTTGGCTCCTTGGCTACGGGTAGGACGACCGTCCGACATTTTCTTGATGGCGAGGACTGCCTCCGGACGATCGAGGCTTTTCGTGCACTAGGTGTGTCGATTGAGCAAGATGGCGACACTGTAACCATTGAAAGTGAAGGGAAAGATAGTTTCAAAGAACCGCTGGAGCCGATATATTTCGGGAATTCAGGAACAACCGCACGGCTTTTGCTCGGTGTATTTGCTGCATTGCCGTTTCATATCACTGCATATGGGGATGCATCGTTGACGAAACGACCGATGGACCGCGTCGTTCATCCGCTTCGCCAAATGGGTGGCAAGATAAATGGCCGCGAGCAAGGTAAATACCTGCCATTGGCAGTGGACGGCCAAAGACTTTCCTCTCTTACCTATCGCACGCCCGTCAAAAGTGCACAAGTCAAGTCCGCGCTGCTGCTGGCAGGACTTTTGGCCGAAGGGGAAACGGAAATATCAGAAGACGTCAAAACGCGGGATCATACGGAACAAATGCTTAAAAGCTTTGGGGCAAACCTTGATGTTACAGGAACGACCGTAACGATACAAGGAGGTCAAAAGCTTACAGGTACGGATGTATATGTTCCGGGAGACATCTCTTCCGCCGCATTTTTCCTTGCGGCAGCATGCCTGGTACCTGGCAGTGACATCACGTTGACCAATACCGGCTTGAACGAAACGCGCACCGGCATTTTGGATGTACTGCGGGATATGGGCGCTGATATGGAAATCACAGAACATAAAATCCAAGCTGGTGAACGAATTGGCGATATCCGAATTAAATATCGTCCGTTGAAGCATACAGAAATAGGCGGGGAAATCATCCCCCGTCTTATCGACGAACTACCAATATTGGCATTACTTGCGACACAAGCCGATGGAGAGACTGTCATAAAAGATGCAGAAGAGTTGCGGTTCAAAGAAACAGATCGAATCGATGCTATTGCTTCCACTTTGCGAAGCTTCGGTGCAAAAGTGGAAACGACAGCTGATGGGATGCGGATTCCAGGCAATCAAACCTTGCATGGTTCGACTGCCGATTCATTTGGAGATCATCGGATCGGTATGATGATTGCGATTGCCAGTTTGATCGCCGAAGGAGAGACGGTTCTTACCGATGCGGCCAGCATCAATATTTCTTATCCATCATTTTTTGCAGATCTCGAGATGCTGCAAAAGTGAAAAGTCTGATCCCAAAGTGGGAATCAGGCTTTTTTGCTGTTCTAAAGCGGTTGGTTTGGGTTACACTGAAGAAAGGTTAAAAAAGCTGTTAAGCGTTTGAATAGAAGGAAGTGTTAGTAATGGAAGAATTACAAAAAGCGATAACATTTATGGAAAACGACCAACCTCAGGAAGCTGTCGATACGTTGGAGAAATACTTGTCTCGTGCCAATGAGGAAGAAAAGTTCACCATTGCCGAATTGTATATGCAATGGGGGATGCATGAAGAGGCAAAAGCTGTCTTGCTGCAGCTGGAGCAAATGTTCCCGGATGAAATGGAACTAAAGATGCTGCTGGCCGAACTTCATGTTGATTTGAATGAAGACCAAGAAGCAATCGATAAATTAGATGAGATTGTCGAAGATGAAGATTATTATGTGCCGGCTCAGATGCAGCTTGCGGATT
The DNA here is from genome assembly GCF_046592895.1 of Terribacillus saccharophilus. Lineage (GTDB taxonomy): Bacteria > Bacillota > Bacilli > Bacillales > Amphibacillaceae > Terribacillus > Terribacillus saccharophilus_D. The sequence goes on from NZ_JAWVPU010000002.1 coordinate 519,294, forward strand.
TGTACGAAGCCCAAGGATTATTCGAAGTGGCCGAGCAAAAATTGCTAGCTGCCAAACGTTTTGATCCATCCGAGACTGTCGTCGATTTAGCATTGGCTGAGTTAGCTTTGTCTACAGGATCATACTTGAAGGCAATAACCTATTACGAAAAAGTTTATGAAAAAGAAACGGTCATGGGTGAGATCGATATTGCCTTGCGTTTAGCGGAAGCTTATGCAGCAACAGGTGAATTCGAGAAAGCATTGACATATTATCAGGAAACGGAAGTGGAGGATATTGAACAACTGTTCAGTTATGGTTTCACTGCGTTCAAACTTTCGCGTTATGACATCGCAATCAGCACGTGGGAGAAGCTGCTCAAGGAAGAAGCTGACTATCTATCTGTCTATGAGTATCTTGCCAAGGCCTATGAAGAAGAGGGGCTGATGGAAAAAGCGTTCGAAACAGCCGAGAAAGGTTTATCACTTGATGAATATAATCAGAAGCTTTATTTCACGGCAGGCCGCCTTGCCAGACAGCTTGGCAAAAACGATCGCAGCTATTTCTTGATTCGTCATGCCATTGCGCTTGACCCAGGTTATAAAGAAGCTGTTCTATATTTGATCGAGAATTTCAAGCTGGATGAAGACCATGAAGCAATCATCGAGTTATTGACTCATATCCTGGAGACAGATGAAGAAGATGCCGCTTACCGATGGGAGCTTGCACGTGCCTATAATGAAACGGAAAGCTTCGATGAGGCATTAAAGTCATATAAGGAAGCATATACTAACTTCAAAGATGATAGCGATTTTCTAAAAGAATACGGATATTTCCTATTGGAAGAAGGGAGGATGCAAGAGGCTGTCGAAATACTTAAAGAGTATCTTCGTTTGGAGCCATCGGATATCGAAGTAGAAGAAAATATCAACCGGCTCTTGTCTCAATAAATGCATTGAATTGAAATCATTTCGCTTTCTGGGAGGGGGCACATATGAATATTTCCGTTACCATGCAGGATAAGAAAACGTTCATTCGCTGGTTCTTGGATAATTACCAATTGAAACGCAGGGAAAGTGTCTGGATCTTGAATTATTTGATCAATCATGATTCATTTCTTGATAATGTACATTTTATTCGTGAAGCAAGATTCAGTCCCAGAGGAATCATCATATCCGCCCATTGTTCCGAAGAAGTGCCGTTTCGCTTTTACAAGGACAACATCGTGACAACAGATGCAGAGAAATCATTCCATGATATTCGCATGAACAAGAAAGACCCTGTCTATATTCAACTCAATTTCAAGAATTCCCATCAAAGCATGGAGTATGTCGCAGTGCTGGAAGACAATCCGTTCTTGCCGGAAGACCATTATGTGACGAAAGAAGACCGGCAGCTTGCTGCAAAGCTTCTTGATGCGTCACATTATCAATACAAGAAGAAGAAGCTGCAAGAAGCAATTGATTTCGCACTTGATAAGAGGGATGAACATAAATTCCAATTACTGAGCAAGGCGATGCGTCAATTGAAAGAAGAAGTCGAAGATAAAATTGAAAACACATGACAAGATGCGCTGTCAAGGCGCATCTATTTTTTTATCTTTCTAGCTAAAAGTATCAATAGACAAGGAAGTTTCTGCTAAAATGAATTGACTGCTCCTTTTTGAGCAAATCGGAATACATAATCGAACGAAAGGATAAGCACATCATGTACCGTCTTTTATTTCATCGCTACAGCATCATGTTATTGTTTATCATCAATCTTGTCGGAACGGTATACGGCTATATGTGGTATGGCTGGCAGCTCGAAATAACACCGGCGATTTTCCTGCCGTTTGTTCCGGACAGTCCGACAGCAAGTCTCTTTTTTACAATATTCTTAGGTTTGCTCTTGATCGGAAAACAAAATGGATATATTGAAGCGCTGGCAGTCGTTTCATTATTCAAATATGGCTTATGGGCTGTAGTCATGAACCTGCTTACGCTGGTTGTGAATGGTACGCTTTCTTGGCAAGGGTATATGCTGATTGCATCTCATTTGGGTATGGCGATCCAAGGTATCCTCTATGCACCGGTTTACCGGGTGAAACTGCGTCATCTTGCGGTAGCTGCCATCGTCGTCTTGCACAATGATATCATCGATTATGTGTTTGGCATGATGCCGATCTACGGTAATTTGATGGATTATATGCAGGTGATAGGCTATTTCACTTTCTGGCTGAGTATCGTATCGATATTGGTCGGTTACATCGTCACGCAGCACAAAAAAGCAAGAAACTAAAAACAATTCAGGCAAATACCGACATATGCGAATGCTTGCATGCATAGGCTGTAGGAACATCTAAAAAAGAGGGATGCACATGAAAAAACTGCTTCTCGTCATTGTTCTGACAGCCTCTTTTTTTGTACTTGCCAACATAGCTGGAATCATACTGCAGCCGCATTCAGAGGCACTGTCGGCATCATCCGACAAAAGTAATCAAACGTTTGATCAACAGTTGGATACACTGCCTGCATATTTGTACAATGTGACCGTACCTGATGAAAATAGTTATGGAACAGGTCGATTCTGGGGTATACTTGGTATTAGTGCAAGCATTGTCGGCACACTTATCTATGTGGGCTATAAGAAGTATCGAGCTGAAAATGACAAAAGTGTGAACAACGATCACAATAGTTGATTTTTTTAGAAATTTTGACTAAAATTGACCATAACAAGTTCCAAATATTTTTATGGAGGAATGTATATGTCACTAGGTGCTTATATTATCTATATAGCACTGCTTCTGATTATCCCTCTATGGGCTCAATCGAAAGTTAAAAGTACGTACAAGAAGTATATGAAAGTGCAAACGTCATCTTTGATGACAGGTGCACAAGTTGCGAGAAAGATACTGGACGATAATGGCATCTATGACGTGCAGATTGAGGAGACACGCGGTATGCTGTCTGACCATTACGATCCTCGTCAAAAGGTAGTCCGCTTGTCCACTGATAACTATCATGGTCACAGCATGGCTGCAGCGGCGGTTTCCGCCCACGAAGTAGGGCACGCAATCCAGCATGCCGAAGGATACGGTTTCCTGAAATTCCGTACAGCGCTGGCTCCAGCGGCTGCATGGGGTAACAACCTTTCCTTCATCCTCATCATCGCAGGTGCCATCATTGGTTCCCTGCAATTCGTAGGTTTCGGTATTGCGCTCTTCAGTATCGCAGTATTGTTCCAGATCGTCACATTGCCGGTCGAGTTCAACGCATCCAACCGCGCAATGGCACAATTGGTTTCAACCGGTATCATCCGGAATGATGAAGAACGCTCCACGAAGAAAGTATTGAATGCAGCAGCAATGACTTATGTGGCAGCGGCTCTGGTGGCTGTAGCTGAGCTTGTGCGCTTCATCCTCATGTTCTTTGTCGGCAATAACGAAGACTGATAAAAAAGGCATCCCGAGGGATGCCTTTTTTAGTTTGTTTTGATTACATTGATCAATTCACGGAGGTAGTCGGGCAAATCGGGGGGACGACGGCTGCTGACGATATGTCCATCGACAATGACAGCTTCATCATGCCAGATCGCGCCTGCATTCGTCATATCATCCTTGATTCCTGGTGTACTAGTTACATTAACGCCTTCAAGTACACCTGCAGAGATCAGTACCCAGCCAGCATGGCATATTTGACCGATTGGCTTCTTGTGGGTGTGGAAATGACGCGTAATTTCCAGAACGTTGTGAAAGCGGCGCAGCTTATCTGGTGACCAGCCGCCAGGGACGAGCAAAGCATCATATTCGGCGGGATCGATTTCATCGAATGCTCTATCAGACGTTGCAGGAACACCATACTTGCCTTTGTAGACAGTATTGTCAGCTTCACCAGCCAAATGAACTTCAGCACCGGCTTCACGCAGCCTCAAGACAGGGTACCATAACTCCAGATCTTCAAAATCATCACTTACAAAAGAGAGTACCTTTTTACCATTAAGTTCCATCATCTCCCTCTTTCGATTAGTCCTCTCCACTTTACCAATCAGACTGGCAAAATGCATGTGAAACGTCAGTCGGTATGATATGGCTTTTTATTTTCATCCAATGTAAAACCTTCACCCATCACATCGTGCACTTCGCTTAGGGCAACGAAGGCATGAGGGTCGACGGAGTTGATGATCGCTTTCAGCCTGACGATTTCATTCCGTGCTACGACACAATAAAGTACGTCGCGTTTTTCACCGGTAAAACTGCCTCTGCCATCCAATACTGTTACACCCCGATCCATCTGCTTCAGTATTTGATTGGCAATATCGGCGCTCTGGTTGGATATGATGGTTGCACCTCTTGCCGAGTAGGCACCTTCCTGGATGAAATCGATGACCCTGGCACCGACGAAGACAGCGACCAATGTATACATCCCTCTGATCAGATCAAGATAGGTGAGGACGGAAGTGACGATGACAACTGCATCGAATAGGAACATCGTCCGTCCCATCGTCCAGCCGGCATATTTATTGGCGAGCCGGGCAATGATATCGACACCGCCTGTAGTACCACCAAAGCGGAAGATGATACCAAGACCAACACCGATGAACACGCCTGCTAGAAGGGAAGCTATCAGCAAATCGTTTCCTAAGTCGATATGGAAATAATAAGTCTGGAATAAACGCAGGAATACGGAAACGGCGATAGTCCCGATGATGGTATAGACGAAAGTTGTGCGGCCAAGAAACTTCCAGCCGATCAAAAACAGCGGTATGTTAAGCACCAGATTCATGATTGCCGGGTCCCAATCGAATTCGAATAGTAGAATAAGCGTTATTCCGGTGAAGCCGCCTTCACCAAGCTTATTGGCTATATTGAAATGGACGATACCGAATGAAAAGATTGCCGCACCTAACAGAATGAACAAAATGTTCTTTATACGCAGTCTAAACATGATCTACCTCCTAAGATGACAATTCCTTCTATATTATAGACAACTATCCCTGTCCCTACAAATTTGTTTTGATAGGTAAAAACATTTGTCAAATGCCTTATTTTTAAGCTAACATGGTAATGATATAGCGAAAGGAAGATCGCGATGAATACTGTATATACCACAAAGGAAATCCAAGCACGTGTCGACGCTTATATTTCCCAATTCAAAGAAGGTTATTTTTCACCGCTCAGCATGCTTGCCAGAATGACAGAAGAAGTGGGCGAACTTGCCAGGGAAGTGAACCATACATATGGCGAAAAGCCAAAAAAAGCCAGTGAGGATGCCAATACGATAGAAGATGAACTTGGAGATATCATTTTTGTCATGACATGCTTTGCTAATTCCCTGGATATCGATTTGTCAGAAGCATTCGAGAGATCGATGTCCAAATTCGAAACAAGGGATAAAGACAGATGGACGAAGAAGACACAGGAGGACTTACATAATGGCTAAAGATACAATCAGAATCATTGTTGCAGGACCAAGAGGGCGGATGGGATCCGAAGCATTGCAGCTTATCGACCGGACAGCTCATTTCGAACTCGCAGCAGCGATCGACCGGAAAAACGGCGGAATGAAAATCAGTGATATCGAAGGTTTGCCGGCAAGCGATGCACGCATTTATGATGATGCGGCAGCATGCTTGGCTGAAGTTGAAGCAGATGTGCTGATCGACTTGACCATCCCGGAAACAGGCTACAAACATATGAAGCTCGCGATCGAACACGGCGTCCGCCCTGTAGTCGGCACGTCCGGTTTCACCGAGGATCAAGTGAAAGAGCTTGAGAAGTTAAGCGAAGAAAAAGGCATCGGAGCCATCATTGCCCCGAATTTCGCGATCGGCGCCGTGCTGATGATGCAATTTGCCAAGCAAGCGGCCAAATATTTCCCGACAGTGGAAATCATCGAGAAACATCATGATCAAAAACTTGATGCCCCGAGCGGTACGGCAGTGAAAACGGCGCAACTGATCCAGGAAGTCCGAGAACCTGCGAAACAAGGGCATCCTGATGAGAAAGAGACAATACCGGGTGCACGCGGTGCTGATGTCGATGGCATGCGCATCCACAGTGTCCGTCTCCCAGGCCTTGTCGCACACCAGGAAGTGATATTTGGCGCACCAGGCGAACAATTCACGGTCAAGCATGACAGCTTCAACCGCGCATCATTCATGTCAGGTGTCGAGCTTGCCGTAGAACGCGTCATGAAAATGGATATACTAGCATACGGATTAGAAAAAATATTGGAATGAGGCGATCAGTTTGCATATTGCGTTAATTGCCCATGATAAGAAGAAACCAGAGATGGTTCGCTTTGCGGTTGCTTATAAGGAAATGCTGAAAAAACATATATTATATGCTACCGGTACGACTGGTACACGCATCAAGGAAGCAACAGGTTTACCCGTTGAATTATTTCAGTCCGGACCACTTGGAGGAGATCAGCAGATTGGCGCCCGTATTGCCACGAACCAAATGGATTTGATCATCTTCTTCCGGGACCCGCTGACAGCTCAGCCTCATGAGCCTGATGTGAGTGCTTTGATGCGATTATGCGATGTGCATCGCATTCCGCTGGCAACCAATTTGGCGGCGGCCGAAATATTCATTCGCGGACTGGATCGCGGCGATTTTGATTGGCGTAAAATCATCCGTGATCGTGAGCCGGAGCTATGAAAAAACTGAAAATAGGAATCACTTGTTATCCGACGCTTGGCGGTTCAGGTGTCATTGCAACAGAGCTTGGCAAAAAACTGGCTAAAAAGGGACATGATATTCACTTCATCACATCCAGCGTCCCTTTTCGGCTGGATATGCTGCTTCCGAATGTGTTTTTCCATGAAGTGGAGATGAGTCATTATCCAGTTTTTCAATATCCGCCATATGACCTTGTGTTGGCCAACAAGATGGCAGAAGTGATCGATGAAGAGCAGCTGGATATCCTGCATGTCCATTATGCTGTTCCGCACGCAATTTGTGCGATACTGGCCAAAGGGATTGCAAAGCGGGATGTAAAGATCGTCACAACGTTGCATGGGACGGATATCACAGTGCTCGGAATCGATAACGGTTTACGGAAAATGATCATCCATGCTATCGAGGAAAGTGATGTTGTCACAGCTGTATCGCAAAGCCTCGTGGATCAGACGCGGGAGATGCTCGATGTCACAAGCCCGATCGATGTTGTCTATAATTTTGTGGATGAAGAAGAATATCAGCCAAAAGACGTACATGATATAAAACAGCAGTTCGGAATTGGCGAAGATGAAAAGGTGCTCGTACATATAAGCAATTTCCGTAAGGTGAAGCGTGTACAGGATGTTGTACAGGTTTTTTCGTATGTACAGGGAAAAATGCCGGCCAAGCTGATGCTGATCGGCGACGGACCTGAGTATTCCGACATCCTGCGCGATGTACAGCAGCGCGGCCTTGAAGATAAAGTCCTGTTTCTCGGGAAACAGAATAATGTCGCAGCTCTTTTGAATATGGCCGATGTTATGCTGCTGCCTTCGGAGAAAGAAAGCTTCGGTTTGGTACTGCTGGAAGCGATGGCATGCGGAGTGCCATGCATCGGTACGGACGTAGGCGGAATTCCCGAAGTGATACAGCATGGAATAAATGGGTATATCACCGGACTTGGCGAAGTTGAAAAGATGGGCGCATATGTTATGGAATTATTGACAGATAGCGACTTATGGCAGCGTTTCTCGGATGCGGCGATACAGCATGCGAATCAAGCATTCCATTCAGATCAAGTCGTCGCCCAATATGAAGCAATTTATGAAGAGGTTTTGCAATGAAAATATTTGATAAAGCATTCCGGGTCATGCAGCAGCTCGAACAGCATGGTCATGAAGCATATCTTGTCGGCGGAGCGGTGAGGGACTTCCTCATCGGCAAAACTGTAGGTGACTTGGATATCGCGACATCTGCTTTACCGGAACAAGTGATGGAAGTCTTCGATAAAGTCATACCGATTGGTATCGAGCATGGAACCGTGCTTGTACGCTATGAAAAAGAAAGCTTCGAAATCACGACTTTCCGGACGGAAGGAACATATTCCGATCATCGTCATCCTGATAGTGTGCATTTTGTTACCGATATAACAGCTGACCTTGCCCGGCGTGATTATACGGTGAATGCAATCGCGATGAATAGAGATGAAGAATTGGTGGATCCATTTGATGGCAGAGGCGCGATAACCAATGAAAAGCTGGTAACAGTCGGCAAGGCCTTCGATCGGTTTGAAGAAGATCCGCTGCGCATGATGCGGGGCGTAAGATTCGTTTCCCAGCTTGGATACAAGCTGGATCATGATGCGCGTAAAGTCATGGAAGAACAGCGTCTTTGGCTGAAACGGATAGCAATAGAGCGTGTGGCAGTCGAGATGGAAAAGTTATGCGGCGGCAGCCATGTGAAGAAGGCTGTCGAACTGCTCGTTGATACAAAGCTCTGGGAAGCAATGCCGATTTTTTGTGATCATCCTGAGCTGATGGATGAACTATCACAAGATATCAAGCCTCTTGGCAGTTTGGCGGAGTGGGTTGCCCTTTGCTCCCTTAAAAGCGGCAGACCTGTCATGGATTGGGTGAAAGAATGGAAGCTTTCAAACGCTATCAAACAAGATGCTTTGAACTTGGTGAATATCATGCACAGCAAACTGGATGCATGGTCGGTTTATCAGCTTCCTGGCCATCTTGATGCAAGTTATATTCGCTTGATGGAAATCTGTAAGCATACAGAAGTGCTGGATGAGCTATCTTCCTTCAGAACCCAACTGCCCATCCGTGGCAGTTCGGAACTATCGATATCAGGAAAAGATTTGATCAGCTGGTTCCCTGACAGAAAAAAAGGAAGCTGGATCCGTGATCTGCTGCTTGCTTGTGAAAAAGCGGTGGTGGAAAACAAGGTCAAAAATGATAGGATACAGCTGAAGGAGTGGATCATGCATGAATACGACGCGTAATCGTCTGATAAGGATCCTTCAGGAGCATGAAACGACACATGTTTCCGGTCAGTATCTATCTGCACAGCTCGGTATTTCCAGAGCTGCTGTGTGGAAACATATGAAAGCACTGGAAGCGGACGGATATGACATAGATGCTGTTCCGCGCAAAGGCTATCAAGTAAGACGTTCACCTGATAAACTGAGCAAAAACACGCTAAACTGGCAGCTTGATACCAAATGGATAGGACGCAAGATCGTTTTTGAAGAAGAGCTTGATTCCACGCAAGCATTGGCCAAGACGCTGGCTGATCAAGGTGCTGTCCATGGTACGGTTGTGATTGCCGATCAGCAGACGAACGGGAAGGGTACAAAAGGCCGCTCATGGCATTCCCCTTCAGGCACTGGTATATGGATGAGCTTGATCATACGCCCTGAATTCGGACCGCGTGAAGCCGCACAGCTGACACTTGCAGCAGCAGTTGCCATTGCGCGCGTTTTTCGGAAACTTGAGATAAATGCCAACATCAAATGGCCGAATGATATCTATCTTAACGGAAAAAAACTAGCCGGAATCTTGACAGAGATGCAGGCAGAGCAGGATTACATTCAGCATATCGTACTTGGAATCGGAATCAATATCAATCAGGCCGCATCAGAGGTTGCACCGGATATCCGCAATAAAGCGACATCCCTGCACATCGAGACAGGCAAGGTATGGAAGCGGCAGGAACTGATTCATTTGATCTGGAAAGAGCTCGAAGAAGTTTATGCACTCTATACACAAAGCGGATTTCATGTCATCCGGGACGAATGGATGCAATTTGCTTTCCGCATAGGTCACCGTGTAATTGCAACGACACCAACAGCAGTGATGGAAGCGATTTTCAAAGGGATCGGCGAAGACGGCGAGCTGCTGCTGGAAAATGATGATGGCACATTGGTACATCTATATTCTGCTGAATTGGAATGGAAAGAGAAGTAGCACCTGATTTCCAAAGCTGCAGTAAAAGAATTTATTAAAGACAAAACAAGTGGTAGAATAGACTACGTGAAAATTTATTGTCTGACCTGCGTAAAGTGAATGGAAGCTAAAATGTGTATCAGGAAAGTGCATCAGCTTGCTGTATTGATTATGGTGGTATTTTAAGAAGAGACGCGCTCTCCTGACCCCCTTTCATATAAGGATCTTTCCCAAAACGCTGATTGCAGAAGTGAATCGAGATAATCCAGCAATAAGTAAGGATATGAGTTTCATGAGCGCAGGTAAGTATACTGTCTCATGAAAAAGTTCTGATTGTGAACAATAGTAGTGGGGGTCCATTTTATTGAGTGAGCGGTTTATCAGTAGTTGTCACTAAGGCGCAGCTGCGCTCTTGAATACTGGATGATGCAGTGCTCCCCGCTTTCTCAACTTCAAGCCGGGAGTGATATTTACGGATGAAGAGGAACCAGGCTGACAGATCATCGGGCAATGCTTGTCGCTTGCTGTTGTGCTGTAATGGCGGCTAACAATCGGACGATAAGACTCTTATCATGGATAAGGGTCTTTCTTTTCTAAGCAGTATGGAGGGTGGAGTATGGAAAAATTTGTAGTGGTGGATCTAGAAACAACAGGACATGCGCCGTCGAATGGCGATAAAATCATAGAGGTCGGGATTGTCGTCATCCAAGGACGTGTGATCACGGATCAATTTCAGACGATGCTGGATCCCGGTATGCCGATTCCACCTTTCATTTCCCAGCTTACCGGTATTGCTGATGAAGATGTAGCTGGAGCTCCGCAATTCGAAGATGTTGCTGAAGAAATTGCAGCTTTTTTCGAAGACAGCTATGTGGTTGCACATAATGCGAACTTTGATTTGCGTTTTTTGAATAGTGCTTTGGAATTGGCTGGACTGGCACCGATCAAACGGCCGGTCCTCGACACAGTGGAGCTGGCGCGCATCATGCTGCCGACCGCTCCCAGCTATAAATTGAGTGTGCTGAGTGAACATTTGTCTTTCGAGCATGATCAGCCGCATCGGGCGCTGTCGGATACGCTCGTAACAGCAGAGCTGCTGTTATCTTTGCTGGATGATTTAAGCAAGCTGCCGTATGAAACGGTCTCGCATTTGCTCGCGCTGGAGAAAGCTTTGAAGAGTGACTTGCGGAGCTTGCTTGAAAATCGGCTGGAGGAGCTTGCTTTTGAGGAAACGGATGATGCTCTGGAAGTGTATCGCGGACTGGCTATCCGGAAGGTGCCGGATACGGAAGCATCAACTTCTACTGTCACGCAGTCCTTCGGTGAAATAGCCGATCAGCTTTACCGACAGGACGGCTTGCTGTCTCAGGGGAAGAAAGGATATGAACCAAGAAAAAGTCAGGTTGAAATGAGTGAGCAGATTTATGATGTCTTTCAATCGGACCAACATGCGCTGCTGGAAGCGGAAACTGGTACTGGTAAATCACTCGCTTATCTTTTGCCAGCTGTTTATTCTGCAGTGAAAAGTAAAAGCAGGATCGTCATCAGTACGCATTTGACACAGCTGCAGGCACAGTTGATGGACAAGGAAATCCCGCTGCTGCAACGTATGCTGCCATTCTCCTTCAAAACTGCGCTGCTGAAGGGGAAACAGCATTATCTGAGCCTCAGCCGATTTGAATCCGAACTGCAGCAAACGGCAAATGATAATTATGATATCACCCTTACCAAAGCAATCTTGCTTGTATGGCTAACGATGACCGAAACCGGGGATATTGATGAAGTGAACTTGCCTTCAAGCGGCAAACGGTTCTTCCAGCATATGTCTGCGGATGCAGAAGACACACAAGATCCATTTTCACCTTGGTTTTCCCGTTCTTTCTACCAGCGCGCCAAAAAAGCAGCGTGGCAGGCGGATGTGATCGTCACGAATCATGCTTTGCTTTGCAGCGATATGCAGGAAGGATTCCAATTGCTGCCATCTTACCAACGTGTGATAATCGATGAAGCGCATCATTTCGAAGCAACAGCTGCGAAGCATTTTGGTTTGGCTTTGGATTATGTGTCCATCCACCATATGCTGTCACATGCGAATGCAGTGTATGAAAAAGCGACGGATGATTTGCCGAATACACAGGTGGAGATGCTGACATGGTCAAGCTTATATGATCAAACAAAGGTCGAAGCAGACGACATGTTCCGCTATATCCATGATTTTGTATTGTCGCAGCACAAGAAAAAGCTTGGAACCAATGACATAGGGCGGCTACAGCTGCGACTGGACGAAGTCAGGGAATCCAAACAGATGCTTGTTATTGCCGAGATGAGCAGCCGATTGTTATTCGGCGTCAGGGACTGTATCCATCATCTGCTGCAGCTGGTGAAAATGGCTGATAAGCAAGGGGATAAGAAAGTTTCGGATTCTTTGCGTAATGCAGTCGATCAGCTGCAAGCAATCATCGATAATATTGAACGAATGTTCCTCGTATTCGATGACGAGGAAGTCAAATGGATCGAAGTCGATATGTATGGTGCACGAAATGCTGTTTATTTGTACAGCGAACCATTGGATATTGGCGACTTGCTGCTCGAGCATTTCTTTGCCGAAAAGAAAAGTGTCATCCTGACGAGTGCGACTTTGACGATGAAGCAATCCTTCGAGTTCATCCAAAAGCAGCTTGGCTTGGATGAGCAGACGGTGACGAGACGTTTTGATTCCCCTTATTCCTATCAAGACCAAGTACAGCTGCTTGTTCCGAATGACTTTCCGGATGTCAGGGGAAAAGATAATTATCCTTTCATTTACGCCGTATGTGAAGCGGTTCTCAGTCTTGCATCGATCACTGACGGCCGGATGCTTGTGTTATTCACGTCGTACGATATGCTGAAAAAAGCCTATGGTCTCCTGAAGGAACTCACAGAAGACCAGGATTATACGTTGATTGCCCAAGGTATCACGAGCGGCAGTCGCGACCGGTTGAAAAAGAACTTCCAGAGCAATAAAAAAGCCATCCTTTTCGGGACAAGTTCCTTCTGGGAAGGTGTTGATATCCCGGGGGATGATTTAAGCTGTCTAGTCATCGTCCGCTTGCCATTCCAGCCGCCTGATCATCCAATTTATGAAGCAAAAGCAGCCAAACTGAAAGCAGCAGGCAAAAACGCCTTCATGGAGCTTGCGCTGCCCAATGCCGTAATCCGCTTCAAGCAAGGCTTCGGCAGGCTGATTCGTTCCTCAAGCGACAGGGGGATTGTGTTCGTTTGCGATGACAGGATGATGAAGACTAGATACGGCAGTTATTTCACTGCTTCCATACCTGCTGTGCCGACGCATTATAAGAGTACAGGAGAGCTTTTGGAGCTGGCAGAGGGATGGTTATAAAAAAAAGTGCGCCGCTAAGGACGCACAACTGCTGGGGAAAAGGAAGAATTTTGTTGAAAAAACTTTGAACTCGTCTTAGAATTACACCAGGACTACTGGTATAATAAGAATTGGATTGCTTCTCAACATACATTAGTTTGCTGCAGAAAGCTATCTCTATGAGTAACAAATCATGTAAATGGATTGCTCGGAGGTTACAATCATGGAAAATAATAAGATGGAAACATTGTCCACCGTCCGTGTGCAGTACAGCAGCGACCTGTACAAGCTGGTCGATTCACTGAACCGTACACTGAAGGAACAGGACTTGATGTTCGGATTAGCATTGGATGAGGAAAATCATGATACGGCGATATTCACGATTTACCGTACCTAAATGGGCGAAAATCTCACTTTTCAGTGCGGTGGGTGTGCTGCTCATAGTGCTTGGTCTTGGCATATACGTCTATAGTACGGCGGAGAATGCCCGAACAGAGGGCTATGAAGCATCCGAGACATTCGCACTCGAACATACCGACCTAAAGACTGCCGATGAAGTGACCCGTTTTAACGGAGAGCATATCTATCATGTCGTGCAGGGCAAACAAGCTGATGGTGAAGATGCGATCGCTTATATAAAAAAAGGCGAGAAAGATCCGGAACAAATCATTTATACGACTGACACGGCTGATGAACAGCAGGCTCAGAGTAGCTGGCAGGCTACATGCGGTTCAGACTGTGCGCTGGATGATGTGCGGCTCGGGCTTTACGAAGATGCACCTGCCTGGGAAGTGACATACCATGATGGGCAAGGTCGACTTGGCTACAGCTACTATAGCTTGGATGGCACTGAGCAGCTTGAAAGCTTTGCATTATCAGACCAATATCAATAACACAACTACATATGGTGTAGGACAGACAATGGAGGGTTCTTTTTGAAGACGACAATCGCTAAACTTAGTGAACATGTAGGAGAAGAAGTAACAATCGGGGCTTGGCTCCGCAATAAACGATCCAGCGGGAAAATCGCATTCCTGCAGCTTCGCGACGGAACGGGATTCGTTCAAGGTGTCGTTGTGAAAAGTGACGTATCAGAGGAAGTATTCCAAGCAGCCAAGAACATGACGCAGGAAACTTCCCTATATGTAACAGGGAAAGTAGTGGAAGACACGCGTTCTTCTTTCGGATATGAAATCCAAGTAAGCAATGTGGAAGTGATCCATGCGGCAACGGATTACCCGATCACGCCAAAAGAGCATGGAACTGAATTCTTGATGGATAACCGCCATTTATGGCTTCGTTCCCAAAAGCAGCATGCTGTGATGAAAATCCGTAACGAAATCATCCGTGCAACGTATGAATACTTCCATGAAAATGGTTATACGAAGATCGATCCACCAATCTTGACAGGTTCTTCTGCGGAAGGTACAACGGAATTATTCCATACAAAGTACTTCGATGAAGAAGCTTACCTATCCCAAAGCGGGCAGCTTTACATGGAAGCTGCTGCGATGGCATTCAACAAAGTATTCTCCTTTGGACCGACATTCCGTGCGGAGAAATCCAAAACCAGACGTCATTTGATCGAGTTCTGGATGATCGAGCCGGAAATGGCTTTCGTCGAACACGAAGAAAGCTTGGAAATTCAAGAGAGCTACATCAGCCATCTTGTCGCTTCCGTCTTGAAAAACTGTAAATTGGACCTTGAAATTCTTGGACGCGATACAGAAAAATTGGCAAAAGTCACTGCGCCATTCCCGCGCATCACATACGATAAAGCAATCGAATTGCTGAAAGAAAAAGGATTCGATGATATCGAGTGGGGCGAAGATTTCGGAGCACCGCATGAAACTGCCATTGCCGAAAGCTTTGACAAACCAGTTTTCATTACACATTACCCAGCAGCAATCAAAGCATTCTACATGAAGCCAGATCCAAATCGCGAAGATGTCGTGCTTTGTGCAGATTTGATCGCACCAGAAGGTTATGGCGAAATCATCGGCGGATCCCAGCGAATCGATGACCTGGAATTGATGGAAAAACGCTATGAGGAACATAACCTGACTAGTGACGCATACAACTGGTATTTGGAGTTGCGTAAATACGGAAGTGTACCGCACTCAGGTTTCGGGCTTGGTTTGGAACGGACAGTCGCTTGGCTTTCAGGCGTAGAACATGTGCGTGAAACTATTCCATTCCCACGTCTTTTGAACAGACTTTACCCATAATATATGTATCGAACCGACGATCCCTTGTCTATTGACGAGGGATTGTCCTATTAAAGGAGGAGAACCCAGATGAATAACGACGACTTGAACTACCAACGAATGCTGGGAAATCCATTTTCCTTTCCCGGTATTTTAATGGAACGATATGCTGCACTAGGTTTGAATGAGACAGAGATGATGATTGTATTGCACATCTGTTTTTTCCAGCAGCGTGGCACAATGTTTCCGACTACAGATGAATTGGCAGCAAAAGTGACACTGTCGGAAAGAGAAGTGGCCCTCATCTTGCGAAAGCTCGTCCAGCGCAATTTGCTGCAAATTGAAGATGTACAGGAAGAGCATGTGCGGAGCCAGGCGTATAGCTTGAATGGCTTATGGAATATGGTATTTGCTGAAACGGTATATCCTAAACCAGAGAAGAAAACTGTAAAAGAAGAGGAAGCAGCGATATTCATCCTGTTCGAACAAGAATTCGGCCGGCCTTTGTCACCATTTGAAATCGAAACGGTCACTTTATGGCTCGATGAAGATATGCAGCCACCATCTCTTATCAAAGCTGCTTTACGGGAAGCAGTATTGATGAGCAAACTGAATTTCCGATATATCGATCGCATTTTGCGTGAATGGAAGCGTAAAGGTATTCGTTCCGTCGACCAAGCCCGTAAAGAGAGTAAATCATTCCATGAAAATCAACGTCCAGCTGCTGCGGTGCAAGCACAATCACAATCAGGACAGCAAGCACCAGCTCGTGATGTGAGTATTTATTATAATTGGCTGGAAGAAGATTAAGGAGGGAAGCATCATACAATGCTGAATAAAACGCAGATACGCCGGGCGTTGGATGTGATGCGGGATATGTTCCCCGAAGCAGCCTGTGAACTGGTGCACAAAAATCCATTCGAACTAGTCATCGCTGTACTGCTGTCTGCTCAGTGCACTGATAATCTGGTCAATAAAGTAACAAAGGACTTATTCCAAAAATATGAGACACCACAAGATTACTTGGCAGTTTCGCTTGAAGAATTGCAGCATGATATCCGTTCGATCGGCCTTTACCGCAATAAAGCGAAAAACATTCAAAAGCTGTGCCAGACACTATTGGACCAATATGATGGCATTGTGCCAGACACTCGGGATGAATTGGTCAAGCTGGCTGGAGTAGGGCGCAAGACCGCCAATGTTGTCGCATCTGTTGCATTCCATGAACCCGCCATCGCAGTCGATACGCATGTAGAACGTGTATCAAAGCGACTCGGCTTTTGCCGGTGGAAAGACAATGTGACAGAAGTGGAAAATACATTGATGAAAAAGGTTCCCCGTGGGGAATGGAGCGATACGCATCATCGCATGATCTTTTTCGGTCGATATCATTGCAAAGCGCGTAACCCCAACTGCCTGGCATGTCCGCTGAACGACATATGCAGGGAGGGGAAGAAACGCCTGAAAGCAGAAGTAAATTAAAAAGACAGTCACTGCGTTTTGAAGTGACTGTCTTTTTATGCTTATATTATTGTTGATTATCTGCATTGTCCGAATTGGGTTCGGTATTTGGATCTTGAACGGAATCATCTCCAGAACCATTTTGATTGGTATCTGTTTCCGTTTCTGGATTCCCTGAATCCTCGTTCTGACCAGAGTTGCCATTACCATTACCATTACCGTTGCTGTTGCCATTACCGTTACCAGTTTCACTGCCATTGTTATCAGCGTTATTTTCATTGCCGCTATTTCCATTATTCTGGTCACTATTTTCATCGGCGTTTTGGTCTTGGTTCTGATCCTCGTTTTGGTCTTGGTTCTGCTCGTCCTCATTTTGTTGCTCTTCTTCGTTCTGATTTTGCTCATCTTCCGCATTCTCATCCGGATTTTCTTCTTCTTCGGCATTTTCATCTTCACCAGGAATCTTTACCGAAGTGGTTTTCGCCTCACTGGTTTCACCATCAACGCTAGCTGTTACCGAAATGTTATACGTTTGTCCAGCTTCGACGTTACCAATCACTGCCGAAGTGTCAGAAGTGGTCGTTGAACCGCTCGGGTCGGCTTTTACACTAAAGCTTGCATCGCCATCATAATCCCAGCTGACATTAATGCTGTTGCTCGATTCATCATAACTTGCTGAAAGCCCTGTAACTGGATCGATGCTTTCTTCTTCTTCTTCATAACGTTCCGATGTTGCCCCAGGCAGTTGACCTTTCAGGAATAACTCCGTCAAAATCTCAGACGAAGGAGTTCCGGCACTTGGAGAAGCAGCGGGGCGAGAGCCTTTTTCGACTTTCGCCTCCACTACGCTGCTGGGTTTTTTAAAACTTTCCGTGTCCTTGCCTTGATGGACTTCGGTCATGATTTGCTTGAACAATAATTTGGCTACGTCTGTACCTGCTTTACCGCCTGGAATGATTGTGTCATCAGGCGTACCGGTCCAAACGGCGAGCGTATAATTCGTTGTCAGGCCATTCATCCAAGAGTCGGGACTTCCGTTTTGGCCTTTTTTATTCGTTGTACCTGTCTTACCAGCGATATCCAATCCAGGTACATTTGCCATCGTACCTGTACCTTCTGTCATGACAGAACGCATCATGTCTGTCACCATGTAAGCAGTGGAATCCTTCATCGCTGCTTCTGATTCAGGTTTCATATCTAGTTCGCTGCCATCGCTGAATTCAATCTTGGTGATGGAATAGGGTTGTGTATAAACCCCTTCATTACCAAACGCAGCATAAGCACCAGCCATATCGATCGAATGGAAGTTGGATCCACCGCCGATGCTGTCTCCAGTCTGGATACCATCTTCAAACTCGAGTCCCAATCCATTCGCAAACTTTTCGGCGTTTTCTGCACCGACAGCTTGGAATGTTTTGATTGCTGGAATATTGTAAGACTTCGCAAGGGCAGTTCTTGCACTCATCCAGCCATGGAACCGATCATCGTAGTTGCCTGGAGTCCAGTTTCCGATTGTCAGTGGTTCGTCATTGATTTGTTCATACGTAGATGTATAGATGCCGTTCTCAAACGCCGGAGCGTAATCCAAAATAGGTTTCATACTTGATCCCGGCTGATTTCCCTGACCTTGAATGGCATAGTTATACCCGCCAAGCTCATTGTTTCGATTTCCGCCGATTGCACGGATGGCACTGCTTTTCGTATCGAGCAGTGTAATGCCGGCTTGAAGATTATCTACCCATGGAATGCCGCCATCTTCACTAAGGGCATTTTCCACCGTTTCCTGAGCATCTGGATCAAGGGTCGTATAAACCTTCATGCCATCCAAGTTAAGGTCGGTATCCTCGAATCGCTCGCTAAGTTCCTTTTGTACTTCATCAAGGAACGCACCGTATTTATTCGATTGCGGCTTTTTCTCGGTAAGCAGATCTTCGACTTTCGTTTTCTTCGCTTCGTCGGCTTCTGCCTGTGTGATCTTTTCGTGCTGCACCATCAAATCAAGTACAGTATTCATCCGTTCCTGTGCCAAATCAGGATTTTCGAATGGATTGTATGCAGTAGGGCGCTGCGGCAATCCGGCCAGCAATGCAGCTTCCGGCAAGGTTAGATCATTTAAGTCTTCTTTACCGAAGTACGTATCCGCTGCAGTTGCAACACCATAAGCATATTGACCATAGAATACTTTGTTCAAGTACATTTCCAAGATTTCTTCCTTGGAATATTGACGGTCAAGCTGGAAGGCAAGCCACCATTCCTGCATTTTCCGTTTCACGGTTTTCTCAGGAGAGAGGAAGGAACGTTTGATGACCTGCTGGTCGATCGTACTTCCGCCTTCTGCACCAAAGCCATTTTTGAAGTTGGAAATCAACGCTCCGCCAGTACGGATGATGTCGATTCCGTTGTGCTCGAAGAATCGGGAATCCTCCGTTGCTGTGACAGCATCGACAAGCTGCTGAGGCAGATCATCGTACGTCACTTTCCTTCTGTTTTCCGAGCCTAATTCTGCAAACTCATCACCATTCATGTCATAGATGATGTTTGAAGCAGGGTCGGCAAGTTTCTCTTGATCCAGTTTAGGTGCGGTTGCTGCGTAGTAAGCGAACACGCTTCCGCCGGCTACGACACATAACACACCAATTAAAACGATCGTAAGTAATATCTTCTTCCAAATCGGTCTTTTTTTCTTTTTCTGTTTTCTCCTTGATGCACGAGATTGGCCCTTTTCTGCCATTACTCCTCTTCCTCCGTTCTAAAATGAAGCTGGTCGATGATGTGCAGGTAATCAACCTTTGCTTGATACTTCATTGGAATCAAAAAACCTTCCTTACAAATAATATCATAAGGGATGGATTTTCTTCCTCCATCATATTGACGTTTCCACCAGGGGAAAAGTTTCCTTGCCTCGAAAAAAAATGTTTGATCATGTGCTGAAAAACGCATGATCACGAAGCAGATACCTCCATGGCTGCACACCTGTTCCATGTGGTCGATTTGGTGTTCGTGAAAATTGGAGAGCGGGAAGCTGGTCTTATTTTTTGTGACTTTAGCTTCGAAATCCACATATTTCCCGCGATATACACCATTATAATCCGTAGTGGATGCTTGTTTGAAATATGCTTCTTTTATGACTGCTGCACTTCGTCTAGGATAGTCTACCTGAACAATCTGGACAGGGGTCGGTTTTTTATGAATGACTGCTTTTTGCTGAACAAGATAATACGCATTTGTCTCATTGATATCTTCTTCTAAAGTCATCCCCCTGTTGCCGAAGTCGATATGCTGCGAAAGTTGAGAGGCGGCAGTCTTTCCGATGATCTTTTTCCCATTAGGATATTGCAATTTTCTCCCCCCACTATAGGAATGATCATACCATAATCCTTAGAATACTTCACTTAGCGTCATGATCTCAACAACTAAAAGGGGCAATTCCATGACAATTAATGGCATGAACCGTTTACTCACCTCCATAGAAAAGAAAACAGCCGCTGCAAATGTAGATAATATCCGAAGAACGATGGCTTATCAAGCTTTTTATGAAAGGAACCCTGAGATATGCTGGGCGTTTTTGGCTTCCATGGTCTCGAGGAATGCTGGCTGGAATATGACGGATCTGCAATTGGATATGTTCCGTGCCTTATTATCAGTGAGAATCAGAAAACAGCTTTTCTCACTTTATGAGCGTGCCAATTGGCTTATTTTTTCTGATGCCTATCCGCAGCTGCTTTTATACGAGGCGCATAAACACGGGGAAATCGACATGGTTGCTCATCTGCGTCATTTTCAAGTGTCTGCTTATATGGAAGAAACATGGCGGCAATTCCTGAAAGACGGTGACAGACAGCGATTGCTTTATCGTCTTATTGTCAATGAACAGCATGTGATCGGTTCGCCTGTGATCGTACAACCTTTTTACGAAGAGCATGTTTTCAAGCGATGGCCATACAAGCTGCAAGATTTGTTTCGTTTGAATGCTGTTTTCTTTCCCACAATGGATGGGAAGCTGTATGGATTGTGTGCGCATCATTTTACGAGTGTCGATGAACGGATACAGATGGGGAAGGAGCTGAGTCAACTGCTCTTTCATGAAAAGCTTAGCCCGAGTTTTCTGCAGTTTGCCAAGAAAGCCCCATATACCGGATCTCGTGATGATTATGAATGCTTCGGCCGCTTCAGAACCGTCGGCAGTCTCCCTTTGCGCCAATGCTATCCCGTCATATCACACGAAGATAAGATTCGCAAGGACTGGTACAGGTATGGGGGCATCAATCAAAGTTGGCTCAGTCCGCCTGAAAAGAAAGCATATCGTCCGACCGGTTATGTATATTACTGGAAGAGGAAAATGATGAGGATATTCGCAGCTCTGTTCAAGAAAAAAAGCAAAGCGATCACATGAACGCTTTGCTTTTCATTCTTATATGGAAGGACGGTTCGGTCCATCGAGCTTTTTATCATATCCGTCGCCGGCAGTGCGCGCTGTCGGGCGTTTCTGATCAGTTGATGTTTTCTTTTCATGCTTTTTCATCTTCTTTCACCCTCCTTTACTGATAGGATGAGCGAAACAGCGCTGAATCATGCGAATACGCTCTTATTTTTTGTTGTTTTGTCAGCAGTGCAGGAGAAGACTCCTCCGCACAGAACTTTACAGGAAAAGGGGGACGTACAGATGAACAAGCATAACGGTGCTACTAAAGAAGAGCTACAGCTGGCCTTGTTTCAGCTCGCCGGGGCGTATCGCAAAATGGATCAAAAACTGACTGTACAAGCAAATCGTTTAAGGATGTCCTGGAAGCAGCCTTTGATTGAGAAAGTTTTGCAAGTCGAATCCCGCTTGGATAAAAGACAAGATAAAAGAAGTCATGAGCATGGTAAATTAGCCTGAGTGCTTGTATAATGAAACAACACGATAAGCAGAGAAGGGGTTACATTGACGACACTACGTATATATAACAAACAGCTATCCGACTTGCTGCTGCGTCTGAAACAGCGTTATCTGTCAGAGGAGCCGCCAAGCGATAAGCATGATAAAGCATTTTTCGAAATGGTGAAAGATGAAACAGGACCAATGTATCAGCTTCTGCAGATGTGGCATCAAGCTGCAGCGGATTTTGTGCAGCAGCGGGATGTCACTGTGCATCCGCAGCAGATCCAATCAACAGAAGAAAATGTCCATTTGATCATCTTGCATAGCTACTACATAGACATCCGATCAGAGCGTTATATGGATTATCATCAATCGATCGGGTATGTCCTTCAATTACTTGATGAAAATATGGACAGACTTGAAGGAAACAACGGAGGGGAAGAGAACGATGACTAAAGAAGAATTGATTGATTTAGCCAAAACAGCAAGGGAGCGCGCTTATATACCTTATAGTAAGTTCGGTGTGGGTGCTGCGGTCCTTACGAAAGCCGGTAATGTGTATCAAGGCTGCAATATCGAAAATGCAGCCTACCCCGTCACATGCTGCGCCGAAAGAACGGCCATCTTCCAAGCGATAGCGAATGGAGAACAGGAATTTGCCGAGATCGCTGTGGTGGCGAATACGGACAGACCTGTCCCGCCATGCGGATCTTGCCGCCAAGTGATGGCTGAATTCTTCCCGCAGGATGCCGTCATTCATATTGCCAATATGAACGGTGTAACCAAGACAGTCACAATGGAAGAATTGCTTCCATTTTCATTCC
The DNA here is from genome assembly GCF_046592895.1 of Terribacillus saccharophilus. Lineage (GTDB taxonomy): Bacteria > Bacillota > Bacilli > Bacillales > Amphibacillaceae > Terribacillus > Terribacillus saccharophilus_D. The sequence goes on from NZ_JAWVPU010000002.1 coordinate 541,860, forward strand.
AGCCGGAAGATTTGTTCTCAGACGATAAAGCAGCTCAATAATTCATAAAAAAGGACCTAAAGCGTTTCATGCGCTTTAGGTCTTTTTTTATGTTTATTTATCGTTCGATAGGTTTCTTTTGAATGTGAACAGGGTAAAGAGAACTATTCAGAATGGAGGTCTGACCGTTGTCTAAGAAAAAAGTAGCAATCATCGGGGCAGGTCCGGGCGGATTGACAGCAGGGATGCTGCTATCAGCCAAAGGATACGATGTAGAAATATATGAGAAAAACGATACGATCGGCGGAAGGACTTCACGGTTGAAGCAAGGGGAATTCCAGTTTGACCTTGGAGCAACCTTCTTTATGATGCCGCAGCTTCTTGAGGAACTATTTGAAGAAGCGGGCCGGGATTTGCATGATTATGTACAGCTGCAGAGGCTGGATCCATTATATACACTTCGTTTTGGCGATGTCACTTTCACCCCGCGAGTCGATAGGCAGGATATGATGGAAGAAATCGAACGCGTCTTCCCGGGTGAAAGTGATGGTTTCAACCGCTTCATGGAAAAAGAGGGGGAGAAGTTTGATCGCGTCGAAAAACTGCTGCGACGTCCATTTATACATAAACGAACCTACCTATCCAAGGATGTGCTGCATGCCATCCCGAAACTGGATATGTTCCAGACGGTTTACAGCAAGCTTTCAACCTACTTCAATGATGAACGCTTAAAATACGCGTTCACTTTTCAGGCGAAATACTTAGGAATGTCTCCTTGGAAATGTCCGGGGACTTTTACGATACTTTCTTATTTGGAACATAAATTCGGCTTGTATCATCCTATTGGAGGCGTTAATCGCATTTGTGAAGCTATGCGGCAGGTGATAGAGGAATATGGCGGAATCGTCCATACTGGCACACCAGTTGCCCAAATAGTGACAGAAGGCAAGCGTGCTGCAGGATTGAAGCTGGAAGATGGTCGCGAAGTCCGTGCTGATGAGGTGATCATCAATGCGGATTACAGCTACAGCATGCAGCATTTATTCCAGGATAAGTGGAAGAAGAAGTTCCAGAAGAAACTTGAAAACAAAAAGTATTCCTGTTCGACTTTCATGCTCTATTTGGGGTTGAAACAAGAAGTCGAGCTGCCGCATCATATGGTCGTGTTTGCGGATGATTACAAGAAAAATGTGGAAGAGATGACGGAACAATTCGTGCTTTCAGAGGATCCTTCGGTTTATATCCACTATCCGACGAAATTGGACCCAACTACTGCTCCGGCAGGAAAGTCGACTGTCTATTTACTCATGCCGGTGCCCAATACACAAGCAGATATCGATTGGGAGAAAGAAAGTCCGCATATGCGTCAGAAAATGCTTGAAATCCTGGCAAGGGAAACCGGTATCGACAATGTACAGGAATTGATCGAAACAGAGCATTGCATTACCCCACCTGATTGGGAAGCGATGAATATCCAGCACGGGGCAGTTTTCAACTTGGCTCATTCCTTGGATCAAATGATGTATAACCGGCCCCATAACCAAATCAAGGAGCTTTCGCATTGTTATCTTGTTGGCGGCGGGACGCATCCTGGCAGCGGGCTTCCGACCATTTTCCAATCGGCCAAAATCAGTGCCGATCTGGTGGAGAAAAATAATCGGGCTGCATCCGGTCAGCCGCTCAAAGCATCACGGGAGAAGGTGAGTATGTGAAGATAGCTATCATCGGTGCGGGCATCGGAGGACTTACTGCTGCACTCCTTCTCGAAAGACAGGGTCACCAAGTGACAGTTTTTGAACAGCAGGCCGAACCTGGCGGACGTATGAAATATGAAACGGATGGTCCGTTCCGAATCGATCAAGGTCCAACAATCGTCCTTTTACCCGAAATGATTCGCAATGTATTGGAGGCTTGTGAAATACCTCAGGAGGATCTGGAGCTGATAGAGTGCGATCCGCTATACCGGATTCACTATGCTGACGGTACGTCTTATACCAAATATGCCGATACGGAGAAGCAAAGCAGCGAAATACAGGAAAAGTTTCCGAACCAAGCAGTGCAATTCGAGCGTTTCATGGAAGATATGGAGAATGTGTATCGCATCGGAGTCCCGCAGTTTTTGGAGCAAGGTTTCTCTAACAGAATGCGCTTCTTCACGACAAGCAATTTGCGTTTCCTCTATAAATCAAAAGCTTATCGTGATGTGCATTCTTTTATCGGTAATTACTTTACCGAACCGAAACTGCAAGATGCATATGCCCTGCAGTCTTTGTATATAGGAGGTTCCCCTTATACGACACCAGCCATTTATGGCCTGATTTCTTACAGCGAGCATGCGCATGGTATTTGGTACGTTAAAGGCGGCTATGCCGGGATGATAGATACATTGGTGTCATATTGCCAGGAGAGGGGAATCCAATTCCACTACAACACGAAAGTGGAAAGAATCGTCAAGACAGGAAAAAAAGTCAGCGGAATTGAAAGCGGCGGAGTGTACCAGCCTTTTGACAGCGTGGTATTCAATGGGGACTTCCCTCATATCCATGACTTGCTCGGCGATGGCAAACCTAAAAAGAAAAAGCAGCCTGCAGCTTCCAGCGGCTGTTTGCTCATCTATGCAGGCACAAATCGCACTTGGGATGATTTGCATACACACCAGTTCGTCCTGCCGGAAGATTTCCAGGAAAATATGAACGAAATATTCAAGTCCCGCATCATTCCGGCCGATCCGTCATTCTATCTTTTCAATCCGTGTTCAATTGATCAAGATTGTGCACCGGAGGGTAAATCAGCTTTGTATTTTCTCGTCCCTGTGCCTTCTGGCGAACATATCAATTGGGAAGAACAGAAGGATTTGCTCGTGGAGCGCGTTTTGCGTAAAGCGGAGGAAAAACTGCTTCCGGGTTTGCTTGAGTCGATCGAATGGCTGAAAGTAAGGACTCCTGCAGATGCGAGTAAATCCGGTCTCTACCAAGGCGGCAGCTTCGGAATCGCTCCGAATCTGCTGCAGTCAGGCGGCTTCCGCCCGCAAAATAAACCATTCGGGATTGAAGGTCTGTATGCAGTCGGCGCATCTGTCCACCCTGGCGGAGGAGTCCCGATTGTCATGCAAGGAGCTAAGAATTTAAGCGATTTAATACAAAGTGAGGTGGAGAATCATGCTCAAAAAGCCATATGCAAAAGCGTGTGAGAAAGCAATGAAACAACACTCTGCAAGCTTTTATCAAGCTTTTCGCGAACTTCCTTCCCCGCGCAGGGAGGCTGTATTTGTCATTTACACATTTTGCAGAATGATTGATGACAGCATGGATGAGCCTGAAAGCAGTGTGTATACCTTGGATGAACTGGAATATCATTTTGGTAATCTCAGCCAGGCAGAAGGACATTTTATTTGGCCTTCCCTTCGTTGGCTATTCGAAACATTCCCCAATTTGCGCAAAGATCCATTTTTCACGCAGATAAGGGGACAGCGGATGGATGAAATGCACACACATTACCAGACATTCGGACAGCTGGAGGAATATTGCTATCATGTAGCAGGTTCTGTCGGGGAAATGTTGCTGCCGGTCCTCCACGAATATCCTTCCCACCAAATCGTGCAGGCAGGGATTCAGCTGGGCAAGGCAATGCAAATCGTCAATATCCTGCGGGATGTTGGTGAGGATCTGGAACGCGGCCGGCGTTATATACCATCATCCGTCATATCGGCATATGATTATTCGGAAAAAGCATTTTACAACCAAGAAATTTCTTATGAATTCCGCCAAATGATAGATGGCTTGATCGAAACCGCCAATCAGTGGTTCGAGGAAGGTTTGGAGGGACTGGAAACATATCCTGATTCCAGTGCATTTGCAATCACATTGGCAAGCGGCTACTATAGCGCGATCATGGATGCAATCATCGAAAATGAGTATGATGTGTTTGACAAACGCGCTTATGTCCCGCAGACCCGTAAGCTATCGATCTATCAAGCAGCCAAGAAAAACAAGAAAAAGGAATCCGTGAGATGATATATCGTATTTTCACTGTGTGGCTCCTGATAGGGCTTGGATTGCTTCTTTTCTGGGAGCTTCCGGAGTGGCTGTATTTTGCCAATAGTATCTTTATGATGCTGTACACAGCAGCCGTGCTGGAACGGGGTTACCCTTACTTCTTCGATAAATCATCAAAGGGGAAAGCAGCATTCATATTAGTAGCAATTGGTGCAGTAACGCTTCTAGTAGAGGCTTGGAGCGTGTATACTGGTTATCCTTTCGGCGACTATGCATACACGACGATGCTTGGTTACCATATATTGGGTGTCCCATTCACAATCGCCATCGCCTGGGTCGGATTCATCATCAATAGCACGATGATCAGTACTCAGCGTAGCAAGTGGCTGCGTGCTTTGGAAACTGGTGTATGGGTCGTTTTCATCGACCTAATACTCGATCCAGTTGCATTGGTATATGATTTCTGGCAATGGGATAATGGCGGGTTTTATTACGGCATACCAGCGACGAACTTCATCACATGGTTTTTCCTAGCTGCCATCTTATCGTTATTATTGCCTATCCGTAAGGAAAATAAGCCGCAAACAAAGTCATACAGGCTGCTGCAATGGATGTTCCTATTCTTCGGCCTGTTGGCATTGAAAAAAGGATTTATACTAGTTGCATGCTTGGCCATTGTATTCATCCTTGCAGTCGAAGGGAGGAGATTGCTTGATACAAGCGCAAAAAAAGCGTTGGTTCATTGAGCTTTTCGCTGCTTATCAAAGATTCTACCTGCTGCCGCGACACTTTGAGAAAGTTGAAGCGACCGGTTATGTTAAGGCTCCTGTCAAACCTGCCATTTACATAGTCAATCATAGCTCTTGGTGGGATGGTTTGCTGATTTTCCAAGTCACACACAAGCATTTGAAAGGCGATCATTATATGCTGATGGCGCAAGAAGGGCTGGAAAGTTATCGCTTCTTCCTAAAACTAGGTGCATTCTCGGTCGATAAAACAAGAATACGCGATGTGGTCGCATCGCTGCAGTACGCCAAGCAGCTGCTTGAAAATGACGGCAGTGTCTGGCTCTTCCCCCAAGGAAAAATCCTGCATCAAGATCAGCGACCGTATTTATTTGAAACAGGTATAGGATATTTGCTGCATCAAATAGATGTACCAGTGATTCCGGTCACATTACATTATCATTTTGGGGAAGAGAAGAAACCTATCGCATCGCTGCATATTGGCGAACCTATTCAGCAAGACTGGCAAAGTATGAGACGAGACAGCATCAGTTTATATTTATCAAAGCTGCTTGAAGAACAGGCGGATTACCAGAAACAGCAAATCATCGGCGGACAGCACTTACTGCCCCAAGCGCAAATCAGCTAGGAGGAAAACGTTCATGCTTACTATACTGCTTGTCATCAACTTTTTCCTCATCATGCAGCTGATATGGGTACTATATAACAGTAGAGGTTTTCTGGAGCAACCTGGTAAAAGGGCAGTCCCAGCCAAACAAATAAGCATACTGATACCCGCCAGGGATGAGGCGGCTGTGATTGGGCGTCTGCTTGACAGCCTGATACCGCAGCAGGATTACATAAAGGAAGTACTTGTACTGAATGATCATTCCACAGATGGAACAGCTGCTATCATCCAGCAGTATCAGCAAAAGCTGCCGATGCTGAAAGTTTACTATGGAAAAGAGCTGCCGGATGGATGGACCGGAAAGAATTACGCTTGTCAGCAGCTGGGCGAGTATGCAGCAGGGGAATGGCTATTGTTCCTGGATGCGGATGTGACACTCGAGAAAAACGGGCTTTCCTTGCTGCAGCCGTACTTGAACGGCCGCTATAAAATGATGTCGGCTTTTCCGCGACAGCGCGTCCACACTTTTCTCGAACGAATGCTTGTGCCTTTCATGATGTTCTTGGTTTTATGTCATCTGCCGATCCGGCAAGTGAGCAGGAGTCAAGATCCCAGATTCACAGCAGCTCATGGCGGATTCATTTGCATCCACAAAAAAAGTTACCAAAAAGCTGGCGGTCACGCTGCCATACGCTCAGCCATAGTCGACGATATGGAATTGATGCGTCTTATGAAGCGCTGCGCGTTTCCTGTGGCTTTGCTGCGCGGTGAGCAATTTGCCAATATGCGCATGTACGAGTCCAATCAATCCGTTTGGCTCGGGTTCAGGAAGAATATCTTCACCGGTACAGGCAGCAATATATTCTTGAGTATGTTTGTTTGCTTGTTTTATGCACTATTGTACGTTGTACCGACAGTCAGCCTTGTTTTGGCGCTGATCACTGGCAAGGCATATATCATAATAGCAGCAGCGGCTGCTTATATCATCGGAGCCATCATCAAATTCTATATTGACTATCATAGCAGGACAAACTGGCATACATTTTTTCTTTATCCCATTGCTTGCAGCTGCTTTATCCTGCTGGCGCTTGACGCCATTCGCATACATAAGCGAAAAGAGGGATACGTTTGGAAAGGCAGGAGATATTACAGATGAAAAAAGCCATCGTCATCGGTGGAGGATTGGGCGGTTTGACAGCCAGCATTTACTTGGCACATGCCGGTTGGGATGTGACGCTCCTAGAGAAGAATAAAACACTCGGCGGAAAACTGCAGCAAGTGAATCAAAAGGGTTTCCATTTTGATTTAGGACCAAGCACCATCACCATGAAACATATATTCGAACAAGTGTTCCAAGATACTGGACGAGACAGCCGAGATTATATCAGCTTTTATCCTATCTCTCCAATTGCAAGGAATTTCTTTCCTGATGGTAATGTCGTCGAACTGACAGCGGATGTTGAAAAAATGCAGCAGCAGATGTCGGCTTACAGCAAAGCAGATGCAAAGGCATATCCAGCATTTCTTGATGAAAGCAAGCGTTTATTCCAGATATCGGAGAAAGCTTTTTTACATAAACCGTTATTTCTTTGGGAAGAAAAACGACAAATCGGTCTTTTGCGTGATTTTGCCAAGATTCGGCCGCTGCAGTCGTTCCAAAGGCTGTTAAAACGTTACTTCCGCCATCCGAATACGCTGCAAATGTTCGGGAGATACGCAACATATGTTGGCTCTTCTCCTTATCAGGCACCGTCCATCTTTGCCATGCTCGCCTATTTGGAAGCTGGAATCGGTGTATATGGTATCAAGGGAGGAACTTATAAACTGGTGGAAGCTTTTGAAAAATTGGCTGTCGAATTAGGTGTTCGAATTAAAACAAGGACGGATGTGACAAGCATCCGGACAAACAAGAAGCGTGTTATCGGGGTTGAAACTACCCATGGTGACTATGCTTGTGATACGCTTATCGGAAACGGTGATGCGCTGAGTTTGTACAGCGGGCTTCTGGATGAGTCACAGCGGCCGCATTTTCCTGACCGTAAAATCCAGCAATTGGAGCCATCTTTATCCGGTTTTACAATGTTGTTGGGTGTTGAGAGGTGTTATGAACAATTAGCGCATCATAATGTGTTTTTCCCTTCGAATTATCAAGCTGAATTCACTTCCATCTTTGAAGAAAAACGTTATGTGAAAAAGCCGACGCTCTACATATGCCATTCAGGGGCAAGCGATCATGATTTGGCCCCGGCTGGGATGAGTAATTTATTCGTACTTGCCAATGCGCCTTTCCTCACGGGGATCAATCAGCTGCAAGATAGGAAAGACTATGGAGAACAGCTTATCCAGCAGCTTGAGGGTTATGGACTTACCAGCTTATCGGATTCAATCGTTTACCAGGAAACACAGACTCCAGCCGATTTAGCTGTGCGGACACGTGCCTATCGAGGTGCGATTTATGGTATCAGTTCGAATGACTTCCAGCAGGCCTTTTTCCGCATTCCGAATAAAGACAAATATATCAAAGGACTTTGGTTTGCTGGCGGATCGACTCATCCAGGCGGAGGTACGCCAATGGTTACATTAAGTGGCAAACTGACAGCTCAAGCAATCATCGAAGGGTAGTTTCATAAAGCAGGGGGAAAGAGGATGACAGATAGATCCATACATAGCCGTAAGGATGATCATATACATATAACATTGAATGAACAAGTTCAAGGCAAGGGCATATCGACGGGATTTGAATCTTATCGTTTCGAACATCAAGCTTTGCCTGAAATCAGCTTTCGTTCGATTGATACAGCGACGGAGTTTTTGGGGAAAAAGGTAAAAGTACCGTTTTTGATCAGCAGCATGACGGGCGGTACACCAAGAGCCCATGAAATCAACCGGAATCTTGCAAGGGCAGCGGAGCAAAAAGGCTGGGCTTTGGGACTTGGGTCGAGCAGGGTGGCACTGGAGAATAAGACTGCAGCCGCAAGCTTCCAGCTCAGGAAAGAAGCGCCGTCGATCCCCATTTTCGCAAACATCGGTGCTGTGCAGCTGAATTATGGATACGGACCTGAAGAGTGCAGGCAGATCATCGAACTGACTGGAGCAGATAGCATCGTTTTACATCTGAACAGCATGCAGGAAGTATTTCAAGACGAAGGCGACACGGATTTCAGCGGATTGCTGCAGAAAATATCAAAAATCACCGAGGCACTGCATGTACCTGTAGGCGTAAAAGAAGTGGGATTCGGATTGGCTCCAGACACATGCCGCCAGCTGATCGATGCTGGAATACGCTTCATTGATACAGCTGGCGCGGGCGGGACTTCATGGATCGAAGTGGAAAAACACCGTTCCCAAAATTCGATAAAACAAAGAGCTGCTTCTGCATTTCTTGATTGGGGAATTCCGACAGCACATAGTGTAAAACAGCTTAGCAGTTTACCAAAGCCGCCGGAATGCCTGATTGCAAGCGGAGGCATCACGAATGGTGTTGACACCGCCAAAGCAATTGCGCTCGGAGCTGACATGGCTGGGTTTGGGCGTTCGATATTGCCTGAAGCAGTGAATTCCGCTGAAGCATTGATCAAACGGTTCGAGCAATTGGAACTGGAGCTGAAAATCAGCATGTTCGGTATCGGAGCCGGGACCTTGCAAGCGTTGAAAAACACGGACAGGTTAATCAGACGAAATGCCTGAAAATTAGGTTGTTGTCATAGTACATGTTCTTTCGCCCTTTCATATGTTATAGAGAATCCAATACAGAAAGGGGAAAGAACATGCGTAAAAGACATTGCTGCCCGCCTCCGCGCCCTCATGCGGTGCACTGCGGAACAAGCACAATCGTTGATCCAGTAATAAACAATGTCGCCCACACATACTCTGAAGAGGTAGTTGAGCATATACACCCGGTTCATACGACAGTGGTGAATCATCATAAAGTGAAGAACGTTCATATGTACCCGCACACGACTTCATTTGCAAACGAAGAAACAATGGAACAAACACACTTGAGCCCGACTCATGACAATAAACCGATGCCGAATCCTTGTAAAGATTGCGGTCCTAAACCGATGCCATATCAAATGCCGCAGCAAATGCCGCAGCAAATGCCACAGCAAGTGAGCCCGCAAATGTATCAGCCAATGCCTGAACAGCCAATGCCGCAAATGGCACCAAAACCGAAACCAACTCAGAAAAAGTGGTACTGATCGTTATTGGAGCTGGCGTATGCCAGCTCTTTTATGTTTAGATAGAAACATCGAATAGATGATAGGAGAGCATGTCCCTGATGAAGAAATTATACGTCACAGGATACAAGCACTATGAAATGGGAATCTTTAAAATGAGTGACCCACGCGTCCATTATATCAAGCAAACCATACGGGACAAGCTGATCGGGCCGATTGAGGCCGGTTTGGAATGGGTGCTATTATCCGGTCAGACTGGTGTGGAGCTTTGGGCAGCCCAAATCGTGCTTGATCTGAAGGAAGAGGGTTATGATATCCAGCTTGCCGTCATTCCGCCTTTTGACAATCAGGATGCTCGCTGGTCTGAGGAGTTGCAAGAAGAGTATCAGGAAGTGATCATGCTTGCAGATTTTTATCAGCCGATATACGAAGGGGATTATAAGGGCCCTTATCAATTCAAAGCTCGTGACAAATGGATGCTGTCGAAAACGGATGGTGCACTTGTCATGTATGATGAGAACCAGACAGGCAGCGTCGACTTCTTCTTGAAGGAGTTACGTTCCCACCAAGAATCGAATGACTACGCGTTATACTATATTACGGCACTCGATTTGCAGGACACTGTCGAACGGGAACAGATGAATGATCCCAGCTACTGGGATCAGACATGAGAAGAAAATTGACAATTTGTCCTGATTTTGAAAGAATGTACTTATATACAATTGTATAAATGAGGTGACTTGTGTATGGCTTTGGCAAATATCCAACTGACACAAAAAGATATCTTTGAAAAGAATTTCAAAACCGGTATGCGCGGTTATAACCAAGATGAAGTCGATGAGTACTTGGACAAAATCATTCAGGATTATGAAACATACCAAAAAGAAATCGATCGCTTGAAAAGTGAAAATGAACGTTTGCGAAATCAACTTTCAACTGAAAGCAGCAGAACATCAAGATCCATCCAGCAGCCTGCCGAACCGGCAGTGCAGTCTGCCCCGGTACGTGAGACACAGACGACCCATCAGGTGAATTACGATATCCTGAAACGCCTGTCCAACTTGGAGAAGGCTGTTTTCGGCAAGAAATTCGTCGAGAACGACGTTTGACAATTGACGTCGAACCACGTACAATGAGTTAGCAACTTAAAAATGAATGTTTGAGTAATCGCTGCAGCAATGCAGAGGAAAGTCCATGCTCACACAGGCTGAGATGCTTGTAGTGTTCGTGCTTGGCGAATTCATAAGCCAAGGTAGCAGCAATGCTAACGGCAGGCAGAACGCCTAAGTCTTCGGATATGGCCGACATGTCTTGAAAGTGCCACAGTGACGGAGTCAGCTTGGAAACTTGCTGAGTGGAACGAGGTAAACCCCGCGAGTGAGCAACCCAAATGTTGGTAGGGGCACCCTTGATTATGGGAATTCAACCTAAAAAGGGACAAGCGATGCGCTTGTAGATAGATGATTACTGCCGTTGTACGAGGCTGACCACCGCTCGCAGTGCATCGGTACAGAACATGGCTTACAGAACATTCATTTGGTCCACTGTATACAACAAACAGCCCTTTCTAACTGGTTTCAGCTAGAGAGGGCTTTTTAATTACATAAAAGCGAGGTTTTACATGATGAAAAGGCAAGTGACCCTGATTGCCACTGCAGCAATGGGTTTGGAAGCTGTCGTTGCTCGAGAAGTGAAGCAGCTTGGCTATGAAGATGTACAGGTTGAAAACGGAAAGGTGATATTCCAAGCAGATCCATCTGCAATCGCGCGCTGTAATCTATGGCTGCGGACAGCAGATAGAATCAAAGTGCTTGTCGGCGAATTCAAGGCGACAACATTTGATGAGCTATTTGAACAGACAAAAGCACTGCCGTGGGAAACTTACATCCAGGAAAACGGTGAATTCCCAGTCATCGGAAAAAGCGTAAAATCGACGCTTTACAGTGTCCCGGATTGTCAGCGTATCGTAAAGAAAGCTGTCGTTGAAAGATTGAAACAAAAACATGGCATTGCTTCCTGGCTGGAAGAGTCAGGTCCAAGGCACCGTATTGAAGTGGCTATACTGAAAGATACAGTGAGTTTGACATTGGACACGAGTGGTACAGGTTTGCATAAACGCGGCTACCGGGTCGGTCAAGGTGAAGCACCTATAAAAGAGACACTTGCAGCTGCAATGGTGCTTTTGACGAATTGGCGCCCGGAATTCCCGCTGCATGATCCATTCTGCGGAAGCGGCACAATTGCCATCGAAGCAGCATTGATCGGCCAGAATATCGCACCAGGATTCAACCGTGAATTCGATGCCGAAAACTGGCATTGGATCAAATCCGACGTTTGGGAGAAAGCGTTGGAAGAAGCAGAGGATCTAGCCAATTATGATCAAGAACTCCATATTTCCGGTTCCGATATCGATCATAAGATGGTGGAGATCGCGAAGGCAAACAGCATCGAATCAGGTCTTGGTGAATTGGTCAATTGGAGACAGATGCAAGTGGCCGATTGGAATCCAAAGCAGGATAATGGCTATATGATAACGAATCCGCCATATGGGGAAAGATTGGGAGATCGGCCCGAAGTGGAGAAGGCCTATAAAGAGCTGGGCGGCATCATGCAGGACAATCCTTCTTGGAGCGGGTATATCCTCACTTCACACGAAGGCTTCGAATCCTTCTATGGAAAGCTGGCAACGAAAAAACGCAAGCTTTTCAACGGATTCATCAAAACAGATTATTATCAGTATTTCGGTAAACATATCTGAAAAAGGGAGCGGATCGTATGACGGATGCAACACAGCAATATTGGGACTTGATCAAGGAACAAAAAGCTTATGAAGAGGCAATTGCCCTCATGCATTGGGATCTGCGGACAAAAGCACCGAAAGCCGGCATGGGATACCGTGCGGAGGCCATCAGCTATTTATCACAGCAGTCGCATCGTCTATCCACATCTGACAGACTGAAAGCACTGATCGATGAATTGAAGCAAGTTGCCGAGGATGAGATTTTGATCAAATCCCTGGCAGAAAGCGAAAAAGAATACGACCGCAACAAGAAAATCCCTGAAGCAGAATTCAAAGCTTATATCATGCTCCAATCCAAAGCAGAATCCGTTTGGGGCGAAGCAAGGGAAAAAGGCGATTTCAGCCTGCTCCAGCCATATCTGGAAGAATTGGTCAGCTTCAAGAAAAAGTTTGCTTCCTATTGGGATGCTGACAAGCATCCTTATGATGTCCTATTGGATATGTATGAGCCGGGAGTGACGATGGAGACGCTGGACAATGTTTTCCCTGCATTACGAAAATCTCTTACAGATTTGCTGGAACAAATCAAGCAATCCGTTATAAAACCAGACATCAGCGTCCTTCAGACTCATTTTTCCATGGAACAGCAAAAAGCCTTCACGATTTCCATCTTGAAGAAAATGGGCTATGATTTTGAAGCGGGTAGACTGGATGATACGATCCATCCGTTTGAAATCACGCTGAACCCGAAAGATGTCCGTATCACGACACGTTATGATGAAGAAGACTTCCGTATGGCTGTCTTTGGGACGATCCATGAAGGCGGTCATGCGTTGTATGAACAGAATATAGCAGAGAAATTAGCAGCAACACCTCTTGCCAGCGGAACTAGCATGGGGATCCATGAGTCCCAGTCCTTATTCTGGGAGAATTTCGTTGCCCGTAGCGAAGCGTTCTGGAAAGGTCATTTCGAGGAATTCAAGACGCATGCACCTGCCAGTCTGCAGGAAATCGATTTTGATACATTCTATCAAGCAGTGAACGAAGTGAAAGCATCATTCATCCGGATAGAGGCTGATGAATTGACGTACGCCTTGCATATCATGATTCGTTATGAGCTGGAAAAAGCTTTGTTCAAAGATGAGATCCAAGTTGCTGATTTGCCGGCAATCTGGAACCAGAAGATGGAGGAGTACTTGGGCATTGTACCGGAAAGTGATTCCCAAGGTGTACTTCAGGACATTCACTGGTCAGGTGGGGACTTTGGCTATTTCCCGTCCTACGCATTGGGTTATATGTACGCAGCGCAATTCCGGGCGAAGATGCAAGCGTCATTGGATACGGAAACATTAATAGAAAAAGGGGACTTTGCTCCGATCAAAGCGTGGCTGACGGAACATATCCATCAATACGGAAAAGCGAAGAAGCCACTTGAATTGCTTCATGATATTACGGGTGAAGGATTGAATGCGGATTATCTTGTAGCCTACCTGACTGAGAAATACAGCAAGATTTATCAAATATAAGGTAAAAAACGATGCAGACAATGGCTGCATCGTTTTTCTTTAGCTTAATGCTGATGCCATATCCGGCACTTGCAAGTCCGCATCTTTATAGATGTCTTCCAACTCTGCTTGGAATGCATCGAAATGCTGCTGTGCTGTGTCGAAGTTCGGCTCTGTGGCAGAAGCATCGATTGCTTTGCTAACTTCCTCGAAATATACTTTCAACTCTTCCAAGGAATTGGTGAATGCTTCTTTTTGTTCATCTGGAAGATTGCTTTCCAATTTGTAATCAGCGAGTTTGGCAGCACCTTCATCTGCTGCTTTTTTTGCTGCTTCTGCATTCGTTTTGATGACATCCTCCGTGGAAGCATCATCTGCCATGGAAGCTTCATAAACTGCAATCGGTGCATAGTCAGGACTGAATTCCGTGGTGAAATCCATCTGTGTTTGCAGTAATTCTTTCTTGATATCGGTCGTTTCTGTTTTTTCCGAACCGCTATCTGCTTTGGTTTGTGAATCTGCACTGGAACAGCCGGTCACAAAGATGGCAGCGATGGCTGTTAGTGCGAGCAAATACGTAAGCTTTTTCAAATTGACATCCCCTCTCTGATTTGCATTTTTAGTTTAATGCTAACTTTTTGAATTGTAAATACTTACTAGAAATGTCTGTGAAGAGGGAAAAGTCAAACGAATCAGAAAAAAATCAATTTTCATGATTTCGTTGAAAGAGAATACAAGAATGCTATAATTAGAAGCGGATTCTGATAAAGGGGTTTTGGCATTGAAGAAACAAAGTTTAGCATATTTTTTGGACGACTTATGGGCGAAAGGCTTCAAGTTGACCGATGAAGACGTACAATTCATATATTTTGGCAAGAATTATGCGAATGCACCAGATTGGAAAGTGGTAGTAGCCCTCCAAATGACGCTTCGCTTCCAGCATGCCTTCGACGGCAGTTTTTATCTTAGTGTGCTGGATTTGATCGGGGAGGAGCAAGTGCAGACAAAAAAACAAGCAGAAGACCTGCTTGCAAAGAAAGGATTTCAGCTTCAATATCATTGAGTCTGTCGAATCGCTTCCCGCGCAAGCTGATCTGCTGCTTTGTTTTGTTTCTCGGGTATCCACTTGATGAAGAAATAAGGGAAATCCCGGCTCAGCTGCATGACTTGTTCCAATAAAGGTTGAAACTCCTTGTTCTTCGTATGTTCCTTGTCGATTGCCTGTACGGCTGCTTGGGAATCCGAGCGCAAGGAAATGATATCTTCGGGGTGATCTTTATGGCAGATTTCCAGTGCTTTGATGATGGCCCAAAACTCAGCCTCATGATTCGTCATCATGCCAAGATGTATGCTGTATGTCTTTCGCGTACCTTCTTTTATGATCACGATTCCGGCACCGCTCGCCCCTGGATTACCACTGGTAGCACCATCGGTATATACCTCGATCACTATACCCCTCCTAGTCGTTTAACTTTCTGTACATTCTTTTTGCTCCGTAAAGGAATGGAGTGGAGATGATACTGACTACGAATTTAAGAACATAAGTGGATATGAAGATCTCCAGCCATACAGACCATTCATATGTTCCTGCGAAGGCAATCGTACAAAATACAAGTGTGTCCAGCAGCTGGCTGAACATCGTACTGCCATTATTCCGTACCCAGAGGAATTTATCTTCCGGCAGCATCCGTTTGACGAGTGCATACAGCCAAACATCGACATATTGACTGATACCAAATGCAATCAGGCTTCCAAGTGCCACTCGCGGCAGGAAGCCAAAGATGGTACTGAGAGATGAATGGGCGATGTCGCTTGGTGCTGGATCGAATAAAAGCACACACTGCATGATCACAGTCATGATGATCAAAGTAGCAAAGCCGAGACCGACTGCTTTTCTGGCGATTCTTTTGCCGTAGTTTTCATTCAATATATCCGAAGCCAAGAAGATGGTTCCATATATGATATTACCCATCGTAGCTGTCAAACCGAATAGTTCGATGGTTTTCGTCACTTGTATATTGGCCAGGACTGTGGCCATGCCGATCCAGACGAATAATCCGAGACGTCCGAATAGCCGATACATGATCAGCAGCAGGACAAAATTTATCAGTGCAAACGCTATCCAAAGTACATCGTTATACAATAATGCTCCTCCTAGTCAAAATTACTTAGACAATGGAAGAGTATACGCTTTTTTCGGCCCGTACGCAACACGGATGAGATAAGTGCATATAGAAAAGCGGCAATCCAAATGATTGCCGCTTATGATTATATTATAGTTTTTCTACGTTAGCTGCTTGAGGTCCTCTTTCTCCTTCGATTACTTCAAAGGATACTTCCTGACCTTCTTCAAGATTCTTGAAGCCTTCTTCCTGGATGGCGGAGTAATGTACAAACACATCGTTACCGTCCTCTACTTGAATGAATCCGTAACCTTTTTCAGCGTTGAACCATTTTACAATACCGTTTGGCATAATCCTTATCCTCCTAAAAGACGTTTCACAGAAAACGTATGAAATAATACAAAAAAGACGTGCATGTAAAGAAAAAGGCAGTCTGTCAGAAGGGCGGAATTACCTAGCTCTTCTAACAAGCTGCCAACGTTCTTATCCCGCTCATCTTGTTTGCTTGACACAAATATAGCTTATTTTGAAAAATGCGTCAAGTAGGTACAAAAGGTGAATTTATTGGGAAAGTAATCGCTTTCCGGATGAATTGACATGCACCTTTCCGCTGTCTTTCTTGTCAATCTGTGACATTCAATCCACTTTTATGGCAAGAAATGCTCTTCATTGCTGAGGTGAGATGATTCCATTACAATATAATAAATCGTATATTGTCGAAAGGAGGCAGATGATTGACCATTTCAGTAGGGGTGACCGGGTGGGGTGACCATGACAAACTTTATCATGATGCAAAAGCGAGACAGCAGAAGCTGAAGGTTTATGCCACACATTTTGATGTCGTTGAAGTGGATGCTTCTTTTTATGCCATTCAGTCTATCAGCAATTATACAAAATGGGTGCAGGAGACACCGGAACATTTTACTTTCATCATCAAAGCACACCAGGATATGACCGGCCAAAGCCGCCGAAAGATGACACGGGCGGAAGCTGGTGATTTATTTGAAGGCTTTGTGACTTCCATCCAGCCAGTCGTTCAAGCCGATAAGCTCGGCGCGATCCTTTTCCAGTTCCCGCCCTGGTTTCAAGTCGAGGAATCCAGCATCACTCGGCTGCGATACATACGGGAGCTCACAAAAGGTCTGCCAGTCGCCATAGAATTCCGAAATCAGTCTTGGTATGAAGAAGCGTTTCGGGACAAGACGCTCACTTTGCTGCGGGAGCTCGATTTCATACATACTGTTTGCGATGAGCCACAGGCGGGAAACGGTTCTGTTCCAGCTGTGCCAGTGTCGACGAATGAGCAGCTGACACTCGTTCGCTTTCATGGGCGGAACGTGCATGGCTGGAATCAAAATGGGCGCGAAGATTGGCGTAAGGTACGTTTTCTTTATCGATACAATCAAACGGAGCTGAAGGAATGGAAGAAGTCTGCGCTGGATTTGGAGAAATCCAGTGAGCGCGTCATTTTGCTTTTCAATAATAATTCCGGTGGAGATGCCAGTGATAACGCCAAGGATATGATGCAGCTGCTCGGACAGAAGCTTCCGGCCCCGCCTCCTGAACAACTGAACTTATTCGACTAGAAGGGACGATGACAGATGGAACGGCATATGCAATTGGAAGAAATGGAGCGTTATGTGTATACCATATTTCGTAAGGATTCGACTGGGCATGATTTTTATCATATGAAAAGGGTAGCTAAGATGGGGAGAAAGATTGCATTTCAAGAAGGTGCAGATCCATTCCTGACAGAAGCTATCGGTTGGATGCATGATATCGGGGATCATAAATTGTTTGATGAACCAGCTGATGCTGTGGCTGAGGCACAAGCATTCCTGCGTCGTATCGAAGTGGATGAGGATGTGATCCGGAAGATCTTTTTGGCCTGCCGGAATATTTCTTTCAGTAAAGGCCGTATACCGGACACGCTGGAAGGGAAAATCATCCAGGATGCAGATCGTCTTGATGCCATCGGCGCCATCGGAATTGCCCGGACATTCGCATTCGGCGGAGCTGCCAGCCGCATGATTCATTGGCCGAATGATTCCAAGCATTCGAGCGTCCAGCATTTTTATGATAAACTATTAAAATTGAAAGAAACATTGCATACAAAAACAGCAGTACATATGGCTGATTCCAGGCATGCCTTCATGCAAGACTTCCTGGATCAGTTTTTTGCGGAATGGGATATGCCATGTGATGATATACGATAAAGGAATGATACTTGATGAAAACATCTGAACAAGCTTATCTGGATTTATGCAGCTATGTTTTGGAGAATGGTACAAAAAAGGAAGACCGCACAGGGACAGGGACACGCTCCGTTTTTGGTTATCAAATGCGTTTTGATCTTCAGCAAGGGTTTCCACTGCTGACGACAAAACGTGTCCCATTCAGGCTTATTGCGAGTGAACTGCTTTGGTTTTTAAAAGGCGATACGAATATCCGTTATCTGCTGGAGCATAACAATAACATTTGGAACGAATGGGCATTCAAGAATTGGGTGGAAAGTGACGCCTATGACGGACCGGACATGAATGATTTTGGACGCCGTTCTTTGCTGGATGAGGACTTCCGGATAGTGTATGAACAGCAAATGGAGAAATTCAAACAGCACATTCTTACTGATGATGCGTTCAGTGAGCGCTTTGGACATCTAGGTGATGTGTACGGTAAGCAATGGCGCAAGTGGGAGACGACAAAAGGGGAAAGCATCGATCAATTGCAAGAAATAATTGAAATGATCAAGAAGACTCCCGATTCACGAAGATTGATCGTTTCCGCTTGGAACCCGGAAGATGTACCGACGATGGCGCTGCCTCCTTGCCACACAATGTTTCAATTCTACGTGGCGGATAATAAGCTGTCCTGCCAGCTGTATCAGCGCAGCGGCGATATCTTCCTTGGCATTCCTTTCAATATCGCAAGTTATAGCCTGCTGACACATTTGATTGCAAAGGAATGTGGATTGGAAGTCGGGGAATTCATCCATACGATCGGGGATGCACACTTGTATTCGAACCATCTCGATCAAGTGAAAACACAGCTTGGCCGGACGCCGAAAGCATTGCCAACCCTTAAGATCAAAGAAAGCTTCGGTTCTGTTTTTGATGTCTCAATGGAAGATTTGGAAATCATCGGTTATGAGCCGCATCCAAGCATTAAAGCACCAGTAGCGGTGTAAGGAGGAAAAGCATGATTTCATTATTATTGGCAATGGATCAAAACCGGGGTATAGGATATCAAAATGATCTCCCATGGCGTCTTCCACGCGATTTGAAGTTCTTCAAAGAGAAGACGACCGACCAAACCATCGTAATGGGAAGAAAGACGCTCGATTCCATGAACGGCGCGTTGCCAAACCGGACGAATGTGGTGCTCACACGTGATCAATCATTCATGGCGGAAGATGTCACTGTCTTGCATGACGTGGCAGAAATAAAGGAATTGGCAGACAAGCACCCCGAGCAAGAAATCTTCGTTATCGGCGGCAGCGACATCTTTTCGCAAACAATGGATATTGCCGATCGTATTTATATGACATTCATCGAAGAGAGCTTCCCTGCAGATCGCCATTTCCCTGACTTCCCGCTGGAAGAATGGCAGGAAACGAAACGCGAAAAAGGCATCAAGGACGATAAAAATCCTTATGATTACTATTTCATCCAATATGATCGGATGACCAAATAAATGTTGTATGTATTCTTGCCTCCTGTTTGCTTTTTCTTATTGATCGTGCTGACGGTCTATTATCCAGTATGGAGGAAAAAAAGCGAAGCAGTGCAGAAAGAAGGTGAATGAATGCGGTCTTTTTACCAATTTATGATGACATATCGTGGTCGAAAAAAGCCGACCGATGAAAGCCAGCTAGCCGACTGGATGTTTTCGGATCATAATTTCCCGAAACACAGCTCATCTTATGATGAAATCAGTGAATACCTGGAATGGAACAGTCCTTTTCACGGATCACTGCAAGTTTTTGACCAGCTGTGGCGCACATATGAAGCAACAGAATAAGAAGGAATACCACCTGTATCAGTTGATACAGGTTTTTTTAATGGGAACTTGAGGCAGGAGTTTGCCGGATATCATTGAAAGATCAGAAATTCATTTATATTATGGACATAATACAAGGTTGTGTAAGATTATGGAATCTATTGTCTCAATTGCTTTGGGTAGAATCATACTAGATTGTCTGTTTACTTGATGCGCTTGCGCTTGTGACTTTTCCTATCAAACTACATTTAAGGTGGCGATGGTTTCATGCTGCTTTCTTCATTTGATTGGAAAATAGAAAGTTAGGAGCTGAATGTATGATGAAAGGAATATATGAGCATGTTCGTAAAGAACATTTGCAAAATTATGCTGAGCTTGCGGTACGAATTGGAGTGAACGTTCAAAAAGATCAATTAGTAGTGGTTCATAGTGACTTAGAAAATGTAACTTTTGCACGTCTTATCCAAACGGCAGCCTATGAAGCAGGTGCTTCGACTGTGGTGATGGACTGGACAGACGAACAGTCTACCCAAGCGTTTTATACATATGCCGCAGATGAAAGCATCGATCGATTTCCCGACTGGCAGCATGCCCGCTTTAAGGAGTGGGACGAGGTGGGTGCCAGTTACATCCACATCATTTCTGAAAACTTCGATGTCTTCAAGAATGTTTCCCCAGAACGGATCAGCCGGTTTCAAAAGGCCTTCCGCGCGAAGCTTGAGGATCATTATGCAAGGATCAGGTCCCACCAGGTACGCTGGTGTCTTCTAGCTGTACCGTCCTTCTCATGGGCCAAAAAAGTATTTCCGCAAGTAAGTAGAGAAGAAGCTGTGCAATCATTATGGCAGAGCATCATAAGTGGGACGCGGGCAGATGGAACAGATCCCATCAGAGATTGGGAAGAACATGACCGAGCCTTCGAGTCACGTAAAACGTTTCTTAACGATCACCAGTTTGACGCCCTGCATTTCACCAATAGCCAAGGCACGGATTTTGTCGTCGGTTTGCCTAAGGACCATGTCTTTCTCGGCGGTAGGGTGAAAGATAAAAAGGGAATCCCGTTCTTTCCCAACATTCCTACAGAGGAATTATTTACAGCTCCACATAAAGGGAAGGTAAATGGCAAACTCATTGTTACGAAACCGCTTGTCTATGGGGGAAAAATCATACATGGTGTTTCCCTCCATTTTCAAGATGGACGGATTACAGCTTATGATGCAGCGAGTGGCAAGGAAACGTTGCAACATCTCATCGAAACTGATGAAGGCTCATGTTATCTAGGGGAAATTGCCTTGGTCTCTAACCATTCCCCTCTTTCTCGTGCAGATGTGCTTTTTTACAATACCTTGTTTGATGAAAATACGGCCTGCCATATCGGTATCGGGAACGCTTCTCCTTCCAATCTGCGACATGGCAGCAGCCTATCAGGGCAGGCGTTGATGGAAGCAGGATTGAATACGTCGCTCTTGTTAGTCAATGTGGTCTTTGGCACCGAAGATATGAACGTAACAGGGATGAAAGAAGGCGGAATGGAATTTTTATTAATGAAAGATGGTGATTTCCATTTCTAACAGATCGATCCGACCCTGTCCAGGGCCGGATTTCTTTATTGAAAGCACGTAAAAACTGGAACCAATCACTCCTATATAACTTAGGAAAGTTGTTTTATATTTACATAATCTTACCATCGTGCTATTGTGTATAAGGTCAATTCATACATAATTGATTGGAATTATGTAATATATATTTTAATAAGGAGGTTGATTGTTTTGAATTTATTCACAGTTGTCAATATCATTGTTTTACTGGCATTATTAGCCCTGCTCTTTTATATGCAAAAGAAGCACGTTTCCTTTTCCAAGCGAGTGCTGACCGGTCTTGGACTTGGTATCGTGTTCGGAGTTGCGCTGCAGCTTATTTATGACCCGACTTCCGATACCATCACCATGACGAATGATTGGTTCGGTCTTGTGGGAAGCGGTTATGTGAAGCTGCTGCAGATGATCGTCATGCCGCTTGTTTTCATCTCCATCGTAGCTGCATTCACCAGATTGGATAAGTCATCCAACCTCGGTAAAATCAGCGGTCTTGTCATCGGTACTTTGCTGGTGACAACTGCTATTGCGGCTGCCATCGGAATTGCGGCGGCAGCCGGATTCGATTTGAAAGCAGATGATGTCGTAGCCGGCGATGCAGAGCTGTCGCGCGGAGAAGAATTGGAGTCCAGCCTGACAGAAGTACAAAGCACAACAGTGCCGCAAAAGATATTGGAATTCCTTCCGGCTAACCCATTCCTGGACCTTACCGGTGCTAGATCCACATCAACGATCGCTGTCGTCATCTTTGCTGCCTTTGTAGGGGTTGCTTATCTTGGCATAAAGCGGAAGACGCCTGAACAGGCTGAATTCTTCCGGAAAATGGTTGAATCACTTCATGGTCTGGTCATGCGAATCGTTACATTGGTATTGCGTCTGACGCCTTATGGAATACTTGCCTTGATGGCAAAAACAGTTGCCGGCAGTGATTTCAATGCAATAGCTACATTAGGCAAATTCGTCATTGCCTCTTATGCTGCCTTGATTGTCATGTTCCTGATTCACTTGATCATCTTGTCTGTGCTCGGGCTTAGCCCGAAGCAATATGTCAAAAAGGTATTTCCTGTGTTGGCATTTGCTTTCACTGCCCGTACAAGCGCAGGGACTTTGCCGCTGAATATCGAAGCACAGCGCGATAAACTGGGTGTGCCGGAATCGATTGCCAATTTCTCTGCATCCTTCGGGGTAACAATCGGTCAAAATGGCTGTGCAGGTATTTATCCAGCCATGCTTGCTGTCATGATTGCACCGACACAAGGCATCAATCCGCTTTCTCCTTCATTCATTGCAACGTTGATCGTGGTCGTCATGATCAGTTCATTCGGTGTAGCTGGCGTCGGCGGGGGAGCAACATTTGCTTCATTGATTGTCCTTTCGACAATGAATCTGCCTGTCGCTTTGGCTGGTGTGCTGATCTCAGTCGAGCCACTCATCGATATGGGACGGACAGCATTGAATGTCAGTGGATCTATGGTATCCGGTGTCGTCACGAGCCGGTCACTTGGTGAGCTGGATACAAACACATATCGTTCAGATGAAAAAGCTGCCGAAAGCGCATAACATCGATAAGCTTACTCATCTTTCATGCAAAAAGCCGCTCCTTCCCGGGAGCGGCTTTTTAGTGAATCGTCATATCGAGGATATTGCTGAAGCTTATACGGACTGGATACAACGTGTCTTTTGTATCCAGAAGTAAAAATTGTTCAAACTGCTTCAAGCCTGTCACAACACCAACAGCGGTTCGGACGTGCATCCCTGTTTTGTGAGTGATGCTGATCTTTGTCTTGCCTATCTGGATAGTCTGCATTTTTTGCTCCAGCTCTTCTTGCTGCTGTTCATCCAGGATGGGCGGTTGAGCGATTCCGATTTGCTTGCCCATCCGCTGCAGCATGTCCACATGCTCTGGCAGCATCAAAGATGTCCATTTGATTTTCCCGCGATCATTTACCATACGTCATTCCTCCTAGATATCATTATAATCGAACGTACGTTCCTTAACAAGTGACACCGAACATCAGTTCGTATATAATGAATATAGGAACTAACATAGAGAGCGGGGATAATGATGGACAGAATCATGCTTGCAAAATATACAGAGCAGCAGGTGACGATGATTTATATGGCAAAGGATGGTTCTTTGACGAAGCGCCGAGTCACTATCGAAAAGGTCACGGAAGCGTCTGTAATCGGCTATTGTCATTTACGGAAGCAGCTGCGCACTTTCCGGATGGACCGGATTCTTGCCATTCAGCCAGTGCCGCAGCAAGTGTGGCGCAAATCATCCTGACTTCTGTCATTCACCTACATTCCTTATCCCGAATAGCTTACTAAGGATAAACGCGGGGAAAAGGAGAACACGTGATGACGATTTTGTTCGATGATACAAATACGGAAACTGCCATTACGGCTTCTTGGCAAAAAGAAGCGCTGCTCGCCTTCCATAGTAAACTATTGCATCAGCAAGACAGATTTCCTTGCATACCGGCTACCGCCGGCCATCGGCTTGGGCAGTTCCGTTACAGTTTTGCAGGTGATCCGACCACAAAAGAAGCAGCTGTACAGCTGGCTGAATCATTACGAATATACGGACAGCAATCAAAGGAGATCGGCTCTTATACTTCCCTGATTGTGTTCTTCGATACAGAAAAACAAAAAGAAGATAATTTGGATGTGCCAGCATATTTCCGGATTTTTTGGGATTTGCTGAGCGGAACAACAGCTTATGATCCAGTGAACTGGCCGAGTGACATACCGCAAAACCCGGATGATGCATTATGGGAGTATTGCTTTGGCGGCGAGAAGTATTTCATGTATTGTGCCACGCCGGCGCACCAGCAAAAAAAGAGCCGATATTTCCCATGTTTGATGCTTGCCATCACACCAAGATGGGTGCTGAAGAAGTTTGAATCAAAGCCAAAAGCTGCAGCTGGCATCAAGCAGAATATACGAAAACGTATACTTGCTTATGATACTAGTGATATTCACCCGGATCTTAATGCATATGGCAATCATGATAACCATGAATGGAAGCAATATTTTCTTCATGACGATAACAGCTCGCCAACGGCATGCCCATTTCACCGAAAAAAGAAAGACTGATAGTTTCTGCCGGTTCTTCCCATACCAACACTTTATAAATCATGCTAGAATGATAGCAGGAGGAATTCGTATGAAACTATTGCATACCGCTGATTGGCATCTTGGCAAGATAGTCAACAGCGTACATATGACTGATGATCAAGCTTATATACTGGAACAAATCAAAACGATAATCGATAAAGAACAGCCTGATGCGGTCATCGTAGCAGGCGATTTATATGATAGGGCCATTCCGCCGCGCGATGCGGTGGAACTGCTCAACAATACTTGGAATTGGCTTATCGGTAAGAAGGAAATCCCGGTATTGTCCATCAGCGGAAACCATGACAGCCCGGACCGTCTTGATTTCGGCAGTCAGCTGTTCAAAGCGAGTAAACTGTTCATCGAAACGAAGCTGCGTCCCGGAATGCAGCCTGTCACATTGGAAGACAGTCATGGTCCTGTCCATTTTCATCTTATACCGTATACCGAACCAGCTGATGTGCGGGCGTTTTTCGAAGATGACAGCATCACGACACATCAAAAGGCAATGGAGCGGATCGTTTCCTACATCGCGGATACGTTCGATATGACAGAACGCCATGTTTTTGTCGGACATGCCTTCTTGGCTGGAGGTATGGAATCAGATTCGGAAGAGCGGCTTTCCATGATCGGCGGCAGTCCATATGTGGATGCAGCCCTTTTTGAACCGTTCACGTATGCCGCTTTCGGACATCTGCATCAGGCACAGCGTATCACTAGCGATCATATCCGTTACAGCGGTTCCCCGCTTAAGTACTCGTTTTCCGAAGCAAATCACAAGAAATCGGTCACGATGATAGAACTGGATGCCACTGGATTCCATTCGTTCGAAAAAATCGACCTTATCCCTAAACGTGATATGCGTATCGTTGAAGGATATTTTGATGAATTGATCCAAGGCACAGCTGGCAATCAGGATGACTATTTGCATATCCGGCTGCTCGATGATGGACAGCTACTCGATCCAATGGGGAAACTCCGTAAACTATATCCCAACATCCTGCGCTTGGAACGCAAAGCAAAAACAGGCGCAAACTCCATGTCGGACATAAAACAAATCAAGGAAAAGCAGCGTCTTTCACATTTGGAGCTTTTTGCAGCGTTCTATGAGGAAATGAAGGGCGAGGAAATACCAGAACACCGCCAGAAACATATGGAAGCAGTCATCCAGCGTCTGGTCGAGCAAGAGAGGAGGAGCTGATATGCGCGCTATCACTTTACAAATGACAGCTTTCGGTCCATATCACAAAGCTCAGACGATTGATTTCCGTGAACTTGGCGCAGAATCGATCTTTTTGATAACCGGTCCGACCGGGGCTGGTAAAACAACGATTTTCGATGCCATTTGCTACAGTCTTTATGGACGGGCCAGCGGCAGCGATCGTGACCAGGATTCCCTGCGCAGTCATTTCGCATCACCTGGGGAAATAACCGAAGTGCGCTATCGCTTTGCGCTTCGCGGCAGGGAATACGAAGTCATCCGCTATCCGAAGCAGCAGAAAAAGAAAGAGCGTGGTGAAGGGTACACAGATGATCCGGCACGCGCTGAATTCTATGAATGGAAAGATGAAGAAAAAGTACTGATCACATCAAGGATCAAAGAAGTAAACGAAGCAATCGAAGAAAGAATCGGCCTCGATTACGAACAGTTCCGGAAAATGATCATGATCCCCCAAGGTGAATTCCGTAAGCTTATATCCGAAAACAGCAAAGAAAGGGAAGAAATTCTCCAGCGCATCTTCCGTACGTATTTTTACGAACGGATGACAGAAGCATTGAAGGATGAAGCCAAGCAGCTGAAAGAAAATTTGCAGCAGACGGAATGGAAGGAACAGCAGCAGATCAGCAAAATAGAATGGCGCACGCAAGAACACATGGAGGCCGACAGCGTCCCCGAAACAATGCATAAGCTGCGGCTCGAGCTGGAAGCCATCAAGACGAGTGTGACAGAAGGTGAGCAAGAACTTGCGCTTCATAAGAAAACCTGGCAGGAACGGCAGCAGCAATACTATGAAGCACAACAGCTGCTCGAAACGTTCAAGCAGCTCGAACAAGCAAGGATACAGCAGGAAGGGCTGCAGCAAAAGCAGCCGGAAATCGAACAAAAACAGCAGCGTCTGAAAGATATGGAACGTGCCAGCCGTCTATTGCCATATGAACAGCAGCTATCCGTCCGTAAACAGGAATGGCAGGCACAGGTCAAGGCCCAGCAAGAGACAAAGGAACGAAATGATCGCATTGAACAACAATATGAAGCGATTAAATCTTCTTACACAAAAGCACAGGAACAAGAACCGCAGCGTCTCAAGCGCCAGGAACAATTGCAGCTGGAAAAGCAGCAGCTGGTGCAGTGGAAGGAATATGAGCAGCGTAAGCTCGAGCTGACGCGTATGCAAAAGACACTGGAAGGCAAGCAGCGGCGTTTGCTTCAATTGAAAGAAGAACACACTGCTAAAAAAACAGAGCAGCAAAAACTGGAGCAAGACTTAAGCAAAGAAGCTGCACTGATACAAGCATTCTTTGAGGAACAGGGAATAGTGGAGAAATTGGAACGCCAGCTGGAGCAAATAGCGCGTTTGAAAGAATCTGTCCAGCAGCTGCAGAACATGCGTACCGTTTATCAGCAGACACAGCAGCTTTTGAAATCGAGAGAAACAGATGTGCAAATGTTGCGGCAGGAAATAATAGAAATGGAAGAAGCCCAAGCTGCCCACCATGCTGCACATCTTGCCGGGCAGTTGGCAGATGGGGAACCGTGCCCGGTTTGCGGCTCCACCGATCATCCATCCCCGGCTCAGACAACTGCACACATCCAATCATTCGGGCTTCTGAAACAAAAAAGAGTGATGCTTGAGGCTGCGCAGCGTGCATATGATGAAGTACAGCAGAAATATGTAGAAGCAAAATCGAATGGGCAGGCAATCCGCCAGGTGACCGATGAGCTTTACCGGAGTATAACTGGAGAAGATGCCTTTGACCAAACGAAACTGGATGCATTATCATCAGATACCCAGCAAAAAAGAGATGCAGCAGCTGCTTCCTTAAGAAGCAAACAAGCAGAGCGAAAGCAAATCGAGCAGACAAAACAGCTTCTGGGACAGCTTAAACAAACGCTTGTTCAAGAGGAGAAAGCTGCCGAAGAACTTCAGAGCGAGCTGCGCGCAATGGAGGAAACTTTCCATCGAGTTGAAGCGGAACTGCGTTATCAACGCAAACAGCTTCCGGAAGTGCTTATGGATGCTGCTGAATGGGAACGGAAAATAATGCAGGAAGAAGCTCAATTGGAAGCAGCAAGCAAGGAATGGGAACAGCTGCAGCACCAATATGAGGAAATCTCCAAGAGCAGACAGCAAGTTGCGGCTGCCTTGGAATCAACGATTAAATTCACAGCCGATGTGGAACAGAAATACCGGATGGAACAGCAAGCATTTGTCGCAAAGCTTGAGGAAGCTGGTTTCCGGGACACGGCGGCATTTCAGACAGCTCGCGGTTCAGAGCAAGAAATGCGAAGGCTGCAAGAAGAAGTGGAACAGTATGCATCACAGCGGCGCAGTGTTTCCGAGCAAATAGAAACGTTGCAAAAGCTGACGGAGCAGCGGGAAAAACCGGAACTTGCCTTATTCCAGCAAGCTGTGGTAGAAGCAGAGCAAGTTTTTGAAGCGAAAAACAGCAGCTTGAACGCAGATAAAAGCTATGCCGTCCAGCATGAACACATCATGCAATCCCTTTCTCAGCTGCAAGAAGAAGCGGCTGAACAAAAAGCACAATATTATGATATTGGTGAATTGGCCAACTTGGCCAAAGGGGATAATAGTCTGCGGCTTTCCTTTGAGCGCTACGTGCTGACTAGTTTCTTGGATGAAATCATCCTTCAGGCGAATATCCGCTTGGAAGAAATGACAGATCACCGCTATCAGCTGAAACGCAGCGGACAAATCGCAAAACGTGGTGCGCAAAGCGGCTTGGATCTTGAAGTCATCGATCATCACACAGGACAGGAACGTCCAGTGAAAACTCTATCAGGCGGTGAAGGTTTCAAAGCAGCACTGTCACTTGCCCTGGGGATGTCCGATGTTGTCCAGGCACATGCAGGCGGAGTGGAACTGGAGACATTATTCATCGATGAAGGCTTCGGTACGTTGGATGAAGTATCACTGGAGCAGGCAATCGATAGTCTGAAAGGTTTGCAAGCAAGCAATCGGGTGCTCGGGATCATTTCCCACGTACCGCAGCTCAAAGAAGAGATCCATACCAAATTGCAGATTGATTCTTCCCCGACGGGATCATCCGCGAAATTCATATTCCAGTAAGGAGGCAACCATTTTGGGTACACCCATCAATTTTGAAACAGTCCTTCGCACAGATGGCAAAGAAAAGCGAATTGACAGTAAAGAAAATATATTTCAGCTGACACTGCAGGGTTATCACTTATTTCCCCTCCATCAACCGATCGATATCAAGCGTACAAAAGAAACTGACGAGATCGGCAGAGCAATCATTGTCGAATTGACACTGAAAGAAGAGCGGACAATTTGTACGTATCAGCTAATTTCGTTATCAAGCGTCAATTAACGACAATATAAAATTCAGATGAAGCAGATACAAGGGGAATTTTGCGCTTGCCCGGGAAATAGATGGCCAAACAAGGAAATATATTGCCTGCGTCCGGAATAGAATGGAACAAAGTGCTTCTTGCTTGCGTAGACTGATAGAAATATTGACGCGAGAAGAGGTATAAGTATGGCAAGAAATCCACTCGGCCCATCCATGTTTGGTCGGCGCGGACAGCCTCCTGTCCGACGAGATCCTTTTTATCCTGCTCGAGGAAGTTTTCAGCAGCAAGCTCCCCGTCAAAGCGGCGGCTTACCTGGTATCCTGCAAAAGATTCTGAACCGAGGAGGAAGAGGAAGAAGCGTGCAGGCTGCAGCAAAAGCAGCATTGCCGGCAAGCAGCAGTCCAACTGGCAAGTTTTCGTTACTTGACATGCTGAATCATACACAAAATGCATTGAAGGCAGCAGAGTCCTTCATGCCGATGGTACAGGAGTATGGACCAATGGTGAAGAACTTGCCTTCCATGTTGAGAATGATGAAAGCTTTGAAAGACATCGACTTCGATGAGGAAGAAGATGCAGTACCGGAAAAGGAAGAAGAAGTAAAAGAGAAGAACGAGCAAGAAAAGGAACAAGCACCACGTACTCATGTGGAAGAAGAAAAAGCTTCCGATCAGCATGAAAAGCAAAGAAAATCCGGAGAGTCCCTCCCTAAACTGTTCATATAAGCACCCCACTTGATTTTTTTCTGCAAAAGAGGAAAATATATAGCATACATTGAAGGAGGGATTTATTGTGGCATTACAACACGCTACTTTTGCAGGAGGCTGTTTTTGGTGCATGGTCGAACCATTCACGGAACGCCCTGGCATCGAAGCAGTAGTCTCCGGTTATACAGGCGGAGATAAACCGAATCCCACATATGAGGAAGTATGCTCCAATACGACCGGTCATGTCGAGGCTGTTCAAATCACTTTCGATCCGGATGTTTTCCCGTATGAAAGACTGGTGGAAACGTTTTGGCAGCAAATCGATCCGACAGATGCAGGCGGTCAGTTCCACGATCGCGGTGAATCGTACAAAACGGCTATCTTTTACCATGATGAAGAGCAGCGGCTGGCAGCGGAAGCATCCAAAGCGAAACTGCAGGAGAGCGGACGCTTCAAAAAAGATATCGTGACCCCGATCCTGCCTGCCAAGCCGTTTTATCCAGCGGAAGAAAAACACCAGGATTATTACAAAAAAAACAGGTACCATTACAAAATGTACAAGCGCGGGTCAGGACGGGAAGATTTCATCAAGCAGCATTGGAGTCCTAAAAAGGATAAAGCCAAGCTCAAAGAAATGCTTACTCCGATACAATTTCATGTCACGCAGGAAAATGGAACGGAACGTCCTTTTGAAAATGAGTATTGGAACAATACAAATGAAGGAATCTATGTGGATGTCGTATCCGGCAAAGCGTTGTTTTCTTCCAAAGATCAATATGATGCCGGCTGCGGTTGGCCAAGCTTCACCAAACCGCTTGATGCCTATGAAGTGAAAGAGAACATGGATCTTTCCCATGGGATGGTAAGGACTGAAGTTCGTTCCACTGAAAGCGACTCCCATCTTGGGCATGTCTTTGATGATGGTCCGAGAGCGACAGGCGGTTTGCGTTATTGCATGAACTCTGCCGCAATGAAATTCGTACCTGTGAACGAAATGGAAAAAGAAGGATATGGAGAGTATTTGTATCTCTTCAAGTAAAATATTAAATACAAGCAACAGCTTTGCTCTTGTTCGCTACACGATGGAACAAGAGCATTGTTTTGGACAAGGAGTATGAGAATGGATTCTTCATTATTAATTGAATATGGCTGGATTTTATTGGTCCTGATTGGACTGGAAGGATTGCTTGCAGCCGATAATGCGCTCGTGATGGCGCTGATCGTGAAACACCTGCCTGCGGATCAGCAGCGCAGAGCTTTATTATATGGGCTTGGGGGCGCATTCATTTTCCGCTTCGCCTCACTATTCTTTGTCAGCTTCTTAGTGAATATTTGGCAAATCCAAGCTTTGGGAGCACTTTATCTACTATATATCTCAATTTCAAATCTTATCAAATTAAAGAAAAATGACGGCGAAGAAGAAAATGAGAGTCCATTCAGTAAAAAGAAATCTGGATTCTGGATGACTGTATTGAAGGTGGAGCTGGCAGACATCGCTTTTGCAGTGGACTCTATCCTGACAGCAGTTGCATTGGCTGCATCTTTATCAGCTACACCGCTGCCGCATATCGGCGGAATGGACGGCGGTCAGTTCCTTGTTGTCTTGGCTGGCGGTATGATTGGTTTGATACTCATCCGTATTGCGGCTTCTTATATCGTGAAAATCCTGGACAAGCGTCCTGGTCTTGAAGCTGCTGCATATTTGATCATTGGTTGGGTGGCAATCAAACTGGCCATTCATACGTTGGCACATCCAGCATTGCAGATCATACCTGAGCATTTCCCTGATTCAATTGCATGGGAAGCAACATTCTGGATCGTAATGGCAGTCATCGCTGTCACTGGCTGGTTTTATAAACCGAAAAGCGAAAGGTCTTGAAGTGGATGGGGGGAAACAATCAACTGCGTTTCATCTTGATGTCATACCTGATTGCCCTAATAAGCGGCGGGCTTTTCACTTTATTGCATTTGCCACTCCCCTGGATACTTGGTCCGGTAGCAGGCCTTTTGCTTTCCAAGATCTTTTGGAATAACAGAACGGCTGCTTCCCAGCCGCTTCGGAAAGTGAGTTATTGGCTGCTCGGCATACAAATCGGTAACACGTTCACGGTGCACACATTCCACAATGTGCAGCCTTACCTTTTAATTTATACGCTGCTTACGCTGTTGCTGATCGTCATTTGCATGATCAATGCGTACGTAGTGAGTAAATGGGTCAATGTGGATATGAAAACAAGCATGCTCGGCAGTATACCTGGCGGTTTGTCTGCTGTGTCTGCGCTCAGTGAATCCATGAAGGCAAATACCGGACTGGTGACGATATTCCAGACGATACGGCTTGTCAGTATCCTATTCATCATCCCGTTCGCTGCCACCCATTTATTTATGGATGGTGCATCGCAAGGAGCTGTACAGCTGCCGCAGACAGAGCAAGGTGCTTGGTGGACAATCGGTCTATATGTGATCATGTACATTGTTGCACGTCTGACAAACCGCTTCATACCGTCTTCTTTGGTCATCGTGCCGATGCTGCTTACAGCAATACTTCAAGTGAGCGGCATGCATCTCTTTCAGTTCCCGCACTTATTTTTTGTCGCGGCACAGTTGACAATCGGCGTCTATTTAGGTCATTCTATTTCTATAAGAGATCTAAAAAAAGCTGGCAGACTCTGTCTCTATTATGCAGGTCTGTCTTTGCTGCTTATTTTGCTTTGCTTTGGATTAGGGTATTTGTTCAGCATGTTCACGTCACTGAACATGGCCACGTCCGTACTCAGCATGGCACCTGGCGGGCTTGTTGAAATGGCGCTGACGGCCCAGACGACAGGCGGAGATCCATCCATCGTCAGCTCACTGCAGACGATCAGATTGCTGCTTGTGGTCCTCGTACTGCCGCTATTGCTGCAATGGACGCTGCCTAAGCTTGAGAAGCACCAACGAAAGGAAGATACATTATGATACACAAACATTGGCAAGAAGCGAAAACAATCAAACAAGTGGAATGTGTCCACACGGATGCAAAAAAATACGTCGTCAACACGACGCTGACTCCAGGAAAGATCTATGATGTCAAAAATGAAACGGAAGAATTCATCTTCATAGTCGATAATTCCGACCGAGTCGGAGCCTTCCGGAAGGATTATTTCAAGGAAGTGTAATAAAATGGCAAGTTTAAGGCTAACCTAATAAAGGTTAGCCTTATTTTGTGTCTGGTGTTTTTCTTGCAGTGCTTGTAATTGTCGGGCGGTTAACCGATAATAAGGCTAAGCATAGTTAGAAGGAGTTGGGGCTTGTGAAAAGGATCATTCTTGTTCGCCATTGCAATGCTGAAGGACAGCATAAAGACTCACCGCTGACATATGAAGGAATCAATGAAGCCCGATCGCTTGCTACTTTTCTGAAACGGCAGGACTTCCCTATTCAGCGTATCCTCTCCAGTCCCTATTTCCGGGCCGTCGAGACAGTCAAACCTTTTGCGGATGCTGCAGATATTCCGATAGAATTAGACCGCAGGCTGCAGGAGCGGATTTTAAGTGAAGAGCCTATCGATGACTGGCTTGAAGTATTGGAAGATTCATTTTCTGATTTTGACTTGCGTCTGCCCGGAGGCGAATCCTCCAATGATGCAAGAATCCGTGTTCGCAGCCTGCTTGATGAACTGGAAGCAGAGGAGCAGCTGGAAAACGTCGTTCTGGTCACACATGGCAACCTGCTTGCAATCCTTTTGAAAGAGTTCCAGACTGATATAGGTTTTTCCCATTGGAAAGGATTCTCTAATCCGGATGTTTTTCTGGTTCAGCGCGAAGCAGGCAGTTTTATGGTGGAACGAATTTGGAATGCTTAAACATCCCCACTGATGATAACCATTAATATAGCTTGCAGTTTCTCATAGATTGTATCGATTTGTTCAATGGGTAAGGGATTTTCTCCCTTGCCCAGTTCTATTGTAAAGCCCGGGCGCCGGTAGTGATCAATGAACCAGTCCTTGAAACCAGCGTAATTGTCCAATTCCTTTATACCTTCGTACCCGCTGACCTCTTCCATCCGGGAAACCAGTGTTGATGAAATCGATGGTTCTTTTTCATCATAACTCCAGTAAATCTCTTCTCCCTGCGTGTGCAGCGCCACCACCATGTCAAAATTTCCATCCTGAACAAGTTCATACATCCCGATCGACTCAGGCTCTGTCAGCGGAGTGCGCCCCGGGAAATCACGCGGGCCAGGCAGCTTCGGCTTTCTTAATTGTTCATACTCCCATCTGGCAGGATATTGCTTATTAAGGTCGACTCCCTTGATATTTGACTTCCACCCCTGGAAATCTGTACAATCCCCATTCAGGAATCGGACCAGTTCTTCATACTCTTGTGC
The DNA here is from genome assembly GCF_046592895.1 of Terribacillus saccharophilus. Lineage (GTDB taxonomy): Bacteria > Bacillota > Bacilli > Bacillales > Amphibacillaceae > Terribacillus > Terribacillus saccharophilus_D. The sequence continues at coordinate 576,077 of NZ_JAWVPU010000002.1, forward strand.
CGTTTTGCTTCCGTGAATGACAAGATCGACTCCGTCCGGGTTGACCATTGGGACGATCGAGAGCGTCACATCTTGGTATAGTTTGCTTGCAGAATAACCAAACAGCGTATCGTCATGTGTGACAGACAATAAGTAGTCATTGACGAACCGCATCAGTGCCGAGGAGGTGATCCACTCATTTCCATGAAAGCTAGCATTTATATGAATGCGTTTTTTGCCTTTACCGATCAGAAGCTCTGTCACCGGTTTCCCCATTACGCTCTTGTAAGCTGTACGTATTTTCAAAAACGGAAACAGCTGCTGCAGAGTTTGGATATCATGAAGGCAGGCAGCATAATCATAGTACCCGTGTAAATGTGTCACGGCAGCAGTTATTCGACGAGGAAGCAATAGCTGCGTACCCGCAGGGAAATAAGATTGTTCAAATAAAAGATCCACCAGTTGGATTGGGAGCTTATATGCAGCTGCCAGTGACGCGGTGGACATATCCGTATCGAGTGTGGCGTTAAAAAGCTGATATCCAGGCACCTGGATCGGCTGCTGGGGCAGCACATGCGTTGAAAGAAACGGATTTGCTGAAAATAATACATAAGTGGGAAGATGAAATAATGTGGCTACGGTGCTCAGTTGACAGCTCTCCTGCAGTTTGATTTCCATCTGTATCGCCTCCTTATCTAGAGTATATGTGCAGTATGTAATAATTATGGTGACAGGGCAAGCAGCTAAATTGTTATATCGCGACCGTTGTTATTATTGAATTTTGTTGTTATAATTTGAAACGATAGGGTATAAATACATATAGTTCGTTTGTATTTTGCGTAGTCGCAGTATACCTGGAAAGAAACCGAGATGAATGTTCGGTTCATTCATAGTAGTAGAGGAGGCTATACAAATGGCTTTTGTCATTACGTCCCCATGTGAAGCAGAAAAAGCTGGCGAATGCATGGAAGTTTGCCCGGTTGACTGTATCGCGGAAGGCAAAGATATGTTCTATATCGATCCAGACATCTGCATCGATTGTGGTGCATGTGAAGCGGTATGTCCAGTTGAAGCGATCTTCATGGAAGATGAGGTACCAGCGGAAGAAACGAAATATATCGAAATCAACCGCAAGTTCTTCCAGGAAAACTAAGCGATCCACTGCCAAGAGGCAGTGGATTTTTTTGTTTATCTTTCCTTGAAATGGGATAAGTAGAACAAAAAAGGAGTTGTCGCTATATGTCGAAAGGCAAACATGAATCATACTGGATCGAAACAAGCAATTTCCCAAACTATCCGAAACTAAAAGAAGATACGGAAACCGAAGTGTGTGTAGTCGGTGGAGGCATTGCCGGTATCACCACTGCTTACTTACTTACACAAAAAGGATTCAGAGTGACGCTCATCGAAGCACTCAAACTAGGCCATGGTACGACAGGTTATACCACAGCTAAGCTTACAGCGCAGCATGATCTCATTTATAACCAGCTGATCAGCAAGTTCGGCGAGGAAACAGCGAAGATACATTATGACGCAGCCATGGAAACGATTGATTTCGTAAAAGAGACGGAAAAAGAATTGCAGGCGGATTTTCAATTGAGCACCGAAGCAGCTTACGTCTTCACGGATGAGCAGAAAAATGTCCGTCAAATCGAAAAAGAATGGGAAGCATATCAAAAACTCGGCATTCCGGGAAGCCTGGAAGAAGAATTGCCTCTGCCGGTTTCATCAAAGAGAGCAGTGAAAATGGACAATCAGGCCCAATTTCATCCGTTGCTTTTCCTGCAAGCCATGACAGAATATATCAGTTCACATGGCGGACGCATCTATGAAGATACACGCGCCGAAACGATCGATGAGGGAGAGCCGGCAACTGTCAAATTGAAGGATGGCGGCAGTGTGACAGCCAAGCATGTTGTTATCGCTACGCATTTTCCTTTTTATGATTTCAAAGGTGCCTATTTTGCCCGTTTGGACGTTGCACGTTCTTATATCGTTTCTGGTAAAAGTCCGTTACGTTACCCAGGCGGCATGTTCATTTCCATGGACAGCCCATCCAGATCTGTCCGTAGTGCGAAGGATAAAGATGGTGAAACCTTATGGCTCATCGGCGGAGATGGACATCGTACCGGAAAAGGAAAAGAGATGAAAGAGCATTATAGCAATCTCCGAAACTGGGGCCGTTCGCAGTTTGAAATGGATGAATTCGATTATAACTGGTCATCAGAAGACTTCATGAGCTTGGATTCCCTCTTTTATATTGGACGCATAACGAAACGCACACAAAATTTATACGTAGCCACTGCTTTCCGCAAATGGGGGATGTCCGGCGGAATAACAGCGGCTAAGGAAATCACTTCCCTAATAGCCGACGGCAAAAGTTTATACAATGATATTTATGACCCTGCGAGATCAGATGGAGTGAAAGGTATTACCACGTTAGCCAAGAATATGGTCGAAGTTGGTACAGAGCTTGTATCGGGAAAATTGGAGAAGACGAACAAGTCCATTGACGATCTTGAGCAAGGTGAAGCGGGGAAGATCCGGCATAATGGGAAGCTTGTCGGTGTGTATAAAGACAACGAAGGAACCGTCCATAAAGTCGATACGACATGTACCCATATGGGATGTGAAGTACACTGGAATGATGCGGAGACGACTTGGGATTGTCCTTGTCACGGTTCACGCTTCCGTGCCAGTGGTGAAGTCATCGAAGGACCGGCAGTGAAAGACCTCAAGAAAATAGATTAAAAAAAGAAGCCTGGCTGATAGCCGGGCTTTTATCGTACTTCAAATCGTTTGAATCCTTGCTGTTTCTCTAAGTATTTGACATCGACTTGTTTCACTTTCACAAAAGCATTCGGTCCTTTTTTGATTTCCTTGATGAACTCCTCGACCTGATCCGCATCACCTTCAGCATTCACTTGAACAGTACCATCTGCTTCATTGCGGACAAAGCCTGACAATTCCAGATTGCGGGCAATCTCTGCTGCTGAAAGCCGGAACCCGACACCTTGCACTTTTCCCCCGACAAACATCTGTACGCATTTCATCCCTATTCCGCCTCCTTGCGTTATGTCTTCCCTGATAGCGTATACAAAAAACGTTTGGTTAACACATCGCTTCTTTGGCAAAAATGGAGCTATCACACTACATGGAGGAAGACAATGAAACATAATAAGAGTTATTGGCGAGAGAAGACGGAGATACCGCAGTTCGAATCACTTCGTTATGATACAGAAAGCGAAATCGTCATCATTGGCGGAGGAATCACCGGTATAGTGACAGGTTATATGCTGGCTAAGGAAGGCAGACAAGTGACGATTCTCGAAGCTGACAATCTATATAGCGGGACGACTGGATACACGACAGCGAAGCTCACTGCCCAGCACGGCCTCATTTACGATGAATATATCCAGAATTTCAACACGGATGTTGCCAAAACGCATTACGAAGCATGCATGGATAGCATAGCATTCGTCAAAGATGCTGCGAAAGCTCATCAAATCGATTGTCATTTGACAGAACAAGATGCTTACATTTATACGAAGGAAAAGCAGAATGTCAATAAATTGGAGAAGGAATATGACGCGTACCAAAAATTAGGGATAGAGGGAGAACTGACAGACTCGGTACCGCTTCCTTTCGATGTCGAAAAGGCATTGATCATGAAAGGACAATACCAGTATCATCCGCTGGAATTCTTAAACGGTTTGCTGCAGGTATTCCTTGAAAACGGCGGTAAAGTATATACGGAAACACCAGCTGACAAAATCGAAGAGGGAGAAAATCCAGTCGTTGTAACAAAAAACGGTCTAAAAGTGACATGTAAGCAAGTAGTCGTTGCCTCACATTATCCATTTCATGATGGAAAGGGTTTTTATTTTGCCAGATTGCATGCAGACCGCTCGTATGTTGTCGCGGCCAAGCCGAAACAAGACTATCCAGGCGGTATGTATATCAATGCAGATACACCTTCTCGTTCCATTCGCAGCATTGAATCCGAAGAGCACGGCACATTGCTACTGATTGGCGGAGAGTCGCATCGTACAGGGGAAGGACATCCAGAGGAGATGTATTATAAGGAATTGACAGACTTTGCAGCTTACTTGGACACAGAAGCACCTGTATACATGTGGTCGGCTCAGGACCTTGTGACGCTTGATAACCTGCCGTATATCGGGCATATCAGTAAAGGACAGCCTAATATATTCGTTGCTACCGGCTATCGCAAATGGGGTATGACCAGCGGTATCGTCGCCGGTCTTGAAATCACATCGCTCATCAATTCCGGTATCAGCCGCTACAAAAATATTTATCAGCCTTCAAGGTTTCACGCGGACCCTGATTTGGGTAGTGTAACTAAGAATGTTATGGAAGTGGCAAAGGAATTTGTAATCGGTAAACTGGAACAGCCGTACGAATATGTACCGAACCTGAAGCGGGGCGAGGCGACCAAAGTACGGTTCAATGGACTGCTGCTTGGTGTCTACAAAGACGAAAGCGGGGAACTCCACCAAGTCGATACAACTTGCACCCATATGAAATGTGAAGTCAATTGGAATAGTGCCGAATCCAGCTGGGACTGTCCTTGTCATGGATCACGTTTTTCTGGTACTGGTGAAGTGATTGAAGGTCCGGCTAAAAAACCGTTGAAAAAATTGGATCGCGGGCTGAACAGTTAACATTGTTTACACATTCTCAAGTCTTCCTTAACATCAAATGGTTTTTCATTACAGCATCGTTAGCATATAATTGTTAACGAACGTACCAAGAAATGTTGATGTCACAGGAGGATGAGTCATGAAAATTGTTGTAGCTGGTGGAGATGGTTTCTGTGGATGGCCGACAGCCCTTTATTTGTCAAAGCAAGGTCATGAAGTAGCAATCGTCGATAACTTAGTAAGACGTAAGTATGATGAAGAATTACGATCCAATTCCGTAACACCAATTTATTCCTTGGAAGAGCGGGTAGCAAAATGGAAAGAAAAGACTGGCAAGGAAATCAAGACATACATAGGAGATTTAAATCATTATGATTTCCTAGCTGAAGTATTCCGGCAAGTACAGCCTGATGCATTTGTACATTTTGCAGAACAGCGCTCTGCTCCTTACAGCATGATTGATCGCGAACACGCGGTTTATACGCAGCAGAACAATGTGATCGGTAACTTGAATGTACTCTTTGCAATCAAGGAACTCGCTCCCGAATGTCATCTGATCAAACTTGGTACAATGGGAGAATACGGTACCCCGAATATCGATATCGAAGAAGGGTTCATCGAGATAGAACATAAAGGCAGGAAAGATAAGCTTCCTTTCCCGAAACAGCCGGGATCTTTTTATCATCTATCGAAAGTGCATGACAGTCATAACATCATGCTTGCCTGCAAAATCTGGGGCATCCGTGCAACAGACTTGAACCAAGGCGTTGTGTACGGCCTTCACACCGAAGAGACGGAACTGGATCCGGTGCTTGCCAATCGTTTCGATTATGACGGTATCTTCGGTACGGCACTGAATAGATTCCTCATCCAGGCGGCAACTGGTCATGACATCACTGTCTATGGCAGCGGCGGACAGACACGCGGCTTCTTGAATATCACCGATACGATCCGCTGTGTGGAAATCGCCGCAGAGAATCCAGCAGATGCCGGGGAATTCCGTGTCTTCAACCAGTTCACGGAAAGTTTCTCCGTGAAGGAGCTTGCGGAGAAAGTGCAGAAGGTCAGTCGGGAGCAAGGTCTTGACCCTCAAATCACATCTATCGAGAATCCTCGAGTGGAAGCAGAGGAGCATTACTATAATGCCGTCAATACGAGACTGCGTGATCTTGGTCTGGAACCACATCTTCTTACAGATGACGTACTTCACGCTATCCTAAAGACAGCTATTCAGCACAAAGACCGCGTGATCAAGGAAAACGTGCTTCCGACGGTTACGTGGAGATAGGAGCAAAAGGTGAAAATCGTCATTATCACCGAGACATTTCTGCCATCGACTGACGGTGTCGTCACCCGGCTCACCGAAGCTATCAAGTTTCTCCGCAGTCAGCGGCATGAAGTCATCGTCATCGCGCCGGATCTAGGTGTGACCGAGTACAAAGGTGCACTTGTCGAAGGAGTGGGGACAGTAACGATGCCATTTTACCGTTCCAAGAAATTCTCTCTGCCGACAAGGCGCATCAAAGCATTGCTTGAGAAACACCAGCCGGATTTCGTGCATGTGGCGAATCCTGCCTTGCTCGGAGTAGCAGGTATTCATTACGCACATAAGATGGGGCTTCCGCTTCTGGCGTCTTATCATACGCATATACCGAAATATCTTGATTATTACAAGTTCTATAAACCACTGAAGCCACTATTCTGGTGGCATTTCCGCAGGCTTCATAACACGGCGGATATCAATTTGTGCACTTCTGCTGCGATTAAGCAGGAATTGGATGCTCACGGATTTGAGCGGATGCATGTGCTGCGCAGAGGTGTTGATATCGTGAAGCGGCACCCTGATTTTTATAATGAAAGTATGCGAGATCGTTTGCGGCAAGGTGATCGAAGTAAAAAACTGCTCATTTTTGTCGGCAGGCTGGCAATCGAAAAGGAAATCCATAAGATTCGTCCGCTGCTTGATGAGCGGGATGACCTGGCATTGGCCATCATCGGCGATGGTCCAGCCCGTAAAGAGCTGGAGAAGGTCTTTGCAGGGACGAACACGTTGTTTACCGGCTTTCTTCATGGAGAAGAGCTTTCACAAGCATTCGCTTCTGCAGATGCCTTTATCTTTCCATCCATCACCGAGACACTAGGTCTGGTCATCCTTGAAGCTATGGCATCCGGTATACCCGTCATCGCTGCCAAAAGCGGACCGACTCTCGAACAAATCGAAGAAGGCAAGACAGGATTTTTATTCGAAAATGAAAATGTTGCCAGCATGAATAAAGCAGTAGAAAATCTTGATGATCAAGTATCGATTGCTAATATGAGGCAAAATGTGAGGGTGGAAGCAGAGAAGCATTCCTGGACGAACGCTTCCAGCGAACTATTCGATTACTATTTAGAAGCTATCCAAGCAAGGTCCCCTATATATCAAGCAGTAGAAAACCCGAGCTCCAGATAACGGAGCCGGGTTTTTGCATGTTTAAGAGTTTTGGCATATGGTAATCAATAATAAAAAGCACACGAAATGAGGTGCAGCAGCATGAAATTCTTTAAAGGACTGCTAATTGGGATCTTGCTGGCAATACCATTCTGGATAATGCTGATTTATTTACTTTTTTTCCGTAAAGGTTGAAAATAGAAGCAGAAAGGGAGTATTAGATATGAAAGCAATCAAACTACAAGGTTTTGGCGGGACAGATCAGCTGAAACTGGAAGAAATCAATAAACCAACCATAAAACCAGACGAAATACTAGTCAGTGTAAAGGCATCGGCAATCAACCGTGCTGACATAGAAAAACGAAAAGGAAATTATCCTTCAACCGATTTTGATCCAATCTTAGGGCTTGAAATTGCCGGTACCGTGGAAGAAGCGGGTAGTGAAGCATACGGATGGGAGAAGGGAGACCGCGTTTTCGGACTTATTCCTTCAGGCGGATATGCGGAATATGCTGTACTGAACAGCAAGCTCGCTATGCCCATTCCGGAGCATCTGAGCTTTGATGAGGCAGCTGCAGTACCAGAAGTCTTCTTGACAGCTTATCAGACGCTGCATTGGCTTGGAGAGCTCAAAGAAGGAGAAACCGTCTTGATCCATGCCGGAGCAAGTGGTGTTGGCACAGCGGCAATCCAATTAGCAAAACAAGCAGGTGCAACTGTTGCAGTTACAGCAGGATCACAGGAAAAACTGGATTTTTGTAAATCGCTTGGTGCTGATATTACCATTAATTACAAAGAAGAAGAATTTGCTGATAGATTAGCTGATACAGGTGCCGACGTGATTTTGGATTTCATCGGAGCATCATATTGGGATCAAAATATCAAAACACTTAAAACGGATGGCCGATTGATCCTGATCGGATTCCTAGGAGGCACTGATCTGGACAATGCATCGATCATGCCGTTGCTTGCAAAGCGTTTACATGTAAAAGGGACATTATTGAGTACAAGAAGCATGGATTATAAAGCAAGACTGACAGCAGATCTGATTGATAATGTGCTGCCACTGTTGGAATCACAAGATGTCAAGCCGATTGTCGATAAAGTATTTCCGTTAACCGAAATCGCTGCAGCGCATGATTATATGGAAAGTAACAAAAACACCGGAAAAATCGTATTGCATGTAGCTGATTGATATATGATCATTAAAAACAGATTGTGCAGCATAACCGCTGCGCAGTCTGTTTTTCTAATTTTGTCTCACTATCTTAAGAATACTTGTTATTTGAGATATGAAACGCTCTTATTATTTAACTTCCGATAATATATATTATGTAAACTAGTAAATTTATAAAAAGGAATTTGCATATATCCCTACCTGTAGCTCCACCTTCACTGTTAAATCCAACGCAAACTTTAAACACAAAAAGGCTCTGCATTATAAAGCCTTTTTGTGTCCTTCAAATCCTGACTGTAATGCAATGATTCTCACTTTCCTTGCAGGGATAATAACTGAACAATCGTTTTCATGACAGCATCTTCTTGATTGGTTCATGTTATAAAGTTGGCAGCATCTTTCAATTCCTGAACAGCATTTCTCACAGCAAAACTATATGTAGCTCGCACCATCAGTTCCAAGTCATTATACCCATCACCAAATGCCATGGTTTCATCTGGCGTTATGTTCAATATTCCCTGTAGATGTTCAACTGTCGTGCCTTTATGCACTTCTGCATTTACTATATCGATCCAAGCTGCTTCCGATGCAACAATATAAGCTGATTCAAAGAATCGAGATAATTTTTCTCTTGTCTCGAAACATTTTAGCGCTGGATAATCTCCAGTCCTAATTCATTACGCAGCTGTGACTCATAAACAAATGCACCCTTATGTTTGATCCTGGTAGCACTGTCCCCTAATATCCATAGATCGTCCGCATCATCACCAAACAATTCTTCAATACGTTCACATTGCTTTCCTGTAACAGGAGCAAATACAACACCTTTTTCTTTCATCAGTGTCTTTGCGTGCTTATAGAGATCTCTGTTGTACTCCCCGTCATTATGCAAGAATGTCCCATCCATATCAGTCAATACTGATTTGATCATATAAGATTCTCACGTCGTTTTTTTATTTCATTGCAGTATTGCTGGTATCTTCTCCGCTTGTCAAAACCCTTCTATCCAGCAGTTTATTCAACCTTTCTGAACTGAAGAGCAGTGCTGAAATCAAGATAACGATCGCCACCGGGAAGGTTCCAATGGATATCCATGATGCGGCGAAACCAAGTAAAGGCGGTACGAATGTGGTACCGGTATATGCTAAAGCCAGTTGGTATCCCATGATTGTCTGGGAATGTTTTTTCCCAAAGCGTGCAGGTGTCTCATGCAGCATACAGGGGAAAATAGGTGCTAATCCAACACCAACAATGATGAATCCGATGAGGGAGAAAATGGACGGTAATGGCAGGAATAAAATGATACCGCCCAATAAAGCAATGATCTGTCCCAATCTTATTAAAGACCGATTATTTATTTTGAAAGTGATAAAACCTGTGATAAAGCGTCCAACCGTTATTCCCCCATAATAAAAGGAAACCCAGCCAGCTGCAGTTGCTGCACTTAGCCCCTTAAGATCGACTAAGAAGCTGCTTCCCCATAGACCAATCATTGCTTCGACTCCGCAGTAAAATAAGAATGAAGCAAGAGCCAGTTTAACTCCTTTGGTTTGTAAAGGCTTTACAGTACCAGGGTCGCCTTTTGTTGGTGGGCTTTCTGCAATTACCGAATCTTCTTGTATGGTGCTGAAACTTTTCTGCTTCACCTTGCTCCATAACGGTAGTGTAAAAAGTAGAATTACAACCAGCCCAATTTGAATCAAGGAAATGGTTAAATATCCGCTTCTCCAAGAAGACTGTCCAGAAATGAACTGAGCCATTATGATCGGTCCCATTGTAGCTCCTATCCCCCAAAAGCAATGCAGCCAGCTCATGTGATGTGCTTTATAATGTGTTGCAACATAATCGTTCAAACCTGCATCAACGGCCCCTGCACCCAGTCCTAGAGGAATTGCGCAAACTATTAACCAAACGATGGATGCGGAAGTATAAAATCCGAGTAAAGCAAGCGCTGTCATAAGAACACTTATAAAAGTGACCTTGCCAGTTCCGAATCGTTTCAATACCTTTCCGCTTAATATACTGGAGACGATTGTACTGCCTGAGATAATCATAAATAGATATCCAGCAACGTTAAGCGGAGCATCGAAATCCAGCTGCATAACCGGCCATGCTGAACCTAGTATAGAATCAGGTAGTCCTAGACTGATGAAAGCCAAATAGATAACTAACAAAAGGAATGTTGCCATGTTGCAGCACCTCTCAATTTTAGAAATATGTGACTCATAACTTTTTTGCTAAATCCTAAACTAATGAGTTGATAATGACCGATACTGATATCAGTATCTCTCGCCAACTCTGCTCCATTGCTTTTCTCTTTTGAAACAATAAAGAATGTCTGCATTTCACGTTTCGTTTTATTTTGCTCTTCACTCCCTGACGAACCTCCTCTGCATCATGGTTAAGGTGTTTAATGAAACAAAATAACTGAGATCATACTATTGAACACCCTATGTAATTGCTTTTTTATAATACACCAAAATTTGGCTTTCGGCATGCGGAGCAGTAAACTCCAATAGATCATCACATACAGAAAAACGCTTGAACAATTAAGTACAAGCGTTTTTTCTTTAAAATCAGCATGCCAGTAAGATTACGCAGTGGGCAAATGTCATTTATCATTCTAATCAACTGTCCCTCGCGACACTAACCGACAGCTATATACAGACTTTGTTCATAGATCGAAACTAAAACTTGCTATATCAATCGCTCCTTTACCTTGAAATGTAATATACAAGGCGTGTTCTTGTTGCGGAGATTGAAAAGGTGAAGTTACCTTTTGCCATTCTGCTGAATTACTAACTTGTATTTTTGCTAAAGGTTTACCGCCTGGCGTGCTGCTGATCAGGAGCACACCCTCTCCTGCTCCGCGGGTTGTTATCGAAAACTGACTGATTTCTTCGGTGAAAGAGAAGTATTTATAGCCAATCAAAGCACCATCCCAAATATTTGTGATGTACTGAAAAGGAGTATGATTTCGATCTTCCCCATCTTGCGTAATATAAGGCAATTTTTTATCAAACATAGTCCGAAGTATGCCGATGCCGCGTTTTCCCTTTAGATTACAGGCAATGCTGGCGCTATACTCGCCTTTTGCCGCAAGCGGGCCATCGTTCAATCCGCATGAAGTGATCTCAACCTGCGGTATCAGACCATCTTCGTTAAAATGAATTTTCTCCGCACAAGCTTGCCGGGAAAATCCATGCCTGTTTGTATTACGGTGATAAAACACATACCATTTCCCGCGAATCTCGACAATGCCGCCATGGTTATTGCCAGAATAATTTTGCGGCCGCTTCCTTTCTGGAGAGTCTTCGAAAACATCATTGTTGGCTACGATGATGCCTTTGTACTTAAACCCTTTATCAGGATGCTGGCTTGTCGCATAGCATAACCAGCTGGTGTTAGGAAAGGATGAGTAAATAAGATAGTACGTTCCGTTTACCTTTCTCATGGAAGGTGCTTCAAAGAACTCATGTTTTTTAAAACCATTTTGCTTTTTTCCAATGATCACTTTTGGTCCGTGTTTTAAAGTGACCATGTCGTCTTCCAATTCCATGACCATGGCTCCGACAATTTTTCTATTGAATATTGTTGATTTCGGCGGATTGAACCCAGAGTATAAAAAGATACGCCCATCATCATCGATAAAAATGCTTGGATCAAACTGAAATGCATCATTAGGCTCCGAACCCAATACTTTTCCATCAGGGTATGCAATATGTCCGAGAAATTCATATTTACCTGATGGTGTATCGCAAACAGCAACAGAGATGATACTTAGATTCTTTATGGCATAATAAAGGTAGTAGCGCTGATCTTTTCCTTGAATGGCATCTGGCGCATAATACATCAGCTCACCTTCAGGGTCCAGCGGGTCCAATCCCTTTTCCAGGATTTCACCTTCATACCTCCAATCTGTCAAATCATCCACTGGCGCTGACCAGCTTACATAGCTATTCATACAATATTCCGTTCCATTGAACCGATCATGGGACCCGTAAAGATAAACTCTGTCGCCAAATACCCTCGGTTCGGTGTCAGGTATATACTCATAACTCGGCAAAATTGGATTTACTGCTTGTTTACTCATGAATTCACCCTCATCACTATTCAAAAAAGAAAACATCCGATAATCGTCACGAATGTTTTCTTTTTTATGTTATTTACAGTTAAGTCGGATTCCTTATTTATCCTGAATAATTACTTAGTCACTGAATTCCTCCGCTCGTCTAATTCCTTGACAATTTGCGGATACTTTTTATCAAGGTCGAATTTACGGAGAATCAAATAACTAATGAGGAACAAAGCAAATGGCAAGTAAACTGTCAGTAATAGAATACTATTGATTGCCGATTCCGGTTGTACAGCGAGTGTGCCGTCGTAAGACCCAAACGCAAGGATCCAGCCAATTATCGCAGCGCCGAGCCCCATTCCGATCTTCATTCCAAAGCTGCTTGCACTGTTGATCATCCCTACTAATCGCTTACCTGTTTTCCACTCCCCATATTCAATGGTATTACTGAACAATACTCCTCCAATGGACATCATTGGAATGGTTGCAAATGTGGCCAAAGATCCAAGAACCAAAGCTGCTGTAAAACTATATGGCATGAAGCATCTTAGTCCTGTAGCAATGATGCCTATTACGAAACCGATTTGAACTGTCTTCGTCAGACCGAATTTTTTCATCATCGGTCCTACTGCAATAAATCCTACCAAGACAGGAATTAATCCAACTCCACCCATGATCCCTACTAAATTCTCATTCCCAAGTATATACTTCGTGTAATAGACTCCAGTAGATCCATTTAACGTGTACATCATCTGCATTAGAAAATTCACAAACAGCATGATAACAAAATATTTATTCTTAAACAACAATTTGATGCTTTCAATAAATGAAACTTTAGCTTCAGCTTGTTCCGTAGAAGCCGTCGTATTCTCTTCCTTCGAAGTAATGAAGGTAATGAATAAGGCAATACTTGAAATTACCCCTAGTACCACACCTATGATTATCCACGCTCTCTGGTCGCCACCCAGCATATTTGAAACAGGTATTAACATGATCGCTATGACCATACCGATGACATAGCCAAAGACGGCACGGGTAATCCCCATCTTTCCCCGCTCTTCAGAACTACGCGTTCGAAGTGCCATCAAACTCGAATAAGGTATCACGATAGCAGTGTAGATGATTCCTGTTACAAGAGTGACTGTTAGGAATGCGTATATATTCTTGGTCATCATAGAAGCATTTGCAGGAATGGTGAAAAGTAAGATGATACCTATTATTGTGGGTAACGTCATCCATAAAATCCACGGACGTGCTTTTCCGTGCTTGGATTTAGTGGAATCAACCAGTTTTCCCATTACCAGATCTGAAAAGGCATCGAATATTCTTGATAAAAGAAGAATGGTACCTACTGTTCCTGCTGCAAGACCGATCTTGTCTGTGTAAAAAAAAGTGAGCATACCGACGAGTCCGCTAATTGTGTTGGTTGCAATCATGGTCGATCCGTCACCAAGATAATGCTTCAACCTCATTGTTTTCTGAACACCTAATGAATCAGTGCCAAGATCCTTCTTTGACGGACTGGTATTATGATTCAAAGAAACCTCTTTCTCCACCTTCATTCCTTCTTCCCCCTTTATAGGTGGGACTAGAAACATGCTTCCGAGTCCCATTATGAGTACTTCTTTCAGCTGTTCAATTGCGCGATGAGCATCTCTACTATGACCTGTAAGTTCGCATATCAATAAATCAGCGTCCGTTTGAAACTCAAGTAATCGTCGGGTGATAAGTTGCTTTCATGTCTTATTTCATATTTCATCCTGCGAACTCATTTCCATGCATCCATTTACTCTAATGCGCAAAAGTTAAATGACTCGATGTTGCCACTTTTGAAAATGCTATTCAGGAAAAAGGATTATCACCTTGCTTTTTCCCTGATGAAGATTTATATGATAGCGCTTTCAAGTGAATTATAAGCCAAACTGTATAATCACTTATGGTATTATGATGTTGTTTTTAGTAATTTGATATTTTCATGAAAATTTACTTACCCATTCTCCGCGTAGGTGTGTAATTAGAGGGTTCTTATTTATTTTGCTTTTGAAGCGGGTACCAAACTTGAGCAAAGAATGGATTCCGTTTCGCTTCTTCTTCATAATTCCAAGGCGAAGGGAGACAATTTGGACACCAGTGGCCGCCCAGGAGTATAAGTGCAGGACTTGCATCAAATTGATGGCCAAACGCACAGCTCCATCGAAGTTTCGTTGATAAATTGCCTGTTTCCATGGCTTCTGCGTGACATTCTCCGCCTCTGAATATAGCGGCTTGTTTCATATCCTCTAGGTTCAGATCAGATTTCAATTTAGTTTCATCATATCCGTGTTCGAGCAAGACAGGTACCTTGGAAGGTTCTGGAATCTGCAGTTCGTTCCATGTCGGTATTTTTCTCCATGCTTCTTTAGAACCGAAAAACGCCGCTATTCTTGCTTCGTCATTATTTTTTATCCAATGCATGGTTCCCAATGCTTTATTTGCTTCTGGTTCCATGACAAACTTTTTGATCAATTTGGATGGAGCCCATTTTGCGAGCTTCATTTTAAAAGGTGCACTTGCTTTGAACTCACTTATAAAGCTGCCAATCGAGCCGCTCCTGAACTGCAGATATTCTTCTAAAACGTCAGAATCGGAATACCATTGACCATGAAAATTCCTGGTAGCAAACCAGTTTAAATCGACAACTTTATGCAGGTCCATGCCAAGTGCAGCAAAAGTAAGTTTCATGAATTCATAGTTGGTTGTCCTGAATTTCTCCCCGCCGCCAATATTATAAATTCCGTTCCAAAATTCATCAGGTACATCTTCTTCACATACGTTTGCCAGCAATCTTCCTGAATCCTTTGCCGTTACCCATTCGAAGACACCGTCAATCGGCTCATGAAACATAATGGGATCCAAGTTATCTAACATGCTATTGTATAAAACGCCTGTTTGCCTTAAAGAAACCCAATACTTTAATCCAGATTCTATGACTTCTCTTTCAGCGATTGTTTTGGTGATCGCATAATTATCGTATTCGCTTATCTTGATTGGATCTCCGGTTCTGCCCCAATGAACAGGGGGATTACGATCTCCCGTTTCCGCCACAGTCCCTATATAAACTAACTTGATGTCGTCTTTGTTGGGTTGGGAGTGAATGGCCTTAATGATATTCCTGATTGCGCCAACATTCACCTTCGTTGTTAATTCTGGATGGTAATCCGCAGCAGGAGAAACCATTCCTCCAACATGGAGTACAAAATCGGCGCCTGTAACACCTTCTAAAACATCTTCATAGCGCGTTAAGTCTCCCCAAATGGATCTTTACGCCGCTTTCTGTTTCATAAGGATACATGATTTTTTTATCCTTTTCAGTCGGGAGAACGAGAACTACAAGATTGAATTTGTCTCTTTTCTCCAAAAGCTGTTTAAATCCTTCATGCCCCATATTTCCTGAAGCCCCGGTTAAAAATATTGTTTTCTTTCTTGCCATCTTAATAACCTCCTCCATACTATTACTCTTATCTTAAATTTCCTTTTATGAGATTTATGGTATTTCCATGTTATAAATAGTAATTTAATTAGGCCCGCTCACATGAATATTAGCGGGCCTACCTTTATGGGACATTGAATAACAAGCATATAGTGTAGTAGGAAAGATTGATTTATTTAACACTAAAGAAAACCTAGTCAAAGGATAATTTCCTCATTGAATGCACAATAGCACAAACTATAACTATGGAGGAAGTGCATCAGGATTACAGTATATTAAAAAAGCTCAACTTCTCTACAAATCAAAATAGAGAAGTTGAGCTTTTCAGTTACTTCAATCATTTATTGAATTCATTAATTGAAAGAAGTATCCAGGCTTATGAGTCTTATTGAGGTTATACCATGAATGTAATGCATCTGGTGAACATACATCTATCTTTTTCAGTACTTCCATAGCAAATTCCAGAGGAGCTATTCCAGATGCAGTTACTAAACTCGCATCAGATATCGCAGCTCCCAACTCATAGAACTTTTCTCCTTTATAGTTGGGACATACCATTTTAGTGTAATCTAAGTTATTACTTGTATGCTTTCTATTATCTAAATATCCCATATTCGCAAGACCTTCAATTGCACCACAAATTGCAGCAACAATAGTACCAACCTTTAAGGCTTGGCCAATCCTTTCCAAGATAGGTTGATGCATTTCTTCACTCCAGGTAGTCCCTCCTGGTAAAATTAAAAGATCTTTACTCTCAAAAGTACATTCATCAAGAGAAATATCTGGTTTTATGCTCAGTCCCCCCATAGTAGTAATCATTTCTTTATTGACTCCTACTGTAATTACTTTAAAAGGTGCTACATCTTTTTTGAAATATCTTCCTGAGTTTAGTTCAGCAATTAAATATCCATATTCCCAGTCAGACATTGTATGAAATACATAAAGAAAAGCTTTTTTAGTTTGCATCCAATAACTCTCCAATCGTAATTGATATAGCTATTGTAAGATAACTACCCTGACAGTTAACGTCAGGGTAGTTATCTTTCTTGATGAAACTCTATTAATTCCGTCAGAACTTCAATAAGTCTTTTCTTAAGGCTTATTGGCTCTATAACTCTGACAGATTTATTGTATGGTAAAAGTATATAAGGTACATATGTATGTATAATATCTTGTTCAAGAAGAAAAACAGCTTGATTTGGAGTCCGTTTTTGTAAATAATGTCCTAAAAACCAATGTTGGCAAATATCAGCCAATGCACTTTTATCCCCGTTAAGAACCAAAGGTATAATCCCTTCCTTATCTTCTGTAGTTGGAAGCAGACTCTTTACAAAAAAGTCACGTGCCGAAAAATTTTCTGGACGGTTAAACTTATTTCCGGTTAGCATTATACCTTCCATTCGATCTACTCTAAAACTACGGATATCATCTCGGAGATGGCAAAATCCAATCACATACCACTTATTATTCCAATAGATAATTCTGTACGGGTCGACCACTCTATAATTTAAATGGTTTTCGCCACTTTTATGGTAAAGGATTTTTACGGAGTACCCGTCAGCTACTGCCTGTTCCAACTCCTTCAAAGAAGGTTCCATGGAGGGTGAACTTAATCCACTTATTACTTCAAGGCTGGTTAAGTGTTGGTTGATTTTTGTTTCCTGCTCTTGATTGGAATATTTACTTAGTTTTGAAATGGCCCTATTTAGTGCTTCACCTCCATAATACCCAGCTTCTTCAGCAAAAACAGCAGCGTGGAATAGAGAAGTTTGCTCCTCGAAATCAAAAAATAGAGGAGCCTCAATAAAATTGTTCAATAAGGTATATCCACCGTTATGCCCTGGTTCTGAAATTATAGGTACGCCACTTGTTGAAATAGTATCAATATAACGATACACAGTCCTTATATTCATCTCTAGTCTTTCAGAAATTTGTTTCGCTGTAACCTTTTCTCCTGTACGAAGCATCCATAGAATTGCTAACATATTGTCAATCTTAGGCATATACTCCACCTCTATATGAAATTTAGTAGGAAAGTGCCTTGAAGGATTCCGGTTGATTAAACTGACACGTTTCTACCGATTTTCAAAGTAGCACCCCATTTCTGAGATAAGTCTTATGAGACGCTCTTAACTATTATTTTATCAGTCTCCTACACTTTATTGATACAATTGAATCAATTAGCTTATTAGTATTTACCCTATTACCTGTAGCTGGGTACAAATATGGAACATTAAACAACCACATATAGCTCAGCATGAAAGCTTGATTCATTTAACCCGAAAAGGATACTTCTAACGCACAACATGATCTTGAATGAAAGAATATACTAATTCGGCAGCTTCGGTCCGTTTGCTACCTGTAAACCGATGACCTTGGTCTTGAAACTTAATCAATTCGGCATGCTCATAAACTTTGGCTGCTTTTTCGGAATAAGAATATGGCACTGTTTCATCTTTATCACCGTGTATGATAAGCACATCACCTTCATAATTCGATATATGTGCAAAAACATTAAAGTCCCACACATCTTCATAATATACTTTTCCAATATCCATATCCCCAAAAGCCATCACTTCCGGTACATCTTGTAATGTTTGATACTCCTTTCTTTGGTCCGTCCCAATGACAAAAGCAGGGTAAAACAAAATCATCCCGCTTATATCATCTGGCCTGTCGTTTGCAGTTATTGCACTTACAAACCCTCCCTGGCTTGCTCCGAGCAAAAATAAATGATCATCATCTACAAAGTCCAAAGTCTTAACCATATCGATTACGGCATTTAAATCATCCTTTTCCGTCATCACACTCATATCCGTTGTCTTTCCTTCACTTTGGCTCTGATTGCTTCCTCCTCGAAAATCGAATGTGTATACTGCAATCCCGCTCATAGCCAGACTTTTTAATACTGAATTGTCCGCATTATGTGTGCTTGCATAGCCATGTGAATAAATCACTGCCGGAAATTCTTTTTGACCTGATGATTCAGGGATGTAAGCTTTCCCGAATATCTCCATACCGTTCACTTCCAAGCCGATATTTTCTGTAGTATAAGAATATTTCTCATCGCTGAAATAGGTGGCTTTACCTAAGAAATGATATAGCAAAACCATAAGCACTATGGCGCAAATTAAAATGAAGCTTAAGGAGAAGAATAAAATCTTTCTAATATTTATCTTCATTTAAATCCCCCTTCATTTCTTTGTGTTCATTAAATGGATTTATCTTCTTATCAGTAAATGGCTTGAGCATATATGGATCAATCCCAATTTCAGCTACATTCGTTTTATCTGTATCTCTTTGGTACAAAAAAAGAGTTAACACGTAAAAAAAGCGTCAACTCAAAATTTGTCCATGATCTTATCTGTCCGTAAATTACCTCGATTGAAGTTCTCTTCCACAAACTACACTAAGCCCCTTACCACTCGGCAAGAACAGGGGTGTTCTTATACCACCATAATTCATTATCATCATTAGCTCTGCTCAATATTGCGGCAGGGTCTTTTGGGACATTCCATTCACAATAATTCAAAATGGAAAAGACAAAATCATTTTTTGTCTCTTCATCAAGCTTTTGTAAAAATAAATTAGCTTTATCTGCGATGTCCTGTGTTTTTTGATCCAGTTCGCTGAGCGTGGCAATCAACCACTTTTGGCAAGGGAATAGTTTCTCATTGTAAGCTAGCAGCATCCTTGACCCAAACAAAACGATGTCAGCAGCTGCCCGTGTCTTTAAATAAACATTGTTCGTGATGACTGCCTGTTCCCAAAAATAAAAGTTATTTACCATCAGAGCACTGTAAAATGATAATATTTTTTCTTCCTTTTCCCAGACAGGATAAATGGGGATTTGCTTGATCAGTTCATCTATATCGGAATCGTGTGCGAATAAACACCGAGCTCCTATGAAAGCATTACGAGTAGGTTCACTTCCCACTTTAGAAGCTTGAATGAGATAATCCTTTGTAAAGTACTTGATATCAAAATAACCTTTCTCATAAGTGCAGTTCTCCGTAATCACTTCTGAAATCCTATTTTGTTTTATCAATTCCTCATAATATTCATCACTGACTATTAACATGATATCTACATCGGAATCTACTCTTTCATTGCCTTTAGCAACAGATCCACCTAAGATAGCAGCTATAACCTCAGGCTTATCTTTATACATAGAAATGAAATTATCAATGGAATCTTGATGATGTTTGTACATACTACGATCACTCCATGCTATTTATTTTTTATAATCATCAGGCGGTTTTAACTGTCATTATCAAAATTGCGTCGGAAAAAGAACTCCTAAATGGAAGACCTTATTGGTTGTTATCGCCTCACATTACATTTTAATATCTTCGGATGTAAAAATATGGTGTTCTCAATTTATTTTTGGTACTTCTACATTTAGTTTTCCATACAATATCAGTGCTTCGGTTTCAACAATACTTTTCTGCCTCGATATGGATTTCCAACTATGCTTTTAATGCATGGAAACGTAATGCAAAAACCCCATTGCAACTTATTCTTCTAAGTTGCAATGGGGTTTTAGTATCAAGGAACATAAAGAGCGTTACCTAATAAAGTTGACTGATGTTATGAAACGTATTTAAGTCCGACTACGCCGGTGATGATTATTAACAGGCTGAAGATTCTCCCGATGCTCTTGGATTCATGGAAAACAAACATGTTGATCAAAACCGCGCCTGCTGTACCAATACCAGTCCAGACTGCATACGCCACACTAAGCTGTAAATAGTTGAAAGATTGATATAACAAGATAAACGAGCAAAGAAAACCGCCTAAATAAATGATGGCATTCCATACGTTCTTTTTCGTACTGAATTTCTTCAGCCCCACTACACCCACCATCTCAAAGCATGATGCTATCATGACAAATATCCATCCCATACTTAAGCAGCTCCTTTCTGTTTTTGTTTTTCATCTTTGTTATCTGATAGCTTCAGCATGATCACGCCTAGAACTATCAGCAGCATAAATAGCGCTTTCTGAACGCTGAAACTGCCGTCGAATACGTATATGTCCATCAACGCGGATCCTACCGTACCTGCACCTGCAAATATAGCATACACAGTACCAGTAGGCAGTGCTTCACACGCTCTTGATAAAAAGTAGAAATCACAAGCGATTATTCCAACAATCAAAATCCAATGCCAAGGCTCGCTGGCGATATTGAATCCGAAAACCCAGAGTACTTCAAAAACACATGTCAAAATCAAAAAAAGCAATGACTTGTTCATTATGCTTACCATCCTTTATCTTGTCTTTATGAATGAATGTCAGTCATTTTTAGGAGAAAAATAATAATCCTGTTTGGAGGATTATCATTTTTTGATTGCTATACGCAAAAATTGAACCAGTTCGTTTTTATGTTCATTCACTTGCATATGGTTATCATTATATAAAAAGAGCTGTTCAGCGGATGACTCTATTGTCCCGATGATGATCTTAGCAATCGATTTGGAATTTTTGAACTTCCTTACCTGTCCGTTTTCCTGGCCTTGATGGAGCTTGTCTTCTATCCAGTCGTATAGTGGATCATAGATATTTTCCCATTCCTGGATATGAGTTGTTTGGGCCAAACCAGCATAGATCAGTTTTGATAGTTCCCTGTATTCTCTCGTGACGTCAAATACGACATCCACCATCTGCTCGATCAGTTCATCCATGTCTGTCGAATTTGCTTTTTCATCCAATGATGCCAAGATTACCTGCAGCATTTCCTGCGCGATGGACGGCATCACATCGAGCTTTGAAGGGAAATATAAATAAAATGTACCTTGCGCAATGCCGGCTTTCTTCACGATATCGGATATTGTAGCTTTTGTAATGCCTTTTTCCAAGAAGGTTTCAATTGCAGCTTTGGTTATTTTCTCTTTTTTATCCATATATAACGCTCCTAAAAATGACTGACTGTCATTCAGTTATATTCTACCTCGATAAATATGGGATGTCAATGTTGCAGCTTTACAAGTACACGCGAATGATTGTTTCATGATTTTTTTAGTGCCTTCAGATGACCGTTCCATCGTCTCGAAGCATTTGTTATTTCACTTTAACATCTGTAGGCAAAGAAATCATATTAAGTATACCTTTTTTCCGACTGCTCCACTCAGAATCCGTACCTTAAACTACTAGTGAAACAGTTACATGAATCAGCTCTTTGGTAGTTGATAGGTGACCCATATAAATTATGACCATGAAAACAAGCTGTTACTTGCTTTCATGGTCATAATTTTTTACCTTATTAGCTTCTTCTTAAATATCCGTACCGAACATGCTTTCCTTCACTTCTGAAATCGGCATATCTTCCCCTGTGAATAGTTTATAAGCAAGTGCGCCTTGCCATAAGACCATGCCTAGTCCGTTGATTGCTTTGGCACCAGCAGCTTCTGCTTGTGCTAGCAATTTTGTTTTACGAGGGTTATATACAACATCTGTCACTACTAGGTCTTCACGCAGTACATCTGTCATGTCATCGATGATGCTTAATTCGTCCAATGGTTTCATTCCCAGGCTTGTTGCGTTAGCTAAAACAGCACTTTCTGCGATTTCTTTACGGAATGTGTCTTTGTCTTCCAATGGGAATACATTGGCTTTCACGCCGAATTCTTTCATTTCATCATTGATATATGCTGCATTTTCTTCTGCTTTGGAGAAGAATTTATCATTTCTGGCAAAGATGCTGATTTCTTTGATACCGGATTGTACCAACTGAATAGCGATAGGAGTTGCTGCTCCTCCAGAACCGACTAGCGTCACTTTTTTTCCTTCCAAAACTACGCCATGCTCTTCCAAGTTTTTCACGTAGCCCAAACCATCTGTGTTGTATCCGATCAATTTGCCATCTTTGTTCACTACAGTATTACTGGCTCTTGAGAACTTCGCTGTATCATCGAGTTCGTCCAGATACTGGATGATGTCGATTTTGTTTGGCATGGATACATTGAATCCTGCCACTCCCATCGCTTTCATACCTTCAACCGTTTCTTTCAGCTTTTCCGGACCGACTTCAAAAGCTAGATACGCATAATTCAATCCGCTGATCGTATAGCCTAGGTTATGCATTTGCGGAGAAACGCTATGTCCGATCGGAGTAGCGAGTAATCCAACCAAAGTAGTTTTAGCATCGATTTTTGCTAGGTTATTATCGTATTTGTTCATTTTAAAAACTCCTCTAGATTTAAGATTATTAATTAAATACTTTCTTTCCGCGAATAAGAACGAATACTGCAAGCAATATGCTCAATAGAGCAATCACCATATCAAAAACAAGTGTCATGGAGATGCCGATCTGGCTCACTAAAAAGCTCGAAATGATCGGAACCAGGATAAAAGCAGTGCTCCCCGCTATATTGACGTAAGAAGTTGTCGTACCCTTATTTTTCACAAAGAACTGCGTCATGACACTGATAGCCAATTGGAAGATACCAGAAGTCGACAATCCAAGGATGAACGTACAAACGACAACGATGGGATAAGACTGGACAAAGAACAGACAAAGCATAGCAACAAAAGCGACAGCTGGATATACGATCATGATTGTAATCGGCTTGACGAACTTATCCAGTGCAACGGCAAGCAATAGTACGGATACCAATGCACCGATACTGAAGAAACTTAATAGCTGTACAGAAACGTTCTCACTCAAACCGATGAATCTTGAACCTAGCTCCGGAAGCCATGTTTGCCACACAACGAACAAGGATGTGGACGTAAATCCGATAAGGATGATTGCGAGTCCTTCACCCCAGAATTTCGGTTCTTCTTTAAAGCGGCTATCTGAAGATTGCGCAGCAGTTTCATCTTTTGCAACTGTTTTAAATGCCGGGAATGGCATGAAGATCAAGTATATTCCGCTGATCAGGAACAGGATGCCTAACGCGTAGAATGACCAGCCCCATGAAATATCGTTAGCGACTAGGAACGCAAGAATGAATGGCAGCAATGTAGCACCAATGGACATGATTGCTTTTACCAATACCGTAGCGGAGCTTGACTTCTTAGGGAATGATTCAATCAACGCAGGATATGTTCCTGAATCGAGCAAAGAATTGGCTATTCCGGCAGTGATGGCTAATACAAAGGCCACTGGGTAGCTTGACATCAAAGGAATACCAACCAAGAACAGTAAATACAAAAAGCTTCCTGTAATGATGATTGGTTTACGGCCCAGCTTATCCGATAGTCGGCCGGCAAAGAATAAAGCGATCAGTTTACCGATACCGATAGCGGAAACAAGTAAGCTGATTCTTTCTACAGGTTGATTATAGTTTTCCGATAGATCACTCATGTTTGAAGCGATGATGATGTTGATCATCCCGAGCATGAAGTAATTCAAATACATGCCCAGCGATGTTTTGATATATGGATTCTTCATTTATTTTTCTCCTTTTTAAAATTTAAGGTAAGTAATTATTGGGTTATCTTTGATAATGATCTTATTTGCTTCGAAAGATAAATAGCTAAGCACGTACTCAGTACAGCAATACATAAATCAAAATAAAATACAGCAGATACACCGATGTGCTTCGTTAGCATACTTGTTATGAATGGTATAACCATAAAAGCAACACTGGCAGCTGCACTTACATATGACACGCTTACTCCTTTATTGGCTGGGAATAAGTCGATCATCACAGTCATAGCCAGCTGGTACATTCCCGACGTGAATAATCCAAGGAAAAATGCAATGAATGGCGCAAGTGATGGATTACGGGAGAAAAGCAGAACCGCTAAAATGATGGTTGCTATACCAGGTGTAACAATCATTGCTGTGATGGGCTTGATGATTTTTTTCAGTAATACTGCAAGCACCAAGATACAAATCAATCCGCCCATGCTGTAAAAACTTAACAATTCCACCGCATTCTTTTCGTTCAACTGTATGACATCCTGACCATAAGTGGGCAGCCACGTTTGAATGACGGATGATAGCGATACAGAAAAGAAACCGATGACGACAAGAGCAGCTCCTTCTTTCCAACCGAACAAGTTGGGTGAATCCTGGTCACTCGTTTCCTCAGAAGGAGCTTTTGTATGCATACCAGGAAATCTGATCGTCACGAAATACATGCTCAGAACAGCAAATAGGGCTGCAGGAATGAAAAATGCATAACCAAAGAATATATCTCGTGACATAAACAATGTTATTAATCCGGGTAAAATTATTGCGCCCACTGACATAAAGGCTTTCAATAACACAATGGCAGTCCCTGACGCAGCTTTGAAACCTTCATTCAAGGCCGGATATGCACCTGAATCCAGGAGCGAATTGCTGACCCCAGCAAAGAAAGCAAACAGCACTGCTATTTGAAAGTGTGTCGTTAATGGTGTTCCAACAAGAAATACTGCATATAACAAAGCAGCTGCAATGACTAAAGGTTTTCTTCCATACCGATCGGATAACTTCCCGGCAATATTTATTGAAAGTAAATGGCCGATTCCCACTACAGAAATCAAAAGGCTGATATCTGTCCTGGCAACATTCAATCGCTCGGATAAAAAAGACATATTCGATGCGAGCATGATATTGACCATTCCTAATAGTAAATAACTTAGGTAGATTCCCAATCCCATTTTTAAATACGGATATTTCATGTGCTGTCCCCTTTGTAAAAAAACTTATATTTGTTAATAGACATTCAATTGTAAACTACTATTGACGAGCCAGTAACAAATACAAGTATAACCTGACGATTATTTTCACTCCTTTCCACCCTGACAATAGAATTTTGCAATTTGGTAACAAATAATACATCGTAAAGATAAATGTAGGTTTATCGATGTACAAAATAAATTAAACTAAACATCAAAATCCCTTTATGAAGGCTGTTTTAAGTTAGTATATCGATATACTAATAACGCGCAAAACCTACTATACTCCTCCTGGAAAAGTGTGTCAATTATGTGAAGTTATTCACAGAAATAAATATGTGCACCCATTTAAAGTGCTCATCGTTCGGTATATCCCTTCTGTTAAGATAAAAAAACACCTTCTATCGCATTCTGGATGTTCCATAACGATCCATTGCTGATAGAAAGTGTTATTATTCTCAGATTAACTATTCATTTAGACGTATCCCTTACCACAAGCTCCGGTTTTAAGATGATGCGTTGCAGTTCTGTGCTTTCACCGCTTATCTTACTATGTAGGAGCTTAGCCGCTTGGATACCGATCGATTTGGGGAAGGAAGAGACGGTCGTCAAAGGCGGATGGTATATTTCCGCATCTGGTATATTGTCAAAACCGACAATATCCATGTCACTTCCAACTTCTATACCTTGTTTGGACAATACCTTCATCACCCCAAAAGCAATCATATCACTGAAACAAAAAATCGCTGTAGGAGGATTGGAGGAACTTAACAATGCCAATGCGGCTTCTTCTCCCCCTTCAATGGTGGGAGAACTGTCTATGATGATACTTTCATCAAATAACAAATCATTCTCCTTGTATGCCCTGCGGTACCCTTCCATTCTTCCTATCCATGTGGAAGATTCACGGATCCCGCCTAGAAATGCTATTCTCCTGTGACCTTTTTTGACTAAGTGGGTAACTGCTTGATAAGCTCCTTGCTCATAATCGATACCTACATAATCTGCATTGATCGTATGTAATTCCCTGTTTGCCAGTACGAGCGGAATCTTTAAATTATTCAAGTGTTTCACGGTCTTTTCCAAACTTCTGGAGGAAGGATTCAAAATTAAACCATCCACCCTATGTTCCACCATGGTGGAAATGAGATTTTGCTGTTTTTCTGCATTATCAAAAGTTGTACCTAAAAGGACGGTATAACCGAATTCTTCCAGTTTATTTTGTGCACCTATCAAAAACTCGGAAATGAACTTATTCGCTATATTAGTCACAATCACTCCGATCAGATTGGAACTTTGCGAACGCATATTTGCGGCTACTCGATCATAGATGTACCCTAATTCCTCAATGGAATTCAGAACTCTTTCCCGAGTTGCCTGTGAGATTCTAGGATTATTTCTCACGACAAGCGATGCGGTAGTAGTGGAGACGCCTGCATGTTCTGCTACTTCTTGTAATGTAATCCGCTTATTCTGGTTATTCGCCATTTGTTTCACCAACTTTTGTTTTCTGTTTCAATTATAGTATATATGTAAAACCTATTGTAACCCGCATAAAAAATTACCGACGGTTTTATCGCAATGGCTGTATTCGTGCCGGTCGCTGTATGTTGCGGCAGATCAATCCATTTACAAGACAGTAAGAAAAACACTCGATGATTAAACGAGCGCTTTTCTTCATTCATCATAACAGTATTGTGACAAGTATGCAGATGTCAGTGATTCTTTAACTCGTTGATTTTGCTTGTCAAATTCAAAAAACGTGAATCGAGTTCCTTGTATGCTGCATCTGTTGGGTCAAGCATACTCAGCTTCCCTAATACTTCTTGGCGCTCATTTTCAAGCTGCATCAGCAGTATATCATCTTCTTTATCTGACTCCGCTGCTATAGCACCTGGATTTTTCCTCATCATTTCATCCTCTATGATCAGTTGCGTATCTGTCACTGTTTCACGGAAATAACGATCGTGTGAAATGACAAGCAGCGTTCCGCTATAAGCTGTGAGCGTTCGTTCCAATTGTTCCCGGGATGGAAGATCCATATGATTTGTAGGTTCATCCAATAAAAGGACATCCTTATCTGCCAGTATATGTTGCATAAGCTTGAGTTTCACACGCTCTCCCATACTCATATCTGCAATCGGAAGCATCCAGCTTTCCGTCTCGAATCCTAGATGCAAAAGCAATGTTTGTACCTGCCCTCTCTCTGCGAATGATTCCTGCGGAAAGATCTCTGCTGGAGACTTATCCAGTGGCAGATCATAGACATCCTGTGAGAGATAGCCGATGTTTGCTGTCGGTGATAGCCATATCTCGCCTGTGTATGGTTCGTTATCCTTTATCATACGGAAAAAGGTTGTCTTACCGCATCCGTTCGGTCCTTCTAAACTGACTTTCTCTCCATGCTTAATCGTAAAATTTGCATCGCAAAATAGCATTTTATCTTTATATCGCTTCGTTACCTTTTTGCATTCCAAAAATCGTTTGCCTTTTTTACGTGCTGTTTTAAGTTCGAAACTTATATGTTGTTCCGGCGCGACAGCTTCGAAACGCTTCATTTCCAATTCATTTTCCAGCCGCTTTCTTTTGGATTTTATAGCTCTGTCCATCCGTTTCGCCTTTTTACGATAATATTCCTTGGCACCTTCTTGTTTGGTGGATTGCGCATGCGCCTTGGAGCTCCAGTTTTGCAGCGAATCCATTTGGCCTTCTATTTGTTTGATACGCTTTTGCTGCTTTTCATAGGCGTGCTGCTGGGCTGCTTTTGCCTTTTTTCGATGATCCGTATAGGCCGTATAATTCCCTTCAAAGGTATGAAGTGTTTTTTCTTCTATAGCCCAAATCTTTGACACCACTTGGTCTAATAAATAGCGGTCATGCGAAACAATCACGAATGTTTTAGTAGATTGTTTGATTTCTTCCACTAGCATGCGGACACTGTCTTCATCCAGGTGGTTTGTTGGTTCATCCAGCAGCACTATATCCGCCTTGCTTGTAAGTCCGCTCGCAAGCCTAGCTTTTAGCTTCTCCCCGCCGCTCATACTTTGGTAGGAAACAGACGGGACATTCCATTTGTTCCGCAGAATCGCTGCCTCAGTTTGAGCTTGATCACAGCTATGATCGTCCTTTTCCTGTTCAACCATTTCTGTAATAAGGGAAGCATCCTTTTTAAGCGTCCCTTCGGTAACTTGTTTATTTCCTGCCAAGATCTGCAGCAATGTGCTTTTACCAGCGCCATTCCTTCCTATTATGCCAACGACATCCCCTTCATGAATAGTGGCATTAGCCTGATGTATGATTAGACGTTCACCGTACATATGACTGATTTGTTGTAATTTGATCAGCTCTTGCATTAGCATTCACTCCTTGATATCAGGAGGACAGAAAAAATCCTCCCAATATGAATTGGAAGGATTAGCCGTACCAGGAAGACACATATATCTTAACGAGAGGTATACGTATCCGTTCGATTTGAAGATGGGCAGACTAATCCTATTTTTTACGCGTTGAAAAAGAATTTTTTCAATTCGTGGAAAAAGAAGATTAGTCAATCATTGTTCACCCATCATCCTCTCGTGTTTGTTGGTTACAGTATATCAAAAGGGGAATGGAAGTCAATTACAACTCAAATGAATTGCTCTTTACGTTTTGTTCCGGGAGCCGACACTGTCTCCCCAAGACCGGCTTGATACGGTCTGTCTGCAGTCATTGTGTTGAATTCATCTTTTGCTTGTTCAACGAGTGCCGGTTCTGTCAGAAGATCATACGCTGTCAAAGCCATGATTTTAGCTGCATAATGCATTCCCTTCAGTCCGATGCTTGTTCCGAACACTGCCGTAGCTTGCCATGCATGCACTTGGGTTCCGATCGGTCCGCAAGTGGTGCCGATACTGGCAAGGGGCGTAATCCAGCTCACATCGGCAACATCGGTTGAACCTGGCATTGTCTTATCCTTCATCGACATGTCATAGAAGTTCTTGGTTGGAAGAATATCATTCGTTTCGAGCTGAAGGTTGCGGCGTGATTGTTCGATAAGTTTCGGATCCATCGATTTACGTAAAATGGAAGCATAAGCCACTTCGTCCGCCGTGAAGCTTTCCATCGGATAATCCTCCATATTGCGATAATTCAACGTATCCAATATGTCATTTGTCAGCATATGATAGCAATTGGCCAAAAGTTCATGTGACGTTGATGTGCCTGTAATCAATGCCGCCCCTTTTGCTATATCATGCATGCGCGTCAGCATATCCTCTACTTGATCCCTGTTCGCTCCTCGCAGATAATACCATACTTCTGCCTCATCCGGAACGATATTCGGTGCTTGCCCGCCGTTTGTAATGCTATAGTGAATCCTGGTACCATCCTCCAGATGCTCCCGCAGATAATTAGCTCCGATGTTCATGATTTCGACTGCATCAAGCGCACTGCGACCTGCATGCGGTGCACCAGCGGCATGTGCCGGAACACCATGGAAACGGTACTTGATGGAAATCATTGCTTGGGTGCTATAATTCTGGACTACATTGCTTGTTCCAGGATGCCAGGTAAGGCAGCAATCCAAATCATCGAATACACCCTCCCTGGCCATGAAGGTCTTTCCTGAGAGTACTTCTTCAGCTGGACAGCCATAATAGCGGATCGTACCCTTCACTATGTCTTGATCGATAAGCTGCTTTAACCCTAACACCGCCTCCACTCCCGCAGTTCCGAGCAGATGATGGCCGCACGCGTGACCTGGTCCCTGATCGCTGACTGGATCCTTATAAGGCTTGCTCGATTGCGAAAGTCCAGGCAGCGCATCAAATTCACCCAATATGCCGATGATGGGATGCCCATTCCCGTATTCTGCATAAAAAGCTGTTTGCATTCCGCCAATGTTATCTGTTATATAAAAACCTGCCTCTGCCAAAATGTCCTTCTGTGCTTTGCTTGCGTACGTTTCTTCGTATGCAACTTGCGGATGCTGCCATATATCAAGTGCCAGACTCCCAGTGACGTTTTCCATTTCCTCCAGATTGCGGATCAGTTCTTTTTTACTCATGAATCATCTCTCCTTCATTTTTCGTTTTGCTGTCCAATAAAACACAGATGACCACTGTCAGGAACATACAGACCAAACCTTTGAAGAAGACGGGTATCGGCAGCTGTGTCATCAGGATGCCGAAGATGATGCCAATAACACCGAATAGAGGTTTTTTCATAGCCAATTGTGCGATCATACCGCCGAAAATAGCTGGAATGATGTAAGCAAATGCAGCCTGCAAGGATTCCGGAATGATGGATAGGATATATGATCCTGCCAATATGACTGGGATCAACACGGCAATATTCATGAAACTAGCTGCCGCTATGGCCAGTGTCGCTGCCACTTCCCCTTTCCTCGTTCCAGGTTCGGCGCCGATGACCTGTTGTGCCGCTGCAGCAGACGGCAGACACATATTCGCAATATTGCCAGTCAGGAAACTAAGGTACGTTCCGGAGACGCCAAGTGTTGCGTAATAGCTGACCGGCTCCACCACCCAAGCAAAACCGACGAGTGCAATATAGGCTAGAAAAGCAGCGAATATGGCTTGCCAGCCAGGATGATATCCAGCCACGAACGATAGATAAAGTGGCAGAGCTGCCGATAAGACAATCACACAGCCAATCGTGAGCCTGCCCCAGAAATGAGCATTTACGTGGAAAGCATCGAATGATTGCTGATGTGTTTCCAACACCTTTTCCTGTACTACTATTTCTTCCGCCGTTTTAACCATTTTCCTATCCCTCCCTTTTTATCCGATAAAATACCCGACTGTCAGACCGCCAATGATAGCAAAACCAAGTGCCCATTCTTTCAACCAGTTCATTTGCAGTTTATTTGCTAGAAATAAGGTACAGACCGTAATCAGGATGCTCGTGAAGATGACCAAAGTATGACCGCCGCTTTTAACTGCTTCATTTGCTGCAAAGTAACCGAACGCACCGAGCATGGCTGCTGTCGATATGATGACCATCTTCTTTGTGCCATTCTTCCTTGCAGTGATTTTCTTCTGAAACGACCCTAACGACTTTGTAAAGAAAAAGGTGACGATAAGCCAACCTGTACCGCCTATGCATAATGTCCAAGCGATGGTTGTGAACGCCTCAGGTCCGAAGTTAGCCGACCCAAGCTCTGTACCATACGCTGTCGAAGCCATTTGGGCACCAAGGGACTCGGTAGCGGAGGAGCCGATAATTGCACTGCGCATCATCGTAAGCGGGTTACCGATCAAACTCATTAGCGAGACGGCAATGATGATATTGCCTAAGGCAGGACCGATGGCAGCAATGGCACCTGTTTTCATTGCACTGCGGGCCTCGCGGTCAGTCATTCCTACGCTTGCTTTCACTTGGAAAGCTGATCTCATGAATACGACTCCTTGAAATATGACGATAGAAACGACGAGCAAGCAGAACACCCATAAAACTCCACTATTCATGACATCATTTATCGGCAATTTTTATCCTCCTCGATATTATTGATTTTTCTGATTATTATGTTAATTGTCTCGGTACCTTCTGTCAAAACTTTTATGAAAAACAGGCCTATGGAAGTAAGGGTTCAGTCAAATCAATACGAAATCGTACCTAGCACTTGTCAGATTTTTTACCAAAACCATTAGATTCGTGTTACTCCTCTTGGTTTCTCCAACATAAAAAGCATATGTCGTCCTTCTGCTTGAAAAATAAAAAGAGCAAATTCAAATTGAACAGAATTTGCTCTTCACAGCTCCATTTTCAATGAAAATTCGATTTAATATAAGAGTGCTCTTCTTCACTATTCGTACAGCAATCTAAGTATTTGTTATACGAACTCTGATTATGAAATCAGTCTTCCCAATAAAAAAGAGCATCCATATACAAATACTCTCCCGGTTTCCGGTAGATCGTCGGAATGATCGTCTGAAAAGGCAATGGAGCCCCCATACTTTTCGCATCCATCAGCTCGAAACCGAATATCTGCAAAGCTGCTTTCAATTTCTCAGCTGTATTTTGCAGTTCTTCACCTACATACAATCGGTCGGGACCATCGAGTAATGAGCCATATCCTCTGCCAACTTCTTCATTCGTCACACTATGGATCATTCTATATCTGTCATCCGCACCCATTATAGCAACAGGAGCTAAACGACAAACAGCAATGATGATACCCTCCCTTTCTTCTACGCGATGATTGTCTTTTTGTTGAACGACTGTAACATCTTTTCTGCTATAACAGTAAAATTCAACATAAGAGCTATAACCGCTGCCAAAATGATTCCATTCTGCTTCACAAACAATATGTGGCATATGGTTTATGTAATGGTATAGCCGCCGTATATGAGCTTCTATTTCCGTTTCATCATTTGTGTTATACGGAAAACTATCACCGACAGCTTGGCCCGAAATCACATTCTGTAACTCATGATTCGAATACATCCACTTCAGTCCTCCTTTTGTCATTTAAATCACGATCACGGGAACTATCCTATCCGCCAAGTCAGCTTGACATAAATCTTACCATCCATACATACATCTAAACCATGGACAAGTTGAGGTGACAAATGTGGGAAAACAATCATTATTAAAAGGTACGATCATTTTGGCCGTGGCAGCTTGTTACAGCAAACTGATCGGGTTCATGAACGGAATCGTTTTGTCACGACTGCTCGGACCGGAAGGAATCGGGCTCGCGATGATGGCGATGCCGGTAACGGGTCTGCTGATAGCCATTACGGGCTTTGGGTTGGAAGTCGCAGTCGCCAATTTGGTAGCAGAGAATAATGCGACCAACGATCGGACAAGGCTGCGGCATGTCCTTTCCCTCTCCTTCCTAATCACAGGTACATTGAGCATCATCACATCTCTGCTGCTGTTCAGTGTCATTCATTTTGCTCCTGGGATTTTATTTGCCGATGAACGGGCAATCTACACATTCACTGCCATCATCCCGATTATCCCGATTGTGGCGATATCCTCAATACTTAAGGGATATTTTCATGGAAAGCAGTATATGTCGCCCGGTGCCTTCGCTTCGATTTTGGAACAAAGTGTTCAAGTCATCGTCACTTTTATGCTCGTTCAATATCTGCTTCCATATGGACTTGGTGTAGCTGCAGCTGGTGCCGTGATCAGTATGGTGATCGGGGAAGCAATATCTTTAGGTGTCCTTATGATCGCTTTCAACAGGCAAAAAGAGTTCAAGTGGCGTTTTTTGCATATCATCCGTGATCTTGTCCGTGATGGTAAACAGCACACACGCGACTTGTTCAAAGTGGCATTACCAAATACTGGCAGTCACCTTGTCAATAGCTTTGCAGGTGTCCTGCTGCCGATCATCATCACGCACAGTTTCTTGACAGCCGGGCTCACTGCCGAGACAGCCACAGAAACGTATGGACTCTTGATGGGGTACGTCATGCCGCTCGTATTCGTCCCGACATTCATCACACACTCCTTATCGACGAACTTGCTGCCGAGCATCAGTGATTTGTATGCGCGACGTCAATTCAAGGAAATGTACAGCAATATAAACCAAGTAATCAACGTTACCATGATGATCTGCATACCTTGGGCGCTGTTTCTTTATTTCTTTGCAACAGATCTGACCAGTTTATTTTACCATTCCGAGGAAGCCGGTCTGCTCATTCAGAAAATGATTTTTTGTTTTATGCTCAGTTATTTGCAGATTCCACTGCAAGCGGTGCTGATTGGTATTGGAAAGAGCAGTGTTGTTTTATACAACAACCTCATCGCGGCACTTGCAAGTCTTTTGATGATTTATTTCGTCGCCTCCCAGCCGAGTATGGGTGTCAATGGCGTCATCCTCGGACTGAACTTAGGGGAAGTTCTGGGCACAGTGCTTCACTTTGCAAGTCTTTATCAAGCAGTGCGTTTCCCATTCAGCTTCGCCAGGTTCTATAAACTGCTCCTTTGCATCACCTGCATGGCATCTTGTGCGATTTTCCTATACGTGACGCTTGACTCTTATATAACGAACGGTTATGTGCTTTTAAGCAGTGTATTGCTGATTTCCGCAAGCTTTTATATGCTCCTTCTGCACCGTTTCCGTCTATTCAGCCAAGAGAGGTAGAAGAATCATGCTTGAAGCCGATAATTCCGCTAGGTTATACTTATACTAGTAATTGAGGTGAAGACATGTATAAACTATTGACACATAATGACCTGGACGGTGTCGGTTGCGGTATTTTAGCGACACTAGCTTTTGGGGAGGATGTTGATATCCGCTATAACTCCATCAGCAGTCTGAACGAAGAAGTAAAAAAATTCCTGGCTGATGAAACCCAACATGAGAAAGAATTATGGGTGACGGATTTGGCAGTGAACGAGGAAAACGAAGCTGCTATCAGCACATTCGTTAAATCCGGCGGTAAAGCCCGCCTTGTAGATCATCATAAAACAAGCGAGCACTTGAATGCTCACGACTGGGCATGGATCGAAACAAAGCAAGAAGATGGCAGACAAACTTCAGCAACAAGCATGATGTATGATGTCCTTGTAAAAGAAGGTCATCTAGAGAAAACACAAGCGGTGAGCGAATTTGTCGAGCTCGTACGCCAGTATGATACATGGGAATGGGAGAAACGGCAGAATGAGGCAGCTAAGCAGCTGAATGCCCTCCTCTTCCTTCAAAGCATCGAAGAATTCGCTGACGAGATGATCCAGCGTCTGCAGCACAGTGAAACTTTCGTTTTCAGTGACTTGGAAGAGAAATTGCTGCAAGTGCAGGATGCCCAAACAGCACGCTATATTCGCAAAAAAAGGAAACAAGTTGTCCCTGTTAAGGTAGATACATATCTAGCCGGTGTCGTTCATGCAGAGTCTTATCTCTCTGAATTAGGAAATGATTTAGGTAAGACCTTCCCCCATCTTGATTTGATCATCATGGTGATGATGGGTACGAAGCGTTTGAGTCTCCGGACCATCCACGATGATGTCGACGTATCGGCACTTGCCGGCAAGTATGGCGGAGGCGGACATCAGAAAGCTTCGGGGGCTTCTTTGACAGAAGAAGCTTTTGAACTGTTCGTCAAAAACGCTTTCGACTTGCAGACATTGCGTCCGGACGCTGCCGAAAACAGATTCAACGTCCCTGAAAACGACCTTGGTACATTGTACGTCAATGAGCAGAACGATAAATTCCTGATCGTACAGCAAAACCGCAAGTTTTATATCATGAAAAATCAGCAGCCTGCTGAACATGGGTTCGAATCTTTCGCAGAAGCGGAAAAACAACTTAAACGAGATGAGCTCGCTTTTCTTGTGACGGATCATCGCTATGTGAAATATTTGAGTGAACGTGTGAAGAAACAAGATCTGTCGGTAGATCAGCCGGTCCAAAAAAATCAATAATACAAAAAGGCGAAAAACACCTGGATGTTTTTCGCCTTTTGTAATTATTGATCGGTAGTCGCGATTGCCTCTTCTATCAGCAATATATCTTCCTGGATCAAGTTCCGGATCCCTGGTTCCGGGCAGCGCCTGAATTCATCCTCGAGCCGTTTGAGCTCTGCGTGGAAGATATCGATATCCGTGAATTGCATACTATGACCTCCAAATGGCTTTTATACATATATATGCCGAAAATGGAGTGTTATATACTTCTTTCATCTTCACAATATTTACAGTTGTTGGCTTCTGCGATTTGTGATAGAATCTCTAACAAGGTTCAAATATTCTTACTATTTTATCTATTTAATTTTCTAATTATTTAGAACTTTCCCATCTCGGAGGTAACCACTGTGAAAAAATCAATTCCGTTTTCTTATGTCATCGTTACAGGATTCATGTTATTTGCATTATTTTTTGGAGCGGGCAACTTGATCTTTCCTGCATTGCTCGGCCAGAGTGCCGGCACAAATGTCATGACTGCCAACTTAGGCTTCATCGTCACCGGCGTAGGATTGCCGCTGCTCGGTATACTTGCATTCGGCTTTTCTGGCAAAAATGATTTACAGGATCTTGCCAGCCGTGTTCATCCGGTATTCGGCTATGTATTCACCTTGGTACTGTATTTATCCATCGGCCCTCTTTTTGCATTACCGCGTACCGGTACTGCATCATTCGAAATCGGAATCCAGCCATTCTTGTCCGGCGATACTGGTCCTTGGCCTTTGATAATCTATTCTATCGTATTTTTCGGCATTACTTGTTTCTTCTCGTTGAAGCCAGCGAAAATCGTCGATATCGTTGGTAAATATCTGACACCCGCTTTATTGATATTCATAGCTGTATTGATCATCACTGTACTTGTCAATCCGCTCGGTAGCCCGCAGGACCCAACTGAAACCTATAGCAGCAATGCTTTCTTCAAAGGCTTCCAGGAAGGTTACTTGACGATGGATACATTGGCAGCGTTCGTCTTTGGCATCATCGTCATCAATTCCGTGAAAAATATCGGTGTTACTGATCGAAAGAGCATTCTCGGATTCACATGGAAAGCTGGCGTGATTGCTGCCGTACTTCTTGCTTTGGTTTATACTTCCATATCTTATCTAGGTGCAACTAGTGTAACAGGAATCGGGTTGTTGGATAATGGCGGTGCCGTACTGGCAGGCGTCTCCGAAGTATACTATGGGAGAATGGGCAATGTGTTGCTTGGTCTGATCGTACTAGGTGCCTGTCTGACAACGAGCATTGGACTTGTGACAGCCTGCAGCAGCTACTTCAGCCGCCTGTTCCCGAAGGTTTCTTATAACGTCATCGCTATCGTATTATCTGTATTCAGTGCTATCGTTGCAAATGCTGGTTTGGCGAACATCATCAAATTCAGCGTACCTGTGTTGACAATCATCTACCCGCTGGCAATCGTCTTGATTTTCCTGACTTTCTTGCATGATGCGTTTGCCGGCAGCAGAGCTGTCTACTTGATCAGTTTACTGTTCACATTTGCCGTGAGCTTGATGGAAGGCTTGTATGCAGCCAATCTGCAGATTCCTGGGGTGCAGGAATTCCTGACAAACAATTTGCCGATGTACACTCTTGGTCTTGGCTGGCTGTTACCAGCGATTGCAGGAGCAGTCATAGGCTTCATCATTCATCTTGTAACAAGGTCTGACCAGAGTGAATTGAAGAAAGCTGATGTTAGATAAGTGTAGCTTACCCGTTAAACGCTTGGGGAATGTTCCCAAGCGTTTATTCATGTGTTCTTTTGATGGATCATTGACTGAAATGAAAAACAGCAGCTCCCCTCCTTAAGAGGTAAGCTGCTGTTTATGATTTTTTTATACAGCATCCGCTTTCGGAAAGGATTGCAGATCATAAGAGCAATCTTCCAAAATTTCAATGAAGATATCAACGATATGCGGATCGAATAAACTGCCTTTACATCGGATCAGCTCATCTGCGGCATCCTCGACGGACATCCCTTCACTGTAGGTACGTTCTGTCGTCATGGCGTCGAACGCATCGGCCACTCCGACGATTCGGGCAAATAAAGGAATCTGCTCCCCTTTCAGCTGCTTTGGATAGCCGCTTCCATCCATACGTTCATGATGGAGCATTGCTGTATCGATCGATTTTTGGAAGAAACGGTTTGGTTTGGTGGCAGAAAGAATGCGAGCACCGATTTCTGTATGTTTTTTCATGAGCTCGAATTCGCTTTCTGTCAATCCCGTCGTTTTACGCAAAATACTGTCCTCGATGCCGATTTTCCCGATATCATGCAGAATAGCTGCTTGATACAGCTCAAAGCAGGCTTTGGCATCCATCTCCATTCTTTTACCGATCAGCCAGGCATAACGCGCAACCCGTTCCGAATGCCCTTTTGTCAACGGATCACGTGCATCAAGCGCCTCTGCAAGCATGCGAATCATGCTGAGGAACATCTTATGAAGATCATCGTACTTTTGGCTATTATGTAAGGCAAGTGCAGATTGTTCTGCCAAAGTGCTGGCCAGCAGGATATCACGTTCATCAAAAAAACATCGATCCTTCTTGTTCACAAGCTGAATGGCACCCAACACCTGTCCTTTGGTCTGCATGGGAACGATGAGCATATCACTGGAGCTGCCAAGATTTTCCATGTTTTTGACTTGATCCGCCTCGCCGGTCTTGATCACTCTCCCGACTATGCCACCTTCTTCTTTCATAAGAGGTATGGGCAGTGATGCAGGCGGAATACCACATGATACTTTCGGTACAATCCGCTTTTTCTCTCTATCCAGCACCCATAAAGTTGCTTCTTCTGCTTCCACGATCATCACCATTTGATCGAGAATGCCCTGGTAGACATCTTGCAGGTCAATTGCTGCATTCAATTCCTTCAGGGCGCTAAGCAGTTTCGATAATTCTTCCACTTTAGATTCAAGCATCATTATAGTTGCCAAAACGCTTCCTCATTTCCCCAAACCCATACTTATATCATGGTACGTTATTCCTGTTTTTCCTTAGTTTTAGTATAAGCTAACAACAAGTAAATTAGAAGTTGTTTTCCTATTAAGCTGAATTTTATGTGAAGTTATGGAAAAGTGCACTATCGTAAGCCAGCAAAACTTGTAAAATTCAAGCAATAATAACGGAATTCATATGATACATTATTTGTAGGATGGGTTCGTGTTGAATTTATTGGATAGGGGGAAAGAGATTATCTCCATATACAAATCAAATCCGAAAGTTGAGACAGCTTTTATCGGGGGATCTGTCTCACGAAATTGGCAAGATGCTTTTTCTGACATTGAAATATTTGTACTTTGGAAGGAAGCACCAAATGATCAGGACAGAAAAAAGCCTATTTCGAAATTAAAAGGCGATATAATTGATTTCTTCCCGTATGAAGATGGAGAATGGTCTGAAACTTATCTTAGTCAAGGTGTGAAGTTAGAAATCAGTAACTTTCTGACTGCCACTATAGATAGTGTGATTGATGATGTTCTGCTTTCATTCGATACAAATGCTGTAAAGCAATGCTTACTAACTGCCATTCATGATGGCATATCCTTGTCTGATGACTGTGCAATGGAAAAATGGAAAGATAAAGTCAAAGAATATCCTGATGGCTTGCGTACTGCTATGGTGGAAGAACATATGCATTTAGGTAATAAACGGAATAATCGTAAGGCGTTGCTTTGTCGTCAAGATTGGCTGATGCTTTATCAAACGATGATAGTAGTACAAAGCCGTATAATGGGGATTTTGTTTGGTTTGAATCGTGTATTCATCCATCATCCCTCTTATAAATGGCAGCGACACACACTGCAATCCATGTAAGAAACCGGAAGATATAGCCGACCGGTTAGAGTCCGTTTTCCTGCAAAAGCCTGATATTGCTGTTAGGGAATTGGAAGCAATCATCCAGGAGGTTTACGCAATGATTCAAGAGACGTTTACCCCAAGTCGATATAATACCAGTCATTGAAAAATCGCTTTATTTAAGACCTTTTCATCCCCAGAAATAATGGGTTATTCGTAGTAAGATAACTAGCGAATCCAAATGCTATCTTAAGACAATCGTTACCATTTATGCTACGCTTGAAGCATAATCGGAAAGGAGAAGATATAATGCAAAATCATATTCCAACTAAAAAACTGCATGATGGTACGATCTTTCCTGCTGCCGGCTTTGGTACATATGGATTGAAGGGCAGTCAAGGAGTACAGGCGATCCGGAGTGCAATTGATGCAGGCTATCGCCTTCTTGATACTGCTTATAATTACGAAAACGAGGCGACTGTCGGACAAGCCATCAAACAGCATGGTATTGCACGCAAGGAAATCTTGGTCACTTCCAAGCTGCCTGGCCGCTATCATAAGTATGATGATGCCGTAACCACGATTCAGGAATCTTTGTACAGAGCAGGACTTGATTATTATGATTTATATTTGATCCACTGGCCCAATCCGAAACAAGACAATTATGTAGAAGCATGGCAAGCGTTGCAGGACGCACGTAAATGGGGATTGATCCGTTCCATCGGCGTGTGCAACTTCCTGCCAGAACACTTGGAGCGTTTGAAAGCGGAAACAGGCGAGCTTCCTGTCATCAACCAAATTGAACTTCATCCATTTTTCAACCAAGAGAAGCAGCGAAACTATCATGAAGAAAATGGTATCGTAACGGAGTCTTGGAGCCCGCTAGGCAGAAAGACGAATCTGCTTGATCATCCTCTACTTGCTGAAATAGCTGAGAGTCATGGAAGAAGTGCCTCTCAAATCGTCCTGCGCTGGCATTATCAGCTAGGCAGCATCGCCATTCCGAAATCTGCCACGCCAAGCCGACAGGTTGAAAACCTTGCTATCTTCGATTTTGAACTGAGTGATTCTGACATGGAGAAGATCAACAGTTTGACAGTATCCGACGGTCGGATCAACGATCAAGACCCAGCAGTTTACGAAGAATTTTAAAAAGAGGCTGAGACAAAAGTGTTTTAGCTAGATGAAAACCCGAACTATATTACAAGTCTTCATACGAAGATTTGCATAAGTTCGGGTTTTTAATTTGTACACGATACTAGCGTAGGCAGAACACGGAGACTCCTACGGGAACAGCGCGAGCTGAAGACCCCGCAGTGGCGAACTTTCCACGAGGAGGCTGAAGCCGTGCCCGTGGAAAGCGGAGTGTTCTGCCGAAGCGGTATTTAAGAATAACATCGGATTAAAGGACTAAGATATTATTTATGTCCCAGTCCCTTTTATTTTTTCTCAAATTCCATTTTCCAGCTGTAATAGTCATTGTCTGTATTTTTTTCATAAGAAAGATAGGCCGAGAACTTCTTGCCACGTTTACTCGTCATGCCTTTCACATGCGCTTTCCCATTCTTGAGCAGCGCTTTAACCATCGTCTTTGTTGGTTTCTTCCGCACTGCTGCCAGGAACTTATCGTTTTTCCAAACGACAAAACTGCAGGTTTTCTTATAATTTTTACAGCCGAAGCCCTTATACCCTTCCACAACATCCCCACCGCAAGCCGGGCACTTACCGAGGACTTCGTGGGTGATAGTCTGCTTCTCAATAGTCCGAATCGGAGCTGCTTCATCTTGCTTCATCGTTTGGACTGCTTCTTTCGTGAAAGAAAAAATCATTTCAAGGAAATCTTCCCGTCCAACTTTCGCATCCTCTATATCGGACAATGTTTTCTCCAAACGGCCGGTAAAGTTTAAATCGAACAATGGTTTCACTGGGAATGTTTCCACAAGCTTCTTGCCTGTTTCTGTAACATGAAGTTCTTTGCCTTTATTATCGATATAATGAATGTCTTTCAGCTTTTTTATCGTTTCTGCTCTTGTGGCAGCTGTCCCGATGCTAAAACCTCGGAGCACTTCTCCGATTTCCTCTTCATCTTGTTTGCCTTTGCCGCAGGTTTCCATAACACGTAATAACGTTCTTTCGGTATGTGGTTTTGGCGGCTGTGTCATATGCGACGTGACAGCTGTTTCCCATATATCAACCATCATGCCTTCTTGCACGTCCGGCAGCAATGTTTCCTTTGTTTGCTGTTTCTCGACTTTTTTCCAGCCATCAACAAGCTGAATGCGGCCCTTGGAAATAAAGCTGCCTGAAAGCGAAACATCGGGAATCACTGTTTCAAGCGTCGTCTCTTCATAAACGGCGATCGGCATGAACTGCATGATAAAGCGATTTTTGATTGCGGTATATACAAGTTCCTGGTCGGGTGTAAGCTTTTTAGGCAAAACATAAGTCGGGATGATGGCGCTGTGACTGGATACTTTGCTGTTGTTGAATACACGTTTTGACCGGGTGAATTTGATTTCCGATTCATAAGGCAACCCTGCCGCTACTTTTTTTAAGACACCAGCCGCTTTTGAAACGAGACTCTCTTCCAATGCGGTACTGGAGGTCCGGGGATACGTAATATATTTCTTTTCATAAAGTGTCTGGGCTACTTTCAATACTTTATCCGATGTCCAGCCACTGTATCTTGCCGTCATGTACCCTTGTAGTCCGGATAAGTTGAATAAAGGCGGGCAGAATTCCTTCTTTTCTTCTGTTTGCTTGTCTTTGATTTGACCTTGTTTTCCTTGTATTTGCTGAAGGATGTCTTGTAATGTATCTCTTTCCTTGAACTTGTCCGTTTTGCCTTCCTTGTAAACACCTTCGTAAAACTTCTTATCTGGCGTACGGAAGGTTGCCATCAACTTAAAATAAGGTTCTGGCTTGAATTCGCTGATTTCTTTATCGCGGTCATAAATGATCTTCAGCGTCGGCAGCAGCACACGACCGATGTTCAGCACTTTTCCTCGACCGCTTTGATAGCGGAGAGTAGCTACGGAAGTCAAATTGATCCCAATTACCCAGTCGGCCCATTGACGGCCGATACCG
Organism: Terribacillus saccharophilus; assembly: GCF_046592895.1. Lineage (GTDB taxonomy): Bacteria > Bacillota > Bacilli > Bacillales > Amphibacillaceae > Terribacillus > Terribacillus saccharophilus_D. The sequence goes on from NZ_JAWVPU010000002.1 coordinate 618,785, forward strand.
GCATCATAAAGCGGCTGAAGCTCCGTATTGGGACGCAGGGATTGAAGTCCGCGAAGCACTTCCTGCTCCGTCCATTCATTCAGCAGCAGTCGATATACTGGTTTGTTCGGCTTCACATAGTTGATGATGCTGTCACCGATCAGCTGCCCTTCCCGGTCATAGTCACACGCAGAAACGATCCTGCCGACATCTCTTCTTTGCATGAGCCGTTTCACGATACCAATCTGCTTTTTCGCACCCAGATCTGCCGCATCGCGATTGCGCGGGCTCGATTTGATTTTATATTGGAATGCATCTGGCACGAATGGGAAGTTATCCAGCTTCCATCTTGCCATAGCCGCATCATAGTCCTTTGCATCGTAAAGCTGCAGCAGATGGCCGAAAGCCCAAGTGATGATATATTCAGGTCCTTCGTAATAGCCATCCTGCTTTGTTTTTATTTTCAATGCATCTGCAATGTTTTTTGCAACGGAAGGCTTTTCCGCCAAAATGACAGTCATACTCATATATAGATAATACTCCTTTAGTCTATCAAGCTCGTAACTTATATTTTACCATAAAAAAGCACTGACTCATTAACTAGAGTCAGTGCCGTATTACTAAGCTTTCACTATTGTGATTTACAATGTCAGTCCGCCGTCTGCCAGAAGTACCGAACCAGTCATATAACTGGAACCTTCTGAGGCAAGGAATGAAACGACAGCTGCCAATTCCTCCGGTTCTGCATATCTTCCCATCCGCATATTAGGAAACTCATCCGGCACATAGCCAGTTTCCAGAAGCTGCTCCGGAACACCCGCAGTGATTGCTGTCGCAACACCACCAGGACAGATGGCATTAACACGGATGCCTTTCTTTACGTATTCAATGGCTGCTGCTTTGGTCAGCCCGATCACTCCATGCTTGCTTGCCGTATATGCTGCCAGGCTATGTTCTGCGCGAATGCCTGTAGTGGATGCAGTATTGATGATATTCCCGTACCCTTGTTCATTCATGATTTTCAGCGCATGCTTCATCCCTAAGAAAACACCCTTCAGGTTCACATTGATGATTTTATCGAAATGACTTTCATCGATATCTTCGAACTGGGAGAAAGTTTGCAATACACCAGCATTGTTGAAAAGCACATCGATATGTCCAAATGTTTTAATTGTTTGTTCCAGATATTCTTGTACATCAGCGGCTTTGGAAACGTCTGCTTGAATGAAGATCCCAGTGCCGCCATTGTCTTCGATCAACCGCAATGTTTCTTCTCCAGCTTCACGTTGGAAATCGACAACCACAACCTTTGCACCTCTGGCAGCCATCAGCTGGGCGCTCGCCCTTCCGATACCGCTGGCTGCGCCGGTTACAACAATCACTTGGCCTTCATGCAGGCGATCAGAAGCTGGTTGCTTTCGTTCAGGTGTTTTTTTGGTCTGTGTTTCATCAATCTCATTTAGATTGATAGCTTCCAAATCTTTTTGAATTGCTGTCAGCACTGATTCAGGAAAATTGACTTGCGGCAGTGCGGCAAATTGAATCAAATTAAGGCTGGAAGCCATGCTGAACATCTGTTCACTGACGTACTCAGGCATATGTTTAGTCAATATCTTCAGCGATTGCTCATTTGCAAGTAATTGCCCGATATTGAATTTGGACAGTATCGTCATAAAATCCCCCCATACACTAATTTCTTTATTTTTGTAAAGATGGTGTTTTAACAGCGTCATTGAACTGACGGATCAATTCTTGCAATGTCTCTTCTGTCAGAGCGCCTTGTGAGAAAGGAATCAACGCACGGAGCGGCATATATTGTGCCATGGCTTGCATCATTTCAGGAGAAACCGCATCGGAAGAGCCAGCTTCTTGTCTATCGCCCATCGCCGTTTGGATATGCTGCAAAACAGGCAGCGTTTTCGGGTTGTTCATCAGTTCGCCAAGTGTTGTATTGCGGTGGAATACAGGAACAATATCCACGGTGGATTCCACGGACACAGTGTCGGACAAAACGATATCAGCTGATGAACGTCCGATTAGAATGTCGAATTCTCCTGATTCTACATGCCAATCGTTCAGATCTGTATGGAAGTAAGCAAAGCTTCGCTTATCAAGTTCAAGCTGAACGGTCTTCTCTTCCCCTGGCTGCAGCGCCACTTTCACGAATCCTTTCAGTTCTTTTTCAGGACGTGAGATGTTTGACTCTTTATCTCGTACATATAATTGAACAATTTCTTTGCCGTATCTGCTGCCTGTATTTTTGACTTTGAGCTGAACAGTCAATTTCTCTTGATCTGTCATTTCTTTGCTACTGACTGTTAAGTCTGAATAGCTGAAATCCGTATAGCTAAGTCCGAATCCAAACGGAAACAGCGGAGTCACTTTCTTGGTATCATAATAACGGTAGCCAACGAAAATACCTTCCCTGTACTCCACTCGGTCTCCATCACCCGGGAAGAATAAGTGAGCAGGCGTATCCTCAAGCTTTACAGGGAATGTTTCCGCAAGCTTCCCGCTCGGATTCACATCTCCGAATAGCAAATCGGCAATCGCTCCGCCTGCTGCCTGCCCGCCAAGATACGCTTCCAGGACACCTTTCACTCCATGGATCCATGGCATATCCACCGCTGATCCATTACAAAGGACCACGATGGTATTAGGCTGGACAGCTGCAACCTTTTCGATAAGCTCGCGCTGATTTTCAGGAATATGCAAATGCTTCCGGTCATATCCTTCCGACTCGTAACGATCTGGAAGACCCGCAACGATGACGACTGAATCAGCTGCTTGTGCTTGTTTTAACGCTTCATCCAATAGCGCATCATCCTCACGCACATCCTGGGTGACATCGTATCCGCGGGCAAATGTCATCGAAGCTTCATCGCCAGCAGTTTTTAGCATTTCACCATAAATGGAATCCAGCTTTGTCGGATTGATATGTGAGCTGCCTCCCCCTTGGAAACGAACTTGCTCAGCCATGTCCCCGATGACAGCAATGTTATCCGCTTTTGCCAAAGGTAAAATGTCATCTTCGTTTTTCAATAGTACCATCGCTTCTGCCGCTGCTTCCCTAGCCAGTTGGTGATGCGCTTCTTTGTCATAGGATGCACCTTCTTTTTGCAGCGCTTCTGCTTTGAAGATGATGGTCAGCAATCTGCTGACTGACTCATCCAGCACAGTTTCAGACAGCTCTCCATTTTCCACTGCTTTCACGATTCTTTTTGGACCAATACCTGCACTCGATGGCATTTCCAGTTCCATGCCGGCTTCCACACTTTTTTCAGGCAAGTTCACAGCACCCCAGTCAGATACTACGATTCCTTCATGCTCCCATTCTTTTTTCAATATATCCGTCAACAGCTTTTCGTTTTCCGAGCAAAAAGCGCCATTGATTTTGTTATAAGCTGACATGACAGTCCATGGCTGCGCCTGTTTGACTGCCATTTCAAAGCCAGTCAAGTAGATTTCCCTCAGTGTACGTTCATCTACAATGGCGTCCGTCGTCATCCGGCGATGCTCTTGGTTATTGACTGCAAAATGCTTCAATGAAGTTCCGACGCCTTCGCTTTGCACGCCATTGATCTGTGCTGCAGCCATCTCACCAGTCAGATATGGATCTTCTGAAAAATATTCGAAGTTCCGACCGCAAAGCGGGGAACGTTTAATGTTGGCACCAGGTCCCAGCAAGATGCTGACACCTTCGGCCTGACTTTCTTTCCCTAACGCTTTTCCAACTTTATTGATCAAGTCACGGTCCCAGGAACTCGCCATGCCTGCAGCTGTCGGAAAGCACGTGGAAGGCACGCTTTTATGTAATCCCAGATGATCTGCTTCACCGGTTTGCTTTCTCACACCATGTGGTCCGTCTGTCATGACGATGGACGGAATGCCCAATCTTTCTACCGCTGTTGTGCTCCAGAAATCAGCTCCTGAACACATTGCTGCTTTTTCTTCTAAAGTCATGCTCTCAACTATGCTAGTTATGTCTTTATTCATGGATAAAACTCCTTTATCAGTTTATTTATTGTGCGAAACATCCTTTAAACGTCCATCCAATTCCAGCAGCTGCTGTTCAGATAAAGAGCCTGGCAGATGACTGTTGACCATCCTGAGTGAATAAGGTTTTATACCTGCAAGCAGCTCTTCATTTGCCAAAGCAGGAACAAATTCCTTCAGTATGTTTCTGCAATCTTCAGAACGCCATAATGATCCCAGTGTCACATCAATGCTGTACTCACCAGCTTCCTCCGCATCAGGTATCAAACTCTCCCTATCGGCCTGAAAGTCCCCCAATACCCGATGAAGCCAAGATACACTCAAAGGAAACCACTGTGCAAAGTCTTCATTGACATTGGTCTTCACCCCCGAGGAAGTGAAAGGTTTAGCCATCGACAGACCATGGACACCATGCTGGAAAATGTGCGACTCAAAAGGAATGCCGTGTTCGTTCAATGCTTGCATAAAGCTGATCGTATGTTCAATCGGCACGACAGCATCTTCAAAAGTCGAGAATAAAAAGGTTGGCGGTGTAGCAGCATCCACTTTCTGCTCCAAGGAAGGCACGGGAAAAGCGAGATTGAGAGAATCTAATATACATGGATAACCAAGGATCAATGCATTAGGTTTGTTTTTCCCGATGGTCCCTAGTGCAGCTGCCAAATGTCCGCCGGCAGAGAAGCCCACCACGGTTATTTTGCTGCCATCTGTCCCCCATGCATTCTCGCGGATCAAACCGATCGCTTCCTCTGCATCTTCCAGGGCTTTATCGAAGTTTTCGTCTTCACCTGTTGTGTACCGCAAAACGAAAGCATTATAACCTTCTGCCAAAAAAGCCATGGCCACCGGTTCAGCTTCGCGATCAGATGTGCTGTAATAGCCGCCACCTGGGAAAATCAGCACACCTGGACGCAGGTCAATATTGGCAAATTCCTCTGAGCTGTCCAATAAGTAAGTATCAAGGACAGCCTGCTTATTTCTCAGTTGCACTCTATCGAATTTCAAACATATTCCCCTTTCTCAAGCGATGATGATTGCCTGCACTGCACTTTTGGACAGTTAGTGATGTTTACCCTATTCGTATCGAAATCACTAACTCTATAATAAGATTAAGCTTTAAAGTTTAAAAATAATATGAAGGAATCAATTTTTTTGTAGTATTATATATGTGTAAGCGCTTTATTTTTATAGTGTAGGGGGATGCACATATGGATAATGCTAATTTGCCTTTCATTGCCGCAATGATTCATACAGCTTATAAAATTCCAGTTTGTTTATTGGATGAACAGCAACATGTTTTACAAAGTAGCGGTTCACAATTGTTCAACCCATTGTACAAAAATAAAAATGAATTCTTCCTCGAATCCGTGCAGCCAGAAAGGAAAGAGAAGAACAACCCGGTCCTAGTCATGACTACATACAAGGAAAGCCTGATAGTTTTTCATCTTACTTCCGGGAACATGCTCGTGCTGGGGCCTTTTACAGTGTATGAAGAAACAGAAAGTATAATTGACGCTATTTTAGATGTGCTGACAATTTCCAAAGGCCAACAAGAGAAGTTGATTGCTTATTACAATCGACTGCCTTTCTTAAGTCAACGGGAACTTTTAGCTCTGTGCAGATTAGCTTTTTATTTGATTTTTCATAAGCAGCTGGATCCGGATCGAATATTGTCCCAATTAAGAGAACCCGATATGCTGGAAACCGAGCCTGTCGAAGACCTGTTACGGCAGCGCCGTTTCGACGCTACCTTTCACATGGAATATCGGGATGAGCAAAAGATATGGCAGTACATCAAGGAAGGCAACAAAGAGGGACTTCAGCAGCATATCGAAACGATAGACATCGATGGCGTTGGGGTACTTTCGAAAAAGAGTCAGCTCCGCAACATGAAGAATCATAGCATCATATCAATTGCTCTTGCGACTAGAGCGGCAATCGAAGGCGGTTTGTATCCAGAGATTGCCTATACAATGAGCGATTTGAGTATCCAAAAAATAGAGGATACTTCGGAACCAAACAAAATACAATTAATTGTCAATGATCATTTTTATTCCCTAATCGATCAAATCAGGGATAACAAATCCAGCAGCTTTTCAAAAGCTGTTCAAATCTGTCAAAATTATATATTCAATCATATTTTTGAGCCGATTCAAATAACAGACCTTGCAGAAATCGTCCACTTAAATCCTGTCTACTTATCACAGTTATTCAAAAAAGAAACAAGTATGCCTCTCGGTAAATACATCCAATCCGTCAGATTAGAAGAAGCCCAAAAGTTACTTGTGCAAACTGATTACTCCGTAGCTGAAATTTGTATGATGCTTCAATTCAATGACCAAAGCTATTTTTGCAGCATTTTCAAGAAGCATACAGGCTTGACACCTAAGCAGTACCGTAAAAATCCGGTACTTAACTGATCCAGTTCACAACATGGAAAAAGCCGCCAATCCAGATGGATTGGCGGCTTTTGTTCATCAATCGTTATTTCTTCGTTCAGCCAGGTCTTTTGCTATTTGTTTTTGCCTATCTTCCGTCAGATCAAACCAAGCAACACTCGCGGTAAATGCGATTATGAAAGCTGGCAGGAAGCTCATTATGATCTTAAGGCCTAAAAGGGTGCCATCGCTTTGCTCCACTCCCGGTTCATATCCAATGACAGCAAGCGCGCCAGCTGCCACAGATCCTGCTATCGCTCCTGCGAACGTTTGCACAAAGCCTTGAAGCGAACCCATGAAAGCGTTGACATTTATCCCCGATTTCCATTCGGTATAATCCATTGCTGCAGGCATCATGGCACTTTGTGCAGGGCTCGAGAATCCAGTGAACAAACTGCCAAAGACTGAGATGGCGATGAAAGCAGTAACCCCTGCTGGTGAAGCCGGGATGAAGAATACCGCAACCATTGTAACGACATTCACTGCCGCTGCCAAAAGTACATTCGCTTTGATACCAATGCGTTTTGTGATCAGCGGGCTCAGGATGGCTCCAAGGATCATCGGTACTATCGTAACGGATCCAACTGTGACGATAAGTGCCTCATTATTAAAATAATATTTGAAGTAATGAATCATGATACCGGATCTAACACCATTCGCTAAATTCAGAGCTAGAATATAAATGTAAATGGTGACAGCTGCTTTATTTGTAAAAACAGCAACCAGCATCGTTTTTAAGGATGGCTGCTTTTCATCATTCTTCTTTTTGGTGATATATCTTTCTTTGATTGTGAGTACTTGGAACACTGTAATCAATATCCCGATTACAGCAACTCCCCCCATAAGCATTGAAAATCCTGTAGCATCATTACCGCCGCCTAAACCAGAATACAATGGCTGTACCCCGACCGAGACAAACATAGCCCCTACCAAGACAAGGATGTAGCTGAATGTACCAATTGCGATTCGGTCATCGACTCTTTTTGTAGCTGCAGGCAATATCGCTGAGCCTGGTGCTTGGCCGATAGCTATAGATAAACTATATAATAGATATGTGATCGTTACGTAAACTAATTGCATTGTTGGACTCAAATTAAAATCGGTAAATGTCATCCAGCCAGTAACCCCGGTAAAAATCCCCAATATGAGTAACCAAGGTTTATATTTACCCCATGGAGTATTCACTTTATCAATGAATATTCCAAAGAAAGGTGCAGCAAATGCATCAAATGCACGTGCGAATAAAAATAATCCTGCCACAAAAGCTGGGTTGATCAGCATAACATCTGTATAGAAAAATAATAAAAACATGGAAACCATCTGCAGGTGAGCAGTCCCAACCATGCCACCTACGGAAAGCGCTATCCTTTCCCGCAGTTTAAGTTTGCTATCTTCTCCGTTGCTGTTATTATCAGGGCCGTTTAATTCAACCGCTGGATTACCCAATGAATTTTTCTCCATTTACTCTTCCCCCTAAAAATCATTTATGTTTGCGGTTTGTTGTATCATCGATTAGTGTTTCACGATCACTCCATTTTGAAATCACTCCGTATGTTAGCGCTTTCAAATCTATACATTTAGATTAAGCTTTTGCTTCCAAAAGCTATATATAAAAGTATAGATTTTTATAAGAATTTAAATGAGAAATCTCTAATTATTTGGAAGATACATGAGTCCATTGTTTCATCATAGAAGCGGGGAAAAAGTTATGCATATTTTCTATGCATCAAATTGCAATTGCGTGAGAATTGATGAAAACAAACAAGCTGCCAATCACAATGATTGGCAGCTTATTTGTTGATCTGTACTGGTATTCCGGTTATTTTGAGGCATCCACCTTGTTACTTTCTCCATGGATCTTATCCTGTTGATTCAGCTGATCGATCACCATTTCGAATAATGGTTTACCCTCGGCAGATGCGTTGGCAAGCATCTCACTGATCGTCAGCGGATAGGCAAACTCAATCAAGGAATTATTCATCAGTTCAGGAGCATGCTCGTTGAAAATCGCAACAGCAAGTGGTTCATCGAGAATTTCCCTCAAAGTGGAATCAAACGAGAATCGCTGTTTTTCCAGTGTAGTAGTTGTTTCATATTCATAATGGTAAGTTCCTGAACCAACTTCGACTGGCTGCTCTTGTTCCGGCAGATAAATGACAGCTGTCGTATTTGCTGGGATCTCTACATTGACTGTGATCTTATTATCCACACAAGACCACTCACTTACAATCTGTCCATATACAGAGACAAATGACGCTTGCACGGATGTAATGCCCTTGATGAATTGCGGTTTGATCATAATTTTCTTATAACCTGGTTCCAATGGATTTATCCCGGCAAGCTTTTGATACATCCAGTCCCCGATGGAACCATATGCATAGTGATTCAATGAATTCATACCAGATTCTTCAAAATCACCGTTAGGGAGAATCGAATTCCATCTTTCCCAAATCGTTGTCGCGCCCTTTTTGACGGAATACAGCCAAGAAGGATAATCTTCCTGCAAGAATACAGTCCCAGCCAAGTCATGAAGGTTGTTTTCCGTCAGTGCATGGCATAGATATGGCGTACCAACAAATCCTGTTGACAAATGATTTTTATGGTTGGCGATGTTTGTCTCCAAAGATTTTGCAATCCGTTCCCGATGTTTTTCTTCGGCAAGATCAAAGTGAAGTGCCAAAATGCATCCTGTTTGTGTTTCGCTGACAATCCGGCCAGTCGATGTGATGTACTCTGCATTGAATGTATTTCTTATCTGTTCGTAAAGTTCCCCATATGTTTTCGCATCGTCATTTTTTTGAAGTATTTCTGCTGTCTTCCTTACAATATTAGTAGAGTATGCATAATAAGCATTGGCCACTAAATATTTATCTGTGGCACCGGTACGATCGGCACTTTCTTCTTTATCCAAAGCCAGCCAGTCTCCATATTGAAAACCTGACTGCCAAAGGCCATTATCCCCACAGCGTGAAGTGATGAAATCGACCCAGCCTTTCATACTTTCATATTGATCCTCCAAGACGCGCTTATCGCCATATGTTTGATATACCACCCAAGGGATGATGACAGCCGCATCACTCCATGCAGCAGCACCTTCTTGTTGCCCCATGATGTTTGGAATCACATGCGGTACACCAAGCTCAGCGGTTTGTTCTGAAGCTAAGTCCCGAAGCCACTTTGTAAAGAATAAAGCTGTATTCATATTATAAGCAGCCGTTCCGGCAAAAACTTGCGCATCCCCAGTCCAACCAAGGCGTTCATCGCGTTGCGGGCAATCTGTCGGGATATCCAGGAAGTTCCCTCTTTGTCCCCATTGGATGTTGCTTTGAAGCTGATTGACCAGCGGATTCGAAGTAGTGAAAGTCCCGGTCTCCTCCATATGCGTATGCAATACGCATGCAGTGAAATCATCTAAACCAATGTCTTCCATTCCTTCCACGCATACATAACGAAAACCATGGAAAGTGAAATGCGGTCTGAACGTCTGTTCTTCACCATTGCAAATAAAATGATCATGAGAGATAGCATCGCGAAGCGTATCAGGATAGAAGTTACCGTCTTTATCCAACGTCTCGGCATGCCGCAGCGTTATTTTCTGCCCGCGCTTGCCTTTTAAGGAAACTTCGACAAAGCCTACGAGATTTTGACCGAAATCGATCACTGTCTCTCCTCTAGGAGTTTGGATAAGCTCTTTTGCTGAAATTCTTTGCGTGATCCGAACTGGCTCACTTTCTTGTGCAACAATACGATTGTTATCAAAATCAGCGTTCACGGCCTTTTTAATAGGAGCATTTTCAAAGCAAGAGTCTATCGTTTCCCCCATATAAAATTCACTGCTTCTGATAGATCCAGTCGTCACATTCCAGCTTTGGTCCGTTCCGATGATTTCGCTTGTGCCGTCTTTATACGTGATATGCATTTCAGCTAAAGCAGCAGTGCGGTCTCCGTAATGATTCGGTGTACAAGTAAAACCTAGTATTCCCTTATACCAACCGTTACCTACTGTTATCTGAATTTCGTTTTGTCCATCAAGCAATTGATCGGCAGTATACGTTTGATATTGCAGCCTTTTATTATAGTTTGTCCATCCCGGTGCAAAGAAAGTATCCCCTAGTTTCTCGCCATTTATCTTGATTTCGTAGACACCCAGTGATGTTGCATACACTCTGACTTTTTCAACTTCCTTCGTTAGTTGGAACTCTTTAGTGAAGATAGGACATGCAGTCTCTTCTTCTGGGAAATCATGCGATATCCATTTTGCCTGAAAGTTTGTCCCCTTTAAAAGGCCTGTTTCAAAGCTTCCTTCAATGCTTGCCTCATTTCCTTTATTATCCCAGACGTTTATCCGGATATTGTATAGGGAGCATGCAGTCAGTTTTTCCCCGTTATATTCGACCAACACCGAAGAGCTGTCTTCGATTCTCCCGGAATCCCATGCAATGTCTTCCTCTTTCATAATGATGATCTGATAAGCAGTTTGAAGAACATTCTTCTCCTCGGATACTAATTTCCAGGAGAACCTGGGTTTTGCTGTGTCAATTCCAATTGGGTTATGCTGATATTCCACTGTCAGTTTTTCTAATTTCACCATATATCAGTCCTTTTTAATTTTTATTTAACACTATCGGTAAAATCTAAATAGATGTTCTTATGCGTGGATTTGAACCCCACCATCCACATTTATCGTTTGTCCGGTTATGTGCCTGGAATCATCACTTGCCAGAAATAGTACGACAGGTGCGATGTCTTCATATGGGCTTCCAAACCTTCTTAGTGACGTTTGCTGGAAACCTAATTGTGTTGGATCACGTTGTTCTTCTGGCAGCTGATCAAGATAGGATTTGATGCCATCTGTGATCGCCCCGGGATTGACGACATTCACATTGATTCCATCAGGTCCCCATTCCCGTGCAACTACTCTGGAAAGGCCGCGTATCGCTTCTTTTATTGCTGCATAAGCTGCATAGCCCTCTTCCCCTTGATATGCAGCCCCCGAACCGAAATTAATTATTTTGCCACCATTTTCTTTCAGATAAGGATAGCAAAGCTTCATGAAATTCCAAGTCGAAACGAGACCGGTCTGATAACTGATATCCAGCGTTTCCATTTTGTGATCCAAAAAGGAATGCGGGGTCTTGATGGCAATCGCTAGATTGACCACTACATCGATTGTCCCGAACTTTTCTGCGGCAGCTTCAACAAATGCTTCTGACTGACTTAGATCAGAGACATCAACAATGCTTGAGAACACAGAAGCACCCTTGCTTTTACATAATGCTTCAGTTTCTTCAAGCGACTTTTTATTGATTTCGGCTAACGCAAGCTTTGCTCCTTCTTCTGCAAACCGACAAGCAATATACTTGCCCAACCCGCCTCCGGCACCTGTGATAATGACTGCTTTATCATCCAACTTCCCCATATTGACGCCTCCCCGATACTGATCTAAACAATAGAAAAAGCTCTCACACCCAATATTAAACGCTTTCATTTTGGACTAATATGTATATTTAAATATTCTTATAAGAAATTATATGTCATCGGTACATATTTCATGGCGTAAAAAAATTCATTACACTCGCACCTTTCATGCCAAGTGGATCTTCATCGAAATCTTACCGAAACAAAAGCACTGACTCCTTGGCTGCCAGAGTCAGTAGAGTCAGTGCTTTTATATCATAATGCATCCAGCAAACTGGAATGAATCGTACGCAAAACATCGCCGCGGCTGATCACCCCGACTACCTGTTTTTCGTCGTTGACGACCGGAATCTTCTTGAAGCGATGTTTAGCTAGGATATTCACCACGTCTTCCATCTCATCATTTTCATGAACCGTAACGATCCCTCTTCTTTTAGCCAAATTCAGTATCGGATGATCTTTTAATTCATCGACGATTTTATCCATCTTTTCTGCTTTGAAGCTCACAGTCAGCAAATAATTGAAGACAACTGTATCTTTCGGCTGGATCCCTCGCAAAATATCCCCATCACTGACGACGCCTGCGATGCGCCGGTCTTTGTCCAGTATCGGCATGCCGCTGATCCGCCGATCAACAAACGTCTTGAGCACTTGCTTTACCGTATCATGTTCGTTCGCTGCTATCACATCTGTTATCATGAAGTCTTTTGCTTTCATATAAAAGCCTTCCTTCTTTATAGGATGAATGCTACATCTTCATTATACGCTTACATGATGGATTCTGCTAAAAAAAAGACATCTGCCAATGAAGCAGATGTCTGATTATCATTCTTTTTCAAAATGCTTTGTGCTGCGTACAGTATCGATCGGTCGGACAAGTTTCTCGATTTGTTCCCGTTTGGGCTCAAGAAACGGCGGCAGCGATAGTTTTTCGCCAAGTGTTTCATATGGCTCGTCTCCCATGAAACCAGGACCATCTGTCGCAAATTCGAAAAGGATCCCTGGTGCAACCCGTGAGTATAGGGATTCGAAGAAGAAACGATCCACATAGCCGGACGTCTGGAATTGGAAGCTGTGCATCCGTTCGATCCATTCTTCCAACACGGCACGGTCCTCGACGCGGAAAGCTGCATGGTGTACGGTCCCAAAGCCCTGTCTGCCGTCCGGCAGAATTGTATTATGCTCAAGCACGATGCTTGCGCCGTTTCCGCCTTCCCCAACTTCATACAAATAGTATGACCCTTCCTGGGCAACTGGACGGAATACAAGAACTTTCTCAAGCATTTCCTTGAAATAATCGATATGTGCCGTCCGGACAAAAATCGGACCAAGTCCAGTGATGGCAAACTCCAGAGGAACAGGACCATCTTGCCAAGGCGTCCCGGATGCCACACCGTTATCGTTTTCATCACTGATCAACTGATATTGCTGTTCATCGAAATCTTCAAAGGATAGTGTTTTAATTCCGAATTGCTCTTTGATGCCGTGATGCTTCACTTTCAAACGATCGAATCGTTTTACCCAATACGCAAGAGCTGCATCTGTCGGAACGCGGAAGGAAGTTTTATAAATTTCATTGGTACCGTGCGTGCCTTTTGGAATGCCAGGAAAATCGAAGAACGTCATATCCGTTCCGGCACTCCCTTTATCATCTGCGAAAAACAGATGATATGTTTGAATATCATCTTGGTTTACGGTTTTCTTCACAAGACGCATGCCAAGTACATACGTGAAAAATTCATAGTTTTTTTCTGCGCTGCTCGTAATTGCTGTTACATGGTGCAGTCCTTTTAAATGGTTCATTTATCTCACGCTCCAGCCTGACGATGGAATTACCTCGAATTCGAGATAAACCCATTATGGAGTAATTGCCGGGTTATGTCAAATGAATAGAAATTCAAGAAAACAGTAATTATATTTCAATCATGTCAATTCTCATCAATTTTATGTTCAATTGAAATTTTTAGCGCGGTTTTGTACTTTTGTACTATATTATTTTTCTCCCTTGAATTTTCCAAATGCGATATACCTGTTTTGGGTTTTTGTTCTCTTTGCACATTTACTCTTTCTTTCAATTTCTATTTAAAACAATAGAGTTTATTCTTATCAGGTGCGAAAACATCTATTTCTATAATTTAAACTCTTCCACTTTCTTTTCTCCTTTTCATTAATTATAAATAAAGTAGAAAAGTGGATCTATTGTTAAAGCAATCATTCCCCTATTCAAATCGGACACCTTCCCTCTTTCTAGTAAAGATGACTGCAGCCGAATCTAGATGCAGAAAATAAGCAACACTATAAAATCTGTTATGCGATTTGATAAACATATGTATTTTTCTGCCCTTGTATGTGCATCCGAAAAAATACCAATTTATCTTGTCCATCATCTTCCTTGCTGAAATATGGTCATCCAGCAAATGAACGGCTGAATTTCTGCCTATACTATTCAAATAAATCGTAATAATCTATGTACAACGTAAACTTTACATTTCATTCTATGTATTTCTTCTATTTCTAATGGTAATGTGGAAATATGGCGGAAAAGAGACTTGAGATGACGAGCGCAATTCGCGACCGCGGATTTGTTTTGTTAATGATATTGTCTTTATTCTTGCAGGTAGCTGCTGCACTAATGGCGTTAAGTGAAAATGATTTGTATATCAGTTTTATCATCATCGGCTTTGCATGTACTGGATTATCCACCAGTATCGCCGATCGCTTTTACAAAACACAAAAAACAAACGCCTGAACATATGTCCAGGCGCTTACCAATGCTTGACATCTTTGAAATCCCGCATGATGATGCGCGACTCTTTGATATCGTGGTATAAACGATATGGTTTGCTCGCAAGCCGGATCGGCAGCGTAAACAGAAACTGACTGAGATCTTCCTTGTACTCTGTTGTCATCCTGGAAGGTTTGGAAAGGATACGATTTTGCCATTCTTGCTTGAATTCCTTCTGCAGGTCAAGCCGGACATCGATCGCATGATGACATTGCGTACAGCAAATCGTTTTGAGCTTATCATTGATGTATGTGATTGTGAATGGAGACTCTTCGCGACAATGGATACAATAAAGTTCTGCTTCCATACGGCTTTGTTTCACCGTTATCGCCTCTTTTCTTATAGCTTGCCCCAGGAACCTGCTACAGTCCCTGCTGCTTTTATTTCCTTCCTGTTTAGAACAATTCGCTGTTCACTTGCCAATATCCTGTCTATTTCCATCAATTTGTATACATCTTACTTTACACTCCATAAACAATCTTCAATACCTCGTCTTCTATTGCAGGTCCGTGTTCCTCATCCAGCAAACCGTTGAGCAAAATGGAGAAAACAATCTGTTCGCCAGCTTTTGTCTCCATATAACCAGATAAAGAACTGACACCAGTAAGAGTTCCGGTTTTCGCATGGATTTTCCCGGCAAGTTCGGTATCGACGAAGCGGCTGCGAAGTGTCCCTCCGACCATGCGTTCCGTCTGCCCTGCAACTGGCAGTGACTGCTTGAAAGCGAGGAACCAAGGCTCATCATTCGCTTTGCTAAGCAGTGATGTCAACTGCCGTGCTGTCACTCCGTTCACATGCGACAGACCAGAACCATCTCTGAGCACCATTTGTTCTATCGGCAGCTGCAGCTTAGCGAGATAATGTTCCATCTGGTTGATGCCGTCTTCCCAGTTCCCCTCTTTTTCCTTTGTACCGATATGCTTGATGAACATTTCAGCATGTCCATTATTGCTTAGCTTCATAAACGGAATGAGCAGATCTTGAAGCGGTGCAGATTCCTTTCGCAGCAGCACTGTATGCTGTGTTGGTGCTTTGGCTGTTTTGCTGCTGCCGTTAATTTGGATTCCAGCACTTGCGATATATTGTTGAAACAGGTGCAATACATATTCTGTCGGTTCCCAGACCGCTGCATAGTGCTGTTCTCTGTCACCAGCGGCGATTGACCCGGTTATGACAATTTCATTTGTACCATGTGTACGGGTTACATTAAGTTCTGCTTCACTATTTTTCGGTACAATGACTGCTTGATTTTTTATCGTCACATAATCTGTTGCAGGACTCATGCTTATTTCAGGCTTATCCGATCCAGACTTTGCATCTGCGACTATCTTTACCGTTCCTGTATCATGATCCAGGTCGGGCGCGACTGTCAGGGCACTGATTGCCGCCCCGTAGTAAGCAGCTTCATCTTTCCAAGTCGTATCCTCGCTATAGCGCTCTTGGTCGAAATATGTATCATCCGCAACTATGTCACCGTTGATTTGCTTGATACCTGCTTCGTGCAGCTGAATTGCAAGCTGCTCGATATCGTCATACGTTAAGGAGGGATCTCCCCTGCCAATCAAGTATAAGTTGCCATGGAGCTGTCCGTTTGAGATGCGGCCATCTGTTGCGACGATCGTTTCAAAACGGTGATCTTGTCCCATCTCATCCAGAACGGCTGCTGCAGTCAGAAGCTTCATATTGGATGCCGGACGCATGCGTTGATCCGCATTTTTCTCAAAAAGTATTCTTCCTGTATCCTTTTCAGCGATATGAATGCTGACAGCAGCTCCCTGCAGATGCTCTTCCTTTGCCAAATATTCACTAAGCCTCTCCTTCATCGACACCTCTTTTCCGGCTACGCGAGTATGGCCATGGGGAATCAAACATACAAAAAACAAAAGCATAACAGCCAATATCCGCATCCATTTGCGCAACATCGGCATCTCCTCCTTTTGCACACCTCGCTTAACCTGCACATTTCATACTATATGTATGTAGTGTAACAAAATATCTGATTATTTTAAATATTCATCAAGACATAAAGAAAGACACCTTTATAAGGTGCCTTCCCTCTCGATATACAAACAAACCGGACAATGGTCGCTTCCCAATGTATCTGCATGAATTTCAGCTTCCGTGATGTTGCCTTTCAGACGCTCGGAGACGATGAAGTAGTCGATGCGCCATCCGATATTTCGTTCCCGCACTTTATTCATATAAGACCACCAGCTATATGCATCCTCACGCTCAGGATATAGATAGCGGAAACTATCAACAAAACCCGAAGCAAGAAAAGCTGTCATTTTTTCACGCTCTTCCTTCGTAAAACCGGAATTCCCATGATTCGTTTTATGATTCTTCAAATCTATTTCCTGATGCGCTACATTCAAATCACCGCATAAAATGACAGGTTTGCGATTATCCAACTCCTGTACATACGAAAGAATTCGATCTTCCCATTCCAAGCGCTCATCCAATCGCGCCAAATCTCGTTTGGAGTTCGGCGTATAAACCGTCACCAAATAAAATGTCTCATATTCCAGAGTAATGATGCGTCCCTCAGGCTCTGTGACTCCTTCTTCCAAACCATAGGTCACGTGAAGCGGCTTATGCTTCGTAAACACGGCGGTACCCGAGTATCCTTTCCGCTGGGCATAATTCCAATATTGGTGATAGCCTGGCAGGTCCAGTTCAATCTGACCTGCTTGCAGCTTTGTTTCCTGCAAACAGAAGATATCTGCATCCTGCTCATTAAAATAATCTAAAAAGCCTTTCTTGACACAAGCTCTGATTCCGTTAACATTCCATGATACCAACTTCATTTCGCTATTTCCCCCGTTGTTCGTCTCTAGTCTGTGATATGCAGGATTATTTTCCCTGTATGTGCCCTGCTTTCCATCAACTGATGCGCTTTAGCCGCATCTTCCAGCTGGAATTCCTGTATGCCAGGAAAAGTGATTTCCCCTTCTTCTATTAAACTTATAATTGTATTCCAACACTTCCGGACCACCAGCTGTCATTGCTACAATTGCCCGCATAATGCGCCTCCCATCATTCAGAATACAAGTCATCAGTCATAATCCGTTATTCCCAGCATATTTTATCATATTGCGGCAGTGTTTCGTTCCCATAACTCTCGCGAAAAGGAGCTGAATCATGAGCCAGGTCAACAAACATGATGTGAAAAAGGCAATCGAAAAGCGCACAAGGAGACTTGAAGCGCTTCAACAGCCAGATGGATCTTGGCGGATGTGCTTTGAAGGAGCTATCCTGACAGATTGCTTCTACCTGATCACCTTCACCTCATTCGAAAAAGAACATGCAACGGTAGAGAAATTAAAAGTGAAATTACTAGCAAGACAGCGGGATGATGGCAGCTGGTCAGCTTATCCCGGCGAAAGAAATGGCAGTCTGTCCGCCACTGTCCTCGCTTATGCCGCTCTTCGTTTTGCGGGGGTTCCGGCTGCTGTGCTCCGTACTTCAGAGCGCTACATCAGCAGCAATGGCGGCATCAATAAAGCACATTTCATGATTCGATTCATGCTAGCGGTACACGGCATGGTTCCATGGCCGCCTTTTTTGAAATTCCCGATGACTGCTTTGCTTGTACCTACTACATTCCCGATTAATTTCTTCCAATTCAGCTCTTATGCCAGAATTCATTTTGTCCCGATGCTCATATTGCTGAATAAAAAGTTCAAACGAATCAGTAAACACAGTATCCAGCTTGATCATTTATTATATGAAGATGAGTGGGATGATTTAGAAGATATGCGTGCACCATTTCGTACCGTCACGGAAGAATGGAGCAGATTAGCCCGCCTGCCAGCACGTTTGCATCGCGCAGGTTATGCATACGCAGAAAGATATATGCAGGAAAGAACCGAGTCGGATGGAACACTTTACAGTTATGCAAGTGCCACCTTTTTCATGATTTATGCTTATCTTGCACTTGGGTATGAAGAAAACAATCTGAAAATCCAACAAGCTCTGAAAGGCATTCATGGGCTCGTCAATGAAAACTGCAACGGCATACATGTGGAGAATTCGACTTCAACGGTATGGGATACAGCTTTATTGAGTTACGCACTGCAGCAAGCAGGCATAAGTGTCAAACAACCCATGATCCAGTCAGCAAACCATTATTTGCTGCAGCGTCAGCATACCCAAAAAGCAGATTGGCAAATTCACCAATCCGGAATCGAACCTGGCGGCTGGGGTTTTTCCGATATCAATACGAATCATCCTGATAATGACGACACTGCTGCTGTCCTCCGTGCGCTGACAAGACAGGCTCGAGATGAGCTGACGACGAAGCGGGCATGGAAAAAAGGCACTGATTATTTACTGGCAATGCAAAATAAAGACGGCGGCTGGGCAGCTTTTGAGAAGGATACAAACTGGTGGGTGCTCGGGAAGCTGCCGATCGAAAATGCAGAAGACGCAGCCATCGATCCATCCACTGCGGATCTTACTGGCAGGGTCATGGAGTTCCTCGGCACATATGCCAGTCTGAAAAAAGATCATGCAAGTATAAAGAAAGCTGTGCGCTGGCTTTCCAAGCACCAACAGTTGAATGGTTCCTGGTATGGCAGATGGGGAGTATGTTATCTATACGGTACATGGGCTGCATTGACTGGTTTGGCAGCAGTCGGTGTGGATCCGACGGCCAAAACGGTAAAAAGAGCGGTAAATTGGCTGAAAGCTGTTCAGCATGAAGATGGCGGCTGGGGAGAATCCTGTCGCAGTGCGGAAGTGGGAACATATGTGGATTTATCAATCAGTACCGTCGTGCAAACCGCATGGGCAGTCGACGCCCTGATCGCAAGCGGTGAGCAGGATAGCGAGGAAGTGCAGCATGGCGTTCATTTTTTACTTTCGGAACCAAAGCTGCAGGCCTCCATCGACTATCCGACCGGAATTGGTCTCCCTGGCCAATTTTATATCCGCTATGAGAGCTATCCGTATATCTTCCCGCTCCTAGCCCTGAGCCACTATCAGATCAAGACAAAATCTTAATTGATACTTTTGACCATGCCCCCATCCACTACGAATGCTTGGCCGGTGACGTAGGAGTTGGCGGAAGAACAAAGGAAAACAGCCATGTTCGCAAACTCTTCTGGTTTGCCATATCTGCCTATCGGTATACTGGCCTGGCTTTCCCGCTGTACTTCTTCCAAGCTTCTGCCTTGCAAGTCAGCAGTCTTCTGATCAAGCTGATCAACCCGGTCGGTATGGATTTTGCCGGGACCTAGTGTATTGATCAGGATATTATCCGGAGCAAGCTCTTGCGAAAGCGATTTGGCCAACCCGACAATACCGGCACGGAACGTATTGGACAGCAGCAAATTATCGATCGATTGCTTGATGGAAGACGAAGCGATATTCAAGATACGGCCGCTTCCATTTTCCTTCATGATTGGAGCTGCAGCCCGGATGAATCGGACAAAGCTCAATAAATTCAGTTCGAATGCCTGCTGCCATGTATCATCATCAAAATCCATCAGCTTCCCTGCCGGCGGTCCGCCTGCATTATTGATGAGAATATCGACCGATCCTGTATGCTGTCTGGCTGCAGCGACGGCCTGGATAATAGCGTTTCCGTCGGTGATATCACATACCGAATAATACACTTCATCATTACCCGATTCCTTTATGATTTCGGCTCTTGTTTGTTTCAGTGTTTGTTCCTCGCGGCTGACGATATGAACGATAGCGCCTTCCTTGGCTAACTGCAATGCTGTTGCTTTTCCCAGCCCTTTACTTGCAGCGACAACCAGTGCTGTCTTGCCAGTTAATCCCAAATCCATTACAAGTCCTCCTTACTCTGCAGCTTTGGCAATTTTACTCTTGATCCAGCGAGCAGCTGTATCTTCTGGAATTTCATATGTACCGCCTTCACGAAGCAGTTGATTTTTATACATCGTTTGCACAAGCATGATTACTTTCATCTGCCAGCACCCCTTTCCTGCATTCATTATACACCGAAGCCGCCATGCTGGCAGGCTTGGCGGCTTTTTATAAAAAGACGATGAAATTTCGATGCACAACGGCTTTATGCCAAACGGAAGATACATCACTTTCCCGGTGGGCAAGCATTTCCCGAAGATCGGCTGATGACATGTCACTTATTCCGCGCGCGATCATATCACCGTCTGTCGTCTTGATATCCACGACTGCAGAAGCGGAGAAGGTTCCTTGAACCGCAGTCACACCGATCGGCAGTAAACTTTTCCCATGCTGCAGCAGTGCTTCGGCTGCTCCTGCATCAATCGTAAGGATGCCCGTAGCCCTGGCGTGATGCGTAAGCCATTGCTTCGTTTTACGCTGCACTTCGGATGCTTCATCGCCAATATAGGTGCCTGCCCCATCTCCTTGTGCTATTTGAAGCAGTGTGGATGACTCATTCGTCGTGCCGATGAACACAGTTACGCCTAATTCAAGTGCTGTTTGTGCTGCCAGCACTTTTGAATACATTCCCCCAGTCCCCACTTTGGAGCCGGATGTCTGTTCGATGCTCGCCTGCATTTCGGGAGGAATCGCATCCAAGCGCTGGTATCGTTTTGCATCAGGATATGTATTTGGGTTTTTGTCGTATATCCCATCTACATCGGTGATCAGAATCAGCAAATCAGCCTTTACAAGTCCGCTGACATAAGCTGACAGCATATCATTATCACCGAAGGTAAGCTCCCGGATGGACACAGAGTCATTTTCATTGATGATCGGAATGATATGACGCTTCAGCAACTCTTGCAGCGTATTATAGCTGTTGTGATATTGATCGGCATTCGTGAACACATCACGTGTCAAAAGCAGCTGCGCACATTTCATGTCATGTTGCTTGAATGCTTCTGTGTAAGCTTGCACGAGTAAACCTTGTCCGATCGCAGCCGCCGCCTGCTTTCCTTCAATCGTCACTGGTCTTGACGGATAGCCGAGCTGGCGGAATCCAGCTGCAACCGCACCGGAAGATACAAGGATCACTTCATGGCCTTCTGCAATCAAAGCTGCAATCTGGTTTGTGTGCTGGCTGATTTTCGCTTCACTCATACCTCCGCCCTGCTCGGACAGCATACTGCTGCCTATTTTTACAATTATTCTTTTCATATAAGATTCACCTTCTCGTCTAACGACTCATTTAGTACTGATTATATAGCAAATCGTCAGAAGCTCCTAGTATTCGAACATAAAAATACCTGAGCGAACAAAGAGATCGACATCTGCTTTAATCGCAAAAAAAGAGTCCAGTAAATGGACCCTTTGTTTAAAGCAGCACTATCATACGAAAAAGGTACATGCTTTATTATCACTAGAAAACGACAGGAATTTCCTTCACACCACGGATGATCATTCCTTGGCGCCAAACCAAGGCATCTTGATCATCCTTCATACGCAGATCGGGCATTCTCCGCAAAAGCTCACGTATCGCTATTTCACCTTCAAGCCTTGCCAGTGGCGCACCCAGGCAAAAATGGACGCCTTTGCCAAAAGCGAGATGGTTGTTCACTTTCCGCGTGATATCGAATGCATCTGGATCAGCGAATGCTTCCGGATCTCTGTTTGCCGAAGATAGGGCAACGAAAACCATGTCATCTTTTTTTATGGTTTTTCCGGCAACGGTTACATCTTCCGCGGCCCATCTGACATTACTTACTTCAGCTGGTCCGTTGTACCGGAGGATTTCCTCGATTGCGGAATGAATGAACTCAGGGTTCTCTATCAGCTTTTGTTTTTGTTCCGGAAATTCCAATAATGCAAGTACACCATTCCCGATTAAGTTGACGGTCGTTTCGTGCCCTGCAATTATCAGGACAAATATTAATGAATATAGCTCATGTTCACTAAGTGAATCGCCCTCTTCTTCCACCTTTATAAGATCACTGATTAAATCTTCCCCAAGCTGCTGGCGTCTTTCGCTTATCAGCGTTTGGAGATAATTTACGAATCCAATCGTTGCATCTTCACCTTGCTGGGATAAAGCAGGATTGTTCACACTCTCCATCAAATGGTTGGACCAATCCTGGAACTTGAATTGATCCTTCACTGGAACGCCCAGCATTTCACAAATCACCTTGATCGGCAAAGGGAATGCAAAGTCTTCGATCAGATTCATTTCGCCATTATGCTGCACTTTATCCAAGAGCTCATCGGTTATCTCTTCGATTCTACCCCTGAGATTCTTGATCATCTTCGGCGTGAACGCTTTTTGTATCAGTCGTCTAAGCCGCCGGTGATCAGCTGGATTCACACTCAGTAAGTTGCGGGAAATGATCGCCTTATGCGCTGGTAGATCAGAATCATCCTCTGGATCTTGCATCGGATAGTTGGTCACAAATCTAGCGTCACTGACGATTTCTGACGCTTCTTCAAATCTAGTGATGACCCAGGCATATTGACCATGCGGCATAAGCATACGGAAAACAGGATCTTTCTCCCTTATGTAATCATAGGCAGGGAAAGGATTCCTAATGAATTCTGGATCTTGAAAATCAATTTTTGGAGCGGGGTTTTGATTTTGCTGATTAGCAGACATATATATTCTCCTCTCAGATAAAGAAAACCTAGCTGAACAATAGAAAACTTGTTTCCATACAACATGTGAAACGACGCACTTACAAGAGGTTACAGCAACAGTATAGTCTTATGAATCAGATGGAAGCTGCCCATTTGGGCAAGTATTTCTGGCTGTCCACTTCCTATCATGACAATATTTTTAGTTATATCTTTCATGAAAAAACCTGAACTTACGGTAATCCATGTTTCAAGGATTACCATCATAGTTCAGGTTTTTTAGCATTTAGAATCTCTTTTTATCAGCTATGATCAATTGACCTCGACCGTCCAGCCGAATGTATCTTCCAGTTCGCCCTTTTGGATGCCGACTATTGTGTCATATACACGCTTGGCAACTTCACCTGTCTCACCATTGTTGATTTCATATGTTTCCCCTTCATAGGAGAGTTTCCCAACAGGTGAAATGACTGCTGCTGTTCCGGTACCGAACACTTCTTCCAAGTTACCATCCTTTTGTGCCTGCACGATTTCAGCTATTGAAACGCGGCGTTCCGTCACGGTATATCCCCACTCCTTCAATAGATGCAGAACACTGTCACGCGTGACACCTTGCAAAATGCTGCCGTTCAGCTGCGGCGTGACGATTTCACCATCGATTTTGAAAAATACGTTCATGCTGCCGACTTCCTCGACGTATTTCTTTTCGACGCCATCGAGCCATAGCACTTGTGAGAAGCCGGATGCAGCTGCCACTTCTTGCGCCTTCAAGCTGGCAGCATAGTTTCCGCCTGTTTTTGCATCGCCAGTACCGCCTTTGACTGCACGTACATAGTCATTCTCCACAGCAATGCTTACAGGGTTGATACCTTCTTTGTAGTAAGCGCCCACCGGGGATAGAATGATGATGAACTTGTAGCTGACAGATGCAGCCACACCTAGGAACGGCTCCGTCGAAATGATGAATGGACGAATATAAAGCGATGTTCCTTCTGCAGTCGGAATCCAATCTTTCTCGACCGAAATAAGCTGTCGCAATGCTTCCAATGCCAGCTCCTCATCCAAACGAGGAATGCATAACCTATCATTCGAACGGTTGATACGTTCGAAGTTCTTATCCGGACGGAACAGCAGGACTTTTCCTTCTTTCGTCAGATAAGCTTTCAAGCCTTCAAAGACAGTTTGACCATAATGGAAACACATGGCTGCCGGATCCAATTCCAGCGGGGCATAAGGTACGATCTGCGGATCATGCCAGCCGGATTCGGCTGTATAGTCCATTGTAAACATATGATCGGTGAACACTTTCCCGAATTGAAGCGCGCTCGCTTCCGGTTTCTCTTTTAAATTTTCGCTGCGTGTAAATGCAAAGGTTTGTTGTTTCAAAGCTAGGACTCCCTGTCATTTTAGATTTTCTTTTTCTTTAAATTGTTCTTGAAGATAGAATATTGCGACAACAATATCTTATCAACAGATTATAAAGGAGAATCCAAACAGTTTCAACCTAAAATTTTAACAAAATAACGTTCTCTATGTTACGATGGAGGAAAATCAGGGAAAAGACAAGCAGATACATAAAGGAGGGACGAGCCATGGAAATGGGAACAATCATGTGGATCATTTGCGGTATCATCATTGTCGGTGCACTTGTCATTGCAGCAGTGATGATCATGAAAGCCGTCAAATCGATGCTTTCGACAAAGAATAAAATCAACAAGACATTGGCCCCGATGCAAGCCGATATGCAGACGATCAAGCAGGAGCAAACTGTTCTGCAGCAGCATCAAAAGGAAATCCAATCAAATGTCCAATCGATCACGGAAGGTTCGAAGACTGTCATTTCTTCCATTAAACAAGCACCTTCTGCACTGAAAGAACAATTCAAGCAAACACAGTTTGAAAACAAATAAGGCTGGGACATAACTAAAATCCCAGTGCTTAAACCCGAACTTATGCAAATCTTCGTATGAAGACTTGTAATATAGTTCGGGTTTTCATCTAGCGAAAACACTTATGTCTCAGCCTCTTCTTATGCTTCAGTAAGTTCATTCAGCTGGCGCAGTATGCTATCTGCTTGCTGCATGGCACCTTTCACATCCATAAGTTCATTGGAAAAGCGTTTGATGCTTTCTTCTGTCTTGCTGCTTACTTGTTCGTTATTCTGTGAATAGGTCATGATGTTTTTGAATTTACTCGTAACATCGCCAAGCTGCACCGTTCCACTGGCAATCTGGTCTTCAGCTGCTGTCATGAACTTGCTTACATTGCCGATTTGGGAATGCGTATTTTCAATAAGTGCAGTGACATTGGAAACCGATGTTTTCGTTTCTTCGGCCAATTTCCGTACTTCGCTAGCCACAACGGCAAATCCTTTCCCTTGTTCCCCCGCTCGCGCCGATTCGATCGATGCATTCAAGGAAAGCAGATTCGTCTGCTCGGCTATGCTCTCCACCAATTCAACAATACTGCCAATTTTAGCCGCTGCACGTTCCAGTGATGATAATTCATTTTGTACGGTGTGCATTTGCTCACTGATGCGCTGCATGCGCTCTTGCTGGGATACCAGGCTTGCTTGGCCTTCCTCTGAATGTATCAGTACTTCCTTTGCTGTTTGCTTCGTTTCATTGCTTTGTTCTGTAAGCGTTGCCGAGAAAGATACCAGTTCCTCCACCGCGCGATTCACTTGCATGAAAATGTCTGTCAGGCTTTCCGAAGTTGCTTGAATGCTCGCATACAATCGATCTTGATTTGCGATATGCTCCACATGTATACGTTCATGCTCTGTGTTATAAGCATCCAGCACAATTTGCTGTTCGATATTGAAGATTTTCGTAGTTGCCAAGACGGCTTTGCGATATTGCTGAAAATCGGTCAGATGCTTTTCATATAATGAAAGCATTTGCTGCAGAAGGTCTTGAAAAGCTCCCATATACCATTTCGGCTCCAGCCCTATTTTGGCATGGATAAGCGCAATCCGTTTACGTTTTTCCACATAATCAGCATCCACTTCTCCATCGAACATTTCCTGGATATGACGCTTCAATGTTTGCTTGAGCCTGTCGACGGAACTGTTGCTTTCAATGATAGCAAGCAAATTATCCTGATTCGTGATGTTTTGATAAAAACGGCTGACAATGTTCTCGATCTCCTGACAAACAAGCGCCTGCAATCCTGTCAGGATTCCCAGATCTTCTTCTGTCAAATGAATCATATCAATCTGTTTTTTTAGTTCACCATCAATCTTCAATACGGCATTGGATTTCTTCGCATCGTATGTAGGTTCCACTGTTTCTGCATTTTTCTCTTTTTTACGTGTAAATAGCATATTGACCCTCCTATTGGATCCCCCATTCCTTCTATATCGGTCGATACACCAAAAAATTGAAGGTCTCCTTCCAAATTTACGGGAAGGGTTTCTGACAAGTCACTGGCTCAAACACTAATCTCAGGGCATAATAAAAGCAGAACTTCCGGTATACGGAAATTCTGCTTTATCATTAAGGCAGGACGGTTTCTCCCATAAGCTCGAGGTCGACTTGTTTGGCTACATCGCGACCTTCGTTGATTGCCCAGACAATCAAGCTTTGTCCGCGGCGGGAGTCGCCAGCAGCGTAAACTTTATCGACATTCGTGCGATAATCGCCATAAGCTGCTTCCACTCGTTTATTAGGCGTTATATTGACGCCGAATTCTGTCAGGAGCGGAGTTTCCGTTCCTTCGAAGCCGATGGCAATCAATACAAGCTCAGCCGGCCATACTTTCTCGGAACCTTCCACTTCCTGATAGACGAACATACCTTTTTCATTACGTACTTTCTGCATATCGATCGTATGCAATTCTTTTAGATTTCCTGCTTCATCCTTGACGAATTTCGTCGTCTGGATGGAGTACTGGCGCGGGTCTTCACCATAAACCGCTTTTGCTTCCTTATGTGCATATTCCAAGCCGAATACATGAGGATACTCCGGCCACTGGTTATCGGCACTGCGAGCAAGCGGCAGCTGAGGGTGTTTCCCGAACTGCGTGACACTTTTCGCTCCTTGACGGACAGCTGTCGCGATACAGTCTGCACCTGTGTCACCGCCACCGATGACGATGACATCTTTACCAGCAGCATCGAATGCCGGAATCGTTTGCTTATCATCAAGCAATGCTTTTGTAGAAGCGGTCAAATAATCCATTGCAATGTGAATGCCCTTGGCTTCCCTGCCCTTGATCACAAGGTCGCGCTGCTTTTGGGCCCCTGTGCAAAGGATAACCGCGTCATACTGTTCGCGGAGCTCTTCTGCAAGGATGTCCTTACCGATTTCCGTGTTCAGGATAAAGTCGATGCCTTCCTGACGCAGCAGGTTCACACGGCGTTCCACCACTTCTTTTTCAAGCTTCATATTCGGGATGCCGTACATAAGCAAACCGCCAGCACGATCAGCGCGCTCATAAATCGTCACCGAGTGTCCGGCTTGGTTGAGCTGGTCGGCACTTGCCAGTCCAGCAGGACCAGAACCGATGATGGCAACCTTTTTACCGGTCCGTTTTTGCGGGATGCGCGGCGTGATCCAGCCATTTTCAAAGCCTTTATCGATGATGGCCCGCTCGATATTCTTGATGGCAACGGCCGGATCGCTGATTGCTACTGTACAGGATCCTTCACATGGTGCCGGACAGACACGGCCTGTGAATTCAGGGAAGTTGTTGGTCAGCATCAATCTTTCCAATGCTTCTTTCCACTTTCCTTTATATACTAGGTCGTTCCACTCCGGAATCAAGTTATAAATCGGACAGCCGGATGTTGCACCGCCGATTTCCATGCCGATATGACAAAACGGTGTACCGCAGTCCATGCAGCGTGCCCCTTGTGTCTTCAGCGTAGCATCAGAGAAAGGAGCGGCGTATTCTTTCCAGTCCCGGGTCCGCGTTTTCGGATCGCGTTCTTTTGCTTCTTCTCTTTTGTAGTCGATAAAACCGGTTGCTTTCCCCATACTTCCACCTCTTCCTTAATGTACTGCTGCAGGCTTTTCGGATTCTTTCACTGGCCGCGGCTGCTGATTCTTCATAACAAATGCTTCCATGACCGCTTCTTCCTGAGAAAGCCCAAGATCACGCTGTGCATCGATTTGATGCATCATGCTGCGGTAATCGATTGGAATCACTTTGACAAAGTAAGCAAGCTCTGCTTCCCAATTATTCAGGATGAATGAAGCTTTCTCACTGTCTGTATATAACGCATGCTTCTCGATCATGCTGCGAAGCTCGGCAATTTCGCCTTTGTCAGACAATCGTTCAAAGTCGATCATTTCCGTATTGCAAAGCTGTTTGAATGCTTCGCGGTCAGCTGTGTGAATGTAAGCTATTCCGCCAGACATTCCGGCAGCGAAGTTTTTACCGACTTCTCCCAAAATGACGACCTTGCCGCCAGTCATATATTCACAGCCATGCTCCCCGATACCTTCCACAACAGCTGTCGCACCACTGTTCCGGACAGCGAAACGCTCTCCTGCCATACCGTTGATATAAGCTTCACCGGAAGTCGCTCCATACAGTGCGACATTGCCTGCAATTACTTGCTTGGCTGCAGATGCCTGGAACTCGGCTGGTTTCTTAACGATCAGTTTAGCTCCGGATAAGCCTTTTCCGACATAGTCATTCGCATCCCCAGTTACTTTCAGCGTCATGCCTTTCGGTGTAAAAGCACCGAAGCTCTGTCCTGCTGAACCATTGAAATGCAGATTCACGCTATCTTCCGGAAGACCAGCTTCAGCAAATCTCTTGCTGATCTCACTTCCTGCAAGTGTTCCTGCTACCCGATTGATGTTGCGGATCGGCATTTCCAGGTTCACTTTCCCTTCGCCAGCAAGTGCTTTCTCGAGATGCGGCAGGATATCTGTCGTATCCAACGCAATATCAATTTTATGATTTTGCGGAGTACGGTAAGTGCGCGGTCCATCGATTTGGTGCAGCAGTCTGCTCAAATCAAGCTGTCCTGCTTTCCAGTGCGATTTTGCCCGCTCGGATACTTCCAGCACATCTGTACGGCCGACCATTTCTTCCATTGTACGGAATCCAAGTTCTGCCATGATTTCCCGTACTTCCTGAGCAATGAATGTCATGAAGTTGACAACATGATCTGGGTCGCCCATGAATTTCTTGCGCAGTTCTGGATTTTGCGTTGCGATACCAACTGGACAAGTATCAATATGGCAGACACGCATCATCACGCAGCCCAGGACAACCAATGGTGCCGTAGCAAAACCGTATTCCTCTGCACCAAGCAATGCTGCCATGACGACATCACGGCCAGTCATCAGCTTACCGTCGGTTTCCAATCGGACGCGGTCGCGCAAACCATTCAGCATAAGTGTTTGGTGTGCTTCTGCAAGTCCGATCTCCCATGGAAGACCGGCGTGCTTGATACTTGTTTTCGGTGATGCCCCTGTTCCGCCATCGTAGCCGCTGATGACGATAACGTCTGCTGCTCCTTTGGCTACGCCGGCGGCAATCGTTCCGACACCGCCTTTGGCAACCAATTTGACGCTGATACGCGCATCGCTGTTCGCATTCTTCAAATCATGAATCAGCTGTGCCAAATCCTCGATGCTGTAAATATCGTGATGAGGCGGTGGTGATATCAAGCCAACTCCTGGAGTCGATTTCCGAACGTCTGCTACCCATGGATAGACTTTCTTACCTGGAAGCTGTCCGCCTTCACCAGGTTTTGCACCTTGTGCCACTTTGATTTGCAGCTCATTCGCCTGCACAAGATAAGAACTCATGACACCGAAACGGCCGGACGCTATCTGCTTGATGGCACTGCGGCGATTATCGCCATTTTCATCGAGCATATAACGCTTGGCATTTTCACCGCCCTCGCCGCTATTGCTTTTACCGCCTAGACGGTTCATGGCAATGGCTAGTGCTTCATGCGCTTCTTCACTGATCGAGCCGAATGACATCGCACCTGTCTTGAAGCGTTTCACAATGCTTTCAACTGATTCAACTTCATCAAGCGGAATGGCATTATCTTTTTTGAATTCAAATAAGTTTCGAAGGAAACCGAGTCTTTCTTTATCGGCAGCTTCGGTATATTCCTTGAACAGATCATAATTGTCTTGACGGCATGCCCACTGAAGGGTATGGATCGTTTTCGGGTTGAACGCATGATGCTCCCCGTTTTTACGCCATTGATACTCACTGCCTGTTTCAAGAGCTGTAGTTGCAGATGTATACGCTGCCTGATGACGTTTTTTCGCTTCAGCAGCAATCGTATTCAAGTCGATTCCATCAATCTGGGATGTTGTTCCAGTAAAGTACTTGGATATGACACCATGGCTGATGCCGACTGCTTCGAATATTTGCGCACCCCGGTAGCTTTGTACCGTACTGATACCCATCTTGGACATCACTTTGACGACGCCCTCGGTCATCGCTGCTGCATACTTTCGGATCGCATCTGGATATGACAAGGCGATATCGCCATTTTCGATAGCTTCCTTCACTGTTGCATAAGCAAGATAAGGATGGATGGCATCTGCACCATAACCGAGCAGCGTTGCCACATGATGCACTTCCCTGACTTCCCCGGCAGAAGCGATCAAGCTGACCTTCGTCCGCAGGCCTTTCCGGACAAGATGCTGATGCAGCCCGCTTACAGCAAGCAATGTTGGAACCGGTACATAAATATCCGACATGAGACGGTCTGTCAGCACGAGTACGCTGACTCCATTGCTGATTGCTTCCTCCGCTTCCTGGAATATGCGCTGCATGCTTTTCTTCAGGTTTTCCCCGAATAATGTATGGATCTCCTGCAGCTTGAAATCACCGCTCTTATCGGAAACCACCTGTTCCAGCTGGTTATTCGTGATGATAGGAGATGCTAACTTGATCCGTCGGCTATTCCGCTCATCCGGATGCAGCAGATTGCCTTCTTTTCCAAGATAAGAAAGCGTGCTTGTAACGATTTGCTCGCGATATGCATCGATCGGAGGATTCGTCACTTGAGCGAAATGCTGCTTGAAATAATTGAACAGAGATTGCGGACGATCTGATAATACAGAAAGCGGTGTGTCGCTACCCATCGCACCGATCGGATCTTTTCCTTCCGCTACGAGCGGGACTAAATACTTTTTCACGTCTTCATATGTGTAGCCGAAAGCTTTTTGACGGGTGACAAGATTCTCGACAGCACTATCATCGGAAACTGTTTGATCGTCCACATTCACGATATTTTCATCGAGCCATTTTTGATAAGGAGCTGCCGATGCCATTTCCTGCTTGATTTCTTCATCAGGAATCAACCGGCCTTGCTCCATATCCAACAGCAGCATCTTTCCGGGGCTGAGCCGGTCTTTCAATGCGACGTTCTCTTCTTCCACATCGATCACGCCCACTTCGGAGGAAAGAATGAGATGATCATCCTTCGTCACATAATAACGGCCTGGACGCAAGCCATTTCGATCCAAAACGGCACCGATTTGTTTACCGTTCGTGAAGGAAATGGCGGTCGGTCCGTCCCATGGCTCCATCAATGTGCTATGATACGCATAAAAAGCACGTTTTTCCTTATCCATATAAGGGTTCTTATCCCATGGTTCCGGAATCATCATCATCGCTGCATGTGCCGGTTTGCGGCCAGCAAGCACAAAGAATTCAAATGCATTATCCATGATGGAGGAATCACTTCCGTCTGTATCGAGGATCGGCAGGATTTTCTCCGTATCATCGCCGAAAGCCTCGGAAACGAATTGTTCCTGACGGGCGCGCATCCAGTTGACGTTCCCTTGCAATGTATTGATCTCGCCATTGTGGATCAAATAACGGTTAGGGTGGGCCCGCTCCCAGCTTGGGAATGTATTCGTACTGAAACGAGAGTGAACAAGTGCAAACGCACTTTCAAACAGCGGGTCCTGTAAATCCAAGTAGAACTGATCCACTTGCACGGATGTCAGCATCCCTTTATAGACGATCGTCTCGCTTGAGAAGCTGGCAAAATAGAGATGCTGCTGCATTTCTTTTGCTTCATTTTCCGCTTGTTTACGGATTACGTACAGTTTGCGTTCAAATGGGAGTCCTTTATCTGTTTGCTCCCCTTTGCCGACGAACAGCTGACGAACGAATGGTTTGACATCTTTTGCCATTGTGCCGATGTGCGTGTCATCGACGGGTACTGTGCGCCAGCCGATAACATGCTGGCCTTCCGCTTTTACAAGAGCACTGATTTTAGTCTCCAGTTCTTCCTGCTGGGCGTCCTGCGTGTTGAAGAAAACCATGGCAACCCCGTAAGAACCAGGCTCCGGTAGCGAAAATTCTGTCTTTTCAGAAAAATAACGGTGTGGCAGCTGAACCATGATCCCTGCTCCGTCCCCTGATGCAGGATCGCTCCCTTGTCCGCCGCGGTGATCGAGCTGACAAAGCAGCTGCAATCCTTTTTGGACAATATAATGGGCGGCTTTACCTTTCATATGCGCGTATAAACCAATTCCGCACGCATCGTGCTCAAATTCCGGTCGGTATAAGCCTTGTGCTTTTGGTAGGAAATGAAATGCCATTATTAATCCCTCACTCTCTGTCTCGAACCGACATGTTGTCTTATAGAATATTGTAGGTTTTCTAATTAATCGAAACAATATATAATTTAGATAGAATTAATCTCAATTTGAGATGGATTGGAGGAATGCGGCTTGGAATTGCGTCAACTGCGCTATTTTATCGAGGTTGCAAAGCGCGAGCATATGTCGGAAGCGGCCGAATATTTGCTGGTTGCACAGTCGGCCATCAGCCGGCAAATCAGTAATTTGGAAGATGAACTTGGAGTTGATCTGTTTGAACGGGAAGGCAGGAATGTCAAGCTGACCAAAATCGGCCGTACCTTCTTATCCCATATCGAGACGGCTATGCTGGCAATCGATTATGCAAAGAAACAAATAGATGAACATCTGGATCCCGAGCGCGGATCAGTTAAAATCGGATTTCCAACCAGTCTGGCCGGTCAGCTTTTGCCTACAGTCATTTACTCTTTTAAAGAAGCATATCCGAATATCCAGTTTCAGCTGAGGCAGGGCACGTATCAATTTTTGATCGAGCAAGTATCCCGCGGTGACATTGATATCGCCTTTATCGGACCGGTCCCGAGGGAGCATGACCGAATTGACGGAGAAATCCTTTTTACGGAAAGCTTTTCTGCGCTTGTTCCAGCCGCCCATCCATTCGCGGAACGGGACCAACTGCAGCTGAAGGATTTGCAGAACGAGCAATTCGTTCTTTTTCCCAACGGATATAAATTACGGCAGCTCGTCATGGAAGGATGCAAGAAAGCTGGTTTTGAGCCAACTGTTTCGTCAGAAGGTGAAGATTTGGATGCCATCAAGGGACTCGTCGCTGCTGGTATCGGCATCAGCATTTTGCCGGAAAGTACATTCTATGATGCTACACCCAGGATGACTGCCAAAATACCAATCACGTTTCCAGAAGTCAGGAGGTCTGTGGGGGTCATCATGCCAAAGGAAAGGCAAGTTGCACCTTCTGAACGATTATTCTATGAATTTGTCCGTGACTTCTTTTCCCGATTGCAGCAGTTCAGATAAAAAAAGCGATTGTGCGTGACGCACAATCGCTTTTTAGTTTGCCAGCTGGTCGGCCGCACGCAATAAACGGCTCAGCTTTGTCAGTTCAAATTCCTCAAGCATCGCTTGCTTTTGTTTTTCATCTACAGCCCAAACAGCATCTTCAAGGGAGCAGCTGATTGGTACTTCACAATGAATCGCAGCCAGTTTACGGCTCAAATGCAGATTATCCAAATCAGATTCGATCTTTTTACGCACACCTGCCGGAAGTGCTTCCAGGTTTTCTAGCAAGTTATCGATATTATCGAATTGCGTCAAAAGCTTGATAGCTGTCTTTTCGCCGATACCTTTCACACCTGGATAATTATCCGAGCTATCCCCCATCAAACCTTTCATATCGATGATTTGTGCAGGTGTCAGACCCTTTTGTTCAAGGAAGCTCGCTTCCTGGAAGATCTCATAGTTGCCCTCCCCTTTTCGCATGATGGCAACATCCAGATTGGGACGGACAAGCTGCAGCATATCCTGGTCACCCGTAAGAACGGTCACATGATGCCCTTGTGCAGCATAGAGACTTGCCAATGTACCGATGCAGTCGTCTGCTTCATAGTTTTTCAATCCGATATTCGGAATACCATATCCAGCAGCAACTTGCTTCACAGCATCAAATTGCGGAATCAGTTCAACTGGCGGCGCCTCGCGATTTCCTTTATACGTATCAAGCATCTCGCTTCGGAAAGTCTTGGAACCCATATCCCAGCACGCAGCCACATGCGTCGGCTCAAAATGGTCGACTGCAGCAGCCAAATGGCGGATAAAGCCATGCAGCCCATTTGTCGGCATTCCTTTTGAATTGATCATATAATAATTGCGGTAAGCTGTTGCATGAAAGGCACGGAAAAGAATCGCCATGCCATCTATTAATAAAATGTGATTTTTCATGTTGTTTTCGATGTCTCCTTTTTCTTTCATCCTAATAGTTTACCATACTGATTCAAGCTCTTAGTTTAACATACTAGTACAAGTTATATATATAGGGTAAAATAAATCATATTGCACCAGGAAGGAGCTAATAACTATGACAACAAACTTTGCCAAAGCAACATTCGCAGGAGGATGCTTCTGGTGTATGGTGAAACCGTTCGATCAATGGGACGGCGTGGAATCCGTCATCTCCGGCTATACAGGCGGACATGTAGAGAACCCGACATACGAACAAGTGAAAACAGGCACGACAGGTCATTACGAAGCTGTCGAAATCACGTATGATCCTACAAAGATAACTTATCAGCAAATACTTGATTTATATTGGCCGCAAATCGATCCCACTGATGCAGGCGGTCAGTTCCATGATCGCGGCGATCAATACCGCACCGCAGTTTTCTACCACGATGAGGTACAAGAAGAATTAGCTCAATTCTCCAAAAAAGCACTTGAGGAAAGCGGCAAATTCAAGCAGCCGATCGTAACGGAAATCTTGCCGGCAGCTGTCTTCTATCCTGCTGAGGATTATCATCAGGACTTTTATAAGAAGGAAAAAGATGCTTATGAAGAAGATCGCGCCAAATCCGGCCGCGATGCGTTCATCGAAGAGCATTGGGATTAATAAGTTAACAACAAAAGAAGAATGCATTTCACCTAGATTGAAATGCATTCTTCTTTTTTTCACCATATGATGCCCGATTTTTTTCCATCAGCGCTCTTTCTATTTCGCATTAAAGTATAGCTTCACTCCTCCAGCAACCAAAAAAGCAGTTAAAGAAACGATAAAACAGCCAACAGTAATGATTGAAATACTCATAGCCCTTTGCCTCCAAATAAAAATGGTTCTGCTCATACAGTTTACATAATATTATTACGGTCTACTGAGCGTTTGATTAATTCATATGATTTCCATTTTGCTTCTTTATCGTAAATATTCGTAATCAGCATGAACTCATCTGCTTCGTATTGCTGCTGCAATTTTTCCAATTCCAATCTGACTTTCTCAGGTGTTCCGATCACACAGCGCTTCCTGTTTTGCCGGATCGTTTCTTTATCAGCTTCTGTCAGCTGGCGTTTTTCTATCAGTTCAGGAGAAGGTACCTGTGTATCGCGTCCCTTCCCGACACTAAGCAGCCAATGATCCTGACTTTTTGCCAGTGCTTCAGCTTTTTCTTCTGTTTCAGCGCAGACAACGAAGATACAAACAATGCCATATGGCGTATCCCTAGTCACTGACGGACGGAATGCTTCCTTATATATAGGCATCGCTTTAGGTTTGGCAGGACTGATGAAATGACCGAACACATAGCCGATGCCAAGCTCACCCGCTCGCTTGGCACTGCCTTCTGATAAACCAAGTACCCATAATGGCGCAGGCTCCTTGACACGCGGCGATGCCTTTACCGAACGATACCGATGCTCACGCGGGAGTGTATTATAAAGAAAACCTTGCAGCTCGGAAAGCTTCCTTGGGAATTCGCCCATCCCGCTTTCGGCCCCGTCTGCCAAAGCGCTTCTTGTCAGTTCCGTTCCGCCTGGTGAACGTCCGACACCAAGATCGACACGTCCTGGAAATAGTCCTGCCATTGTATGAAAAGTCTCTGCAACTTTCAATGGACTGTACTGCGGCAATAACACCCCACCAGTCCCGACTTTTATCCTTTCAGTCGCACTCGCAATCCGCGTTGCCATGATTTCAGGTGCGACACTGACTAAACCATTTGTATTATGATGCTCGGCAAACCAATAACGCTCGTAACCTAGTTTTTCTGCATGCTGCGCTAGTTCAATACTTTCCTGTAACGCATCCTCAGGCGTTACACCTCTCCTGATCGGTGCCTGATCCAATATGCTGAGCTTCATGGGCTCACCTCTTCCTTGATCTTCTACCTCTTATTGTAGGTAATGAGATAGGAAGCATACAAGGTATTCGCTCAGATCGCATTAGTACTGCACTCATTACAATTCGTTCATTTGAAAGAAATTGCACATGATAGAAGATCCTCTTTCACATGTTAGATCTCCATCTATTGGATATATACCAACCAATGATCCAAAGGGTTTAACAGCAGGAAACATACTTTCAGACAAAGCGAGATCATAATACGCAACATCCACGAACAGACACCAGATTTCTTCGTCTATCACTTAAAGAAGATTCCTTCTACAATCCGTCCATTCACAGCGCAATCAACGTGAAGATGAATACCTTCCTGAAATAACATTCAATAACCACTCATGGATTCACAAACCACTACCTGCCTCGAAAACAACGCCTTCAACCCCTTATCGGCAGCACAGCGATCGATTATCTTAAATCCAGCTTTCCTTATCATGTCATCCATGTCTTCAATCGTCAGGATCACCACTCTGTCCGCTATCCTTCTTGCATTCTTGATAATCGTATACTGTTCTTCTGCAGTAGCAGGTGAAAAAAGATTATACGGCATATCAATGATAGCCACATCAAAATGACCTTCCTGTTCAGCGATATCCTTGACCGCAACTTCCCCTTCCATGTCAAAATAAGCGATATTTTCCCGTGCCCCCTTAACCGCAAGCGGATTTCGATCGGCGCCTATGATCGGTATTCCCATCGATAGTGCTTCGACTAAGACAGTGCCAATTCCGCAGCAAGGGTCGATCACGTTGATGTCGACCGGATCCGGAACTGCGATATTCACAACCGCTCTTGCTAGACGCGTACTTAAAGCAGTCGAGTATTCATGCGGTTTTTTTATATGCTTCAGCCACATCGATTCGCTCTCTGTAAAGATTCCGAAATACCAGCGTCCTTTGAATGGAACGATGCCAAACAGAACATCCGGATTTCGCATTTTGGCTTTTCCTGTGATATTCCATCCAACTTTTTTCTCAATCATGCGCTGGTCATCGAACTCAATTTTCCGTTCAATTGGAAGATCGTTTATTTTTATGTAAAATACCTTGAATGTCTGTTCCTCAAGTTTTATTTGGTGCACTTGATGAGCTATGTCATCTACCGAGTCTCCTGAGAAAAGAATCGTGAGCCTGCCTTTTATGAATGGACTTCTGCTCGGATCGATTTTTCGATCACTTATTAGCAGGTTGTCTGATTCTTGCTTGAAAAGCGCTCTTTGCTCCAAGTGGCAAAGTGAGCGTTCTTCCAGACCCATTGTATACGCATATAAATATTCTGTCGGTTTTAAGTTTTTCATTTTCAAGCCTTTCTTTTGCTGCTAGTCATTGAAATAGATACTTTATTATACCAAAATAACCAATCCTCTCTTTAAAAGTATGAGAAAGAGTAAAATTCACATACTGAAAACAGAAAACTTACAGGAGCGAAGATGATGACACATAAAAAGGACAGAGAAAAGGATATCGAAATTTGCATGCATGAAGGGGAAGAGCCGGAAAAATATCTCGGGGCCGTTATCCCCCCTACTTTTCATAATACACTATTCGTTTATCCAACTTTTGAGGAGTTGGGTAAAGCCGTTTCAAAGGAACAAGATCATTATGTTTATACGCGCGGAACAAATCCAACTGTACATATAGCAGAAAAGAAATTAGCAAGGCTGGAGCGCGGTGAGGCATGTAAATGCTTTTCCTCGGGAATGGCTGCCATAAGTGCTGCCCTGATGAACAGCTTAAAAAGCGGTGACCATGTTTTATGTGTCAGCAATGTTTATTTCTCAACGATGGATTTATTGAATTATATGGAGAAATTCAATGTTACTCACTCTGTTGTTTATGCAACGGACACCGAATCCATCCAACGAGCAATACGCCCAAACACCAAAGTCATTTATTTCGAAAGTCCAACAGATCATAATTTCCGCTTGATTGATTTACAGGCTCTGGCTGCTTTCGCCAAAGCACGCGACATACGGACAATCATGGACAACACATGGGCTACCCCATTGTTTCAAAAGCCGCTTACTCATGGCATTGATATCGTCATTCACTCTACATCCAAGTACCTGGGCGGACACAGCGATTTGATGGGCGGTGCCGTCATTTCCAGCAAGCAAATCATGAGCAAGCTGTTTACCGATGAATTCATCATGCTGGGAGGAATCATGTCTCCGCATGAAGCTTCGCAATTAATACGCAGCTTGCGGACTCTGCCTATACGAATGAAACGGCACGAGGAAAACGCGATGGAAATTGCACACTTCTTATCTTCCCACCCAGCTGTCAGAACAGTCCGGTTTCCAGGATTAGCGTCACATCCTGACTATGAGCTAGGACGAAAACAACTTTCCGGATACAGCGGACTACTTAGCTTTGAATTAAAAAAAGCTAGCTACGATGCGGTAAGAAAGGTGATTGATAGAACTCGTGTATTTCAGACAGGGGTGTCCTGGGGATCGTTTGAAAGTTTGATCACCTCTCCGAATTTCGGATATAACGAGGTGGATTTGAAAAAGGAACACACAAGTCCGGGTCTTATACGTTTATCCATTGGCCAAGGAGATGTAAATGAGATGATGAAGGATCTACAGCAAGCTTTGGAGTAAAAAAAAGAGCGTCACCACTCTTCAATCGGCGGACGCTCTCCTTTGTTATTGCCTTTTTTCTGAAACCGGCGGGATAATTCTGCTTCCACTTCCTGCAGGCTGACGCCTTGGTTGGCCAGCAGGACAAAGCTGTGATACAGCAGGTCACTAACTTCATTGACCAGTTCTTCCAGATCATCATTTTTGGCTGCAATCACCACTTCTCCTGCTTCTTCGATCACTTTCTTGCCGATCTTATCGACACCTTTGTTATACAAGTAGTTTGTATAGGAATTCTCTACAGGGTTCTTTTTCCGGTCTTCTGCTTCATCCATAACTGTCTTGAATATGTTTGCTTCTTCGTCTGCATCCCCCGTGATAGGTGTTTCATTGAAGAAACAGCTCACTTCTCCAGTGTGGCAGGCAGGTCCTTGCGGGATGACGCTGATCAATAATGTATCATTGTCACAATCAAGCTTCATGTCGACAACCTGCTGGGTATTGCCGGAGGTTGCGCCTTTATTCCAAAGCTCCTCTCGCGAGCGGGAATAAAACCACGTCTCTTTCGTTTCCACTGTGTTTTCGTATGCTTCTTCATTCATATAAGCAAGCATGAGTACTTGCTTTGTCTGGCTGTCCTGTACGATGGCAGGGACCAATCCTTTGCTGAAATCAGGCTTCACGAATTCGTACCCCTTCCTGTTGGCAACTATGCTTCACTTCTTCGATGCTGAACGTTTTATCGTGGAAAATGGATGCAGCAAGTGCAGCTGACACATCGGTTTCCTGGAATACTTCCGTTATATGCTCCGGACTGCCGCAGCCTCCGGAAGCAATGACAGGAATGCGGACTTCATCGACGATTGCTTTCGTGAGCGGCAAGTCATAGCCTGTTTTCACACCGTCGGCATCCATGCTTGTCAGCAGGATCTCCCCTGCTCCCCGTGCTTGGGCTTCCTTTGCCCATTCGATGGCATCAATGCCAGTATCTTGGCGACCGCCATGTGTGACCACATGCCAGCCATCGTCAAATCGCTTGGCATCAATGGCAACAACGATACACTGGGAACCGAACTTCTCAGCGCCTTTTGTGATGAGCTCCGGATCGTTGACCGCTGCCGAGTTGACGGCTACTTTATCTGCCCCAGCTTGCAGCATGGTCTTCATATCGTCAATCGTCCTGACGCCGCCCCCGACTGTGAAAGGCACGAATACATGTAAAGCCGTCTGGCGGACGATATCCATCATCGTTGCACGCCCTTCATGTGTTGCAGAAATATCAAGGAAGACAATTTCATCAGCGCCACTTTTTGAATAAGCCGCTGCCATGGCAACTGGATCGCCAAGTTCACGAAGCGAGACGAAATTTGTCCCCTTTACGACAGTGCCGTCCTTCACATCCAGGCATGGAATGATACGTTTTGCGATCATTTGCTTTCCTCCTCGCCATACGCTTGCTGACTGCTTTCGAATACACTCTGCAGTAAAAGCTGCCCGACCTTCTCGCTTTTTTCCGGATGGAATTGTATACCGCAAATACTGCCTTTTTGCACGATGGCTGGAATTTTTGTGCCATATTCCGTGCTGGCAACAATGTATTCTTCCGATGTGAACGCCTGATAGCTGTGCACAAAGTAAACATGCTTGCCGTTTTGTTCTGTGTAAGTCGGAAAGCTATCGCTCACTTCCAATGCATTCCATCCGATATGCGGAAGCAAATGACTTGTCTTGATTTTATCGATTGTTC
Organism: Terribacillus saccharophilus; assembly: GCF_046592895.1. Classification (GTDB taxonomy): domain Bacteria; phylum Bacillota; class Bacilli; order Bacillales; family Amphibacillaceae; genus Terribacillus; species Terribacillus saccharophilus_D. Next base: position 659,671 of record NZ_JAWVPU010000002.1, read on the forward strand.
CGGGAATGAGTCCCAATCCTTCCGTTTCGCCATGTTCGAAGCCTTTTTCGAATAATAGCTGCATGCCGACGCAGATACCGATGAATGGCTTATGCGCAGCCAAATCAACGAGCAGTTCACGCAAATTACGTCGCTCTATTTCTTGCATGGCAGCTCGGAATGAACCGACGCCCGGGAGGATGATATGCGTTGCTTGCTCGAATTCTCCTTTTTTGTCAGTCAGGATCGCTTCATATCCCAACTGTTTGCACGCATTGGCAACACTTGCGACATTGCCGACGCCGTAATCGACGATTGCGATCATTCGATCATCCCTTTCGTACTGTTGACACCTTTGATATCCGGATTCACTTTAATCGCAATAGCCAGTGATTGGCCAAGTCCTTTGAACAAGGATTCTGCTTTGTGATGTGTATTGGAGCCGTAATGAACTTTTGCGTGCAGCGTAACACCAGCATGGACGGAGAAAGCTTGGAAAAATTCCCGTACCAGCTCTGTATCGAAATTACCGAGCTTCGGATTCTCGAATTCTGCATCAAATACAAGGAAAGGACGACCGCTGATGTCCAATGCAACAAAGCCCAATGTTTCGTCCATCGGTACAAACGCATGCCCATAGCGATTGATAGCTTCTTTTGTACCAAGTGCTTCTTTCACAAGCTGCCCGAGCACAATGCCTGTATCCTCCACTGTATGGTGGCTATCGATATGTAAGTCTCCCTTGGCTTCGACTACAAGACCGATTCTGGCATGACTTGCAAACAGCGTCAGCATATGATCGAAGAATCCCACTCCTGTATTGATGGATATGTTGCTGTTATCGTCCAAGTTGACCTGCATCTTGATATCTGTTTCGAATGTTTTGCGTGTTTTTTCTGCTGTGCGCATCATTATATCCCCCTGTCTCATTTGAACCGGATATTGATAGAATCACCGTGTCCTGTCAGCTGTTCTTCCTCGGTCAGCTGTGTGATAGCCGTTTTGCTTTGCTGAAGTGCTTGTTTATCATAGTATGTGTAGGTTGTTTTTTTGATAAAGTCATCCACGCTGAGTCCGGATGAGAATCTGGCGGTGCCGTTTGTCGGCAGCACATGATTCGTTCCTCCGAAATAGTCACCGAGCGCTGTCGGAGCATAAGAACCAAGGAAAACGGAGCCAGCGTGTTTGATTTTGCCCAAGGTTGCCAGCGGGTCGGCTGTCTGGATTTCCAAATGTTCCGGAGCGAAAGCATTGGACAGCTCAAAACTTTCTTCTGCGGATTCAGTTAAGACAAGCGCGCTATCACCATGGATTGCTTCGGCTGCAATTGCTTTACGGGGCAGCTGTTCCAGCTGATCTTGCAGCTCTTTTTCCACCGCTGCAATCAATGACTCGCTATCTGTCAGCAGCACAACTCTCGCATTCTCGTCATGCTCAGCCTGTGCCAGTAAATCAGCGGCGATATAACTAGCATCCGCTGTTTCATCAGCAATGATTGCCACTTCGGATGGACCTGCAATCATATCTATTCCTACTTGGCCGAATACTAACATCTTCGCTGCTGCAACAAACGCATTACCTGGACCAACAATCTTGTCGACTGGAGCAATTGTTTCCGTTCCATATGCCAAAGCCCCGATTGCCTGCGCACCGCCGATTTTATATATTTTATCCACACCGGCTATTTCCGCTGCGGCCACTAAAACCGGGGCGATCTCTCCGTCATCCTTTACAGGCGTTACCATGATGATTTCTTTCACACCTGCCAATCGCGCTGGAATAGCGTTCATCAGTATGGTCGATGGATAAACGGCCTTGCCGCCTGGTACGTAAATACCGATTCTTTCCATCGGTAGAACAAGCTGACCAAGCTGTTTGCCCTCTTCTGCCACCATGATGCGGGAAGTCATGACTTGTTTCTCATGAAACGCCGAGATATTGGCTGCTGCCTGCTGTAAGGCTGTCACCGTTTCAGGAGCCACCTTTTCGTTTGCCGCTACAATTTCCGCATTCGAGACAAGCAGCTGTTCCGTTGATGTACCATCGAATTGCTCGGTATATTTCCTGACAGCTTGATCACCCTTCAACCGGACATCTTGCAAAATAGCTGCTGCCGATTGCAGCACATCCGGGTCGAAGCCACTATCAGCTTTTCGGGTGCAAAACTGTTCCAGGAATTGTTTGCTTGAAAGTTTCTTCATTACTGTCCCACCTCTTGCTGCAATGTAGATAGATAGGGCTGCAGGATATTACGCTTCATTTTCAATGAAGAACGATTGGCAATGACCCTGGCAGTGAAGTGCTGGATATCTTCGATCACTTCCAACCCATTCTCTTTCAATGTCGTGCCTGTTTCCACTATATCGACAATGGCATCTGCCAATCCCAGCAGCGGCGCCAATTCCACGGATCCTTCCAGCTTGATGATATCGACCGATTCCCCTTTTTCCAAGTAATACTGCTTCGTGATATTCGTGTACTTGCTGGCGATTCGTTTCTTCCGATCCGGCCAAACTTTGTCCTTCTCAGCAGCAACCGCCATCTTACAGGCCCCGAACGGCAATGGGAAAAGATTGAATACATCCGGCTTGAATTCAGCAATGATGTCTTCCCCAACGATACCAAGGTCAGCAATACCATGCTCTACATAAGTCGTCACATCCACGCCTTTTGCGAAGAAATACGTCGCCTGATTTGTTTCAACACTCAATTTGCGTCCTTTTTCTTTCAATGGTGTGCTATCGATGCCGCGTGCTTCCAAATATGCAAGGAATTGCTTCTCCACTCTTCCTTTCGTCAATGCGATGACAGGTTTCATTTCTCGACCACCTCATATCCTTTTCCGCTCTGAACCACTTGATAAACGCGATCATAATTCCCAGCAGTTTCTTCTATCCTGACATCAACGACAGCATCAGGGTATTTACAACGCAGTGCTTCCGCTGCAATCAGACCGTGCTCATCCGTCAGCAAGCAAATGCGCTCTTGTTCCTGAGACGCCGGCACTGCTGCTGCAAGTACATCCATATCGAATGCCAGTCCGACCGCGCTCATCCTGCCGCCAAATTGTTCATACAGTTCATCATATCTGCCTCCTGAGAAGCATTCCGCGCCGCTTTCAGCAAGGAATCCCCTGAACATGGCGCCATTGTAATATGGAAGCTGCTTTACGCGGCCAAGGTCGACGATGACATCCTGACCAAGCTCTTCCAAGGCAGCTGCCAACTGCTGCAGCTCTTGAATGACAGACAATAATTCAGTGTTATTTTTCCATGCCTTCCCGAATTTATCTAAAATGGCTGTTCCACCGAATGCGTCTGCTAATTCAGCTACAGATCGAGCTGTCTGTTCATCTCCGGCTTCTCTAACGAGACGATACACTTCATCCTTGCGTTTGTCGTGCATCGCCTGCCTGACTTGGGAAGCTATTACGTCATCAAGCTCCAAGGAAGCAATGAATGTTTCGAAGATCTCTGTATGACCAAGCTCAATGCTGTACTGCTTCAATTCTAGTTCCCGCAGGAAACGGACAGCTGTAAACAAACTCTCATACTCTCCGTAAAGACCAGGAGTCCGGATGATTTCGATCCCTGCCTGATGGCTCTCGACACCTGCGTGATCTTTTTTGAAGACGGATCCGGCATAAGCCCATTTCTGCTGATCTGACTGCTGATTGGCAAGTGCTCGAGCAACGGCAATCGTCCAATCCGGACGCAATACCTCGATCTCCCCTTCTTCATCGAACCATTTCAGCATCTTTTTCAGTGTCATACCGGCATATGGATTGGTAAAAGTTGTGCTATACTCAATCACAGGTGTTTCAATCGCTTGATAATTTCGTAAATTCACGACAGACTGGAACTTTTCATATATAGCGACACGATTGACGAGCTGCCGACCCGTCAAATCACGGCTTCCTGCTGGTAAGAACATCTATAAACCTCCGATTCCCTCTTTATCATTCTACCACTTTACTTAGATAAAGGATTTCTGTTGAATAGAATGTAACATAATGAGATACTAACGTCAACACTAATGAAAGGAGCAACATGATGATAGGAGATTTTCACGTACATACCCAGTATTGCCAACATGGCGCAAATGATAGAATGGAAGCCTATGTGCTGCAGGCAATCAAAAAAGGATTCACGCATTTATCATTCACAGAACATGCACCGCTTCCGGAAAGTTTTATTGATCCCGCCCCGGGCCGTGACAGCGCCATGGACAGGAACGCTGTGGAAGCTTATGTAATGGAAGGAAAAGCGCTGCAAGCACAATACAAAAACGACTTACAGATTAAGATTGGCTTTGAAGTTGATTATATCAGAGGCTTCGAACAAGAAACACAAACTTTCCTCGATACGTACGGCGCGGAGATGGATGATGGTATCCTTTCTGTTCATATGCTGCAAGCACCAAATGAAGCTTACTTTTGCATTGATTACAGTAAAGAAGAATTTGGTCGTGCTGCAGACGAATTTGGTGGCTTGTTATCATTATATAAAGCATATTATGACAATCTAATAGCCTCCATCGAAGCTGAACTTGGTTCTTTTAAGCCAAGTAGGATTGGCCATATGACACTCGTCCAGAAGTTTCAGCTTGCTTATCCCCAACCTGCTGACTTTTCAAAAGAACAACAGTACATCCTGGAGCTTATCAAGGAAAAAGGATATGAACTCGATGTGAATACTGCTGGACTGTCCAAGCCTTTTTGCAAGGAAATCTATCCTTCTCCACAGCTAATAGAAAAAGCTGTACAGCTTGATATTCCGCTTGTTCCTGGTTCCGACAGCCATGCTGCATCAAGTATTGGAAAAGCTTTTGAAGAACTGTCTGCTTACCCTCTCACACTGCCACGTAAATAGGTACGATAAAACAGCTGCTGCAGCATCGTTGCAAGCAGCTGTTCTCATCTGGAACAAGAATAACATCTTTTCTGGACTTTCCTCCGATTTGGGACATTACAAATCCACTGCAAATTGACTGCGGTTAGAATAGCATAATGACAGACATGTACAAGGAAAGAAAGATGCAAGGTTATTATAGAATCCGCCAATTCAACTTTCACAAATATCCTCTCCCTTTCTGCTTTTTGGCTAAACGAATTCCATCTTCTTCTCAGTGATACAGCATAAAACTGCATATACCGCCATGATTCGGGCATCGTAAGGCTTAGACAAGACGCAAGGGAGAAATTACATATGTTAAATGATGAAACCATTAAAATCGTTCAATCAACTGCCCCTGTGTTGAAAGAACATAGCAAACAAATTGGTATAACATTTTATCGTTTGTTATTTGATAAGGCACCGGAACTGTACAATCTCTTCAATCAGACAAATCAAAAAAGAGGTCTTCAGCAAGAAGCTTTAGGCTATGCCGTCTATGCAGCGGGCGAGCATATTACGGATTTGAGTGCCCTGAATCCGGTAATTGAAAGAATATGCCATAAACACAGAGCAATCGGCATCATGCCTGAGCAGTATCCCATCGTCGGGGAGACACTTCTTCAGGCTGTTAAAGTGGTGTTGGGAGATGCTGCTACAGATGAAATTCTTGATGCTTGGGGACAGGCTTATGGTTATATCTCGGAAGCCTTCATCAGTTTGGAGAAAAAGCTGTATGATGAAACGGAGAAGCAACATGGCGGATGGAGCGGTTATCGTGATTTCTACATTGATCACAAAGTAAAAGAAACGGATGAAATTACATCTTTTTATTTAAAGCCAAAAGACGGAAAAGAGATAGCCACTTATAAGCCCGGGCAGTACTTAACGATAAAAGCTGCTGTACCAGGCGAACAATATACGCATGTTCGGCACTATAGTATTTCAGACTCCCCAAATAAAGAATATTACCGGATAAGCGTCAAACGGGAAGACCGCAATGAAGATGGACCCGCCGGTATTGTATCGAACTTTCTTCATGAAAATAATAGCAAAGGTGGCACATTTGCTATTTCAGCACCAGCAGGTGATTTTGTCCTGAAGGAGAATGATCGTCCGATTGTTTTTATCAGCGGAGGCATTGGCGTGACGCCAATGATGAGTATGCTAAACACTCTGATGGAAAACAAAGATGACCGTCAGATCACCTTTGTTCATGCTGCTGCCAATAGTGAGACCCATGCATTCAAAGAACATGTTGAAACATTGACAGAAAAGAACTCCAATCTGGACACTGTCATCTGTTATAGCATGCCGACAGATCAGGATCTCTCCCAACGAAATTTTGACAAAGAAGGATTTATAAACAAAGAATTAATAAGTTCCATCTCCTATGTGAAGGATGCAGAGATTTATTTTTGCGGTTCCATACCTTTCATGCAAGCAATAAATCATAGTTTGGAACAACTCAAAATACCGATGGAACAGATAAACTATGAGGTATTCAACCCTATTGCCATGTTAGATGAGTGATGCCAGCAGGTAATCATGACTATAAAATACGTCCAAAATGATGGGCGTATTTTTTGATTTAACGACAATAACTCCAATACGGGTATCTAACCTTATGTCCTATCCCTTCATACTTTCAATGAAATACTGATTCTTTGCGTAAGACACTGCTTCCATGTTAGCCACGTATTCAGTTCCATACAAAATATCAATCCGGTAATGCTCGAAGTTCTTTAGCCTGAGCGACAAGATTGTCTCCAGGCCTCGTGTGTTGCGATGAATTGTATCGTTATCGATAGTCCCAGCGTCACTCTTCCGTAAGCATTGCATGCTGCTGAGAAAGCATGATCTGCCAAGGCATAAAGAACTGCGCCATGCACCGTTCCACCATTCTACATATGCGGCTGGATGATCAATGCAGCTTCTGCATTTCCTGGACCAAATTGTGTAAGCTCAATTCCAAGTGATCAGGCATAGGTATCAACCTTCACTTGTTTAAGGATTTCATCATGATGCCAGATAGATCTGCAATCAATCACCTTCTTCAAAATTATCCCTCTCTTTTTTAAAATACGAGCTGGACTAAGAGCATATAAACAACAGTCCCACCCAACATGGAAAGCAGCATGTTTTTCTTCCAAAGATGCAAACCCAATACTGCTGCGACACCGATCAATTCGGGTAAGCCGTGGCTACCGAATACTATGTTCACATCTTTAAGGCTGTATATGACCAATAGCCCAATTACAGCAGACGGAAGGACCTTGCCAAGATACTTGATATATCTGGGTGTCTCTTTACCAGCCGGAAAGATCAGGAATGGAAGAAATCTAGTCAGCAAAGTGCCTAGTACGACCATGCCGATAGTTACGATTTGCTGTATGATTGTCATGCTGCATCCGCCTCCGATTTTTCCATTGGTTTTTTCAAGACTGAAAGGATGATCAACATCAGCAGCATCGCCGGGATGATGAAATGATCCCCTCCGAAAACAAGCAAGCAGATCAACGAAACCGTCAAGCCGATCGTTGCGCTAGTATGGTTCTTCTCCTTTTGCCATTGCTCCAAGAAGATGACGAGGAATAACGCTGTCATGACAAATTCTAATCCTTCGGTATTGAAAGCAACCAAAGAACCGAATATACCGCCAATGGCTGCACCAATCACCCAGTAAGCATGATTCAGCAAGGTTACGAAAAACATGAACCATCCTCTATCGACCCCTTGAGGGACCTTAACCGTATAATTGATCGAAAAAGACTCATCACATAATCCATAAATGAGATAAATGCTTTTCTTCCCGACTGCCCTGTATTTCTCCAGCATGGAAAGGCTATAAAAGAGATGGCGAGCATTGATCATGATAGTCATCAGCAGTGCACTTAATGGATTGAATGATGCCAATAGCATATTTGCTGCCACGAATTCCATCGACCCGGCAAAGATGAACAGACTCATCAAGATAGGATAGATGGCATGAAATCCTAGTGAATTCATGAAAATGCCATACGCAATTCCAAGAAAAGTGAATCCGGCAAAAATGGGTAAAGTATACGGAAAAGCAGTTTTGAAGGCCGTCCTTTTTTTCTTCATACATATCACATCCTGCAAATTAGTTTTATATGCATAAAGTTATAACATACAAAAACCATACAATGAACAAAAGAATTGTATGGATTACAATACTTCCATCCACCAATTTAAGCATCAAAAAAGGATAATCTCATTTGTAACATGATATAATCCATACAATCTTAAAAACCAAAACGGTAACAGATAGGGGTTTTTGACATGCCAGTGAATTCTATTTGAGAACTACCCGATGTCATGGAAGCCGGATAAGAAATCCTTGAAACGACCTTTTTATCGTTCCATCGCATTGCAGTTGGAAAGTGATATAAATAGCGGATCGCTGCTTCCAGGCACGAAATTACCGCCACAGCGTGAATTAGCTGATTTTCTGGATCTCAATTTCACTACCATTACACGTGCATACAAGGAATGCGAGCTTAAAGGGCTCATTTATGCCGTAACAGGACGTGGTACCTTTGTAGCAGCAAATGCTGCACGATCCATAACAATATCCAGAAATCCTGAAAAAGATATGATAGACCTTGGATTTGCAGCCTCCTTCGAGGAGACTAATAACATTGTTGCGAATACAGTTCAACAAGTTCTATCGAAACCTTATCTGGGAAAGCTTTTGAATTATAATGACCCCTCAGGAATGCCTCATCATAAGACAGCAGCTCAAAACTGGATGGAAAATATCGGAATTCATGCATCAACCGAGCATATTGCGATTGTTTCTGGTGCACAAAATGCATTGACTATAGGATTGACGGCTTTATTCGAACCTGGTAATAGAATCGCCACAGATACTCATACCTACTCGAACTTCATTGAATTGGCAAAGCTTTTACATATTCAGTTAGTGCCTATCGACGGAGATGAGGATGGTATGCTGCCTGGTGAACTTGAGAAACAGTGCCGTCAAACGAATATACATGGCATTTTCCTTATGCCCTCTTGCAGTAATCCGACAACAACTATAATGTCGCACACACGGAAAGTTACATTAGCTGAAATCATCAAAAAACATCGTTTGATCTTAATTGAAGATGATATCCATGCATTTTTTACAGCAGGAGTAATTCCGGATTATAAAGAGCCCATCTACAATTTAATACCTGATCAAACACTTTATATTTGCAGTACATCCAAGACAATCTGCTCTGGCTTGCGGGTGGCTTATATTGTTTTCGGGGAGATAATGAGGGAAAAGATCCTAAGATCCGTGTATAACATCAATGTTAAAACATCTTCCCTAGATGCAGAAATAATCACTGAGCTGATTCAATCGGGAACAGCTGCCGAAATCATTTCAAGGAAGAAGCAACTTGCACAGAAAGCAAATCAGATTTTCGATGAATTGATCCATACTGATACCAACAATGTTCATCCGCTTAGTTTTTATCGATGGATGGAAACACAAAAGTCACTGGAAGGTTACAAATTGGAAGCTGATTTGAAGCATAAAGGCGTCTTTGTTTTTCACTCCGATCGTTTTCGCATTGGGCAAGAGTCAGAGAAGAAGTTTCTACGAATTGCTTTGTCTTCTGCAAGTTCTTTTGAGGAATTGCGTACAGGTTTAGCTATAATAAAAGATTATATCGAAAACTGAAAAGCATGATTGGCGCACTACTTAGCTTACTTAAATGACATTGCATCCAGAAAGATAAAAAAGAAACCTGAACTTATGCAAGTCCTTCGCAGAGGATTTACACTTTAGTTCAGGTTCCATCATACTAAGAAGCTTTTATCATTTTTTCTTCAGCTTGTATCCTATTATCAGAATCAGTATCCAGATTGGCATTATATACAGAGCCAAACGATAATCCGGAATGAAACCAATGATGACAATCACTGCGATAAGGAAAAACAATACAACATAATTGGAGATGGGATACAACGGCAGTTTAAAAGATAACTTGCTTGCTGCTTCCTTTCCGATCCGCTTCCGGAATGCTAAGTGAATGATGATGATCATGCTCCAGTTGATCAGTCCCGCGACCGTTGCAGTTGCCATCACATAGCCGAATACTTTTTCCGGCATCAGGAAGTTGATGATAACAGCGATACCTGCTACGCCTGATGAGAACAAAATCGCTGGTACTGGTGCACCTGTCCGCTTGCCGATATGCTGCAGGAAACGTGGTGCATTACCTTGTTTCGCCAAGGAATGAAGCATGCGGCCATTGCTGTACAAACTGCTATTATGCGCCGATACAGCTGCGGTCAATACAACCAGATTCAAAATTCCAGCTGCTGCTGGTATTCCGACGCCATCAAGTATTTGGACAAATGGACTGCTTTCCCCGTCTATTTGATTCCACGGGAAGATAGCGGTGATTACAATCATGGTACCTACATAGAAAATCAAGATGCGGTAAACAACTTGATTGATTGCTTTGGGGATTGTCTTTTTAGGTGATTCAACTTCACCGGCGGTTATCCCTACCAGTTCGACTCCGCCGAAGCTGAACATTACCGGTACAAGTGACAGAAGAACCCCTACCATCCCGTTCGGCATGAAACCTCCTTCATCGAATAGATTGGAGAAACCTGTTGGCACACCATTATTCCCTATACCTGTGAAGATGATCATAAAGCCTAGAATGATCATGCCGATGATAGCAATCACTTTAATGAGTGCAAAATAAAATTCAAATTCCCCATACAGCTTGACGCTCAATAAATTTATGCAAGTAATGATGATAAGTAATCCAAATGCAGTCAGCCAAGTCGGCACTTCCGGAAACCAATACTGGACGTAAATGCCAACGACCGTCAGTTCAGCCATTGTCACTGCCACATAATTGAACCAGTAATTCCATCCGGAGAAGAATCCGAAAAAGCCTCCCAAGTTTTCATAAGCATAATAACTGATGGATCCTGAGTTTGGCGTATCAACAGAAAGCTCACCCAAGGCCCGCATGATAAAGAAAATCATCAAACCGCCTGCCAAATAAGCTAGCGGAATTGCTGGTCCTGCCAGTCCGATGGAAGATGCTGAACCATAAAATAAGCCGGTACCAATTGCTCCCCCCAGTGCAATCATCTGCACATGGCGGTTTTTCAAACCTCTTTGTAAATCATTTGAAGACCGATTGTTTCTTTCCATATTACCCTCCCTTGCTGCCTATTTTACCTACATTGTTCTAATTTGATTTAATACAGACCTAATCAATAAGCTATACAGCTTTTACATGTAAAAATAAAGTAGAGTAAAATGCGAGCTATATAATATGTTATATCAAATGGACTTGATGATAAACCTGTAAAGATGAATCGCTTAATAATTTTTGTTGTGAAGGCTGTAATAAGTATAAAAAACAAACATTATATGTAATGCTTATCGGCTGCTTCTCTCACGCACTCTAAAACCATCGCCAACCGTCTTTTCCAGAATACAAAAAAGCTGTCATGACTGACAGCCTTTTGTATACGCATTTCTTAATATTCGTCCGATTTACGGCTTTTTTCCACAGCCTCATCCGTTGCTTCATTAGCTGCCAATGAGCCTTGGCCGAATTTCGTTTTACCTGCTTCACGTCCTGGAAGCTGGTTTTCTTCTTTATTTTCTTTGATTTCTTTCAGTTTTGCTTCTAAGCCTTCTTTCACACGGCGGCCATAATCTTCATCGGCTTGTGTGAAGTGTTCAATCATTGCATCTTGAATGGATTCATCACATACAGCTAATGCGTTGGATAAGTTATTGATCAACTCATCGCGTTCCCAGTCCTCGAAATTGCGATACGTTTCGCCTGCTTGTCCATAGTTATTCGGACGGTCGATCGGTGCAGTCATTGCCGCTGCGTTATACGTTGGACGATGCTGCGGTCGATCTGACTTATCCGCTTCTTGTAAGCCGCCAAGCATGGATGGTTCATAATTGATATGCGGATTATCACCGGACTCTTTCGGGTCACGGAAGTCCATCTGACCACGATGCTGGTTTGAATGGACTTGTGTCTTTGGTGCATTGACCGGTAATTTCAAGTAGTTGGCACCTACGCGGTAGCGCTGCGTGTCGGAATAAGAGAAAGTACGGCCTTGAAGCATTTTGTCATCGGAAAAGTCCATTCCATCGACGAGTACTCCTGTGCCGAATGCAGCTTGCTCAATTTCAGCATGATAATCGACTGGATTACGATCAAGGACCATTCTCCCAACCGGAAGCCATGGGAATTTATCTTCCGGCCACAGTTTTGTATCATCAAGAGGATCGAAGTCCAGTTCTTCATGATAATCATCTTCCATGATTTGAACAAATAATTCCCATTCCGGGTAATCCCCTTGCTCTATTGCCTCATACAAGTCTTGCGTGGCATGACTCGTGTTTTTTCCTTGGATATAATTAGCTTCTTCCTGGGTCAGATTCCGGATGCCTTGCTTCGGTTCCCAGTGGTACTTAATCAGGACGGCTTCTCCCTTGTCATTTACCCATTTATACGTATTAACACCTGAACCTTGCATATGGCGGTATGTCGCCGGTATGCCATATGGCGAGAACAGGAATGTAATCATATGCGTTGCTTCCGGGGAACGTGAAACAAAGTCGAACATGCGCTGCGGATTCGGAACGTTTGAAGCCGGATCAGCTTTGAACGCATGAATCATGTCCGGGAACTTCATTGCATCACGGATAAAGAAAATCTTGAGGTTGTTCCCAACCAAGTCCCAGTTTCCATCTTCTGTGTACATTTTCACAGCAAATCCGCGGGGATCCCGTTCTGTTTCAGGAGAGTCTTTCGAGCCAGCTACTGTAGAAAAACGAACCATCAAAGGTGTTTTCTTACCTGCACCGGAAAAAACTTTTGCCCGTGTGTACTTTTCTACAGGCTCATCCCCGACTTTTCCGTACGTTTCGAAGTACCCAAATGCACCGGCGCCTCTTGCATGTACAACACGCTCTGGCACCTCTTCCCGATCAAAATGGGAAATTTTTTCGATAAAATGATAATTCTCCAGTGTTGCCGGTCCGCGGTCACCAATCGTACGGATATTCTGATTATCCGTTACTGGATGTCCTTGTCTTGTCGTTAACGTTTTTCGCTCAATATTTTTATCGTGTTTATCTGCCAATTTGGTGTACCTCCTTAAATTATTCGAAATTATTTTAACATTCTAATTTAACGACTTCAATTATTATACCCATTAATTAATAAAAGTTATTTAATTGTAATTATTAAAATCTGAAGAAGTGCCATTTTCATTTCACTTACTACCATGTTTCTATACAATTACACAGTTTTCCTTGCTTTGGAACCATTAAAAGTTTTCCCTTTTTCAAATGGAATTAAACGTTTGAAAATAAGTATCAAATCACAGGAATATTCTTACCAGATGAACAATGCTTATGCGTTTATATCGAAGTAAAAGATATGACTTTAAAGTAACCTCATTTACGATTGAACCTGGACGAATAATATAGATATAATTGATTGAATGAACTGTATATATTAACTGTGTCAAGAAGGATGCGAATTATGCCGATTAATTCTTTTGAAAATTACCATATGAGCTGGAAACCTTTACTCGATAAAACCAAGAAACCTATTTATCAAGCCATTGCCGAACAATTGGAACTGGACATAACCAATGGAGTTTTGTTACCCGGAACAAAACTCCCTCCCCAAAGGGAACTGGCTGATTATCTTGATCTAAATGTAAGTACCATTTCAAAAGCCTTCAAATTCTGTGAAATGAAGGGATTAGTCAGTGCCTCAGTTGGAAGCGGTACTTTTGTATCGTATGATGCTTTATCGAATGCTTATCTACTTGAAGAAACAAAACCAGGGCATCTAATCGAAATGGGAGCAACACTTCCGGATGACACTTCTTATGAGCCGCTTGTGCTTCAGCTTAAAAGCATGCTGCAAGAAGCGGATTACGCAAAGTGGTTCAGCTATGGTCGGCCAGGTGAAGTTCTGTGGCAAAAAGATGCCGCAGTAAAACTGATTGGAAGAAGCGGATTTGACACCTCTGTTGAAAATATCTTATTTGCAAATGGCGGGCAAAATGCGATTGCAGCTGTGTTGGCCAGTCTTTGCAAACCTGGAGATCGCATTGGTGTTGATCTGCATACATACCCGGGTTTAAAAACAGTTTCTTCCATGCTGAGCATCCAAATCGTACCTATAAAAGCACAGCATTACGAGATGAGTCCGGAGTCACTTGAATATGCTTATAAAAACGAAAACATAAAAGGTGTTTATTTGATTCCGGATTATCACAACCCTACAGCCTCCTTCCTTTCTCTTGAAAAACGTAAAAGAATTGCGGAGATAGCTAAAAAGTATAACTTGTTTGTTATCGAAGATGCCTCGTACCATCTTCTTGGCAAGGATCCTTTGCCAGCACTTGCTTCTTTTGCACCGGAGCAAGTCATCCATATAGCGAGTTTATCGAAATCATTAGCTCCAGGACTGCGGCTAGCTTATGTCGCTGCACCAAGTAAATTCAAGGAGTTGATAGCAAGAGCACTGTACAATTTGAATATAACTGTTTCACCGCTGCTGGCAGAACTCACTGCTCGTACGATTGTATCCAATCAGTTTGAAACTTTGATTGAGGATCACCGCAAAGAAACCATTCGGAGAAACAGGATTGTAGATATGTATTTAAAGAACTACACCTGTTTAGGTACGGAGACAGGCATCTTTCGCTGGCTGCTATTACCAGGCACTATGACTGGTGCTGCTTTTGAAACATTAGCAGCACAAAAAGGTGTGCAGGTGTATGGAGCAGACCGTTTTGCTGTTGGCAACAGCTCCCCGGAAAGAGCTGTAAGGATAGCTGTTTGTGCACCCGATACCATCGAAGAGCTAGAGCAAGGATTAATTATCCTTAAACAACTTCTGGATAAAATCAAGTAATATTGTCTGCCATACGATTATTACATTGTATGGTTTTTTTATGCATGCTACGATATTGCAAACGCAGGCTGCATAATTCAGCTTTTACAGAGGAGCGGATTTATATATCGACTAACAGAACGGTAGCAGGAGCACAATCTTCATCCATACAAAACTATATAGAGTCACCTGAAAAACAAAAAGCATTATACAGACGTACTTTATTTGTGGTAAGTATTTCTCAAGTTTTCGGCGGAGCTGGATTAGCAGCAGGAGTCACCGTCGGCGCGCTGATTGCCCAGCAAATGCTTGGTACTGACGCATACGCCGGAGTCCCTACCGCTTTATTCACTTTAGGTTCGGCTGGAGCTGCATACTCTGTTGGCAGACTTTCACAACGTTACGGACGGCGGACTGGTCTTTCAGCTGGATTCATCATTGGAGGAATTGGAGCAATCGGGGTCATACTTGCTGCTATGATAAACAGTATTTTACTTTTACTTGTTTCTCTATTGATTTACGGCGCAGGAACAGCAACCAATCTGCAAGCACGTTATGCAGGAACCGATTTGGCTAGCAGCAAGCAGCGGGCAACAGCTATAAGTATGACAATGGTTTTCACGACACTCGGTGCCGTCGCCGGACCCAACTTAGTAAATGTAATGGGGCATTTTGCTGAATCTATCGGCGTTCCATCGCTTGCTGGCCCTTTTATTTTAGCGGCCGCAGCCTATATTTCAGCAGGTCTTGTTTTATTCTCTTTACTCCGACCAGAGCCATTACTGATAGCAAAAGCAATTGAAGCGGCTAAGCAAAATCCTGGCAATATCCATCATGTAAGTAAGGCTGAACAAACGCATGACAAGAGTGGTATATTCATCGGTGCGACTATTATGATCATTACACAAATCGTCATGGTAGCCATTATGACAATGACACCGGTACACATGAATCATCATGGACATGGATTAGGGACAGTAGGTCTTGTCATTGGTTTTCATATAGGTTCCATGTATTTACCTTCTCTGTTTACAGGTATTCTCGTTGATAAATTAGGGCGTGTGATAATGGCTGTGGCTTCTGGTATTACATTACTTATGGCAGGCTTGGTAGCAGCATTTGCTCCTGCAGACTCGATGACTCTGCTTGTGATCGCTCTATCCTTACTTGGACTGGGGTGGAATTTCGGTTTGATTAGCGGCACCGCACTCATTGTTGATTCAACTGAAGCAGCTAACCGGGCAAAAACCCAAGGTACCGTGGATGTCTTGATTGCATTATCCGGCGCTGCAGGCGGCGCTTTATCAGGGTTGGTTGTCGCAGGTTCCAGTTTTCCGACTTTATCGATACTTGGAGGAATTCTATCTGTTTTATTGGTACCTTTGATGATCTGGTATTACAGAAGCAGAATGTAATGAAAAGGCTGACGAGGAATTCTCGTCAGCCTGTTTGTATGAAATACTTATATTCACGATAAATATGTTAACCTGCTCATCCGTTACACCTGCTCCTGAAATTTTGGGAGGAAGAATCCAATCAATGCACCTGCCAGCGGAAGAAACGACAGAATGGTGAACACTGTAGCAACACCATAAGCATCTGATATACCGCCCATAAATACCGAGCCGATACCGCCTGCTCCTACTCCAAATCCAATCGCCAAACCTGATGCAAGGCCGATATTCTGCGGCAACATATGCTGCATATAAACAACACTGGCAGAAAAAGATGATAGTACACTGAATCCGAAGAATAACAGTACAATTACTGATAACACGCCATGCACATGCGGAAATACAAGTGCAAAAGGGGTGGCAATCAGCATCGAGAAAATCAGCAATCGCTTCGTGCCAATCTTATCTGCCCAAATTCCCCCAAGGTAAGTACCAAGAGCACCTGCCCCTACGAATACAAAGCTTAATATTTCCGCTTGCTGTACGGATAGGGAGTCCATGAAAAATGGCAAAAAGACCACTACCCCGATTTGGCACCATGATCTCAGTATGATGATGCAGGAAAGCAGGCTTGCGCCTATATAGTTATTTGCACCTTTTATTTTCTTGCTTGATTTTGCATTTTGACTGATAATCAGTTGTTCTTTTAACCAGGGCAATATCTGACACGTGATCAGGATCGAGATGATCGCAACTGGAATAAGCCAAATCAGTCCTTTGATGCCTGTATAAGTGATGAAGACAGAAACGATGAGCGGACCAAAGGCTTGTCCTGCATTTCCTCCCACTTGGAAGATAGCCTGCGCCAAGCTCTTTTTTGAACCAGCAGCTAAATGTGTCCCTCTTGAAGCTTCCGGATGAAATGCGCCTGAACCAAGTCCGGAAATAGAAATGAATAACAAAAGCCAAGGCAGAGATGGCGCAATCCCTGTTAGTGCCAGTCCCATGATTGAAAAGAAAACACCTGCCGGGTAGAGCCATATACGCGGCTTTCGATCTGCAAATAAGCCAAACAGCGGCTGGGAAACAGATGAAGTCAAATATGACAACAGCACAATCAAAGTTGATTGCGTATAACTCAGTTCAAATGCCTGCTTATATAACACGACTAAAGCAGGCACCATCCCCGTCGTCACCAAGTCATTTAAAAAATGAGATCCGCTAAAAGTAAATACAGCCCGCCGATGAAGCGGTTCCTGACGAACTGATGGTTGGGAAGTACCCAATTGATGCACCTTCTTCTAATGTGATTTACCTCCAATATTTTATCTTATTCTAAATAATATGTCATGATTTTACGCTAATATTACAAGACAAACAGTGAAATAATGCTTTTTTTTGTTATAAAAATACGAAGTGACTTCAAATCAAAAGCAACCTCTTGGTAGGCCCTCAAATGGTATGTAAATAATCGAAAAATCGCATTCGCTATCCGCCGCGATGCCATTTCCCTTAACAGGTTAAAAAATCATACAAGGGGTATTATTCCTATATAGACTTTAAAAAGGTGGGAGAAATCATGAAGCAGGAAGAATTGGAAACACTTAAAGAGTTAATCAAAGATGTAGACACAGCGATGCTGACTACGGTAACAGAAGAAGGACTCGTTTCTCGTCCGATGAAAACGCAAGAAGTGGAATTCGACGGTGATTTATGGTTTTTCACTAAAAAAGAAACGGATAAGTATGAAGAAATTTTACACGATCAAGATGTCAACGTATCTTACGCAGGAAAATCCTATGTTTCCGTTCGCGGCAGAGCAGAGATCGTAGAGGACATAAATAAGAAGAAGGAACTGTGGAGCAAAGCATATGAGAAAATCATGCAAACCTCTTACGATGATTCCAGCGTGGTCTTGATAAAAGTAAAAGCAGAAGCAGCCGAATATTGGGATACGGGCAATTTCAAAAAACAGGTTGCCTTTCTATACAAGCGGATGAGAGGGCAAAGTTCTGAATCGACAGATGTCAATGAAACAGTTGAATTGGATAAATAACCATACGCAGAAAAGGCAAGGGTTCATTCAGTTGAAACCTTGCCTTTTTTCTATCGACCCTTCCACTCTATTCTTTCCATTATAGTAAGTTTGTACTTGTTACCCGTGTGAAGGCCTTTCAAACGGTAGAACCATGAGTGGAGAAAAAAAGCGATTCCCTTCTTCTCGGTTATAGCAGGCATTTTTGTCGTCTTATTACTCATGGAAGAAACATTCGGTTTGAATACAAGTTTTGATTATATTACCGTCCAGGACAAACCGTGATTAGGTGCGGATAAGGGTACAGGTCGGAATGATAATCGTTGGCAAGTAAACTTGGTCTGGTTTTTATATCGATTCATTGATATTCTGCATCTAAGCCATGTCCCTACTATCATTCGTTATCAGCAGTTGAACTTATAACAAGACTCTTTTTCAATGCATCCATCGCAGCTTCCTCATCACTTCCATTAACAGCCAAAGTGATTATATCGTCATCTTTTACATGTAAGTCCATCACTTTCATTATATCTTTTCCATCCGCAGAAGCGTCATTCTTCAAGAGAATGACATTACTTTTAAAGGCGTATGCTTTAGATACGAATAAGACAGTATTTCTCGCCTGCAGACCTCGTGAAACTGTCACTGTAAGTTTGGTCATCAGCATTTTTCACATTCTCTTTTAAAGGTTTGTTCAAAGTTACTCTATCATTGATAAAAATAGCAGTTTATAAGAAAAGAAAGGATGCCGTATCGAGGACATCCTTTCCTAGTTTTCATTCCATTTACAAAGTGTTTGTATCTATAACAAAACGATACCGTACATCAGAAGCCAATACCCGTTCATATGCCTCGTCGATTCGATCGGCCGAGATGACCTCGATTTCAGGAACAATGTTATGTTCCGCACAGAAATCCAGCATTTCCTGTGTTTCCCTGATACCGCCGATCATGGAGCCAGCAAACGTACGACGCTGACTGAGAAGGTTGAACACATTGAGTGACAACGGTTCAGCCGGTGCTCCGACATTAACCAGAGCTCCATCTAGTTTCAACAGGGAAAGATATGCGTCAATGTCGAGTTTTGCACTAACCGTGTTTAGTATCAAATCGAAAGATCCAGCTAATTTTTCAAATGTTTCCGCGTCACTGGTAGCATAGTAATGCTCTGCCCCAAACTGAAGACCATCCTTCTTTTTCCTAAGTGATTGAGAAAGCACCGTTACTTCGGCACCCATGGCATTCGCAATCTTTACAGCTAAATGTCCAAGACCACCCAGCCCTACTACCGCCACCTTTTTTCCTGGGCTTGCGTTCCAATGGTTAAGAGGCGAATAAGTCGTGATTCCCGCACATAACAAAGGTGCAGCAGCATCAAGTGCAATATTATCGGGAATTCGCAGAACGAAACCTTCTGTCACTACGATATGACTCGAGTAGCCTCCTTGCGTTGGCTGACCATATTTGTCCACGCCAGCATAAGTCGGCACAATTCCTTCATGACAATATTGTTCTTCTCCCTGTTTGCAGTTATTGCAATTGCCGCAGGAATCAACCATACAGCCGACACCTACTCGATCGCCTACTTTGTATTTCGTAACTTCCGACCCGACATCCGTCACGATACCAGCAATTTCATGTCCGGGAACAAGCGGATAATCTACTGACCCCCACTCGCCTCTTGCTGTATGGATGTCAGAGTGGCAGATACCTGCATATTTGATTTCAATCAGTATATCATGTGTATCAAGGTCGCGCCGCTCGATCTCGGCAGCTTGAAAAGTTTTGTCCGGCCCATCGACGGCTCTTGCTTTAGCGATTACCATATCATATAACCTCCAAAAGAATCAGTTTGATACAAGAGAAACGATTCAAAAGTTGAATTTTTCACACTTTTACCTCTTGTTACCATTCATCCTAAGCTATAGAGTGGACTCTAAGTCAAGGAATAACCCTTGATTCCTCACCCATGATTACCAAAAAAGCATTGCTGCTAGTAAAAGAGATTGATATAATTCGTCACATCAAAGGTTCTAAAAAGTTTAGGAGCGATATGATGAAAACCTATACAATCAGCGAAGTTGCCAAAGAATTGAACGTTACAGCTTATACGCTCAGATACTATGATAAAGAAGGTCTTCTGCCATTTGTCGAGCGCACCAGCAAAGGCCAGCGACTATTCAAGGAATCCGATATCGCAGCACTTAAAATCATTGAATGCCTAAAAAATACCGGAATGTCGATAAAAGGCATTAAAAACTTCATCGATTGGTGCGCAGATGGAGATTCCACTCTGCAGCAGCGTTTTGATATGTTCATGGAACGAAAAGCCGCCGTTGAAAAACAGATAAAAGATCTGCAAGATACACTGGGACTCATTGAACATAAATGTCATTATTACAAAACTTCTTTGGAAGCCGGGACAGAAGCAATTCATAAACAAGACAAACTAGAAATACCGGTGACAACAACTTAATTTGAAGGCCTCCTTACACATTTGCATGTAGGCCTTTTGGATTCATGTAAATTGCTTCTTTCAAGTGATAGAGTCACGAATGTGCATACAACAAATCAGCCTTGGTAAGGTAAATGTGCTAAATAATAGAAATCAGGCTGTCGAGAGCATCGACAGCCTGATTTCTTTGAAAAAGCTATTAGTTTGGTTAGTGTAACTTTCAGTCCGTCACACTGCCTTTTCTTCTTTGAGAACAGTTATTTTCCTTCTGAAAGAATACCCTAGCAGTATACAAACGTAAGCGATTACATAAAAGACAAGATTGAGATTTATTGACAGCGTATAACTTCCTGTACTGTCGAATAATACGCCTGCCAAAGTCGCCGCTATAGCCGAAGCGAATGAACCGACCATCGAAAGAATCGAGAAGATTTGGCTGTATTCTTTATTACCAAAGGTTTTCCTGACAAAGTATGGAATGGCTACCAATACGATACCCTGACCCAAACCGAGGAGGAATCCACAAACGATTAGCGCCTGTTCACTTGGGAAGAAAATCAGACCGCCCCATCCAACGATGCCAGAAATAGCGTATAAACTAATCACTATATTAGGATTCATAAGATCCAGTAAAACGCCAATCAGAGCTTTTCCGATTGCTGCTCCAATCATGATACCTGATACAACGCTTGCTCCGACTGTCAAGCTGAACCCGAGATCCACTATATGACCGGAAATATGCTGCACAAGTCCTCCAGCAATCGATAATGAGAAAATAGTAATCAAGTAGAAGTAAAACGATGGTGTACGGAAAGCCTCTTTCGCCGTTATTCCGAATACTGTTTGTTTGGCTGCAATCTTATCGATGCCATTGTTTGGTTCTCTTCCATAAGGAAGTTCACCCTTACCCGGATCTGGTCTGAAACGGAAAACAAATAATGTGAATGGCAAGATACAAACTAAAATTAAAATCCCTGATAATATCGTTGCCGTTCTCCATCCTTGCTCGACGATTATATCACTGATGAATGTATTGAAGAAAGCGCCACCAATTCCGGAAATACCTAATGCAATTCCCATCACCAGTCCTAATTTCTTTTCAAACCAGTTTCCAAGCAATACTGGTATTGCAAGTACAAGAGCAAATGCTTGGGCTATTCCAATGATCGTCCACACAACTAAAAATGGAATGATCGTTTTGAAAGTGGCGAATAAAATGAACCCGCCTCCGAAAATCACTACACAAATCGACAATAATAATTGCGTATTAACTTTGGACATTATCTTCCCTGAGAAAATCAAAGTTATAGCACAAGCAACTGCCTGGAAAGTAAGTGTCAAGGCGAGTTGGGTTTTATTAAGACCTAGTTCTTCGCTCAGAGCATTAAAATACAAGCCATGTGTGTTGACGATAATGCCAAATCCCACGAACGACAATACACAGCACCCGATGAATATCGTCCATGGATTAGTAAGTTTCAACTTTTTCATAAAATGCACTTCCCATCATGATAGAATTCATATCTCTTTTACAGTCGGAATCATTACGCGACAGCCATTTTCCCCAAAATGAAGAAATTGTTTGGCAATGACTCCGCTTTTACCTACTGCAGCCCACGGTTTATTCGTATTGGAGTGAATATGATACATCGGATAATTAGAAGAAGATATATCAATTCTGATCCTAGAGCCTTCTTGAAACTGCCAAGCAATGTCCCATGTTTTTATTTCCAATTCCAGCATTTCATCTCTGTCATAGTTTAGCTTTCTGGATGAGTTGTTACGATAACCAATGGAGGTGATCCCATCTGCTACATTATAAGTCTCGCCATTCTTAAATTCTTCACAAACCTTAATCGTAAAGGCTGTATCTTCTGCAGATGAGCTGACCAGTAACTTGGCAATGATTTTTCCCATGATTTTCATGGATCCATTTAACGGATCAGTCTTGAAAGTCAGAACATCCTCCCTATCTTTATAATCCTCTTGGGTGATAAAACCATGAGGTATATCGGTGAAGCCTGGTGAAATCCAAGCCAAAAGTGCACTGCCTCCATTCGTAGTCACAGGGTTGGAAGGATTATATTCATAAGAAAGACTGCCTTCCCCTTTGGGATGATTAGTCAGTTTATAATCGCAATTCAAATACAATTGTGTTTGGTCACATTTTGGCGGCCAGTTCTCTACTTTTTCCCACTGCCGTTTTCCGATTACATAAACCTCTGATTCTTGCAGCCGTTTTTCTTCATGCATCTGATTGTCAAACCATTCATGCAGTGCAGAGATGTTCATAAAACCGAATTTGTCATAGAAAGGATAGTCTAGGTTACCAGTTGTATTACCTATGTGATCCCATGGACCTACTATCAGCTTACTTTTAGCTTTTATTGCAGGAAGCAGCGATTCATAAGCATAGATGGTCCCGTCTAGATGATGGTCTGCCCATCCTCCTGTAATAAGAATGGGAATATCGATTTTTCGCGGCATTTCTTTAAGGATTTGCCAGATGCTATCTTTCCAATAAGAGGACTCATTGGAACTTTCCTTCAAATAATGCTGATAAAACGGAAGCTTGACACCCAATAACTGCTCATCTCGCTGATCAGCCGGCTGAATTTGAAGCGCCTTACGGTACAATTCAGCTGGCGACAGTTCACTCTCCACCCCCGAATTAGCAAATGCCCAAGACGTATAAATATCTTCCCTGAACATACCATCCATATAAACCTGACTATGCCGATCCACACCAAACACTTCAATAGCCATGGTTTTTACTTCTTTTGGCAGACAGTCAGCTACTATCCATTGCGTGAATCCTGAATAAGAACGTCCGAAGGTACCAATATTACCATTCATCCATTCTTGCTCGGTCAACCATCTTAAACTGTCGATACCGTCATTCCTTTCATTTATGAAAGGCTCCCATTCACCCTCGGAATCACCTGTGCCGCGGCAGTCTTGTATGACCAAACAATAGCCATGTTCAACCAAAGGCATATAAACAGCTTCCAGCAATTCCTTATTATGAGGATACGGGTTGCGTGTGAATAATACAGGCCAGCTTTTTCCTCTATCCGGACGATATATCGAGGTAGCAAGTTTTGTTCCATCCCGCATGGGTATGTACTCTACCATATTGCTACTGTATGAAAATCGACCTTCAGGTAAACTAGCTTTGCTTTTTTTATACATATCAGAATCACTCAAACTCGTCATCTTTGTTCCCCCTTAGCACGCTATGACATTGCAAACATAAAGTGGTGGTTTGGATTGCAAAATCGAAAATCATAGATTTTGTTCTAAATCATTCGGATATATGGAATGCTATTCCAAAAACAGACCATAAAAGTGACATGCTATTTCTAAAAATGAGAACCCGCTTACATTATTCCATTATTCGGAATACCATTCTTTATGATCGAATAGTCTTATGTTACAATTGAAATCGTAGCATGCGCTTTCATTTTTTTCAATATTTATTTTTCTATAAAATTATAGGTGGTATTAAAATGGTCAATTCCAATGGAACGATGAAAACATTTGAGATCCTAAGGGCTTTTGTTGATAAACAAACAGAATGGGGAGTAAATGAGCTTGCTCGATACCTGGATTACCCGCCTAGTTCCTTGCATAGGATTTTAAAAACACTCAAGGAAGAAAATATACTGTACATGCATCCGGTAAAAAAGAAATATACAATCGGGAACGAGTGGATCAGAATTTCTTCCATAGTAAGTTCAAAGGCCAGCATAAGGACCGTTGCAAATCCTCTACTGCAAAAACTTTCCGTGGATTTAGATCAATCAGTCTATTTGGCGATCTATCATCCGCAGTATAAAAAGTTATCATTCATTTCTCGCTTCCAGAGTTCCAGTGCGCTTCAATATTTGCTGGAATTAGGCACCCTGCAGCCTATTCATGTAGCTGCCAGCGGTAAAGCCATCCTTTCTTTCCTGAATACAGATGAAATTATCGAGGTACTTCATCAAGAAGGAGTTTCCGTGGAAGAGCAAGCACAAATCAAACATGACACCGAAGAAATCAAAAAACAAGGATATTCTTTTTCTTTGAATGAGCGGAAAAACGAGTCTGTAGGTATCGGTGCTCCGATATTTGATGCTTCCAACCAAGTTATTGGCAGCATCATTTTAGCAATACCATTGAATTTATATGATGAGAGTAAAAAAAAGGAATTAATCGGCAGAGTTAAAGATGTCGCAAATGACATATCCTCTGCTTTGGGGTTTCAACAGGAATGATTTTACAACACTCGTTCGGATCGATTACGGATAATGTCCCTGTATGCTGCAGGTTTAAGTAATAAAAAACCCGGGAGGATAGACTTTTCTGCAGTGTCTATCCTCCCGGGTTTTATGCTCACTTATGACTTATTACAAAAATAGCCCTACCATCGTACCTGTCAAGATCGATCCCATTGTAGCTACCAATAGAACCTTCAGACCGACTTTAGCAAGCAGACTTGCTTGTTTTTGGTCGATTGCTTGTACTGTTCCGAGGATCATGCCGATGGATGAGAAGTTGGCGAATGAAATCAAGTATGCCGAAATGATGCCGACTGTCTTGGTGGACATATCAGGAACCATTTGCACGAAATCAGTGATTGCCACAAACTCATTGGCAGCAACCTTTGTACCCATGACAGATCCTGCGTTAAGGATTTCGGAAGCTGGAATCCCCATAATATATGCTACCGGCGCAAATACATAACCGATTAGCTCCTGGAATGTCATGCCTACGATGCCATCCAATACGAAATTGATCATTGCTAACAATGCCATATAAGTAATCAACATCGCCCCAACAATCAGAGCGGTTTTACCGCCTAAAATGGTACCGTTGCCGATTGCTTCGAAAAATGATTTATCCGTATTCATCTCTTTGATGTCGATATCATAATCTTCTTCTTTCGTAACAGGAGCTACGATGGAAGACAAAATCAAGCCAGAAAAGATGTTTATCGGAAGTGCCACAAGAACATACTCAGCAGGAATCAGCTGCAAATATGCACCAAGTGTCGAACAGGATACCGCTACTAGTGATGAAGTAGCGACGATGAACAGACGATTGGGACTTAGCTTGTGTATTTGTGACTTTACAGAAAGAATTGCCGTTGTATCCCCGAATATCATGGAATTTACCGCAACGAATGATTCGACTTTCGGAAGACCGGTTATTTTGGAAACGATACCGCCCACATACTTAATCGCCAATGGCAATAATCTAAGATAAGTTAAAATTGAAAGTAATGCTGAAACAAAAATAATCATCATTAACACATCAAGGAAGAAGTATCCTTTCGTTGACAAGTCTCCAAAGACGAAAGAGATGCCTTCATGTCCGAAAGATAGAACCTTCGAAAACACATCCACGATCTTCTTGATAATCGTTCTGCCGATTGCTGTATTCAGCAAGAACCAAGCCAATATAAGCTGAACAGCCAGCATGATGCCGACTGCGCGATAATTGATATTCTTTTTATCATTCGACATAGCCCAAGCGATAGCGACTAATACAAGTATACCTATTATTCCAATAATGATGGACAATTCTTTTACCTCCTACCCTGCAAGACCAACAATAGTCAACAGTGAAATCTTTTACTAGCTTTCGTAAATCTGACGTTGGCAATATGCACGCAAGGACGAAGCCCCGTAGCCTTACATCTTTATTAAAATCTTTCACCAATTACACAATTAACTGAAAAAATATTAATAAGATGTCTTACCACCAATCTGCTGGCATCTATTATGACATATATCACATAATGTGATAACACTTTTATAAGTAGTTCTATAATTTACATTTTTCCTAAAATACTTTTTAGTATGATAATAAAATATATTGATTAGTTTATGGAAAAGTATAGTTTTTTATCCTTTTTCAGACTGTCATATATTGATGCTGCTTTATGAAGTTTAAAAAAAAGGCTTGAAAAAGATTTTATATGCCATTACCTTCTAGGAAAGGAGGAAGAAAGATGAAAATGGAAAAGTTGCCATACTCCAGGATTGCATACTTCCGAAATACGGGCGAATATGGGGATAAGCAAAATAGAGAATTGATGGAGTCATTTAAAAAATGGCTGCAATATTATGATAACTTTGCAGACCGCTCCCCTATTTTAGGCATACCACAAGACAATCCAGCCGTGACACCAAAAGAAGCATGCCGTTATGATGTGTGTGTCCTGATTAACGAAGATTTCATGGTAGCAGAACCGGCTCAAGTTGGGTATTTTGCTGGCGGGAGATATGCTGTTTTCGTACTCGACCATACGAAAGAAGCAATCGAAGATTTTTGGGGAGATGTTTTTTCGGTGATGGAGACGCATAATCTTCCCATGAGAAATACACCGATTATAGAAAGATACACATCAGAGATGATCGAGAATCATTTGTGTGAAATATTGATACCCATCCAGTAGAGCGGCTGTCTACCACTTACTTTTCAGAGATATAAAAAGAAGGAGCGATAGCTATAAAATCATCCCTCATACTCTATAAAGAAGTTCAAAAATTGCAGCAGCCGATACTCTTCTTCATCGTCTTCTCCATTGCGGTTATAATGTGGATCGGCTTCATCCGGCAAGTTGTGTTACATATTCCGTTTGGTGATAAGCCAGCTTCGAATGGAGCGTTGATTGCTCTTTGGATCGTTTTCGGTATAGTGCTGCCTACACTCTCCCTAACAGCGATCAAGCTGATCATCGAAGTGCGAGCGGATGGTCTATATATACGCTATTTGCCTTTTCATCTTCAATTTAAGCGATTTTCATTCGCGGACATAAAACAATACAAGCAGCTGAACTACAGAACATGTAAGCGATTCGGCGGCTGGGGATTGAGGGTGAATCTCAAAGGGGAAACAGGCTATATCTCAAGCGGGAAACAAGGAATAGAATTGATGCTGGCATATGAAACGGTTGTCATAAGTACGGATGAACCCGAGGAAATAATAAAGGTGATGGATGAATTGAAAGTCATGTCCTGAGTAGCAGAATCAGTTGTGTCTTGACGTTTCATGTTTGGATTTCAATGTGCTCACAACGTGTTTCCAACTCACTCAAGAAGCTGTCATTGCATTCAGGAGATATCTTAACGCTTCCCCAAAATGAAATTTTATAATGAATCTCAATTGCATTCCTTGATGACAAAACTCTGTAACCAGTGAAAATATCCTTGGTCAGCGTTACTCTTGTCATATTGGCGTATGGAATCCGGCTTTTGAATGGTCCGCATTTTACCATTAAATGATCTTGATTGAATATATATTCAATCGAATAAGCGGACCATAAAGTAAAACCTGTCCCTAGTAAGAAAATGGAGATAAGCTGGAGAAATTCGTACAATTTTATATCATGAAAGAAAAATAGCGGCCAAGATGTTGCCAGCCACAATATCAAGACGATGATCATGAGGAAATAAACAAAGTAGGTATCCACCTTCGAACGAAACAGCATCGTGTTCTCACCCCCACTTTTTTATACGCAAATTCTATTTGCAAAGTTTCACATCATACAAAAAAGCTGCCGGAAAACCCGGCAGCTTGTGCTTAAATTCATTCTCTATCCAATGCCCGCAGTGCAGGACCTTCGGCAACCTCGCCGACAGCTGTGAAGCGAGATCCGTGACAAGAGCAATCCCACGTATGATCTGCGTCATTCCAAGCAACAGGACAGCCATTATGGGTACAAGAAGCACTCATTTCGTGAAGCTTCCCGTTTTCTTCCCGATAATACGCCATTGTCTGACCATCTTTTTCAAGGATAGCGCCTTTTCCGTTAGGTAGGTCATCTGGTTTGATGACTGTCTCATTACTGATTTCGGCTACACTGTCTTCGCCGAAACTTGTAGAATCTGCTTCTTCCATTTCGCGGTCGATTTTATACAGATCCGCAAATGGATTTTCTTTTTCATCAATTAAGTCGGCGAGCAATACAGCTGCAGCAACACCGTTAGACAAGCCCCATTTACCGAAACCGGTAGCTGTGTAAATCCCAGGTGCGTCATCACTCACTTTTCCGACAAAAGGAAGCTGATCTGTTGTCAGTAAATCATGACTTGACCAGTGCTCATATAATTCCTCGACGCCAAATTGCTCGTCGGCAAACTTATAAATCCGTTCATAACGATCAAGTACAGATGACCCATCACCTGTCACATGCGCTTCTCCGCCTACCAAGACAAAATGGTCTTCTCCTTTCTTCAAGCTGCGGATCGACCTTTTTGGATTCTCGAGGCTGATGTACATACCGTCAGCATAAGGCTTCTTCGATTTGATGGCGATACCGTATGAATTTTTTGGATTCATATTCGAAGAAAAGTATTCATTCTCAATCTGCAGCGGAAAATGCGTTGCACTGACAACATTGTTAGCTGTGATGGTATAGCCATTTTCTGTGTGAACCACAGGACGGGATTCTGTATCGAATGAAACTGCCAATGTTTGTTCATAGATGCTGCCGCCGCGCAGTTCAATCTCCTTCAATAATCCCACTAAGTATTTGACCGGATGGAATTGCGCCTGCTGACGCATCACTGCCGCTGCTTTGATCGGGAACCCGAGCGGGATGGAATCCGTCAGATAACCATCGATTTGCAGCTTCCGATATGCATCCACCTCTTTTTCGATTGTCTCCACACCTTCATCCAGTTCTGTATAGATGTATGCTTCCTGTTCCTCGAATTCGCAATCGATTCCATGCTCAGCAGCTGTGTCTTTTACATAGTTGATTGCCTGCAGATTCGCTTGGAAATAGTTTTTGGCAACTTGTTCGCCGTAGCGCTCGATCAAACCTTGATAAATGATGTCATGCTGTGCAGTCAGTTTGCTTGTCGTATAACCTGTCGTGCCGGAAATCAGTTCTCGTCCTTCGATCAATACAACACTCCTGCCGCGTTTGGTCAGTTCATAAGCTGTCGTGATACCGGCAATTCCTGCACCGATGACCAGAACATCCGTATCCAGATTTTTATCCAGTGCTGGGTAAGACGGCATCTCGATGGAGTTGCGCCAGTATGATGATGGTTTCTTTGAAAATAGTTTCTTCGTTTGTTCCATGACTGTTAACCTCCTGGACTATTTGCCTGTTTGGTTATACAGTATCCTAGATTTCCCTTGGTCAAACGTTTTCCGGAAAAAGGCGGACGAAAGTATCGATCGCTTGCAGCAGTTTCTGTCTGGAGGAAGCGTCGCTCAACGCCTGCAGCAGTCCTGTATAGTAGCTTGCCAGCTGACTTGCCGCCTGTTTCTGCAGCTGTTTTTCTTCACGTTGCCATATTGATTCATAATGATGTTCCATTTTGAAAGTATAATTCCGTATAATGTCAGAGAGTTTAGGTTCCATCAGCTTTAGCATTTCCTCTTTCAGCTTCTCTTTCTCATTATCCTGGAAAAATGATCTCGGACTACGATACAGCTTTTGTAAACGTGTGATTGCTTCTTCTTCAAAGCTGAAAGCTGTCTCTGGAGGCGCTGTCTCTGGCAGCTCATTTTCTGCTGCAGCTGAGAGTGTTATGGCGGCGTTCACCTCTTGTACTGTCTGCTCCAAGCCATGTTGCCACCGTTTTGTCTGTTCCCGGACAGTTCTATCGACACGGATGGTGACTGCTCGATACTCTTGTTCCAGTGCTATTCGAGTTAGATTGGCAAATTCTTGTATTTGCCGGGCGACTTCCTCTCTTCCCGCTGCGCCGCTGCTCTTGATCACAGATGGATTGAAGCATTGCTTGAACAGGTCATTCGCTTCGAGCAGCTGCCTTTCTTTTACATAATGCAGCTGTTTTTCGATGCGCTGGAGAATGGCTTGTTTGAAAACAGGCTGTGCATACGATTGCGCTAAGTTTACTGCCTCATGTTGTTCTTCCTTGTATTGGTTAAGCTTTTCTACCTTCGCTTCCTCATCCAGTTCCATTGCTTTTGCATATTCCCGAAGCTGTCCGTATTGTCTGTTCACTTCCTGCTGTGCGGCTTGGATCGTTACTTCAGTCAATTCATTGCGGATGAAATCATTCAATTCCTGTTCCAACTGCTGCAAGCCTGAACCAAGATTTTTGGCTGTTTGTTTTTCCTCTAGTCCCAGCAGACTGCTCAAAGCGAACAGACGCGGTTGTCTGATTTGAAAGTTCGCCAAATTGGCTGCCACATACGAAGTCACATATTCTATTTCTTCTTTATCACGAGCCAAATCACTCGCATTCACGATAAAGAACATATTATCCTTCTCCAAAGCACCCTTCACTTTGCCCAGCTGCTGCAATACGTTTTCATCCGCCTTGGAGAAGGCATGATTATAATATGTTACAAACAAAATCGCATCTGCATGCTTCATGAATTGGAACGTCACATCAGTGTGGCGCGCATTGACAGAGTCGGCCCCAGGCGTGTCGATCAGTGTGACGCCTTGCTTCAGGAAGTCATTATCCAGATAAACAGTGATTTGCTCGATAAAACAGCTCAATGTTTCTTTCGTGACATGGTCGCTGAATTCCTCATAAGGAATACGTCTTTCAGAACCGAGTTTAGCTTCTGCTGCTGCGTAGCCGCTTTGCACAGCTTGGAGAAATGCTTGATGCCTTTTATCCTGCACCAGTTCAGCTGGATTCCCGGACAGAAACTGCACCAATGTAAGCTGCTTGCCACTGAGACTTTCCATGTCCATTTCAACTTGCGACCGGGATTTCCATTTGACGACAACCGTCTGATGCGGGTGCTCGTCAGTTGCCTGTTTCAGCATATTGATCGATGCGGTAGTCGGATTCGGTGACACTGGCAGCACTTTCTCTCCAAGCAACGCATTGGCAAAAGAAGATTTCCCGGCACTGAATGCACCAAAGAGAACCAATGTGTAATCTTGATGCATCAATTTCCCTTGTCTATTCTTGAGATCTTCTATTGCAGATTGAAAACCCTCCACACCTTGCAGGGCAGTTGCCGCCAGCTCTAGATTATGAGCCATTTCCTCTGGTGAATATATCGCATTTGCTATTCTTTGGACACTTGGTTCTTTTGTCTGGGTATCTTCCGTACCGGCAGCGGTATGCAGCAACTTCGAACTTTCGCCTGGTTTATATCTAGCTTTCAGCGCCTGCTTTGCTTTTTCGATGCCCTCAGCAGACATGCGCTGATTGGTTTGTAAAATACGTTTCTCCAAATCTTCCAAAGACAATTTCACCTGCAGGATATCATTGTCTATTTGATCATTTTCTATTCTCTTTTGTTTTTCCTGTTTTTCCAACCGTTCTGCCTGTTGAGCCGCATTTCGCGTTGTATCGATGGCAGCTTGCACTACTTCCAGGGCTGCTTTTTTATAAGCCAGTTTGATGTGATCTTGGACTGCTGCTGTATATACAAGTGTGTACGTTCCATTCATGCTTGCCCCTGTCTGCACATGCTGCTCCAGTAAATCATCAGGTAATGTCACGCTGAAATCTTGCAATAAAGACTGCACAGCTTCCGTATACACCTCATTTTGATTCGCCCACTCACCCAGTTTATCGCGCAGCCGCCATAACAGCTGCTTTTCGATTTGCTGCTGCAGCATTTCCATTGTTTTAGTGCGGCGATGCTCACGTTCTTCGGCAGTTTTCCGTCTGCTGCCGAAAAGTCCTACCTTAAAGTCGGGAAAGGTGGATTCCAAATATTTTTCGGCTGCATCACGCACTTCAAAAGGAATCAAGTTGGCATTTTTCAATGTTTGCTGGATTGTTTCCCGACCAGCTTCTTCCGCCGCTGTTTGCTGCCTTCGCCAATTCTCGGCTGCAGATGCAGCTGAACCATCCAATTGATGCTGCTGCTCCTTCAATAGCTCTATCTTTTCTACAGCTTCTTGCTTTTGTTCTTGCAGGTAAGATGCAATAAGGCGCTGTCTGCCCCGCTCCAACCCCGCTTTGTGCAATTCATCTCTATGTGCCAGCATTGCCTGCATTTTTTCCCGGACATCCTGCAGCTGATTATACTTGTGACCTGGTTCTTTCAAGGTGGTATAAAAAACAGCTTGTGGTGTGATATGCCATTGCTCGAATACTTGTGCTACACCTTCTTGAAATGCAATCCAAGATAGCTCTTCTTCCCGATGCTTATCTATTTGGTTGATAATCAAATAAAATGGCTGATTTTGCTCCGATAGCTGCTGTAAAAAGAGCAAATTGACTTCCGATTGCACATGATTATAATCGGTCACATAAAACATACAATCGACAAGATGCAAAGCAGATTCCGTCATCAAACGATCAGCATCATCACTTGCGTCGATCCCAGGCGTATCCATCAAAGCGATTTTGTCAGGAAGATTTGTTTGAGGATCTTGAATTTCAATCCTCTGAATATCCTTTTGGCGGCAGTAAGTGTCCAGCGTTTCCTTTTTATATGGCGCTGGCAATACATACTTCGTATCAACTGTGTCATATGCCATCACACTCGGCTCCCCATGCTGGATTGTCACGATGTTGGCACTCGTTGGAATCGGACTGGCAGGAAGCACATGATCACCGAGCAATGCATTGATCAGTGAGCTTTTTCCGGCTGAAAAATGACCGGTAAAGCAGATATAAGCTGTCTCCTTTTCTGCCTTCTCTACTAAATCAAGCGCTTTTTTTGTATATTGTGTTTTCCTTTCAGCTTCGAAAAATTCATATAAGTGAGACAGACTGTACAATTCCGCTGTTTCTGCTGTACGCCGCACGGTTGATTCCTCCTCATGTATGCGCATTCATATTTTTTATTATAAAACAGGAAAACCGCACTTACCATTGTAAATGCGGTTTTCTTCTCATTCTCCCATATATGGAATGCGCACATCAGTATCCAAGTCACCGGTGAATTGGCTGAAGGCTAGCTCCTCACCCTTTAGCCAGCTGCCAAAATCGACTTCAACCGGCGGCTGATTCCCTATCGCAAAGCCCATTTTCAATTCTTTTGGCTTGTAAACAGATGTATGAATCGTCCCACCCCAATTGCGATACTGATCAGAGAACACATCGTATTCTGGATCGTTCAAAAGGTGGAAACCTTCCTCGGCGTCGATATTATCATGGTAATGTTTCTTGATATTATCAAATCGCCGCTCACTATCCACCAGATGATGCCGATTTTCTTTTGTCAGCACGTCAAAGTGATTTGTACTGTAGCTTGCTTCCCTCACTGCAGTACCGCGCGGGCTTCCTTCTACGACGCGACGGATACCGGAGGCATCGTTTATCAGATAATTGAAGGAATGGCGATGCGGCATCTCAGTCAATTTCTCCACTGCTTCTTCCGTCGTGGAACAAGTTTCGAGAATGATACGCGAAAGCATATTACAGATAAAGCCTTCCTGCGGAAATCTTTGATGGACAAAATTATAGCCGATCGTCAGCCCTTTCTCATTCATGCCATCAATACGGCCGAGAATACGCTGAGATGGGCCGATGGTAGCGAAATATTCCTGTTCGGATGGCTGGTATAAAAGAAAACGCCCCTCATATGTTTTAGGATGATAATCATAATTCCTCGCAAGAAAATCATTGCCGGCAACGATCGAACAGCCCGAGTTGATCCATTCCTGCTGGAAACCGCTGTAATCCATCAGCGTATCTTCGATTGATAAGCCAAGTGCGTCGCTGAGTCCGGTCAATTCTTCATAAATGCCAGGGTGGTAGCTGCGGAACATACGAAAAGCATCTGTTGGATCGACCGTAAACCTGCGGCGATTGCGTTCTTTTTGTTTTTGCTGGTATGCATATAATGGTGTATTTTTAAGGCGCTCCCCTTGCATGACGCCGAAATCATAATGTGATCCACGGTAAGTGAAAACATTGGAAGTTATCTGTTTCATAGGCGGACCCTTCTTTTCTGTATAGTATCTACCTATTATCCGATACGATACGGGGATGAAGGAAATGATATGCTTGTTCCAGTAGAAATCATCATGAATTTGGCTAAAAGATGTTGAGTATATCATTCTTCCCTCTTATGAAGGTAATCCTTAAGCGGACGACCCCAGCTCCATACGCCTGCCAATCCTGCCAATCCGATAATTACCGATTTTATGAAGCTGTCTTCATAAAATAGCATGCCAGAAATCATACCGAGAAGAACAACATATGTCCAGAATATCCGCATTCTTACACTCTCCTCACTTAGAAATTAATTGCTTCATTTATATTTGATTTTACCCATATTATGTAAAATAATAAACTGTGGATAGTAACTTCATATTAAAAATAAATCAATCTTAAGAAGAGGGAGTGATATCTATGGGCAAAATTTCTTTCCATATCTATAACGTCATTATTTTAGTCTTGTTATCGGCATTCAATTGCCTGGTTTTATTTGCATTCGGCATCGGGGAAGGCGGAATGACTCTTTCTGACTGGTTCCCAATCGTTTTTTCCTTTATCATTTGGGGTATTTTTTATGCTGTACAATTCATGAAAAGCTCAAAAAGATGGAGGGTCCTTTGGTTTATTGCAATGGTGGTTCTTCTGTATTTTTGGCTGACAGGGCTCGGCAGCTTGATTGGCTACAAATTGTTTCGTTGATATTTTTGAAAAAAAGAAGCAGCTCTCCGCTGCTTCAGTCATCTTCACTATCATAGGTGATGGTCACGATTTCGCCAGATTGTGCATTGATGACAACTTCTGCTTCATCGTTTGCTGTTTCTAGTTCTAGCTCATATACAGGCAGACCATCTTCTTCCTCGAATTCTGCGTTCGTTACGGTACCGTCCACTTCATTTGAGGCAATTTTCACTGCTTCTTCCATAGTGATTTTCACTTCGGCCTGGGAAGCACTCTTTTTTGGAGGTTCAGTCTGTTGTTTTTCATCTTGCTGTTTGTCAGCTGCAGTTTGGTCATTTTGCTGCGGCTGTTCTTCTTCGGCTGGCTCCTGGTCTTTGTTTTTAGTGCCTGGCATCGTTGGCTGCACGGCACTTTCTTTCAAACTGATCACTTCCCCGGTGTTTCCGTTCAGCGTCAAATCAAAATACTTTTCACCGTTTTCCAAATCAATATCATATCTCGGCTCGCTGCCGCTGCGATCCAGCTCTATTTCAGTTACAGTTGCATTATATTGTTTTTCCGCTTGCTGGCGTGCTTGATCGATCGTCATTTCCGGTTCCCCAGCAGAAGCCTGCATCTGGTAAATACCGAAAACAGCAGCCAAAAGCACGATAGCAGCAATTGGAATGATCCACTTTTTGTTCATTATGTTCGCCTCCAGCTATGGTTCTATAGCCAGTATATCTTCTGTGCATGAAAGAAAGACTATCTGCAGGATTAGAATTTCATGAGAATCAATACGGCAGGCTAATCGTGAATGTCGATCCTTCCCCGATTGTGCTTTCCACTTCGATTTTGCCTTCATGCAGCTCCACCAGCTGTTTGGCAATTGCCAGCCCGAGCCCGCTGCCGCCGCTTTCCCGTGTCCTGGCTTTATCGACACGGTAAAAACGATCAAAGATTCGGCTCTGGTCTTCTTTATCGAGTCCTTCTCCGTAATCAGTGACAGATAATATTGCTTGATCCTGAGCAGCCTGCACGCTGATTCCAATCACATCGTCACTATACTTGATACTATTGCTGAGCAATATATACACAACCTGCTTCAGCATATTGCTATCAGCCTTGACCATAATATCACCAGTAACATGCACAGAGATTTCCCTTTGATGCGCTGTTTCCATTTTCGCTGCACAGCTTTTGGCTATCTGGCCAAGATCGACTGTTTCTTTTCGCAGCAATGACGGATCATCTTTGGCCAAAATCAATAACTGGCCGACCAATGCCTGCATCCGTTCTGTCTCGCTATGGATCGCTTGTACAGCTTCCTGCTGCACAGCAGGATCATCGGCTCCCCAGCGATCGAGCAGCTTGCTGTAGCTTTTGATGATGCTGATCGGCGTTTTCAATTCATGTGATGCATCGGATACGAACTGCTGCTGTTTGGTAAAGTTCTCCTCCAGCTGATCGACCATTTCATTGAATGTATCACTCAGTGTCTGCAGCTCATCATTGCTCCGGCTGTCTGTGTTCATCCGCTTCCATTTCCCGCTGCTTCGGATTGCCTGCATCGTCGACGTCAAAGCCAAAATCGGCCGGAGCAAAAAGTTTCCAAGCAGTCTTCCGCCAAGTATGGAAGGAATCAAAATGATCAGTCCAGCTATAGTCAGACTGTACTTGAGTACTTGAAATGACTGCTGCAGACTGACCAGCTCTTCGACGACTTGCATCGAATGAATACCACTGTCACGGATCACTGGAACCGAAACCTCTGCATACCAGCTGCCATCGTAATAAAAAGTCCGATCTTCTTCTTGGGAAGTGAATGAAAAAGGAAGTTCGCGATACTTTTCCGCCCTTGTGATCACACCTTGGCTTTGTCCATCGCTGCCGATGAAGCGCACCATGCCTTCTGTCGGCAAATCCGCTTGAAACAAGCTCGTACGCGATGTGTCCTTCCAATCGACAGACGCCGCAGTCTCTGCTAAAGCACGGCTCTGTTCGTGCAGCCGGTCCACACTATTATGCAGACTCACTTGACGGAACAAGAAGTAGATGGACATGTTCGCGACAATCAATAAGATGACTAGTGAAACAATTATGTATAGCTGGATCCTGGTCCGAAGCTTCACTTTTCTTCATCCTTGATAGTGTAGCCGACCCCTCGGACCGTTTTTATCAGCTTCTGTTTTTCATCTGCATCGATCTTTTTCCGCAAGTAGCGGATATACACATCGACTACATTCGTATCTCCTGCATATTGAAAGCCCCAGACATGCTCCAGCAGCTGATCGCGCGATAAAACTTGCTTTTCATGTCTCATGAGGAACAACAGCAGATCATATTCGCGTGGCGTCAATTCAATTTCCTTCTTGCCGCGCTTGACGGTTCTTGTCTTTTCATCAAGCGTCAAGTCACCGACCCGAAGCACAGGCTCCTGTTCGGGAACTGTAACGTTATGACGAAGATGGGCACGGATGCGGGCCAATAATTCTTCGATTTCAAATGGCTTCGTCATATAATCCGTCGCCCCAAGGTCAAACCCGCTCACTTTATCCGGTACTGCATCACGTGCTGTCAACAGCATGACCGGCACATGGGCATCCTGCTTGCGGATGCGCCGCAGCAGTTCCATCCCGCTCAATGACGGCAGCATCACATCCAGCAAAATAAATTGATACGTCTTCATATAAAACGCTTCCAGCGCATCCAAACCATCATATGTCACATCGACTTGGAAACCTTCATGTTCCAGTTCCAGCTGAAGCAGCCTAGCCATTTTCTTTTCATCTTCCACCACCAAGATTGTCGTTTCGTCCATAGGCTGCGCTCCTTTCTTTGTATCTATTTGATTTCTCGATAACTGCCTCCAAAATACAATACAGGATTATCATCTCGCAATATCAGATCTTCGACTTCCCCTATGATGATCACATGATCGCCAGCTATCACTTTATCGACTACTCTACATGCTAAATTGACAAGCGCCCCTTCCACGACCGGGACTTCCTGCAGTGTGGTGATTGCTACAGGCTCTTCTTGTGTTTTTTGCTTTGCGAATACCATGCTGATTTCTTTTTGTGCTTCCGTTAAAACACTGACTCCGAAAGTGGGGTTTTTTTGTAAGATATCGTAGAGTGACGCTTTTTTGTCGATGGAAACGGCAATCAGCTTCGGCTCCAATGATACAGACATGAATGCATTCACCGTCATACCTTTTGTGTCCCCGTCCACCTTGGTTGTCACAATTGTGATTCCTGTCGCAAATTTCCCCATTGCATCTCTAAACGTTCGATTATCCATTCTGCTCCCCCGTTCATTAAGCTATACGTAAAACTATACCATGTGAATTGCGTTGTCTGTCAATTATTCTATTTGCTCGGAAGTGTGTTTGTGCAGAAAAAAAGAGAGGCATATCGCCTCTCTAGTTTACATAATAAAATTATTGTTTACCTGATGCTTTTATTCAGGAAATGCTGTTACATAAATGGCTTCTGGATACGTAGCGATTACCTCGCCATGTTTGTCGGTATCCAGTACATACGAACCGTTGCTATAACGGTCGTTTGCATTCAGTTTCAATGGCTCCAAAATATGGTCCGTCTTATCTTTTGTCTCCAGATGGATGGTCATCTCTTGTTCCACTACATAGAACCCTACAATCCGATGCGGATTCTTCTTCAATTCACGGAGCATCACCACGCCGCGTTTCGCCCGGCCTGTTGGCTCGAATTCTTTTAATTTCATCCGTTTTGCCGATCCTCTGTGCGTGATGACGACAACACTTGGCGAATGCTGCAGTTCGAAAGTCTGAGCACCGACGATATATTCGCCTTCTTTCAGCTGCATCCCTTTCACACCCGCTGCCCGTATACCGATAGGACTGACTTCCTCTTCCGTGAACCACAAACCATATCCTGTGTTTGTAGCCATGAATAGTTGTTTGTTACCGTCAGTCAAAGCTACATGACACACTTCATCGTCTGCTTTTAAATTTATCGCCGTGAGCGATTTGTTAGCCCGGCTCGCTTCATAAAGCTGCAGTTCGCTTCGTTTCACCATCCCGTTTTTCGTGAAGAAGACAAGATATCTATCTTGTTTGAAATCCCGCACCGGAATGCTGGCAATCACTTTCTCGTCTTTATCCATGCTGACGATATTGGCCAGATGCTGACCTTGATCTTTCCAGCGGATATCCGGCAGTTCATGCACCGGCATGAAACTGAACTTCCCTTTGTTCGTGAAGACAAGCAATTTATCCGTCGTATTTATCTCTTGCATGCCAATCAGATGGTCTTCATCCTTGATTGCCAAATCCTCACCATTGGAGGCTTGATACGAACGAAGGCTTGTCCGTTTGATATAACCATCATGCGTAACGGTGACCAGTACATCCTCTGATGCTACCATTACTTCCAGATTGATCTTCAGTTCTTCGATCTCATCTTCTATCTGGGAACGGCGATCGGTATGATATGTTTTCTTGATCGTCCGAAGATCCTGCTTGATTACTTTCAGCAACGTCTTCTCGTTTTTCAGGATGTCTTCAAGCTTCTGGATCTGCTCATCCAGCTCTTGCGCTTCACGCTGCAAAGCAGTTATATCCGTATTCGTCAGACGGTATAGCTGCAAATTCACGATTGCTTCCGCTTGTGCTTCCGTGAAGCCATATGCTGCCTCGATGCGCTGCTTTGCATCCGCTTTGTCCTTGGATGCACGGATGGTTGCAATCAATTCGTCCAGGATGGAAATAGCTTTGATCAGACCCTCAACGATATGCTTGCGGTCCTTGGCCTTTTGTAAAGCATATGCAGATTGTCTTGTGACGACTTCTTTTTGGTGTCCGATATACGCATCAAGTAAACTCGCCAAACCCAACAGCTGTGGCGTCCTATCCTTGATTGCCACCATGTTGAAGTTATAAGAAATCTGCAAATCGGTATTTTTATATAGATAATGCAGGATACCTTGGGCATCTGCCTCTTTTTTGAGTTCAACGACGATTCGCATACCAGTACGATCCGTTTCATCACGCACTTCCGCGATACCCTCGACTTTTCGGTCCAAACGCAATTCGTCCATCCGCTTGACGAGATTCGCTTTATTCACTTCATAAGGAATTTCATCGATGACAATTTGCTGTTTTCCGCCTTTGAGGTCTTCGATATTTGTTTTTCCGCGAACGATGATCTTGCCTTTACCCGTTTCATATGCCTTCTTGATGCCATCTACGCCCTGGATGATTCCGCCTGTCGGAAAATCAGGACCTTTCATGACGGTCATCAACTCTTCAACCGTAGCGCTCGGCTTGTCCATGCGCATGATGACAGCATCGATCACCTCGCCAAGATGATGCGGAGGTATTTCGGTTGCATAACCAGCAGAAATACCGGTTGATCCATTGACAAGCAAGTTAGGGAACTTGGCTGGCAGAACAGTCGGTTCCGCATTTGTATCATCAAAATTCGGCACAAATTCGACTGTATTTTTATCGATATCCCGCAGCAATTCAGAGGCAATGTGGGATAGCCTTGTTTCTGTATAACGCATCGCTGCCGGTGGGTCACCATCCACGCTGCCGTTATTACCATGCATCTCAATGAGCACATTACGTACTTTCCATGTCTGGCTGAGTCGGACCATTGCTTCATAAACCGAGCTGTCTCCGTGCGGGTGGAAGTTACCGATTACCGCACCGACGGTCTTGGCAGCCTTCCGGAATGGTTTGTCATGTGTGTTCCGCTCATCGAACATGGCGTATAAAATCCGGCGCTGTACCGGTTTCAAGCCATCTCTGGCATCCGGCAGCGCACGGTCTTGAATGATATATTTACTGTATCTGCCGAATCGGTCTCCGATGACTTCCTCCAATGGCAGATCCAAATAGTTTTCCAAACGAAATCCCCCTTAGTTGTGCAGCTTGTCGTTTTCGAGGATATTCCCGTCTTCTTCCATACCGAAAGCGACATTACTCTCGATCCATTTACGTCGCGGCTCCACTTTGTCGCCCATCAGCGTCGTGATACGGCGCTCTGCTCGGGCAAAGTCCTCGATCGTTACTCGGATGAGTGTACGGGTAGCTGGATCCATCGTCGTTTCCCAAAGCTGGTCGGCGTTCATTTCACCAAGTCCTTTGTAACGCTGGATCGTATAACCGTTTTTCATTTCCTGGACGATCTCACGCATTTCCTCATCGCTCCAGGCATAGCGAAGTACTTCTTTTTTGCCTTTTCCTTTTGAAATCTTGTACAACGGCGGCAAGGCAATGAACACCTTTCCTGCTTCGAT
The DNA here is from genome assembly GCF_046592895.1 of Terribacillus saccharophilus. Classification (GTDB taxonomy): domain Bacteria; phylum Bacillota; class Bacilli; order Bacillales; family Amphibacillaceae; genus Terribacillus; species Terribacillus saccharophilus_D. Next base: position 701,144 of record NZ_JAWVPU010000002.1, read on the forward strand.
CAATTCCTTCATGTAGCGATAGAAGAAAGTGAGCAGCAGGATCTGGATATGTGCACCATCCGTATCGGCATCCGTCATGATGACGACTTTGTCATATTGAACATCTTCCAAGTCGAATTCCGCTCCGACGCCAGCACCGATAGTATGGATGATCGTGGAGATCTCCTCATTTTTCATGACATCCTGAAGCTTCGCTTTTTCCGTATTGATTACTTTACCGCGAAGCGGCAGGACAGCCTGGAATTTACGGTCGCGGCCTTGCTTGGCAGAACCGCCGGCAGAGTCTCCCTCTACCAGGTACAATTCATTTTTCTGCGGATTGCGGGACTGCGCTGGTGTCAGCTTTCCGCTCAACAGCGTATCCTTGCGTTTTTTCTTCTTGCCGCTGCGGGCATCTTCGCGAGCCTTGCGGGCAGCTTCACGCGCTTCTTTCGCACGAATGGCCTTTTTCACGAGCATACCGGCAATGTCGGGATTTTCGGAAAGGAAATAAGAAAGCTTCTCCGATACAAGAGCATCGACTGCAGAGCGCGCTTCGGATGTCCCGAGCTTGCTCTTGGTCTGTCCCTCGAATTGAAGCAGTGCTTCTGGTATCCGGACACTGACAATCGCTGTCAGACCTTCGCGGATATCGGTTCCTTCCAAGTTCTTATCTTTTTCTTTCAGAAGATTATTACGGCGAGCATATTCATTGAATACACGTGTCATACCCGATTTAGCTCCAGCTTCGTGGGTACCACCGTCCTTTGTCCGGACGTTATTGACGAAGCTGAGCATCGTTTCGGTGTAGCCGTCATTGAATTGGAAAGCGAAGAAAATCTCAATATCCTGCTGTTCGCCTTCAAAAGCAAGTACAGGATGAAGTGTGTCTTTCTCCTCATTCAAATAATCGACGAAGGATTGCAGTCCATCTGGATAAAGATACGTTTCTTCCTTGCCACTGCGTTTATCCGCTATATGGAAAGCTACGCCTTTAAGCAGGAAAGCTGCTTCGCGCAGACGTTCAGCGAGCGTGTCGAAATTATAATTAGTCACTGAGAACATGGACGGATCCGGTTTGAAATGGATGCTGGTCCCTGTCTTCTTCGTTTTGCCTTGTTTCACAAGCGATGTGACAGGTTTCCCGCCATGTTCAAATCGTTGTGTGTAAATATTGCCGTCGCGGTGGATCGTCACTTCGAGCCACTCGGAAAGCGCGTTTACGACGGATGCACCAACACCGTGAAGCCCGCCGCTCGTAGAGTAGCCGCCCTGGCCGAATTTACCGCCGGCGTGCAGGACAGTGAAGATGACCTCAGGAGTAGGTCTTCCGGTAGCATGCATGCCCGTCGGCATCCCGCGGCCGAAGTCTTCCACAGAAATACTGTTGTCATCATGAATGGTAACATTGATTTTATCACCATGGCCCGCCAGTGCTTCATCCACGCTATTATCGACGATTTCATAAACTAAATGATGCAGTCCCCGGCTGTCCGTACTACCGATATACATGCCGGGACGTTTTCTGACCGCTTCAAGTCCCTCGAGCACTTGAATGGAGTCATCTGAGTAATGCGATGCTTGTTTTGCCAATGTGACATCGGCTCCCTTCTTCGAACAAAAAACTGTATCCAAATCATCCCCCATCCTTATCGATGGTGAAATGACCTTGCGCTATAATTAATATAACGCAAACATATGTTTGTGTAAACTAGCTCCCATGACTAGCAGAGTCCAGTGTATGCCTAATTAAAAGTAGCAGAATAATGCCGGTCAATCAATCCACTTTTTGGGATTTCACATATTTCCTCGTCTGCTAGAGGCGATTTTGGCTTCATTTTCGCTTGTTTTACCTTTGTATACTGTTTATTGACAGCTCAGACACAAATGTAACAAATAAGTGGAGTTTATGTGAATGATACACTTTATAACCGTTATGACGGTACTTATGTCTATCTATGTATACCTGCCAAAAGGCAGGTGGTATGTCATGTACCGCAAAATGTTTGGAATGGTTCTTCCGACTCCGGCGGATCTTCCGTATATTTCGGGTCAATCGGCTCGTAACTGTAAGGATTGGCGACAACTTCACACAGAAGGTTGTAAAGCGTGTAATCCCCATTTCCTGCTGCATCCAACGCTTCCTCGACCAAATGATTGCGAGGAATTACATTGGGGTTTGCTTGTTGCATGATTTGGCGGGCTTCTTCCACTCCTGTCGAACCCATTCGATTTTCCCAGCGTTCTTTCCATGTGGAGAAGCCTTCCTTTTGTTCCAAACTGGCTGTCTCTCCTATAGTCAGTGCTCGGAATGTGTTGGTGTAATCCACTTGAGCTTTCTCCATCCAGCCGAGCAGATCCTCTACCAGCGCTTCATCGCCTTCTTCCACTTCGGCTATGCCGATCTTACGGAACATGATGTGAAGCCATGACTTTCTGTATATACGCGGAAATTCGCGTAATATATCTTCGGCTTTTTTCACTGCTTTGTCTGGGGCTTCATTGAAAAGCGGCAATATCGCTTCTGCAAAACGAGCCAAGTTCCAGGCAGCAATCGGCGGCTGATTGGCATATGCATAACGTCCTTGCACATCAATCGAGCTATAGACGGTCATCGGTATATACTCGTCCAAAAAGGCGCAGGGGCCATAGTCGATCGTTTCCCCGCTGATCGTCATATTATCGGTATTCATCACGCCATGGATGAACCCTACACTGACCCATTTTGCGAGCAGCTCGGCTTGACGCTCGACCACGCTTTGGAAAAATTGCACATATTTATCTTTTTGATCATTCAGCTCCGGATAATGGCGCTGAATGCTGTAATCTGCCAATGCAATCAAATCCGATTCCGTGCCAAATCTTCTCGCATATTCGAACGTACCCACCCGAATATGACTTGCTGCTATCCGCGTCAGTACAGCACCAGGCAGTGCAGTCTCGCGATAAACAGGTTCCCCTGTCGCAACGACAGCCAAGCTTCGTGTTGTCGGGATATCAAGACCGTGCATCGCTTCACTGATCAGATACTCCCTTAACATCGGCCCGAGTGCAGCCCTGCCGTCACCGCCCCTGGAGTACGGCGTCCTCCCAGCACCCTTCAACTGGATATCCAGCTTTTCTCCAGCATGGTTCCATTCCCCGAGCAGGATGGCTCGTCCATCACCAAGCATTGTAAAATTGCCGAATTGATGACCGGCATAAGCTTGCGCAATCGGGGTTGCACCATCGGGAAAAGTGCTGCCGGCCAAATTTTTGAGAATACCTTCTTGCTCGATCCCAAGCTGTGATGCGAGTCTCTTGTTAAACTTCACCATTTGCGGTTCCCTGACCGGATTCGGTTCCATCTCTGTGTAAAAAAACGCAGGCAATGCTGTATAGGAGCTGCCCAGTTTACCATCTAAACCCACTGTCATTCCTCCTTGGTTGATTTATTTCTAGTATACGCCATTGATACAGAAACCCCACCTGCTTATATGCAGATGGGGTTAAATTCACTTGTTGGAAGAACCGACAAGTACACTATGTGCAACTTTGATGCATAAGTCCATCAAGACTGTGAAACCTTCTTGTTCTAAATAAGCCGCTGCACCTACGTCATAGACACCTTGCTGGGTCCAGAAAATACGGGCATTCGTCTTGCTTGCTTCCCTGGCCAAGTCAGGCAGGAATTCCGAGCGGCGGAAAATGTTGATGATATCGATCTCATCAGGCACGTCAGTCAAGCTAGGATAAGCTTTCTCGCCGAGTACTTCCGTTACGTTCGGGTTGACCGGTATGATTCTGTAACCTGCCTGCTGCATCGCCTTGGAAACCCCATAAGATGTCCTGGCAGGCGAGTCGGACAGTCCTACGACCGCAATCGTCTTTGCTTTTACCAGTATATCACGAATTTCTTCATTTTCAGGATTTTGAAATACCATGAATCATGCTCCTTTCTTTAAAGCAGACCTTCCTGTTCCAAGAATTCCCTCGCTACATCCTCTGGCTGTTTGTCTTCGAAATCGACTTGATAATTCATCTCTGTCATTTGTTCGTCTGTTATCTTACCTGCAAGCTGATTCAAGATGTCGGCAAGCTCGGGGTATTCGTCCAGTGTTTCCTGGCGCATGAGCGGAGCACCCTGATATGGCGGGAATACGTTTTCCGGATCATCCAACGTGATCAGATCCAAGTCCTTGATATAACTATCCGTCGAATAAGCATCGATCACATCAACATCTCCTGCATCAATTGCCTGTTGACGGATACCTGGGTCCAATGTACTCAATTCACCAAATTCGACATCATATAATTCCTGGATGCCCAGATAACCATCCTGCCTGTCACTGAATTCCAATGTGAAGCCTGCAGTCATCTGATCGTCGACTTTGCGAAGATCGGCAATCGATTGCAAATCGTTTTCTTCTGCAAATGATCGTTTCACCGCCAATGTATACGTATTATTGTACGCCATCGGCTCCAGATATGCCATGTCGTTGGTTTCCTTTATCACTTCTTTTGCCTGCTCGTACACTTCTTGACCATCATTGCTTTGAGCTTGTTCACCAGCAAGCGTTACCAGTACGGTTCCGCTGAATTCCGGATAGATATCGATACTGCCGCTTTTCAAAGCCTCGAATAAAAAGTCTGTTTTCCCAAGATTCGGTTCGAGTTCCACCGTCAAATCAGACTGATCTTCGATTAACAGCTTGTACATATTGATCAATATAGTAGGCTCAGCATTCAGTTTTCCGGCAATGACTAAGTCCGCTTGGTTATCTTTGGCTGCCAGGAACGGTCCAGCCACACCGATCACGGCAACCACAAGCAAGACAGCAAGTGATCTGAAACCGAACTTGCGGCTTGTACGCTCGAAAATACGGATGATCAAATCAAGTAAAATGGCAAGCAGTGCTGCTGGGATGGCTCCAAGCAATATAAGATTCACATCCCCGCCGCGGTCTATACCGAGCAGAATCAGTTCTCCGAGCCCGCCAGCTCCGATCAAGGCGGCAATTGTCGTTGTGCCGACGATCATCACCATCGCTGTCCGGATACCGGCCATGATGATCGGCATGGCCAGCGGCAGTTCCACTTTGCGCAGACGGCGAAAACTGTTCATACCCATGCCTGTCGCAGCTTCTTTCAAAGCCGGATCAACTTCTGCGATACCGGTATATGTATTCCGGAGTATCGGCAGCAATGCATAAGCAATCAGCGCCATGACTGCCGGTTTTGTCCCGATGCCAATCAGCGGAATCAAAAACGCGAGGATGGCAAGACTCGGAATGGTTTGTAACACAGCTGCTACGGCAATGATCGGTTCGGCAATTTTTCTGGAACGGCTGAGCAGCAGTCCCAGCGGAACCGCAATCGCAATACTGATCAGCAAGGCAATGATCGATATTTGCAGATGCTCGCCCAATGCCGTCCAGAAGGAGTCGCTTCGCTGCTGAAATACATCTAGGAATTCGTTCATTGCGTGACCACCCCATTCTTGACTTCCATCTTGCTAGCCAGATATGTGAGCAGCTCCTGCTGGGTGATCGTACCGATCAATTCTTCCCCTTTTGTGACAGGCAGGATGCTTGCGGTCAATTCCTCAAATACACCAACCGCTTCCAAAATGCTCATATCATTCGGGATAGCCGTGACATGCTGCTGTTTTCCGTGTTCCACTGCACAAAGCACTTGCCCATCGTCACTTGACAGAATATACGATTGTTCCGAGTCGAACTCGCCCTCTTCATATGCTGTTTGTGTCAGTATCCGCGATACAGATTGAGCAGCCACGATATCAACCGCTGTCTGCCAAGGAGACTGTTTGTCCCCGATAAAGCTGCGAACGAAGGAATCACGCGGTTCCAGTATCAGTTTCTGGGGTGTATCCACCTGCACAATCTCACCGGCATTCATAAGACAGACGCGATCGCCAAGTGCCGTCGCTTCGTCGATGTCATGCGTCACAAAAACGATTGTCTTCTTGATTTGCTGCTGCAGTTTCCGGATATCCTTTTGCAATCCTTCCCTGCTGATCGGATCCAGTGCACTGAAGGGCTCATCCATCAGCAGGATTTGCGGATCCGCCGCAAGCGCCCGGATGACGCCGATGCGCTGCGCTTGGCCGCCGGATAGTTCGGAAGGTTTCTTCTTTAAATAGATGGATGGCTCCATCCCGACCATCTGCATCAATTCCTTGGCTCGCTCATGCGTTTGCTTCTTTTTCCACTTTTTCATCTCCGGCACAACCGCTATGTTCTCTTCGATGGTCATATGCGGAAACAAGGCGATTTGCTGCAGCACGTAACCGATATTCCAGCGCAGCTCATGTATGTTGTAGTCTTTCAATTTCTTTCCGTCTATGTATATATCCCCTGCTGTCGGTTCGACAAGCCGGTTGATCATTTTCATCGTTGTCGTCTTGCCACAGCCGCTCGGTCCGATTAGTGCAAGCAGTTCGCCCTCCATTACTGTCAAATTGAAATCTTTTATCGCTTCCGTCCCGTCAGGGTATGTCTTATGTACATTCCTGAATTCAATCATACCTTCACCTCGTATTATGTGCTAAAAGTTCCAATACCCTTGCTGCTGGGCATTTAATCCTATACTATGTAAAAAGTTATGCTCTTCCATGATACTTCGTGCTAAAATGGATAAGCAAGTAACAGGAACGCCTCAGCAGTCAAAGGAGAATGTAAATGGAGTACGTGTTATTCATCCTGCTCGCCTACATCATCGGTTCGATTCCATCCGCCCTGATAGTCGGCAAGGTAGGCTACAATATAGATGTGAGGGAGCATGGCAGCGGAAACCTTGGTGCGACGAACACGTTCCGGACGCTCGGTAAGAAAGCCGGGACGATCGTTTTGATCGCTGACATACTCAAAGGGACGATTGCGACCATCCTGCCTGTTCTGTTCGGTTTCGATTTATACTTGCTTGTAATCGGACTTGGGGCAGTCATCGGACATGTATATCCGATCTTTGCCCGCTTTAAAGGAGGAAAAGCAGTTGCCACTTCCGCCGGCATCATACTCGGTGTGAATCCACTTCTGTTTTTGATCGTTTTGGCAAGTTTCGTCATCGTCTTGCTTCTCAGCAAGTATGTCTCACTTGCTTCCATGATAGCAGGAGTGGTCAGTGTGATCGTTTCGATTTTCTTGGCACAGGATATCGTCTTGTCCATCGTGCTCGGATTATTGGCCATTTTCATCCTTTATAAGCACCGTCAGAATATCGGCCGAATCATAAGACGGGAAGAGCCGAAAGCTTCCTTCCTCGTAAAGAAAAACAATTCCAAGTAATAAGGGATTGTTTTTCTTCATTTTCCTGACTTACTCGGTTCAGACAATTGAAATGCCAGCTTAGCATCGGGTATACTTTAAGCTAGTCCATGCGACTTTGAAAGGAGTACAATTATGCAACACCTACACACGACAACAAGAAAACAGCTGCCTTCCAAAGCAGAACGCCATAAATTATTTGGTTCTGTAGCGCCAGGCAAGAAAACGAAACCTGAAAACAAAGCCGATATGGCTGACTTACAAAATACGAAAAAGAACTTTCTTTTCCATATAGATGCAGTCGGTATCGCCAAAGTGAAACACCCGATCCAAGTGATCAGCACGACTCGTCCTGCCATGCAGACAACGATCGGTACCTTCGAATTCACATCCAGCATCAAGCAGGATAGCAAAGGCACGAACATGAGCCGCTTCACGGAACAGCTGGATATGTATCACAAAAATGGTTTTACTGTTTCTGTGAAAAGCTTGCAGACTTTCGTGGCAGAGCTTGCTGATCGTTTGAAGCAAGATGATGCACGCGTGAAAGTGACATTCCCATGGTTCTTCGAGCGCAGCGGACCTGCTTCCGGTATGACTGGCCTGAATCACGCCGATGCCACCTTGGAAGTTGCGTATGATAAAATTACCGGTTTCCGCACAACCGCTAAACTTTCCGGAACCGTGACGACGCTTTGTCCGTGCTCCAAGGAAATAAGTGAATACAGTGCCCATAACCAGCGTGGTATCGTCAGCATGGAAGTACAATTGACAGATGCATTCGATGAGGATGTTCGCGATTGGAAAGAAGACTTGCTGGAAGCTGCCGAAAGCAACGCAAGCGCCCGCATCCACCCCGTGCTGAAGCGTCCGGATGAAAAGATGGTAACAGAGACTGCTTATGAGAACCCTCGCTTCGTCGAAGACATGGTTCGTCTCGTAGCAGCAGATTTGTATGAACTTGATTATGTGCAGAAATTCACCGTTTCTTGCAGCAACGAAGAATCCATCCATTTGCATGATGCGGTAGCGACATTGAGCTACGACAAACGCGACGAAGACGAAGAGGTATAAATCGATGGACAAGGTATTCTTGGCCTTGATCCGTTTTTACCGCCGATTCATCAGCCCGGTGACTCCGCCTTCCTGCCGCTTTTATCCGACTTGTTCCCAATACGGATTGGAAGCAATCAAGCGCTATGGTGCTTGGAAAGGCGGCTGGCTCACCATCAAGCGCATCTCGAAATGCCACCCCTTCCATCGGGGCGGCTTCGATCCTGTGCCTGGTGCGACTTGTGAGCATCAACACGACGAAAAAAGCAGTAATCCAAAATAGGATTACTGCTTTTTATTTGGCAATAAATCAAATCTTTCCAGCTGTTCCCATTGCTGTTCTGCTTGAAGTATGCGCAGCTGATAGTCTCCGATCAGATCGAAATGCAATAATTCTTCGTGTTCATCAATCCATGCTGCTTGCAAGCCGTACTGCTGCCCCCATTCGATCAGCTTTTCACGGTCGGCACAGCCAGCTTTTGTCACTGTCTTTGCATCAGGGAAGCGTGCATCCAGCCAATAATGAGTCAAAAATGCGATTTCTCCCCGGCGAACCTGCTCCTTCCATTGGAGCAGCTCGCCTCGTTTCACACCGAAAGCCATCTATTATGCTTCCAGCGCTTTCGTATAAGCCGCATGCCATTCAGGCAAAGAACGACGGATGGAAACTGGCCGGAAGTTTTCCTTTTTCACAACTGTATGGGTCGATGTCCCGGATACGCATAATTTGCCATCCCCATTTTTGATTTCATAGCCATACTGTGTACGGATGCCATCATAGGAATGAAGCCATGTTTCCACTACCGGTTTTTCACCGTAACGCACCGGATAATGGAAGTTCAGCTTCGCATCCACTACCGGTGATAGGAAGCCATCTTCTTCCATTCCGGCGTAGTGCAGTCCCAAAGTCTCGATGAAATCGGTGCGGCCGATTTCGAACCAAACGAGATAATTGACGTGGTATACGACACCCATTTGGTCTGTTTCACCATATCTTACGTTTATTTCTGATGTTGTTTTCTTCATAAAGCACTTCTCCTTACCATTTCCCAAGCATTCTCTATATCTTTTTTAACCAATGAATCCATCTCTGTCTGCTCATCCTCATCCACCAGACGAAGTGATTGAAATTGTATTGCCTCATCAAGCAAATTCGTCACGAATCTGGCATTGCCGGAAACAGTTTCTGTGTCCAGTTTTCCCTTAAGGAATTTTTCTGCCTCTTCCGAAAGTGTGTACGCATATTTCTCCATCGCATGCTTGAAGATTGCGACAAGCTCTTCCCTGCTGTAATCAGGGAAGATGAAATATTTCTTGAAGCGGGATGCAAGTCCAGGGTTGCTGTCGATGAACTGTTTCATTTCCTGCTGATACCCTGCCAGCACTACAACGAGATTTTCATTATGCTTTGTCATCTCATCCACAAGCGTATCAATCGCTTCTTTCCCGAAATCCTGGGCACCGCGGAACAAACTGTACGCTTCATCGATGAACAAGACGCCGCCCAACGCATCACGGATGACCGCCTTTGTCTTGGCAGCCGTTTGGCCCACATACCCTGCGACCAAATCACTTCGTGAAGCAACTACCAAATGGCCCCTTTTCAGCAAACCACGCTCTTTCAATATATCTGCATAAATTTTCGCTATCGTTGTCTTTCCTGTTCCAGGATTTCCGGTGAAGACCGCATGTAGCTGAATCGGTACTGCCGGGGCACCTTTTTGCTTCCGCGCCTGCTGGATTTGGACGAATGATGACAGCTTTTTGACTTCATCCTTGATCGATGCAAGACCGATCAGCTGCTGTAGTTGCTGCAAAGGAGCAGATCCATTGTCATCCTGACCTTGCTCTTTGACATCCTTGGCCGATAAGGTCATATGATCAATCCATGAATCTTGCGTCAGTTCCCGATCAGCACCTTTTTGGAAGATGATGCGCAGGACGATATCGCGTACCGTGCGGGCATTTCCGAAAGTATCATCCACCTGGGCTTGTTCGATCTTATCCGCAACTAGTCGAAGTGCTTCTTCCGTAAAGAAGAAATCATTTGCCAAAGCAGTGTTCTCCGCAATCTGCAACAGTTCATCCGTCCCGAAGTCCGGCAGTTCCATATGATTCTGTTCGGGAATCCTGCTCCGCAGCCCTGGATTGGCAAACAGGAATTGACGCGTTTCCTCTGGATAGCCTGCCAGAATGACAGCGAATTTACCGCCATATTCACTGCTCGTCATACTGGAAACCAATGTATCGATGACAGCCTGTCCATAATCATTCCCGCTTTGGCCTTCCCGTTTCAGGCTGTATGCCTCATCGATGAATAATACGCCGCCGATTGCCTGCTGTACATAGTTGGTCGTGTTTTCTTCACTTTGACCAAGATAGGAACCAACAAGATGCGAGCGATTCACTTCGACAACGTGATCGGATTCCAGTAATCCTAACTGATGATACAGTTTCGCCAGCAGACGGGCAATCGTCGTTTTCCCGGTGCCCGGATTACCTGTAATGACCATATGCAAACCTGGTTCATCGACCATTTGGAAGCCGAACTGCTTCCGTTCCTGCTGATAACGCAAATAATGATAATAATCGTGAATATATGCTTTTACATCATGCAAGCCGATCAATTGGTCAAGCACTTCAAGCGGCCTGCTTTCACTTGCCTGGCTCAAGACATCTGGCAGTGCCTCTTGCACCATAGCCAATGATTTCATGATTTGCAGGATGGTAACGTTCATGGCTGTCACAGGAGATCCGGTTTTCCGGTTTTCAATCGTTTCGATCGTCTGTTCCAGAAGAACGATCAAATCCTCCAATTCCTCATAAGAGCGATTATATGCCGATGCCAGTTTGCTAGCACCTGAAAGACGCCGAGGATACGCCTTCATTACATCTGTCAGCTGACTGTACAATGATTGGGATTTCTTTAATTTCGCAGGATCAAAATCCGTTTCCCGCACCGACCATACCGGTAGCTCAGTGTTCATCAATGCTTGATAATATTGATTCACCTGGGCGAATTGATCGATTTCCTGCACAATTGGATGTGTCCGTTCCGATGCTGCGAGCAGTTGTTTGCTGATTGGATCCTGTTTATGCACACGCATGATCCGGTAAAAAGCAATGATTCGATATAAGCCCTGTTTTAAAGCTTCTTCCCCTGAATCAAGCTCGGATGCCATACGTAACGCCTCTATCTCCGATAGAGGCGGTGAGATGTCCATTGAACTCCATGCAATGACTTGTTCGGTCAGGGTTTTCTCTGTCTGTTCCACAAGTATGCCCCCTTTTCTACCATTATTTTAGCATATTAATGCCAAACAGGTGAACTGGCGGGTATTACTGGATCCATTCTTCCAGCTGCTGTTTCGTTACAGGCCCAGGGATGACCCGGTGTTTCCCTTTTCTATCGACCAAGATGGTGAATGGAACGGCAACCTGACGAAATTCTTTGGCGATGGAACCGTCTTTATCCAAAAAAACCGGCACCTTCAACGCGCTTTGCCTGATGAACGCTTGTACTTGCTTCTCGCTACGTTCGCTATTTGTTGCATTGACACTGTAAACATCCACCTTTTCACCTGCTGCAGCATAGAAATCCTCCAGCTCTGACAGATCAGACAAGCAAGTTTCACACCATGTTGCCCAGTACATGATCACAACAGGTTTGCCATCTGCACTCTGTACCAGCTCTTCCACCGATTTCAGTTCTGCAGCATCAGCCCGAACCATCGTTGGAAGGATGAACAGAAAAATACTTAAGAGGATCAGTCCTCGTTTCATTAGAATTCCCCCTTCACCGTTTATTTTTGGCGAAAGAGAGTCAAACTAACCAAAAAAAGAAGCAGCCGCTGCGGCTGCTTCCCATCTAACTTATGCATGTTGTAATTTATCGCGAAGTACCATGTTCAAAATACCGCCATGACGGTAATAATCGATTTCCACTTCACTATCGAAACGTGCGACAGCTTCGAATTCCGTCACTTTGCCATCTTCAGCTGTAGCTTTCACTTTCACGATATCACGTGGGGATACATTTTCATCGATTGATACGTCGATGCTCTCCCGGCCAGTCAAACCAAGGGAATCTGCACTCTCGCCCGGCTGGAACTGCAGCGGAAGCACACCCATCATAACCAGATTGGAACGGTGGATACGCTCAAAGCTTTGCGCGATGACTGTTTTAATACCAAGCAAGTTCGTCCCTTTTGCAGCCCAGTCACGAGAACTTCCCATACCGTAATCTTCACCAGCGAAGATGGCAAGGCCTGTCTGATCAGCTTGGTATTTCATTGCTGCATCATAAATCGGCATCACATCATCTGTCGGCCAGTAAGTTGTATAACCGCCCTCTGTGCCTGGTGCCAGCTGGTTGCGGATACGTATATTCGCAAATGTACCGCGCATCATCACTTCATGGTTACCACGGCGGGAACCATACGAGTTAAACTCGCGCGGTGTGACACCTTTATCTTGCAAATACTTTCCTGCTGGCATATCTTTAGCGATTGCTCCAGCTGGAGAAATGTGATCTGTCGTTACGGAGTCGCCAAACTTCCCGATTACGCGCAAACCTTGCAATGGCTGTACCGTGCCGCTTCCTCCAGAGATATTCTCGAAGAAAGTAGGGTTCTGGATATAAGTGGAATCAGCGTCCCACTTGTAAAGCGGCTGGTCAGTTGTGTCGATTTCATTCCATTTTTCATTGGAATGGAAGACATCTTCATACTCCTTGCGGAAGATTTCCGGTGTCACGACGTTTGCGACCGCATCGCGAATCTCTTTAGCGGATGGCCAAAGATCCTTGAAATAGACAGCATTTCCATCTTTATCAGTTCCGATTGGATCATTATCCAAGTCGATATCAACCGTACCGGCAAGTGCATAAGCCACCACAAGCGGCGGTGAAGCCAAATAGTTTGCACGTACTAGCGGATGGATACGCCCTTCGAAGTTACGGTTACCAGAAAGAACGGATGCAACCGTCAAATCGTTCGAAGAAATCGCTTCTTCGATTTCTGGAGCCAATGGTCCTGAGTTACCGATACACGTCGTACAGCCATACCCTACCAAGGTGAAACCAAGCTGGTCAAGATAAGGCGTGAGACCTGCATCATTCAAGTAACGTGTCACGACTTTGGAGCCTGGCGCAAGGGATGTTTTCACATACGCTGGCACAGTCAATCCTTTTTCAACTGCATTCTTCGCAAGAATACCAGCTCCGAGCATGACGTAAGGGTTCGATGTATTCGTACAAGACGTGATCGCAGCGATTGCGACTGCACCTGTTTTCATCGTAGCTGATTTGCCGTTCGACAGCTGGACATCGACTGATTTATCGAATTCACTCTTATCAAGTCCAAACCCTTGGTTGCCGGATGGAGCTGTGATGGAGTCGACAAATGACTTCTGCATGTCGGAAAGCGGAATCAAATCCTGCGGACGCTTCGGACCGGAAAGGTTCGGCTCCAATGCAGAAAGGTCGATTTCCACTAGCTCTGTATACTCCGGATCGCGTGTTTCCGGTGTGTACCAGAAGTCGTTTTCCTTCGCATATTTTTCAACCAGGTCGATTTGTTCCTGGCTTCTGCCTGTCAAGTGCATATAATTCAATGTTTCTTCATCGATCGGGAAGAAACCGCATGTTGCCCCATACTCTGGTGCCATGTTGGAAATCGTCGTCCGGTCGGCAAGCGGCATATCCGCAAGTCCAGGTCCAAAGAATTCAACAAATTTTCCGACTACGCTCTTTTGACGGAGTACTTGTGTCACCTTCAGCGCCAAATCAGTCGCCGTCGATCCTGCTGGCATCGTACCGACGAATTTGACTCCTATAACATCCGGTGCAGGGAAGTAAGAAGGCTGTCCAAGCATGCTTGCTTCTGCTTCGATACCGCCGACACCCCAGCCAAGTACGCCGAGACCATTGATCATCGTCGTATGGGAATCCGTACCGACAAGTGTATCCGGGTACGCTGTATATGTGCCGTCTTCATTTTCATTCCCGTGCACTACACTAGCGAGATATTCCAGGTTGACCTGGTGGACGATCCCCGTTGCAGGCGGTACAGCACGATAGTTATCAAATGCTTTTTGCGCCCAGTTCAGAAATTCATAACGTTCTTTGTTTCGCTCAAATTCCAATTCCATGTTCACTTTCAATGCGTCTTGGGTACCATATTTATCAACCTGTACAGAGTGGTCGATGACAAGGTCGACCGGGATTTCCGGATTGATTTTGTCAGCGTCCCCTCCAAGGTCAACCATCGCTTTGCGAAGGGAAGCGAGATCCACGACCGCCGGCACTCCGGTAAAGTCCTGCAGGATAACACGGGAAGGCTTGAATGGTACATCGGTGATGTCACCATTCCCCCAGTTTGCCAAACCTTCTACATGCTCGTCCTTGATTGCAAAGCCATCATGCTGACGGATCAGCGATTCAAGCAGCACACGAATGGAGAATGGCAAGCGAGAGACTGTTCCAAGCCCCTTCTCTTCAAGCGCTTTCAATTGATAGTAATTGTACGTCTTTCCGTTTAATTCAAACTGTTTCTTTGCGTTGTATGAATTATTTCCCACCATCGTATGAACAAACCCCCTTGTGAATTAGCCTGCTTATCATAATCTTATGATAAAGCAGCACGAGCTAACATTGATTTGCACTTTTCATTCTAAATGAAAACGATTAATAAGTAAATTAATTAAGAGCAAAAAACACGCGTAAAATAGGGAATCCTAGCGTATTTTGAGTACAACCTATAGATTTTGTTAAGACTCGAATAGACCGATTCACACAAGGGATAATAGGTAGTGCGGAGGTGATGAAATGGGAGATCAGAAAGGAAAGCAACGGAAACACCCGGAAAAAGTGAATGAACCGCTGAGTGGGTCGAAGAAAGTGAAAAATAAAAATCATAGCAGACAGAAACACAATAGTTCACATGATATGTAAAATAAAACATGGCCTCTTATAAGGGGCCATGTATGTATATTATATAGGTGTGATAGGCATGGAAACCCTGAATGTGCTCCCTTTGGTGTCATTACGGAGAATATCAAGCGCTCCATGATGCTTCTCAAGTATCTGGGTGCAGATCATCAATCCAAGACCAGTCCCTTCTTTCTTGGTGGTAAAGAAAGGCTCCTTGAGCTTTGCTAAGACTTCATCCGGAATGCCTGGTCCTTCATCGACCACATCCACGATGCAGTCACTGCCCTCTTCGCGCTGGCGGATATCAATCTTCCCGCCATTCGGCATTTCTTCTAGTGCATTCTTGATAAGATTGATGAAGAGCTGCTTGATTTGCGAACGATCACAGAGAAGCCTGCTGTTCGCCCCTTTTTCAAAACTTATCTGTACATTTTGTAAACGTGCCTGGGAATACAGCAATGTAATCACATCTTGCAGCATTTCATGAATAGTTTCCGGTTCTTTGTTTTCTGCTACCGGTTTGGATATGAATAGAAGCTCCGATGTGATTGTTTCTATTTTTTCTATTTCGTCGACCATGATCTTGTAATATTCTTCCTTACGGCTGATGCCTGCCTGGATGAGCTGGAGGAAACCTTTCAAACTCGTGAGCGGATTACGGATCTCATGCGCAATGCCAGCTGCAAGTTGTCCGGCGACACTCATCTTCTCTGAACGAAACATCATTTCCTCAATTTCTTTTTTGTCGGAAACATCTTTTGCGACACCGACATAATACGATGCATCCTCCTCTTCTATCAAGGAGATGCTCGCTTCCATCCATATGTGCTTCCCTCTATTATCCAAGGCAGTGAAATGGAAGCGCTGAGGCCATTCCACAACGGACTTGAACCTATTCTTCAGAATAGGCACGTCACACGAATCAAGATAAGTCAAAGAAGACGTCCCGAGCACTTCATCCGGCAAGTAACCCAGCAGCCGTGTTATCGATGTGGAAATGTATTGAATCATCCCATCATTGCTGCAGACAAATACGATATCAAAACCGTTTTGATCGATCCATTGCAGCATCGGCGACGGAAGTTCAGCCAAAGAACGTGCATCAAAGTCTATAGAATTCAATGAAGCCGCTTGTTTCTTTTTCTCTGTCTTATAGTCGTCTTCGCTCAAGCTCCTTCGCCCCCCTTTTATGTGACCTTTTCGCGCATCTATGTATGTATGGATCTCTTGTAATGTATGTTACTACAATTAGGCAAAAAACAAAACGCTGGTGCCGCGATTTTACTAAATCTGTTACGGCAGACTGCCAGCATATGAAAAAGACTTTCTTACTGGAAGAAAGTCTTTTCATAACCATCAGGTGACATGCAAGCTTCTTTCAAGCCGTTTGTACTTCCAAAGCATTGCTATTCGCCAGGATACGATCATGCCAAAAGCAAGCAGGAAGAAGACACCGCCCATTTCCCCGATTTCGATTGTCTGGCCGATTGCTACCTTAAGCAAAACCCTTACAAATACCAGACCGACAATGATGATGGCAAATGCCTTCGACGGCTTCAGGAAGATTTCTTCCTCCCGTACTTCAAAATTGGAAGTAAGAATCAGCAAACTGGAGAAAATGACTCCAGCCCCAAGTGAGAACCACACTTCCCACCATGGCACCCGGAACACTGGAAAGAGGAACATTAGTGCGCCAGTGCTCATGAATAATGGCGGCAAGATGATTTTCTTCGCTGTCACCGGTCTTGCTGCGGCACGCATCCGGACCATCGCAACGGCCAAACCCATGCATGCGACCAGGATGGTGCTAATGATAACAGGTATTGTCATACCCTTACCTTCTTTCGGTTTACATTTCTTACGTGAGAATGCGATTTACAGTGTCAATGACACGAGCATCATCAAAAGGCTTCGTAATGAAATCCTTTGCCCCAAGCTCGATCGCTTGCACCACGATTCGCTGCTGCCCCATGGCAGAGCACATGATCACTTTGGCATCCGGAGCGAGGTCAATGATCTCCTTCAGAGCTGCAAGCCCATCTTTATGCGGCATCGTAATATCCAGGAAAACGATGTCAGGCTGCGTATCCCGAAACTGGGAGACCGCCTCATTTCCATCGGCTGCTTCCCCGACGATTTCATGATCATTCTCGGTAAGCAATCCTCTCAATGTTTTCCGCATGAATTTTGCATCATCTACTATTAATATCTTTGCCACTTAAATTCTCCTCACTGCTTGAACGATCTTGTGCGATGGACAGTATGATCGTCAGGGTGATACCTACAACTGTCAGATAAACCCCCAAATCAAAAAGTGTCGCTGTAGCCATTTCCAGCTCTCCTATAACAGGAACGTGGATATAGGTGAATGTATGACTCAAAAATGGCTGCCCAAAAAGAAATGAGCCTGCACTAGTCAAAACGGCAATCATTACACCCATTATGGTCAATACACGATAATTGATTGGCAGGATCTTGCTTACCGTTTTAATACCGTATGCCATATACATAAGCACTAAAGCAGCAGCTGTTCCCAACCCTCCAATGAATCCACCGCCGGGGGAATTATGGCCTGAAAAGAACAAATAGACCGAAAATCCCAGCAACAAAAAAGAAATAAGCACAGTTGTTGTTTTGAAAATTAGATTATTCGGTGAAAATTCCACACACGACACCCTTTCCCTTCATATTCTAAACTACTTCACCTCATTTTTCACGATTTAAAACCCGTAAAAAGAGAAAAAACTGGCAAGATATGCTGTTATCTTCGTTGTCAGATCGAATAAAAGCAAAATACCAATCAAAATAAGGGAATATCCACTTATTGTATGTAAGATCTTCCCCGCTCTCATCCATTTTTGCAAACGCTGTCCAAGCAAGCCCGAAACAAAAAATGGTATGCTGAACCCAATTATATAGGCGAACATCAACGGAACAGCACCAAGCGGAGCCAATGCAGCACTTGTCATGATACCCGCTAGTATCGGTCCTGTGCATGGCGTCCACCCCATTGCAAAAGACAACCCTATCAAGAAGGACCCCGCATATCCAGGCGGCCTGCTCTTAAAACGGAGCAATGTTTTCGATGACTGCCACCTGCCCCCAAGCAAACCAACCTGCACTGCACCGAATATGATCAGCAATGTTCCGCCGATGACACGTATGTATGACTGATATGCAAATAGCCATTCAGATAAAGCCAATGCACTGTATCCCAGCAGCAAGAATATGGACGAAAAGCCTATCAGGAAGAAAATTGTATGCCATAACCATCCAGACCGCGCCCCATCACCGGAAGACCCGGGACTTACACCAGTCAAATAAGAAAGAAAAGCCGGATAAAGCGGGAGTACACAAGGCGAGAGGAATGAAAGAAATCCAGCAGATAAAGCCAGTACCAACGTCACTTCCATAAGCATCCCCTTTAAAACAAAAGGAACCCCTCAAGTAGGGGATTCCTTACACTTATACATCAATATAACACAGTTCGAAAAATAGCACAGTTCAAAACATGCCGACAGTCTGTGCATTGCGGTCTTTGATGACACGCTTATTGACATAACGGTGGAATACCCACTCCCCGACACCGATCACGACCGTAGCAATAAGCGAAGCCAGCATCACATCATTCGCCGGCTCCAGCAGCGCACTGCCCAGCAGCCAAAGCAATACAAATGTCAGCACAGCATCACTGGCTGTCGCAATCAAATTCCGCTTAGGATAATCACCATTCGGCTTACTCCGATCACCTGACCTGCTAAGCACAAGCAAATCACCAATCACATAAGCCGCCACCGTCAAAATCGCACCCATCAACAGCACCGGACCAACTCCCGCATTGAAAATAAGGGTGAAGACAATCAATAAAACCGCCAGAATCATGATGAACTTGATCAACAATGCTTTTACGTGTTTCATTTTGTTCCCTCCCTTTTTTGTGTTCAATACCTTGTTTTGTGTGGGAGTAAACCTCTGGTCTTAGTTTGGTTGCTAGTAGTGTGATTTATGTATATTAAATAAAGTATGGGAGAATGAAACATTTGCATTGATTCTTCATACAATCATAGAAGCATTTTAAAGAAATTTATTAAATGGAGATGCCTAAAGTAAACCCCATAGTGACTGCTTTTGAACTTATCTTGGCATAGATCTTCCATGCAATAGTTTGTTGTCCTTCCTATCTATTTACTTCCCTTTATGAATATCCAGTTTTAAAAATACATTGTTCCCGACACTCTTCCATTGGAATACGTGAGCACTTTTGAATATAATTCGATTTTTTGACCTGGACTTCAACTTTGGTATGAGGACTTTATCAACAGGTGGGGAATAATCATTCCTCATTGAGAAAATATCGGCAGTGCTTCCTACTTTTATGGATGGCTTAGAATATGCTGCACTTTCAGTAATCATAAAAAAGTAAGCTAGATCAAAATGATCTGCGCATGCTTCCAGAGCCTGTATATCCAGATACGCATCAATTCTGGCTTCATCATCCGCTCCCTGACTATTCTTTTTGAACTTTAATTCTATTGCAGCTGAAGCTGTAGGTATTTCTCCACCATGGTAGAAAGCACAAGTGATATCAATGTATTTGTTTTTCCCCAAAATACCTTCCATACGTGTTTCCAAATCGACAGAAAAGGATTCTCCACGTTTAAAGCAATATAAATTACCAACTTTATTAATAGTGTCAGCAAAATGAAATTGAAACGGAGCTTCTTTCGTTATGGAGTATCTTCCTTGTACAAATTGCTGGATAAATAATTCCCATGATTTGCAGATAACTTCATCCAGTTTATGTATTGCGTTATCGCTTGCCATATTCTTTTTTCAACTCCTATGTATGTTTTATTAATTCTCTAAGAACGTTTAGTAATCATCTCCGTACATGTATTTTTTTGCTTCTAACCTTATATCCTATCAATGATTATATTGTACTCCTAAGTTTACCAGCATAGGTTATTGCTTAGTTCAGAAATTAAAAAAATATACTTTATATGAAATCAAATTATTTTAATGATTTGTATAACCTCAAACTAAATAGTGGTACTCACTTATTTCACAATAAAAAAACCACTTTTCCCGCTATATTACAAGCAGAAAAAGTGGTTTCCGGATTTAATCAAAACAATTAAATCCCTTTTGCAATGCCATACGCCAACGTGAAACGTCAAAGCTATATAATAATAATTGCTTATTTACCTTGTTGGTTGTTCATTGCGCGCATCATTTGGTTGATTTTCTTTTGGGATGGTTTTTGACCCATTTGCATCATCATTGTACGAAGCATCTGTTCATTAATTGGCGGGTTCTTCTTAAGATAGTTCATCATGTACTTTCTGGCGATGAAAAATCCGAGCGCTACGCCGATAATCAATGTAGCCAGTGCTATAAGTACGATCCAGATCGGACTCATATTGGCTTCCTCCTTCAAAATATCTCTAATCTAGTATAGACAATCAAAAGGAAGAATACAATAGATGAACCTGTGATTGCAAGTCATTTTTTATGATTGGTGCTATCCAGCCGCAATTGCTGGCTGCTGGTTCGATGATGAAAAAGGATGAATCGAAATGGCGGAGCTCCGAAAAGATGGTTTCTTCTGCCGTCGTCAACGAATCACAAACTACCCGGAGATAGTGCTGATCGGCTTCGATATAAACATTTTCGTCTTGATGGAGTGATGCATTGGGAGGAAAATCATTCGTGATATAGTCGAGTTGTTCCTGCACATAAACAGTATTCTCCACTTGACTGGAGAGGAAAAAGCGATAGAGAATATCCGATTTGTAAAAATAGCGGAAGTAAATCTCATGTTTCACCCAATAGACAAAATACTCTTTCATAAGCTTGTCCCTCCTTCTCCCTTGAAACTATAGTATACGGCAGGAAGCATTGCTTAATCCCTCGGAACGTGTAGCAAAGAGGCACGAAGTTAAAGAAGTTTAGTCGATATTTGTCATATAAGAAAAGCCGGCCACGAGTGTGACCGGCTTTTCCATTAATCCAAGATGGATTTTACTTGTTCGATGACATTTTCAACTGTGAAGCCGAATGCTTCGATCAATTTATCGCCGTTTCCGGATGCACCGAATGTGTTGATGCCGATGACTTTACCCTCAAGGCCGACATATCTTTCCCAGCCAAGCGGAGAAGCCATTTCGATACCGACGCGTTTCTTCACTGCTGGAGGGATGACGCTATCTTTGTAAGACTGCTCTTGCAGCTCGAAACGATCCCAAGATGGCATGCTGACGACAGAAGCATCGATGTTCTGCTCACGAAGTGCTTCCTGTGCGCGTACAGCAAGCTGTACTTCTGATCCAGTAGCAAGAAGCAATACATCTGCCGTTTCTTTTTGTGCCGGGCTGACAACGTATGCACCCTTCTTCACGCCTTCATATGCAGCTGTCTGCGTTGATGGCAGTGTAGGAAGATCTTGACGAGTCAAGACAAGCGCAGTAGGGATTTTTTCCGATTCCAGTGCAAGTCTCCATGCAGCTTGTGTTTCATTACCATCAGCTGGACGGACAACACTCAAACCAGGCATTGCGCGAAGTGATGGCAAATGCTCGATTGGCTCATGCGTCGGACCATCTTCCCCGACAGCGATACTATCATGTGTCAACACATATGTTACAGGAGTTCCCATCAACGCAGAAAGACGAATAGCAGGACGCAAGTAATCGCTGAACACGAAGAATGTCCCGCCATATACTTTCAAACCGCCATGTAGCGCCATACCATTCAACGCAGCACCCATTGCGAATTCACGAACACCGAACCAAATATTACGTCCGCTGTAGTTGTTTTTGGAGAAGTTCTCTTCTTTTGCTAAAAGCGTCTTGTTAGATCCAGCAAGATCCGCACTTCCGCCAAACAAAGCAGGTACTGTATCCGCAATCGCGTTCAATACTTTTCCGGATGCAGAACGAGTGGCAGTCTTATCCTTGCCTTCTTCATAAGTCGGAAGCGCATCAGCCCATCCTTCCGGCAGCTCATTCTTGATGGCAGCGGAAAGTTCTTTTGCAAGCTCAGGATAGGCTTCTTCATATTTAGCATAAAGCTCATTCCAAGCTTCTTCCGCTTTGGCGCCGTTTTTGACGACTTTCTCTTCGAAATCAGCATACACTTCTTCCGGAACATAAAAATCTTCATGTTTCCATTTGTAGTATTCTTTTGTAAGCTTCACTTCATCGACTCCTAATGGAGAGCCGTGGGAAGCACTTTTTGCTGATTTGTTCGGAGAACCATATCCAATAACTGTTTTGACTTCGATCAATGTCGGCTGTGTCGTATTTGCTTTTGCTTCTTTGATAGCTTTACGAAGCGCATCCACGTTTTTGCCTTCTTCCACACGAATCACTTGCCAGCCGTATGCTTTGAAACGATCTTCCACGTTTTCAGAGAAGCTGTGGTGAAGATCGCCATCAAGTGAAATATCATTGGAATCATACAGCACGATCAGCTTGTCCAAACCAAGGTGGCCGGCAAGGGAAGCTGTCTCATGCGAGATACCTTCCATCAAGTCACCATCGCCGCAAATGGCATATGTGTAATGATCGACTACCGGGAAGCCATCTTTGTTATATTTGGCAGCAAGATGTGCCTCAGCCATAGCCATACCTGTAGCCATCGCGATACCTTGTCCAAGCGGACCAGTCGTTGCTTCAACGCCGTCCGTATGATGTACTTCCGGATGTCCCGGTGTGCGGGATCCGTACTGACGGAACGATTTCAAATCATCAATGGATACTTTGTATCCAGACAAGTGCAACAGGGAATACAGTAGCATGGAACCATGTCCAGCAGACAATACGAAACGATCTCGGTTGAACCAATGAGAATTCTTCGGATTGTGGGTCATGAAATCGGTGAATAGCGTATAAGCCATTGGTGCGGCACCCATCGGCATACCAGGGTGGCCGGAATTAGCTGCTTCGATTGCATCGATTGATAACGTACGAATTGTATTGATAGAAAGCAATTCTGTTGTCTGAACCATGTAAACATCCCTTTCAACTTGCAAATTATGTACTCTTTTTCATCGTATACCGAAATGCTCCGATAAACAAGGATTTATATATAGAAAAAGAAGGGAATGGCTGTACAAGAACCAGCCTCCCCTTCTTATTTATCGTCCCGCATTTCTTTTACTTTATCCGGTGTAACATCATTACCTTCCGGGTCAATGATGGTCATTGTCTTAAACTGATTTTTGAACGAAGAGCGGACATTCTTTAAATATTCCTGTCTAAGTTCTTTTTGTTCTTTCTGTTCGCTGAGGCTGAGCCCTTCTGCTTTTGCTTTTTTAGCTAAAGCATTGATGCGCGACAATTTATCTTTAGATATCATGTGATGTATGCTCCTTTAAGCATTTATAGTTCATACACCCTATGTTACCTGCTGACGTCTTCCGATTCAAGCGAAAGGTACTCCTTGTACCTTCTATGTACGGTTGCCTTCGATACCTGAAAGCCCATGCCGCGCAACACGGAGCTGATTTCCTGGAAAGTGAGCTTATTATTACGCAGTCTGACTACCTCCTGAATCGGGAAGTCGATACGATCCCTGCCTGGTGCTGCTTCCTGGTTGCTCAGATTCTTACTTGGATCATATCCATTTTCAATTGCCCTTCTCATACCGCGTCTTATCTTCATATTGTGGATTTTTCGCTGATACTCCTCGACGATTCCGACGATCTGGAGCACCATTCCATCCGATTCGGATAGTTGGAATTCGCCATGCTGGCTCAGCGTATAAACCTTCACTTCGAGTTTTTGCAGATGATGGAACAGCGCAATTTTTGTATTGCCCCTCCCCAATCGTGTCTCATCCTGGATGAGGAGGCAATCTGCTTCGCCAGATGTGAACAGATCAAGCATGCGGAAAATGCCCGGACGTTCGATTTCATACCCACTCTGTTTTTCTTCTATAATATCGACTACTTCTATGTTTGAGGACTCTGCAAGACTGATGAGCTCTTCACGCTGCCGCTCAACCGAACTTGTCTGCTCGTCCTTTTCTGTACTTACTCTGCAATAGATGACTGCTTTCATGGATGTTCCCTCTCACTTCGACTAATTAAACACTCATGATAAGTGTAAAGTATAGGAAGAAAAGCGTGAAGCCAAAAAGCACATAATAGAATAGATCCGATTTTGCTAGTTTTTTGAACATGGTAGACCCCTCCGTTTTTTAGGAACGTGCGTTCTCTTTTGTTACTTCCATTATATACGAACATAGGTTCTAGTCAAGTGTTTTTTCGAACGGATGTTTGTATATTGCAATCTATCATGGTATACTGTATGTAATAAAAATATATGCACGGGGTGTTCGATACATGATAAAACTATCGAAAAGACAGGAAGCGATTCTAGCATACATAAAGGAGCAGGTACTTGATAAAGGCTACCCGCCTTCCGTGAGGGAAATCGGTGAAGCAGTCGGCTTGGCATCAAGCTCCACGGTACATGGTCACCTTTCAAGACTTGAGAAAAAAGGGCTGATACGGCGCGACCCTACCAAACCGCGCGCAATCGAGGTGCTTTCACTGGATACCGAAGAACAGACAGATATTCCTCGCGGTGAAGCGAATTACGCACCGGTCATCGGTAAAGTTACGGCAGGTATTCCGATCACTGCAGTTGAGAATATCGAAGAATACGTTCCCGTCCCGAGTCACCTTGTCGGTCCGGACGATAATATCTTCGTACTGGTAATTGTCGGGGAAAGTATGATCGAAGCAGGTATCCTTGACGGAGATATGGTCATCGTCAAACAGCAGCAGACTGCCCAAAACGGCGAAATCGTCGTTGCAATGACCGAAGACAATGAAGCTACGGTAAAACGATTCTTCAAAGAAGAAAACCAAATCCGGCTGCAGCCGGAAAACAGCACGATGGAACCTATCATTCTGGATAATGTCAGTATTCTTGGAAAAGTAATCGGTTTATATCGATCCATCCAATAAAATGTCGGCTTCGGCCGATTTTTTTTATATAAAATTTACACATATTCTACGTTCTTTCGACATACTTTTCGGGTAAATTAGATTATAGTTTTACCAAAAGCTAGAAAGTAGGTGGAATCGTGAAACTCTTTCATAAGATTGTTTGCAAGTTGCGAGGCCGTCATAAGATTGATAGCGTTACTGATTCATGCAAATGCGGATATACGAGAAGCTACCGCAGCAAGGAACACAGTATGGATGATTATTATCTCAAGGAACGATAAGTTACAAATAAATGAACAGGAGCTTGCCTGATTTGGCAAACTCCTGTTTTTGTATAAGGATATCCTACATATGGTTACAATATTATATCTTGATTTTCCAGATATGGTTGATTCAGCAAAGAAAAAGAGCTCACCTAGACGGCAAGCTCTTCTTGCGTTTTGTCATTTTGTTTCAGGGCGACATGCAGTGCTTGAAGCAGTATACCTGGAGTGGCTTTTTCATATGTCTCCCCTAACATCTGCTTGGCAGCTTCCAAAATACGTTTGTTCCCCAACAAAGCTAATAGCTCATGACCTTTCACCAAAATATCATCAATAAATACATCTCTGTAATCCTTTGAGTTTGTCACCACGCCTGAAATGAACCCTTCCTGCAGCAGCACTTCCGCGTGATGTACTACATCATAAGGTGTGCAAGTGCCTACAGCACAGCGATAATCTCTTGCTTTCGTACCTTGGAGTTGGTCTGCTTCTAACTGTTCCAGTATTTCACGAAATAATGTAACGCGTAGTTTTGGCATATGATCTCCTCCTTGTTTATACTTCTATTCTTGCACAAATATTGCTTCAGCAGCATGTAGAGTTTGTATATTCTTTCACAATTAAGTGACAAACCAGAGAACTGATAAACGAATTTTGCTAAATTGATATTTATATAGAAATTCAGTAATAAAGTCTGCCTTTAGTGGTATAGGTAAGAGAAACTATTGGAGGTGATAACTTGTCCAACTACCACACTACCCCACACGGTAACGGCAAATGGCAAGTAAAAAAAGAGGGAGCCGAACGCGCTTCGGGTCTCTTTGATACACAAAAAGAAGCGACCGAACAAGGAAAGCGATTAGCGAAGAAGAATAAAGGCGAGCATTTCCTCCATGGAAGAGACGGGGAGATACGAGATCGAGCTTCATATGGCAATGATCCTTTTCCGCCAAAAGGCTGAATAGCGCTATATCTTATTCTTAAGACTATACTTAAATCATTTGTCACCCTACGCAAATAACCCCTGACACGTGTATATGTGCAGGGGTTTTCATTACATACCTCACTTGTAGCATCACTTTCTACAATAATAACTAGCTCAAAAGTCATCCAAACTCTATTCTTCTTTTAATCTTGTATCTTTTCCACAAATGTTATGATGAATGGACCTTCCCCTATAACTAGAGAACCCATGATAATAAGGTAAAGCCAATTTTTTAGAATCCTATTTTTTCAGCTGTATAAAGAATTATAAATGAATACGAAGTTGCTGTTGCGTACTTCAAAGAAATACCCGCCAAAACTATAAATCAACTTAGTTTCTTTATAATAACCCCATACAATAAAAACCCCTGACACCAGTGGTATCAAGGGTTTCCTCAATTAAAAGTCTTCCATGTACTGTTCGCGTTCCCATGGGTGAACTTGCGTGCGGAACATATCCCACTCGATTTCTTTCGCTTCGATGAAGTGTTCGAATAGGTGGTCGCCTAGAGCGTCGACGATGATGTCGTCGGATTTAAGCTGCTCAAGAGCGTCGTACAGTGTAGCCGGAAGATCTGCTACGCCGTTCTTTTCTCTTTCTGCTTTGTCCATCACGTAGATGTTACGGTCGATGGATGCTGGTGCTTCCAGGCTGTTTTTGATTCCGTCAAGTCCTGCAGCAAGCAATACGCTCATTGCAAGGTATGGGTTAGCGGATGGATCGACGCTGCGCACTTCAACGCGTGTGCTTGCTCCGCGAGCGGATGGTACACGGATGAGCGGGCTGCGGTTTTTACCGGACCATGCAACGTAGCATGGCGCTTCGTAGCCTGGTACAAGGCGTTTGTAAGAGTTTACTGTCGGGTTCGTCACAGCAGTGAAGTTGACTGCGTGCTTCAATGTACCCGCGATGAATTGGTAAGCTGTTTCAGATAGTTTCAACTCGCCGCTTTCATCGTAGAATGCGTTCTTACCGTCTTTGAATAGAGACATGTTACAGTGCATACCAGATCCGTTCACACCGAATAGTGGTTTCGGCATGAATGTTGCATGCAAGCCGTGTTTTCTGGCGATAGTCTTAACTACTAGTTTGAATGTTTGGATATCATCAGCATGTTTCAATGCATCTGCATATTTGAAATCGATCTCGTGCTGTCCTGGAGCCACTTCGTGGTGGGAAGCTTCGATTTCAAAGCCCATTTCCTCAAGCTCCAAAACGATATCGCGACGAGTGGTTTCACCCAAGTCCGTCGGAGCAAGGTCGAAGTAACCGCCTTTATCGTTCAATTCAAGCGTCGGTTCGCCTTTTTCATCAAGTTTGAACAAGAAGAATTCAGGCTCTGTACCGATGTTGAATGCGCTGAAACCAAGCTCTTCCATCTTCTTGATGTTACGCTTCAGGTTATAACGCGGGCAGCCTTCGAATGGCTCTCCTTCTGGAGTATAGATATCACAGATGAAACGCGCCACTTTGCCTTTTTCGCTCGTCCATGGGAATACAACGAATGTATCCAAGTCCGGGTAAAGTTTCATGTCGGACTCCTCGATACGTACGAAACCTTCGATGGAGGATCCGTCGAACATCATTTCATTGTCCAACGCTTTATCCAATTGGCTAAGCGGGATTTCCACGTTTTTGATTGTGCCAAGCAAGTCGGTGAACTGTAAACGAATGAACTTTACGTTCTCCTCCTTGATAGTCTTGATTACATCTTCTCTAGTAAATTTCGCCATTATTTCTCCTCCTCTATTAATGGAAGAATCGTGATAATTCTCCCTGACGTAACGAAGCTTTACCCAATCGTCCGGTGTCCATCAGTTCCTGGCGCAGCATCTGTCTTAATGCTTTGTCGGAAATTTCCGGTGCGATCGGTGCCTCAAGCATTTCTGCTGATGGTTTTTCTTTCATCGGCAGCATTTGCTTGATTCCGGCAAGATTGATTCCTTTGTCGATTAATTCTTTGATTTCAAGCAGTCGATCCACATCATTGAATGAGAAAAGACGCTGATTGCCTTCTGTTCTTGCTGGGAAAATCAGTCCGTTGTCTTCATAATAACGGATTTGTCTTGCTGTTAAAGCAGTAAGAGATTTTACAATACCAATAGAGAACAAGGGCATAGATCGGCGATTCATGTCACTCATTTATCGTCCATCCCCTTTCCTTATGTACTCTACGTCTATTATAAACGTAGGTAATTTTAAATGTCAACACGTGTTAGCTTAGTTGACATGAAAATTTTCAGTTTACTTGATTAGTTGATATCAAGCCTTTTTCCATTAAGTTTTGAGCAGCATCGATAATGGCGAGCTTCACATGGGCATAAATCAGGCCACCTTGGACGAAAGCTGTGAACGGCGGACGGATTGGGCCATCTGCTGTCAGCTCCAAACTGGCACCTTGAATGAATGTACCTGCTGCCATGATCACATCATTTTCGTACCCGGGCATCGGTGCCGGATGCGGTGTCACATGGGCATTGACTGGTGATGCATGCTGGATAGCCTGGCAAAATGCTATCATTTGGTCGGCAGTTTGGAAGTTGACGGATTGAATCAAGTCCACGCGCTTTGCATCGAATCTCGGAGAAGTGGAAAATCCGAGCAGCTCCAGGAATCTGGACGTGAAGACTGCGCCTTTCAATGCTTCACCGACAACATGCGGAGCCATGAAGAAGCCTTGGTAAAGCTCCTGCAGCATTCCAAGTGATGCACCTGTTTCTTTTCCGAGACCTGGCGCTGTCAGGCGATTGGCGCATAACTCGATCAAATCGGAACGCCCAGCGATATATCCGCCCGCACGCACAATACCGCCGCCTGGGTTTTTAATCAATGACCCTGCCATCAAGTCAGCACCAACTTGAAGCGGCTCCTTCGTTTCGGCAAATTCGCCATAGCAGTTATCAACGAACACGATGACGTTTGGCTGCTTCTCTTTCACAAATGCAATCATTTTCCCGATTTCTTCAACAGAAAACGAAGGTCGGTCGGCATATCCTTTTGAACGCTGGATTGCCACCACCTTCGTTTTCTCAGAAAGCTGTGCTGCTATACCCGGATAGTCAATTGCACCAACTTCGGTCAAATCCACTGCATCGTATGTGATACCAAAATCCTGTAATGAGCCAGTATCTTCCGCAGAATTCCCGATCACACCTTCCAGCGTATCGTATGGCTGACCAGTGATATATAGAAGCTGATCACCCGGACGTAATACGCCGAATAATGCAGTGGTAATCGCGTGTGTACCAGAGACGATCTGAGGCCGTACCAGTGCGTCCTCGCCGCCGAACACTTCAGCATAAACCTGCTCCAGCGTCTCACGCCCGAAATCATCGTATCCATAGCCAGTAGTCGGGTTGAAATGACTGTCACTGACGCGCTGGTTGCGAAATGCCGCCATCACTTTCCGCTGGTTTCCTTCTGCAATCGCATCGATTGCCGCGCGCTGCGCACTGGTTTCTTCTTCCGTTCTTTTTGCTATATCGTTCATCATGCTTCATTCTTTCCCTTCAATTGATGAAAAAGCGGATGATCCGGCAATACATAGCCGCTCACTTCGTACACATCCAATTCTTCATTGTACTCCCTTTTTGTCAAAATCGTTTCTTGCGCAAGCTTGTCCAGTAAACGTCCGCCTGTCGCAGGTACGATTGTATCATAATATTCGCTGGCTTCCTTGATCATTTCCTGTACTTTTTCCATCACCCGTCTGCGGTCTTCTTCCTTGAATGCCGATATTTGCAAATAAGGATGCGCGCTTGCAATGAAATCTTCCGTCAGCAGATCTGTTTTATTGTAAACAGTCAAAATAGGCAGATGGTCGGCACCGAGTTCTTTGATCAGTTTCAAAACCGTCGCCTGCTGCTGCTCGTGATCGGGGTGGGCGCTATTGACCATATGAATGATGAAATCCGCTTCGGTCACTTCTTCCAAAGTCGAACGGAATGCTGCGATAAGTGCTGTCGGCAAATCTTGGATGAAACCGACGGTATCGGTCAATAATGCCTGGAATCCTGCAGGCATACGCAATCTGCGTGTCATCGGATCCAATGTCGCGAACAACTGATCCTGCTCCAGGCTGTCGTTACCAGTCATTCTATTGAAGATGGTCGATTTGCCCGCATTCGTATAGCCGACCAACGCAATTTGGAAAGCTTGATTCGCTTTTCTCCGTTCGCGGTAGCGGGAACGATGCGAGACGACTGCTTTCAGCTGCTGTTTGATTTCATCTATGCGACGTCGGATATGCCGTCTGTCGGTTTCCAGTTTCGTTTCCCCGGGACCTCTTGTCCCGATTCCCGCTCCCAATCGGCTCATCTCTGTTCCTTGTCCATAAAGCCTTGGCAGCAAATACTGCATTTGCGCAAGCTCCACTTGCAGCTTCCCTTCACGGGTATGCGCGCGTGTTGCGAATATATCAAGGATCAATTGGCTTCGGTCGATGACACGGACGCCGATCCGGTTGCTGATATTTTTCAATTGTCCTGGCGATAATTCGTCATTGGAGATGACAAGCAGCGGCTCTTCCTGGTCGACCAATTCCGCTAACTCTTCAAGCTTGCCCGATCCGAAATATGTACCGGGATGCAGACGTTCCCGTTTTTGCGTAACGATACCTGCCACTTCGCCGCCTGCTGTTTTTGTCAATGCTTCCAATTCATCAAGCGATGAATGAAATCGCTCCAATGTTTGATTCTGGTGATGGACTGCCATCAATAATACACGTTCCATGCTGTCACCCTTTCCATTTAGCATTATACCCTATCAGACAGGTAAAAAGCCTCCGGTTTATGCGAATGCTTTTAAGAATTTTACACGATGGGAACTTTTTATCAGCTAACCTAATCATCCGAAAAGGTCTCTGCTGTCATTTCACAACATCACCTGTGTTGATGATCTTGACGTCTGTCTTTATACTTACATCCGCTTTTGCAAAATAGTCATCCCAGTTCTTCTTTATGTTGTTGAATTCTTTAGGATAAGCGATCCTGAAGCTATCCGAGAAATCAACCACGTCCACTTTATATTTTTTCTGGACTTTATGCAGCGTTTCAGTCATCAGCTCCTGGACTTGTTCCGCCGCTAACTTTTCCAGCCTTTCGATATAACGCTCGGATAAATTATGGGAGGATTGGGACCAGTCTTCCGTGATCCAGCCTTCTGCATTCACTTGTACTTGAAACGAAACGGCACCATGTTGGAAGGTCGGCTTCACCTTCGTGTTATAATGCTGCACTTCATAAACAATCGTATTGTTTTCATTGTCTTTGAATTCCAGTAAACCTGCCTTCCCTTTCCCGGACAGCCAGTTGACGCCTTCCACTTCCTCCATTGTCAAAAACCCGACCAGCTTTCTTTCTTTCCCATCCACCACGCCTGCTCCGTCTGCCATGACTGTATTATCTATTTTTTTGACATTTGGCAATGCGAAGCTTTTTTGGGAAGAAAGGTTGGCTGCGACTTCCCCTAACCTTACTCCGGGCAGCATTTTGAGTGTGCTTGTTTCATTATCAAAAATAGTGCTTATATAACTGCTCGGTATTTCTCCTTCAATATTCGTATTCAGTATTTCACTTGCTGGTTGTTTGCTGAGGACGACATAGGGGCTTAAACGTGTGATATTATCCCGCAGCATTTGATCAAGCAGGATGGCAAGATCGTAGGTTTTCGCAGTTTCCTGATTAAGGATGACAGATTCCAAATGATCAGTGAAAACAGGATTTGGCTGCTGAAGGGACAGGCTGCGGATGATATCTTGAATCGAGCTCCCTTCAAGTGTGATATTTTGAAACATCTTGCCTTGCGGAGCTGCCCCCTGCTCTCCCTTCTTTTTTGTGACGGCTAGCTGCGTGGTATGCTTGATTGCATTTTCCTCATTCTCACTATTATCAAATCCATACCCCATTACAAAGGAAATATCCTCGATATCTGCGTTATCCCAGCATCCGCTCAGGATGATCAATGCGAACAAACACATACTGAGCTTACGCTTCATCCTGTTTTTCATCATTGCGCTTCAGCCCCCTTGCCATCGCAATTATCAGGAGTATAGCTGGTATTGCAAAGGAGAAAACAAAACTTGTGTATCCGATATAGGAACCCATCTTTTCAAGTTGATTCAAATCTTTGGGTATCATGCAAAGTATGTAGACGACAGCTAAAAGTACATAGTTTGCTTTCCTATATGTCAAGCGCGTCAACGTAGAGATTCCTTTTGCTGCAACATATTGACAGATTACATATGTCGTGAACATTTGAATCAGCCAAACAACCAAAAACAAAGAATCAAAGCGTTCAAACAATACACCCTCATATTCATATTCTTGAATTAGTGCAAAAGTCGGCCATTTCTCATGCTTCATCCTGTCGACGGACAATCCACCGGTAATGATGATGACCGCTAACAGATAAATGGATACAGGTATGCCCAGCCCGAATAGCGCCACTTTCTTCGCATGTTTTGGTGTTTGCATCATTGCAATGAATACCAGTAAAAATTCCAATCCGCTGAATGTGAGGAACGTCGGTACCACACCCTTTAGCACCGGTATCGGGCCAAGACCGAACAGCGGTCGCAAATTATCTAGTTCGAATACTTTGAATCCCAGGCAAAACACCAATATGAAGATAAAAATGGATGCAGGAGTCAATAGTTCGATCAGCCTTGCAATCGGACTGATGCCGCCAACCAGCAAATAAATGGCAACCCAATACATACTGATCAAAATGACACTTAGAGGCGTTTCCTCAAGTAAATAAAACTGTGTCAGTTCACCCATGCTCCTAATCTCGAATGCGCCTATTGTGAGGGCATAGATTATAAAGGCAGCACTTAAACTCGTGCCTATCCATTTTCCGACAATAAGCTTGTTATATTCAAAAAAGGTTAATCGTTCAAATCGAAGACTCAGTGATATGATGAGCAGACATGATACATATCCACATATCCCGCCCAGCAAGACACAGACCCATAAATCGGGTGTACCGACTTTCATTGCCAGATTTCGCGGCAGGGTGAAAATACCTGCTGCAATCAAGGTAGAAGAAAGCAATGCAATCATTTGAATTGTCGTGATTCTTGAGGTTCCTATTTTCATTTGCTGCATCTCCTATTATTTCTTCCTTCTGACCCGATCTTTTGTAAAATATTCAGCAGGGCGATTTCGCATCGAAAACAAAGGCATGCGGAAGAGAAAGTCTTTCCAATCGTCCTTGCTGTAAAGCGTGCCTGGCGTGACATACGGGACACCGAAACTCCGCAGCTTGACAGCATGTACACATAAAGCCAGAAAGAATAAACTGATCCCATATAAACCGAGAAAAGCAGCCGAAAACATCGCAAGGAAACGCAATACCCTTAATGCGATACCCGCTCCATAATGCGGGGAGACAAAGGATGCGATAGCTGTGGCAGCAACAACGATGACCATGATCGGACTCACCAGTCCTGCTTGAACGGCAGCCTCCCCGATGATCAAGGCCCCAACCAAGCCGACGGTTTGTCCTACCGGTCTCGGAAGTCTCAAACCTGCTTCACGCAATAATTCAATGGACACTTCCATGATCAGCGCTTCGATGATGGTCGGGAACGGGACACCTTCCCGTGTTCCTGCTATCGCCAATGCCAAATCGGTCGGAATCAAACCTTGATGAAATGATACGAATGCAATATAAAAGGATGGTAAAAAGATACTCAAAAATGCTGCTGCGTAACGAAGCAATCGTATAAGCGACATCGGAATCCAGCGTTCGTAATAATCTTCCGGTGATTGCAGCATCATGCTGAAAGTTCCGGGAACAATCAACGCATACGACGACCCATCGAGCAAAATGCCCACCCGTCCTTCCAATATCGCTCCCATGACACGATCGGGACGCTCAGTTGCCTGAACCTGCGGAAAGATGGACAAATAGTCATCTTCGATCAGTTGTTCGATAAAACCAGATTCCGCCGCATGATCAATATCCAAATCCCGAATTCTTTTTGTCACATTCCCGACCAGCTCATCATTGGCAATATCCTTTACATATGCGATCGTAAGCTGCCTTCTTGTCCGCTCCCCTACCTCGAAGTCCGTAAAAGTCAGGTTGGGATCGGTAGTCATACGCCGAAGCATCGCTGTATTGTCCCGGATATTTTCTATGAAACTCAAACGCGGTCCCCTGACAAGCGCTTCCGTGATTGGTTCATTCAAACTTCTGCTAAGCCATTGTTTCACGCTAAGCACAAGTATCTCATCCAGCCCGTCCACCATCAGAAGCACGGAACCAGACAAAAGCTGATGGACAATTTTGTTTGAGTCCTTCAATGCTTCGACACTGCTGACTTCAATTGTGTGATGCAGCAAATAATCTTTGATGCTCACTGTCTTGAATACATGCAGTGCTGATTTCGACTGCTTGGTGTGTAGCAGCGGATGAAGGATGGACTGATGCAGCTGCTGTTGATCAACCAATCCGTCGACGTATACGATGGCGCAGTTACGATTATCCATTCCCAGTTTGAATTGGCGATAAATGATATCGGAGCTTTCCCCGACAATTGCTTTCAATTGGGTCAAATTTGCTGCTATCTTAGTCGTCAGCTTGAAATATGGCGGTATGCTGTGTTGTTCTTTTCGCGTATATGATTTTTTCCGAAGATCTCTCAGCTTATTGGTTATCAAAGTTAACAATATTGGAACAAGCACGATTACGATCGTTCCCATCCAAACATCTTTCCGAATGATGAATTCCAGTATATTTGCCATCACCTGCACTCCTTGCTAAGTATGTTACCCTAGTAGGATACAGCTATACTAGATCGTTTCCGCACAAAAAAAGCCCTGGCGCATGATGCTCAAACGCCAGGGCCCCTCTTATATGACTTCAATCTTCTTGATTCAAATCGGCAACAGTCACTTTCATCAGTTCTTCGGTCGATAGATGGTGATCATGGCGCACTAGTCTTACTGCTTGCATCCGGATGGCTTTTTCGATGATATTCCGCACAAAGCGTGCATTGGAAAAGTCAGCTGTCCGTTTCGCTTTCTGCTGGACGATGATTTCTTTGAGCTTCCATTCTGCTTCTTTTGTAAGCTGATATTCTTTTTCTGCAAGCATGCCTTTGGCAATATCCATCAGCTGCTCAGACTTGTAATCCGGAAACTCAAGCTGGATCGGAAAGCGTGATCGCAAACCGGGATTCAAACTCATGAAATGATTCATTTCGCGTGGATAGCCGGCAAGGATGAGGATGAATCTGTTGTGAGCATCTTCCATATGTTTCACTAGCGTATCGATCGCTTCCTTGCCGAAGTCTTTTTCGCCGCCGCGAGCCAGTGAATAGGCTTCATCGATGAACAGGATACCGCCCATGGCGCGCTGGACGAGTGCACGTGTCTTCTGTGCGGTATGCCCGATATATTCACCTACGAGATCCGCTCTTTCGGCCTCAATGAAATGCCCCTTATCCAACACGTTCATATCATGGAAAACAGCTGCAAGCTTGCGGGCAACAGTTGTCTTACCCGTACCGGGATTGCCTTCAAACAGCATATGCAGTACTTGTTTTTCCTGTTTTAAACCTGCAGCTTCACGCTTTTGGCTGATATGGACATTTGCATATATTTCTTTGATTGTTTTTTTGAGCTTTTCCATTCCGATGAAGGAGTCGAATTCCTGGTCGATATGACGGAATGGATCGATATCGCGTTTGACAGCATTGCTTTGCAGCTGTTCTGCCTCCTGCTGCCTGTTTTTCAGGACGATATTGATTTTTCCTTTCGCATTCGTAACTTGAGCCTCCATATGATCACCCCTCGTTGCAGTAGTTTACGCTCAAGACAGGCAGGCCGTGACAAATGCCCAATGGTCTTTTACTACTTTATTCACAAGTTACGCGCTTTACCACCACAAAACAAAACGGGCACCAGATGGCGCCCGTTTTTACTTTAGCTCTGCTCTTTATAATCCAGCGATACATTCTTCACTGGGGAGAATGTGGAAATCGCATGTTTGAAGATCAATTGCTGTCTTCCTTCCGTTTCGATCAATACTGTGTAATTATCAAAAGCTTTTACCGTTCCGCGGATTTGGAATCCATTTGTCAGGAAGACAGTTGCTTGCACACGTTCTTTACGAAGCTGATTCAAATACTGGTCTTGAATATTAACAGATTGAGACATCTATTCCCCTCCTAATTTCTATACGTTCCCTATTTCTACCTTTATTCCTGCTTTCCTGCAAGTTTTTCTAAAATAATTCTAAATTTTTGTTTTTTTGTCGCAGGCGTTATATTATACCAATCCACATTCATCTTATTGCGGAACCAGGTATATTGCCGCTTTGCATAGCGGCGGCTGTTTTGTTTCAGCTGGGAAACCGTATCCTCCCAATTCATTTTCCCTTCCAGATAAGGGATAAACTCCTTATAACCAATGGCGCGCATGGATTGGGTATCTTTTATACCGCCATCGACCAGGCGTTTGACCTCTTCCAGCAAGCCTTCTGCAAGCATTTTATCCACCCGCAGATTGATTTGCTCATAAAGAAGTTCCCGCTCCATCTCCAAACCGATGATGATAGCGTCATAGCGTGCGTCAGGTTCCGTTTCTTCGTGATCGCTCATCCGCTTGCCGGTACGATGATAGATTTCCAGCGCCCGGATGACACGGCGGACGTTATTCGGGTGGATGCGCTCTGCTTGTACAGGGTCGACTTCCTGCAGCTTTTTATGCAAATGCAGCTGTCCAAGCGTTTGGGCTTCTTGCTCAAGCTGCTGCTGATAGCTGTCATCGCGCTTTGCTTCCGAGAAGTCATAGCCGTATAAAGCTGCTTGTATGTAAAGACCGGTTCCGCCGGCTATCACCGGCAATTTCCCACGGCTTGCGATATCCTGGACACAAGTCTCCACATCGGCTTGGAAGTCTGCCGCAGAATAGCTTTCATCCGGTTCACGGATATCAATCAAATGATGCGGTACTCCTTGTTGTTCTTCTTTTGTGACTTTAGCTGTCCCGATATCCATGCCGCGGTAAATTTGCATCGAATCACCGCTGATCACCTCGCCATCGAATGCTTTGGCAATATCGATACTCAGCTGTGTCTTGCCGACTCCCGTAGGCCCGACAACGACGATTATTTTCTGTTTCTCCATGTCATTCTCCTTCTTTAACATGTCATTAGTTTAGCATAACAAGGAAAAGAAAGATAAACGAAAAGCCATGCGCACCGCGCACAGCTTATTTCTGGTCGGCATCGATAAGATATTTCGTCAAACGGATGCTTTCATATTCCAGTTTGCCTAGAATATCGATGAGCAGTCCTGCAGTCGCATCATCTTCCTGCCTTTTCGCAAGCGGTATCCCGGTGATTTTGATTTCTTGCGCCAGCTGACTGTAATCATGACGCATCGTCTTGACTACCTCATAATCCTCATCATCAGCTTCGGCTTCCTTTATGGTCGCTTCCTGCAGGAATTTGCTCATGACAGCTATCGGCCGGCCGCCAATCGAGAGCACACGTCCGCCCAGTGATTTTTTCATATCATCCAGCTGCTTGTGCAAATCTTCCGTATACTGTTCTATCACGTAGCCGTATGGTCCTTTTGCATACCAATGATAACGCTGCAGTTTCACGTGCAATACACTGATATTGGCTATTTGCTGATTGAGAAAATCCACAAGATGCTGATTTTGCATGCCTAACGCCTCCTCTGGCTGTCAGCATGCCCAAAATCAGAACAATCTATTCCACGTTTGCCGCCCGACTATGCCATCCACACCAAGTCCGTTGTTTCGCTGGAAGTTGATGACAGCCTGTCTTGTGTCCGGACCGAATATGCCGTCTGCTGTGACACCCAATGCCCGCTGGACTCTGCGGACATTTTCCCCGCGGGAACCGGTTCGGATGTAACTGCCAGGATAAGGTGTGCTTGCACTTTGCTGGCTGCTGCTCGCTGATCCGATGTAGTCCAGCGGATTGACCGCATTGGATTTATTTGCATTCCATCTGCCTCGATGCAGTTCAAAATGCAAATGCTGACCTGTCGAATCCCCTGTGCTGCCCATATAACCCAGGAACTGCCCTTGTCTTACCGTATCGCCAACGTTCACTTGGCGTGATCCCGATCGCAAATGGGCGTACACCGTTTCATATGTCTGTCCATTGAGCTGATGAACGATGAAAATGACTTCTCCATAAGACGTGGATACATAGGATCTGCTGACTGTCCCGGCAGCAGCGGCTACGACCCGTACAGTCCCGGATTGCGCCCAGTCGACACCATTATGATCCGGTCTCGAACCCCGGAAGCCGCTTGTCAGCCTGCCTGCTGTCGGTTTGATGAATAATGCCATCATGATGCTCCTTCCTGTTCGTTTTATGGTTACAGGATAGTATAAGCAAGGATGCAGCGCATCGGGTCGGTAAACACCTAGACAAGCAAAAAAGGCGCAGATGCCTGCGCCTATTGTACTCGTTTGAAGAGCTTCTCCAGCTCATAAGATGTAAATCGGATGATGATCGGACGTCCATGCGGGCAAGTGAATGGATCTTGCGATGTGCGAAGCTCTTCCAGCAAATGAAACATATCATCATGATTCAAATGATGGTTCGCCTTGATCGATCGTTTGCAGGACATCATGATTGCTGCTTCTTCCCGTAGCTTCTTGATATCCACCTTGCTTTCCTGCATCACCTGTTCGACGATCTCGCGAATGATTTCTTCTTCAAAACCTTTAGGGAACCATTGCGGATGCGATCGCACGATATACGTATGTCCCCCGAAAGATTCAAAGAACAGCCCGACCGCTTCCAGCTCAGTTTTGTATTGTTCGACAAATAGTGCTTCTTGCCGGGTGAAATCAAATGTGAGCGGAATGAGCAATTCCTGCAGTTCTTTTTCTACCTCACCGATTTTGTCGCGGAAATATTCATATTTGATCCGCTCCTGGGCAGCATGCTGATCGATGAGGAAGAGACCTTCTTCATTTTCCGCCAAGATGTATGTGCCGTGATGCTGACCGATCGGATACATCGGCGGAACTGCATAGTCCGGCTCTTGTTCGGTTCGGTTAGCTGCGACTTCCGGTTCTTGTTCGATATCAGGAATTGCTTCAGCGGAGGACGCAGTATTTGTCTGCATCTCCGGTTCCTCTGCCACCAGTGAAGGTGCCGTTTCCTTCACTTCGTCAAAAAACCATCTCTCCGGCACTGCTTCTTGCTGCTTAACTGGCTTGTTATCAAAGAATGTGAAACTCTGCTGTTCGCTTTGCTGCTCCACTTTCTTTTGTTTTGGTGCAGCAGCTTCGGGAATGAGGCGCTGCTGTCGCAATGCTTTACTGACAACCTGCTCCACCGCATCGAAAAGTTCTTTTTCTTTACTGAACCTGACCTCAAGCTTCGCCGGATGCACATTGACATCGACAAGGATCGGGTCCATTTCGATGGTGATGACGGCGAGCGGAAATCTGCCGATCGGCAGCAGCGTATGATATGCCTGCATGACAGCTTTGGCCAAGATCGGATTACGGATGTACCTGCCATTCACGACAAAAGATACATACTGTCGTGACGCCCGGTTGATTTCCGGTTTGGCTGCCAAAACCTCCAGTTTGTAATCCAATGTTTCATGGGATGCTTTGACCATTTTCTTCGCTACCGAATTACCGTAGATCTGAGCGACAATCTGCTGTACATCCCCTCGTCCATTCGATTGGAACAAAGGCTTGTCATTGTGCGTCAATTCGAACCGTATTTCCGGATGGGCAAGCGCAAGCCGGTTGATCACTTCCGAGACATGACCAAGCTCTGTATGGACAGTTTTCATATACTTGAGGCGTGCCGGCGTATTGAAGAACAGATGCTTGACTGTCATCTCCGTTCCTTTGCGGGCATCGCATTTGCCTGTTTCCTTTATTGTGCCGCCTTCCATGACAAGCTTCACACCCGCATCTTCACCGGTGCTCGTCTTGATTTCAAGCTGACTGACTGCAGCGATACTTGCCAGTGCTTCCCCGCGGAATCCGAGCGTCCGGACATGGAATAAATCATGTTCATTGCGGATCTTGCTTGTAGCATGGCGGAAGAATGCACGCTCCACATCATCCGGTTCCATGCCATCACCATTGTCCACAATACTTATCTCAGTGAGTCCGGCTTCCCGGACAGCCACTTTGATCACCGTGCTGTTTGCATCGATGCTGTTTTCCACCAGTTCCTTGACGACCGAAGCCGGCCTTTCGACCACTTCGCCTGCTGCAATCTTATTCGCTAAATCATCCGGCATCAATTGAATCGCCATTAGGGAACCTCCTTACTTGTTCATTGCCATTTGCTGTAGTTTATATAATGTATTCATTGCTTCAAGCGGTGTTTGCTCCATCAAATTGATGGAAGCAAGCTCCGCCAGCACTTTATCTGCCCGGCTGTCTTGTTTTGTTTCTTTCACTTCCGGCTCAGGTTCTGCGAAAAATGATAGCTGCATGTCTTCCTGTATGGCAGCTGGCTTGCTTACAGCCGGTTTTTCTCCCTGTCCTTCAAGCTCCTGTAGAATATGTGATGCTCGCTGTATCAAGCTGTCCGGAAGCTTTGCCAGTTTCGCCACATGGATGCCGTAGCTTTCATCTGCTGCTCCTTCGCGAATCTGGTGAAGGAAAACGACATTGCCATCGTGCTCTTCCGCACGGACATGGACATTCCGCAGCTTGTCCAGATTCTCATCAAGACTGGTAAGTTCATGATAATGCGTGGAGAACAATGTTTTGGCGTGGATATTATTATGCACATACTCAATGATCGCCTGTGCCAATGCCATGCCATCGTACGTGCTTGTTCCCCTGCCGATTTCATCCAGCAAGATCAAGCTTCTATCGGTTGCATGCTCCAGTGCATGCCTCGACTCCAGCATCTCGACCATGAACGTACTTTGACCAGATACTAGATCGTCTGCTGCTCCGATACGGGTGAATATCTGATCAAACAGCGGCAGATCAGCAGCCTCACATGGGACGAAGCAGCCAATCTGTGCCATGATGCTCGTCAAAGCCACTTGGCGCATATACGTACTTTTACCGCTCATGTTCGGACCGGTGATCAGCAAGATGTCCGCGTCATTCTCCATCTGCACATCATTTGGTACGAATTCCCCGGATTTCATCACTTTTTCAATGACAGGGTGGCGACCTTCCGAAATCGCCACAGACCGCTCCAGATTGAATGTCGGGCGGGCGTATCGCTGCTTGTCGCTAACTTCTGCAAAACTTTGCAGCACATCAAGCCGGCTGATTTGTTCTGCGAGCTGCTGTAAAGCTGGAATATACGATTTGACGTGGTCGCGGATTTCCATGAATAAAGCATATTCCAAATCGACACTTTTCTCCTGCGCTTCCAGAATCAGCGCTTCTTTTTCCTTCAATTCCGGTGTGATGAAACGCTCCGCATTGCTGAGCGTCTGTTTACGCTCATATTTTCCTTCCGCCAGCAGATGCAGATTTGCCCGGGTGATCTCGATATAATAACCGAATACTTTGTTATAGCCGACTTTAAGTGACTTGATGCCTGTCTCGTCGCGCTCGCGTTTCTCCAGCGCCGCAATCCATTGCTTCCCATTCCTTGAAGCATCACGGTACATATCAAGCTGCTCATGGAAACCATCTTTCAGGATGCCGCCTTCCCGGACACCGATTGGAGCATCTTCATGCAAACTCGTTTCCAGAAAGTCACAAAGTTCCGGCAGCGGATCAAGCTCGCTCCCGATGCGCTGCACTTCCTCTTCCTCGAATAGAGACAGCACTTGTTTCAGTTCTGGAAGCTTCTCCAACGTGCGTTTCAGCTGCAGCAGATCCCTGGCATTGACATTCCCGAAAGCCACCCGGCCGGACAATCTCTCGATATCATAAACGGATTGAAGGAGCTGGCGGATCGTATCCCGTTCGAAATAATGATCAAGAAAAGCTTGGACCAAATCCTGGCGTCTCACGATCGCTTCTTTTTGCAGCAGCGGGCGTTCGAGCCATTTCTTCAGCATCCTTGCTCCCATTGCCGTAACCGTGTCATCAAGCACCCATAGCAAGCTGCCATGCTTGCCCTTTTTCAGAATCGTTTCGGTAAGCTCCAAGTTGCGCTTCGAATACATATCCAGTGTCATGAAGTGCTTGAGCTCCATCACTTGCAGCGGCTTCAAATGATCCAGCCCACGCTTTTGCGTGCGTTCCACATAGTTCAGCAGCATGGAAAAGCATGCTAGCAATCTATCATCCGTCACCTCACCAGTGAGTTTTTCCTGTGATATATTGATACCGCTCATAACCTGGTAGGATAGTGTGACACCAAGACGGGCTTTTAAAGCTTCCTGATGCTTGGGATCAAGCTCCTCGGTGATGACGATCTCCCTGACCGGCTGATTGTAAAGCTCACTCAGCAAACTATCAAAGCCCGCTTCAAGCAGGGCAGCCCGGTTTTCACCAGTGGAAAGATCGTGATAAACAAGACTGTATGTACGATCCTCATTTTCCATCACAGCTGCCAGATAGTTATTTTCTTTTTCATCGAGCATCCCATTTTCCATGACGGTACCTGGTGTGATCAGCTGGACGACTTCCCTTTTGACGACGCCTTTGGCTGTTTTGGGATCTTCCACCTGTTCACAGATGGCGACTTTGTATCCTCGCGACACAAGTGTTTTTATATAATTATCAGCCGAATGATACGGAACGCCGCACATCGGCACCTTTTCCTCAACACCGGCATTTTTGCTCGTCAATGTGATTTCCAGTTCCTTTGTCGCCTTCAGTGCATCTTCAAAGAACATTTCATAAAAATCCCC
Source organism: Terribacillus saccharophilus (assembly GCF_046592895.1). GTDB lineage: Bacteria > Bacillota > Bacilli > Bacillales > Amphibacillaceae > Terribacillus > Terribacillus saccharophilus_D. The sequence goes on from NZ_JAWVPU010000002.1 coordinate 744,385, forward strand.
GAGTCTAAAGAAAAGGAATGCATCCTTGTAATCTGCTTTTATCCTTAAATATTGCTGCATCATCGGTGTATATCCTGCCATTTTTCCTACTCCCCTGTTTCATTGCAATTAGCTCTATTATAACACAGGTATTTCGCTTGTTCCTTTTGCCGCTCATTCTGAATAATACAAAAAACGAGAGCGCTTGCTCTCGTTTCAGTCTTCCTCGTCCTTCTTATCCAAAAAGTCGGGATCTACGTCTTTGAAATCATCATCGCTAAGTTCAAGGTCCCAATCTTCTTCTTCATCTTCCACTTCACAACCATCGGGGTCCACTTTTACACATAGCTTCGTTTCTCCAACTACTTCAATCAGGAATTCTTTCTCGACCTCGACGAAAATCTTCTTGCCATGCTCGACGATCTTGCATTCCAGGCAGTTTGGCTGCTGGATTGCTTTCGCATAAACCTCAAATTCATCATCCAGGTAATTGTCGTCCTTGATGCTTAATTTGACCAATTCTTTGTACTCGACAGTTTCTGAAACAACGTCTGTTTTTGAATTATCGCTGTGGGAATACCAAACGTTGATATCGTATTTGCCGACAACTTCGACTCCTATATCACCTTTCTTTTTAGCGTGATAGCGGTGATTGATGATCCAGCAGCCGAGAATGCTGGATGGTTTGCTTTCCGAACGGATATGATCGATATTCTTACTGAATTTACGACCGCGGCCGATGACTGCTTTCGTGATGATTTCCCGGTATGACTGATTTTGAAAACCCATCTTGCCAAAACCTCCTCTTTTTACATAGTCATGTTATGCAGGGTGTTCACCTATGGTGAAAGAAAATATTACTTTCCCACCACAGGCGGGATGCTCCTCCATTCTATGCAGCAGCCTAAGGGGAGGTTATCAAAAACCATTGCACAAAAAAAGAAACGGACTTATTTGTCCGTTTCCTCATCCTGGAAAACCGTTTGCTGGATATTTTGACTGATGCTTTGCAGGATATGATTCGTGATCACTTGGGATTCCTTGAATTCCTGGACGACCGGGATGCTGTCGATTTTCTCCTGCAATTCATCGATTTCCTTTTCCATTTGCAGCTGGGCTTCCCTTTTGCCATATGCCTGCAAATTGACGGCCTGCTTTTGCTTCATTTTGATCTGATTGATATATGATTGCACCTTTTTGTTCTCATTGAGTTTCGCTTCCAGCTGATGAAAGTGTTCAATCTCTTCCAGATTGCCCATTTCGGCAGCCAAACTTTCTGCTTGTTTGAGAATTTCCTCGGTGGAATGACTCATTATATTTGTACCTCCGCTGTTGTTTCGATTAACTCGCCATCAAGCGACCACGTCTTTGCCTTCGTGATCCGGACAGAAACGATGGTGCCGACCACCGACTTGGGACCGCGGAAATTAACCAGCTTATTTTTTTCGGTATATCCTGCAAGCACATCCGGATTCCGCTTGCTTTCCCCTTCTACAAGCACATGTACGATTTTACCTTCATATGTGCGCATGGACTTGGCAGCATACTCATCCACCACTTTATTCAACCGCTGCAGCCGCTCTTTTTTCACGTCCAACGGGACATCATCTTCCCATTTAGCAGCAGGTGTCCCTTCGCGAGGAGAATAGATATACGTATAGGCAGCCTCGAATCCGACTTCCCTGACGAGGGATAACGTTTCCTGGAATTGTGCTTCCGTCTCATTCGGAAAACCGACGATGATATCGGTCGTCAGTGTCACATTTGGTATATGCTGTCTGATTTTATTTACCAGATTCAGATATTCTTCCCTTGTATAGCGCCTTGCCATCATCCGGAGAATCTCGCTGCTGCCGGACTGGACAGGCAAATGGATATGATCGAGCAGATTTCCGCCTTGGGCGAGTACCTCTATCAGTTTATCATCAAAGTCACGTGGATGGGAAGTCGTGAAACGGACACGCGGGATATCGATCTTGCTGATTTCCTCCATCAGATCCCCAAGCCCGAATTCCAAATCATGCAAATCCTTGCCGTACGCATTGACATTCTGTCCAAGCAATGTGATTTCCTGATACCCGCTTGCAGCCAGATGCCGCACTTCCCCAATGATATCTTCCGGTCTTCTGCTCCGTTCTTTCCCGCGCGTGTACGGAACGATACAATAAGTGCAGAACTTATCACAGCCGTACATGATATTGACCCACGCTTTTATTTTACCTTTCCTTGCTTTAGGCAGATTTTCGATGATGTCCCCTTCTTTTGACCATACCTCAAGCACCATTTCCTTACTGAATGCTGCTTCATGCAGCAGCTGTGGCAGGCGGTGGATATTATGTGTCCCGAAAATCAAATCGATATGAGGATGTTTCTTCAAAATACGATTGACAACCGCTTCTTCTTGGGACATGCAGCCGCAGACACCAAGGATCAAATCTGGTTTCTCAAGCTTCAGAGGCTTCAAGTGTCCGATTTCACCGAATACTTTATTCTCCGCATTCTCCCGGATGGCACATGTATTGAGGAGGATGACATCTGCTTCATTTGTGTCTGTAGTAGCTTCATATCCCATCTCCGTAAACAATCCTGCCATCACTTCTGTATCATGTTCGTTCATTTGGCAGCCGTATGTACGGATGAGGAATTTCTTCCCCTGGCCTGCTTTTTGCATCTGGGGTGGAATCGTGAAATCATAATGGAACTGGACATCTTCCCTGCGCCTTTTCTTTGCCTGTTTTAAATTTGGCGGCTGGTATGTTGTCTGGAAATACTTCGCGAAATCAGCAGTCGTCTTTTCATGAAGCGGCTTGTCAATCTGTTCTGTCGGCTTTGCACCAATCAAGTTAACGGATTTACGCTGTTCCTCATTCACTAGGCCTGCTCCCCCATCTTCCATCTGTTTTCGTCCATTATACCAATCCTTGAAAACCGGTCCAAGTATTGGAAATAAAAAATCCCGCCTAGGCGGGATTTTATCGAGGTTCTACTATCAACTTGATGGCAGTCCGTTCTTCATTATCGATCATGATATCCGTAAATGCCGGGATGCAAACCAAATCTACACCGCTTGGGGCCACAAAGCCTCTCGCGATGGCGACAGCTTTCACTGATTGATTAAGTGCTCCTGCTCCGATAGCCTGGATCTCCGCTGAGCCGCGTTCCCTTAATACGTTCGCAAGTGCGCCTGCTACTGAGTTTGGATTGGATTTCGCTGAAACTTTTAGTATATCCAACACTGGTACCTCCTTCGTTTACTGGACTACTTTCCTTTTTACTATATTTCTGCAAGATAGTAGATATGCCCATTTCGGGCGATGTCCGAAAAAAGTGCTGCGGTCTGTCCTGGTTCATGCTGTAAACAAAGACCTAGTGGAGGAGCAGCAAAGATCTCAATCCATATACGGGTGGTCATCGTTGATCAGGATGCGTTTGATGGAGGAAGCTTTCCCCGTTTGCGGATCCAGATCGATTACTACTCCATTTAATTGTGTTTTACCCTTTTTTGGTACTTCAAAACGTACTGGCAGTCCAGTAAGAAATCTTTTGATGACTGCTTCTCGTTCCATACCAAGAATCGCCTCATAAGGTCCCGTCATGCCAGCATCCGAAATATATGCCGTACCAGATGGCAATATACGTTCATCAGCTGTCTGCGTATGTGTATGCGTTCCTACAACTGCGCTGACTCGGCCGTCGACATACCAGCCAAAAGCCTGCTTCTCACTTGTTGCTTCTCCATGGAAATCGATGAAGATCAAGTTCGTCCGTTTACGTGCTTCCTCGATCAATCGATCGACTGCCCGGAACGGATCATCTGCCGGCATCATGAAAGTACGAGCCAATAAGTTGATGATGGCCACTTCTTGTTTATTCACTTTTACATAAATGATTCCCGAACCCGGTGTTTCCGGCGGCAGGTTTGCCGGCCGCACAAGGTATTTGGCGTCATCGATGAATTCGAAGATATCTCGCTTATCCCACGTATGGTTGCCCATCGTGACGGCTTGTGCTCCCCATTCCAGGAATTGCTTGTAAATTCGTTCATTGATACCTTTTCCATCTGCGCTGTTCTCGCCATTGATGATTGTCAGCTGCGGCTGATAACGCTGTTTCAGACGAGGCAAATATTCCTGTACCATTTGACGTCCCGGTTCACCGACAACATCTCCGATAAATAATAACTTCATAATCAAATCCCTTTCTCACTCTCAACTTGTAGTAGATATAGTTTAACATTAAAAAAAGCGGCACAGGGCCGCTTTCTTATTTTGCATATTCAACTGCACGTGTTTCCCGGATGACCGTGACCTTGATATGGCCAGGGTAATCGAGTTCACTTTCAATGCGTTTCCGAATATCGCGTGCGACTTTGATGGATTCCAAGTCGTCGATCTCATCCGGTTTGACCATGATACGGATCTCGCGTCCAGCCTGAATGGCGAAGGATTTCTCCACGCCCTGGAAGGACTCTGAAATCTCTTCCAGTTTTTCAAGACGTTTAATATAATTCTCCAGTGTCTCGCTTCTCGCTCCCGGACGGGCTGCAGAAAGCGCATCGGCTGCTGCAACGAGCACTGCAATGATCGATGTCGCTTCTTCATCCCCGTGGTGGGACGCGATGCTGTTGATGACGACTGGATGCTCTTTATATTTGATTGCGAGCTCTTTCCCGATTTCAACGTGGCTGCCTTCAACTTCGTGGTCGATCGCCTTACCGATATCATGCAGTAAACCTGCACGTTTGGCCAAAGTGACATCTTCGCCAAGCTCGGCTGCAAGCAATCCGGATAGGTATGCTACCTCGGTGGAATGCTTCAAGACGTTTTGACCGTAACTTGTGCGATACTTCAGTCTTCCCAATATCTTCACAAGATCCGGATGCAAACCATGTACTCCCACTTCGAAAGTCGTCTCTTCACCTGTTTCACGAATATACTCGTCGACTTCCCTTCTGGATTTCTCCACCATTTCCTCGATTCGGGCTGGGTGGATACGTCCATCCTGGACAAGCTTCTCCAGAGCAATCCGTGCGATTTCACGACGGACAGGATCGAATCCGGACAGGATGACCGCTTCAGGTGTATCATCAATAATCAGATCAATTCCCGTAAGCGTCTCTAACGTTCGAATGTTACGACCTTCCCGTCCAATGATGCGTCCTTTCATCTCGTCGTTCGGCAAGTTCACGACTGATACTGTCGTTTCTGCAACATGATCGGCAGCACAGCGCTGAAGTGCAAGGGAAAGAATGCCTTTCGCTTTCTTATCGGCCTCTTCTTTGGCACGATGTTCCGCATCTTTGATCATGACAGCTGCATCGAATGCTACTTCTTTCTCGACTTTGTCCAGCACGATTTGACGTGCTTCATCGGACGTGTAGCCGGAAATCCGCTCCAATTCGAGCTGCTGTTCTTTCACCAAGACTTCCACTTTGCTTTCCAATTCTTCAATTTGTTGTTGTTTTTCAGCTAATGATTGTTCCTTTTTCTCTAACGTAATTTCACGCTTATCAAGCGTATCGCTTTTACGGTCCAGATTTTCTTCTTTCTGCATCAGGCGGTTTTCCTGCTTTTGCAATTCCAGACGGCGCTCACGCAATTCCTGCTCCGTCTGCTGACGCAGCTGGAAGTTCTCATCCTTCGCTTCCAGAAGGGCTTCTTTCTTAGCCGTTTCCGCATTGCGATGGCCTTCTTCTACTATTTGCTTCGCCAAACCCTCCGCACTGGAGATCTTTTTCTCAGCAATAGATTTGCGAACAAGATAACCAACAACACCACCGACGATTAGAGCAAGCAAAATGGAGATGATCAGGTAAATTAGTTCCATGATTTCACCTCCCCTGCTATGAAATTGTACAAACATGTCTGTCGGCATGCTCAATGTTTTTCATGAAAAAAACTATGGTAAGCTTAAAGAAGTATAATAAGATAGAAAATTATACAACTTAATTTTAATCCTGTGTTCGCATGTTGTCAAGAAAACATGGAAAGTACTAGCAGATTGCGTTATGTAAAAAGCCTCCGGTTGGAACCGAAGGCCAAAGTCTTACATATCCAATGTTTCTTGTTCTTCTGCCTGCGCATCTTCCGGAAGCTTTTTATCAGCATCAAGATTATAGTGATCGCGTACAGTCATTTGAATCGTTGTAGCAATTTCCGGGTTTTCTTTCAGGAACTGCTTCGCATTTTCACGGCCTTGACCAAGACGCTCTTCATTATAAGAATACCAAGCTCCGCTTTTCTGAACGATATCCAAGTCGCTCGCGATATCGATGAGTTCCCCTTCTCTGGAGATACCTTCGCCGTACATGATATCCACTTCTGCCTGTTTGAAAGGCGGCGCCACTTTGTTTTTCACAACTTTGATCCTTGTTTTGTTACCGACCATATCATTGCCTTGCTTCAATGTTTCTGCGCGGCGTACTTCCAAACGTACAGAAGAATAGAATTTCAGTGCGCGTCCGCCCGGCGTTGTTTCCGGGTTACCGAACATGACACCGACTTTTTCACGGATCTGGTTGATGAAGATTGCAGTCGTTTTGGACTTGTTGATCGCCCCGGATAGTTTACGAAGTGCCTGGGACATCAAACGAGCCTGCAAACCAACGTGGGAGTCACCCATTTCCCCTTCGATCTCCGCTTTTGGAACCAATGCAGCTACGGAGTCGATGACCACGATGTCAACTGCTCCACTGCGCACAAGTGCCTCTGCGATTTCCAACGCCTGTTCCCCTGTATCAGGCTGGGAAAGCAAAAGTTCATCGATATTCACACCAAGTTTCTGTGCATAAACAGGGTCAAGCGCATGCTCGGCATCAATGAAGGCTGCTTGTCCGCCATTGCGCTGCGCTTCTGCGATTGCGTGCAGGGCTACAGTCGTTTTACCTGAAGATTCCGGACCATAGATCTCGATGACACGGCCTTTCGGGTATCCACCTACTCCAAGTGCGATATCAAGGGCAAGGGAACCACTGGAAACAGTGGAAACCTTCTGTTCTGCTCTTTCGCCCAATTTCATGACAGAACCTTTACCAAACTGTTTCTCTATTTGTCTCAAAGCCATATCAAGGGCTTGTTTACGATCACTCAAATGTATTTCCTCCTTTGGATTATCTATTTCTATTTTAACTTGTTTTTTGAGATTTAACAAGCAAAAAGCGAATAAATGTTCCCTTTTTTTATTTCTGCAGAACATGCCTAAAATGACTGTTCATACTGGCAAAAAGAACATTTATCCGCTTTGAACGCTGCTCAAAATATCATTTTAAATAATGGAAAAGCATATCGAAGGCTTTCTTGACCGCCTGGGCCCGTACACCTTGACGCGAGCTCCTGATGGACAGCTCGGTCGTCCGTGTTTGTTTGCCTTTTTCATGCAAGCTGATGAAAACAGTTCCTGGTTCCTTCCCTTCCGAACCATCCGGCCCGGCAACGCCGGTGAAACTGATACCGATATCAGCACCTGTGAGCCGAGCAGCATTTTCAGCCATCTCGATGGCACATCGCTCACTCACCGTGCCTTCGTTTTGGATCGTTTCTTCCTTCACACCAAGCACATGCTGTTTCATGCTCGGTGCATAAGTGACGAAACTGCCAAGAAAGACTTCAGAAGCACCATTCAGTGATACAAGTGCATCCGCGAATAGTCCGCCTGTCAGGCTTTCGGCGCTTGCTATCGTGAAATTCCGTTTTTTCAGCAGCTCGAACACTTGCTGCTGCACGGATGTTTCATCATAGCCATAAAAATATTCACCAACACGCTCCATCACTTTCTCTTCCACAACATCGATCAGCCGGTCGGCTTCTTCCTTTGTTTCCGCACGGGCCGTAAGCCGCACTGCAACTTCCCCTTCAGAAGCATATGTGGCGATGGTCGGGTTTTCCTGCACTTGAATCAAATCAAGCAAATCCGTTTCCAGCTGCGATTCACCGATGCCGATGAAGTGAAGCAGGCGGGATTGCAAGACGGATTGAAGCTGGAATCTTTCACGCACTTGGGGCATGACATGATCAGACATGATCTGCTTCATTTCCCGCGGGACACCCGGCATGAAAGCCCAAAGCGTGCCGTCATGCTCGACAAGCATCCCCGGCGCCATGCCGACAGTATTTTCGAGCACTTTCGCCCCCTCGAATACGCGGGCTTGTTTGTGGTTATTGGGAGACATTTGACGTCCCCGTTTTTCAAAGAACGCTTTGATATGATCCATGGAGTCTTTATCTTCCTGCATCTCAAGACCAGACACAAGCTGGAAAGCTTCCCTTGTCAGATCATCCTCCGTCGGGCCGAGCCCTCCTGTCACGAGTACCAAATCCGCATCCCGCTGAGCCTTTTCAAAGGAAGACTTCACCCGGCCGAGGTTATCACCAACGACATGATGATAAAACACATTGATTCCATGATCAGCCAGCTGTTTGGAAATGTATTGTGCATTCGTGTTGTTGATTTGACCAATGAGGATCTCTGTTCCTACAGCTATCACTTCTGCATTGATTTGCTTCATTTTACTTCGACTCCTTCATGACACTCCAGTTTCTAACAAAATAGTCGACTCCGGACACAATCGTCAGGATCAGTGCAAGATACAGGCAAATCGTGGCAAACGGGAATCCAAGATATGAAAATGGCCAGTTGTGCAGCAGCAACGCGCTGATGGCAACAATCTGCACTGCCGTTTTCTGCTTGCCCATTTTACCTGCAGCCATCACAAGACCTGCACCTGCAGCGACAAGTCTCAGACCTGTAACAGCAAACTCACGGCTGATGATGATGATCACGATCCAAGCCGGCGCTAATTCCAATTGTACCAGTAAAATGAGCGCAGCTGAAACAAGTAGCTTATCCGCAAGCGGATCAAGGAATTTACCAAGATTCGTCACTAAATTGTATTTTCGGGCATAGTAACCATCGACCCAGTCCGTGCATGATGCAATGATGAAAAGGATCGCACCTGCCAAATGATTGACCGGGAGCGTTGCATCACCGATATCGAGTGTTCCCCAATCAAAAGGTACAGCCAGCAAGATGATGAAAATTGGAATCAGAAAGATTCGTGATAACGTGATTCTATTAGGTATATTCATGTCTTCCTCCTATGTATGTGCAGTGGAACAAAAGTTAAACCCTTTCCATTAACGTAAAGGGTTTAACTTGTACCATTATTTCTTGATATTGACCGTGATGGTCTGGACATCATTATCGATCGGGAATGTCAATTCCTGACCGTTGATCTCCAATTTAGTTGCTCTTGCAAAACCTGTTCGGATGGAGACAGTCTCCAAATCGCTCACGTCCTGTTCAACTGGTTCGCTTCCAGCTGAAATCGTACCAGTGTACACGCTGCCAGCATTATTGCCGTCACCTACCTGAAGCCACGCATCTCCATCTTCAGCTGCCAGTGTCAATATCACATCATCTCCAGCATTCTCCAATGTATACGTCGTCACAGGGTTGCTGGCAGTTCCTTCTTCATCGACAGAAAGGCTAGGCTCAGCTTGTTCTTCCTCTTCTTGCTTTGCCTTCTCTTCTTCAGCAGCATCATTTGCTTGTTCCTCTGATTCAGCAGATTGATCTGCTGTATCTTCCTTACCAGCTTGATCATTTGTCTGGTCGTTTTCAGGTGAGTTAACCTGATCTTGACTTTGCTGCTGTGTGGAATTATCTTCGTTGTTATCATTGGATCCGCCAGCGTAAAAGAAGACGACGACCACAATGGCAGCCAGTACGATCAGACCGATGATGATTGAAGATAAGTATGGAATACCTTTTCTTTCCCGCCGGGGCGGCCTGTCATTCTCCTGCGCGCGGCTGCGTTCCTGACGTGATGGAGCCTCGCTTTTCTCTTCTTTGACAGGAGGAACAGCTGCTTCTGATTTCTGCTCTTTCAGCTCGAGCACTTCATCCGGATCAAGACCGACCGTCTGTGCGTATTCTTTGATGAAAGCACGTGTGTAGAACTCCCCTGGCATGACGCTGTGATTGTTCTCTTCGATCGCTTTCAAATAACGCTTTTGAATTTTGGTGCGCTGTTGTACATCTTCCAATGTCATTCCCTTGGATTCCCTTGCTTCCCGGAGCTTTGCACCAATGTCCATCAATACCACCATCCATCTTTAGAAAATTACTTAAATCTGCCTAAATTCCGGTTCATAGATGATTTGTTCACCATCATGATTCCGAAGTTCAATAATATAATCGAAGTCATCCAATGTAAACTCCGTATCACGGATGAATATATCTGGATGCTCAATTACCTTTGCTACAGGGAGGCGCATCACTTCGCGTACAAGCTCCCAATGACGCTCACTCGCACGGCTGGTCGACACGATGCCGTCAATGATGAAAAGGTTGTCCTCATTATATTCATCTTGCAGCAGCTGGTTCCTGGCCGTTTGCTTCAAGAGGGTGCTGGAGACGAATAGCCAGCGTTTGTTGGCGCTGACACTTGCAGCGACGATCGATTCTGTCTTTCCGACACGCGGCATCCCTCTTATCCCTATTACCTTTGAGCCTTCCTGTTTAAACAATTCTGCCATGAAATCGACCAGAAGTCCGATTTCACTGCGGACAAAACGGAATGTTTTCTTATCGTCCACGTCACGGTGGATATATCTGCCATGCCGCACAGCAAGCCGATCCCGAAGCTTCGGCTCCCTTGACTTCGTGATATGTACATGTTCCATCGTCCGCAAAATGGAATGCAGACGGATGATCTGCAGCTCTTTTTGGGCGGATAAAAGCATGCCGCGCCGCTGATTTTCCACACCATTGATCGTTATGATGTTGATGGATAACATACCGAGCAAAGAGGAGATATCCCCAAGCAATCCTGGTCGGTCATGCTGTATTTCATATTCCAAATACCATTCCAATGTTTCCATAGAAAAGCCCCTTTACAGGAAATAGCGTCTAATAACGAAACCTATCCTTACTATAAAGGAAAACAGTGGATTAGAAAAGCCATAACAGGCTTGATGGGGAACTATAAAGAAAACCTGCTTCTTAAAAAGAAGCAGGCTTGAATGAAGTTGGCTGACCTACTCAGCGAGTATGGCCATTGTCTTGGACAAGCTTTACCATGATGTTGGCAATAGCTTGCTTTTCATCCTTGGAAGCAACAGTCCATAGATCACGAAGAATTTTTTCTTCCGTATTCTTTGCATCCACTTTCGTCGCAAGATAATCACCGATCTCATAAGCAATACCAGAGACAGTATCATTTTCCATCCCTTTGTTTTGCGCCTGATGCAGACGATCACCTAGGAAGTCTTTCCAAGAATCAAAATTATCAAGAACTGACATGGTGTATTCCTCCTTCATTAGCTTGCAGTTTAGCTTTTGACAGAAGGAGCTTCCTTATACACAAAATAAGAACTTAATTTTACCAGCCACCATTGACTTGCATGCTATGTCCGTTCACATAGGAGGCTCTATCGCTGAGCAGGAAACTCACTGCATCAGCCACTTCGCTCACCTTTCCGAATCGGTCCATCGGAATGTCATCGGCGACATGCTGCTTTTCAAGCTCAGTCAGGTGATTGTTCATGCTGGTTTCAATCGCACCTGGTGTCACTGCATTGACACGGATACCACTTGGGCCAACTTCTTTGGCCAATCCTTTGATAAAGCCGATTTGAGCTGCTTTGACGCTTGAATACGCCACCTCGAAGCTCGCTCCCCTTTCGCCCCAGATGGACGAAACGAGGACGATCGCTCCAGATCGGCGGGAAACCATGGATGGCAGGATATGCTGACTTATCCGCCAAGGCGCTTTCACATGGACTGCAAGCAAATCATCCATGTCACGATTCGTCATATCCTGGAACATACCATAATGCGCCATCCCGCCTGCATAAACCAATTGATCGATCGGGAATGACAGAAATCGAAGAAGTTCAGACAAGCCTTCATCCGTCGTCAAATCCGCCTGTATGGTCCCGAGCACGCTTTCGGGGATGTCGCGGCACAGCGTCTCCATCGCTTGTTGATTCTGATTATAATGCAGCAAAAGCTGATGTCCTTCGCTGGCAAGCTGACGGGCGCAAGCAGAGCCGATAGCCCCGCTTGCGCCCGTGATGAAGATGATTTTCCTCATACTCAAGCCTCTTGCGGCAAGATCTGACAGACTGCCAGCCGATTTTCGCTGAACCACTCTTTCAGGAATTCATTGGCATCAGCAGCCGTCAATTTTTCGATTGCAGGCACGATGTCGAACAAATCCACCCCTGCAAGATGATATTGGATGAAACGATTGGAGACAAACTCCAAGCTGTTCAATGCTCTGAGCATCTGGCCGATCGTTTTCTTCTTCATACGTTCCATTTCATCTTCCGTGACAGTATGATCTTTCATTTTCTGCAGCATGCCTTTGACTGTATCTGCAAATTTGTCTGGATCCTTCGTATTGCCGCCGATGATGGAAAAACCGAAGTTCTTCTCCAGGCTGGTCTCAAATCCGAAGCTGTCATCAATCAGGTCATCTTTGTAGAGTTCTTCGTAATAGACACCGCTCTTGGAGAAATAATAATCCAGCATCATATCGGTGAGCAGTTCTTGTTTAAGATAAGCTTCCGGTGAAGCATAGTCAGTCGTTTCCTTGACGCCTACCATGCATTTTGACACGCTGACCGGCATACGTACGATTTTTTTCTTTTCGGCTACAGTAGCCGGTTCTTCCGGGAAGAAGCGCTCGATTTCCGCAGGCGGAGCGAATGTTTTCTCTTCCTGATTTGTACGGATAAGATCCATTATCTTCTCATGATCGATATTACCCGTGACGAATAATGTCATATTGGATGGATGATAAAACGTGTTATAGCACGTGTACAGATCTTCCTTGGTGATTTCCTGGATGGATTCCACTGTACCGGCAATATCGATACGGACAGGATGTGACTGGAACAGACTTTGGATCGTGCCAAAAAATGAGCGCCAATCCGGCTGGTCATCATACATGCGGATTTCTTGGGCGATGATGCCTTTTTCCTTTTCCACCGACTTATCCGAGAAATATGGATCTTGTACGAAGTCAAGCAGCGTTGTTACGTTTTCTTCAATATGGGAAGTGGCAGAAAACAAGTAAGCTGTCTGTGTGAAGGAAGTGAACGCATTCGCCGATGCACCTTGTTTCGTGAAATCCTGGAATACATCCCGATCTTCCTTTTCAAAAAGCTTGTGCTCCAAAAAATGCGCGATGCCTTCTGGTACTGTGATTTTTTCCTTCCCGTCGAGTGGGACGAAAGTCTGGTCAATCGATCCGTAGTTCGTAGAAAAGATAGCATATGTTTTCGCCATTTCCGATTTTGGCTGCAGGAATACCTTCAGACCGTTCGGCAGCGTTTCACTGTATACTGATTCCTGTAATTGTTCGTATTGCTTCTTATGCATCCTTGTCAGCTCCCTTGTTCGTCAGCAAATAAACGGTATCCAACTGGACTTTTTCCGCAACTTGCAGTACATCGTCCTTGGTAACTTGTTTGATTGCCTCGAGCATTTGCTCGATTGGTATATTTTTTTGCCCTACGACTTGCTGGTACAATGTTTCGATGTGACCAGCCGGATTGTCGATTGTTTCGAGGATTTGGCTGACGATCAGATCCTTCACTTCTTCGACTTCGTTATCCTCGAATTCGGCTGCCTGCATGGACGCAAGCTGGGCGTCGATGATTTCCTTCGCTTTCTCATAATCTTTTGGATCGATGCCGGAGAAAACAAATAACAAACCTTTATGGCTTTCAAAACGTGAAGCTGCGTAATAAGCTAGGCTGTGTTTCTCCCTGACATTGCGGAATAGTTTTGAACTTGGAAAACCGCCGAATAAGCCGTTGAATACTTGCAGTGCTGCATAATCCGAATCATTATAGCGGATATTCGTCCGGTAGCCTAAGTGAAGCTTGGCTTGCTGTACATCTTGTCTTTCCACCACTTCCTGGACTTTATCAGCTGTTCGCTGCTCGGAAGCCGCTTTTTCTTCGACTGGTGTGACGTCCCTATCAAGGAAAGGCTGCACTGCCTTTTCAGCAAGTTCCCGCTCCACGTCTCCGAGAATGTAAATATCCATCTTGTCTTGTTTAAGCAACAGTTCATAAGATTGAAGCAATTTTTTGCCATCCATCTGATCCAAGTCTTCTTCATAGCCATGCACATGCAGGCTGTAAGTTTCGTCCTTGCACATTTCATCGATCAGACGCATATTCGCATAGCTCATCTTATCGTCTTTCAAGGCTGTCATCTTTTGTCTCAGCGTTTGAATTTCACGTGTGACAATGGACTCGGCAAAAGCATCGTTTTCCAATTTCGGCTGGAATAGAATTTCGCGCAGCAAATCAACTGCTTTTTCGAATAATGGTGTTTTGTCACTCAAATAATTCTCATTTGCTACATCAAGACGAAGTGTGATGATGTGTTTTTCCCCTTTTTTCGTACCTGATATGGACAGTATGGCACCATACAAGTCATCAAGTTTGATGCGCAGGGCGCGAGCATCGGGCAGATTGGTTGTCCCCTGCTGCAGCACATATGGAAGCAGCGCCCTTGCCGTGATCGTTTCACGTTCAAGCGGGGCCTGCAGCTTCACCGCGATGCTGATTGTCTTATATTTCTTCGTTGGGATCAGATGCAGCGTCGCACCTTTGCCCGTGATGATTTGTTCAGTTGCGATTTTCATGTGGAACCTCCCTGGCTTCTGTTATGTATAGCTTCTCTAGTTTTGCTTATATATATCCGACAATCTCCGCTATGATTACCATATTAATGAAAAATCGACTGGAAGTAAACGAAACAGATTGCATAAAAAGACCCGAAGCTTCCATGAGCTTCGGGTCTTTCGTCTTAGCGGCTTCCTTTTACGTATGGGACGCCGCTTGCTTTTGGTGCGACCGAACGTCCGATGAATCCTGCCAAAGCAAGGATTGTCAGCACATAAGGTGCAATCAGCAAGTATACTTGCGGTACATTTTCAAGCAATGGGATCGAGGATCCGACAACACTCAATGATTGAGCAAAACCGAAGAACAAAGCTGCTCCCATTGCACCAAGCGGATTCCACTTACCGAAGATGACTGCCGCAATTGCCATGAACCCTTGTCCTGCAATCGTGGAAACAGAGAAGTTCAAGGATATCGTCATGGCGAATACAGCACCCCCGAGACCGGCAAGAGCCCCGGAAATGATAACGCCGATATATCTTGTCGTATATACTTTGATACCATTCGTATCGGCTGCCATCGGATGTTCCCCGACGGCACGGATCCGCAAACCAAATGGCGTTTTATATAGTACGTACCATGCAACGAACGACAGTGCAATGGCGATGTAAGACGTGATATACATATTATTGAAAAACATATTGCCAATCACCGGGATATCAACCAAGAATGGTACATCTTTCGTATAAATCGGTTGCGCGATGAAATCAGTCTGGCCTTTCCCGAAAATCTGTTTGATCATGAAAACCCCAAAACCAAGTGCGAGCATGTTGATTGCCACCCCTGTGACTGTCTGGTCGGCACGGAATGTAATCGTAGCAACGGCGTGTATCAACGAAAACAGCATACCCGCAACCATGGCAACGAGCAATGCAATCCATGGCGTGGCTGTATCCAATTGATCGGCATACATCAAGTTGAAAGTTACCGAGGAGAAAGCCCCGATGACCATCAATCCTTCCAAACCGATATTGACGACACCCGAACGCTCACTATAGACACCGCCTAGAGCGGTGAAAATTAGAGGAGCGGCAAAGAACAGTGTTTGCGGAATAATGGAATAAAGAATATCCAGCATTTTATTTTTTCTCCCCTTTTTTCAATTGCAGCAGTGCCCAGCGAATGATGAAGCCGGAAGCAACAAATAGAATGATCAATGCAATGACGATTTCGATGATCTCATTCGGCACGCCAGCTGTGGACATATTGAGCGAGCCCACTTTCAAGAATCCGAAAAGACTGGCTGACAGCACGACGCCGAACGGGTTGTTTCCGCCGAGGAGCGCTACTGCGATTCCATCAAAACCGAGGTTAGAGAATGCTGTATTCGTAAAAGCATGGCCAAAGCTTCCAAGACCCTGCATCGCGCCCGCAAGACCTGCGAACAGACCGGAAATCAGCATGGAAACAACGATATTTCTTTCGACTTTCATTCCGGCATAGTTGGATGCATGCTGGTTGAAACCGACAGCTTTCAGCTCGAAGCCAAGCTTCGTGCGTTCCAGGATGACCCACATCACGACAACCATCAATAATGCAACGATGAAACCAAGATGTAAACGTGATCCGGTCAAGCCGATCAGAAAATCATTGGTCAAGGATGCAGACTGTTTGACTGGCTCCGTGGTTTCCTGATTTTCTGTGAGAACAGAACGGATCATATAGTTCGTAACGTGCAGCGCTACATAGTTCATCATGATGCTGACGATAACCTCATGCACGCCGAGTTTCGCTTTCAGGATACCTGGGACGAAAGCCCAAAGCGCTCCGGCTGCCGCTGCTGCAAGCAATGCTAGCGGCAAGTGGATGAAAGCAGGTGCATCGACGCTAATACCTACCCATACAGCTGCGACCCAGCCGACAAGTACCTGGCCTTCAGCGCCGATATTGAACAAACCAGTACGGAAAGCAAAAGCGATTGCCAAACCGGTCAAAATATAAGGTGTGATACGATTGACTGTCTCGGACATAAAGAACGGGCTGTCAAATACGCCATTCCATAGTGCCTGGTAGCCAAGGATCGGATTGTAGCCGAATATAAGCATGATGATTGCACCAGCAACCAGACCTAAAATAACGGAAATGATTGGAATGAGGAAATTAAATTTTGTGCTGGAAAACATTAGTTTTGCGCCCCTTCTTTCTCAATCTTCGAACCTGCCATCAATAATCCTAGCTCCTGTTCATTTGTTTCTTTCGGATCGACTGTTGCAATGATCTTCCCGTCGAACATGACAGCGATGCGATCACTGACATTCAGGATTTCATCTAACTCGAAGGATACAAGCAATACAGCTTTCCCTTGGTCACGCTGTTCGATCAAGCGCTTATGAATGAACTCGATCGCACCTACATCAAGACCGCGAGTTGGCTGAGCGGCAATCAATAAATCCGGATTGCGATCTATTTCACGTCCGATGATTGCTTTTTGCTGATTCCCGCCCGATAATGCGCGAGCTTTAGTCAAATGACTAGGCGTGCGCACATCGTATTCTTCAATCAAAGCTTTCGCCTTGTCAAAAATCCGTTTGAAAGAAAGAATGCCGCCTTTTGCATAAGGTTTTTGATAATACGTCTGCAGGACGATGTTTTCCCCGACGGAGAAATCCAGCACCAAACCCAGCTTGTGACGATCCTGCGGTATATGTCCGACGCCGCTTTCCGTGATGGCGCGAACAGGCATATTGGTGATGTCTTGGTTTTTCAATAGTACTTTTCCGGCTGTTTTTTTGCGAATTCCGGTTATTGCTTCAATTAACTCTGTTTGCCCATTTCCATCTACTCCGGCAATTCCGACAATTTCGCCTGCACGTATATCAAGATCCAATTCTTTCACCATATCCACATGGCGGGAATCCTGTACAGTGAGTCCATTGATCGAAAGAATCGTTTCCTTCGGTTCAGCAGGAGTCTTTTCTGTCGAAAAGCGGATTTCCCGGCCGACCATCAAGGATGCAAGCTCATTTGGGTTCGTCTCGGAAACATCCACAGTACCGATACCCTGCCCTTTTCTGATAACCGTACAACGGTCGCATACTTCCATGATTTCCTTTAATTTGTGCGTGATCAAAATGATGGATTTTCCTTCTTTGATCAGTGTCCGCAAAATGACGATCAGTTCCTTGATTTCCTGTGGTGTCAGCACAGCTGTCGGTTCATCAAGGATGACAACATTGGCTCCACGGTATAAAGTTTTCAGGATTTCCACCCGCTGCTGCATCCCTACACTGATATCACTGATTTTCGCAGTGGCATCGACTCGCAGTCCGTAGCGGTCGGACAGTTCCTGGACCTCACGTACTGCCTTTTTCATATCGATTTTCAAGCCTTTTTTCGGCTCGCTGCCAAGGACGATATTTTGTGCGACTGTGAATGTGTCGATCAGCATGAAGTGCTGGTGCACCATTCCGATGCCGAGTTTATTGGCAATATTCGGATCATTGATTTCGACTTTCTTGCCATCGACGCGGATTTCTCCTTTTTCCGGCTGATAAAGACCGAAAAGGACGTTCATCAATGTGGATTTTCCTGCACCGTTTTCACCCAGCAGCGCATGGATTTCTCCTTTTTTCACTTGAAGCGTGATGTTGTCATTGGCGACAATTCCGGGAAATTCTTTGCGAATGTTCAGCATTTCGATTACATAATTCTCCATATTTTACACTCCTTGTCGGAATTACGAACTTTCTTTGATTCTGTTCAAAAAAAAATCGTCAAATGAAGCGGGGAATTGTCTGATTAAAAGACGCTTCAGTTGAAGATTTTTTTATAAAGGGCTAGAGTGCGTACTCTAGCCCTTCTGTTTTCTTATAGAGAATCTACATATGCTTTCAGTTCGTCATCCGTAGTAGGAGCAGTCACATCACCATCGATGATTTTTTGCTTCCATTCGTCTACAGCTGTTTTGATATCGTCTGTGTATGCTTCTTTGTTTGTTTCTGCAATACCGATTCCATCATCTTTCAAACCGAAGGATACGATTTCTCCACCAGGGAAGCTGCCATCTTTGGACTGTTGTGCGACTTTGGCTACTGCTACATCAACTGCTTTCAGCATGCTCGTCAATGTCACGTTGTTGTCTCCGATTTGGCCTTCATCATACTGGTCACGGTCAACACCGATCACCCAGTAGTTTCCTTCTGGATCATTGTTTTTCAAATCTTTTGCTTGTGCGAATACACCATTACCTGTACCGCCGGCAGAATGATAGATGACATCCACGCCTGAGTTGTACATGTTGGATGCAATCAATTTACCTTTATCAGGTGCACCGAAGGATCCTGCATACTGAACATCCACTTCGATATCCTTATTGACTGATTTCGCACCAGCTACATATCCTGCTTCAAACTTCTTGATCAATTCACTTTCTTCTCCACCAACGAAGCCGATTTTACCGGATTCGGATTTCGTCGCTGCAGCTACACCTGCAAGGAAAGAGCCTTGCTGCTCTTCGAAAACGATGCTCGCTACATTATCTTTTTCTACGACTGAGTCAATGATGGCAAAATGCGTTTCTTTGTTCTGATCAGCAACTTTACTGATGTCCTCTGCAAGTTTGAAACCTACTCCGAAGATCAAATCCGTATTGGATTGCACAAGGCGATTCAAGTTTGCTGCGTAATCAGATGCACTGTTAGATTGAAGGTAATCATAACCTTCTTTCTCTTTTAGGTCGTTGTCTTTACCGAACTGTGTAAGACCTTCCCAAGCGGACTGGTTGAATGATTTATCGTCAATACCGCCAGTATCTGTAACCATTGCTGTTTTGAAGCCATTGCTGCTTCCGCCTTGCTCTGAGCTGCCGCCTGATCCACATGCGCTAAGCACGACGCCTACAACCAGGATCAAACCTAAAAGTACTGCATAACGACGCATTTTCAAGATAGTAACCCCCAAATATAGATTGATAGCTAAGTTGAAGCATGATACATAATTAGTAGATTAATAGGACATAATTACTACAATCCGCTTCACTCGAACATAATATAACATGCTTTTTACAGAAAATAAATACTTATTTTACAAAAAACACGAATATTCCTGTTTTTTTTGAGTCGTTTCATCTACATTTTGGTGATTTTCTCAAAAAATATGTCCTACGAAAGTTTATCTTCAGCCGACTTGGATACTAACACCTGTCGCGGTTTGCTCCCCTCATATGGTCCTACGACACCGCGTTCTTCCATCGCATCAATCAAGCGGGCAGCTCTTGTATAGCCGATGCGGAAGCGACGCTGCAGCATGGAAACACTGGCACTTTGCATATCCGTCACCAGGAAGACAGCATCATGGTATAAGTCATCTTCGACTTCGGTCTGCACATCTTGTTCTTCATCCGGGATCATGTCTGTCTGATATTGTGCTTTTTGCTGCTCGATGCAGTGATTCACGATATTCTCCACTTCATCATCCGAAAGGAAAGCACCCTGGATACGCGTCGGCTTGGATGAACCTACCGGAATGAATAACATATCACCCCGGCCAAGCAGTTTTTCCGCTCCGCCGCTGTCCAGGATCGTCCGGGAATCGATTTGGGAGCTCACACTGAAGGCAATCCGTGATGGTATATTTGCCTTGATGACACCAGTAATGACATCGACTGACGGACGCTGTGTGGCGATGATCAAATGAATACCTGCCGCACGGGCCATTTGCGCAAGTCTCGTGATGGCATCCTCCACTTCGCTGGATGCGACCATCATCAAGTCAGCAAGCTCATCGACAAGCACGACAATGAATGGCAGGAATGGCTGTTCTTCATCATTTTGTTCATTCTGCTTTTGGATATAAGCATTGTAGCCTTCGATATTCCTTGTACCGGAATCGGAGAACAAATCATATCTGCGCTCCATTTCAGCAACAACCTTCTTCAAAGCCCTGGAAGCTTTTTTCGGATCTGTCACGACAGGAGTGAGCAAATGCGGTATACCATTGTAAACATTAAGCTCCACTTTTTTCGGGTCGATCATCATCATCTTCACTTCATGCGGCTTCGCACGCATCAAGATACTTGTAATGATACCGTTGATACATACACTCTTACCGCTCCCGGTCGCACCAGCGACAAGCAAATGCGGCATCTTGTTCAGTTCTGCGACGATTGATTCGCCCGAAATATCACGGCCCAAAGCAAAACTCAGCTTGGAACCATTTTTCATCTGGCTGTTATCAAGCACCTCCCGCAGCGAAACACTCGCTACTTCTTTATTGGGAACTTCGATACCCACTGCAGACTTGCCTGGTATCGGTGCTTCGATGCGGATATCTTTCGCCGCAAGTGCGAGCGCAAGATCATCGTGAAGATTGACGATCTTACTGACTTTCACACCGGTATCGGGATATACTTCATATTTTGTCACGGCTGGACCGACATGCACCTTGCTCACTTTCGCTTTGACGCCGAAGCTTTGGAATGTTTGTTCCAGCTTCCGTGCAACAGCTTGAATTTGTGAGCGTTCCTGCTTTTGGCTGTTTTTCTTCGGCTGCTTCAGCAAAGTGATGCTCGGCAGCTGATAGTCCCTGTTTTCAAGCTCCGACGCAGGCAAGGCTTCTTTTTCATCAGTTGCCTCTTCTTCCGTCTTTAAGGGAGCCTCTTGTTTGGGTTCGATGATTTCAGGTTCTGGTTCAGGTTCTGCATAGGCAATATTCGTGAAATCCTGGATGATTGGTTCCTCGTAAATGGATTCCGTTTCTGCTTCTGCCGCTTCCTCTTTTTTGGCTTGGACCGGCTTCGGTTTTTGTTTTCTTCCCGATCGTTCCGTCCGTTTACGCTGTTTGTTTTCCGATAGCTTATCTTTCAATTTATCAGAAGATGCACTTGCTCCTTTTCTCACCATTGCGACCAGCTTTTGGACAACAGAAGAAAGGGAAGTATTGCTTAGTATCATTATCCCGATCACCACAAGGAAGAAGGCTATGATCTTTGCCCCAGTTGCAGAAAGTAAATAATAGCTCAAAGCGAAAAGGACTGCCCCGACCATCCCTCCGCCCAATGCGGCCGGATTGATCGTATCTTGGATATAAGCCAAATAGTAGTTCCAGCTCGTCTTGATGATCGATGGCTGCTCCACTTGAGACAGCTTGTCCTCGAATGCGTGAATATGGGTGAACAGGAGGATGCCGGCTGTTATTAAATACATCCCAATCAGTCTTTTGTGAAATAGATTCGGTTTCTTGCATCTGGCCATCAAGTAGATGCCGACGCCGCCCATGAAAATCGCAAGCAGGAAATACCAGCTTCCGAAGAAGAAGCGGAACAAATGCTCCAATGCATTCGGTATCGCTCCATCACTTATCGCTCCTGCTCCGCTGCCGAATACAGCAAGAAATACTAATAAAAGTCCAATCACTTCAAAGCTCATCACTTGTTTGAACTTGGTTTGTCGTTTTTTTGTTTTTCGTTTAGCCATTGTAGCGAATCTCCTTGTTTTGCATTGCTTATGTACTTCTTTAGATGTGAAGAAAACCCCTGCCAGCCGACAAGGGTTTTCAAAATCGCACGTCGATTTGCCATCTGCATTCAGTATAACATAGCAAACAAAAAGACGAACGTACGTATTCATTTTATAAAGAAAACAATTTTCCTGGTGCGCAGCTTTCATCAAGAAAATCGGCAGGATCTGTCGACATTAACTGGTGGACACGATACATCCCATTTCCCATATGCTCTGCTTGAACCGTTTTACCGTTGTACTGCATGATTTGATGTGACTGGAATTGTTCTGTCTCCACAGGGAAAATATCTTCTGCTGCAAGCGGTGTGTACAAAATCATTGCAATTCCCCGTTCAAAGTTGCTTTGCGCTGCTCCATCAATTCATTCAGCTTTTTCATCGCATGCTGGACTCCTCCGACTTCATGGATCAGTCCGTAAGATACTGCATCCGTTCCGACAACATTCGTCCCGATATCACGGGTTAGATTTCCTTTGGCAAACATAAGCTCTTTGAACTTGTCTTCTGTGATCGAGGAATGGGACGTTACAAAGCTGATGACCCGATCCTGCATCTTATCTAAGTATTCAAATGTTTGCGGTACCCCGATGACCAGCCCCGTCAGACGGATCGGGTGGATCGTCATTGTCGCAGTCGGAACGATGAAGCTGTAATCCGTGCTGACAGCAATTGGGGCGCCGATGCTGTGTCCGCCTCCAAGGACGATGGATACAGACGGTTTGGATAAGGATGCAATCATTTCCGAAAGCGCAAGACCCGCTTCGACATCGCCGCCGACCGTATTCATCAATACGATCAATCCTTCGATCTTGGGATTTTGTTCGATTGCGATCAATTGCGGGATCACATGCTCATACTTGGTTGTTTTGTTTTGCGGCGGCAGCTGCATATGTCCTTCTATTTGGCCGATGATGGATAGTACATGTACGCGAGAGTCTGGTGCTTGGGCAACCGAAGTCTGTCCGAGCTGCTGGATCTTTTCGAGTATCGACTTGCCGCCGGATTCTTCGTTTTCATTTTCTTGGTTATCATTTTGTTCTTTTGCCATGTGCCTAACTCCTTTCCATACTTGCTTTTAGTATGGACAGTGTCCCGCACGGCATACATAAACAAAGAAGCAGAAGGAACCCTCCTGCTTCTTGCGAATATCATTTCAATAGCTTGCTGATATTTTCTTTTTCTGCTTCTGTCAGTTCAACAAGCGGCAAACGGACACCGCCCACTGCGACACCTCTTTGATTCAATGCTTCTTTGACAGGTGTCGGACTTGGTGCTTGGAACATTCCTTCCATCACCGGCAGGATTTGCTGATGGATGCGGGAAGCTTCTGAGATATTTCCATTTTCATATGCTTTGAGCATGTTCTGCATCTCATTTCCGATGACATGGGAAGAAACCGATACGATACCATCACCGCCGATGGCTGCAACCGGAAGCGTCAAATCATCATCCCCGCTGTATAAGCTGAAATCGTCCGCAGTTCCAGCAATGACCTTCGTCATGCTGCTCAAATCCCCAGTCGAATCCTTCACAGAAACGATATTCGGAATCTTCGAAAGCTCTATTACCGTTTCTGCTTCAATTTTGACGACTGAGCGCCCTGGAATGTTATAGAGCATGATTGGAAGCTTCGTGCTATTGGCAACCGCTTCGAAGTGCGCATATAATCCACGCTGATTCGGTTTGTTGTAGTAAGGCGCTACGATCAGGGCTGCATCCACGCCGATTTCTTCTGCTTCTTTTGTCAGTTCGATGCTAGCTTGCGTGTCATTGCTTCCGGTTCCAGCGATAATCGGAATCCGCCCTCCAGCTGTCTTCACGACGTGCCGGAACAATGCCAGCTTTTCATCATGGGAAAGCGTTGGTGACTCTCCTGTCGTACCAGCTACGACTACGGCATCCGTCCCATTATCGATCAAATAATCGAGTAAACGGGTAGTTGCTTCATAATCAATTTGTCCCTGACCATCGAATGGGGTTACCATCGCTGTAATAATTTTACCGAATTTCATCTGAAAACTCCTCTACACTCAACAATTATCGTTTAACTCAGCTCGAATGTCGCATGAAGCGCGTTCACTGCTGCTACTAGATCTTTTTCATTGATCAATACCCAAATAGTAGTGTGACTATCCGCAGATTGCAGGATATCGATTTCATTATCCGTCAATGTTTGGACAATTTTTGCCGTCACACCAGGAATTCCTGTCATACCTGCACCAACAAGGGATACTTTCGCACAATTATTGATCACTTCCGGCTCCACGCCAAGTTTACGGAGGATATCCTGTGCCAGCATGACCTGTTCGGCTGCAATTGTGTAAACGACACCATTTGGCGAAATATTGATAAAGTCAACCGAGATATTGGCTTCGGCCATCGCTTTGAAAACACGGGACTGTGTTTTATAAGCATCCGTGTCGATTTCGATCTTTATTTGGGAAATCCCCGCAAGATGGGCAATACCTGTAATCAATCGATCTGGTATATCTTTGCCGGCAGAATCATCCCGGGACGAAGTGACCAGCGTCCCTTCGGAAAGTGAATTCGTCGACCGTACGCGCATCGGCACTTTTGCTTGCATGGCGATTTCCACAGCCCGCGGATGGACGACTTTTGCTCCCTGGTATGCAAGATTGCAGATTTCTGTATATGTGACTACGTCAAGCATACGAGCCTCTTCGACAACACGGGGATCGGCTGTCATGATTCCTTCCACATCCGTGAAAATATCGACATATTCCGCTTGTAAAGCAGCTCCGAGAGCAGCAGCAGATGTATCACTCCCGCCGCGGCCGATCGTCGTGATCTCCCCGTCTTCCGTCATGCCTTGAAAACCAGCTACGACGATGACATCATGCGCCTTGAGTTCTTCCCAAATGCGCTCGACCCGCATTTCTTTGATTTTCGCAGACGTGAATTCCTCATTTGTGATAAAACCAGCTTGTGCCCCGGTCAATGCAGCTGCCCGGATGCCTTTTGCATTGAGCGCATTGGAAAAGACGACAGAGGAGATGAGCTCGCCGCAGGAAAGCAGCAAGTCCTTCTCCCGTTTGGATATATACGTCTCACCTGGTACACCGATCAGCCCAAGCAAGGAGTCGGTTGCGTATGGATCTGGATATCTCCCGATCGCCGATACGACAACCACGACCTTATTCCCGTCCTGAAGGGCTGCTTCGATATGCTGGATGGCTTCTGCTTGATTATCCCTCACAGAAGTACCGCCGAATTTCTGTACTAACACTTTCATATTTACACCTCAGACTGTAAGCAAGTTATGCTGGATCAAGCGTTCCGCGATTTGGACACTATTCCAAGCTGCACCTTTCAAAAGGTTATCGGATACGATCCACATGTGGAATCCGTTGTCATGATCTGGATCCTTGCGCACTCTGCCTACGAATACTTCCTTCTTGCCAGCGGCAGAAAGCGGCGTCGGATAAGTTTGTGTGCTTGGATCATCTTCCAGCACGATTCCTTCCCCGGCTGCCAATTTGTCTTGGATCTCCTTGACAGTCAATCCGCTTTGGCCAAGCTCGACATACACACTTTCTGCATGGGAGGTGAATACCGGCAATCGTACACAAGTAGCCGACACATGAAGGTCTTCTGCGTGCATGATTTTTTTCGTTTCGTTGATCATTTTCATTTCTTCATATGTGAAGCCATTATCCTGGAATACATCGATTTGCGGTAATGCATTGAATGCGACCGGATAATGTTTTTTATCTCCTTTGACTGGAAGGACGTTTGCTTCCATGTCCTCTCCATTCAGGAATTGCTGTGCTTGGTTTTTCAATTCATCAATTGCCACTGCTCCGGCACCGGATACAGCTTGGTAAGTTGAAACGATGATACGGGAAAGACCGTAAGCAGCTTTAAGCGGCTCCAATGCCGCAACCATCTGGATGGTCGAGCAGTTCGGATTCGCGATGATGCCTTTATGCTTTTTCAGATCTTCTTCGTTCACTTCCGGAACAACAAGCGGTACTTCCGGATCCATACGGTAAGCACTCGTGTTATCGACAACTACCGCGCCGCGTTTAACTGCTTCGGGTGCCAATGCTTTGGAAACGGAACCGCCGGCAGAAAACAGGGCGATGTCGACACCTTCGAAGCTTTCCGGTTTTGCTTCTTGTACAGTATAGCTCTTACCTTTGAAATCTATTTGCTGTCCAGCGGATCTGCTGGAGGATAATAAGGATAGCTCGCCGATCGGAAAATCGCGCTCTGCAAGAGTTTCAAGCATCTTTTGCCCAACAGCGCCCGTCGCGCCTACTACTGCGATATGATAACCTTGCTGTGTCATGAAAAACCCTCTCCTCTGTCTATCTGAATGGATACGTTTATATAGTTGTTGCACTAGCTTGGATTTAACGCTAGCACTATTCTATCATAATTTTTCTGTGATAGGTTATCGTTTGAGGAGTTTAGGAAAAACGTTGGACGATTACCGGCTGCAGCTGCTTATACTGCAATGCGGCTTCGATCGTCTCTGGGAGCTTTGTCATATCGGCTACGAGGGAATTCGGTTTTTTGAATGGATCATCTTGCCCGAATGGGATGAAATACATGTATTTTGCAGCCATCAGCCGCATCAAGTTGACACCATTGAGCCCAAGGGCATCGTTTGTACTGATGCCGAGCACGATAGGTTTCTCATTCCGCAAAGTCGCTTTCACCGCCATCAGGACGGGACTGTCGGTCAGTGCATTGGCAAGCTTTGACATGCTGTTTCCTGTCAATGGCGCAACGACCATGCAATCCAGCGGTTCGCGCGGTCCCAGCGGCTCTGCTTCGGGTATGGTGCGGATGATTTTCGTGTTGGTCAACTCACTGATTTTTTGCAGATGATCTTTGGCATCGCCGAAGTATGTGTCGGTGAATTGAACGGTATTGCTGACAACAGGTACCACTTCCGCTCCAAGTTTCACAAGCTGTTCGATCTGCGGGAATATCTCGCTGTACGTACAATGAGAACCCGTGATGCCGAAACCGATCCGTTTTCCTGCTAAACTCATATACTATTCCTCCTTCAGCTGTTTGTTAAGATCTGTTTGATGACGACCGACAATATATTTCCGGCCGTTTTTGGAGCGACGATGCCTGGCAGGCCCAATGCATGAATCGCCTGGATGCCTCGTTTTTTGGCATACTCGAAATTCACTCCGCCCGGTTTGGAAGCCAAGTCGATGATCAGCGTCTTTGTTGGAAGCTGCTCGATTATGGCCTTTTTTACAACAAGGGCTGGAATTGTATTGATCAAGATATCACTGTCCTTGATCACTTCCGGAAGGCGATCGAGGAAAAATGCATGCATCCCCATCTCGCTTATCCGTGCTATATCAGCATCATGGATCGATCCTGCATGGACTTTGGCACCAAGTGCGTCGAATTTGCTTGCCACACTCGTACCGACGCGGCCGAATCCAAGCACCACAACCTTGGAACCGTGTATGGTGAAATCGGTATGCTTGATGGCCGTCATGATGGCGCCTTCTGCTGTGGGGATGCTATTGTAGATTGCAACATCATCCCTATCGAATAAAGACACAAGGCGCAGCTTACGTTTTTTGCATAAATCCGTCAGATAATCATTTGTTATTCCTGTGAAAATGACACAATCCTGTGGCAGATCATCCATCCAGCTTTCTGACAGCTGAATATTCTTATCGGAAAATACTGTCTCGATCTGTCCATCAGAACCTACTCCTGGTATCGGAAGGATGACTGCATCCAGACTTTTGGGATCAAGGTCTTCCAATTCCCGTTGAATACCGCCAGTGAATCCTTGGCTGATTTGTTCGAAGCCCACAGCAAATACAGATGCATTCGCACTGCATTGCAAGCTGCGAATCATCTCCAGGTAGCGGGCATCACCGCCGAGGACAGCGATCGTCAATTCAGTGGTCAAACTCTCACCTCGCTCTGCAGCGTATTTTCGATTTTCCTTTTAGAAAAGTTGCTTTCCAGTTATCATATGAGGATTACCGGCAGAAGTGATTGAATCGGGGCATCATGCGGATACAAAATAGCCGGGACATAAAACAATGTGATTATGGCTAAAGATTAGACAATACCGTTCACACTACTTCCCCCAAGCAGGAATGAGCTTGCCATTAGGGAGCTCACTTGGTCTCAACTTACACTTCAAAGGCTCACCAGCCACCTACCGGAAACCGGCGTGTATTTTCGGAGCATAAGACAGACACTGACTGCTCTTTGACAAAGCAAAAAAACCCCAATCAATACCAACGTTGCTTCGCGGTAATGATTGGAGTTTTTTAGTGCTAACAGACTTTTGTCAGCAGCTTCTTACGTATTTATAAGTATCATATGTTTCCCGATCGTCTGGATTTCCTCCCAGGCAATGCGGTGTTCACTGCTTTCTTTGCGCAACCCGAACCACTTATAATTCGGTATTAGGAAGGCATCGATCTTTCCTGTGACAGGGTTGAACTCGATATCCGTCTGTCCAAGCACACCTAAACGTTCGCCATTATTCACATCAATGATCTCTTTATCACCTATGTCCTTGAAACGCAAAGCAGTTCAGCTCCTTTTTTATTTCGGTGCAACAATCGCTGTTGCTTGTTCTTTGCCGAAAATTTCGTGAATGACTGCATCCACATCATCCATCGATACTCGATCGATTTTCTCGATCAACTCGTTCAAGGATGGGTGCTTGCCAAGCAGCAGTTCATTCCGTCCATTTCGGCTCATCCTGCTGTTCGTACTTTCCAGGCCAAGCATATAGTTGCCTTTTAGCTGTTCTTTCGTGTTATGCAGTTCTTTGGCTGTGATGCCATCTGCCTTCAACTTATCAAGCGTCTGCTGGATCGTTCCCTGCAGTTCATCGAGCTGTTCTTTGCCTGTTCCCGCATAAATGGTAAGCATACCGCTGTCCATATACGTACTATGATAGGAAAACACGGAATAAGCCAAGCCCTTTTCTTCCCTGACATCCTGAAACAGCCTGGAGCTCATGCTGCCGCCCAAGACATTGTTCACAACCATTAAAGGATAGCTTGATGGGTCATCCAACTTCAACCCTTCATATCCGATAGCCAAATGCGCTTGCTCTGTTTCTTTGGACCTGCTTATCACCTGTGGTTGGAATGATGGCATTACAAGCGCACGATGTGCTGATTCCGCTTGGAACGTTCCGAAATGGCCTTCCACTGTCCTGATAAAGGTTTCATCCACATTACCAGCAACGGAAACGACCATCTTCTCCGGCACATAATGCGTTTCTTTATACTTTCTTACTGACTCACTAGTAAAACTCATGAGCGTATTTTCCGTACCGAGAATCGGCAGCCCTAGCGGATGCTTACCGTAAGCAGCTTCAGCCAGCCAGTCATGAATGATATCATCCGGCGTATCTTCTGCCATCTTGATTTCTTCCAAGACGACTTTCTGTTCTTTCTCGATTTCTTCCTGGGCGAATTGTGATTCAAAGAACATATCCGCCAATACTTCCAAAGCAAATTCTTTATGCGTATCAAGCACTTTGGCGTAATAGCATGTATATTCCTTGGAAGTGAACGCATTGACCATGCCGCCGATGGCATCGAAAGCTTCTGCCAGTTCTTTGGCCGAACGTTTCTTGGTCCCTTTGAAAAACATATGCTCCAAGAAATGGGATAGCCCATTATTCTGCTCTTCTTCATTCCTTGAGCCTGTCAAAATCCAAATGCCGATCGTTACGGATCGTACGGACGGCATATTTTCCACTACAACTTTCAATCCATTTTTACACGTATGCTTTTGCAGCAAATTCAAATCCTCCCAGTCAACAGTACCTATAATTTCAACCATTATCTTCCTTCATTCAATATCGTATCCAAAGTCGACACACTGTACCCTTTGTCTTCTATCGCTTTCAGCATTTCTTCCAGTCCCGCCTCCACTACAGGAGTGGGGTGCATCAGGATGAATGCCCCGGGATGCAGTTTTTCGGTCACGCGTTTCATCATAACAGGAACTGTCGGCTTTTGCCAATCAATGGTATCGACAGACCAGAGGATGGTCTCCATTCCTTGGTCACTGGCAGCCTGGATCACACCATCATTGAAGCTTCCGCTTGGCGGAGCAAAATAAATTGGTTTATCGCCCGTTATGGCATGAATGATTTCGTTCGTCTGGCTGATCTGTTCAGCCGAATCCACCTTATTCATCCGTTTCATATCGGGATGGTTATAAGCATGGTTACCAATCACATGTCCTTCTTCTTTGATCATTTCGACAAGCTGATTATTTTCTTTTGCCCATTTTCCTTCGATGAAGAAATTAGCTTTTACGTTTGCATCCTTCAATGTTTGCAGGATTGCCGGTATATGCTCTTCGCCCCATGAGACATTGATCAAAAGCGCGATTTGCTCCTGGTCTTCCCTTGCACGGTATATTGGAGACGGCTGCAGTTCATCAAGTGTAATTTCCGGCTCCACTTCTTCGACTACCAGCAGCTCGCGGTCGAACGTCCCAACTTTCTTCATTTTCTCCAAAGACGCCTCTACATTTACCTTGATGCCAGCTTTACCAGGAATCTTCTTCCATATCTTATCGATGCGCGCATTTTCTGCCGGCTGCTCGACTTCCTTACGTACTGCTTCTATTTCCTGCCGCAGTTCTTCTTCGTCTGCTCGTACCGCTATATCAGAAAAAACTGGGTGATGGTCGGCAGACGAGGCACGAAACGGTATATGGTCGCTGTCGATCAGCAGAAATATCAGTGTGACGAATACGACCAAGTGAATGATGATCCGATGCATTCCCATCCCTCCTCCACTCTAGCTTATGAGGGAGTGGGACAAGGAAGAACATGCACCGCATGATTATCTGTTAAAAAAAAGAAACTGGCTGACCAGTTTCTTTTTTTTGCTTATTATTCAGCAGATTCCTGCTCTTCTTTTTCTTTCTTGGCTTCGATCAGGAGCTGTTTGTGTGAAAGATTCACTCGTCCTTGACGATCGATCTCTTTGACTTTTACTTTCAGTTTATCGCCGATCTTGACCACATCTTCCACTTTACCTACACGTTCTTCAGCAAGTTCGGAAATATGCACCAAGCCATCTTTCCCTTTGAACAATTCAACGAACGCACCGAATTTCTCGATACGCTTCACAGTACCATCGTAAACTTCGCCAACTTGCACTTCGCGTACGATGTCTGAGATAATCTGTTTCGCTTGTTCATTCTTATCTGATTCAGTGGAAGAAATGAACACAGTACCATCTTGTTCGATATCGATTTTGACGCCGGTTTCTTCGATGATCTTGTTGATTTGTTTACCGCTCGGCCCGATGACATCGCGGATTTTATCCGGATTGATTGTCATCGTCAGGATCTTAGGAGCATAAGCGGAAAGCTCTTGTTTCGGTTCGCTGATTGTTGACATCATGTGTCCAAGGATTTCCAAGCGGCCTTTGCGCGCCTGTGTAAGTGCCTCTTCCAGGATCTCACGGCTTAAGCCTTCGATCTTGATATCCATTTGCAATGCTGTTACACCTTTTTCGGTACCGGCAACTTTGAAGTCCATATCGCCAAGTGCATCTTCCATACCTTGGATATCAGTAAGGATCGTATAATCGTCACCAGATGCTACAAGGCCCATTGCGATTCCGGCAACCGGTGCTTTGATCGGAACACCCGCGGCCATCATAGCCATTGTGCTCGCACAGATACTCGCTTGGGAAGTAGATCCGTTCGATTCAAGGATTTCGGACACAAGACGAATTGTATATGGGAAATCCTTCTCATCAGGGATGACTTTCTCCAAAGCACGTTCCCCAAGTGCACCGTGACCGATTTCGCGGCGGCCTGGGCCTCTGATCGGTCCAGTTTCCCCGACACTGAAATGCGGGAAGTTGTAGTGATGCATGAAACGCTTCGTTTCTTCTGTATCAAGACCATCAAGAATCTGCACATCGCCAAGTGCACCCAATGTACAAACACTAAGTGCCTGCGTCTGGCCGCGTGTGAACAATGCAGAGCCGTGTGTACGCGGAAGTACACCGATACGGGAAGACAATGGACGGATTTCATCCACTCCGCGTCCATCAGGACGGATCTTGTCCTTCGTGATGGCACGGCGGACTTCTTCTTTCACAAGCTTATCAAGGATACCCTTCACTTGCTTGATCGTGCTTTCGTCTGCTTCCTGGTCTTCGAAGAACGCTACCATCTCGTTCTTGACTTCACTGATAGCCGCTTCGCGTGCTTTTTTCTCATGCACTTCGATTGCTGCTTTCAGCTGATCGTAGCAACGGTTTTTGACATCCTCCGTCAATTCCTTGTCCAAATCGAATAGCTGCACTTCCATCTTTTCCTTACCGACAGCAGCAACGATTTCTTCTTGGAAAGCAACGAGACGTTTGATTTCTTCATGACCGAACATGATTGCTTCCAGCATGATATCCTCTGGCACTTCTTGTGCGCCTGCTTCCACCATGTTGATTGCATCCTTTGTTCCGGCTACGGACAAATCGATGTCACTTTTCTCTTGTTGTTCTTTCGTCGGGTTGATGACGAATTCACCATCGACACGGCCGACGACGACTCCCGCGATCGGACCATGGAAAGGGATATCCGAGATGCTGATTGCGATGGATGAACCGATCATTGCCGCGATTTCGGAAGAATAATCCTGATCCACACTCATGACCATGCTGATCACTTGTACGTCGTTACGGAATCCATCTGGGAATAAAGGACGAATCGGACGGTCGATAAGACGGGAAGCGAGTACTGCTTTCTCACTTGGACGTCCTTCGCGTTTGATGAAACCACCCGGTATTTTACCTACTGCATATAATCTTTCTTCATAATTCACTGTCAAAGGGAAGAACGGTAAGTCCTTCGGTTCCTTCGAACCTGTGACAGTGGAAAGTACGGAAGTATCGCCGTACTGGATGAGACAAGCGCCGTTCGCTTGCTTGGCAAGTTCTCCAATTTCGACAGTGAAAGTCTGTCCGGAAATTTCAGTGGAGAACACTTGTTTTTGATCTGCCATGAATAAAGCCCCTCTCATTTATCTTGCATGCCTTGCCTGTATTATGCACAAGTTTCGGCATCGGTTATCACACTATGTAAAATAGGTTTTCTCCTATAGAAAAAGCGGGAATAATTCCCGCTTCTCGGTCAATATTATCGGCGTAGGCCAAGTTTTTGAATAAGGTCACGATAACGAGTTACGTCTTTATCGCGAAGATAGTTCAACAAGTGACGGCGACGGCCAACCATTTTCAATAGGCCACGACGTGAATGGTGATCTTTTTTGTGTGTACGAAGGTGATCGTTAAGTGTCGTGATTTCCTCCGTCAAAACAGCGATCTGTACTTCTGGTGAACCAGTGTCAGTATCGTGTGTTTTGTATTCTGCGATTAGTTGATTCTTGCGTTCTTTAGAAATTGCCATT
The DNA here is from genome assembly GCF_046592895.1 of Terribacillus saccharophilus. Taxonomy (GTDB): domain Bacteria; phylum Bacillota; class Bacilli; order Bacillales; family Amphibacillaceae; genus Terribacillus; species Terribacillus saccharophilus_D. The sequence goes on from NZ_JAWVPU010000002.1 coordinate 777,947, forward strand.
TGTAATTCCTCCTGAAAGTCTTTTAGTAACCCCATTCCCCGAGCAATCGCCGGAGCAGCAAATTGCCAAGCGAAGGTTTTCCATAGTCCAGATTACACCTTTTACAGACAAATTGCAAGTCCATTAGATAATATTTAGGCGAAATACGCGCTGATTTGGTGCTTATCGCGATCCAGCTGCGCAACAAGTGCTTCGATTCCGTTGAATTTGACCTCTTCCCGGATGAATTTGCGCCAAGATACGGTAACATCCTCTCCGTAAATCTGTTCATCGAAATCGAGGATATGCACCTCCAAGTTCGGTACGACTGCATCTTGCTGGAAGGTCGGCTTGAAACCTAGGTTCGCCATGCCGGCATACGTTTTGTCCTTCACCGATATCTCCACTGCATAGACCCCTACTTTAGGCAGGAAGTAATTCTCCCCGATTTTGATATTAGCAGTCGGGTAGCCGATTGTTCGTCCTCGCTGATCACCGGTGATGACTTCTCCTGTCAACGTCAGCGGATGGCCCAGCAGTTCGACAGCTTCCTCCATATCTCCGCTTGCCACAAGCTGCCTGATTTTCGTGGAACTGATTTTCTCTTGCGCATTTTCCACTTTCGCTACTGCTTCATATGAAAATGCGTGCTGATCGGCAGCTTCCTTCAGTGTATCTGCGTTTCCGGAACCTTTCTTTCCGTACGTGAAATCAAAACCAGATACAAGATGGCGAACGGCCAGGCCATCGATGAAGCGTTCGATGAAATTCCCCGGAGTGAGACTTGCAAGTTCTTTCGTGAAATCGATCAGATAAAGATAATCGATTCCCATATTCTCAAGTATTGCTTCCTTTTCATGAAGCGGAGTCAAATAATCTTCTCTTGTATCGGCTTTTCCCAGCACAACCGACGGATGCGGATGAAAAGTTATCACCGCACTTTTGAGCTGTTTTTCCTGCGCTGCATCAATGGCCCGCTTGATGACAGCCTGATGTCCCAGGTGGATGCCGTCGAAAAAGCCGATCGCTGCACTTACAGCAGGCATGTCATCCAGTTTCATCGCTTCTGAATAATGTAGTTTAATCGTTTGCATCTGTGCCCCCTGCTTTCCCTGATACGAATACTCGTTTTGGTTTCAACAATTGTGGATAAGATGGGTGCGTCTCATAAATACCGAGCAGCTGCTCTCCCTTTTGCACGCGATAAAGATCTGCTTCTGCTGGTCGCTTGAGACGTTGACCGTATCTCACTTTTAGTTCGATTTCTTCATTTGCCTCAATCAGCGGCATGAACTCGATTGCTTTTGTGATCGGCTGCAGCAATCGTTCCATGCTGCCGTCTTTCATTGCCTCTTCCATTTTAGCAAAAGTAACCGTATCCTGCGTGCGAAATGCTCCGGCTTGAATCCGCTCCAAATCGCTCATATGGGCCGGATAGCCGAGTGCCTTACCGATATCAACACATAACGTGCGAATATAGGTCCCTTTTGAACAACTGACCGTAAAGCGGAATACACTGCCGTATTCGTTTACGGAATCCTTGTCCAGAATGATGTCATGAATCGTCACAAAGCGTACTGGACGCTCCACCTGCTCTCCTTTACGGGCATATTCGTACAGTTTACGGCCATTTACTTTAACAGCGGAATACATCGGCGGTATTTGTTCGATTTCCCCTGTGAAAGCTTGCAGGACTTTTTCGATGGATTGCAGAGAAATGGCTTCTGTCACTTGTTTCTCTTCGATTACATCACCGCTTTTGTCTTCTGTCTCGGTTGCCGTTCCGAGTGTGATCTCAGCCACGTAGGTTTTGGATGTATCCGTCAAATACGGAACAATTTTCGTTGCTTGTCCGATGCAAAGTGGCAGTACACCTTCTACATCCGGGTCAAGCGTACCGGTGTGTCCGATTTTCTTCGTTTGCAGGATCTTGCGTGCTTTGAACACACAATCATGGGATGTCATCCCTTTTGGTTTCCATAATGCTAGAATCCCATTCAATGCCAGCACCCCTTTGTTCTATGTAAAAAAGAATCCCTTCTTCCCATGAAGGGCGAAGGGATTCTCCGTCATTTCTTATCTTTCGGAATCATTGAGTTCCTTCAGAAGATGCTCAATTCGATTGCCTTGTTCAACCGCTTCATCGAATTCAAATGCCAGCTCTGGTGTTTTGCGCAAACGGATGCGTTTGCCGATCTCAGAACGGATGAATCCTTTTGCTTTTGCCAAACCAAGAAGCGTATTATGCTTCTGTTTGTCTTCGCCAAGGACAGAAATATAAACTTTCGCCTGCTGCAGGTCTCCAGTCACTTCCACATCCGTCACTGTCACAAAGCCGATTCGCGGGTCTTTGATTTTTCTTGAAATGATATCGCCGAGCTCTTTTTTCATTTGCTCTGCAACACGATTTGCTCTTAATTCACTCATATTGTCACCTCATCGTCATTCGGAGGAATCTATAGCCACTGTTTCTCAGTGACCGTTCTCTCGATCTCCGGAAAAGAATCAATCAAGGCAAGCGCTTGATCCATCACCCGTTCAGCCCGGACACGGTCAGGGGATGTCGTCACCAGTTCAAAGCAAGTCCGCTGCCACAAATCATGGTAGTCAGCTTCACTGATACTGATATTATAAGACCCGCCGATCCGTGTGGTGATCCGTTTGACGACCGAACGCTTATCCTTGAGGGAATGCGCGTCATAGATGATACATTCTACAACGGCAGACAGAATCATTTTCTTTCGATTTCTTCCATGACATATGCTTCGAATGTGTCGCCCTCTTTGAGATCGTGGAAGTTCTTCAGCGTAATTCCACACTCATAGTTTGTGGCAACTTCACGAACATCATCCTTGAATCGTTTCAAGGAATCGATTTCGTCCTCGACAATCACGATACCGTCACGGATGACACGGATGCTGGCATCGCGTGTGATCTTGCCTTCTGTCACATAACTTCCGGCAATCGTACCGATACGGGATACCTTGATGATTTGACGGACTTCCGCTTGTCCGATGACTTTCTCTTCGTACTCAGGATCAAGCATGCCTTTCATCGCGGATTCGATTTCTTCGATCACTTTGTAAATGATGCGATGCTGTCGGATGTCTACATTCTCGGATTCGGCTGCTTTTTTCGCATTCGTGTCCGGACGGACGTTGAATCCGATGATGATCGCGTTTGAAGCAGATGCCAGGATGACATCGGATTCTGTGATAGCACCTACACCAGTGTGGATGATACGTACTTTCACGCCTTCAACTTCGATCTTCTCCAAAGATGCTGCCATCGCTTCAACGGAACCATGAACATCCGCTTTCACGATCAAGTTGATATCTTTCACTTCCCCTTGCTTGATCTGGTTAAACAGATCATCAAGGCTGACACGCGCTCCAGTGGAACGGTTTTCTTCGACTTGCTTCTGCTGTCTTGCTTCCCCTACTTGACGAGCTTTTTTCTCATCTTCGAATACCATGAACTGATCACCTGCATTCGGTACCACGTTCAAGCCAGTGATTTCCACTGGAGTGGAAGGAGGAGCTATTTTTACACGACGACCCAAATCATTGACCATCGCACGTACACGACCGTATGCATTACCGACAACGATGCTGTCACCGACATTAAGCGTACCATTTTGCACAAGCAAAGTTGCTACAGGACCGCGGCCTTTATCCAACTGTGCTTCGATTACGGTACCTTCAGCTGAACGGTTCGGGTTCGCTTTCAATTCTTCCACTTCTGTTACAAGCAGGATCATTTCAAGCAAATCGTCGATACCTTCACGTTTTTTCGCAGACAACTGAACGAAAATCGTATCGCCGCCCCAATCCTCAGGAATCAAGCTGTGCTCGGTAAGTTCCTGCATCACACGATCAGGATTGGCACCTTCCAAGTCGATTTTGTTCACAGCTACGATGATCGGCACTTCGGCAGCTTTCGCATGGTTGATCGCTTCGATTGTTTGCGGCATGACACCATCATCTGCTGCTACAACAAGGATAGCGATATCCGTCACCTGTGCACCACGGGAACGCATGCTTGTGAAGGCTGCGTGACCAGGTGTATCAAGGAATGTGATTTTCTTGCCGTTTTCTTCCACTTGATAAGCACCGATATGCTGCGTGATTCCGCCTGCTTCGCCTTCAGTGACCTTTGTGTCGCGGATTGAATCAAGCAATGTTGTTTTACCATGGTCAACGTGTCCCATGATTGTAACAACGGCAGGGCGTTCCTGCAGGTCTTCGGATTTATCTTCGATCTTGTAGTTGTCCAGATCCGTTACATCTACATCTACTTCTTCTTCCACTTCGACATCATATTCTGCACAAATCAGTTCGATTGCATCTTTGTCCAATTCCTGGTTTTTTGTAGCCATGACACCTTGAAGGAAGAGTTTCTTGATGAGTTCAGTGGACTCCCTGTGAAGCTTCGCCGCCAATTCACTGACAGTCAAAGATTCCTTGAAGGTAATTTTATCTGGAGTCGGCATTTCCGGACGTTTTTGCTGCGGAGCTTTGTTCCGGTTATTATTCCGGCCGCCGCGTCTGTTATTGTTCTGTCCGCCTTTGCCTGGCTTTCTATTGCCGCCGCGCTGTGCGTTGCGGTTTTGGTTCTGATTGCCGCCAGTTTTGCTTTTCGGCTTGTTGCTTTGGCTGTTGTTGTTGTTGTTGCTTGAGTTGGATGTGTTTGTTGAGTTCCCCGTTTTAATCGCTACTTTCTCGCTGCTCGCGCTTTTTCCTGTGAAGCTTTTGTCCAATCTGTCCTTTGCCGAATCATTGATCATGGACATATGATTGGATACTTCGATATTCATATCTTTCAATTTATTGATGATTTCCTTACTGGAAACATTTTTCTCTTTTGCGTATTCATAAACACGAATCTTTGACATACGTTCACCTCCGAGTGGATTCAGTGAGCAAAGATTTCAATTTGTCTGCAAAGCCTTTGTCCAAAATGGCAATTGCGACTCTGCCGGATTTACCAATCGCTTGTGATAATTGCTCCCGGTCCTCCTCTACCTGTAGAAAGGCGATGTTGTAGAAATCGGTCTTGTTGCGAAGTTTCTTCAAGGTTTGGGGACCGATATCACTGGCAGCTATAACCAGCTTTGCTTTTTGCCGCTGTACATCCCGGACAATCGCTTCTTCCCCGAAGGTGCATTGTCCGGCACGTACAGCAAGCCCTAACAAATTCAAATAATTTTTACTCATGATTGCTGACCTTTCGCTAAACGCTCAAGTTCTTCATAAATAGAATCATCGATCTGTGTACTCAAGTGGCGCGCCAGCGTAGCTTGTTTCTTCGCTTTCTCAATGATAGCTGTATCCTTGGAGATATACGCACCACGGCCGTTCTTCTTGCCGGTCTCATCCACAAAAACTTCGCCTTCTTTATTGCGGACGACCCGGATCAATTCTTGTTTTGGCTTCATTTCATTGGAAACCACACATTTTCGAAGCGGAACCTTCTTTTGTTTCATATACAGCGCCCCTTATCAATATGTGTCTTCGTCGTCGAAATCGTCGTCGTAGTCTGTAGCTTCAGCATCCTGTTTCGTCAAAATGCCAAGCTCAAGCGCTTCCGTCTCGGATTTGATATCGATTTTCCAGCCAGTCAATTTCGCAGCAAGACGCGCGTTCTGACCGCGTTTACCAATGGCAAGGCTAAGCTGGTAATCAGGTACGATGACCGTTGTCGCTTTTTCTTCCTCGTCAACCAATACGGAGATGACTTTGGAAGGGCTGAGCGCATTCGATACATATTCGACCGGATCCTCAGACCATTCAACGATATCGATTTTTTCACCTTTCAATTCGTTCACGATTGCTTGGACACGCTGACCGCGCTGCCCTACGCAGGATCCAACCGGGTCGACTTCTGCTTGGGATGCATAAACGGAAATCTTCGAACGATCTCCAGCTTCCCGTGCAACGGAACGAATCTCTACAGTACCATCATAAATTTCAGGGACTTCCATTTCAAATAATCGCTTCAAAAGACCTGGATGAGTCCGGGAAACAAAGATGCTTGGTCCTTTGTTCGTGTTCTCTACCTTCGTCACGTATACCTTCAAGCGGTCGTGGATTTCGTATTTCTCGGTAGACATCTGTTCGCTTTCCGGCAGCTTCGCTTCGATCTTGCCAAGATCTACATAAATGAATCTTGGGTCGTTGCGGGAAACGATACCAGTCATGACATCTTCTTCCCGATCAGCATACTCGCTGAAAATGACACCGCGCTCTGCTTCCCGCACACGCTGTGTGACAACTTGTTTCGCAGCCTGTGCTGCAATACGGCCGAAGTCCTTCGGCGTTACTTCGATTTCAACGACATCGCCGATATCATACGTACCAGAAACGGCACGAGCTTCATCAAGCGTCATTTGCTGCTGGCTGTCCTCGACTTCCTCGACAACATCTTTGCGGGCGAATACTTTCATGGACCCAGTTGTTTCATTCAAATCGACACGTACATTCGTCGCGGATTTGAAGTTCTTTTTATAAGCGGAGATCAAGGCTGCTTCCAGCGCTTCGATCAGGACATCCTTATTAATCCCTTTCTCTTTCTCCAAATAAGTAATGGCATCAAAAAGCTCGCTGCTCACTCGTATATCCCCCTTTAGTTAAACGTTACAGCCAGACGTGCCTTCGCGATTTTCTCATATGGAAGGGATACTTCCTTCTTCCTCGCTTTGACCATGACTTCCAATGTCATCACATCGTCTTCGAACGCCATCAATGTACCTTGGTACTCTTTTTCATTATCGATCGGCTCGTACAATCTGACATTGACTGTCTTACCGATACTGTTTGTAATTGCTTTTTTCGTTTTCAATGGTCTTTCCGCTCCCGGTGACGAAACTTCCAGGAAATAAGGGAAATCAACCGGATCATCTTCATCCAGAATTGCACTCAATTTCTCTGAAACGACGGCGCATTCTTCGATATCGATGCCTTCCGCTTTGTCTACATAAACGCGCAGGAACCAGTTCTTGCCTTCCTTGACGAATTCCACATCGACCAGTTCCAGCTGCAGCTCTTCCATGATTGGTTGTAGATGGCTTTCTGTAACTTCCGTTATATTGGCTGCCAAAATGCTTCCTCCTTTACTGCACGCTTCCAGGCGAGAGATACTTTAAATTCGGGTGGGTTGTGCCTCTCTCAATAGAAAACCCTTGCCCGAAATGGAAGCAAGGGAACAATGTTTATCATGTGCTTTTTGCTACAAAACAACGAAGAGGCGCTCCCCTTACAAACAAGATACAAAACCATGGGTATGAAAAAGAGTGGGTAATCCCACTCTTGATCTGGTTCGTATCAATACCGCTACTGGATAATATACCACAAGTTTCTTGTTTAGGCAAGAATCCTGTTAGAATAGCGAAAGCTGGTTCTGGTCTGCCATTCCTTCCAGACAGCCATGCTGATCCATATACTCCAATACCGTTTTACTGATCCTGCTTCGTTCACGCAAGTCCTCTTTTGAGAGGAATTCTCCATCTTCCCGCACTTTCACGATATTGAGTGCAGCATTGGTACCCAGTCCGTCAATTGCATTGAACGGCGGGATTAAGCTGTCACCATCGACAAGAAAGTCCGTCGCACTGGATTTGTACAAATCCACACGCTGGAAATGGAAGCCTCGCTCACACATCTCAAGCGAAAGTTCCAGCACGGTCACAAGGTTCTTCTCTTTTGGGGAAGCATCATGCCCCTTTTGGTTGATTTCATTGATACGCTCCCGAATTGCATCGGGTCCTTTGATCATCGTATCAAGCTCAAAATCACTTGCGCGCACACTGAAGTATGCTGCATAGAATAAAATCGGATGATGCACTTTGAAGTAAGCAATCCGCACAGCCATGAGAACATACGCAGCTGCGTGGGCTTTAGGGAACATGTACTTGATCTTCAGACAGGAGTCGATATACCAGTCCGGTACATTGTTCTTCTTCATATCCTCTATCCATTCATCCTGGAGCCCTTTCCCTTTACGGACGGACTCCATGATCTTGAACGCAAGTGATGAATCAAGACCCCTGTGCATCAGGTAAACCATGATATCATCACGGCAGCCGATTACTTCCGGCAGTGTGCAAATGCCGCTATTGATCAATTCCTGGGCATTGCCAAGCCATACATCCGTCCCGTGGGACAGACCGGAAATCTGGACAAGCTCGGCAAATGTCGATGGATTCGTATCCTCAAGCATCTGTCGGACAAACCGTGTCCCGAATTCCGGCACGCCAAGCGTACCCGTTTTACACATGATTTGTTCTGCTGTCACACCCAATGCATCAGGTCCGGAAAATATTTTCATCACTTCCGGATCATTCGTCGGGATCGTCTTCGGATCGATACCGGATAAATCCTGAAGCATGCGGATGACGGTCGGGTCATCGTGTCCGAGTATATCCAGTTTCAGCAAATTATCATGAATCGAGTGGAAGTCGAAGTGGGTCGTTTTCCATTCTGAATTGCGGTCATCCGCTGGGAACTGGATAGGTGTGAAGTCATATATATCTTGGTCATCCGGTACAACAATTATACCCCCTGGGTGCTGTCCGGTCGTCCTTTTCACACCGGTCGTCCCTTGTACAAGACGATCCACTTCCGCATTTCGGATATGCAGCTGATTATCACTGGCATAACCTTTTACATAGCCGTAAGCAGTTTTTTCAGCAACGGTTCCGATCGTTCCGGCACGATATACTTTATCCTCCCCGAACAGCACTTTCGTGTAGTTGTGGGCTTGCGGCTGATATGCACCGGAGAAGTTCAAATCGATATCGGGTACTTTATCCCCTTTGAATCCCAGGAATGTCTCGAACGGGATATCCTGTCCATCCCGTTTCATCGCTTCACCGCATGAAGGACATGCTTTTTCCGGTAAATCATAGCCGCTTGCCACGGAACCATCCGTGAAGAATTCGTTGTGTTTACACCCTGGGCACACATAATGCGGCGGCAGTGGATTCACCTCGGTGATATCGGTGAGCGTGGCGATCAAGGAAGAGCCTACCGAGCCCCGCGAACCAACCAAGTAACCGTCTTCCAGCGATTTTTTCACCAGCTTGTGCGAAATAAGGTAAATAACGGCGAAACCATGTCCAATGATACTTTTCAGTTCCTTTTCGATCCGTTTTTCAACGATCTCCGGCAGTTCATCGCCATAAATGCTTCGGGCGCGGTCATAGCTCATCTGACGCATTTCGTCCTCTGCACCATCGATATTAGGTGTATATAGGTCTTCTTTGACCGGTTTCACATCTTCTATCATGGCAGATACTTTCTGCGTATTATCAACGACTATTTCCTTGGCCTTATCGGCAGGCAGGAAATCGAAGCAGTCAAGCATCTCATTGGTCGTGCGGAAATGCACATCCGGCAACGTCTGTCTGCTCAGCGGATTACCATTCTGCGTTTTGATCAAAATATTGCGGTACTGCTTTTCATGTTCTTCTATATAATGCACGTTGCCTGTAGCAACCACCGGCTTGTCCAAATCTTCTCCAAGTTCTACCAAGTTACGCAGTATATCGAATAGATGTGCTTCATTTTGAACGAGCTCCTTCTCAATCAAATGATAGTAATTGGACGGAGGCTGCACTTCGATGACATCATAGAAAGCTGCTGCTTCCGCTGCATCTTCCTTGGATTTTTGCATCATCGCTTCAAATACTTCACCTTTATCACAGCCGGAGCTGATGATCAAGCCTTCCCGGTGCTGTTCCAGTTTGGAACGCGGAATCCGGGGAACACGGTAGAAGTAATCAACATGGGACATGCTGACAAGCTTATACATATTCTTCAAGCCGACTTCATTCTGGACATAAATGGTGCAGTGGTACGGACGTGACCTTTGGAACGCATTTCCTTGCCCCATGTAATCGTTGAGCTGATCATGGTTCATTATTTCTTTTTGGAATGCTTCTTTCAATAGTCGCCACAGTAAATAGCTGGTAGCTTCCGTATCGTAAATCGCGCGGTGATGCTGCGTGAGTTCGATATCCAGGAACTTACACAGCGTATTCAGCCGGTGATTCTTCAACTGCGGAAATAGGAATCTGGCAAGCTCCAATGTATCGATGACAGCATTCGACGCCTTCTCCAACCCGATTCGCTTAAAGCCTTGATTCAAAAAGCCCATATCAAAACTTGCATTATGGGCAACCAATACATCGTCCCCCATCCAAGCTTTGAAATCGTTGAGTACATCTTCGATTTCCGGCGCATCGACAAGCATATCATCTGTGATGCCGGTAAGGTCGATGATCGTCTGACTGAGCTTTTGATGCGGGTTGGCAAAGCGCTCAAATCGGTCGACGATTTCACCATCATGGAACTTCACAGCAGCAAGCTCGATGATTTTATCATAGGATGCTGACAATCCGGTCGTCTCGACGTCGAATACGATATAGGTCGCTTTTTCCAGATCGATGTCTTTGCTATTGTACGCAATTGGTACTCCGTCATCGACAAGATTGGCTTCCAGACCATAAATGACTTTGATATTGTTCTTTTTACCAGCCGCGAATGCCTCTGGGTAACTTTGCACAACGGCATGGTCCGTAATGGCGATGCTGTCATGTCCAAACCTCGCTGCGGTCTCGATCAAACGGGTGGCTGATGTGACAGCATCCATTTGACTCATAAGCGTGTGTGTATGCAGTTCGACACGCTTTTCCCCTTCTTTCGCTTTATCCTGACGGAATGTCATGCTGATTTCGTTGATATCATTGGCCATCATCGTCAGTTCATTGGTAAAGTTATCAGTCTGGATACTTCCGCGTGCTTTTATCCACATGCCCTTTTTGAGCTGCTTGAATTTACCGGCATCATCATTGCCTTTGGAGAACATCTTGATTTGGAAGCTGTCTGTGTAGTCGGTCACTTTTGCAATAAGCAAATGGCGCCCGGAGCGCAGCTCACGAATATCCACATCGAACACATATCCCTGAACAGCCATGCGTCGTTCTTCCTCTTGGATATCCTTCATCTGGGTGATTTCATCATTTATGGCATAACCGATCATGACAGGACCTTGAGGCGCTTCATCTTGTTTCTTCGCTCGTTCTTCGGAGTCCTTGATGGCTTTTTGAACCAATAAGCTGTCTTCCAAAGCTTTTTGCTCGCGGAATTTCGTCAATTCTTCCATATTCTGTTCCTTCACCGTGACAGTGAGCATATATAGACCTGCACCGATTTTCTGGCAGTATGTCTGAAATGCAGGTTCGAGCCGTTTTTTCAACGCGCTGGCTTCCGCTTCGTTCCTCGCAGTTAACATAATCTTATTACCGTTAACTATAGGCAGTTGTGTCTGGACTAAATCCTTATAAGCAGGTGACAGCTTCGGATATGTCAAGACAAAATCCTGCCAATAATCCTTGATATGTTCACCATCCACCGTATTCTTGACGCAACGGATCGACCAGTCGACTGCAGCGATGTGTGCAAATGCTTCTCTCAGCTTTGCAGTGAAAATCTTATATACATTTGGCGGCAGCAGATTTGCCAGTTGAAAATGAAAATGCCAGGACTTTTCTTTTGGATCGACTTCAAGTTTCTCCAACTGGCTTTCTTTGAAATGGGCATTGATGGTTTCTTCATCCAGCTGGATCTGCTCAAGGAGCATGTCCATTTTTTCACTTTGGCTTAAACTCATTGACTTCTCCTCCCCCGCTAGTGATACTGCGGTCTTACGAAAGCCCCTGTCAAAGGATTGACAAGGGCTCGATATCTTTATAGATAAGCAGCTAATTGATCCAGGAGATCATTCTCATGGGAAACCGCTTCTTGTTCAGTATCACGGAACTTCACTTCCACTTCTCCGTCAGCAGCACGTTTTCCTACTGTGACACGGACTGGAATGCCAATCAAATCGCTATCAGCGAATTTGACACCGGCACGTTCCTTTCTATCATCGTACAACACATCGACGCCTGCTTCAAGTAATCTTTCGTATAGACGATCGGCAAGTTCGCGCTGCTCATCTTTCTTTGGATTCAAGCTGATCAGATGCACCTGGAATGGACTGATGGATTTCGGCCATACAATCGCACCTTCCTTGCTATGCTGTTCTACAGCTGCTGCAAGTGTACGCGATACACCGATTCCATAACAACCCATGATCAGGTTTTGTGCTTTCCCTTGCTCATCAAGGAACTTGGCCTGCATCTTATCTGCATAAAATTCACCAAGTTTGAATACCTGACCGATTTCGATGCCTTCAGCAAACTGAATCGTCCCCTGACCATCAGGCGAACTATCCCCTGCTTGGATGAAACGTAAATCTGCGTATTGTTTCACTTGGAAATCACGCCCGGGATTCACATTTTTGTAATGGAAGCCATCTTCGTTGGCACCACATGTGACATTTGCCGTGTATTTGACTGCATTATCGGCAATGACATCCATTTCTTCCGGCACATTGATCGGACCAAGCGAGCCGAATCCTGCACCAAGCAGCTCTTTCACTTCAGCCTCGGCGGCCAGTTCGACAAGCTGTGCTTGGTAAAAATTCTTCACTTTAATGTCATTGATTTCGTGATCGCCGCGCGCGATGACCATCACAAGGCGTTCATCCACTTTGAACACTACTGCTTTCAGTCCTTCTTCCACTTTGTGACCAAGGAAATCCGCAACTTCTTGCATGGTCTTCACATTCGGTGTTTCCACCTTCTCCAGCGATAACGGCTCAGCATCCGTCTTTTGACCGTGATCAAGCACTTCCGCCATCTCGATATTCGCCGCGTAATCCGACACGTCACTGAAAGCAATCGTATCTTCCCCGACAGAAGCAAGTGCCATGAATTCATGCGTGTCTTTTCCTCCCATTGCGCCTGAGTCGGCTACAACAGCACGGAAATTCAATCCAACACGTTTAAAGATCCGATGATATGCATCGGACATCGTCTTGTAAGCTTCATCCAGACTCTCGTAATCAGCATGGAAACTATACGCATCTTTCATGATGAATTCTCGGCCGCGCAAAAGACCGAAGCGAGGACGCTGTTCATCTCGGTACTTGGTCTGGATCTGATAAACCGTCAACGGTAATTTCTTATAGCTGTTCAGCTCGTCACGCACCAGACTGGTCGTGACCTCTTCATGCGTAGGTCCGAGTGCGAATTCCCGGTTATTCCGGTCATGCAATCTCATCAATTCAGGGCCGTATACTTTCCAGCGCCCCGTCTCCTTCCATAGTTCAGCAGGCTGCAGTGCCGGCATGAGCATTTCGCTCGCACCCGTGCGATCCAGCTCTTCACGGATGATCGCTTCCACTTTGCGCAGCACTCTCGTACCGAGCGGCAAATAGCTGTAGATGCCAGAAGCAGTCTGGCGGATATATCCGCCTTTTACAAGCAGCTGGTGGCTGATTGCTTCTGCATCTGCAGGTACTTCCCTCAATGTTGGTATGAATGTTTTACTTTGTCGCATACTTCCACCTCTGCATCATAAAAATAACCGCTGTATATCATTCCAGGTTACCACGATCATCAGCAGCATGAGCAATGCAAATCCGATGAAGTGAACCACAGCTTCTTTTTGCGGCTCCACAGGCTTGCCTCGCAATGCCTCCACACCTATGAATAACAAACGTCCGCCGTCCAGCGCCGGAAGCGGCACTAGATTGACGATGCCTAAGTTCACACTCAGAAGTGCCGTCCACTGAATCAAATTGATCAATCCTGCTTTCACTACCTGGTCGGTCGCATCATAAATGCCGACTGGTCCAGATAACGCATCGATACTGAGCTGACCAGTGATAAGTTGTCCCAGATTGGTAAGGATCATCGTTCCAAATTCGTATGTCTGCTGGAAGCTGTAAGGAATTGCTCCCAGGAAACTTTTTTCCATTGCAAGCGTCACACCGATCTGACCTATTTTCTGGTCACCGCTTTCCACAAGGGCCGGCGTGATCGTCAGCTGCTGCTCCTGGCCATCCCTGACGATGGTGGCTTCCAATGCTTTATCCGGGTTTTCACGTACGATAGCCGTAAATTCTTCCCAAGTCTGAACCGATGTTCCATCGATTGCAGTAATCTCGTCCCCGGATTGGATACCCGCTTCCTGTGCCGCAGACCCATCTTGTACAGTACCTACTGCCGCGTTGTCAGCAGGTATCCCCTGGATGAGCGCAAGGATGAAAAACAGCACCAGTGCAAGCAGGAAGTTCATCATTGGACCTGCAAAAAGCTGCATGGCGCGCTGTCGCTTGTTCTTCGACGCAAATTGACGGTTGTACGGAGCGATTTGTGTTTCCGTCTCGTCCATGACATACATCGCTTTTTCATGTACAGGGAAAGACAGGCGCTCTTCCTCCCCTATCTCATAGCCATGAACCATCAGACTATGATCCAAATCGGCACTTTCGACTTCGATGACTCGTGCGTTCGGATGTTTGGATTTATTATTCACGATGATTTTCGTTACTTCTTGCTTTTCATTGAATTCCAGTCCGATATGGTGGCCTGGTTTCAATTCGACGATTTCCGGATCTTCACCGGCAACACGCACATATCCTCCGATAGGAAGGAGTCTGATTGTGTAAAGCGTCTCATTTTTGGTCCAGGTAAAAATCTTCGGTCCAAAACCGATGGCGAATTCACGTGCTAACATGCCAGCCCGCTTCGCAAAAATCAGATGTCCGAGTTCATGCACGAAAACGAGCAGCCCGAACACTAGGATAAACGCAATGATAGTTGTCACAATGGGCACCTGCCTTTACTGGTTATAGGACCTCACTTGACTCCGTGTGAGACGATCTGTTTCCAAGATTGTTTCCAAAGAAGGGAAAGATTCATAAACATGTGCATCAAGTGCCCGCGCTACATAATCCTCTATTGCCAGGAAATCTATTTTTCCTGCCAGAAACAGCGCTACTGCCTCCTCATTCGCGGCATTCAATACGGTTGTAGCAGTTCCGCCTGCCCTGCCCGCCTCATATGCCATTCGCAAACAAGGAAATCGTTCCATACTCATTTCTTCGAAGTGGAGTTTACCTATTTCCACTAAGTTTAACCTTTTTGAAACAGCTAAATCAAGTCTTTCAGGATAGGTGAGGGCGTACTGGATCGGCACGCGCATATCGGGAGTACCAAGCTGCGCGATGACACTGTGATCTTTGTACTCCACCATGCTATGGATGATACTCTCACGATGCTGGACGACTTCGATATCATCATAATCGATCCCAAAGAGCCAGTGTGCTTCGATGACTTCCAAGCCTTTATTCATCATTGTTGCTGAATCAATCGTGATTTTCTGTCCCATGCTCCAATTTGGATGCTTCAAGGCATCTGCTAGCGTCACGCTTTTAAGTTCTTCCCTTGTCTTATCACGGAAACTGCCGCCGGAGGCAGTGATGATCAGCTTGTTCACATCCTCTAGCTTCTCTCCATTCAGACATTGGAAAATTGCAGCATGTTCACTATCCACCGGAAGCAGATTGACGCCATGTTTCTTTGCTTCCGCCATCACGAGATGTCCGGCTGAAACGAGTGTTTCCTTATTTGCGAATGCCACCTGCTTTTTAGATCTGATGGCTTCTAAAGTCGCTTCCAGGCCGATGCTGCCAAGAACTGCATTCACGACGACATCTGTTTCACCGGCAGAACTGATTGCGACCATCCCTTTGGAACCGACCAATATTTCTAAGTGTGGAAGTGTCTGATGAAGTGCCTCTTTTGTCTGTTCATCTTGTACGACTACTACAGCCGGGTTGAATTCCTTGATTAGCGGCAGTGCCTTCTCGATATTGCGGCCAAAAGCCATGCTGTGCAGCTTGAATGCCTCCGGATGGTTTCGGATGACATCCAATGTCTGCAGGCCGATCGAACCCGTTGCACCTAATAATGCGATTGTTTTCATCGGACACGCTCCTCTTTATACTCTATTAAATGAATTGAATTAAATGCAGGATCGGGAAAACAAAAATCATACTATCGAAGCGATCCAATATTCCGCCATGTCCTGGCAGGATCTTACCCGAATCCTTTACAAGATAATGCCTTTTGAATGCTGATTCGACCATATCCCCAAGCTGACCGAAGAGAGCAATCAGGATACACACGCCGGCAACGATCCAGACAGATGCACTGACAGGTGAGATGATGTGGAATACAATTCCGGCAATACAGCCAAGAATGAGTCCGCCAACTCCCCCTTCGATTGTCTTATTGGGACTGATGGTCGGCCATAGCTTGTGTTTTCCGAAAGCTCTGCCGAAGAAGTATGCTCCCGAATCAGTAGCCCATATAACTACCAGTACGAAAATGAATTTGGATAAGCCGGTTACAGTGTGTCCTTCGATCGCTACACTCGGAGCATTCCTCGTGATGATGAAATAAAGGAAGCCAAAACCGATATACACTACCGTGATCAGCAGGAATCCGGCATCTTCGAATGTGAAGCGATTCTTCGCAAGCACTGTATAACTCAAAAGAAGAATGACGGAGAATAAAAGGAGGTCCGTCTTATTGATATGTATATCGAATATAGCATTGATCATGCCGAGTTCAGGGGACAAGAGCCCCCATAACAGCAAGACACTCACAATCGATGGTACTTTGTATTTTGCGATTTTGCGCATACGCAATAATTCGATGAATGCAATGGTCGCGATCAAATAAATGAACGCCTCGAACCATGCACCGCCGAGCAGTACAAAAATCATGAAGAATATGCCTGCGATAATCGCTGTAATCAATCGTTGCTTCATTGTTAACTATTCACCTCAAATACCGCCATAGCGCCGTTTTCTGTTTTGGAAGTCACTGATTGCCTGTTCAAACAATAGTTCATCGAAATCAGGCCATAGTACTTCTGTGAACCAGAGTTCCGAGTAAGCACTCTGCCAAAGCAGGAAATTGCTTAAGCGATGCTCACCGCTAGTACGGATGATTAAATCGGGATCTGCCAGTTTTTCTGTATACAAATAACGGGATATGATCTCTTCATCTATGTCGGCTGTTTGCAGCTTTTTATCGTTGACATCTTGTATCATATTTTGTACAGCGTGCACCAACTCATACCGCCCGCCATAATTCAACGCAAAGTTCAGGATCAATCCATCATTGTATTTTGTCTTCTCCATTGCTTCACTTATTGCTTCGCGTGTAAAAGACGGCAACCCGTCCAGGTCACCAATTGTCTGGACTTTGACATTCTCTTCGATAAGTTCAGGCAAATAAGTTGTCAGGAACTCCTTTGGCAGCTTCATCAGGAAATCCACTTCTGTCTGCGGACGTTTCCAATTTTCTTTGGAAAAGGCATACAGAGTTAGCACCTTCACATTGATGCGGTTGGCAGCTTTTACAATTCTCCGAACCGTCGTCATCCCTTCCTTATGGCCGGCAATCCGCGGAAGTCCGCGTTTTTTCGCCCAGCGTCCATTGCCATCCATGATAATGGCAACATGTTCAGGGATATTCGCAAGCTTCAGCGTCGATGGCTGTAATTCTATTCTTCTTTTCCTATTAAAAAAAGGAAGTTTAATCATTTTGAATCCTCCATTGGGCTTTTTTCTCTGATGACTAGCCAGCCATAGGCGCCCTGTGCAGTACTGCTTCTTTGCATCTCGCAAAAAGAGCAAAAACCCCCTTTTACAAGAGGGTCTTGTACTACTTATTTTACATGGTTAAGGGTCAAACTTCCATTATTTCTTTTTCTTTGTCCTTTGCAAGACCTTCCAGCTGGCTGATATGCTTATCCGTTTCCGTTTGCACATCATCCTGATAGCCTTTCAATTCGTCAGCTGTCAGTTCTTTGTTTTTCTCAGCTTTTTTCAATTGATCATTGCTGTCACGGCGAATATTGCGGATTTGCACTTTCGCTTCTTCCAAGTATTTGGATACAACTTTCACCAAATCTTTACGGCGTTCTTCTGTCAGAGCAGGGATGCTCAGACGGATGATATTACCATCACTGGAAGGGGAAAGCCCAAGGTCAGCCTTTTGGATCGCTTTTTCAATATCGGAAATCGCTGTTTTGTCGTAAGGTGTGATCACTAGCATGCGTGCTTCCGGAGCAGTTACGCTAGCAAGCTGATTAAGCGGTGTGGATGCACCATAGTAATCTGCATATACACTATCCAACAAAGAAGGATTCGCGCGTCCGGCACGAACAGTCGCCAATTGTCTGGAGAAAGCCTGTACTGCCTGCGTCATTTTGCTTTTTGCATCCGTAATGATTGCTGTTGACATTAATTATTCCCCCTGATGATTGTTCCGATTTCCTCACCGGAAACCGCTTTTTTGATATTACCTTTTTCACTGATCGAGAACACTAACAATGGAATATCGTTGTCCATGCATAGTGAGGAAGCTGTCGAATCCATGACTGCAAGCCCTTCGTTCAGGATATCCAAGTATGTCAGTTCATCATACTTCACTGCATCGGGAACAAGTTTAGGATCGGCGTTATACACACCATCCACATTGTTCTTCGCCATCAGGATGACTTCCGCTTCGATTTCAGCTGCTCGCAAAGCTGCAGTCGTATCCGTGGAGAAATATGGGTTGCCTGTTCCTGCTGCAAAGATGACGACACGATTTTTCTCCAGATGACGAATCGCTTTGCGGCGGATATAAGGCTCAGCCACTTGTCGCATCTCTATGGATGTCTGTACTCTTGTCGGGATGCCAAGGTTCTCCAGGCTGTCCTGTAATGCAAGTGAGTTCATGACTGTCGCAAGCATACCCATGTAATCGGCATTCGCACGATCCATACCCATCTCGCTGCCGACTTTACCGCGCCAGATGTTCCCGCCGCCGACAACAACCGCAACTTGCACGCCCATTTCAGCTACTTCTTTCACTTGTTCTGCAATAGAGCGAATCACCGCAGGTTCGATTCCGTAACCAACCTGTCCGCTCAATGCTTCTCCACTCAGTTTCAATACAATCCGTTTATAAGGTGCTGTAGTCATCTGTGCCTCCAAAGGTATGTATATTTTGTAAAAAAGGGAACACAAAGTGTCCCCTCTTCAGTCATACTTATTTTTTAACTTGGCTCATTACTTCATCAACGAAGTTATCTTCGCGTTTTTCCATACCTTCGCCAACTTCATAACGAACAAAGTTAACAACAGAAGCACCTTTGTCAGTCACATATTTCTTCACTTTTTGATCTGGATCTTTGATGAAGCTTTGTTCAAGCAAGCAGATCTCTTCGAAGAATTTACCAAGACGGCCTTCAACCATTTTCTCGACGATGTTTTCTGGCTTGCCTTCGTTTAGTGCTTGTGTTTTCAATACTTCACGCTCGCGCTCCACTTCATCAGCAGCTACTGCGTCACGAGAAACGTAACGTGGGTTTACTGCTGCGATGTGCATTGCAACGTCTTTACCTAGTTCTTCATCAGTTGTACCATCAAGCAAAGTCAATACACCGATACGTCCGCCACCGTGCAGGTAGCCTCCGAATGCTTGATTTTCTGTTTTGCTCACTAAAGCGAAACGACGAAGGGAGATTTTTTCTCCGATTTTTGCGATTGCAGCATTGATGTACTCGCCAACAGTCTGCTCATCGTTCATTTTCTGATCAAGTGCTTCTTCTACGCTAGCTGGCTTGTTAGTAAGGATATGCTGTGCTAGTTCGTTAAGCAAAGATTTGAACTGGTCGTTCTTTGTAACGAAGTCAGTTTCACAGTTCACTTCAAGCAATACAGCGTGATCGCCTTCAGTAGCGATGAAAGTGGAACCTTCAGCAGCGATGCGGTCTGCTTTTTTAGCAGCTTTCGCAATACCGTTCTCGCGAAGGTAGTCGATCGCTTTTTCCATATCACCATCTGTTTGAGTCAAAGCTTTTTTGCAGTCCATCATACCTGCGCCAGTTTTTTCGCGCAATTCTTTTACCATTTGTGCTGTGATTGCCATCGTAAATGCCTCCTTGGGGTTTGGACAATTAGTCTTTTAAAAAAGGGTGATAAAAGGTCCCCCCTTATCACCCTTCATCCATTACTCGCTTACAGCTTCTGTTGCTTCTTCAGCTGGAGCTTCTTGGTCTTCCAATTCTTCACCTTGCTTGGATTCCAAGATAGCATCCGCCATTTTGGAAGTAAGCAATTTAACAGCGCGGATAGCGTCGTCATTCGCAGGGATCACGTAATCTATTTCGTCCGGATCACAGTTAGTATCAACGATACCGATGATCGGGATGTTCAATTTGTGTGCTTCTGCAATTGCGATTCTTTCTTTGCGTGGGTCGATAACGAATAGAGCGTCTGGAATTCTTTCCATGTCTTTGATTCCGCCAAGGAATTTAACAAGACGTTCTTTTTCTTTAAGCAAACCTACTACTTCTTTTTTAGGAAGTACTTCGAATGTACCATCTTCTTCCATGCGCTCGATGGATTTCAAACGGTTGATACGTTTGCGGATTGTCTGGAAGTTAGTAAGCGTACCACCCAACCAACGTTGGTTGACGAAGTACTGACCGGAACGGATCGCTTCTTCTTTCACAGATTCCTGTGCTTGTTTCTTCGTACCCACGAAAAGAATAGTACCGCCATCAGCAGCAAGCTCTTTTACGTAGTTGTAAGCTTCGTCGACTTTCTTAACTGTTTTCTGAAGGTCGATGATGTAGATACCGTTACGCTCCGTGAAGATATATTTCTTCATTTTTGGGTTCCAACGGCGAGTCTGGTGACCGAAATGAACACCAGCTTCAAGCAATTGTTTCATTGAAATTACTGACATAGTGTTTTCCTCCTAATGGTTTTTTCTCCTCCGACCGCTTCATCTTTTATCGGGAACTGACAATTTGCCAGCACCTCCCGTAAAAATCGGCAGCCGTGTGTATTAACACCAAAAATAAATATAGCACAGCTATTACCGTCAATCAAGCATCTTAGACATGTTTTTGAACTTTCTTAGCTTTTTCTGCCCTTTTCCCCATTTTTTTTCATCAAGAGTATCAATTCCACTTCTGTTTTCCCCATTCCCAGCTGCTTTGCGATAGCTGCTGGAGCTATGCCTTGATCATGCAGCTGAAGCACCCGTCCAAGATTGGACATGGATACATCATCTTCTTCCTCTTCAGGTACGGGAGGGGGTGCATAGGCCGCTTCCGGCATTGCTTCCATAGTTTCAGCCGGAGTGACTCTGGGTTGGTCATTTTTTTCCTTTAGCGGAGTTTGCTTCGGTGCTTTAATGGGTTCAGCATCCAAAAGCCGTTCATTCTCTTCCCTAAGTTCTGTAAGGATTGTGCTGAGCATAGCTTCATATTCTTTTTTTTCCTTCTGGAACTGGTTTTCTTGCTGCATCACTTTGGATTGCAGTGTGCGTATCGCGATGAAAGTCAGTACATGAAGGAGAAGACTGGCAAAGACTAATAGTGTGAGCATGGATAGCCTTCTTTCTATATAAAGTGGAAATAGCTTTCAGCTGGTGGCTGAAAGCTTGGCTAAGGATTCCCGTAATTTGAATACAGCACGTTTATGAATTTGTGAGATGCGTGATGTTGTCAGTTCCAGAATATGTCCGATTTCTGTAAACGTCAATTCTTCTTTATAGAAAAGACTGATCACCAGCTGTTCATGTTCATTCAGCTGTTTGATGCTGTCTGTGAGCTGACTTAACAGCTCCTTCTGCAGCACCGCATCTTCTGGCTGCGGTGTCTTGAGATCAGGAAGTACATAACTTGTATCCTGATTATCCTGCTTTGGTCCGGTCGGTTTGTCATCCATGGAGAGGACATTGGAAAACAATGCATCACGAACTGCTTCCTCCACCTCTTCCCTGCTCAAACCAGTGGATTCGGCAATCTCGCTGCTGGTCGGTTTCCTCTCAAGCGTCTGCTCAAGCTTGGATGCAGCAGCTTCTATCTTTTTTACTTTATCACGTACTGTCCGGGGAAGCCAGTCTTCCTTCCGAAGACCGTCCATGATGGCTCCCCTGACCCGGAAAGACGCATACGTTTCGAATTTAAAGTCCCTGCTTGGCTCAAATTTCTTCAAAGCATCATACAGCCCAGTATAACCGAAGCTCCTGACATCATCCCTGCTCACACTGGAGGGGAGGTGAGCAGCGATGCGCTGCGTATGGTATTCGACTACGTGCATGTACATCCGCATCAATTCATTGGCAGCTTCGCTATCTTTCTTATAAAACCAGCTGTTCCAATACTGCTGTTCTGTTTCTGATCCATAACTGACCATGAAACTCCCTCCTTTGTTTGCCACTCTGTCATAAGCATGAAGCTGCTCCATTATATGATCGCTTCCTCTTTATTAACTGTTTTGATTTTCAATCCCCATGTTTCCGTGTCGAATTGGATTGTGCGCCCATTGCTTCCTCCGACATCCTTGCTTTCGATCGGTATCCGATATTCCCGGAGTTTTTGTTCCACAGCTTCTATATTACGTGGTCCGATCCTCATTTTTTCGTCTGTCGATAAGAAAGTGAACATTTGTGCCCCGCCTGCAAGTTTGGCCTTGAATCGGCCCATGCTTGCGCCTTGCTTCAAAAGATTGGCTACTAGATCATCCATTGCAGTATCTGCATATTTATTGCGATTCATTTGTGTCTGTTTGGCTAGATTCGAATCAGGAAGCATCACATGCGCCATTCCGGCAAGTTTCGTTTGCTTATCGTAAATGACGACCCCGACGCAAGATCCAAGTCCAGCTGTCCGCAGATGCTGCGGATGAACGGCAATTTTCGCATCGGCAATGCCCACGTGTAAAATGTCTGTTTCAATCATCATCCTCGACTCCTAATGCACGGAATAAATGGCCGAACGCTTCGGGATCGAGCAGAAGCAGGAATTTACCTTCAATCATTTGCTGTTCCTGATTCGGCGGACTTAGTGCGATGACTGTATCAATGAGCACAGTATAATCACTTTCATGGGCTATTTCGATCAATCCATTTGCCAGGATCGCACCGCCCATATCGACACTGATTTGCGGAACGGAAGGCTGCATATTCACTTTCGCAAAGTCGCTGATGGCAGAAAGATAGCTTCCAGCCAATATATTCCCCATTTCATGCAAAGCAGATAAGTTAATATCGTCTTTGGACGTATTGGACCATGAAAAGCTTTGATTGCCCATTATATAGTGTACAAATAACTCTGCTTCACCTGGTTCCAACAGGAAGAACATATTCCCGGGCGCATCTCCTTGAACTCTCAAGTATATCGCAGCCAGCGGCTGTTCTGCTCCGCCGATCGAATCGATCAATTCATTGAAGTGACAAATCCGGACTGCCGGGACTTTCATATCGATTTCCTGCTGCAAGAGGATCGAAAGGGCAGTGGCAGCATTGCCTGCACCAATGTTTCCTGCCTCTTTCAATGCATCGAGCTGATCTTCTGTTATATGATGTAAATCATACATTAGCTTTCGATAGACTTGATTGCTTCAATCTCATGGAATTTCAGTACTTTTCTGAGATCAAGCAAAATGATAAGTCTGTCCTCCAATTTCACTACTCCATCGATATAATCGATATCAATCGCACCGATCACACGAGGTGCTTCCTCGATTTGATTGACCGGGATGTCGACAACATCATTGGCCGCATCCACAATCAAACCAATAGTTGTCTCATCCAAGTCCACGATGATGATTCTTGTGTTCTCATCGACCGGTGTTTCCTCAAGTCCAAGGCGGCTTCTCAAATCAACGATCGGTGTGACGACACCCCGCATATTGATCACACCTTTAATGAAGCTCTCGGTATTCGGCACCCTAGTGATATGCTCCATCTTTTCAATGGATCCCACTTGAGTCACTGGTACCGCATATTCTTCATTTTTCAGCTGGAATACAATTACTTTTACGTCTTGTACGATTTCTTCTGCCATGGTTAAACCCTCCTTATTTGATTAACGCATTGCTGTCGATGATGAGAGCCACTTGCCCATCTCCCAAAATGGTAGCTCCAGAGACAGCGAATATTTCAGTCAAGTAGTTTCCGAGTGATTTCAATACGATTTCCTGCTGGCCGATGAAGCCATCAACGATCAACCCTGCCGACTTATCACCCTTTTTGATGATGACAACAGAATAATGATCTGTCTCTTCGCTCACTTGCGGTACTTGGAATACTTCTTTCAGTGAAACAAGCGGTACCACTCTTCCGCGGAAATCGATAACTGCTTGGTTATGGACATGCATGACATCAGCTTTTGGAATGATGGCTGTTTCAATGATGGAAGAAAGCGGAACCGCATATTTTTCCTTCTGGATCTCAACAAGCAATACACTGATGATGGATAATGTCAACGGCAGCTCGATGCTGAATGATGAACCTTTTCCTTCTTCTGAATTGATTGTAATCGTTCCGCCAAGTGATTCGATCGTATTGCGGACAACATCGAGTCCGACACCGCGTCCGGAAATATCCGATATGGTATCAGCTGTAGAAAAGCCACTTTCCATGATCAAACCGAATATTTGATTATCATTCATGATGGCAGCTTGTTCTTTTGTGATCAGACCATTATTGATCGCTTTATCGGTAACTTTCTTGCGATTGATACCAGCACCATCATCACTGATATCGATGAAGACATGATTGCCAGAATGATAGGCTTTCAGTTTGATAGTTCCTGTTTCCGGTTTGCCAAGTTCGCGTCTTACTTCCGGCGTTTCGACACCATGATCCAAACTATTCCGGATCAAATGCACCAGTGGATCGCCGATTTCATCGATGACGGTACGGTCAAGCTCTGTTTCGGCTCCTTCGATCTGCAAATCGATTTTTTTACCAAGATCCTTTGCAAGCTGACGAACCATACGAGGGAAACGGTTGAACACCTGGTCGATGGAGACCATACGCATCGTCAATACAATGCTTTGAAGGTCACCGGAAATCCGGGCCATCCGTTCCACTGTCTCATGCAGTTCAGGGTGTTTCACATCATCTGCTATTTGCTCAAGTCTGCCTCGATCGATGACAAGCTCTTCGAACAAGTTCATCAGTATATCAAGACGTTCGATATTCACACGAATCGTCTTATTGCTTTGCTGCGCTTTTTTCTCGGTGGGAACCACTTCCACTTTTTCTTCTGTTACGGCTGCTGCTTCTTCATTTGCTGCATCCTGAGGATGTTTATATGTATCAATGAAGAAATTCTGTATTGAAACTGTGTCTATCTCGGAAACTTTCATGATTTTTTCTTCGATAAGTTCCTTTGATTCTTTGGTGACGATCAGCACTTCAAACATCAAATCGAATGCTTCATCTTCCAGCTGCGACACATCGGGATTGGATTTCACAACCTCCCCTAACGATTCAAGCACTTCGAAAACCATGTAGACACGTGCTGCTTTCAGCATGCAGTCCTCGCGGAGTGTCACTTTCGTATAAAAGTTCTGGAATCCTTTCTCCTCACTTTCACGCAGTACCGCCAGCTCAAACTCATCCAATAAAAGACCTGATTTCTCTTCAGCAGGTTCTGTTGCTGCTGCGCTTTGTGTCAGCGCTTCGCCTGACTCGATTGCTTCCAGCTGGCGAACCAATTCTGTTACCTCTTTTGTTCCCGCTCCGCCGGATTCAATGTCCAGTACCATCTCTTCCAGGTTATCCACAGCTTCAAAGACGACATCCAGTATGTCGGGATTGATCGTGAGCTTATGATTCCGGATTGCATCCAGTACATTCTCCATCTGATGCGTCAAATTCGCCAAGTCCTGGTATCCCATCGTTGCAGACATACCCTTCAGCGTATGTGCAGAACGGAATATTTCATTCACTACATCCATATCCTCTGGCTTTTTTTCAAGTTCCAGCAAATGCTGATTCAAGCTTTGCAAGTGTTCTTTACTTTCTTCGATGAATACACCTAAGTACTGATCTATTTCCATTGGTTGACCCCCTCTGATAGATTGATCCTTTTTTGCACTGCTCCAGCGATGGACTGTACCGGGCACACGTGATGGAGCAGTCCTGCTTCTGCAGCTGCCCTCGGCATCCCATATACGACGCAAGTTTCAGCAGACTCACCGATGCTGTAGACAGATGATATCCTATCCCTGATTTTGCGCAACCCATTCGTTCCATCCGCTCCCATGCCTGTCATGATGACAGTACATACATCGACATTTTGCAACAAGCTGATCGATTCAAACATTCGATCGACAGAAGGACGATGACCGCTTACTGGGTCTTCCATTGTAAGTTTGGCAATGAGTCGGCTGTCTGCCTGCTCGATCGTCAAATGATGACCACCAGGCGCAATGTACACCGTTCCATTCCGCAACGTCTCATTGTGCTGCGCTTCCTTTACACGAATCGGGCTCAAGCTATTCAGTCTCTCAGCCAATGATTTGGTGAAACCGACCGGCATGTGCTGGACAACCACTACCGGTGCAGCAAGAGTAGCCGGAAGTTTACCTATCACTTCCTGTAACGCTCTGGGACCGCCAGTTGACGTTCCGATTGCAACAAGGCTGCAATCTGCTCGTTTTCTCGCCGCAGGTGCTTTGACAGTCACCTTCACATCGGCAGCTTTCACCTGCTGTCTGACTGACAAGCGGGAAGCAGCTGCCGCTACCACCTTCGCAACCAGTTCATCACGTACCTTATCCAAATCCAGGGAAATGGAGCCGGATGGTTTTGCAATGAAATCCACTGCACCAAGCGACATCGCGTGGATCGTCATGTCTGCACCTTGCTTTGTCAAGCTGGAAAGCATGACAACCGGCAGCGGCTGCCGCTGCATGATTTCTTTCAACGCATCTATCCCATTCATGATCGGCATCTCGACATCCATCGTCACGACGTCTGGTTTCAGCTGCGTGATTTGACTCAGTCCATCTTTGCCATTCCTAGCTGTTCCAATGACTTCGAGCCGATCGTCACTATTCAGTAAATCCGAAATGATTTTTCGCATGAAAGCTGAATCATCAACGACTAAAACGCGGATTTTTTTTACCACGTGTTCCGCCTCCCATCCAAATATCTTTCAGTCTGCTCATAAATGATGTGTTTTCTTTTGCTGTTGATTCTGCAGCAGGTTTCAGATAACTGGCTGCAAGTTGTTTGATGACAAGTCCTGCTTTCGATTCCCTGCGATTGATAAACGGTTCCTGCATTTTCACCGATTTCGGAACTTGCTTATCTTCTGGCAATATCCCCAGGAGTTCAAGTTCAGCATGAAGAAATGATTTTACGACTTCTTTCATCCGGGTTGCAGTATCCTGCCCTTCCCGGTCGTCACTTGCACGATTCACAAGCAGATGCATCGGAAGTGCACCATTCTGGTTTTTGAGGTGTTTGATCAAAGCATAGGCATCCATCATACTGGTCGGCTCTGTCGTCGTGATGACGATGCTTTCATCGGCCGCCAAAATGAATCCAGCACTTTCTTCTGTCAAACCAGCCCCCATATCGAGTATGACAAAATCATAATTCCGCTGCGCTTTTTCAAACTCCTGCTGGAAATGCTGGAATCCAGCACTGTCCATGTGAAAGAATTCATCGACTGCAGCTCCTGCTGCGATGAAGTCAAGACCATCAGGACCAGCTTCTGTGATTTCTTCCAAGCTTAATCGGTTCTGGATCATTTCGATAAAGGAATGTTCCGCCGAGGTTCCGAGCAATATTTCGATATTCCCCATACCAAGGTCCAAATCGATAAGCAGAACCGACTTCCCAAGTTGGCTGATAGCCAGGGAAAAGTTGAGCGCAAAATTGGATTTTCCCACTCCGCCTTTTCCGCTGGCGATAGCCACCGTGCGTCCAAGTGTCATACGTTGAACAGTCGCCCGAAGTTTAGCAGCTTGGTCATGCATCAGCCGACGCCTCCATCACCCTTTTTGCCAAATAAGACGCTGATGGCGTGAATATGTCATCAGGTACATCCTGCCCATGTGTTAGATAAGCAACTCCTATATGTGCTTGCTGGATCAAATTCAAGATACCGCCGTAGCGGCCTGCTTCATCCATTTTTGTAAAGATGAACTGCTTGATCGGCAAATGGGCGAACTGCTCATAAATCGCCGCCAAATCATCAGCCCTTGTAGTGATAGACAGCGCCAGGTAAGTCTCCGCATCGTGGTGTAAGTCCAAGGTGCGTTCAAGCTCTTTCACGTATTCGGAATCCCTGAAATTCCTGCCTGCTGTATCGACAAAAACCAAATCATAATCAGCCAGTTTCTTTCTTGCTTCCTGATAATCTTCCAGTGAATACGCTACTTCCAGAGGAATTTCCAGGATCTTCGCATACGTGCGCAACTGGTCGATGGCAGCAATCCTATAGGTGTCAGTCGTGATGAAAGCCACTTTCTTCTTATCAACCAAGGCACTTTTCGCTGCCAGTTTGGCAATGGTCGTCGTTTTCCCTACACCCGTAGGTCCTACAAGATGAATGAATCTCTTCTCAAACTGTACAGGCTGCTGTACCTTATCAAAACGCTTCACAAGGTCTTCATATAATAGCTTTTCCGTGTCTGCATTGGATGCATTCTCCAAAAGATGTTCCATCAGTCCCGAAGCAATCTGCGGATGAACCTCATTTTGAAGCAGCCGGTCATAAAATTTTTGCAGAGGCAATGCGTACTGTCTTGTCTGGCTGCTCACTGCTGTTTTTAATTCTTGTCGCAAACTAGCAATTTCAGTTAAGAACCCTGACTCTGCTCGTGTTTCTTCGATTTCTTTTTCCACATTCACCGACGCCATTGCAGGTTTTGGTACTTCGCGGCTGCTGCTTACCCGTTGGTCCGGATCCAGCGCAGCAATGACTTCAATGCGCTTTTTTTTGAAAAGACCGAGGAACCCGCCGCTTGTCAATTCCTTTGTACGCAGTATGACTGCGTCCTTGCCTAGTTCCCGTCGGATTTGAATCATTGCTTGGGGCATAGTGGCAGCTGTGTATTTCTTCATTTTCATGCAACATTCACCATCCCGACACTCCTGATTTCTGTTGTGTTATCCAATTCATTGTAGGAAAGGACGACAGCGTAAGGCAGACTGCGATCAAGCAGCTGTCGTACGTACATGCGAATCGTCGGCGAACACAGAACGATGACCGTTTCTTCCCGGAGAGACAGACGTTCTGCCTGTTCCATGACGGACTGGACGATTTTTTGCTGTGATTCCGGATCCAAAGAAAGATAATTGCCGTGCTCCGTTTGCTGGATATGATCTGCTATCATTTTTTCCACAGCCCCGGAAACGGTAATGACCTGCAGGGCTTGATTGTTTTGGACATATTGTTTGGTGATTTGCGGTGCCAGTGCCTGACGTGCATATTCCGCAAGCAAATCCGTATCTGTCGTCATCCGACCGAAATCCGCCAGTGTTTCAAAAATAACCGGCAAGTTTCTGACAGACACATGCTCACGCAGCAATTTCGCAAGCACCTTTTGCACATCCCCGACAGTCAAAGGATCTGGTGTCACTTCCTCTGCCAAAATCGGATAAGATTCTTTCAGATGATCGATAAGCTGCTTCGTTTCCTGTCTGCCAAGCAATTCATGCGCATGACGCTTGATGGTTTCTGTCAGATGCGTCGATACGACAGATGGTGGATCGACGACTGTATAGCCCGAGAGCTCCGCTTCATCTTTTGTATCTTCGCTGATCCACTTGGCAGGCAACCCGAACGCAGGCTCAAGCGTTTCGATCCCTTCCAAGCCATCGTCTTCCACTCCCGGACTCATTGCCAAGTAATGGTCAAGCAGCACTTCACCCGCAGCCACTTCATTACCCTTTATCTTCAACCTGTACTCATTCGGCCCCAGCTGGATATTATCTCTTATCCGGACAACGGGTATGACGATACCAAGCTCGATGGCCAGCTGCTTCCGGATCATGACGATCCTGTCAAGCAAGTCCCCGCCTTGATTTGTATCTGCGAGTGGTATGAGTGCATAGCCGAATTCAAACTCGATGGGATCCATGCTGAGCAGGTTCACCACATTGTCGGATGACTTCATCGAAGCTTCCTCCTGGACTTCTTCTGGCTCTGTGCTTACTAGCTCTTGCTGTTTTTGTGCCCGAGATAGGAAATAAGCAGCACCGGCTAGTATCGCGGCAATGGAAGTCGTCAGGAAAAAGTTAATCGGTGTCAAGCCAAGCATGAAGATCGTACCAGCAGCGATGTACAGCATACTTGGAAACCGGAATAGCTGCTTCGTGACATCACTGCCAAGGTTTCCTTCCGAAGCCACTCTGGTCACCATGATACCTGTTGCTGTCGAAATCAATATTGCCGGAATCTGCGTTACCAATCCATCCCCTACAGTAAGACGCATATATGTGTTGATCGCCTCTTGGAAGCTCAACCCCAATTGCATCATACCGATGATCAAACCAAAAATGATGTTGATCAGTACGATGATGATACCAGCAATGGCATCACCTTTGACGAATTTACTCGCACCATCCATCGCACCGTAGAAATCGGCTTCATTCTCTACTTTTTCACGACGGTTCTTTGCCTCGACATCAGATATCATGCCTGCATTCAAGTCAGCATCGATGCTCATTTGTTTCCCTGGCATCGCATCGAGTGTGAAGCGGGCAGCAACTTCCGATACCCGCTCGGATCCTTTGGTGATGACAAGGAATTGAATGATCACCAAGATGATGAAAACGACAAATCCAACAAGCGGATTATCGCCGATTACGAAACTTCCGAACGTCTCTACCACTCCGCCGGCATGTCCCTCTGAAAGGATCGCCCTTGTAGTCGATATGTTCAATGCCAAGCGGAAAAGCGTGAGCAAAAGTAAGAGAGAGGGGAAGATCGAGAATTGCAACGCTTCCTCCGTATTCATAGCCACAAGGATGACTATTAAGGCAAGCGAGATATTCATAAGGATCAAAATGCTCAAAAGCCAGCCCGGCATCGGGATAACCAGCATGACGATCACTAATATTACAGCTATAAGTACTGACATATCCTTCAATTTCATGTTGTGATTCCTCTCTCTTACATTTTACGCTCTGTGCGGTAGACAAGCGCGAGCACCTCGGCAACCGCCTGGAAAAATTCTTCCTTGATCGGCTGATTCAGCTCCACGTCTTTATATAATCCTCGTGCCAATGGTCTGTTTTCCACCATCATTACGTTGTTTGCTTTAGCAATTTCTTTTATTTTCAGCGCGACATGGTCCATTCCTTTCGCAATGACGATCGGTGTATCTGATTTTTCTTCGTCATATTGAATGGCAATGGCAAAGTGAGTTGGGTTGGTAATGACCACATCCGCCTTAGGAACCTCACTCATCATTCGCATCATGGACATTTGACGCTGCTTTTCTTTTATTTTGGAACGGATCAATGGATTCCCTTCCATGTTTTTATATTCATCCTTGATATCCTGCTTGGACATGCGGATGTTCTTTTCATAATCGAATCGCTGATACGTATAATCCAGTACCGCGATAAACAGCAGAGCTAGCGTTGCTGCGAATCCCATATATATCGTTATTTTGCCAAAGAACTGCAGCGCATTTTCGGGAGCTTTCAAAAACATGGTCATGATCGTATCCATGTTCTGCCACAGCACATAAAATGTAACTGCTCCAACCAAGCCGATTTTCAGCAGGGACTTCAATAATTCAACCAATGCCCTTACTGAAAAAATGCGTTTTGCTCCTTGGATCGGATCGATTTTCTTCAAATCGAATTTGATGGCTTCCCCACTGAAAAGCAAGCCGAATTGCGCAAAATTGGAAACCAACCCTGCAAGAACTGCGATACCCATTATCGGTCCGACAATCTTAGCCAAAGCAACAGTCATTTGGACAAGCAGTGTCTGCACAGTATCAGCAGTGATATCCTGCGAAAGATAATCATCGAATATTATGGTGAAAAGCTGCAGGAACTGATCTTTGAGATAACCACCCATCAAGGTCAGGACTCCCAGCGTAAACAAAAGCAGTAATGCCGTATTGACATCCTGACTTTTGACGACTTGTCCTTTTTTCCTCGTATCCTGACGCTTTTTGGGCGTCGCCTTTTCTGTTTTTTCACCAGCGAAAAATTGCAGGTCCAAACGATATTTCATCTAAGCCCCTCCTAACAGAACCATCAAATCGCGCATTGTCACGAGCATGTAATCGAACAGCTGTCTTACAACTGTCATGTAAATGCCGATTGATAAGAAAAGCAGCACAAAAGCCACCAATAATTTGATAGGAGGACCTACGACAAACACATTCAGCTGGGGCACCGTACGTGCGACTATGCCGATGGCGACGTCAACCAAAAACAGACAGCCGACAATCGGGATACCCATCTGAAATGCGATCAGGAACATTTGGCCGAAGGAACGCAGCACCAGTTCGATGAACGATTGATCGCCAAATGGCACCATTTCATTCAATGGAATAAGCTGATAACTGTAAAAAATGCCATCAATCAACAGCAAATGGCCGTTGACTGACAATAAAAATAATGTTGCGATCGTATAAAGGAATTGACCAGTCAATGGACTTTGTGCCCTGGTAACTGGATCGATGACATTGGCAATCGCCAATCCCATCTGGAAATCGATCAAACCGCCTGCCACATTGATAGCTTGAATGACGATGAATGCAAGCAAGCCAATCGTCAATCCCACCATCGCCTCTTTGAATAGCAGCAGAAAGTAGGTATGATCGACTGGAACGGACGGACGATCGATCGTGAAGTAAATGATCAAAGCAAGGAAGAAGCTGAATCCGATTTTAAATTGTGTCGGCACATTCCGGTATGAAAACAAAGGAACTGTCACAAAGAAAGCGACAAGACGGACCAAGATCAATGCAAATGCCGGTACTGCGGTATAATCGATCTGCGATAACATCTGCTTCAGCCCACAAACCGATCCAGGTTCTGTAGTATGCCTGCAGTGAACTCAACCATTCGTGTCAGCATCCAAGGACCGAAGAATATCAACCCAACCAACACAGCGACAATCTTTGGAATGAACGCAAGCGTTTGTTCCTGTATTTGTGTTGTAGCTTGAAAGATACTGACAATCAAACCGACCGCAAGCGCCAGGATCAGTAAAGGTCCGCTGATGATCAGCACTGTATAGATACCGCGTTCTGCGATGGAAATGACAAACTCACTGCTCATAAATGTTACGCTCCTTCATTCGCTAAAACCCCCGCAGCAGCGAGGATGTGACCAAGTACCAGCCATCCACCAGTACAAATAACAGAATTTTAAATGGTAAAGAAATCATCACTGGCGGCAGCATCATCATACCCATCGACATAAGGATGCTGGCTACAGCCATATCAATGACAAGAAATGGGATGAAAATCATGAAACCCATCTGAAAAGCCGTTTTCAGCTCGCTGATGGCAAATGCCGGAACAAGTGTCGTCAGGGGGATATCCTCAACAGATTCCGGTCTTTCCAAACCGGCATAATTCATGAATAAAGATAAATCCTTTTGTCTTGTTTCTTCCGCCATGAACATCTTGATCGGACCGCTTGCTTCCGTATATGCCTCATCGAGAGAAATTTCATCGTTCATCAATGGTGTGATCGCTTGGTCATTTATTTCATTGAATGTCGGCGCCATGATGAAGAAGGTCATGAATAGGGCGATACCGATCAGTACTTGTGTCGGAGGTGTTTGCTGTGTACCTAAACTCATTCGCACAAAGGAAAGCACCACGACAATCCGTGTAAAACATGTCATCAAGATCAATATTCCTGGTGCAAGGGAGAAAACAGTCAATAAAAGCAGCAGTTTAACCGAGGTCGAGACATTCTCGGGGTCGGTTCCAGAAAATATATTGATAAAATCATTCATTGTCTGTATCCTTCCTTTGCTGCTGTTTCAATCGATTCCGGGACTGTTTGAGCTTCATGACTTCCTCTTTGAATTGTTTCTGGAAACTTGATCCAGCATCATCTGACTTCTTCTCTGTCTCTTCTTGGTGACTTTCCTCTTGCCGTCTCTTACCAGGCAATAAATTGGCAAGTAATGCCGATGCCTTCATTTCTTGCTGATCTTGTTCGGATAATTCCTTGATTGTCTGCTCATCATCGATTTCGGTCAGTAAATCGACATTGTCACCTACACCAAGCATATATACTTTCTCGCCGACACGGATGATCTGGACGGATTTGTTATTACCTAGTGCAATGCCGCCTATATTCTCCATGGCTCGTACTTGCTGGAACAGACGATTCCGCTTATTCAAAAACTTCAGTAAGACATAGATCAGTCCGAGCACGACCGCTAGCGCCAATGCAAGCTTGACAAGATTCAAAAAAGTCGATGTGCCTCCAGCTGACGCATCAGCCGAATCATCTGCTGGTGTATTTTCTTGTTGATTTCCGGCTTCATTCATATCTTTGCAGTCGTCCGATTGTGCAGCACCTTCTTTCAAGCAATCCTCCACACTTGCTGCCGCTTCGGCAGCAACAGGAGAAATGACTAGATGCAGCAATACAAGGAGCATGCATGCCCAGACTGTTCTTTTCATCATTTCCTACTCACCTTTTTTAGCTTAATGCTTTTTGGATTGCCTCTACTACGCGATCTGCTTGGAATGGCTTAACGATGAAATCTTTCGCACCAGCTTGGATGGCATCGATCACCATTGCTTGCTGGCCCATTGCAGAACACATGATGACTTTCGCATCAGGGTATTGGCTCTTGATTTCTTTCATTGCTGCGATACCATCCATTTCAGGCATCGTGATGTCCATCGTCACCAAATCCGGAGTCAGTTCTTTATACTTTTCAACAGCCTGTTGGCCATCTTGGGCTTCCCCTACAACGTCAAAGCCGTTCTTTGTCAAAATATCCTTGATCATCATGCGCATGAAAGCTGCGTCGTCTACGATTAGAATTCTGTTTCCCATATTTTCTCTTCCTCTCAATGGTCAAATTAGTTGATTGATTTTAATCTGTCGGATTGGCTAAGGATATCCGTTACTCGTACACCGAAATTCTCTTCGATGACGACGACTTCACCCTTTGCAATCAATTTATCATTCACATGGATGTCCACCGGCTCACCTGCAAGCTTGTCCAGTTCCACAACGGAACCGACGGATAGCTCGAGGATTTCCTTGATGGTGCGTTTGGTACGTCCCAGCTCAACGGAAACTTTCAATGGGATATCCATCAATAGATCCAAGTTGCGCGGATGCTCAGCAGGTTTTGCTGCTGGTGTATCGAAGCTTGTGAAAGCTGCTTGCTGTACATTCGGTGCAGGTTTTGCCAGCTGTGCAGCTTGCGGCTGCTGCGGTGCAGCTTGTGTATGACTCTCCTGCATGACAGGCTGTGCTTGACTAGGCGCCGACTCTGCTGGTGCACTTGTCACTTCGGGCTCTGCTGGTGTTGGGTTCATCAGCTCATTTACCATGGCCTTGGCAAAATCAGTTGACAATAACTGCATGAGTGAAGAATCAATCAAGTCCCCGATTTTCAAATCGAAGGATACGCTGACTACTTGATCATCCTCTGGCAGTTTTTCAGTCCCAGTGCCATTTGCCAGGTCCATCAATGCAATCGAAGGCGGAGAAATATCCACTTTCTTACTGAATACCGTACTCATGCTTGTCGCTGCTGCACCCATCATTTGATTCATCGCTTCCTGAACAGCGCTCTGATGGATCTCATTGAATTCTTCCGCTGGTGCATTGCCGTCACCGCCGAGCATAAGATCTGCTATGATGGCGGCATCACGCTGCTTGATGACGAACAAGTTCGCTCCAGCGAATCCTTCTGTATAACTTACTTCAATGGCAACATTCGGCTGAGGAAATTGATCGTATAAGTCTGACTTTTTGACTACTGCCGTCTTCGGTGTCGTGATTTCCACCTTTTGATTCAAAAGCGTAGATAAAGTTGTTGCTGAACTGCCGAATGAGATATTTCCAATCTCTCCTAATGCATCCACTTCCATTGAATCCAGATCTTCCTTAGGGAGGAACTGCTCATCTTTTGTGTCGTTTGAATCATCGTCCGATCCATTCAACAATGCATCTATTTCTTCTTGGGATAACATATTGTCAGTCATTTTCTTCCCCCCCTGTTTCGACTTCTTCCATTATTTGTATCGCCAGCCTGTTTTTCTGTTTACCAGGTTGAGCTTTGAATTTCACTTGGTTGTCCACTTTTACATCGAGTGGGCGATCGATTGGCTGATTCAGCATCAGCACATCGCCTTCCTGAAGATTCATCAATTCTTCGACCTGGATCGAAGTTTCTCCAAGGATTGCCTTCAGATTTATGGAAGCCTTCTGTATGCCGGCCGTCAGATCCCGCCATTCTGCCTCATTGCCTTGTTTATCCACAGGTGCCTGCATCCAATAATGGATGGAAAGCTTCGAAACTATCGGCTCCAAGACTACATGCGGAATACAGATATTGATCATACCGCTCGTTTCGCCGATTGTTGAGTTCAGTGTAACTACGACAACCGTTTCATTCGGTGAGACCATTTGAAGGAATTGCGGATTTATTTCAAACTCTTCCATCAAAGGATCTACATCCTCGACGGATTGCCACGCTGCTTTCAAATTTTCCATACCGGATTCGAACATTTGAGTCATCAATGTTGTTTCTATTTCAGTCAGATTATCGATTTTGTTGACGCCGCTGCCACTGCCGCCAAGTGTCCGGTCAAGCATTGCAAAGGCTATGCTTGGATCATACTCTATCAGAATCTTACCCTCGAGCGGAGCAAGGCTGTATGTGTTCAGGATCGTCATCGTTGGAATCGAACGAATGAATTCTTCATAAGGTACTTGATCGACAGACGCAACCGATATCTGCGCGAATGTACGTAGTCTCGCTGAATAAAAAGTTGTCAGTAACCTGGCGAAATTCTCATGTATGCGGGTCAGGCTGCGTATTTGATCCTTTGAAAATCGCAAGGCCCGTTTGAAATCATATGTTCTTACTTTTTTTGCTTTTTCGTCCTGTTTCAGCTCATCTGCATCCATTTCACCGGAAGATATAGCGGATAACAGTGCATCGATCTCATGCTGCGATAAGACCTCTTCTGCCATGCACGTCACCTCCGTTCCTGCTTTTCAGTGGTTTATTGTAATACTTTACTGATTGTGTAGACATCCTCTATCTTGCCTTCTTGCATGTCTTCATTTAGCTTTTTCTTCAGACTTTCTTCCAAGTCCGATAAACCAGCTTGGAAATCGTCTTTGTTCATCGTCGTCATCTCTTTGATAACGATGTTTTTCAGCTGAAATTGTCTTGCGGTTACTTCTTCTTTTGCTTTTTCACCGTCTGTGATGAGTTGGAATTGAATTTGGACGATACTGCCGTCCTCCAAGTCTGTTGTGATCTCATCTGTTTCAACGGAATTCTCAGCTAACTCTGCTGCCGAAGCCTGCTTGGCTTCTTTTGCTTCCGAAGTGGGGCTGATAAAGAAATTCCATGCTGCATAGCCCCCAGCACCCAAGATGATGACAGCTGATAAAATGATGATGATAACTTTAGCGTTCATTCTTCTCTTGTTTCTCCTTTGTACCGATCAAGCCGATAGATTGGTAGAATTCTCGGATTTCCCTGGCAACTTCCATTTCTGACTCACGGACAATTATTTTCTTACCAGATGTGAGTGTGATCGTTGTATCAGGAAAGGATTGGATCTGTTCAATGAACAATGCATTCAATGTCAATGTTTCCCCATTTAATCTTGTTAACTGAATCATATTATGAAAGGGAGCAAAGAGCCCCCTTCACCTCCTTTAACGTTTCAGGTTAACAAGTTCTTCCAGGATTTGATCGGAAGTAGTGATGATTCTCGTGTTAGCCTGGAAACCACGTTGTGCGATGATCATGTTCGTGAATTCTTCAGAAAGGTCGACGTTGGACATTTCCAGCGCTCCAGCAACAACTTTCGCAGTACCATCTGCTTCACTGCCAGGTACTTTGAAGCCATTCAATGGTACATCTTCTCCACCTTGATAGTTTTCTTCCAGCATTAGACCAGCATTGGCAGAGAGGCCATATGTGCTGCCGCCATTTTTCACAAGACCGCCCGGGTTGGAGAATTTAGCAAGCGCGATCTGGAATGTATTATTTGTAACACCATCTTCCGGACCATCCCCACCGGTATAGGAAATTTTCCCGGTTCCATTAATACTTATCTGTGTAGCACCTTCAGGAATTCTGATGGCTTCACCTACCGTATTCAGAACAAACAAACCTTCACTATTGACAAGTCGGCTCTCCCCATCAAGATAGAAGTTACCCGCTCTAGTGAAGCTCACTCCTGCATCATTAATGCTGTTCACTTGAGGATTGGATGATAGGATGAACATCCCATCGCCTTCCAATTGTAAATCCAAGTTCCGATCTGTATTTTGGCGGTTACCTTGAGTATGTACATTGTCAATGGCACCAATTTGTGATCCAGTTCCAACCTGGCTGGCATTTGTTCCACCTCTGCCATTTGGAACTGGATCAGTGGAGGCTTTGATTTGCTGACTCATCATATCCTGGAAAGTGATTCTGCTTTTCTTATAGCCAGCTGTATTGACATTGGCAATATTATTTCCGACGACATCCAAGTTATTTTGAAAACCTTTCATTCCTGAAATACCTGAGTAAAGTGAACGTAACATGCTTCATCATCCTTTTCTTTTTTATTCGTTGCCTACTTTGGTGACGGCGTCAGCATATATCGACTTTCCGTTGTCAAGCTCTAAAACAGCGTGACCATCCTTTTGCGTCACAGCTGTGACTTTACTTGTGATGGTGTCGGTTATTTCGCCTGTATCCAAGTCATATTCGTTATAAGTAACTTGTTTATCGATCATATGACTGTATTGAAGGACAGGCGACATGACTGTTTGATTATTTGCAAGAGACTGCACAGCTTCCGAGATATTCATGACTTGCTCCAAATTCGTGAATGATGTCATCTGATCCACGAACTTTGAATCATCCATCGGACTTGTTGGATCTTGATTCTGTAATTGGACCATCAGGATTTGAAGAAAATCATCTTTATCGAGCGTTGCGCTTGGTGTCCGCTTTTGTTGTGAGTCTAAATAATAGCTGGAATCTATACTGCCTGTTGTCGTCATATCAATATGTCCTCCTGTTCAGAGAGAATTTCTGCAAATGCGGTATCAAAACCATCCTGGTTCTGCTGTTCTTGCTGTCTGCTATCCCGGCTTTCTTGTTCATCAGCGGCATCATGGAACTGCTGCTGACTGCCCTTCTCGGATGAAGAAAGTTGAACTTGATCGACACGTTCCGTAACGTTCACTTGATGTGGAGAAAACATATGTTTGAGACTGGCAATGTTAGAATCCAACATCTCTTTCGCTTGTTTGGAAGATACAATGATCTGAACCGTTATATCACCATTTTCGCGGACAAGCTTCACTTGTAATTCTCCAAGGTTTGCTGGTCGGAGTTGCATCGACAATTCCTTCAATCCATTTCTGTCAGAAAGAATACTGCTGAACTTTACAGCTTGTTCTATTTTTTGAACCAAATCCTTGCCAGCTTGCTCCGGAGCTTGTTCGACTTGCTTCAGATGGATGACAAGCTGTTCTTGTTTGGATACTTGAAACGCGCTTACCTGTTTGGTATCAAGTGTCTGAGGTTCTTGTCTCTGAAGAATGGTTGCATTGTTACCGGATAAAGCTTTTTCTTCACTATTCCCGGAAGCTTTCACAACCTGACGAATGGCATCAGTAATCTCCGTCATCTTCGGCTCAAGTTGTGTTTGTCGCTGCTGCAGCGCTGTTTGTCCTCTCAGTGACTGACCATCCATCGTATTGGCACCAGGAATCAGCTTTGATGTCTGCAGTGCTGTTAATGGCTCCCGATTGCCAGAGTTTGAAGCTGGTGTTGTAACAGTTGGTAAATCTTTCCGAGGATTCGGCAGTCCATCATTTTTTGATGGAAGCATTGTTGATCGATCACCGGCTGTCAAAGGAACTGCTGCATTCAACTTCGGATATATAGGCTGCATGGCTGCTGCACTTCCATTTCTGTTAGGAAGAGCCGCACTATCAGACAACTGAATTTGTAATTCTTCAAGCTGATTCATAATATCTTCCACAGCTGAATCCTGTTGCGAAGGTTTGATATTTCGCAAAACTTCTTCTGCTCTGTTTTTTAACTGAGTCGGCAAAAATGCTGCCAGAACGTCTTCCCCAATTACTTGCTCCATAAGATCCCAAGCATCCTCAGGCTGTTTTTCCAAGTCAACGGAATCTTCCGAATGAAACTTATCAAAGAACGCCTGCATGACTATTTGCAAATCTTGTTTATCTTGCAAATCTGAAATCAACGGGACAGTGTCACCCGCCGTTGCAATGTCGTCATTGTTTTTTGAGGTGACTTGCTGAAACAAATCTTGAAAAATATTTTTCCCTGCATTGGTCCCCTTTTGGTCATTCGCAACAGGAGAAGCCTGCAGTGAATGCAAAGGCATGGAAGAGACGATATTATTCAACTGCCTGCCCCTCCTTTTCTGCCGCATCGACCATCGCGCTCGTATAAGATGCTGCTGCTTCAGGATCCATGGCAGCTAGAATCGTTCCTCGTTTCTTACCTGAGAGCTCTTGCAGCACGCCTAAAGCTTTCTCATTATCCAATTTGCTGATTATTGCCGCTGCTTTGGCATCATCCATTTTACTGAAAGATGATGATGCTTCCTTGTAAGGAGTTGCTGGCTCTTCGCCTTCTGCTGCCTGACCGTCACCTGCTGCAGGCTGCGCAGTCTCAGGTTCCGTGCCATTGAGTTGATTTTCCAATTTGACGATTTGTTGATTGAGGTCATCAATCTCAGCATTTTTCGCATCCTCTGTGTCTTTCATCATATCGAGGGTGGCTTGCTGATCCTTCAACTGTTTTTTCAATTTTTCTGCGTCGGCTGCACTGCCTCCAGCTGCAGGTTCATCCTTGACCATGTTGCCAATGACTGGGATGCCGGATGCCAGCTTTGCGACAGAAACACCCGAAAACTCCAATATTGCAATAACTAGTGCTGCTGCCAGTACGACAGGCAATAAAAAGTAAAGGACAAAACCTTTTCCTTTGCTTTTTTTCTTTGGTTGATCACTTTTTTGTTTTGCCATATGCTATCGTGCTCCATTTGCTAAGAATTGGCGGATCGATATGTCATCCATCTGCTTATTTTCTTCTTCCTGCAGCTTGCGCCAAGCTTCCTGCCGCTTCTTCTCCAACAGTTTTTCTATTTTCTTCACTTCGATATAGGCTTCCGAAAGCAACTCCTGTTTTTCCATCATTGCGCTTCTAGCAAATTGAACGGCTATTTGGGCCCGGTCAATCTGCCTATTGATCGATTCCAGGAAAGCATGATGCTCGGATAACCGCTGAATCGGAACAGAAGCTGCCAACCCTTCGGATAGCTGGTATTCAGCATCTTCTTTCTTTTTCAGTAATTCGTATAAAGCCGTTGCTGCTGTTTCGAATTGCTGCTGTTTCTCAGCAAAAGCCTGCTGTGCCGTTTTTCGTTCCCGCTCTTTCATGCGCAATATTTTTTCGAATACTTTTGTATCAGCCATCGGATCAACCCTTTCCTAACAGCTGCTGCATCAGCTGAATTGCATCTGAACGACTTGTGAATTCATGCATGCCTTGCTTCAGGAAATCCAAGATTGGCTTTTGATAGTTGATCGCTTCATCGATTTCCCTATTGGTTCCTTTTTTATATGCACCAATCTGTATCAATTCACGGTTTTCTTCAAAGAGCGCAAGCAGCGTCCGCAGCTTTTGTGCGAGCTGATATACTTCTTCATCCGTGATTTGCGGCATGACCCGGCTGATGGATTTCAGCACGTTCAATGCCGGGAACTGGCCTTGTTCGGCCAATTTTCGATCCAGTACAAAGTGTCCATCCAAAATACCACGAACCGTATCCGCTATCGGTTCATTCATGTCATCACCATCGACAAGAACTGTATAAAATGCTGTGATGGCACCCAATTCATTGGTTCCGGTTCGCTCCAGCAATTTAGGCAAAGCTGCGAAAACAGAAGGAGTGTACCCTTTTGTCGTCGGAGGCTCACCAGAGGCAAGACCAATTTCCCGCTGTGCCATCGCCACCCTTGTGACGGAATCCATCATCAAGTTGACATGCATACCTTGATCCCGGAAATATTCACAAATCGCCGTTGCGGTATAAGCACCTTTGATCCGCATAAGTGCTGGTTGATCTGATGTGGCAACAACGATTATCGACCGTTTAATGCCTTCTTCTCCCAAATCTTTTTCGATGAATTCCCGCACTTCTCTGCCCCGCTCACCGATAAGGGCGATGACATTGACATCGGCACTGGATTTACGGGCTATCATGCCAAGCAGCGTGCTCTTTCCCACTCCACTGCCGGCAAAAATGCCTACACGCTGCCCTTTACCTACCGTAAGCAGACTGTCTATCACACGTACACCAGTTTCAAGCGGCTCTAAAATACGCGGCCTGGTCATCGGGTTCGGCGGATTTCGGTCTGTTGTGAAAGATTTCAATCCTTTTGGGAGTAAACTCCCATCGAGTGGCTGCCCCAATGGATCGATGATGCTGCCGATCAATCCATGACCGATTTTGATCGATAGTGGTGCATTCGTTGCTTCGACCAAGCAGCCAGGCCCTACATCTTTCAAGGGTGCAAAAGGCATCAGCAGTACTTTTTCATCATCGAAACCGACAACTTCCGCCAAGAATCTTTCGCCTGATGCCGAAGATGGATGTATATAACATATCTCTCCCACACTGGTTACGGGACCATGTGATTCAATCAGCAATCCGACGACCCTGTGAATCCTCCCATAACGCTTATAAGTATCCAAAGAGTTCAGTTCATCGATATATCGGTCGAGCATCAGTTTGTTTCCTCTCGTCTCAGTTCAAATAGCTTCTCGCGGAGAACAACGAGTTGCGAATCGATGCTCGCATCGATTCTTCCATGCTTGGTTTCAAGCACACAGCCACCGGATGGCAGGTCATGCTGTGGCATGATCATCAAGTCAAAATCCTTGCCTGTGAGGATGCTGAGCTCCTCTTTCTGCTGCAGGACGAGTTCATAGCTTTCAGGATGAACATAAAGTCGCAAATCGCTGCGTTCTTTCCAGTCAGATATCGCACCTTTCACAAGCGCCAGATAACTTTCTGGTTCATCCGTCAATTTCTGATGCATGATCTTTTCAGCCAGCTTCAATCCAAGATCAAGTAAAGCATCTTCACTGGCTTCCACAGTCTCTTTATAATCCTGCTGTGCCAGTTCGGTAAGCTTTTGTGCTTCTGTCAGTTTTTCCTGATAGGAATGCAAGCCTTCCTGCTGACCTGCTTCAAACCCTTTTTGATAGCCCTCCAGCTGCGCCTGCTCCATCAGTTCCTGCTTTTCCGACTCCCATTGTTTCCGCTGTTCGTCGGCTGCCTGCCTGGCTGAAGCCAGGATTTGCTCCGCTTCCGCTTTGGCATCTTGGATAAACTGCCGGGAAGTTTCTCTTTCTTGCTGGAGTGATGCAGCATGATCAGTACCATCTTCCGTACCCACCGCCAGCGAAACCGGTCTGATACCAATCACTTTCGATTCCTTTACTGCGACTGATTGCCAGATATTAGACAATGATGTCATCTCCTCCGCCACGGGATATGATGATCTCGCCAACTTCCTCCAGACGCCTGATAACAGAGACGATACGGCTTTGGGCCTCTTCCACATCCTTCAGACGGACAGGACCCATGAATTCCATTTCTTCTTTGAATGTCTGCGCCATACGGTCGGACATGTTTTGGAATACAAGATTCTTGACTTCATCGCTAGCCACTTTAAGTGAAAGTTTCAGATCATCATTTTCCACTTCACGGATCACACGCTGAATTGCACGATTATCCAATGTAACGATGTCTTCGAATATGAACATGCGTTTCTTGATTTCTTCGGCAAGGTCGGGATCCTGGACTTCCAATTCATCCAATATGGTTCTTTCCGTACTGCGATCCACGCCATTGAGTACTTCCACGACAGCTTGGATACCGCCGGTTTGTGTATAATCCTGCGTTGCGGTCGCCGATAGATTCTTCTCCAGTATTTGTTCGACTTGGCTGATGATTTCAGGAGATGTACTGCTCATCGTGGCGATGCGCTTTGCCACATCCGCCTGCATATCCTGCGCCAGCTCTGACAAAATCTGGCCGGATTGTTCCGGTTCCAGATAAGATAATACCAGTGCGATTGTCTGTGGATGCTCATTTTGGATGAAGTTCAAAATCTGCGTCGGATCCGCTTTGCGTGCAAAATCAAATGGTCTTACTTGCAGCGTGGATGTCAATCTGTTCATGATTGCAGCAGCTTCATCATTTCCAAGTGCTTTTTCCAGAATAGACTTTGCATAAGCTATTCCGCCTTGCGAAATATAATCCTGAGCAATGGCTATCTGGTGAAATTGATCTATGATGGATTCCTTCTCAACACTGTCCACTTTCTTGACAGAAGATATCTCCAGCGACATCTTTTCAATTTCTTCTTCTGTCAAATGCTTATACACGTTTGCAGCTGTATCAGCTCCAAGAGAGATCATCAAGATCGCTGCTTTTTGTTTACCTGTCAAACTTCCTTTCACAGCTGCCATTCCTTCATTGCTCCTTTAGTCTTCCGCCATCCAGCTTCGCAAGAGTTTGGCGAAGTCTTCTGGTGACTCTTGTGCTAATTTTTCCAATTGCTTCTGTTTCAATGTTGCTTCCGTTTCGGGTGTATCCTCTATTTCTTCAACTTTCACTGGCTGGGCCGTCACTGCTTCTTCCTCCAGGAATTCTTCATCCTCTTGGTTTCTTCTCGAGCGAATAAGCAAGAAGACAAGAACTGCAACTGCAGCCAGAAGTATACCGCCTACAA
The DNA here is from genome assembly GCF_046592895.1 of Terribacillus saccharophilus. Taxonomy (GTDB): domain Bacteria; phylum Bacillota; class Bacilli; order Bacillales; family Amphibacillaceae; genus Terribacillus; species Terribacillus saccharophilus_D. The sequence goes on from NZ_JAWVPU010000002.1 coordinate 822,696, forward strand.
CATAGGCCCATATCGGAATACCAGCACCTGCCGGATCATCAGCTTGTGAGCTTGGAGATGCTGCGAACGGCTGGAAGACGACGGAAACACTGTTTTCAGGGGTGATTGCCGCTGCCGCTTCTGTATCGACTGACGTAGACACGATTGAATTCAAGATGGATGTGATGCTTTCTTCCACTTGCGTTTGTTCTTGCTGTGTCAGCTGTTCAGCTTCTCCATTTTCCGAAGCTGTGTTTTTGTTGCTGTCTACCGCGACTTGTATGCCGATATCACGGATACTGTAAGGACTTTCAGTAATTTCTTTTTTGATTTTATTGAATTCATAATTCACGGATTCTTTAACATTGTTATAAGCACCATCACCGTTGGCCGCTTCGTCTTCGGCAGCAACGTTTGGCACTTCCTCTTCACCGGTTCCGGCTGCACCGCCGTCTCCATTCGGTTCGCCTTCATATGTTTCTGTGATTGTCTCCACACTTACCGGGAGACCTTCATTATTTTCTTCATCAACAGGCTCGACAAGTTCCTCTGTTCGTGTTTCCTGATCAAAATCGATGTCTGTCGTAACGGATACTCGTACGTTTTCTCCGCCGACCATCGCAGCAAGCATTTGCTGTACGCGCTGCTGGATGCCTTGTTCCACTTCTTGTTTGATGCCCATTTGGTTGGAATAAGCATCCCCGCCAGATTTGGCTGTATCCATGTTGATGTATTCGAAGTCCTGATTCGTTATAACGATGTTTTCTTCCGGCAGATTCGGTATCGTCTTGGATACCAAGCGATACATCGCTTCGACCTGATCGGGCTGAAAATCATATCCTGTCTCTGTGTTCAGGACAATTGACGCTGATGCCTCTTCTTGCTCGTCTGTCACAAAAACCGGATCAGTGGGCTTGTTGATTAAAACTTCCGCACTCTTTATCCCATCTATGTTTGTCAACAATGTCGACAATTCTGTCTGTAAGGCATCGAGCTTGATAACATCGAATTCATTATCGGTCATACCCCAGGAAGCATTGTTGCTGAAGAAGGAATAGTCGATACTGCCTGTTTCCGGCAGCCCTTCTGCCGCTAAATCGACAAGCAGCCCTTCTGCCTGTGCATCCGGGACGAGGATAGTCGATCCATTTCCTTCGAGTTCGTACTTCACACCCTGCGCATCAAGTTCTTCTTTGATCTTTCCGGCTTCTTGAGCTGAAAGATCTTTATACAGAGGTACCATCGTTTCTTTTGTTGCAAAATAAGAACTGATACCGATGATTAAAACTAGAACAATCGGGGTAAGTATAAGCAGAGCCTTCTGCCATCCTGGTCTTGTTTGCCAGAAACTAGTTATCTTTTCTTTGTAACTTGCAATTCGCTGATTCATCTGGTTCCCCCAAAGCTTAGGTCAAATTCATAACAAAAGCATATCCTCTTTACTAGGATGGGTGTTTCCATCCTTTTACATGGACATGCGCATCATTTCAGTATAGGCGTCAATTGCTTTCTTTTGCACTTGCACAGCTGCATCCAGTGCAACACTCGCTTTTTGAGACGCAATCATGACATCATGGAGATTATCCACTTCTCCGGTTGCAAGTGCTTGTGTCATTTTATCCGATTCCTGCTGTGTTGCATTCAAACCATCAATTGCTGATTTCAAGCTATCTGTGAAGCTCGCTTGCGCTTGTGCGGGTGTTGTCTGCTTGATGGGTGTTAGCCCGCTTAGTCCAGCCGCACCGCTGATTCCCTCAACTGCCATTTGTCACCCTCCTTTATTTACCGATTTCCAATGCTTTCTGGAGCATACCTTTCGTTGCATTCATTGCCGTAACGTTTGCTTCATAAGAACGGGTAGCACTGATCAGATCCGTCATTTCCTTTAAAGGGTCGACATTCGGCATTGCAACATACCCTTCCTCATTCGCGTCGGGAGAGGTGGGATTGTAAACCATCTGGAATTCCGATTCATCATCAGTGATTTCTGAAACTCTCACACCACCTGATTTCGAAGAATTCCCTTGCGCTCGTTCCAAAAATGATGAGAAACTGTTCGAATCCTTTGATTCAAGCGAAACCATTTTCCTTCTGTATGGAACATAATCTCCATTTTCATCAATGGTCGCACGGGTTGTTTCTGCATTCGCAATATTCGATGATACAACATCCATTCGCAATCGCTGAGCTGTCAATGCGCTAGCGCTAGTATTAAGCGAAGAAAAAATAGTCAAATTCAATTGCCTCCCTTGATGACTTTGGATAAGCTGTTGAATTTCCCGCTCATCCGATCTACCAATGCTTGGTAGTACAACTGGTTATCTGCTAATTCGGACATTTCTTTATCGATGTCCACGTTGTTCCCGCTATTGGTGTAGGATGTATCTTCCTTTTTTGTCACCTTGAATTCAGAAGTTCCATCTGCACTGCCAAAAGCCAGATGCTTTGGATTTGTGCGTTTGGAAGTGAATGACATATCCATCGTTTCCTGCAATGTATCTTTAAAGGAAACAGCTTCTGCTTTATATCCGGGTGTATCAGCATTCGCAATATTATTGGATATGGTTTGATTTTTAAGAGTGGCATAATCCAATGAACGGTCCAAAGACTGAATTGTTTTACCATATAGGTCCATTGTAATCCCTCCTAGAGTTCTATGTACGGTGTCGAACCTGCTCTAATCTACACGATTATTGTATTGAAAGGATTAGTTCATGTCTATATCTTCTGTGATAATTTTCTTATATATGTAAAAATGGTCTAAGCATACTAAGCCTTTATGACTATATGACATACATTTACTTACAGTTTTGACCTCCTTTTATATGTTAACTTTTTTGATAGCATGATTAAAGCCTATTATTCCTTATCTATTTCCCGGCTTTTTTCCTTTCAATATCAAAAAAACTGAATACATTTTACTACGGTGCAGGATGAATCATACCCCAAACTATGAAAGGGCTTTCTATAATCTCTCCTAAACCATTCGAATTTATAGTATAGAGGTCCCTAAAGTTTACAAAAAAAAGAAGCAGGCTTTTTGGCCTGCTTCTTTATTCATTAGCTTGTATGCTTTTGCAATTCCACTAGGAATTTATTATTAAGAACTTTGATATATGTCCCTTTCATACCTAGGGAACGTGATTCGATGACACCTGCACTTTCAAGCTTGCGCAGTGCATTGACGATTACGGAGCGTGTAATACCGACGCGGTCGGCTACTTTACTTGCAACCAGCAATCCTTCACTGCCATCCAATTCTTCAAAGATATGCTCGATAGCTTCCAATTCACTGTAGGAAAGGGAGCTGATCGCCATTTGAACGACAGCTTTACTGCGTGCTTCCGTCTCGATCTCCGCTGTTTTCTGGTGCAGAATCTCCATGCCGACAACTGTTGCGCCATATTCAGCAAGCAAAAGATCATCGTCACTGAAGTTTTCTGTGAGTCTGCTTAAAATCAATGTACCAAGACGTTCCCCACCGCCGATGATCGGTACGATGGTCGTCAAACCACCTTGGAAAAGATCTTTGTTTTCGATAGGGAATGCAGTGTATGGACTGTCGATGCCAATGTTTGCAGTTGTCTGCTGAACTTGGAATAGACCTTCTGTATATTCTTTTGGAAATTGTCTTTCTTCAAGCATTTGCTTCATTCTGTCATTTTCGATTGCCTGGTTGATCGAAACGCCGAGCAGTTTACCACGGCGGCTTACGATAAAGATATTACTCTCGATCACCTGCTGTAGTGTTTCGGACATATTATTGAAGTTGACAGCCTTTCCTGCTGTCTTTTGCAGCATAAAGTTAATATCTCTTGCTTTATCTAATAATTTCATGATTTCCTCCTGTGATTTTATAAAATGTACTGGCTCAAATCTTTATTTTTCGCAATGGATGCAAGTTTGTCATCCACATAGCTTGGTGTGATCTGAATCGTTGCCATAGTGATATCAGCCGCTTCAAAGCTTAAATCTTCCAGCAGCTTTTCCAATATCGTATGAAGGCGTCTTGCACCGATATTGTCAGTTTCCTGATTCACCTCGAAAGCCACTTCCGCTAGTCTGGTAACAGCTTCGTCCGTAAACTCCACATTTATACCTTCGGTTTCCAATAATGCGCTATATTGCTTCAGCAATGCGTTGGACGGCTCGACGAGGATCTTTTTGAAGTCTTCGACGGAAAGCTTCTCCAGTTCCACACGAATCGGAAAACGCCCCTGCAGCTCTGGTATCAGATCAGAAGGTTTTGCCATATGGAAAGCGCCTGCTGCCACAAATAGAATATGATCTGTCTTCACAGGCCCATACTTCGTTGTCACAGTGGATCCTTCTACGATTGGTAGGATATCACGCTGCACTCCTTCACGGGATACATTGGCACCTTGATCGCCTTTTGAGGCAACTTTGTCTATTTCATCGATGAAGATGATACCAGCTTGTTCCACTAGCTGCACAGCTTCCTGCGACACTTCGTCCATATCGATCAGCTTCTGTGCTTCTTGCTGGATCAAAAGCGGACGTGCTTCGGATACAGGCAGCCGGCGTTTCTTTTTCTTCTTTGGCATGAATTGGCCCAAGGCATCCTGCATATTCATACCCATCTGTTCCATACCGGAACCTTGGAGCATATCGAACATGGAAGACTGCTGTTCCTCGATTTCAATCGTCACCATCGTATCTTCCAATTCACCCATTGCCAACATCCGCTCTGTACGGGCGCGCTTGGATTCTATTTCCTCGGAAGGCTTTTCTTCTTGTTCTTCATTCTGCTGCTGGTTGAATAGCATTTCGAATGGATTCTTGAAGTTATTGTTCTGCTTCTTCGTTTCAGGTACAAGAAGTTTGACCAAACGTTTATGTGCCTGCTCTTTTGCTTTATCCTGTACAGCTTCGACTTTCTTTTCCCGCACGAGCCGAACGGAGGCTTCAACTAAATCACGTACCATCGATTCGACGTCACGTCCGACATAACCAACTTCTGTGAATTTCGTCGCTTCCACTTTGACAAATGGAGCACCGACAAGTTTTGCAAGCCTTCTGGCTATTTCGGTCTTGCCGACACCGGTTGGTCCGATCATCAAAATGTTTTTCGGCGTTATTTCATCACGCAAATCACTATCAAGCTGCATACGGCGATAACGGTTCCTCAAAGCAACCGCTACCGATCTTTTTGCATTTTGCTGTCCTATGATATATCGATCCAGCTGCGCTACGATTTGTTTAGGGGTTAAATTAGCCTCCATCATTACGCCTCCAATGTTTCCAACGTGATTTGATCATTCGTGAATACACAGATTTCCCCGGCGATTTCAAGTGCAGCCTGTGCAATTTCAGCTGCTGACTTCTCTTCGGAATATCTTTTCAGGGCGCGTCCTGCACTCAAGGCAAAATTGCCTCCTGAGCCGATAGCAAGGATATCGTCATCCGGTTCAATGACTTCCCCTGTTCCCGATACAAGAAACATCTGCTCCTTATTCATCACGATCAGCATCGCTTCCAGTTTACGAAGGACCTGATCACTGCGCCATTCCTTCGCCAATTCAACAGCAGCTCTGGCAAGGTTCCCATTATACGCTTCCAGCTTGCCTTCGAATTTCTCAAAAAGCGTAAACGCATCAGCTACAGATCCGGCAAAACCAGCCAGGACCTGCCCTTTGAAAAGCCTTCTGACTTTCTTAGCTTTATGTTTCATGACTACTTGATTGCCCAGTGTCACTTGTCCGTCTCCGGACATGGCGCATTCCCCTTTATGACGCACAGCGAATATCGTGGTGGCATGAAATTCAGAACTCATGGTTATCCATCTCCTTTATTCCCGATTCGCTCTCGGATGGGTATTCATATATATCGTACGCAGCCTATCCTTCGTCACATGCGTATAAATCTGTGTGGAAGACAGATGTTCATGACCGAGAAGTTCCTGCACAGCACGCAAATCAGCACCTTCATTCAGCATGTGCGTGGCAAATGTGTGGCGCAGCTTGTGCGGATGCAGGTGCATATGTACAGCGGACTGCTCAACCAGTTTGTTCAGGATGAGGCGGATCCCCCGTTCCGTGATCGGTTTTCCTCTGCTGTTCAAGAACAGTTTGCCTGTGCTTTCTTTCGATTTCTCCAAAAGCCGGTTACGTCCGTCCTGTAAGTATGTCTGTATCGCTTTTTCCATAAAGCTGCCGAACGGGACATACCTTTCCTTGCGTCCTTTTCCGCGTACGAGTACAGTTCCAATCGATAAATCGATATCATCGATCGATATGCCGGCACATTCGCTGACCCGCATACCCGTTCCGTAAAGACACTCAAGGATGGCTTGGTCCCTTTGACCTAATGGGCTCTCCAAATCGGAAGCATCAAACAACTTCTCAAGCTCCTGTTCATATAAAAAACTAGGAACGTACGCTGGAGCTTTCGGCTGGACGAGGCGCAGGAATGGATTAGCCGATACAACACCTTCCCTTTCCAGGAATTTATAAAAAGAACGCAAACTGGATATCTTGCGCGAAACAGTTCTCCTGGACAGCTTTTTATCATATAGCTGCGTCAGGAATATGCGGACAACTGCGGGATCTGCCTGTTGAAATGGAACAGATTCCGCTTCAAGAAATCCCAGGAAAAAATTCACATCATTCAGATAATAGTAAACGGTATGCGGAGATGCGTGTTTCTCCACTTGCAGATAAGATTTAAAATCTTGTACATACTGTTCTGCTCTTTTCAAATTGATCTCCTCACTTCAAGCGTATAAAGCTTAACACAGTTTCAAGCGCAGAAGCAAACGAAAGAAATACAATTGTAGAAAAATTCTGAATTGATGTCAGCATCACAGTTCGATCCTGCTCCATGTGATTTCCACTTACTATACCCTCAATTTAAGGAAACTCGCCTTCGTTGACTCAACGTTTCCCCTGCCTTCATGCATGACCCGGTATTTCCCTCTCAAGGTGTCAAGCAAAATACCTTTCCAATCCGTTATTATAGACCTCGTACAAATCTGTGTCAAATAATTTCTAGTTTCTGTTCTTGTTTTCACAAAGTCTTAACAATTGAAGCAAAAACCCCCAGCTTATCAAAAGCTGGGGGTTTCATATCACTGCTGAACTTCTTCTTTATAATCACAGCTCGAACATGTAATCTGCGTTCCTTTTTTGGCTTTCTTTTCGACAAGCATGCTTGCACATTTCGGACAAGGTCTCGAAATGGGTTTATCCCAGCTGAGGAAATCGCAATCAGGATATTGATCACAACCGTAAAACACACGATTTTTCTTCGATTTGCGTTCGACGACTTCGCCTTCCTTACATTTTGGGCATGTGACACCGATTTTTTTCAGGATAGGCTTCGTATTGCGGCAATCCGGGAAATTGGAACAGGCAAGAAACTTACCGTAGCGTCCCATTTTATAGACCATCTCATGACCACATTCCTCGCAATCAATGCCGGCAGGTTCGTCACGTATCTCGATTTTTTCCATTTCCTGTTCAGCTTTTTCCAAGCGTGTATCGAATCCTTTGTAGAAATCATCAATGATCGTCACCCACTGAGTCTTGCCTTCTTCTACGTGGTCAAGATCTTCTTCCATCTTCACCGTAAATTCCAAATCGATGATTTCAGGGAAGAATTCCTTCAAGATATCTATGACGATTTCGCCAAGCTCGGTCGGAACGAAACGCTTGTTATCAAGCGTCACATAGCCGCGGCGCTGGATGGTATCAAGTGTCGGTGCATACGTGGAAGGACGGCCGATACCTTGTTCTTCCATCGTCCGTACCAGACGGGCCTCCGTATATCGTGGCGGCGGCTGTGTGAAATGCTGATTCGGAGTGATTTCATCCGCTTTCACCGTCATGCCTTCTTCGAGATTAGGGAGCAGGCGATCTTTTTCACTGGTGTTATCATCATTACCTTCCACATATACTTTCATGAAACCTTTGAATTTGACTTTGGAGCCTGTAGCGCGGAACTCCACGCCTTCATTCACAAGATGCACCGTCATGGTATCCAGTACAGCCTGCGACATCTGACTTGCAATGAAACGCTCCCAGATAAGCTTGTACAGTCTGAACTGATCACGTGAAAGGATTGCTTTGACACTGTCAGGATGGCGGTGAGCTGAAGTTGGACGGATACCTTCATGGGCATCCTGCGCACCTTCAGATTGCTTACCTTTCACTGCTCCGCTCCCTAGGAACTCTTCGCCATACTTTTCTTTGATATAGTTGGCGGCTTCTTCTTTGGCTGTATTCGAAATACGCGTCGAGTCGGTACGCATATATGTGATCAAACCAGTAATTCCGCCTTCTTTTTTACCCAAGTCGATCCCTTCATACAGCTGCTGTGCAACCATCATGGTTTTGCGGGCACGGAAGTTGAGTTTCCGTGCTGCCTCCTGCTGCAAAGATGATGTTGTGAATGGTGCTGCTGGGTTGCGTTTGCGCTCCCGTTTGTTCACTTTATCGATGCTGAAGTCTTTGCCTTTCAGTTTACCGAGGATATCATTGACTTCTTCCTCGGACGCCAGGCTTACTTTCTCACCATCGACTCCGTAAAACGCACCTTCAAAATTGTCTTTGCCGGATTGGAAAGCAGCATCGATCGACCAATATTCCTCTGGAACGAATGCCTTGATTTCGTTTTCACGATCCATGATCATTTTTACTGCCACGGATTGTACACGCCCTGCACTCAGACCTTTTTTCACTTTCTTCCAAAGCAGCGGACTGATGTTATAGCCTACAAGCCTATCCAGTATCCGGCGTGCCTGCTGTGCATCAACCAAATCCATATCGATACTGCGCGGATGCTTGAATGATTCCTTGATGGCATCTTTCGTGATTTCGTTAAAAACGACACGGCAGTCTGACGTTTCGTCAATGTTCAAGCTATGCGCCAAATGCCAAGCAATCGCTTCGCCTTCGCGATCGGGGTCGGCTGCGAGATATACTTTCTTCACTTTTTTTGCTGCACTCTTCAGTTCCTTGAGCACAGGCCCTTTTCCGCGGATGGTGATATAGCGAGGTTCAAAGTCTTCTTCCACATTGATACCCATTTGACTTTTTGGCAAGTCACGGATATGTCCCATACTTGCTTTTACTTTATATTTTTTTCCTAAATAACGTTCAATTGTTTTCGCTTTAGCTGGAGATTCCACGATTACAAGATAATCTGCCATATTGTTTCCTCCCAAGAGGTTTTCTTTTCTATTTGTTTTTTTATAGTTAAGCTTCCGATAAATCTTCCCTATTATTGAATACTTATATTCCGTTTGTCAAACATAACTTGTTATTTTTTGTAATGAAACATACATAAAAATGCTAGTTTCTACTATATAAAGTGTATATTTTTCGACTTATTATGCTCCCATTCGTCAAGCAGCTGGCCCGGCTCGAAAATAATTCCTGCACCATCCGCAATCAATTGATGACAACCTTCAGTCTGATCTTTGAAAGGGTCACCAGGAATGGCGAATACATCTTTCCCTTGTTCCAAAGCGTGCATTACCGTATGCATCGTGCCGCTCTGCCTTTTTGCTTCGACTACTAGTGTACAGAACCCGAGTCCGCTGACGATACGGTTACGCTCCGGAAAGTGATGTTTAAGCGGCTGCTGGTCTGGGCAGTACTCGCTGAGGACAAGTTGTGTTGCTGTGAGACTTTCATATAATCTTTGATTGGAGTGCGGGTAAATGTGTCGCAAGCCGCTTCCCAATACGGCGATTGTGCTGCCTTGGGCCTGCAGGGCAGCATGATGCGCCAAACTGTCGATACCTTTTGCCATTCCGCTCACAATCGTCCATCCAGCTGCCAGTAGCGGGTTGAGCACATATGCAATTTTTTCACCTGCCGCTTTCGTCGGCTGGCGGGTGCCGACCACGCTGATTGCTGGCTGAAGGCTCAGCAGTTCCATTTTGCCCACAGCGTACATAACCAGTGGCGGGTCTGGTATATAACGCAAGGCTGGGGGATAGACTTCATCAAAATAAGTCAACGTGTGGTAATCCTGCATATCCTGTTCCAGAGCAATAGCATGTCCTTCGTTCTGCAATTCTTGGAACAGTGTGGCGGCAAAAGAGTGAGGAAGTTGATAAAGCGTTGTCAATTCAAGGGAGGATGCATGTAGAAGATTGTCCAGCTGAGGGTCGATTCGAAGCATATGCTGCATGACTTTGCGCCGTCCCCGCAGCACTCGGTGCAGTAACAGCAATCGTTTACGTTTATCCAATTTTCCACTCCTGTCTTTAGAAAAGAATAAGAAAGCGGGCCGATTGACCGGCCCACTTTCATCTTAGTGCGTTTGACAGATTTCGTATAGTCCCTTTTCTTTCAAAACCTCGATCAATGTCTCTCCCATGACTGCTGGCGTATCGGCAACTTTGACGCCGCAAGCTTCCAGGACTTTGATCTTTTCATCGGCTGTGCCTTTCCCGCCGGAAATGATGGCACCCGCATGTCCCATACGTTTACCCGGTGGTGCCGTCGCTCCGCCGATGAAGCCGACGACTGGCTTATTCATATGCTGACGGATCCATTCAGCTGCTTCTTCTTCAGCTGTTCCGCCGATTTCCCCGATCATGATGACCGCTTTTGTCTCACGGTCTTCGTTGAATGCTTTCAGAACGTCGATGAAGTCGGTTCCGTTGACCGGGTCACCACCGATACCTACGGCTGTCGATTGTCCGATACCAGCTTGCGTAAGCTGATGCACTGCTTCATATGTCAATGTACCGGAACGTGAAACGACTCCGATATGACCTTTTTTATGGATATAACCAGGCATGATGCCGATTTTGCATTCTTCCGGTGTGATGACACCCGGACAGTTCGGTCCGATCAGCCTTGTTTTTTTGCCTTCCATTGCCCGTTTGACACGAACCATATCCATGACAGGGATATGTTCCGTGATACAGATGACCAGATCCATTTCAGCATCCACCGCTTCAAGAATCGCATCAGCCGCAAACGGAGCAGGCACATAGATGACAGAAGCTGTGGCACCTGTCTCATGGACCGCCTCTTTGACAGTGTTGTATACAGGTACACCTTCGACTTCGGTACCGCCTTTTTTCGGTGTGACACCAGCAACGATACGGGTGCCGTATTCAATCATCTGTTTTGTGTGGAATAACGCAGTGGACCCTGTGATACCTTGAACGAGCACTCTTGTTTCCTTGTTAATAAAAACACTCATGAAATTGTACCTCCCCGTTAGTTTACAAGCGCGACGATTTTCTCTGCTGCATCTGCCATGGACGCTGCCGATGTGATATTCAAACCGGACTCCTCGAGCAATTTCTTACCTTGCTCAACGTTCGTTCCTTCCAAACGCACGACAAGCGGAATTTCCAGACCGACTTGACGGGACGCACCGATCACACCTTCTGCAATGACGTCACACTTCATGATGCCGCCGAAAATATTGACCAAGATGCCCTTGACATTCTGATCAGCCAAAATGATCTTGAAGGCTTCGGTAACCTTCTCTGTCGTGGCACCGCCCCCAACATCGAGGAAGTTAGCGGGATCCCCGCCGTAATGCTTGATGATATCCATCGTTGCCATGGCAAGACCTGCACCATTTACCATGCAGCCGATATTCCCATCAAGGGAAATATAGCTCAAATCATGCTTGGAGGCTTCGATTTCCTTTTCATCTTCTTCATCCAGGTCGCGAAGTGCGACGATATCTTTATGTTTGTATAATGCATTTTCGTCAAAATTCAGTTTTGCATCCAATGCGAGTACTTGACCATCGCCTGTCGTGACAAGCGGGTTGATCTCTGCGATGGAGCAATCTTTCTCCACGAAAGCTTGATACAGGCTCATCATGAACCCGACAGCTTTGTTCAATGACTCAGGTGGAATATTGATGGCAAATGCCAGTCTTCTAGCTTGATAGCCAGTCAGCCCGACAACAGGGTCGATCGTTTCCCGGAAGATTTTCTCCGGTGTCTTTTCTGCAACTTCCTCGATCTCCGTGCCGCCTTCTTCAGACGCCATCATCACGATCCGGGATGTGCTGCGATCAAGAACGAGACCGATATAATATTCTTTCTGGATATCACAGCCTTCTTCAATCAAAAGCCGTTTCACTTCTTTTCCTTCCGGGCCTGTCTGATGCGTTACAAGCGTCTTGCCTAAGATTTCCTCGGCGTATGTACGAACTTCATCCAAGCCCTTCGCTACTTTTACACCGCCCGCTTTACCGCGTCCGCCAGCGTGGATTTGCGCTTTGACAACGCATACATTTGTGCCCAGGCTCTCAGCCGCTTCCACAGCTTCCTCGACACTGAATGCCACTTTACCAGCAGGAACAGACACACCAAATTCACGTAAAACCTCTTTGCCTTGATACTCATGAATATTCATTCTGTACCCTCCCCGTCAGATTCCGTGCAAAACCATTGTAAACGATTTCTTCTGCAAAAGTCTACCAAAAACTATAGAAAAGACAGAATCTACATAAAACTTGGCACAAGTAAATACAGATGCAGAAACCCTCCACCCTGAATATTTATGAAAATGCTTTCATAAGAGAATTTATGGAATAAGCGCCCTCATTTAGAGCGCTTATTTCCCTGCCTGTTTGTCTGCTTGATATACAAAGGCAAAGACCTCTGCAACTGCTTCGTAAAGCTCCGCCGGTATCATGTCGTTCACTTTCAGTTCAGTCAATAACCCGACCAAAGCAGGGTCTTCCTGGATCGGCACACCATTATCCTGTGCACGTTTGATGATTGCTTCTGCTGTCAGCCCTTGACCGCTCGCTGTGATGACTGGTGCTTGCCGTTTCGCTGTATCGTACTTCAGCGCTGCTGCTTGCCGCATAGTATGTTTCTCACTCATATACGATAATCGACACCTTTCTGCTCAGGATGAACTGCCGCATAATCCAATTTGGTTCCATTTCTTTCCTTCACTGTGTCACTGGCTGAGAATTTCACTGCTGAAAGATGATAACCGTTCGAATCAAGCGCTGATTTCAATTTTTCTTGCAACGGACGCATCACTTGCTCTGCTTCTTCTGCAGTTGTATAAATATGCAGATTTATCGTTTTTTTCTGCACATACATATCGATGGCCACATCTTTCAAGTTGGGCAGATGCAAGTAAAACAAAATTCTGCAATGGTCTGCCGATAATTGTCCATCCTCTTCTTTTTTGCCTTCCATCTCCATCAAGATATCTTTATCGAATCCAAACGGAGCTCCCGGCAGCTGAAGCTGAATGTGCAGCATTTGCTTATCATCATGGACTTGCAGCAGCTGGCTGCCCGTGATCTGCTGCAGGAGCTGCGCAGGCAAATCCGCTTTTTCATGACCTTGTGCTGTGTGCTGAAGCAGCACGCCTTTCAGAGTGTCTTCTGCATTTGTATCGAGTAAGTCATGTTCATATGCAAACCCTGTCTGTCGCAGGATATCCTGCATCAGTTGTCTGAAGAAAGCACCATCTTTGCTTTGCTCATTCTGCTGCGAAATCTGAAGCAATTGAGACAAATCCGAAGTCTTTGCCAGTAATTGCTCCTTGTTCGTGCTCGTATTTTGTAGCAGCTGGTCTATGTCTCGAACTACTGGAACTGACCGAAAAGCTTCCATAGAGTTACGCAGATTTGCTGTTATCTCTTCCGGCAGTGCACGGTCTGGAAACATACTGAGCAGCTGCTGGGCAGTCGACAGTGATGTCTGGAGGCGTTCTTGAACAAGCACAGGCTGCTTACCGACTTCCTGCAAGTCAGCTTTGAAAGATTCAAATGCTTGACCAAATGGCAGCACACCGGCTGTTTTGTCAGATATCCTATTTATCCCTTCCTGCGGGTTGCCAGCTACGGTTGATTGCTTCCCAAAATCATTCCATTGCTGCTGCCACTCCTCATAGGAAGGTGCATTCGGTAGAAGAGATGGGCGGATTGCTTGGTACAATCCTTGTTTTCCCATTTTTGCTTCCTGGATGATCTGCTGTATAAGCTGTCCCTCATTGACTGCCGGTCCCTCGGGGGACACACTGGTGAGCGTCTGCTGCAGCGGCGGATTATTATTCTGGGTGGTGATAGTGGCAGTCAGCTGCCGCAAAGAGCTTGTCAAGTCCTGTGTTTGACGCGCTGCAATCGCCTGCAGCACATTCTCAGACAGAGGCAGCTTGCGGTCCAGCATAACCTGCAGCGCTTCTTTGTGGACTTCAAAAGACCGAGGATCAAGCTGCAATAGATCCAAAGCTTGCTTCAGCTGCGGCATGGAAAAAGGCGTCTGTTGCTTTGATAGTCCGTCCACAAAACTTGTATTCATCTTGCTTGGCTTATGGCCGGTGAGTTCTATCAGCTGGTTCACGTCTGGTTGTTTACCTGCTGCTTGTGGCAGGACCTGCAGGCGGGGTCGCTCTCCGCCTTCTTTCACTTCAAACCAATAGGCGCTACCTGCAGATAACGACGTTTGCAGCTCTGCTATGATTTGTTTGGCACCGATTTGAAGCAGTGCTTTATTATCTGGAAAGAACTTAGCTATTTTACCAGTGACAATTTGTCCTGCTTGTAAATTGTTCTGGGACTGGAGCTGAGACTGCAAAGCAGGTAAAATTCCTTGCGACATTTGAATGGATGGATGTTGCATGACGTTTCTTCCTTCCTAGCTATGGGAAAGGTCCTTGACAGGTGCAAAGCTCAGCCGGTGAAGTGGTGTGATGCCCTGCTTATGCAATGCTTCCAAATGCTGCTTCGTCCCATAACCCATATTATCTTTGAAGCCGTAACCTGGGTATTGCACATCGGCTTGTTTCATCAGACGATCCCGGGTGACTTTGGCGATGATACTTGCAGCTGCAATCGACACACTCCGCTGGTCACCTTTGATCAGGGATTCATGGGGACATGACAGCTCAGGAAGCGGCATGGCATCCACAAGTACTTGATCCGGCTCGCAAGAAAGCTCTGCGACTGCTTCCAGCATTGCTTGTTTGGCTGCTTGGTAGATATTGACTTCATCGATTCTTTGACTATCGACGATTCCGATACCATAGGCGATGCAGGCATTGATGATTTGTTCATACAATGCTTCCCTCTTCAGCTCGCTCAGCTGCTTGGAATCATTCAGGCCTGCTATGTATGCATCGTTTGGCAAAATCACTGCTGCAGCGACAACGGGACCAGCAAGTGGGCCTCTGCCTGCTTCATCTATGCCAGCAATATACTGCTTTCCTTGTTCATGATAGGCATTTTCAAAGCTGCACATACGCTCATACTGGTCACGAAGCTCCTGCTCTTTCATTTGTTTCCTTCTATGTGTATCCATAAGCTTTTGGACACCTGCACGATGGTCAGCTTGCCAGGAAGAAAGCATTTCTTCCGAGTACGTTCCCTCCTGCATATGTGTCCGTATCTGCTGGATCGTCATTGCATCTTTCATGGACAATCTTCCTTTTCTCTGTTTATCGGTCATTTGGACAAAAAATAAAGACATACATAAAAGAAATATGTATGCCTGCTTCTTACACTGTAGGTCTTTCGAACGTCACATTGGTGATCCGCTTGCTGCGAAGATCACGAATGATGATTTCGTACGTTTTTTCATAATTGATTGCACCGCCGGCTTCCAGTGCACCTCGGAATCGGCCGATATGGGTGAACATCTCGACTGTATCCATGGAAACATCCTCTATTGCATATCGTTCGGCAAGCTGCTTCGGATATTGCTCTTTCAAATAGTTCAGGATGAACGTAGCTACTTCTTCCATCGGCAAAATCTGATCTTTGATCGTACCAATGGCAGCAAGCACCAACCCTACCTGCGGATCTTCGAATTTCGGCCATAGGATCCCTGGTGTATCCAATAATTCAAAATCCTTCTTCACTTTGATCCACTGCTGCTGTGTCGTAACACCCGGACGGTCGCCTGTTTTTGCGATCTTTTTACTCGCAAGCCGGTTGATTAGTGTCGATTTGCCTACATTCGGGATACCGATGATCATCGCTCGGCCTGGTGGT
Source organism: Terribacillus saccharophilus (assembly GCF_046592895.1). GTDB lineage: Bacteria > Bacillota > Bacilli > Bacillales > Amphibacillaceae > Terribacillus > Terribacillus saccharophilus_D. The sequence continues at coordinate 838,641 of NZ_JAWVPU010000002.1, forward strand.
GGATTCTGCACTCCTCTGCGCTTCCATTTTTCCCGTTTCGCAGCATGCATATCGTGGGCGCGCTGGACGACACGCTGGATATCGCCTTTTTCATCTGCATTGACAGACAACGCTGGTGTGCCTTGTTCCTCATAATGACGGATCCAGGCGTCCGTGACCGATTTGTCCGCCAAGTCTTTCTTCATGAGAACGACCATTTTCGGTTTGTCACCGAGGACTTTACGAAGCATCGGGTTTTGTGATGCTTCAGGTGCCCGTGCATCCACAAGCTCGATGACAAAGTCCACGAGCTTCAGTTTTTCTTCTACTTCTCTTCTAGCTTTGGCCATATGACCGGGAAACCATTGAATCGTCACGAGAATATGTTCCTCCTATTTTGTCAGACCGATACGATCCAGCGGCCAGAACGTCAGCTGTACTTTTCCGACAATCTGCTCTTCTGGAATCAAGCCGATGTATCTGCTATCAGTTGAATTTCTGCGATTATCCCCGAGTACGAGTACATAGCCTTCCGGAATCTCCTCGTAATTGCCCGGCAGATCTTCAAGTTTGAAATCATTCGTCAGATTGCCGCCATCAGACAGGGAAGCTTTTTCGCTGTCCAAATAAGGCTCATCCACAATTTCACCATTAATATATAATGTATCGTCAATCATTTCGACATGATCCCCCGGCACACCAATCACCCGTTTGATATAATCCTTTGTTTCAGTGGCGTGGAAGACAATGATATCCTTCCGATCCGGCTCACTGAAGCGATAATTGATTTTATTCACGATCATGAAGTCATTATCATGCAAAGTCGGCTGCATGGAAGGTCCGTCGACTACAATCGGAGCAAACAAAAACATCCGAACGACCACCGCGATGATGACAGCGATGATCAAAGCCTTCAGCCAATCCAGCCATTCATTTTTCTGTTTGGCCATTTTCATAAGCCTCCAATTGTCTTCTATTGAATCTAATTCGTCTATATAGCAAAAAAAGAGCTTGACGAAGCAAGCTCTCTTTTCTGGTACTTAGCGGATTTCTTTGATACGAGCAGCTTTTCCGCGAAGTTTACGTAGGTAATAAAGTTTCGCACGACGTACTTTACCGCGACGGCTAACTTCGATTTTTTCCAAACGTGGGCTGTGTACTGGGAAAGTACGTTCCACACCAACGCCAGAAGAAATCTTACGTACTGTGAAAGTCTCTGAAATTCCACCGTTTTGACGTTTGATAACGACACCTTCGAAGATCTGGATACGCTCGCGTGTACCCTCTACTACTTTAACGTGTACTTTTACCGTATCTCCGGCACGGAATTCAGGATGATCAGCGCGAAGCTGTTCTTTTGTAATGTCATGAATTAATTCCTGCATTCTGTTCAACTCCTTCTCACCAATGCTCATTCTCGCAATATACGACAGCGGAACATCGTAATATGGTGCTCACCGTTGTAAGCACAGCATTTAATATATCATATTTAGGTCATGAATACAAAGCTTTATTCATTCTTTTTGCCACTTTTTCACTTGTTCCCGTTCTTTACTGGTAAGTTCCGCATCATCCAGCAGGTCAGGCCTCCTCGTAGCTGTCCGGTATAGGGATTGTTCCCGGCGCCAAGCCTCGATTTTGCCATGATCACCCGATGTAAGGACCTCCGGCACTTGCATGCCCCGGAAATCGGCGGGGCGCGTGTAATGAGGATGTTCAAGCAATCCGGTGGAGAAGGAATCTTCCGGAGCGGAAGAGGCATTGCCCAATACATCCGGCAAAAGCCGCACCACACTGTCAATCACCGCCATGGCACCGATTTCCCCGCCTGTCAGCACATAATCGCCGATGGAAATCTCATCGGTGACCAAATGTTCGCGAATACGCTCATCATATCCTTCATAGTGACCGCAAATGAAGACAAGATGTTCTTCTTTTGCAAGTTCCTCTGCTTTTTTTTGGTTGAACGTCTCGCCTTGTGGACACATGAGGACGATGCGCGGCTTGGCTGAGGATTCCGAGGTGACTTGCTCGATCGCATCGAATATCGGCTGCGGTGCAAGTACCATGCCAGCTCCGCCGCCATACGGATAATCATCCACTTTTTTATGCTTATTCGTCGTGAATTCCCGGAAGTTCACCAGATTCGGTTGAAAGGCGCCCAATTCCTGCGCGCGCTTCAGGATGGAATGCTGCAGCACACCTTCGAACATCTCCGGAAATAGTGTCAAAATATCTATTTTCATAAGTCCAGTAATCCTTCCATCGGTTCAATCACGACTCTCTTATTCTCGACATCGATTTGTTTGACGACCGGTTCGATGTAAGGCACCAATAAATCTTTCTGTTTTGCTCGTTGTACGACCCAAACATCATTTGCACCAGGTGAGAGGATTTCCTTCACCTTCCCAAGTACCTCCCCATCAACTGTCTCAACCGCGCAGCCGATGATCTCGTGATAATAGAATTCATCTTCTTCCAAGTCGCCTAGCTGATCCTCACGGACTTTCAGGACGCCGCCTTTCAATTGTTCCACTTGATTAATCGATGTATACCCTTGGAAAGTAAGCAAATCAAACGTCTTGTGCTTACGATGTGTATTGATGATCAGCTTTTGCGGCTTGCCGCTTTCGTTTTCATCCTGGAACCAGTACAGCTCTTCCCCCGGCTCGAAACGTTCATCGAAATCAGTGATGCGAACGACCCTGACTTCGCCTACTACACCATGTGTATTGACGACTTTTCCTACGTTGTACATTTTCAAATCCATTCTTTTCACCTTCATTATTCCATCCGTATGATGATACCATCTTGGATGACGATTTTCTGTGTGGCAAGCTCGTCCCACTTCATGCCTACTTCAACTTCAACAAGAGCTTCAACTTCTTCGATCCTGATCTCGCTCCCGATAGGCAGTACGTCCAGCTGTGTGAGCTGAAATGCGATCGAAGCCGCTTTTTCCTCACGCTTTTGGATTTCTGCTTGAAAACGTCTGTGCACATCCTGTTTGGATATACCTTGTTTCTTTTCCAGTTTTCGTTTCTCGAATAACAGCTGTTGACACTCTTGGTCAAGTTGATGCGCCGATTTTTGAAGACGTTCCCTTATGCTTTTTTTGCTGGATTCGGTGACGACTTCATCAACACGCAGCTTTTTGATTATCTTCACCTGGCACCTGGCTTTCTGCTGTCAAAGCTTTTTTGACATGGTAAAAAAGGGAAAGGTTTCCCTCTCCCTTTTACATTATGTCCAGATAAATGCGTTTTTTGCAATCGTGAGCTGCGGCGCGCAATACCGTGCGCAGGGCACGTGCATTGCGGCCGTCTTTCCCGATTACTTTGCCAATATCAGATTCATGCACCTGAAGCTGATAGATGACCTTATGCTGCTCTTCCCTTTGATGCACGACGATCTGCTCGGGAAAATCAACAAGCGGAGCAACCATCGTTTCAATTAGTGCTTTCAGAATCGATCAGCCCTTTACTTCTGGTTTTTTGAGTCGTGGAACTTTTTCAAAATACCTTCGTTAGAGAAAAGGTTGCGAACTGTGTCGCTTGGCTTAGCGCCTTTAGCCATCCAGTCCATCGCTTTAACTTCATCCAATTTAACCTCAGCTGGGTTAACTGTTGGATTATATGTTCCGATTTGCTCGATAATACGTCCATCACGAGGAGAACGAGAATCAGCAACTACGACACGATAGAAAGGGTTTCTTTTAGAACCCATACGTTTTAGACGAATTTTTACTGCCATGTTGTTGCACCTCCAAATTAATGTTTCTCACAAGATATGATTGTATCAGATTAAATAATCACTGTAAAGGGTTTTTACATTACATAAAAGGAAATTTCATTCCGCGGCCTTTTTTACCCTTTTGCATGTTGGTCATTTGCTTCATCATCTTCTTCATATCTTCGAATTGTTTCAGCAGACGATTGACTTCGGATACACTGCGGCCGGAGCCTTTGGCAATACGTTTTTTGCGGCTGGCATTGATCAAAGACGGCTCCTGACGCTCTTTGCGCGTCATCGATTGGATGATGGCCTCCACATACACAAGCTGCTTCTCATCCAACTGGACGTTCTTCATATTTTTCATTTTGCCGGCGCCAGGAAGCATGCTTAATAAGTCATCAAGCGGCCCCATTTTCTTCACCTGGCTCATTTGATCCAGGAAGTCATCGAATGTGAAGCTCATGCTGCGCATTTTTTCTTCCAGGTCACGCGCTTGTTTCTCATCGACATTTTCCTGTGCTTTTTCGATTAGGGAGAGCACATCCCCCATGCCGAGGATCCGCGATGCCATACGTTCCGGGTGGAAGGCTTCCAGCTGATCTGTGCGTTCTCCCATACCGACGAACTTGATTGGCTTTCCGGTCACGGCGCGGATGGATAGTGCCGCCCCGCCTCGTGTATCGCCGTCAAGCTTCGTCAATACTACTCCAGAGATATCAAGCTGGCTGTCGAAGCTCTCTGCCACATTGACGGCGTCTTGACCTGTCATGGCGTCGACCACCAAAAAGATCTCAGCAGGTTTGACGTTCGTTTTGATTTGTGTCAATTCATCCATCAGCTTCTCATCCACATGCAGACGACCGGCCGTATCGATGATCACATAATCGTGATGTTCTTCTTTTGCTTTCTTGAGCGCCTCATTCGCGATATCGACAGGGTTTGCTTCTGTCCCCATCGAAAACACCGGCAAACTCAGCTGCTTGCCAAGTGTCTCCAACTGGTCGATTGCAGCCGGACGATATACATCGGCTGCTACAAGCAATGGATTACGGTTATGCTTTTTGCGCAAAAGGTTTGCCAGTTTCCCAGTCGTGGTCGTCTTACCAGCACCTTGCAAACCGACCATCATGATGACAGTCGGCGGTCTGTCCGCGACAGCGATCTTGCTTTGTTCGCCGCCCATGAGCTGTGTCAGTTCTTCCTGTACAACCTTGATGACCTGCTGACCAGGTGTAAGGCTCTCCATCACTTCCTGACCGATGGCCCGCTCTTTGATTTTATTGATCAGCTGTTTGACGACTTTGAAGTTGACGTCTGCTTCCAAAAGTGCAAGTCGTACTTCGCGCGTCATTTCTTTTACATCTTGTTCTGTGACTTTACCGCGCCCGCGTATTTTCTGAATCGTACTCTGCAGTCGGTCGGCTAATCCTTCAAATGCCATGGAATCGACCTCCTAATCTAATTCTTTTATCTTTTGGATCAAATCTGTGGCAGCTGTCTGGGCATCGGAAGCAAGTACTTCTTCCAATTCATCCAGCAGTGCGCTTCTTTCTTTGAAACGATCATACAGATGCAGCTTTTTCTCATAGCTTTCGATCATCGCTTCGGTGCGTCTGATATTATCATATACTGCCTGCCGGGATACATCGAATGATTCCGCAATTTCCCCCAGAGACAAATCTTCCAGATAATACATCTCCATATAACTGCGCTGCTTTGGTGTAAGCAATGCTTGGTAAAAATCGAATAAATAATTCATCCGTGTCGTTTTCTCTAACATGCGACGCACCCCTTGTTAAGTGAAATGCCTTTACAAAATTGTAGCCAACCTAGTGCGCAGCTGTCAAGAAACTGCTATTCGGCCTGTTCCTCATCCTGCATCAAATCAGCGAACAATCCGTATACGAAAGCATTCGGATCGAATTCCTGCAAATCTTCCATCTGTTCACCGAGACCAACGAACTTGACCGGGATTTTCATTTCATTTCGAATCGCCAGCACGATACCACCTTTGGCTGTACCGTCAAGCTTCGATAACACGATACCAGAAACACTCGCTGTTTCCTGGAAAGTCTTCGCTTGTGCAAGTGCATTCTGACCTGTCGTTGCATCCAAGACGAGCAGCACTTCATGCGGCGCACCCGGAACCTCACGTTCGATGACGCGATGCACTTTGTTCAGCTCATTCATCAGATTGACTTTGTTCTGCAGACGGCCGGCCGTATCACAGAGCAAAACATCCGCACCGCGAGCCTGCGCCGCTTTGATGCCGTCATAGATGACGGCAGCAGGGTCACTGCCCGCATTGTGGCGGATCACTTCGACACCAGTCCGCTCGCCCCATACTTGCAGTTGTTCGATGGCGCCGGCACGGAACGTATCACCGGCAGCCATGACTACCTTTTTGCCTTCTTGCTTCAGTTTATATGCTAGCTTACCGATACTCGTCGTCTTGCCGACGCCGTTGACACCGACAAATAAGTAAATCGTCAGGCCATCTTCATTCATTTTCAGTTTTTGCGGTTTTTCCTCTTCGTCACCTTGGTAGATTTCCACCAGTTTCTCTGAAATGACATCCTTCAGCTGACTGCTATCTTTGATATTTTGGCGTTTCGCTTCCATACGCAGCTCATCAACCAAATCCATCACTGTATTCACTCCAACATCGGAAGCGATCAATACTTCTTCCAATTCCTCGAAGAAATCTTCATCCACTTTCCGGTAGCGTGCCATCAAGTTGTTCATCCGATCCGAAAAGGAAGTACGGGTCTTTTTCAGACCCTCTTTGTACTTTTCAGGTGCTTGTTGCTCTGCTTCATTGTTTGTATTGGTGAATTTATTTTTCAGTTTCTGAAAAAAGCTCATTTTCGCTCTTCCTTTCTTATACCTTCACTAATGCAGGTGTGTCTTCCAGCCGCACGGAAACAAGTCTGGAAACGCCTGATTCCTGCATCGTCACACCATAGAGGACGTCCGCTTCCTCCATTGTACCCTTGCGGTGGGTTATCGAAATGAATTGGGTCTTTTCGCTGAATTGCTTCATATATTGAGCAAAACGGCTGACGTTCGCATCATCCAGTGCTGCTTCCACTTCGTCCAGGATACAGAATGGCACCGGTCTGACACGTAAAATGGAGAACAGCAAGGCAATCGCCGTTAAAGCGCGCTCCCCGCCGGAAAGCAAGCCTAGATTTTGCAACTTCTTGCCTGGCGGCTGAGCTATGATATCCACGCCGGTCTCCAGGAGATTACCCGAATCTGTCAGCTTCAACTCAGCATGACCACCGCCGAAGAGAGAACGGAATACCTCGGTGAATTCAGCCTTGATTTTATTGAATACATCTTCGAACAACCGTTTCATCTCTTCATCCATTTCCTCGATGACGGCAAGCAGCGTTGCTTTTGCTTGGTAAAGATCATCTTTTTGCTCGGTAAGGAAACTGTATCTTTCGTTGATCCGGTCAAACTCCTCGATCGCACCAACATTGACTGAGCCAAGCTCAGCGATTGCACGCTTGATGAGTTTGACTTCCGTTCGGGCAGTTTCGATATCTTCTGCCCTGCCGAAAGCTGCCAGCGCTTTTTCAAATGTCAAGGAATAGCTTTGCTGTAAATTCATCAGGCGATTCTCCAGCTCCACATCCAGTCGGTTCGAGCGGACTTCCTGATCTTGTACTTGCTGGACCAGATTCTGATGAAGGCGATTTGCCTCCTTGACAGTCTGTTCCTCCTGCTGCACCCAATCATATCGCTTCTGACGCTCTGCTTTACGCTCCGCGATCAAGGCAGCTGTCTGCTGCTTGTGAAGCTGCTTGACGTTGAGCAGCTCGATGATTTCTTCCTCTGTCTGCCCTTTTTCGGCAACTTCGATCATTTGTTGCAGTACTTGCAGCTGCTCTTCGTGTTTCTGTCTGGTCTGGTTTTGCTGTTCTGTCAATTCTTCCAGACGCTGCTGCTGATGCTGTAGTTTTGCAAGGCTTTCTGCAGAACGTATCTGGAGGGCCTGCTGTTCTTCGCGTTTGATTTCCTTCGTCTGCTGCCAAGCCTCATGAGCTGCTGTCAGCTCGGCGATTTCACGCTGTATCGCCTTTAGCTGTTCATCCAATTCGACAAGTTCAGCTTGAAGCTTTTTCGTGCGTACTTCCACTTCTTCCCGCTCTGCATCATACTGGGCATTATCTTGGTCATACATCGTAAGATTATCATTGGCATGCATGAAACGGATGCTAGTTTCCGTGTAGGCAGCCTGGATATCCTGCTCTTGTTCCTGAAGCTGCTTCAAGCTGTGCCGCGTTTCTTCGGCGGAAGCATCCAGCTGCTGCAGCTCCTCTTTCAGCTGCGACACTTTGCGCTCGAACACTTCGGTCCGCGCTTGGAAGTCGGCTAGCTTTTCCGTCACTTCCTGCATTTCTTTTTCCCTTGTGAATAATGATTGACTGTTGCGTTTTTGCGCTCCCCCAGTCATCGAACCACCAGGATTGACCACATCACCCGATAGCGTCACGACACGATATCTTCTGCCCAAAGCAGCAGCGATTGCATTGGCATGCTGAAGTTCTTCCGCAATGACTACATTCCCCAATAGAAAATCGACTGCCCGCTTGTATTTGGAATCAACTTGGATCAAATCTGCCGCGATACCGACAAATCCATCCCGATTGCTCGCATTCGATACTATATTAGCCGGAATTTGCTTTGGCTGAATCGATGATAACGGTAAAAATGTCGCCCGGCCATTATGTGTCTGTTTCAGCCAATTGATTGCTTGTCGAGCACTTTCTTCCGTATCGACGACAACATGCTGCGCTTGTCCTCCCAGCGCCGTCTCCATTGCAGTGACATAAGCAGACGGAACATCGATCAGTTCAATGACGGCTCCCTCGATACCGGCAAGCTTTTGATCCTGGCGTGCTTTCAGGACGGCCTTTACGCCTTGGAAGAATCCTTGGAATTCTTCTTTCATTTCCTGCAGCATTTCCTGTTTGGAACGGAGCTTTTCGATATGCTGGTAGCCGGTGAATAATTTGCTTTGCGCTTCCTGGTATTGTTCCCGTTTTTTGGCTGCCTCCATCCGGAGTGTGTCTGCCTTCTCTTCCGCCTGCTCCCTATTGGCAGCGGCTTCCGCCAGGCTTGCAGCCAGTTGGTTGCGCTTTTCGCTGATTTCGTCACGGTTTTGAACAACATCTTTATATTTCGTTCGCTGACGGTCTTTCTTCGCATCGATGCTCGTCAGCTGCTGTTTCAGTGAATTCGTTTCATTCCGTTTGGCAGCTTGCTCATTCAGCAAGTCGATATAATCGCTTTTCTTCTCTTCGATTTGTTCACTCAAATCCTCTTGGGTGCGGGACAGCTGTTTATCCAAGTCCCGCAATTCGGATTTTATCGTTTTATTTTCGTTTTCGAGCGCTTCTAGCACATGTTGCTCTTGCTCGAGCTGTTTGGTTTGCTGTTCTAATGTGATGCCAAGCTGAGCTGTATCTTTCTCCAGCTTTTCTTTATTCTCTGCCATATGCTTGGTTCGTTCGTTCAACAGCTGCTTCTTGCCTTCCAGGTTCTCCAGTTCTTGTGTGACGATGAGCAAGGAAGCTTGCAATTCATCGATGGAAGCATCGAGGGCGTGCAATTCTGCTTTTTCAGTCTCCAGCAGCTGTTCTTTACCGCCGATTTCCTGCTTCTGTTCTTCCAGACGATGCTTGTTCGCTTCAAGCTCCTGCAGAACAGCTTGCCATTCTTTATGTAATTGCTCGATCTCAGCGACAAGCAATCCAATTTCAACATCTTTCAGCTGTGCTTTCTTCTCCAGGAAGTCCTTGGCGATCGCAGCTTGCTCACGGAGCGGTTCAAGCTGTCCTTCGATTTCGTACGTGATATCTTCCACTCGGTTCAGGTTTTCCTGCGTTTCGGCTAATTTATATTCAGCCTTTTTCTTACGCTGTTTGTACTTCAATACACCGGCAGCTTCTTCAAAGATCGATCGCCGTTCTTCCGGTTTGGAGTTCAGGATCTCCTCGACTTTACCCTGACTGATGATGGAAAAGGCTTCCCGTCCCAATCCGGACCCCATGAACAAATCGATGATATCCTTCAGACGGCAGCTTTGGTTATTGATCAAAAATTGGCTCTCCCCAGAACGGGAAACCCTTCTGGTAACACTCACTTCCTGATACTCCAGCGGTAATGTCTGATCCGCATTGTCCAATACGAGTGTCACTTCCGCTACATTCAGTGCCTTCCTCGTATCACTTCCCTGGAAGATGATATCTTCCATTTTGGATCCGCGCAGACTTTTTGCCGACTGCTCGCCTAATACCCAGCGGATGGCATCGGTTATATTGCTTTTCCCGCTCCCATTCGGCCCTACCACTGCTGTTACTCCCGGCACGAAGTCCAGTGTCACTTTTTCAGCAAATGATTTGAATCCGACGGTTTCTAATCGTTTCAGGAACATACTCATTCTCCTATATAAAAGCTTTATGCTTGTTTCTGCAAAATCATTGATTTTTCTTTTGTTTTTAACTTATTTATTTTATCATAAACTAAAGGTACATAATAGGTATCAATTACGTCAAAGGAGGCTCGCACATGAAGCTCGAACAGGCAACGGAGGAGAACTTGTCCATCCTCATCAATGGCATAGCCGACCGGCTTAACCTTGTCAATCGTTCCATCATGCAGCCGGAAGATTATCACTTGGATAACTACAACGATATCAAGTTCTTATATGATCATATCGAATCCAAAGGACAGCTCTCTGTCTCCGAGATAGAAGCATTCATCCAGGAACTGGCGAATTTCCGCAAATAAAAACGGCAAAGAGCATCAGCTCTTCGCCGTTTTTCTATTCTTTCAACGCTTCCAGCGCAATGCGGGCAGCCTGCTGTTCTGCTTCTTTCTTCGTACGGCCTGTACCGGTACCGACAAGTTCACCCTGGATTTTAAGCTCGGCCACGAACTCCCGGCTATGCGCAGGGCCTCTCTCATCAATGATCGTATACGTGATCAATTTGTCCTTGTCCTGCTGAACGACTTCCTGCAGCTGACTTTTATAATCCATCGCATGTGAAAAAGCACCTTGACTGATTTTCGGAAAAACGATCTTTTCAAAGAATTGAAGAACCACTTTGAAATCCTGATCAAGATACAAAGCTCCGACAAACGCCTCGAATACATCGGCCAGCAATGCCGGACGCGTCCTGCCTCCCGTACGCTCTTCCCCTTTTCCAAGCAGTACATATGCACCAAGATCCATTTCTTTGGCGAAAAGCACAAGAGATTCCTCCCTTACGATTGCCGCGCGGAGCTTCGTCATCTTCCCTTCCGGCATCTCCGGATAATGCTTGTACAAAAATTGGGACACACCCAGTTCCAATACGGCATCGCCCAAAAACTCCAAGCGCTCGTTATCCGTCTTTTTCAGGTGACGATGTTCATTCACATAAGATGAATGGGTCAAGGCATTCTGCAATAAAGCTTCATCATGAAAATGTATTCCCAGCTTCTCCTGCAGTGTAGATAAGTTCATTCTGCTGTCCCCACTTTCCATTTGGTGTGATGATGCGGAGAAAGTCCCGCCTGAAATCAAGCGGGACTTTCCTATGCATCATATTTAAACCTTACTGTTTGCTGTTTATGTAGTTTACAGCGTCGCCAACAGTAGCGATTTTTTCCGCATCTTCATCAGAGATTTCCATGTCGAATTGATCTTCCAATTCCATAACCAATTCCACCACATCAAGGGAATCTGCTTCTAGATCTTCTTTGAAAGAAGCCTCCATAGTTACTTTGGACTCGTCTACATCAAGACGATCAATAACGATCTGTTTTACTTGCTCGAATACATCTGCCATAGGAAATTCACCTCCCTTCAGTATTATAGGACATTTCGTCCCGGAAAACTACATTTTTTTCGCCAAGGTCACATCACCATGCCGCCATCGATATGAAGCGTCTGGCCTGTCATGTAATTGCTGTCCTCAGAAGCAAGGAAGCGAACGACACGGGCAACGTCTTCCGGCTTGCCTGGCTTACCAAGCGGGATCATGCTTTGCATGGCCTGCTTCTGTTCATCTGTCATCTCATCTGTCATATCAGTCGTGATGAATCCAGGAGCTACAGCATTGACAAGGACGTTACGGGCAGCCAATTCTTTGGCTGCTGTTTTCGTCAAGCCAATGACGCCTGCTTTTGCTGCAACATAGTTGGCTTGTCCTGGGTTGCCGCTGACACCGACAATGCTTGCGACATTGATGATGCGGCCGGCTTTTTGTTTCATCATTTGACGCGTCACTGCTTTCGTGCAAAGGAATACGCCTTTCAAATTCGTCGCGATGACTGCATCGAAATCTTCTTCCTTCATACGCATCAGCAAGTTATCTCGCGTGATGCCAGCATTATTCACTAGTATGTCCAAACTGCCGAATGCGTCGATGGTCTGCTTGACCATATCTTTTACACTTTCTTCTTCCGCTACATTCGCTTGGATGACGATCGATTCCTGTCCAAGGACACGGATTTCCTCTGCAACAGCCTCAGCTTTTTCTTTGCTTCCGGAATAGTTCACCGCAACGTTGACGCCATTACGCGCAAGTTCCAATGCGATTTCCCTTCCGATCCCACGGGATGCACCTGTGACAAGTGCAGCTTTACCTGTTAGCATCATTCTTCCTCCTTATACCACGTCAAGAATGCTTGCAATGATTCTGGATCTTGTACGTTGAAAGTTGTTGTGCGGCGGTTGATCTTCTTCACCAAACCACTTAGCACTTTGCCAGGTCCCACTTCGACGATGGCATCCAACTCGTCGTTTTGAAGCATGTTGACAATAGTCTCTTCAAATCGAACCGGTGAGTACAACTGCTGTACGAGCAGCTGCTCGATATCTTTGTGATCCAGCACTTTTTCTGCCGTTACGTTGGCATAAACAGGTATGGACGCATCAGTCTTTTCAACATCTGCAAGTACGGATGCGAATTCCTCAGCAGCTTGTTTCATCAATCGGGAATGGAAAGGTCCGCTGACGTTAAGCGGTAGCACACGCTTCGCCCCTGCTTCTTTCAAAAGTGGCTCTGCAAGTTCGATTCCTTTTTTCGTACCCGAGATGACGACCTGTCCGGGACAGTTGATGTTGGCAGCATCGACGATTTCGCCATGCTCCTTGTCCACCGTCTCAAGAGCAGTCTTGATATCTTCCAAGCTCAACCCAAGTACAGCAGCCATCGACCCTTGCCCCGCCGGATATGCTTTCTCCATCAGCTGACCGCGTTTGTTCACGAGAACAGCTGCATCTTCTGCGCGAAGTACGCCAGCTGCAACAAGTGCGCTGTATTCTCCCAAGCTGTGTCCAGCAGTAACGACTGGGCGCACGCCTTCATTTTGCAACACTTGGTAAATGGCAGCACTTGTCAAAAGCAAAGCAGGCTGTGCATTTTCAGTCTTCGTCAAGCTTTCTGCCGGTCCTTCGAACATCAAAGGTGTGATCGGCTGAGGCAATAGTTCATCCGCAGCCTGGAATAGACTTTTCACTTCTGGATATTCATTATACATTTCCTGTCCCATGCCCACTGCTTGTGAGCCTTGTCCAGGAAATACAAAAGCGACTTTTTTCACTTATGCTTCCTCCTCGTCGGTATTCATGCCTTGTATGGTTTCTTGAATCACTTTTGTGACATTATTTTCGGCCATTTGCTTGGTTTGCTGGATTGCAACTTGAATGGCACGCGCATTGGAAGAACCATGTGCCTTCACCACTGGTGCAGCGAGGCCAAACAAAGCAGCTCCGCCATATTCCGCATATTCCATGCTTGCTTTCAATTCTTTCAATTCGGGTTTCATCATACCAGCAGCTAGTTTGGTCTTCATATTCTTCAAGAAAGCCTTCTTGATGATGGAGAAGAACATCATTGCTGCGCCTTCCGTTGTCTTAAGCGCAATATTCCCGCTGAATCCATCGGTCACGACGACATCATAATCACCTGAAAGAAAGTCGCGTCCCTCTACATTACCAACAAAGTTGATTGGTGCTTTGCTGAGAAGTTCGAACGTTTTCTTTGTCAGCTCATTGCCTTTTCCAGCTTCGGTACCAACATTAAGCAATGCGACACGCGGGTTTTCAATGCCTCGTACCTTTTCGGCGTAAATGGATCCCATCACGCCGTATTGTAATAGATGGCTTGCTTTGGCGTCAATATTGGAACCAGCGTCAAGCAAGACAAAACCTTTCCCATCCATTGTCGGAAGTGTCGGAGCCAGTGCCGGACGCTCGATGCCCTTGATACGACCGACGATCATCAAGCCTGCTGTCATGAGCGCGCCAGTATTCCCCGCTGAAATACATGCATCAGCACGTCCTTCTTTCACTTCCTGAGCAGTAAGTACAAGTGATGACTGCTTCTTGCGCCGGATTGCGCGCACAGGCTCATCATCTGCTGTAATGTACTCCTCTGTATGTATGATCCGGATATTAGCCGGACGGATCTCGCCGAGATGCTTTTCGATCTTGCTTTGATCTCCTACAAGTGTCAGCTCCAAAGACTCATCTTCCGCTGCCGCAAGCACAGCTCCTTTGACAATCTCCTCTGGTGCGTGGTCACCACCCATTGCATCAATTGCGATTCGCATATCTTATTTCCCTTCTTTAACGTTCGAGCGGAACATCTCGAACGTACCTTTGAATACTTGTTCCTGGTCCACGGCACTATCCACCTGAATGACCGTCCGCTTCCTGTCCTGGCGGATGACCTTCGCTTTCGCCACTACCCGTTCATGCAGTTTCACTTGTCTCGTAAAAGTGATCTCGGAGTGGAAAGTAAGCGCGAATGGATCATCAATCAGCGCCACAGCCAAAGAATTGGCCTGTGCGAACAGATGATGTCCCCTGGCGATCTGGTTCCGGGTGAATACATGCTCTGGTTTGATATCCAATATACTTATTGCACGTTCATCCAGCTCCAAGTCGATGATTTCCCCGATCACTTCATCAATATTGATGGATTTCACGGTTTCATCCCACTGCGAATTAGCTACATGCTTGATTCGCTCCCGCAGTTCCGGGATCGTCAGTTCCATTCTGTCCAACCGGATGGTCTGGATGCTGACGCCGAATTTCTTGGCCAAATCTTCGTCTGTGATGAACGGTGTTTTTTCAATCGTTTCCCGCAGTAAGTCCTGTCTGTCTTTTTTGCTTCTTCTCATTTCTCCACCGCCAAAATTAAGACTAGGTACTAAAAGTAATATATAATAGCAGACCAGAATTTGCAACCGCCGTTTTTAATCAAGCACATTTCCATTCAGTGCAAATTCTGTATCCAAAGCCTGTAATAAATTGCGATAAGCAGGATCATTTTCGAGTCTTTCTTCTGCTATGATCTGCTCCGCATCCTTGCGCGCCGTCTCCAGTGCCCTGTAATCATGCACCATATCCCCGACTTTGAATTCCGGTATCCCGCTTTGCTTTTTCCCGAAGAAATCACCTGGTCCGCGCAACTGCAAGTCTTGTTCGGAAAGCTCGAAACCATTATTGGTCTCTGTCATGATACGCATGCGTTCTTTGCCTATTTCCCCTTTTGGTTCTGCAATCAAAATGCAATAGCTTTGTGCATCTCCACGACCTACTCGTCCCCGGAGCTGATGCAGCTGGGATAACCCAAAACGTTCTGCATCATAAATGATCATCAAAGTGGCATTCGGCACGTTCACCCCTACTTCGACTACGGTTGTCGAAACGAGCACTTGCGTTTCATTGGCCGCAAATTCCTTCATGACTTCTTCCTTCTCATCCGCACGCAATCGCCCATGCATGAGTCCGACGTGGATATCGGGTTCAAAGACAGCAGATAGCATCTGATGCAAATCGACGGCATTCTGGATGTCGAGTTTCTCTGATTCCTCGATCAGCGGACTTATCACATACGCCTGATGCCCTGCTGCCACTTCCTTCCGGATGAAATCCAGCACGCGATCGATAGTATTTTCCTTTACCCAATACGTTTCGATTTCTTTCCGGCCAGCAGGCATTTCATCGATTGCCGACACATCCATGTCGCCAAAAGCCGTAATCGCCAAGGTCCTCGGAATCGGAGTGGCTGTCATGAAAAGAACATCCGGATAAAGCCCCTTATCTCGGAGCGTCCGTCTTTGTGCCACACCGAAACGATGCTGCTCATCGACGATGGCAAGGGCCAGGTTTTGAAAATGGACTTCATCCTGTATCAGTGCATGCGTCCCGACCAGTATATCCACTTCCCCATTCACCACTTGTTCGAGGACAGCTTTGCGGCGCTTTCCTTTTATGCTTCCAGTAAGCAATGCGACTGTCGCAAAACCATCCAGCATACTAGACAATGACTGGGCATGCTGTTCGGCTAAAATCTCTGTCGGCACCATGATGGCACCTTGTTTACCCGCGGTAACCGCAGCATAAAGGGCAACGGCTGCAACCGCCGTCTTACCAGAACCAACGTCTCCTTGCAATAAGCGGTTCATCCGGTAAGGGGATTGTAAATCCCGCATGATATCCTTCAGCACCCGCTGCTGTGCATTTGTAAGCGTAAAAGGCAGCGTCGCCACAAAAGCTTGCACTTTTTCTTTATCATACGTTAAGCTGGCTCCAGCCGAAGCTTCCCGTTTTTGTTTTCGGATGAATTGCATCTTAAGCTGGAAAAGCAGGAATTCTTCATATGTGAATCTCCTGCGCGCATGAGCCAGCGCCTTTCTGTCAGGCGGAAAGTGCATATAATGCAGTGCAGTTTTCCGGTCCGGCATTTTATACGATTTTAAAAATGATGCTGGAAGAATTTCTTCAATATCTTCATCATACTGATCCAGCGCCTGCTTCACGCTTTTTTGAAGCTGGCGTACTGTCACAGTTCCCTTGACACCATACACAGGCTGAACCGGCGTTTGCTCATCCGCTCCGCCGAACTTGAAGTTGCTGACAGTCAGCTGCAGACGATGCTGATCCCATTTTCCAGTCATTGTCACTTTTTTGCCAGGCAGCAGCTGTTTTTGGGCAAATGCACGATTGAACATGATCGCCTTCACTGCTACATTTTCCACCAATAGTGTCACCGTCAGTTTATTTTTTTTCCTTCCATAAAACTGTACCTGGGCAGGAGAAGCGATTTCACCTTCAATCGTCACTTTATCATCATGAATCAGTTCAGCAAGCGGCTGGACATCGAAGACATCATACCGATATGGCAGATGAAAAAGGAGATCTTCAACTGTGAAGATCCCCATATTCGCCAATCCTTCCGCAAGCTTCGCACCGATTCCCTTGACTTGATCAACCGGTTGCTTTAACACATCTCTCACTCTTTTCCTTTTGTTATGCCATATATCATATCCGCAAGTCGGCGCCCGGTCGGCGTTGCAGCCAGACCGCCCTCCGCTGTTTCACGAAGGGAGGATGGCATACTCTTACCGATCCGGTACATCGCGCCGATCACCTCATCACAAGGGATCCTGCTTGTGATGCCTGCCAGCGCCATGTCAGCAGATACGATCGCATTGGAAGCTCCTGCTGCGTTTCTTTTGATGCACGGCACTTCCACCAAACCAGCGACTGGATCACATACAAGTCCAAGCATGTTTTTCAGCGTTATCGCAAACGCTTCAGCACTTTGCTCCGGACTGCCGCCAGCCATCTCCACCACCGCTGCACTGGCCATCGCAGCCGCAGAGCCAACTTCAGCCTGACAGCCGCCTTCAGCGCCGCTGATCGATGCATTATTGGCTACAACGAAGCCAAAAGCACCTGCTGTAAACAAGAAGCGGATCATTTGTTCGCGTGTCGGATGCAGCCTTTCTTTGACAGCAAATAACGCTCCCGGCACGCAGCCGGCACTTCCTGCAGTTGGTGTTGCACAAATCATCCCCATCGCAGCGTTCACTTCATTGGTCGCAACAGCTTTACTTACTGCATCCAATAATAGATTTCCCGATAAGGTATTACCCTTTGCCATATATTGCTGAAGCAAGACAGCATCATTTCCGGTCAATCCTGAATGGGATGTTACTCCCTTCAACCCGCGTTCCACTGCTTCTTCCATGATTTGCAGGTTTCTCTCCATCTGACCCATGACTTCTTCACGGGAACGCTGATGGATATCCATCTCCTGCCGAATCATGACCTCTGATATGGAAATGCTGTCTGCATTTGCTTGTTCAATCAATTCCGCTACATTGCGAAACATAAAAATTCCTCCTATTAATTCATCAATCGGGATACGCGGTTGATATGTGCTGCTTTTTCCAAAACAAGCATCACGTCATCTTCCACATTTTGATCCGTCTCGATCACCATCAGCGCATCTTTTCCGACATCTTTTCGAGATACTTCCATATGCGCTATATTGATTTCATGCTGTGCCAAAATCTGCGTAACCGAAGCAATAGCACCAAAACGATCATTGTGCATGATCAAAATGGCAGGCTTGTTTCCCGACATCCGCAGTTCGAAACCGTTCAGCTCGGTGATTTCCACTTTACCGCCGCCGATTGAGATTCCGACAAGCTCCATGCTGCTGTCATTCGTCCCAAGCTTCACCCTTGCTGTGTTCGGATGTTCTGTAGCTGCTGTATCTTCAATGAATTCTATTTTCATATTTTGTTTTTTTGCTGTTTCCAGTGCGAACCTGATTCGATCATCATCGGTATCGTAACCAAGCAGACCACCGACAATCGCCAAATCGGTGCCATGGCCTCGATACGTTTTTGCAAACGAGCCATACAAATGGATGGTGGCCCAAGTCGGCTCTTTCCCGAAGATAAGTCTTGCTGCACGGCCGATACGAGCGGCACCAGCTGTATGTGAACTGGATGGGCCGACCATGACCGGTCCGATGATATCAAATACGGATTGATATTTCATACGCTCACTCCTTCTATCTTCATTTTATCATGCATCACACATATGTTCCTACTGTAAGCAATGAAAAAAGCTCCCGCCAAGGAGCTTTCCCCATTCTTATTCGACTGCGATCAAGTACGTATAAACAGGCTGATTTCCTTCATGGATTTCCAGTTCCGCTTCCGGGAATTTATCTTCCACAAAACTTTCCAATCTATCATCAGCAGATTCCGCATCTTCCCCGCGGATGACTGTAATCAATTCATCTTCATCCGTTACCATTTGCTCAAGCAAAAGTTCAAGTGCCTCTTCGGCTTCTGAAGCAGTGGTGATGATCTTGCCTTCCAATATGGCAAGGTATTGACCTTCTTTGATCTCGACACCTTCAATTGTTGTGTCACGGACTGCATGCGTGATTTGACCGGACTTCACTTGAGAAATCGCATCCGTCATCGCCTCTTGATTGGCTTTTGCAGCATGCGAGGAGTCAAATGCAAGCAAAGAGCGCATACCCTGCGGTATCGTTTTCGTCGGAACGACAAAAGCCTGTACCTCCGCCATTTCAGCAGCCTGCTGTGCTGCCATGATGATATTTTTATTATTAGGCAGAATATATACAGCATCAGCGTTTGCTGCTTTGATGGCATCGGCAATGTCTTGTGTGCTAGGGTTCATTGTTTGACCGCCTGAAATGACGATTGTTGCGCCCAAGCTTTCAAACAGTGCCTTTACACCATCACCCATGGCAACTGTCACAATTGCATGCTGATTGCGTTGTTGCTTTTCCTTTTTTCCTACGATGGCTTGATGCTGTTCGCGCATATTTTCAATCTTCATATTGATCAAGCTGCCGTAATTTTGACTGTAAGTCATTACCTCACCTGGATATTCCGTGTGGATATGCACCTTCACGACATCCTCATCGGCAACCACAAGCAAGGAATCACCACGCCCGTCCAATTCTTGGCGATAAGCTTGTTCATCGAATGGATTCTCTTTCAGCTTGTCCGCTTCGAATTTGACCATGAATTCCGTGCAATAGCCATACGTGATATCAGCTGTGTCCAAAAAGTCCTGCGCCTGCTTATGATGTTCTGCACTCACAAGATTCTCCATCTTGCCATGCTGTACTTCCGCTGGCAGTTCTTCCCCTGTCATCGCAGCAAGGAAACCTTCATAAACCGTCACCAGACCTTGGCCGCCGCTATCCACGACACCGACTTCTTTCAAAACCGGCAGCAGTTCAGGTGTACGGCTCAAACTTTGCTTGGCTGATTCCACGACGTATTTAAACAACTCAACTGGGTCAGCTTCCGTTTTCGATTTCTCGACTGCTGCAGCTGCGCTATCTTTCGCAACCGTCAAGATCGTTCCTTCGACTGGTTTCATCACTGCTTTATAAGCTGTATTGACACCAGCATCGAGTGCACTGGCAAGCTTTCCGGCAGTCAAATCTTCATTTCCTTCCAGAGCTTTGGCAAAGCCTCGGAAAAGCTGAGAGAGAATGACCCCGGAGTTTCCTCTTGCTCCCATCAGCAAACCTTTGGCAAAGGCTGCTGCAAGCACACCGACTTCTTCGCTGTCGGTATCCTGGACAGCCTTCGCCCCAGACGTCATCGTCAAGTTCATGTTTGTTCCTGTATCACCATCTGGCACAGGGAATACATTCAATGCATCGATCGTCTTGGCGTTATTGGCCAAGTGATGTGCACCAGTCAGCAGCATCCCTGCAAATGTCTTTCCATCCACATTTCCAACACTCAAACTGTTTCCTCCTTAAATCTGCCGGCTATTCTAGTCTGCAGAAACACTGACGCCTTGTATATAAATGTTCACAGAGCTCGTCAGTACGCCCAATGCCCGATCCAATGTATATTTCACTTGGGACTGCACATTATGTGCAACCTCGGATATTTTCGTTCCATAACTCACAATGATATGCAAGTCGATCTGGACTTTGTTGTCCGCTTGGGTCACGACTATCCCTTTCGAGTAGTTTTCCCTGCGGAGAATTTCTGCTATGCCGTCACGTAATTGATGTTTGGAAGCCATACCGACGATGCCATAGCATTTTACTGCGGCGCTTCCAGCCAATGTTGCGATCACATCCGTGGCGATCGTGATATTTCCGTCTTCTGTATTCAGATGAAGGGTCATACGGCTCCTCCTAACACTTCTCAAATCTACTCCTACTATACTATATGGAAGCTCCATTTGAAAGCGGATTAAAATTAGCCCTTTTTACAATGCCAGCTAAACAGAATACTGTCAAGTAATTTTTCTTGATATATTTTTGTTAGATTATTGCATTACGTGCCAAGTTGTGATAAATTTGTTTAGTGTTACAAACTACTCGTCATATTAGGAGGGATAACATGGGACGCAAATGTGTAATCACAGGACGTACTACTCGTTCTGGTAATGCTCGTTCTCATGCCATGAACGCTAATAAACGTACTTGGAAAGCAAACGTTCAAAAAGTTCGCATCCTTGTTGATGGTAAACCTAAAAAAGTTTACGTTTCAGCTCGTGCGCTTAAAAAAGGTAACATCGAACGCGTATAAATAGCATTTCTAAAATACTTTTATGGTAGCATTCGCATGCGACAAAAAAAGCACCCTTGCAAAAGGAGTGCTTTTTTTGTGCTAGTCTTTTTTAAACGTTCCGATAAGGACACGGACGAAGCCACCGATGAACCTCGGGAGTTTAAAGGTATAGAATTTCATAAGATCCTCTTCCTCCTTTTTCCTGAGCAGCCTGACGCTGTAGCTTTTAAACATCCTTGCTCTTTATCATTATTACTATGCCTGAAGCGAATGAATAAGTACCAGTTTGTGCAACAAGCTCATTGGAGATGGACAATGTTTCACCCCAATGGATAGAAGCATCTGTTAAAGGATATTTAAAGCCAGTCAAAGTTAGACCAGTAACTTGCTCAGAGAAGGAAAGAAATGATACATAACGGTATGTATGATCTTGTTCGATATGGTATGTGCCCGGACGGTTCATGCGGATATCATTTTGCCTGTCGATGATGACGGCTTGTTCAAAAGTGTCGAGCAGGCGGTAAAGCATTTGGATGTTGATCAATTCATGATCGAGTCTTCCGCCGGTGACGCCATACACCGATACAACATGCGCACCGTATCCTTCTGCATAGCGAATAGCCAATTCAAGATCTGTTTCATCCTTTTCCGGGGGGAACATGATCACTTCATCTGCATATTGACGGATCAGCACGATATCTTCTTCCGATACAGAATCAAAATCCCCGACTGCCAGCTTCATCCGGATACCAGCAGATGCCAGTGCTTTCGCACCGGCATCCGCTCCAACCCATATATCATGCTTTTCAGCAAGTAAATCCGGCAGGCTGCCCGCACCGCCAACAAGCCCGATACTAAGCTTGTCACTCATAGATCATTCCGCCGCTTTCCGGATTGCTGCAATTGCTGCAGCCCGATCTTCCTGATTATAAACAGCGCTTCCTGCAACAAGCACATCCGCTCCTGCCGCAGTACATAATCCAGCTGTTTCGATATTCACACCGCCATCGATCTCGATTTCAAAATCAAGTTCCAATGCTTCGCGAAGTCGTGACAGCTCTTCCACTTTCTTCAGTACGGAAGGAATGAAACGCTGACCGCCAAAGCCTGGGTTCACTGTCATCAACAATACCATATCCACCTCAGGCAAGATTTCTTCGATCAAGCTGACTGGAGTGGCTGGATTCAATACGACACCAGCTTTTGCGCCTTGTTCTTTGATCATCATGATCGTCCGGTGCAAATGAACACAAGCTTCCTGATGTACGGTGATGATATCGGCTCCTGCATTGACGAACGATCCGATATATCGTTCTGGATTTTCAATCATCAAATGGACATCAAGAGGTAGTTTTGTCACTGGACGAATCGCCTCTACGATCAGGGGACCGATTGTGATGTTCGGGACGAAATGACCGTCCATCACATCGACATGGATGTAATCGGCTCCGCCGTTTTCTACATCCCTTATTTCATTTGCCAAATTGGCGAAGTCTGCTGAAAGGATAGATGGTGCGATTTTTGTCATGATTAATACCTCGGCTTTCTCGATTTGATTTCCTCCAGGAACTGCAGATAGTGCGTGTAACGGTATTCTGGGATATCCCCAGATTCAACCGCTTGTTTCACCGCGCATTTAGGTTCCTTATGATGCATACAGCCTCTGAATTTACAGTCTTCTTCGCGCTTCCTGAATTCAGGGAAGCAAGAAGGCAGCTCTTCGGCTTCCAGTTCGGTGAACTCCAGTGAACTGAATCCCGGCGTATCCGCTACAAGACCGCCGCCGATCGGTATGAGCTCCACATGCCTTGTCGTATGACGCCCGCGTCCAAGACTTTCGGATATTTCATTCGTTTCCAGGTCGAGGCGCGGATCGATTGCATTCAGCATCGAAGACTTTCCGACACCTGATTGACCTGCAATGACCGAAATCTTATCTTTCATATGCAGCTGCACTTGCTCCAGATTCGTTTCTTCTTTGGAAGATAGCATTTCGACCGAATAGCCGATCCGCTGATAATCCGCTTTAAAGGCTTCTATTTTATCCATCTGATCTGCTGACAGCATGTCCATTTTCGTGATGAAAATCACTGGCTCGATATGCTTTGATTCAACCAATACCAGGAATCGGTCAAGCAATGCTGTACTGAAATCGGGCTGAGCTGCCGATGTTACGATGATGGCCTGATCGATATTGGCGATTGGCGGCCTGACAAGCTCATTCTTTCGGGGAAGCACATCCAAGACATATCCTTCTTGCTTTGTCTCTGCTTCGAATTCCACTTCATCACCGACAAGCGGGGTTATCTTTTGTTTGCGAAAGACCCCTCTGCCGCGGCATTGGTAGGTCTCTCCGTCATCTGAAAGCACATAATAAAACCCACTCAGTGCTTTCATAATCTTACCTGATGGCATTTATTCACCTTCCCTGTCTTCATACGGTACCGTTTTTTCCAGATAAACTTCATCATCCCGCAATACGCGGTATTCGGCTTCTCCGCCTGCTGGAATGCTGAGTGTCAGCGAAATTTCCTCATCTTCGGTAATCTCGCGTTCATCATAAAGCTCCGTTACATCATGATCAGCATCCCCGACATATATTTGCACCTTTTGTGGGGCAGGTTCGTCCTGCCCCTCTTCTGTTGTTTCTTCTTCACTCGCTTGTTCCTCAGCCGGTTCATAAGGAACTGTGAATGTCACAGTATGTGTTGCGGGAGGCAGGTTTTCCGGACCAGTCGAGACGTACACATCGACACTGCCATTATCTTCGATCGATTGGCCTGCCCCTGGTTCATGCCGGATGACGACACCCTCATCGACTTCATCGGATGGCTGCTCGATGAAATTGCCGTTCAGGTTGTTCTTATCCAGATACGTTTGTGCTTTTTCTTCTGACATTCCTGAAAGATCGGTCAGCGTCACTGCTTCCGGTCCTTTGCTGACTTCAAAGATGACGGTTGTATCTTCCGGAACAACCTTGGTGCCCGCTTGAGGCTGGATTTGAGAGATGATCGTACCTACCGGCTCATCCGAAAACTCTTCATATGAGCGGACATTCTTATATCCTTTAGCATCGAGTGATTTTTCCACTTCGGAGAATGTTTCGCCCTCGTAATCATCAAAATCTTCCTTTTCTTTGCCGATGCTCGTGTAAACCGTGACACTGCTGCCTTCTTTGATGGCACTGCCTGCTGTAGGGTCGGTTTTCACCACATTCCCTTCTTCGACAGACTCAGATGCCGTCGCTTCACGTTTCACATGCAAATCCAAGTCGGATAGCTTATCAACGGCATCTGCATATGATTCCCCAGTGACATCGATCATGGTGACTTCTTTCGGCGCAGTCGCAAGAACAAGACCCACTCCGGCTCCTGCCAGCAATACAATGATGACCGTCAGCCATAACAGGACTTTCCAGCGTTTTTTCTTCTTTTTCGGTTTTGGTTGTTCTGTTTGCTTCGGCGGGTTCGTCTGACCGTTGTGTACGATCGTATCTGCCAATGATGCTTTATTCAGATCTTTTTCTGAAATGATCGGAATTGCTTTTGTCGTTTCCCCGTCATCCTTTGGCGGTGTGAAGCGCGGCTCAGCTGCCCTGGCTGGATCTTGGCATGTTTCCAAATCTGCTTCCATATCGTAAGTGCTCATATAACGATAAAAAGGATCCTTCGTCGTTGCCTTCAAGACGATGTTTTCCACACTTTGCGGAATATCGCCAGCCCAGCGTCTGACGGATGGTGTCTCGGTTTGCAAATGCTTCAAAGCGATGCTCACTGCAGATTCACCAGAGAAAGGCAGGCGTCCGGTAAGCAATTCGAACATGACGATACCAAGCGAATACACATCCGATTTCTTTGTTGCTGTACCTCCCCGAGCTTGTTCCGGGGACAAATAGTGGACAGAGCCAAGCATGGCATTCGTCTGTGTCAGCGACGTCGCGCTCAAGGCTGTCGCAATTCCGAAGTCGGTCACCTTCACTTTACCAAAATCATCAATCAATATATTCTGCGGTTTGATGTCGCGGTGGACGATTCCGTTCGCATGGGCATGGGATATTGCCGAAGTGACTTGTTTCATGATATCGACTGTATCAGGTACAACGATGGAACCATGTGTGTGTATGTATTGCTTCAATGTCATGCCGCTGACATATTCCATGATCATATAGTAGATGCCATCTTCATCGCCTACATCATAGATGGTGACGATATTCGGGTGAGAAAGACTGGTAGCCGCATGGGCTTCCCGGTGGAATCTGGCGATGAATTCATCATCGTTGGCATATTCCAGTTTCAGGACTTTAATGGCGACTTCGCGATCGAGGATGATATCTTGACCCAGATAGACATTTGCCATACCGCCTCCGCCGATCAGACGGTGTATTTCATACCGTTCATTCAGCGTACGTCCTTCGAGCATGCTATGCACCCTCCCGGACAGGTGTATCAGCCAAATCGGCGATGATCAGGGATATATTATCTTCTCCGCCACGTTCATTGGCAATCGTCACAAGACGAGCTGCGATATGTTCGATTTCTTCTCCGGATGTGAGGTATTGCAAAAGCTCTTGCTTATCGATTTTATTGGATAGTCCATCCGAACATAATAACAGGCGATCCCCGGCTTCCCAGGTGATCGATACCAAGTCCATCTCCACATCCTGATCTGTGCCAAGGGCGCGCAGCAGGACATTTTTTCGGGGATGATGCTCGGCATCCTGTTCTGTTATTTCTCCAGAGCGGACCAGTTCATTCACAAGGGAATGGTCCTCCGTCACTTGTTTGAATCCTTCTTCATTGAGCAAATAGCAGCGGCTGTCGCCAATATGGGCAATGGTGACAAAATCATCCGTGCAAACGGCAGCGACGACTGTCGTCCCCATCCCTGACAATTCTTCACTTTCCTGCGATGCTCCATACACGCTTGTATTGACATCCTTGATTGCCTGCTTGATAGCTTCTTCGGTCTGCTGCGGTGAATCGAAGACTGCAGCGGTTTCCCACCAGCTGCGCAAATGGGAAATTGCCAGCTGACTGGCCACATCGCCGGCTTTGTGGCCGCCCATGCCATCTGCAATCACTGCTAGATATTGTGCATTGGAATTAGAGAAAACACCGCCTGCATCTTCATTGTGACTTCTGATTTGCCCGCGGTCAGTAATGAAAAAACCTCTCACGCTCTTCACCTCATCATCTATTTGCATTCTGTTTGCTGCTCCAAATTCATCCTACCACATTTTTTATCCTTTTCTAACAAGTCGGACAAGGAAAAAGCCATCGGTATCGAAATCCTGTGGAAAAACTTGCAGTCCTGCATCCGTCAATCCTGGTGCATGCCGCACCACTTCCGGAAGGTCGTTGTTAAACTCGGGATCGACCTCGAATTCAGGATGCTTCTCCAAAAAGGCACGGACGACCTGTTCATTTTCCGCTTGATCCACTGTACACGTACTGTAGACAAGTTTTCCGTCTTTTTTCAGGAGCGGAGCCACTTCTTCCAGTAAATCTGCCTGAATCGAAGCAAGTGACAGGACATCCTGTTCCGTTTTGTGGTACTTGATATCAGGTTTGCCTCTTAGCACGCCTAATCCCGAGCACGGTGCATCTAGCAAGATACGGTCGAAACTTTCAAGATCATGTTTCTCCTGCAGGTTGCGCGCATCCGCCTGATTGGCTTCAATGATCGTCAGTTTGAGCTTTTCTGCTTTTTGCTGCACTTGTTTCGCTTTTTTCGCATGCAGATCATACGCGTACAGCTTGCCTTCATTTTCCATCGTCTCCGCGATATGCGTCGTTTTCCCACCAGGTGCGCTGCACGCATCCAATACAGTCATACCAGGTGCTGCATCCACCATTTGACCAGCAAGCATGCTTGTTTGATCTTGGACGGTCACTTGATTGGAAAGGAACAGATCACTTTTCAGGATATTGCCTTCTTCAATGATGATGCCTTGCGGATTGATAGCGGAAGCACGGACAGTGAATCCTTGGGACTCCAGTTCCTCCATCGCTTCCTCACGCGTCGCAAGCATCGGCTGTACACGTACTGCGATCGGCTTCTCCACTTGATTCACTGTACACATTTCACGTGCGGTGTTCTCGCCGTATTGCTCAATCCAGCGTTCCACAAGCCATTTCGGGTGACTTGTTTCCAAAGAAATACGCTCTGCTGGATCTTCTATGCTATCCAGCTTAGGGAACCCTTTTCGCTGTGCATTGCGAAGAACGGCATTCACAAGTGAAGCTATACCTTTATGTCCGCGCTGTTTAGCGATTTCCACCGATTCATGGATGACGGCATGATCAGGTACCCGGTCCAATACGTACATTTGATAAAACGCGGATAATAACAGCCACTTCGCCCATGATTCCAATTTCTTCGAAACAAATTGACGGAGAAAATACTCCAATGTCAGTTTATAAGATAATGTCCCATAAACGATTTCAGTCAGCAAGCCAGAATCCCTGCTGTCAAAACCTTTATTACGGATTGTCTGGTCAAGCAGCAAATGACTGTAGCCGCCTTGGTCTCCGATGCGTGTCAGCAATGTGACGGCTGTGTCACGCAGTTCATACTTCTTCATGCTGGCCCAGCCTTTCTCCAGCTTGCATGTCTTTGCCGACACCGCGCAGATAGTCTGCTGCTGTCATTTGTTTCTTACCCGCCGGCTGTACTTGAGTCAATTTGACTGCTGTATTGTTTCCGCAGACAACGATGATGCCATCCGACTCGATCGCAGCGATGCTTCCTGGTTCGCCGTCGTACTTTTGATCCAGCAGTTCGCTCCACCAAATCTTGAAAGGCTTATCTTTATATGTCGTGAAGGCTACTGGCCAAGGGTGCATGCCACGGATATGATTGAATACTTCCCAGTTCGTACGGTTCCAATCAATCACTTCTTGTTCCCGTTTGATTGTCGGGGCAAATGTTACTTTGTCTTCCTCCTGCTGGATTGGAGTCACGGAACGATCAAAAATGTCAGGCAGGATATCGTGCACCATTTCCGCGCCAAGAACTGCTAGTTTATCGTGCATCGTCCCGACATGGTCTTCCATTGTAATCGGAACGGAGCGCTGCAGCAGCATATCGCCGGCATCCAGTTTTTCCACCATATACATGATCGTTACGCCAGTTTCGGCTTTTCCTTGCTGGATGGCGTAATGAATCGGCGCTCCGCCACGCAATTCCGGCAGCAGACTGGCATGTACGTTGATACAGCCATATTGCGGATAATCCAGCAGCGCTTTTGGCAGTATTTGTCCAAATGCAGCCGTTACGATCAAATCAGGCTCATAGGAGAAGATTTCTTCATAGCTTTCCTTGATTTTCTCCGGCTGATAAACCGGAATTCCGTGCTTGAGGGCTTCCTCTTTCACGGGTGAGCTGGTCAGGATGCGCTTGCGTCCTTTCGGGCGGTCCGGCTGGGTGACGACAAGCACCACCTCGCACTCCTCCTCTGTCAGCTGTTTAAGTACGGGCACCGCAAAATCCGGTGTACCCATGAATACGATACGTTTCATTCTAATAAGCTCCTTTCCTACATGAGCGAATACGGCTGTAAATCAACATGTATTTGCAAATCTTCTTTTTTCCGTGCGTCTTCGTAATGGTGGAGTATCCTCCTGATCACATCACGAAGATTCGGTTCGTTTTTGTATTTTACCATGCACTGGAAGCGATATCTATCTTTGATCCGCGCCAAAGGTGATGGGGTCGGGCCAAGTATCCGCACTTGGTCGGACAAATGCTTTTGCAGCAGCTGGACGATCGTTTGTGTCGTCTGCATCGCCTTCACTTGGTTCTGATGGCTTATCGTCATCAGTGCCAGATAATAATAGGGCGGATATTGAAAGGCACGGCGCGTCCGCATTTCCGTCTCGAAAAACGGCCGGTAATCGCCTGCTGCTGCGAGTTCGACACTATAATGTTCAGGCGAGTACGTCTGGATGATGACTTCACCAGGCAAACTATGCCGTCCTGCCCGCCCGCTTACCTGCGTCAGCAGCTGGAACGTTTTTTCTGCAGCCCGGAAATCCGGCAGATGCAGCATCGAGTCCGCAGCCAGGACACCAACGAGCGTCACTTTCTCAAAGTCCAGTCCCTTGGCGATCATCTGGGTACCGAGCAGGATATCAGCTTCGCCTCGACCGAATGCACCAAGCAGCTTTTCGTGCGAGCCTTTTCTTCTCGTTGTATCGACATCCATTCGAATGACACGCGCTTCCGGAAGCAGCTGTGTGAGTGCTTCCTCTACTTTTTGTGTTCCTGTTCCAAAATAACGGATCGTATCGCTTTCGCATTCGGGGCAGATGGAAGGAAGTGGCTCTTCATAGCCGCAATAGTGGCATTTGAGCTGTTCGCTGCTTCGATGATACGTCAGTGTTATATCACAATGAGGACATTCGACAGTATGACCGCAATCACGGCACATGACAAAAGTGCTGTAGCCGCGGCGGTTCAGGAACAATACCGTTTGTTCCTTTCTCAAAAGCCGCTCTTTCATCTGCTCCAAAAGTTCCCGCGAAAAGATCGAGCGATTGCCGGCATGCAGCTCATCCCGCATGTCGATGATTTGATAATCCGGCATCGCCGCCTGGTTCACACGTTCCGGCAGCTCCAGCATATGATAGACACCTTTTTCCGCTCTGGCAAACGATTCAAGCGATGGCGTCGCGCTGCCTAAGACGATGGGCGCATTGTGGTACTTTCCGCGGAAAATAGCAATGTCCCTGGCATGATATTTCGGATGATCTTCTTGCTTGTAGCTTGTTTCATGCTCTTCATCGATGATGATGATACCAACATTTTCAAAAGGAGCAAAAATGGCGGATCTTGCGCCGACAGCAACTTTCACCTGTTTACGTTGGATTTTCCGCCACTCATCGTATTTTTCCCCAGTCGATAAAGCGCTGTGGAGAACAGCTACTTCTGAACCGAATCTCCCTTTAAAGCGATTGACTGTTTGCGGCGTAAGCGCGATTTCAGGTACAAGCACAATGGCTTCCTGCCCTTTCTCCAGCACTTGTTGGATGGCTTGCAAATATACTTCTGTCTTTCCGCTGCCCGTTACACCATGCAGCAAGAACACTTCATGACGATCAATTTCGATGCTGTTCAGTATTGGCCGCAGCGCTTCCGCTTGTGAATCGGAAAGCTGCAGTGGCTGTGTCCGTTCAATCTGCCTATCTTCATAAGGATCTCGCAGCACTTCTTTATCATAAGCGTGCAGGAATCCTGCTTCGAGCAATGGCTTTAATGTAGAAGAAGTTGTTTCATACATATCAAGCAGCTGCTTTTGGGGAATCGGACTTGGCTCCTCGATGAAATGTTCAAGCAACGACCTTTGCTTCATCGCCCGGGCATTCACTTGTCCAAGTGCTTCCTGAAGTTCTTCTGCAGACTTGTTTATGTCAACCATGCGGATCGTTTTTTTCGTTTCCTTGGAGTTGACTTGATAATGCATCTCGATCTGACCAGCTTTGATTGCTTGCTGAAGTGTGGATAACGAAACACCGCTATGTTCGAATTGTTCATAACTGGCTGTGTTTGTTTCCTGGAATAGCGGCTGCAGTGTATCCGGTACATCACCAGTCTGGATAAGCATCTTCTTGTACTTTGCTTTCATGGCTTGCGGCAGCATCGCCTGCAATGCCGTGATATGGAAGCTCAACGTCTGCTCCCCCATCCACACGCCCAAATCGAGCAATTCAGGAGTCAGTGCCGGAAGTAAATCCATCGTCTCTTGTATTTCTTTCAGTTTGTCCACTTCCGCAGCGCTACCGATTTCCAATATGAATCCCATGATGCGGCGATTCCCAAATGGTACGATAACGCGCATCCCAGGCTGCAGCACCTGAATCATGCTTTCAGGAATCAGATAATCATACACGCGGTCGGTCTGACTCGCCGGGACGTCGACAACAACCTTCGCGATGTTCATTTTCTGTCAGCCTCCATGTCCAAGATGATTTCATCCAGGATCTGATTTGCAATTTGTTTCTTTGCTGCAGAAGGAAGATGCTTTTCCTTGCCTTCTTTATTCAAGTAAATCACTTCATTGTTGTCAGATTGAAACCCGCCGCCTGCTTGTCCGACCGTATTGACGCAAATGGCATCCAGACGCTTTCGTTCAAGCTTTCCTCTTCCATATGCAACTGCATCATTCGTTTCTGCAGCAAAGCCGACGAGAAACTGATGCTGCTTGCGCTGTCCGAGTGTCTGCAATATATCGGTCGTGCGTTCCAGTTCGATCGTCAAGCCGCCATCTTTTTTCTTCAGTTTGCTATCAAACGTTTGCGCAGGTCGGTAATCGGCAACAGCGGCCGCTTTTATGACGATATCCTGATGATCGAATGCAGTGAGCACTGCCTGGAGCATATCTTCTGCACTCTTCACATCAATCCGCTTCACGCCTCTTGGGAGAGGAAGCTGTGTCGGTCCGCTCACAAGCGTCACATCTGCTCCGCGATCAGCTGCCGCTTCCGCGAGGGCATATCCCATCTTACCTGAAGAATGATTTGTGAAGAATCGGACAGGATCGACGGTTTCCTGCGTCGGTCCGGCAGTAACCAGCACATGCTGTCCTGTTAGATCTCGCACGGATTCTGCTCTTTGTTCCAGAATCCGAATGATGGATTCGGGTTCTTCCAGCCTGCCTTTTCCGACATAGCCGCATGCCAGGTAGCCTGCTTCTGGTTCAATGAAATGATAACCCCAATCATCGAGCTGCTGCATATTGCGAATCACAGCAGGATGCGCATACATATGTACATTCATCGCAGGAGCAATATAAACAGGTGCTTCTGTCGCCAGCAGTGTGGTAGTCAGCATATCATCGGCTATCCCATTTGCAAGTTTACCAATCAAGTTGGCTGTGGTCGGTGCCAACAGGAATAAGTCCGCTTTATCAGCCAAATCGATATGGGCGATTTTCTCCGGATGCTTTTCATCAAAAGTATCAGTATATACGGGATTTCGGGATAAAGCCTGGAACGTCAACGGTGACACAAACTCCGCAGCATGTTTCGTCATGATCACATGAACATCTGCACCTTTTTGTGTCAGCTTGCTTGTCAGTGCACACGCCTTATACGCAGCGATTCCTCCGGAAACACCAAGACAGATTGTTTTTCCAGCTAAATTCATTTTGCTTCCCCCTCCATATGGACAATAAGAAAGAAACCCCCGCTTGGTGTTCACCATCGCGAGGGCATCTCCATCGGATGCACCTGGCATCCTCACCTTTTATTCTTCTGTATATTCCAATTGGTCAGCTTGAATTTCCTCCAGCGCGATACCAACATACTTATGTGATTTCGGGTTTGCAATCTTCGTTGTTTTTGTCTCTTGCAGCTGACGTGCACGCTGTGACGACAAAGTGACCAAAGTGTATTTCGAATTGATTTTTTCCTGTAGTTTATCAATAGACGGTTCTAGCATCATATCAATTAACCTCCAATGCTTTCTTATATTCTTTTGCAACACGTTCGCGCTTGCAATGCTCACTCTGAACGATGGACTGGATCTTCGACACGGCATGATCAAGCTGATCATTGACGACGACATAATCATAAGCATCCATCATCTCGATCTCGTCCCGGGCAGCATTCAGACGATTCTTCACAAGATCCGGCGTCTCTGTCCCGCGGCCGACGATACGATTCTTCAATTCCTCAAGGCTTGGCGGGATGAGGAAAATGAAAACACCTTGCGGGAAGTTTTCTTTGACCTGCAGCGCACCTTGCACCTCGATCTCGAGAAAGACATCATGTCCTGCTTCCAATGTTTCTTCCACATAATCACGCGGCGTACCATAATAGTTATCCACATATTTCGCATATTCCAAGAGCTTATTCTGTTGGATCAGATTCTCGAATTCTTCTTTCGATTTATAGAAATAGTCCACGGCATCTTGTTCACCCGGCCGCATATTCCTCGTCGTCATGCTGATGGAGTACCGAAGATGTGTGTCCTGTTCGAATAATGCCTTCCTCACTGTCCCTTTTCCGACACCGGAAGGTCCGGACAGGATGAAAAGGATTCCCTTCTGTTCAATCATGTGCTTCCTCCTAGCTATTCCTCGGATAGTTCATCGTCACGCAGGACACGCTGCCCCACCGTCTCTGGCTGTACGGCCGAAAGGATGACGTGATCACTATCTGTGATGATGACAGCTCTTGTTCGCCGACCATATGTAGCATCCACCAGCTTATCCGCCTCACGGGCAACCGTGATGATCCGCTTGATGGGAGCCGATTCAGGAGAAACGATCGAGATGATCCTGGTTGCAGAAACGACATTCCCGAACCCAATATTAATCAATTTCAGACTCATACTGCTTCTCCCTTCTTGCTGTACTGCTCGTTTGACTGGCGCTGCAAAATAATTATAATGATCTCTCTTATCGGAAAGAGGGATGATTATAATTATTTTACCTTTATCATCAAAATAAATATATTTTATTTCATTTGATGGATATCGTTAAGATAAATATATCTTATTTTACTTAACAGCAATCATCAAAATAAATATCTTATTTGTTTGATGGCTATCTTATACATTATAAGTATAGTCATTCATAAACTCAACACTATTCTATATTTTGCACTTGCTCTTTTATTTTCTCCAGCTCCGATTTCAAATTGACAGCGATTATACTGATGGAGGAATCCGTCGACTTCGAACCGATCGTATTCACTTCCCGCTGCATTTCCTGCAGGATGAAATCGCATGTCCTGCCGACTGGCACATCTTTGTCCAAATTCCTGGCAAGCTGATCCAAATGGCTTTCCAAGCGGGTGATTTCTTCGGTTATGTCTCCCTTTTCAGCCAATAGCGCTATTTCCTGATACAGACGGCTGGTTTCCGGCAGTTCACCAGCTACGTAGCTTATGACTCTGTCTTTGATACGCTGTTTATAAGCTTCCATCACTTGCGGCCGCAAAGCTGCCAATTCTTTCAGCATCGCCCTGATGGCAGTCATTCTTACCCTGATGTCTCTTGCCAAAGCAGCTCCTTCTGTCAATCGCATTTGCAGGAAGGATGCCAATGCTTCTTGCAGCGCTCGATCGACTAAATCAGGAAGTTCCAAAAGCTCCGGCTGCGCATCCTCGACAAGGATATCGGAAGATTGTGCAAGCAATGTATCCAAATCGATATCACCTTGAAGATCAAATGCCGTCCGTAATGCTTTCAGCTTATCCATATATGCCTCGGCTAATTCCCAATCAATGGATATTTCGCGTTTTCGCAAAGCACCGCCATCCAGGTCCACCGTCAATTCCAGTTTTCCTCTGCTGACAGCTTGCTGGATTTTCTCCTTGACAGCTGATTCCAGAAAAACAGCAGCTTTTGGCAGCCTGAACTTCATATCCAAATAGCGGGAGTTGACACTCTTCAGTTCTGCCGTCACTGTCAGATTGCTTTCAGATGCCGTACCGCTTCCGTATCCTGTCATACTTTTCGTCAAGCTGATCCCTCCGGCTTTGTAGTAGTCACAGTGTATCAGAATGGAGGTTGTTTGTCGTGTTACAGGATTCCAAAAAGAAAAAGCACACTGCACTAGGCAGCATGCTTTACACCATCATTTCTTTAAAAATCCAAACAGCACGGTCGGTATCGCACTAAGCCCCAGTATCAGCAGCCAGTCTCTCATGATCAAGTCTGTCGTATGGAAGATCGGCTGTAGCGGCCCGACATATATGACAGCAAGAAGTAACACGAGTGACGATATAACGGCGCCTATGAGCCACATATTGCCGAATGGGTTGCGGGCAAATACCGATTTCTCGCTGCGGCAGTCAAAGACGTGAATCAGTTGTGCCATGACGAGTGTTGCGAAAGCGGTAGTCTGGGCATAAACGAGCCTGTCCGGATTTCCCATATACATCAGCATAAAAGCGATGATCGTCACGGATCCGATCAGAATTCCGCGGGTTACGATCTTTGTGCCGAGTCCCCTGGCGAATATGCCTTCGTTCGGATGACGCGGTTTCTGCTTCATCACTTCATCTTCTGCTTTATCCATACCGAGTGCAATGGCAGGCAGACCATCTGTCACCAAATTGACCCATAATATCTGAATCGGAACGAGCGGCATCGGCAGTGCAAGGATCATGGCAAACAGCATCACCAAGATTTCCCCTACATTGGATGCCAGCAAATAGCGTACAAACTTCCTTATATTCGAATAGATGGTCCGGCCTTCCTTGATGGCTGCTTTGATGGTGGCAAAGTTATCATCCATCAATACAAGTCCGCTTGCTTCTTTCGCAACATCCGTCCCAGTCACACCCATGCTGATGCCGATATCACTCGCTTTGATTGCCGGCGCATCGTTGACACCATCACCTGTCATCGCTACGATATGTCCGGCTTTTTGCAGTGCTTGTACAATCCGGAGCTTGTGTTCTGGCGTGACACGCGCGAACACATACATGCGGTCGACCTCTGACTCCAGTTCTTCATTTGACATATGGTCCAGTTCCTTGCCTTCCACCGCTCTGCCAGCTGGCGGCAGGATATGCAGCATATTGGCAATCGCAGTGGCCGTCTTTACATGGTCACCCGTGATCATGATTGTTTTGATCCCAGCTTTTCGGCAGTCGATGATTGCATCTTTTGCTTCTTTACGCGGTGGGTCGATCAGTCCATTGAGTCCGATGAAACTCATATCTTTTTCCAGCTCATCTTCTTTAGGATCATATCCAGCCGGGAATTGGCGGATACAGATTGCAATCGTCCGAAGCGCTTTAGCCGCCATCTGATCGACAGCTTCATATAAATTCTGCTTATCCTTGGCAGCAAGCAGCTTTTTATCTATTCCCAGAAAGGCTGCTTTTTCGATTAAGACGTCCGGTGCTCCTTTGGTGATGGCAATCTGTTTGCCATCAGGCGTCCTAACCAGGACTGTCATCCGTTTGCGCTTAGAATCGAATGGTATTTCGTGCAAGATGTCGTAGCCCGAGAGCTTTTCTTCCTCGATCCCTGCTTTTTTGGCTGCAACGACCAAGGCGCCTTCTGTCGGGTCGCCATCGATCATCCAGCGCTTCTTTTTACGAAATACCTTGGCATGACTCGAGAGCACTCCATAACGAAGGAATTCGTGCAGTGATTCTTCTTTGGCATCATGTCCATCCCGGAAGAAACCTCCGGAAGGATCATAGCCATCTCCGGTAACTGTATAGGTTTTACCATCAAGGTAAATTTCTTTGACTGTCATTTGATTTTCTGTCAGTGTTCCGGTTTTATCTGAACAGATAACTGTGGCTGATCCTAGTGTTTCGACGGCAGACAGTCGTCTGACGATCGCTTTTTGCTTGATCATCCGCTGAACACCGAGGGAAAGGGCAACAGTCACGATTGCCGGGAGACCTTCCGGGATGACAGCTACCGCAAGTGATACACCGGCAATCAGCATCTCATATATAGGATTGCCCCTGTAAACACCCGCCAAAACGGTCAAAGCTGTCAGGAGCAAGGCAATCACAATCAGGATCTTCCCAAGCTTCTCGAGTCTTTTTTCAAGCGGTGTCTGCTTTCGTTTCGTATCGACAAGCAGCTCGGCAATCTGGCCGACAACTGTGTTGGAGCCGGTGCCGATGACAATGCCGGTGCCGCTCCCTCTTGTGACAAGGGAACTCATGAAGGCAATGTTTTGCTGATCCTGAGGTCCAAGCTGATCGGCATCAAGTTTCTCTGTCACTTTGGCTACCGGCAGTGATTCGCCGGTCAGTGCTGACTCTTCCGTTTCGAGACTTGTGACACGTATCAAGCGCAAATCGGCAGGAACCCTGTCACCTGCAGACAATGACACGATATCGCCCGCAACAAGCTCCGCTGACGAAATTCTCGACCACTGCCCATCACGCAGCACCCGTGCCATCGGTGCATTCAATTCTTTTAGCTTGCTGAGTGATTTCTCGGCATTCCGCTCCTGAAAAAAGCCGATGAGCGCATTCAGCACGACAATCAGCAAGATGGCAATACTATCGATATATTCCCCAAGCAATCCTGACACGACTGTTGCAGCAAGCAAAACAAGCACCATGAAATCCTTGAATTGGCCGAAAAAAAGCGCAAGCTGGGAAACACTCTTCTCCTCTTTCCATTCATTTCTTCCATCCCGCTTCAGCCGCTGCTGCACTTCCTTTGTGCTAAGGCCCTTATTTGGATCGGAATTTGTTTGTTTTGCTGTTTCTTCTGCTGAAATCTGATACCATCGCACATTGCATACCTCCACCCTTATTTCTAAAGTAAATGTATGCGTGCTTGTCCGATAAAATGCTATACTAGCAAAGAATGAGGTGAAACATATGGCATTTGACGGAATCGTGACCAGAGCAGTGGCCAAGGAACTCCATGACACATTGGCGACCGGCCGTTTATCAAAAATATACCAGCCAACCGATACAGAAATCGTGCTTACTTTCCGCAGTCAAGGAAAGAACCACGCACTTGTCCTGTCGGCTCATCCAAGCTATGCACGTGTGCATATCACAAAGGATACGTATCAAAATCCCCAGAATCCCCCGATGTTCTGTATGCTTCTACGCAAGCATCTGGCAGGCGGATTCTTAGAAAAAGTAGAGCAATTCGAAAACGAACGAATCATCCAGCTGAGCTTCATCAGCAAAGATGAGCTTGGTGACACAACATCAAAACGCATCATCATGGAAGTGATGGGCAAACACAGCAACATCATGCTGGTCGATAATGAAACAGACATGATCATCGACAGCATCAAGCACATATCTTCCAGCGTGAACCGGCACCGTACCATCTTGCCAGGTCAGACATACAAGCTGCCGCCGAGCCAGGAAAAGCTGAATCCATTTACTTTGGAGGCCTCAGAGTTTGCGCGTAAGCTGGACTTTAATGCAGGAAAGATGAACAAACAGATATTGAATATGCTGCAAGGTGTATCCCCTGTTTTAGCCAATGAACTGGCGGAGCAGGCATATATGGGTGATAAAGAAAAATATGCAGCGGTTTACACTAGTTTCATCGACAAGCTGAAACGCGATGACTATGAGCCTACTTACTTTAAAGGAAGAAAAGAAGACTTTTATGTCATGGACCTCCCATCGATCGAAGGCACGCGCGAGCATCATGATTCGATGAGTGAGCTGATTGACAGCTTCTACTCCGGCAAAGCGGAGCGCGACCGTGTCAAACAGCAAGCAGGCGATCTCATTCGCTTCCTGAAAAATGAACGGGAAAAAAATATCCGCAAGCTGACCATTCACGAAAACACGTTAAAAAAAGCAGAAGAAGCAGATATCTATCAACGTCAAGGCGAATTGCTCACTGCGCATATGCATCAAATCAAACAAGGTGATACCGAAGCCGTTGTCGTGGACTACTACGATCCAGAACAGCAGCAGCTCACCATCACACTCAACCCGCATAAAACACCGAGTGAAAACGCCCAGAGCTATTTCAAACAGTATAATAAGCTAAAGAAATCGCGGACAATGGTCGAGTTGGAGCTTGAGAAAACGAATGCGGAAATCGCCTACCTCGATCAGCTTATCCAGCAGGTCGAAGGCGCTCGTGAACAGGACGTCGAGGAAATCCGTGAAGAATTGCGCGAGCAAGGCTATTTGAAGGCAAAAGCGCAGCAAAAGAAAAACAAGAAACCGAATCTTCCGCAACCGGAGACGTACACGGCAACCGACGGAACGACAATCCTTGTCGGTCACAATAATAAACAGAATGAATACTTGACGATGAAGCTTGCCAACAAGCAAGACACCTGGCTTCATACGAAGGATATTCCAGGATCCCACGTAGTAATCCGTGCGACCGAACCGTCTGAGGAAACATTGGAAGAAGCAGCTAAACTCGCTGCATGGTTCAGTAAATCCAGACTTTCCTCTTCGGTACCGGTAGATTACACAAAGATTCGTCATGTGAAGAAACCGAACGGCGCAAAGCCCGGTTTTGTTACGTATGATCAGCAGAAGACGTTGTATGTGACTCCTGATGAGCAGTTTGTAAAACGTTTGGCAAATAAATAAGGAAGTGCGCTCTCGCAGCGCGCTTCCTTATTTTATTACCTTATAATAAAAATTACCCGCAAGATAAGTTCCAAACGCATCCTGTGCAAAGTCCGGCACTTCTCCGAACAGTACATAATCCTCGGACTGATAAAGCTTATTAGCTGGTCCTTCTTTTTCCGTATCCAATAGTAACAACGTTTTGCCATCTGCCTTCGCAACTTGCTCGGCATGCTGAAGCAGCTTTCTTGCAACGCCTTTCCTTCTCGCCTTTGTACTTGTCATCAATTTTGCTATTTCCGCTCGATGCTGGCCGTTTTCCTTGTCGGTGTATTGCAGCTGAACAGTTCCTGCGATTTGACCATCGATCAGTCCAATGAAGAGCCGGACATTTTCAGAAAGTACGCTATCCCAATAGTTAAATGCTGTCTTATCGCTCATTGGATGCAAATAATTCATGGATGCACCACCTGCGACGATTGATTGGAATAAACTCGATAGTTCTTCTATATACATCTCCATTTCAACAACTTCTTTGATTTCCACAGTTACTCTCCCATCTCATATAAGTTGTTTGCTTCTATGTATTGCTGTAAATTAAGCTTACCATTCTAAAGATAACGCATATGTCTCTCAGAAACGAATGTTTTGTTATATATCCTTACATGATCGTTCTACATCAAGATTAAATTGCATACTATATTCATATGATTATTAGCGCTATTCATAAGTTATTCATGATTTAAAATTCGGAGGAAAATCCTAATAAACCATTATAAAATATAATTTTTCAACAGGTCGATAGTTTAGATCTTATCCATAGCACGAACTGTTATTTAGCTGGAATAAATTAATTTTAGGATAAAAGCAGATTTACCCCACCCATTTCAAGTATAATAAAGCCTATTCGGATAATGCATAAACTATTTCTAAGAGATAATTCTATACATAGATGAAAAACCAAAAAAAGAGGTTAAAAAATGAGCGAAATGAATTTTGCTGATTATCAGATCAGCGAAGAAATACAAAGAGCACTAACAGTATTAAAGTATAAATCCCCAACCGAAGTGCAAAGCAAGGTCATTCCTTTAGCACTGGAAAATCAAGACCTTGTCGTTAAAGCGCAAACCGGGAGCGGAAAGACTGCATCCTTTGGTATACCTGTTTCCGAGCTGGTGGCATGGGAAGAAAAGAAACCACAGGCCTTGGTCCTTACCCCGACAAGGGAGCTTGCGGTGCAAGTGCGTGAAGATATTACGAATATCGGACGCTTTAAACGTATTAAAGCAGTGGCTGTCTATGGGAAAGAGCCTTTTAAGAAACAAAAAGATGAATTGAGTCAAAAAACACATGTAGTCGTTGGTACCCCAGGTCGTGTAATGGATCATATTGAACGGGAAACGCTAGCTTTGGATCAAATCAAGTATCTGATCATTGATGAGACTGACGAAATGCTGAACAGAGGTTTCATTGATGAAGTGGAAGCAATCATAAAAGCATTGCCCACAGACCGAGTAACAATGGTGTTCTCTGCTACCTTGCCAAGAGATGTTGAAAATCTTTGCCATAAGTATATGAAGAACCCTACGCATATAGAGATTGCTTCAACTGGCGTCACAGCTGATACCATCGAACATTCTTTAATCGAAGTAAAAGAAGCAGATAAAATCTCACTTCTCAAAGACGTTACAGTCGTTGAAAATCCGGACAGCTGCATGATTTTCTGCCGGACGAAGGAAAACGTTGATACTGTATACAATGAATTGAATGAAGCTGGTTATTCTTGTGAACGTCTCCACGGCGGACTGGAACAAGAAGACCGATTTGCGGTGATGGAAGGCTTCAAGATGGGTAACTTCCGCTACTTGGTAGCTACTGATGTAGCTGCCCGAGGAATCGACATCGATAATGTCAAACTTGTCATCAACTATGATGTACCGATGGAGAAAGAGTCCTACGTGCACAGAACTGGAAGAACCGGCCGTGCCGGCAATAAGGGAACAGCGATTACTTTTGCTACACCTTATGAAGGAAAATTCCTTAAAGCAATTGAAAGATACATTGGCTTTGATTTACCGGAAACAGAAGCTCCATCCTCCCAGGAAGTAGCTCGCGGGAAAGCTGCATTTGAAGAAACGCTGAACAGTAAGCGCGTGGTTAGAAATAACAAAACAGCACGAATCAATCAAGATATCATGAAACTACATTTCAATGGCGGTAAAAAGAAGAAGATCCGCGCGGTTGACTTCGTTGGAACAATTGCCAAAATACCTGGTGTCACTGCAGAGGATATCGGTATCATAACTATCCAGGATAACATGTCTTATGTTGATATCCTGAATGGTAAAGGCTCGATTGTTTTACAAGCAATGGAGAAAACCACTGTTAAGGGTAAGAAACTGAAAGTGAGCAAAGCGATTAAATAAAGCTCTGACGTGAAAACGTATTTTCCCTTCACATTTAGCTTGAGCACTTCTTTCGTAGCAAAAAACCAGACTGTAAATATTCTGTCTGGTTTTTTTGCATTCTTTGATGATTTTGTATACTAACTTGATCTGAATAGAAATGATGGATGCAGGTGAATTCACTAAGTTTGACTTACATTTCAACCAATCAGTCTTAACAGCTTAGTCTATCTTTCTCCCTTTACTATGGATAGAATGGTGATGGTGCTCAATATAAAAATCGTACCAATCCACTCTGCTAACCCAAACGGGATATGAAACCATAGAATGGAAAGAAATGTTGCGGCCAATGGTTCAACAGAAGCAAGCAAGCTTACTTTAGAGGCAGCAATATAAGTTGTACTTTCAAGATAAAAATAAAAAGCAATAATCGTACCGAAAATGATGACAAATAGCACTGCTGCTACAGAAGATAATGTCCATTCCCCTTGTACTTGCCATGGCGGTCGTACGAAGCTGAAACTAACGGCGCCAATCAGCATTCCCCAACCTACGACAATCTTAGCCCCCCAGTCCGCAAGCAGTCTTAATGGCTGTAATGTATAAAAACTTAAAGCAAATGCTGACGCAACACCCCAAAAAACGGCCCATCCCGATATGGATAGAGATTGGAGATTCCCTCCTGTTACCAAAAGAAAAGTACCTATGATTGCTATTACAACAGAAATAATGATTGTAAACGATGGCAGGCATCTTGATCGCAACGCTACATAACATGTGATGAGTGCTGGCGCTAAATACTGCAGAATGGTTGCAGTTGCTGCATTTCCGTGTTCAATTGCAGCAAAGTATGTATACTGTACGGCAAGCATCCCAAAAATACCGAATAATACAATACTAACCGCACCATGCTTGCTTCTCCAGACAGCCCACACTTTCTTCCCTTCTGTTACAAAGGCAATCGTCAATAAGACGACTCCAGCTGCTAATAATCTCACCACTGTAAGCCACTCCGTACTGAACCCTTTTTCCTGGAACAAATATTGCGCTACTGTTCCTGATACTCCCCATAATGCAGCTCCGGTGAGTACCAATACAATACCTAACACACGACTATTCCTCACCTAATATCCCCCTCAATCTGTTACAATAATGCCATCATAAATAAATCAGCGCTATTTTTATACTAAATATTTATATAAAAATATAACTATATTGAGGTTGGAGCATGCAAATCAAAGATTTCTTGATCAATTCGCAATTAGAAGAACAAACACAGCACAAAACAGTTGAACTGCCAATAGCATGTTATTGCCTCTCCCCACTCGCTATTAGCACAGGATTTGCATATTAAATATGTGCACCCTTATATTCAAGCAACTAATCTAGCTTATATTAAAATAGGAACAGAGGAAGATTGGGAAAAGAATATTTTAAAAGCCATAATGGACATGCATCATTTGATACAACAGCAGGCACCTTTTTTCGAAATCAGCGTCATGCATCACCTGAATTATATATGGCAGAACTTAATCATGAATGGTATAAAGTTGGAATACAAAGAGACTGACATGATAAAGAGCCAGCGTATGAAACAAATGCTCCATTATATCCATTGTCACTACAATGGAAAAATGAGTCTATCCGATATCGCCAAAGCAGGGCAGCTAAGCCGTTCCGAGACTTGTCGTTATTTTCAGCGAATCGTAAAAAGATCCCCTTTAAGCTACGTAACTGATTATCGTATTAAAAAAAGCATGCTCCTTCTACGGGACCCGGATGTAAATGTCACAGAAGCAGGCTATCAAGTTGGATTTAATAGTACCAGTTATTTTATCGCTAAGTTTCGTGAATCTGTCGGGATGACACCTTTAGCTTATAAGAGGAAAAGTAAGTAGGTAAAAGACAGGTTATAATGTAATCTCGTCATGTAAAAGGGAGTTGAGTGTGCACACTCATATCCTCTTTTCCATTTCAATATGAAATGAAAGCCTGGCACATAAGTGTCCAGGCTTTCATTAATCATCGTAAAGCGATTTCAGATATCCTTTTATGATCTCCTAAGTCCCGCGCACCATTTGGGCTGAATATGATACCCTCTTCAATCTCTTTGTTCTGACATGTTACTTCACCAGGGATCATAAACGCACGATACGATCAAGTACTTACTTGCGAGTCATAATCCCTGATTCACTTCATCTATTAGAATCTCTACGGGATGGATATTCATACCTGTGCATACAATTTGGAATTGACGCTCATTTCCTCTGTACTTTCTGTTTAATCTACATCTTTTATAGTTAATTTTTGTTCAGGTGTAAAACTAACGTATTCAAAAGTTTCCTCACCATCGATGACACTACTATACCCTACTTCAGCTAGATAATAATCGATGGATTCCCTATTCAATTGCTTCTGGATTTCCTGGCTCTGTTGCAGCCTTTGTTCTTTCGTCAAATCTCCCTTTTCAATTTCCAGCATAATGAGAATCGGCTTTGGTGTTTTCAGCTGCGGTGTCCATTCCTCGGCAACTTTATTGTATACTTCCACATTGGTAACCACTGAATCGACTTGCGGCACTTTTTTCTGGAGGAGTGTTAGAATATGTCTCTCAGCATCGGCATTTAGCTTTTCGGAAGCATTTTTATCTATTTTTGATTCATGGATCGTATCGCTGTAAACTTCATACGGTTCGAGAGCGGAGACATAGAACGTATAGGTGGTTTCAACTCCTATTGTATCTTTATTTTCAACTTTGAAACTATAAGTGCCATCGGTCCATCCATACCCCACCTTCCGCTTGATCTCATAGTCCATGTCCGGATAAGTTTGTTCTAAAAAATCTTCCAGGCTCTCCTTTGCTTTTTCTTTGTCAGTTGTATTTCCGCTCATTTGCATGTAAGCGAATAAAATGGCAGCAATCAATGCAAGTGCAATCAAACTGTATATTATTTTCTTTTTCATAATTAACTTTCCTCTCTGATTTTAATAATGCAAAAGCCGATAATGATTCCGATAAAGGTAACTAGCAGGTGGATAACTAATGTCGTCAACGCTATCTGAAGAGCTTCCGAAAGATTATCAGCATAAAACTCGCCGAACCAATCCGTTAAATATAATAGGCAATTCCATATGAAGTTAGGTATGCCCGCAAGCAGGACGGCAACGAGGACCGATCGGTAAAACAGATACGTGACTGCCCCCAAAATGGCGTAGGTCAGGATAAAACCACTGTTGTCATTTCTAATGGTTGAGCTCATTGCCAATATAAAAGC
Source organism: Terribacillus saccharophilus (assembly GCF_046592895.1). Lineage (GTDB taxonomy): Bacteria > Bacillota > Bacilli > Bacillales > Amphibacillaceae > Terribacillus > Terribacillus saccharophilus_D. Next base: position 883,428 of record NZ_JAWVPU010000002.1, read on the forward strand.
GATTGCTACAAAGAAAATCTGTATTGTCATCAATTTTACAGTTATTCTCTTAATCATTTTCTTGGAAGTACCACCGCGTTTTACTTCCGCCGGCAGTGGAATTTGTGATTGCTCTGCGATATGGCGGCATTCTTGGCAACTTTTCAAATGTTCCTCGATAAATTGTTTTGTCTCCAGCTGCAATAAGTCTTCTTCGTATAAAGGCAATAAATCTTGCACAATCGTACACTTTTTGCTCATAAAGTCACCTCCATTAATTTTTGTATCCTTAATTTCAACCGGTGAAAAGTCACACGCGCATAGTTCTCTGATTTGCCGATCAAGACGCCAATTTCTGCAAAACTCAGTTCTCCATAAATACGCAGCAATATGATTTCCCTTGAGGTATCATCCAGTTTCGAGACATGATGTAAGAGTATTTTTGTATCTTCATTGATTTCTGCCAATTCTTCCAGTGAATGAATTTCAGCCTCTGGAATCTGTGCAAGTTTTTGCATTAAGCTTTGTTGATACTTGTTTTTACGATAATGTTTTTTTAATAAATTAGTCGCAATCGTGAATACCCAAGTCGACAAGGTGGAACGTCCATTAAAAGATGCGATGTTTTTACATGCCTCATAAAAGGTATCGTGACAAAGATCTTGAGCAGTCATCCGATTTCCTGTCTTGGAATAAAAAAATGCATAGATTTTCGGATAGATCTCTTCATATTCTTTCTCAAGCTTATTCATAGCTGCCCTCACTTTCTTGTTGCTCGTAGTATTAATACCTTGAGCATCTATTTCGTTACAATATTTTTTATTTTTTTGTTACTATTCGGGAAGAAATTCCTTGAACAGCAAAAAAGAGAACTCCGGGCCTGTGCCGAAATCCTCCATTTTGTTATTTATGTATTATGCACTTATGATAATTACTCATATGATTTTGATGAATCAACTGATTTGAAATAGCTCTTGCTAATTGGAAGCAACTGAATAACAAGGATTTTTTTTATAAAAGCAAACACCCTATATAAAAGACAAAATTGTTCATGTTTTACTTTACCTTAACTCCATTACCCTTTCAACCTTCGTTTCCCAAAAGAGAATTCCGCAGCTAATTCTCCATATAATGGTTATGGAACCTGCCCTGTTTCAATCTTAGTCAAGTTGCCAAGCTGTGTGATTCGGTAGCCTCAGGAAGAAAATGAATTCTGTGTAACTTATGGCAGACAAGGAGTCCAATCCAAGCCAGGCATAATTCGATCAAGTCATAAATTTATAGGATATATGGATGGCATCCCAGCAGCACATACACCTTCTCTCTTATTGATAACTTCATTCGACAAACAAAGTGCTAAAGGCACTAAGTCTAACTTTTAAAAACGCGGTTACTAATAAGGGTTTCCCGGAAATCTTATACCCGCCATTTGGATTAGAGACTATCGACACTGGTATAATTGACCAGAAGATTTTACAATATTATATATGTAAAGATTTAGGAGGAAATGACATGAATGATTTTGGCGAACTTTTGTATGCCGGTAAGACAGATAGTAATAAAAATGGTTATGGATTCATCATCACTGGAATTATCCTGTTTGTCGGCACTTATTTTATGTACACGAAATGGCTGTTTATAGCATTTGGGTCTGTGATGGTACTCTTCGGGATATATCTGCTTTTATTTAAAAGAGGCGACAAACTATCAATCTATGAAAATGCAATCGTAATGAATCTGAACGGTCAGGAGTATTCCATCCCAAAAGAACAAATAAGCCATATCGGATATCAGGAACTGAAAGTCAGAAGAAGTCCGATTGTGAATTATTATCCAGTAATTGTATTGAATGATCAGCAGGAAATTATGATTAATAAGGCGTTTAATACGGTTATTAATAAGGATTTCAGGAAGGTAATCGAGTCGTATGTTTGAATAAGAAGGAGCAAAGAACGGGCAGGCATCAATTTTGGTGATTGCCCGTTCTTTGCTCAATTTAGGACTCAATTAGTGTTGCATAAAGAGGAAACAAATAACCAATCATCTTAAATTTTTTCGTTTAAAAGTTCTAAAAGAAATTTAGTTTTGCTTTGCTTTCGGATATCCAATGAGTATAGCGATAATTCCACAGATTCCTACTAAAATCGGATAAATGCAGTATGGTATTATACTGATTGGCGATATTCCTGCTACAGTGGCAGCAGCTAAAAATTGTGCACCATATGGTATCAGACCTTGTATAGAGCAAGAAAAAAGATCTAATATACTAGCTGATTTTCTTGGCTCAATTCCATACTTATCCGCAATATTTTTAGCAAGTGGACCAGTAATAAGGATAGCTATCGTATTATTAGCAGTTGATAGATCTGTAAGACTAACTAGACCGGCTATGCTAAATTCAGCACCTTTTTTGGATTTAATCCTCCGTGTTGTGAGTTGTAGAAGAAAATCAATTCCACCATTGTATTTAATAACCTCAACCATTCCTGCTATTAATATTGCAAGGAAAGCAATCTCATACATGCCGGCCATTCCATTGCCAATTTGTTGAATCAAGTTCAGAAGGTGATAACTTCCATCCAATAAGCCTACAACACCAGCAAGTACAACTCCCAAAACCAGAACGAGGAATACATTTATACCAATCAATGCAAAAATGATCACTAAAATATATGGCATAATTTTGATCCAGCTATAACTTAAGTGTTCAACGTGTCCAGATTCTCCCCATGTTAAAAAGCCCAAGATAACACATGTGACAATGGCTGCTGGCAACACAATCAAGAAGTTGACTTTGAATTTATCCTTCATTTCTGCGCCTTGTGTCCGAACCGAAGTTATTGTTGTATCCGAAATGAACGATAAATTATCCCCAAACATAGAGCCGCCAACAATGGCACCCATCACTAATGCCACGGAAAAATCGGTTTGTCCGCTTATTCCTACACCAATTGGTGCCAGTGCAACTATCGTGCCTACAGACGTACCCATTGACAACGAAATAAAGCAAGCGATTACGAATAAGCCTACAATAAGAAAATTTGGAGGTACGATCGATAAAGTGAGATTGACAGTAGACTCTACTGCTCCCATACCTTTTGCAACCTCCGAAAATGCTCCCGCTAAAACAAATATAACAACCATCAACATTACATTTGGATTTCCTGCGCCTTTGCAAAAAATATCAACCTTTTTAGTGAGCGATTCTTTTCGATTCATCGCCAACGCTACACCTGCTGAAATAGTAATCGCCACTATGACAGGGAAGGTATAGAAATCACCTGTAACAATTCCTGAGCCAATAAATAAGACCAAAAAAACAATAAATGGGATCAGAGCCCATGGATTTGCCTTCTTCACTGTTCCACCTCTTTTGAAATTTTACTGCAAAAAAATAACCTCTTCCCAGATTGCAAAGAAGAGGCTTTATAACTATAAAACACTCTTCTTATCTATCAAGCTTTAGCTTTCTGGATTTGGCACAGCAACTTAAAGAATTAAGTTCCGCTGCCGAGATTTCACAGGGCCAGTCCCTCCATCTCTCTCGATAAGAAGATAATATATTTTTTTGTCGCAATAGATAGGATTATACACACTACCCCTATCTTTATCAACTAATATTTTTGGAATTTATTCTATTAATAAGTTAAGGACAGATTGTTCTTACTGTTGTTAATCTCCAGCTTTCACCAACTGTGTACTTTTATGAACTTGTCAATTACATGATTGATATATAATTTTCTGAAGGCGCTAAAAGAAACGTTTTAAAACGTGGTTATCCAGATTGGATTGTAAAAGAATAAAAGGGAACTAACACTATACAATCAGAGACTAACTAGTTTTTTAGTTACACTGAAACAAAAAAAGGGTGCATCTCTGCACCCTCCTACAATGTATTACGCCATTCCAACAGCCCTTGTTTCTCAGTTGTTGTGATCTTCCCTTTTTCGGCGAGTAATACAGCCAGTTCATCAAAATTAGTCAACGTCTCGAATGACACATCAATTTCTGAAAAGTTATCATCTGCTTTCTTCAAATTATAGCTGAAGATTGCCAATACCTTCGTCACAATTGCCCCTGCTTCCTGCAGTGCTTGAACTGTATTGATAACAGAGCCTCCCGTGGAAATCAGATCCTCGATGACGACGACATGTTTTCCTGCAACATCAGCTCCTTCGATCTGATTGCCTTTTCCGTGTCCTTTTTTGCTAGATCTGACATAGACCATCGGCAGATCTGCTTTATCAGCAAGCCATGCTGCATGCGGAATTCCGCCAGTGGCACATCCTGCGATAATTTCCGTCTCTGGCAATTCAGCAAGCTTAAGCTGGAACTGACGCGCTATTGCTGTTCTCACTTCAGGATGTCCCAATGTAAGGCGATTATCGCAGTAAATCGGAGAATGGATACCGGATGCCCATACGAATGATTTGGCTGGATCAATTTGAATCGCGCCTATGTCAAGCAATGCTTCGGCGATATTAGTTGTAGTTGTCATAGTCATTCCACTCCTCGATTACTTGTTTGTAAGCTTGTTTTGGATCAGCTGCAGCTGTTACACTTCTGCCGACCACGAGATAATCTGCTTGCATTTTTCTTGCACTTGCAGGTGTTGCGATGCGGTGCTGATCATTTTTAGCAGTACCGGCAAGCCGTATTCCTGGTGTGACAGTTAGAAAGTCAGGTCCGCAGGCTGCTTTGATGCTGGCTGCCTCATGTGGGGAGCAAACAACCCCATCAGCACCTGCTGTACTGGATAACTCGGCTAGATGCAGCGCATAAGCCACAAGCTCCATCGGCTGCTTCAGGTCCCTCTCTACCGTTTCTTCATCCATCGACGTCAGCATCGTGACAGCTATTAACTTAGGTATCTTATTTTTTGCGCCTAGCAGCAAACCTTCTTTTGCTGATTCGATCATTTTCGCTCCGCCCAACGCGTGAACATTCAGCACATCCACATCAAGACCTGCTAAATTGCGCATGGCGCTTTTAACCGTATTCGGGATGTCATGCAGCTTCAGGTCGAGGAAAATTGGATGGTTATTCTCTTTCAAACGGTGAATGATGGATGGACCTTCCCGGTAGAATAGCTCCATTCCGACTTTTACCGGAACCTCAGCCAGCTCATGCTGTCTCAGGAAATGCAGCGCTTCTTCCCCTGTCGGAAAGTCAAGCGCGAGATAAATTGGTGCTTGCATGTTCATGCCCCTTTCCGATCGCATCCTCCACACTTGTAAATCCATACTTCCGCAACACTTCCGGCAGGGTATCGATTATTTCAGGACAGACGAATGGATGCTGGAAATTGGCCGTACCGACTGCAACCGCCGATGCGCCGGCCAGAAGGAATTCCAGCACGTCCTCTGCCGTCGTGACCCCACCCATACCGATGATCGGCAAATCAGTCATTTGGCGTATTTGGTAGACCATACGAATCGCTACCGGTTTTACGGCAGGACCGGATAATCCACCTACATTGTTCGCCAGCAAGGGGGTTCTTCCAGCCAAGTTGATTTGCATACCTGTCAGCGTATTGATCAGTGACAAACCATCCGCCCCGCCTTCCTCGACTGCACGGGCAATGGCCGTTATGTCGGTAACATTCGGTGAGAGTTTGACGTAAAGTGGCACATCACTCACTTCCTTCACCGCAGCCGTAACCTTTTTGGCAAGCTCTGGATCGGTCCCGAACTGGACGCCCCCTTCTTTTACATTCGGACAGGAAATGTTCAGCTCCAGTGCTTTGATGACTGGATGCCTGCTGATTTTACGTGCCACTTCCACATACTCTTCCACCGTGCTTCCTGCCACGTTGGCGATGATCGGCGTATCATAACCAGCTAAAAACGGTAGCTCTTTTTCCATTATTTGATCGACGCCAGGATTCTGCAATCCGATTGCGTTCAGCATGCCGGAAGTGGTCTCGGCGACACGCGGCGTCGGGTTACCATAACGCGCTGTCCCGGTTGCGGCTTTGATGGTGATGGCACCGAGCAGATTGAGATCATACAAATCAGCATATTCCTTGCCGAAGCCGAAACAGCCGGAAGCAGGCACAATCGGATTTTTCATTTCCAAGCCTGGAAGATTGATGTTTAATTTCATGAAAGCACAACCTCCTTCGCGCGGAAGACAGGTCCGTCTTTGCATATTTTCTTATAGCCGCTCTCACTTTCCGGTGCAGGAACGACACATGCAAAGCATGCGCCGATGCCGCAGCCCATCCGCTGCTCGATGGAAATGAAGCCTTGTTTGTCCGTTAATTGAGTGGAGACAGCTTTCAGCATGCCGGTTGGACCGCAAGTGAAATATTCATCAAACTCGATCTGATCTCTGGCAATGATATCGGTCACAAAGCCTTTTTCTCCTGCACTGCCATCGTCGGTTGCCAGATGATAGTTTCCAAGATTCCGGAAAGCTTCTTCATAGAAGACTTGCTCTTTGTTCTGGAAGCCTGCCACCATCGTGACTTCCACACCTTTTTCCCTCAGGCATTGCGCCAGGTAGTATAGAGGAGGAACACCGATGCCCCCTCCAACCAAAAGTGCCTTTTCCAGCTGCAAATCTTGTATCGGATATCCTTGCCCGCAAGGACCAAGCGCATCCAGCTGATCGCCGGGATTGGCTTTGGCAAGTGTATTTGTTCCCTCACCGAGCAGTTTGAAGATTATCGTTATCGTCGATTGCTGTTTATCCACACTCGCGATGCTGATAGGACGGCGCAGCATATGCTGGCTGCCTTCCCCTACAAGTAAATGAAGGAATTGACCGGGCAGGATATTCTCCTGCGCCATCTTTCCCTTGAATGTCATTTCCACTGTATCTTTTGCGATTGTTTTTTTACTGATGATCTCAAGATGCTCATGAATCAAGATGAAACGCCTCCTGCTACGACTGGCTTGGCAGTGAACGTCATCGATTCGATGATCGTTGCGATTGCCCTAGCTGTATCAAGGCTGGTCAGGCAGGCAATGCCATGCTCGACCGCTTCACGGCGGATGAGGAAGCCGTCAGATCTCGGCTGTTTGCCGGATGTTAACGTGTTGACGACGAATTGCACTTCGCCATTTTCAATGATGCTGATGACGTTCTGCTCGGATGCACCGACTTTTCCAACTGTCGTGACCGGGAGGCCTGCTTCTTCGACTGCCGCGCCTGTTCCCTCAGTTGCGTACAGCTGGAACCCGAGTGCGTAGAATAGTTTGGCAATCTGCATCGCTTCTTCTTTATCCTTGTCTGCAACTGTCAGCAAAATGGCTCCTTCTTGCGGTAATGACAAGCCCGAAGCAAGCAATCCTTTGTATAACGCTTTTTCGAGAGTGCGATCATGTCCGATTGCTTCGCCTGTTGATTTCATTTCCGGGCCGAGCAGCGTGTCGACACTGCGCAGCTTCTCAAAGCTGAATACTGGTACCTTGACATACACATCCTCTGGTTCTGGCAATAGTCCGGAAACATAGCCCATATCAGCCAGTTTTTCACCCAAGATTGCACGCGTTGCGATATTTGCCATCGTCACATGCGTAATTTTGGATAGGAATGGGATGGTGCGGCTGGCACGCGGATTCACTTCCAGTACATAAGCTTTGTTTTGGTGGATGACGAACTGGATGTTGATCAAGCCTTTTACTCTGAGTGCCTTGGCGATTTGCATGGTTGCTTCGATGCATTGCTGGCGGCATGTTTCAGATATCGTTTGTGTCGGGTAGACAGCGATGGAATCCCCGGAATGGACGCCAGCGCGTTCGATATGTTCCATGATACCCGGGATGATGGTCGTTTCCCCGTCACTGATGGCATCCACTTCTACCTCGATGCCCGTCAGATATTGATCGATCAGCACTGGGTGATCATGGCGCACATGTACGCGTTTTTCCATATAGTTCTGCAGTTCTTCATCGTTATAAACAATTTCCATATTACTGCCGCCAATGACGTAAGACGGGCGCACAAGTACTGGATAACCAATCTTTTCAGCAGTTGCTGCAGCATCTTCAAGCTTTGTGATGCTGGCTCCATCTGGTTTTGCAATCTGCAGTTCATCAAGCAATCTTTCAAATTTATCCCGGTCTTCTGCCGCATCGATTGCTTCTAGTGACGTTCCGAGAACTTTCACTCCCCGGCGCTCCAAACCTTCTGCCAGATTGATGGCAGTCTGACCGCCGAATTGCACGATCACACCGAGGGGATTTTCAAGATTCACGACATGCATGACATCTTCCAGCGTAAGCGGCTCGAAATACAGTTTATCCGACACACTGAAATCGGTGGAAACTGTTTCTGGATTGCTATTGATGATGATAGCTTCATAGCCCGCTTCCCTGATGGCCAGGACACTGTGGACTGTTGCATAGTCGAATTCAATTCCTTGTCCGATGCGGATTGGACCGGAGCCGAGCACGATCACTTTCTCTTTATCAGAAGCGACCGACTCATTTTCTTCCTCATAGGTGCTGTAGAAGTATGGTGTTTGTGATTCGAATTCCGCAGCACATGTATCGACCATCTTGTATACAGGCTGCAGCTTGTTTTCCAGACGGAACTGGTAGACCTTATCTTCTGCTGTATTCCACCAGTGGGCAATTTCCCGGTCGGAAAAGCCTTTCTGCTTCGCTTCTTTCAGTAGCTCCATGTCCCATGGCTGTTGAGCCAATCTGGTTTCCAGTTGGATCAGTGCTTCGATTTTCCATAAGAAGAAGCGATCGATCCTGGTCAGTTCATGCAGCTGTTCCACGGTATAACCACGGCGATAAGCTTCAGCGAGTATGAACAGACGCTCATCATCTGCTTTGACGAGTCGCTGCTCCATTTCTTCTGAGCTCATGCTCTCCAGACTGATGGATGCAAGCCCGTTTGCTTTATTATCAAGGGAGCGGACACCTTTCAGCAAAGCTTCTTCCACATTGCGGCCGATTGCCATTACTTCTCCGGTTGCTTTCATTTGCGTACCTAGTTTACGGTTGCCGCTAACGAATTTATCAAATGGGAAACGCGGCAGTTTGGCAACAACATAATCCAGTGCTGGCTCAAAGTATGCGTACGTCGTACCTGTCACGGGATTCTTGATTTCATCAAGTGTCAACCCGACAGCAATCTTTGCGGCCATCTTGGCGATCGGATAGCCTGTCGCTTTGGAAGCGAGCGCGCTGGAACGGCTCACACGAGGGTTAACCTCGATAATGTAATAATTGAAGCTATGCGGATCGAGAGCAAGCTGGACATTACAGCCGCCTTCGATTTGCAGTGCTTTGATGATTTTGATGCTCGCATTGCGCAGCAGCTGGTATTCCCGGTCACTCAGTGTCTGGGAAGGTGCTACGACGATGCTGTCACCAGTATGGATGCCGACTGGATCGACGTTTTCCATATTACAGACGACGATGGCTTGATCATTTTTATCGCGCATCACTTCGTATTCGATTTCTTTGAAGCCAGCGATATTCCGTTCGATGAGACATTGAGTCACTGGGGAGAGTGCCAGTCCGTTTTTGGTGATTTGCTTGAGCTCTTCCAGGTTGTAGCACATGCCGCCGCCAGTACCGCCTAGAGTATAAGCTGGACGGACGATGAGCGGAAAACCGATCTCTTCTGAGAATGCTACAGCACCATCTACTGTCGTCACGATTTGACTCTCCGGTACTGGTTCTCCAAGCTTGTGCATCAAGTCGCGGAATTGTTCACGGTCCTCTGCCTGCTGGATTGCTTCAAGGGATGTACCAAGCAATTCAACGCCGAATTCCTTCAAGATACCAGAGTTGTCCAGTGCCACAGCCAAGTTCAATCCAGTTTGACCGCCGAGTGTCGGAAGCAAGGCATCTGGTTGTTCCTTGCGGATGATTTTGCTCAGGAATTCCACCGTGAGCGGCTCCATGTAGACTGTATCGGCAACGGTGTGATCTGTCATGATCGTGGCAGGGTTTGAGTTGGCCAGAATGACCGTATAGCCTTCTTCACGCAGCGCCTGACATGCCTGTGTGCCGGAATAGTCGAATTCTGCCGCTTGTCCGATTACGATCGGACCGGAGCCGATGACAAGGATTTTCTGGATATCAGTACGTTTAGGCATAAGTTGCTTCCCCCTTGGCTGTTTGCTTGCTTTGTGCTGTCATTGTAAGAAAGTTATCAAATAGATGGCGGGTATCCTCAGGTCCTGGTGCTGCTTCTGGATGATATTGGACGCACATGACCGGATGAATCCGATGTTTGAGTCCTTCTACGGTACCGTCGTTCAACGCTGTTTGTGTCAAAACGAGATCTGTTGCAGCCAACGATTCTTTCGTGACCGTATAGCCATGATTTTGTGAGGTAAGATAGGTTTTTCCTGTCTCCAAGTCTTTGACAGGATGATTGGAGCCCCGATGTCCGAATTTTAGTTTCTCTGTGTCCGCACCGGACGCCAGCGCAATCAGCTGGTGGCCGAGACAGATACCGAAAATCGGTACTTGGCCGATCAGCTCACGTATGGTATTGATGGCAGGATCCACATCTTTTGGATCCCCCGGTCCATTCGTCAGCATGACACCATCGGGATTTAAATGAAGGATTTGTTCGGCAGTGTAATGCCAAGGTACAACTGTGATATGGCAGTCACGCGCAGCCAGTTCACGAAGGATGCCGTGTTTCATGCCAAAGTCCATGACGACGATACGCTTGCCGCGGCCAGGCACGACATAAGGTTTGGCAGTGCTCATGCGCTGCACTTGATCATTTGGGAGGGAAATGTTTTCCCAATCAGCAGTCGTTGCCAGTGTGTCAACCGCTTCTGTCAATCTAGCTTTCATTGCACCTTGCTTGCGGATGATTTTTGTCAGTTTGCGAGTATCGATACCTGCAATGCCTGGAATCAGATGGAACTTGAGGAAAGCATCGATTGTGTGCTGTTTCCGGAAGTTGGAAGGTGCTGCTGCCGCTTCTTTCACAACCAGTGCTTGAATGGACGGCTGGATACTTTCGAAATCATCACTATTGATACCATAGTTTCCGATCAGCGGATATGTCAGTGTAACGATCTGACCGCAGTAGGAAGGGTCGGATATAATCTCTTGATAGCCTGTCATTCCTGTGTTGAAGACGATTTCTCCAGTTGTTGCGCTATCGCTGCCGAACGCTGTACCTGTAAACACTGTACCGTCTTCCAGGATAAGTTGTCGTTTCTTCATTTTACCGCTTCCTTTCTGTACACGATTTCGCCGCCAAAGATGGTCATCGTCGGCTCTCCTTTGTAGCGCCAGCCGATAAATGGTGTGTTTGTTCCTTTTGATTGGAATCGAGATGGATCCACTTCGCCTTCTGCTTCCAGGTCCAATACAGCTATGTCTGCTGCTGCACCGATCTCAAAACGGCCATATGGAAGCCCGAATGCTTGTGATGGCTTGACTGTCAGCCAATCAATCAACTGATTCAGGGTAAAGATATTTGTTTCGACAAAATGTGTATAAAGCAGACTGAATGCCGTTTCGGATCCAACGATACCAAATGATGCATCCAGCATGCTGACATTCTTTTCTTCAGCAGTATGCGGTGCATGATCTGTTGCGATCATATCGATCGTTCCATCAAGCAGACCCTCGATCAGCGCCTGACGATCAGCATCGGACCTGAGTGGTGGATTCATTTTGAAATTCCCGTCATCGGTTTCGATGTCTTCGTCTATCAAAAGCAAGTGATGCGGTGTCACTTCGGCAGTCACGCGGATTCCAGCACGTTTCGCATCCCGGATCACCCGGACTGATTCTTTTGTGCTCACATGGCAGATGTGATAATGACAGCCAGCAGCTTCTGCCAGCAGGATATCACGTGCAATATGTACGGATTCGGAAACACTGTTGATACCGGGCAGGCCTAGCCGCTCGCTAGCTGTTCCTTCATGCATGACTCCTCCAGGTACAAGGCTGTCATCTTCGCAGTGTGCCACAACTGGAATTCCGAGCTTTGCTGCGCGCTGCATCGTCTCAAGCATCATACCGGCCGACTGGATGCCAAGACCATCATCGGTAAAGGCAAATGCTTCTGTCATGTTTTCCATGTCGACGATTTCCCGACCTAACTGCTGCTTCGTAATGGCAGCATATTGCAGGACGCGGATCACGCCGCTTTCTTCATTGCGAGCCATGATGGATTGCAGTGTTTCCGGACAATCCGGTGCAGGGCGAAGATTCGGCATGGCTGCCACTGTCGTAAACCCGCCCCGGGCAGCTGCTTTTGTGCCGGTTTCGATTGTTTCTTTTTTTTCTGCGCCTGGTTCACGCAAATGGACATGTACGTCCACAAAACCAGCTGTCACTAGCTGTCCATCCAAATCTTCCACATGATCATCTGCTGTTATTTCAATTTGTTCGGCAATTTCCGCAATGATAGCATCCTCGATTTTCACCATCACTTCTTCCAGTTTCTGATCAGCTGTTAACTGCTTCGCGTTTGTCAAGATTGTAGCCATGCTTTATTCCCCATCCTTCCAATAGTGTAATGATAACTGCCATCCGTGCTGCTACGCCGTTTTCCATTTGACGGAAGATTCTCGAGCGCGGCGCTTCAACGAGATTGTCGTCGATTTCGATACCGCGGTTGACTGGTGCCGGGTGCATGATGATACTGCGGGGCTGCATTCTCTTTTCTCTCTCTGCTGTCAGCCCATATTTCTTTAGATAATCCGCAGACTCGCCTTTTGTTTCGTGACGTTCAAACTGAATCCGCAGCATCATCATGACATCACATTGTTCCGCTGCTTGATCCATACTCAACACCGGGATCCCGAGTGTTTCATCCATCCATTCCGGTTTGCCTGCTGCAAAGACTTGTGCCCCCAACTTGCGCAAAGCCATCGCATTGCTTCTGGCAACCCGGCTGTGACGGATATCTCCGGCAATCACGATTTTCAAGTCCTTGAAGCGTCCATATTCCTGATAAATCGTCATCAGATCTAACAAGCATTGTGTCGGGTGCTCCCCTTTACCATCACCGGCATTGATGACCGGGATGTCCAGCTTCTCTGCGAGTATCGCAGCTGTGTTTTCCTCTGGGTGACGGATGACAAGGACCGAAGCTCCGATCGATTGAAGGGTCTTTGCAGTGTCATATACGGTCTCGCCTTTGGTCACGCTGGATGCCTCAGCGGCAAAGTCCAGCACTTCCAGGCCAAGTTTCCGTTCTGCTACGGTAAAACTCATCTTCGTCCGTGTGCTCGGCTCGAAGAATAGATTGGCTGCGAACAGCTGCTCCCTGTATCCAGATACCCCCTGTGTTTGTATGTCTGTGGCGAGCTGTACGAGCTGCAGCAGTTCTCCTGCAGTAAGATGCTTCATCGATACGAAATGCTTCATGGTTTTCTCCCCCTTATTCGGATGCATGTTCTTGATCTTCGACTGTGAACAGACTGCCATTTCCAAGGCCGGATTCTTTCCCTGGCAACACAAGGTTCAAGATGACTCCGACCAGTGCTGCCAGTGCCATGCTGTTGATTTCCAAGTCGAGCTCGGCAATCTGAAAGCGTAGGAAGGCTCCGCCGATTCCGATGACCAAGATGATCGAGCTGATGATCAGGTTGCGTTTATCTCCCAAATCCAGCTGGCTGTCGATCATCGTACGCAGTCCGCTGGCAGCGATGATACCGAACAGCATGATGCTCACGCCGCCCATGACCGCTGATGGCACCGAGCTGATCAAGGCCGTGATAAGGCCAGTGAAGCCGAACAGAATGGCAAGTATCGCTGTACCGCCGATGACGAAGACGCTGAATACTCTTGTGATTGCCAGTACCCCGATATTTTCGCCGTAAGTTGTGTTCGGCGGTCCGCCAAGCAAGGAAGCGATCATCGTTGCCACTCCATCACCTGCAAGTGATGTGTGCAAACCAGGTTTGACGAGCATGTTTTGATCGACAATCTTGGAAAGTGCCAGCTGATGCCCGATATGTTCGGATACCGTTACGACTGCGATTGGCACCATTGTGAAGAAAAGCTGCCAACTGAAGACATCTGCTACATTGTAGTCGACAAACGGTATGGTGAAGTTCGGTACCGTGAAAATTCCGCTGAAGAAAGCGCCGATGGAATCTGCTGTCACGATCTGGTTCCATGCAGCTTGAACGCCGCTTGTGTCGACGATACCTTGTGTAAGGGCGAAGACATATCCTCCGATGATGCCGATCAAGACTGGAATCAATCCAAGGAATCCTTTCAGGAAGATGGATGCTGCGACGGTGATTGCCAATGTTACTAGTGCAATCATGAAGTATTTAGTGCTGTATTCCCCTGTATCTGGTGCATTCATTGCCATATCGACTGCGGTTGGAGCAAGTGCCAGACCGATGACGATGATGACCGGTCCGACGACGATGGGCGGAAGCAGTTTGATGATGCTTTTCATTCCGCCAAGGCGAATGGCGATGGCTACGATTCCGTAAGCAAGGCCTGCGAAGAAGCTGCCGACCATCGCTCCGCCGATGCCGGCACTTTCAATGGATTGCGTTATCGGATAAATGAAAGCAAAGCTCGAACCTAGATAAGCCGGTACACTTCCTCTTGTGATCAAGATGAATGCCAGTGTGCCGACACCGCTGGATACAAGTGCTACTGCCGGGTCCAGACCGGTCAATGCCGGTACAAGGATCGTCGCGCCAAACATGGCGAATAAATGTTGTAAGCTGAATATGATCCATTGATTCCATTTTGGTATGTCATGAATGTTAAGTGCTGGTTTCATTTGATTCTCTCCTCTTTTGTCCTATAAAAAAAGCCTCTTCGCGATTTTGGTCGCAAAGAGGCATACGTCTGCCACTTGTCGTGACGACGTTGCTTGCGACCTTGTAAGCCTCTCTGGACTTCCATTAAAGGTCCTTATTCATTTTCGTAAATATCTACGCTCTCGTAATCATCTGTCTCTTGTAATTCCACGACGATGACTTCCGATTGCGAAGTCGGGATGTTTTTCCCGATATAATCAGCCCTTATCGGTAATTCCCGATGGCCTCGGTCAATCAAAACCGCTAACTGGATCTGCGCTGGACGTCCCGCGTCCATGATCGCATCCATTGCTGCTCTGACTGTTCTTCCTGTGTATAATACATCATCGATCAAGATGACTGTTTTATTCGTCAAATCCGTTCCGAGTTTCACAGGCTGAACCATTGGCTCTTGGTTCTCTGAAGCATGTGCCAAATCATCTCGGTATAATGTGATATCCACTTCTTCCAGCGGAACGGTCACTTGTTCGATTCCCTCGATTTTTTGCTGCAGACGCTTGGCGATGGGAACACCTCTTGTTTGGATTCCGACTAGCACCAAATCTTCCGGGCCTTTATTTCTCTCCAATATTTCATGGGCAATCCTTGTGAGGGCACGATTGATTGCAGCCTGATCCAGTAAGGTTGCTTTTTTGTTCATTTCTTTCCCACCTTTTCTTGAAGCTATGAAAAAAACCCCTTATCGCCGTGGGGCAATAAGGGGCATGGATACTACACGTATCCCGTTCATCTCCGCTTCCTTATCAGCCTCTCTGGACTGTCTTAAAGGTTCTTATTCAACTTCATTCAGTATCGCATGTCAGTGATTGGCTGTCAAGCGTTGAATTTAAGCTTGTCCAATTCTTCCTGGAACACTTCCGGAACAGGTGCTTCAAAATGCATCCGTTCACCAGTTATCGGGTGATTGAATCCAAGCACAGCAGCATGCAATGCCTGGCCGCCGATATCGAGCGTGCGGCGCGGACCGTATTTCGGATCACCTGCAAGCGGATAGCCGATATACTGCATATGCACACGAATCTGATGTGTTCTGCCTGTTTCCAGCTTACACTCTATATAAGTGAAATCCTCAAAACGTTCCAGTACTTCAAAATGCGTCACAGCGCGCTTACCATTTTCCACGACAGCCATTTTTTGACGATCATTTTTATCACGGCCGATCGGTGCTTCGATCGTGCCGAATTCATGATCGATGACACCATGGACGATGGCTCGATATTTACGTTCGATATCATGGTCCTTCAGCATATCAGTCAATTTCTGATGCGCTTTGTCATGTTTAGCAACGACAAGCAGGCCGCTTGTATCTTTATCGATACGGTGCACGATGCCAGGGCGCATTGTCCCATTGATGCCAGATAGATCCTTCAAATGATAAAGCAGTGCATGCACCATCGTACCGGACTGATGTCCATTGGAAGGATGCACGACCATACCGCGAGGCTTGTTCACGACTGCGATATCATCATCTTCATAAATGATTTCAAGCGGGATATCTTCTGCTTCGAGCGTCATTTCCTCTGGTTCCGGAATCGACCATTGCACAAGGTCCCCTTCATGCACACTATACTTATTTTTTACTTTTTCGCCGTTCACCGTAACCAGATCATCCTTGATCCAGCCCTGTGCCTGGCTCCGGGAAACATCCTCCTGGATATCGGATAAGAGTTTATCGATGCGCAAGCCCGCTTCTTCGGCTGCGACTTTATGTTCCAACTGACTCATGCTTTCTTTCTTCCTTTCTTTCGCTCATCCAGCAGCATTGCAATGATGATGAGAATGACACCTACGACGAGACAGGAATCCGCCACGTTGAAGATCGGGTAATGATAGTCACCGAATCGTGTATCGACGAAATCGACGACTTCTTTGCGAAACAGGCGATCGATGAAATTGCCGATGGCTCCGCCAAGTACAAGCGAGAGACCGGCACCCATCAATTTGCTTTCTTTGCTATATTTCACAATATAGTAGCTGACTATGACAATAACAATCGCAGTTACAAGATAGAAGAACCAAAAATGACCTTCCAAAATCCCCCACGCTGCCCCCCGGTTACGATGCGAAGACAGGTACAGGAAATTATCGATGATCGATATGGACTCTCCTTCCGTCATATTCTTCACTACTAGCAATTTTGTTAGTTGATCGATGATGATCAAAATAATCGCAATCACAAAATACATGGACTCCATTTCCTCCGTTCCATACAATCTATCTTGCATTTTACCACAGATGCAAGGAAAAAGATTGTCCAGATAAAAAGAAAGCTCCGCCTAAAAGCGAAGCTTTCTCTCCTTATGCGTGATAATGTGCTTCCACGATGCTTGCACAGCGTGAGCATAGCTCAGGGTGTTTTTCATCCTGACCAACTGTGTCGGAAGCAACCCAGCAGCGTTCGCAGCGATCTGCCGGATGTTTCTCGACAGATACAGCCACATGCTCATAATCAGCTGCATTATCAGCTGCATCCACTACATTCGCTTCAGATACGATGAGTAATTGATGCAAGTTGCTGATGCTTTGAAGCAGCTGTTTTGTTGCATCGTCTTTTGCAACGATCGTAAGCTTGGATTCAAGTGATTTACCGATGACTTTCTCACTGCGGGCGATTTCCAATGCTTTGAGTACATCATCGCGCACTTTCATGAAATGATCCCATTTCGTCAAAAGCTCATCATGATCTGCGATTTCAAGAGCTTCAGGGAAGTCAGTCAGCTGGATGCTTTCTGCTTTATCCCCAGGAACGTAGCTCCAAGCTTCCTCTGTTGTATGAGCAAGGATCGGTGCCAGCATTTGCAGTAGTGCTTTTACGATTTCGTAATAAGCAGTCTGGATGCTTCGGCGTGCAGGGTGATCAGCAGATTCGATATACAGGATATCTTTACCGAAATCAAGATAGAACGCACTAAGCTCGACAGAACAGAAGCTTAAGATTGCAGAATATACATCTGCGAATTCGTAATTGTCATAGCTTTGTCGTACACGCTTCGTCAAATCGGAAAGTTTCGCCAGCATATAACGATCTACTTCCACCATGTCAGCATGCGCTACGCTGTCCTTCGCAGGGTCGAAATCATGCAAGTTGGCAAGCAGGAAGCGGAATGTGTTCCGGATTTTACGATAGCCTTCGGATGTTTGCTTGATGATCTCATCAGAGATACGCACATCGGATTGGTAATCAACAGAAGCAACCCAAAGGCGAAGGATATCCGCACCGTACTGCTTCATGATTTTCGAAGGTACCACGATGTTCCCAAGTGATTTACTCATTTTCTTACCTTTACCATCCAATGCGAATCCATGGCTTAGGACTGCTTTGTATGGCGCTTTGCCTGTCACAGCAACTGCAGTTGTCAAGGAAGAGTTGAACCAGCCGCGATACTGGTCGGAACCTTCCAAGTAAAGGTCAGCCGGTCGCTGCAACTCCGGACGATTCACCAACACACCTTGGTGGGAAGAACCAGAATCGAACCATACGTCCATGATATCTGTTTCTTTCGTGAAGATGCCGTTCGGGCTGTGCTCGGAAGTGAATCCTTCCGGCAGCAAATCTTTTGCTTCTCTTTCGAACCAGATGTTGGAACCGTGCTCCAGGAATAGATCGGAAACATGCTGGATCGTTTCTTCCGTGATGATCGGTTCGCCATTTTCGCCGTAGAATACCGGAATCGGAACACCCCACGCACGCTGACGGGAAATACACCAGTCCTCGCGATCACGGAACATGTTATAAAGACGTGTTTCGCCCCATTTCGGGAACCATTCCACTTCTTTGATCTGTTCGATGATTTGCTCACGGAATGCTTTGATACTAGCGAACCATTGCGCTGTCGCACGATAGATGACTGGTTTCTTCGTACGCCAGTCATGCGGATAAGAGTGCGTGAAGAATTCTAGCTTCATCAAAGCGCCCTTTTCTTCCAATAGTTCTGTGATATCTTTATTTGCCTTATCATAGAACACACCTTCAAATCCAGGTGCTTCACTTGTGAATACACCTTTGTCATCCAATGGGCTGATGATCGGCAATTTATATTTCTGGCTGGCGAAGAAGTCTTCCTCCCCGTGTCCAGGTGCTGTGTGTACACAGCCTGTACCGCTGTCGGTCGTTACGTGTTCACCAAGGATGATCAAGGAATCGCGGTCATAGAATGGATGCTGTGTTGTCACATACTCCGCTTCTTTACCTTTGAATGACTTGAGTACCTCAGGACTGCTCCATTCAAGCGTTTCTGTCACACTGCCAAGCAAATCTTCTGCCACGACATATTTGTCATCGCCAACTTTAGCAACCACATACGTCACTTCCGGATGAAGCGAGATGGCAACATTGGCAGGCAATGTCCAAGGAGTTGTCGTCCAGATGATGAATTTCTCATCGCCTTCGAACAGGTTTTTACCGTCTTTCACTTGGAAAGCTACATAAATGGATGCAGAGCGTTTATCCTGGTACTCGATTTCCGCTTCTGCCAAAGCAGACTCAGAAGATGGAGACCAGTAAACCGGCTTCATGCCTTTGTAGATGTAGCCGCGTTCAGCCATCTCACCGAATACTTTGATTTGTGCTGCTTCATAATCTTTAGTCAGTGTGATATATGGATTATCCCAATCCCCGCGAACACCGAGCTGTTTGAACTGCGTGCGCTGGTTATCGATTTGCTGCATGGCATACTCAGCACATAGGCGGCGGAATTCCGCCACTGTCATTTTTTTGCGGTCGACTTTTTTCTTCGTAAGCGCCTGCTCGATCGGCAGACCGTGTGTATCCCAGCCTGGTACATATGGTGCATGGAAGCCGGACATGGACTTGTAGCGAACGATAAAGTCCTTCAAGACTTTGTTCAGTGCATGCCCCATGTGCAAGTCACCATTTGCGTATGGAGGTCCATCATGTAAGACGAAAAGCGGGCGCCCTTCCGTTCTTTCCTGTACTTTTTGGTACATGTTTCGTTCTTCCCAATCCTGCTGCATTTTTGGTTCTTTGTTCGGCAGGTTGCCGCGCATCGGGAATGCCGTTTCCGGCATCAGCAGTGTTTCTTTATAATCCATTGTTCTTCCTCCTTTATCATGACCGAGTTCCAGGTAAATAAAAAGAGCCCCTCATCATCCCAAAAGGGACGAGAGAGACTCGCGGTACCACCCTTATAG
Source organism: Terribacillus saccharophilus (assembly GCF_046592895.1). Classification (GTDB taxonomy): domain Bacteria; phylum Bacillota; class Bacilli; order Bacillales; family Amphibacillaceae; genus Terribacillus; species Terribacillus saccharophilus_D. The sequence continues at coordinate 903,298 of NZ_JAWVPU010000002.1, forward strand.
ACAGACTAGTATCATCCATCCACTCGAATTCGTAACGTGAATGAGACGTCCATTTCTACTGCTTTCGGTTCGAATGGAAACTAGCGGGTGATATTCGGAAGAAATACCGCACCAGGCTCCCACCTTCCCTGGCTCGCTTGTAAGCGGTATGGACTTCCTACTGTCCCGATCAAAGTCTTTATTATCTTGGTCATGTGTTTGCTTATAATAGTAAAATTATATGTAAATTTGTGAAAAACGTCAAGCCGTGTTTATTCCGCTGTTTCTTCCTCTGGCTCATATGCTACTTCTGTAGCGAATAAACCATCCCAATCATCCGTTTCAATCATTTCAAGCTGCGCTTCGACAAGCATCTTCAAACGCGTTCGGAAGACTTTGGCCTGCTTTTTCAGGTCTTCCACTTCCAAAGCGATTTGACGGGACTTAGTCAAGGACTCATTGATGATACGGTCTGCATTCTTCTCTGCTTCCTTGATGATCAGCTTGGACTCTTTCATTGCATTGCCTTTCACTTCTTCGGCAGTCTCCTGCGCAACCAGGATCGACTTGTTCAATGTCGTTTCGATGTTATTGAAATGACCTAGCCGTTCTTCGAGCTGCTGCACGCGCTCTTCCAGATCCTTTTTCTCCCGGATGATGATCTCATAATCTTTTATCACCCTGTCGAGGAAGTCATTTACATCATCTTCATCATAACCGCGGAATCCGCGGGCAAACTCTTTATTGTGGATATCCAAAGGTGTTAATGGCACAACGGCCACCTCCTGTTAAATAATTGCTGTTATTCGACAAAGATAGCATAAATCAGACGTTACTGCTACTTTAATTTTTCCAATGTGATTCGCTGCTTGTCCTTCTTCGTAGTACCTTTCACTTCTGCAAGCTTGCCGCGTCCCTTGCCGCGCAGTGACAGAAGATCTCCTTCGGCCAGCTGGAAGCTGACATCCTCGACCGTCTTGAAATTCACTTTGACAAGCCCTTTTTGGATATGCTCTGCTGCCTGCTGACGTGACATACGGTAAAGCTCCTTGATGATCGCGTCCAGCCTGAGAGAGGAGACAGTCGTCTCGCTTGTGATCCATTCCACCTCTTCCGGCTTGAATCGATCATGATCGACTGTTTGCCAAGACACCTTGGCTCTTTTGACTTCAACCAAATTCGCACGTATGTAAGTTGCAATGTCCGCTGTGGTGAAAAGCTGTATCACTCCTTCTCCCACACTGATATCGCCCAGTTTCTTGCGATCGATACCAAGGGAAAGAAACGACCCCATCACATCACGGTGTTCCAGCGTGACAAACTTATCCGGATAAGCCGCTTCGAGCAGCTCGATACTGAAATCCGCAGGCGTTATCTCATCATATTGCGGAGCAATGATAGCGCGTTTTCTTTCCGCTTTCTCCGCCCCGCCGGAAAATGCCCACTGCAGCTCAGTTTGACCGCCTAACAATTGCCGGAAAATGAGCTGCTCCCGCGGATCCAGGAAGTCGGTCACCCGAGGCTGATACTGACGTTCCACTTGTTCCATCCAGGAGAGGATCTGGTCGATGAAAGGACGTTCTTCTTCCCGGTAATGCTGATATATACTCACGCTCTCCTATACCCCTTAGTCATTAGAAAATCATATAGTAAATGCTTATAACTCCGCTTTCCGCCAGGCGCAAAACAATGAACCCAACGATCGGGGACAAATCGATCATGCCAAGCGGCGGAATGAACCGTCGGAACACTTCCAAATACGGTTCACAGATTCGTCCCAAAAATTCACCGAATACCGACTGCCTGGCCCCTGGGAACCAAGACAATAAGATATAAACAATCAGTGCGATGGAATAAATCCGAAATGCTAACATTATTATGCCTAAAAGCATCTGCTTCTACCACCTCTTATTATAATCATCCTGCTCTTCTATCATATCGGATATCGAACCGGTAAGCTCGATATTATCCGGTGCACATAGAAACGTCTGACTGCCTAGTTTTTGGATATCCCCGTTGACAGCATAGACTGTGCCGCTGAGAAAATCGACGATCCGCTTTGCCTGATGATGGTCGACGCGCTGCAAATTCAGGACGACTGCCCTCCTATTGACAACATGATCGGCAATTTCCTGTGCCTCATTGTACGTCCGCGGCTCACAAAGTATAACTTTGGAAGAAGCTTGTACACTTTTCAAGCTGACAACATTCTGGTTTGGATTTTGAGTGCGTCCGCCCTGACCGTATGGCTCGATTTCTTCTTGTTCAGCAGGCTGTTCTTCGACATATTCATATTCATCATCATCCACAGTAAAGAAATTCTTCATCTTGTTTTTAAAACTCATTTTCTTCACCTCACTTTTTAATATGGACCTACAAGGGCAGAACCGACCCGGATATGGGTAGCTCCTTCTTCTATTGCGATTTTATAATCATTACTCATTCCCATGGATAACAAAGTGCAAGGTGCATGCGCCATATGTGCTGCTGCCGCTTCATCACGCAGCTGTCTCAACCCGCTGAAAACACTGCGCAGTACATCTTCGTCTTCCGTATTGGGTGCCATCGTCATCAAGCCGACAACCTCAATTGCAGGGTATGCCGCGAGCTCCCGAATGAAGGCAATCGTCTCATCTGGTGACACGCCTGATTTCGATTCTTCCCCGCTTACATTGACCTGCACGAAACATTTGATTTTCTTAGAAGATCGTTTTTGGATTTCCTTCGCAAGCGATAGTCTGTCAAGTGCATGCAGATAATCCACGCTCTCGATGATATCTTTCACTTTCCTGGTCTGCAGGCTGCCGATGAAGTGCCAAACCGCTTTTTCTCCGATTGCTGCCTGCTTCTTTAGAAAGCCTTCGATACGATTTTCGCCTAAATCGACAATACCAGCATCTACAGCTTCTTTTGTTCGTTCAATTGTAACATATTTCGTAACGGCTAGGAGTGTTATATCCTCAGAATCACGGCCGGATTTCGCCGCTGCCGAACGGATATCATCCCTGATATGCTTTAAATTCTCTTGTACTGTATTCATCCCTGCGCCTCTTTCATTCCGATGAAACCTAGCATCCTGCCGGTTTTTCCTTGATCTTCCCTGTGGGAGAAGAATGCTTCATGATCGTATGTACAATAAGCTGCTGTCCGTATATTCCCTTCCCGGATGCCTGCTTGCAGCAAATACAGACGATTCAATGCCTGCAAATCAAGTTGATGGCGATCCTGTGCGCTTGGTGACAACACCTTCTCACGGAATTGTCCGGGTATCTGCTGCACGATGCGATCATCCACTTCATATCTGTTTTTGGAAATACAAGGGCCAACCATGGCCTGCAAACTATCTCTGCCCGCTCCATGTGCACATAAGGACTCCACCATCTTGCCTGCCATATCGGCAACGGTTCCGCGCCATCCTGCGTGCGCCATCCCGATCCAGCCACTAGCTGCATCATAGAAATAAAGCGGCACGCAGTCGGCGAAGAAAGCTGCCAGCAGCATGCCCTTTTCATTTGTGATCAGACCATCGACGCTTGGGATGCTGTCAGTCAGGGACTTACTGCCACGACCAGCTTCGCACTTGGTGACAACTGCTATTTCCGTACCGTGCACTTGCTCTCCCAATGTCCATCTATCCAGCGGGAACTGAATGTCCTCTGCCAAAAGCTCGCGATTCTTGATGACATCTTCAGGTTCATCGCCGACATGAAGTCCCATATTCAGGCTATCAAAAGGTGCTTTGCTCACACCGTTGTATTTTGTTGTGATTCCGCTGATGATATCATCAGGAGATGACCAGCCGTCAAGCTCCATGTACAGATCCTGCAATCTGGAAACTGCTTCTTTCATATGGTACCCACTCCTCTGATTGCTTTTATAGTACCATATTTCCACCTGATTCTGTACAAGATTACTTGCTGGCTTTTTCAGTTTCGAATGCTTGTTCCGGGCTTTTGATCAATATGACATCCGTCCCGATCGTAACGATCTGATTCCATGGAACGACCAGTTCTTCTTCCTTGCCGAACAGCCCCATCATTTTCCCCTTCAGCGTCACGACAATCGCCGCGATATGTCCATTATGTGCATTGATTTCCAAATCGGATACATTGCCTACCTTTTTCCCGTTTTCCATCAAAATGATGTCTTTCATTTGCAATTCGGTAAGTGTCACGCTCACCCAGCCCCTTTGCTGCTTTTCTTTAGTCTATGCGGCCAAGCTGCCCAATTAGCATTCAAAATAAAAAAAGACACCCAAGAGAGGTGTCCTTCATTCAAACATTTGCTTGTTCATCTCTTCTATCGCTGCTTTTTCCAGCCGTGATACTTGTGCCTGCGAAATACCGATTTCATCGGCGACTTCCATCTGCGTCTTTCCTTGGAAAAACCGCTTATTCAATATCATCTTTTCCCGTTCATTAAGCCGATGCATACCTTCTTTGAGCGATAGATTATCAAGCCAGGCAACATCATTCTCAGACTCGCTGCGGAGCTGATCCAAAACGAAAATCGGATCACCGCCATCGTTGTAAATAGGCTCGAATAATGATACTGGATCCTGGATGGCATCCATGGCAAATGTTATATCCGACGGCTTGACGCCTAGTTCGGCAGCAATCTCTGCTGTGGTCGGATCTTTCGAAGTCTTTGCAATCAGCTGTTCTCTTACTTGCAAAGCTTTATATGCGGTATCACGCAATGAGCGGGATACACGAATGGGATTATTATCCCGGAGGTAGCGGCGGATTTCCCCGATGATCATCGGCACAGCATATGTAGAGAAACGCACATTATGCTTCAAATCGAAATTATCAATGGATTTCATCAGTCCGATACAGCCTACTTGAAAAAGATCGTCGACATATTCCCCTCGATTATTGAAGCGCTGGATAACACTTAACACAAGACGGAGATTGCCATTGACGAGTTCTTCCCGGGCTGAAATGTCGTTCTCTTGCTGCATGCGGATGAATAGCTTTTTCATTTCCTCGTTTTTGAGTACTGGTAATTTCGAAGTATCTACTCCACATATTTCAACTTTCTGTCTCGACATATTCCTTGACCTCCCGATTGAAGATGCGATGCAAGCACAGTATCTCCCCTCGGGATTTTTTTTATGCACAAACAAAAAGCGCCTGACACCGTCCGAGCATGGACAGTGTCAAGCGCCAGTAAGGCTTAAATCATTTTATTAAATTCTTTTTGGAGCCTGCGGATGATTTTCTTTTCCAGCCGCGAAATATAGGATTGGGAAATGCCAAGCATATCAGCTACATCCTTTTGGGTCTTCTCTTCCTGCCCGACCAATCCAAAGCGCAGTTCCATGATTTGCTTCTCTCTGTCATTGAGCTGCTCCAGGGCTTTTTTCAGTAAGTTTTTGTCTACATTTTTTTCGATATCCTTGGTGATGATATCATCATCTGTCCCAAGAACATCGGATAACAATAGTTCATTGCCATCCCAATCGATATTGAGCGGTTCATCGAAGGAAATCTCTGATTTCAATTTGCTGTTCCTGCGCAGATACATGAGAATCTCATTTTCGATACAGCGGGAAGCATATGTCGCAAGTTTGATTTTCTTCTCCGGGTTGAACGTATTCACAGCCTTGATCAATCCGATTGTTCCGATACTGATCAAGTCTTCGATGTTGATCCCCGTGTTTTCGAATTTCCTAGCTATATATACTACTAGACGTAAATTCCTTTCGATAAGCATGGCCCTCGCGGATTTGTCACCTGTGGGCAAGAGCTGCAGCAATTTGAATTCTTCTTCTTTCGATAACGGAGGCGGTAATGCTTCACTGCCGCCAATATAATAGACTTCCTTGCGCTTTATCTTTAACTTGATAAGGATCTTATACCACCAAATCTTCAGCTTCCATGCTTTCTTAATCATGTTTTTCTCCTCTCTTGTTATCCCGCTTGTGTGCTGGCATCATGGACAAGTGACGGGTGAAGCAGACAGTGATAACGATGATCTGCAGTCAGGTTGCCGAATTGGATGCCAATCCAGACCCGATCGGTTTTTATCGTTGCTTGATCCAATTCAATTAAAATGCTGTCAGGCTTCAAAACTAGCATCAAAGCTCCTTCTCCGTTAACTCCTTGATACGGGACTACGGAGAATTCATAATTCCAGTCCTCTGGCAGCATCTCCAAATCCAACTCCTTATTGGCTTTATCAAGAAGCTGCCATTCTTCTTCATTGAACCAGTTTCCCAAGAAAGATTGATCACAGATTATGACCGGTTTCTTCGTGAGTGGATCGGATAGATGATTCCCGCTGTCGATGAAGCCGTCTGTTTTATGTGACATGCCATTGATGCTCACTTGGACGGTATGCAGCTGATCATAGCGGAACTGCTCAAATCGCTGCTTGTCCATTCTGTTTTTCGTAAAATACAATGCTACCGGAAACATGATGGCTACAAAAAGCCAGCTGACGTGATCTCCATATCCTGTACTGACAGTCAAAAAGCTGGCGGACGTGAATGCTGCTTGAGTTTGTAGCATATAATGGATGGCGAACAAGCTGCCTCCCACAGCGAATGTGACAAAATAGAAAAGCAGCAGCAATTTAATAAAGCGCGTAACAGAACGGAATCCAAAAGCAATCCAGATAATCAGCATGGAAAAGAGCAATTTACCTGCCGGATGGGCTAGATAGCTTTCTGGAAAAAAGACGGTTATCGGAACAATGGCAGATGCAACCAGCGCACCCGTGAAAATCCGAAGCTTTGTTACTTGCATCTTTGCTATCGCTTGCACACCCAAAAGCAAAAGCCCGTCCAAAAATAGATTGAGTGTCCAAACCGCATCCAGATAGATCGTCACGTCAGCTCTTCCTTTCACCTTTGATAGATGAAGTTAGTATAACGGAGCACCGATTCAAATGCTGTCAGTTTATGCCTGCTATCAAGCACTTTTTTTATGTATTTTCCGCCTAATTTGTCTAACAATTTTGGGCATAAAAAAAAGGATGGCATCATAGGATACCATCCTTTCTTGATTATTTTCTGCGGTTGCGGTTGCGAAGGAATGTCGGGATATCCAATGTATCCTCTTCCTGCTTACGCTGTGGCTGCTGCTGAGACGGTGCCTCACGGCGAAGTTCTTCCCGCTCTCTTCTTCTTTCGGATGTTGCCGGCTGCTGTGATTCACGCGTTTCCTTCTCTGCCGGACGTGCTTTCGGACGGGGTGCATTCATCGCTTGCTGAATTTGGGCCTCATCGAAACCTGTCGCAATGACAGTGACAACAATTTCATCTTTCAAATCTTCATTGATGACGGAACCGAAGATCACGTTCACTTCCTGATCAGCTGCGCTCGTTACGATATCAGCTGCTTCCTGCACTTCATACAGGCTTAAGTTCATACCACCAGAGATATTCATCAAGACGCCATGTGCGCCATCGATGGAAGTCTCCAGCAATGGAGAACTGATCGCTTTCTTCGCAGCTTCCGTGGCACGGTTTTCACCCGTTGCGATACCGATACCCATAAGCGCGGACCCTTTATCGGCCATGATTGTCTTGACGTCAGCAAAGTCGACGTTGATCAAACCAGGAACGGCGATCAATTCAGAAATGCCTTGTACACCTTGGCGGAGAACATTGTCCGCTTCACGGAATGCTTCAAGCATCGGTGTATTTTTATCGACGATCTCCAGCAATCGGTCATTCGGAATGACGATCAGTGTGTCAACACTGCCTTTTAATGCTTCTGTACCAGCAAGTGCCTGTGTCTGACGTTTGCGTCCTTCAAAGGAGAATGGACGAGTCACGATACCGACTGTCAGTGCACCAAGCTCTTTGGCTATCTGGGCGATGACCGGGGCAGCACCTGTTCCGGTACCGCCTCCCATACCAGCTGTAACGAATACCATATCAGCACCTTGCAGGGCTTCCTGGATCTGTTCTTTGCTTTCCTCAGCTGCTTTGCGGCCCACTTCTGGATTGGCACCAGCACCAAGACCGCGAGTCAATTTTGCACCGATCTGCATTTTGACATCCGCTTTTGAAAGATTCAATGCTTGTGAATCAGTATTCACCGCGATGAATTCCACGCCCTGGACGCCATGTTCGATCATACGGTTGACAGCGTTGCTTCCGCCGCCGCCGACGCCGATGACTTTTATCGTAGCTAATGTTTCCATATTTGTGTCAAACTCTAACATTCTAACGTCCTCCTATTTACAAACCGTCCACCTTTAGATGACGTGTCTGTCTTAATCGAAAAAGTACTTGAACAGGTTGGCGATACCTGATTCTTTCTTTTTTTCTTCGCCTTTTTTCTTATCTGATTTAGTAGTTTTAGCAGGTTTGGCCGGTCTTCTTTCCGGCTCGTCGAAATCTCCATCCGATACTGCTGTGAAGATTTCCTTCCCTTGTATTCTCGCATTCCGATAGGCAAATTGCAAGATTCCAACGGCACTGGTGAACTGCGGTTCCCTTACGCCAAGATAATCCGGGATTGCAAGTCTCACATTCGCTTGGAAACAATCCTGAGCAAGCTCGAGCATTCCAGGCATCATGGATGTTCCACCAGTGAGGACGTAGCCGCCGGGAAGTTCCGGGAAGCCCATGCGCTTGATTTCACTGTCTGCATACGCAAAGATTTCTTCAACGCGCGCTTCTGCGATATCCGCGACATCAAGCTGGGAGAAAGTCTGTTTCTTGTTGCTGCCGATGATCGATGCCTCGAATGTTTCTTCTTCTCTCGCATCATCATAAAAGGCATGTCCATATCCAAGCTTGATCACTTCAGCTTCTTCCGAAGAAGTCTTCATGCCGATGGATATGTCCTTGGTGATGTTGTCACCGCCGAGCGGTACGACACTTGTAGCCATCAGCTCGCCATTGCCAAACACGGAAACAGTGGTATTGCCACCACCGATGTCAATCAAGCCAACTCCAAGATTCCTCTCATCTTCAGAAAGGGCGACAGCCCCCGCAGCAAGTGGCTGCAGACATATATCCATTACTTCTAAGTTGGCTCTCTCGACGCATTTCAATAGATTATGTAAGACTGTCCGGGAACAAGTGATGATGGTCCCTTCCATTTCCAAGCGCACACCGATCATGCCGCGCGGATCATTGATACCATCCAGGCCATCCACGATGAATTGCTTCGGAATGACATCGACAATCTCCCTTTCAGGCGGGATGGACACTACTTGTGCCGCATCGATCACACGCGCAACGTCTTCGTCGTCTATTTCCTTGGTTTCACTCGAAACAGCAACCACACCATGACAGGACTGAAGCTGCACTTGATTTCCATTCACTCCGACGACTACACGTTCGATTTGCATGCCGACCATTCGCTCGGCTTGCTCGACAGCACTCCGTATCGATTGGACTGTCTGATCAATATCGACGATGGCGCCTTTTTTCAAACCATTTGATTTTGCCGTACCGACACCGATTATATTAAGGGAGTCTGGAAAAACTTCCCCGATAATCACTTTAATTTTTGATGTTCCTACATCTAAGCTGACTAAAATTTCACTGTTGTTCACGTAAGGCACCTCCTAATCCTAGAGACATGTCGCCCAGCATTTTTTTGCATTTTCATATTTAATTTAAGTATTCGTCTACAGACACGCATAATTATAACAAATTCCATTAGGAAATTTGACGAAAAAGCAGTATTTTAACAGAAATTAGCGCAATATACACTTATTTGATTCGACTATACCGCATATAGCCAGTTTATTCTACATAAACCGACAAAAATACACTGAATTTCTGTTCATCGGCCCTACTCCGTCTTCTCATCTTCCTTTTTCTTCTGGGATGGTTCGAAATAAGTACCCACACCCATATGAAGCACACCATCGACTTCTGGATCGAGCTGAGCCGCGATGCTTGGATAAGCCTCCATATTGGTAGCGAATGTACGGATCGTTCCTTGCACTTCCCTGCCATCGTTCATGAATAATTGAATGAGAAATTGATTGTCTTCTGTCGGCTTGTAATGGATCTCGGATATGAGCCCGGTTATGGACGCGGGCAGCTGATCCAGCTCCTCGGCCATTTCATCGAGATATTTATCGTCTGAAAAACCATAGAGCATTGGAGCATCGGATTTTGGCTTATCCCATCTTTTTTCCGATATGCTTCCGTTTGCCAAAAGCGCCCGGAAACTTCCATCCAGCTGCAGGTAACCTACTCTGCCAAGCTCCGTCACATTGATTGTGACAGTGGCAGGGAATCCCCGGCTGATCGACACTTTTTCAACTTCTTCATTGCCCTTTATCCGTTTGATGATATCATCTTTATCAATGCGCCACATATTATCCGACGTCGTCAATCCGCTGCTTTGAATGATAGTTTCCTCCGGAAGGAAGTCATTCCCTTCCACTTCCAGGCGGTTGATGTTGCTCAGCGGCGATTGCAAGTAAACGATGATCGAGATCAAGACGAAAAAGATAGACAAGTAGAATATCAGACGTCTGTTTGCCTTCTTCTTCCTCGCTTGTTTTAATTTCGGAATACGGTCCTCAATAGAAACGATTTTCTTTTTTTCGCTCATTTCCTCTTCTTCCTATGCTGTACAGTTGATAACTGCTTGTATTGTAATTATAAAATTATAACACATTCATAATATGGAAGGAGTCAGCAACCAGCAAATTGTAAATAATTTACCGTGTAAAAAGGTCTTCCTACCTAATTACATAAGAAGCAGTCAATCTCCTTCTTCCATGACCAAGAAATGAAAACTTCCATTGATGATTCTTTTCGCAGGATCTGCTTCGGTTAAGCTTGTTTTCTATCTTCTCCCCTATTCTACCATGACATTCGTTTTTACGTGCTCTGTTTTGGCGGTCTGTCTATGTTTTTTCTGGTAGTAAAAATTACCACTGTTGCTTCTTGATTATGTATTTTCATTCCACAAAACCCATTCCAGATGGTGAACTGGATGGGAATACAGAAAAAAAACCTCTTATCGAGAGGTTTCTGTCCACAAGTCTTCTGAAATACCAATAAGCTGCTTTGACAGGATTTCACGAGCAAGATTGTTGGAAGGCCCCATTACTATACCCGCTCTGCTATCACGGTAAAACCTTTCCAGTTTCCCAATTTTATAACCATAGCCACCTGTGATGTCCATGGCTAGTTGAGCAATCTCATTCACAGTGTCTGAAGCATATATTTTAAATGACAGCAAGTCTTGCTGAGTGGTCGAACGGAGTCTGTCTGGTCCGTTTTGCAGCTGATGATCAATATCGTCACGCAGCTGATTCAGCCAAGCAACCAGACTTTTATGGAGAATCACGGCTTTGGCAAGCAGGCTTCGGATGACTTGATAGTCACCAAGGCTTTTCCCCACATCATGATGGTGATTCCGCTTTGCATAGTCGGTGACTGTATCGATGATACCGCCGGCAAGCCCTGTCCAGACAGATCCGAGACCAAGCAAATAAGCGATACTTGTCTCCACTATCTCCCGGCCATCACCTTCACTCCCTAACAGATTTTCTTTTGATACCTGCACATTACACAGAGTGAGTGATGAACTATGGTTTCCCCTTACACCTAGTGCATCCCAGCTTCCAAAACGAAGACCCGGATCTGTTCCTTCTACGATAAAATAACTCAAATCATCCGTTCTGTCGGCATGTGGCGAACCAGTTTGGATGATGTAGAAATCGGCAAATCCGCTGCTGGTCGTAAAAGATTTTTCCAGATTCAATTCATAACCGTCCGCTGTACGTGTTGCTCGGCTTGTATTGATCCAGTATCTTCCTCCCGACGTCCTTTCGCTTGTGGATGTTGTGCCGAATTTACCCCCTTGTACAGGTTTCAGCCATTTATCATGCTGTGCTTTTGTTCCAAATCGGCGAATAACATCAGTTGCTTCCACATGCATGGTATACACTAGGCCTGTGGAAGGACAATGTGCTGCAATTTTTTCTGCCACAATTGAAAATGCTTTGTAACCTGCATGCAGCCCACCTAAATGCTCAGGCAATAAAATACCGTTCAAACCTTTTGCTGCCAGCGCTTGCAGATTGGCTTCCGGAAAAACTTTTTCCCGGTCAAGCCGATCTGCTGATGGCGCAATGGTTTGGCTGACAGCTTCATCGATCAGTGAAGTGATGGTGTCTAGTTTTGTCATAGATTCATTCAACATGATGTCTCACCACTTGCTTTTCGCTCAGTTGAACCGTTTTTCCGATTTGTCGGCCTGGATGATGATCTGGCAGTCTGTCTCCCCCGCTCAGATTCCCGCGCAATGTAGTTCCCTCATAATTGCACCGGATTCTGCCGCGCTGCTTTAGAATCGGCACCACATGATCAGCAAGATCTTTAAATGTTCCTGGCGTCACGGCGTATGCTATGTTGAATCCATCCACTCCAGTCTGTTCCACCCAATCTTCCATGGCATCGGCTACTTGTTCCGGCGTTCCGGCCACTACGGGACCAATTCCGCCGATACCTACAAATTCAGCCACTTCACGGACCGTCCATTTTTTATTCGGATCTACTCTAGTGAACGTCTCAATCGCTGAATGAATTGCTTCATTTTCAACAAAACGAAGTTCTTCATCGGGGTCGTATTCAGAGAAGTCAATTCCAGTCCAGCCGCCTAAAAGCACCAGACCACCTTCATAGCTTGCATGAGAGCGGTATTCAGCCAATTTTTCCTGTGCCGCTTCCTCTGTTTCAGCTACAATCGGCGTAAAAAGACTCATCACCTTTATCTCATCAGGATCACGACCTTGTTTTTTCGTCTCCTCCCGCAGTTTTGTTACATAGCTTTTTGTCACAGCTACCGTCGGTGTACTGATGAAGACACACTCTGCATGCTTGGCAGCGAATGCTCTGCCTCTTGACGATGATCCCGCTTGGAAAAGGACCGGCGTACGCTGCGGGGATGGTTCGGAAAGATGTGCCCCTGGAACGCTGAAATACGTTCCTTCATGATGGATATCATGTACCTTTTCTGGATCCGTGTATATTTTTTGTTCCGTATCACGAATCACCGCATCATCTTCCCAACTGCCTTCCCAAAGTTTATAGCATACTTCCAAATATTCCTCGGCGATACTATAGCGCTCATCATGCTTGATTTGCGTATCCAAGCCGAGATTTTTTGCTGCACTCTCTAAATAGGAGGTGACGATATTCCAGCCGACACGGCCTTTCGTCAAATGATCCAGTGTCGATACGCGACGCGCAAAGCTGTAAGGATGCTCATACGTGACAGAGGCTGTGACGCCGAAACCAAGGTGCTTGGTGACTTGAGCCATTGCCGGCACGACAAGAAGCGGATCATTCACCGGTACCTGGGCAGCCTGCCGGACTGCTCCTTCCCTCGAATCCTGATACACATCATATGTCCCGAGTACGTCGGCTAAAAATAATGCATCAAACTGTCCGCGCTCCAATATTTGAGCTAATTCAGTCCAGTACTCCAAATCTTTATAACGATGTGCCTGATCGTCAGGATGCGTCCATAACCCTGGTGATTGGTGCCCAACACAATTCATATCAAATGCATTCAAGTAAATCCGTTTGTTTGTCATGCGGAATTCCCCCTTTGATTATTTGACAGCGAGCTTTTTGGTCACATGCACTTGCGCTGCCGAGGCAGGAGCAAGAAATGGCGTAAGCAGGAAACTGATAGTATAGAGAATGGCAAACCCCCAAACCACTCCAATGATTCCGGCATAGTTGTTCAGCACACCAGCAAGCACCGGTCCCAGGAACTGACTTGCTCCTGCGCCCAGATTGAGCACTGAGATTGCCGCGCCGCGATTATTAGGGGCAAGTGTCGGCAATATGGCTGACAGCGGAACAAAAGCAGCAATAGCTGCACCGAAGAGAATACTATTCAAGAGGAGCAGTGGGATGTTGGCTCCGAATGCTATCGGTATGTAGTAGTACAGCAAAGAACAGCCTGCCGCACCGACACAGCCAAACCAGCGCACTACTTTGACCCAGCCGATCTTATCGCCCAACATGCCAAAGAGCACTCCAGCGGCCATATTGCTGACTGACTGCACGGCCCAAAGCTGCAGCCACTGACTTGTTGAGATATCCAATAAACTTGTAAAAAAGCCCGGCATCACAATCACAAATCCATACCATCCTGCTGTGTTTATCGTCCGAAGCAGGCCGCCAGCAGCAACGCGTGGGTTTTCCCATAGAATCGTGATACCTTTTAGCGCTTCGGCCCACTTGTTACCTGTATTCTGTTCTTGGATCCTGATTCCGTGGCGATCTTTGTCATCCACTAACGCAACACCAAGAATCCCTCCTGCTATTATCCAAATCAGTGAGCTCCAAAGCGTTGCCATCTCGCCGATGAATGGTAGCAGGATACTTGGGTAATACGAGCCAAGAAAACCGATACCGCCTGCAAACATGAAGAAGAACCACCCCATTGCCGTTGCAAGCTTCTGTTTTTCCGTGCGATAAGCAATCCAGACAATAAAAGCGAAAGCAAAAAGCGGGTATCCAAAGCCACGCAGGCCGTACATGAGCACCATCATGGAGAAACTCTCCAGATAAAGACCCAGATAAAGAAATCCAATTTCAAAAATGACCCATGTCAGCAGCCCGATCAGCATCGTCTTACGAGGTCCGATAACTTCCCCGAGCACCCCCGCAAGCCAGGAAGCAACTGTCAGTACGATACCGTAAGCACTGAACATGATGGCTGATTGATTGGCAGTGAATCCTATATCGACAACGTATTTAGATAGAAAAGCCTGTTCAATGCCATCTCCAGTCATAAATAATAAGATTGCCAGTAACCCACCAATGACCTGAATCGGGATGCCGAACAACGTTCTTTTTGCTTTCATCGCTTTCATCACTTTCCTCCCTCACTCCACTGCACTGGCTGCATGAATTCGTCGTATCGACTCGATAAGCTGGTTTGTCTGCTTATGGATTCTTCTGACCATATCTTCATCCGTGAACGGCTGTTCGGTATTTCCCTTATTGATTTGATGATCACATAAATATACGCCTTGCAAGGGCTCTCCTTTCAGATTGGCAATCAGCGGCTTCAATGCATAATCGAGTGCAAGCAAATGCGCTGGGCTTCCGCCCGTCATGATCGGCAGCACCGGGGTATTCCTGAACGCATGCTGCGGCAGTAAATCGAGTAAAGCTTTCAATACACCGGTATAAGCTGCTTTGTATACAGGAGAAGCAACGATCAATCCTTTGGCCTCGTTGATTGACTGAGCAGCTGCCGCAATTTCTGGACTATCGAATCTCGCATAAAGCAAATCCTCCGGAGCAAAATCGGTGACACTGATTTCCTTCACCGTAAAGCCTTGCTTTGCAGCCAATTTTCCAGCGTAGTCAGCTGTCAGCTGCGATCTTGATCGTTTGGATGGACTTCCCGATAAAATGATGATGTCTGCCAATTTGTCATTTCCCCTTTACAATGTAGTAGAGTGACGAAACAAAAAAACTCTCTTTTCCGAAGAAAAGAGAGCTTGATTACATTGCCCGCACTCTTATCTTCCAAGATTTTAATCTTGCTGGATTTAGCACCTTTCTGACAATGTCAGAGGTTGCTGAAGCTTCATCGGGCCAGTCCCTCGGCTTCTCTTGATAAGAACTGTATGAAATTGTTTATAATATAACGTGCATCACCCGGATAAGTCAATGCGAATTGTACGAAAATTTAAAATATAGTACTTTATTCATACCTGTTTACTCGGAATGATATTCCTCAAAGTCTACTATATCTGCTCACGTTCAGCAAAATACCCACCGAGCTGAGCGTAAGCGTCAATGACGAACCACCATAGCTCAAAAAAGGCAGCGTGATGCCAGTTACCGGAATCAAACCTATCACGACACTGATATTTATCATGCATTGAATGGCAATCATGCCCGTGATACCCAATGCCAGCAGACTGCTGAAACCATCCGGCGCCCGCAGTGCTACTTGGATGCCCCGCCATAAAAAGAGCAGGAAAAGCAGCATCACGCCCGCACCGCCAATGAAGCCTAGTTCCTCTGCCAATATGGCAAAGATGAAGTCTGTCTGCGGCTCCGGTAAATAGAAAAATTTCTGCAGACTGTTTCCAAGACCAAGGCCCATCAGCCCTCCAGGACCGATTGCGTACAAGGACTGAATGATTTGAAATCCTTCCCCCAACGGATCTTCCCACGGATCGAGGAAGGCAGTGATGCGCTGAATACGGTATGGTGCCGACAAAATCAATGCCGCAAAGGCAGCAATACCTAAAACGCCAAGCCCGACAAAGTGGGCAATCCTTGCACCACTTACAAGGATCATCACCATACAAGTCAGCACAAGCACCACACCTGTACCAAGATCCGGCTGGAGCATGATCATACCGAACGCGGTAAAGACGAGTAAGAGTGATGGCAGGAAGCCTTCCTTCAAGGAAGTTATATATTTTTGCTTTGCCGATAAATACACCGCCAAATAAACGATCAAGCCAAGCTTCGTAAATTCGGAAGGCTGAATGCTGAATGCCCCTACACCGATCCAACTCCGGGCACCTCCGCGCACCAAACCGACTCCGGGTATCAGGACAGCGATGAGCAATATGAAGCAAATCAGAAGAATGACCTTCGCGTATTTCCTCCATATTTCGTAATGCAGTCTGGATATGACCAGCATGCTCACCAACCCCACCCCGGCGAACAGAAGCTGTCTTTTGGCAAAAAAGAAGCTATCATCAAATTTATATTCCGCCCATACGGCAGAAGCGCTGTACACCATGATGACACCGATCGTAAGCAAGCTCCCGATGGAAAATAGCAACAGCCAGTCCGTTTTTGGAATGTTAGATTTACGCAAAGAAAAACCCCATTTCCTTGACTTGGAATTGGGGGTCCGCATGCAGCGAAGCGGCTGAGCAGGACAAGCCCCTACTCTAATCTATGCACCGCTTCAACAAACATGTCTCCTCTTTCTTCAAATGTCCGATACTGATCCCAACTTGCACATGCTGGTGACAGCAAGATCACATCTCCGCTTTCGGAAATCCGATAAGCAACTTCCGCTGCCTCTTTCACATCCTTGGCATGCTCGATAAGCTCGATGCCAGCCATATAAGCAGTTTCCCGCAACTTTTCAGCTGTTTCACCGAAAACGATCAATGCTTTCACATGTTCCATGAAAGGCACCAGTGTCTCGAATGTATTGCCGCGATCCAAACCTCCAGCCAAAAGGATGACAGGCTGATCGAATGATGACAGCGCTTTGGATGTTGCCAGGATATTGGTAGCCTTGGAGTCATTATAAAATGCCCGGCCATTGAGATGCTTAATATACTGCAGACGGTGTTCAACACCGGAAAATGTCTTCAGGACTTGCTGGATGCCTTCGTTCGTCGCGCCGGCAAGCTTAGCCGCCGCAATGGCAGCGAGGATGTTTTCAAGCTGGTGACCGCCCACTAGAAGAATATCCTTCACGGCAGCTACCGGTTCATCTTTGAAATAGACATGTGTTTCATCGTACCATGCTCCATTTTCAAGCTTCTGTGCACCAGAGAATGGAACAAGCGTTGCTTTGGCAGCTTTGACAATTTCACGCAGCCGTTCATCTTCTGCATTATATACAAGATAATCGTGTTCATCCTGATTGCGGAAGATATTTGCTTTCGCCTGCTCATAATTTTCCAAAGAATGGTGATAATCCAAATGTGCTTCAAAAATGTTCAGCATGACGCTGATATGCGGTCGGAACTGATCGATGCCTTGGAGCTGGAAGGATGAAAGCTCCAAAACCAACCTGTCATCTTCCGTTGTCCGGTTAGCCACCTCTGAAGCTGCCGTACCGATATTACCTGCCACGAATGTGCTCACTTTGCTTTCTTTGAGCATCTCATACGCAAGCGTCGTTGTCGTCGTTTTTCCGTTTGATCCAGTGATACCGATCAGTGTGCCCTTATGGAGCAAACCTGCCAACTCCACTTCTGTCAGCACTGGGATATTTCTTTCCATAGCTGTTTGGACAATCACGTTTTCATAACGGATTCCTGGATTCTTGATCAACACATCAATACCATCCAAGAGTTCCACTTCCTGCGGACCAAGTTCCACTTGGGCGCCTTTTTGTTCCAATATCTGCACTAGTTCTTCTTGGTTGGAAGTATTCATATCACTGACCCGGACGCTGCGGCCATGAGCAAGCAGTGTACTCGCAGCTGCAAACCCGCTTTTGGCCAATCCGAGTACAAGCGCGTGCTGGTATGGGAATTTAGTTTCGAAATCAGTCATCATAATCCCACCTTCATGTACACACCGATGACAGCAAATAATAGTCCTACCACCCAGAATGTCGTCACAACACGCCATTCCGACCATCCGGACAACTCATAATGGTGGTGCAGCGGACTCATTTTGAATACTCGTTTTCCTGTTGTCTTGAACGAGATGACCTGAATCATGACCGATAGTGTTTCGATGACGAAAACACCACCGATGACGATGAGCAGAATCTCCATTTTCGTCAGGATGGCAACAGCAGCGATTGCTCCGCCAAGTCCCAATGATCCGGTATCTCCCATGAACACTTTGGCTGGATGAGCATTGAATACAAGGAATCCAAGCAAAGCTCCGACTACAGCCAAAGCAAATACTGTGATCTGTGTTTGCTGCACATCATAATACGCCACTACAGCAAAAGCTCCGAATGCAATTGCCGCCGTACCCGCAAGCAACCCGTCCAGACCATCTGTCAAATTGACGGCATTGGATGCACCGACCAACATGACTAAGATCAAGAAGAAATAGCCCCAGCCAAGGTCCCATTGAATCGATGTTCCCGGAATTTGTATGTACGTACCGAAATCATTCATCCGAAGCAGTGCATAAAAGATGATGGCGATGACGATCTGCCCGATCATCTTTTGTTTGGATGTAAGTCCAAGGTTCCGTTTCATTGCTACTTTGATGTAATCATCCAGGAAACCGAGTAAGCCGTATCCGACCAATACGAATAACAGCAGCCACGTTTCCAGGCTCATTTCTATATTTGCAATTGCATGCATGATCCATGTTGATACGACAATGCTGATCATGATCATCACGCCGCCCATCGTCGGTGTACCCGACTTTTTCATATGGGATTTAGGTCCTTCCTCACGAATACTCTGACCGAATTTCAACCTGCGAAGAAATGGTATGATTATTGGAGAAATAAGGACGGTGACGATGAATGCTACCGCAATTGTCACAAGTAAAAGTG
Organism: Terribacillus saccharophilus; assembly: GCF_046592895.1. Classification (GTDB taxonomy): domain Bacteria; phylum Bacillota; class Bacilli; order Bacillales; family Amphibacillaceae; genus Terribacillus; species Terribacillus saccharophilus_D. Next base: position 922,479 of record NZ_JAWVPU010000002.1, read on the forward strand.
CCACGTTCATTGATGTTTTCCTCCTTTAAAAAGCACCCGTCCAATTCATTGCCGGCGCCAGTGGCGCCGCTTTTGATTACCAGCTATTTATTCTCTTCCATAACAGCGATTGTGTCAAGTATGGATTCCATCTTCATGCCCCTCGAAGCTTTCAGGAGAACGATGGTATCTTCCTGTAACAATGGCAAGAGCGCCTCAGTCAACGAATCTTTGTCTGGAAAGTGGATAGCTGTCATCCGTTCATCTTTCAATGCAGCACTGATCTCATCTGCATCTTCCCCGACTGTGAAAACATAGGAACTATCCGTAGTGATCACAGTTGCGATATCCCGATGATAGCGCTTTGATTCAGCACCGATTTCGTAAATATCACCAAGTACAAGGATCCGTCTGCCAAATGGCATTCCCTGGACTGTCTGTATCGCCGCTTTCATCGAAGTCGGGGAAGCATTATAAGCATCATTGATGATTTTGCTACCATTCACTCCGTCAAGCAGCTCCATTCGCATCCCTGTCATTGACGGCTTGCTCAACGCCCGCTGGATTTGCTCCTGGGTAAGGCCAAGCTGTCTGCCTAATACAATTGCATAGCCTGCATTCCGAACATTATGCGCACCAAGCAAGGAAAATGTATAATTTTCTCCGTTCACAGAAAAAACTGTTGTTGATTCACGAGTTTTTTCGATAGTGAGAAGCTGATCATTATGCGCTTCGAAACCGCATGTAATGGTTGTCTTCTTACTATGGTGAGCAGCTAAAAGCGATTCATCACCATCGATTATCAGCATGCCGTCTTTTGCCAAACCAGCAGTTATCTCACTCTTGGCTTTGGCAATACCTTCCCTTGAACCGAGGAACTCGATATGCGACTCCCCGATATTGGTGATGATGGCGTAATCAGGCTGGGCTATATGGGAAAGCAATTCGATTTCCCCGAAATTGCTCATACCCATTTCCAGCACAAGTACTTCACAAGATGGACGCATGGATAAAATCGTCAGCGGCAAGCCGATATGATTATTCAAGTTTCCTTTTGTCGCCAGCACATCATATTTCTCTTTCAGCACACTCGTCACTAAATCTTTCGTTGTCGTTTTACCGTTGGAGCCGGTAATGCCGACTACGATCGGATCGACTGCTTCACGATGCGCCTGGGCGAGTCTTTGCAATGCCTGCAGTGTGTCGTCCACCAGAAACAGGACGATTGACGCTGCAGCTTCCGGCACGGGGATTGATTTATCCCAAAGAGAAGCGACAGCTCCTTGTGCGATTGCCTGCTCGATGAAAGCGTGCGCGTCGAATCGTTCCCCCCTGATCGGGACGAACAAACTGTCTGGTGCATTCTTCCTGCTGTCGGTATTCACTTCTGTTATCGTAAAGTCAAGATTCTTTGTAGTATCAGGGAATAAGCTGTATAACAAGTCACTCTGGAATAGCATCGTCATTCTCCTAAACCTGCTCTCTTGATCGCTTCCGCTGCCACAAGGCGGTCATCGAAATCAAGCACCTGACTTCCTACGATTTGGTAAGTCTCATGACCTTTTCCTGCTATCAAGACGATGTCATCCGCTTGTGCTAGATCGATGGCGCGCTGAATTGCTTCTGCCCGGTCCGGAACTACGACATATGCATCGGAATTCAAACCACGTATCATATCCTCAAGGATGTCCTGGGGATCCTCTGTACGCGGATTATCAGCAGTGAAGATGGATATATCCGAATAAAGGACCGATTTTTCGGCCATGAGCGGGCGCTTCGTCTTATCACGGTCTCCGCCGCAGCCAACCACAGTTATTATCTTGCCCTTGACGAATGATTTTATCGTCATCAGCACATTTTCCAAAGAATCAGGTGTATGTGCATAGTCAACGATCACACCAAACGGCTGCCCGGCCATGACAGGTTCGAAGCGTCCGGCTACGCCCGTTGTGTTGCGCAATGTATCACAAATCACTTCAAAAGGAATGCCGCTGCAGATAGCTGCACCAACGGCAGCCAGCATGTTGTACACATTGAACCTGCCCATCAGCTTGCTTGAGATATGGGCTTCGCCTTCCGGTGTCTGCAGCAGGAAGCTGGTGCCATTTGATGCAAGCTTGATATCTTTGGCCATGATATCAGCTTCTTTGTCGATCGCATACGTACAAACAGGCTGGGCAGTTGATTTGATCAAAGCCTCAGCATACTTATCGTCCGCATTGATGACAGCATATTTCGGATGGTCTGGGTCGAATGTATTACCCAGCTGAGAAAATAATAAGCTCTTCGCGTGGAAGTATTCTTCAAAATTCGCATGATAATCCAGATGATCTTGCGAAAGATTGGTGAATACTGCGATGTCGAAATCAGTGCCATGTGCACGCCCTCGATCCAAAGCATGGGAAGACACTTCGATGATCGCCGTATCCACGCCTTCATCAACCATCTTACGGAAACCCTTTTGCAGGAATAGCGCATCCGGTGTCGTGTTTTTCACCGGATATGCTTCGTCCTTGATCTTCATCTGGATCGTGCCGATTACACCAGTTGCTCCCTCATTGGCACGGAATATGCTTTCAAGCAAGTATGTCATGCTCGTTTTACCATTCGTTCCGGTGATGCCGATGACTTTCATCTCTTTTGAGGGATGATTGAAAAATACGTTCGCCAATGGAGCCAATGCACGAAGCGTGTCCTTCACGATAATGACGGGAATGGTCAGGTCATCAAGCGGGCGCTGGGCAAGGATAGCTGCTGCTCCTTGCTCCTGGGCCTGCTTGGCAAAAGTATGTCCATCGACGACTGCTCCGTCTATGCAAATGAATAGATTGCCAGTTTTGATTTCACGGGAGTCGATGGTCAATCCGGTTATTTCGATGTTTTCATGTTCCGCCTGTTTCTTATAAAAAGGCAATGCGGATAATAGTCCTGCAAGTTTCAAAGCTGCCACGTCCTTTATTTATCCTTACAAATTCGTTGTAGTATTTTTAAATTTTACTGAGGCATGAAAAAACCTCATGTAATTACAAGATCTCTTAGCAAAATCTTTTTTACCAGAACCCATTATACCAGAATTTATGTCTGCAGGAATGGTTCATCCGATTTATTCCGGCGGGTTTTCCGATAAATACAGACGGATGGTGGATCCTGCCTCAAGCTTCGTACCAGCTTTTGGTTCTTGATCGATGATATATTCGCCGCTCCCGCTCACATCAAGGTCAAGCGTTGTATAGTATTCCGTCAGCTCCCGTTTTTTCATACCGATGAAGTCCGGGGCTTCTGCTGGCGGTTCCTCCGGCCAGCTGTAAGACTTCTCCAAGCCGTCTGTCTGCGGCTTCACACCCATTGAACGAAGACTGTCCTCCAGTATGGTGCCAACAATCGGCGCAGCCACTTTACCGCCGAATTGGATCGTGTTCTTCGGGTTATCAATCGCAAGATAGACGACGATTTCCGGGTCATTCGCAGGTGCGAACCCGATGAAGGAAAGGATATAGTTGTTATCCATATACCTTCCGTTTTCCCCTACTTTTTGAGCTGTCCCAGTTTTGCCGCCGATTCGGAATCCCTCGCGATAAGCTCCGCGTCCCGTTCCTTTAGCCACAACATTTTCCAGGGCATGACGAACTTGTTCCGACGTATCATCGGAAACGACCCGCCGCTTCATCACTGGCTCGGTGGCAGTCTTCGTGTCACCTGTGACCGGGTCCTGCCAGGACTTTGCTATGTGCGGCTCATACAAATAACCCCCGTTGATGGCAGCTGATACGCCCATCACTTGCTGTATCGGCGTTACCGACACACCTTGTCCGAATGCAGTCGTGGCTGTTTCCACGGGACCGATTTTGTCTGGATTGAATAATATACCTTTCCCTTCCCCTTGCAGATCGATGCCTGTTTTCTGTCCGAAACCGAAATCTTCTATATACGAAAACAATCTGTCTGTGCCTAGTTTTTGCCCCAGTGATACAAACCCTGGGTTACAGGAGTTCTGCACCACTTCCAAATACGTTTGATCACCATGTCCGCCGCGTTTCCAGCAATGCAGTGTAGCGCCGTCGACTTTGATGGCGCCGCTGTCATGAAAATGGTCACTTTCCAGATCGACCACTTTTTCTTCCAGGGCAGATGCAAGTGTGATGATCTTGAACGTACTTCCGGGCTCGTAAGAACTCCAAATCGGGAGGTTCCTGTTATACGTATCAGGGTCTGCTTCCTTGTAATTCTCCGGCTCAAATGACGGCCGGGATGACATACCTAGCACTTCTCCCGTGTCGGGATCCACTGCCAGTGCGATTGCTCCGTCAGGATTGTACTTTGCTTCTGCATTATTCAATTCCCGTTCGATTATCGTCTGGACATCCGAATCGATCGTCAGCTGCAGATTTTTTCCATCAGTGGGGGGTTGATAGACATCCGCCATATCCTCTAAACGATGCCCCTTCGCATCCGAGAAGAACGACAGACTGCCCGCTTCCCCGCTCAGCTCCTCGTCATAATATGCTTCCAGACCCATCAAACCTTGGTTGTCGATGCCGCTGAAGCCAAGCACATGAGACAGATAATCGCCATTTGGGTAGTGCCGTTTCGAGTCTTTTGCGATATAGACTCCTTTCATGTTCAATGCTTGAATGGCTTTTGCCTGCTCCTCTGAAATTTTCCGTCCTTCTGGATGAACTCTTTCTATGGATGCTTTTTTCGTGACATGCTGCAATGCTTTGTCCTTTTCCATTCCTAAAATATCCGCAAGCTTCTGTGCCGTCAGGTCTGGATTTTCGATCTGCCGCGGCACGACCATGACAGTCGGTGCGGAAACATTTTCTGCCAGTACATCACCATTGCGGTCGAGTATCTTGCCTCTTTCTGGCTCGAACGTGATATTCCTGCTCCAGGAATCCTCCGCTTTGTCCACCAAGTCCTTGCCTTGGACGAACTGGACGTATGCTAACCGGAATCCTATGATGAGGAACACGATGAAAGCCAAAACAAAAACAGTGACCAACCGCTTGCGCATCGTAACATTGGATACTCGTTTCAAACAAATCTCTCCCTCGTGTACAAAGGTAGGCTTGTATCCATGTTATGTCCGATCGCAAGCGGATAGACCACTGTTCGGTTCTTTATGTCGAGAATTCGACGGCAAGATAATCGTTCTTATTCAATTTCGTTCCTTTTTTGATGCTTTGCGTCATAGCATAGCCGCTATGGATCGTTTCGACATCCAGCTCGAGCAGTTCACCCAACTCAAGCACCTCACGCACAGACCAGCCAGTGATATCCGGCATCGATGGTTCATCCGTTACAATGATGGCACGCTCACCTTCAAGGACTTCATCGCCGCTTTTCACATTCGTTTTAACAACTTTATCCCCATTACCGATAACCATCACTTGCATGCCTGTATCCTCCAGCGCTTTCTGCGTTGCGCGAGTGGACATGCTTTCAATATCAGGAATGCGTGTTTCGGTGACTTCTTCTTTTTCATTCGTCTGATCGGGACTGATATCCATATAATGCAGCGCGTTTTCCATCACATTCTTGAAAATGAATGCAGATGGTTCACTGCCAGTTTCTGTTGCGGCCAATTCAGGCTGCAGTACAGATACATACATCATCAGTTCGGGATCATCTGCAGGGGCCATACCGAGGAAAGAAAATAGATAGTTATCCTTACCCTGCATATAGCCACCGCCATTAGGATTCGGGATTTGAGCGGTACCGGTTTTACCAGCAACGCTATAATCATCCAGCTTAAACGGTTTACCGGTACCATGTTCCGACGTTACAACTGATTCCAATATCTTCATCGTTTCATCAGCTGTTTCTTTCGATATCGGCTCAGCTTGGACTTCTGTCTTTTTCTCCTCGACTACTTCCTTCGTATCCGGGTCGACGATTTTGTCGATGATATGCGGTTTCACCATTTTACCGTCATTGGCAATGGCACTGGCAGCCGTGATCATTTGAATAGGGGTGGCTGTCGTGCCTTGACCATAGGAAGTACTGATTTTCTCAGATTGATAGTTATATAAAATCGTACCAGGAATCTCGCCAGGCAGATCGATTCCCGCCTTTTGATCAAAGTGGAATTTCTTCAGATACTCAAGAAACTTATCTTCCCCAAGCTTATTTGCCACAAGATTCGCTACCATGACATTGGATGACCGCTGCATGCCTTCCAAATAGGTTATCGTTCCCCAGCCATTCTTATTCCAGTCTCTGATAGTAGTATCTTTATCTGGTTTGAATGATCCCGACTTGAATGTATCATCCGGATTCCATTTCCCTTCTTCGATTGCAGACGCGACTGTGAACATCTTCATCGTCGAACCTGGTTCAACCGGGTTGGAAATGGCATCGTTGTACCAGTTCTCCACGTTTTCCGGATTGTTCGGATCATAGCTTGGCCGGTTGCTCATTGCTACGATTTCACCGGTTTTAGGATTCATGACGATTGCACTGACTTTCTTCGGATTCCACTTTCCTTCCACTTGGGAGAGTGTATCTTCCAGCAAGGTTTGGATTTTTTGATCGATTGTCAGATACACATTATCCCCATCATCAGCTGCGGTGACTTCTTCGCTCGGGTTCAGGAGTTTAAAACCATAACCGTCGCGCTCATAGGCTATATTGCCGTTTTTCCCGGCAAGCTGATCATTGAGCTGCTGTTCGATGCCCGTCATGCCTGCTATCACGCCATCTTTCCGCTGTGCCAAGCCAATCACTTGCGAGGCGAAGGTGCCATTCGGGTAGAAGCGTTTGGCTTCTTCCGTGAATTGAACTCCCGGCAATTTCAGATCTTCGATTTTTTTCTTCTGATTTTGTGACAATCCTTTACCTGCAGATCCGAATTCAACTTGGAATTTCCCATCGTCGATTCCTTCTTGCAGCCGCTTCTTCATATCAGCTGCATCACCATCGATGACAGCCGCAATCTCTTCTGCTGTCTTGTCCACATCTGTGACGTGAAGCGGGTTATCTTTATCGGCAGAATAACTTTCATCTACAATCGCATAAATAGAATAAGTTGGCTGATCGTACGCCAACTCCATTCCATTGCGATCTAAAATCTTCCCTCTCGTCGCTTCAAGCTGATACGAGTCGGTCCGTTTTTCTTCCGCATATTTTTTTAAATTAACCCCAGCTACTTCACCAGAGGCTTGTATGAACAAGAAACGTCCAGCTAAGACAAGAAAAAGTACGGCAAAGATGGATAATAGAATCAAAGCCATTCTTTGTGACGTCTTATTTCTTTTCATTTTCACAGTACCTTTCTTATTCAGAGACTTTATTTGCTTCTTTCACTTTTGCACTTTGCACTTTCAGACCAGCATCACGCGCAATATCGATGATGCGTTCCGGTTTGCTCAGCTCTTTCACTTCATAAGTCAGGTCCTTGTTGGCAACCTGCTGATGGCTGATCTTGGAATCCAGTGCTTCCATGTCACGGTTGATGTTATACGTGGAAGCAGCAAAGGTTACGAAATAAGCTGCTGCAGCCAAGATGATCAAGCTGAAAAATGTATAAAGAACCTTCTCCCCTGGTGTGATCCACGTCTTTTTGTGAACCTTGACTTTTACCTGTCGTTTAGGCTGCTGCTGCGGTCTTTGTGCCGGACTGCCTTGCTGCCAACTTCTTGCTCGTTCTGCGCTCAAGCTTATTCCTCCCCTGTATTAAAATTCAAATTGCGAACTCCACGGTTTTATTTTCTCTGCTACGCGGAGTTTGGCGGAACGAGATCTTCTGTTATCTTCCAATTCCTCGTCACTTGCGAGTATCGGCTTTCTCGTAACGAGAGCAAACGGTGCTTTGCTTTCTTCCGGCAATATCGGGATATTGCGCGGTACAGGCAGCGGTGTACTCCATGATTTGAACGCCTGTTTGCACATCCTGTCTTCCAGCGAGTGGAAAGTGATGACTGACACTCTTCCTCCGACTGCAACGATCTCTGCTGTCTGCTGCAGTGCTTCGCGGAATGCTTGCAATTCATCATTCACGGCAATCCGGATGGCCTGGAAAATCCGTTTGGCCGGATGGCCGCCTTTCCTTCTTGCTGGTGCAGGAATCGCTTCCTTGATCAATTCCACAAGTTCAAATGTTGTTTCGATCGGTTTCATTTCTCGTCTATTCTCTATTTTTCTTGCAACTTGCTTGGAAAAATTCTCTTCTCCATACTGGAAAAAAATCCGTACAAGCTGTTCGTAAGACCACGTATTGACCACCTCGTAGGCAGATAGCGCCTGATGCTGGTTCATGCGCATATCAAGCGGTGCATCGTGCTGGTAACTGAATCCTCTTTCTCCTTGGTCAAGCTGCGGAGATGACACGCCAAGGTCGAATACAACCCCATCCACTTCCGTGACGCCTCTTTCCTCCAATTCGCTTTTCAAGTGACGGAAATTCGCCTGAATATATTCGACTCGATCACCATATTCCGCGAGTCTCGCTGATGTGGCTTCGATGGCTTGCTTGTCCTGGTCAAACGCATACAGTTTTCCTTTGCCGGATAACTGCTTCAATATCACTTCGGAATGACCTCCTCCGCCTAGGGTGCAATCCACATATGTACCTTCTGGCTTCACAGCGAGTCCTTCAATCGTCTCTCTGTTCAGCACACTATAATGTTCAAACAAGTTATACATCCTTTCGGCTACCATCAAATATCGAAATCAAGCATATTTTCAGCGATTTCAGCAAAAGATTCCTCAGATTCATCAAAGTAGGAATTCCATTCGCTCTCCGCCCAGAATTCAATCCGTCCGGATACACCAATGATGGCGACATCCTTCTCAAGCGACGCATACTTCCGGAGCGGTGCAGGGATATTGATCCTCCCTTGCTTATCAAGCTCACATTCGACTGCTCCTGAAAAGAAGAAGCGAGTGAATGCACGGGCATCCTTCTTGGTCAATGGCAGCTTTTTCAATTTTTCTTCAAGGAGTCTCCATTCCTCCATAGGGTAACCAAACAGACACTGGTCCAATCCTCGGGTCAGTACGAAACGCTCCCCCAAGCCTTCTCGGAACTTGGCGGGTACGATAATACGCCCTTTTGTATCGACCGAATGCTGAAATTCCCCCATAAACATAGACTCCGCCCCCACTTTCCATTTTCATAGTACCACATCCCCCCACATTTCACCACCTCATTATTCACACTTTTTACTAGCATTTTCTCCCTTCGCTAGCGCTTTTTCGGACGTTTCTGCACAAAAAAACGCGCCTGGTCGTCGACCAGACACGTTTTCTGTTTCATTATAACCTGACGATATAGTGGGCATTGGTGAAATCATAGCTTTTCTGCGCTAATTCGCGCCATATCCCCACACCATGCATATTCCAGAAAGGAAATAGATTCCACGTTCTCTCCTGCAGCCCATTTTCAGGGTGGAGCATACATTGGATATGATCAAAGTGGGATAATGCTACACTATGCTGTTCTTTGATTCTTGCTTCCATGCGCTTGACAAGAAAATCGATATCTTCTTCCAAATGCTGAAGATTTTTTTCTGCCAACTTGCCAAGATCATCAGCGATGGAAGCAGCACTATGCCGCAGCGGCGCGTGCAAATCTGCCACTGCCTGCTTCACTTGCTCGGAAATGGCAGTTAACGGCGCCTGCTGCTGTGCAGCGAGATAATGAACCTTTTCTGCCGCAACGCCAGTGGTTACCGCTTTTTCAAGCTTCACCTGATAACGATCGAGCAGCTTTTCCGTCTTCTTGTCCAGCAGTGTGAAAGAAAGGCGCGGCATGACTGGCGGCATCTTGAAGCCGACGGCATTGAATCCCGGTTTCAGATTCGCCCAATAAGCAATCTCTCCGGGACCTGCGATAAAAGCAAGGACCGGCAGCAGATAATCCTGCATGAGCGGACGTGTAACCACGTTGTTGCTGAGTAGCTCGGGATTTGATTCTGCTATATGCAGCAGTTCTTCTTCCGTGAACACGGCTTCGTCACCCTTGCCTCGCCATTTACCGTCTGCATCACGGACAAGCAGCGTTCTTTCCCCTTCAATATAACAAAACAGATTAGCGTCATCAGTTTCGGCACCCAATACATCGGTATATCCCATCTGCTGGAGTTTCTGTGATGCAGCGTAAACACCATTGCTTATTTCAGGCTGTTTAGTGATCAGCTCCCGGAAAAAAGGACGCTCGATTTGGCGCAATTCTGCATCGCCAGAATCCATCAGCACCAAACCAGTTTCTTTGTATAAGAGATGAATGAGCTTGGCAAAGAAATCAACGAAAGTATCAGACTGAACAAGGATATCACTGACGATCCGGTGGATATCTTTCGTGAAAGCAGTCTCCGGCAGGGATGCGATCACTTCCTGCAGGAACGCTTGCGTCAAGTCATCATCCAGTTGGATATTGGAAGCAGCTATCTTTTCCGTCACGTACTGTTTCCATTTATATTTTTTCAAACCATTACCATGCGGGAGGTAGATATGATTGATTTCTTCTATATCGTGATCCTCTCCTGCCACCCAAAAGATAGGTATGACGGTTGTGCCAAGCTTTTCACTTTGCTCCGAAGCAAGTGCTATGATGCTGGTGATTTTATGCAATGTCAGCAACGGGCCTGTGAACAAACCAGCCTGCTGACCGCCTACGACAGCCACCGTTTTGGAATCAGCTAATTTATCGATATTGGCCAGCGCTTTTGCGTCAGCTCCCCATTCTTCATTTCGTCTGCGCAGAAGCTCCACGAGTGCTTCCCTTGGGTAGCTGCGGGCATGCAACTCCTTCAGCCTTGATGCATAGCTTTCTTTAGAAAATGGGGTGAAATCGAAATTATCCATGAGAGCTGGAAGCTCCGCCCGATAATCGGTCACCAATTTATTCGGGCTGACTAGCCCCATTGGTTGTATTACCATGATATGTACTCCTTTATATTGACATCTGTTATATGTATTATTGTCTGATAAATGTGATGATAACACCTGTCACCAACAACAGGATGTAAAGCGGACCGAATAATAGGAAACAAATGCGCAGAAAAATCCGCCACACATGCTTGAATACGATTTCGCCGCGATATTTATGATGCATCAGCACGATCACGATGAACAGTACCGCAAGGAATCCTATCATATAACCGATTACTGTATGCTGTAAAATGATTTGCAACATTATCATAACAGAAAAGATATAGAACACGGCAGTAGTTTGCACGCTGTGCAGAAAAGCATTCCGCCTTTTGCGGATGATGCGGCGGGCAACCATATGATATATCCAAGTTGCAAGCGGCGGAACAGTGATTGCTGCCGCAAGAAGATAAGCAATTAAATGAGTCATGGATTAGTCCTCTCCTGCTGTTTCATAAGTCCAAGTATACTATAGTAAGCAAAGTCCGTATAAGTAACCGCTTGTTTAAGTGTTAGCGTACGATATTACCAGGGGCCATTTGCCAGGATCACGGCAAATACGCTTTGTTACGCATCGTTTTCATACCTAATTGTTTATTTTAGCAAAAGAATCGGCTGAATGGATACAAGAAATATAACACTTGAATTTGTAAACGGTTTCATATATATTGGAAGCATACGAATGAAGCAAAATTTTTAATACGGAGAGGGGATTCTGTATGACATTTGCTAAAGTGGAAAAATTACCGGTGAATTACAAAACGGCTGAGGATTTCGAACGCTTTGCTGCACAGGGGAACGCGGAGCTTTCGATGCTGGATGAATTCCGGCTCAGTCTGATTGAAAGTGATGATGATACATTGTTTTACGGCATCTACATGGACAATGAACTTGCCGCCAGAATGGCATTATCATTCGTCAACGAACAGCGCGACAATACTTTTTATCCTCCAAAAGGCTATGTGGAAATAACAAAACTCGAAGTGCTGTCAGCATACCAAGGAAATAAGCTCGGGCTTTCATTAGTCGAATTCGTCCAGTCTTTCGCAAAACCAGTCCGTACGAAAGCGAGAGTCAACTCGGAAGGTTTCTGGAGAAAACTGAACTTCAAAGACAGCCAAAAACAAGAAGATAACTTGTCCGTCATGACATGGCAGCCGACAAAATGAAAAAAGCCCATCTGGGCTTTTTAATTTGTCTCCGCTTCCTCGATTACCCAGCGGCAAAGCTTTTCCATTTCAATACATGCATCCTGATACCGCTTGATCTGTTCCTTGAGCTTGATGTTTTCCGCTTGCAGCGTGCGCAGTTCCTCAAGCGGCTCTTTTTTCGGCACCTGGATATTCAGCTTCACTTTTTCAAGCAAATCGATCGCCGCTTCCAAACTGACGGATTCTTTCTCATCCTTTGTCGGGGCAGCTTCTGTTTCCGCTAGAGAATTCTGCTGCTTGCGCTGCTGCTTTGCAACTTCGATATCCGCTTGATAATACTGACGAAGCGAAGCATTCCACCGGAATCCGCATGCCGCTGCTGTCCGGTTGAGCTTTACCGCGACATCCCGAAAGGCATCGAGCTGCGTCTTGCCTTCCTGGATATAATCCAAAACCGTATTTGCAAGCATTACATCCTCTTTATCCGACCATGCATCCTGTCTTGTACTTTTCAAAATGCTTCCCCCCTCTTGTATTCTGCTATCAATGTATGCGAGAGGGAAAAATACTAGACTAGAAAAAGGAAGATAGAATATAAAAAAACATCTATCGGCAATTTAGCCGACAGATGTCGTCTTTGTTTCTTACGCTTCAACCACTGCTTTTCCATCGTAATGTCCGCAAGATTTGCAAACGTGGTGTGGTTTTGCAAGTTCTCCACAGTTAGAGCACTCTACCATTCCAGGTACATGCAATTTCTTGTGTGTACGGCGTTGGTTTTTTACTTTTTTAGAAGTTCTTCTTTTAGGTACTGCCACGGTCCTACACCTCCTTCAATCGTTACAATGCTTTATTCGTCGTCCTTTTTCAAGAGAGCTTGCAGTTTCTCGAGCCTCGGGTCGATTTTGTCCTGCTGTGCTTCCTCACTGGCAAGCTGCCAGCCTTCTCCTTCTTTCGCGGCATTATCCAATGCCTGCGGATCGTCGGAGAAAACACGGAAAGGAACATCCAATAGGATATTTTCCTCTATATACGGTTTCAAGTCAAGCAGTTCTCCCTCAATAGGGTGAATCTCTGACTCGTCATCCGCGCTTGCATATGGAGACAAAGTAAACAGTTCAGTCGCATCGACATGGAATTCATACGGCACATCAACCAATGTACGCGCACACGGAAGAATCATCTTGCCATCAATCGCGAACTTGACAGTTATGTCGTTACCATACGACGTCGCCTGACCGCTGACCTTCACCGGATCAATCCGACGAATATCATTCTTGCCCTGGATGTCTGACACATCCACTTGCTCTGTAAATTCGAAAGGTTCAAGACCTTTAGCTTTAAGCTTTTGAACCGGAATTTTCACGTTAATTCACCTCATGGCAACAAAAGTAATTGTAAAAAAAAACAGAAGCTTTGTCAATATATTTTCTTTACACCAAGGCAATAATTAGCCTATATTCTTAGTAAAGAACATTATTTCTATTATAGCACACCCGAAAAGCGGAGAAAACCGTTCAGAAACGTAGCGGTAAGTGAGAAAGCCCGGAGTGGGTGTTCTCCCCCACGCAGGGATTTATCGCTTACAGCGCAGTTTCTGGTTTTCGGAGCTGGATCAAACCCGAAAAGCGGAAGAAACCGTTTAGAAACGTAGGGATAAGTGAGGGAGCCCGGAGTGGGTGTATTCCCCACGCAGGGATTCATCGCTTATACCGCAGTTTCTGGTTTCAGCAGCTAGACAACACCCGAAAAGCGGAAGAAACCGTTTAGAAACGTAGGGATAAGTGAGGGAGCCCGGAGTGGGTGTATTCCCCACGCAGGGATTCATCGCTTATACCCAATCCAAACAGAAAGGAGCCCTATCCATGCACGCATGCGGCCTCATTGTCGAATACAACCCATTACATAACGGTCATGTTTATCATATACAGCAGGCTCAAAAATTAACCGGCTGTGATGCTATGATTGCCATCATGAGCGGTAATTTCACACAGCGCGGGGAACCTGCCATTTTGGATAAGTTCAGCCGGACACAGGCAGCACTTGCTGCTGGTATCGATTTGGTTGTGGAGTTGCCTTTTCTTTATGCTGTCCAGCATGCAGACCTGTTTGCTGCAGGAGCTGTATCGATACTGCAAGCACTGCAAGTCGATCAGCTTGTCTTTGGCTCCGAAGAGGGATCGATCGAACCATTCCAGCAAGCATTGGCGGTTCAGGAAGAACATCAAGCAGCTCATGCGCACGAACTGAAGATGCAGCTGGAGCTCGGTTTATCTTTTCCGGAAGCAAATCGGAAAGCGTATGAAGCGATCGGCTTGGAGTCCTCTCTTGACTTGACCAGTCCCAATAATATTTTGGGCTTCGCCTATTTGAAAGCAGTTGGAAAACTCGGAGCGTCAGTGCATGTCGATACGATTAAACGTGTTCAAGCAGGCTATCATGAACAATCCATATCCGGACCGATCGCAAGTGCCACTTCCATCCGCTCTGCATGGCAGGATAAGAAAAAGCAGGAAGTCAAAAAAGCTGTGCCAGACGTTACACTTGCCTCACTGGAAACAGAAAACCTTCATAGCTGGGAAGCTTATTTTCCACTGTTGCGCTATCTCATCCTGACACGGTCTGCAGAAATGCTGCGAAACATACAAGGCATGGAGGAAGGTTTGGAATATCGCTTCAAGAAATACATCGCGCAATCGACAAGCTTTCAGCAATTCCTTTCGCTGATTAAAACGAAACGATACACATGGACAAGATTGCAGCGCGTCTGTGTTCACCTGCTTTGCAATACACAAAAGCCAACAGTCGGCCCGTTTCTTCAAGGTGCACCATATACTCCTTACATTCGCGTCCTTGGCATGACGAAAAAAGGACAGGCCTTCCTTGCTTCACGAAAAAAACAGCTTGAAGTTCCGTTGTATACGCAATTGAAGGATGGCATGCATCCTATCGCCGACTTGGAACTGCAAGCATCGGATGCGTATTATAGCATATTGGCACCAAAAACAGCTGCTGATGCGCGCAGACAGGAGATCTCGCCGCCGATTTTCACATAAAAAGAAGGATGCACCATAGCGATGCATCCTTCTTTTTATTTTGCAGACATTTTTTCTAAGTAATTTTTAGCATCATCAAACGTATCGACCGGTACGACTTGCATGTCTGTATCGATATCCTCTGCTGTTTGCTTCGCCAGTTGATAATTGGAATCTTTCGCACCTTGCTCATTTGGTGCAAAAAAGACAGCACAGCCTTCTTTATCCGCAGCAACAACCTTTTTATCGATTCCTCCGATACGACCGACGTTCCCGTCATAGTCTATTTCACCGGTACCGCAAATCTGCATACCTTTGGTAAGGTCTTCTTTTTCCAGTTGATCATAAATTTCCAAGCTGAACATCAACCCAGCACTAGGTCCGCCTATTTGTCCGCTGGAAAACGTGACTTCAGGATCTTCCGTTACATCGCGATCCGTTACAAGCGTGATACCGATGCCCGGCTTGTCTGTATTCGGAAGTGCTTGAAGCTTCAAAGTCTTCGCCTGCTGTTTATCATCCCTTTCGACTTGTAAGGTGATGGTATCGCCAACTTTTTTGGATGTGACATAATCAGTCAAATCCGTTGCTTCCTTCACTGTCTGGTCATCTACAGCAGTAATGAGGTCACCTTGTTTCAGTTGACCATCTGCCGGCAAATCTTTTACGACCGAGACGACGTATACACCCTTATAATCGATTTGGATGTCAGCACCTGCTGCTTCATAGGCCACGACGGTGGACGCTTCCTGTGAACTTTCCATTTGCATCAGCTGCGCCTGTGTATATTCCTCCTCGGAAACACCTTCAGGTATGACGTCCTCTAGTTTTTCGATTTGGTGGTATGGCAGTATTTTAGCCATGACATATTGGAATGGTGTCACTTGGCCGCCACGGACAGTGACAAGATGCATATCCCCTTCGCTCTTTTCGCTGCCGTCAACCGATACAATCGGATCAAGAGCATCTGCTGCGCCCGGCTTGTACACATAATACGGCATCCTGTAAATACCGGAAAAACAAAAGACGATGATCAACAGCAAGATGACGAACAGGATATAACGCGTGTTCTGTTTCATCTGTAAGTTCCCCTTCCGTGCCCGCTTTCTCAACTTATTCAGAAGAAGAAGCATATTTCCCTTTTAAGCACGCGTATAGTTAAGATAGCCTGTACAAACACAAACAAGCTGTAATTAAGTTTACTACTTCAAAATCAAGAAGTACAGTTGTCACGAACTGGAGGGATAATCGTGCAAAAAATGAAGTCGGTTATGCTGGCCGGGGCAGCATTATTGCTGGCAGTCAGTTTGATCAGATACCCTGATCCATCTTTGCAAGCCAGCATGCGGGGATTGAATATGTGGTGGGAAGTCGTTTTCCCATCCCTCCTGCCCTTTTTCATCACTGCAGAGCTGCTGATTGCTTTTGGGATGGTACGCTTCATCGGTGTATTTTGTGAACCGATCATGCGGCCTTTGTTCAATGTTCCCGGAGTCGGCAGCTTCGTTTTGGCAATGGGCATGGCCAGCGGTTATCCGTCGGGAGCGAAATTGACAAGCCGTCTGCGTCAGGAAAAACAACTGACTAAAACCGAAGCGGAACGACTTGTATCGTTCACCAATGCCAGCAACCCGCTATTCATCATCGGAGTCATTGCCGTGAGCTTTTTTGGAGATGCAAATCTGGGAATACTTCTGGCCGCAGCGCATTATGGAGGCAATATCCTTGTCGGCATTTGCATGCGTTTTTATGGACGCTCAGAACCTCGCTCCGAGTATGTCCGGGAAAAAGGGCTCATCAAAAGAGCATTCCGGGAACTGCATGAAACACGGATCGCTGACAAAAGACCTTTTGGGAAAATATTTGGCGATGCCGTCGTCAATTCCATTCAAACTTTGCTCATGATCGGCGGATTCATCATCATGTTCTCGGTTTTCAATAAACTTTTATTCATCTTGGGCATAACCGATTTCCTGGCAAATGGCTTACGGTTTCTAACAAGCATGTTCGGAATCCCGGGTGAATTGGTCGTCCCCATGTTCTCCGGCTTATTCGAAATAACGATGGGCGGACAGATGATCGCTCAAGCTGCTGGATCGGATTTCTTCTTCCCTACGATCATCGTCAGCTTCATCCTTGCTTTTAACGGCTTTTCTGTACAAGCCCAAGTCGCAAGCATCCTTGCTGAAACAGATATCCGCTTTGCTCCGTATTTTTTCGCGCGTCTTTTGCATGGATTCATTGCGGCGGGATTGGCAGCCATTCTCTTCGGGCCGCTTTACCTGAAACATCAAGAAACGAGCCTGGCTGCATTTTTGCATGAAAAAACAGCCCCTCATACATCCATGGAGCTGCTTGGCACGATTGCCTCTTTTGGACCTGCTTTCACCCTCATCATGCTCGCAGTTGCTACTTTGATACTGGTGAAGCGCAGACTGATTGGTTAATACTTCTGTTTGATGGCTTCCTGTACGGGAGCTGGCACGAGCCTGCTGATATCCGCTCCATAGCTTGCCGCTTCTTTGACAATGCTGGAGCTGACAAAGCTATAAGCCGAATCAGCTGTTATGAAGAGCGTTTCCAATCCCGGCTCCAAATGACGGTTGATTCCGCTGATTTGCATTTCACTTTCAAAGTCGCTCACTGCCCGCAGTCCGCGAATCAATACTTTTGCATCGTGTTTCCTGGCGAATTCGACTGTCAGTCCTTCCGCTTTGGCAACGTGCACATTTGGTAGATGATCAAGGGACTGCCGCAATAGCTCCATCCGTTCCTCCTCATCGAAGAGCGGCTTTTTCTTGCTATTGACTGCCACAGCTACAACCACTTTTTCAAATATCGATGCTGCACGCTGAATGATATCCACATGTCCATTGGTGACTGGGTCAAAGGACCCCGGATACATTGCCGTCGTCATTATTCATCCTCCTGCGCAGTTTGATAGATCGTAATAGCGGTAGTATTCCCATAAACGTCCCGTTTCACCGCTTGCAATCCAGCAAGTAATTCAGGCAATTCCTTCTTGGCATCGTGTTCACAAACAACGCGCCCTCCTGTAGCCAGTATGCCCGCTTCACCGATTTGCTGCAATAAATCCTCGTATGACATTTTCTCATACGGCGGATCCAAAAAGATGAGCTCGAATTGCTTGTCTCTTTTGGCAACGGCCTTCAGCGCCCTCACTGCATCGTTACGATAAACCTCCGCATGATCTGTCAGCTTCAATGTAGTCAGGTTCTGCTTGATCGTTTCGACGGCTTTCCCTTGTTTATCGACAAAAATGCACTGTGTCATGCCCCTGCTCAACGCCTCGATGCCAAGGCCGCCGCTGCCGGCAAACAAGTCCAAGCATTCTCCACCATCAAAAAAAGGACCCAGGACCGAGAACAAACTTTCTTTTACTTTGTCCGTCGTCGGCCTTGTCAATTGGTTCGGAACAGCTTTCAACGCCCTTCCTTTATGCTCTCCTGCTATCACGCGCATTCCATTCACTCCTCAAAAAAACAATGTATATTCTTTCATTTCCCGGTCCATACTGCACTATTGAAGCGGCTATCACGCTAATAGCTGCTTCATGAACACGGAGAAGACTTACGTTTCCCCATAAGCTCTTCCTCCGGTTTCTCCTCTCCCTTTGCCTGTTGTTTTCACTGGAAACAAAAGGCGCCTGCAGGGCAATTCCCTGCAGGCTTTTTTTTATATCCCGATCTTATAATCGTATTCCTTCGCTTTATCTTGTTTTGCATTCTCGAAATCGGTCCGGACGAAGGGACGATAGCTGAGCGCAGTCCTGGAGACGAAAGGCAGCCTTTGCAATGCCGCTTCCTTCTCTTCCGCTTCCTCCATATTCACATAGATCATCGCATATTTTTGTTTTTTGGAAACAAATACGAGATGCCCATGCCGTTTCAGCTGCTTGATATTCTTCATATGCTGGAACCATACGACGATTCCTTGCCGTTTTGTCAACATAAATAATGTCCTCGCTTTACAGCTCTTTTTTCTTAGTGTAGCAAAGCCTAGCCCCTATGAGCAACACAAAAAAACCGGCAAGCCAAAAAGCTCACCGGAATTCTTTAGGAAGCACAACCGCAGGCGCCACCGCTTCCGCAGCCGCAGCCCGAGTCTTTCAAAGCCGCACCTGCCCGTGGTGTTTTGACATTCTTGCTGACTGTTGCCGCAAGTGTCGCACTTATATCATCGAGCAGTTTTTGCAGATTACGTTCTGCTATTTTAAAAGCCGCAACATTGGCATCCATATCCATCTCACGCTTCTTGCTGCGGATTTCTTTCATGATGAAGCTGTAATCCGGGTGGTATCTGCCAAATCGCTGCACCTCTTCATATTGTTCCTTGATTGCTGTGAATGCGTCGATTTTCGCCTTCGTCCCCTTATCCTGGTAGAGCTTATCTTGTGCGGAGCCGTAAGCTTTCATTACATCCGACTCACGGATCATCTTGCCCAAACGCTCGGACTTCTCCAGAAGCTCAACAAATTCCATGGTTGCGAACATGTAACCACCTCCACTACTATCATACCAAATAATAGGGAAATGAAAAGAGTTTAATCCCGCATAGCCCTTGCCATCTGTATCAGCATATTCACCATGCTCAGCTGTTCCCCGAACTGGCCGATGCGCTGCGGCACTGTTTTGCCGTAAAAATAATTCGCCTGCTTCTCCAATTCAGCAAACGCGTTCGGATCACGTGCAAGCGTGCGATACCATATCGGGTGCAGCCTGACGAATCGGAGCAATTCCTCCCGCTGCTGCAACCGTTGATATATTTCCTGCCGCATCTTTCAACCTCCTTTTAATCTCTGTGAAAAAATGTAGGCGCCTTTGGCTTTGGCGGCAGCTGCTGCTTGGCGCCTTGATATTGACCGATCAACTGCCTCACATTTTCCAGCGCTCCATTAAGCTGATGAATATGACCTTGCAGTTTTTGCAAATCGAATTGGTTTGCCATCCCCATCATTTTACCGAACATCTCTTTTCCTTTCTCTTGCTCTTGCTCATCCGAATCAGGCTCTTTTTCAGCTTTGTCTGATTGCTCCCCATTTGCTTTATATGCTTGCCAGCTTGGATCCTCTTCCCCCAGCAGCACCCATTTCTCATAATAAGGCTGCCACCCTGTCCGTTTTTGTCTCACTTCCCGAATCAGCTCGGGATGTTGTTGCACGAATTGCCTGAATGCCTGAATCGAAGGATGCAAATTCGTATCTGACATCGCCATTCATCTCCTAACCAGTTCTATACATTCTCTGATTAATGTATGAAAAAAATAGGGCAATGACACAAAAAAACCGGAATCCCATTACAGGAATCCGGTCATTGCAAGAGGAAGTTCTGTGTATAATAATAACGATACACACCTACCCCAAGTTCTTTATACGTGTCATCAAGCATCGTTTTACGATGACCCTCGCTATTGAGCCAGCCAACCATCGCTGCAGGTGCATCGGTGTAGCCAGCGGCGATATTCTCTCCCGCACTCCGGAATTTGACACTTCCATCTGCCAGTCGATCACCTAGCTCCTCCCCCTCAGGTGTCACATGGGAAAAATACTGCTGTTTTTCCATGTCTTCACTATGACCGAGTGCTACAGCGGCAACTTGGTCATTCCAAGCGAGGGGCGGTACGTCAAAATGTGATCGCATGACATTCGTAATATCGATGATTTGCTGCTCCATCCCATCCTGCACTTGCTCCCATTCCTCATCGGAAAGCTGCGGCTGCTCTGGAAGCTGGCCTGTGTACGTCACATCATACGGGCGTTCCATTATCAATTGTTCATCCGTCAGTACCCGTACAGCCGTCAATTCGTCTTCGAATGTATCGAAGTAGAATTGAGCGAACAATCCATCACCTATCTGGGCAAGCGGCTGGATTTGCTGATCTTTCTCTTTCAGCTTGAATGTGTATCGATCACTGCCGTATCTGAAAGACACTTCGTTTTCAAGCGGATAGTCTTTTTCCACTTCTTCACGGCTCTCACCAATGTCTGCTTTGGCAAGCTTAGCTTCACCGACAGCAAATGCAGAGACGATATGGTCATCCTTCACAGCATACTGAGCATAAGCATCGCCTTTGTCATATACGTACCATTCATATCCATACGAGGATTTGTCAATCCGGGCTGGTTCGCCTTGGTCTTGTTCCAAAGTCCCTGGCTCCTGATTGATCCACCGTTCTATATCACCATTCGGTTTCTGGGCAGCCTCAGTTTTTTGGGCTTGTTCTGTATCTTTCTCTTTTGCATCCTGGGCAGGAGACAAATAGTCATCCCTGTTCCAAAAGAACAGCACACCTGCTCCCACCACGAGTAACAATAATACGATTCGCAGACTTTTCACGCATCCTGCTCTCCTTTTTGTAAGCTGCCACTATTATAATATAAAATCCACGGCAGAGATAGACGACTCCTTCGACATGCTTCACATACCATCTGCCGGCAGCAGCTGGCCGTAAGTACGGAACTGGACCAATCCGCCTATCGAGCCAAGCTTTTGGAATCCGCATCTTGTCAAAACTTGCTGCTTGCCTTCTTCTTCCGGCTTGCAAAAGGCATGGATCGTCTCGATACCATGTTTCAAAAGCCAGTCACAGATGCTTAAAATCGCTTCATCTTCGTATCTTTTCCCTGTCATTTCATCACGAATATGAAAATAAATCTCAGCTTGCAGTGCATCCTGTTCCGATTGTTTGATGAATATATGTCCAACCATTTCGTTTTTATATTTTGTATGTAATATCCATGGACCAAAACCGAAACTCGCCCTTCCGGTAGTAACATCCTCCAAATACAGCGGCAGCTCGGCCTTCAAAGCATTTGTCGGCCAATCAGTCGCATACGCGATTTCCTGCTCATAATAAAAAGTGACCGGGAACCTGACGAGCTGCTTCCCCATTTCCGTCGTCATTGCTTTCAAACTCAAACGTGGTGTTTCCATATCCATTTACTTTCCCTCTCTCCGATGCGATTTATCGTCCCTATTCCCGCTACTTCCCCCAATATAAACGCAAAAAAGACACTCCCTTATCCAGGAAGTGTCTTTTGTTTGCAATTAGAAAATCGCAGGTGTTGTAAATATGACAAGCGCGATGAAGAATATCATCAAGTAATTCAGACTGTAAACGAACATCCAAGTAGCCCATTTCAAGTCATCTTTCATGAAGAACCCGGCAATTCCAATCGCAAGCCATCCAACGTTCAATACGCTGGCAATGATGACGAAAATCGTTCCGAGTGTCGTTAAATAAAATGGCAGCGGAAGCAAACATGCTGTATAAACGACAATCTGACGTTTTGTGATTCCAAAACCATAAACCGACGGCAGCATCGGGATATTCGCTGCTTTGTAATCTTCTGCTTTTTTCATGGCCAATGCCAAGAAATGCGGTGTCTGCCAGATGAACATGATTGCGAACACAATCCAAGCCTCTGTGCTCAAACCGCCATCGATGGCAGCATAACCGATAAGCGGCGGCACCGCTCCCGAGAAACTGCCGATTGCTGTGTTGATTGTATAGCGTCGTTTGGACCACATCGTATAAAGTACAACGTAAGCAAACCAGCCAAAAATACCGATTGCTGCCGCTTGCCATGTTGTAAGGAATAAGAATCCGGCTCCAAGAACTGTAAAACCGATACCCATGACCAATACAACCGAAAGCGGAATCGTTCCTGTAACAGTAGGACGCTTTTTCGTCCGCTGCATGATGTGATCGATATCACGATCATAATAGTTGTTGATGACACATCCGCCAGCAATGACCAATCCGCTTCCGAGCATCATATAGATGAAAGTCGGGATATGGTCGACAAAATGTTGGTTCGTCATGTAAAGCGCGAGCCAGAAACCACCAAAAGCGGTCAAAAGATTTGAGTTTATGATACCTGTTTTTATAAGTGCTTTAAAGTCTGTCCATAGACTAGTAGTAGAATCCGCCTGTTCGGCACCGTTCAATACTTGTGAAGAAGTTGATTCAACCTTTTCCACTCCAGCACATCCTTTCTGCTTGTCTGCTTGGTTAAACATAATTCTTGTATTCTATCACACTTTTAACATTGTAACACGTCGAGCTTCATCATTTGAGCAGGTTTTTGACAATTTACCGAACTAACGGTGGTTTCAGGTCCAACACTTTCTGAAGCGAATGCATACAGGTCATAAAATTGACAAGAAATCTTTCTGATTTTGATTGATTTTCATGTTACGATAGGCTAGATGCTTTATCATGAATCCAAGTTTGTATACAAGAGGTGTTCATACGTGAAATTATTGAAATATCTATCTGTGATCAGCACCGTCGGCATGCTGTTCATCCTGCTTGGCGGAGCCCTCGTTACCAAGACAGGCTCTGCAGACGGCTGCGGTCAGAGCTGGCCGTTATGCGAAGGGGCTTTGACCAACATCACGCCCGAACTAATCATAGAATCTGCCCACCGTTTCGTCTCATCCTCAATGGGTATAATCATTTTGTTACTTGCTATCTTCGCTTGGCGCAAAATCGGCCATATCAGGGAAGTCAAGTTTCTTTCTATCGTGGCAGTAGGCTTTTTGGTCCTTCAGGCGTTGATTGGTGCAGCAGCTGTCATCTGGCAGCAATCCGATACTGTACTGGCGCTGCATTTCGGAATCTCGCTGATTTCATTCGCTTCCGTGCTCCTGCTGACCCTCATCGTGTTCGAGGTGGACAAGAAGTTCGATTCCCGTACGCTTGTCATCAAAAAAGGAATGCGAATTCAATTTTATCTGCATACCATTTTCATTTATTTAGTCGTCTACACAGGAGCGCTTGTACGTCATATGAACGCAAGCCTTGTCTGCGGTGATTTCCCACTTTGCTCCAATGCAGATCCAAGTCTATTTGGATTAAGCACAGCACAGATGGTCCAAATGCTTCACCGAGGTGCAGCTATGCTGGCGCTTGTCTGGTCGTTCATCATCATGATCCAAGTGCTCAGACGTTACAAAGGGCACGCAGTAATGACGAAAGGCTGGATCATCAGCTTCTCCCTCCTGGCTGCACAAGCAGTCGTCGGAATGCTTGTCATATTCACTGGAATGAATCTATTCGTGGCACTCATGCATTCGTTGATCATCAGCGTCTATTTCGGAATCATGACATACTATATCATGCTATCCTTCCGAAGCGCGAATTACGAAAAAGAACAGTAAAAAATCCACTGCCATTGATACGGCAGTGGATTTTTTCATTGGAATTCCACAAGCAGATCTCCTACTTGTATCGGTTCCCCATCCTTTACATACACATCTTTGATGGTCCCGTCGAATGGCGCTTGTACAGTCGTCTCCATCTTCATCGCCTCTGTGATGAGAAGCTGCTGGCCTTTTTGTACTTGTTCACCCGCACCAACCAACGAACGGATGACTGTTCCCGGCATTGTTGCACCGATATGCTTCTTGTTCTGCTTATCAGCTTTCGGAGTCGTTTTGACTGTCGCTTGTACCTGCTCATCACGCACAAGCACTTCCCGTGGCTGACCATTGAACTCGAAATAAATCGTCCGCATTGCATCCGGCCCGGCTTCCCCGATCGCTACCAACTTGACGATCAACGTTTTTCCTGACTCGATTTCCACTTCGATCTCTTCATCCAGCTTCATGCCATAGAAGAATGTAGGAGTTGTCAATACGGATAAATCACCATAAGCCTCTTTGAAAGCAGCGTACGTTTCGAACACCTTCGGATAAAGGGAATACGCCACGAGATCTTGCTCGCTGACTTCATCCTCCACTTTTTCCTCAAGTTCACTGCGAAGCTCGTCAAAGTCGACAGGCGGAAGCAGTTCACCTGGACGCTTCGTTATGACTTCCCGGTCTTTGACAATCACTTTCTGCAGTTCTTTCGGAAATCCGCCATACGGCTGGCCCAGATAGCCTTGTGCGAATTCAATCACGGAATCCGGGAAATCCAGCATCGCTCCTTTTTCAATGACACTGTCTTCATCCAAATCATTTTGGACCATGAATAATGCCATATCACCAACGACCTTGGAAGATGGTGTTACCTTGATGACGTCGCCGAACAAGTCATTGACCCTTCTATACATGACTTTCACTTCATCCCAGCGATCACCTAAACCGACTGCATTTGCCTGCTGCAGCAAGTTGCTGTATTGCCCGCCTGGCATTTCATGCAAATACACTTCGGCATGCGGCGCTTTCATGCCGCTCTCAAAATCGCTATATCGTGTGCGGACATCTTCCCAATAATGTCCGAGTTCATCATAATTTTCAACATCAATGGATGGTTTGCGTTCCATCCCCTGCATGGCATGATAAAACGTGCTGGCGCTCGGCTGGGAAGTCAAACCTGCCATCGGGCCGGCCGCAACATCGACGACATCGACACCAGCTTCCACAGCCTTTACATAAGTCAGGACACCATTACCGCTTGTATCGTGTGTATGCAGATGAATCGGCAGTGAGACAGTTTGCTTCAAAGCGCTGACAAGCTCATAAGCAGCTTGCGGTTTCAGCAAGCCAGCCATATCTTTGATACCGATGATATGCGCTCCAGCTCCTTCAAGCTCTTTAGCCATTTTTGTATAATAAGCGAGGTCATATTTCGTCCGGGAAGGATCAAGGATATCCCCACTGTAGCAAAGCGCTGCTTCTGCCACCTTATTTTGCTTGCGAACCGCTTCGATCGCCGGCTTCATGTTCTCGATCCAGTTCAAGCTGTCAAAAATGCGATAAACATCGATACCAGCTTCCGCACTCTCTTTGACGAATTTCTCGACGACATTATCAGGATAATTCTTATATCCCACGGCATTGCTTGCGCGCAGCAGCATCTGGAAAAGTACATTCGGCATTCTTTCCCGAAGTTTGGCCAAACGTTCCCAAGGATCTTCTTTCAAGAAACGGTAAGCAACATCGAAGGTTGCCCCTCCCCACATCTCAACAGAAAACAAGTTAGGCAATAATTTCGCAGTCGGCTCTGCAATCGTCAAAAGATCTTTAGTACGGACACGTGTTGCAAGAAGCGATTGATGGGCATCACGGAAAGTCGTGTCGGTCAGCAATACTTCTTCCTGCTCTTTCAGCCAATCAGCAAGCCCTTGTGGCCCATGGGCATCAAGTATCTGCTTTGTTCCATTTTGGTAATCAAGCGTTTTAGCAAGTTTAGGCACTCTCGGTTTAGGAAAAACAGGCTTCTCCACTTTCCCGCTGCCATCAAAACCATTGACGGTCGTATAACCGATATATTGAAGCATTTTCGTCCCTCTGTCACGGCGTTTCGGAAAGACGAATAATTCCGGTGTTTCGTCAATAAAACCAGTCGTGTAGTCTGCGGTTAGGAATTTCTCATGCAAAATTACGTTTTCCAGGAACGGGATATTCGTTTTGATCCCGCGGATACGGAACTCGCGCAAGTTTCTTTCCATCTTGTAAGCAGCTTGTTTGTAGTCCGCAGCCCACGTTGATACTTTAACCAGCAAAGAATCATAGTGGGAACCGATGACAGAACCTTGGAAGGCATTTCCGCCATCCAGTCGGACCCCGAATCCTCCGCTGGAGCGATATGCCATGATTTTACCGGTATCAGGCATAAAGTTATTAAGCGGATCTTCTGTCGTAACGCGCGCTTGGATTGCATAACCATTCGTTTTTATTTCGGACTGTGCAGGGATGTTCAGACGATCATCCGAAAGAAGATAGCCCTGTGCCAGGAGCAGCTGCGTCTGGACGATATCGACACCTGTCACCAGCTCTGTGATGGTGTGCTCCACTTGGACACGGGGATTGACCTCGATAAAGTAGAATTCGTTGTCTGCCACAAGGAACTCGACTGTTCCGGCATTCAAATAAGAAACATTCTTCATCAGCTTGACAGCAGCGTCACAAATGGCGCTGCGGAGTGTTTCAGGCAAACCGACGCTTGGAGCCACTTCGATGACTTTTTGATGCCTTCTCTGAATGGAGCAGTCACGCTCGAACAAATGGATGACATTTCCGGCACTATCCCCAAGAATCTGGACTTCGATATGCTTTGGATTTTCAATGAGTTTTTCCACATATACTTCATCACTGCCGAATGCAGCTTTTGCTTCTGATTTCGCACGTTCGTACGATTCGGCCAATTCCTCTGCTGAACGGACGACCCGCATGCCTCGGCCGCCTCCGCCCAGGGATGCTTTGATGATGATTGGATAACCATGTGTATCGGTGAATGCTTTTGCTTCATCCAGATCTTGAATCGGGCCATCACTTCCCGGAATTACCGGGATTGCAGCCTGTAAAGCTTGCTGTCTTGCCTTCACTTTATCTCCGAACATATCAAGCTGTTCACTGCGCGGTCCGATGAAAATGATTCCCTCTTCTTCACAGCGTCTTGCAAAGAGAATATTCTCGGATAAAAATCCATAACCTGGATGAATGGCATCTGCACCTGAAGTTTTTGCAATTTCGAGAATATTCTCGATATCAAGATAGGCATCGATCGGCTTTTTACCCTCACCGACCAAATATGCCTCATCCGCTTTGAATCGGTGGCTGGAAGATTTGTCTTCTTTTGAATAAACAGCGACCGTTTGTATTCCAAGCTCGACACAAGCCCGGAATACACGAATCGCTATTTCCCCTCTATTTGCCACCAATACTTTGCTGATTCCCTTTAGTTCGTCCATCGTTCTCCTCCTCTAGTCTTTCCCCTTGTTTGTGTAGTAGTACTAGTAGTGCGGATCCTCTGTCGATTGGAGGGACGTCTTCCACGCTTGTCCTGCGTGAAGGTGCTTTCTGACACAATCAGTTCCTGCGAACGTACATACTTGGCAATGTTATTCAGGATCCCCATGGATGCGAATAGTATCATCAAAGATGTACCGCCATAACTGACAAATGGCAGTGTAACACCTGTGATTGGCAATAAACCGGTGATTGCGCCCAGATTGATGAATGTCTGGATCCCCACCATCGACGATATGCCTATTGCCAATAATGAACCAAAACTGTCGCGACATTGCTTCGCGATATAAAAACCGCGTAAAACAATGATCGCCAGCATAGCCAATACGGCAGCAACACCAATAAAACCAAGTTCTTCAGCAATCACGGCCATGATGAAATCGGTATGCGGTTCAGGCAGATAACCAAGTTTCTGAACTCCCTGCCCAAGACCATCACCAAAAACGCCGCCCGTTCCGATGGCAAGATACGACTGCACAAGCTGGAATCCGCCATCCTGTGCATTTTGATCACTGAACGGCTGATAAGCACCTGTAAAACGGGAGATACGCTCCTCATTTACCATATGCGGAAGGACAGCCAGCACGAGAGCAACCCCCGCAAGGCCCAGCAGACTCAAGTGCCGCCAGCGGATACCAGCGCTTATGATGATCGAACAGGAAATCAGGAATACAATGGATGCTGACCCCACATCCGGTTGGATTACAATCAAGCCGAGTACGAGACCCAATACAATCAGCGGAGGCAGGACACCTTTGGAGAAACTATCCAGGTATTCCTGCTTTTTCGCATAAACCGCCGATAGATAAATGATCATGCCCACCTTGGCGAGTTCGGCTGGCTGAAGACTGAAAAATCCCAGATTGAACCATGACCGGGATCCATTTGCTTTTTCCGTGAATAACACCAAAACCAGCATTGCGACGACAACAAGCATGATAGGCTTTATCCATCTCTGGAACTTCTGGTAAGGTACAAAGCTGAAGAATGCGAAGATAGGCAAAGACATCGCAATCCACATCAGCGTCCGAACGAAGAAGTGTGTGGCTGGCCAACCATATTTGACCACTGCCACCGTATAGCTTGCACTATAGATCATCACTGCCCCGAAAATGGTCAAAAGCAAAGGAGTGAATAGTAAAGTAAAATCGAAATTACGCAATCTTTTTTTCATTTTAAGACTCCCATAGTATGTATTTTACGAACGATATAAACCGTCAGATTCATAGAATAATAAAAAAACCCCGCCAATAAAAAAGGGCAATGGGGTTTCATCTTTCATATGGGATGCCCGTACATACAATTGCAGACGGCTGGCCGCTGTTATGGACGCATAGACCGTTGCGCCGCTTCATGCAGCACATTCAACTGCCTTTCCAAGTTTTCAAGAAGCTCTTTTCCATCTTCTTCTTTCACCAGGTTCAATCGAATTGCAAAATCTATCTCACGTGACAAACCAAACATTTGTGTGTCGAGTACTTCTTCATATAGAGGACATTGAGGCATCATCAGATTGTCCATCTGTACTTTGATTAGTTTAAGTATTTTATCAGCATCCGCCAAAAGAAGGGCATATGCTTTCTCTTGATTACTAACGGTGATCTCAGATATCAATATTATCCCTCCGTTAAACAGACTTCTTCTATACAATTCTAGCGGTAGTCCTGTTAAATTGCAAGACACGTCCACCTATTAATTTTGTCGAATCGTTGTCAAATGGTTCATTTTTTATGTTAAGCTATATGCATTGATAGTCTTATATATGTAAAGATACCCTGGAAAAGGAAGTGTCATTATATGGTAATCACCCTGAAAGGGAAAGTGGACTTCCCTTTAACGCTTGATCCCTCCGTTTGGATTTTCGACGATCGCAAAGTCCTTTTTGAAAACGCTTTTAAAGAGAGCGAAGCAGTCCCTGCCGTTGAAGAAAAACATTGGGACCGTTCTGTTTATCAGCAGAAGATGAAGCCACCGATCAATAAAAGCCTGACAAAGGAAGAGCGTAAGCGGGCACTCGAGAATAGCTATGTGATGCCGATTGCTGACTTTCTTGCAACAGCGGCCATCCAGGAAGATGCCTCCCACGCCGTCTTGATAACGGAACAAGGGGAAGAAGTCGTCCCATTGGATGAGCTTGAGGCCAGTATGTTTTTGTTTGCAATCGACGGTCGCAGCATCAAAGAATCCGGACCGGCACATTGTTATTTGCCAAGCAGAAAAGAAACACCGATCAAAGCCATCCGGCAGATCAAGATCTGCTGACGATCGGGTATGCTTCGGGCTCTATCTGGGTATGACTGAGGATACTTCAAGCTGGATACGCACTTTGGGCTTTCGTATGGTAAACTGAAAAGGTATTTTACTCTCCTGAGGTGATAGCATGCGTGTCAAATGTGTACTTTGCGATAAAGTCGAAGAAATAGATGACGGAAGTCCGCATGCAAAGAAATTACGGAACCGGCGCAATACGATGCATTTATGCAGCGAGTGTTCGGAGCGTATCTCCCTGCGGACAAATGAACGAAAAGCAACCGGAAATTTCAATCTATACCGGGAAAAGAAGACAGATGAACCTTTAATTTAAAAAATGAGGTGAAACGATGTCAAAAGGATTGGCTTTATTAACTGCCATATTGGTGATCGCTTGCTTTGTAGCAGCCGGTGTGACAATCAGCTACGAAAATTACGGCTGGATGACAGTAGCCATCATTGCTGGATTCTTCATCATGGGTGCCGGCATCTTTGCAAAAAGAAAAGGTCAGTAAAAAAAGACGGGACAACCCGTCTTTTTTTCATTTCAACTCGATATAATCATCGATCAGTTCCTGATGGATGCTGCTGTTGGCAGCAACCACCGTCGTCCGGTTCAGGAAATCCACAGGCTCGCCTATAGCATCAGTGAGCTTGCCACCCACTTCCCGCAGGATTACAAATCCGCCGGCGTAATCCCAAGGCTGCAGACTGAATGTCAAGTACGCATCGGTTATCCCTTCAGCAAGAAAAGCAAGCTCAAGCGCCGCCGATCCGTACGCACGTGTACCCATGGCACGATAAACGAGCTGCTGCAGCTTCTCTTCGTTCACACGGCGGTTCGGACAAAGCCAAAAATGATTCAGCTCGATGATGGATTGATCAAGTGTCTTTTCAGGGAGCATCGGCAGCTTCCTTTTGCCTTTGTATGCCCCTTCGTTGCGCATTGCATGATAAAGTGTATCCTCCATCACATTATAGACAAAGCCGATTTCAGCTACTCCTTCGTGAACGATCCCGATCGAGATTGCAAAGTTTGATTTCTGATGGACGAAATTCATCGTGCCATCAATCGGGTCGATGATCCAAACCGTCCCTTTCGTTTCAGATACCGCTTTACCGATCCCTTCCTCGCCCAACACTTTGTGGGACGGATAAGTTTCACCGATTTTTGTCAGGAAGAAAGTCTCCACTGCCTTGTCCATCTTTGTCACAAGATCTTTCGGACTCGACTTAGTCATGATTTCAAGTGGTTCGTCCATCTTTTCTTTAATGAGTCGCCCTGCTTCTAGTATCCATTGCTGTGCTTGCTGATATAATGTATGCTTCATTGTTTGCTCCATCATGTGGTCCCCCATTCTTTCCATTAGCTTACCACAATACACTCAGTATTCGAACCGATTCAATTGCTCGCTCAATACGCGCAGTTTGGATTTCGTTTCCTTGATTGTCTTGTCGTCTTCTTCTTGGATCGCTTCATGCAGTGTTACTAGATAATAATCGATTTCCAGACGTATGGCCGGCACCTTTTCCTGAGCTTCCCTTTTTCGCAAAGCTTCCACTACATCACGCATTTCCATCTCCTCCTGTCCTTTTCCCACTCTGTCAATTTGTGTTTTTAATACCACTGTCATGCGGTTTGTAAACCTTTTCCCGCTTGCAATTTCACAACCGGATGATATGATGAAAGAAGATTTCTGCAAGGAGTGACAGTTATGACCGCATTATTCACGAAAGAAGATTTCGATGT
Organism: Terribacillus saccharophilus; assembly: GCF_046592895.1. GTDB lineage: Bacteria > Bacillota > Bacilli > Bacillales > Amphibacillaceae > Terribacillus > Terribacillus saccharophilus_D. Next base: position 954,238 of record NZ_JAWVPU010000002.1, read on the forward strand.
TTTCTCGATAGATGGATTGGAAGAAAGAATGGAAGTACTGCGCAGCCGCTTATCACCGAAATTAGAAATGCTTGCGACCGAGCTTGCGCCTTATGCAGAGCAGGTGACGGATCATGATATGTATGTACATGTCGCCAAGCACGCACGCCGCACAAAAAATGCACCGAATGACACATGGTCCGCTCTTGCTTCCAGCAAACGCGGCTATAAAAAACTGCCCCATTTCCAAATCGGATTATGGGGAACGCATGTATTCGTTCAGTTTGCGCTTATATATGAAAGTCCCTTAAAAGAAACAGTCGGCCGGAAGATGACAGAAGGAAAAGCGCAGATCCTTTCATCCATCCCCTCCGACTACGTCTGGTCGATGGATCACATGAAACCGGATGCTTCTCCCATTTCAGATGAATTTTATGACAAAATCGCAGATCGCTTGCAACATGTCAAAAAGGCAGAACTGGTCTGCGGCGTCCACTTATCACCTGATGATCCGGCACTCGCTTCCAAGGAAGCATTCCTTAAGGTATGTCAGGATGTCTTGAAACATACAGCCATTTTGTATGAGCAAGCAGCATTCGAACCTGCATGATATCAAAAATCCCCTTCCTGAATCAGGATGGGGATTTTTTTACATTCTTATTTTTTCTCCTGCAGATGCAGCCTTCGCTGCTTTGACTGCCCGATAACTGGAATAACCGGAATCCTTTTGGAATTTAGCGTCAAGCTGCTTTTCTTCCGATTTGGAAGGAACAATCTGTTTGAATCGTTCATAAGCCAGCAGCAAGTCTTCCCGTAAGATTCCATCTTCATAAGTCCTCTCCACTAGTGAAAAGAAATTCACTACGTCGATGATTTCTTCTTTCGACCATGTTTCGTCGATTGGATAGCTGTAACTCATTTTATCCCCCCTTATCACTGGATAATAGTGTAACACGAAAACAACTTTCCATGCGATGCTAGTATTGAGTGAGCAGTTTTGCTATAATTCATTTGTTTTTAACTTGTAAAGAGGTGTCAGCTAAGATGTTTACTCAAAAACACGCACCACTGTTCGACGGTTTGCGCAAACATGCCGCGAACAAGCCATTGCAATTCCATATACCAGGACATAAGACTGGAAAAGGGATGGATGAGCAATTCGCAGCTTTCATTGGCGATAATGCTCTATCCATTGATTTGATAAATATTGAACCTTTGGATGACTTACATCATCCACGAGGCATGATCCAACAAGCACAGCAGCTTGCAGCTAAAGCCTTTGGAGCGGATTATACTTTCTTTTCAGTCCAGGGTACGAGCACGCCGATCATGGCCATGGTCATGAGTGTATGCAAACCAGGAGATAAAATCATCGTACCTCGGAATGTTCATAAGTCGGTGACAAGTGCGCTCATCTTCTCTGGCGCGATTCCGGTTTTTGTCCATCCACAGCTGGACCATAAACTCGGCATATCGCATGGTATAACCCCGGAAGCTGTCGAAAAAGCCTTGGAAGCAAATCCAGATGCCAAAGCAGTACTGGTCATCAACCCGACATATTTCGGCATCGCAGCTGATTTGAAACGTATCGTGGACATATCCCATCGATTCGAAGTTCCGGTGCTTGTCGATGAAGCACATGGGGTCCATATTCACTTTCACGAGGATATGCCGGTCTCAGCAATGGCTGCCGGCGCAGATCTTGCCGCTACAAGTGTGCATAAATTAGGTGGTTCTTTGACACAAAGCTCCATCTTGAACCTGCGCGAAGGATTGGTACGCCATGAGCAAGTTCAAACGGTACTATCCATGCTCACTTCGACGAGCACATCCTATATCTTGCTTGCCTCCCTTGATGCAGCACGGCGCCAGCTCGCGACCAAAGGGCAGGCAATGAACACACATGCCATCAAGCTGGCAAGTGATGCCCGAAACCAAATCAATGGCATAGAAGGCTTGTATTGTGCCGGGGAAGAGATATTGGGATCAGAAGCTGCCTTTGCCATGGATCCTACCAAATTGCTCGTATCGGTAAAACAGCTCGGTATCTCCGGTAGTGATGCAGAACGCTGGCTGCGGAATGAAAAAAATATCGAAGTGGAACTTTCCGATTTATATAATTTGCTGTTTCTCATCACGCCAGCTGATTCTAAAGAGGAGATTCAGCTGCTTGTCGATGCATTGGCCGATCTTGCCCAACTGCATCATGCCGATATATCTTCCACGGAAATCAAAGTTTCCGTACCCGATATACCTGTATTGTCATTAAGTCCTCGTGATGCGTTTTATGCTGATACTGAAACCATTCCCCTACAGGAAGCAGAAGGCAGGATCAGCGCAGAAGCCATCATGGTCTATCCGCCAGGCATCCCGATTTTCATACCGGGTGAAATCATCAGCTCTGAGAATATCGCTTATATCAAACGTAACCTGGAAGCAGGATTGCCCGTGCAGGGACTGATGGACGAATCGATAGAATATATCCGAGTCATCAAAGAGCATCGCGCTTTTCAATGAAAAAAACTCCCCGTTTGGGGAGTTTTTTCATGATGGCCGTTCAATCGTATCCGGATCGACAAGCTCGTAGCCTTTATCTTTCAAACCTTTCACGATGTCCGGAACCGCTTCGGCTGTCCATTCCCGGTCGTGCATAAGCAAATTGGCACCATTCCCAAGTAACTCTGTGTTGACCATGATATCTGCCAAAGCAGCACTATCTTGATATTGACTTTCCCAATCATACCCATAGGTCCAGTTCATCACAGTCATTCCTTCATCTTCTGCCAGCTGGCGGCTGTAATCTGTGTTTTCACCGAACGGAGCGCGGAAGAATTCCGGTTTTTCACCAATAGCTTCCTCTACCTGTTCATTCACTTTCAGGATTTCATCTTTTGTTTCTTCTTCCGTCAAATCATTCAAGTTTGCATGACTATATGTATGGTTTCCGATTGCAAACCCCATGTCATGGATTTTTTTCAGTGTTTCTTTCTCTTCGTCTGTCGTCAGGAAATGACCATTCACAAAAAAGATAGCCGGTGCATCAGCTTCTTTAAGCGACTCCGCTATCTCAAGCGCATGTTTATCCGGTGCATCATCAAAAGTAAGAAGAGCGACTTGTGGCTCGGCATCATCGATTGGGACGATGGAAGATACTTCAGATACTTCGTACAGAGGTTCCTGCTGCTCTTCCTGTTGTTTTGCTTTTTGTTCTTCTTCCTTCTTTTGCTGCTCTTCCTTTTCAGCCTGATTGGTTTTCTCAGATTGTTTCTGCTCAGAAGCCGTACTATCCGCGCTGTTCGTTTGATCAGAATCCGAATTTGCCTCTTCCGAGCTGGCACAACCACTGATCAGTAAGCTGGATAGTCCCAGTACTATGGGAAATACTAAGTATCTCTTCACTGTAAATACCTCCATTTTGACATAATACTGCCATTATAGAGGAAATTTTTGGACTTGTAACCCGAGAAGGTCAACTGATGTCGAGTTTAGTAGAATTGTACCGGTCAAGGTTTACTAATTTTCATGAATGGGTAGGAACATGAAGTAGACATTGTTATAATAATAAATTGCATGAAATTTTTGGGTCATACTGCAGAAAGGATTTGTTTATGAAGAAAACAACTAGCGTATTTTATTGGGGACTCGGAATCGTACTTGCTTTCCTGGTATGGGGAAGCATTCCAGATACTGTCCTTCCTAATGGAAATGTAGGAAATGTAACCGAGATTATCCAAAACGGAATCATTAACAACTTTGGTTGGTTTTATTTAATAACCGCAACGCTCCTTTTAGGATTTGCCTTCTTCTTGATGTTCTCCAAATACGGTAAGATCACTTTGGGTCAACCGGGAGATAAACCTGAATACAGTTACTTAACTTGGTTTGCGATGCTATTCAGTGCGGGCATGGGAATTGGGTTAGTGTTCTGGGGAACATCCGAACCTCTTAACCACTTCAACAACCCTCCAAGTATCGTTGATTCCGCAAGAACTGGAGAAGCTGGCTCAACAGCTCTTTCATACAGCTTTTTCCACTGGGGTCTTCATCCTTGGGCCATCTATGCAATCCTTGGATTGGCGATTGCCTACTTTACTTTCCGTCGAAAATCAAAAGGCGGGGTCGTGAGCTCCATCCTTGAACCGATTTTCGGTAAACGAATCTACGGACCGCTAGGAAAAGTCATCGATATCATTGCCGTTTTTGCCACTGTCTTTGGTGTTGCCACATCGCTGGGGCTTGGCGCCATTCAGATTGCCGGCGGGCTATCCTACATATTTGATGGAGTCGAGCCGACTTTCCAGACAGAATTAATCATCATCGTCGTTGTCACTGTCTTATTCCTAGGTTCCGCTTTGAGTGGTTTGGACCGGGGAATAAAAATACTCAGTAATTTCAATGTCATCTTTGCGATTTTGTTAATGGTTGCCGTATTGATAATGGGACCAACAGGTTTCATCCTGGATTCATTCGTGACTTCCCTTGGACAATATGTGCAGCATCTGCCAGAGTGGAGTATGCGTCTGACGCCATATGACGGAGATAACTCCTGGATTGGTAGCTGGACGTTATTCTATTGGGCTTGGTGGATTGCGTGGGCGCCATTTGTCGCAACATTCATCGCCCGCGTATCAAAAGGACGTACCATCAAGGAATTTGTCAGCGGCGTATTACTCGTCCCCACGATATTTGGTGCATTATGGTTCTCTGTTTTCGGAGCTACTGGTCTAAATATGGAGTTCTTCCAAAACATCGACCTATTTTCCGAGGTGCAAGAATTAGGATCCGAAGTTGGATTGTTTGCGATGCTTTCACATTTGCCTGGAGGGTTCATTTTATCCCTTCTTGCACTGCTGCTTATTGCAACATTCTTCATCACCTCTGCCGATTCTGCAACATTTGTATTGGGTATGCAGACGACGAATGGCGATTTGAATCCGTCTAAAAGCATCAAGTTGATTTGGGGTCTGGTGCAGTCTGCTGTAGCTGCCATTCTATTATGGGTTGGTGGAACGGATGGCCTCAATGCACTCCAAACAGCATCCATCATCGCTGCTCTGCCATTTGCGGTGATACTGATATTGGTTGTCATTTCATTGATTTTGGCATTTAAACGGGATGCTAAAGTGAACGACTTGGATAAAGAGCAAAAAATAAAAGAAAATCAATAAAAAATACATCTTTTTGGAGCTGCCGGAGCTGATTCGGCAGCTTTTTTGACTTAAGGAATTTGACATGTAGCGAGTAATTCTTGCATGGCATGATTTGAAATATTCCTGTTCCCCCTAATTAACTTGAAGGTATATTATAAAATCTATCGAATTAAAATCTGCAGGGAGGTGATGAGATGAAAGAAATTGCAGCGGATATCATTCAAGTAAGGGGAAGCTCTTATGAAATCGGTAAAAAAACCGCTTCCTACTATTTAACCAATCCAATCCTTGATCAATTCAGGCAGCTCGCCAATGCTTCAACAAATCACATAGAAACCAAAACATTATTTTCAGATTATGCTCCTCATTTATTGGATGAGCTACACGGACTTTCAGATGGATTGAAGATGTCTTTAAGCGACACCATGACGCTCTGCAGCGGCTTTAACAATAAAAAAACTGAAGCTCTGGGATGTACCGCTTTTATTGATAAGAACCATTTTGTGCGTAACTACGATTTCGGACCTGATTTATACGATCATTGTCTCAGCTTCATTGCTCCGACAAATGCGATAGGCTCGATCGGCTACAACCTTCAGCTTATCGGCAGGCATGACGGTGTGAATGAAAAAGGATTGGCAATCGGTTTACACTTTGTCAGTAATAAAGGATACAAGAAAGGACTGGCAGCTTGGTCTGCCGTACGATTAGCACTAGATACATGTGATACGACAGAACAAGTCATCAATCTGTTCAGAGAGCTTCCTCATGCCGCATGCTATAACTTTTCGGTTGGTGATGCCAAAGGGCATCATGCAGTCATTGAAGCCACACCTGAGACGATTTCTGTACGGTCCTCGAAAACTGGTATCAATTGCGTAAATCATTTTCAGGACCGCGCATTTCGTATCTATAATCGCGACGATATTACCGGGTCAGTGAATCGTGATGACTTTCTCACAAACCAAAAGACTGCATATATGCGTCAGAATGAGCTGTTCGAAATGTTCGCCAATCCTTCTTCCCCACTCTTCTATGATGATTACGATAAATTATTTGGTACATTACACACAATTGCTTATACTTTTGAAAAAAAATATTTGATTACTGCACTAGCGCGTGGTGCTGTAATGGAGGTCAATGTGGAGGATTGGTTTGCCGGAGAAAATATGAAGTGCACTACGCTAAAGGGATATATATAAAATAAGAGCCTGTCCCATATGGGGCAGGCTCTTACGATTTATTTTACGATATGGATCGGTGTGCCGATTGCAACTTCAGCAGCTTCCATTGTGATCTCACCAAGAGATGGGTGAGCATGGATTGTAAGTGCAATATCTTCAGCTGTGATTCCGGACTCAACCGCAAGGCCAAGCTCAGCAATCATGTCACTAGCATTAGGGCCAGCGATTTGAGCACCAAGTACAACACCGTCTTCTTCACGAGTGATAAGTTTCATGAAACCGTCACTGTCGTTAAGAGATAGCGCACGACCATTTGCAGCAAATGGGAATTTAGCAGCTTTCACTTTGTAGCCAGCGTCTTTAGCAGACTGCTCTGTATGACCTACAGAAGCAAGTTCAGGCTCAGAGAAGACTACCATCGGAATACCATTGTAATCGATGGCAGATGGTTTGCCGCTGATTGCTTCCGCAGCGATCTTACCTTCGTAAGATGCTTTGTGTGCAAGTGGCGGGCCTTCCACGATATCACCGATTGCATAGATGTTCTCGATGTTCGTACGGCATTGCTCATCGATTTCGATAAGACCGCGATCAGTCATCTTGATTCCTACTTCTTCCAAACCAAGTTCGGAAGTGTTCGGACGACGACCAACTGTAACTAGTACATAGTCAGCATCGATAGTTTCTTCTTTACCATTCGCTTCATATGTCACTTTTACGCCGTCAGCGGATTCTTCAACGCCTTTAGCCATAGCTTCCGTCACGATGTTAACGCCTTTTTTCTTCAGTTTGCGGGAAACAAGCGAAGTCATTTGTTTCTCGAAACCGCCAAGGATATCTTTCAATCCTTCAAGGACAGTAACTTCAGTACCAAAGTTAGCATAAGCAGTACCAAGCTCGATTCCTACGTAACCGCCGCCGATGACAACTAGTTTCTTAGGAATTTCTTTCAGGTTAAGAGCACCTGTAGAATCAAGGACACGATCAGTATACTTGAAGCTAGGAAGCTCGATCGGTGTAGAACCTGTCGCGATGATGCAGTTGTTGAAAGTATAAGTCTGAGAGCTCTTCTCATCCATAACTTTTACAGTGTTTTTGTCCACGAAGTAAACTTCACCACTGACAACATCCACTTTGTTACCTTTCAATAGACCGCCAACACCAGAAGTAAGCTTGTTTACAACACTAGCTTTCCATTCTTGAACTTTGGAGAAGTCTACTTTTGCACCTTCAGTAGAGATACCAAGATCTGCATCACCATGAGCGTACTCCACTTTGTGGCCAGCTTGGATCAATGCTTTGGAAGGAATACAGCCGACGTTCAAGCAAACACCGCCAAGGTTTCCTTTTTCCACTACTGTTACTTTTTGTCCTTCTTGTGCAGCGCGGATGGCAGCTACATAGCCGCCAGGTCCTGCACCTACAACAAGAGTGTCTAATTCGATTGGGAAATCTCCTACTACCATTCCTTATCCCTCCATCATGATTAGTTGTGGATCAGCCAATAGACGTTTCAAATGGTTCATTGCTGTTTGAGCAGTTGCACCATCAACGATTCTATGGTCGAAGCTTAGAGAAAGCGCAAGCACTGGAGCTGCAACGATCTCGCCGTCTTTAACGATTGCTTTTTCAGCAATGCGTCCTACACCTAGGATTGCTGCTTCAGGGTAGTTGATTACCGGAGTGAACCACTGTCCGCCTGCAGAACCGATGTTAGAGATAGTGCTGGAAGCACCTTTCATTTCATCCGGAGCAAGTTTTCCATCACGAGCTTTCACAGCAAGTTCATTGATTTCCTGGGAAATAGTGAAGATGGATTTGCGATCCGCATTTTTAACAACTGGTACAAGAAGACCTTTTTCAGTATCTGCTGCGATACCGATGTTGTAATAGTGTTTTGTAACGATCTCGTCAGTCGCATCATCGATGGAAGAGTTCAAGATCGGGAAGTTTTTCAATACAGAAACAAGCGCTTTGGCAACGTATGGAAGATACGTAAGCTTGATTTCCTTTTCAGCTGCAACAGCTTTGAATTTCTTACGATGAGCAACAAGCTCAGTTACGTCTACTTCATCCATCAATGTAACGTGAGGAGCTGTCGTTTTGGATGTAACCATCGCTTTAGCAATTGCACGACGGATTCCGCTCATTTTCTCTCTGGATTCAGGATACTCATCACCAGAAACAACTGGAGCAGATGCTTTCTTCTCAGAAGCTTCAGCTTGTGGAGCAGCTTTAGCAGATCCGCCATTTTTGAAGCTGTCGATATCTTCAGCCAGCACACGGCCACCTTTACCAGAACCGGATACTTGTTTGATATCCACGCCTTGCTCACGCGCATATTTTCTTACAGAAGGCATAGCGATGATAAGTTCACCGGAAACTTCAGCTTTAGGACCTTCTTCTTTGATTTCTTTTACTGTTTCATTGGATTCAGTAGCGTTAGCTTGGATGGAAGTCTGTTCCTGCTCAGCTGGAGCTGGAGCATCTCCGCCTTCTTCGCCGCCTTCACCTTCGAAAGTGATAAGTGTATCGCCAACGATAGCGACTTCACCTTCACCTACAGAAATTTTAAGTACTTTACCCTCGTAAGGAGATGGGATTTCTACAACTGCTTTATCGTTTTGGACTTCGCAAAGTACGTCGTCCTCTGCTACTGTGTCGCCTTCATTGACGAACCATTTTACGATTTCACCTTCGTGGATACCTTCACCGATATCCGGCATTTTGAATTCGAAAGCCAAAATAATTACCTCCTGATTCTGCTTTTAGAAATTGATTACTTCGTTTGCTTTTTCAACGATGTCGTTGTGGTTTGGAAGCCAAACTTCTTCTGCTTGTGAGAAAGCAAATACTGTATCCGGTGCAGCAACCCGCATCACTGGTGCTTCAAGGTGAAGGATAGCGCGCTCTTGGATCTCAGAGATCAAGTGAGCAGCGATACCAGCTTGACGCTGTGCTTCCTGCACAACCACTACACGGCCAGTCTTCTTGACAGATGCAAGAACTGTATCAAGATCGATCGGGCTTACAGTACGCAAGTCGATGACTTCAGCAGATACGTTGTTTTTCTCAAGTTCTTCGGCAGCTTTCATGGAAGCTTGTACCATTGCGCCGTAAGCGATCAATGTCACATCTGTACCTTCACGTTTAACAGCCGCTTTACCAAGTTCTACAGTGTACTCTTCTTCTGGAACTTCTTCACGGAATGAACGGTAAAGTTTCATATGCTCAAGGTAGATAACTGGATCATTGTCGCGGATCGCAGAAATCAAAAGACCTTTTGCATCGTAAGGGTTGGATGGGATGACAACTTTAAGACCAGGCTGTTGAGCCATAAGTCCTTCAAGGGAATCCGCATGCAACTCAGGAGTGTGCACACCGCCGCCGAATGGCGCGCGGATTGTAACAGGAGCACTTTGCGTGCCGCCGGAACGGTAGCGCAAACGAGCCAATTGTCCGCTGATTGCATCCATGACTTCATATACGAAGCCAAAGAATTGAATTTCAGGAACCGGACGGAAGCCTTCGATCGCAAGACCTACAGCCATACCGCCGATTGCAGATTCTGCAAGTGGTGTATCGAATACGCGGTCTTCGCCGAATTCAGCTTGCAGACCTTCAGTCGCACGGAATACGCCGCCGTTTTTACCAACGTCTTCCCCGAAGATCATAACGTTTTCGTCATTCTTCAGTTCCGTACGGAGAGCATCAGTGATTGCTTGGATCATTGTCATTTGTGCCATGACTTACTTCGACTCCTTTTCTTTGTACACTTCCAATTGTTCTTCAAGGTTAGAAGGAAGGACTTCGTACATATTGTTGATCAAGTCGGAAACTTTCATTTTCGGATAGTTATCCGCTTCTTTGATCGCAGCTTTGATTTCTTCTTTCGCTTGGTCGATCACTTTGTTTTCTTCTTCTTCGGACCATAGGCCTTTGGATTCCAAATATTTACGGAAACGTACCAATGGATCTTGTTTTTCCCACTCCGTATCCATATCTTCTGTACGGTAGCGAGTCGGATCATCACCAGCCATTGTATGTGGACCATAACGGTAAGTAAGTGTTTCGATCAATGTCGGGCCTTCGCCGTTGATTGCGCGCTCACGAGCTTCTTTAGTCGCTGCGTAAACCGCCAAGACATCCATACCGTCAACAACGACGCCAGGGATACCTACAGCCACAGCTTTTTGAGCAAGTGTTTTCGCTTTTGTTTGTTTTTCACGTGGTACAGAAATTGCGAATTGGTTATTCTGTACAATAAAGATAGCCGGTGCATCGTATGCTCCTGCAAAGTTCATACCTTCATAGAAGTCACCTTGTGACGTACCGCCATCACCTGTGTAAGTAATCGCTACGGATTTCTTACCGCGGCGCTTCATACCCAATGCAACACCCGCTGCTTGTGTATACTGTGCACCGATGATGATTTGCGGGCTTAGCGCGTTCACACCTTCAGGGAACTGGTTGCCATGGAAGTGTCCGCGTGAGAATAGGAATGCTTGGTATAGCGGAAGACCATGCCAGATAAGCTGTGGAACATCACGATATCCAGGCAAGATGAAGTCTTCTTTCTCAAGCGCAAAATGCGTTCCAAGCTGAGAAGCTTCCTGACCTGCTGTAGGTGCGTAGAAACCAAGTCTACCTTGTCTATTCAATGCAATGGAGCGCTGATCAAGGATGCGCGTATACACCATTCTGTGCATTAATTCCTTCAATTCTTCATCTGACAAATCCGGTAAAGCTTCTTTGTTTACGACTTCGCCGTCTTCGTTAAGGATCTGAAGCATTTCAAATTGTTCTTCAATACCTTCTAGCGTACGTTTCAAAGCTAGTCACCTATCCTTCCTAGAACTATATTTACTGTAATAGCCTTTCCAAAAACACAGGAAGTACCACAATAGTTTACTGTACCCGCTGCATCCCCTCTTTTAACCGGTTACAACAGAAGTACACAAAACTGTTACATAAATCATGTTAACAAAAAGTGATACAATTCATGTCCTGTTATAGTTTAGCTTATCTTGCCGGAAAACGTCAACATCTTAGATTAGATATTAATAATATTTTATGAAAACGGTATTAAAGAAATCTTCACAATTCTCCAATTTACAACTGTACTACACAATATTTTAATACTGTATCAATACAAATAAAAAACCCTCCTCCTACATCGGGAAAAGGGTTTTCAATTATCATTCGCTTGCTACATTCAATCCTGCAGCCTCGTAGAACTGCTGCTTTTGTTCATTGAATGCTTCTGTCTGTTTATTGAATTCAGCATTGGCAGCTTCGATATCCTCATAGCTTGCATTGATCTTTTCGATTTGAGCAGTCAATTCGTCCTGTGTGACATCTTCTTGCTGGAACATTTCATATAGGGAGTTATCTTCATCCAATGCTTTGGAATATGCCTCATGAAGCTGATCGTATGCACCGTATCTGGCTTCCATCGTATCGTAAAGGGTCCGCGCCTTTTCTTTGGCATCTTCACTTTCCAGGTCATCGATGATCGAATCCACTTCCTTGAATTCCGCTTCCGCTTCATCAAGACTTTCTTTTTCCTTGGCAAGTGCATCCCTGCGCTGGCTGATCAAGTCAATCGCTTCCTGTGATTTGCTCTTGATCTCATCCATTCCATCATCACCGAGCTGCAAAATATCATTGTATAAATCTTGTTCCTTCTTTTCCAAATCCGTCAAAGAATCCTGCTGATCGACATATCCCGATTCAAGGGATACCGTCTCCTCCAGATGGTTGTACACCTGCTCCTCCGGCGATGCATTGTTACATGCAGTGAGTCCCACGGCGCTCCCCATCAGGAGTAGGCCCAATCCTAACTTGCGCAAAACGTATCCTCCTCTGCCATGTTACCCACAGCTTCTATGTATGTATTCCCATACATTGTATAACAAACCCTGGAAACGTGAAAGAAATACGATAATGCAATTCACAGACTGATTCTGGTGTCACGGCGCCCTACTTGTGATAAACTATTAAACGCAAAAGTAACAGCGCAAGGAGTGATCATCATGATTACCATGGAAGATATCATCCGTGAAGGCAATCCGATTCTTGAACAAGTTGCACAAGAAGTGGAGCTGCCAGCTTCGGAAGAAGATAAACAAACATTGACGGAAATGCTGGAGTATCTGAAAAATAGCCAGGATGATGAAATCGCAGCAAAATACGACCTTCGTCCCGGTGTTGGATTGGCTGCCCCGCAAATAGGCATATCCAAACGCATGATTGCAGTGTATTTCGAAGACCCGAGCGGCAATGATTATGAATATGGCTTATTCAATCCAAAAATCGTCAGTCATTCTGTCGAAAGTACGTATTTGATGAGTGGGGAAGGATGTTTATCCGTCGACCGCGAAATCCCTGGCTATGTACCGCGCTATTCACGTATCACGGTGAAAGCTGTCACATTGGAAGGAAAAGAAATCAAATTACGTTTGAAAGGTTATGCAGCGGTCGTTTTTCAGCATGAAATCGATCATTTGAATGGCACGATGTTCTATGAACGTATAAATAAAGAAAATCCTTTTGCACAGCCGGAGAATAGCAAACCAATCGAACTATAAGAATAGAGGTTGGGACAAAAGCCTTTATGCACTATAAAAAACAGACAATACCGTGACTTGTTACGGCATTGTCTGTTTTTTTTGCAGCTTTTAGTTATATATGGCTATGCTGTCGAAGCATTCCTTGTCCTGCGGGAACAGCGCGAGGTGAAGACCTCGCAGTGGCTATCATCCCAAGGAGGGCTAAGGCAGTGGGAATCGGCGCGTTCTGCCGGAGCCATGCCTAGGTCATCGTTCGTCTTTCAAAACTGAATTTCAGTTATGCCCCAGGCGCTTTACGTATTATAATAATCCAGCTTCCTTCAAACCAAGCGCAAGTCCATCTTCATCTACATGAACGGTTTGTATATCAGCCAGCTTCTTCAATTCCGGCACGGCATTCCCCATTACAATCCCTGTACCGACATATTCGATCATTTCCAAGTCGTTCAGCCCATCGCCGCAAGCATACGCGTCTTGTATGGAAAGGCCTGCTGCTTCGAGCAATTTCATGACACCGATCTTTTTGGAGCCGTCACCCGGCAGGACATCACAGGAAAGCGGATGCCATCTGATGAAGCGGACATGCTCATGGTGAGCGGCGTAATCAGCTTCTTCATTTTCTTCGCAAAATAGCAAAGCTTGATAAATCGGTTCATGATGGAAGTAATCTTTATCTATTTCAGGATATGTAAAACCAAGGGACGCCAAACTATCCCGGACGAATGTATTATCCGTTTCCGTCGCCTTCATGATTGTATCTCCCATGAAGACCATGGCATGCTCGTTTACGGATGCTTCATTGTATAAATGCAGCAGATGATCCCGTTCGATCGGATTGCGATGGATGACTTCCCCTTCAAAAACGACATATTGTCCGTTGTAGCTCACAAAAGATGTGATTCCAAGTACTTTGCGGATCTCCTCGAACATGAATGGAGCCCTTCCTGTTGCGATTGCAACGTAATGCCCATTAGCCCTCAAGCTTCGGACCGCATCCTTTGTCGCTTGCGGTATTTCACCTTTTGTATTCAAAATCGTGCCGTCGATATCCAGAAATACGATGCTTTTCCCCATTGTACATCCTCCTCCTAGTCTTTCGTCCCCTTGCATCTTTCCTCTCCACTTCTTATAATCGAGTATAAGTTATGCAGGTTCGTCGAAAAATATCTTTACATGAATCCCAAGAGAAAACAACCATCCCTTCCTTTTATCGGCAGTTTTTTTGAAAGTATGCTGTGTTTTTGTTTTCATCTTAGCGTTTTCATACTATACTGTAGGTAAGAGGGATTGGACGGGTAAACGTTTTTTCTTGCTTTTCTGCTGAACGAAAGGAGTTGCTTCGTGTGCTCAAGCGTTTGAAGGAAAAGTTAAAGAAACGGTGGAAAGATTTATTTGGCCAAAAACGACGAGTGCCTACTACGTGCGGACAAGATCTAACTGAATAGCAATACGCCAGCAATTCGGTATTATATGGACTTGCTCCGTTCGTTATGGATATAGAAAGCAATTGTCAACCATGAGAATAGGAGAGATAGATATGGTATTTAAAGTATTTTATCAGGAAAACCCTTCCGAAATTCCAGTACGCGAGCGTTCCAAGAGCTTGTACATGGAAGCGGAAAGTGTAAGACAGGTACGTAACACATTAGCAGAACGTGACATCAACATCGAGTTCATCCAGCCGCTCGATGAAGCACATCTTGCTTATGAAAAACAATCAGAAGACTTCAAATTGGAGCAAGCGAAATGAAATTCGTAAAAAATGACCAAACAGCTGTTTTTGCCATCGGCGGACTCGGAGAAATCGGCAAAAACATGTATGGTGTCCAATTCCAGGATGAAATCATCATCATCGATGCGGGAATCAAATTCCCTGAAGACGAGCTTCTCGGTATCGACTATGTTATTCCCGATTTCACATATATCGTGCAAAATCAGGACAAAGTCAAAGGCTTGTTCATCACACACGGTCACGAAGATCACATCGGCGGCGTACCTTACCTCTTGAAAGAAGTGAACATTCCGATTTATGCAGGCAAACTTGCAATGGGCATGATTAAAAATAAATTGGATGAGCATGGCCTTTTGCGCAATGCGAAGCTAAATGTTTATGGAGAAGATGATATCATCAAGTTCAGAAAAACTTCTGTCAGCTTCTTCCGGACAACACATAGTATCCCTGAATCATACGGTGTAGTAGTCAAGACCCCTCCAGGCAATATCGTGCATACCGGTGATTTCAAATTCGATTTCACTCCAGTCGGACAGCCAGCTGATATAGCTAAAATGGCTGAAATCGGCAAAGAAGGCGTACTTTGCTTACTATCCGACTCAACAAACAGTGAAGTTCCAGGATTCACTATGTCTGAACGAGTTGTTGGCGAAAGTATCAATGATATTTTCCGCCGCGTAGATGGCCGTTTGATATTTGCTACATTTGCTTCCAATATTCACCGGTTGCAGCAAGTAATCGATTCAGCTGTGAAAACAGGCCGCAAAGTTGCCATCTTCGGCAGAAGCATGGAAACAAATATCAATCTTGGTATCGAGCTTGGTTTCATCAATGCACCGAAGGAGACATTCATCGACTCGCATCAGATCAATCGATTGCCAGCGAATGAAGTAGTCATCCTTTGTACTGGTTCTCAAGGTGAGCCAATGGCTGCACTTTCCCGGATTGCTAATGGTACACACCGTCAGATTCAAATCCAGCCAGGCGATTCCGTTGTGTTCTCCTCTTCCCCGATTCCGGGTAATGCGATCAGCGTGAGCCGCATCATCAACATGCTGTATCGTGCAGGAGCCGATGTCATTCATGGCGCATTGAACAATATCCACACTTCCGGACACGGAAGTCAAGAAGAGCAGAAGCTGATGCTTCGACTTATGAACCCGAAATACTTCATGCCGATCCACGGGGAATACCGTATGTTGGTCGAGCATATGAAACTTGGTAAGCTTACTGGAATCAGTGAAGAAAATTCCTTCATCATGGATAACGGAGATGTGCTGGCACTAGGTAAAGACAGTGCTGCCATCGCAGGTAAGATTCCATCCGGCTCCATCTATGTGGACGGAAGCGGTATCGGTGATATCGGAAACATCGTATTGCGCGACCGCCGTATCTTGTCCGAAGAAGGACTAGTGATTGTTGTTGTCAGCATCAACATGAAAGAATTCCGCATTGCATCCGGTCCGGATATCATATCCCGCGGATTCGTTTACATGCGTGAATCGGAAGATCTGATCAACGAAGCACAAAAGATCGTTTCTGCTCACTTGAATAAAGTGATGGAAAGAAAGACAACTCAGTGGTCTGAAATCAAAAATGAAATTACAGACACTATCGCGCCGTTCTTGTTTGAAAAAACAAAACGCCGTCCAATGGTACTTCCAATCATCATGGAAGTATAAAAAGAAGCCTGAGCGTTACCGCTCAGGCTCTTTTCTTATTTAAAAAGTCGTTTGACTGATTCTTTCATGTCTGGAAGCTCTATTTTACCTGTGGAGAAGAATTCCTTGATCAGATATTCCGTATATTTCACTGCCTGCTGGTAGGAAATCTTTCCTGGCAGCGGCGCCATATCCTCGATTGCGATATCAATGATGGCTGGCTTATCCGAAAGGAATGCTTGCTTGATGCTCGTTTCCAAGTCTTCAAACTTTTCAACACGATAGCCTTCCCCTCCGCATGATTCCCCGAATTTGGCAAAGTTCATAGCTCCCATATCGATTCCATAGTTGGAGGATCCGATCGTTGCTTGCTCGAATTTAATCAGTCCCAATTGACTATTATTCAAGACAATCACTTTTACAGGCAAATCGTATTTAACTGCTGTGACGAAATCCTGCATATTCATACTGAATCCTCCGTCTCCGCAAATGGCTATTGCCTGTTTGTCCGGGTAAGCCATTTTTGCTGCAAGGGCACCGGGAAGCCCGCAGCCCATCGTTGCCAACCGGCCGGATACAATAAAATCTTGCTGTGTCAATGGCAGATATCTTGTAGTCCATACGGTGACATTTCCTACATCACAAGAAATGACCGCATCTTTTTCAATATTTTTTTCCAAGGCATACATGATTTGCGGCGGCTGTATTGGAGACTCTTCTCTCTTTTTTTGTACTTGCAACTGTGTATGCCATTCTTTCATTTTTTCTTGGTACTTTTCAATATAGGCTGTATCTTGTTTTTCTTCCGTCAGATTGGTCAGTTCCTGGAGCACCTCCTTGCTGTCCCCTGGTAATCCCACTTCGACTGGATAGATGCTTCCGATGGCACTGGCTTTATTGTCGATTTGAATTGCCGGCAGATCATCCGGAAGGAACGAACGATACGGGAAGCTTGTCCCTACTAGCAGCAATAGATCGGCTTCATTGATTGCTTCATACGAAGGTGTGGTCCCTATTTGACCATGCTGCCCCAAGTTATAGCTATGATGATCCGGAATGATTCCTTTAGCAAGCAGACTCAAAATGATTGGTGATTTGACATGCTCTGCAAATGTAAGCAACTCGGTTCGGGCATGCTTTGCACCTTTACCTGCCAATATGATCGGCTTTTTCGCTTGATTGATTAATTTTACTGCCTCCTGCATATCCTGCTTGGCAGGAGCGATACGCGGCTTTGCATAGCTGGCAGATGTTTTGCCCGGCTTTTCTGGGTGTTTTTGTGCGAACAAATCGTCGGAAACGATAAGCACACTAACACCTGAATTGGCATAAGCTTCTCGTATCGCCTGATTCAAGAGATCCGGCAGTTGTTCGAATGATTCCGCCCGCTCATTGAACACAGCGACATCTTCGAACATCTGCTCAAGCTTCACTTCTTGGAAAGCACCTGTACCAAGCTCGTTTGTCGGCACTTGTCCGACGATGGCAAGAACCGGTGCTTTGTCTTCTCTTGCATCATACAGTCCGTTCAGTAGGTGCACAGCTCCCGGACCGGCAATCGACAAACAAACCCCAAGCTTCCCAGTAAGCTTACCGTAAGCTGCTGCCGCGAGGGCACCTGCTTCTTCATGCCGCACTTGAATGAACTTCAATCCCTCCTCTTTCTTATGTAAATCGCTGATGAATTCATTGACGGAATCCCCTGGTATTCCGTATATGTGATCCACTCCCCAGTCGATCAGTTGATCCGCCAATACTTCTCCCGTTCTTCTTTCAAACATGCTACCATCTCCTGTTTCATTTTTATCCCCTCTTTGTATGTAACCTTTTTTACGCATGAAAAAACCCAAACAGTTTCAGCTCTGTTTGGGTTTTGCTATCATTCATCTGCTATGGCACGCTCAAAGCGAGCCAAATCACGGTCTGCACCAATCACAATCAATACATCCTCCGCGTCCAGTTCGGCCTCGGGTGAAGGACTGACATTTATTTCATTCGACTGTTTGATTGCAACGACGTTACAGCCGAACGCTGCACGAATGTCCAGGTCGATCAAAGAACTTCCTGCCATTTTCTTGCCTGCTTTCACTTCCACGATACTATGCTCATCGCTCAGCTCCAAGTAATCAAGGATATTGTTGCTGATGATTTTATGGGCGATCCGTTTGCCCATATCCCGTTCTGGATGGACAACATGATCGGCACCGATTTTACTCAACACTTTTTCATGATAATCATTTTGGGCTTTGACGGTTATTTTCTTGATGCCCAGCTCTTTCAGCATAAGCGTCGTCAAAATACTCGCTTGAATGTTTTCTCCGATGGCAACAATGACGTGCTCGATGTTCCGGATGCCCAATTCTTTCAGTACCTGTTCATCCGTTGTATCCGCGATGACAGCATGGGAAGCAATATTGCGAAATTCATTCACCTTGTCTTCCTCGATATCGATAGCCAATACATTGAAACCTTCCCGGCTCAATTCCATACAGATACTCCCGCCAAAGCGGCCCAATCCGATTACGGCAAATTCTCTTTTCATCGTACTTCCTCCACTATTTAATAAACCAGTATTTAGTCTATCATAAATTAACCCTAGTCTATCATAAACAGTGAAAGTTGTATCATTTCTTCCCTCTTACGTATTCCGCATCGAACAAGAACATACGCATCACGAGGATCAAGGAAGGAATAAGCATGAGCAATCCTCCCGCAAATGCAATCAATAATGCCGTCCCCATTGCCGGTAGAGTTGCATCTGCCGTCACTTGGATTTCGTTGTAGAGCAAATAAGGCATATGTCCGATTCCGTATCCCAAAAGCGCAAAGAAAAACTGCAGCATGACGAAGATGAACGAAAGACCATACTTTCTTTCCTTATACACAAAATATATGCCAAGGAGAAAGAACAATACCGAAAGTCCAAACATCCACCAGAGATCCAGCATATTGTTGTAATGCTCCGGATTTTGCCTGCTGATGAAAATGAACGCTGTCAAACTTGCGATGATTTGCGGAGCTGCCCAGAAAAGCGCATAAGAACGAAGCAATTTCCGAGCTGGTTCATCACCGGCTTTATTCGCATAATACGTCAGGAAATGAGCACTGATGTACAGGACGGAGACAACAGCCAAAAATACGACCGACCATGAAAATGGGTTGGTCAAAAGCTCTTTATATCGTAAATAAACACTGCCATTTTCATGTCGTAAAAACCCGCCCTCGGATATCGTCAGTCCGGTGGAAATTGCAGCAGGAATGAAGAGCCCGCTCGCTCCATAGAGAAAGGTATATAATTTACTTTTTCTCGAACCATAGTTTTCAAAGGCATAAAATGAGCCTCGGATTCCAATCAATAACAAAATGATCGATCCAGGTATCAGCATGGCTGATCCGTAGTAATAGCCTGCATCTGGGAAGAAGAACGCCAGACCATAGAAAAAGAAAATGAAGAAAACATTCGTAATTTCCCAAACCGGGGATAAGTATCTCCCAATCAGCCGATTTAGAATGTGATCTTTTCTCGTTTGCATAGCATAGTAAGCGAAAAAGCCTGCCCCAAAGTCAATGGATGCGATGATTAAGTAAGCGAACAGGAAAAACCAAAGTGCAGATAACCCCAATAATTCATAATTCATTTTTGATCACCCCCGAATAACGTATCAGGAAAGCGCATTTCCCACTCTTTATGAATCGGATTCTTTTTATAAAGCCGGACTAGTACGAGAGTCGCAAAAGTACCCAGCAATACATAAAGAATCAGGAATGCTGCAAAAACATAATGAACATGAGGCGAGGAGATGGCTCCTTCCGCTACACGCATATACCCTCGCAAAATCCAAGGCTGACGCCCCACTTCTGCATAAATCCAGCCAAATTCAATTGCCAGCATGGCAAGCGGTGCATTCACGACTATCGCCCTCAAGAGCCATTTATTATATTGATCCCGCTTTTTCCAGAACATGAATACGAGAAAAAGCATGCTGATCAGTATTCCAAAAGCCCCGCAGGTTACCATCAAGTCAAACATATAATGTATCCATAGCGGCGGTATTAGATCTGCATCCACTTTATCCAACCCCGTAACCTCGCTATTGAAATCACCGAAAGATAAGAAGCTTAGCAGCTTTGGCAAATGAATGGCACCTTTTATTTCATTGTCTTCGGTGAGCTTACCGAATAAAATCAAATCTGCACCTTTTTCGGTTTTAAAATGCCACTCAGCCGCCGCAAGTTTTTCAGGCTGATAACTTGCTAAAAATTTTGCTGAAGTATCCCCTGCAATGGCAGTGAAGATGGAGAATATCAGCGTAATGATCATGGTCAGCTTGAGTGCTTTCTTATAGTACACATTGTTTCCATACTTCAAAATGAAAAATGCCGTAATGGCGGCCAGTATTGCCGCTGACGTCATATAGGAGGAAGTGAGTACATGGAATACCTTTGAAGGCGTAGCAGGATTCAGCATTGCCATTATCGGATTCACCGATGTAATTGTCCGTCCGTCCAGCGTAAAGCCTTGCGGTGTATTCATAAAAGCGTTGACGGTGGTGATGAAAACAGCACTCATCCCTCCCCCTATCACGACGGGAAGCGAGAGATACCAATGCGTATACCTTCCTTTGAATCGATCCCAAGTATAAATGTATGCACCGAGGAAAATAGCTTCAAAGAAAAAAGCGAAAGTTTCCATAAACAGCGGCAGTCCAATCACATGACCGGCAATCTGCATGAAGGTCGGCCATAGCAGAAACAGCTGCAGACCGATAGCGGTACCAGTCACGACCCCGACAGCGACGATGATTACATATCCTCTTGTCCACCTTCTCGCCAGCAGCACATATTTGGGATCCCGCTTACGGATGCCGACATATTCGGCTGCGCATATCAACAACGGAACACCGGCACCAATCGTGGCAAAGATGATATGGAAAACGAGTGTCATAGAAGTTAGCATCCGCGCTAAAATTACACTATCATATGCGAACAAATTATATCCCTGCTTTCTTTATAGATAATCGCTCCTCTTGTTATGCCCAAAGAGAAGAAAAATACCCAAAACAAGGTGATAGGGATGGAAGCAATTCGCTGATCCAACTTATAGCCATTACGGGGATTTTCAAGATTTCCTGGATAACATGCATAAACAATCAATCCATCAAAAAAAAGCATCGTTTACACGATGCTTCGGTAATGCCCTTGCAGAAATTGTATGTAACGCGCCATATCTTCTTTTTGCTGAAAGCTTGCTTGAGCTGTTTGAGCGTTTCCCCCACCTTTGCCTCCGAAATCGGACAATGATGTACGGAATAAATTCCCGCAATGAAAATCTTCAAGCTGATGGGACAATACCAGTTTAAGCTCTGTTTGATCGGCTAAGATGACGAATTCCTTACCCGTTTCCAGTAGCTTGGCAGCCATCCGCTGTAAAGATTTCACATCCTTCCCGTCGTAGGAGCGAGCAATCATATTCGATTTGGAGTGGATTAGCTCTTGCAATTCCAAGCTCTCCAACTGTTCCTTCAGCTCTTCCGTTTTTCTGACAGCAGCTTGCAGATCAACTGTTTGCTTCTGGATACGCTGCAATACTTCTTTGGTGTTGGTCTGGAATTGTGCCGCAGTTTGGTCTACGATAGCGAATACCTCTCTGCTCGTTTCCAAAGCTCTTTTGCCGCATTGAAAATAGATGCGCTGACCTTGCTTTTGTTTTTCCACTCGAAGGATCTTGATCATTCCGATTTGTCCTGTCGCAGATACATGCGTGCCGCCGCAAGGGTTGTATTCCACTCCGTCGATTTCCACGATCCGTACATTCTCTGTCACGGTCGGTTGTTTTACGACAGGTAA
This sequence comes from Terribacillus saccharophilus, assembly GCF_046592895.1. GTDB lineage: Bacteria > Bacillota > Bacilli > Bacillales > Amphibacillaceae > Terribacillus > Terribacillus saccharophilus_D. The sequence continues at coordinate 976,363 of NZ_JAWVPU010000002.1, forward strand.
TGCAGCAAGCTCCTCTGAGTTCACATAATAGCTGGAAACAATTCGATTATCGTAAATCCACTCATTCGCTTTTTGCTCAACCAATGCCAGCTCATCTGCAGATGATTTACTGCCAGGTATATCGATTGTCACATCTTCTTTCCCGAGGTGAAAACCGATCGTTTCTTTATCCAATACGTGACGGAATGCTGCTGAAAGAAGATGCTGTCCGGTATGCTGCTGCATCAGATCAAACCGATGGGTCCAGTCAATACAGCAATCTGCCGCTCCAACAATTCCATCTTCCAAGCCGTAATACGTAATTCCGTCCTTGTTCGCGAGCGACTTCACTTCCAGTCCAGCTATAGTGCCATGATCAGCTGGCTGCCCGCCTCCTCCAGGATAGAACGCCGTTTCTTTTAACGAAACATAAAAAAGACCATCCCTTTCATATGTATCGTCAATTTCCGTTTTCCATTCCTTACAAAACGCATCTTCCCTATAAAGCAGCTTGCTCATATCGATCATCCTTTACTTTCTGATAGAGCAAGCTTACCATGAATCACTCTTGCACAGAAAGTATTCTCTAACTGTATTTCAAAGCATCCAATTGGTTATGCAGCATGGTAGTGAAGTTCCCGCCAGTCTGTATATGACGCATCCTGCCATTTTTGTCCAGCAAAACAATGCTTGGCAGTTTTTGCACTCTGAATCTATTTTTCATTTGATGCCTGTTATCAAGGTAAACGGGTATGTCCATCCCTTTATTGACTATATATTTATTAACCAGATCCGTGTCCAAATCGGAAACAGATCGAGGAACGTGTACAGAGATGATATCGAAAAATTGCCTTTCGTACGATGTAAATTCCAAGAAATCCGGTATTTTTTCCTTGCAAATAGCGCAGCTGACAGACCAGAAATAGATGACGATCGGTCTTCCTCCTGCATGTTGGTGCGGCGGATATAGCCAATTTGCTGCTTGCAGATCGATGAAACCAGGTAACTGAGGTATCATAACTTATGCATCCTCCTTATGGAGAAGTTCATCGCCAGGCTGCCAATTCACACCGCATGCTTCTCCTGTCTGCAAAGCACTTATGACCCGCAATAGTTCAGAAGTATCACGGCCTACCAAATCTGCGTGCATGAGATAATAACAAACAACGCCTTCGGGATCCAGGATGACCGTAGCACGCAAAGATGTATAGCTCTTATGTTCCAGTACACCATACGCTTGCGATACATCACCTTTGAAATCCGATAACAGCGGATACGTGATATGCTGGATACCATTTTGCTCGCGAGGTACCTTTTGCCAATCTGCGTGAGACAGAAGACTATCGGTGGAAATAGCTATCACTTTTGCATCCAGATTTCTGATTTCATCGATCCGATCGGCCAAGTCATTCAGCTCAGTTGGACATACTGTGCTGAAATCGCGAGGATAAAAAAAGAGTACCAGCCATTTCTTCGCTTTCAGTTCTTCTCTTAAATTGATTAAGGCTGTGTTTCCATCCGGCATGACAGCTGGCAGTTCAAAAGTGGGCGCGTTACTACCGATCATAGGCTCTCCCCTTCCTTCTACCTTTGCCAATATATGCTTTCCGGGAGCATGTGTTACACTACGTTTTAGTTCAAAGTAATCCGGGTACTCATCTAAGAGCATATAATTAAAAGGAGACATGGTATGAACTTTCTAACAGACGGACTACAATTCAACTATGATAGCTTGATTGAAAAAACCGTGTCCATCGGCATGCAGCTGTTGCTTATCATCATCGGTTACTTTGTTTTGAGAGCTGTGGGAAAAAAACTGATCAGCACGAGCTTGAATAAAGCAAGTTCCAAACAGCGTATTTCTACGAGCAGAATGAAAACGTTGGAGAAATTACTGATCAATACATATGGATATACCTTGATATTCCTGCTTATCGTAATGGTGTTCGGCACATTCAATATCCAAATCGGTCCATTGATTGCCGGAGCAGGGATTGTCGGACTGGCAATTGGTTTTGGTGCTCAAGGCTTGGTAAGCGACGTAGTGACTGGTTTTTTCATTCTTCTAGAGAGGCAGATCGAAGTTGGTGATGTCATCACGACGTCTGGCTATAACGGTGTCGTAGAGGAAGTCGGCTTGCGGACGACACAGGTCAGGAGTTTCGATGGTACGCTGAATTTCATCCCCAACCGAAACATCACTGGCATCAGCAACCATTCCCGCGGCAACATGCGGGCGATGGTCGATATTGGTATCAGCTATGAAGACAGCATCGATCATGCCCTCCGCGTGCTTCAGGAGATATGCGAGACCTTTAAGCAGGATGAACGTTTCCGCGAAGGACCGGATGTCATTGGGGTCGAAACTCTTGGAGCTTCTGAGATCACCTTGCGGATCATCGGCCACACTGCCAATAATGAACAGTACGGGGCCGAACGGGATATGAAAAAAGCAATCAAAGAAGCATTTGACCGGGAAGGCATCGAGATTCCTTATCCGCATCAAGTTTTTCTTCAGCGAAATGAAGCAAGCGCAAAGCAATAAGCTTTGCGCTTTTTCTTATGCCCGATTCATGTACGACAGGACCGCTTCGACACCATATGTCAATGCTTTCTCATCTGGTGCAAGCTTACTGTGATGCAATCCATAAGGAGAGTCGACTCCCAACCAAAACATAAACCCGGGTATTTCCTTCAGCATATACCCAAAATCCTCCCCAGTCATAGCTGGGGCAGCTTCTTTGTATGTCAGCGATGTAGTGCTGATTGCTGACCGGAACGCTTCCACCTTGCCTTCATCATTGAATACTTGATAATAATTCGAGCCATAATCGATGCTGATGTCGCAGTTATGGCTGATTTCAAAACCTTTTGCCTGCTGCTCTATGTGCTGTTTCACTACTGCAATGGCATCTGGATCCATCGTCCTGATCGTACCTTCCAGTCGTGCAGTTTCAGCAATGGTATTTTGAACGAATCCGCTTTCCATCTTGCCTATCGTGATGACGGCACTTTGCAGCGGATCCAAATTGCGCGAAACGATTCCTTGCATATTCGTTACAAATGTACTGGCTGCCACAACCATGTCCCTTGTCAAATGCGGATAAGCAGCATGGCCGCCTTTTCCTTTGAAATCGATGAACAGCTCACTTGTATTGGCAAATAACAAACCCGCTCTGGATGATACAGTACCGACCGGCAGTTCAGGGGCGATATGAAGAGCGAATATTTCATCCGGCTGCCACTCTTTTAGAATCCCGCTTTGCATAAGCGGCAAAGCACCGCCTGGCCCTTCCTCGGCAGGCTGGAATATGAAGACAATATTTTGCTCAGGCTGATTTTTTGCACATGCTGTCAGTGCCCCTAAAGCAATTGTCATATGCAGGTCGTGGCCGCAGGCATGCATCCGCCCTTCATGCTCCGATTGGAACGCTAGTCCAGTTGCTTCCGTGATCGGGAGTCCATCGATATCTGTCCGGTAAGCAATCGTTTTTGTTCCAACAGAACCAGTCACTTTGACGATGATACCCGTTTTCCACGTTTTGATGGTTACATTGTCCTGTGGAAGCTGATGGATATAATCCAGCAAGTAGCTTTGCGTTTTTTCCTCCTGGAATCCAAGCTCTGGTATCTTATGTAAGTCTCTTCTGATTTTGATTAGATCTTCCCTCATACTAACACCTGCTTTATCTGATAATAAAAAAAGGAGCAGCAATCTGCTCCTTCTCCGTTGTTAGTTCAATTTACGAAGTTCCTGACGAATCTCTGTTTTTGCTTTCGTCTGGTCATCGATTTCTTTCAATACACGAGCCGGCGTTCCGCCAACAAGTGTGTTTGGAGCTACATCTTCTGTTACGATTGCGCCAGCTGCAACAACCGCACCTTTACCGACTGTAACACCTTCCAGCACAACTACGTTCGCACCGATTACAACGTCATCCTCGATCACGACTGGTTTCGCGGATGGCGGTTCGATGACACCAGCCAATACAGAACCAGCTCCGATATGACAGTTTTTACCTACAGTTGCACGGCCTCCCATGACAACATTCATATCGATCATCGTGCCTTCGCCGATGACAGAACCGATGTTGATGGAAGCACCCATCATGATGACAGCACCATCGCCGATTTCTACTTGATCACGGATGACAACGCCTGGCTCGATGCGGGCATTGATTCCTTTTAAGTCAAGAAGCGGGATTGCAGAATTGCGGCGATCGTTTTCCACCACGTAATCCTCGATTGCTGCTGTATCTTTCAAGAAGCTTTCCAACTCACTCCATTCGCCGAAGAGAACAGCTGTGTTTGCTTCTGGGAATGCTTTCACACTTTCCGGATAAGACAATGCGTCCAAGCCTTTTCCTTTTGCATATACTTTAACTGGTGTAGATTTTTTACTATTCGAAATGAAAGAGATGATTTCATTTGCGTCCATCATTTTCATGGTTTTTGCCTCCTATGTAACAACGTATGGGATAACTTTATCAAATCTTTAACCATTCAACAAGCATTTTAGGACATGCATTGCCGTTCCCCGGTATTGCATTCTCAGACATTCGTTTTATCAATGGCTGAATTGAAGTGTATCTGTTCATGCAGGTATCTGTTCATTTGTTTAAGGATCGCACGGCGGGTAAGGATACCTTCGAAATATCCTTCCTCATCAAGTACACATAGAAATGCATGATTCACGACTGCTTTCAGTGCTGTCAAAAACAAATCATCCTTTTTTAGAACAGGCACATCCGTCAGCATCGTTTCCGAAACTTTGATCACGGATAGTTTCTCCATTTCAAACCTTTCCATGCCGAGTACTTCGTTAAGAATCGCGGTCTTGGATATCATGCCTTTCAGCCTGTACGTTGGATCGAGTACGGGAATGACTGAGTAACCTGATTTGACAAGCACGAGTAATGCATGCTCCAGCGGGTTATTCATCTGGACATGAGCAACTTTTTCGGATTCTATCATCAAGTCCCCTACCGTCATAGCGGTGAGTTCCTGCAACTCTAATTTTGCCATTCGATCTCTCCTTTTGTCAGCGGCAGTAGAAGGAGGGCAATCACCTTTTCCAGTTTACCACATCCCCTTTCATGCTACCAATTTCGACATTGTATGCAATGAGTCACATGTAGGCATCTGGACCATAAAATATTTCCATGATTGACTCTGTTTTTATGGTGAAAAGCTAGAAAAAGCATTATACTGAAACAAAGCAGAAATGAGGTAAATAATTGGAAACTTATATTTTCACGAAAAAAGAGGAAGCAGCGCACTCAATCACACATGGATTCGGTGCAGTACTTAGTATTGCAGCACTTGCTGTAGCTGTTGTACTAGCCAGTTTCACCAAAGATCCTTGGATCATCGTCTCAGTTGCAATCTATGGCACGACAATGCTTCTCATGTATCTCTCTTCCACCATTGTCCATGCATTGCCTGAGGGAAAAGTGAAGGATATTTTCCAGATTATTGATCATGCGGCCATCTATTTATTCATTGCAGGTACCTATACGCCTCTATTGCTGATCAGCCTCAGAAGTTCGCTCGGATGGACGATCTTCGGAATCGTTTGGGGGATCGCACTCGGGGGAATCATCTTCAAAATTTTCTTCGTAAAGAAATTCCTGATCATGTCGACAATTTTTTATCTCCTGATGGGTTGGATGATCGTATTAATATGGGAACCGATGCTTGCAGCTTTGCCGCAGCAGACAATCCTGTACTTGGTAATCGGAGGTCTGTTTTATACAATAGGTGCTGTATTCTATGTTTGGCGTAAGATTCCGTATCATCATGCGGTATGGCATCTGTTTGTACTGGCAGGATCTGCGTTTCATTTCTTTGCTATCCTATTCCTCATTTGATGAAAAAAGGCATTCTACCCAGAAAATAAGGGAAGAGTGCCTTTATTACGGAAAAGAAGGTGCATCTATGAAAAAGACTTTGATTTCAGCTGCAGCTGGGACAATAGCAGCCGGAGCAGGCATCGGGTATGCGTATGCACGTTATATCGAGCCAGCCAAATTAGTAACGAAATCCTATACACTTTCCAGCGAAAGGCTTCCAAAAGCCTTCCACGGATTAAAAATCATCCAGTTCAGCGATTTGCATTTAGGTTATCATTATTCCATAAAGAAATTAAGAAGGTTAGTGCATCATATACAGGCTCAGCAGGCAGACGTCATTGTATTCACCGGTGATTTTGCCGATCGGCCAATCAAATTGAAATGGAAGCAGGAAATCGTCGATTGCCTGACAACGCTTGACGCTCCATTCGGGAAGTACTGGATATATGGCAACCATGATTATCGTGATGAAAGCGAAGAAATCGTGGCCAGATATATGAAAGCAGGTGGTTTCACACCGCTCCACAATACAGCAACATTGTTGAAACGCGAACAGGAACACATCGTGCTGGCGGGCATTGACGATGTCATCCGCAGCACTCCTAACCTGCATGCAGCGACAGAGAGTAGCAGTGAAGATTCTTTCACCATCCTGCTGGCACATGAACCGGATTTAGCAGAAAATGTGAAGCATCTGCCCGTGGATGTGCAGCTTTCAGGTCACTCGCATGGCGGACAGGTACGGATACCTTTTTACGGCGAAGTGATCGTTCCTCCTTATGGCAGACGCTATGTGGACAGTCACTATGAAGTCGGTCACAGACCGCTGCATGTCTTCGTTTCTAGGGGAGTCGGTACCACTAGAATGCCGATACGTTTCGCTTGTCCGCCCGAAATAACGATACTCACCCTTCAACGTGGCCAAAACCATGTCGAGATTGATTAAGAAAGAGCTTGCCAAGCGTACTTCTTTTTTGTACGATAGTACCATTCTCCGATAGGGTTCATTCCTGCACTAGGAGGTTACTCGAATGAAAGTCAACTGGACATTAGAAGATATAGCTAAAGCGCTATTCGTTGTGAATCGGCACGCCAAGACAGCTCCAGATCCAAGTTACTTATATCAACTTAAAAAACAAGCAGTGGCAAAACTGCTGGAACAAAACAAAGCCCAAAAAATCGGATTGCACTACTCTGAGCATCCAAAACTAAGCAGGCAGCATTCCACTGTGCTAGTACAAATAGCTGACTATTATTTTCACATCCCGGCAGCAAAGGAAGATTTCAAAACGCTTCCTCATTTAGGAGAATTGGACAAGACTTTTCGAAACCCTAGGCCCAGCCTTTCCCTTTCCCAGTCCAAGCGCATCCTTTCCGGCTACTTGGATCTGCCGCAGCAGGATGCCAAGCCAAAACAGCATTCAGCAACGAGCAGATCGGCTTACTACACACCGTCCTCACTCGGTCAGTTCACCTGGCCTGACAAGAAAAAACGACGCAGCTGAATCGGGACACAAAAAATGGATAAGCAGCAAAAGCAAAAGCAGAAGGTTACGCAGTATAATTGAAGGCCTTCTGCTTTTTTAATCCTTTATTGGCTATACACCGTACGTCATCACTTTTTACTCCTGAAGATGACAATGGATTTTAACAAAACCAGCATACAGCAAATCAAAGTCATCGTTAATAAAAGCCCACGACCGAGGGTTTCTGCCTCCAACCAGCCAGCATGAAGCACATACCCCAGAAAAACATGCGCACTTAATACGGATAATACCGAATACCATTGTCTTTGCACTAACCATCTGATGCAGAAAAAAATAATCGCAAACAAGCAAAGCGCACCAATCAGTGCTCCTAGCGGTAACATTGCCAAAGTCATCCCTCCCTTCCCATTCTTAGCTGAAAAAGCTTCCTTTAAACACAAAAGAACCCCATTTAACGGGATTCCTTGTCATCAAGCACTTATGTTATAATGTATCAATCGTTATTCCATATGATCGGTCTGAATGCCATTTCTATCATCCAGAGATTCTTCTATACGAAGCATCGCCTGATCATCCTGCAATAACTCATTTTTGTTCTGCGTGATCAATTCTTCTAAAGAAAGCTTGCGGGGTCTCATACGTCATTGGCCTCCCTTGATATTTTCCTTTAGCTATTCCCAATAGTATCACGTTATAATCAAAATTGTTTGAACATTATGTTAAGAAAGTATGAATATGGAGGAACATCAGATGGAACAGCTTATCAACCCGCGTGTGAAAGACATCCAAATCTCCGGCATCCGCCGTTTTTACAATCTGGTAGCGGATAAAGAGGATATGATCAGTTTGACTATCGGCCAGCCTGATTTCCCGACACCTCAGCATGTGAAGGCAGCTGGCATCGAAGCTATCCAATCAAATCAGACAACGTATACGCCAAATGCAGGTCTGCTCACTCTGCGCCATGCAATCCGTGACTTTTACTCCAAGTATGCATCTGTATATGATGCAGCGGATGAAATCATCGTGACCGTCGGCGCCTCACAGGCAATTGATATCACTTTGCGCACTATCCTGCAGCCTGGTGACGAAGTGATTTTACCGGGACCGGTTTATCCAGGATACGAACCGCTTATCACATTAGCTGGCGGAACACCAGTGTTGGCAGATACAACAGCCAACGGATTCAAATTGACGCGATCCATATTGGAGCAATATATCACTCCGAAAACAAAATGCATCATCCTCCCTTATCCTTCCAATCCGACAGGCGTAACACTTACATATGAGGAACTGAAGGATATTGCAGATTTCTTGGCTGAGAAAGATCTTTTCATCTTATCCGATGAAATTTATAGCGAACTAACCTATGATAAAGATCATGTATCCATTGCCGGCTTCCCGCAGGTGCGTGATAAATCGATTGTCATCAATGGTTTGAGCAAATCCCATTCCATGACTGGCTGGCGTATCGGATTCACGCTCGCTCCTGCGTGGCTGAGTAAACATATGCTAAAAGTGCATCAGTATAATGCCACTTGTGCCACCAGCATCAGCCAATACGCCGCATTGGAAGCATTGACAAACGGTTTGGATGACCCTGGTGAGATGCGGGAAGCTTATCGTCAGCGCAGGGATTACTGTTTAGGAAGATTGGATAAAATGGGATTGACCGTGGAAAAACCGAACGGTGCTTTTTATATTCTTCCAAAGTTTCCGATCAAGCAAATGACATCGTTGGAATTGGGTTTATCGCTGGTGGAAAAAGTCGGCCTCGCAATCGTTCCCGGTGATGCTTTTTCCAAATTCGGCGAAGGCTATATGCGGATTTCCTATGCATATAGCATGGAAGAGCTGGCAGAAGGCATGGATAGACTGGAGCGCTACTTACAATCCAATACATTGTTATAACAAAAAAGGACAGGTACTCCGACCTGTCCTTTTTCATATCTTCCTTTTTGTTTCATATAAGTTCAAAAGCTTATCCAGTTCCTGGCTTTTAGCTATCGATTCACTGCTTGTAAATCCTTTTTCAAATGCTACTTCTGCCATTTGCTCACGCAGTATCTCGATTTGCTGCGTCAGCCTATTCAAATTCATTAGTTTGTTGGAGTGCTGCAGACAATATCTAGCGTGTTCAGGCAATATCATTTGATCACCATTATTCCTTCTTAAGTTACAAATCTTTTCCATAACTTATAATGCCAAAAGTTTGAGGGAATGTAAAGTTAAACAAGTACTTTTCACACTTTTTACATATAGCTCAGACTAAGCTCCCTCTTTCCGGCTCCTTCACTTCAGTTGGAAATCACTTGAATGAAAGCAGCAATGGACCATACGCTTTACACCGAGTTGTTTTAGAGAAAATCGTTTGCAATATGGGCTAACGACCATACCCCTTTGAACATTGCGCCATATAGTAAGGTGTAAGCTTTAGGAGGTGAAACAGAATGGGTTACGGATACGGTGGCTTCGGCGGTTTCGGCGGAGGAAACTATGACTGCGGTTGTGACAACAAAGGTGGTTACGGCGGTGGTTACGGCGGTGGCAACGGTTTTGCTTTGATCGTTGTACTTTTCATCTTGTTGATTATCGTTGGTGCAGCATTTTACTGCTAATAACGAGGTTCTTTCGTAAATGATGAAATCCCCGGAAACGTTGTTAACACAGCGTTTTTGGGGATTTTCTCTTTATGAGCTTCTTTACATTTCCCTATACTGGGCATGATCATTAGCCAATACAATTGTATCAATTATCCCATTCTCTGATTTATTAAGTTAGTAATGATTACTATTTTCGATAGTACGTGTATGTTATACTTTATGCAATACAATTATCGATGACTTTTTATTCATCATAACTCCAAAAGTCACCTTTAATGGAAAGGGGAACATATGATGACCCATGACATTAAGAAGACATTAGAGTTTCTGATTCATTATGAAGATATTAATTTAACTCATACCTTTGATGAATATATACTCAGTTATTCCAGATTAGGTGGATTTCGTCTTGAGAATACACTTACAGGACTTATTGACACCTATAAAGAAATCGAGTCTTGCTCGGCCAAGATGCAAGAGATATTTTCTGCCAAAGGTGTATTGCTGTTACCTTCTTCGTTTAAATAACCGGAGTAAAACTCCCCTATAAATGAACATACAAAAGCCGGCATCTACACAGGATGCCGGCTTTCTTTATCCGATGATGATTCTTTCCTTCGGATAATGGAAATTAGCTGCTTGGGAGTTTCGGTGCAGCGAATATAGGAAAGTCAGTATGCCGACACGTCCAAGGAACATGAGCAGCATCAGGACAACCTTGCTCGTATCACTTAAATCGGCTGTGATACCAAGACTTAATCCGACTGTACCGAACGCACTGCACACTTCGAATAACACTTCTGTCAAAGAAAAAGGCTCAATGGAAGCCAAGATCACCGCAGAAGTAAAGACTAAAATCATCCCGAAAATCGTCACATTGATTGCTTTGAACAAATCTTCCGGATGTATTTCCCGACGCAGGACAGTGATTTGCTTGTTCCCCCTTGCAAAATGATAAAGCGCAATTACAACCAATGCCAAAGTGGTTGTACGGATACCTCCCCCAGCACTGCTTGGCGAAGCTCCAACAAACATGAGAAATGACATGAATAGCTGGTTCTGCTCTGTGAGATTTGCAATATCCATGGTTGCAAGGCCGCCGCTTCGTGTTGTCACTGATTGGAACAATGCATAAAACAAAGTCTCATGCCACGATTTCCCGACGAAGAAATTCCTGGAATCAAGCAAGGCAATGATGATTGTTCCAGCAACGATAAGCACCATGAAGGTGATGGTGGTCAGCTTGGTAAATAAGGAAAAGCGGATGAAGGAGCGCTTTTCTTTGGAAGCAAAAATATACTGCTTCACTTCGATCAGAACAGGGAAACCGATTGCACCAAGAATGATAAGCAGCATATGTACGAACTGCACGAAATAATCATGCTGAAATGGTATCAAGGACTGCCCTGTTATATCGAATCCTCCATTCGTCGTTGCGCTGATGGAAGCAAACAGACCTTGGAAATATGCTTCACCAGCTGTAGGAAAGTATTGTAGATAATACGTACCCAAAACGAGAAAACCGATCAATTCGATTGCCAAGACAACTATCAGGATCTGGCGCATCAGACTGACTGCCCCGCTGAATGACATTTGATTCTGATCAGTCATGATCAGCCTACGTTCTTTGAAACCGATTTTCTTACCGAATAATAGCCAGACAAAGGTTCCAAGTGTCATGACTCCTATTCCGCCAAGCTGCATCGTGAATGCAATCAGTATGATGCCGGTTGTATTGAAATACTCCTGGATCGGAACTGATGCAAGCCCAGTCACACTGATTGCACTGACAGCTGTAAAAAGAATATCAATGAAGGAAATATCCGTCCCTTCCTTATGAGCTACAGGCAGAGCCAGCAGACAGGTTGAGATAATCACGGCTGCCAAATAAAATAAAATAATCAATCTGGTTGGCGAAATATTATTAAGCCACCGCCAGCGCGGGTCATAGGTACGCATACAAAAGACTCCTTCGTTGCATGTTTCAAATGTTATCTATTATAGCAGGAACATGGAAGAATAGCTCTACTTTTCAAGCATGCTTATTCAGCTGTTCCAGCCCCACTGACAAGGATTTCCTCTTCCTTCATCCCATCTTTGCGTAATTTCCTGATAGCAGCAAACAAATTGGACGGTTCTTCCCTGACAAGCGTGCCTTTCATGATGACATTTCCTTCTTCTCCAATATCATTGACTTCCTGCACTTGAATCAGGAATAAAGCTGGTCGGTTTTCCGGTTTGGTAATCCTCACTTCCGCCAGCACTACTTTACGGTTTTCAGAAAAACGCTGCACATACTCCAAATCAGTCTGGCCAAGTACTGCTTCCAGCACCCACTCATTATCTTCTTCCTTATTGATGATCAAGCCCTCTGCAAGCTCCATATTCCTTCCATCCAATGATCCTTGGTCTGTCGGGTACAATATCAATTCCACCAATTTAAAAGTTTTCACTAATTCCACTCCTTTTTACTATATCCAACTAGAGCTCATTTTCTCTATCTTATCAGAACTCACTCGTTCCGTATGTAAAGAGTCTCGAATGTTTCTTATAAACTGCACCCGGGTACAGAGTTAGGATACAGTCAGGAGAGGTGATATGATGCGTAAGTTGGATTTAATTGTGATAGGTTCTGGTGTCAGTGGCCACAGTACAGCTTCTGCAGCCCGGGAAAGAGGATGGACTGTAGCTGTAATCGATGATAAACCATTTGGAGGTACTTGTCCGCAATGGGGATGTGATCCGAAGAAGGTATTGGTTGAAGCAGTCAAGATACAAGACAGCTTTGAACGGATGAAAGGCTATGGATTGACGGGAAATGCCCAGCTTGAATGGAGTGAGCTTCGCCGGCATAAAGATACGTTCACTGAACCGATTCCCAGTGCGACAGTGGAAGAGTTTGAAAAGGACGGAATCGAAGTCTTCAAGGGGCATGCCCGTTTCATTGATGACCATACTGTAGAAGTAAACGGAGAAAAGCTGCAGGCATCTTACTTCCTCATTGCGTCAGGGGCTTCTCCGGCTAAACTGCCCGTGGATGGTTTTAAGCACTTAGCATCCAGTGACAGCTTTTTTGAACTCGATGAGCTACCACATGAATTGGTGCTCATCGGCGGCGGATATATCAGCTTCGAATTCGCGCATATCGCAGCCCGGTTCAACCGGAAAGTGACCATCATACACCGCGGGGAACGGCCACTTGAAGGATTCGACGAGTCGATTGCCAGTCGCTTGGCCGAATACAGCAAAAAGCTTGGCATCGATATCAGGACGAATACAGAATTGAAAGCTGTCGCCAAGCAGGGCAGTAAATTCATCGCTACCATCGGCTCTGACAACCACACGGAACAACTATCTGCAGACATCGTCATCCACGGAGCCGGAAGAGCACCTAATGTACAAGATCTTGGACTTGACCGGACCTCGATTGCTTATAGCAAAAATGGAGTTAAAGTGGATAAAAATCAGCAGAGCATCTCTGCTCCCCATATCTATGCAGCCGGTGATTGTGCCGACGATGGAAAGCTGCCGTTGACGCCATTGGCAGGTGAAGCAGGAAAGCGAGTCATTAAGCATATGCTGGATGGCAAACAACAGGAAGAATTCAGCCATATTCAGCCTTCAGCAGTTTATACGCTGCCAGGCATTGCTTCAGCAGGCATGACTGCAACCGAAGCCGAAAAATACCCTGATGACTATGAAGTGATCGAACATGATCTAAGCTCTTTTTTCACCAATAAAACAACAAGACTCGAAGAAGGCTTCAGCAAAATCATTTTGGACAAAAAGAAGCAGACGATTGTCGGTGCGCACGTATACGCTGCTCAAGCAGAACACTTGATCAACGTCTTCCTTTTGGCAATCGAAATGAATATACATGTGCAGGCGCTGAAAACATTACTATGGGCTTATCCGACAGCAGAAAGTGATATTCCAAGCATGCTGCAGTGAAATCACAACATAAGAAAAACCGCCACTAACTGGCGGTTTTACTCATGCTTTATATGCTTTAACATAATATATTTCTTCATCTAATTGGCCTTTACTCACTTCAAAACCTGCATTTTCCAATTTATCAGCGACCAAGTCTTCACTTTGATCTTTAGCGAAACCGAGAGCAACCATGAATCCTTTTTCTATGGTGATTCTGTACATTTCCTTAGCTGCCAGCTCCGGGTCGTCCGTGGAATCCAGTACAAATGCTGCCAGTCCGCGCTGGAAAGATGCATCTGGAAAATTAAGTCTGCCTAATCCGCTCGGCATCCGGTCTATATTTGATAGCGTCTCTTCTTCGGCTCGCAGTGCCAGCTTGTCCAGTAAAGCTTCATCTTTTTCAAGAGCCGTGACTCGATCTTTGGTTTTATGGGCGATTGGTATAACCAGGTCACCGTTCCCCGCACCAAAAACGATCACTTTTTCTCCGCCTTCTATTTCCAATAGCTCCACTACTTTACTTTGGGAAACTTCTGTTACATTCGCCATGCGACTCTCTCCTTTTTGCAATCAATTATTTCTTTATTGCCCTTTCCATGCGAAATTAAACGTATCCTTCCTAGGCTTTCACGTGACAGCATTTTCTATCCTTCAACAAAAAAGACAACTGATTGTCAGCTGTCATTTAACACGAATATTTATCTTTTTGGACTTTGCGGTCAATAAAGAAGCAAAGATCTCCTATTTGGGGAAACCGCTCGAATTCCTCATTGATGGGGTTCTCACCATCTACCAAGGCAATATCCCAATAACATAATAACTCATGGTAGGTTTTCAAGAAGAGCTTGCGATCACCATTATAAATATCAGCCAAATTCGAAGCAGTCGTCTGAAACGCATTTCCCGACAGCATGTTATTCGTATGTTTATTCACATACTTGATAACAGTTAAAAAAATCACATATTCAATTCCTTTTAACCTGGTGACTTGATACATACGTTTTTTCGTTTTCATTTGATCTAAATCAACTATATCTGCCAAAATGTTTCCTCCTCACTAGACTTGGAAACTTGATCTCCTACTAAGTTTACCATAACCATCATCGACTCCATCACCCTTAAACCTGAAAAATTTGAATTTTTCATTAAAATTCACACATGTTTTATTTGACACATAGCGGGTACAGCATTATTAGCTGACAAAATCAAAGGAGAGATAATAATGAAACCATATCTAAGAGAATACACAAATGACGACAAACTGCAGGAAGATATTCAGCTATTAAGTTCAAAAGGTGTGAACAAAGATAATATTTACGTGTTGTCACATGATGATGACAGAACAAAACGCGTATCTAAAAACGTGGATGCAAATACAATCGGTCTATCCGAAATGGGTGCAAAAAGTGCGGTAGGCAGCATGTTCAGTAAACAAGGCGATGAACTGCGCACCAAGCTGAAGGAAATCGGTTTTTCCCAAGAAGAAGCCGAGGATTTTGAAGAGGACTTGGATGAAGGTAAAATCTTCTTGATTGTAACGGAAACAGAAAACGTGGAAGGCTTGCTTATCTAAATGTAAAGGCACTGTCCAGCGGGACAGTGCCTTTTTCTTATTTATTCGGTAAAATGAGTTTCGGCTGAGCTAGAATCAAAATGAGGATAACAATGATGCTGGCAATAAAACTTGGCAGCAAATAAGAACCATTATATATAAGCGAGTATGCCCAAACAGTTTGACCTGGCGCTGCTGCTGATCCGAAAAAGATCATGCCGCCCATAAAATGAGCTGCAAATCTTCCGATGCTGCCGATCAAAGTTCCTATTATCAAGAAACCAATCAGCTTTTTTCGATTGTTTTCTTTTGCTGCTTTATGGGCAAATCCTGCCGTTACTGCAGATAGTCCAACCAAAGTGAAAGCTAATGGATAATCCATGAATCCTTGGACAACATGAACGATATAAGGTCCGGTGACTAACTGCAGCAATCCGACAACCAATCCTGTTGTCAGTCCGCCTTTCCATCCCCAGCGGAACGCCATCAAAAATATCGGGACCATTTGCAAGGAGATACTGCCTCCTTGCGCCCATGCTTTAAATGAAAATAAGTCCAGAACGAATGCGAGTGCGGCGAATATTGCCACTTCCACTAAAAATAAAACCTTGCTTCTTGATTGCATATTGATTCTCCCCTATTTAAAAGAATGCAACAAAAAAACAATGCTGCAGTGGGATCTCCCGATGGCCCAAAAGTGCATTGTTTCCCCATCAAAGAAGCTACATCCCTACGCGAGTGCTAACTCACAGGTTCGAAGGGTCTGGACATCTGTCCATCTCAGCCGGAATGGCTCCCCCTGCAGGCTTTTTTGTACCGATTTGTTTTCTGTTGTCCATCCATTATATAGAAAAATGATAGCGCTAGCAACCAAAAATATCATTTCCTTTAGAAGAATTTTTACCCAAGTGCTAATTTTAGCAATTTTATTACTTTTACTTCATATAACGAAATTGTTTGAATTCGAGAAAAACTATGACGTATAATGGACAATGTTCTTTAAAAAGGGAGGATTTAAAATGGATACACCAGCTACAATCCCACAAGGGAAGAAGCATCCAAAGGGATTGTATCTTCTCTTCTTCACTGAATTGTGGGAAAGATATAGCTATTATGGAATGCGTTCTGTATTGATGCTTTACCTCACTGCTGCAGTAATAAGCGGCGGACTTGGCGTGAGCACACAGCATGCGGCATTCATTTATAGTTTATACGGGGGAGTCATATACTTCACACCAATCATTGGCGGCTATGTGACAGATAAATATATTGGTCTCCGTAAAGCAATCACGATTGGCGGTATCATAATGGCGGTCGGAGATTTCACAATATTTTTATTCAACAGCCAATTAGGTCTATATATAGGAATTCTTTTCTTGATCATTGGTAATGGTTTCTTCAAACCTAATATCTCTACTTATGTCGGTGAACTGTATGATCCTAGGGATAAACGGAAAGATGCTGCTTTCACTATTTTCTACATGGGTATCAACCTGGGAGCATTCTTTTCTCCTTTGATTGCTGGTTTCCTTGCAGAAGATTTATTCCACTCCGTAGATGCTGATGGCATTGAACACTTTGGTTTTAAATGGGCATTCCTAGCTTCTTCCATCGGTATGATTATCGGTCAATTGATTTTCAGCTTGTTGGGTAAGAAGTATTTAGGTGATATTGGTACTAAACCTAATCGTACCAATGTAGCAGTTAATAACAAACCTACTAAAATGACAGCAGCAGAAAAGAAAAGAACCAGCGCTGTACTGATACTGTTAGTATTCGTCATCTTCTTCTGGGCTGGCTTTGAACAAGCTGGTACATCTCTTACTCTCTATACAAGGGATTTCATTGACAGAAGTATAGGAGGGTACACGATACCTGTTTCTTGGTTCCAGTCAGTCAACCCGCTATTCATTGTGATTCTTGCACCGATTATTTCTGGTGTATGGTTGAAGTTAAGTAAATCCAAGAGCGGCGATTTCCGTACAACAACGAAGATGTCAATGGGTATGGTTTTACTAGGACTAGGATTCATGATTTTAGTTCCAGCTGTCCTTTATACAGGCAGTGACGAAACTGATATTGTGCATAAAGCTAATATTCTGTTCATCATCTTTACTTATCTATTCCATACAATAGGGGAACTTTGTCTTTCTCCTGTCGGTTTATCCATGGTAAGCAAAGTAGCACCTGTAAAAATCGCTTCCCTATTGATGGGTGTCTGGATGGCAGCAAATGGTATTGCCAGTATTATCGCTGGACAACTTGCTGGCTTAACAGCCACACTTGGTTATGTTGAAATATTTAGCTTAATCGGTGCAGCTGCTATTATAGTAGGTCTAATTCTGCTTACAGTTTCCAAAAAACTACAATCTATGCTGGACGCAAAAGATTAAATCACAAAACACAGTTCCTTCTTGGAGCTGTGTTTTTTTATATGTATTCTTTTTTCTTCGCAATATATACTGCTTGAGAACGGTTTTGTGCTCCGAGTTTATCCAATATCTCAGAGAAATAATTTCGGATTGTACCCGGGGATAAAAATGATTCTACGGCAATTTGTTTGGTGGAGTACCCTCTTTCGGCCAAAATAAGAATTTGTTTTTCACGTTCAGTTAACGGGTTCTCAACACCTTGAACGAATTGATATGTAATTTCAGGACTTATCACAGTACGCCCATGATAGACAATATCCCGTACAGCGAGTGCAAGCTGTTCACTCGGTGTATCTTTTAATAGATATCCTTCCACTTTCATCTTCATTGCTTCCTTTACATATGCAGCGGTGGAAAATGTCGTCAGCATCAGCACCTTTTCAAAACGGTTGTTTTGCCTCATCCATTTCACTACTTCCAAACCGGTGTAATTCGGCATCTCAATATCAAGAATCAGCAGATCAAGCGTTTGTACCTGCAACGCTTGCAAAACTTCTTCTCCTGTAGCAGCTTGACACACCACAAAGAAGTCTTCTTCTAAATCCAGCATCGTAGTCATTGCACCTCGAAGCATATTTTGGTCATCCGCTAACAGCATACGAATCATGGCTTGCACCTCCTTCAGTTTGCATAGGAACATGGATTATCAAATGTAATCCGCACTTTTGACGTTTCTTGAAGCGCACCTTTCCATTCATCAGACTTACCCGCTTCCTGATTCCATCCATTCCATTTCCTTCTTGCCATTCCTGTCCGTCGAACCTGCCATTGTCTTCCACTTCCAAAGTAAGCTCCGCTTCAGAATGTATGATTCGAATCTTACAATATGTAGCTCTGCTATGACGAATCACGTTTGTGACAGCTTCTTTGATAATATAAGCCAGAAGCGTTTCCTTTGAACTATCCTGAATCGACGGCAATTGCTGTTCCAATTCAAAATCAATGCCCGATTCATATAATCTGCTGCGAGCAGATTCGACTTCCTCTTCCAACGAAACAACCCGCAAGTCACTGACAATTTTACGCATATCCTGCAGCAATGATCTGGCAAGCAGCTGAATGTCATGTAATTCTTTTTCTGCTCGTTCCTGATTCTGGTGCAGCAATCTTTTCGATATATCACTTTTCACCGAAATGGTTGATAAAGTTTGACCAACTGTATCGTGCAAATCACGGGCAATTCTATCGCGTTCCCGCTCTTTGATTAATTCTTCTACTCGATTATTCGCCTCAGATAACTCTAGGTTGACTGCTTCCCACTTTTGATTCCACATCACCTGCGCCTTCCAAGCTGCAGGTGATATGAAACCAATCAAGATGCCCGGCAATATATACCCCCATGTTAAATCCACTGAACTGAATATATCGACAAGCAGCAAGCATACTGTCACACTATTGATAGCAGTGTAACCCAACCAGAATTTCCATGGTTTCTTCACACCATATAACATGCTCATTGCGTACAGTAGTAAATAAAAATATTGTATGGAAACTAGGAAAACAAGAGAAGAGATAAGTAATGTAATGACCATGGAAGCGACAAACGTTCGTTCAGGCCTCCAAAAAGCTTCCCGATAGCAAATAAAAACGAAAGTCAAGATAAGGAAGGTGAACCAAAAACTTAAACCATTCAGGAAAAATAGATTTGTACACGAAAAATAAAAATACAGCAGCCAAATATGCGGTATATAGCCATCTTCTTTCGGAAATAAGTGAAATTTCTTCATCTATATACTCACTCAACCTCTCTGCTTGTATTGCAACACCAATGCTCCTATAAAGCATACCAAAAAATAACAGACGAAGATGATAATATTGGAAAAATCAATACCCTCCCCCAACGCTATATTCCATGCAGCCCGAGCATACAGGTAAGATGGCAGCCACTCCCCAATCATTTGCACCCATTCTGGAAATATTCCGAGCGGCATCCAGAGCCCCCCTAGAATTGCAAGACCTAATACCACTAGGTTGGCAGTTACAGATGCAGTTTGAATTTTTTTGGATTGAGCAATCAAGATTCCAATCATCAAAAATAAAATCGAGCCACCTAACAGCCAAATACTTGTTATCACCCATTCTCCAATCGTACGTTCAAACTGTTTCCATGTATTTATGACAAAAAAGAATACCGAAATAATGATTGTATTAAGCAATAGCTGCGTAATAATACGTGCGATGAAATATTGCGTAGCCGTGACAGGATGTGTAATAAGATAGTCCATCCAGGTTTGCCTGCGATCATACATCAACTGAATACCGAATGCTTGCACAGAATTTACTACTAAGCTATAACAGGTCATTGAAATAAGAAAAAAATAATCAAAGTCCATCCCGCCTAAAGCAACCCCTCGATTGATGTAAGAAAACAGGCAATAAAAGATGAAAGGCATCAACATTGAAAAAAGCAGGAAATATCTATCTTTTATCACACGCTGAAGTTCCATGCCCACTGTCAGCATAGTAGACTTCATAATCCCGCCCCCTCCTTTGACAGCCCTTCGACATACTTTTCAAGCGTATCTTTCTTGATTTCAAGCTGCTTCAAATGGATTTTCTTTTGAATCAGTATATGCATTTCTCTATCCGCGTCATCAGTCCGTTTCCGATATACGTCTTCCTGCAGCACGTAGCCCATTGATAGCAGCAGATCTTTATGCTGTTCATCTGTACGGAAGCTAATCAACTGCCTAAGCTGCCTTATTTCATTAATTGTCCTATCCACCTTTAGAACACCCTCTTCCAGATATATTAATCGATCGGCTAAATTCTCTGCATCTGGCAGAATGTGTGTTGTCACCAATACGCTGACTCCATCGGCCCGCACCGCTGATAATTGTTTACGAAATAGGCGTTTTGCTTCTACATCCATTCCGGCAGTAGGTTCGTCCATAATGAGCAGTTTTGGCTTTGCTGCTACAGCTAATTGAAATAATAATCGTTTCATCTGTCCAGAACTTAAATTTTCTGCTAGTGCCTTTTCTTTCGACTCCAATCCAGCATCTTTCAGGACTGTATTCACTTGCGTTCGTTTACCGTGCAACGAAAGGATATATACAGTGAATTGTCTGACTGTCAAATTATTCATGATGGAAGGTGTCTGTGGTACATAACCAATTTTAGGTCGGGTCTCAGACCAATCCATCTTGCCATGATCTTGTTGCAGCAGGTTCAATATGATCTTAATCAAAGTGGATTTACCAGCTCCATTAGCACCTAATAATAAAATGCTTTCTCCTGCTGAAATTTCAAATGTAATATCTTTCAGTACCGGTAGCCTGCGAAATGATTTATTGATTCCATCTACCCTCAACATATTGCCACCTCCTAATTTCAAGATAACAAGTTGCGACCTAAGAAATAAGAAAGTAATGTCATGGAAAAAGATGACATTTGTCACAAAAAAACCACTCGGTGAGTGGCTAAATCGTCGAAACATTTGAATGGTAGCAGAAAATGGACAATGTCTGCCTGATTAAATATGTGTTACCAAGCAAATGTTTTGTGACATTTTGTGTGAAATGTATTTCTCTAAGCAATTGTAGTTGATTTATATAATACTTTTTCTTCCTTCTCCAACAAGCTTTGAAATGCCTTCAAAGAAACCTCTACATGTTCTTCCTTCGGTTTTGATGTGGTCAGGAACTGTGAGATATATGTAATCCCTTTAAACGGCATCACAATCATACGGAAGTATTTATTCTCATTCATCATCACTTCTCCGTAAAATGGGAACCACAAGATGATCTTCAGCCATGTGGGAATTGGTATAAATACCATGATTACTGTATATGCAATCAATAAAAACAACCACCCTGTTCCGCACCATTCATGGATTCTGGATGCCTTTTTTCCTTCTTTTAGATTGAGAGGACGCCCTTGTAAATATAAGTTATGGACAATATGCTCTGCGGCATGATATTTACTGACAGCTGATAGTTTCATAATGAAGAATATCATTATCATCCCAGATACCATTCCTGTAGCATACCCTGCTGCAAGGTCTGATGATTGAGAGGTGAATACGTCAACTGTTGCTTGAATCCGATAATTCATCATCATAGGTGCGATAATGAATAGCAAACCTGTCCACCATTTCATGTAAAAGGCGTAGATCGTATCTGCGAAACCTCTAAGTAGTGGTATACCTAGCATATCTGTTAACCATCGAGGTAATGATTTAAGCTCATGCAGCTCCACACTTATTTCTCCATTTTTATTCCTTGTAGCACGAGATCGATAGTTTCTTCCGTAGAATGACACTGCATTTTTATGCGCCATTCCACCATGAATCAATAATTCGCTAATCTTCATAATGGTCTTCTCCTTTTCGATAATACATAACTTATATCAAGACTTTTATATCATCGCATCACGATATATCGATTGACGATATATATCTTATGACGATATACTAATCTATATTCAGACAGATTACAACCCAATATTTGTCTTCTGTTAGAAATCGCGAAAATTCCAATATGCTATAATGTTTGCGATAACTAAAGAATCTCCCACAACGTGAAACAGCCGATTGGAGGCACCAAAATGACAAAAAAATCTCCAACACAATACTTACCTCTTACACATACAACTTTCTATATATTAATATCCTTAACCACCCCTCTTCATGGATATGGCATCATGCAAAAAGTGGAAGAAATGAGTAATGGAGATGTAATATTAGGGCCGGGAACTTTATATGGGGCTTTAAGCAAATTGGAGAAACAAAAAATCATTTCTAAAACAGATGAAGACCATGAACGGAGAAAATGCTACGTATTAACCAAGCTTGGAAAACAAGTTGTGAAGTTAGAGTGGGATCGTCTGCAGAAATTGGTTGAAATAACTCGAAATAGTGTTGAAAATATGGAGGTGACAAAGCATCTATGAAAACGAAGAAAAGGGTTTTCAAGCTTTTCCTCGCCTGGCAGGATAACGGTGAGGAAATATGGTTAAAAGAAATGGCTAAAAAGGGCTGGGCCTTGGAGTCGTATAAATTTCTCTATACCTTTAAAAAAATCGAACCAGCTTCTTATACTTATAGGCTGGACTATAAATCTACCAGCGACGTGGATCTGAATGAATACAAAATGTTTTTTGAGGATACTGGCTGGGAGTATGTAACGCGTTTTGGAAATTGGCATTATTTTCGAACTACCGCGACAGAAGAGCACGCTTCTGAAATATATACAGAAACTGAGTATCAGATTGAAAAATACAATGGCTTACTAAAGAATCTACTTACTGTGCTCCTTATGCTGATCGCATTAGCGATAAGTATGGTATTTTTGCAAAGATCAATAATATTGGATTTGTATTTTGCAGGCTTGATTGCCCTCTTGCTCCTATGTGTTTTTAAAGTTAAGCATAAGGTATATAAATTAAGAAATTAGTAACCATTCTTTCAGCTTAAGTAACAGTAACTTTACAACAATGAAAGGCCACTACATAAAAAAGATTGTAGAGAAACCTATGCTTCTCTACAATCTAGCTTTTCTAAAAACCGTCTCTTATTCTGCAGTCAACTTCAAGAATTCCTCAATATCCTGCTTACAAACCTCGATAGCTTTCAACCAGAATCCCTTATCGGTCAAGTCTTCCTGCAAATGCTTCAAAGCCAGATCTTCAACTGTCATTCGACCTGTATCCTTAAGCAATGCGTTGTAGGAACTTTCAAAGTTTGCAGGATTCTCAGCTGCCTTGGCGTAGATTCCTGTACTGAACAAGTAACCGAATGTATACGGGAAGTTATAAAATGGCACGTCTGTCGCGTAGAAATGCAATTTAGATGCCCAGAAAGTCGGATCGTATTCATCAAGCTGTCCATTATATGCTTCTTTCTGCGCTTCAACCATCAACTCGCGCAAACGAGATGCTGAAACAAGCCCATTTTTACGTTCTTCGTAGAAGCTGGTTTCAAACAAGAAACGCGCATGAATATTCATAAAGAACGCGATACTGCGCTGAATTTTTTCCTCGATCAATGCAATTTTTTCATCTTTTGTTTCAGCTTCTTTTACCGCAGCATCTGAAACGATCAACTCTGCCAATGTGGAAGCTGTCTCCGCTACGTTCATCGCATATTCCTGATTCAGCTGTTCTACGTCATTCATCGCATAGCTATGATAAGCATGACCTAGTTCATGAGCAAGTGTCGATACGTTGGAAGCCGTTCCGCTGAACGTCATGAAGATACGGCTTTCTTTCTTATCCGGGAAACTTGTACAGAAACCGCCAGGACGTTTGTTATTACGGTCTTCCGCTTCGATCCAGCGCTTTTCAAATGCTTGCTGGGAGAAATCAGCCATTTGGCTGCTGTACGTGCGGAAATGTTTCACGATGAAATCAGCGGCTTCATCATAAGATACATGCTTCGTTGCCGAAGAAAGCGGGGCATCGATATCATACCAGCTCAATTTTTCCAGACCTAAAAGTTCTGCTTTACGCTGCAGATATTTCACAAAAGCATCCTTCTCATCTGTAATGGCTCCCCACATAGCATCCAAAGTACCTTGGGACATACGGTTATAGTCCAGTGGTTCTTTCAGTACATTATCCCATTTACGGTGTTTGTATGTCTGCAGACGGAATCCAGCCAAGTGGTTCAATGTCTCAGCAAAGAAATCTTCTTTCTCTGTCCATGCTTCCTGCATTCTTGCGAAAACATGCTGACGAACCTTCCGATCAGCAGCATCAAGTTTATTGGCTGCCTGGCCGACAGAATAATACTTCTCTTCGCCATCGATTTCCAAAGGCACTTGAATGCTGCCCACAATGGTGTCATACATACTGCCCCAGCCATGGTAGCCATCGATAGCCAAATCATTCAGCAATACTTCTTGTTCTGGCGCCAGCTTCTCTGCCGCTTCTCTTTTTCGCTCATCCAAAACGAATGCATAATTGATCAATTCAGGATGCTCAAGCAGCTGCTCCCATGTTTGGATCGGTATTTGTGTAATTACCCGATCAACACCCGTAAGCGTCCCGCTATACGCTGCCATGAGTTCATCTTTCTTTCCTGACCATTGCTTCGCTTTTGCATCCGTTACATCTTGCGCCACCAAACATTCCACGAATGCAACTATCTCGAATACATGTTTAGCAGATGCTTCCCACTTTTCCAGAATGCGAACCAAGCCAGCTGTATCTTCTCCTTGATCAGGCACCTGGAAAGATTCTAATGCCTGTTTCCATTCTTTTAAGGCCTGTTCTGCTTTATCTGCATATTCAACCAATACCGGAGAATTGCTCCCTCCCGGGAAAATCACATCCAAATCCCATGTTTGTCCATATTTATTCGTCATATGTATACCTCCCTTGAACTACCTACCTATTATACGCTTTGCTATATTGACTGAAAAGTTTTAGTGTTCGATATTTTTCGGCACAGATAAAATGGACCATAGCTTAGAGGCTATGGTCCATACATCGTTACACGAAGCGTATACTGTTTAAATTACGTGTTTCTGCTGTAGCAGACGTAATACTATTAACTGGAACGACTGTTACACTTATCGTATAAGTTGCGGTTTCTGTGGTTGGGACTACATCTACGAACGTATTTGGCAGTACAATCCGGTAAGTCCCAGCAGCTGTACCTGTTCTGCTTATAGTCACCTGATTAAGAATCGTAGAATTTCTCCTCAGAGTTACAGTAACACTGAAAGACCAGTTCGCAGTTGTTACGACGGCTATCTGTGCAGTTACATCCAACTTCACGTTATTACCTGCTACTACTGTCGGTGAGATTGTATTAATTACCGTTTCAGTATTAAGGGGAACTGGGAGTGCTGCTGTTGCTTGGCTCGCTACCAGGGCGCCAACAGAAGGCAGAGCGCTTCCTGTTGAACCGGGGGGACCGGTTATTCCTACTGCTCCAGTTGGGCCAGTGATTCCAGTAGGACCGGTCGTTCCGGTTGGGCCTGTCGTTCCAGCTGCCCCAGTGGGGCCCGTGATTCCGGCTGGGCCTGTTGTTCCGGCTGCTCCGGTTGGACCGGTGATTCCGGCTGGACCTGTTGTTCCCACTGCTCCGGTGGGGCCAGTAACCCCAGTGGGGCCTGTTATTCCTACTGCTCCGGTGG
>NZ_JAWVPU010000003.1:0-365177 GCF_046592895.1 Terribacillus saccharophilus
GCCGCTCATTTGGCGACTAGAACATCATATCATGTTTCAACTTTCATTGTCAACATGTTTTTTCTTTTCTTTTCGTCAGCCGTTATTGCTCTCTTGGCGACGCATATAAATATAACACGGCACAGAATCACCGTCAATAGATTTTTTATAAAAAAGTTATATCGAACTTTACCTTATAGAAAAGGCTAGAACAGCTTACCATAGATAAAATGCCAGCACCATATATAATAAAGGCTTTCAGAAGAGAATAACCGAAGCTGGACTGCAACTATCCCCCTCCGCCTTTGTATCATAATTCTTTGATTCTATATTCACGATGATACAGTGCTTTGCCTTTTGTCTCCGTCAGCTCTGCTTCTATGATTTCCTTTTCCTCCAGATAATTCAGGAGTGCACTCAAGTCACCAGCATATGCTTCCACTTCCGGTCTGTTTTTCAATTCACCGAAAGTCCATGCCTCATCTTTCATTCGCATGACACGCAGCAGATGCTCTGCTGCGGAGTGGGATCTCGCATTGATGGCTACGTTGACAGCAAGCAGCATAAGCTGCACGCGCTGATCCGTTTCTTCTTTACTTTGAATGAATTCTTCACAAAGCTTATATACTTCTGAATCTATTCTACGCACTTGATTCCAAACGGTTACTTCCGGATGATGTCCTTTTTCGATGATGGACAGTCGAGCCAGATAATGCAAACAGCGGACCATTCGAGTATACGCATCGAGATACTGCCCGCTGTCATGAAGATTCCTCGTTTCAGCATAGGCACTGATCAATTTTGCAAATTCAATCGTCATCTTCAGCTTGCGTTTCTCATAAGGAAAACCGGCCAGTTCTTTTTTTAGATTCTCGATATACTCATTACGATCGAACACGACTTTGCCTTCAAAGATCCATTCAACCGCCCGCCGATATGTACTAGTATCAATCCAATACTGAAGCAGCGACTCCTCGACGATATGCATCGCTGCAATCCTTCCTTCATAACTGTAATGTTTCGTGAACCAAGGTTCGTCAGCCTTCTTGACAATCACCAGTAAAATCACATCAAAATTATCTGTTGTCGGACTTACCGGTCCCGTCTTCTCGATCAGGATGATCCCCAATGTATTCGGCATACTAGCACGTTCTTGATAAATCGGACGAAGAATGTTCTCCAAGGCAATCCCTCCGCTGTAATTCTATATATTTTAGTAGTAATTCAACATATTTCTCCAGAATCCTTTTTTAACTGACAAAAGAAAAGCCTTCATCACAAACGTGATAAAGGCATGTTCCATCTATAGAAAAACTCCGCTCGAGGTTAATGCTTGGTTGTTTGCTGACAATCCGGGCACGTCCCGTATAATTCCAAACGATGATGTGTCACATCGAAGTTTGTAACTTGGGCAGCGAGCTTCTCTACTTCATAAAGACTTGGGTAATGGAAATCGACAATCTTCCCGCATTGATCACAAATCAAGTGATAATGCTCTTCTGTATCACAATCGAATCGGCTGGAGGAATCCCCATAAGTCAACTCCCGCACCAATCCGTTTTCACGGAACACACGAAGATTATTATAGACTGTCGCTACGCTCATATTCGGAAACTTATCCTCCAGCGCTCGATATATATCATCAGCGGTAGGATGGATCTTGGAATTCAGCAAGAACTCAAGCACCGCATGACGCTGTGGTGTAATTCTGACGCCAGATTCTTTTAGTCGCTCCACTGCTGCTTGTAATCTCTGTTCAGACACCGCCATGCACCTCGCTTTCACTTGTAAATAAAACAATCGTCTAAACGATGACTATTATTACATTATACTTCTTCTAAATTGTAAAGGGCACTCCCTGATCTTGTCAATAAAAAACACATTGTTTGCTTTAAATATCCGGGGCAAGCAGTATTTCTTCTGTCTCATGCAGGCGATTAGCAAACCTGGCAGCCACGAAAAGATGATCCGACAAACGGTTGATGAAGCGAATGATATGTTCACTCCGTGTCCCCTCTTCCATCGAAACGATCAATCTTTCGGCACGTCGTACGATTGTCCGCGCTTGATGAAGGGCAGCAGCACTCGGACAGCCTCCCGGCAAGATGAATTGTTTCAATGGGGGAAGTTCTTCTGTCCATCGGTCGACTTCCGACTCCAAGTCAGCTATATGTTTTTCCGTAAGCTTCCATCGCACTTCCTTATCTTGCGGCGTGGCAAGCTCAGCACCTGCATGAAATAACAGTGTCTGCACATGCTCAAGCGATTTACGGAAAGCAACATTTTCCACGGTCATCAGGCTGACTGCTGTCCCGATTGCTGCATTTGCTTCATCCAAAGTGCCGTACGCTTCGACCCGAGGATGGTTTTTAGGCACCCGTGTACCGTAGATAAGAGAGGTTTCACCTTTATCCCCTGTTTTTGTATAAATCTTCATTAGTATCCTCTATCCAAATCAATATTAATTATAAATTGCTTTTCAGCTGTTTCTTCTGTGTAAACGGCTAGGTTCTTGTCGAAGACTTCCATTGCACGTTCTGTGTAGTAAGGTGTATTACCTGCCATATGGGGCGTAACGATAACACGCTCATGATCCCAGAATGGATGATTTTGAGGCAGCGGTTCTTCTTCGAACACATCCAACACAGCTGCCTTGATTTTCCCTTGATTCAGCGCACCCAGCAATACCTCAGTCGCTACTGCGTCTCCCCGTCCCATATTGAGGAATACGGCGTGCTTTGGCATCAAGTCAAAATGCTTCTCTTTATAGAAGTATTTCGTTTCTCTTGTACTTGGCAGGATGGAAATCAAATAATCCGCATAAGGCAGAACCGTTTCGATATCGGTTTGTTTATACGTTTCATCAAAATGCTCTTTAGCAGAGCCGCTTCGGCTGACGCCAATTGTATGCATGCGGAAAGCCTTCCCTAAACGGGCCACTTCCTGACCGATTGCCCCAGCTCCGACGATGACAAGCTTCTTTGCTGTGATCTCATCTATCATCAAATCTTTATCCCACACATGTTCTTCTTGCTTTTTCAAATACTCACGTTCTTTACGTGCTACTGCCAGAATGGACGAGATTGCATATTCCGCCATTTGGATACGGTGAATGCCGTTTGCATTTGTCAGCATGATTCCTTTTTCCGCGATTGTTTGTAAAGGTAAATAATCTACTCCTGCAGAAATGACCATGATCCACTTCAGCTTTTTCGCTGTCTGCAGTGATGCTTCATCGGCTCCATGTCCGTCTGTAACCAATACTTCCGCTTCCTTCACCAATTCCCTTGTTTCTTCCTTGGAAGAACTGAACTGGAATGTCACACCTGGATAAGAGCTTTCGAAATGCCGTTTCAATTTCTCACTTAATTTCACCGCTACAAGGACTTGCATATGTATCCCCTCCAAAAGTGTTTGTTGGTTCTACTCCTACTATAACGTTTTTTCTTTCTCCGCGAGAAGTAACATCCTCCATAAAAAAAGCCCAGGCGTTTTACACCTGAGCCAGTATCATGTAGGGGAGGTTTCATACTGTACTATATGCGCGCAGATTCCACCGGTATATGCGCTTGTCACGATACTTCGGAATTATAAAAGGAGCATAGCTTATTCCATACCGTCCTCCGCCATAACAAAAAAACGACTCAATGCTTATACATTGAGCCGTAAACCTCACTGCAAATTTTCACGAATGAATTGCAGTGCTTCCTCTGTATGTCCGTCTACTTTCACTTTACGGAATTCTTTTTGGAGATTCCCCTCTTTGTCAATGATGAAAGTAGAGCGTTCGATGCCATGGTATTCTTTGCCGAAGTTCTTTTTCAGTTTCCAGCATTCGTAGTCCTCTGCTACAGCATGGTCCACATCTGCAAGCAATAGGAATGGAAGATCGAATTTATTGATGAATTTTTCATGGCTTTCGATTGGGTCCGGGCTGACGCCGATGATGACTGCATCCAAATCAGTGAATTTTTCATGATTATCGCGGAAACTGCATGCTTCTGTCGTGCAGCCTGGTGTATTATCTTTCGGATAAAAATAAAGCACGATGTTCTTTCCTTTGAAGTCCTGCAGCGATACGATATCACCATTTGTCGCTGGCAGGGTGAAGCTAGGTGCTGCTTTGCCAATTTCGGTTGTCATGGATAGGCCTCCTCAGGTTTCTGATATGTCCTAGCGTATCCGATTTCACACACAAGTACAACTAATCTCCTTCACCATTCATTTTCTGCCTGACCACTGTATGCTGCCATACTTTCAGTACAAGTCCGGACGGCAGCAAATAGCCGATCAGCGCCTCTATCAATGCTAGGAAACGACCGACACCAACAGGAATGATATCGCCATAACCGACAGTCAGGAGTGTCACGCCGCTGAAGTAGATGGAGTGCAGCAGCGAACCTGCCAGTGAGGAATCAATCAAGTCCCCGCCTTCTGCAAGGACAATCCCTTCAATAGAAAGGATAAAATAAATCAATCCAAAAGCGAGCATCACACTCACATATAAAAACAACAAAGATAAAAACAAATCAATGGAAAATATCGAGGAGGATTTCACCTCGTGTTTGAAAAATGAATACATACAGCCAACCAAGGCAATGAATATCGCAATCACCAATATAAACAACATGCTCATCCCTCCGCATTATCAGTTTACGAGAGGCATGTCCCAACTATGTCCAGCAAGCCGCATTTTTCGTTGGCACGCGAGCGTGTGCTATACTTAAAGAGAGAAATTAACGGAGGTTTACCTATTATGAATAAGACAAAATCAGAACAATTACATAAAGAAGCACAGGAGCATATCGTCGGTGGTGTGAATTCCCCTTCCCGTTCATTCAAAGCAGTCGGCGGCGGCTCACCTATATATATGGAGAAAGCAGAAGGAGCTTACTTCTGGGATGTGGATGGTAACAAGTACATCGACTTCCTGGCAGCATACGGACCAATCATCACAGGGCATGCGCATCCGCATATTACAGAAGCCATCACCAAAGCTGCCCAAAATGGGGTATTGTACGGAACGCCGACACGTTTGGAAAACCAGTTTGCCCAAATGCTGAAAGAAGCAATCCCTTCCTTGCATAAAGTCCGCTTCACAAACTCCGGTACAGAAGCAGTCATGACGACGATTCGTGTGGCCCGTGCCTATACTGGCCGGAATAAGCTGATCAAGTTTGCCGGTTGCTATCATGGGCATTCGGATCCCGTGCTCGTGGAAGCAGGTTCAGGTCCTTCCACACTTGGAACTCCTGACTCTGCCGGTGTCCCTGCAGCCATTGCAGCAGACATGATCACTGTTCCATTCAACGATCCGGAAGCATTGCACGACGCTTTGGAAAAATGGGGCGATCAGATAGCTGGTATCCTCGTCGAACCGATTGTCGGAAACTTTGGTATCGTAACGCCAGAGCCCGGCTTCCTTGAGAAAGTAAATGAATATGCCCATGCCAAAGGTGCACTTGTCATTTACGATGAAGTCATCACAGCTTTCCGCTTCACTTACGGCAGCGCGCAGCAGCTGCTAGGCGTCGAACCGGATTTGACAGCGATGGGCAAAATCATCGGCGGCGGTCTGCCAATCGGTGCTTATGGCGGTAAAAAAGAAATCATGGATCAAGTAGCTCCTTTAGGTCCTGCATATCAAGCTGGTACAATGGCCGGAAACCCTGCCAGCATGGCAGCAGGTATTGCTTGCCTGGAAGTATTGAAACAGCCAGGTGTGTATGATCGCTTTGAGGAACTGGGCGCTAAACTCGAAGCGGGGATCATCAAGCACGCGGCGGATGCTGGCGTGACGATCACTGTCAATCGCTTGAAAGGTGCACTTGCCGTTTACTTTACGGATGAGAAAGTAACCAATTATGCACAAGCATCTGCCTCTGATGGTGAGAAATTCGCGCAATTCTTCCAGCTGATGCTGGCTCAAGGCATCAATTTGGCTCCTTCTAAGTATGAAGCATGGTTCATCACGACCGCTCACACAGAAGAAGACATCGATCGTACACTGGAAGCGGTAAAAACAAGCTTTGAACAAATGAAATAAGGGTAACCTAAAAGGCATCAGCGTTTTTCGCTGATGCCTTTTTTCTTTTGAAATATTATTCAGTTAATACTTTATTATCTCGGTGCATTCGTGTAACATCATATAGAATAGTTTTCAAGGAAAGATCGGAGGATCCAAGAAATGAAACTTGGTGCCAGAATGCTTAAGACTGGCGTGGCAATCACGATTGCCTTATATGCAGCAACTTGGCTCAACCTGACGCCGGTATTCGCAGCAATTGGCGCTGCATTATCGATGCGGCAGTCTGTTTATCAAACTTATATCGGACTAATGGATCAAGTAAAAGGGAATGTTGTCGGTCTTGTCGTTGCCATTGCAATGTTCTACACATTCGGAACGGAACCTATCATCATCGGCGTCTCGGCTATTTTGACGATCGGGTTATGTGTGAGCTTGAAGATACGGGAAGGTGTCATTGCAATCGTCTCACTCGTTTCCGTCATGGAGAATACAAGCGGCATGGATTTCCTGCCTTTTGCCTTATTGCGATTTTCAACGCTTACATTGGGCATATTATCCGCATTCTTCGTGAACCTTTTCTTCCTTCCGCCTAAGTATGAAGTTGTACTTCTGCAGAAAATCGATCAATTCAGTACAGAGATCCTGCAATGGCTGCGTGTCGCAACCCGCAATTGGTCGGACCAGCCTGCACTGAAGGATGAAATAAGCAGGATCGAATCCGAAATCAAGAAGATTGACGAGATTTATATCCGCTTTAAAGAAGAACGAACGTACACAAAAAAACAAAAGCTGGTAAAAGCCCGCAAGTTGGTCGTCATCCGCCAGCTCATCACAACCTTGAAGCAGTCTCACGGCATACTCAAGGAAGTTTATGAGCTTGGTGAAAAAATGTCAGAGCTTCCGACACGATCAAGCGATACCTTTGTCGAGGAACTCGATAAAGCGATCATGTCACATGAAAAGCTGATTCTCAGCGCCATGGGACGAATCAAGCATCAGCAGGAAGACAGCAATATCCGCGAGACACTTGACCCAGATATACCGGCACTTGTGGACTTGCTCATCCATGTTTTTGAAAACAAAGAGAATAAGGAAAAAATGATCTTCCTTCCGCTCGCATCGCGCCTGATGGAATACCACCGGGAATTGGACAGATTGAAACGGCTATTGAATAGTTACTTGAAGTATCATAATGAAGACTCGACTGTAGTCATGCCGAAAGAATAAGTACATCACGCGCAACAGTGATGTACTTTTTTTATTATGCAGCATTAAAACAAATTCCTATCAAAAAGGATCTCCATCACCAAAGCATCATGATGGAGATCCTTTTTTATACTATTGAATTAGTTGCGCAGATTTGATTCCGTTAAGCAGCACCAGATCCTTCCCCCTTACATAGGCTATGGCACATGATCAGATGAAGGAGGAACCTGCTTGACCGACTTGACGATGGCTCATTGGATGTATCTGGCAGGAACACTTTTGATTATTTTAACAATGCTTATTCGCCAGAATGTGTTGGTACCTGCATTAGTGATGACGTTCTTAGTGGGTTGGACATACTCGGGATCACTTGTGGAGGGGCTGCAGGCAACTTTCAGCGCAAGTTTGACAGCTGCTTCGGAACTATTCAATATCTTCTTGATCATTACCATCATGACTGCACTCTTGCAGTCTTTGAAAGCAATTCAGGCTGATGAACGGATGATTCGCCCTTTCGGCTATATCATGACAAACGGTCATACGTCCTTTTGGGTACTGGCATTCATCACCTACTGTATTTCCCTATTCTTTTGGCCTACACCTGCAGTGCCGCTTGTTGGTGCAATTCTGCTCCCAGTTGCTATCAAAGCAGGGCTGCCGCCACTGGCGACTGGTGTGGCAATGGCGATTGCCGGTCAAGGGATGGCGCTTTCTGCTGACTATGTCATTAAAATCGCACCGATGCTGAGCGCTTCGGCAGCTGGTGTAGAAACTGCCGAGGTGGCAGACAAAGCGCTTATATTATCGCTTATTACTGGTATCACAGCCTTGCTGCTCGCATACTTCCGCATTCGAAAAAAAATCACTTCGCCTTCCATTGCACATCTGGAAAAATGGAATGGGAACGAAGCGTCCAGTGAAGCTCACACAGAAAAAAACACGAAGCTCAGTATCTTATTTGCGATTCTGGTGCCCGCGGTCTTTCTTGTTGTCGTCATCTACATGGCATATACAGCTTTCAGCAATACCGCGTCTCTTGAGGGCGGGGCCGGTGCTGCTTTAATCGGTGGTGCGGCTATCCTTCTCATGATCGCCGCAGCGATCGCGTACAATTGGAAACAGTCTTTGCATAATGTGAGTGAGCACTTGATAGATGGCTTCACCTTTGCTTTTCGGGCAATGGGACCAGTCATTCCGATTGCAGGTTTCTTCTTTTTGGGAAGCGGCGAGATATCAGCCCGGATATTCGGTCTGGAAGATGCTGCTGAGGCTCCTTCCTTTCTCTTTGATTTAGTTGAGGCTGGTCAGCATTATATTCCGGAGAATCCGATTTTCGCCGGATTCGGTTTACTGATAGTCGGTATGGTAACTGGGCTGGACGGTTCAGGTTTTTCCGGGCTTCCTCTCGTCGGAGCCCTCTCGGGTGCCCTCGCACCCGCTGTCGGCATGGATGCCTCAACACTTGCAGCAATCGGGCAAATGGGAGCGGTTTGGGTTGGCGGCGGCACATTGATCGCCTGGTCCTCCATTGTCGCGATTGCCGGGTTCGCACGAGTGCCGGTGATGGAATTAGTGCGGCAATGTTTTTTACCAGTCATTATCGGACTTTTGCTTTCTACTACATTTGGAATTTGGTTATTGTGATAAAAGCAGTCTCTCAATCTTCTATTTAAAGATCCATGACAAATCAAATGAGACATCACAAAAAAGGATAGATAAACAGGTCCTCCCTGTCCATCTATCCTTTTTCTGTTGTGCGCAATGTTCCAGAATCTTCATCCAAATGCTGTATCTGATACAGATTGAAGTAATTGCCTTGAAGAGCCATCAAATCGACATGCGAACCTTGTTCGACGATTTCACCATTTTGCACGACGACGATTCGGTCTGCATGCGTAATCGTTGCCAGGCGATGGGCTACGATGAAGGTCGTCCGGTCTGCTGCCAGCTTCTCGAACGCTTCCTGGATCAAATGTTCACTTTCCAAATCGAGTGCCGATGTTGCTTCATCAAGAATGAGGATCGGCGGATTTTTCAAGAAGATACGGGCAATGGCGATCCGCTGTTTTTGTCCTCCGGATAACTTGACGCCGCGTTCTCCCACAAGTGTTTCATATCCCTCCGGCAGATTCTCGATAAAGTCATGGGCGTTGGCCGCTTTGGCCGCTGCCACTACTTCTTCATGTGTAGCTTCGGGTCTGCCGAGTTTTATATTCATTTCGACGGATTCACTGAACAGGATATTATCCTGCAGCACCATCCCGATCTTATCCCGCAAAGAACGTGACTGTACATCACGGATATCGGTCCCATCAATGGTGATGCGGCCATTTGATACATCGTAGAACCGCGGAATGAGACTGACGATGGTCGACTTTCCTCCACCGCTCATTCCGACAAAAGCGATGGTCTCTCCTTGTTTGACATCAAGCGAGATGTCTTTTAGTACAAGTTCTTCTCCCTCACTGTAGCGGAAAGAAACATTTTCAAATGATACATTTCCATCTACTTTTGTCATTTTCGCTGCTGCAGGTTTATCTTCAATATCGTATTTTTCATCAATGAATTCGAAGACCCGGTCCATGGATGCGACTGCTTGCGTCAATGTTGTCGATGAATTCACCAGTCGGCGGAGCGGGCTGTACACACGATCCATGAATCCGGCAAAAGCAACCATCGTACCCAATGTCAGATTTCCTTGGATGACTTCATAAGCAGCGTACCCGATGACAAGCAGCGGAGCCAAATCAGTGATTGTATTTGTCACAGCGAATGTTTTGGCATTCCAGGTTGTGTGCTCGATGGCACTATCGAGGAAGTTGCGGTTTTGCGTATCAAACAGTTTTTGTTCATAGTCCTCCAGCGCAAAACTCCGCGTCACCGGGATGCCTTGCACCCGTTCATGCAGATGTCCTTGCACTTCTGCCAAAGCTTGCGAACGTTTCCTCGTCAAACTGCGGAGACGCTCATAAAAATACTTGATGGCCACACCATATACAGGGAACAAGACAATCGCCACCAATGTGAGCGATACATCCATTGTGAACATGATGGCGACCGCAATGGCGATCGTGGCCAAATCAAGCCACACATTCATCAGACCCGTCATGATGAAATTTTTTGTCTGTTCGACATCGTTGATCACACGGGAAATGATTTCTCCGGTTTTCGTTTGGGAATAAAAGCGAAGGCTCAGACGCTGAATGTGATCGAACAGCTGATTCCGGATGTCATAGAGCACCCGGTTCCCTGTCCATTGCGCCAAATATTGCCGGTAATATTCGATTGGCGGACGTAAAATGAGAAAGACAATCAACGAACCGCCCAGCAGCCAGAATAGCCGATGCAGCTTGTCAGCTGTAGACATATCCGCATTGACGACATGGTCGACAACATACCCTAAGATAAGCGGAATCAGCAATGGTATCGCGAATTTCACGACACCGATTATAATAGTAAAAATAATTTTCCATTTATACGGTTTCACAAAATGTAAATACCGTCTCGTACTGCTCAACACATATCACCTCTCTGTTGTGCACAATGATAAATCCCTGCCGCTTCCGGCAAGGATCCATAGCTTATGTTATTTATCTGTAGGTTAGGAACAGCTCATACCATGTATCGATGAAATCAGGGGAAAACGGCCCTTTTCCTTGTCTGATCCAACTGATCAGAATATCGACTTGACTCCATAGTATTCGTTCGATTTCGGGCGGATAATTCATTTGTCGCTTGTGTACATTGAATTCATCCTCATCCAGCAGTGTAAACGTCATATCAGGATATATCTTGATATCCAGATCATAATCGATATACTTCAGCGCCTCCCCATCATATACATACGGAGAACTGATATTGCAATAATAATAAATACCATCAGTGCGCAGCATACCGATTATATTGAACCAGTGCTTCGCATGGAAATAAACAATGGCTGGTTCTCGAGTGATCCATGTCCGACCGTCGCTTTCTGTGACCATCGTCCGGTCATTGGCACCGATCAGAACTTCTGCTGTGCTCTTCAATACCGTGCTGCTTTCCCAAACCCGATGGAGCTGGCCGTTATGTTTGTAGCTGTGTATCTGAATTTTCGTTCCTGCCTCTGGGCCAGCCATGCGAATCTTCCTTCCTTTGTTATTGTCCTATATGTAAAACGTTTCTTTTTATTATAAAGATATTTCAGACACAATGGAAATGAAAAACGCTGATTCTTGCCCAGACATCGACAAAAGAGCCCCCCAGCGTGCGCTGAAGGGCTCCGTTCGTACGAAAGTAACAATTCAGACAATATCCGTCTTTTTACTTACGGGACTGTTGGTTTTGCTGCTGAACTTGCTGTACATCCGTCTCAGAAGCAAATTCAGTTCCAAATGATTGGCTGGAACCGCCTTTTGCTTTCTGACGAGACTGCTGGTTCTGCTGTTGAACCTGCTGTACGTCTGTTTCAGAAGCAAACTCAGTTCCGAATGATTGGCCGGAACCGCCTTGACGAGACTGCTGGTTTTGTTGTTTTACGTGGTTTACATCAGTACCAGATTGAGTCTTTTTGTTCATCGTTATCACCTCCGCCACATTACTATCTCCAGAATGTGACGTTGTTATCCAAAAAAGATGAAAAAGCCTTAGACTTCAATCCTGCACATGTATTTGCTGCAAGATTTTCTGGTGCGGAACAGGGAAAGGATAGTCATTGATATCTGTCAGCGCAACGAACCGGCCATTCTCGGCTGCATCATCTTTCGTTTTGGCACGCAAGACAATCAGCTCCCAAATGATATGGGAAAAGATGTGCCGGACAGGCTGTAGCGTCTCTTCCAGCGTGATTTTCATCCCGTATTCGAGCTGAAACCAGTACGCTAACTGCTCCAGGGAAACGTCGCTTGCATCAACCATCGGAAATTGCCATAAATTCGCAAGCAGCCCTTCCTCAGGTCTTTTCTCGATGAGTACTTCGCCTTGTTCATTTTCGACGATGACAGAAAGATAAGGTATCGTCTTTTGCTTTTTGCCTTTTGACTTGATTGGCAGTTCTTCTTGCAGACCTTGCTGGTACGCAGCACAATGCTCCTGTACAGGACATAACATGCAAGCGGGCTTTTTCGGTGTGCAAATCAAGGCTCCAAGCTCCATCATGCCTTGATTGAAAGATGACGGATCATCTTTGGAAATCATTTTCCCGACTGCCGCTTCAAAGATCTTCCTCGCTTTAGGCTTGGCAATATCTTCTGTGATCAGCAGGATCCTCGATAAAACCCGCATCACATTGCCATCGACGGCTGGCTGCGGGATTCCGTAAGCAATACTTAAAATGGCGCCTTTTGTATACGGACCGACACCTTTGAGTTTTCCAAGTTGCTCTACATCATCCGGCACCTTACCAGCATGGATCTCGGCCACCTCACGGACTGCAGTTTGAAGATTTCTGGCCCGGGAATAGTATCCTAAGCCTTCCCATGCTTTTAAAACGTCTTGCTCGTCGGCTTCGGCCAATGCCTGTATGGTCGGGAATCGTTCCATGAATCGATGGAAATAAGGGATCACCGTATCCACTTTTGTCTGCTGGAGCATGATTTCCGATACCCATATCCGGTACGGATCCCGATTTTCACGCCATGGCAGCGATCGTTTTTCCTGCTGGAACCAATTAATTAAATCATTCTGAAATAAATCTATCGAAAAATGCTGAAACTTAACATGTAGATCGTCTAATTGCAAAATCACTCACACTCCGTGTTACAATATTAAATGTATTAGGTGGTTTGGTTTCATCAGAAGGAGGACACATCCATGGACACTGGTACCCATATTGTCATGGGGATAGCCCTCGGAGGGCTGGCCACACTTGATCCTGTAGTTCACCAAGATCCTGTTTTATTCAATGCCGTGCTTGCGGGCACGATCCTTGGTTCACAGGCACCCGATTTTGATACAGTACTGAAATTACGAAACAATGCTTCTTATTTACGAAATCACCGGGGAATCACGCATTCAATCCCCGCTGTCATACTGTGGGGATTGGCGATTTCCCTGCTGCTGTTTGTGCTGGAACCGCAAGTCAATTATCTGCATCTATGGCTGTGGACATTCGGCGCTGTCGTATTGCACGTATTCGTCGATGTATTCAACGCTTACGGCACACAGGCTTATCGGCCTTTCACCAGAAGATGGGTCGCATACGGGTTCATCAACACATTTGACCCCTTCATCTTTACGATGCATCTGATCGGTATCGGACTTTGGCTGATTGGCTTGGAGCCTGGTCCGACTTTCATCGTCATTTACGGTATTCTTGTCTTGTACTATCTGAAGCGTTACTGGGATAAGCGTCGGATCATAAAACAAGTGAAAGCAAAGATTCCCGACGCGCAGATCATTGCCACTTCCCCGACGATGAAGCAGGCATTCTGGCGTGTTGCCATAACGGCACCAGATCGTTTTTACGTCGGCAAAGTGGAGAACTGGCAGCTTCGCATCATCGATGAATTCGAAAGAAAGCCATTGCCTGACAGCAAGCTGATGGCAGTGGCCAGGGAAGATAAGAATATTGCGGCTTTCTTAAGCTTTTCTCCTGTGTTCACATGGGAAGTCAATTTGTATGATGATTTCACCGAGCTGCGACTGATCGATTTGCGTTATCACAACAGTGCACAGCATTATCCATTCAAGGCAGTCGTACAAATCGATGATAATCATCAAGTGATGAGCTCCTACACCGGCTGGATTTTTTCAGAACAGAAGCTGCAGCGGAAACTCGTCACCGATGACAATCCATCCGCATTATAAAACCTGGAGATATGCAGTCTCCAGGTTTTTTTCATTGTTGTCGGCGTTGCTTGAATAAATAGTGATATTTTGGATTTCGTTCCAAAAACTCATCCAGCCTCGGTCCATAATGCTGTATCCACTGGCGCACGATTGATTCTGTCATATCCTGCCCTTGATATTTACGTCCGGCCTTGGCACGGGTTGCTTCAAAATCCTCCCATAGGATTTCGACCCATGTCCGGGACTCATCCATTGTCAGACGCTCGTTTTGCTGCTGCAAAAGTGCCGCAAGCTCACGGAATTTATTTTCCATCCATTCTTCTTCCTTTCCATCATTAAACCAACATATTCTTAAATAACCTGCACAAACTAGAAATCACTGCGGAGCACTTAAACTTGAGGAGGCAGATAAATGTCCAAGTTTGATCGTTTTTCCAGAACAGGTACCATCAATTCCGTTATTCAGTCCCCCCGCGCCACTGCGAAGCATGCGAATAACCAGGTGAATGGGGAAACACAGCAAACACAGACTGATATCATCATCCGTACTCAAGCAGTCAAGAAAAACCGCAGATAAAATATACCTCGGCTTTTAAAGCCGAGGCAATTACATAGTCGACCTGCCGAGTACACTGATCGGCAAAGCTTCCAGATCCTCACCCTTTTCACTGCCTCTGCGGCGATGTCCCCAGGCAAAGACACCGTTCAAGTAATCAATCGTGAAGACATGCGATTTGTCACCTTTTATCTCATACGTCACGCCAGGCTTGAAATCATCTGGATTCATTGTATAAGCCTTGGCCATCTGCCGCTTACGCTCAAGAATCTGATATTCACTGAAATTCCCCATCTGTTCTGCTTTTTGCTGCTGGATCTTCAGCTGTCTCATCTCATTTTTCAGCTGTTCCACTGTCAAGTCACTATAACGTAGTTGCATTTCGCACCAGCTTTCCGTTTCTAAAGGTCTTTTTCTTTCGCTTCTTCTATATACTTCTGAATCAGTTCCATCGGGAAACCTTTTCGGTAAAGCCCCATTTTGACTTTTTGATATAGTTCGTAGCCTTCCGCTTTTTGTGCATATTTGCGCCAAAACTTGTCCCCTTGATATCGGACAGCGTCCAGTTCCGCATCGGAATCGGCGTCCTGTTCTGCATCCGCCAATGAGACAGCTTCCCTGGCAGCGGCACTGGAGAATCCTTTGGAAATCAATTGCTGCTGAGCCTGCTGCACTTTCTCGTGATGCGATTTCTTCGCTTTCGTGTGCAATTTACTGCCGGCAAGCTTGATTGCTTTCTCAAGCTCTTTATCGAACGTATAATAGGCCATCGCTTGATCCGCAATGATTCCGGTGATGCCCTTTTCCTGCAATTCTTTTCGAATGACAAGCGGTCCTTTGCTCGTTGTATTCACCTTCGTCCGGACAAATGCACTAGCAAATGCAGCATCGTCCACATACCCTTGCTCCTCCAGCCTGTTCAATGCTTCTTCGGCATGTGAGGGGTTCTGTTCCTTTTTAAGTAAATACGTTCTGATTTCTTTTTTTGAACGCATCCGGTAGCTTAAATATTGTAAAGCTAGGGTAAAACACTTATGAGCAGCATCTTTTTCAATGATGGATTGCAGCGCTTCTTCGGATATGTCCTGTCCTTTCGTGATACCGCTTGAGATCAGGACGTCTTCATCAAGACCAAAGCCGAACTTCTCACCTTTCCCATCATCAATAAAAATGTTATAACGTCCGATTGTATTTTTCTGGGTCGTGATTTTTGTGATTTTCACCATATTCGACACCTCTTGTGTCTCTATTCTATCACGAATCGGCAACTTTCAAAATCGTAAGCTTCAGTTATAAAAGGAGGAATCCAAATGAATATCATCATCAGCGGCGGAACAGGTTTCGTCGGGAAGCAACTATCAGAATCGCTCATCGAAAAGGGGCATCATGTATACATTCTGACTCGTTCGCCCGAGAAAAAAATCGATACAAAGCAAGTCACTTATGTAGGATGGCTGAAAAAAGGTTTCAATCCCCTTGCAGAGCTCCCAGTTATAGATGCAGTTGTCAATTTAGCCGGTACAAGCCTCTTCGGCAAATGGACGAAAGAGAAAAAAGAGCAAATACGGAGCAGCCGATTGGAGGCTACCGAAACACTTGTCGATATGATCGGGAAGATGACAAAAAAACCGAAAGTATTCGTAAGCGGATCTGCTGTTGGCTACTACGGCACCAGTGTACAGGACGCTTTTACAGAGGATACGAAAAAACGCGGGCATGATTTCCTCGCTGAGGTGACATATGATTGGGAAGAAACAGCGAAACAAGCAGAAGACCTCGGCGTTCGTACTGTCCTTGCACGCTTTGGAATCGTCTTGGGGGACAAAGGCGCACTGCCGCTGATGCAGATGCCTTTCCGTTATTTCGCCGGCGGAAAAATCGGCAGCGGCGAACAATGGCTGTCTTGGGTCCACGTCCAGGATGCTGCGGGCATGATTATTCACTCAATCGAAAATGAGTCGATCAAAGGACCGCTGAACATCACTGCCCCATCGCCTCGCCGAAACAAAGATTTCAGCAGGGCACTTGCCAAGTCGCTGCATCGCCCTTATTGGACAAAAGCACCTGCACCAGTGATCGAAAAAGCATTGGGCGAAATGAGCACCTTGGTACTGGAAGGACAATGCGTTTACCCAAAGAAAGCACTCGAGAATGGATATCAGTTCCGCTATTCCAATTTATCTGAAGCACTGGAACAAATATTATAAATTCTCATTC
Source organism: Terribacillus saccharophilus (assembly GCF_046592895.1). Lineage (GTDB taxonomy): Bacteria > Bacillota > Bacilli > Bacillales > Amphibacillaceae > Terribacillus > Terribacillus saccharophilus_D. The sequence continues at coordinate 16,755 of NZ_JAWVPU010000003.1, forward strand.
CAGCAAAACGAAAGCAATGATGGAATCACCCTTACCGACTTGTGCACAAACCTCCCTCCATTCGTTGTGGATAATGTGCATAAGTCTCATTTTTATCTTTTTTTAAAGGTTATGGATGTTGATAACTATGTTGATAATCATACAGATACTCAGATTGATCCTAATACCTGTCATGATGAAGTTCATGAGTAGATTAATTCGATACATAGGATTAAAATAAATATAACGGTTATAAGCCTTTATATTAGGCTATAATGATAGAACACTAGAATCACGGAACAGAGGGCCAAAAGAGGAGAGGTTTGCCATGCCAGATATGCAGCGCACCACACAGGGGAAATTCAAAAAATTCTTCCTGAATAATAAATTTGTCATCGCGATGCTGATTCTTTTCATCATCGGACTGAATATATTGGTCTATTCAAGCGTATCATTCATTTTCACGCCTATTGTCGTTATAGTGAAAACTGTGATATTGCCCATCATTTTAACTGGGATCGTCTATTACTTGACTGTGCCGATCGTCAATTACTTGGAGAAAAAACGTGTTAAACGTATTTATTCCATCATAGTCCTTTACCTTGTCATCATCGGTTTGCTGACCATTCTCATTGTCTCCGTCATACCTGTCTTGAAAGAGCAGACATTAAGTCTGATCAACAATAGCACAGAATATTTCGATCAAGGGGTTGAGATGGTTCAATCCATAACAGGAAGTAATATCGTCAATCAGATTCAGCAATCAGGAAATTTTGATTTCAATCAAATCCTGAATGAATTGCAGACGCGCGGAACAAGCCTACTAAACAACTTTTTCTCGAACCTGACGAGCTTCGTCGGTGCCGTAACGGAAGTGATCATCGCCATCGTGACAGTTCCTTTCATCCTCTTCTATTTACTGAAGGATGGCAAGAAACTGCCTGTCTATATTTTAAAACTGCTTCCAGTACGCTTTAGAAGCCAGACTTTTGAAGTGATGTCGGAAATGAATCATCAAATAAGTTCATACATACGCGGTCAGATCATTGTCAGCTTTGTCATTGGTATCCTGCTGTATATCGGCTATTTGATCATCGGTCTTGAATACGCCCCGGTACTCGCTGTCATCGCAGCGTTCACCAGCGTCGTTCCATATCTCGGACCAGCGATCGCCATTACACCTGCCATCATCATCGCAATTGTCACATCGCCTTTCATGCTATTGAAACTGATCGTTGTCTGGACAATCGTTCAGTTAGTCGAAGGAAAACTGATTACACCGCAAATCATGGGGCGCAATATTCGTGTCCATCCAATCACGATCATTTTCGTGATTTTGACTGCTGGTAATCTATTCGGCGTCGTCGGCGTTGTCTTAGCTGTCCCGGGGTATGCAATTTTGAAAGTCATCGTCACACATATCTTCCATTGGTTCAAAAAGAGATCGCATCTATATGAAGAGAAAACCAAGACAAATTAAAACAGGAGCTGCATCTCGCAGCTCCTGTTTTCTTTATGGCTTCAATAGGACTTTGATATTATTATCCGTCTTTTCGTCGAATATCTTATATGCTTCTTTCGCTTCACTGATTTTCATTGTATGTGTGATGATGTCTGTTGGGTCGAATACACCTTCTTCCACCATTTGATACAGTTTAGGCATCAAGTGGATGACTGGTGCCTGTCCCATTGTGAGCGTCACATTGCGTGTAAAGAAATCGCCGATCGGGAAGCCATTTGCTTCTGTACCATATACACCTGTCAGCTGTACAGTACCGAATTTCCGCACTGCTTCGCTTGCTGTTACGATTGGCTGTATCGTACCGAATTGGTTATCATGCTCTGATCCGAACTGGACACCTTCAGGCACAGTACCATCCATACCGACGCAATCGATCACAACATCGGCACCGCCATTGGTATCGCTGTGAAGCAGCGAGCCAATTTCCGGGTTATTGGAGAAATCATATGTTTCCACATTGTTCATGCGTTTAGCATGTGCCAGGCGATGGGGCACATTATCGACTGCAATGACTCGCTCAGCACCTTTGAGCCATGCGAATTTCTGAGCCATCTGACCGATTGGACCTGCTCCGAGGATAATGACTGTATCACCCTTTTTGACGCCGCTGTTTTCCACACTCCAATAAGCTGTCGGAATGACGTCTGAAAGGAAGACGACACTTTCATCCTTCAGTTCACTTGTTTCCGGTACCTTGAAAGAAGTGAAATCCGCAAATGGCACTCGTAAATATTCTGCTTGGCCGCCAGGATAGTCACCGAACTGATCTGCGAAACCGAATAATCCTCCAGCGTCTGTATGCGGATTTTCATTTGAGTTGTCACATTGGCTTTCCATCTGGTGTGTACAGTAGAAGCATTCGCCGCATCCGATATTGAATGGGATGACGACACGATCGCCTTTTTTCAAGTTCTTCACATCCAATCCGACTTCCTCGACGATTCCCATCGGTTCGTGACCGATGATGTAATCCTTCTCAGGAGTGATCCCTCCGTGATACAGATGCAGATCAGATCCGCAAATACCTGTAGCTGTGATACGAACGATCATGTCTGTCGGATTTTTAATGGACGGTGCTTCGACTGACTTGACCTCGATATTTTCCTTACCTTGGAACGTGACTGCTTGCATGGTACCAATCTCCTTTATTCGTAGTTGAAGGACTATTCCTGTTGCCCTTCGAACTTAAACCTTCCGAAATTTTTCTTTTAAAAAATGAAACCAATCGGTCGTGCTTTCCGTTTATAGTAATGAGAACGAAAAATGTGTTTTCTAACACCTATACCTTCCGCATATTTCGTTCGTCTTTCCACTTAATTTCTAACATCAGCAGAAAAGCAGGCAGCCCCCGCTGCCTGCTTTTCCCCGTTTAACATGTTCCCACTTCCTCTCGAGGCTCTCTTTCTTTATAATGGATAAAGCGAACCATTGATTTTTATTGAATCATGTCATCATAATGTATCATTCGAGCTGGAAATCCTAAGAACCTCAGCTCTTTTTGACAGTGCCGGATGGTGCTGCCTATATTGAAAGGAGAGCACTATGTTCAAAGTCATCGCAATCGACTCAAATCAAGTGAAGCTCGAGTTCGTCGGACAGGACGGGGAAGTATTCACTTTTGACACATATGAAGCGGCAGAATCCTTCATGCAGGAAGTAAAGGCCAAGGATTCGTTGCCGGAACGCTACCGCGTACTTGTAAAAAAAATAGATTGAGAGCCCTTCCTTGCATGACGAAGAAATGTTCCTCATAATAGAGAAGAGAAGCTCACAAGGAGGCACACCTTATGAAATGGAACTTATCACAGCTCCTGGAAAAACGGCATGCTTATACACCAAAAGCGAAGGCATTGCTGCAGGATAAGGAAAAATCGAAGGAGCTCCTTGCCAATGTATCTACGAAAGCGACAGATAATAAAGGGAAACTTGCAGAAATCTGGTCTGACTTGCAGCTGATGGTGGACATGCTCCGTGACTGGCGCAAAGGCGCTTACAGCCAGCTGCCGAAAAAGTCCTTGCTCATGATAGCTGCAACCTTCCTTTATTTCCTTAGTCCGATCGACTTTGTTCCGGACTTCATCCCGGGCGGACTTTTGGATGATGTTGCTCTCATCGCATTTACATTCAAGCAGATACAGCAGGATGTTTCGGCGTACAAGCAATGGAAGCACCAGCAGCCAATTGATTCACAGACAACGGATGCTTCATGAAAAAGAGTGCTGATGCACTCTTTTTTTTTGCGGATATCATTCCCATTTTGCTTTTTTATGAGAATCTGTTATATTTATAGATTATGAGCCCAAATTTTGTTTGGGTCTTAATTGTTTTGCAAAAAAATAATTTACTAGAATCAATGTCGTTGTTCCATTTTATAGACGCCTGACAAGAAAATGAAGAGGTGAAAGATTATGAAGAAGCTTCTGGCTTCAAGGAAAGGATTTTTTGCGCTGGCCGTGATTTTTTTATGGGCCAAGACGTATTTAACCTATCAAAAGGAATTTAATTTAGATATAACGAATGCCATGCAGGAATTCCTGCTCGTGATCAACCCATTCAGTGCGAGCATCGTATTCCTAGGACTTGCATTTTTGGCAAAAGGCAGACGGATGGGAATATGGCTGCTTGTCATCGATTTCCTGATGAGCTTCCTGCTTTATGCCAATGTCCTGTATTACCGATTCTTTAATGATTTCATCACATTGCCAACCTTGAAACAGACGGATAACTTGAGTTCCGGTATGGGCGGCAGCATCTTCGGGCTGATGGAAGGAATGGACTTCATCTACTTCCTCGATATCATCCTGTTGATTGTATTGTATATTTACACAAGAAAGAATTGGACGAGTGAGCGCCTTGCTTTCCGCAAGACAGCTATGGTCATCATCTCAGGTGTCTGTCTATTCGCAGTCAATCTAGGATTGGCTGAAGCTGATCGTCCGCAGCTATTGCAGCGTACATTCGACCGCACGTATTTGGTGAAATATCTTGGACCATACAACTATACGATTTATGACGCTGTACAGAACGCCAAGACTTCTACACAGCGCGTCATGGCAAGCCCTAATGACGTCAATGAGGTCAAGGAATATGTCGATGAGAATTACGCTGAACCGAATGCCAAATATTTCGGTAAAGCAGAAGGCATGAACGTAATCAAGATTCACTTGGAAAGCTTCCAAAGCTTCTTGATCAATTACAAATTGAATGGCGAAGAAGTAACACCATTCCTGAATTCACTTGTGAATGATAAGCAAATAACTTATTTCGATAACTTCTTCCACCAAACAGAGCAAGGTAAAACAGCTGATGCGGAGCTATTGATGGATAACTCCCTGTACGGACTTCCGCAAGGATCTGCCTTTTCCGTTAAAGGAACGAACACATATCAAGCAGCGCCTGCTATCTTGAATCAGGAGCAAGGCTATACAAGTGCAGTGTTCCATGGTGACGAGAAAACATTCTGGAACCGCGATGAAATCTACAAGCAATTCGGAGTCGATCACTTCTTTGATTCCACATATTACAACATGGAAAACTCCGTGAACTACGGTTTGAAGGATAAACCTTTCTTCGAGGAATCCATGCCGTTGCTTGAATCGCTTGACCAGCCTTTCTATGCACATATGATTACATTGACGAACCATTATCCATTCCCGCTTGACCCAGAAGATGCCACGATCGATAAAGCAACGACTGGTGATTCAACAGTGGATAACTACTTCCAGACAGCACGTTATCTGGATGAAGCATTGGAGCAGTTCTTCCATGATCTGAAAGAATCAGGAATGTACGATAACTCAGTCGTCCTGCTTTATGGAGATCACTATGGTATTTCTACGAATCATAATCGTGCAATGGAACAAATAACTGGAAAAGAAATGACAGCATATCAAAATGCCCAAATGCAGCGTGTACCGCTCATGATCAAGGCCCCAGGTCTTGAAGGCGGCGTGAACCACACGTATGGCGGAGAACTTGATGTCCTTCCGACACTTGAGCATTTGCTTGGCATCGATTCTTCGAAATATATCCAGTTCGGTACCGATCTATTATCCGATGAGCATAACGGTGTAGTCGGACTCCGTAATGGTGATTTCATCAGCAAGGACTATACAGTACTTGGCGACGATTACTACGACACCGAAACAGGTGAAGTGATCAAAGATGAAGCCAAAATCGAAGAAATCAAAAAAGAAAAAGAGGATTTAGCTAAAAAACTAAGCCTCAACGATAAAATCCTATATGGTGACCTACTCCGCTTCTACGATCCGGAAGGCTGGACACCAGTCAATCCGAATGACTATGATTACAACAATCGTTCGGAAAGCAAAGAAGAATGATTCAAGCACCTGCCTGTTACGGCAGGTGCTTTTTTTATACATCGATTATCTTAGACATTGCTAACTTATATCGGTAAAATTAAGCATGCTGCAATACTTACATGCAGTATCTCACCGAAAAGGAGGTTCCGCTTATCGGAAGTTTCATCTATGCTATTTCCATTATTCTTATCGGACTCATCATCGGAAGAGCTGTCCGCGTCGTCGCCGAGAAGTATCGGCTGCCGGAATGGTTCTCGCTCAATTATTTCATGAATGCTTTGATTCGGGTCGTCCTGCTTGTCCTTAACCCCATTATTCTGATCAGCGCTTTCTGGTCGGCGGACTTGACCAATGTAAGACTGATTTACTTGCCCATTTTTGGCATTGTGACAATTTTTCTCGGCGCAGCTCTGGCATTGCTATTCTCAAGATGGAAACAACTGCCGAAAGAACAGATTGGTTCGATGTTTGTCTCAGGTGCGTTTCTGAATTTAGGAAGCTTCGGCGTGTTGTTTTGTACACTATTCATTGGCGAGCAGGCTATTGCGTATGCAGCCATGTTCCGGCTGCTCGAGGAATTTACGTACTATACGATCATCTATCCAATAGCAAAGTCGTACGGCTCATTGAATGACGCAGCTTCAGGTTCACGGGTGATGCGAATCCTAAAAGATCCATTCATCATGATCACATTCAGTTCCATCGTCATTGGAGCTGTTCTGAACGTTTCTCCGATCGAACGATTCGGATGGCTCGGCGCAAGCAATTCAACACTTATAGCATTGGCATCCATCTTGCTTTTGATTCCGATCGGCTTCAGTATGCGCATTGTATCCGTGAAAAAATATTGGACACTCAGTGTCTGGCTGATTCCGATTAAATTTTTGGCAGTACCGCTAGTCATCACCGGTATCGCTTATCTGATCGGTCTTGGCAATTTGTATGACGGTATTCTTTTACAAGTATTGCTCATCATGTCTGCCATGCCGCCTGCAGTCGCCTCTCTCGTACCGCCGCGGCTGTATAAGCTCGATATGGAACTAGCTAACTCCAATTGGATCGTGGCCACATCCTCGCTTGTATTCGTCCTCCCGATTTTATACGTACTCGTAAATTGGATGAATTGAAAAAGCAGCTGCCTCTTTAATAGAGACAGCTGCTTTTTTAGTCTTCCTTGCTTGATATATATTCGTTTTCTGATTCTCCAGGGCCATTGACGTTGTTCTTGAACTGGCTCAATCTGCCGTTCCGTTTTTCGCCATGGTTTTTGTTCTCTTTGAATTGATGGTCATTATTAGGCTTTTTCTTTGGCATGCTGGAACCCCCTTTTTCGCCTAGTATGCGAAAAAGATCGGCGTTTATTCCATTTTGCCAGCCAGTAGCTGCTGCTGTGATGCGAACTCCCGATACAGCTCGTGCTGCTCAAACAATTCTGCATGCGTACCGACACCCGTGATCCGGCCTTTTTCGATGAATACGATTTGATCTGCGTCCACGATCGTCGACAGCCTGTGGGCAATGACAAAGGTGGTGCGATTTTGCATCAGATTCTGCAGTGCTTGCTGCACGTAAATTTCGGAGCTGCTATCAAGACTCGAAGTTGCTTCATCCAGCATCAAGATTTGTGGATCGCGCAGCAGCGCCCTGGCGATGGCTATACGCTGTCTTTGTCCGCCGGAAAGCTTGACGCCCCGCTCGCCTACCTTCGTTTCGAAACCATCTGGCAGATCTTCGATGAACTGCTTCGCATACGCCATCTCTGACACTCGTTCAAGCTCCTCGTTCGATACTTCTCGCTCCAGCCCATAACAGATATTCTCACGGATCGTACCTGATAAAAGTGCTGTTTCTTGGGCTACGTACCCAATCTGCCGTCTCCAGTCATGAAGCTTGAAGTCCTGAATGGGTGTCTCATCCAGTTGGATTGTACCGCTGGTCGGTTCATAATATCGTTCCAATAAACCGAACAAAGTGGATTTTCCGCCTCCGCTCGGCCCGGCAATGGCTGTCACTTTACCTGCAGGTGCCGTAAAGGTCAAATCATGCAGCACCTGCTCTTCCTGATAAGCGAAACTTACATGCTCGATACGAAGATCTCCATCCACCCGCTGAATCGGCTTTCCATTCTCACTATCCTCTGTCTCTTCTCCAAGTACATCATAAATACGCTCCGTTGCTCCCATTGCCTTTTGCAGATGCGTAAAGAACATCGACAGCTGCGTCATCGGCATGATGATCTGGAACAGATAAAGGATAAAAGCAACCATGTCGCCTGCTGACAAAGCTCCGGATGAAACGCGGATGCCGCCATAACCTATGATCGTAACAAGCAGAAGCATCATGATGAAAAGCATAAGCGGCGAAAGCAGCGCCTGGATCTTTGCTTCTTTCAATCCGTACGTAAATAACGTCCGGATTCCTCTATTGCCTCTCTCCAGCTCGACATGCTCTGCATTCGAAGCTTTGACCAGCTTCATCTCCGGCAGCACCTGATTCAATACTGCTGTGAAATTGGCCGTCTCTTCCTGCATCGCCCTGGAGACCTTATACATCTGTCGCCCTAGCACCATGATGATGATGATGGCAATCGGAACAGCCAGCAGCATCACGATTGTCATCTTCCAATCAAGAATCATCAAGATGGTGATGGACCCAACAATGGAAATGATACCAGTGACAAAGTTGGTCAAATGATCGGTAATCAACTCTTTCAGTATGCCTGTATCATTCGTCACGCGGCTAAGTGTCTGTCCTGTTTCATTGTTATGGTGAAAACGAATCGGCAGATGCAAAAGCTTATCCCATAAACGTTCCCGCAGCTTAGCCACGACATGATGCCCTACTTTAGCGAGTAAGTAAATGGACAAGCCGCTCGCCAATGCTTGCAGGACGAAAGCAATGACCAAAATGGCAATCTGTCCCCCGGTAAATGATTGCCCGCTGAACCCGTCCACCAGATTCTTCGTGAACAGCGGTACAGCAAATCCGACACCTGTTGTCAGCAAACTCATGACGAGTGCCGCGATGACTATCCCGAGTGGTGGTTCTGTCCCCTTGACCAATGCCAGGAATAGCCGCCAGTCAAACTTTTTCTTTTCTAATTGGCTCTGCTCCATTTCGTACCCCCAAGTTCCAATAGATATCTATCTTCTGCAAAAAGCATCGCATATCCTTCATGTGCATTCACTGTGAAGTATTCCTCATCCTTTTTCAGGAAGGATATATCCTCCGGCAGCAACGGCTGCTGCCAATGGAAAAAGCTGTCTGCTGCATCCAGGATCAACTGCAAAGATTCTTTGTTAAAATGATAATGATAATTCGGAACGGATATATGCGCCTGAAATGAGTTTGCACGCGTACCATTCGTATATTCCATTTTTTGAAGATAAGGCTGCAGTCTCCCAAGCAGCTGATGCAGCATTGGTTTTTGACCCATCATCTTTTTGGGCAGTACTGCGAAAGTGAACGTATCACAGCGATCACATAATCGCACGGCTATCTTTTTATACGCGGCTGCAGTCATGTCCTTTTCATGTATATCAAACAATATAGCACCTCCACAAAAAGAGGAGCTCTCTTACTGAGAACTCCTTACACCAATGATAGGAATTTTTCTTCCGAGATGATACGCAGCGGTCGTCCATTCTCGATCATCCGCTCCGCTTGGACGAGCTTGCTCGTTTTCTTGCCGGCAGCGAACTTTTCATAGTCCCGTGCTCCGACAACCAGATACCGCGTAGACGCATCCATTTTATCGGTATGCACGCCGCCTACATTGACCAATCTTTGAATGGCATCTTTCCTTTTCAAGCTTTTCATCGTTCCCGTGAACATCACTTGTTTACGGAAAAAAGGATGCGCTGCATCGAATTGATTTGTCTGCGGCTTGATATCCCCATAGCGTGATCTGCTTCCGGATGAGCTTGTGTCATGTATGCTCTTTCGCTGTACTTTCAGCGTTGTCGTCAGATCCTCTATACTCTGCACCCCGGTGTCTGCCATCGCATGCAGGAAGATATTCGCAGCGACCCGTGCATCTTCCATTGCATTATGGTGCTCGAAACTGATTTCCTTGCTGGCAGCCAAGGTGTTCAGCCGGTGATTTTCCATATCCGGCCAAACCTTCTTACCGATGATCCGCGTGCAAAGGTAATCAAAATCAGGCATCTCCAAACCATATCGTGCCACTGCCTTGCGAATCACTCCCATATCAAAACTCGCATTATGCGCAATGACGACGTTGCCAGCCAGATAACTGCCGAGCTTCGGCCAGATTTCTTTGAATGTCGGAGCATCCTCCACATCACGTGGAAGGATGCCATGCACCTGTATATTCTGTTCCTCAAAGTCCATCAAAGGATTGATCAGTGTGTACCACTCATCAATCACGCCCGTCTCGTCTGCAACGGCAACCCCAACCGAACAAGCACTCGACCAATACCGATTCGCCGTCTCAAAATCTATACTCACAAACCGCACTGCCTCGTCCTCCAAATCGACTTATTATTAAGTAGATTATATCACAGCAGCCGATAGAGTCCTGCCAGATGTGCTTGAAAAAAATATTGCCAGTAACAGTGAGAAGCGCTATAATACTTTTGTGACGAATAATTACATACGGGGCATTAGCTCAGCTGGGAGAGCGCTTCGCTGGCAGCGAAGAGGTCAGCGGTTCGAGCCCGCTATGCTCCATCTTTTAAAAAGCCTTCTTATGAGGGCTTTTTTTGTGTTTGATTTAAAAAAATGAACGTCATGCCGGTCCGCTCTACTTACCTATCTGCATAGACAGATATCCTAACCCATCCTGAGAAACACTATGACTTACACCGCTTTGAAATCCGTATGTATGAACACGTAAATCCCTCAAATATACGTCATGCAATTACCTAGTCTTTCTTCGACCCTAGTCATTTCACTCTAGCAGACAAACATACATATTCGACAAATTCAGTATAAAAATCTAGTCCGTCAAATCGAATTTGAATATACATGTTAAAAACAAGCGAGGGGAGGATTAAGCTTGCGACAAAAATTAACAGGAAGGAAAAAGGAGTAGGTGTAAGATGACATTACAAATGGGAATTACCGTATTAACGTTCCTGGCTACTATGCTGGTAATCTTTTGGAGGCCGCGGGGTCTCAATGAAGCTGTTCCTGCTAGTATCGGTGCCGCGATCATCCTGTTGACAGGTATTGTTTCTGGTACAGATGTAGCCGATATATTGGATAAAACCGGGGGCGCTGCGATTACGATCATGGCCACGATCGTCATGGCCGTCATATTGGAGAGTTTCGGGTTCTTTCACTGGGCTGCGGCTAGACTTGCGAGCCTGGCCCAAGGTTCGGGATATCGATTATATTGGTATATCCAGCTTTTGTGTTTTTTGATGACACTTTTGTTCAATAACGATGGCAGTATTTTGATCACGACTCCAATACTGATTTTACTTCTCAAAAACCTCAGCTTGCCAATACAGCAGCAAATACCTTATCTACTGAGCGGAGCCCTCATCGCCACTGCCTCCAGCGCACCGATTGGCGTCAGCAATATCGTCAACTTGATTGCACTGGAAATAATCGATATGTCGCTTTACATGCACACAGCCATGATGTTCGTACCTGCCACACTAGGACTGCTGTTCATGTCTTTGCTGATGTTCATCGTTGTTAAGAAAAAACTTCCTGCATCTTTACCTGAGTCTGTATTGGATATGGAAGAAGCATTTTTCACGACACACTTCAAACCTATACGCGGCAGAAAAATACTTACAGACACTAAGCAAAAACGTACGAGATTCATGCTTCTTTTGTTATTGTTTGTATTCTTGATGCGCTGTCTGTTATTTGTTGCATCTTACCTTTCCATCCCGATCTCGGTTGTGGCAGTTATCGGTTCGCTATGGCTGCTTGCATGGCGATGGTATTACTTACGCACAAATCCCATCGACATCATCAAAAAGACGCCTTGGCATATTCTTGTTTTCGCCTTTTCCATGTATGTCATTATCTACGGGCTGAATAATATCGGGCTGACAGACATGCTTGTAAGATATAGTGAACCAATCGTCAGCAACGGGCTGATGTATGCAAGCTTTGTCATGGGAGGTTTGGTATCCCTTCTGTCCAACTTATTCAATAATCACCCAGCTTTGATGATCGGTACACTCACGCTGACTGAGATGGGACTCGATCCAGTCACATTGAAAACTATCTACCTCGCGAGTATCATCGGCAGTGATTTCGGCGCACTGTTGTTACCAATCGGTACACTTGCCTCCCTGATTTGGCTGTATATCTTAAAGCAGCATGATATCAAAATTAAATGGGCAGATTACCTCAAAGTATCCATCATTGTAATTCCTGCCTCTACCATCGTTGCTTTGCTGCTGCTTTATTATTGGGTGAAGATCGTTTTTATATAGATAGCAGAAACGCTTGCCAGCTTTCACGACATGGGGTAAGAGCTGCCTTCATTTTACTTTATGCAGTAAATATGAAAGCTGAACCAATCCATACACCTAGATTTAATTCACGTACGATTTGCTCTGGCCGCCTCCGTTGATACATTGCTTTATAATTCAAAAAGGCACTTTCAACTGAAAGCGCCTTTTTGATTCTCATGAAGCTCATACTCTTGATTCCATCGAGTATACACATTTCCACATGCGGTTTCTTATAGGAAAGACTACATATCCCTTATATAAAACTCAAACTTTTCTTCCCGTTATCACCAATGATTCCTTTTACCACCTTCAACACATCAACAGCATCCCTTAAATTGACGAGCTCCACAGGAGAGTGCGAGTATCTTCTAGGTATAGCCAATACCCCAACAGGCACACCTTTACCGATGGTCGTTAAAGCAGCTGCATCCGTCGAATAGTTTTCACCGATCAAGGATACGTATTGGATTGGGATTTGGACTTTTTCAGATTGTTCTTCGATCATCTCCCTGACTTTTGGATGTATGTAAGAACCCCAGCCAAATACACCATCACCAACAGGACATGCAGGACCTTTCCCAATGAATACGGGAAGTACTTTTTCCGTATCGATATCCGGTGTATCTCCAGATGGAATCGTGTCCAGGATGATCGCATAGTCCGGGTCTATTGTGAATGCAGCAGAAGCAACGCCGCGCAGCCCAACTTCTTCCTGCACCGTTACCACTCCATATACCGTACCTGCAAAATCTTTCCCTTTCAGCTGATGGAACAATTCTATCAATATGGCACAGCTGATTCGATTATCCACGGATTTTGTTGAAATTAAATCTGTATTGCTAAGCTCCATGAAATCACTCTGAAAAACAATTGGATCTCCTATCTTTATGCCTATCGCCTCTGCTTCTTCCTTTGAGGAAGCACCAATATCTATATAACAATCACGCAAAGGTTTAACTTGCCTGCTCTCCTCCGCTGTTTGTAGATGTCCTGCCTTTATTCCCATGACACCAGGAATTTTCCGACTGGAAATCCATACTTTCCTGCCTTGTAAAAGCTGGTCGGATACGACTCCTATTTTATCAAAGTACAGATAACCATCTTCCTGAATACTTTTTACGCTGAACCCAACTTCATCAGAATGTGCTCCAATCATTAATTTCGGACCTGGTGACGTGCCATGTTTCACAGCTATTACGTTCCCATTATGATCGACGTTCACTTCATCTGCAGCAGCCAGAAGATGTTCATTCATATATCTGACCACTTCTTGCTCAGAACCGGAGACACCGACTAGATTTGTTAAATTCCTCAAATGGTCTTTGATTCTTTCTTTCATGCCATTCACCTCCGAGATTTTGAATTTAGCAACTTTCGTTTGCGTTAAAATATAATAATGGGATAGATCAGTTTTCTCCTCTTATCGACTTAAGAACATTCATCGTTTCCTGATTGGTTGATTCTTTTAACTTACATGTAATTTATAATGATGTCATTGTAAAAAAAGGAATTGGCCGGATTTTGAGAAATTAATGAGTTGGATTATCTGACATGTAATCGTTTATTTGTGCAGTACTTATGTACCATAATTTTTCTTTAGTCTAAAACACTATCCGGGTTTTCACCCTGATTTGTAAAATCAAATAAGGATTGTATCAAAGGTTCCCCGATACAATCCTTTTTCGATCCGATTTTGAAGTACATTTGAATACCCATTGGTACTTATCGATAAATGCCATGCTCCTTGATATACCGGTAGCAGCTTTCCGGCAGCAGGTATCTTGGCTCCCCGCCGACGGCAAATTCATCACGGATGTACGAGGAACTGATCTCCATTGCCAGACCTTTATCAAGCAGATGGAAGGTCCTGCCATCGTCATGGTTACGCAAAAGCGGGGAATGACTGATTTCCTTCAGCATATCAATGCCATTGCGGGCCATGACAATGAAGCGATTGTCACGCACCAGTGCCTCTGTGTTCCCCCACTTGCCAGCACCGATATCCACAAGCAAGTCAGCTCCCATGATGAAATAAATTTCATCATCAGGATAGATTTCCTTAAAGTGTGTCAATGTTTGTTCCGTATAAACATTCCAGGCTTCTTGCTCCATTTCGTATTTATCGGCGATATATCGTTCATTATCTTGGATGGCCATCTGCACCATCTTCCAGCGATGGTCATCTGTTGTATGGAGATGCTTGTCTTTTCGCTTGCTGGAGCATGGCAGGAAGATGACTTTATCCAGTTTGCAGCGATGCGCCACTGTGCTGGCCGTCCAAAGATGAACGTTGGTGATAGGATCGAAAGAAGAACCATAGATACCGATTTTACCCATCTCAACTTTCCTCCAGCTGAGATTTGATACGTTAGATCAATTGCATCTTATTGTTCCAGCAGGCAGTGCTTAAGTCGACAGGATATGCTTCCGGATTATGCGTCCGCTTATATTCATCCCAAAGATATGTGAGGCTGTGTTTCACATGTTCCCGCGATTCCTGCAAGGATGGAATTTCATAGACGAGCTCCCCGCCCTGGAATATCTGATGCTGCAGCTCTTTCGCTTCAAAATTCGTCACGAATTTGCTGATATACGGGTAAGTCGGATGAAACATTTTGAGCCGCTTTTCTTCTTCTGGTTTCTCATCCTCAAGCGCTATATAATCACCTTCGGACTTTTGATTTGTCCGATTGATGATGCGGTAGACGCGTTTAAGGCCAGGCGTGGATACTTTTTCAGGATTTGCGCTGATTTTGATTGTATCTGCCATATTCCCGATGTCATCTTCAATGGATACAATTTTATATACAGCTCCAAGTGCAGGCTGATCATATGCGGTAATCAGCTTCGTTCCGATGCCCCAGCTATCGATCCTAGCTCCTTGCAATTTCAGTGCTCCGATCGTTTCTTCATCCAAATCATTCGAAGCGGTGATTTTCGTTTCTGTAAAACCTGCTTCATCAAGCATTTTGCGCGCTTGCTTTGATAAGTAAGCAAGATCTCCGCTATCCAGGCGAATCGCGTTGAAACGAATTTCATCTCCCATTTCCTTGGCCACTTTGATGGCATTCGGCACGCCAGACTTGAGCGTGTCATACGTATCCACAAGGAAAGTGCAATCTGTATGACTTTCTGCATATTTACGGAAAGCCTCATATTCATCCCGGTAAGCCTGCACAAGCGCATGCGCATGTGTACCAGCAACCGGGATGCCGAATTTCTTTCCTGCCCGTACATTCGAGGTAGCGTGGAAGCCGCCGATATACGCAGCTCTTGTTCCCCAGATGGCTGCATCCATCTCCTGGGCACGCCGGGAGCCGAATTCCATCGCTATATCATCTTCATCCAAAACTTGCATGATACGAGCAGCTTTCGTGGCAATCAATGTCTGGTAGTTCACGATGTTGAGTAAAGCCGTCTCAATCAGCTGAGCCTGGGCAAGCGGCGCTTCCACCCGAATGATCGGTTCCGTTCCGAAAACAAGCTCCCCCTCCTGCATACTGTATAAATCTCCAGTAAACCGCAGCTCGCGCAAGTAAGCGATGAATTCCCGTTCATAGCCAAGTTCCTGTTCCAAATAGGTCAAATCGGAATCGGAGAACCGGAATTCGTTCAGATATTCTATCACACGCTCCAAACCTGCGAATACAGCAAAACCATTACCAAAAGGCTGCTTGCGGAAAAACAATTCAAATACTGCCTTGCGATCATGTTTGCCGTCTTTCCAATATGTCTGTGCCATATTGATTTGATAAAGATCCGTGTGTAACGCCTTGCTGTCATCTTGGTAGTTGGTCATTGTTTCGTGCCTCCTTCTGTAACTTCTGCTCCTAGTACGTTTTTGAAATGATGCAGTGCGTAAGCATGACCTTCTTGATGAAAGCTTGCGACTGCATCTGCGTGGACAACCATTTGAAAACCATAGTTATACGCATCAACCAGCGTGTGAAAGACACAGATATCAGTAGCAACCCCTACGACATGGATTTCTTTTATGCCGCGTACATTCAATCGCTGCAGTAAATCCGTGCCGGCAAACGCACTGTATCTTGTTTTATCCATATAATAGACATTTGATTCCTGTTTGGCTGCTTCATAGACACCAGCTAGCTTCCCGTATAAATCGCGTCCCTCTGTACCTGCGATATTGTGTGGCGGATACAGCTTTGTTTCCGGGTGAAAGCTATCCTTTTCATCATGCTTATCGATTGCAAAAACCACGTAATCGCCTGCTTCGATGAAGCTTGAAGTGATTGCTGTCAGTCGTTCCTCTATTTGCTGACCCGGCACTCCGCAAGTGAGCGCTCCATCTTCTGCTACAAAATCATTTGTATAATCGATAGTTATCAATGCTTTCATTTTCATCCTCCTCTGGATTAATGACGAGCTGTATAGATCGATTGCTTTATTTCTGCATCGATGAAACGGTAAAGCTGGGTCGGAAGCTTGGATGTCCGCTGGGTTTTCTGCCCTTTGGCCGCTTCAATGAAAGGCAGTGACTTAATTTTGCGTGCAAAGGCTTGATCGTTACGAATCGCCTTATCATCTGTCACAGTCAATAAGACAGCCTGCAGCTCTGAGTAAGTGAACAATTCAGGCAGAAACTGTTCGGCAGCCGTAGTCTGCAATAAATCACGTGATATATGAGCGATGGCCTCCTCAATGATCTGCTTATGGTCGAATGCCAATGGCAGCTCATCCAGTTCCCTTACCGAAAACAATTCCACATCGGCGGCATCATCACTCGCTTTTCGGTCAGATAATTTTTGCTCCGGCACAATGGCATAGTGTGCATTCGAGATGATCCATCCGCGCGGATCCCGTCCGGGGCGGTCATATACGCCGAAATGCTTGAGTTGAATCCCACCGATACCCGTCTCCTCTTCCAACTCCCGTATCGCTGCTTCAAAAGCAGTTTCCTCTGGTGTAACGAAACCGCCTGGCAGTGCCCATTTACTTGCTTCGATATTGGGATTTCCTTCGGTATCATGTGCAGCTCGTTTGATGAGCATCAGTTTAAGTTCCATTTTGGGTGGTGCATATGCTTTTGTTACTTCGGACGTGATGGTGAAAACAGCAATATCCGATGTATAGCCATCAGGTGTACGATAACGACTGACATCATAATGATTACCTTCTTTATTCGACTTCAATCATTCAGCCCCCCTTTTAATTAACAATGTGTTAAATGTTAATTGTATTATATGCAATATTGTGTTTTTATGTCAAGGGTAAATAAAAAAAGTCTTCCCCTAATGGAGAAGACTTATGTTTGCATGAAAATCGTGACAGTCGCGCCTGCAGCTATCACGAAGATCACCGCATATAATGCCGCTATCAATTTTCTTTTATTCAGGATTGCCTCGATGGTGAACAATAAGAACATAAGAGATAATAATGGCAGAATCAAGCGGGGATTCACTTCATAGTCATGATCGATATATCGATAGACGCCGATTGCAACTACAATGACGGCGAGCAGAGCATTTATTTTACGTAACATTTGCTTTCTTCCCTTCCAAGGCGCATGATGATTCTTAGACAGTATAACAGGACAGAGCTCCTTGTTGAATAGAAAGGGGTATGTATATGCCAACTTATGACGAATGGCAAACCACTTATAAAGAAACGGCAATCCGTGAGATACAGAAATACTTCCGCATCTACGAAATCGGCAACCTATCAGAATCGGTTTTGGAAGCTGGATCTGCCCGGGTTGCACAGCAGGCCGAACGCATCGACGATAACACATTCGCGTCTTTGCTGAAACAAATCAGCCAGAGCTTGGCCGAGAATGATATCCAGGATGTCAGAAACAAATATTATGAATTGGAACAGCTGCCTATCTAGACAGTTTATGAAAGAACTTTTCAACGCGATTCAAGTATTCTGACTGCTTTCCTTGCTTCTTTTCCATGCCGGGAAATTCGAACATCTTCACTTTTTTGATACCAACAAATCCAAACAGTGCTCGTTTCATCAATTTCTTATGCGCATTTCCTAAATAAAATCGGGTGTAAACAGCAGGCCCCTTCATCGTGGATACACAGACAGCTCGCTTTCCCTTCAGCAATCCTTGCGGCAGCAGCCCCTCATGCCGATAAGCAAAGTTGGCAGCAAACAGCTGATCGATGAAACCCAAAAGCATTGCTGGCGGCCTGCCCCAAAATATCGGATAAATGAAGACAAGCAAATCAGCCTGTTTTATTTTGTCACGATAGTGCTCAAGACCAGGATCTTTGTACATATCACGACGGCGTTTTTTTTTATGAAACACCAAGACTGGATCGAAAGCTTCTTCATATAAATCTATCATATCCACTTTCGTTACAGCTGTATTATGCCGCAGCCCTTCCTGCACGGATTGAAAGAATGCGTAATTCAGCGATGCATGATTCGGATGTGCGTATACTAGTAATGCTTTCATCATCTTCCCCCTGTTTGCAAGTTATCCTACTTACGGATGATAGGTAATTAAGTTACAAAAAATATGGGAGACCAAAAAGCAGAAGGCACTAAAAATGTCTAGTGCCTTCTGCTTTTATCATGAAATGCTCTTTCTTATTCAGAAAACATCGTTGTTCTGCGTGCTGCTCTCTTTTTAATCAAGCTGTTAATACAAGGATCAAGATGGCTACAATCTGATACCCCGCACCAATAACACTTGTTGCCAGGCCGCCGATTGCCATCCCTTTTTCACTCTTCCGTTTTTGCTCTGATTTTCGGATGATATGCAGAGCAAGCACAAAGCCGATGATGCCGAAAAAGATGCCGTATAAAGAAAGAAACAAACTGATGACCCCGAATACGAGCGATAGAAGTGCTGTTTTCTGCATGGATCAAAACTCCTTCTTTCATGTTCTGTTTCCATTGTATTCCTAGAATTCCCTCGCTGTCTTGTTTCTTAACTTATATAAAATATATTTATGTTAAAAAAAAGCACCCTCTTATCAAGAGGATGCCTTTGTCTGATCTGCTTGTTTCGCCCAGACATCTTCATCGACGTTCGGGATACCCGCTACACTATCTGCATAAAATTGTGGGTTCTTACCAGCTCGCTTTTGATTCGTATAATCTTTTAAAGCACGGAAGGCAATTTTTCCAAGCAACACGATAGCTATCAAGTTGATGAATGCCATCAGTGCCATGAATAAATCCGCCACACCCCAAACAAAGTCAAGACTTGCCATGGAACCTACTGCAACCATAGCTACTACCGCTACACGATAGATGAATAGCCACAATTTGCTGCGCTTGATGAAATTAATGTTGGATTCGCCATAGAAGTAATTTCCGACTACGGATGAAAAAGCAAACAAGAAAACAATCAAGGCAATGAATATACCTGCCCAAGATCCTACAAGGGAGCTTAACGCATTTTGTGTCAAAACGATTCCATCCGATTCAGTGCTTGTATAAAGACCAGAAAGAATGACGATGAATGCTGTAGCAGTACAAACTCCAAAAGTATCAACATATACTCCAAGAGATTGGATGAAACCTTGTTTCACCGGGTGGGACACATTGGCTGTAGCAGCTGCTTGAGGTGCACTACCCATACCTGCTTCATTAGAGAACATGCCTCGTTTGATACCTTGCATCATGGCCACACCGACAGCCCCGCCTGCTATTTCTTTGATACCGAATGCATCTTGGAAAATGATTGCGAAAGCATGTGGTATATCCGATATATGGAAGATTATGATACCTACAGCTAACAGGATATATCCGCCAGCCATGACCGGAACGATAATTTCAGATACTTTGACGATTACCTTTGTGCCCCCGAAGATAATGAGCGCACTAAGGACTGTCATTACGACTGCCAATAATCCTTTGCTGATGCCAAAAGAACTGTGGAAGGCACTAACGATTGTATTAGCCTGTACAGAGTTAAATGCAAGTCCGAAAGTCAACGTGATGATAATTGCAAAAGTGACTCCTAACCAACGCTGCCCCAAAGCTTTCTGCATATAGTAAGCCGGACCGCCCCGGAAAGATGCTTCCCCATCCTTCGTTTTATATATCTGGGCAAGCGTTGCTTCGACAAACCCAGACGCTGCACCAAGGAATGCCATCAGCCACATCCAAAACACTGCACCTGGGCCACCGACAGAAATTGCCAATGCTACTCCAGCTAAGTTACCAGTCCCTACACGTGCAGCCGCACTGATACAGAAAGCTTGAAATGAACTAACGCCTTTCCCATCTGCTGTCTTTTCACCAATCAGTTTGAACATATGCGGTATTTGTGTAAATGTCGACAGTTTAAGTCGAAGAGTAAAATAAAGTCCAACAAGGAGCAATAAACCCATCATAATATACGTCCACATAAAATCACTGGTGGACTGTATTATTTTCAACAAAATATCCATATCTTTCTCTCCCCATAAAAAATACACGATGTTAACTAATGTAACAAAATCTCACATGTTGCGCAATGTTTTTTCTTCTTATGTAGTACATCATCCATGTTATACTGAAACAACAAAGACAAGGTGGGTTATGAATTGAAGCAATCTAATGAGAAAAAACCTTTTCGCTATCCTTTAGCCTTTACGGTAGGTATCATTACAGCAATATTATTTGGAATCGCTTTTCAAAGCGTTGCTGTAGGACTGGCGGCAGGCTGTATGCTAGGTATCATTTTCGGTACCATGCCAAAAGGGACGAAAAAGGAAGATGAAAAATGATAACGATACTTCCCTATGAAGCAAAAGATATGTCAGTTTTTATGGTTTCCGAAAAACGAATAGGGAATAATCGCGCTATCTAGTACATTTGATATATTTTTTCGATTTGTCGTTTGTCTGTGCGCAGTCTGGGAATACACTACTAACTCAACAAGAGGAGGTAATGAAAAATGGCACATGAAGATCGCGCACAGCATGCTGTGGAAAATTTATCACAAGAGGATAAGAACGAGATTCTAAACAATTTCCAGAACTTCCAAGATTATTTAGGCAACAAAGTAAAACAGGGTGAAAAACTCGGCTTGAGCGAAGAGGCACTGACGAAAGCTGCCAAACGCGTTGCTGATTATTTAGCGGATAAAGAAGAACCGCGCAACCGCGAGGAATATCTGCTCAAACAGCTATGGCAAGCTGCTGATGAGGAGAACAAAAAGCCGCTCGCGAATACACTCGTGAAGCTTGCAAATCAAACAAATTAAAATGAAAAAAAGCGGATCCGAGGATTCGCTTTTTTTCATTTATACCCGTATATCGGGTCAGGTTTTTCGCTGCTGATCCTGCAGGACAAACCATTCGATTCGATACTGATCGTTCCGCCTTTAGCTGTCGCATAAATCACTGCTCCTGCTTTTCGCAAGTTGCGCACCACTTCTTTTGTCGGATGCCCCAGCTTATTATCCCTTCCATATGATATAACTGCATAATCTGGTTTTACTTCATTCAAAAAGGCACGTGTGTTACTTGTACGGGAACCATGATGTGCCACCTTATAAACCTCTGATTCCACTTCGAAATTATATTTCATCTTTAATTCCTGCTGTGATTCAGCATCGCTCATGAGCAGAAAATCGACCGTCCGGTAAGTGAGACGTAAAACGATGGAGGCCTGATTGTTCGCCGCGCCAGGTTGGTTGGCGTTCAGTACTTGCAGTGAAAGAAGCGGGTCGATTGATAGATAAGTTCCTTCTTTGGCTATACTCACTGGTATTTTCTTTTCGGTCAATATTTCTGTATAACGCTGATATGTCTTGGTCGTATATAACTTTCCGCTATCCAGCACTCTCTTTACCTTGAACTCCTCAAGCACAGGAAGCAGCCCGCCGATATGATCGATATCAGGATGCGTCGCCACTACAAGATCTAACTCCTCTATACCTTTGGCCCTCAACAAAGCAACAACCTTCTCTCCCGCTTCCCCGTCCCCTCCGTCGATCAGTATTGTATAATGCGAAGGTGTCTCGATCAGCATGCTGTCCCCCTGGCCGACATCCAGGAAATGAATATGGAGGTTATCAGATTCTTTCGTTTGCGCAACTATATAATCCCACACACCATCACTGCTCTTTGCCGCAGTATGCACCGGCAAACCAAAACCCAAGCAGATACATGCACATAAAATCATCCATTTCTTCACTGCATTCCAGCTCCCTTTTCCATAGGATGCTGTCAGCTGCATATTCATATGCGCCAAGGTCGGACTCCTAATTTTAACAATTGGCAGTACATGCTATACTAGTAGCAACAGAAAGGAGCGACGAATCATGTTCACACATCGCATTGACTCAGCCACCTATATGAAGCTTTTGGAACCGCAGGACAGCGAAAAGCTGTTTCAGCTGATCGACAGCTCACGCGAACATCTGCGCCAATGGCTGCTTTGGGTGGATCAAAACACGACTGTAGAACACAGCAGACAATTCATTCAGCATACACTCGAGCAATTCGCATCCAACAACGGATTCACCGCAGGTATATGGTATCAGGGCGCTTTGGCTGGCGTGATTGGTTTCCATGAAATCGACTGGCAGAATCGTTCCACCGGACTCGGGTACTGGCTTGGAGAGGAATATACAGGTCTTGGACTGATGCGCAAGGCTGTCAGTAAATCACTGGACTATGCCTTTCTCGACCTTCGGCTGAACCGGGTTGAAATCCGCTCGGCAATCGGCAATGTACGAAGCAGGAGAATTCCGGAAAAACTCGGCTTTACCCATGAGGGAACGATACGCCAAGCAGAAAAGCTTGTCTATGGATATGTAAATCATAATATTTACGGGATGCTACTGGAAGAATGGGAAGCAAAAGAAAACAGCAGCATAAACGATGATGAAGAACAAAGATAACGAGAAGATTTCAATTTAATTACAATTGCATTCTGCATGTTTATAATCATTTCCCACCGGTTATATAACAACCAAGGAGATGAGAAAAAAATGGAGAAGAAAATGCATATTGTATCATCAACAGACGACAACTACGCACAGCATTTGGGTATGACATTGAGTTCTTTACTTGAAAATACTTCAAACCCTGAGGATGTTGTCATTTCGATTATCGATGGAGGAATCAGCCAGCAGAAGAAACAGCTGCTGAAGGAAACTGCAGCCTCTTACAAGACGCCGCTTCATTTTCTTAATGTGAATATGGAGGAATATGGTGGCGCAATCGCCAGCCGTCATATTTCAAAAGCAGCTTATTACCGTATTTCGATACCAGAAATGATGGATCCAGCTATTGAACGGACGCTATATGTTGATTGCGATATGCTAGTATTGGATGATGTCAAAAAGCTTTTCGATATTGATTTGAAGGGTAATATCGTTGCTGCTGTCAGTGACTACGGTGAGCTTCGCCGCCTGGAGAAAATGGGGATCACCAAAGAAGACCGTTACTTCAATTCCGGTATGTTCCTCATAGACATGAACGCATGGCGTGAAAATGATATCACGAACAAGGTGCTGACATTCATCAATGAAAATCCAGACAAGCTGGGCTGGCACGACCAAGATGCATTGAACGCCATCCTATGGCAGGATTGGCTGATGCTCCATCCTAAATGGAATGCCCAGACGCATGTTATCTTGAAGGAATATGAAGCTAAATCACTCAAGGAAGAACGCGTGTTACGCACAGTGAGGGAAACACCTTCCATCGTCCATTTCTGCGGAGAAGCAAAACCTTGGCAGGAAGGTTCGATTCACCCTTACACAGCTGGTTATTTCGAATACCTGGCAAAAACACCGTTTGGCAAAAAGCAAGCTGCCGCATCCAATAATTCCTTATCAGTATAAACTGTTTGTAAAACCGGAGTTAAGAACACTCCGGTTTTTTCTATGGGCTCTTTTTATATGTTACACTGTTGTCAAAAGGAGGTGCTTCCCCTGAAAGCTAGACGCAAGCTGTACGCTGTACTGCTGCCAATTGGTATCGTTATAGCTGCCCTATTCATTTTTCGTTCTTATTTTTATTTTCCAAGCACCGTTTACGGTGAATCAATGGCTCCGACTTTGGAAGACCAAAACAAAATCATCATCAGCCGCATCGGGGAAATCAATCGTTTTGATGAAGTCGTCTTTCAAGCACCGGATCAGGATGCAAGTTATGTAAAACGCGTAATCGGCGTTCCCGGGGATAAGATCGAATATAAAGATGATGTGTTATACGTAAATGGCAAAAAGTTCAGCGAACCTTACCTCAAAGATATGAAGGAATCCATGCAGGGTAATATGTTGTTTACGAATAATTTCAAACTTCGTGATGTCATCGGAGAAGATACGATACCTGAAGGTAACCTGTTCGTCATGGGAGATAATCGCAGAAATAGTAAAGACAGCAGGATGTTCGGCTTGATCCCACAAAGCTCCGTGATCGGTGAAGTCAAATTCCGTTATTACCCGCTTCCTGATATTGGATTGACTAAATGAATATTCATTCTGACGAACAGTGCAGGTTATTGCACTGTTTTTTATTTTCTCCAAATTTTGGTTGACTTCCCTCTTTGTCGGTTATATAGTTAGTTACATAAGTAATGAACCAATTCACCCTTAACTTATAAAGGAGCAATTTTATGCTAGATGAATCAAAACCAATTTTCATCCAGATAAAAGAACAGCTGGAAGATGCCATCCTGAACGGCTCCATCCAAATCGGCGAAAGAGTGCCCTCCACAAATGAATTCGCCCAGCATTATAAAATAAATCCAGCCACTGCCGGAAAAGGTATCAACCAGCTTGTGGATGAAGGAATATTATTCAAGAAAAGAGGCGTAGGTATGTTTGTAACAGAAACAGCCCTTGAGATTCTTTTAGGCAAACGGAAGCAGCAATTTTATGATTCTTATGTCATTCCATTGAAACAAGAAGCGAATAAGCTGAGTATTTCCCCAGAAGAAATCATTCGTATGCTGAGAGAGGATGAACGAAAATGACAATCGTCGCAGAAGCTTTAAAGAAAGAATATAAGTCAACAAAAGCTTTGAATAATATCGATATCCGCATCACGGAACCGAAAATTTATGGTCTGCTCGGTCGTAACGGTGCCGGCAAAACGACATTCATGCAGCTTTTGGCTGGTTATGACAGACCTTCAAGCGGCAATTTGCTGGTCAATGGTATGCAGCCCTTCGATAATCGATCCGTAACTGAAAATGTCTGCTTGATCAAGGAAGCGGATAACTTCAAAAAAGACCTTACCATTCAGCAAGTCCTTAAAATTTCCTCCATGCTCTATACAAATTGGGATAACGAGTTGGCCGCAGACCTGTTGGAAGGATTCGATCTAGATAAAAAACGCCGCGTGAAAAACCTCTCCAAAGGGATGGAATCCGCCCTTGGCATCATTGTCGGACTGGCAAGCAAAGCACCCCTTACAATGCTTGATGAACCCTACATCGGACTGGATGCCGCTTCCCGCGCTTATTTCTATGAGGTGCTACTGGAAGAATATCAAAACCATCCACGAATCATCATCCTGTCCACCCATTTGATTGACGAAGTCAGCAATTTGTTCGAAGAAGTAATCATATTCAATAAAGGCAGCATCCTCCTCCACAAAAGCGCGGAGGAATTAAGAGC
Organism: Terribacillus saccharophilus; assembly: GCF_046592895.1. Taxonomy (GTDB): domain Bacteria; phylum Bacillota; class Bacilli; order Bacillales; family Amphibacillaceae; genus Terribacillus; species Terribacillus saccharophilus_D. Next base: position 42,567 of record NZ_JAWVPU010000003.1, read on the forward strand.
AGAAAGCTTTTGCATCTCTGGTCCGGCCGCCCAGGTCAAAGCTTATACGGACGGAAAACATGTCATCAAAGAAAAGAGCTTTGCCGGAACGACAGAAGCTTTCCTCCTCACCGCAGAAGAACCACAGTTAACTGGTGATCTAACGGTTTCAGGAGTTGCACTGCAAGACATGATGGTTCATTTAACAGAAAAAAGAGGTGTTCGGGCATGATGAAACAAATACAAGCGTTGCTTTATTTCTATATTGTCGACAGCAAAAGGACGGTTGCCATCTTCTGCTCCATACTGCTGTTCAGCATCGTAATATTATCTGTTCTAGCTGCTGTCACAGATGTCATGTACATCACGATTACAGCACCAGCTTATATTTTCATGGTAATCTTTGGGTTCAGGACAGTCCAAGAAAGTCTCCCATTCGCCATTAAGAGAGGTGTCACGAGGAAAAGCTATCACATAGCCGTGGGAATTTTCATTTTGCTCATCAGTTTGGTCATGATCACATTTCTCACCGCAGTGCAATTGCTATTGAACGCCATTTTCCAGGCTGCGCATATATCGAATATCAATATAATACGTCCTGTAGCTGCAAGTACCGAACTGAAAAGTATACTGCACAGTTTGCCGATTGATTTTGCTCTCCTGCTTTCATTCTTTGCTGTTGGACTCTTACTGGGTATTATCGTCTATAAGTTTGGTTTTCTTGGCGGAGCAATACTGGGAGGAATCGTCTTAATTGCAATAACAGTCACTCTGGCCAGCCGCGAGCGTCTGATCGACTTGCTTACATGGATACAGGAATTAGCCATACTGCCTGCATTTGGAATGATATGCGCAATCGCTATTCTTTGCTATATGATAAGCTGGATTTTCATCCGCACCAGCAGTACCCAGCATACAGCATAAAAAAAGAGACTCACGCCTAAGGCATGAGTCTCTTCCCCGTTTATTTACTTACTACCACAATCTGTTCATCAACCAAATCCACTATCATGCTGCTCACATTCTCTTCTTCAAGGATGTAATCAGTGATTTTATCTTCTACTTGATCCTGGATGACACGGCGCAATGGGCGTGCACCAAAGCGTGGATCGTAGCCTTTTTTAGCCAGGAAGTGTTTCGCTGCTTCTGTCACTTCAAGCTGGTAGCCTTCTTCTTCCATATTCTTGGTCAAATCAGCAAGCATAAGCTCGACGATTTGAACCAAGTCATCCTCTTTCAATTCATCAAAGCTGATGATGGAATCAAAACGGTTCAAGAATTCCGGTTTGAAGTATGCTCCGAGTTTTTCGATGACAGATACTGCTTCATTGCTGGATTTCGTGAATCCGACAGAAATTTGTTTATCCCCTGTACCTGCGTTGCTTGTCATGATGATTACAGTATCTTTGAAGCTTACTTTACGCCCTTGGCTGTCTGTCAAATGACCGTCTTCCATGATTTGCAGGAACATATGCTGTACATCCGGGTGCGCCTTCTCGATTTCATCCAATAAGACGATTGTATACGGATTACGACGCACACGTTCTGTTAGCTGACCTGCTTCTTCATGTCCGACATAACCAGGAGGTGAACCAATAAGTTTGGCAACGGAATGGCGCTCCATGTATTCGCTCATATCCAGACGGATGAAGGATTCACGCGTGCCGAACATTTCTTCTGCCAAAGCACGGGTAAGCTCGGTTTTACCGACACCAGTCGGTCCGACAAACAAGAAAGACCCGATTGGACGCTGTTTGGATTTCAAACCAGCCCGGCTGCGGCGGATCGCTTTGGCAACCCGATCGACGGCCTGCTGCTGTCCGATGACCTTGCTGGAAAGATTAGCAGCCAAGTTTTTCATTTTGTTTTGTTCTTCAGATTGGATCTTCGTTACAGGAATACCTGTTTTCTCTTCTACAATCTGCTGTATGACCTCAACTGTCACTTCCGCTTTGTCTTCACTTTTTGGTTCTTCAAGCTTCTGCTCCAATTGAATCTCTTCTTGGCGAAGATATGCGGCACGTTCATAATCCTCACGCCCAGCAGCTTCTTCTTTTTCTTTCGCAATCTGCGTAAGACGTGTTTGGATTGCATCCTCATCCGTCGTTACTGTAAGCAGATTGATACGGGATCCCGCCTCATCAAGCAAATCGATCGCTTTGTCCGGTAAGAAACGGTCCTGAATGTAACGCTGTGACAAGCTGACACTCGCTTTGACTGCTTCTTCTGTATAAGACACTTGATGATAAGCTTCGTATCTCTCCTGCAAGCCTTTCAGGATCTCAATCGCTTGCTCAGCTGTCGGTTCTTTCACGATTACCGGCTGGAAGCGGCGCTCAAGCGCAGCATCCTTTTCGATTTGACGGTACTCTTTCAATGTTGTAGCACCAATCAGCTGCAATTCCCCGCGGGCAAGTGCTGGTTTCAAGATGTTCCCTGCATCCATTTGGGAACCTTCCGCCGTACCTGCTCCGACCAGTAGATGAATTTCATCGACAAATAGGATCACATTTTTACGCTGCTGCAATTCGGAAATAAGCTGTTTCATTTTCTCCTCGAATTGACCGCGTACACCTGTATTCGCAACAAGGCTAGCAACATCAAGCAAGTAAATCTCTTTGTTTTGCAGCTTCACAGGCACATTGCCTTCTACGATCTGCAAAGCCAGTCCCTCTGCAATCGCAGTTTTACCTACCCCAGGTTCCCCGATCAGGACTGGGTTATTTTTATTGCGTCGGTTCAGTGTCTCGATGACACGTTTCACTTCTTGCTCACGGCCGATGACTGGATCGATCAGACCAGCACGTGCACCGTCAGTCAAATTCTTACCGAGTGAATCAAGCAATCCGCCACGGCCATTACCGCCAGCTTGTGCTTGGCTGTCTGCGCCTGCCTGGAAGCCGGATTGCGCCCCGCCAAACATATTTTTAAAGAAATCATCCATCGTTCCGCCGCCAGCAGCGAAACCGGCAGGATTTTTAGACATATTTTTCATTTCATTATAGCAAGTATGACAGAGCTGTAATTGCTGTTTTTGATTATTGAATTGCATTAACAAGTTCACGTTAGCTTCTCGTTCACCACAATGTTGGCATTTCATAATTACAATTACCTCCCCAATAGGTTGTTTTTAATTTGGCCAAGTGTCATTTTGACTTTGACTATCTTTGACCTTGTGACTTTATTATAGTCTGACCTTCTTTGACTTTCAAGTGTTATGCTTCTATTTTTTTAAAAAAGGAGAAATATACAAAAAAGCATCGCCTGTAATAGGCGATGCTTCTGGTTATTTTGCATTTTGTTTTTCTTGGTTGCGCAGTTCCACACGTCTGATTTTGCCAGAAGAAGTCTTCGGAAGATCTTTGACGAATTGTATTTTACGCGGGTACTTGTAAGGTGCAGTCGTATTTTTTACATGCGTCTGCAATTCCTTCACAAGGTTGGGATCATTCTCATCCACACCTTCACGCAGGATGACGAATGCTTTGACGACATTACCACGGATTTCGTCCGGACTCGCGACAACAGCACATTCAGCAACAGCGGGATGTTTCACTAAGGCATCCTCCACTTCGAATGGTCCGATTGTATAACCAGAGCTGATGATGATATCATCGCTGCGGCCTTCGAACCAGAAGTAACCATCTTCATCGATTGATGCTTGGTCACCAGTCACGAAGTAGCCGTTGCGTTCCGCTTGCTTACGGCGTTCAGGTTCACGGAAGTATGTTTTGAACAACGCAGGGCTGTCGAGTTTCAAGGCGATGTCCCCGACTTCACCCGTTTTCACGCGATTACCATCTTCATCGATGACAACCACCTCGTTACCCGGTGTCGGTTTACCCATTGAACCTGGTCTTGGTTCCATACCTTTCAGGATACCAAGCAGCAATGTGCTTTCTGTTTGTCCGTAACCATCACGTACGATGATGTTGAAATGCTTTTGGAAAACATCGATGACTTCACGATTCAATGGCTCCCCAGCTGATACCGCACTGTGCAGAGCACTCAAGTTATAGCTGCCAAGATCGGATACTTTAGCCATTAAACGATATTCTGTCGGCGTACAGCAAAGGACGTTGATTTTGTAATCCTCCAATAAGGAAAGATACGTTTTCGCATCGAATCGTCCCATGTATACAAAGCCTGTTGCTCCTGTTCCCAAGACGGAAAGGAATGGACTCCACACCCATTTCTGCCAGCCTGGTGCAGCTGTCGCCCACACGATATCTCCCTTGGAAGCAGACAGCCAATTCTCAGCAGCTGTGCGCAAATGTGCATACCCCCAGCCATGTGTATGTACGACACCTTTCGGATTGCCTGTCGTACCGCTTGTATAAGACATCAATGCAACATCATCCCTGGAAGTCTCAACTGTTTCCAATTCTGCGGAAGCTGTCGTTTTAAGTTCCCCAAGATCTTTCCACCCGTCAGCAGAGCCGCCGACTGCAAGTTTAATCAAACTGTCTTGATTTTCGATATCGTCAAATTGTGCAGTAAAGCTATGGTAACTGATGATACTTTTCACTTTTCCATGATCGATACGGTATTGCAAATCCTTCGTCTTCAGCATTTCGGAGCCAGGAATGATCACAAGTCCAAGCTTCAAGGCTGCAGCATAAATATGATATGCCTCCACGACACGCGGCACCATTACCAGTATCGCATCACCTTTTTTCAAGCCCAATCCTTTCAGAACATTACCGGTGCGGTTTACATCCTGGAATAACGCTTTATACGTCACTTCCTTCTTATTACCCGCTTCATCCATCCAAATGAGCGCTTTACGTTCTTCGTCTGTAACGAATCGCTCCATTTCATCAACGATGTTGTACTGCTCTGGTGCAATCAAATCTTTTCTTTCCATAATACTTACGCCTCCTAAATGGCTGCCTTTTTAACTAATGGACTTATTATAGCAGACGAAAGCACGATATCCCAGTAATAATTGTTACCAAATTATAAAACTTGATATTAGTATCAGGTCTCAATGCTTCTCCAAAGCGTTACAGTCGCATAGCTGCGGTAAGGAGACCATCGTTCCCCTCGTTCATAAATTGCCGCTGGTTTCGGCTTTTTATCAAGATTGTCATAGTATTTCAAAGCATTTTGTACCCCGATATCAGCAGCTGGTAGTAAATCTGCACGACCTAAACCGAATAGCATCCAGTTTTGAGCGGACCAGCTTCCAAGACCGCGGATTTTTGTCAGTGCGGTTGCGATTTCTTGATCCGGGTGATTGGCAAGCTGTTCAAAATCAAGTTTTCCTTCCATGATAAGACGGCTTGTATCGATGACATACTCTGCTTTCCGCTGCGAAAATTGCATCTGACGCAGATCTTCATATGATAAGGAAGCAACACGATCAGGCGACGGATAAAACCAAACATCATCCTGCTTTGTTCCAAATGCTTCGACAAATCGATTCGTCAGCGTGTAGGCAAACTTCAAATTAAGCTGCTGGTGGATGATTGTTTTCATCAGACAATAATATAAATCAATGTCTTTTACGATTGGTGTCCCTGCATGAGCGTAAAACAGCTTCTCCAAATCCGATCCGATGAAATGGGCAGCAACACCAGCAAGATCTACATCCCACTGAAGCCAATTCTCTATCCACTTAAGAATTTCTTCCTGCTTGGAAGAATCTGCAGAAGCTACTGTAACTGCAGGGGACGTTATTGGGCCGCTGAACTGGAGTTGTGCAATATGCCGCGATCCATCAGGCAAAACAACAGGAAGCTTCATGCTATGATTTTCCGTATCAACGACATTCAACCGATCCATGCTCCATCTTTTCAGCAAATAATGATAATCGTATGTTTGTGTCCCAGAAAGCTGTTTTTCCCACATAATCATTCTCTCCTATCCAACATATTTTATTGAGAAATCAATGACATCCTGCATCACTTTTGTGATTCGTTTGTTTTTGTGCCAAAGCAGCCTTGTTGTCGGCTGGCTCAGTTGCATTTCAAGCTTGACGAAACTCAATTCCTCTTTTTGCAATTCCTTCTCCACTGTCATAAGCGGCAAATAAGACAGCCCCATCCCTGCTGTTACGCATTGCTTGATTGCCTCGATACTGCCGAACTCAATAATGTTCTCTGCATGCAGATTTTTCTCCTGCATCGCTCTTTCCAGTTCAGCTCTATAAGCACAATCCTTCTCGGTCAAAATTAAAGGATGCTGGACCACTTCATCCAAGCCAACGGACGGGCGAGCCGATAACGGATGACTCGGAGCTCCGACCAGCACAATTTCTTCCTGAAATAATGCAACCGACTTCAGTAAGTCATAGTGTTGATTCTGATCCATGATGAAAGCTAAATCCAGCTCACCTTCCTGCAGCATTTTTTCGGCATTTTTGCTGGATTGTACAGGTTTCAAGATGACTTGTACTTGCGGATAATGGTCACGGATGAAATGAAGCAATGCAGGCAGGCGATAAATGCATTGACTTTCACAGGCACCAATGAGGATTGTCCCTTTTTCTTCTGTTGACTCACTGAATTCCTGCTCCATCTCATCATGTATTGTCAGTATTCTTTTAGCATACTGCTCCATTTTCACTCCTGCCTCGGTTAAATAAATCCTCTTTCCCAAACGTTGGAACAATTCTGTATCGTATTCCTTCTCCAATGCCTTTATTTGGGCAGTGACACTGGATTGGGCGTAATCGAGCAGCTGCGCTGTCTTTGTGAAATTAAGCGTCTTTGCTGCCATAGCGAAAGTTTTCAAATGATTGATTTGCATTTCCAATCCTCCTAAATCACTTTTTTCGATCATAAACATCAAATAATTCAGCTTTTTCTATCTACATATGCAGTATACAATTTTCATATAAATTTTGGAAAGAGTGTGGCTGAGGAGGGGACTACATGAAAGAAGAATCTAAAAAAACATGGCAAGACTACTTTATGGAAATAGTGCATGCTATCATAAAGACCAAATAAAAAAAGCTGATCCTCATTCGGATCAGCTTAAAACTGTGTAATTGCCTGCGGCAGGATGTCCTGCTTGACCAAATCATCAAGCGTACGGAAAGAGTATCCTTGCTTCTTTAGTTCGATGATCAATTTCTCCAATGCCACGGCATTATCCTTGGATACAGAATGAAGCAGCACCACTGCTCCCGGATGCATTTGCGCCATGACCTGATCATAGGCATGCTGCCAGCCTTTTTGTTCACCGGTCTTCCAGTCAGCATAAGCCAGTGACCAGAATACATTCGTATAACCAAGATCTTCGGACCATTTCAGCGAGCGGGCACTGAATGTGCCACGGGGAGCCCGTAAATAGTGCATGTCCTTCTGTTCAGTCAAATCAGCAACAGCATCCTCAAGCATCTCGAGTTCCTTTTGCATTTTTTCCTTGGAAACCTTCGTCAGATCTGGATGATGATATGAGTGGTTACCGACGATATGACCTTCCTCCACCATCCTTTTCACTAAATCAGGTGCCGAGGACACATAATGACCCGTGATAAAGAAGGCAGCTGGTACGTCATGCTTTTTCAGTACGTCCAGGATGTCTCCTGTATAACCTTGCTCATAGCCATTATCAAATGTGATATAAACGGTTTTCTCCCCGGAATCATCAAGATAATAACTATGGTATTCGTCCAAAAGCTGCTGATATTTACCGATTTGAGGTATACTTCCATTTTTGCTTTTTACAAAGCCCCATCCGTAGCTCACCGAACTTTCCGCCGAAACCAAAGATGGTATGACCAGCAGAAGGCACAGCAAAATAATTGATTTCCATCGCATTTGACACACACTCCTTACCGATAGATTGTGTCAAACCGGCGGCTGCTATGCGGTGAAAAATAAGAAAAGACCGCGCGTCTGCACGGTCTTACTTTAGTTTATTTTCCATTTCATCAAGCATTCGGAGCATTTCATCGATTTCATCCAACGAAGTTTGTTCTGGTTCGATATTGTCCAAATAGTCCATGAACGCAGCCAGACGCTGCTTCAAGTCATCCACTTTATTTGCTGCCAAAAGATAAAACTCCTTTACCACATTATCTGGCTTCAGTATATCACAGCGCTGTTCTTTATTGAACGTTGAAGGTGAAGGATAGATGGTCTTGAATCGGAATCCATGCCCCGATTCCCTGTTTGGTTACATTTTTGACTACAATCTGTTTTTTTGAACCTTTCAATTCAAGATAAACTTCCCCAAAAGTGATGGTACCTTTTTCATTCACTGCCGGTGCATAGGCAGTGAGGATGCCCGCTTTATTCAATGGAACACCGTAAGCATTATCCTTATTTGTCCCTTTCCCGATTACAGTCTGAAAAGAAAGCGGCAGCTTCGTATTTTTCTGAGCCTGCTGCAGCATCATCAGCTTGATGTCTTTCGGGTTTTCGATTTCGGCGGTCAATCCGCCTTTGACATAACGCTCTTCCTGCTGTTCATAATTCATCTGTTTTGCTGATTCTCCCCCAGCATTGCTAAGCTGGTTCGTATTCACCTTTTGATATTGCCAATTGATATTCGTTTCCGCAGACTGGTATTCAAGCGGCCAATGTCCCATATAAATCATACCGCGATACCCGATCGCAAGTGGTGATGGTTTCAATGTGGATTCATTCAGGATACGGATCAGTTCAGGATTCTGAATGACAATAGCACTGTTTTCAGTAAGGTCTCTGACAAGCTCACTTGGTTCAAGTACAATTTGATCTTTATTGGAGTTCGGATACGTATTTTCCTTGGAAATATTCAATACATGATTCGGTATTTCAGTATCCTTTTTCTGTACATTCTCCGCTTTCCCCGAAATGGAGAAAGGAAGGGTCAGCAAAGCCAGTAGCATGACGGCTATCAGAATTCTAGCGAATTTCATAAGAAAAGCCCCTGCCTTTCAGATTTTTTCCTAGTATCTGAAGGCAGGGACTATCCTATACATCAATATTGATTCAAATGTTTGAGATGGACTATTTCCAATCGTTCTTCAATCTCAATACTATTCTTTACCGTTTGTACCATGGAACAGTTGTCATGTGCAAGCTGCAGCGTTTTCTCAAGCTGCCCTTGATCCAAGTGATAGCCGCGCACGATGAAAGTCAACGTTATCTTGGTAATACGATTCGCTTCCAATTCGTCGCGTTCCACTTCTGCTTCTACTTCCATATCCGCTAGTTCAATTCGCTGCTTTTCAATGATTTTCCGAAAAACAGCAGCACTGCATCCTGCTATGGAGGAAACCATCAGCTGATAAGGCCGGATACCAAAAAGTTCGTTGCCGTCTATGTCTAGAGTTTGATGGGGTAGTTCTGTACGGAATCCATGCTGTTTCATTGTCAGCCTCAAATTCCTCACCTCTCCTTACTATGTCTTTACAGCTATATTCCCGTTTTTGTCACATTTTAATCCATGAGCTTGTTTGACCAAATACAGGAAAAACTATACATTAAGTATGGTAAATCATCTTACATACAGAGGTAATGACATTATGAGAAATAGGTACAGTTTTTGGATTCTTGTCAGTATCGTTGCAGTTTCCGGTTTCAGCCAAGGTTTGCTGCTTCCGCTTATCGCCATTATTTTTGAACAAGACGGCTTATCGTCATCCATGAATGGATTGAATGCTGTCGCAATTTATATCGGAATTTTACTTGTATCTCCTTTCATGGAAGCACCTTTACGCAAATTCGGTTATCGGCCGATCATCATTGCAGGTGGACTGATCGTTGTCTTGGCACTGTTTGCTTTCCCTTTATGGAAATCATTTTGGTTCTGGTTCATTCTCAGGCTTTTGATCGGAATAGGGGATAATGCTCTTCATTTCGGTGCCCAAACTTGGATCACAACCTCATCTGCCGAAAACGTGCGCGGCCGGAATATTTCCATTTACGGACTTTTCTTTGGCATTGGTTTTGCTGTCGGACCGCTCATGACATCATTAGTCAAGATTTCAGAATCTTTGCCTTTTATTCTTTCAGGCGGACTATGCTTGATCGCTTGGTTCACTCTTTTCCAGCTGCGTAATGAGTTTCCAACCGAAGAAAGTGATCAGGCATCCCATCAGCAAGGACTGCTGCAGCGGTTCGGTTCTACCTTGAAGTATGCATGGGTAGCTTTTTTGCCGCCGCTTGGTTACGGCTTTTTGGAATCATCTTTGAACGGAAGCTTTCCTATTTATGGATTACGTCAGGAAATCGGTGTATCGGAAGTATCTGTCCTGCTAACCAGCTTCGCCATCGGAGGTATTGTTTTCCAGATTCCCCTCGGAATGCTCAGTGATAAATTCGGACGCAAATATACTCTGCTGACTGCCATGCTGCTCGGTACGATATGTTTTGGGACAGCGATATTCATGGAACAGCATTATATAGCTTTGCTTATTTGTTTGTTTGCAGCAGGCATGCTGCTTGGATCGACGTTCTCGCTCGGTATAAGCTATATGACCGATTTGACACCGCGTCATTTATTGCCGACCGGGAATTTGCTTTGCAGCATCACTTTCAGTATCGGCAGTCTTGGCGGACCTTATCTTAGTGGCATATTCATTGAAAAGATGCCTGATTTGAGCTTTTTCTTCATCATGACAGTCATCTTCGCCGCCATTTTCATGACACTTCTCCTGCATGCCATGTTCACCAAACGTGCAGTCGTCACAGAGCAACATTAAAGGGATGCGCCCGCTGGGCACATCCCTTTTTTTTAATTGATATAACGTGAAAATCGTTTTTCCAGACGTTCCTGAAAATAAGAAATGATGATACATAGCGGCCAGTATACAAGTGCCACTGTAATGTACATCGTCATCGAATCGAATGTACGTCCAGCCACAATCTGCGCTTTTTGGAACATTTCCGGAACGGTGATGACTGCCGCCAGACTTGTCGCTTTCACCAAGTCAAGAAACACATTCGTAAGCGGCGGCATTGCAACACGAGCTGCCTGGGGGACGATGACTCTGGTCAACGTCTGCCAATAATTGAGACCAAGCGCATAGGAGGATTCCCATTGTCCATATGGAATGCTATTCAGTGCCCCTCTATTCACTTCGGCGATGTATGCGGCACTATTCAATCCAAAGGCAAGAACTGCACAAGTCAAAGCATCAAGCCTTACTTGTACAACAGGCAATCCTTGATAGAGAATGAACAAAAATACGATTATCGGCGTCCCGCGCATAAACGATATGTAAAAGCGCGAAGGCCAGCGAAGGAAAAAGAATCGGGAACTGCGTCCGATTGCCAGAAAAAAGCCCAGGAGAAGTCCGATTGCCATACCAGCAAAAGCAACTGCTATCGTCATCGGCAGTCCTTCGAGTATGAAAGGCAGGTTTTCCCACGCCAATTTTGCATCAAAGAACTTGCCGATATTCACCATCTCAAAAGGTATCATTTATTCTCTTCCCGCTGCTGTTCCAATACTTCCTCTATTGTCGGAATGTCATCTTCAGGCTGCTTGGAAACATCCGCTCCACCGAAGAATTCTTCGGAGAGCTTTGTCAAAGTGCCATCTTCCCGCATTTCAGCCAAAACTTTGTCTGCTTGTTTTTTCAATTCCGTCGCTTCTTTCGGCATGATGGCAGCATTTGCTGTTTCGTCGAATTTAAAGTCAGGATGAATCGTGATATTCAAATCAGGGAAAGCCTGCAATGCCAGGGACTGCAAATAATAGTCGTTGATGATCAAATCAGTTCTGCCATTATCGACATCACCCAAGTAGACATCATTTGTCGTATTACCATAAGCGACTACCTCAGCACCTAATTCCTCAGCGATATCACTATAGCCTGTCGTAGCTTCTCCACCAGCCTTTTTACCTTTCAAGTCTTCAAGTGAATGGATACCAGACAAGTCGTTTTTGCGCACAATCATCGTTGTATAAGAGTATTTATATGGTTCACTATATGTGAATTTATCTTTTCTTTCCTCTGTCACACCAATATCATTGGCTGCCATATCCACCCTTCCATTCTGGACGGATGCAAGCATATTATTGAAATCAGAAGTTTTGAATTCCACTTCCAGATCCAACCGTTTGGCAATTTCTTTGACCACTTCCACATCATATCCAGTAATTTCATCCGATCCCTCTGGATAATAGCTTGCCGGATATAATGTCCCCGAAGTTCCAACAGTTATCTTCCCTGAATCTTGAATGGATTCCCATACATTATCCTCGGACGCTTGATCCGCGTTTTCACTCTCAGAAGAACCGCAAGCGCTCAGAACAAGTACGAACAGTATACTGCATAAAACAAGTAATCGTTTCTTCATGATATTGTTTCTCCTTTATGATTTCACTTATTGCCTTCTTGTTCCAACAATTCATCGACTGTCGGCAATTCTTCTTCTGGCTTTTTGGAAACATCAGCACCGCCATAGAACTCTTCGGAAAGCTTCGTCAATGTACCGTCTTCTTTCATCTCTTCCATCGCCTTGTCCATTTGTTTCTTAAGCTCTGGTGCATCCTTTGACATGATGGCGCCTTGTTCGATTTGATCGAACTTGAAATCAGGATGGATCGTGATGTTGAAGTCAGGGAAAGCCTGTAAAGCCAAAGACTGCAAATAATAGTCATTGATGATAAGATCCGTCCGGCCATTATCGACATCCCCTAAGTACACTTCATTCGCAGCGTTGCTGTATGTGACAACTTCAGCTCCAAGCTGTTCGGCAACTTTGCTGTGATTTGTCGACGCTTCGCCGCCGGCGCGTTTCCCTTTTATATCCGCCAAGCTGTGAATCCCGGACAAATCATCCTTTCTGACGACCATGGATGTATAAGAATATTTATAAGGTTCTGTGAAAGCAAACTGCTCTTTTCTTTCATCAGTGATTTCGATATCATTCGCAGCTACATCGATTCTGCCATTTTGGATCGAAGCAAGCATATTATTGAAATCGGAGGTCTTGAATTCAACATCCAGATCCAAACGTTTGGCAATCTCCCTGATTACCTCCACATCATATCCTGTCAGCTCATCCGAACCATCCGGATAATAAGACGCTGCAAACAAAGTACCCGATGTACCAACAACCAATGTTCCCGACTCTTGAATCTTTTCCCACGTCTTATCATTGCCAGCGCTTTCAGAATTATTTTCTCCACTGCTTCCGCAGGCCCCCAGAAGAAATACAATCGCTAATAAACTACTTATAATGCCCCATCTTTTCCCCATGAAGTTAAACACTCTCCCCTTGTTATATTTTCGTATATCCTAAAAGATAACAGGTAGTTGTTAGTATTTCAACATTTTTCTAAACTGTTTCATTATTTAATTCATGCTGTTATATATACGGTTAGAAATTATTTCTTGCTTATATTGAAATTGGAAGGTAATCATAATGTAATTAGCATTTATGATCATTATAAACAAACCATTCACAAGCTGTAGGTTTCCAATACATAGAAGAAACATTGCCGCTTTGTCCAGTGGAGTACTAAAACAAAAATGATTTAGAGCAGTTGGCGGAAGCTATCCAGCGCTCAAAACGAATGCTCAGAACCATCAAACAGAATGTCCTCTTCTCTGCTGCTCATATCGGTAATTATCTGCCAACAACTGTTTGGCCACTCGGGACAGTCAGCCACGAAGGAAGTACCATCCCAGTCATAATGAATGAATTGAAATTGCTGAAAAAGAAAATCAAAAAGCAGAAGGCTGCTATGCCTTCTGCTTTTTGATTTGACTTCAATGCCTTTCTTTTCATGCAGCTTTCTTCGCTTGTTTGCGCTCATCCAGCATGGCATTGATTTCACCGCCGGTAATGATGATGATACCCGAAAGGTAAAACCAGATCATCAGGACGATGACCGCCCCAAGTGAACCATAAGTAGCAGAATAATTACCAAAGTTATCTACGTAGAAGGAGAATAACAAGGAAGTGATCATCCAGCCGATTGCCGCAAATGCTGCGCCGACCATTGATTCTTTAATTGAAATTTTCTTACTCGGTGCCAGTACATACAATGCAAGTAAGACAATGAAGAATATGACAAACGAGATAACCCAGCGCAAAGCACCCCACACCGTAAGGAAACCTTCATCCAAACCAAAAATCGAAAAGATATAAAGACCGATCGATTTCCCGAAAATCGGAAGCAAAAATGCTACAGCGATGACAAGTACCATTGCAATAGTCAATACTACAGCCACTCCCCTGGCTACGATGAAAGAGCGTTCTTCATTGACATCATAAGCCTTATTCAAGGCACGAATGATGGCATTGACACCATTAGACGCGGACCATAGTGTTGCCAAGATACCAATGGACAATAATCCGCCATTTCGTTCATTGACAAGCCCCGTTATGTTTTCTTCTAATAAATCCATGGTTGATTCCGGTGCAAATTGTGATACTGTATCCATGATATCTTGCTGGCTGACAGGCAAGAATGCAACCAACGATACCAGGAAAATGATAAATGGAAATAGTGATAGCAATAAAAAATAAGCCAGCTGGGCAGACAAACCAGTTACTTCATCATTACCGATCCGCTGCCCAAGCTGTTTAAGAAAGCTCCCCATGGCTTCTCCTCCTCAACAACTTTTTCTGTTTTTATCTGGCTGCTGTTCCTGCTCCGGTCAAATGCTTCTGACTTCCCCCAGCAGGCAATTCGATTTGATCATCCAGCTTACTCACCTTCTGCAAGGCATGCTGGACTTCTTCCAGACCTTTCAGCCCTTTATCGGCTGTAGTGGAAATACTGGTCGCCACACGGGCATAAGATGTTTTTACATCATTGACCAAGACGCCCGGATTGCGGAGGTAAAAGACCGTTTCAGAACCTGCACGCATCAGGTTCCCTCGTACATGAGCCCTTGTCTGTGCATCACATAGAGAAATCAAGCCGCCGACTGTAGCACCAATAGTCAAACCTAACGTAAATTTACTCTTCATCAAACCGGCTCCTTCCATTGCGTTTGTTGTTTTATTGTCTGGCATAATTCCGCACACCCTGCATCCAGCAATTCATATACAACCTCAAATTCACCCGTGAAGAACGGATCTTCGATATCCTTCCCTGCATATTCTGGAATGAATTCCGAAAAAAGCTGATACCGCGAAGAATAGACAGGAGCTAAAGCTGATAAATCCTGCAAATTAAGCTGATCCATGACAAGGATATAATCATATGCATCCAATCGATCTGCCTGCACTTGCTTAGCCGGCTTCTCGAGTAAAGGGATACCCTTTTGAACGAGAAGTTCACGCGCTGAAGGATGCATATACTTGCCTTCATGCCAGTGACCAATTCCAGCTGAGTCGACAGCAACCATCCCGGAAAGACCTGCTTCCTCTATCCGTTTGCGGAATATTGCCTCAGCCATAGGCGTGCGACAAATGTTGCCTAAGCAAATAAACAACACATTTATCATTCACTCAACTCCCTTGTTTTATAAATCCGAATATGTGCGGATATCTGCTATTCCATTCCCCATAGAACATCTGTTCAAACGGCACTATCAGCATGCTATAATATGGAAAATGAAAGGGGTGCCTCCAATGTCGATCATCTATCCAAATATGTTGACCCCCGACTCCACTTTTGCCATCACAGCACCTTCAAGCGGAGTCCCTGATTCTCTCCATGACCAGCTGCTTAAAGCGAAAAATCAGCTGGAAAAGCTGGCAGGTCGTGTGGCCATAGGCGATACCGTCTGGACACAGCAAGCTTCAAGAAGCAGCTCGGCTGAAAAAAGGGCAGCTGAACTGATGACTTTTATGACCGACCCAAATATAGATGCCATCATGCCGCCATGGGGCGGAGAGCTGCTTGTCCAAGTATTGCCGAAGCTGGATTGGGAGAAGCTAGCTGTAAGTAAGCCGACGTGGCTGATCGGCTATTCCGATACGAGCACACTTCTATGCAGCTATACACTACAAACAAATATCGCTTCTGCCCACGGAACTAATTTCTTTGATTTGCATATGGAAGCACTCGACGAAACGACAACGCAATGGCATAAACTTTTATCTGCACCGTCGCGTAAACATTTCATGCAACACGCTTCCAGCATGTATCAGTCTTCCTGGGACAAGCTTTTCGCACAAAAGAATGCAGCAGGATTTGACCTGGATAGCAAAACAGAGTGGAAATCAACCACCGGAACAACCATTTCTTTCACCGGCCGTTTGATCGGCGGCTGTTTGAACACATTGACCAGCATCGCCGGAACGAAATATGCCCCAATCAAGAAGTGGTCTGATTCCTTTGCTGAGAATACAATCATCTATTTGGAATGGGCAGATTGGGGAACGGCAGAGGCTTACCGGAATTTATGGCATCTGAAAGAGCATGGCTGGTTCAACCGGGCGAGCGGCGTACTGTTTGGAAGACCTGCGCGAAGTACACCTTCTCAGGATTACACAGACAAGCAAATGATTCATGAATTCGCCGATGAAATTGGACTGCCAATCATTTATGATGCAGACATCGGGCATTTGCCGCCGCAGTTGACGATCATCAATGGCGCTTTGGCAACAGTTTCATACCGAGATGGTAAAGGTACTTTGACTTATTTGGAATAAGAAAAGAGAAGCTGATGCTTCAGCTCCTCTTTCCTTGTTTTGCCGGATGCGCTGCCGAAAGATGCGGCTCTCCGTATAGTTTTTCCCTGAATGTCCCTTGTTCATAGTCCTTTTTGTATAACCCACGATCCTGCAAGATAGGCACAACCAACTCGACAAAGTCTTCCAAGTCACCTGGCGTGATGTAATGCGTCAAATTGAAACCATCCACACCGCTTCGTACAAAGAAATCTTCTATTTTATCTGCTACTTGTTCAGGGCTGCCGATGATGATATCCATCTCAGCCGGCTGACTGAATTTTTCCTGTATCTCTTTGACGGTAAATGGCTTGGCGGCATCCTTCGTCAAATAAGCTGCTCTTGATTGCCCTTGTTCGGTATGTTTGTAGGTGAACAGTTCTTCTTCATTTTCATAAGACGCTAGATCATAACCAGTGGATCCGCCATACTGGGCTTTTGCTGCATCAGCACTCCAATAATTCTTGATTTCATCATACTTTTCCTGTGCTTTCTTTTCTGTTTCGGCAACGACCACATTCAGGAAAGTAAATGCTTTGATTTCGTCACGGCTTCTGCCATACGTTTCAGCCCTGGTTTTTATATCCTCGATATAGTATTGGATCTTTTCTGGTGTAGGTCCGCCAACGAAAACACATTCAGCATGCCTGGCTGCGAAATCCCGGCCCTTTTCAGAAGTGCCAGCTTGATAAAGAACTGGCGTACGCTGCGGTGATGGCTCACTGACATGAGGACCTTCGACTGAGAAATAGTCACCCTTGTGCTTGATACGGTGCACCTTATCCGGATCTACAAGTACACCTTTCTCCGGATCTGCAACAACAGCATCTTCTTCCCAGCTATCTTCGAGCAATTTATAAGATACTTCCAGGAATTCCTCCGCTATTTTGTACCGTTCATCATGCTTGACCATATTCTCCAGCCCGAAATTCTGGGCTGCATTCGGCAAATAGGAAGTCACGATATTCCATGCAATACGTCCATTGGTCAAATGATCCAGCGTCGAGAATTTCCTTGCATTATGAAATGGCTGCTCGTACGAAGTGCTTACGGTCACTGCGAAGGAAAGGTTTTTCGTGACAGCTGCCATAGCTGGTATGACAAAGGCTGGATCATTCAGTGGTACTTGGACTCCATCACGCAGAGCAGCACTTTCATCCCCGCCGTACACATCATAAACACCGAGCACGTCTGCGAAAAATACCGCATCGAACTTCCCTTTTTCCAATAGGCGCGCAAGCTCGGTCCAGTATTCAAGCGATTTATACTCCCGATGCCTTCTGCTTCGGGGATGCTTCCATAAGCCATGAGCATTATGCATTGCTGAGGTCATATCAAATGCTTGCAGGATGATTTGTTTCGCCATTGTCTATCCACTCCTTTAAGTATGTAAAAAAGCCTCTTCCGTTATATACAGAAGAGGCTCCTTATCCAAGGTAATCGTCCCTCTTATCTGTCAGACTTCTTGTCTGCTGGAATTGGCACAGTGCATCACTGCCTGCTGCCGAGGCTTCCTAGGGCCAGTCCCTCCACCTCTCATGATAAGAAAATACTATGTGATTATGTTAAATTGTTTTCAATTTGTTCCCGGTATTGAGCTAGAGTGCCAGGTGAATTCTTCCTCAGCTTCTGAAGTAATGCTTCGTATTGAATCTCCTTTGCGCTAATCCGTTTTTGATAAGCGGATCGCTCTGCATCATCCGTACAAGCACGCAGCAAGTCGCGTAAAGATACTATCTCCTTTTGCAGTTGCATTTCTGGCGGGATATAACCGGCATTCTTCAGAACCTTATAGCTCATCCGCATATCTTCCGGTACCCCGGACAAATCTTCCAATTCCAGCGGCTTTCCAGCTCCAGGAAGGTTGCGGAATTCTCCATTTGCTTCCGCCTTTTTAATCCGTTCTTCCGCAAGCAGCGAGATCAGATCCATACAATCCCTCCAAAAAATAAAAAAGAACAGCCGAATCAATATCGACTGTCCTCATTATACAATAATCTGAATTATTTACCAATGAATTGCTGTGTCCAATAGTTACCGTTTTCTACATAACCTACACCGATATTCGTATAATCAGCGTTAAGGATGTTTTCGCGGTGACCTTGGCTGTTCATCCAAGCTTCAACGACTTCTTCTGGAGTCTTTTGACCTTGGGCGATGTTTTCACCTGCAGTTTTATAAGAGATTCCGAAAGATTTCATCATGTCGAATGGAGAGCCGTAAGTTGGGCTGTTATGATCGAAGTAACCATTGTCAGCCATATCTTTGGATTTCGCACGTGCTACTTTGCTAAGCTCAGTATCAGCTTTCAAAGGCTTAAGACCTGCTTTTTCACGCTCTTTGTTAGTCAAGTCAACTACTTGCTGTTCGAATGCACTCAAACCTTCAGTAGCTTTCTTGTCTTCTGTCTGCTTGCTGTCAGCAGCAGTTTCTTGTTTCTGTGCTGGTGCTTGAGCTTTTTGCTCAGTTGCTGGTTCAGCAGCTTTTTCTTCTTTTTGAGGAGCAGCTTTTTGCTCTTCTTTATTAGCAACTGGTGCTTTTGCTTCCTCTTGCTGTTGAGGTTGAGGTTGAGCTTGAGCTGGTGCTGGAGTCTGTACGTTCTGCTGAGCAGGCTGTTGTACATTATATTTAGCTAGCAAGCTATCAACGTTGATGTGAATGTTATAAGCTGATAGATAATCATTCACCCATTTATTCAAATCTTCGATAGAAGAGAAAGATCCGCTTTTCACTACTTGTACAACTTGTGTTTGTGCTTCTTCTTTTGTTGGCTGAGCTGGTGCAGCATTTGCTGTTCCTGCCAAAGCGCCTCCCGCTAGAATAGCTGTAGATAGAGTTGTTACCAGTACCTTCTTGAACATGATGTTGCCCCTTTCGAGATGTGTGTTTTCTTGTTGCAGCAACATCATAGCATGGAGTTTCGTGTAATATTACAGCCTGGATTTTCCAAACGGTACTTCTTCCCGCACTTCTGTGGCAAAAGTAAGTCTTTATGCGAAATAGTACCCGCTTTACTTGCTTTGAAACTAGCAATAAACAGACACCTTTCTATTTATTGGATGTAATTTGGGCTTGACATCTTTTTTCTTTCCTAGTTTTTGTAACAATACCTCAGTATTTGTAATCTATCTGTAAATTGACTTCAACCTCCTCCTCTCATATAATGCTTTTCTCCTACTCCAATTAGGTTAATCTACCAAATTAGGATAAAGGTATCTCTTTAACACCTCTATACCAGGTGATAGAATGAACTATGTCGAATATGGAAGCTTTTTAGCTCTTTGACGGACCTACCCCCATAAATGATGGAACGGGGGAGAATGAATATAATAGAAATATGTCATCATTGGAGGAAATATAATGTTTTCTAATCCCGAAATCGGTATAGACCTTGGAACTGCTAATATACTTGTGTATACAAAACAAAAAGGAATCGTATTGAATGAACCATCTGTTGTTGCAATTGACTTGGAAACAAAAAATGTAGTAGCTGTCGGAGCTGAAGCAAAAGAAATGGTCGGAAAGACTCCGAAAAATATCGTACCGATCCGTCCGTTGAAAGATGGCGTCATTGCTGATTACGATGTCACTGCCCAGTTATTGAAAGAAATTTTGAAAAAAGTAAGCAAAGTGATGGGTGCTTCCCTTCGCAAACCTACCATTGTTGTCTGCACACCATCTGGCAGCACATCTGTCGAAAGACGTGCCATCCATAATGCAGTCAAATCTTATGGCGCTAAAAATGTTCATTTGATCGAAGAACCTATCGCTGCTGCTATCGGAGCTGATCTTCCAGTTGATGAACCGGTGGCGAATGTGATCGTAGACATCGGCGGCGGTACAAGTGAAGTCGGCATCATCTCATTTGGCGGCGTTGTTTCCTGCCGTTCCGTCCGTATCGGCGGGGATTCCATGGATGAAGAAATCATCCAATATATCCGCAAACAGTACAACATCTTGATCGGGGAAAGAACTGCTGAAATAATCAAGATGGAAATCGGTCATGCACTAATCGAGCACGACGAATTGATGATGGATGTCCGCGGCCGCGATATGGTGACAGGCTTGCCGAAAACGATCGGTATTTCTTCTAAAGAAGTACAGGCTGCACTAAAAGAATCATTGGAACAGATCCTTGAGACGATCCGTATGACATTGGAAGACTGCCCACCAGAACTAAGCGGGGATATCGTGGACCATGGTGTCATTTTGACAGGCGGAGGCGCGTTGCTTAAAGGCATGCAGCAATGGCTTGCCAATGAAATCAGCGTACCTGTCCACTTGGCTCCAAACCCATTGGAATCAGTAGCAATCGGTACAGGCCGTGCACTGCAAATGATCACAAAACTGCAAAAAGCAGCAAAATAAGAAAACAGGTGTATCAGTCAGCTGATACGCCTGTTTTTTTTATAGAAAAGCGGAAAAGACCGTTTAGAAACGAAGGAATAAGTGAGAAAGCCTGGAGTAAGGTGCCTTCTCCTTACGCAAGGATTTATCGCTTAAGCCGCAGTTTTTGGTCTTTGGAGCTAGACATGAAAAGCGGAAAAGACCGTTTAGATAGGAAGAGTAAGTGAAGCCTTACACGAGGTACGAGTTGCTATTGTTTACACTAAGTCTGATTTTTGGAGCTATGCTGCACTAACCCGATGCCGATACCGACTGGATCAACCAAATAAGCGAGATAAAAAGACTCGAACTCCATTTTCCCTCGAACGATAACTGCCCCTTCTGCTACGGCAGCTTGGATTGCTTCGTCCAAGTCTTCCACTTCTATTTGTATTCTCGTCCCGTGCGGAAAATCATGCGGACCTTTACTGATTCCGCCGTCTGTTCCACCTGTTTCCACATCATGATAACCCCAGTTCGACTCACCGATCTTCCAGCCGAACACGTTCGCATAAAAGCTTGCAGCCTTGGCGGGATCCTGACTATTCAGCTCAAAACCGATCACTTTTCCCTTCACCCATTCCCCTCCTTATCTGTCCAAGAATTCTCGTATAATATAGGCATGTTCCTCGATGACAGGCCGTAACCCTGGATTATAGAATACCGATGCTGGATGGTATGTCGGGAAGATTCGATATATTTTCTCAGATAGAACAAAAGAATCCTCCTCCAGACTTTTCAATCGCTGAATCGGCTGTTCTATCAGCTTGCCGGCAACTTCTGTGATCTTTTCCTTCGAACCAGTCAGCCGTTCCCATCCGATTCTGCCAAGTGTCACGAGGACTTCCGGTTCTGTTTGGTCAATTTCATAATCAAGTACTGGGGCATGGGCAAGAATCTCCGCTTTGGTCGGTGTGCGGTTATATTTCTTTGTAACCGTCTCGCCGCGAATCTGCTTTGTCTTATATTGATAAGGTCTGCTTCTGACCGAGCTCGAGATGAATATTTCCGAGCGATCGACACCAGCTCGCTCCAGGAACAGATCCAGCTCCTTGCCGGCACGCCCGCTGAACGGGATATGCGTATGTATCTCCGTCTCACCAGGTGCTTCCCCGACAAAGAAAAGAACCGGGTGCTTCGGTCCCCGCCCAGGCAGGAAACCTTCACAAGGATATGGGGCGATCCTTTCTTTTGCCAGCTGAATCAATTTTTCCGGAAGCATGTCAGTCATTCCTTCCTAACAGGCTCAGTAATTCCCTGACTTCTTCCTCTGATAATGTAATTCCTTTCCCCATTTTTTCATGACCAGGAGCCCAGTCCCTGATATCATACTTTGGCTCACGACCATTCCAGCTGATCAAATTCAATTCCTTTTGCCAGCCCTTCGGTGACACAGAAAGCACACCGAGCTCTTTCACGATTTCATAAGATAATTCAGCCATTCCGACTCCACCTTTCCCGTTTTCTAAAGTCTAGCAGAATTATTTGTTATAATGAAATGAAATATACAGGCGGAGGGGAATGCCCATGCAACAGCCGATCCAACTGAACGATATACAGCGCAGGGAAATGATCACTTCCTTGCAAAACTACTTTGAACAAGAAAAAGACGAGCAGCTAGGCGACCTGGCCGCAGGTCTGCTGCTCGATTTCATCACGAAAGAACTAGGTCCCATTCTTTACAATGCTGGCATCGAAGCCTCTTATCAATTCATGAATGAGAAGATTGAAGATCTTTTCGGCATACAGGTGCGGGAGCGTTGAGCTCCCTCAGCTAGATGATATCAGCAAATGTCACTAGTCGTACTTTTTGACTTTGTTCCACCCAACCTACCGTTTTAGGGGATGTCAACAGTTCTACCTCATCGAGCCGCGGATAATTATAGGAAGATCCAGTAACGATCGCTTTATCCAAATAACCAGGATGGGACATCACTTCCAATGTTTCTGCATCTCCGAAAATCTCCAGCAGTGAATCTTCATCCGCCAATGCTTTTTCCAAAGACAACTCGAATTGATCTGTTGAAGCAATACCGTTGGGCAGCTTCATATTATGGCGGACGGGCAAGCTGTATTTCTCAGCCAGCTCCAAAAACACGTCGTTCATTACTTTGTGCGTATTGATATGGTGATGGCTATCCAAATGGGTTGGCGTAAGGCCAAATGATAGAAACCTCTCTATTTGCGCCTCCCATTCCGTTTTCACTTCAGCTCTATCAATTGAATACGTACCTTGATAAAAAGCTAGATTCCGGAATAAGCCATCACTATCGACAATTGTTTTATGTGACTTCAGCAGCGGCTCCCCGCATGTAAGCACCAAATGGATACCGACACCGAAACCACGGTGCTCCTTTGCCAGGGCAGCTGCATGCTCCGCTCCTGGCATGTTCGTCATCATCGTAGCTGAAGTTAACACACCATCTGTAAAACAGTCGATGATCCCATAATTCACTGCTCGTGAATAACCGAAATCATCTGCATTGATAATCAGCTTTTTCATTATATCCTCTCCTTTGGTCAGCATAATGCAGTAAGACTTTAATTCACCATAAAGGAGAGGTTTCCCTTCTAAAATAGCAGTCCGATTTAAAAGCCGAACATGACCTCTTAATGCACTAAAGCGAAAAATAAAAAAACCGAGCGCTTGCGCTCGGCCTCCTTAATGCGGAATATATGCTGGATTGGATTCTGATTCCAATTCATCGAGTATCTTCAATTCTTCTGTTAGCTGCAAGAACCAGTCTTTGTCTCCGGAAATAAGGGATAAATCGATCAGGTTCAATAAATGCGCCCTGCTTGGCTCATCCGCTGGCGGAAAATACTTGATTTTGCTCTGGAAGGTTTCGATCGTTTTGCCGATCGTATTTTTATGGTCACTTTCTGTGACGTATACTTTTACCGTGTTCAATTTCGCATTCACCGCTTCCACGAAGCCGGTAAATAATTCATCGTTTATCGAATGTCCTGTTACCCAGTCACCAACAGTTACAAAGCTTTGATTATCAGACATATCGTTGTCCTCCTTCAGCTTAACCGGCTGGCTAAGCAATGGTGATTGTTGTAGGTTGTTGAATACTATAAAAGATTCGGTCCAAAAGCGCAATACTTTTGCGTATAAAGTTTTAAAATATTCAGACAAATGGTCCTTCATCATTTTCCCAACAGTTACGATTAATCGCTGTCTACTCATTTTATACCCCGTAGCCCTTTTCTTTAATCCAGCAGCTTGTCGTTTTCTCTATATCCCGGAATACGTTATAATGTGGCTATCTACTGCAGGAGGTTGTACCATGATACGCAGCATAGCGATAACACGTGACAAAAAAATACGGGAAAATCTGCCGTATCACGAATTAAACAGCCCAGATATTGAATGGTATTGGGTCGATTTCAGTGCCCCGACTGATTCGGAATCGAAGAAGCTTGGGGAAGAGTTCCATTTTCACCCACTCGCAATCGAGGACTGCTTCCATTTTCTCCAGCGTCCGAAGCTGGATGAATACGACGGATATCATTTTCTCGTACTGCATGAATTGAATCATGATACATTCGTTTCGGATGAGTTGGATATCTTCCTATCCGATCGGTATGTCGTCACTTTCCATCTTGAAGATTCGATGGCGGCAGAGCATGTTTGGAAACGGGTCTTGAACGAAGGTCCGGCTGATCATACGCCTTCTAAGATTGTTTATCATTTGATTGATAAGTTGGTCGATGATTATTTCCCGCCTCTATATAAAATGGAGGATAGGCTGAATGAGATCGAAGATGAAGAAAGTCATAAATCACCGCAAACAGTGATCAATGAAGTATTCGATATACGAAGTGATTTGCTTCGGGCGCGCAGGACAATTGCCCCGATGCGTGATTTGATTTACCGATTGCTCAGCATTCAGAAATTCGATTTCGTTCATGAGCAAAAAGCCTATTTCAATGATATCTATGACCATCTGCTGAAACTCACGGAAATTGTCGATTCCAATCGGGAGCTCACTTCGGATATGCGGGACAGCTATGAATCAATCAATAGCAATCGGATGAATGCAATCATGATGACTCTTACAATCGTATCGACAATTTTCATTCCGCTCACTTTCATTGCCGGTGTATATGGGATGAACTTTGCGAATATGCCTGAACTGCGTTGGGAATATGGCTACCCGGTTGCCATGCTGCTGATGGCTGTCATTGCTGTGGTGATGC
This sequence comes from Terribacillus saccharophilus, assembly GCF_046592895.1. GTDB lineage: Bacteria > Bacillota > Bacilli > Bacillales > Amphibacillaceae > Terribacillus > Terribacillus saccharophilus_D. Next base: position 67,661 of record NZ_JAWVPU010000003.1, read on the forward strand.
TTTGGCGTTTCAAACGCAAGGGATGGTTCAATATCTTCAAATAAGAAAATGCGTGCAGATTGTCTGCACGCATTTTTTCATTGGTCGTCAACTACTTCTTTTAGCAACGACATAGCTTTCAGCGAAGGCGGGAACCCATTCAATAATGCACAATGTTGGATTGTCTCCATTATCTCTTGGACAGAGATGCCAGATAAAAGAGCCGCTTCGAATTGCTGCCGGAGTGCACGTTCGTCTCCATTTGTCACAAAAACAGCGATATTCAATAATGCCAGGTACTTACCGTTAAGTCCGGTATATTCCCTCTCTCCACCAGCAGCAAGGTTCTCTTCTTCCTTCATCAGCTTGGCCACCAACGCCCAACCTTGTTCTTTTGCTTCCTTCATGGGGGACCCTCCGCTTAATCCTTGAGCAAAACTAGATCTATTTTCCTAGTTGCACATTTCTATTATCGGTAGAATCCAAAACATATGAACAATTAAGTAGAAAAAAATTCATTTGCATGCGAATTCTCAGTGCTTTGTCTGCGGTCTGGAATTCCAAGGTTCCAGACTTCCAACGATCAAACGTGGCTGTCGGTTTTCCACTGCGTGTATGACTCCGCTGGAAATCTCTTCATTTGTCAGCCACCTGGAACCTGTCTGCAGCACTTTGAAACCTAGAATGACTTCATGATAGATTATATTTTCACCAAAAGCAGGAGTGAAGTTATGCCAGGGATCGGATGCACTGCTTCCTTTGATATGGAAAAGTGATATTTCCTTCTGTAGTTCACTATAAAAGCTGCACATATTTTGCATTGCATCATTGCCGCTTTTATGCATCCAACTAACAATAACATCAGGTACGGGTAGTTTCTCGAGTTGTGCTTGGAAGCTGGCCGGCTTTTGATAATCTGCCTGGATTATTTGTATACGGTCTGGATGGACAGCAGATGCGGATAGACGCTGTAGCTTCTCCTTTGTACGAGCGACTACTGTCACCTTGTTATCCTCCAGATTCCAGGCGTGAACCGCTGCCTGCAGCATGCCCGTTCCGCCTATAACCAAATAATGTTTCATGATATCCTCCTTTTAACAAACGTATCACTTCCATGACTCAGGATAAACATTCAAATCAAGTCCCCATAACGGTCCGACCAGTACAAATACACCCAAAATAAGCAGAATGAGCGTGAAGATATTCAACACAAAACCTATCTTCACCATCTCAGCTATCGTTATTTTACCGGAAGCAAAGATGATGGCATTCGGCGGTGTTCCTACAGGCAACATAAATGCACAATTGGCTGCCATCGCTGCTGGTACCATAATCGCATAGGGATGAACATCCAAAGCCAAGGCCAATGAAGCCATCACCGGCAGAATCATGGTGGCAGTTGCTGTATTGGATGTAATTTCTGTCAAGAACAACACTAGTGTTGTTGATATGATAATGATCAAGAGAATATTGAGTCCTTCCAATACAGTAAGCTGGTCACCTATCCATTGGGAAAGACCAGAGCTGGTGAAGCCCGCTGCAATTGCCAGTCCGCCACCGAACAGCAGCAGAACTCCCCATGGCAATTCCTTGGACACGTCCCAATCAAGAATTCTTTCTCCCTTTTTCATACTTGGAATCAAAAACAGCAAAACGCCTGCAAACACAGCGATGGTCGTATCGCTTATACCTGGTATAGCGATGATTTCCAAGATCGCATCTGCTTCCCAGAGGAAGGTACGGCTCACCCACATGAAGGCTGCGAAAGTGAATACAGCAAGTACAGCTTTCTCTTCGAATGACATCTTCCCTAGATCTTGTTTTTGTTTCAAGATTAAATCCCTGCCACCCGGTAATTCTTTCATTTTGATACGAAATACGAATTTGGTCAGATAAAACCATGTCGAAAACAAAAGTATTATGACAATTGGCACAGCAATCAGCATCCAGCCGCCAAAGGAAATCTCAACGCCGAATAAACTGCTTGCCATTGCTGCAAGGATGATATTGGGAGGTGTTCCGATCAATGTGCCCAGACCGCCAATCGTACCTGCATAACCAATCGCAAAGACGAGTGATTTCTCGAATTTCCGATTATCTTCCCCGATCTCCTGTTTACTGGCTTTGGCAGCCTGGCTCGCTTGATAAATGATGGCGGTCCCAATCGGAAGCATCATCATGACTGCTGCTGTGTTGGAAACCCACATGGAAAGAAAACCTGTAGCTATCATGAATCCCAGGACGATACGGGATGTACTCGTTCCGACCACACTGATGATATTCAATGCAATTCGTTTGTGTAAATTCCACTTTTCCATTGCCATGGCAATCAGGAATCCGCCGAGAAAAAGGAAGACGATTGGATCTCCATAGCTTGAAGCTGCTGTATCTCCATCCAGTCCTTGTGTGACAGGCAGAAGAATCAGCGGGAGCAGGCTAGTTGCCGGAATTGGAATTGCTTCTGTGATCCACCATGTTGCCACCCACAAAGTAGTGGCCAAGACCATACGTCCTTCATAACTTAAACCTTCGGGGTAATAAAACAAAATGACAGAGAGAAACAGGAGTGGTCCTAACAATAATCCAATCAACTGAGGGCGTTTATACGATCGAGGTTCCTTGCTGGAAGTGCCGGATTGTTCAGAGGTTTGGTCATTCGCTGCTTTTTTTGTAGTAGGTACGGCAAATAGCAGCAAACGTTTTGTTTTGTCATGCACATTCCATAGATTGGTCCATAACGACAGTATACTAGCTTTCATCCAATCGCCTCCTTTTAAATTAAGCGCTTACATTCAGTCGTAAGCAAATAAGGAAAATACATGTTAAGCCTATTAGACACTGGGCAGTCCTGTCAAATATTTGCATAAAAAAGCAGCGGGCATTCGCCCGCTGTCCTGCTATCAACCTGTTATTCCAGCCTCAACGGTAAGCTGTTTTTTCAGCTCACCTTCCTGGATTACCGTAATGATATTATCTGTATTGGCAAGTGATGCGATATTTTCCAAAGGATTTTCCCGCACGATGACGATGTCAGCAAGCTTCCCTTCGGTAATGGTGCCAACACGATCCTCCCAGCCCATACATTCAGCAGCTATTTTAGTCGTTGCCAAGATGGATTCCATCGGGCTCATACCGATATCACACATCAGAGCAAGTTCACGCAGATTCGTCCCATGAGCGAATACACCTGCATCTGTGCCCATCGCGATTTTGACACCGGCTTCGTATGCTCTTGCTACGCTCCGCTGGTGAATTTCCATTACTTCTTTCGCTTTATCGACAGCATAGGCTGGCATGCTTTCATTAGCCTCGCTCGCTTCGACGACACTGACTGGTGCAAGCAAGGTTGGAACAAGATAAGTCCCATGCTTCAGCATCAGCTCGATTGCTTCATCATCAAGGAAAATGCCATGCTCAATCGAATGGATACCGGCGCGTACTGCTTGTTTCACTCCTTCAGCACCTTGTGCGTGTGCCATCACTTTGCGACCCTTCCGGTAAGAAGCTTCTTCCACGATGATACGCAGCTCCTCCATCGAAAACTGCGTGAACTCCGGATGATCAGTCGGGCTCATGACGCCTCCTGTTGCATGCACTTTGATGATATCGGCACCAGCACGCAGCATTTCCCTGGTCTTCTGACGTACCTGTTCCGGTCCATCACAAATACCTGAAGGAAAGCCTGGATAAGCTTTATTGGTCAAATCCATATCCGACACCATCCAATTATCACCGTGTCCGCCTGTAATCGTCAGCGGATTGACACTGATCTGCATACGCGGTCCGCTGATAAGACCTTTTTCGATAGCTTGTTTGACGCCTAAATCCGCATACCCAGCATCCCTTACCGTCGTGATACCAGCATCCAGCGTGCGCTTCATATACGTCAAAGCTTCGTAAAAACGCATCGAGAATGGAGTGACCAGAGATTCCCTCATATCTTTGATTTCCATCATCATGTGCACATGCGTATCGATCAAACCAGGCAATATATGGCCGCCCTGTGCATCGATGACCTGCTCGGCATTGATGCCGATAAAATCATCTGCCGGACCGATAGCCGCAATCCGACCATCTTTTATAGCGATGACGGCATCTTCCATCACCTCTCCAGTTCCGTCAATGACAACTCCATTTCGTATTAGCTTGTCCATCTTGCATCCTCCTTTTATTTTTGATTTGCCGTATCGGCAACATTCATCCAATTAATCGGCAGCGGTTCGCTCATATGGCTACATTTTGCCGACCGCTGCTCCACCTTTGCCCGGGAAATATTTAAAAAGCACTTTTGTACAGTTTTGGTGAATCGCTTATTTCAGCACCAAGTCTTCCGCAATCGCAAGGAACATATTAGCCCCGTCCGCCAAAGCTGCTTCATCAATCAAGAATTTTGGGTGATGATGAGGTGCTGGCGTCTCATTATCCAAAGAACAGGCACCAACGAATACGAAACAGCCGGGAACAGCATTCGAGAAAGCAGAAAAATCTTCGCCACCCATGATTGCTTCCCCTTCGACAGCTGCTGTTTCGCCTAACTTGCGGCGGATAGCTTGAAACGCCAGAGCTGTAGCTTCCGGTTCATTGATCACTGAATCATATCCATACGTATAATCCAATTCATACTGGCAGCCATTCGCTTCTGAGACGCCTTTTACGATTTGCTCGATTGCCTCTACTGCCCGCTTTCGAACATCTTGGCTGAAAGAACGCACAGACGCCCCGATCTTCACTTCTTCCGGAATGACATTGACCGCATCACCTGCCTTTAAAGTGGTGACTGATACAACCAACTCCTCCTTCGGGCTCGTGATCCTGGAAACGACTGTCTGTAAACTTGTGATGATTTGAGCGCTGGTCACGACAGGATCGATTGTATTCTCCGGCTGGGAGGAGTGTCCTCCTTTTCCTTTAACCGTTATGTGGAACATATCTGAATTCGATGTTGTGGCTCCTGAGGTTATCGACAGCACTCCTAATGGTGTAAGGGAAGAAAGATGCAAACCGAAGACATAATCCAATCCTTCCGTCACTCCAGCAGCTACCATCTCCCTGGCACCACCAGGCAGCTGTTCTTCTGCATGCTGAAAGAGGAAGCGGATTTCACCATGTATTTTCTCCTGCTGTGAGCTCAGTGCCTTGGCGACACCAAGCAAAATGGCGGTGTGACCATCATGTCCGCATGCATGCATCACGCCATCATTTTGCGATGCAAAAGGAAGATTGGTTTCTTCTTGGATCGGCAAAGCATCCATGTCAGCTCGAAAACCGATTGTTTTACCAGGATGAGCTCCTTTCAACACGGCCAAAACACTGGTCTCTGTCGGTCTAGTCACTTCCAAATTGGGGAAAGTAAGCAATGTTTCATAAAGGAAAGCAGATGTTTTGTATTCCCGAAAAGATAGTTCCGGATGCTGATGCAAATACCTTCTCCAGCTGATGATTTCCTCTATCTGTTCATTGGATAACTCAACTTCGGTTTGTTTCGTCAGCATAAAATCTCCCCTTCGAATATGTAAAAATATTTCAGAAAATTCTTTTATTACATATCATAGCATTCCTTCTGTCTACTTAAAACCCCCGAAACGCATGTTCATGCAGCAAGCACTGTAAATGGCAGTTCAAAGCGGCTATAGATTATTTTTATGTCAAAAGAAGCGACATATCATTTCCAAATTGAAACTATATGCTATCTACACTTTGCTTCGTTTGCACAAAAAAAGAGGAGTTTTGTACTCCTCTTTTAGAAAACAAGCTCCTCCGCTATACCAAGAAAGTATTTCACGCCATCCTCCATCGCATCTTCCTCGATTCGAAACTTTGGATGATGGTGAGGTGCAGGAGACGGATCATCTTTTTCTTTTGCACCAACAAAAACAAAGCAGCCTGGGACACTGTTTGCAAAAGCAGCAAAGTCCTCACCGCCCATGATGGCACTGCCATGAAGCACCGCATCTTCTCCTAATTTCCGCTTGAGAGTACGCTCGCCTATTGCTGTAGCTTCTTCGTTATTGATGACAGAATCATATCCGTAAGCAACGTCCAGTTCATACGTTGCTCCGTTTGCTTCGGTGATCCCTTTCACCAAGCGTTCCACGGCAGTCATCGCATTATTCCGTACATCTTGCGTCAGTGAGCGCACAGATGCGCCGATACGCACTTCATTCGGTATGACATTCACCGCTTCCCCTGCGTGCAGCGTCGTAACAGAGATGACCAGTTCTTCTTTCGGACTTGTCATCCGGGAAACGATCGACTGCAGATTGGTAATGATTTGCGCGCTTATGACGACTGGATCCACTGTCTTATCAGGCTGCGAGGAATGTCCGCCTTGCCCCTTCACTGTTAACTCAAATTGATCGGAATTGGAGGTTGCTGGTCCAAAGATGACGCCAACCTTACCTTTTGGAAGCTGTGAAGCCACATGCAATCCAAAAACCATATCCACACCTTCGGTAACACCTGCTTCCACCATTTCCTTTGCACCGCCTGGGAATAATTCTTCTGCGTGCTGGAAGAAGAAACGAATCTCCCCGCTTAGTTCTTCCTGCTTCGTACTAAGGATTTCCGCCACTGTCAGCAGGATGGCTGTATGTGCATCGTGTCCGCAAGCATGCATCACACCATCCACTTTTGACGCGAAAGGCAGATTTGTTTCTTCTTGGATTGGCAGTGCATCCATATCCGCACGGAAACCAATCACCTTACCAGGCTTTGCTCCCTTCAGCTTTGCCATGACACTCGTCTTTGTCGGTCTGCTCAGTTCCAGATTGCCAAATGACGACAAGGTATCATATACGAATTGAGATGTTTGCACTTCCTGAAAAGATAGTTCCGGATTTTCATGCAAATGTCTTCTCCACTCAACCAAGTGCTGTTTGTTCAGTTGAGTAACAGGTATATCTTTTACTGTCACGTTCATCCGTGATCCTCCTTCAATCTATCCCAAAATTAATTTTACTTAAGTGAATTATTACATTGTATGAATTTTTTATGTCGGCTTCAAGAGACCATGGAACGAGTACAGACGCCCAGTAATTCTTCCATAATTTTCTTACCAGAAGGGCTGAAAGCATTATTAGATACACAAAAAAAGACCCTTCCTTTTTGAAAGAGTCTTTGCTCATCTTTTCCCTTTTCAATAATCAATAATAAAAGGCTGCAGTAGTTACTTAAAAGAACCAAAATGAAGCGGATTTTCATATCCGCCTCCTCAGCGAAAGCCAGCCTGTGGATATAATACACATTTGGGAGCTATTGGCAAAGAAAACACTCATTTTTTCGCAAAAAAACAGAGCAATGTCTGCTCTGCTTTTAAAATTACCTTGATTTAGATGTAAATAACTTCGGTATATCCGAAACGAATCGAAGCGGCATACCATTGACCGGATGTTTGAAATTCAGCTTGCGGGCATGCAGGCAAAGACGTTTCATCGTACGATCCTGGGCTCCGTATTTTTTATCTCCTGCAATCGGATGACCGATATCCTGCATGTGAACACGAATTTGGTTTTTCCGTCCCGTTTCAAGGCTGATTTCCATCAGTGTGAAGTTTTTGTTTCCTTGTAGCACTTGGTAATGCGTCACTGCTTTCAATCCATCATTCTCGTACTTACTGGAATACATCTTATGCGTGCTTGTTTCTTTCAGCCAAGAAGTGATGGTTCCTTCCGACTTGGAGACGTCACCTTCAACGAGTGCCACATAAGCCCGTTCCTTCGTTGTTTGCCATGATTCCTGCATGATTTTCTTGATTTTCTCTGACCTTGCGAACACCATTACACCGGATGTATCACGGTCAAGCCGGTGGACGACAAATATCTTGTTATCACTATGCTGTGCTTTAACATAATCAGATAGCTGACGATAAGCTGTATTTTCTTTTTCATTATCTGAAGCGATGGATAATACTCCAGAAGCCTTCTCGATAACGATCAGCGTATCGTCTTCATACATGATCGAAATGCCTTTCAGCTCTGGTGCTTCCGTCACCATGTCTGTTCGGATGGTCACTTCCTGGCCTGGTTTCAGCTTGTCATTGAATTGCGTGCTGACACGACCATCAATAGCGACCTGACCGCGTGCCAAAATGGATTTCACTGAATTACGGCTCTTGCCTACCACCTTCAGGAGAAAAGGCAATAATTCTTCTGCTTCGGTTACATTATATACTTTCGGCTTGGCAGGTTGAAACCCGCGGGAGCGTGGACGTTTATTTTTCATAGTTGATCCTTTCTGTACCATTCGGAATGGCGTCATTATTGCATCTCTTCATCTTAATTGTTCTTCATTGGAAATACAAGCTCTGCTCAGCTGGATAGTCGGATTTTTTAAAGTTTCCTATACAATTTGTGTCAGAAAATAGTAATATGTAACAGTAAAGAACGGCAGGAGTGACGGAACATGAATATTGACGGACTTGAATCATTTTTAGCAATAGTCTCCAATAAGAGTATTTCCAAAGCATCAAAAGCCTTACATATAACACAGCCAACATTAAGTACACGGATACGGAAACTGGAAGAAGAGCTGGGCTTCATTTTGCTGCATCGAAGCTGGGACGGCATCGAATTGACCGAAGAAGGCTATTTCTTCCTTCCTTATGCAATCGAATTGCTTGGGGATCTGCGGGATGCATCATTTGCATTGACCGGGAATAATCGAATCAGCTATCAGCTGCTCAGCAGTATCGCTGCCGGAAAAGACGAGCTGCGAATTGGCATCAATACTTGGCTGGCGCCTGTATTCAGCTCTGTCATCATTCCATATTTACGGGAAAACTTCCCGCAGACAGCTTTCAAATTCATTACGAGACCGACGAATGTCCTGAAAAAGTTATTGGAGTATAACAGCATACATTTTTCCATTCATTTTGATAATAATGCTGTTATCCCTTATGATCATGAACTGCTGCTCCAGGATGAGTTTCTTATCATTTGTCATAAGGATGATGTAGCGTTAATGGACGGCAAGTTAGCCAATGCCGCAAAGCTGGATAAAAAACTGCTTGTCTTCGAGCATGCAGCATTGACGAATAATTTGGATAAAATCAGCACTATATTAGGTCAATTGAAAGCGCAAGACTATCAAATGGTTGATGATGTGCAGAACATGTTTTCCTTTGTAGAAAACGGATATGGATACACTGTATTACCTCGTTCGATCATTTACCACATGAGTGAGCAGCGCATGGCCAATATTGCAACCGTTCCCATCGATGATTTGGAGCTCACTGCTCCGGTGACACTTGAATATCGGCAAAACAGTCTGTTCCAGGAACCTATCAGCGGATTGATAAACGAATTGCATCGGTTCATCCAGGATATGTACAAAGAGAAAGAGCTAAGCGAATGACTCGCTTGGCTCTTTTCTTTGGACCACAGTATTCCTCCCGCTGCGCTTTGCCTCGTACAGAGCCTCATCCGCTTGGCCCAGGAAGTCAGGCAGCTGCTCCCAACTCGAAATGACTGCACTGTATATTCCCATACTTACCGTCACCTTATCAGCTGCCGGTGAATAAGCGTGTTCCATATGGAGCTTTTTCACAGCCTGTCGAATTGCTTCAGCCAGCTGAACAAGTTCATCAGCTGATCGATCGAATACAGCGAGCACGAATTCTTCCCCTCCATATCGTGCCCAGCCGTCCGATGGAATCGCTGTATCCTGATAAACACTTTGTGCAATCAGCCGCAATACTTCATCACCGCGTAAATGACCGTAATGATCGTTGTAGCTTTTGAAAGCATCCACATCCAGCAGGAATACAGACAGCTTACGCTCTGCATCATCTATTAATGCCGCACGGATATACGATTGAAATCCCCTTCGATTCGGGACTCCTGTCAATTCATCCTGCATAGCCTGTTTCTTCAGCTGCTCATTCATACCTTCATTCTGCGCAATCTGCGCTTCCAAAGCTTCATTCATCTCCGTAAGCAAAAGCTTATTGTAGAAGTTTACAGCGAATCCTTTGTAAAGCAGCTGTGAAGCGAGCCAGCAAAAGAAGATAAACACAGTAAGATTCGTATAATGACCAGACAGCATATCAGCTGAAGTTTGAAAGAATGGCAAACCAACGTAAAGGAAAAGGACATTCGGAATTGCAAATAGCAAGTAATGTTTTCCATTGGCTAAGAATAATGTCGATACACACATGTAATTGACCACGAAGGCCATGACATGACCATAATGCAGCTGGTCGAACAGCGTGATCATCGTTCCCCATGTCAAGAACAAAAATACAATCATATGTACCAATAGCATCCTGTAACGGATCGATACCTGCTTTTTTCTCATCATGTATAAACTGAACAAATAGATTGCAGCGATACTGAACAGAACGACATATAATCCAACATACAAATTGATCCCCTTTGGCAGATGCATCACAATCAAAAGAGCTTCAAAGACAATGACGATCAACGCGAAAAGTTTCGTCCTTTTTATATTCTCCTCGAGGACGACTTCCTTGAGCTTTCGTTTGTTTTCCTTAGTGGCAGACGGCAGTGTAAAGGCATGGAAGATACCCATACTTCTCCTCGATTCTCCATAGAATGAGATAATTATACATAAATCGTGACATTTAGCCTAGCCGATTCAACGGTTTTCAATTGATTATTTTATTGACAATTTTCAGAATATAGTTTAGTTTTTATTAATATTCTTACATAGATACTTGGAGGAGGATGCGTATGTGGAGTGAAATAAGTAGCAACCCTGTCATGATCACCTTATTATTGATTGCCGTACTAGGTGCAGGAGAACTCATCTCCATCTGGACGAAAGCCCGCATACCGATGCTGCTGGCAGCACTGCTGCTTTATATTGCACTTCTATGGACAGGAATCATCCCAAATGGACTGATGTCCGATTCTGTCATTACAGCATTTGGTTCGCTGATTGTTGCTCCATTCATCGTCCACCTTGGTACGCTCGTCCCTTTTTCTTTGATAAAAGGACAGCTCAAACCCATCCTGATAGCGTTATTTGGTTCCCTTACTGCGGTAGCACTTGTGTTGGCAATTGTTCCGATTTTCTTCGATTATGAGACTGCCGTAGCTGGTGCTGGTCCGGTTGTCGGCGGAATCGTAGCATATCTCGTTACGAGCGAGAAATTGACCGAGTTAGGATTATCCAGCCTCGTCATCATTCCAGCACTTGTACTGAGCATCCATAAGTTATTCGGAATCCCGCTTGCTTCCTTCTTCTTGAAAAGGCATGCGCTTGTTGTTAAACAGCAAGTACAGACTCGCCTGCACAGTGGCGCGGCTTTAGAAAAAGATGAGGTCACAGAAGAACGTCCGAATAAAGTAGTCAAAGCACAAAACGAGCGTAAATTGCTTTTGCCGGAAAAATATCAAACATCCCTTATTTTCATCCTGCAGCTGTATCTGGGCAGCGGTATCGCCGTGATTCTTGATGCACTTACAGGTGTCAATTACACGATTTTCTGTCTGATCATCGGGGTGATCGGTGCTTATATCGGCTTTTATCCAGCAAAAACGATGGAAAAAGCCAATGCAACCGGGATTGCCATGATCGCTGTGATTTTCATCGTCATCTCTTCCATGGACGATGTGACACCAGCTGATTTGCTCAGCAATATTCCAGTCATCTTATTAATCTGCGTACTTGGTACAGCAGGTGTAACGATCGGAGGATTGCTTGCTTCCAAGTTTCTCGGTGTCGGTAAATATCTTGGTATGCCTGTTGCACTTACAGCACTTTTCGGTTTTCCAGCAGACTATATCCTCTGTGAGGAAATCAGTCGTGAAGTAGGAGAAACAGATGAAGAGCGAGAAGCAATCATGAATGAGATTGTCACTCCGATGCTCATGGGCGGCTTCACAACCGTGACAACTTGCTCGATTCTGATTGCCACTGTATTGATTGGTACACTCAATTAAGGAATAAAGGAGAATATGATGGACACAAATGCATTAAAAGACTATATCCAAGTAAATAAACAAGACTTCCTGGATCAGCTTTTCACCCTGCTCAGACAGCGGAGCATCAGTACGCAAAATGATGGCATCGACGAATGCGCAGCGCTTTTAAAAGACATGATGCAGGAACTAGGTATCAAGACGAATATCATTCCCACTGCCGGACATCCTGTCGTCTACGGCGAGCTCATCCATGACCCGGAAGCTTTCACATTGCTCGTTTACGGTCATTATGATGTACAGCCTCCCGAGCCTTATGACGCTTGGGATTCCCCGCCATTCGAACCCGAAATCCGCAACGGCAAAATCTATGCCCGCGGTGTCGGCGATAACAAGGGGCAGCTGATGGCACAGCTCTTTGGTGTAAAAAGCTATCAGGAGACAGTCGGCAAGCTGCCGATCAATATCAAATTCGTCTTTGAAGGAGAAGAAGAAAAAGGCAGTACGAATCTTGCGGCATTTGTGGAAAAGCACAAGGATTTGCTGAAGGCCGATTTAGTCTACACATCCGATGGGCCGTCCCATAACAGCTCTTCCCCGCTTGTTCTGCTCGGGGTACGCGGCATGTTATCCATTCAGTTCGATGCTAAAGGCGCTGATCGGGATAACCATTCCGGCAACACCGGGAATATCGTTCCCAATCCAGCCTGGAAACTGATTAATTTGATGCAGACAATGCGTGATCCTGATGGCCATGTGAAGATTGCAGGATTTTATGATGCCATTCGCCCCTTCACATCCTATGAGGAAAAGCTGCTGACGAAGCTTCCTTATGACCAGAGAACACTTGGTGAAAAGATCGGCTACCCTGATTTGTCATTGGACGGACCATCCTATTACCAGAAAATGACCGGTGAACCGACTTTCAATATCTTTGGAATGGAAAGCGGCTATACAGGTGAAGGAACCAAGACCATCATCCCTTCCACTGCCAGATTGAAAATGGATATCCGCCTTGTCGTCAATCAGGATCCGCAAGATATTTTCGAGAAGATCAAAAAGCACATTGGGATCCATGCACCAGATGTGGAAGTCACTTATCTTGGCAGCATGCGGCCATCCCGGACAGAAGCAGAGCTGCCGATCATCCAGAAAGTCGTCGGCGCTGTCGAGAAAGCATACGAAACAGATGCCCTCATCCAGCCAAGCATGGGCGGCTCCCTTCCGGATTATGTTTGGACAGGGATACTCGGATTGCCGTCCGTCATCGTTCCTTATGCGAACTTTGATCAGCACAATCATTCCCCGAATGAAAACATGGATGTGGATTATTTCTTGAATGGCATCAAGTGCACGGCTCATGTGATTCATACATTGGGCAAATAATATAAATCACAAAACAGACGATATTATTTCTCGGGAAATGATGGATAACGTCGAAAGATTGCATGGGTTCTTGCATGCTCGATAAAAAGTCAAAGCGTACAGGAAACTACTCCTGTACGCTTTTTGTAATCCTGAACCTATAATGGGTATTTGCCATACTATAAGATATATCTGCTTCAAAGGAGAAGAAATGATGTATCATAATAACCCATACTATCCTGGGCGCCAGGTCCCAGATTACGGCCGTAATCATCAGTGGCCGCAACAGAACTACCATCAGCATTCGTCTCATGATCATGGAAACTCGCCATATGTGGTCGATATTGAACAGGCTACCGAGCAAAACCAATCTTTCCGTACAGCTTTGTGGACAGGAAAACACCTCCAGCTGACTTTGATGAGCATTCGTCCTGGAGAGGATATCGGATTGGAAAGACATCCGAACGTCGATCAATTTCTGCGTATCGAATCTGGTCAAGGATTGGTACAGATGGGTGCCAGGAGAGAGAACTTATATTATCAGCAATATGTTCAGGATGATTTTGCGATTTTCGTCCCTGCTGGAACATGGCATAACGTCATCAATACTGGTTACAGACCCTTGAAGCTTTATACAATCTATGCACCGCCAGAGCATCCATTTGGTACCATCCAACAAACAAAGCAGGACGCCATGGCGGCTGAAAGGCATATTTAAGCAAAGAGACCCACAGCCTGATAAAGGCTGTGGGTCTTCTGCTCTTTAGCTGTATGGATATTGTCTGTGATCGTGCTGGATGCTGATCCATTTTGTCGTAGTGAATGCATCCAGGCTCCAGTCGCCGTTCAAGCGTCCAAGACCGGAATTCTTCACTCCGCCAAATGCAACAGTCGGCTCATCATTGATTGTGCCATCGTTGATATGGATCATTCCAGTGTCCATTTGCTTCGCAAGCTCTGCGCCACGCTCGACATCTTTCGTGTGAATGGCGCCGCTTAAACCGTAATCGCTGTTATTCGCATATGCCAGTACTTCTTCATCACTTTTCACTTTCATGATAGACACAACTGGTGCGAATAGTTCTTCGTTCGAAAGTGTCATGTCTGGTGTAACATCACCGAAGACAACCGGTTCGACCACGTTTCCTTCCACTTTACCTTTGATGAGTGGTGTCGCTCCTTCTTCGATCCCTTTTTCGATCAAAGCGACAGTTGTTTTTACTTGCTGCTGGTTGATGAGCGGTCCGATGATGGTGCTTGGATCTTTTGGATCGCCGCAAGTCAGTGTGGAAACCTTCGCTAGATATTTCTCAACGAATTCATCATACACATCTTCATGCACAATCAATCGGTTGGCAGACATACAGATTTGACCTTGGTGCGTGAAGCGGCTGAAGACAGCTGCACTGACCGCAAGCTCCATATCTGCATCTTCCAAAACGACCAACGCACTATTGCCGCCTAGCTCCAAATGCGCCTCTTTCAGGTTTTTTCCGGCTACCATTCCGATATGCTTGCCGACTTTAGTTGAACCTGTGAAGGAAACGGCACGCGGGATCGGATGCTCAACGAAATTATCACCGATTTCACTGATTTCCGTCACAATGACATTCAATAAACCTTCTGGAAGTCCTGCTTCCTCAAATAGCTTCGCAATCATTGTACCGCCAGTGATTGCAGTATGTTCATGAGGCTTCAGCACGACGCCATTTCCAGCTGCCAAAGCAGTAGCAACAGATTTCATCGATAAGAAGAATGGGAAGTTGAATGGTGAGATAACGCCAACCACACCGACGGGCACGCGATATACCCGATTTTCTTTCCCATCGATCGGGGATGGCAGGATCTGACCAGTCATGCGGAATGGGAAAGTGGATGCTTCTTTGATGATATTGGTCACAAGACCGATTTCGAATTCCGCTTTTAACCTAGTACCACCAATTTCTTCGATGATGGTTGCAACAAATGCTTCATGGTTCGCTTCAAGATAGGCCACTGCTTTTTCAAAAACAGCACGCTGTGCCACCGGATTGGTTTTGGACCATTGCTTCTGGACACGCGCAGACGCTTCGTACGCTTCATTCAGATCATCCAAATTGGCAGCTTGGTACGTTGCGATAAGTTCACCGTTATATGGATTGCGATTCTCCATTTTTACGCTGCTGTTTCCTTCGCGCCATTCTCCGTTGATGTACTGGCTGTTCAAATGCTTGAAATTTTCCATGTTGGTCACCTCTATTAGTCTTTGATTGAGATATTCTCTTTTGCTAGATTTGCTAGAGTTTGTACATTTGAGTTTATTTCTTCCATTGTCGCTGTCAACTCTTCGATGGCAGCAGATTGTGTATCGGATTCAGCATTCGCTTCTTGAATCGAATTGCTTAATTTGCTGATGACAGTCTTGATTTTTTCCGTGATCTGATGGATTTCCGTTACCTGTTCCTTGGAGCCGGATGCCATTTTACGTATTTCATCGGCAACCACACTGAAGCCGCGCCCATGTTCCCCGGCCCGTGCTGATTCTATGGCAGCATTCAGCCCCAGAAGATTGCTTTGATCTGCTATGCCTTTGACGACGTTGGATACCTCTTCAATCGTATCCACACTTTCCGTAACTTCCGATGCTTTTCTTGATATGTATGTCATACTTTCCGCAAGTCCTGATATAGACTGTGCCATATCTTGAATAGTAGCGGTTACATCGCCGATGACATCAGATAGATTCGTAGCAATCGAAGAAAGCTGATTTGCACTTTCGATGCTCAACCCAACACCGACACCACCAATGACGTTACCCGCCTCATCATGAAGCGGAATCGCTCTGGCGATGACAGCGACGCCAAACAACTCTTCCGGCACAACTGCATACTGATTTTTATTTTGACGGATTGCTGCAGTGACGATATCCCCATCCATCAATGGATCTCCAGGTGTCACATTCAAAGAAAAGGTTTTGGCAGGAAAATTGATGATCAGCTTTTCCGTATTATAGATACCGATTGTGACATCTTCATTGATCAAATCTTGCAGAAAAGGCCCTATCTTTACAAATGCGCCTAACATCGGATGCAATGCCTCTTCTGTCTGATTCTGTAATTGCGTACTCATCTACATCAAGCTCCTATAATTAAAATTAATAACTCTATTACTATATATCGATAAAATTCCATATTTGTAAAGTAGTTTGGTAATTTTGGAATATTTAATGTGATGATAGGATAAGTAATTTTATCCAGATAAATTAAGAATGATAGAGAGCCTTTGTGCCTATCACTGTCATCAACGCAGCTAAAAAACAGATACCCTTTGTAAAAATTCGCAGTAAAAAGGCCAGCTGTTATGCTGACCTTTTTACCTTTTTCTATTCTCTTTTATACGGCGCTCTTTGACAATACGCCAGTATCCAATCTGGAAAAGCACAATCCCGATTATGATAATCGCTATCCCTATGATGATGGCGAGCATATCATCAATTCGCCAGAATAAAATCAATAAAATACCGAGCACTTCCAGTAATACGCCAACTATGAGCAACCATTTGTTCATCACTTTCCCTCTCCTTTACATGAGGTCCCGAGGGTTAATGATAGCAAGAGTTTGATGATCCTGCCACTTTCCATTGATTTTGACATTCTGTTTCGAAATTCACTGCATTATGTAAACTCTTCATCTGAGATAATTATCTAGGTTGTTTTAAAATTTTTACCGTTTTCAACCCCATAAAGAAAGCCCATATACTATACATCGCAAGAATCGGCCACTCCAACCATTTTATGTGACTGATATCGACAGTCGTCATAAATAAGATGAAAGTGAGTAAAATAATTCTATCCGTCGAGTTAAAATGCTTCAATATATCCCTCCTTGCAAGTCTAGTATTCATCTTTCTCCGAAAAGCGAAACACATATGCAACCAGTGACAAAACGATTGCTGCACAAATAAGAAAATCTGGCACCCACAATATATAACCATCAAGATTTTGCCGGATTCCGATCAGATAGATCATTGCAAAGACCCAAAAACCTATTTCCTTTAACACATGGATTGCCCGCAACTTGCAACTCCTTCCGCATCTCAATAGTTTATGTACAGAAATAAATTGGAAATAGTTTCAATCTTTTCTTTTTACTTTTCAGGGCTGCTCTACGCAAACAGTTAGTGCTTTCCTATTCAACATACAGAGACGAATAATCGATAAACAGAAATTCGCTTTGGCTATCACACCGATTGACAAGACAAATCGATATTATTATGAGGATTCTGCTGAATCCACCTATTGCCAGCGCCTTTTTCCCGGCGCGATACGTGAAGAATCAAGGTATGATTGAAGAAGGTTTTTTAACAAAAGCTGATCTCCAGACTGCATCTCGCATCTGTCCATTAAGGATGGGCTGTCTTTCTCGCCTTTAAGATCAGAAAAGATGGTCGTCGCAATTCATGGGCAATACGTGGAAGCTTAGCAATCGCTGCTTCATCCGGAATTGGCTCGTTGATTTCTTCCAGGTAAAACCCATTCTGTAGAAGTCCATTGCATAGCGCTGCAAAAGATCGGTGGTAATAAACAACTCCATCCACATACCATTTTTGCTCACGTCTCCCTTGATCCTGATAGTCATCCACGGCAAAATGAAGCCGATGCCCTTCTGCATCCGTTATCCATTTATCGCTTGCCTTCCTGGCAGTTATGATTGGATGCTCACAGGAAAATAAGAGAATACCATCTTCCTTTAGGGCACTATGAATAGATCGGATAACTGCTTCATAATCAGCCACATAATGCATCACAAGCAAACTGACGACAATATCATAATTTTCCCTTGCAAACACAGCATCCTCCAATGTCGTTTGAATATATTCTATTGCGGCGTGTGCATTTCTCTTCTTTGCTTCTTGCAGCATATTCCTGGATGGATCTATCGCAGTTACACTCGCGGCCCCATTCTCCGCACAATAATATGCCAGACTTCCCATGCCACAACCAATATCCAAGACTCGCTTATCGTTCATATCCGGCAGCATGCGTTTGATTTCCGGCTGCTCTAAAAGTTCATTGTAATTCACTGGATTTTCCCGAAGAGCTCTGTAATTCTTAAAAAACACTTCATTATCATAAATATTTTGTGTCATGGAAACTACCTCCCAATCTATAATCGAATACAATTTCATTTTGGCATCAAATTAAAATAATACTAGACTTATAATTCTGATTTTTGTATCATTTAGATTGAGGCGTAAATTCTTTAACCAAAAAAAGAGATCACAGCCGTGACCTCATCAAGATTTATTATTCAGCTTTTCCCGTTCTTTTTTCATCTGTTTCTTCAGCTGCTTGAACAGCTTTTCCCGCTCTTTCTTCACTGCTTTTTTTACCGTTTGCGAGACAACCTGCTCCAGGTCCTCCATGGTAATATCCAACTTTTCCGGTTCTTCCTTTTTCTCTTTGGTTTGGTTATGACCAGTCAGCTGCTGAATGGCATCTGCAAAAGATAGCTTTTCGCCAAGCAATCTTTTTAACTCCTCAAACGTCGCTATATCTTGTTCCCTGTAAATCCGCTGCCCTTTTTCATTTCGCTCGAATGGATAATGAGCACCTTCCAAAGCAATTGCCCATCTTCTGAGCGTCGAGGTTGTCACATCCAATGAAGCAGCCAAATCTTTTGCCGTGTAATGCATATCTTGTTCGGACAAGTTCATTCCCCCTTGCTATATGTATACTGGAAACACTTTCCTAAAGTATACTATAGGAAAGGTGGAAAGCCTAGGCAGACTGTATAGCTTGATATTGAATCTTACATTGCCTCTTCCTATCCATGCCATATCGAAAGGACTGACCATTTTCACACCGACAAAATAAGAGTATAAGTATAATTACTTCCCTGCATCTTCTTCCGTCAGCTCAAACGTGTCACCATACATCACCCACGAAATAGGTAATGCAATATCATAGTTTTTTTCATCGATTAATCGTTGTTGAAAATCTATCCTTGATAGATCTTCATGCGCTTCCTCTTTTTGCATTATCTTCGTTCTAGCTTGCAGGAAAGCTGATAAATACTCAGCTTCATCTCTCTGCTGTGATGGTGCTTTGCTGGCTTTTAAGGCTTCTTTTCTTATTCCATTGAAACTGTCTGGATCCTCACCCGGTCCGTGTACGACCAGAGCATCATAGTAAATATATTGCCCTAATAAACTCAAATGATCTTTTTCTGCATACTTTACAGCAGGTGAAAGATACATCTTATCAACAATTTCATCTTGAGCTTGTATCAGTTCTTCCGTCTGCCCTGCCTTTTTCCAATCATCCTCAAAAGACGTTCCTAGACCTTCATGAGAATCAGAACCATCGACATTTTCTAAAGGATCCAGGTATTTCACCAAACTATTATTTTCTGGTTTTATCCTTTGATATTGTTTTATTACCTCAAGCAAATCACCTGTTCCAGATGTAAAACCAATAATTCCAGCGGTGTATCCTCGTCCGTCTTGGATATCTTCTATGTATGAATACTGTTGTTCATAATCAGTCGAGGAATTCTCAGCGCTTGAGACAAATGCATAAACAATATCACGATAAGGACTATCTGCTATTGTTTTTTCAGCAATGCTATTTCGGGTACTTGGATGGTCTTTCCCTTGAAAACAGAAGTAGATACATCCAATGCTAATCAATAATGAAACTAACCCTAAAATCGTTTTCTTCATACCATCACTTCTCTCTATACTTGCATAAATGGTATTATAACAAGTTTGCCGACTATAAACTTCATTTTTATAGCGTTCCATAAGTAATATTATATTGAATTACAGCAACAAAAAAATGCCAAACAGGTATGAGTGGCATTTGATCCTTATGTAGGTTTTATTACAATTTGCAGCTCTCTTTCTGTCTATTCATAATTGCTTATTATCACTTAATCTCTTTTTTAAGCAGATAATCAAGCAGCTGAAACAATACTTCTTTATTCTCAGGCGGAAGCTTTGCTGTCTTCATAGCCTGCTCACTTTGGACAAACGGGCCATCATCCAAATAATCCCTATCATGCGATATCAATTTATGCATACTTTCCTTAGTGGTCTCAAAATGAAACTGCAACCCTATACAATGATCTTTATAACTAAATCCTTGATTCCTACAGACTTCGTTTCCGAAAAGTCGGATAGCACCTTCTGGTAAGGTGAACTGTTCGCCATGCCAATGAAAGACGGTCATCTCGCTGGGGATGAAAGAAAAATGATTGCTGACAGTCTGGATTGGATGCCAGCCAACTTCCTTTTGTCTCCCCTGAAAGACAGACGCTCCTAGCGCCTTTGCAATTTGCTGGGCACCGAGGCAGATACCGAATACAGGCTTTTGATCATCAATCAGCTGTCTGATTAAGATACGCTCATCTTCTAACCATTGTTCTGGGTCATTGCTGCTCATCGGTCCTCCCAGCACGATGAGAAAATGAATATCCTTTGCCGCGGGCATGATAGCTGACTTGTACAGTTGATGCACGCGGAATGTATGTCCCCGCACTTCGCCCCAGTCGTATATAGCAGCAAGATCCTCAAATGGAACATGCTGCAACACATCGATCATCATACTGATTCCCCCTCTATAAACTCAGCTCATAATGATAAAACTGCTGATCCCGCTCATACCCTTTTCGTTTGTACAGACGCTGTGCTTTGTTATTGTCTGGTGCTGTACTGAGAGTGCTATGCTGCATGCCCCAGACTCCCTGGCAAACGTCTCGGCCATTTCAAGTAACGCTTCACCGACACCCTGCTGTCTGGCACTTTCTGATACGTAAAGGTCATTGAGGATCCAAGCGTGCTTCATACTGATCGATGAGAAAGTAGGATAAAGCTGCATGAAGCCAACATATTCATTTTCAGCTTTTGCGAGGAAAATAGCAGAATCACCTTTTTGCAACCTATCTGTTATATATGTTTCCGCTCCGTCCAAATCAGGAGCTTGCTTATAAAACTGCCGATAACTATCGAATAATGTTGCTGCTTGTTTTATATCTTGAACTGTCGCTCTTGTTATGATCATTGTTTCCCCTCTGTTAAATGCGTTATCGATCATTCAATCCTTTTCCATCAAGAATATGCTGTGTATATTTTTCAATTCTTGCCTGCCTCGTTTTTGATTGTTTCGCTTGCGAGAAATAAAGGAGATAGGCCCTTTGCCGCCCTGGTGTCAATGCTTCAAAAGCCGTTTTTAACGTAGGTGTTTCTGTGAATGCCAACTGAAGCTCTTCAGGGACGTTATATTCCGTCTCTTTTTTTAAAGCCACTTCCAAGCCAAGCATTTCGACCTCGATTGCCTCATGAATATAAGCTTTCAAGATGGTTTCCATTTCATTTATTTCCCTGACATTGGTAAAGCGGATCTGGCGTGCCGCCTGCACATTCTCCGTCTGCTGAATCAAGATGCCATCCGGATCCTTCAGCAATGCTCCTTTATGAAATAAAAGCACACAATATTCCTTGAATCCATGTATCAGGACTACGTTGCGCCCATTAAGCGTATAACAAGGATGATTCCATTTGAATTCTTCCGTCAGCTCAGACTCAAAAGCGATTTCTCTCAGCTTTTCGAATTCTTCCTTCCACTGCTTTGTTTTACTAAGATATTCATCAACCTTAGGGTGCTTTTCTTTCTTTGTCATGCTCAAGTATTCCTTTCTGATTATGAATTCATCTTTGGAACAAGTGATGCAATAATCTGCCCCGGTCCTCAAAAAACTGCTTCATGATACTGTAGTGCTGTGTCTGTTCAAGCTGCACCTCATCTATTCCTTCTGCGTCCAACTGAAAAATCTTCGCATCAGGATAGGCCATCAGCAGCGGCGCATGTGTGGAGATGATGAACTGTGATCCTTGCTCCACAAGCTCGTCGATTCGCGCAAGCATCGACAGCTGGCGGATCGGCGATAAAGCAGCTTCCGGCTCATCAAGTATGTACAGGCCTTTGCCGCCGAAGCGCTCCATGAATGCGGCGAAAAAGGCTTCTCCATGGGATTGTTCATGCAGAGATTTCCCACCATAGGAATCAATGATCCTTCTGCCCCCGCCACCTCGATCCAGCTCCTCGATATACGTCGCTACATTGTAGAAAGTCTCGGCACGAAAGAAATAACCATCTTTTGGACGATTTCCGCTGCGTACAATCCTTACTAGCTCATGCAGCTCCGAATGCGATTCATAACTGGAAAATGTGAAGTTCTTCGACCCGCCTTCCGGGTTAAATCCGAGTGCGACGGCGAGTGCTTCAAGCAATGTCGATTTGCCCATTCCATTTTCACCGATGATATACGTGACGTTGGGATGAAAAGAAAGTTCGCCTAAGTTTTGAATGACTGGCAGTGTATAAGGGAATTGATTAGGAAGAGATGCAGCTTCTTCCTTCAGACTCATTTGCCTCACATATTGATCTGTTACAGTTAGTTTCACACTATCATTCCAATCTCTGAAAAGGAGGATATATCATGCAGGAATACATTCTGTTGGTCATATTGCTAGTCTTGTTTTTGGCAGTCATCATCTTTACAAGGTATTTGAATAAACCTGTTAAGACCCTATTCATCATTTACTATCTGGCACTTGGCTTCCTCTTTATTTTAGTCAAAGAGCGCATTGATAGCGCAGATGGTAACGTAACAACACCCAATATCAATTGGATTGTAAATAATGAATGGATCGCAGATATCCGCCATCTACTGTTTGTTCCGATGATCGGACTAGTGATATATCTGCTGTATAAAGGTTATACAGATCCGAAAGGGCCTTGGAAACGTTCTAATATCCTGGGTGTTACCATTCCGTTAGCCGCTTTACTGGCAGCTCTTTATTTTCTATTTTCGTATACGTATGGTTATCATTTTTAATCGTTCTTAAGTATGCTGTAAATCCCTCCATACTGTTTTTAGGCGTATATGTTCGCGAATATACTCCTCCTCCTGCATGCCAAGTTACTTCATGCACTGGAGGATGACAAACTGGGGAAGTTGGTTTTATATATAGACGATTGTATCACAGAGAATAGGGATATTGTGGAAAGTGATAGGTGGATAATCCGTAAGCCCAGACTGGAGTCACGATGGTTTCCTGCGTGCGGATGGATAAACTTATCGATATTTCACAATACATGTAAATGAAAGTGTTGAAAAGAATAAAGCAATATCTATTTTATGGTATATTTAGGAACGGATTACTTTATTAAATCGGGAAATTTATAATTGATGAGAGGGAAAAAGAAATGCGCGGACCAGCATATTCTCTGCTGCTTTTTTATCTAGTTATCACGATACTTTGGATTAATAATTCCAAGTACTTATTCTCACTTTTTGGTGTAATTGTATGGCTGATTTCTATTGGTTTAGGCTCAATGACATATTTAAATTTAAAAAAGAAAACTATGATAAAGCTGCCTCTATTGTATGCAATCTTATTTATGGTCTTTTTGCTTATTCTATCCGGGCTCATAGAACTTGCAGTGAACTCGATGCCATAAAATTAAAACCAGATTCTCTAATAACGTATTTAGTGAGTTTTCCATCAATGTAGGAGGCGAATTATGAGCACATTCGTTTATATGGTGAGACACGGCGATTCACCTAAAGAAGCTGAGGAAAGAACAAGAGGATTGACCCCTAAAGGTCGATTGGATGCTGATAGATTAACTGAGATTCTAATAGATGAAGAAATCGATGCAGTTGCTTCCAGCCCCTATACACGCTCGATACTGACTGTCAGCAAGATAGCTGAGCATATCGGACAAGAAGTTTATGTTTACGAGGATTTAAAAGAGAGAGTTTTCTCTTCTGGAGATAATCGAATACCTGATAAAGAATTGGTTCCACTCCTGGAAAAGTCATTTTCAAATACTGATTTCTCAATGGATGGCGGAGAATCAAATGCCGAAAGTCAAAAGAGAGCAATTGCGGTACTAAACAAGCTGTTAGATTCCTTTAAAGATAAAAAGATAGTGATAGGTACACACGGAGCTATTATGACTTTAATGATGGGATATTTCGATAGCAAATATAACTTGGATTTTTTATATAGCACTTCCAAACCTGACATATATAAATTAGAGTTTCAAGGCAAGCAATTGGTACAGGTTCAAAGATTATGGAAGATATCAGGTAATAATTGACTACAAACTAAATTAATTATGAAATTCCCAGCTTCTATTTTTGAATTCTTAATCAAATATGTTAATGATGAAAAACACCATCAGGCTTCCTGTATATATAAGACCAGCGACCAGCGGAAAAATAATATGTACATCATCTGATGGAACAGATGAGTTCAGCAATATATAAGCTATTAATCCAATCAGAAAACCAAAACCAAGCTTTTCAGACAGCCTGTGCATCATCTGCCTTTTCACCATACTTGTTCCGAGAACACAACCCAGTAAAAGAAAAGGGGCCCCTAAGATGGCTTGATAGACAAATCCTTCAGTTATATCAGTCATTTTTAATGATGTTGTCAAAACCATTACCATGTCCATAATAAAAATCAAGACTAAAAGTGTAATCATGGAACCTGCTAATGCGAGTAAAAATTGTAATAATCGGCGGATAGTAACCCTTCTTTCCTTTTCAAACTCTGCTTTACTCAATTTAACATAGGTTTCCCTTCTTTAACAAAAAGACCCCAGAAGGAGTTTCCTCCATCCAAGGTCCATCAATTTTAAAGTTCTTCCCCGTTTGAACCAATCACTTTTTTATACCAATCAAACGAATCTTTCTTCGAGCGTTTCATCGAACCATTTCCTTCATTATCACGATCAACGTGAATCATGCCGTAGCGTTTCTTCATTTCACCAGTTGTGAAGGACACGATGTCGATGATCCCCCATGGTGTATAGCCTAACAGATCGACGCCATCGTAGTTCACAGCTTTTTTAAGCTCTTCCACATGTGAGCGCAGATAATCGATACGCTGCGGGTCGTGGATAGACCCGTCTTCTTCTACAGTATCAACTGCGCCGAAGCCGTTCTCAACGATGAACAACGGAATCTGGTAGCGGTCATAGAAGCGGTTCAATGTATAACGCAAACCTGTCGGATCGATCGACCAGCCCCAGTCACTTGCCTTGATATAAGGATTTTCTACACTCTGAGCCAATCCGCCGTTAGTGTTATTGGTATTCTGTTCCACTCCTTTATTACTATCAACAGTCGTACTCATGTAATAACTGAAGCCAAGGTAATCAACCGTACCATTGCGTAGAATTTCTTCATCGCCATCTTCAAATACGATGTTATAGCCTTCCCGTTCAAATTCTTTCAGCACATAGCTTGGGTAGTAGCCGCGAACATGTACATCCGGGAAGAAGTAACGCTCACGCATCAGCTCTTCTGCCAGCATCACATCGTTTGGATTGGAGGAATACGGATAGATCGGTACATGAGATACCATGGCGCCAATCTGGAATTCCGGATTGATTTCCTTCCCTTTGCTGACAGCAAGGGCACTGGCAAGCAGCTCGTGATGACCAGCCTGGTACATCACTTCGCGGGCATTTTCGCCCTCTTTCACTGTGACACCAGAGTTTGTCCAAAGGAATAATGGATTATCGGTATCCATCTTGTTGTTGATTTCGTTGAATGTCATCCAGTATTTGACCTTGTCTTTGTAACGGTTGAAGCAGACTTCTGCGAAACGAACAAAGTGGTCCACAACCTCTCTGCTGCGGAATCCGCCGAATTCACGTGCCAAGTGCAATGGCATCTCGAAGTGAGATAGTGTAATGACCGGCTCGATGCCATGCTTCAGTAGTTCATCGAAAAGATCATCATAGAATTTCAGACCTGCTTCGTTCGGCTCCGCTTCATCACCTTTCGGGAAGATACGTGTCCAGCCGATGGATGTACGCAAACATTTGAGACCCATTTCTGCGAACAGTGCAACATCCTCTTTGTAGCGATTATAGAAATCAATCGCTTCATGGTTCGGGTAGAATTTATCCGCTTCAACCGTTTCTGTAAGTTCACGCGGCACACCATGTGCACCAGCAGTCAGAACATCGATGACGCTCGGGCCTTTGCCGTCCTGATTCCAGCCGCCCTCGAATTGGTGGGCGGCAAGTGCGCCGCCCCATAAGAAGTCCTTCGGTAATGTAGTCATAGTTTTCTCCTCCTATTTCACAACTGTCAGCAAGTCGTTGCCTTGTGTTGTTGTCTCTGTCTCATCAATGATGATTTCTTTATAGTTAGCTGGATTGGTTAAGATGATTGGTGTAATTGTCTGCACTCCTGCAGCTTCAATCGCATCACCATCAAACTCGCTCAATACATCGCCCTTTTTCACGCGGTCTCCCTCTTTCACATGCAGCGTAAATGGCTCCCCATTCAGTTTAACTGTATCAAGACCTACGTGAATCAATACTTCTGCACCAGCATTAGAACGTAATCCGATCGCATGCTTTGTCGGTGCAAGCATCACAATGGTTCCGTCAAATGGCGCATAAACTTTGTTTTCACTAGGTTCAATAGCCAGCCCTTTACCCATAGCTCCTGAACTGAACACCTCGTCCGGTACTTCTTCCAATGCAAGCAATTTACCGTTTAATGGTGCATAAACTACTTCTTCATTGTTTGCTGCTGCAGAAGCTTCTGCTTTCGCTTCTCCCTTACCTGCTGCTGCAGTGCTGTCAGCTTGTTCTGCAGCATCTTCTCCGAAACCGAAAATTTGGATTAAAATGATTGGCAGTACAATAGCGATTGTAACCCCAATCACAATGCCCCATATACTCATTGGGTACTCTGAATTGATACCATTTACAATAGTTAATGGTCCTGGAAGTCCCGCATAGGCAAAGTAGTATGGATTGAAGAAACTTGCGACAATCGCTCCTACTGCACCAGAGATACAGCCAATGATAAATGGTTTCTTAAATCGCAGCGTTACACCATAAATTGCTGGTTCCGTGATACCGAAGATCCCGGTGATACCTGCAGAAGTACCAATCCTTTTCACTTCTTTACTTTTTGCTTTTAATATAACGCCGATAACAGCTCCGACTTGTGCAATAACGGCAATTGTTTGGTAAGCCTGGAATGAATCACGACCGTATAGATCATAGTTCGCCAACGCAAGCGGCGTGATACCCCAGTGAACGCCGAAGATTACGATAACCTGCCAAAAGGCTCCGATGATTGCTCCCGCAAGCCATGGTGCATATTCAGCCAAGAAGTTGTATCCGTTCGCAATTCCGTTTGCACCTAATGTCGTGATTGGTCCGATTACAACTAATGTCAGCGGAACCATCACTAAAATACTTAGTAATGGCACAATAATTGGACGAACCACTTCATGGATCCGTTTGTTCAAGAAGCGTTCCAAGTAAGAAAGAATCCATACTAGGAATAGCGGCGGCAGTACAGATGACGTATAAGTTGTCTCTGTAAGCGGCAGGCCGAGGAAGCTCATGCTGTTTCCTTCTCCAATGCTCGCTGCCATGGTTGCCCAGTCAGGGCTTACAAGTGCCGCAGTAGCCGCAACAGCAATATACATGTTCGACTTGAAATGCCTGGAAGCTGTTATGGCAATGAAAATCGGCAAGAAAGTAAAAGGCGCCCAAGATATAAAGCTTATTACCTGATACGTACTTGTATCTGCAAAGCTTGGGAATGGCAAGTTGATTAAAATAAGTGCACCTTGCAGAATACCTGCAGCAGCCAATATATAGATGAATGGCGCAAATACAGCAGACATTGTTGCAATAATACGATTCAAGATCGAGCCTTTAGGCTTATCATCTTCGTCATCGGCTGTATCTAAATTTACGAGTTTAGCAAACTCATCATATACATCACCGACATGCTGACCGATAACGACTTGGAACTGACCATTGTTTTCTACCACAGTAATAACACCTGGAAGACTATTAACCTCTTGTTTAGCAGAAGGCTTGGATCGTTTAAGTACCAAGCGCAATCGCGTCGCACATCTGGTAGCGTTTACAATATTTTCTTCACCACCGACAGCCTCCAATATATCTCCAGCAAGTTTTGGATAATCCCTTACTTTTTCAGCCACTTGAAACACCTCTTTTTCTTTAGTATACGCTTACATTATAATTATACCGGTACAATTTATCAAGTGTAAACTAATAAAATTAATAGAGCATTTTAAAAGAGTAGGGTTTTCGTTATAGACTTAGTGTGCTAAAATCGCTCTATCTAAACAAATAAGGACTGTAGCTATGCTTAAATATCAGCAGATTGCCAATGAAATCCAACAGGATATCGAGATGAATGATCTCCCGCAAGGCACCAAGCTGCCTGTGCTGGAAACTTTGATGTCCCAATATAAAACAAGCAAAAGCACCGTCATCAAGGCTCTCAGCTTGCTTGAACGAAAAGGACTAGTTTATCAAGTACGCGGCAGCGGTATTTTCGTACGGCGCCGCAGCCGTAAAGGCTACATCAGCTTCTCGAACCAAGGCTTCAGTGACGAGCTGAGCGGCTTCGATATAACTGCGAAGGTCTTGGAACTCGATGTCCGAAAAGCAACAGCAGAGGTTGCCTTCAATCTAAAAATCGACCCAGAAGATGACGTTTATTACGTCAAACGGATACGTTATATTAACGGACAAACACTTTGTCTTGAAGAATCCTATTATAATAAAGCAATCGTAACCTATTTGAATAACGAAATTGCGACTGGATCAATCTTCGAATACATCAGCAATGGCTTAGGTGCCAAGATAGGCTTCTCTGATTTATACGTGCATATCCAGAAGCTGAATGAAGATAATGCACAGCATCTCGGACTCCAAACTGGTGATCCAGAACTGTTCGTGGAAACAATCTTCTATCTGAATAATGGAGTCCCGTTCGACTTTTCACGCATCTCTTATAACTACGAGCAGTCACAGTTCTTTTTCCAGTCGACGGGGTATTCGCTGTAAAATGAAAAATGAATTGTTAAGGGTATTTGAAAATTGGGAAGCTGAGCTGGGTAAGGATGAGTGGTATTTTAGTCATTGCTATGAGGAACTCACAAAGGATCTCTCTTCTTCAGATGCGTTTACGGCTATACCAGATGTCATCTCTGTGCTCCTGACAGTTAAAGATGCTTATTTGTTAAAATGAATCTCTTGAGTTTTTAGGAGTTGTATATAACAGAGCTGATACGACAGAAGTACATCCTTTACTACTAAAAGAATGGATTATTAAAAACAGCATATTAAAAAAGTCGGTGACCATTATAGCCAAGATGGCTGGAATGAAATCAAAGCAATGCTGCGCATGACAAAATGAAAACAGCCAAGACCGCGACAAGCGGCTTGGCTGTTTTTTTATATAGTCGGTTTGACCATATCTTCCGGCTTCACCATCTCATCAAACTGCTCTTCCGTCAGTAATTCAAGCTTAACTGCAGCTTCTTTCAATGTCAGACCTTCTTTATGGGCAAGCTTCGCGATTTTTGCAGCATTTTCGTATCCGATATGCGGATTCAATGCAGTTACCAGCATCAAGGAATTCTTCAAGTTATCCTCGATTACCTGTTCATTCGGCTCAATGCCTGCTGCACAATTATCATGGAAGGATACCATGCTGTCACTCAATAGCTGCACGGACTGCAAGAAGTTATAAATGATCACTGGTTTGAATACGTTCAGTTCAAAATTACCCTGACTTGCTGCAAATCCGATCGTTGCATCATTCCCCATGACTTGGGCTGCCACCATAGTCAATGCTTCACATTGAGTTGGGTTGACTTTCCCTGGCATGATGGAACTTCCTGGCTCATTTGCTGGAATGGTAATTTCGCCGATGCCGCAGCGAGGGCCGCTCGCCAGCCATCGTACATCATTAGCAATCTTCATCAAGTCAGCAGCAAGGGCCTTCAATGCACCATGGGCATAAGTCATTTCATCATGGCTCGTCAAAGCATGGAATTTATTTGGTGAACTGATGAATGGTTGATTTGTAAATTTGGAGATTTCTTCCGCTGCAGTGTCACCAAACATCGGATGGGCATTGATGCCTGTTCCAACAGCTGTACCTCCGATTGCCAGGGCACGCAGTTTTTCCGTCGCTTCTGTAACCATTTCTTTGGACCGATCCAGCATATGGACCCAGCCGCTGATCTCTTGTCCGAGCGTCAACGGCGTAGCATCCTGGAGATGTGTACGACCTATTTTCACAATGTTATGGAACATTTCAGCTTTTTCATGAAGCGTATGGCGAAGCTGTTCCACTGCAGGTAGCAGCTGTTCATAAACAGCCAACACACCTGCAACGTGCATTGCCGTCGGAAATGTATCGTTTGAACTCTGACTGCGGTTAACATCATCATTCGGATGTACCACTGCATCCGAACCTTTTTCTTTCAGCAAAGCAGTAGCAAGATTTGCAACGACTTCATTCATGTTCATATTACTTTGCGTGCCGCTTCCTGTCTGCCATACAACAAGCGGAAAATTATCATCATACTTACCAGTCAGGATGTCATCGCATACTGTTACGATACTGTCAGCTTTTTCACTGTCCAAATTCCCAAGGCGATGATTGGCAATAGCAGTACTGCGCTTCAATATAGCAAAAGCCTTCACTACACGCTCAGGCATTTTTTCCGAACCTATCTTAAAATTTTCTTTACTTCGTTGTGTCTGGGCTCCCCATAACTTATCGGCTGGAACTCTTATTTCTCCAAAGGTATCTTTTTCGATTCTATAATCCATGTTGATCCTCCTTAAACTTACCTATCTTCCATAAAAATCGTAACACTCCCTTCATATAATGTATAATGCATAATAAATATGTTTTTGATTACTCTATGTAATACATAATAATCGGAGGCCTTTCTTATGGAATGGGAACAGCTCGAATATTTCCAGACACTTGCACGCGAACAGCATGTGACAAAAGCCGCTCAAATCCTGTCCATCACCCAGCCAGCTCTATCCCGCTCGATTGCGAGGCTGGAAAGCCAAATCGGCACACCACTGTTCGACAGACAAGGCAGAACAATCAAATTGAATAAGTACGGAGAATTGTTATTGAAGCGAGTCGACCTTATTTTAAAAGAATTCGACGAAGGAAAAGAAGAAATCCAGTCTTTGCTGGATCCCGATAAAGGAGAAATATCACTAGGATTCCTGCATACACTCGGCACTTCAATCGTTCCAAACATAATTGGTGCCTTCAAAGAGGAATACCCCAAAGTACAATTTCATTTGAAGCAGAACCATTCGAATTGGCTGCTGGAGAACCTGCAAACCGGTGATTTGGATCTTTGTCTGCTTGCATCCTTTCCGGTTAAGCCCAGGATGCAGTGGACACCTTTATGGCAGGAGGAACTCTTTTTATTCCTGCCGAAAACACACCCGCTGGCCAATCGAAAATCCATCACATTGGAAGAAATCGCCGACGAACCCTTTATCCTCATGGAAGAAGGATATGCTTTGCGCGTCACAATAGATTCTATCTTTGATCAGGTCGGAATCCAACCCAAAATCGTATTTGAAGGAGAAGAAGTGACAACCATTGCCGGTTTCGTTGGAGCAGGTCTCGGCATCTCAATTCTTCCCGATGTGAAAAGCCTCGATCAAATGAAAATTGCAAAGGTTAGAATCAGCTCACCAAAGTGTGTACGTACAATCGGCATCTCTAGTATGGAAGGAAAGTTTTTATCTCCTATTGCAGAGAAATTCAAGCAATATATTGTGGAACATTTTAATCGAACAACTATCAAATAAAAAGAAGAAGCATGTGTAAAATGACATGCTTCTTCACTCAGTCAATTATAGTAGCCTTTATTATAACAGCTTCTTTTCCATCAATAGCACTTTCATCTGCCATACGGTCATAACCACTTTTGGAGTTTCTTTCGTAAACACCAACGATTTCCTCATTTTCTTCAGGTGTATAACTAACGGAGATATACTTTCCAGACTGATAAACCGCAACCTCAGAGTCGACTTCACCTAACTTTAAGGCATGCTCTTCTTCTGCATAATTCTTCTCAGATGAAAATACTTCTTGCATCTCTTCCTCATAATCGGAATTACAGGCAGTCAGAAACAAAAGGGCAGTAAATACGAAAACGATCATTTGTTTAGACAAAGTGTCTTTCCTCTGCAGTTTATGGAAACAAAGACTGCTCTTATTCTCTCCACACATATCTATACGGCGTTATCTCCTCTTCTTTCCCTGGAACATATAAGGATATCGTCGGCCCGCTGACTGAACCAAGAGAAGGCGGATAAATCTCCCCTTCTGCCGACACGTACTGCAAATTATCAGGAAGCGCCCAATCACGCACCCCTTTATACAGAATAGCGTTGTGTTTTTCATCTGTTTGCTCGACAACTTCCTGCACAGGAATGTAGCGCATCATAGCCAGCACATACTTCAGGTCATTTTCTGGTAGGAATGGATATCGATCATCATCCCATTCCTGTTTGTCGACTATAACGCTATTGCCGCCATCATTATTATAAATAAGATAATCATGCCGATGGACTTTGTCCTCGTCATATCCGTTTATAAAGGCATAGATACTCGTCATCGTCCCATCCTTATCAAATTCTATTTCCAAATTATCCGTCATCAAATAGGGTTCCATCCCTACTTTTTCATCTGCGGCGTCAATGATACCCTGAATTCCGACTTCATAGAAATTATCGCTGCTTAGTTTTACTCTTTCTTCTGACGCCATGCGATTCAGCTTCCAGCTGAGTTCACCATGAAAATCCGTTGCGTTGTAATAGACTTTATACGCCCCCATTACCGTTATTAGTAAAAACAGAGCTAATGCTAACAGCCAAAGACCCGGTATTTTCTTTTTTTCCTTGAGCGAAGGAATATTATGATTCCTCGAAACCGGAATCAGTATATTATTCCTGAAATGAAAAACAAAACCCTTCCTATACGTGCGAATATACTTCAGATTCACTAACGGGAATTCCTTTTCGCCAATATGGAGATTCTCATCTGATATCACAATGGAATGATTTGATTCATCCAAAGATTGCTGTTTTGACTGTTTACGATATAACAAAATCACTCTGCATAATAAGAGCATAATAACGACAGTACATAAAGCCAGCAAAGGAATATTTATATGAAGCTGTCCAATATACGTGATAGTATCTATCAACCGCCAAGCCAGCCAATAGAAAAACAGCAGCAGGATGGTATAAAGGCTATCGAAAAGCAGATTTTTTAACAGGAGCGGCGAGTGTATCTTCTTTACATGCTTTTTTAATTTAGACAAATCATGACCTCTCTTACTATAAATGAAACCCCAATAGAAAATAATACCATTTCACAATATCATAAAATACTATCTTTTGATATTCACTCAAGCAATACAATTTTTAATTGAAAATCATTCTATTGGACATTTCCCCTTCCTATCTATTCCTTTAAATTTAACAACGAGTCACAAAATATCATTACCATTACTTCCAATCACACCCTTTAATGGTACAATATACTCAATTAGAAATGAAAAAAGTATATTATAGAGGAGTTATGGAGTGAAATTTTTAAAAGTAATTATGACCATCGGCCTAATACTTGTATTAATGATAATGGCAGGCTGCAGTACTTCTAATACGACCAATGCCATTTCTGAAGTAAAAGATGAAAGCGAAGAAGAAAAAGGTCAGAAGCAGGAAACTGAACAAAAAATGCTTGCCAAGAAGCTTTCAGACTATGAAACGATAGAACTGAAAGATAAAACTGAACAAAGTGACCTACATGTTAATTACCCAAACTTTAATTATGAACCTTTGGATAAGCTCATCGAACCAAAAACAACTGATTTATTTGAACATCACATGAAAGAAAAAGATGATGAAGCCTATTACTCGGATGCCATCCAAGTAATCTATACATATACAAGTGAATTTGATGAGCCTATCATTACAGATGACTTTGTATCGATACTATTCAATGATTACATTTATGCTGGAGGTGCGCATGGTTCTCCCGGCACCAGCAGTATTTATTTTGATTTGAAAGATAACAGGGAACTAACCATCGATGAAGTGCTGGAAAAGAATGAAGTGTCACTTGAAGCGTTAGCGGATCTGACAGCAGAGAATATCATCACAGATGAAAGGTATAGAGACTACCGGGGAGATCCCGCTTCAGATCAATTCAAGATGGATGTCATTGCAACCATCACACCGGAATCAAACAATTTCAGCACCTTCAAAGTCACAGAAGAGAGTATCACCATTTATAATACCTACTATGGTTTCCTTCCCATGGCTGCAGGAGTTGTGGATACAGAAATAAGCTGGAAAGACTTGCAAGAAAGAACAAAGAAACTGGAACAAAGCTCGACTGCTGAAGGCGATAGCATTCAATATAAAAACAAAGATTTTGGATTCGACTTAACACTTCCATCTTCTTGGCGTGATAAATTCACTGTAGAAAAAGACTCCGCCTTTTCACCATTAGTAGAAACAAGCTATAACTTCAACTTTATGGTAGATGGAGAAGAAATATGTAATATCTTTACTATCTACGTTTATGACGAAGAGGATTATCATGACGGACCTTTAGAACGTTACATTACGACAAAGGACGGAAAAGTCTTCACTTATGGGACCATCATGGAATTGCCAATCGAATTCAGTACAGATCCTTTGTTAGATAATGAGACGGATGTATTCACGAATATGGTAAATGAAGAAGTGCCTGAATTGATTGAAAGTTTCACTTTTTAATAAATCAAGTAAGGTTCACTTCTCTTACTCCCCACTATCAAATGAAACACAAGAGTCAGATTACAAAAAAACTGCATCTCCTCGAAGATGCAGTTTTTTTGATTCATGCAGTTTTTATTTTTTTATTTAGATTAACTTCTTCTCCAGCTTTCCTTTTCTTCCGATATTCAGCAGAAGCTGTAAAGACGACGTCCGTCGAAGAATTCAATGCTGTTTCTGCTGAATCCTGCACAACGCCGATGATGAAGCCGACACCGACCACTTGCATGGCTACATCGGCAGGGATTCCGAACAGACTGCATGTGAGCGGAAGCAATAACAATGATCCGCCGGCAACGCCAGAAGCTCCGCATGCACTGATTGCTGCCAGTACACTGAGGATGATGGCAGTGAAAATATCGACTTGGATATTGAGTGTATGGACTGCAGCAAGTGTCAGGACCGAAATAGTCACTGCTGCTCCTGCCATATTGATCGTTGCCCCCAATGGAATGGAAACAGAATAGGTATCCTTATCAAGTCCAAGTCTTTCGCTAAGCTTCATGTTCACTGGGATATTGGCAGCAGAACTTCTTGTGAAGAATGCTGTAATACCGCTTTCCTTCAAGCACATCAGCACAAGCGGGTACGGATTCTGCCTTGTTTGCAAGAATACAATGAGCGGGTTGACGACAAGTGCAACAAAGAACATGCAGCCAAGCAAGATTGCCAGCAGCTTCCCGTAGCTCAGCAAGGAAGACAAACCATTTTCCGAAATGGAAGTGAATATAAGCCCCATGATTCCAAGCGGTGCCAACTTGATGACCCAAGTCACGACCTTCGATACAGCATCTGATAAGTTAGAAATCACTGTCTTCGTTGCATCCGAAGCACTGCGAAGCGCCAATCCGAACAAAATCGCCCACGCCAGGATACCGATGTAGTTTGCACTGATCACAGCATTGACTGGGTTATCTACGATGCTCAGCAGCAACGTTTGCAGGACTTCCGCAATTCCTCCTGGAGCAGTTGCCACATCTTCCGGAGGATTTGCCAATGATAATTCAGTCGGGAATAAGAAGCTTGCTACCACCGCTACAACCGCTGCGGCAAATGTACCAACAAGATACAGCACAATGATCGACTTCATATTCGTCTGCTTGCCTTTTTGGTGCTGAGCGATTGCCGCTGTCACTAAGAAAAGGACCAAAACGGGTGCAATCGCCTTTAACGCCCCCACGAACAAAGTACCCAGGATTGTAACTGGCTTGGCAGCATCCGGAATCGTGAGTGCGAGAATGATACCAATAATAAGACCAATGATGATTTGCTGCACTAAGCTTAACCGATTCCATAATTTCAAAGCATTTTTCACGAAAATCCCCTCACTATCTTATGCTGTACTAAGGGAGAAGTAAGTATAGTCCACCCCAAAAGGACAACTGTCTTTATAATAAGAACAATTATAGTGTTATTTTTAGGAGATTACAAGATGAATTTCTCATTTTTCAAATATTGTCTGAATGATTAAAATATGTACCCTTGAAGAGAGGCTGCTTTTTCGATTAAAGACGCTTAGCAAAAAAGAAATTTTCACTGATGCAATCCCTGTTTATTTTGCTGCTGTTCCATTTCTGTGTGAGAGATCGCTTGCGAATACAGCGCTTCATCATCTCCCTCACCACGACGTTCTATTTAGTCTTCATCCCTTTTCAGAATGTTTGCCACTGCCCATCCGCTTAACCCAGCAACCAAAATACGCGTCAACACAGGGTGCTTCGCAGCTTTTACGAACAAACTTCCCCTTCGCTTCCACCCCATATTCGTGCCACGTTCATGCATTCCATAACCAGCATGATACAAATTACTTTCTTCCGGCCGATTCGATTTTCTATTCTTGTCATATTGGGTACGCGGAAAAACAATTTCCCATACCTTATCTGTTAGGCTCGGAAAATTAGACCCTAAAAATTGCAGCATTTTCGCCTGTGACCCGACATAAATATCCCTCTTAGGATTAGCGGCTGCATATAAAATGGCTTCTGCAACCGCTTCTGGAGGATACATCATGCCTTTATGGATTGGCTGATATTCCTGATAGCTCCTTGCATGCTCGTTATATGGCGTATCGACCCTGCCCGGATGGATGAGCGTAATCGATACTGGCGCTCCCTCTCTTTCCATCTCCATCCGCAAGCTTTCCGTCCAACCATGCACGGCAAATTTCGAGGGTGCATATGCTGACTGCACCAGCGTTCCCCGATCACCGAACACGCTGCCGACATTGATCAAAGCTCCCATATATCCCCTTTCCCGAAAATGATGTACCGCCACTCTCGAGCCATATACAACACCCCAGAAATTCGTAGCAAACAGCCGCTTCATATCTTGGTCACTGACATCCATTGCATTGCCGTAAATAGTTACTCCTGCATTATTCACCCATGTATCAAAACGACCGTAATGCTTCTGTGCAGCTTCTGCAATCCTGATTACATCAGCTTCGATACCAACATCTGCTTGTACATAAATTGCTTCATGACCAGCCTGCTGTAATTCATCCGCCAATTCCCTAAGCGCGGATTCATTCCTTGCAGCTAATACCACTTTCGCGCCTTTAGCCGCTGCCATCCTTGCTGTCACCAAACCGATACCGCTGGATGCACCTGTTATGACAATGACTTGATCTTTCATCTGCTTCAATTTAGATGATTCTTGGTTTTTTTGCATCATTTGTTTTCCGCCTCCGTAAGCATCTTATGGTTAGTATGAAGCCGAACAGAAAATACATGCATGAAGGAGGAACCATAGTGAATAAAATTAACAGAATGCGAAACTTAACCTTTTTTTATTCGTACAATAAAACGTCAGATATGCGATGAAAATTAAATATCGCTTCCTCTGGATAAAACAATGAAAAGGATGAATCGCTTTTGAGTAAATCAACGAAATGGATCACTGGAATCTCCGCTGTTGCCCTTATCGCAGGAATGACAGGCTGTTCCAGTAGCACAAAAGCCAGTTCTCCCCCTAAAGACACAGACTGCAAGGAATGGGAACAGGAAGGAGATGCCTGGGAATGTGAAGACTCCAATTCTTCACACTACAGTCATTACTTCTACAATGGCTCTTTTTATAACAGCAGCAGCAGTGTGAACAGTGCCATCAAGAAAAACAATGCAAGCTCGAAGGCCAGCAAAGGCTTCGGCAGCGGCTCTAAATCTTTCGGCGGATAATACTTGATCAATTAAAGGAGAAAATCAAAAAT
The DNA here is from genome assembly GCF_046592895.1 of Terribacillus saccharophilus. Classification (GTDB taxonomy): domain Bacteria; phylum Bacillota; class Bacilli; order Bacillales; family Amphibacillaceae; genus Terribacillus; species Terribacillus saccharophilus_D. The sequence continues at coordinate 105,835 of NZ_JAWVPU010000003.1, forward strand.
GGAATTATTTTTAAACTTTATATCTTATTTAGGGGCTGCAATCGTCCTGCTTGCCATCGGCACAGCACTTTTTGAAATCACGACGAAAGCAAAGGAATTCAAACTGATTACACAGGGCAATCAAACTGCCGCTTTAGTGCTTGGCGGTAAAGTTGTCGGTCTGGCCTTGGTCCTGGGCTCCTCCATCGCTCATTCCATCAGCATGATCGATATGGTGATTTGGGGGGCAGTCGGTATCATCAGTCAGATCATCCTCTATTATATCGCCGAGCTCGCCACGGTTCGTTTCAGCATCAACAAAGCAGTCGAAGATGATAATAAAGCCATTGGGATTTTGATGTTCCTGCTCTCCCTATCGTTGGGCTGGATCATCGCACAATGCCTTACCTACTAAGAACAAAAAAGGCCGGAAGTCAGTGACTTCCGGCCTTTTGCATCCCTTTCATTCTTCATCAACATAAATCACATAACAAGATCGATCTTCATCAATTTCTGTAGAAGTCACGCGCATTTTTCCAAAGCCAGGTATTTCAACGGCATCTTTTGTCAGGTACCGCAGCACATCCCAGTGTCTATCCACTTTAATCGTATTCAGATAGGTGTTCGCTGTATTCCCAGCACTGCCAGGATACAATACTTTCCTGAACTCCACCGGTATACCATGAACAGGATCGTAACTTCTTTCATCTGTTTGTTTGGGGTTCTCACCAAGATCCTTCAATGTGAGTTCTTCTTCTTTGCCGTTCATTTCATTGGCCAGCAATTCATATTGACGACCTTGTAAAATATGATAAGTACATAACTGCCGGGCAAGCATTTCATCCTTTTCTATCGACGGAACCGTATATTCCAACAAAGGGTCGTATGTATGTAATCCTCTATCTATATAATACGTGAGTTTATTCATTTCCTGCCTCCTGCAAAATTCCATAATCTAGTATAATCATGATAAACAATTAATTCATTTCCCGAAAGGTGATCTGTAGTGAAAGAGTTCCAACAAAGACGAAAAAACTTCTACAAAACAATCCCGGATTTTTGGTCAGATATGTACGGGGAAGAATATAGTCTATATGATATACGGACAATATCCGAAAAAGATACAGAACGCAAGCGTCTTTTTGCATATCGCTGCGGAAAAATCCTTTTCAAGACTGCTGACCTGTTAGCACAGCAGGAAATTGATGATGACTCCTTGATCCGCATCGGTTTCCCACAGGAGACACTGCATTTCATCCGCATGCAAACGATGAAAAACAAAACCATCATAGGACGCTTTGACTCTGTCGAAGTTGATGGTGAGGAAAAGCTGCTGGAGTTCAATAGTGATACGCCAACATTCATCAAGGAACTTTTCCATGTCAACGGATTCGTGAGTAAGGAATTCGGACAAACCGACCCAAACCAAGAGGAAGAAAAAAGGCTTCAAGCCGTATTAAGAGACGCAATCATCGGTGAAGCGCGCAAAACAAATACCAACGCACCAAATATTGTATTCACTTCCCATAGTGAAAATATAGAAGACAGGAACACAGTCCTTTATTTAAAAGAACTCGCAAATCTTCCATCACGCTATACACCATTGGACAAACTGACCATCCGCAAAGGAGAAGGACTTTACGACGATCTTGATAATAAAATCGATGTCCTATACAGACAGACCTTTCCCATTGAAAGTTTGATTGAAGATGAGGATCCGGATAGCGGAGAAAGAATCGGTATTTTACTGCTTGAGCTTGTGGAGCAGAACAAACTGCGGATCATCAATCCTCCAAGCGCCTTCCTGCTCCAAAACAAAGCCATCATGGCAATTGTCTGGGCGTTGTATGAAGAAAATAACCCTTTCTTCACCGAAGAAGAACGCAGTTGGATCAAAAGTTATTTCCTTCCCACTTATTTAGATCCCGCTCCCTTCCTCGAGTCAGGCTCCTACTATGTAAAAAAGCCTGTGTTTGGAAGAGAAGGGGATACAGTCGAAATATACAATGAAGATGGCGAGAAGCTGCTGGAAGATCAGCACAAAAGCTACACAAATTATATTTCAGTCTATCAGGAGTATGTCGATCTGCCCGTAGTCAGTGTCAACACAGTCAAAGGCCGGAAAGAATTACATGTGATGACAGGCACCTTTTTACTGAACGGGAAACCAAGTGCTATCGGATTCCGGGTAGGAAACCAAATAACTGATAATCTATCTTATTTTTTGCCATGCGGTTATATATGAAATACAGAAATCCGGACATTTGTATGTTCGGATTTTTTTATGTCTATCGCTCATTTCTCCACTTATTTTTTCTCAACCTGCTTTCCTAAATCCCCTCCTTGCCAATTAATTTCATACAAATCACACTATTAGTTATATTTACCTATCCTCGCAACCCTCTTTACATTCGTTTTACATACATTTTTCCATTTAGTTACCTATACAACTATGGAATCATAGTAAATTTCTCTTCTGAAATACGAATTTAATAATTAAAAGCCATAAAATCTTGTATAAAAGTCACAAACTTTATTAACTTAAAGATGCTTTTCTACTTTCTTTAATTTAAAAAGTAAACATTCTTAATTCCTTACCGAAATTAGATAAGGGATTAACAGTTCATATAAAGAATTATAGAGAGAAGGACTTGAAGGAATGAATAGATTTGCATTCAGCATCAAAAATAAACTTATAATTGCTTTTATAGCAATACTCATCATCCCAAGTGTACTTGTTGGGGTCATATCTTATGTGAGCGCAAAAAATGAGCTTTCAGATCAGCTCATCGGCAGCGCCAGCGGAAATGTCGATATTCTGAATGGAATCATCGATGATACTATTCGACCACGAATGCATGATACAGAATTTTTTGCCAAGAGCATAAATCAGTCTATGTATGACGGGACGAAAAGCCCGGAAGTGAAAAGCAAATTAGATCAGTATATCGAATTACGCCCAGATCTTGAAAGTGTCTATGTCGGGACTACCGATGGTCTTATGATTCAATCACCAAATAAAAAGAAAGATAAAAACTATGATCCTCGCGAAAGACCTTGGTACAAAGAAGCAATGGAAAATAAAGGTAGCGTCATCATAACCGAACCTTACGAATCCAGCTCTACCAAAAACACAGTTGTTACCATTGCCAAGACTACAGAAGACGGTTCTGGTGTAATGGCCATGAACGTCGATTTGAACCAGCTCCAAGACACAGTCGGTGAAATCAATATAGGAAAAAGTGGTTTTGCCGTAATATTGGATGAAAACCAAAATGTCATCACTCACCCTAATGAAGATTCCGGAACTAAAGCAGAAGGTTCTTATTATGATAAGCAGTATGATAGCGAGTCTGGCGGATTCCAATATGAAAAAGATGGCGAAGCAAGGGAATTAGTCTTCACGACGAATGAAACGACTGGCTGGAAAGTTTCCGGTATCATGTCCCGTTCCGAAATTGCGGATGCTACTGCCCCAATTCTCATTACAAGTATCATCGTCATCGTCGTATCTTTACTTGTCGGAGCATTTGTTATTTTCTCTGTTATCCGATCTATCATCAAACCTTTGAATGTATTAAAGAATACTGCTGAAAAAGTCAGTGATGGTGATCTTACAGAAAAAGTCGACGTAAAATCAAATGATGAGCTAGGCCTTGTAGCCAGCGCATTCAACAAGATGATTGATAATCTGGGCAATTTGATCAGAAAAGTGGAAGATGAATCCGGTCATGTGGCTGCATCTTCAGAAGAGTTATTGGCAAGTGCTGAACAAACTACTTCCGTGACAGAACAAGTAGCTGCAGGCGTGCAGGAAATCACCAATGGCGCCGAGGTTCAAAAGAAAAACGTGGAAGATACTGCCCTTGCTTTAAACGAAATTGCAACAGGTATCAATAAAGTAGCTGAAAGTGTGCAATCCGTGACAGATCTGACGGCTCAAGCTGCCGACCAAGCCAAGGATGGCGGGGAATCGGTCAGTAAGACTGTCCAGCAAATGAACACTATTTACGAATCCGTGACCGAATCGAATAAAACGATTCATTCTCTACAAGACCGTTCCAATGAGATCGGCAGCATCGTAAGTGTGATAGTTGGAATTGCCAATCAGACGAATCTCCTTGCATTGAATGCGGCTATTGAAGCTGCAAGTGCCGGTGAACACGGGAAAGGCTTTGCAGTTGTCGCTAGCGAAGTAAGGAAACTAGCTGAACAATCCCAAACATCCGCTACACAGATCGAAAAATTGATCCACTCCATCCAGGAAGATACACAGGTATCCGTACGAGTGATGGAAGCTGCGACGCAGAGTGTCGAAAACGGTATTGCCGCATCCAATGAAACAACAGAGAAATTCGATAAAATCATGCAAAGCGTGTATGAGATTTCACCTAAGATGGAAGATGTAGCAGCCATTTCAGAACAAATCGCTGCCAGCATCCAAGAAGTTGCGGCACGTGCAAATGAACTTTCCACCATTGCAAGAGAAAGTGCATCCGCGTCCGAAACAATGGCTAATTCCACCGAAGAACAATTAGCTTCCATGGAAGAAATCGCAGCTGCCGCTAATTCCCTGTCATCCATGGCAGAAGAATTGCAATCTTCTTTGCGGATATTTAAGCTATAAAATCCGAGCCCTTTTTTAAGGGCTTTTTTTTGGTGCATAAAACCTTATTAGTCTGCAAGGTTGCACTCCTTTTTCCATATACCATAAAATAGAATAATAGAAAGGAAGTAGAAAATGCGATATGTGTTGGGTATTTGTCTCTGTTTACTTCTATTAGCCGGCTGCCAGGAAGAAGAAGCTCCAGCAATCATAGAGCCGCCTCCGCAAACGCAAACTGGTCCAGCTATTTCGTATACAATCGACCAGGCAGGCCTGCAAGTAACGGCAAATAGCGGAAAGGATTGGACGAAGGTTCCAGTTGAGGTTGGCGAGCTTTTTGGAGGAGAATACCAAGGTTCTAAAACAGAACTGATAGATCAAAGTTATATATTGACCGAGGACAGATTTGCTTTTATTACCGGCGGGTTTGAGCAAACTTCCGTAATATCATCAACAGATGAAGGTAAGACATGGGAGACAGCGGTATTGCCGGATGCAATCGATGGTGTCCGCTTGCGGATCATCGGCTTCACCAGTGAACAAGATGGCTTTGTCATTTTGTCAGGCGGCAGGACGACGTCAACCGAAGGCAACCAAGTGTTTCAAACGTCGGATGGTGGAAAAACCTGGACTCTGAAAGGTGATGGACCTAGCGGACGAATTGTCCAGACCGGAACATTCGCCTCCAAGGACATAGGCTTCATGAGCTTCGGCGCAACAGGTCCAACTGAATATTATCGTACAACCGACGGCGGCTTAAACTGGGATGAATTTGAGGTTGTCTTACCAGGCATATACAGCGATGTCTTTACGGTCATGGATTCTGCAGCTTACGATGGTGACCAGATTGTCATGACAATGGGACAAGGCGCAAATGGGGATTATTACGGCGGAAACGTCAAAGCTACGCTTGTTTCGGACGATAATGGAGCTACATTTGAGATGACCGGATTGATCGATCCTGATGATGTGATGTCGGATGCAGAAGAAGAAAATTGGCGGGAAAATGATTCTTATTATTAATTGCGAAAAAGGCTTATCTCTATTTTTTAGGTATAAGCCTTCTCTGCTTTTATAGAATAATTCCATAAAAGATAACGCAGCAGATTTAGGTATTGAAAAGCGTCAAAATCAACTACCTGTCTCCTTTTTTATTTCCCACCATTAACCAATTTGAATGCAATTTCAAGTAAATCAGACCATTAAGGTGTATTTCTACGGATCAGTTAGATAATTTTATTTTAACTCTGTTTAACAGCACCACAAACAGGTTTATACAGTTTAAACTGAATTTACTGTACATTCTGTATACGGTAGAATGAGGCTTGTATTTAAAGAAGGGGGAATTTTTTTGATAAAAAAGCAGTTGATTGGAATTGTAACGGTCTTATCTTTAATACTTGTATTAACAGGATGCGGCAGCTCCCAAAGTAATGGAGAACCTGAAAATCTAGGGGAAGAATTGAATTATACAATTACTGGTATTGAACCAGGTGCAGGTGCAATGGGACTTGCTGAAGATACAATAGAAGGTTATGAGAACCTGAATGACTGGGACCTTCTTGAAAGCTCCACTGCTGGAATGTTAACAGAGTTAGGTGAAGCAATTGATAATGAAGAACCAATTGTGATAGTTGGCTGGAACCCGCACTGGATGTTCGCTTCTTATGATCTGAAATACTTAGATGACCCCAACGGCACATTCGGTGAGGATGAAAACATACATACAATAGCAAGAAAAGGGTTAGAAGAAGATATGCCTGCTGCTTATGAAGTACTTGATCGTTTTAGCTGGGAAACAGAAGATATCGAAGCCGTGATGGCTGATGCACAGGAAATGGAGTTTCAAGAGGCCGCAAGTAAATGGATTGATGCAAATCAAGATAAAGTAAAGGAATGGACAGATGGTGTAGAAAAGGTACAGGGACAAGAGTTGGAATTGGTTTCTACTCCATGGGATTCGGAAAGAGCATCTGGAGAAGTTGCGAAACAAGTATTAGAACAACAAGGATTTGAGGTAACCCTTACCCCTGTCGATCCAGCTGTAATGTTCCAGTCCATTGCTCAAGGGGAAGGTGATGCATCGGTAGCTCCTTGGTTACCGATAACACACGGCTCATTCTTTGAGCAGTATAAAGATGATATTACTGATTTAGGTCCAAACTTGTCAGGTGCAAAATCTGGTTTGGTTGTACCATCCTACATGGACATAGATTCAATTGAAGACTTACCAGCAAAATAGTGAAAAGGACCAGATTACCGTGATATTGTAATCTGGTCCTTTTTAGCATTTAATTCAGAGTCAGCACTGCAACACACTCTACGTGCATTGTATGTGGGAACAAGTCGACCGGCTGCACTTGATCAAGTGTATAACCGAATTGCTCCAGTTCCTTGACATCAACAGCAAATGATTCTGGGTTACAGGATACATAAACAATCCGCTTCGGCTGGGATCGGCCGATTTTACGCATTACTTTACCACCAGCGCCAGAGCGAGGCGGGTCAAGCAGTAGCAAGTCAGGTGTGCCAAGCTGGTCGAGCACTCGGTCAATACCATAGCGGGCGTTTTCCGCTAGAAAATAAGTGTTGGAAATACCATTGTCCGAAGCGTTGCGTTTTGCTGATTCAATGGAACTTTCTACAATCTCGATGCCGGCGAGCTTTTCCACTCTGCTGGCGAACGGAAGGGAAAAGGTTCCGACCCCGCAAAATAGCTCCAGCATTTTTTCATCTTTCTTAGGCTGTGCCATTTCAAGAGCAAGGTCGATCAGTTTCTGTGCTTGGACCGGGTTGGTCTGGAAGAAAGTATCGTACCAAAGACGGTAACGGTAGCCGCTGATTTCATCATAAATGAAATCACGTCCTGATAACAGATGTGTATCCTCTGACTGTGCACGGTCAGCCCAGTCCGTATTGACTAGCCATAACAAGCTTTTCACTTTGGGATACTTTTCTTCGATGCGCTGGACAAGATCCCCAACTTCCTTAGCCAGGTCTCCATCAGGAGTCTCAGTGGCAAACAACCCCAACATGATTTCGCCAGTGATGAATGATTGTCTCACCATCAAATGACGAAGCAGACCCTCGTGTTTTTCTTTATTGTAACCACTCAATGCATGGTCCTTGGCCCATGCTGCCACTTCCATGACGGCATCCTTCATCTCGCTGCCTGCGATCAAACATGTTTCAAGCGGGATGATATTGCGGAAATTCCCTTGTTCATGTAATCCCATCGAGCCATCCGCCGCAAATGTGAATTCCATCTTATTGCGATAATGCCAAGGGTTCCCTTCCATACCAATGGTGTCTTTCACAAGTTCCGGGTCAAAGCCCTGACTGATGAGTGACTCTTTTACATGAGTCGTTTTTTGTCTCAGCTGTCCTTCATACTGCCAATGCTGCCATGCACATCCGCCACAAAGGTCAAAATGGGGACAAGGAGCAGCAACACGTTCCGGATGCGCCTCCACGACTTCTTCCAAAGTAGCTTTCGATCTTTTCGCATGCGGCCAAGCAACCATCGCCCGCACCTTTTCACCTGGTAATGTTTTCGGTACTGTCAGCTTTACTTTACGCGGCTTATCCTGCCCCGTCTCAATCCGGACAGAAGCTATACCAGAACCTTTATTATCTAAATGATTGATTTCAGTTTCCATGACTCTTGGTTCCAAAATTTCACGTGTACTCTTCATTACTTTTCCTCCTTTCTTACGGAATCGATTAATCTATCATATATAATGAAAGCCAAATTATTAAATTGATTCCTCTCCTTTTTTATCATGTTTTCGGGCAGGATACCAGATAAAAATTATATTTGTTGTTTTTATTTCATTATCACGGTCACAAGGAGGGATATTTTCAAGGATTCTACGCTGTACGATACCTACTACTTCCTGTTTAATATAGAAGAAACTCTATTATTAGCGTACCTTTGCAAGGAAGCTAGGAACAAATATGCAAAGACCCGGCATTCGATAAGATGCATACCGAATGCCAGGTCAGATTACGGATTTTTTTAATATATGTTACAAACAACAAAGCACTTAATTTCTTCCGCCGCGTGTATTCGATCTAGCTTTGCCTCTTCTTTGTTCATCTGGCTTCTTACCTTCGCCATTTTTCTTCTCACGAGGTGCATAAGAGTCTTTGACCATGGAATATCCCTCCAAAGTAGAATTTGTACAAAGTTAGGATTACCCTAATCAGATGCGTTATTCCGACTATTGATGCGACATTCGAGCATAAAACAATCAGAAGTGTTTCTTCAGTTTCATTTTGGAAAAAGCATACATCGTCATACCAAAGAATACTCCGCCGCAAACCCAAACAATGGACTCCCAGCCGATGCTTACTTCTTCCTTTGAAAGAAACGGGAGTATGTAATCATTGGTAATGAACATAGCCGTTCCCCAGATAATACCTATGAATGCAGTGGATTTCTTTATTTGGCATTTTTTCTGTTCGTATTCTTCTTGCGTCATGCAATCTGTTTCATCAAGGTGTTTCTTTCTGATTCTGGTCGTGATTATTGCTGCATAAACCATATTGATTATAAAAAGACAGACAGTGACTAATGATACATCGCTTTGAATAGTATCATTGATCAAACTTACTAACATCACCAGCATAGTCAGGCACCATAATAAAATACCGGAGAAAGCTAATTCCTTATGTATTTCTTGTTTTTGATACTCATCTCTATTGTCCATTACACCAATAAAATGATTAAGTATTTTGTCTTTCATCCTCTACCTCCCAAAATAAAGCATTCAAATCTGTATGAAGTTCTCTTGCCAGAGATTTACACAGAGACAATGAAGGGTTATATTTATCGTTTTCAATTAGATTAATCGTTTGCCGAGCCACACCAACTTTTCTAGCAAGCTCAATCTGGGTCAAGCCTATCCGCTTTCTGTATAGATTGACTTTATTCAAGTCATACACCCTCTCCAGTGCAGTAAAGGTACATTATATGTGACAATTACCAAGTATGTCAATTATATATTACATTATCTATCCTCTCCAATATATGTATAAGAGCCATGAAGACACAGCTTCATGGCTCTTATACATCCTTATCTTTTTACTCTCTTTTGATGAACAATCAAAACAGTTCCGCCCAGCAAAATAGTCAAGCAGCCCATTAAGATCCAATTATAAATTGGTGTAGCAGTATCAGGCAATTTCTTGCCCTCTTCTGTTTCATTATCAAGCTGTGTTCCATCACTTATTGGCACTGTTATTTGGTTGCCAGCATTTGATGGTTTCGGTTCAACCACTAAATTTTTATCCGGCTGTTGTGTGTCAGGATCTTTGGTACCTGGATCGTCTGTTCCTGGTTCTATTCCTGGATCATCTGTTCCTGGCTCGCTTCCCGAATCATCTATTCCTGGATCATCAGTTCCTGGCTCTGTTCCTGGATCATCAGTTCCTGGTTCTTCTGTCCCTGGATTCTCTGTTCCCGGATTTTCTGTTCCTGGTTCTTCTGTTCCTGGTTCCTCTGTCCCTGGATTCTCTGTTCCCGGCTCTTCTGTTCCTGGATTTTCAGTTCCCGGTTCTTCTGTTCCTGGTTCCTCTGTCCCTGGATTCTCTGTTCCCGGCTCTTCTGTTCCTGGATTCTCTGTTCCCGGTTCTTCTGTTCCTGGTTCCTCTGTCCCTGGATTCTCTGTTCCTGGATCTGTCCCTGGCTCTTCTGTTCCTGGATCCTCGGTTACCGGTTCTTCAGATGCTACAATGTCGCTCACGCCACGTGGTTTTAACTGAATGGTACCGTTGAACTGACTGGATACACCAGTAATCGTTACATTACAGTCATTTTCAAATGCAAAATCACTGAAGACTAGCCCTGTACGATTATCCACTCGTACAAGTACTGATTCTCCGTTTTCACTCGTAGCTGTGAATTCGAATGTTCCATAATCATTGACTTGCTGCAGATTCGAAATGGTGACATTTTCAAGCTGTACAAGCTGCGCTTCATTTTGCGCAGAAATCGTTGCAGGAGTTACCTGAATTGGTGCCGGCACCTCGGCATCGCCAATTTTTTCCTGGCTAGTAGGAGAAGCTATTTGCATTTCCCCGCCATATTGCCCCTTCACGCCTGTTATGCGGACCAGATCACCGGGTGCAAAATCCTTTGCGTTTTGGAATACATAAATTCCAGCAGTCTCGTCTTGTACATAAAATCCTTTGCTGCCCCAGCCGCCTGTATTGGTAGTGACTACTCCTTCAATAGTGACTTCTTCACCGTCTTGGATTTGACGAGCATCCGAGATAGCAATCGTCTCCTTAGGCTCTCCTGGCTCTGTAGGATTTTCAGGACTTTCTTCTTCTACAAACTCGTATGTTGATGGTGTCTTCAAGCCTGGTACGGAGAAGTAAGTTTCCAAGTCCCCAGTTATTTGAACTAATTCACCTAAGTTATCAGGGTTATCGACTAAATTCAATTCACTTCTGATGGATCCTGTCGGCAATTGAACAGGAATAATTTTTTCCATATTTCGTTCATTCGGTGAATCAGCTAACATCAGGTTTGTTGCAGTAAAGTCGCCATCAAACTTACCTGTCATCGTACCGACAATGTAGCCTTGTACTGTTTTTGTTCCTTCATTTGCTGCAATCGCTTCTGCAACTGTCACGTAATTTCTTTCTTCCGGCAATGTTTCAGAAGAATTATCGGTAATGCTGATACGAGTTCCTTCTCTATAATCAATGGCGTTTTCTTGACTGCTGACGTACTTGACTACCGTTTCCCAAACCTTCCCGTAGTCACCGTCAACTGTCTGATCGGCTAGATTATAATAACTGCCGCCATGCATATAATCGTTATATGCTACCGTATATTCTTTGGATTCATCCAACGGACTGCCATCTGGCAGTGTAAAGATAACATCCGTGAATTTATTATTCTCTTTGATCAATTCATAGTGTAGTCCGGATACTTGTACATCAATGCTATTGTGATAATTAGATTGTGTCAGGATAACTTCTTTCAATTTATCCAAAGTCGTTTTCACAACTGCTACTTCATTCCCAAAACTATCAAGGAACTCAATTTGTTTGTCTGTAATGGTACCTGCTGGAATATTGCCCGCTACAGATGAACCGTTTAGAATGGCAAAATCAGCATCCGTTGCCGAACGAATGGAATCAGTATACAAATTACCTAATCCCGAATCACCTGCTCCATTATTTGCAGACGATAGACCATTTTCCGTACGCCCGATTTCAGTTCCATCAATCGGAGCCTCATTGGATACTTGCGTTGTGATGCGCTCGTTTCTGGAGTAGTTGATATTCTCCCCTTCAGCAGTCAGATGTTTTGCATAAGCGATCATCGCATCGGTCATTGTTCCCGATAATGCTTCAAGTACTTTTCCATCAAAGTTATAGCCACTTCCACCTGTACCGATATAGTCGCCCACTGCAACAATATAAGTTTTGTCATCTTCTATCGGCGCACCATCAACTTCTAGTTCTGCATCGATATATCTGCCAGTGTTGTTTGTGATGATTTTGTAATGTAATCCAGATGTTTGCAGATCAACGGAGCTGCGACGTTCATAGGAATATTTGATAACTTCTTTCAGTGCTGCACCAGTCATCTCATATTTCATGATTTGGTTTGCAAAAGGTTCGATTGTATAAATGTCATTGACGGTTACTTTTCCTGCTGGTATATTGGCTCGAATTCCGCCATTATTCGTCAACGCCACATCCGATTCCGTTTTGAAACGCATGGCATCTGTCCAGAAGTTTCCCAGTGCTGTATCAAGGCTTCCACTTCTGCTTAGCCCAGTATCTGTATGGCCAATCTCCTCGGTTAATAATTCTTCCATTTCTGCGTTATATTGATCGACCTTGCTTTGTATTGCAGCATCAACTTCTGTCAATGCGCTGACTGGCTGCAAGAAGCCATCTACTTTTTCCACCGCTTGTGTTTGCGGATTATAAGTAATCGTCAAATTACCCACATTTGTACCATTTGAACCTGTTTGTACAATCGGCGTGCCATTGACAACTTTCGGTTCGTTTAATGTCGTATGAGAATGCGCACCGATGATGACATCAAATGAATCCACTTCTGCTGCCAATTTCTGGTCTTCTGAATAACCAAGATGTGAAAGTGCAATGAATACATCTGTCTCATCTTCTAAATAACCGTATTTTTTAGCTGTCTCGATTGGATCCTCAAACGTTATTCCTGTCGTGTTATCAGGAGAAGTGGATGGAGGCGTCTCGGTCAGCGAGAGCACGCCCACTTTCAGACCATCAACGTCGAAAATCTTATAAGGCTCTGGCTGAGGAAAGTCTGCTGCTGCATTTTCACCAACGATTGTATTTGCGCTCAACCACGGGAATTTAGCTTCCTTCATTCTATTGATCGTTTCTTCTTGTCCGTAATCAAAGTCATGATTACCCATGGTCATGGCTTGTACGCCCATGTCATTCAACAAATCGACAATAGGTTTACCGTATTGAAGATCTACAACCGGATTACCGCTGAATATATCACCAGCATCCAAGTACAAGGAACGATCCGCTTGCTCTCTTTCAGCATCTATATAAGCGGCAATCTTGCCAAAATCATCTATATTGGCGTGAAAATCATTCGTATGTAAAACTTTCAATTCAATAGATTCATCTCCGCTAGCGCCTAGGACGACAGAAGGAGAAAACACCCCAAACAAAGAATAAAATAACATGATCAAAACGGCAAAAACAGCAAACATCCTTGGTGCGTACTGCACACTCCTCATACCTTTTGCTCTCCCTTTATCTTCTATTTTCTTTGAACACATACTATGTAACTATATACTAATGCCCAAAAAATTCTGTAAATTAAATGTTAAATAGTGTAAATGTTTCGTTCCTACTTGAATAATTGCGTATAATAAATTGATATAATATTCACTTGACAGGAGATTCAACATGCTAGTATCCATAAATGGCAGCAAGATCACCTTATTCCAAGGCGCCACCCTAAAGCATGCATTATTAAAAACTGACCAAAATCTCTACGAAGCCGTCATGAATAAGCAAGCTGTTATCAAAGACCAAGAAGGCAATCTAACCAATATCAATGGTGCAGCGGCAGATGGATGGGCTTATACCATTGAGACGACAGAAGCATACAAGCAGTTATGAAATGATTTACTTCACCTGTTAAAAAGACCCGCACAAATCTGGCTGTCTTCTTAGATTGTGCGGGTTCTTGATTTATGTGATAACCTATTTTAGTGTTTTATTTCTGGAGTTGTTGTTTACGTTGTTCGCATGTTTTTACAGCAAAGTGATCGTTAGACGCAACACTGGCATCATACCAATAAGGAGTGTCAACCAACTTGGTGCAACAGGATTTTACGAAAGGTCGGATCGTGAAGCAGCTTATCACTTTTGCCGGTCCTATCATGCTTACGAACTTACTACAAGTATCCTATCAATTCATCGACAGTTTGTGGGTCGGAAATCTACTTGGCGCAAATGCATTAGGTGCGGTAACTGTTTCCTCGACCATATTGCTGACAGTGCTTGCATTCATCATTGGAATCAATAATACTACACTGACAGTTTTGTCCCAACAGCGAGGACGAGGTGACACACAAGGCCTGAAAGATTATCTTAATGCCTTTGTTGTGGTACTTGGTTTATTATCCATATTTGTAGGAATATTTGGTTTGCTGTTTTCCCGGCAAATTGTCGTCATGCTCCATACTCCAGCTGACATGGTCGAACAAGCAAAAGTATATCTGCAAATCAACTTTGTCGGCATTTTATTCCTGATGGGATACAATTTCATCGGTACTGTTTTAAGAGCGCTTGGAGATAGTAAGACACCGCTGAAGTTTGTACTCATTGCGGTCATCTTGAACACAATACTGGTTCCGGTATTCATCTCAGGTTTCGGCTGGGGAATCCAAGGCGCAGCATATGCCACTGTACTGTCGCAAGCAATCTCTTTTCTTTTAGGCTTGGGCTATATGCTTCGCAACAAACTTGCTCCATTGTCGGTTCCTTATCTGCCAACGAAAGAACAAGTATTACTTATCTTAAAACTGGGTATTCCCTCTGGATTGCAAATGATGGTCATCTACGCTGGTGTAACAGCAATCATGAGTGTGGTCAATTCATTTGGCGGAGCGGTCGTTGCTGGATTCGGGGCTTCCCAGCGAATTGATAGTCTGATCACGCTGCCTGCCATGGCATTAGGTACAGCCGTCAACAGCATGGCTGGCCAGAATATCGGTATCGGCCGCTGGGATAGAGTAAAGGAGATAGCGAAGTACGGCGCATTGTACAATTTAGCCATCATGCTCATCATTGCAGTGCTCGTCTTTTTACTGGCAGAGCCGCTGACCAGCTTGTTCATTGGAGAAAAAGGTGCTGTTTCGTTCGGTACCGATTATTTGAAAATCATCGCCTTCTTCTATCCATTCATCGGACTGAATTTCATTTTGAACGGGATCGTCCGCAGCTCAGGTGCGATGTATCAGGTACTCGTTTTAAACGTCCTTTCCTTCTGGCTGCTGCGTTACCCGCTGACATCTATCTGTTCCCATTTCCTCGGAGAACACGGGATTCCACTAGGAATGGGGATTAGTTTCATCTTAAGCAGTATCTTTTCTTTTTCTTATTATAAGTGGGGAAAATGGGATAAAAAGCAGCTTTTCATAGAGGAGAAGCGTTGAATAAACATAGGACCAGACCAAGCTTTTTTCTGCTTGATTTGGTCCTGTTTTTTTTGTGTCATGAAACAGTTAAAAACTAGTGTAGACAGCTACAAAAAGCACGAATAAGGCAATACCAAACAGTGTGATGGCCATTGGCTTACGCTCTCTCTTTATTTCAGAAAACCCCATTATAATTAACATCAATCCCATCAAATATTGTAAATAAATAAGGGCATTAGATTTGCTTGTTAAAATACTATAAACCGAAAGAAATACTACAATTACCGCCAAACCTATATGCATTGCTTTTAACAATACTGCACCCCTCCAAAAGACTTAGAGTTCCCGATTCATTTCACCAGATTTAATGATGACATCTACCTCCCATGCCTGCCCCCATTCGATATGATTTGCCGTGTTCGAAACATCGATTTCTTTATTTATTTTCACTATTTTCCTTTCATGCGGCATCAATTCGACTTCATATGGCTCACCATTGTTCATAAGTGATACCATTGGCGTTTCACCTTCAGGAATATCTTCATATAATTCGACGGTGAACTGTACCTTGTCATTGCTGTAATTCTCAAAAGGCAGTTCACATTCTCCGTCCATGGTTGATTCACCTACCATCTCTAATACACACGAACTCCATTCTTGCTCGTAATTCACGGCATGAACACCCGTAGCAATTGTATGTTGGTAGGCACTTACAAGCATGGTGGGTACGAAAACAATCACTACAATAGCTAACACGACTACCCGCTTATGATACCTTTTCAAAGATCTTGTCAGGAAAAATAAACTTATAATAAATAGAAGAATGGCTGCTATATTCACAAAATGCAACCCATTGTAGGTTGCCGGAATATCCAACTGCATTGCAATTGTTTCGCCTAAAGGATATCGATTTGGAAAAGGAAAAGTCATTACTGCAGATAGAGTGAAAAGAACCAGTCCAACCACTAACAATTTCATATTTTCAATCAAATAAACTCCCCTTTCCGCTCTTTAATAACAATTATCTAAAACGTATACGAAAGTCATACTTTTGCGTTTCAAATATATGTTAATCAGTTAGTAATTTATCAAATTAACCCTTGTCAATCTGTCTGTTGTTTCATCTCTTCTTCTTTCCGCTTCAATTCCCATTCCGTTAAACCAAAAACTAAAAATAAACACACAATCACCCACAGCAATTCAGCAAACACATAAAACTCATTATCATAGCGGAGAAACAATAATACCAGCCCGCCAATGATACTATTCATCACCCCTGCCAACACAAGCAGCTTCCCAGCATATGACTGTCCTAAATTCCATAACACATCACTTTTCATGGAACGTTTCGTTCGATAGCCTGCTATTCTGCTGATATTTCCTGTTTCTGTTCTGAGGATAAGACTAGCCATCAAGTGACCGATACCGCATATGAGAATCAGCATATTAAATCACCTACTGTCTTTCACAAATTTAGTGACAAATCAACATTAAGGCGGATTATATTAATTGTACGAGAAGGTTTAACTGCATTGCGAGGTGGTATATTTTGTAAAAACGAGATGATTTGATTGCACCTTACTTTTTTTACAGGAGGCTTCAAAATGGGTACCGAATCAATTTAAGTTGATGGTATATTTGTGCTTTACATGTGATTATAAGAACATTATGATGGAGCTAAACCAATAAATGGAATGGGTGTTTTGATGACTGCTACCGGCTGGCTCATTTTAGGCGTATGGATAATCGGTCTTTTAATATGGCTCATAACAAGAAGATTGTCTTATATGTTTCTTTATTTCGCATTGTTTTCCTTGGTTTCGTTCATATACAGACTAAGCACTGGATACACATTTAGTGATGCTTTTTTCAGCGCGTTCGGTTTGGTGGACATTGTGGTTCTTGTTGTAGGTGCAGGATTGCTGATAGAGAAAATAAAGGAAAGGAAATCTGAGCAATCATGAACAGATCATCCGATAAGTCAGACTTCCTTCTCCTATCCACGTTTTACATGTAATTTTTTGATGTAAAAATTTCCCTTTGTCTACTGTTCCAATCTTCCTATGTATGCATCTACTGGCGCATGCATTCCACCTTTATTCAAGAAGCATTCAATCTACAGTTTCCAGTCCAAAAAAGTCGTTAAACCCTATTTTCCCCGCGGCAGTTATCCTGACTTCACGAGATGCTGCGCCGCTCTCGATCCATCCTAGTTCCGTATACCTCTGCAGCAGCCCATTTCCCAGAGCCCCTCCAACATGGTGACTGCGTTCACTCCAGTCAAGGCATGTGTGTGAAAAGGAACGCCGCTTTTTCGCCATGCTCTTTATGTCTACTCCTAATTCCTTAAAAAAGACTTCTCCCTTGGAGGTCACGATGAATTCCCTTTCATTTCTTGCTATATAATCTTCCCGCTGCATGATATCAGTCAATTGGACGCTGACACGCCCTGCTAAATGATCATAGCAAGTTCGCGCATTTTCTAACCTTTTCAATTGACTTGATTGCCTTAACGATCGAACTTCAGGTGGGGGAGATATGGACATGAATATTTCAAGGGTATGTGCCACTTCATCATTTGCTAAGCGAAAGTAACGAAATCTCCCCTGCTTTTCCGTGATGACAATACCATTTTCAAGCAATTTTCCAAGATGAAAACTCGCTGTCTGAGGTTTGATAGCTGCCATATAAGCCAGTTCACTGGCCGTATGGAATTTTCCATCCATCAGCGCTGCCAGTATGGTTGCTCTCGAATTTTCCGTGAGGAGAGAAGTCAGTGCCGCTATGTTAGGACTTACACTCATTCATTATCACTCCCGTAATCCATACTTCGATGAGTATCTTCTTATTTCCATTTTATACTATTCCAGATAATTCTCAATGGGAGGGTTAAAGCTAAGCTACCGGAAAATCAAACAATGAATTCGGAGTGATTGAGGCTTGAAAAGCTATATAATCAAGGGATTGATAATTTATAAGTAAGTAATATTCAAAAGAACCTTCGTTTTCAATATAACGAAAAGAACTGGATTTCGGAGATAAATACCGAAATCCAGTTCATATTAAACTTCGTATAAACCTTACTGCTCTTCCGCTCCAACAAGATACTTACTCTCAAATTCATCGAGTAAGGCACGCACTTCATCTGTCGACTTCGTGTTCATGCATTGATTCCTCAACTCACTTGCCCCTCGGAATCCGCGGAGATAAATTTTGAAAAAGCGTGGAAGTGGTTTGTAGGCACGCGCTTCTTTTTTAGAATATTGATCATGCAGGTCTAGGTGCAGTCTTAAAAGATCCAGCAATTCCTTGCTGGAATGCTCTTTTGGCTCCTTTTCGAAGGCAAAAGGATTGGTGAAAATACCCCGTCCAATCATAATTCCGTCAACGCCGTATTGTTCAGCAAGCTTCAAGCCAGTTTCGCGGTCTGGAATATCGCCATTGATTGTCAACAACGTATCCGGAGCTATCTCGTCACGAAGCTTCTTGATCTCCGGAATCAATTCCCAATGTGCATCCACTTTACTCATTTCCGCTCTTGTACGCAAATGAATGGAAAGATTGGCAATATCCTGCTGCAATACATGCGTCAGCCAGTCACGCCATTCCTCTATATCCGTGTATCCTAGTCTTGTTTTCACACTTACTGGAAGCCCGCCTGCTTTGGCAGCTTGCACCAATTCAGCAGCAACTTCCGGACGGCTGATAAGGCCGCTTCCTTTTCCGTTACCTGCAACGTTTGGAACAGGACAGCCCATATTGATATCTACACCTTTGAATCCCATTTCCGCCATGCCGATACTCATCTGGCGGAAGTTTTCAGGCTTGTCTCCCCAAATATGCGCCACCATTGGCTGCTCGTCTTCCGTGAACGTCAATCGGCCTCGCACACTATCGATCCCATCTGGGTGACAATAGCTCTCTGAGTTAGTGAACTCCGTAAAGAATACATCTGGTCTGCCAGCTTTGCTTACTACATGACGGAACACAACATCCGTCACATCCTCCATCGGCGCCAGCACAAAAAATGGTCGTGGTAAATCACGCCAGAAATTATCTATCATATAAAAAATCCTCTCATTATAAATACAAGGAAAACTATAATCTTAAAAAAATCTTCTTTTACACTTATAGCATGATGCAGCACACTTTATCAAATCACAGTATATTTCGAAAATAAATATGTTCACTAAAAAAACGCACAGTGTAACGAGAATTATTTCCGCTACACTGTGCATTCAATTATGTTCCGAAAGTACGGAACATATTAGTAAAATGTAAAACAAAAAGCAAAATATAAATAATCATGAACCCTAACCAAATTGAGAATGCACCAATTGCGCTATGTATAACTATCATACTTATTCTGATCCACAAACGCTTAATATGAAATGCATAAATCACACCGAGAATTGGAAGCGTGATAAGAACTAAGGCAATCATAACCATAACGATAGGATGAAGCTCATCGATATACACTTCGATTAAATTCCATGCGCCAGATGCGGTAATCCCAACCAAAATTGCAATATAAAATGACCAGTTTTTCTTAGAAAGGTACTTCAACAAATCCTCCTCTCCTTTGTATTAGATACTATTTCATATAGTTCTCCAGTAGTTCAAAGCACCGCTCCTCCGTAAGGTTTACCAATACAGTCGTGTACTCCAATTGTTCCTCCGTACCGCCTTCATATTTTAACGACGCTTCTTTTGCGCTACTATCACGATAATTTATCCATTCACGCTGATCTTGTCTGACTTGCTCCATATCTTCCTGACTTAGCTGGTTCTCCAGCACTTGGTATATTTCATTTAATAATCCATCCCAAGTATCAAAATTATTTCCTTCCACATTTTTCATCGCATATGTGGATGAATCTGCTGGATTATTTCTTAATTCTTCTGTTTCTGTGCTGGCTGCATGTAATTTTTCAAGATATACTGCTTTTCGGCTAGCAGCCTCTTCTGTTGGTGTAGCTTCCTCATTCTGAACTGTAGTTGAATTTGTTGCTTTCTCGCTTATATCTTCCCTGCTGACAGTTTCCGTTTCACTATCGGCATTTTCCTTCTCTTCATTCTTGTTTTCTGATTCATTCTTGCTAGCACCTTCATTCTCTTTCTTGTCTACATCCGTTTTCTCGTCACTACCTGTATCCTTCCCATCCTTATCTTTCTCCTCTGGGACAGCACTTGAATCATTTTTTGCAGAATCTGTTTCAGCCGGATCTTCGTTAGTGTTTTCTGTCGTATTTTGGTCAGGCACATTTTTATCTAGAGCAGCATTCGATTCGTTTGGCGCATTTCCACAACCAGCTAATACCAAGAATCCAGCCGTACACATCCCTAATAGAAATTTCTTTTTACTATTCATCACGATCCATTCTCCTTTTTTTATATATTTCCCTTCACAAACCGTAATCTAAGTTATGTAATCGGTTAATCCTTGTACATCTTACCATATATACCCAATTATTGTGAATGTATATATCTACAAGAATTACAACGAAAAAAAACAGAGCAGAATCCCAATGGACCTACTCTGTTGAAAATATGCTCAACTTACAACCTTCAGCTAATATGATTTTATTTCCTCGATGAATCTATTCGTGATCTGCTGCGGCCTAGTAATGGCACCACCAACAACCACCGAATGAGCACCAACTTGTAAACAGCGTTTAGCTAGCTCTGGCGTCAGTATGTTTCCTTCCGCAATGACAGGTAAACGGACATGTTCGATTACCTTCCTTAGAAAAGCAAAATCATCATCATAAAGCTTTTTGTCGTTCGTCTCCTCCGTGTACCCATATAGTGTCGTTGAAACACAATCAAAACCAAGCTGTTCAGCTTGTATCGCATCTTCCAAAGTAGCAATATCGGCCATCAATTGTATGGTTGGTGCAGTTTCTCGAACATACTGTACTAACTCACTTAACGCGATATTATCAGGCCTATTCCTTCTTGTAGCATCCATTGCAATCATCTCACACCCGCTAGCCAGCAATTCGTCAACCTCCTGATAGGAAGGTGTTATGTATACCGGGGAATCTGCATAATCACGCTTTACTATTCCGACGACTGGTAAATCTACTTCTTTCTTTATTTCAACGATGTCTTCTTTGGAATTCGCGCGTATACCTTTTGCTCCACCTTGCTTCGCAGCCAAGGCCATCTTGGACATGATAAATGAACTATGCAGCGGCTCATCGGGTAAAGCCTGACAAGATACAATCAAGTTATTTTTGACTTCACTTAGCATGTTGATTTCCCCCCCTGGTTATTGGATGCTGGTAGAAAAGCAGACTGGATTAACATTGCATCCAGCCCATCATAAAAAATTATGCATTTATACTTTTCTCTGAATCCTCCTCGATTTCTTTCACAGCTTTTGCAGGTACACCTGCCACAACCGTATTTTCCCCCTTACTAAGGCAAACATTTGAGATAGATTTTCTTCTTCCTTGAATAATTTTTCCACCGCTTCTCTGTAGCTTTCAATTAATGTATAACCGCTCTCAACATTAACTTTTAAATCGTGAATCTGTTCATCTAAGTCAGCATTTTGCAATGGTTCAATGACTTCTACCACAGATACGTGGTTTGAATCAGATGAATGATATATTTCTACATTACCTTCAAATAATTCTCCAGCTTCTTCTAGGTAAATGGATTTGAATTTGGTCTCTAAATCGTTAGAAACTAAATTATCGTACTCCGAGTTAACAAGTCTTAGCCATATGTTTGAGGAAGTGATTTTGTCTAAAGACATCTGCCTCACTCCCCTTCGTTCTGAGTAAGCTTAATAGATTGAAATACTCCAAGTATCCTTTCCTTCTCGGACTCAACAAGCTTACTACATTTATCTGTGTCTACATCTTCACCACAAGTAATATCAGCGAATATTTGTATATTCTCATCATTGTCATTCCAAATCAACGTAGCAAAGCCGGGGAAAGGACCAGAAGAATAATTAGCTACTTCTATTTTTTGATTCTCGTACTCAGATGAGACATTCTCGAAATTCAATTCATCCCTCATCTTCTTAGACATTCCCTGTTTGCTCGTTTCTTCATCTCCCATAAATCCGTAATATTTCAACTGGATATTTGTAATTACATCAAGGCTCTGATCAGTATGTGAAATAGTAATAAATTCACTATCATCCTTTGATGACTTACTATAACTTCTTTCATCTATAGTCATATCTTCAGGGAAATCCATCGTGAATTTCTCAGACTTTGCTTCGAAAGGATAAAACCCCTCTCGAACCGGTTCAGTTGATTGAAGATAGTCACGAGTAAATTCATCCTGAAATGCCGGTACATCCGGCAAGTATTTTTGATCCATCTCGGATGGAGAAGCAGTCCTTTTTTCGTTTGACATACTACATCCTCCTAACACAATAGCCGTTAAGATAATTAGCAGTAATTTAGTTTTCACAGAGTGATACCTCCGCTTTTTTGATGCTTGTTACGATAAATTGTACAAAACCAACAACTACAATCACAGGGATATAGTGGCTATTTGTAAAAACCATACTTTTGTATTGGGCATTATTACCAATACACTATGGGAACATATAATTAGATTTCAAATTTTTTTACTGATAAACACGATAAACAAACAATTTCTGGTGGTAAGCTAATACAGCTGCTCAAGGAACTGCTGAAATCGCTCAAGTAATCCAAAACAAATTTACTAAACTAGAAATCCTTGCACTACAGTATGCCGAAAAATAAAGGAATTCTATCACAAGGTACTAGAAAAAGTTGAAATAAAAGACCAAGATGTAGATGACTACTTAGAAACAATGATCTATAGCAAGGAATTCAAATCAACCCCTCATTACAATGTTGTATCTATGGATGCAATTCAAGGTAGTGATTATCCTAGCATTGTTAAGAAGACTTTGGATGCTATGGATAGGAAAAGGATATTATCACTAAAAAATATTTATTTTAATTAGAATAGTATACGGCTCGATAGTACTCCTCAGTTTTATTCATATCCAAGATTATGACCTTACCGAATAATTGAAAAGACTATCCCTTCTAATTCAGCAGCAATATCTGATGGAGATGCTTTCAATTCATCTTCTAATAACCACCATTCAATAACACCTAAGATAGTCGATGTGATAGCTTTTTTCTTCAGAATACTAACAACGTGAAGATCAACCAAATCCGAGGTTTCAATAAAAGTAGATATAGATGATTTTAGTTCGTTCTGGAATAATTGATATCCTTCATTCCTCAATAAGGGTTCAATAAATTTGTAATTATCCTTTAAGTAATCAAAAGCTAAAGTAAGTGCGTGGCTAATCTCTTCTTTATTATGAAGACAGTATTGGTTCATCTGATTTATATAGTCCTTTAATGTTTCTTCCAACAATGCATATTTATCCTGATAATGAAGGTAAAAAGTGCCTCTGTTAATATCGGCTGATTTTGTAAGTTGATTTACTGTGATTTTATCGAATGTTTTCTCATGAAGTAACTTAAGAAAAGTATTTATTATCAGCTTTTGCGTTTTTCTTTTTCTTCTTTCCATCTCCACACCTCAACACTTTTTATATTATGTTCATTAAACAACATACCTTCGCTTTTGATGATTTGTTCCATTTATTACTCATGATACTATTAGATCAACACCTGTTCAGTAAATAATGAAATGTTTGATCACTGGAGGGAATTCTATGAATATCTTAATTATTGGGCGTGGAGTGATTTCTACTCAATATGCGTGGACTTTCAAAGAAAACGGAAACAATATCGACTTCTATATCAGACCGGAATCTAAAGATAAGTATACCCCCATGCTCAGCTTGCAGCTCGAAGATAGGAGGAGAAAACGTCAGCTTGAAAAAGTAAATGTATCTTGGGAAACTAACTTACGCTATGAAATACCAGAAAACCATGACTATGACTTGATACTTGTGAGCATTAATATTGAACAAATCGGTTCTATTGTAGCAGCATTAAATAACAAGGTTAATAAAGCCACTGTATTGTTCTTTAATAATTTTTGGGAAGATCCCGCGAAGCAGACAGAACATTTACCACAATCCCAGCTTATATACGGTTTTCCTGGTGCTGGCGGCGGAACGGCCGGTACAAATGTAATTAATGGTGGATTTTCTTCTTCTATCATGATAGGTGATATAGGGACAGCTTCGAAGGAACGTGTTCAACAAGTGTACACGCTATTTGAGCAAGCTAATTTCACCGTCAAAAGACAAGCAGACTTTAAAAAGTTCTTAATGAATCACTTCCTCTTAAATGTAGCTATTGAAATAGAGGTTCTAAAAGAAGGTAGTTTCATAAGATTGATGGATTCCATCCATGGCTTGGGTAATATCTCCATTAATCTTCGACAACTGAAACCAATAATGAGGAATCGAGGAATGAAATTTGATGCCACGAATACTTTACTTTCAATGCTATCACCAAAGATGTTAGGCATCATAATGTCCAAGTTAATATTTAAAAATGGCAGTACAGCACGAGTTTTAATGGAAGGAAACAATACGATAACTGGGCGCAGTGCAAAATTAATTCTTGATGAAGCAAGAAGAAAAAACATACATATAAATACACTGGAAAATATCAGTAACCTCTTGCCGTCATAAAATAGTCTGGCAAGTTTGCACATTAATTTAACCAAGGGATACACTCTCTAAGTTATGTTCTAGCTCTCTTAATATTTTTGAACTGTACGTTACGCCGCTTTCCCCAAAGTCCAATGAAAAAGACAACTATATACGCCCATCTATATCTCCAAACGCAAAAATAAGTTTTAAAGTTACAGACAAAATAAATTGCCATTTTTACAAAATTGGCCGTTCTTCGCTCTTTTAAATATAGTTCTCCGATAAAAGAAGGAAGAGAGTGATGGGGATAGCTTGGAGTGGCAAGGGCTGCGCATGAAATAGAACTGGAAATCGGAATTTGTTTATTCTTCCGATTTCCAGTTCTTTTAAAATATGCTATAAAGAATAGATTTAAACTTTAACACGTCCATTCACACACATTAATATAACTCCTGAAGGATTATAATTAACTTCACTAAAGAAAAGAAATATAGCATCCCCTTAATCTCGAAAGATCATTTTAGCAGTCTCTAACGCTGATGCTGCTTTTGGCCAGCCGACATAAAAACTAAGATGTGTAATTACTTCTATAAGTTCTTCTTCTGTAACACCATTTTCTTTTGCCAAATGTAAATGGTACTTAAGCTGGTCTAAATTGCCTCCGCTTACCAGGGCTGAGACTGTCACCATACTTCGATCTCTGAGACAAAGTTCTTCTCTCCGCCACAAATCACCAAATAGTACTTGCTCTGAATAATCAACAAATGTTGATGCAAAATCCCCAAGGGACAATCTCACGGCTGGTTTTATTGGTTTGTGCATATCCTTTCTCCTTTCCTCCTACAATCACATTATCATTTGCGCAAGACCATCTCCAAAGGACCAATTCTCCAGACCTGCTTCCACTAACACAATAAATATATTTTCTTTAGGTATATCGATTTCATTGTGCAATCGATTAGCTAATTCCTTATATAAGGATTGTTTCTGTTGCTGCGTCCTTCCTGAACCACATGTGATTTGAATATACAAAAGACTAGTATTCCTATCATTGCTAAGAAGATAATTCGGGTCGTATATAAATTCTTCTTTTTTGTGAGAATGGTATACTTGAAAACAGTCCTTTTCCGGTACATTGAATTCTTTCATTAGTGCCTTCATTATCGTGTTGCTTATAAGAGATAAACTCTCTTTATCGTGCTCATTCTCCATATAACTCACTCTTACGAACGGCATTTGGATGTCCTCCCCTCTCCCTTGGTTAATTTAATTTTACGCCCCAAAACTTGTTCTGTATAATTGATTAATCTGCATAATATTATTCACAAATCGAATGGAGATTATTGACAATGGATTTAAAGGAGTTAAAAGCATTTCAAACAGTTATTCAAGAAGGTACATTTTCAAAAGCTGCCCAAAAACTGAATTATGCACAGTCAACTATCACCAATCAGATAAAAAGATTAGAAGAGGAATTGGGATTCAAATTATTTGTAAGAGGCTGGGAGGCTGAGTTGACCCCTTCAGGACAAATTTTTGCCAAAGAGATAGATCAACTTATCAACCACTGGGAATTTGTATTGGATAAGTCCCAAAGATTGCAAAAAGAAGAAGTTGGAACACTTCATATAGGTGTCATAGAGCCCGTTGCCACCTCTATTCTTCCCGCTGTCCTCCAAAAGTTCAGAAGTCAAAAACCCAATATTACATGCAATTTCATTATCGGTAATACTGACTTTCTCCACAAAGGACTGCTCAATGATGAAATAGATTTTGCCATTTCAGGGGAACCAGTCATGCACACACAGCAATTTGAAGAGCTATACAAAGAAGAGATTTCTTTCATCATGGCAAAGAAACATGCTGAAACAATTGGGGACATTTCCTCAATCAAGGATCTTTACGAGCACCCCCTTTTCATTGGTGGAGAAAGGTGCCTATATTACATGAAATTACATAAGGAACTCTCGCGGATGCATGCTAAACCCTTCACTTATACAATTGGGCAGATTTCTGCCATACCGGAATTCCTTGAAGTTTTCCCTTCAATTGGAGTGGTACTTTCCTCTTTAGCATTATCTGACAAATTCATCAAAGTACCGATTAAAATGGAGGACCCCTTTATCCCAATAGGTATCTTAAATAAAAATGAATCAAATCTATTCCTGAAAAACACAACGAATCTATTGTTTGAGCTATTTCGTCAAGAAACTTATCCATCCTCTTAATTTTTGCCTTAAAGGAGAAGAGAAAAGAACAGACAATAATAAGAATAGCTGTGCAAAAAAGACCCGGAAATCGGAAATGTTTATTTCCGAAATCCAGGTCTAATCAGGAATGTTTATTTTAGTTAGACAGAGTAGAAAAAATGGTATATCAATTGAATTTTAAAACAAAGTCCAGCGAGAATATGTTCTTTCATTGATTATTAAAGTTATGGCGGTTTATTCACCTACCATTCCGTCATTATCACGATCGTCCATATATGGGTATAACCAATGATCTTTTGTTATTGGCATACTAAAACCTGCCGCTTTTGCCTCTTTAATCGTCACCTGTCCATTACCGTTTAAATCAACACTAGCAATATCACCGTTTGTGTTTGAACTGGTTGGTTCGGAAGGCTTATTACCTGTTAATCCGAGTGATTCGTTCACTTCGTCCGGGTTCACATTGTCAAATGTATCAACAATCACTTCACCCTTTAAAGTATATGTATATTTATAACTTGACGGAATCTGCGTTTCTGTATCCGGATAGGTGATAATGGCTTCAAAGTCAGTGGCCCCTCCTGCATCACGGATACTTTTTTCCAAATAGGCTTGATCACCGTGCCGATTGAGCGTGCTGTCTTGAGGTGTGATGTTATAAGCATTCGATACACCGCCTAAAGAATCGGCAATGATATGTCCCTCATCCAACACGTCACTTTCGACACCAGGAACTTTCGCCTCGTCAGAATAGTATCTACCTGTCGATAATACAGGTTCGCTGCTGTCATCCTGTAGAATGATTTCGTCAGCAATGACACGTACTAGTTGCCCGTATTCATTAGTAAATGCCCAATATTCACGGTCTCCATAACCAATGTCAACAACGACGTTCGGTTGACGATAACCAGACAAGTCACCACCATCGACTTCAAGGATATCGTATCCTTGAAATTCTTCGTCATCTGCACCCGTTATAGCTTCTTTCTCTTGAGGAGGCTCCGCTCTTCCTGGTTCATCCGCAGCCTGCGCTTCAGCTTCTTGCTTTTCAGTTTTTGTATCTGAATTCTCTGCTGCTACTACTTTTGAAACTGTTTCTTTATTTGTAGTGGCTGTATTTTCTACATTTGTACAACCAACCATGAAGATGATTGTTAATAGTAAAACTAAATAGTTCATTTTTGTTTTCATTTTAGGATGCTCCTATAAGTTTCGTATTGTATTCGCTTGGGTGTAAATCCATGAGATCTGCTACGCTGCTTCTTTACCTTGACTTCCAAAGATATGTTTCTAACTCTTGTAAGGTTAATAGATCCATCCTTTATGTTTCTCCTATTAATATTTCTTTAAGTAGATTCTTGTAGTTGGATAACTGACTAGTTCAATTTTATCATATAGAAAACTTAATATGCTTACAGTAATTTCTTGATTAATATAATTCTTAGTAATACTTTAGGCCTCTTTTGCTGGACTTGATACAAACGACAATGTAAAAAACCCTTAAAATTAGTAGAAGTATTACTAATTTTAAGGGTCCTTTATAGGATGATCTTGTACATATACTAACTTAGCCGTCCAATAGCAATACAGGTTAGACATGAAGATAAGATATTCTAAGATACGATGTAAGACCTTAATTGATTTAACGTAATAGAGTGTCGCTATAATTATCCCCATAGATCATTCTCATATGTTCTTTATAAATCTTTTCAAACTCTTCTCGTTCTTTTTAGTAAAATGGTCAAAGCGTGAATCATTATATTTTGCTGATTTTGTGGCGGCGTCTTTTCATCAATTACTACTTCATTCCTTGTCACTACATAATTATAATTCTTTTCTAATCAACCCCGTCAACTCCTTAACTTCTGTTAAAGAGAGAAGAAAGTGTTGCAATCCTTATTTATTTAAATATTTATATCGTGTTTTTTGTTAATATTAGTGTTGGCGTTATTCTGCACATGAAACAACTCTATTCATCTTATCTATCCTAATGTGTTCTTACTTTTTAACTATTTGGATAAAAAGCTTTCCAATAGCCATTTATATAAGTGAGATTAATTGGAATACGTGGACAACTACCTTTGCTATATTTTTTCCTCATAGGATGTCTTTCCATTCGTATAACTATACCAATACCAAAATATACATATGTATAGGGTTGTGATTCGGTAATATTGTTTTAGGCATTCAAAATTATAGTTATCCAATTTAATTTTTAAAAAAAAGACAATCCAATTTGGATTGCTCTTCTGTAGACTTCACTTTATTACTACTTATAAGCTTTCATAAATGAGTTTTAGTCTGCAGCCTGCCTCATTGCCTGTTTTCTCTTTAATAATAGGTATACACCCGAACCAAGTGTTAAAATGCCTGGAATAACATATAGGACTGATAATCCATAAAAACCGGTGATAGTAGTAATTATCAATAAGATACTTGCAAGCACTGGACGCTTCTTCATTAATGAAGCGGCAATTATAGCGACAATGCCACTAATCATACCCACCATACCATCATTACCAAAACCATAAGAATCATCAACCACCGCAAACAACTGAGCCAATAAAGATATAAGAAACCCCAGAATACCACCAGTTAAAGCCAATGCTTTCATTATAAACACTCCTTTTTTATACTAAATCATCAGAAAGGCTAACAAGAACAGCACATCGAAACTTAATAAAGGCCAAAACACTCGCTTTCTAAATCCAATTAACGTTAAGATATTTGCAATTATGGACAAAGGAACGTAATAAAGAATTAAATCTGATTTAATCATACCTAAATTAAAATCTGGTCTACTTAACAAAGAGAATATCAATATCCCCCTTGATAGAATCAATAACCCCATAATCATTTGTCTAAACAACTTTAAAGATTTGAACTCATTAGTGAGTGCTTGTGAAGGGACCAATCTTTCTTTTTTATCATTCTCTTCCATGTAATTGAAGGAACTCAGTGACCTTATTTCTTTATATTCATCTGAATTCTTAAAATGATTATCCAATATAACTTTTACTTCAGGGTCAAGTTCATCATAAAAAACAAGTAATTCCTTAGCCAATATATGAAAATCCTCTTCTTTATTCATTTGTCTCCCTCCCTATATTTCAACCATCTTTTTTTCATCCGAAATAAACGAACTTTGAGTGTAGCCTCTGGAAGATTGAGAAAGACTGCTATTTCCTTAAAGGTGAATCCATAGTGTTCTTTAAGTAAAAAGATATTCTTATCGACTGCATTCAGATCTGAAAGAAGTTCATTGATTGCTTCAGATTGAATGATTTTTCGTTCCAGTTCATTCTTATCTGTGGCATTTGAATTTATTATAAAATCATCTTCAAGCAAATCTGGTCTCTTTTTCCGATAGTAATCGATTAATTTGTTTTTCGAAGCCTTAATTAGCCATCCCTCAAGTGATGCAGTTGAGTAAATCAATTCGGGCATTTGCAGTAATTTCGAAAAAACTTCGTGGATAATATCTTCTGCCAATTGTTCATCTCTGGTTAGTGTCATTAGATATCTTTTTAAGTTCGGGTAATTCCTTTCATACTCTTCGGTGATTAGATCCAGAGGTTTCCTCCTCGTCACCTTGAAAACCCCTTCCTGCTGACCAGCTTCAATTAGAAAACGAACCAGGTTTATAAAAAGTTACACACGGGTTGTAATTTTTTCCCTTCTAACACTTAATGGATAATATGATTAACGATACATCATATCCGAATCCCAATATCATTTGCGAAAAAACTAATTTCAAGAGATAATTTGAGTAATCAATTTGGGTTGGGAGTGGTGTATCTGAATACTCAAGAGAACGTAAAAAGAAAAAGTCTTAACTTACCCCTGGCGACTACTTGTGAATCAAATGGGGTAAAGCGGTTACGAAGAGAAAATGAACTCCTACTTAAAAGAATTCAAGAACTTCGATCTGGACCGTTTGGAATTTGTTCATGGTTTAATAAATGATCAAATATAACAAACGGCAACCTAACATAGGTTGCCGTTTGTTGTTTGTAAGACATTACTAAATAATAAAGATGGCCTATCTGTGATGAGATGAGTATCAAGCAAAAATAAAGAAGGAGGGAATTCCCTCCTTCACAAATCGTTATGTTCGTTCCGGTATTTAGCGGCTCGTGATAGATAAATTACAGCGACAATCATCAGCACCAATCCTATAATTAGTATAACTGGCATAGTGGCAAACGATCCCCATAACAATCCACCTGAACCTAATAGTAAAGCAGAAATTCCGGCACCCTTGTTAAACGATTTGGTACTCATAAAATCACTCCCATGCTTGTTCTAAACAAGATGCTGCTTGACCTGTAGCAACAGACGCTGCTCCCGCTGCGCAGACTAGACAACCCGTACCCGCTGTTACTGCACAAGCCACAGCACAGATTGAGCCAACAGTAGATGCAACAGCACCAGGAACACCTAAACAATCCGCCCATTCACTCCAATTAACTCCTTGTGTCGTGAAACCACCTGAAGAAGTAGGTGCGTCTGCATATGGTTCGTTTGTAGCTTCCTTTCCTACTTGCTCCCCATCATGATAATATGCAACTTCAAAATTTCCTTGCTCATTTTCATATACCTATAATTCTGATGCAGTAAACAAGGATTATCTTCATACAAAGCGATGGAGACATTACTTAGTTTATGATATTGGTCTTTTAGAGGGTAACTAATTACGTATAGTCCGGACTCCTTCTCTTGCATAACCATAGGAGAAGAAAAGTCTATGTCTGAAAGATCTATAGAGATATTAACTTGATTATTATTGATAAGGGTATCTACAGCTGCGTTTAATTCATTGACAGCGCTTCGTCACTAATTTTGTCATATTGTTGATACATATCTAAGAGCTTTTGTTCACCTTCCGCTGCTTGGTTACTTGCTGCAACGGAACTACTTGAAAAGGACATTGAGAATAATAAAATCAACCCTACAAATAGATTTTTTCAAAAAGATCTAGTAAAGGAGCAACTTTCGTATGCCACTCGGTAAAGAAATAAATCAAAACCTAATCAAGAATGCTAAGAAGATTGCAGCCAAACCTCAGAGGTTCAAAGAAAGCATCTAAAGCTTTTATCTCAATAACAGAGAAAAAGAGTATCAACAAAACCAACTTGAAATGTCACAGCTCTTAAAAGATTTAGATAGTAGACAACAACAATAGTGAATCTGTAGCAAAGTTTGTCCTTTATAACTTTTTGGTTAAAAAGGATTTTATAAAACTAAATCAAATCTACTTTGAAAGGAACAATACGTGATGAAGAATACGCCTTTGGCATTAAAAAACCAGTCTGGACCATTAGTTGAGCCTTGTGAGATGACATACATCTCTTTTCGGTTTCCGTCATCAACATAAATAGCTGTTCCATCATATCCAGTGGATTTGAGAATATCGTTATTGGAGTCTGTACTATCGAAGATTTTTATTTCCGCATTTAGTATCGAACCTGTATCTTAATATATTTGCTTTATTTTAGACTCCATTTCCCGGGCATCCATATTCTTATATTCTTCATCAGTCAGCCGCATAGATATATATATTTATAATCAAGTATATTCTGCGTCATTCAACTCACTTACCTTTACCATCAAGGAATTTTATAGATTTAAGGACTTCTGTTACTTTTTCCCTTTCCTCATCTTGTAATGAAGCACATTCATCTTTGTCGATATCTTTTCTACACATAATATCTGTAAATATCTGTGCTTGCTGATCATTGTCATTCCAAATAAGCGCAGCTAGTGTCAAGGTAGAATCATCCGGTTTTATTTCTGCCACTTCAATGTACTGATTCTCATAATCCGCTTCTAGTTTTTCAAAATTCAATTCCTGCCCGGCTCTTCTATTCATATAATCCTTACTCCATTCAATGTCAGATACAGGACTAATATAGTGAATGGTGAACTCATCCATCGCTGCTATATCATTGTCTTCATAATGGAATATGAGAGATTCATATAGTTCGTCTGGCTGTGCGTTACTGGTATCATCAACAACCATATCTTCAGGGAAGTGAAGAGTGAATCCATTCGTCTTAGAGATTAATGGGTAATAACCGTCTTTAACTTGTTCAGTAGACTGCATGTATTCTCTTGTATATTCATCTTGAAATGCCGGTACATCTGGTAAATCATTCGGATCCATCTCAGAAGGGGAGAGGGACTCTTTTCCATTACTCATACTGCATCCTCCTATAATCAGCGTTGTTAGAATCAGAAAGATTACAAATTTAAATTTCACGCAGTGGTACCTCCATAAGCTTCGGATTATTGCTGTAGTCCATAAAAATCATACAAAACACATCCAATCATTCCCAACAATTGTATAAGCCTTTTGCAAAAACGGTTCTTTAGTCTTGGGGATATGTGCCAGTGTTATTTTCCTGACAAATGCTATTATCCTTCTTCCTCCACATTTAATGGAATAATCTTGCCATTTGGGTACTCCTTTACCAACTTGCCATCCTTCTCGTATACAATATACGTATTATTCTTTTTTGCCTGTTCCATGGCCACTTCCCCGGTTCGTTTTATGTACTCATCCATCCACGCAAACTTCCTCTTTGGTCGATTGTTTTTGTTATCTGACATACTTGAACCTCCTATAAAAATTTTACTTCAGAAGACGCTCAGAGGCTCCTCATACAACTTTCACATTTCCCCTTTACTTTCGCCTATTTATCTCATTCTTGATAGCCCAATTGCCTTTCCACTTGCATTGTGAGCTGCTTTATAAAACGGGTTATACCTCTTTTCATCTGAATTTAGAGAGCTGACAATCAAGTCTATATCCGGATTAGAAAGAGAGAATAATTCCATCTTTTTATTTATTCTTTTAGCAACATCATTAATAAGTGGAAACTTCTCTAGTAGTATATCCTCATCATACACTAAGTCAATTCCATTCCAATCACTAATAATAATCACCTTTGAAGGTACTGCAATCAACTTTTCATTCAGTATGAAATCAAGATTCTTTAGCGCAAAGTCAACAGCCATAATCTCTCCATAGATACTTACTGTTTGCATACTGCTATTATATTGTTTTTTAGATTTTACAAATGTACATCCTTGTCCTACATAAATAGCTCCTAAACCAAATATACCTTGTCTTTTTAATTCTGAAGCATCAACAAACACACGAAGAGTTTCTTGATCCCATAACCAATTATCTGCTCTCTCTCTTGCTTCTTTTGGCGGCACCTTTTGTTCTCTATGAAGTGCTGCTTTGTTTCCATTCCCATTGTTTTGATACACTCTCCTATTCTTCAACGGAAATCCTCCTTTTACTATTGACTATAGGCAAAATAAAAACAGCTCACATCCGATTGAATGTGAGCTGTTTCGTATTTATTAGACTATCTGTACCTTTAATTTTAATAGTCATCTTAATTCCTGCTTCCTAAGAATCTTAACTATACTTTTCAGATCCAACTTATTAAATCTATTCTACCATTTTCATCCTTCATCTGATATTAATGAAATAATTTATTTAAAAAGACTTTCTAACTTTTTAGTTAGAAAGTCTTGGTGTCTGATTAATGGACAAGGAGTTAACAAGATCATCTTTATCTGAACCAACTACAAGGATACTCATATCTGGTACTCGGTTGAAGTCAATCACACCTTTTCCGGAAGTAGGAATTTCTTTAGGGTCACTAGATACTTTTCCACCCAGAATATCAATTAGGTTTTGTGGTTTATAAAGAGTAAATCCGGTGCTGTCTGTTGTTTTATTTTTAGTCGGAACACCATTTATGGTTGGAGTCCATGCTCTCACATTGTACATACCGTCTGGCGTATCCTCTGAAACATAAATACGTCCAGGTGTTTGGATGCCCATTGTGTAAGTGTCACTAAGCGTATATTCCACAACAAATTTATCTTTAGACTTCTCAAGAACACGAGGTGCAAACACTTGGTTTGTATTGTGTGTGCCGGAAGCAGATAGAACTTTACCATCGGATGTTTGGAAGTACACATCTTCTGGAATATTAGGCAAGACGTTTTGCGGTCTTACGCTAGTTCCTTTGCCTTTAGAATTACTAGATGCTGGCTCTGTTGAAGAATGGAGGAGATAATCCCACAGATTAAATCATATGGAACCCCTATGTAGAGCCTATTCTGATTATTGAGCCGATAACTTTTGATGGGCTTGAGTTAAATCATACAGCGAAATATAACAGATTTAGGATGATGTTATATCTCATAAATTTATCCGATTTCACCATAATGAAAATATGTATAAACCGTTTGGTTGAGCCATTTCTATATTCTCCTTTATTGGTAGGATTACTGGTACAGATTCGAGTTAAATATAACACTTTTGGGACAAGATAGATGGAAAAGATACGAATGAGCGAGCGTTTTTACATCGTTAGAAAAACAGTTGAAAAGGGTTGGTACTAAACACTGTATACACATACTTCTTAACTTTTTAGTTAAAAAGAAAAAGACAGCACTCAATATGGAACCAGCCTGAGTTTCTGTATTTAAGTTGATTGGCTTATACGACTGTCTGCCCTTCTTATTTACTCACGCTCTTTCCTCGAATGTACCGACTTTTTAGTAGGAGACAGAAGTATTTAGCAGGGAGACCGGAATGAAATAGAATCAGTAAAAAGAACATTAATAGAAAAGTTATAGGAACAAGATGAGTCACATAAGCGTACTTACTAGAAGGGGAGAGTTAAATGTTGCTTACATCTTGTTACCAAAAAATACCGCTGTAGATGCTATTGCAAATTTGAATAAAAAGATGTAATTTAATAAAGCTTGAATTTTTTAGTAAGAGAGGTCTTATTTATGAAAAAGTTGTTAGGAAGTTTAATTGCAGGTCTTTTAATCGTTGCTCTTGCAGCATGTGGCGGAGAGGCAGAGGAAAAATCAAAAGCTTGGTCCGGTGAATATACTGTGACTCAAGATAGATTTGATGATAGTGGTATGTACTATGCTACTGTTGAAGTAAATAACGTTGATAGCGAAGACTCACTCAATGCATTTATTGAAACCTTTAAAGAGGAAAACCCTAAATATACCGAAGGAGATTCCTTATTCATGAGAATCGACGATGGTGGAGATAACTGGAGTAGTTTTAAAGAAGCTAACAATCAAAGAGGTGCAGCACAAACTGGCCTGGAAGCCAATGCTTCCGAAACTGTATACAAAGATTAATATCGACTACACACAAGAAAGAGCCTAATTCAGGCTCTTTTTTTGATGATGTTATTATTCGTTGTTATATCGAGTAGAATATTTCGTTAATAATAACAAAGGTATAGGGAACCTATTATTTAATGGAGTATAAAAGAATGACAAAATTGATGGTGTTAGAAATAGGACATAGTATGAAGGATTTTCAGTTTTAGGTGGTTGAACAAACTCTTAAGGAACACATGAAAGAAATTGTTACATTCATTCCTTTCTATATGACCTCTATTTTAAATGTATTCTTTTCTCTTATGTCTCAATTTTTTATCTAAAGTTTAAATATTACAAACTTAACTGAAAATCTTAACTCTACTATGTACAACAATAATAAACATTTCCTAAAAAGACCCGCTCCAGCCCGCATTCCACCGTTCAAGTTAAAATAAAGATTTCCTACCAAACCCCCATTTTCAAACTTTTTCTGTTCAAAATTGGCCGTTTTTCACCCGCTTTTCCACCTGTTTTTTCACCTTTTTTCTTCAGATAAAATAAAGATCTCCGATAATGGAAGGAAGAGAAAATCGAGAAAAGACAGTCAGGACAAGGGATAATAGAAAAAGACCCAGAAATCGGAATTGTTTATTTTACCGAAATCGGGGTCTTATTAGGAAAAGTTTATTTTTACTGAGAAATGTTTATTTTAGTTAGACACCTTCAACTCAATCTCCGCCACACACTCAATGTGACCAGTTTGCGGGAACATGTCTACAGGCTGTACTTGCTTTGTTTCGTATCCGCCGTCTTCCAAGTAGCGCAAATCACGCGCTAGTGTGCTTGGGTTGCAGCTGACGTAGACGATGCGTTTTGGTTTCATGTCGATCATGGCTTGAAGCAGGTCTTCTTCACAGCCTTTACGTGGTGGGTCGACGACGATTACGTCTGGGTTGAGGCCTTGGGCTTTCCACCATGGCATGACTTCTTCGGCTTTGCCGACGTAGAATTCTGCGTTGTCCATGTGATTGAGCTTGGCGTTCATTTTTGCATCTGATACTGCTTGTGGTACGATTTCCACTCCATAGACTTTCTTCGCTTTTTGAGCTAGGAAAAGGGAGATGGTACCGATACCGGAATAAGCGTCGATGACTGTTTCATTGCCGCTCAGATTGGCATATTTCAAAGCTTGATCGTACAATACCTTCGTTTGGGCCGGATTGACTTGGTAGAAGGATTGTGCGGAAATAGCAAATTTGATATCTCCGATTGTATCGTAGATGTATTCTTCACCCCATAGCAGCTTTGTTTTGCGGCCAAGGATGACATTTGTGCGTTCTTTGTTGATGTTTTGCACGATAGACTTGATTTGCGGGTATGTTTCATGAAGCTCGGCTACGAGTTCTTTCGCATATGGCAGTTCGTTCATGCGTGTGACGAGTACGATCATCGTCTCATTTGTTTGCTGGCCAGTGCGGACCATGATGTGGCGCAGGTCACCGCGATGTGTTTCTTCATCGTAAGCAGAGATGCCTAGGCGGCTGGCGATGCGACGAACGGCTTCTACCATGCGGTCGTTGACTTCATCTTGAATGACACATGTTTCCATGTTCTCGATGATGTCGTGGCTGCGTTTGCGATAGAAACCAGTGATCATCTCTCCGTTCCGCTCTGCAGTCGGGATTTGGATCTTGTTGCGATAACGCCATGGATCATCCATACCTAACGCTGGGTGAACGGGTACATGTTCCAAATGACCGATTTTCTTCATAGCATTCTTCACTTGCTTTTGTTTCATCTCTAGCTGCAGCTGGTAACTCATATGTTGAAGCTGACAGCCACCGCACTGTATATAAACATCACATGGCGGTTCTACCCGCGCTGGGCTTGGCTTGGTAATCTCCATAAGCTTACCGAAGCCGAAGTTCTTTTTCGTCTTGATTACTTTCACTTGGGCTGTTTCACCTGGCAGTGCATATGGGACAAACAAGGGATAGCCGTCTACTTTGCCGACGCCGTCTCCATCATGCGTCAAGTCTTCGAAGGTCAGTTCGATTGTTTGATTCTTTTCAACTGGTGGCGTTAATTTTGCCATTTTCATCGTCCTTTTTGTTTTTGCTTTCAAGATTGTATCATATTGTGGCGGAAATCAGAAATCCGGGTCTATTGCCCGGGAAATATGTCGAAAAAAGAAACAAGACAGCTTAGTTCGCTAAGCTATCTTGTTTCTGGATGAATTCTTCTGTGACAAAGTATTCGATATGCTGGTGCAAATTGACGAATTCACCCGGCAGCAAGCCGCCATATTCCCCGTCAATATTCAGCTGCATCTTATCAGCAGGTTTGACCTTGATCCGATTCGCTCTTGTATAGAAGATAAGATCATGATCTAAGTGCGCTCCCCGTATAGCCAAGGAAGCGATGCGGATGAATTCCGCAATATTTGTCTTACGCAAGATGACAAGGTCGAACAAGCCATCATTCACGAGTGCATCTGGTGCAAGTTTTTCAAAACCGCCGACAGAGTTCGTGTTCGATACAAGGAATAACATGATTTCATCCTCGAACCATTTCCCGTCATACTCTATCTCTACTTTAATCGGGCGAAGCGATGGCAGCATCTCGATGCCTTTCAAATAATAAGCCATTTGACCAAGCATCGTTTTCGTCTTGCTTGGAACATCATACGTAAGTTCTGTCAGCTTTCCGCCGCCAGCGATATTCATGAAATAATGGTCGTTGACCTTCCCGATATCAAGCTTACGTGTTCTGCCTTCCACTATGATCTCGGCAGCCCGCTTGATATTGCGTGGTATGAATAATGCACGAGCCAAGTCATTCGTCGTCCCGACCGGAATGATTCCGAGCTTCGGCCGGTTAGGCTGTTCTGCCAAGCCTGAGACGACCTCATTGACAGTACCGTCCCCGCCGCATGCAACGACAAGATCGTAGCCCCGCTCCACTGCCAAGCGTGCTGCCGCCGTAGCATCTCCTTCACACGTGGTCGCATGCGCCGAAGTTTCATAGCCTGCCTTTTCAAAAATTTCTAATACATCCGGGAGTTCCCGTCTGAACGCTTCTTTACCTGAAGTTGGATTGTAAATGATCCGAGCGCGCTTCATTGTATTGCCTCCTACCAAACCTTACGTTCACATTGTCCAAGTCCTATCATAGCTTTTTTTTCCTATTTTGAAAAGGTCTTTGTCTGCTTCTGGAAGCCTATCACCAGTCAGTATGGGAAAATCAAGAATCATTTAACCCGTTTTCATGTAATTTCCCATTTCCGGGGATTAGTTATATCCTTTAGCCAAAACCAGTCGATCTTCTTTGTGCATCCAGGATAAAATTTATTGATTTCTTCCCCATGCAATGCATTTCTTTCTTACTTCCCTATACACTTAAAGTACAGAAAAGAAGGAGATGAAGTGAGTGGAAAACAAATGGAGTGGCGTAGACAGGCTTTTTTTGAATAGTTTGCTGACGAACGATGAAAATCTTGATTATGTACTTGAAGCAAATCGAGCTGCTGGTTTGCCCCAAATCGATGTTTCACCTCTACAAGGGAAACTATTGCATTTGCTGGCAAAGGTCAAAGGAGCTAAGCGCATTCTCGAAATCGGCACACTTGGCGGCTACAGCACCATTTGGCTTGGGAAAGCCCTTCCTGCTGACGGAAAGTTATACTCACTGGAAGCTCATCCTTACTTTGCCGAAGTGGCACGGGACAATATTGCCAGAGCTGGATTGCAAGACAAGGCAGATGTCATTATAGGAAATGCGCTAGATACCCTCCCCTCACTCCTTGAGCAAAATAGAAATATCTTTGATTTCATCTTCCTTGACGCTGACAAACCAAGCTATCCTGACTATTTGAAATGGTCCATCAAACTAGCAGCACCAGGTGCAATCATCATAGCTGATAATGTCGTCAGAGAAGGCGAAGTCGCAAATCCGCAAAGCACTGACGAACGTGTCCAGGGTATACAGCAGTTTCTCCAATTGATTGCCAATGAACCCCGCATCGATGCTACAGCGGTCCAGACGGTTGGCAGCAAAGGCTATGATGGATTTGTACTTGCATATGTTAAATAAACTTTTAAATCGAGAACGTATCAGTGAACAACATGCGCTTCGTATTTAGAAAACGGTGACTGTCAAAGCTATGAGGTTGGGGTTGACTTCCATTACTACTTCATCTATATAATCCCATTAAAATATTGCGGCTTCTTTTACGACATCCTGCCATCATAGTGCTTGAGAGCTTAATAGTCTGTAACTTAAACTTCAATAAACACACAAAAATCCCGCACAAGGCGGGATTTTCTAATTAGCGTTTATTCATTTCCGCAATCAGGATTTTGTTAACCATCGGCGGGTTGGCTTGGCCTTTTGTCTGTTTCATGACTTGGCCGACCAGGAAGCCGAGGGCACGGTCTTTCCCGTTCTTGAAGTCTTCGACAGACTGTTCGTTTTGATCAAGGATAGCTGTGATGATTTCAGTCAGCTGTCCTTCATCAGAGATTTGGACAAGTCCTTTATCCTTAACGATCTGCCCTGGATCGCCACCATTTTCAATAAGCTCCGCGAATACTTTTTTAGCTAGCTTAGAGGAAAGAGTGCCGTCTTCAATCAATGTGATCATCTTAGCTAGTCCTTCTGGCGTCAATGCTGTATCAGCAAGGTCTTTCTGCTGCTTGTTCAAGTATGCAGAAACCTCACCCATCAGCCAGTTGGAAGCAGCTTTAGGATCAGCATCAGCTTTCAATGTCGCTTCGAAGAAATCGGACATTTCCACGCTTAGCGTCAATACCATTGCGTCATACGCTGGTAAGCCAAGCTCGTTCACATAGCGTGCTTTACGAGCATCCGGAAGCTCAGGGATGGATGCACGGATGCGTTCCTTCCAAGCATCGTCAATGTACAATGGTACAAGATCCGGCTCTGGGAAGTAACGGTAGTCGTCAGATCCTTCTTTGATACGCATTAGGATGGTCTCTTTTGTAGACTCATCATAACGGCGTGTTTCCTGCAGGATTTCTCCTCCGGCAAGCAAGACCTTCTGCTGGCGTTTTTCCTCGAACTCAAGACCTTTTTGGACGAATGCGAAGCTGTTCAAGTTCTTCAGCTCTGCTTTCGTACCGAATTTCTCTTGTCCGATCGGGCGAAGGGAAATGTTGGCGTCACAGCGAAGGGAGCCTTCTTCCATCTTCACATCGGATACACCAGTGTACTGGATGATGTTGCGAAGCTTCTCAAGGTAAGCATACGCTTCAGCTGGTGTACGAAGATCTGGCTCAGACACGATTTCGATCAATGGCG
Source organism: Terribacillus saccharophilus (assembly GCF_046592895.1). Classification (GTDB taxonomy): domain Bacteria; phylum Bacillota; class Bacilli; order Bacillales; family Amphibacillaceae; genus Terribacillus; species Terribacillus saccharophilus_D. The sequence continues at coordinate 147,370 of NZ_JAWVPU010000003.1, forward strand.
TTCCTTGACGGTTGTAATCGACAAGGGAGTAGCCGTCGCCTGTGTGAGACAGTTTACCAGCGTCCTCTTCCATATGGATACGTGTGATACCGATTTTCTTTGTATAACCGTCCACTTCGATTTCGATCCAGCCATTCTCTCCGATTGGCTGATCAAATTGTGAGATCTGGTAAGCTTTCGGGTTATCCGGATAGAAGTAGTTCTTCCGGTCGAATTTAGTATGTGTCGCGATTTCACAGTTCAGTGCCATCGCTGCTTTCATCGCAAAGTTCACTGCTTCTTTATTCAGAACAGGAAGCACACCTGGGTACCCAAGGTCGATCGGGTTGGTGTTTTCATTTGGTGCGGCACCGAATGCATTTGGGCTCGGGCTGAAAATCTTGGATTTCGTTTTCAGCTCCACGTGTACTTCGAGTCCGATGATAGTTTCGAAATTCATCCTTTTACGCCTCCCAATGCCGGTTTCTGTTTGTGATGATCAGTCGCTTGCTCGAATGCGTGAGCAGCACGATAGATCGTCGCCTCATCAAAATGCTTACCGATGATCTGCAAGCCGATCGGCAGGCCTTCGCTTGAGAATCCGCAAGGCAAGGAAATCCCTGGTACGCCCGCTAGGTTTACAGGGATAGTCAGGATATCTGTTGCATACATTGTCAATGGATCTTCCACTTTTTCGCCAACTTTGAAAGCTGGAGTCGGAGTTGTCGGTCCAACGATGACATCGTAGTCTTCGAATACTTTGTCAAAATCGTTTTTGATCAATGTACGAGCTTTTTGTGCTTTTTTGTAGTACGCATCATAATAACCGGAGCTAAGTGCAAACGTACCAAGCATGATGCGGCGTTTTACTTCCTCACCGAAACCATCGCGGCGGGAATATTTGAATACATCGACCATGTTTTCCGCTTGAGTGGAGCGAACGCCATAACGGACGCCGTCAAAACGGGCCAAGTTAGCAGATGCTTCAGAAGAAGACAGCAAGTAATAAGCTGCTACTGCATAACGGGAGTGCGGCAGGGAAACTTCTTCCCAAGTTGCGCCAAGATCTTCATATACTTTCAATGCAGCCTTGATGGATTCACGTACTTCATCAGAAACACCTTCGCCAAGATACTCGGAAGGTACAGCAATGCGCAAACCTTTCACATCTTGTTTCAAAGCTTCTGTGTAGTTCGGAATCTCTACGTCAGCACTTGTAGAATCCATTTCATCATGACCGACGATTGCTTGCAGCAAATGTGCGTTATCTTCAACCGTACGCGTCATCGGACCGATTTGGTCAAGAGATGATGCGAATGCAACAAGACCGAAGCGGGATACAAGACCGTATGTAGGCTTCAAGCCGACTACACCACAGAATGCTGCTGGTTCACGGATGGAACCGCCTGTATCGGAACCTAGGGAGAAGAACACCTCTCCTGCAGCTACAGCAGCTGCAGATGCACCGCTGGATCCGCCTGGAACGTAATCTGTGTTCCAAGGGTTGCGAGTCGTGAAGTAAGCAGAGTTCTCATTGGAAGAACCCATCGCGAACTCATCCATGTTCAATTTACCGATTGTAACGGTTTTCTTATCTTTCAGCTTGGAAACGACTGTCGCATCGTAAAGCGGATCAGTGAAGTTATCAAGGAACTTACTCGCACATGTCGTACGAAGACCTTTCGTCACGATATTATCCTTGATGCCGATCGGAATACCGAATAACGGGTTGTCGCTGCCCTGCTCGTCCAATTCCTTCGCAGCTGCACGTGCATTTTCTTCATCAAGCGTCAAGAAAGCTTTTACTTCATCGTCCACTTCCTTGATACGCGCATAGGAAGCATCCACAAGATCTGTTACTGTGATCTCTTTGTTATGTAGCTTTTCCTGTAATTCTTTCAATGTATAATCAAACAAAGACATAATCTTCCTCCTCAGTCCAAAATCGACGGCACACGGAACTGGCCATTCTTCTGATCCGGTGCATTTTTCAATGCATCCTCCCGGTCGATCCACTTACGCGGTTCATCCTCACGCATCACGTTCTTCAAATCAAGCACATGTGTCGTAGGCTCCACATTATCCGTATCAAGCTCATTCAAAAGCTCGGCATAACCGATAATCGCATCAAGTTCCTTCGTCATTTTCTCAGCTTCTTCATCAGTGATTGCAAGACGCGCCAAATGCGCTACGTGCATCACCTGTTCTTTCGTAATCTCTGACATACTGTCACCTCCGGAATTCACCTTACATGTATATAAAAATGATCATAGCAAAAGGAGCTGCCGTAAAGCAACCAGACTATAACATATAACTATTTTAGCACCTTTTGACCGCCAAACAAAGCCAAGCACGATAAAAAGAAAAAGCCCGCCTTATCTGAAGATAAAGCGAGCGATTGAGGGTCTTACTTAAGGGAAATAGTACATGGTGTACTTATTCGGCGAAGGAGTGGAATCTCCTTCAAAAAATAAGATTTAATTTTAGCGCTCTGTTAGTTTAACAGACAAAACACCCGGAGTTGCTTCAAGGGCCCCATCATTTGTATTCGTGTTAGTTTGCCCGACTACTGCACTAACACCTAAAACCGCAATAAGACCAGTAACAACTAATAGCTTTTTCATAAGATAATCTCTCCTTAGAATTTTAGTAATTTTTGATAGTTAGAACTTGCCATCTTATAATAATGAGCAGCATTTTTATATTTCTTTTGCTTTTCAAAGTGTTCACCAATCATATTAGCGTAATTCACAATATTGGCATAATCACTCTTCCCTGCTAAGTATGGCAAGAATTCATTGATAATTGTGTGTTCTAATTGATTGTACTCGTTATAAATGGCATATTTATAAACATCCAACTCAAGTTTAAAAGTCTTTTTGCTATGAGCTGGCAGTTCTTCTACAAGATGATAATTCTTTTCTAAGATTGATTTAGCTTCTTCTAATCTTTCGCTATTATAGTACTCCTTTATTAAGGAAATAATAGTATTAAACTGAGTTGCTGTTATATTACTTCCCATTTCATAGGCTTGTTCTAGATATTTTATTGCCTCATTACTTTCACCCAAGGTTGAGTGAAGATATCCAAGGTTATGATTTGACAGTTGTACAACTTCTGAGTTCTCAGTTATTTCCCCTAGGTGCTTAGCCATATTGTATTGCTTTATAGCCATATCCACCATATGCATTCTTCTATAACTGATTCCAAGAAGAATATGACACTGTGCACACCTTACAAAATTATAATTTTGTCTGAATACCTCAAGTGCTTTGTTCGCATATTCCATTGATTTAAGATTATTAATCAATTTAGTATGTGTGACTGCCAGAGTATAGTATATATCAGCTATATCAGATTCAGTCAGTTCTATACCTTTAATCAGCGATTCAGCAATTTCATAAAAATGAAGAGCTTTTATATTGTCATCTTCATTGATTTGATAATAATTCCCTAGATACTTATTCCAAAAGAAGTTCTGCTTAGAATCAAAAGAATACTCTAAATTCGAGAGTTTTTCTATTTGATCCTTGGTCTTCCCATCTTGATTGCTGACTAAGTAATATCTTATCTTATGGATTTCAAAAAGAATTTCATAGTCAGAATTGCTATTTTGAAATAATTCCTCTAATTCTTTGAATCTTGCATCCTGTTCTTCGCGGCTTTGTGTAACATAAAGAAGATTAAACCATTCTTCCGCCTTCTCCTTGATCATATCCTCATTTTCCGCGTTAAGCTGGATGCCGAGTCTTTCGCATAATAATGCAATGACTTCGGGGCTGGCGTCTGTTTTTTGGTTTTCGATTTTGGACAGGTAGGATTCCGAAACTATGCCCGCTGCTAGGTCTTCTTGTGTCATGTTCTGCTTGATTCTATGTAGTTTAATTAAAGGGCCTATTTCCATTTGGGCTGCACCTCGAAACTATTTATTTCTTTTCGTGTAAGAGCTTGTGCCCAAGACCATTGCTGGGATGTGTTCCTGATTTCATTCTAACATATCCCAGCATTTAGTATATTGGGAAAGTAGGGAATACAGAGTATGCTTCTGTGCCTATTTCCTGGTGATACTTTCCTAGTCTTGTCTGATATTGTGTTTTTCTGTCTATTTCAGCAGGGTGGCTTTAATTAAGGATATTGACTTCTGGTTCTTTGGCGTCTTTTTCCCTCGTGATGATAGCTTCTGTCTTATCATTGGAGGTGATGTTGATCTCAAGATCATAGTAATTCGGGAAGATGTCCATGACCTGGCTGTATGCATATTGTGTAAAGGCAACGACTTCTGCGTTCCCTTCGAATTGAATCGGTATTTCGATCGTGAGTTTTTTCAGCTCATCGTTCTGATAGAAACCTCTGCCGACCATGCCGGTATAGTTCGGGAAGAAGCTTGCCACTTTCGTTGTGAAAGCAGTGATATACTGACTTTCATCCGGGTGGTTCTCTTCTGCATCATCAGATGGGAAAAGGACATTTTTTTCGTTCAGTTTATCCCAATCTCCTACTGAGCTGCTGCCTTGGTCCACTGTTGTCTCAGCGACAAAGTGACCTGGGACGACGGATTCCTTCTTGGCTTCCTGATAAACAGCAATATGGATCGGAACATCGCTTAAGCCGTCCATACCGCGCATCCTTTCGACAATCTTCTTGGCCATCTCATTTGCTTGTGCAAGCATCTCATCCTGCGGGATATCTTCACGATACGGCCCTTTTCCGCCAGTCGTGAACTGGTATTCGGACTTCATCGCAAGTGCGATGGAAACACCGCCCAGTTTGATATCTCCATTGTCATCCTCGACCATATAATCCTGCTCAAGGATGTGGGAGAGGTATTTCGGATTATCACGGAAGTCTTTCTCCGAGGCTTTTTCCTCATTCAATTCGGGATTGAGTCCAAGCTCTTTGGCTTCTTCCGCTTTTTTCGCTTCGGCTGTTGCATCCTTACCCTTATCCTGTGCTTTGGCATACCGTCCGATCCAGCTGTATAGCGTATCGCTATCAAGCATTTGGCCTTCACGGAAATAGTAATCCTCCGGACTGAACACGTCCTTCGAATGATTGCGCAGTCCTTCTTCCACCTCGTCTATATCGAGACGGTTGGCAATCTGATTGATGATTACACCACGGGCAGCGCTCGTCTCATAATTGACGACACCCTTGGATTCTCCTTTCTCATACGGAAGCAATACTTTGTATTCTTCGTCCGAGAAATTGTAGCTGGAAACAACAGACGTCTTTTCCCCGCCGTCTGCCGTTTCCTGCTTGACCTCTTCTTCCCCGCCGCCGGACGGACCGCAGCTAGCCAGCAATACGAGTGCCCCCATACTAAGAACACCTGCTAATTTCTTCATGTGTTTCTCCTCTCTATTCCTGTAACGCTTCTACCAAACGTGCTTCATCCCATATCTCAACGCCGAGTTTTTCTGCTTTTTCGTACTTCGATCCAGCGTCCTCACCGGCAATCAATAAATCTGTTTTTTTGCTGACACTTCCTGTGACTACACCGCCGAGTGCTTCGATTTTCTCTTTTGCCTCCGGTCGTGTCAGAGCTTCCATCTTACCAGTCAAAACAATCGTTTTACCGCTGAAGATACTGTTGGAGGTGACTTCCTGCGGCTTGATGCCTTTGTAGGTCATATTGACTCCGACGGCTTTCAATTCATCGATCAGCTGGATCACTTTATCTTCTTGGAAATGCTGATAAATGGAGTCAGCCATCTTCTCTCCGATTTCATCCACAGCGACAAGCTCCTCCACGGATGCCTGCTGCAGTCTGTCTATCGTCTCAAAGGCTTGCGCCAATGTTTTCGCTGCCTTCGCCCCTACAAAGCGGATGCCTAATCCAAACAGCAAACGCTCCAGGGAATTATCCTTGGATGCCTCGATCGATTTCAGCAGATTATCCGCTGATTTCTCGCCCATACGCTCCAGTTCAAGCAAAGCGTCACGGTCGAGCTTGTATAAATCATCTATCGTATGCACCAGTTCCGAGCGATACAGCTGGATGATGACCTTTTCCCCAAGTCCATCGATATTCATGGCATTACGGGAGACAAAGTGAATCAAACCTTCGACAAGCTGTGCCGGGCAATTCGGATTGATGCATCGAAGTGCCACTTCTTCTTCCAAACGGACCGTTTCACTACTGCATTCCGGGCAGTGCGTTGGCATATGGAATTCTTCCTCGTCACCACTGCGAGCGTCCGTTACGACACGCACGACTTCCGGTATGATATCCCCAGCTTTTTTGATGACAACCGTATCCCCGATCCGAATATCTTTATCACGAATCAAATCTTCATTATGCAGCGTTGCCCGCTGGACTGTCGTTCCGGCAACCCGGACCGGTTCCAGCAATGCAGTCGGTGTGATGACACCAGTACGCCCGACATTCAGCTCGATATCGTAAAGCTTCGTCGTCACTTCTTCAGCCGGGAATTTGTAGGCGATCGCCCAGCGCGGTGTACGGGCTGTGAAGCCAAGTTCATCCTGCTGCTCCCGCTTGTCCACCTTGATGACGATACCGTCGATTTCATAGCTCAAATCGCGGCGCTTGGCACTCCATTCCTCGACATAAGCCAGCACTTCCTCGATTGACTGGCAGCGGCGGCGTTCTTTGTTCGTCTTGAACCCTAACTGTTCCAAATAGTCGAGCAGTCCGCTGTGGGAATCCAAATCATTTGTCTCCCATTGTCCGGAACCGTATAAGAAGACATCCAGATTACGGCTGGCTGCGATTTTCGGATCAAGCTGACGCAATGATCCAGCCGCTGCATTACGCGGATTCGCAAATGGTGCTTCTCCGTTTTCTTCCTTCTGCGTATTCAGGGCAGCAAACGATTTCTGCGGCATGAAAGCTTCCCCGCGCACCTCGATCGCTTCCTCCAGATCTATTCGAAGCGGGATGCTGCGAATTGTCCGTAGATTCTGTGTGATATCTTCCCCAGTCGTTCCGTCACCACGTGTTGCACCTTGTACGAATTCTCCATTTTCGTAACGGAGGGACACGGCCAGCCCATCGATCTTCAGCTCACAAATATACGAAAAATCATCTGTGTCCAAGCCGTTCCGGACCCGTTTGTCAAAGCTGCGCAGATCGTCTTCGTTGAAGGCATTGCCAAGGGAAAGCATCGGTACCCGGTGCTCCACCTTGGTGAATCCTTCGAGCGGCTTGCCGCCGACACGCTGAGATGGGGAATCACTTGTCACAAGATCAGGAAACTCCGCCTCGATATCCAGCAGGCGCTTCAATATCTGATCGTACTCATAATCGGACACCTGTGGATTATCAAGCACGTGATAATCATAATTATACTGATTGAGCTTTTTGCGTAAATCCGTTAGCTCTAGGTTTGCTTCTTCTCTGTTCATGCCTTCCACCTCGGTTAAGCTTTTGTAATCGGTGCGAACGAAGCAAGCAGCCGCTTGATGCCAACAGGTGCTGGGAATGCGATATCAAGCTCCATCGCTTCTCCTTCTCCGTTGACCTTCACTACCGTTCCTTCGCCCCATTTCTTATGGACAGCCTTGTCGCCGGGGCCCCAGCCGAGTGCATCTGCACCTGACTTCGGTTTCGGCTTGCGCACGATGCGCTTTTGCTCCTGCGGTTTAGCCGCCGGGCGGCTGCTGCCAAGTCCGAATGGGTTTTGTTTTGTTTCTTGTATGCCTTCCAGCAGTTCACTCGGGATTTCACCGATGAAACGACTGACCGGGTTCATATTCGTCCGACCGAATAATGTCCGCATCTTCGCATTGGTGAGGAATAATTCCTCTTCTGCACGAGTGATGCCCACATAAGCGAGACGGCGTTCTTCTTCCATCTCGGTTTCATCCATCTGGGAACGGCTATGCGGGAATACATTCTCCTCCATACCGATCAGGAATACAACCGGGAATTCAAGTCCTTTGGCACCGTGCAGCGTCATGAGGATGACTTTATCATCGCTGGATGGATCTTCATCCATCGAATCGATATCAGCAATCAGTGCAAGATCCGTCAAGAAAGTGACCAATGTCTTGTCTTCACTCGTCGCCTCGAAGTTTTTCGTTACTGTCTTGAACTCTTCCAAGTTCTCAAGACGGCTTTGGGATTCGATGCTGCGTTCTGCTTTCAGCATATCCTCGTATCCTGAACCTTCCAGCACCTGCTCGACCATATCCGTTGCAGTCAGGAATTCCACCTGCTTGCTCCAGTTACTGATCATTGTTCCGAATTCACTCAAAGCATTGGCTGCTTTGGCACTCACGCCTGTAAAATCTACTTCCTTCAGCGTATCAAACAACGAGATATTATGTTCATTCGCATATGCTTGCAGCTTCTCGATCGATGTTTTCCCGATTCCTCGCTTCGGTTCATTGACTACCCGCTCGAAGCTGATGTCATCATCCGGATTGGCAATCAATCGCAAATATGCCAGCATGTCCTTGATTTCCTTACGGTCATAGAACTTCGTGCCGCCGATCATCTGATACGGGACGCCTGCTTTGACAAACGTTTCCTCAATGGAACGGGATTGGGCATTGGTCCGGTAAAGGATCGCGATATCACGATAATGGCGTTTCTTTTCCATCATGACCATTTCTTCTATTTTCTCTGTCACATACAAGGCTTCATCGCGCTCGGTAGCTGCTTCATAATAACGCAGTTTCGAACCATCGATATTGTCTGTCCAAAGATTCTTCGGTTTACGCCCTGTATTGTTGCCGATCACTTTGTTGGCTGCATCAAGTATCGTTTTCGTGGAGCGATAGTTCTGCTCGAGCATGACGACCTTGGCGTTCGGATAATCCTTTTCAAAGGAAAGGATATTCGTGATGTCTGCACCCCTCCAGCGGTAGATGGACTGATCGGAGTCCCCGACAACACAAAGGTTTTTATAACGGGAAGCCAATTGATTCACCAAGCGATACTGTGCATGGTTCGTATCCTGATACTCATCCACGTGGATGTACTGGAAACGGCGCTGGTAATATTGCAGCACTTCCGGCACCCGGTCAAACAGCTGGATCGTCTGCATGATCAAGTCATCGAAATCCAATGATTGATTGCGGCGCAGCGTCTTCTGATACAAATCGAATACTTCGGCCACTTTTCTTTCATATACACTGCCAGCTTCCTTGCTGTACTGTTCCGGTGTGATCAGTTCGTTTTTCGCTGAGCTGATGGCACCAAGCATCGCACGCGGATCATATTGCTTCGGATCCAGGTTCAAGCGTTTGAGTGCCTGCTTGATGACAGATAGCTGATCGCTAGTATCCAGTATGGAAAAGTTGCTATTATATCCTATTCTGTCTATATCACGACGTAAAATGCGTACACACATGGAGTGGAAAGTGGAAACCCAAATCTGGGATCCTTCTTCTCCGACCAATTTGTGCACACGTTCCCGCATTTCACGAGCTGCTTTGTTTGTGAAAGTGATGGCCAAAATACTGCGCGGCGACACTTCCTTCTCCCCAAGCAAATATGCAATCCTGTTCGTCAGCACGCGGGTTTTGCCACTCCCGGCGCCTGCCATGATCAGCAGCGGCCCCTCGGTATGCTGGACAGCCTCTGCTTGTTCTTTATTCAAAGCCTTTATTAAATCATTCGCCAATCGGCTCATGTTTGCACCGCCTTCATTTCTTTCCTTTTACTGCTGCCACTGTCTTCAGGGCAGCCTTTATATTATCATACACGCTGTTACCGACAATAATCACATCTGCAAACTGTTTCATTTCAGCCGCTTGTTCCGGGCTGGCAATGCCGCCTCCATAAAAAAGCAATGTGCTGGAAAGCTGGCTTTTCACCTTGCTGACGAGTGCCGGATCTGCATAAGCACCGCTGTTTTCCAAATAAAATATCGGTAGCTTATACATATGTTCAGCCATATAAGCGTAAGCAATGACATCTTCTTCGGAAGCTGGTTCACAATGCGTATGAGTGAACACTTTCGCTTCCGGATTGATGACACAATAACCTTCCATCATGATCTCATCCCAATGCATCATATCCCGGTAAGCCTTGACTGCTTCGTGATGCAGGCCCATGATATACTGCTTGTCCTTGCTGTTCATCACCATTGGTACATAATAAAAATCGAATCCAGGTGTGATGGAATCCAATGTGCTGATTTCCAGTATCACAGGGACTGTGTGGCGCCGGATCCGCGCCAGCAGATCAAGCACGCCATCCAATGTCACATTATCCGTACCGCCGACAATGATGGCATCCGTGCCGGACTCACAGATTTTCTCCAAATCGTCATCAGCGATTTCCTTTGCTGGATCGAGCTTGAATATATGTTGCCACTCATTCATGTTATACACGTGCGCATCCTCCATTACTTGCTTCCATAACGTTCATTATAGCAAAAATCGACTCGATAATTCAGTGGTTAGATGGAGGAAAATACGAAGAGTTTACGAACGAAGAAAGCCCGGCAATCATATGCCAGGCTCTACATGTCACTGCAAACGATCGGCTGGGTAAATCAAGCCGAACTGAATACGGGCTTTTTCCATGATTTCCGCTACCGTCAGTGCTAATTCATGTGTATTGATACTTGATTCCCGCTTGCCGGATTGAATCAAATTCACGAATTCTTCTATCTCATAAAACATGCGGTGATCATTATCCTGCGGACCACTGATGATCTTTTCCGTGCTGTCGTGATATTGGATTTTCACGTCCTCGAAATGCCCGATATGATCAATCATGATCGTGGCATCCTCGCCTTGAATTTCAGAAGGCAGGGTGGAGCTGGTGATTTTGGAGTAATAGACGACTGCCTCCATCTCCTCATAAGTGAGTGTGATGGTTGCCTGTCCGTCCACGCCAGATTCCAGCAGCGTTCCGCTCGCTTTTATTTCTTTCGGCTTGCCGAACAAAGCAGCTAGCGGATACAAGCAATAGATGCCGATATCCATCGTTGCCCCGTTGCTGAGCTCTGGATTGAAAGCATTCAGTATCGTGCCTTGGCGATACGCATCATAACGTGATGAATACTGGCAAAGCTGTGCCACGTAGCGCCGCACTGTCCCGATTTTACCCAGATGCTTTTTCACTTCCTGGAAATTCGGCAGGAAAGTCGATTTCATCGCTTCCATCAGCAGCACATCATGCTGTTTGGCGGTCTCAATCAGATCTTTCACTTCGGCTACATTGGAAGCAAGTGGTTTTTCGCATAATACATGCACGCCGTGCTGCATGAGGATCTTTGCCTGCTCGGCATGCAGCGCATTCGGGCTTGCAATATATGCTGCGTCGATTTCCTTGCTTTTGGCCATTTGCTCAATGTCGGTGAATGTATGTACTGCTTTGTGTTTGCTGGCGAATTCCTCCGCCTTTTCAAGCTTACGAGAGTAAACTGCTGTCAGTTCGAAATCTTTCACCTTTCTGCCTGCTGCTATAAAGGACTCGGTTATCCAATTCGTTCCGATCACACCAAAGCGCACCATGTCATACCAGCTCCTTATTCTCCTGTTTTCTCTTCCAATCGCTCAAGTACCGTATTATAGCCATCGTTACCGTAATTAAGGCAGCGTTTCACACGCGAAATCGTCGTTGTCGATGCACTCGTTTCCTGGACGATCGCATGATATGTCGCCCCATCCTTCAGCATTTTCGCTACTTGGAGACGCTGTGTGAGCGACTGTATTTCACTGATCGTCGCAATATCATCGAAGAAGCGATAGCATTCCTCCACATCCTGCAAAGAAAGAATCGCCTTGAATAATTCATCTAAATGCTCACCACGGAGCTTGTCAAGCTGCATGCAGCTACCCTCCCCATACACACAAATTGTGCTTCTTACCTTACCTTTATCATACATCATCTTGCGCCTTTTGCGTAATACGACATGCAATGGAATTTTTATACTAGCATAAACCTTTGCTGCAGCAGGGAAACTAAGGTCAAAAGAAAGGGGAGTGTCGAATGAAACCGAATATGGGGATAATCCAAGCTTTGATACGCATCGCAGCCGGTATCAGCATGGTTGGCTACGCAACAGCTGCACTTGTTACGAAACCGAAGCAGTTCACTGCACATTTGACCCTGCTGGCGGGCGCCATCAAGATCGCCGAAGGCATCGTCCGTTATTGCCCGAGCATGACCTTGATCAATCAATTCCGGCAGAAACGGGATTCCCAAGAAGAAGAATAAAAAGAAGAACTGGCATGCATACCAGTTCTTCTTTGCCTTATTCCCCGAATCCAATATCAGTCCGATAATGGAAGTTAGGGTCATCTTTAAAAATTTCCAGTCCTTTTTTGACACTTTTCACCGCATCGGCACGATTATGATGTACAGAGCCGATGAACAGTACGCGTCCACCATTGGAAACTAATTTGCCAGCGTTGTTTTCCGTGCCGGCATGAATGCAATAGACATCCGTCGGCAATTGTGTCAGGTCCGGAATTGGAAGCTGCTTCTCATAGCTGCCTGGATAGCCGCTTGCAGCAATGACGGTACCTGTTGCGTACGCATCTTTCCATGATAATTTCGGATCATCACCAGCTGTGACATCCTGCATCACCTGAAGTAAATCATTCTCGAGCAATGGCAGGATGACTTGCGTTTCCGGGTCACCGAATCTTGCATTGAATTCAATCACTTTCGGTCCATCCGCTGTTTCGATCAGCCCTGCATATAATACCCCCGTGAACGAACGGCCTTCCTCCACAAGTCCTGCCGCTGCTGGCTTCAGGATACGGCTGATTGCATCATCGATCACCGTTTGTTCCAGGTCGGGAATCGGCGCGAATGCACCCATACCGCCAGTATTCGGTCCTTGATCATTGTCATAAACGCGTTTATGATCTCGGGCAGGGACAAGCGGAAAGACATTGCTGCCATTGACGAAGGCCATCAATGAAAATTCTTTGCCTTCAAGGAAATCCTCGATGACAACAAGGCTGCCTGCTTGACCGAATTGATTGCCGACCAGCATGTTTTCTACAGCATCAATAGCTTCTTCAACTGTTTGAGCAACAACAACACCTTTTCCTGCTGCCAGTCCATCCGCTTTGACGACGATCGGCGCACCTTTTTGCGCAATATATGCTTTTGCTATTTCCACATCAGAAAACGTCTCGCTTGCTGCTGTCGGTATACCGTGATTGCGCATGAAGCTTTTGGCGTAATCTTTGCTGCCTTCGATCAAAGCGGCTTCCTTCGTTGGTCCGAATACATTTAGGTTTTCCTGCTGAAAAGCATTTACGACACCAGCAAGCAACGGAATCTCCGGCCCGACAAATGTCCAGTCGATTTGTTCTTCTTTTGCGAAGTGAATAAGGTCATCCACAGCGGTCACATCAATCGGCACACATGTTGCCAAGTCAGCCATTCCGCCATTTCCTGGTGCTGCATACAATTCTGTCACCTGCATACTTGAAGCGAGCTTGGCGACGATGCTATGCTCGCGGCCGCCGCTGCCTATCACAAGAACTTTCACAATGTCTCCCCCTGACGATTAGTGCTTGAAGTGGCGCATATCTGTGTAAACCATCGCAATATTGTGTGCATTACATACAGCTATGGAATCTTCATCACGCTTCGATCCACCTGGCTGGATGATAGCCGTCACACCAGCTTGTACGGCTGCTTCGACTGTATCCGGCATCGGGAAGAAAGCATCCGATGCAAGCACTGCACCAGCAGCTTTTTCACCAGCTTGTTCCAAGGCGATTTTAGCTGCTCCGACTCTGTTCATCTGCCCGGCACCGACGCCGATTGTCTGATCATCTTTGGCAACGACGATAGCATTGGATTTGACATGCTTCACGACTTTCCAGGCAAACAGTAAGTTCTTCAGTTCTTCTTCAGTTGGCTTACGGTCTGTCGCAACAGTAAGTTCAGCTTCTGTTACGGCACCCGCATCATAATCCTGCACAAGCAGTCCGCCGCTTACGCTGACAACCTTTTTCGGCTGCTGGATTTTGTCTGCTGCAAGCTCCAGCAGTCGGATGTTTTTCTTCTCCGTCAATAAAGTCAATGCTTCTTCCGTGAAGCTTGGTGCGATGACGATTTCCAGGAAGATTTCTTTCAATTGCAATGCCGTATCACGATCCACTTCCCCATTCAAAGCCACAATGCCGCCAAAAATGGATGTTGGATCTGCTTCGAATGCTTTGCGGAAGGCAGCAGAAATATTTTCTCCGATACCTACACCGCAAGGATTCATATGCTTGACTGCAACAGCAGCAGGCTCCTGGAATTCCATGACAATCTCCAAGGCAGCATTGGCATCCTGGATATTATTATAAGAAAGCTCCTTGCCGTGCAGCTGCTTGGCATTGGCAACAGATGCACCTTTTACGATCGGATCTTTATAGAATGCCGCTTTCTGATGCGGGTTCTCCCCATAACGCAAGGTTTGGACCTTTTCATATGTCACTGTCAATGTTTCGGTATTTGTTTCTTCATTCAACTCAGCAAAATAAGCCGCAATCATTGCATCATAATTCGCAGTATGACGGAAAACCTTGCCTGCAAGGCGACGTTTTGCTTCATAAGTGAGTTCACCCTGCTGCAACGCAGACAATGTCGTATCGTAATCTTCTGGATCGACGAGGACAGTGACGCCTGCAAAGTTCTTTGCTGCTGAACGAAGCATGGTCGGTCCGCCGATGTCGATATTTTCGATGGCATCTGCTTCTGTCACGTCCGGTTTCTCAATCGTATTCTTGAACGGGTAAAGGTTTACGACGACCAAATCGATTGGTGTGATATCACGTTCTTTCAGCTGCTGCATATGGCTTTCGTCATCTCTTCTAGCCAATAAGCCACCGTGGATGGCTGGATGGAGAGTTTTCACACGGCCGTCCATGATTTCATCGAATTTCGTGACATCAGAAGCTGCCACAGCTGGAATGCCTGCTTCCTGGAGCTGCTTCAGCGTGCCTCCAGTTGAAATGATGTCGTAATCCAAAGCTTGCAAACCTTTGGCGAATGGGATGATTCCTGTTTTATCTGATACGCTGATCAACGCACGTGGCATTACAGTCATTCCTTTCCGTCTTGTTCTGTTAGTATGTAATCTATCGTTTTCGGATAAAGTTTGTGTTCAACTGCTTGGATCCGCTGATGCAAGGTTTCATGTGTATCTGATTCCCGGACAGCAACTGCTTCCTGGGCGATGATGCTGCCAGTGTCCATGCCTGCATCAACATAATGAATCGTCACTCCGCTCACTTTCACACCTGCAGCCAAGGCTTGCCCAATTGCATCCTTGCCGGCAAATGCAGGCAATAAGGAAGGGTGGATATTCACTATTCGTGCTTGATAAGCTTCCAGCAAGGTGGGGCCGATCAATCGCATATATCCTGCCAGGAAAATCCATTTTATCTGCTTTTCCTGCAGCTTCAGAAGAATAGCTTGTTCATAGGCCTGCTTATCTGGAAAAGTCTTCGGATCGCAAACAAATACTTCTGTATTCCAATTTTTTGCTTTTTGGATGACCGGTGCTTCCGGTTTATCACAAACGACCAGCTCAATCGAGCAAGGCAGCGATGCCAGCACAATCGCTTCGGCATTGCTGCCGCTGCCGGAAGCAAATACGGCAGCGGCAATCATGCGGAAAACTCCACGCCCGTCTTTTCTGTCACTTCACCAATGATCCAAGCACTTTCGCCTGACTCCCGCAGAATTGATAATGTCGCTTCAGCATCTTCCTGCGAAACGATCAATGCCATGCCGATTCCCGTATTGAAAACACCGAGCATATCCTGTAATACAAGCTGTGCTTTATCCATCAGGAATTCATAAACAGCTGGTAGCTCCCAGCTATCACTTTGGATCCGGACACCTAGATTTTCGGGCACTGCACGCGGCAAATTCTCATGGAAGCCGCCGCCAGTAATATGAGAGATACCATGGATATCGATCTTCTCCTGAACAGCACGGACTGCTTTAGCATAGATTTTAGTTGGCTCGAGCAATATTTCGCCTAATGGACGATCAAATGGTGCATAGACTTCATTCAAATCCAAACCATGTTGATCGATCAAGCGGCGAACGAGCGAGAAGCCATTGGAGTGCAGACCGCTTGAAGCAATGCCGATGATCGCATCTCCTGCTTCGACATCGTTTCCGCTGATCAGCTTTGCTTTTTCCCCGATACCGACAACAAAACCTGCCAAATCATATTCTTCATCTCCGTACATACCTGGCATTTCGGCTGTCTCGCCGCCGATCAAAGCAGCGCCAGCTTCCACACAGCCATCGGCTATGCCTTTGACGATTTGTTCGATTTTCTCTGGTTCATTTTTGCCGCAGGCGATGTAATCCAAGAAAAACAATGCCTGAGCACCTTGCGCGATGATGTCATTGACACACATGGCAACAAGGTCGATTCCGACAGTATCATGCTGATCCATATCAAAAGCAAGCTTCAGCTTCGTGCCGACTCCATCGGTTCCGGAAACGAGTACCGGTTCTTTATAGGAGAAAGATGACAAATCGAACAGTCCGGCAAACGCGCCTACACCGCCAATGACTTCCGGTCGGTTCGTACGGTTGATATGTTTTTTCATCAAGTCCACTGCGCGATAACCTGCTTCGACATCGACGCCTGCTTCTTTGTAAAGTTCGCTCATGCTTGCCCTCCTAACATTTGTACGCCGGAAGCACGGTATCCGGATAAATTTCAGTTGGATAATTGCCTGTAAAGCATGCTTTGCAGATGCCATGTGTCATCGTATCGTTATCGCCGACGATGCAATCCTCCAGACCTTCGACTGTCAGGAAGGAAAGCGAGTCTGCTTCGATCAATTCGCGCATTTCCTCGATGCTGTGATTGGCAGCGATCAGCTCAGAAGTCGTCGATGTATCAATGCCGTAGAAACATGGATTCTGGATCGGCGGGGAAGCGATGCGCACATGCACTTCCGTTGCGCCAGCTTCCTTCAGCATCCGGACGATCCGTTTGCTTGTCGTACCGCGTACGATGGAATCATCAACCATGACGACACGTTTCCCTTTGACAATCCCGCGAACCGCAGATAGCTTCATTTTCACACCTTGTTCACGAAGCTCCTGGGATGGCTGGATGAATGTACGCCCGACATAACGGTTCTTGATCAAACCAAGCTCATAAGGAATGCCGGAAGCTTCGGAAAATCCGATTGCAGCTGAAATACTGGAGTCAGGCACACCTGTCACGACATCGGCTTCAATCGGCGCTTCCTGTGCAAGCACTTTTCCCATGATTTTGCGGGAAGCATGCACGTTCAGTCCGTTCAAATCAGAATCCGGACGGGAGAAGTATACATACTCCATCGAACAAAGCGATCTTTCAAGCGTGGAAGAAAAACGCTGTGTATGAAGACCTGCATCGCTGATTGTGATCAATTCACCAGGTTCCACTTCCCGCACATATTCCGCACCTGTCACATCAAAAGCACATGTTTCCGAACTAACGACCCAAGCATCGCCCAGGCGCCCAAGTGACAGCGGGCGCAAGCCCTTTGGATCGACAGCTACGAACAGCTGGGTTTCGGTAAGGATTGTCAGGCTGTAAGCACCTTTGACCATGCTGAGTGCCGACTTGATTGCTTCTTCTAGTTCAATCTGACCGCTGCGCTTGATCAAATGGGCAATCACTTCTGTATCGGAAGATGTCTGCAAGATGCTGCCCTGTGCTTCCAGCTGCTGCTTCAGTCCATACGCATTGACGAGATTTCCGTTATGCGCAATTGCCAAGCTGTCTTTTTGAGAGCGGAACAATAATGGCTGCACATTCTCATAGCCACCTCCGCCAGCAGTGGCATAGCGGACATGCCCAATCGCTGCATTACCGTTCAGCTCATTGAACTGACCTTCGGAAAACACTTCATTGATGAGACCGATTCCTTTGTGCAAATGCAGGTTTTCCCGGTCAGTCGTAACGATGCCGGCACCTTCCTGCCCGCGATGCTGCAAGGCATGAAGGCCGTAATACGTCACTTCTGCTGCTTTTTCATGTCCCCAAATCGCAAAGACGCCGCATTCCTCATTCAAGCCTTTGATTTCAGCAAGCATGGAATAGCTCCTTTCCAAAGTGCCTCGAGTGTCGGTACTGCTTCTGAAATGATGGATTTTTCGTCTTGTTCTATTTCAAGCTTTGCTTCTTCTGTCACCAAACCGATTTGCTTCGCGCTTGGTACTGCCTGCTCGAAAGCTGCCTGGTTTTCAGGCGAAACTGTCAAAAGGAAACGAGATTGTGATTCACTATAAAGCGCAGATGTGGCATCACCATCGATAGTCACCTTCGCGCCAAGCTCTGTGCCGAATAAGCTTTCTGCCAAGGCAACGCCAAGACCGCCTTCAGCCAAATCATGCGCAGAAGCTATCAATCCTTGCCGGATGCTTGCTAGTACTGCTTGCTGATTGCTCGCTTCCACATCAAGATCGATTGCAGGAGCTTTACCAAAGTAACGTCCTTCCAGTACATTCTGCAGCTCACTGCCGCCGAATTCCGCTTTTGTTTCACCTAACAGATAGATAGCGTGACCAGCTTGCTTGAATTGACTCGTGGTGACATGCGCCAAGTTCTCGACCAAACCTACCATTCCGACAATCGGTGTCGGGAAGATAGCTTGCTGATTGGACTCGTTATATAACGATACGTTTCCGCTGATGACTGGTGTTTCCAGAGCCAGACATGCAGCACTCATGCCATCGACGCTTTTTTCCATTTGCCAGAAGTTCTCTGGTTTATCTGGGTTTCCAAAGTTCAGGCCGTCTGTCAGCGCAAGCGGTTTTGCACCAGAGCTGACGATATTGCGCGCCGCTTCTGCTACGGCAATTTTTCCGCCTGTTTCCGGATCCAGATAAATATAGCGGGAGTTGCAATCCGTCGTCATCGCAATCGCTTTTTCTGTTCCGCGTACACGGACAATCGCTGCGTCACTGCCGGGTGCAACAACTGTGCTGGCACCGACCATGCTATCATATTGGTCGTAAACATATTCCTTGCTGGCAATCGTCGGCTGCTGCAAAAGCTGCTTCAGTACAGCTGCATGGTCCTCAACTGTTGGTGTATAGTCGATTGTCTGGAATTCCGTGTAATAGTCAGGCACCTTGGATTCCTTATAATAAACCGGTGCATCTTCAGCCAAGCTGTCAACCGGAATCTCGGCTGCAACTTCTCCATGATGCAAAAGGCGGAACTGTTTATCGTCCGTTACCGTCCCTACCGCAACAGCTTGTAGTCCGTATTTTTCAAATACTTCGATGATGCCTTGCTCTTGTCCTTTTTTCACGACAAGCAGCATACGCTCCTGGGACTCGGACAGCATCAGTTCATATGGTGTCATATGCTGTTCACGCTGCGGCACAAGATCCAGATTCATTTCCATGCCCATACCGGCTTTACTTGCCATTTCACTTGCGCTCGATGTCAGACCAGCGGCGCCCATATCCTGAATACCGACAAGTGCTTCATGTTGGATCACTTCCAAGCAAGCTTCGATCAAAAGTTTTTCCATGAATGGATCACCAACCTGGACGGAAGGGCGCTTCGATTCGGATTCTTCGCTCAAATCTTCCGATGCAAATGTTGCACCATGGATGCCATCACGGCCAGTCGGCGCGCCTGCATAAATGACCGTATTACCGACACCAGCTGCAATCCCTTTTTGGATATCCTTCTGGTCGATCAACCCTACGCACATTGCATTCACTAGCGGATTACCTTCATAGCTGTCGTCAAACTGGATTTCACCGCCCACCGTCGGAACTCCGACGCAGTTGCCATATCCAGCGATACCGTGCACCACTTCATCAAGCAAATACTTCACACGCGGTGTAGTCAAATTACCGAAACGCAAGCTATTCAATAAAGCTATCGGACGCGCACCCATGGAGAACACATCACGGATGATACCGCCGACACCTGTAGCTGCACCTTGGTAAGGTTCGACAGCTGATGGATGATTATGACTTTCGATTTTGAAGACTACTGCTTTGTCATCGCCGATATCGACGATTCCGGCGCCCTCACCTGGTCCCTGCAGGACATGCGGTCCTTCTGTCGGGAACTTGCGAAGCAGTGGCTTGGATGTTTTGTAGCTGCAATGCTCTGACCACATAACGGAGAAAATGCCTGTTTCGGTGAAATTCGGCTGTCTGCCAAGGATATTCTTGACGGTTTGGAATTCCTCATCTGTCAAACCCATATCCCGATAGAGACGATCTTGTTCGACTTTTTCCGGACTGATTTCAGCTTGTTGTAACATACATTTCCCTCCAGTGTCGTAGTACGGATTGGAACATTGCCAGACCATCGCTTGAACCGAGCAGATCTTCCACTGCACGCTCAGGGTGCGGCATCATGCCGAGCACATTACCTTTCTCATTGACGATCCCGGCAATATCGGCCCGGGAACCGTTCGGATTGTTCTTGTAAGTGAAAACAATCTGATTATTCCGTTTGAGCTCATCCAGCGTTTTATCATCACAATAGTAATTTCCTTCACCATGCGCAATCGGAATTCGGATTTCCTGCCCTTTTTCGTAGCCACTTGTGAACATCGTATCTTTTCTTTCAACAACGAGTGTCTCAAAATGGCACATGAATTTCAGCTTTTCATTGCGCAGCATCGCGCCTGGAAGCAAACCTGTTTCCAAAAGGATCTGGAAGCCATTGCATACACCAAGAATCGGGGTGCCTGCTTCTGCCTTTTGTTTGATCTGGTTCAACACATCCGATACAGAGGCGATTGCGCCGGAGCGAAGGTAATCACCATAACTGAATCCGCCCGGAAGCAAGATAGCATCATAGTCTTTTAGATTCGCATTTTCATACCATACTAAATCAGCTTCTTCGCCTAAACCGTCCTTGATCGCATGATACATATCCCGGTCACAATTGGAGCCTGGGAAAACGATGACAGCAAATTTCACGAGTGGATAACCTCCTCGACTGTATAGCTGTATTCTTCCATGACAGGGTTGGCAAGCAGCTTATCGCACATACGCTGTACTTCCAATGCAACATCCGCTTCATCCGAAAGCGTCATCTCGATGTACTTCCCTACGCGCGTGTCAGCCACATCCGGGAATCCATTTGCCTGCAATGCTTCTTGTACAGCCTTACCTTGCGGGTCCAAAACCCCTTCTTTCAGCGTGATGAAGATTTTCACTTTTTTCATTTTGCTGCCTCCAGTCGATTTAGAATTGCATCGTATACGTCGATCAAGTTACCTAAGTCTTCGCGGAATACATCTTTGTCCATCTTGCCGCCATTTTCCTTATCCCAAAGCCGGCATGTATCTGGGGAAATCTCATCTGAAAGAATGATATAGCCGTCATGATCACGGCCGAATTCCAGCTTGAAATCGACCAGCTGCAGACCTACTCGGTCAAAGAATGTCTGCAGATGCTGGTTGACTTCCAATGCTGCTTGCTTGATGAAAACAAGCTCTTCTTCATTCACATCCGTCAAAATCAATGCATGTGCATCGTTGATGATCGGATCGTCCATGCTATCATCTTTATAATAAAGTTCTGTTAAAACGGGTTGGAAAACGGTTTTTTCCGGAATGCCAAGCCTTCTTGTTATACTGCCTGCCGCCACATTACGCACGACCACTTCAAGTGGTACGATTGTCGTCTTCTTCACAAGCTGTTCTGTCTCGCTTAGCGGCTTGATGAAATGAGAAGCAACGCCCTGCTGTGCCAGGTATTCGAAAATATGGGTCGAGATCAGGTTGTTGTAACGGCCTTTTCCTTCGAAGCTTGCTTTCTTCTTACCATTGAATGCAGTTGCATCATTTTTATAAGACAGCACGAGCTCTTGCTCATTTTCAGTTGACTGAAATACTTGCTTGGCTTTTCCTTCGTACAGCAATTTCCCTTTCACGTTCTCCACCCCGTTTATCTTAGTATTATTCTAGTCCGATTTTATGGAAAATCTGATCGACGTTTTTCAAGTGGTACGTATAGTCGAAGCAGTCATCGATTTCTTCCTGGCTGAGGAATGCAGAGATGGATGTCTCTGCTTCGATAAGCTGTTTGAACTGCGTTTCTGTTTCCCAAGCTTCCATCGCTTTTGGCTGCACGATATCGTACGCCTGCTCTCGGCTCATGCCTTTGTCGATCAGTGCAAGCAGTACACGCTGTGAGAAAATGACGCCATATGTGCGGTCGATATTGCGCTTCATGTTTTCCGGGAAGACAGTCAGGTTCTTCACGATATTGGAAAAACGGCTCAGCATATAATCAAGCGCGATCGTTGCATCCGGCAAGATGACGCGCTCGGCAGATGAATGGGAGATATCGCGTTCATGCCAAAGGGCAACGTTTTCGTATGCTGTGACCATATGACCGCGAATCAGGCGGGACATGCCGACCATGTTTTCAGACCCGATCGGGTTGCGCTTATGCGGCATTGCCGAAGAACCTTTTTGACCTTTGGCAAAGAATTCTTCCACTTCGCGCGTTTCTGTTTTTTGAAGTCCGCGGATTTCCGTTGCGAACTTTTCGATGCTGGTCGCAATCAATGCAAGTGTGCTCATGTATTGCGCATGGCGGTCACGCTGCAATGTTTGGGTGGATACTGGCGCTGGCTTCAAGCCTAGTTTCTTCGTAACGTAATTCTCTACATATGGATCGATATTCGCATATGTACCGACTGCCCCCGAAAGCTTGCCATATTGGATTGTATCTGCAGCAGCGTCAAAGCGCTCCAAATTACGTTTCATTTCTTCGTACCACAATGCCATTTTCAAACCGAATGTCGTTGGCTCAGCGTGCACGCCATGTGTGCGGCCCATCATGACAGTATGCTTGTGTTCCTTCGCTTTCGCTTCCAGGATTTCGATGAAGTTGACGATTCCTTTGCGGATGATTTGGTTTGCCTGCAGCAAAAGATAAGATAAAGCGGTATCGACTACATCCGTGGAAGTCAGGCCATAATGCACCCATTTACGTTCCTCGCCCAATGTTTCGGATACGGCACGTGTGAATGCCACTACATCATGGCGTGTCTCCTGCTCGATTTCCAAAATACGATTGATATCGAAAGATGCGTTTTCCCGCAATGCTTTTACATCGGCTTCCGGGATGATGCCTAAATCGCTCCATGCTTCACATGCCAAGATCTCGACCTCAAGCCAAGCTTTGTATTTGTTTTCATCCGTCCAGATGTTACCCATCTCTTCTCTTGTATAACGTTCAATCATGCTTTGTTTCCTCCTAGTGATCGTGTAAAAGCGTCGGTTGCATCCAGTAAGGATTCACGTGACGTTCCAACCATTGTGAAGTGCCCCATTTTCCGTTTTGCTTTGGCTTCTTGCTTGCCATAATCGTGGATGTGGGCGAGTGGTCTGTCAGGCTGCTCCCAATACTGTTCCAGCTCTTCTCCTAATAAATTTATCATAACGGCGGCCCCGATAAAATGGACTGGCAAAAGCGGCAGTGCGCAGATGGCACGAACATGCTGCTCAAATTGTGATACCGTACAAGCTTCGATTGTGTAGTGTCCGGAGTTATGCGGCCTTGGTGCAACTTCATTCATGTAAATATCATTGCCTGATACAAACATCTCAACCGTAAAAGTCCCGACGACACCGGCAGCTTCGGCCAGCTTGCCAGCAGCGTGACGCGCTTGTTCGGCAACGTCCTCCGTGATGTCAGCAGGTGCGATGGTCCGGTAAAGAATGTGATCTCGATGCTCATTTTCGGCAACCGGGAAAAATGTCATTTCCCCGTCTTGCCCTCTTGTCAGGACAATCGATATTTCTTTATCGAAGGTCAGCCATGACTCAAGGATGCATCGGCCATTTTGTCCTACAAATGCAGCTGCTTCTTGCAAGTCAGCCTTGGATTCCAGTTTTAGCTGTCCTTTGCCGTCATATCCGCCGCGGCAAGTCTTTACAACAGCCGGAAATCCGATTTCCCTGACTGCAGTCAGCAATTCTTTCCCGTCTGTCACAATGGCAAAAGGTGCTACAGGAAGATCAAGCTCTTTCATGAGATTCTTTTCATTGGCTCGATCGCGGCTGATTTCCAAGAGAAGCGAACCTTGCGGAAGTTTGCCTTTTTCCTCGAGCAGTTTCGCTGCATCCAGATCGACATTTTCAAATTCGTAAGTGACGACATCGCTCAAGCTCTCCAGTTTCCGGATGGCGCCCTTGTCATCATAGGCTGCTTCGATATGCATATCCGCTACTTGGGCAGCTGGACAATCTGGTGTAGGATCCAAGACGATGATGCGATATCCCATATGCTTCGCGGCTGTTGCCATCATGCGGCCAAGCTGACCGCCGCCAAGAAGGCCGATGGTGAAGATATTATTTGGTCGCAAGCTGATTCCTCATTTCCGCTACTTGTTTCTTCATATCCTGCTGATACGCTGATAGCCGTTCGGCAATCGACTCATCGTGAGTGCCGAGGATTTGTGCTGCCAGGATGCCGGCATTTTTAGCTCCGGCTTTTCCGATTGCCACTGTAGCGACCGGGACACCGCCTGGCATCTGGACGATGGAGAGCAAAGAATCCATTCCATCAAGTGCTTTTGTCTGTACGGGAACACCGATGACAGGCAGTGTCGTTCTACTTGCGACCATACCTGGCAGATGTGCTGCTCCGCCAGCTCCGGCGATGATTACTTTCAAGCCTTTTTCCCTGGCACTCGCTGCATAGTCAAACATATCTTCTGGTGTCCGATGAGCTGAAATCACTTCTTTCTCAAACGGTATCCCCAGCTCTTCCAATAGCTTGCATGCATGCTCCATCGTTTCCCAATCCGAGATGCTGCCCATGATGATTCCAACCTCTGCCATCACAATCCCTCTTTCCTCGTTTTTGCCGTAAAAAAAGCCTATTCACCTCTCCCGCTAATTGAGAGAAGACGAATAGGCATACGATATCGCAGGCTCATAAACATGCAGTCCATCTTCCCCCATAGTCCGCCATTTACGGTAGCGGGTAGAGACTTCCGGACCATATTCCCGGAAATATATGAGGTACGATCTATAAAGCACAGCTACGTGCTATATTGTCAAAACTAGCCGTGTCTTTCATGCATATTTATGATAACAATTCTGACACATATCGTCAATGAAAAAATCGAACAATGGTCATATTGTTATATTTAATGTTCGGTTTTTAGTAATTTTGTATCAAAAACTACTTTCCTTCCAATCGGTTCTACCTTCTTTGTGCCATTCTCGGTTGTCTCCCTAAAAATCGGCTCTTCCACTTTCCGGACCGGCAGATAACCTTCTGCTTTGATACGATTCAAGCAAGCATCGATCGTTTCATTCTCGCCGAGCTCAAATCGTTTCTTTGCTGGCTTCTTTTCTTTTGGCATTGCGGATACGCTCCCTCTTTACACTCTTCACCCAGAAACCGCCGAAGATCTGACGAGGTTCGTAGGCAATGATGAAGGCTTTCGGATCGATTAACTTTATATCTTCATACAGCTTCAGCTCATATTTGCGAGGGGTGAGGATCTGCATGGCAAGACGGTCCCCATCCATCCCATAAGCGAACCAGCTGGTGACACCATAGCCTTTTTCACGCAACAATCGCGTGAACTCGATACTTGGATCAGAGGAGATGACGTTGACGGTAATATAGCCAAGTGCCAGCTTCTCCTCTATCTTCGAACCAAGCACAACACCGATCCCGAAACCAAGTGCGTAGGCAATCAGGTTCTGGATTTGATCCAGGTTATCCAAAACCAAGCCGAGGCCGACTGTATATATCGTGATTTCGAAAACACTGACCGAAGCCGCAATATAACGCCGTCCTTTGAGCGTCAGGATGACACGCAGCGTATTAAGGGTGACATATACAATGTTGATGACAAAGATGGTGACTACCATGATGATTGGTATTTCTAACAACTTGCTTCCTCCTTCTAGCTATATAAACTGATTCAATAACCGTATTTGCGTTTCTTTCTCCGGAACAGGTGAATCGGGATGGCTATCAATATGATGATTGCCATGATACTGGCCACTGCAGTGATTGCCGGGAAATCCTCCGCTCTGGCAGATGCTATGGCCACATAAGCCCAAATGAATACGAGTGGATAAATACTATCACGAAAAACATGCATGAAGCCAATCGCAAGGATTGCACCGATGATCAATAGAATGATCGTCCAGACTTCACCAGACAATAGCCATCCATCGATATTATCCACTCCTAGCGATACAAATAAAATGCCGACATTCAAAATCGTCGCGACGGACACCCAGCCGATATAGATGGAAAACGGGAACAAATCAAATTTACGACGGTCGGGTGATACCGAGATTGCTTGATATAAGATGATCAAAGAAACCAATAGCGCTACCATCGGTATGATAGACAAACTGAAAAGCTCATAATGAAAACTGAATAGCCATGCAATGTTGAAGATACAGCTGGCAATGAAAGCACCTGCTGCTTTTCCATACCACTCTTTCTCCCTAGTTGATCTGAAGAACAAGCGTATGACCCAAATCAATGCGAAAATATAGATGACTCCCCAAATACTGAAAGCATATCCCGCTGGCTGGAACAGAACGCCAAGCCGGTCTGATAATTGCTGGATTGTATTTCCTCCAAGCGGCAAGGCGTTGGACAGATAATTGACGGCGATGGCTGCGATATATGCCAGTAAGCTCAACCAAGCAAGCTTCACTGAACGGTTACTCATGATTACTCCTCCTCCTCGCCCGCTGACAGACGATCTTAATCTCTCGTAAGTATAATACAATTATACCCGCAGCCGCTGCAATCAACGCACAAAGGTAAAATCTAACCATAAATTTGTCATATTTAGCCGAAAAAAGGCCGCCCCAGATTGGAGCGGCCTTCTTGCTTAAGCCAAAAAGATGAAGTATAGCAGGAAGACGACGAACAAGAACCACATAACAGGGTGGATTTCCTTCGCACGTCCTTTTACAAGTAATGTGAGCGGATAGAAAACAAACCCAACCGCAATACCTGTTGCGATGCTTCCTGTCAGCGGCATCATGAGAATCGTGAAGAAAGCAGGTACAGCCATCTCGACTTTATCCCATTCGATGTCTTTCAAGGAAGTTACCATCAGTACACCAACGACGATCAATGCCGGAGCCGTCACTTCATTGGTGATGACCGACAATAACGGACTGAAGAACAATGCAAGCAAGAAACAAATTGCCGTGACGACTGCTGTGAAACCAGATCTGCCGCCTGCGCCGACACCTGTTGTCGATTCAACATATGCTGTCGTATTGGAAGTACCAAGAACGGCACCCGCAACTGTCGCACCGGAATCCGCAAGCAAAGCTTGTCCAGGATTAGGCAATTTACCGTCTTTCATCAAACCAGCTTTGGAAGCAACAGCAACCAAAGTACCTGCTGTGTCAAAGAAATCGACAAATAAGAATGTCAGGATGACTGCAAGCATCTGGAGCGTAAAGATATCACCAAAGTGAGAGAATGCTGCTCCGAACGTCGGTGAAAGACTTGGAACACTGCCGACCACATCGTTGACAGCCGTAGGCGGATCAATCAAGCCAACAACCATACCGGCAATTGCAGTGATGATCATACCGATGAAAATCGCAGCACGGAAACCTTTCACCATCAAGATGACAGTTACAAAGATACCGAAAATCGCGAGCAATGCCGGTCCGCTATGGATATCTCCAAGAGCCACTACTGTATCTTCACTCATGACGACAAGGTTGGCATTCTTCAGACCGATAAACGCGATGAAAAGCCCGATACCAGCACCGACGGCTAGTTTTAAGTTAGGCGGAATCGCATTGATAAGCAGTTCACGCAAACCAGAAAGAGAAAGTATCATGAAAATCACACCAGAAGCAAATACGCCCGCCAATGCTGTTTCCCATGGAATTTGGTAAGTAAGGACAACCGTGAAAGCAAAGAAGGCATTCAACCCCATACCAGGAGCAGTTGCGATCGGCAACTTAGCGAATATACCCATGATCAAGGTTCCGATTGCGGATGCAATAGCAGTAGCAGTGAATACTGCGCCTGCGTCCATGCGGCCGCCAGGCAGTGCACTGTCAGGTACTCCTGCTAGAGTCAGCACATTCGGATTGACGAACAAGATGTATGCCATCGACAGGAATGTCGTGATACCAGCAATGATCTCGGTCCGGTAGGATGTGTTCAATTCGTCAAAACGGAAAAAACGTTTCATAACTTGTTACTCCTCCTGTTGCTTCGATTGGGCAAGGTAAGATTTCAAATAAAAAACACTTCTGCCTAAAAGCAAGAAGCGTTTCTTATCTACACCACATCTGCGTATGTAACTCAGACTGAGAGGTCAGCGTAGTCAGGTTAATGACGGTAACCTGGTAGAAACTCATGGGCCATATTCCCAAAATTATACGAAGACAAAATATATAATATATTAATACTACTTCACTATAAAAGCATTATACCTTCTTCGTCAATATCTTTTCGGTAAATAGACCTAATAATAGTATTAGTAATCGTTTCCATTTTATTCAGCTGACCGTGGTTTGTATTGTGGCAGATTGGTTTTCGAAAAATGCCTGGATGATTTTATGATCGGAATGAGGAATGGCTTCGCCTTTGACCAATTGTGCTCCGTTGATTTGACCGCTCGTAAGCAGGACGATATCTCCTTCTCCACTGAGCTCCAGCGCCAGCCTTACAGCATCCGCCCTCGTCTCGGCAGTGGAAACATTTTTAACGCGATCGGAAAAACCTGCGCAGACCGCCTTGATGACATCTTTTGGATCATGGAAACCTGGATGGTCGACTGATACGACAATCTCATCGGCACGTCCTTCAACGACTTTGGCCATCTTAGGCATCTTGTTGAAATCACGTATCCCGATACCCATGATCATGACGATCAGACGCCGATGCGGAATCGCATGGACAGCTGTCAGCAACTGGTCAAGCGCAACAGGTGTATGCGCATAATCCAGGATGATTTGCCTGTCTCCGTACTTATTGATCAATTCAAAACGACCTTCAGGACTTTCAATCGTTTGTAAGACATATATAATGTCAGCCATTTTATAGCCAAGATGCAAAGCTGTACATACAGCAGATAACAAGTTCGCCACATTATATTCTCCAAAAACCGGCGCATAAACGGCATACGTGTTTCCGTTATTGTATATGTCGAAATGCGTGCCTTGTGCATCTGTCCGCAAATTGCCTGCCGTGATGTCTGCACCGCTGTCTTTTCTAAGGCTGTAGGTCAGCATCTTTCCTTTATGCGTATCTAATATGTCGCAGGCCATCCCGTTATCATCGAGGTTTACGACTGCACACGCTGCCTGCTCGAATAGTTTCAATTTCGCACGTTTATAGTTTTCCATCGTTTCATGGAATTCCAAGTGCTCTGGCGAAATATTCGTATGAATCGCCACATCGAATGTCATCGCAGCCGTGCGCTTTTGCTCCAGCCCAATCGATGTCGCCTCCATGACAACCGCTTTTTCACCTTCTGCATGAAGCTGCTTGAACAGCGCATGCAAATCTGCAGATTCCGGTGTAGTTGGTGTACTTTTGAAGAAGTCGAGCTTCTCTTTGGACGTAATGATGCCGCTTGTGCCTATGGACGCGGTCGGCAGCTTGAGCTGATTCAGCAATGACCGCACATATGCCGCTACAGTCGTTTTGCCATTCGTGCCAGTGACGGCAACCGTCACAAGCTTCTTCCAGGTTTCTCCTGATAAGAGCACTGCCATTTGCGCCATCGCCAAACGTGCATCTTCTACTGCCAGGAAAGTACAATCTTCATACTGGCGATAAAAAGATTTCAGCAAATCCTCGTCTGTACCAATGATGATGGATGCACCCTTCGCAACCGCATCCCCAATAAAAGCATGCCCGTCAAAATTCTCTCCCTTTATGCAAACAAACACATCATGCTTTTGCACGTGTCGGGAATCGAATCGGACATTTTTGGCAATCGTACTGGAAGTACCGTAAATCCGCTTAAAATCGACTCTATGCTGTTTCATCAAATTTATTATCATGGCTACCCCCTGTATTGTTTACTTCTTTTACCCAGAAGCTGCAGCGGATATACCATGCTAGTGAAAAACACGATTCAGGTACTATGATTATCCCAATTTCCTCCATTGTTTGTCTGTTGGATTCGGTTTATAATGTAAACATGATACATCAAAGGTGTTGACAGAAAGTGAAGAGAAATTTCATCGGCAGCCGTGTCATCAAGACAGGGATTGCTGTGTATTTTACTGCATTAATTTGTGAAATTGTGCACATATCTCCAGCGTTTGCCGTTATCGCAGCTATCGTGACGATCGAGCCGACAATTCACGCATCGATTCAAAAAGGGTTGATACGTTTACCGGCCAGTATGATCGGAGCAGCGTTTTCCGTTCTTTCGATCCATTTATTCGGAGCTTCTCCGCTGACCTACACGGCAGCGGCTTTTTTGACAATTCTAGTCTGTTATAAACTGAAGCTTCATGCAGGATTGATTGTGGCGACGATTACAGCCGTAGCCATGATTGACGTGCAGCATACAAGTTTATGGGCAGATTTCTGGGCGCGACTTGGCGGGAGTGTTATCGGGATCATCATTTCCACAGTCGTCAATATGCTCATCCTCCCACCGGATTATTGGAAGAAATCCCGAGAGCAGCTCGACTTGGTCATCTCCCATACAAATCAGCTGCTGCAAGCATTCGTGGATATCAGAATCAAAAAAACAGAAGGCGATCATCCCGGTCACATATTGACAGGACATTTTCGCAAACTCACGAATGAGAGACTATTGCTGGAGCAATATATACAACATCAGCAACAGGAAACGCGCTACCAGCTCCCGAATTCCGCAGCTAAAGCGCTACTGGATAAAGAAGCAATTCTGACCGAAAAGCTAAAACTGATCCATTATCATTTGTGGAACCTGATTCACGCCGGCCGCAGCAGACAAGAACTGCATTGGGGCGAAGAACAACGGCATCTTTTTACGGAAGCAGCCGAAGCAGTCCAAGAAAACCTGCTTCACTGGATGAGAGAAGATATCCAAAATGGGGAAAAACAGTTTCAAGACTTGTTCCAACTATTCTGGAGCATCGAGATGCCGAAGGATGGCTACTTCCCGATCGAAAGTACTTACTTATATGAATTGCTGTCGATTCATCAGCTCGTCAACGATGGGCAATCCAGTGAGAAACAAATGCATATACAAAACGAGGCCATGCTATCGGAGTGATAGCATGGCCTCTGTTCCTTATAGGGAATTACGATTTTTTAACATCCATTGTAATTAAATTAACTATTCAATTTGACAACAATATCATTGATGTTTGCTTCAACTTCTTCCAAAGACACTAAATACCATTCTTTAGGGTTTTCAATTTTACCATGTGCAGTTGGAACAGAGAATTGTATTTGTTTATCTTTAAATCTCTGATGAATGACTGTTTCTAGTTTCCGACCACTAAAGTTTTGAATTTCCCATGTTGCAACAATTTTTACAGATGCGTATAGATAAGTAGCTTCATTTTCGGCATTAGCAACGCGCTTTTCTACACTTTCACCAGCAAAACCAATTTTATATAGGTTTTGGTATTTTGATATTTCAGGATTAGAGCTAAGAGATTTAACTACATAAATATACCCAGTGGTAAAATATTCAGCAGCTCTTTCTTCAACTGTTGAATCACCCATAATATCATTCATTACTTCGGTTACCATTCGACCATGACGAGTCTTATCAAAGAGATTTGATGCAAATGATCTAAGTAAACTTTCTTTGTTTTCAGTCCCATTTTCATAAATAAGGTGAAGCTTTGCGTTACGATTACCATGCTTATCTTCATAATAATTACCTACAGATTTAACGTAAAGTAGAACACCATTGTCAATATAAAACAAACCAGCTCTAATGTTGTTTACAGTATCAACAGGAACTATTCTCCTAGTTCCATTCGCAATCTCTTTGTGAACAAGCTTAAAGAGGGGTTCGTACCGTTCAAAATGGCTAGCCCGTTTTCGAACACTGTATTTATCAGCCGCATGAATTGTTCTTTTATATCTTGACAAATCTAGTAGTGAATCAACTTTATTTTTTTTCTCGAAAAGTGTGTTATCATTTAAAATTTCATCAAGGGTCTTAGGGGTTTTCTCCGAATTTTCTAATACTTTATTTTGATTATTAAACAAGCCAAGTTCATCAATCTTTGCGAACTTTTTTATAATTTCCGGCTTGTCACGATAACCTTTAAGTCTAGAAAATAATTTTCTTTCGGTCATATTGCGAGATTTTTCTGGTTCTCTTCCGTGCTTTTTTATCCAATCGATAATCTCTTGAAATTTCTCAAATTCCGGATCAATTTTCTTTATTTGTTTCTTAGGTGTTTCAGCTATTAATTCATCAAACAGTGGATCTGAAAAGATATCCTCAAGATTGAACTTGTCCATCTTGTCTCTCTCTCCTCAATTGTTCCAAACGCAATAGAGCATAGGCTAATCTTTGCTCGTATTGGTCTAAACTAGATTTATCTGGAATTCTTCCATTTTCTTTTTTAAATTGTAAAATTTGAGGATATAACATAACTAATTCATCCTCAGAAAATGTAAATTTTATACCATCCAAATAATCTTGTATAAATCGTAAGGTCGGTGCATCAATTTCCTTTGAAATTACCTCATAAGCACGTTGGAAAGGGTTTACTTCATCAATCAAATCAATAGCTAGTTCATCTATATTTATGAACTTATTTGCCATTCTAAGGAATTGATTTCCGCCCGTTCCTTCTTCACGATCTGCAGACTGAATGACAGCTTGTGCAATTAAGTGCTGTCGAACTTCCTCGGTCTCCTCATTCGATAAATCAGGATAGGTATTCATTATAACACGTGGTATAAGTTGTTTATTAATCACTTTTGCATTTACACCAGCCGCAATAGCTTGTTGAATTTTGTTATCTTGTAAAATAGTCGCTTTCAAATCATTTAGATCGTTTTGAATAATATTTTTTGAACGTTCAGTACTTGATTCTTTTAAACCTTTGATAAAAATGTTTGTTCCATTTGACTTTTGGCCATCATTATCTTTACGTTTAAAATTAAAGTTTGGAGCTAAAACAGATTCCATTAAAAGGCTGGCGGTGATTGCCTTCATAACATTATTAACCGCAAACATGACCTCATCATCTTGCGCATCTGGTTGAGCAATTAAATTAGTAAATTGCGCATGTTTTTTATCTATGCTATCACGAGTTACACGTCCAATGATTTGCACGACTTCAGTTAGCGAATTACGATAACCAACTGTTAGAGCATATTCAGCGTAAGGCCAATCAAATCCTTCTTTCGCCATACCGAGTGCAATAATAATATCCAAGTCAGCAATTTCAGACATATTCCGGATATATTCTTGAACTTTTTCACGACCTTCCTCATTAACTAAATCAGCAATTTTTAGTACTCGTCCTGATTCTTCAGTTACTAGCCAAAGACCCGTATTTTTATCGAATTTTGCATCTCCCAATTTTTCCAAAATACGGTCAACCTCATCATATTTATCTTTGGTAGATTCCCCGGAATTTACATTTGGAATATGAATTATAGTTTTCTTTGAGGTATCTAAAACTTCTGAAATTGCATCAGTATAACGACCTTGATAGAAGCTATAACCCATTGCAAAGCTCTTTAGATATTCATAGCCTTCAAGTTGTTCATAATAAGTATAGGTTACCTTATCAAACTTTTGCTCGTCAGCAGGCTCCAGAATTGGAACTGAATCACCTCGAAAATAAGAACCAGTCATCGCAACGATATGAGCAGAAGAATTTCCCATAATATTACGCAACGCATTACCAAGGACAGAATTAACATCTTGTGATACATGGTGAAACTCATCAATGGCAAGTAGAACATTATCAAAATCCGAATCATCTAATGACTCAAAAGCAAAGCGTAAAGTAGCATGGGTGCAAACCATGATATTATCTTCAGAGTTTGTTGAACGAATAAAATCAACAAACTGTAACACTTTACTTCGGCTTGTTCCATGATCCGTAAGATTATTCTTTGGGTTAATAACCCAATCAGCGAAAAAACCAAAGCTTACAAGTTCTGTGGTCCGAAATGATTTTCCAATAGAACGTTCCGGAACTGCAATAATTGCTTTTTTCACCCCTTGATTTGTAAGCTTATCTAAAGCTACAAACATCAAAGCGCGTGATTTACCTGATGCAGGTGGAGCCTTAACTAATAGATACTGTGAGGCACGTTTCTCATAGACACGTGCCTGCATCTCACGCATCCCTAATGCATTTATATTTTGACTTTGTCCAGTACCATTATAATTAATTTCAAAAATATTTGATGTCATTTTTTCTCCTCATTTAACATTTCTTGGTAAAGTTGCAGCAATACACTCAATCGTTCCTCATTGGATTTGAAAGGTTCTTGCTTATAAGCACGCTCCACAATACCGTCAATTTTTTCGTGCGCTTCGCGTAATCTTGCATTCATTTGTTTATTCGCACCACCATAAAGATCAGCAAGAGTCCCCCCTTCTTCTTCACGAACATCCAGCATCTCTAAAACAGCATCTTCAAGGATATTTTTTCGATTGGTTGAAAGTTTAGGGATTGGGAAAGTATTGTAAACCATACCTGCGGAATAACGATAATCTGTCTTCAGTTTTCCGCCAACTGCTCGGAGCCAAGTCATATGCATGCGAGATTCTAAAATGCCAAGGAGCCAGATTGGAGCATCGTAGACTGCCATAGCAGAATCAGAAATAATTATATCTGAGCCTACAAATCCCATTGGAACATAATCACGAGCTTCTGATGATACACGTGGTAAAATTATTGATTGAGTCTTTGTTGTATTTGTATCTCTGAAACGCCATGGAAATTGTCCAAGTCTTCGAGCACCTGCATCCTTACTTGAAAGTCTATGTTTCCTTGTAGTCTCTACCGCCTTATAAACAATTGGATTTTCTTTATTCTCAATATATTGTGCTTCATTCATCCATAAAGCATACCTATATGTTCCTAAAATAAATTCTTGGGATCCAATATATTTTTTAAAAATATCCTTAAGGAAAGGATGTTTTATCAAGCTTTCTTCAACTTCATCTTTAGAAAAAATCAATCCACCACCATCATTGGGCATGTTTCCAAAAGACATTTCAGGAACTGGACCAAGAGGTAGATTCCTCTGAGAAACTAGTACGTTTCGACCCTCTGTTAAGTAAGCATTTATGTTTCTTACGTTTCTTTCGCTCTCATTTTCATTAAATAAATATTTAAATTTACTTTTTCCAATTGGACAAATACCAATAATTGAAACTGTTACACCCGCATTATGACTTGCGCTATTTCCCCATTTGAACGAAGTATAAGCAAAATTTATTTCTACATTATATTTGAAAATTTCATTCCAAAGTACAGCAACCTGCTGCCCTTGATTAATAGAATTAGTTGTAACGAAAGCAAATCTTGAATTAGCTCGATGAATAAATTTTGCCCCTTTGATAAACCAGCCAGAAATATAATCTAATTGTCTATGGTTTGGAACATTTAAAAATAAATTTTCTATTTCTAGCTTTTGATTTTTGCTTTGTCGCTTGCTACCAATATAAGGAGGGTTCCCCATAATATAGACTTCATCATTCACCTCATATTTAACAACGTCATTCCAGTCTATGCACAAGGCATTCCCTTGCACAATATTTCCTGATTCTTGAAGTGGAAGGATTCTAGGCTGGTAATCTGCAAGAGATTCAATCATTTCTACGTTCATTTGATGTTCAGCAATATGAAGAGAAAGTTTAGCTACCTCATGCGCAAAATTGTCTATCTCAATCCCTGAGAACTGGTTAAGCCTTATCTTAGATTGCTTAAGCAATTCTCCTTGATAAACATTCTGTTCATTTAAGGCCGCCTGAACCTCACGAATCTTAAAAAGTATTTGAATTTCAAGTCTGCGAAGCTCTTTGTAGGTAATAATCAAAAAATTACCAGAACCACAGGCAGGGTCTAAGAACTTAATTTTACTCATTCGATTCAGCAGCCTATTCAGTTCTTTAATAATGTTTCGTTGTTGTTCACGTCTTTGTTTTTCGGTAATCTCACGTTCTACATAATCGTCAGCACGGTCAGAAAGTCTTTGAAACTCAGCTTGAAGACTGTCCAAAAATAGCGGTTTAATTACTTTCATAATATTCGGTACGCTCGTATAGTGCATGCCTGAGACTTGACGTGCTTCTTTATTTGCAACAGTTTGAATCATTGCTCCCAAAATATCAGGATTGATTTCATTCCAATTGAGCAATTCGCCCGCTTCAATGAGTAGTTTTCGAGTAAGAGTGCTAAAGTTTAAGTCATGATGCGGATCTTTGAATAGTTTTCCATTTACATAAGGAAAATCCTTCAACCAATCAGGTGTATTAATTCTTTCGTTTCTAGGAACATCCAAAATTAAAAATAATTCTTTAATAACTGAATTTAGATTACTTCCGTCGGTTTCAGTCCTTTTTTTAAGAATATTAGTAAAAGAACCTTTATTAACAATTTCTGTATCTTCAGAGAAGTATAAGAAAAGCGTTCGAATCAGAAATAGGTTAAAAGATTTGCCATCAGCTTCATTTCTTGCAAGCTCTGGATTGATTCTGACTAATTCATCATATAGTTTTGTGAAACGCTTAGCAGCTTTTATATCTGCTGGGCTTTCTTTTTGGTAATCTACTTTTTCAATTCCATTCCATGCAAGGAAAAACTCTGAAGAAGTTGGTAAATCTTCAAATTGAATAGCAAGTGAATCATTTGTTTTTGTATCTTTTGCATATAACATTTCAAAATCAGTAGTAATGAGATACCGAGGCTTTTGATTTTGAGATACGATTTCCTGCTCAATTCTATCAATAGCATGTAGTGGATTATTTTCGACATATCGATAACGGACCTTATTCCGTATAAAAAAATCGCCATCACTTGATTTTGCACGTGTAATACTTGTTTTCGGAATATCAAATAGTAATAAAAATTCTTCGATAAAAGTGTCTTTATTTAACCTTTTAATTATTAATTTTGTTCTATCTTCAATTTCAGTGATAGATAACAAATTATTCTTTGGCATATGGCCTACAGTCCTTTAATTAGCTAGTATATTGAAAAACATTATACAAAATTCTATTCTACTATAGTTAAAAGAAGAAGCGATATTTTTTTAACAGCTATCAAAAATTGCTTTTATCACTAAATGATAAAAGCAATTTTTTCCTAACTATACTGTTTTTCATCGTAAAAATAATAAAATTTTATTAAAAGTTAACTTTTCTAAATTAAGACATGAATATTAGCTGTTATTCCCACTCAATCGTAGCAGGTGGCTTACTTGTCACGTCATACACAACGCGGTTGACATGATTCACTTCATTGACGAAACGTACGGAGATACGTTCCAATACATCCCATGGGATACGTGCCCAGTCGGATGTCATGCCATCAATAGAAGTTACCGCACGAATTCCTAATGTGTAGTCATACGTACGGGCATCGCCCATGACGCCGACGCTCTTGAAGCCTGGAAGGACTGTGAAGTACTGCCAGATGTCGCGGTCAAGTCCTGCTTTGGCGATTTCCTCATGCAGGATGGCATCGGATTCGCGTACGATTTCCAGTTTTTCTTCCGTGATTTCACCGATCACACGGATTGCCAGACCTGGTCCTGGGAATGGCTGACGGTGCACGATTGCATCCGGCAAACCAAGCTCTGTACCAAGTTCACGTACTTCATCTTTGAACAATGTTTTCAGTGGTTCGATCAATTCGAACTGCATATCTTCCGGCAGTCCGCCCACGTTGTGGTGGGATTTGATTGTTTGTGCTGTTTCCGTACCGCTTTCGACGATATCGGTATACAGCGTACCTTGTGCAAGGAAGTCCATGTTTTCAAGCTTGGACGCTTCATCGTCGAATACGTAGATGAATTCGTTACCGATGATTTTACGTTTTTGTTCTGGATCGGAAACGCCTTTTAGCTTACCTAGGAAACGATCTTGTGCATGCACTGCCACCAAGTTGATCTTGAACTGATCACGGAAAGTTTTCTCGACCATTGCACCTTCATTTTTACGAAGCAAGCCATGATCTACGAAAATACAAGTCAGCTGGTCGCCGATTGCTTTATGGATCAATGCTGCGACGACAGAAGAATCAACACCGCCGCTCAATGCGCAAAGTACGTTTTTGTCACCGACTTGCTGACGGATTTTCTCTGTTTCCATCTCGATGAAGTTTTCCATTGTCCATTCCGCTTTCGCATGGCAGACGTCAAAGACGAACTGCTTCAGCATATGGTTGCCGTACTCGGAATGGCGCACTTCCGGGTGGTACTGAACGCCGTAAAGGTTACGTTCTTTGTTGCTGATGGCAGCAACAGGTGTGGACGGGCTTGTCGCATCAACGCTGAAGCCTGGAGCTGGATCCAATACTTTATCGCCATGACTCATCCAGACAAGCTGTGTTTCCGGTGAGTCTTTAAAAATGACAGAAGGATTTGTCAGCGTGATTTCGGCACGGCCGTATTCGCGGCTGTCAGCACGCTGGACATTTCCGCCGAAATGCTGTGTCATCAGCTGCATACCGTAGCAAATACCCAATACCGGGATGCCTAGTTCGAAGATTTCTTCGTCGCAGCGGAAGCTGTTTTCGTCATACACACTGTGCGGTCCGCCGGAAAGGATGATACCTTTCGGGTTCATTTTACGAATTTCGTCTGCTGTCAGCTTGTGGGAATGCAATTCGCTGTAAACACCGAATTCACGAATCCTTCTTGTGATCAATTGATTGTACTGACTGCCAAAGTCGAGTACCAGTATCATATCTGTATCGATATCCAAAATCTGTCCACTCCTTCATTGTTTCTAGATATAAGCAGGTCGGGTACAGGTACCACATTTTACCTTTATCACGTCATGAAAAAAACAGAAGCTGAACCCGCCTCATTTCAAGGCAGAATCCAGCAAAGTAACGTTATCGGCTCAAGCCTTCTGACATGGTCGCAAGCATGGAGATGCGCCCTTTCTGAAGGTGCTTATTGCCTCTTATTCTATCAATGTGCCTATAATGGGTCAAGATGCCGCTTGTTTAATTAAATTTTCCCACAATTCGACAGCATCTATCCATGCAGGGGCACTTTTTTCGTTCCGATACAAAATTCGTTCGTACACTGCGGTCAGCTCGGACATATGCTTATTGCCGAATTCAGCATCGATCGTCTGGGCATATTCCCGGAGTGTTTGACTCGGTTTGCGCTTGTAGCCTTTATGCGCCAAGAGCCACAGCAAATAGTGATAAGCCTTGCCATACGTTTCCTCGGATCGTTCCTTTCGATACTTCCGGATATAATAAGCACTCAGCCATCTGTATCTGGTGACAAACAACACGATTGCTGCCAGCAGCAAGATAGCAGCTGGTATGATCCAGTACAGCGGATGGATTGCAGAAGAAGCAGCAGTTTGAGATTGGTCTTCCTGCTCCGGCGCTTCCTCCTGTTGCTCCGGCTGTTCTGGAGTTGGTTCTTCTTCTGGTTCAGGCGTCTCCGTTTCTGCTTCCGGTGTCTCAGCCGCAGCTTCTTCCTCTGCCTCGCTCGTGAATTCAGCAGGGTTGGTGAAGCCTTGTGTCGGCTCGAATGGCACCCAGCCTGTTTCCGGGAAATACACTTCCACCCATGAATGGGCATTGGCATTCGTGACCATATAAGAACTCATTCCATCAGGAGTGGATAAATTCGGGTTCGTTGCAGGCTGCCCTTCCGTAAAGCCTTTTACCCAGCGTGCGGGAATATCCGCTGCCCGCAGAAGTACGACCATGGAAGAAGAAAAATTATCACAATATCCTATTTTACTTTCAAACAGGAATTGATCGACATAATCATCATCCTCTTCGGGCACGGGTACATCCTGCGTCTGATATTGGAAGCCATTTTCGCTGAAATATTGCTCCACCGCTTTTGCCTTATCGTATCGTGTATCACCGCTGGCTGTGATTTCGGCGGCGAGCTCGCGTACGCGCTCCGGCAAGTCGTCAGGCAGTTGTGTGTAACGAAAATGTGTATTATCATCATCCATCTCTGAATCGCTGCGTAAATCGTCGATATTGTACTGCGGTTCTTCGAAAGCTATTGTGTAATTTTCATCTGGGTATTGTGCACGATTGAATGTTTCCACAACGCCAAAATCAGTATCGACCGATGCTGTTACCGGATCGCTGAAAAATGTCTGGACACCATACGGATACACAAGCCTGTCCAGCACTTGATTTTGGCTCGGGTGGACGATGGCCTCGCGGGCTTCCGTTGCAACATCATCCGTATAAAGATCGATATCGACCGGATCTCCGCTTTGGAATGCTTGCGTGGAAGCTTCCCTTGAGCGTTCCCAGCCTTTACCTGTATACACATCCTTACTATCTACGCGCCAATAGCCCTCCGCTTCTGTCGCCGCCCAAAAAGCAAGCGTATTATCCTGCACGAATGGACCGCCAAGCGTGGAATCATTTTCACCGTAGCCGACTTTTTGGATCCCGCCTTCGCCCTCATCTTCATCATTGTTCGACATTGTCTGGATGAATGGTACGGGATCAGCCCATTGCGGCGGCAATTTTGGTGCTGCATAGCCGATTGCAGCCGAAACTGCCAGTATGGCAAGAAGCGGGATTGTCCAGAACAGGACTTGTTTTGGGAACTGCTTTTTCCCTCCGCTTTGATACAGCCTTGCAAAAGCAGAAATGCCCAGTGCAAAAAAACTGATCAAAAAGACACGGACGACTGCTTCACTGCCATCATACGGAGTGAACGTATCCAAAATCCCAATGTAGACAAAAGTCATCAGAATAAAGAAGAAAATCCGATTGACGACAATGAACCAATAATAAAGCAAATAGCTCATCAGCCATAGCAGAATCAGAAACAGCAATGTACGGAAAAATGGAGTCAAGGCAGCAAAATCACCAGAAAACAATAGCTGCAGATTTTTTGGCAGTTCTGTTCCGAGTATGACTGACCATCCGCTTGCATGCATGTTTTCCTGCATCAAGAATAACTGCGAAGCAGCCACCAGCAACACAAGCTTCAGTATAAAACCGACCCACCAGCGCATCCGGACAGCTGACAGGATGAAGCATATCGCGGTGAACAGTACGAATATCGGCATATTGCCTGTATCGCTGATTTGATCCAGTGGCCGGAGCCATTCCCAGAACAATAGGAAGCCACATAAATAAATCAAATATCGGATCCACGGCATGTGCTGATCTTTGTTACGCATTCTGCTGCACCTCCACTGAAGCTGTCTTTTGTATCGGTACAGGATAGACATCTATCTGGTGACCGATCTGCCGGACTCCATGGATGAGGTTTTTTTCCTTATTTCCAAGTTCGGCATGACGAGTCACATAAAGGAGTGTCAGTACATAACCGTTTTGCCTCAGCTTACGCAGCAGGGGAAATTCCTCGCTGTCCAGATATGTTGTCACATAATAGACGGTCGACCCTTTCGGCTGCCTTGATAAAGCAGCCGCCAAGGTTTGCAGACGCGGCATACCTTCTTCCTGACGAACAGTAGTCAAATACTGCTGCACACGGTTAAGCTGGGCACTCCCCATCGCAGCAGGCAGCCATTTGGCATCAGATCCGAGACCCATGAAGCCGACTTGCTCATTCCTGCTTTTCAGCTTTTGGTAAGCAGAAAAAGCAATGACAACTGCATATTCAAAAAGATCCTCCGTCTGCTTTGCCGCTCTTCTGTCGAACACGACAAGCACATCCGCACTTTTTTCCTGTTCGAATTCCTTGGTCATCATATTCTGTTTCCGAGCGGATGCTTTCCAATCAATCCAGCTGAACCGATCGCCCGGTGTGTATTCCCGGATCCCGGAAACAACATTCGTCTGCCTCGAGCTCGGTGCATAAGCTACGGCAGCACCTTCCTCAAACACACTATTCGCACTGCCGATCGCAATTTCCCTAACAGCTGGATATACATACAGCTGCTGCGTGTTATCGAACACCGCTTCTTTTTCCACTAGCTGAAAAAGATCGCCTGTACGCAATCGTATTTGATGAAATTTATGTTCTCCGCGCGGCAAATGCTTCAACTGATATTGAATGCGCAGCCGCCTGCGGAACCACGGGAATAAAATATAGCGATCCAGCTGCCGCGTTGTCCCTGCCTGTAATGTACCATCCGAACTGCTTTGCTTCAGCAGCGATTTATCATATAAATCTTCCACCTGCAAGTACAGTAGTGGATAAGGGAAACGTCGCGACAAGCTAAGCTCGACAGCGACCTCTCCTCCGCTTTTGATATATTGCTTGGAAACTGACCGTTCCACTTTCCAGCTGCCTAGGGGATAAGCGAGCAGCAGCAGCATATAAAGCAAAATCGGCAAGAAGGCATAAAAAAGGAACCAGCTGACAAAACCGCCTTGGAACATGCCGTAACAAAACAAGATGACGGCAAGCAACAGGATGCTTGCAAGCTTGAAAGCAAAACGGAATTTACCTTTCATGTACAGATTCCTTCTCAACAGGTACCTCAACAGCTTCAAGCAAGCGCTGGATGAGACGTTCAGGTGTCATGCCATCATAGCGGGCTTCCGAGCGCAGCAAGATGCGATGACCGAGCACGTAAGGAGCCAATGTCTGCACATCATCCGGCAAGCAATAGTCACGATTGTGGATGAACGCATATGCTTTGACTGCTCGCATCATGGCGATGGAGCCGCGTGGACTCAGCCCGAGATAAATATCAGGATGATTTCGCGAGCTTTGAGCCAAATTCACAATATACTGCTGTATTTGCGGATCGATGTACACATTGCTCACCGTTTCCTGCATTTGCAGTAAATCGGCTTTTGTCATCACTGGTTCAACACTGCCGATCGGGTGCTTGGCGCCGACAGCATGCAGCATTTGCATCTCTTCCTGCGCATTGGGGTAGCCCATCCGAATCTTCAGAAGGAAGCGATCGAGTTGTGCCTCCGGCAATGGATACGTTCCTTCATAATCAACTGGATTCTGCGTCGCCATCACAAAAAATGGATCAGCAAGCGGCAAAGCATTTCCCTCTACGGTAATATTTTTCTCTTCCATCGCTTCCAGCAGCGCCGATTGTGTTTTAGGGGACGTACGATTGATTTCATCTGCAAGCACGATATTGCCGAGGATCGGACCCGGGCGAAATTCGAATTCCAATGTTTTGGGATTGTAGATCGAAACACCCGTCACATCTGATGGCAAAAGATCAGGCGTGAATTGGATTCGCTTGAAGTCACAGTCGACAGAACGGGCGAGTGAGCGGACAAGCATCGTTTTACCGACACCAGGAACATCTTCCAACAGCACATGACCTCCGGAAAGCAGTGCAGTCAGACTGAGTACGACTGGCTGTTCTTTCCCGATGA
Organism: Terribacillus saccharophilus; assembly: GCF_046592895.1. Lineage (GTDB taxonomy): Bacteria > Bacillota > Bacilli > Bacillales > Amphibacillaceae > Terribacillus > Terribacillus saccharophilus_D. Next base: position 190,708 of record NZ_JAWVPU010000003.1, read on the forward strand.
TCACTTTATTGATATTCTCTATGATCCTCGAAATTGCAGGATGATAGATAGATAGTTTCGTCATGCAAGCATTCCCTTCAAATTGGATTCGACAGAAAATTTTGGACAAGTGTTCCCTTTATGTTACCTGCCATACTGGTCATGCCGCAAGCTATATACTTGTAAATTTATTGGCATGGGAAAAAGGAAGGCACACGTTTTGTGCACCTTCCTTTTCAATCAGGATTCACGTACTTTTTTCGGTTTGACTTCCTGCCATTTGAATATCTTATTGAGGAAGTTAAAGACATGCTTGGATTCTTTCGTCAATAATGGACCAAGTATTGCAAGGATGAGTACATACAGAGCCGAGAATGGTTGCAATACCCCCATCAGACCGCCCGCCAGGCCAAGATTTGCCATGATGATCGAGAATTCCCCGCGGGAGACGATCGTCAGACCGATATTGGTCGATGCCTTATGCGACAGACCTGCCCGCCGGCCTGCGATCATACCAGCGACGAAGTTACCGATGATCGTGATGGCAACTGCCCCAAGCGCCAGCCAGACCGCGTCTCCGAGTGTTGTCGGATCGATGCTCAGCCCGAAGCTGAAGAAGAAGATTGCTCCAAAGAAATCACGGAATGGAACGACCATATGCTCGATTCGTTCGCCTTGGTCAGTCTCGGAGAATACGAGTCCGAGTAAGAGGGCGCCGATTGCTTCGGCAACATGGATAGTTTCCGAGAATCCGGCAATAAAGAATAGTGATGCGAAAATGACGATGATAAATACCTCATTAGAGGAGATGCGTAGAAGCTTGCTTAAAAGAGGTGCTGCTTTCCGTGCGATGACGAAGAACAACAGCATATAACCTAGTGCAATCAGAATGGAAAGGATCGTTCCGCCCAATGAACTGGAATCTCCCAGAACCAAACCTGATACCGTGGATAAATATACAGCGAGGAAAATGTCCTCAAACATGATGATACCTAGAATCAGCTCAGTTTCCGTGTTACCGGTACGTCGCAAGTCAACGAGGACCTTGGCGACGATCGCACTGGAACTGATCGTGATGATACCTGCTATGATCAATGTTTCCTTGATTGGAAAACCTAGTATGAAAGGATAAAGGAAACCAAGCGCAAAGTTGATTCCGATATAGATACTGCCGCCTAAAACGATATTTTTACCTGATTTGATCAGCTTCCCGATAGAAAACTCGAGACCCAGGTAGAACAGCAGGAATAAGACACCAATCCGTCCGAGGAATGCAATGATATCTTCGCTGTGGACAAACTGGAGATTGATGATGCCAAAACTAGGTGCATGTGGCCCGACCAGCATCCCGATGATGATGAGGAATGGGATGATGGAGAAGTTTAACTTGTTGGCAAGGATAGCTGCGATTGCAATCAGAACAAGCGCAGTTCCCACTTCAAAGACTAAATGGTCCATAGTCTATCCCCTTTCTTTCAAGAATAATTCACCGTTCGCGCGTTTTATATCTGCGCGCTCACCAGAAATGACGATTGTATCACCGCTTTTGAAGACAGAATCAACTCCAGGATTCAACTGCTTGGAGTGATCTTTACGGATGATACCGATGATATTGATGTTATAGTTCTGGCGGATGCCGATTTCCCCGATGCTCTTCCCGATGATCGGCGCATTCGGTCCAAGCTTATACCATTCGATGACAAGATCATCGAATGCAACTTCGATCGTTTCCACTGCTTTGGGCTTATAAGTCATCCCGCCGATGATGGAAGCCAGCTGTCTTGCTTCAGAGTCTGTGAATGTGACACCTGAGATGCTTTCATCCAAATCCTCGTCATCGTAATGGTAAACTTCCCGCCGCCCATCGTCATGGATGATCACGACGACTTTGTCATCATTCTCTGTCATAAGCTCGAACTTTCTCCCGATACCCGGTAAGTCTGATTCGCGGATGTTCATACCGATACCTCCTATTTGAGTTGTTTTGCTTTCCGGACGACTTCCTTGAACTTACTGTCGCTTAGTATCTCTTGCAGATCATGGATCGAATCGAGATCCGCCTTTGCCATGAATACGATACCGCCTTCTTCAACGAATGCGACATGCTCCCCTTCTTTAACATTCAGGACATCCCGGATGTGCTTCGGAACGGTGATCTGCCCTTTTGAACTAAGCTTTGCTAATTCCATTATTTCGCCCTTCTTTCAAGTATTCCTTACTTTCTTTACTTTTCTTACAAACCAAGTATACTATATATCCAAAAATGGCGCAAATAGCGCGCTTTCATTTCAGCATATTTCTCGACTTCCTGTTCAATTAATTGTCACAAATGGATTAGGTTTATTTTGGCAATCCCCTCTAGCCAACTTCCTTGAAATCTTATATACTACCAATAAGAACAAACGTTCTAATCATAGAGTACGCAGGAGGAAGAACATCCAGATGCAATTTCGACACACATATACTGCAGGCAGGGAAGCAGTTGTCCGGCATGAGCTGGAGCGGAACATTTCCGATTATGTGAAAGAGACGTTTCCAGATGCACACCGACTCTATTCCAAGAAGACATCATCAACAAATAAAGGCCAAGTCCGACAAGACTGGCGTAATATAATCAATAAAGACGGACAGGAAATTCATCAGATTTATATCGAGATGTATAAGGAAATGACCGATGGCGATACCTTTTATGTTGCAGATGTCGAGCTGACAAAATAAAAAACGATGCGGAGCCCCTCCGCATCGTTCATGTATTTACTGATAATAATTTTCCAAGCCCTGTACGATTCCCGTAGCGGCTTTTTCCTGATAGCTGTCTGTTGCCAAATCTGCAGCTTCTGCCGAGTTGGTAATATACCCCACTTCCGCCAGGATTGCCGGTGCATTGGTATTGCGCAGCACGCTGAAATCAGCAGCTTGTGTACCGCGGTCGATCGAGCCAAGCTTGGAAGAGAGATTCTCTTGCACAGTTGATGCAAGCTGGACACTCGTATCGCCATCCGGGTAATAATATACTTCCGTTCCGTTGACGTAATCCGCTGAAGTTGCATTCAAGTGGATACTGACGAACATGGAAGCCCCCGCAGCATTCGACATAGCTGCCCTTGATTCCAGTGCCACGAATGTATCATCGTCACGGGTCATGATGACATTCGCCCCTAGATTCCTTAATTGCGCTTCTGTCTTCAAAGCAATCGCAAGTACGACTGACTTTTCATAAAAGTAATCTCCGATCGCACCACTATCTTTCCCGCCATGACCTGCATCGATCACGATCGTTTTCCCTTTTAAAGGTGATAGACTGGAAGATGCTTCGTTCTCGCTTGTGGAGATGAAATCCATGCTCACATAACCGGTTGTCCCATCATGTTCAATTTGCGCCCAATTATTATCAATCGATAAAATGGAGACGCTATTGCCGTTATACAAACTGTCAACAACATCAGCTGACATATCCGGAGTCGAGCGAACATTCAGGCTTGTCGCAACTTGCACATACCCCTCCGTCATACCAGCAGACTGGGAAACTGGCTGTACGTCTTCTGCTTGTACAGATCCCGATTCCTGGGCTCCGCCACTTACAAACACCATACTTATGTATCCTTCTTGGCCGTAATAATCTATTTTGCCCCAGTCGTGATTTACTTCTTTGATTTCGATTGCCTGACCGCCTTGCAGCTTGCCAATCACTTCTGCATCGTTAGAAGGCTCTGCCCTAACGTTAAGAGATGTCGATACATCGATTGTTCCGCTTTCCGCATGACCCGTTGCCGGCATAAAAGCCACAACTGCTATAAGTGCAATAAGAAAGACCAACAGCGAGCGATGCGTCAGATGTTTTACTAGCATACGATTCCCCTTCCGTTTTTGTAGAATTTTGTAGATTCGCATTCATTATAGATGAATATGTTGCCAATTAATAGTCTAATAGTCTTACCAATTAATTTACAGCCCACCCACTTCAGGTAAATCTTGCGTTTTCAGTCTCTAACTTGAGCAAGTTTCGAAAAGAAAAAGGCAGCAAATACTAGATTTACTGCCTTAATAAAGCACCTACGAAAATTCACTCCGCATATTCCCGCACGCCTTGAGCAAGACCCGTTGCTGCTTTGTCCTGATATGCATCCGATGCCAGTTTATCGGCTTCTGCAGCATTGGTGACAAAGCCGATTTCCGTCAGTACTGCCGGCATGCTTGTGTTCCGGAGCACATTGAAATCAGAACTTTTGATACCGCGGTCTTGTGATCCAAGCTGGTTTACCAGATTATCCTGCACACTTGCTGCCAATGACTGTCCGCTTGATGAACCAGGATAATAATAAACTTCTGAACCGCTTGCGGATGTTGCAGAGGAAGCATTAGCGTGTATACTGACGAAAATATCCGCTCCAGCTGCGTTCGCCGCAGCAGCCCTGTCCTCAAGCTCGACGAATGTATCGTCTGATCTGGTCATGATGACATCGGCACCTTGAGCCTCGAGCTTTGCCTCAGTCTTTTGGGCGATAGGCAAGACAACATTTTTCTCCAATATGCCATTTGCCGCAGCACCGCTATCTTTACCACCATGGCCGGCATCGATTGCAATTGTCTTTCCTGTCAGGGCACCTGCGCCGGTTTGTATGTACGTCATGCTTACATAACCTGTCTGCCCTTTGTATGTAATCTTCCCCCAGCCGTTTGCAACCTCTATCAAATCGACAGCATCACCCGGATTCAAACTGCCGATGATCGATGATGAAGTCGATGGCTCTGATCTGACATTCAAGGTTGTATCGACATTCACTGTTCCGCTTTGGGCGAAACTGGTCGATGGGTAAAACAGGATGAATGCAGCGAACAGAATCAAAACCCCTATCAATAATTGTCGTTTCTTATTCATGCATGTCCTCCTCTGCTGATTGTAATCAGATATTGTCACAATTATAGAGGACATGCAGGAATGACAGATAGACCCAATCGATTAAAAGGTGCAGACGTTCTAGCTAACATACTTGTTTTTCCAAACATGGATTGTATCTCGTAACCTTCTTCCCATTACTATACTGCCAAAGATAGCTCATCGGTTCGCAAAAATCTGTTCGGTACTATGGGAATACACTTCGATGGTGTTGCCGAATGGATCTTGGCAATAGACAAGATAATATGCTTTTTCTTCATCGAGCGGCCACACTTTACTGATGATTTTACCGCCAGTCTTTTCGATTTTTTTGGACAGTCCGTGCACATCCCCGTCCTCTGCCACAATGCAAAGATGAAATACTCCCGGCTCCCAAGGTTTCCGTACAGTGCCGCCTTTTGTTTCCGGCACGATGAACTCGAATAATTCGATCCCGACTTGATTCGCCGCGCTCATATGAACATTGCGAATATGCTTCACTTCATCTCCTTGCAAATCACGTGTCATATCACCTTCCTCTGTTTTCATATCAAAAGGCCCGGCAATGATACGGAAACCTAACGCTTCCTTATACCAGTTAATTGCAGCATCCAGATTGGGTACTGTCATGCCAATATGTGTGATTGCCGTCATCTTGCATCTTCCTCTCCAAATTTATTTACATAAAGTAAATATCTCTTCTCTTTTTCACTTAACAAATGATTTCAAACACCGATTATATAGGTATGGGGGCACAAAGTTCTGAGGGGGATAAACATGAAAAAGAGAAATAGCTTAGCAATAAGGTTAATGGTGATCGTTGCATTGATTACAATCATCTGCGGCACTGCCGTCGGTACCATCAGTTATATGACATCCAAAAATGCGCTGATCGATGCTGGGAAGATGGATCTGCAGCATATGGCAAACAGCGCAACAAGTGTCCTGACACTTTTGAATGAACGAGTGGAAAACGGGGAAATGACGCTGGAAGAAGCTCAGGAAGAAGCCCGTTCCATCTTGAACGGTCCTATAACAGACGGTTCGCATGATTTAGCGCAATCGAATTTCAATTATAAAAATGGCGCCGGTTACATCATCGCTTATGATGACAATGCTAATATGGTGCTTCATCCCAGCGAAGCAATCAACTCCGCACCATCAGATGACAAGACAAAGGAAAACCGGGAAAACTTGATTGCTTTAGCGCAATCTGCAAACAACTCGGATAGTTTTATGAGCTACGATGACACAAATGAGGAAACAGGAGAAGTCCGGGAAAAGATGGCTTATGTGAATTATTTCGAGCCTTGGAACTGGACGGTTGGCATCACGGTTTATACCGACTTGTTTTATCAAGATCTGGTAATAGTCAAATGGATCATCATTGGTGTTACGGTTGGAATCACACTGCTCAGCCTTATTTTGTTCTACTTCCTGATCCGTCCGAAGCTAGCACAACTGAAAGCCGTCACAGCCGCTGCTGAACAGCTTGCTGCCGGTGATTTCAGAGAAACCGAACTGCAGGAAACAAAAGATGAGATCGGTGTCCTGAGTAATGCTTTCACCAAGATGTCGAAAGAGCTGCGACATCTAGTCCAAAGCATCATCCAATCCAGTGACAAAGTATCTGATGCAGCATCGGAACTTTCCGCAGTCAGCGAAGAAACATCCGCTAGCAGCGAGCAAGTCGGCGTTGCTGTCGATGACATTGCCAAGGGTGCAAGCTCCCAAGCAGAAGATCTGGAATCGACGACCTATCATCTGAGCAAGTTCAACGATAGCATTCGGACCATGACTGCACAAAGTGATGCCATTGCCCAAGCTTCCCTTCAGACAAGTGAAGCAACACATAAAGGCAGCAATATGATGCATGATTTGACAGCAGCCAATAATGCTTCCATGCAATCTGTAGAAGCTATTTCAGCCGGCATGCTTGAGCTGGAAAAGAACTTGCAGCAAATCAACCGTATCACCGATGTGATTGAGAATATTACCGGAGAAACGAATTTGCTTGCTCTTAATGCGAGCATCGAGGCTGCACGAGCTGGTGAGCATGGCAAAGGCTTTGCTGTGGTGGCAAGTGAGGTCCGCAAGCTCGCCGACCAATCCAATGCAGCAACAAAAGAGATTCAGCAGATGATTGGCTCGATTACAAGCGAGGCTGCGGAAAATGCAGCCCGCATCCAGTCAAATAAACAGCAGGCTGAACAGCTGAATCACTCTGTCACAGCAACGGCTGCAGAATTCGCGGCTATCGAAGCTGCTGCAGAGGCTACGAAAAATGCCGGCAGCAGATTGATTGAAGAAATCAGAAGTGTCACTGCACAAACGACTGACATCACGGACAGCATCCAAAATGCATCCAGTGTATCCGAAGAAACGGCAGCAAGTGTAGAGGAAATCGCAGCATCAATCGAGGATCAAATCCAGGCGGTCGCAAATATTGCGACATCGGCTGAGGAATTGACGCATATCAGCCGTCAGCTCAATGAAGCAATTGCTGTATTCAAACTATAAAAAAACGACCCGGGAGTATGACTCCGGGTCGTTTTTCAATCAAGTACAGCCTTCACATTCGTAATAGCGTTTGCTTGCATCCAATGTACGAAGCAAGCTGCCGATTTCGACTTCTTCTGGTTCTACGAATTCCAAATCCGCCACACGTTCCTTGATGGACTGGCGAGCTTCTTCCTCAGAAGCTGCAACGTGACTGAATTCACTTGTTTCGCCAGTTGGCAGGATTTTGTATTCGAATAAATATCTTTGCATAATACCGGCCTCCGTAACACAATATCTAGTGTACGTACACTATACACCATCCCATATATGCACGTCAATCGTTAAAATCCCGTTTTACTATTTTGCTAGTTTTCTTAATAATCTGTATCCCCAGCTACCCCTTTTTCTAAACGGCTTTTGGTTCGAAAAGGAAAATGATCTGCATCCTTAATAAGTCAGGACAACCTAGCATACGCTATACAAAGGAGGTAGGAACGTTGGAATTTCCTATGATCATGACAAACTTCTGGGATGCTGTCCTCGGTGTGCCGATCGTTCTTATTTTTACCCAAATCGTGAAGCATCTCCTGCCCATTCCCGGCAAGTATACACCTACAATCGCCTTGCTGAGCGGATTGATTCTGTCCATCTTCTTCAGTCACCCGCATAACCTGATTGCCGCGATCTTCATGGGATATTTTTATGGCTATGCTGCCATCGGAAGCTATGCGGCTTTGCGTACCGCTTTTCACTCTTATCGAAAGGACAAACATGATTATCGCTGACCGCAGGAATCATGCATCATAAACATGATGCAGAATCATCCTTTTTACATGCTCGAATGCGTCTCTATCGTAAGCATCTGGATAACTCATGAGCTGTAATGGCAGAGGCGCACTCCCTTCATGCAATGGAGGCTGCTCATACGGATGATCATGCAAGTGAAAGCCCAAGCGTTCATAAAAGCGCACGCGGCGGGCTGCAGCCTCGGATCCAGCTGGCGGCTCCACCTCCAGTATGATCGGCTTTTCAGAAGCAGTCATGATTTCTTTCATGATCCGTCTGCCCATTCCTTGTCCTCTGAAAGTCTCAGCCACTGCAATATGTTCGATGAAAGAGAAATCCGGCAAGTTATACATTGCACAAAAAGCTGCTAAACTACCATTCTCTTCATACATAAATATCCGATAATCTTCCCTGTCCAGAAGTGCTTTTTGCTCAGCGAAACTGCGATGTTCCTCAATCGGGAATGCACGCTCCATCAATTCATAAACTGTTTCAAAATCCATTGGTATCAATACGTCCTTTTCTTACTAGTATACATGAAAAAGAAGCGCCAGCAGCTGCCGGCGCTTCTTTTTCATCTTATTAGGACACTGCTTCTGAAATCCCTTTTGCAACCGCAAAGAACGTTACCCAGAGCGGGATACTCAATCCAGTACCATATAGTAACCCTACGAAAAAATTATTTTCATTTTTCTTCATTTCTTGTCCACTCCTTCTAGTATGAGGATGTAGAATAGCTTTCCTGCTTACATACATTTTATTATGAAAGCGTTTGCAAGGTAAAGGGTTTTATTTTGCTAAAATTCTCCACCAGCCGCTTTCTTACTTCAAGTTTTCCCATAATATCCTTCTTATAAACGTCTCGCGGAATAGACAGGACCATAGAAGGATATGTAAACAAATATCGGCTAGTCATAAAGTCAAACATATTTTTCCTTTCTTTCGGGAAACTAATGAGTAAACGGAAGGAGGAATACAAATTGGGTAAATCAAAACAAGAAACTGCAAATGAGGTAGCTGATAAAATGTATAGACCTCAAGAAAATGGTGGTTCATCAAATTCCGTGGATAAAGGTATTTCGGATACGCACGAGCAAGTAACGGATACACTTACAGAGGGTACTGTCGATGGCAAGATAGACAATGTGGACAAAGACGGATCCTTGAAGAATGAAGAAGGCAAAGACATACCACGCGAAGGATTCTAAACACAGAAGGACAGTCCGCTTGGGACTGTCCTTCCCTATTGCCGCCGGACATCATTTGTCCGCTGGTGATACCATGTATAGAAGCGTTCTGCTTCACTTGCAGGTAAATCTTTGAGTTTGTTATGAAGTACAGGCTTCCCCCGCGTGACCGATTCGATCGTCGCCAATTTAAGCCAGCGCTGCAGCGGATTCTGATACTTGGCTATCTCGATCATCTTGTTTCTTTTAGTCACAAACAATGTAGTTGTGAATGCTCCTGATTTTATCTGGAAGAACTTCTCGCTAACCAGATAACTTGTATGTTTAAAGTCCAAATAGCGATATATTCCTATCAGCAAGAATAGGGCAATGGAAACGATCCACCACGTAATCTGGTATCCAAGTACTTCCGGCTGCCAAAAATACAGTGTGATGGTCACTCCCAGCCAAATGATAGATGGCTGCAGCAACCGATAAGGCAGCACCTTCTGCTGCAGTTTTTCCATGGAAAGCTTCACTTCATACTCTGGCAAAATTTCTTTGATCAGATTCTGTGCCTGCTGCAATTTGAAAAATGGATAAAGGGAATTGATGGACTCTGTATCATCACTGATATCCAGTGCACCTGTGCTGATCAGTTTCACCTTCGCCAATCCAAGTAAACGATGCAGCAGCGGCTGGCTGATCTCTATACCTTGCACGCGATCTTTCCGGATGGAAAAGGACGATTCACTTAGTAAGCCTGTTTGGATATAAATATGCTGTTCATCCGATGCCAGCTCATAGTTGCCGTATTTCTGCAAGATACGCCACATGTTCACAAGCAGTGATATTGCGATAAGTCCGATGACTCCCACTGCCGGGATCCACCAGACCTTCAAAAGCGGTAAATACTGCCTTAAAACCTTCCATTCAAAGAATATATCGAATTTCAGGGCAAAACCGATCAGCAATGGCGGAATGAGTAAAAAGCTCAAGGAAGTAAAAGAAGCTTTTATCAATTCTTTGATTGTCGGTTTAAAATGACTTGTTCTCTCTTCGGATGCAGGAACAGGTTGTTCCGGTAGCATTTCTTCATGCCCCGGCTGCTCCTCCATCACTTCGGTATGTGAGTCAGTCTGCTTCTCCCTTTTAGTCAGCTCCTCCAGCCGCAGCGCTTCTACTTTGGTCAGTATTTTAAAGTCCACCGCTTTTTCCCGCGACCCTGTTTCAAACTTAATCGCTGTCAGACGGAGGAGACGGTGCAAAACTGTTGTATGCTTGGTTACATTTTGTATTTTCTCATACGGAACAGTGCGGCTGGATTTGGAAAAGATGCCGCTGTATAAGTGGAATGCTTGTTCATCTGCTGCATATTTTTCCGAGAACCATGACAATAAATCACTCGCTATGGATAGAACTATGATGGCCAAAATAAAATATTTCGCATATGTACCCCACCAGCCATCACTATCATTGAAGATAGTGAAAACAATGAGAGGAACGATCCAATTCCTTATCGATTTTCCAATCCGAAACAGTAAAACAGCCGGATGATAACGTTTCGTATCCATCAATCGTCCTCTTCCTTCGCTTTGGCATATGCTGCAATTTCATCCCTTAACGCATAAGCCTCTTTCTCCGGCAATCCAGGAATGCTGTATTCGCCTGCCATTGTCTCTATCTCTACTTCCCGGAGCTTGTATTTCCTCAGTAGCGGTCCTTGTTTGGTTTCGACGGACTGAATCTTCGTTACCGGTATAAGCTGATCTTTTTGAAACCACGCACCCTGTTTAAGCTGGACATATTCCTCATCGATGGCATAACGCCAATTACGATGATCGATTATAGTAGCAAAGTAGCCGATCACCCCAAACGGTATCGAGATGATAAGCAAAACCAAAAGTACGATTCCAATCCATGATGGCCAATCAAAAAAATGATCCAGCCCGAATAAAGCACCAAAAATCAAGAGCACGACTATGTCAAAAATGATATCTCCAATCAATCCAACACGTAATGTTTCTTTCGGTAATTTGTGTTGAGGTATGTTTACTTGTGCAGACATTGATTTTCCCCCTCTTTTCTCTCTCTGCTAACTTATACGAGATAAAATGGATATAAGTTTCATAACTGTACTAAAGAAATAGCACATTAACATATTAAGCAAAACCACTTAAAATATTGTAAATATATTTTCATCAGCAAAAAAGTCCAAAATCATAAAGGGAGGAACCACAACTAATGATAATCAAGCTAGCTCTAACTTGTAGCTGATAATAAAGAAAACAGTATCTTCCACACAAAAAAATGGACCCGGTACAACCGGATCCATTCCTTTATTTTGCAGGCTCAGGACTTCCCTGGCCAATATCTTGTTGTTTCTCAATCTTTCTTACAGCATCGCTGCTTGTGTCCACGCGTTTCACGAAGAATGCCAATAGTAATGCCACGATATTGATTGCCAGTGCTACATAGAAGGAAGCATGAATACCAGCAAGCAGGGCTTTTTGTGTCATCAGTGCAGTGGATGCTTCTGTCAGTGTCGCTGGGTCCACGCCTGCCATCAAGCTTTCACCTTCATTTTTTGTAACAGTGTTCATGATTGTCACCAAGATAGCAGTACCGATTGAACCGGATACTTGCTGCGCCGTGTTATTCACCGCTGTACCATGCGGGTTCAATACAGTTGGCAGCTGGTTCAGACCGTTTGTCATGATCGGCATCATGACCATTGACATACCGAACATACGCAATGTGTAAATGAAGATGATATAAGCATAACTAGAGTCAAGTTGCAGATGAGCCAGCATATAGGTAGAAACTGCTGTTATAGCCAATCCGACAACTGCCAGGATACGCGGTCCGAACTTATCGAAAAGACGGCCGGTGATCGGCGACATCACACCCATGATAATCGCACCAGGAAGCATCATCAGTCCTGAATCCAATGGTGAGATTCCTCGTACATTCTGAACGTAAGCCGGTGTCAAGATCATACCAGAGAACATCGCTACAGCGTTTACTACAGAGATGACGGAAGAAAGTGCAAACATTGGATGCTTGTAAACACGCAAATCCAATAGTGGTTTTTCCATGCGCAATTGGCGGCGTACAAAGACAACCAATGCGATTGCTCCGACAATCAGCGTAGTCAATACGACTGGATCGGTCCAGCCATCGGAACTAGCGGAACTGAATCCATAAAGCAAACCACCGAAACCAATGGATGATAGCACGACGGATAGATAGTCGAGTGATGCTTCTGTGTTCTGCTGCATCACATTTTTAAGCTTCCAGACAGCAAGTAACAAACTGATCACGGCCAGCGGAAGAATCATTTCAAACAATAGACGCCAGTCATAGTATTCCACGATATAACCGGACAATGTAGGTCCGATAGCTGGCGCTGTAATCATAACCAGACCAAAAATCCCCATCGCTGTCCCACGTTTTTCACGCGGGAAGCTGACGAGCATGATATTCATCAGCAACGGTCCCATGACCGAGGAACCTGCTGCTTGCACCATACGTCCAGTCAGCAATAGACCGAAGTTCGGCGCAAAAGCTGCCAAAGCAGTACCGAGCGTAAAAATGATCATCGCTGTAATGAACAGCATACGGTTGGAGAAACGTGTCACTAAAAAGGCGGAGGCTGGAATCAAAACCCCGCTGACGAGCATATAGCCTGTTGCAAGCCATTGAACCGTCGAATAATCCTCGATTTTCAAGTCAACCATGATCGATGGCAAGGCAACGTTCAGCAACGAGTTATTCAAGAAGGAGACAAATGCTCCGACAAATAAAATAGCCAGCATCAGATAAGGTACTTTTCTAGGTTGCGTTGTTTCCGTGTTCAAAATTCTATCTCCCCTTATTCAATTTAAGGCTGCAAAAGCGGCCGTTTGCATAATGTTGCGTTGATTCCCTGCTGTTGCAGTGTCACCACAAGTTTTTTCATGAAATCATCGCTTTTTTTGATCACCTTATCGTACATCAGTCGACACCTTCCTTTTGCAGTCCTTTTTTCACCAAGCTGATCTGCGTTTCATAATTAGAGATAGCTTCCGTATCCGTAAGATCATGGACAAATACTTGAACAAGATTATGAAAAGTGATGGCCCCGATGATCCTGATGACATGCGTTAGCTCTTGCTTATCCTCGATATTCAGATAAGACGTATCTATCATCTCCAAGGTTTGGTTGCGTTCATTTTTCAAGCTCTCTTTATATATGTTATTTGCCATAGTATTTTCTTTCCGGTGGTTCATATTCAGGAACGCATACTTGAGAAAGTCACTATGCTCCTCGTCATGACGCAAAGAAATCATATAACGGAACTGTTCTGATAAAGACTCCAGCAGATTGCCCTTCTTTTCTTGAAGAATCGCCGTCATCTTCTTATTATTCCCTTGCGCAAGCTGATTCAATAAATAATAATACAGATCTTCCTTATCCTCAAAGTACTGATAAAAACTGCCTCTTGGAATTCCAGCATCTTTAATGATGTTCGCTATGGACGCTTCATGAAGCGGGACCCTTGAGAACTCTTTCTTGGCAGCTTGAATCAGCGTACCCTTTTTGTCTTCCGGTAAAGAAAGAAAGGTTTGCTTTGGCATTTTTTTCACCCCTGCCTAAACATATGACACTGTGTCACAATTGATGATAAGAAAATTATATGTGACACAGTGTCACATGTCAATGGTTTGCTACTAGTTATCCCACAAAAAAACGAATTACCCAACAAAGGTAATTCGCGCTAAGATAACCACAAGGTCACGGTACATTATTTCCGGCCGCTCGATACAAGCCGTACCACTCTTCCCTGGTCAGCCGAATGGAAAGTGCTTGGGTGATGGATTGTATTCGTTCTGTGTTCATCGAACCAATGATAGCTTGTATATTGGCAGGATGTCGCAGGATCCAAGCAATTGCAATCGCCGATTTACTGACTCCGTACTTCTCAGCTGCTTCCTGCAGGGCCGCATTGACTTCTGGAAAATCGGGATGGTCGATGAAAACTCCTTCAATCATACCGAATTGGAAAGGTGACCATGCTTGGACTGTCATGTTGTGAAGCTGGCTATACGCCAGCAAACCGCTGTCACGCACAATCGACTCCTTGTTTTGCATATTCACATTCAATCCAGCGTCAATCAAAGGTGTATGCATCAAACTGAATTGCAGCTGATTGATAATCAAATCTTCCTCGACATATTGTTTCAGCAATTCTATCTGCTGAGGGTGATGATTACTGACACCAAAGTACCTTACCTTCCCACTTTCTTTCAGCTCACGAAATGCTTCGGCTACTTCCTCTGGCTCCATCAGCGCATCTGGCCGGTGCAGCAGCAGACTGTCCAGATAATCCGTCTGCAGCCTTTGCAGTATAGCGTCGACACTGGAGATGATATGCGTCTTGGAAAAGTCGAAATATCCGTGCCGGATCCCGCATTTGGATTGCAGCAGAATATCTTCCCTTTTTACACTGCTCTCGTCAAGCGCGGAAGCAAAGATTTCTTCCGACGTTCCCGCTCCATAAATATCCGCATGATCGAATAGATTGATACCCGCTTCAAAGCTTGCGTCGATGACATTGGTCGCTTCCTGCTTCGTCAGATCGCTCATCCGCATACAGCCAAGAGCGATTGGTGCTGTTTCCAGTTCACTTATACCTAGCTTCAATTTATCTCCACTCCTTCTCCATTACTGCAATACTTGCTTCAGCCTCTCCAGTGCCCATGCTAGCTCATCTTCGGTAATGACCAAGGGCGGGGCGATCCGGATGACCGTTTCATGCGTCTCTTTGCACAGCACACCAAGTTCTTTCAGCTTTTCACAATAAGGGCGGGCGGCTTCGTTCAATTCAATGCCGATGAACAATCCTCTACCCCGAATGTCTTTGATTTTAGGTGAGGACAGCTTTTTCAGCTCCTCAAGTAAATAGGTGCCAAGACGTTGGGATTTCTCTGCCAAATCTTCTTCCTGTAGCACATCAAGTGCCGCAATCGAAACAGCACAAGCCAGCGGATTGCCTCCGAAAGTGGAACCGTGAGAGCCAGGATTGAAAACAGATAATATATCTTTATCACCCGCCACACAGGAAATCGGGAACACACCGCCGCCCAATGCCTTGCCAAGGATATACAAGTCCGGCGTGACATTCTCCCAGTCACATGCGAACGACTTGCCAGTACGTCCGAGGCCGACTTGGATTTCATCAGCAATGAATAGGACATTTTCTTGCTGACATAATTCCGCTGCTGCTTTTAAGTACCCTTTTGGCGGGATGATGATGCCTGCCTCCCCTTGAATCGGTTCCAATAGGAAGGCCGCTGTATTCGGTGTGATCGCAGATTTGAGAGCTTCCAAATCACCAAAAGGAATAATCTTGATTCCTGGTATCATCGGACCGAATCCGCGGCGATATTCCGCTTCCGATGAAAGCGAAACAGCGGTCATCGTCCGGCCATGGAAGTTTCCGCTGCACACAATGATCTCCGCTTGATCATCTGCAATGCCCTTTACGTCGTATCCCCAGCGCCTGGCCGTTTTAAAAGCTGTCTCGACAGCTTCAGCCCCGGTGTTCATCGGCAGAATCATATTCTTGCCAGTCAAAGCAGCCACTTTTTCGTACCATAAACCTAACTGGTCGTTTTGAAATGCACGGGATGTGAGCGTCACTTTCTGGGCCTGTTCAATGAGTGCCGCAATGATTTTCGGATGACGATGTCCTTGATTCACCGCCGAATACGCACTGAGCATATCCATATAGCGCTTTCCCTCGGTATCCTCAACCCATACGCCTTCAGCTTTCGCTATGACGATCGGAAGCGGATGATAATTATTCGCTCCATACTGTTCTGTCAATTGCATCACATGCTGTACATCTGTCGTTTTCATCCCAACTGCCCCTTCCTTAGGTTCACTTGGCGCCCCGGATGCAGCGCAATCATAGTTTCATTCTAACAAAGCAGCAGTCGATTGAAAGCGTTTCAACAAGAAATACAAAAAATCGCCAGGCTAGGGAACCTGACGACTACTAGCATCATGATGTCACTGTGACATTCTCTTTCTTTTCCATGATGATATGCGGAATTCCGTCTTCATCAAAAACATCGCTAGCTTCCGTATATCCGAGTTTCCGGTAAAATCCACTCGCTTGAACTTGTGCATGCAATTTGAAATCCGTTTTACCAGCAAGACGGGCGATTTCTTCCAAACTAGCAATAATCACTCTGCCAAGTCCATATTTGCGGTACTCCTTCATCATACATATGCGCTCAAGCTTCGCATAATCCCCGACAAAACGCAGTCTGCCCGTACCGACAGCCTTGTCCTCATGGTAAACCAGTATATGCTGACAAGCACCGTCCAGC
Organism: Terribacillus saccharophilus; assembly: GCF_046592895.1. GTDB lineage: Bacteria > Bacillota > Bacilli > Bacillales > Amphibacillaceae > Terribacillus > Terribacillus saccharophilus_D. Next base: position 207,397 of record NZ_JAWVPU010000003.1, read on the forward strand.
ACATCGAACTGATCGAACTCATCTTCATAAGCTACGCCTTGCTCTTCCACGAAAATCGCCACACGCATCGCCTTTGCTTTTTCGAAATCTTGTTCGTTTTGAATGATTTTATATGTAGCCATCGTTGTATTCCTCTCCTGCTGAATGTGAGTTCGCTATTGTTTTATGATACAACAAAACTAATATTTATTCATAGGATAATTTTCACTTCATCTCGTTGTTTCAGGTGATTGGAATAAATATCTTGTTCCTTCTTTATTTGCAATCAATTGATACTCCAGATGAAGGATTCTTGCGGTGTCCTTGATTATCTTTAGACCCAGTCCTTGCTTCACCTCATCGACTCTGAAGCCTTTTCCATCATCTGCAATGGATATTGATTGGGCTGTGAGTGTGAGAGTAAGATTATCTGCTTTTGCATGTTTCAAAGTATTTTGGAATATATTATCGAACATCCGCTGCAGCCAAAGCTCATTTGCAATCCACATCACTGGCTTTTCTCCATCATAAAATCGAATTTGAATGTTTTGCATGCTGTATAAGTAGCTCCATTTATCAATCATCAGCTGACAAAAAGCACGCATGTCCACTTCTTCGCTTATGACATAAGCCTCCGAAAGTCCTTCTGAAGCATGAAAGGGGAGTTCGGATGACAAATCGGCAATATATTCTATTTGCTGATACATGGAAACTAGCGCATTTTTGTCTTGCAACTCATCTTCCAAATAAAATAACTGCAGGCGCAGTGCAGTCAAAGGCGTATTTATATCATGTTTGAGCTTTTGCAGCATCTCAGTCTCCATCTTCCTCCGCTGTTTCAGCTCAAGTTCGCGGTAAGTGGTTCGTTCGATAAGCAGGTTGACTGCTTCTGTCAGATCACCTAGCTCATCCCTCCGCTCAACGGGTAAAGTTTCCGGGATAGCTGCACTCGCAGCAAGTTCTTTGATCGTTGTTTGCAGCAAAGCAATTTTCCTAAGTAATGCATTGATCGAAATAGAAAACAGAAACGCCATTACAACCAATCCAATGAAGCAGACAACGAGCATCACAGGATAGCCTAGTGACTCATGAAATGGAAGATTGTCATTTCGGTGTTTGAAAAACATTTCATAAAGCTGTGCTATAAAGATTCCAGACGTAACCAGCATCAGTGGGACACTGATAAGGGCTATCAGCAACAGAAGTCGATACCTATTTTTGAGTTTCATCGTTTTATCCGAGTGTTAAGCCGGTATCCTTCACCATAGACGTTTTCCAGGATTCTCCCTTGCTGGTCATCCATTTTCATCCTAAGTTTCTTTATATGGACATTCAGTATGTTTGGAGTCCTATCCTCCAGTTGCCAGGCGAATGCCAAGAATTGTTCTTTGGACAAAATTCTATCCCGATTTTCATACATAAAGAAAAACAGCTTCCTTTCCATTGCCGTCAGTATTATTTCGTTCTGAAAACCGCCATTGTATAATTTCTTTTTATCTATATCGATGAAAAGATTTCCTATCTGAGTACAACTTCCATAACGATGCTCCAAAAGGTTTTGTATTCTTATGAGCAATTCCCTGGGATCGAAGGGTTTTGTGATGTACTCTTCTCCCAAAGTAAGTCCACGCAATTTACTCTCTATTTCGTTACGTGCAGAAACGAACAGTACCGGAATATGCAGATCCATGGTTTTGATTTGTTCTCCAAGCCGGAACCCATCTTTACCTGGCAGCATGATATCCATGATGACTAGATCACCAGTATGTAAGACATCCAATAAATTGCTGCCATCCGCAAGCAAATGGACAGTATACCCTTCCCTCTGCAATATTTTCTGCATCAGTTCCCCAATGGCAGGGTCATCCTCCACCACAATGATTTGATAACCTTTCACGCCCCTACTCCTTTCTGTCTTCATCCAGATGTTCGATAAATGAGCTGCCAACTTCATAGATTTCTTCCGGTGCATAAAGATAAATGGAGTGTTTCCCTTCAACCTTTATCATCTCACCATCATCAAGCTGATTCACAAAATCTTGATAATTCTCCATTTTGTAGTCCGTATACTTATTGTGTTCGTTTTCCTTCGTGTACGCAGCAATCAGCAATACAGGTGTTTGTTTAGGCGCCGGTAATGACACTGACTTATCAGCGTTTGCTTCCGCGTTGATCATCTCATCACGTACATTTTGATTTAAAAATCGTTTGAAAGAGATTGCTTTATATATCTCTTTTTCTTTATCGGTCAAAAAACCTTGCTTGATTACTTCCGGGTGATAAACTTGCTCTGGCATCATTCTGTGGTACCCAAGTTCCGCTGCAACGTTCATGCCCCGAAACAGCAGTTTTTCAGTTTGAGTTGGTGGATGATTGACATAATCCCGTGGCAGTCCGATGTCCAATGCCAGGATAGCTTTCACTTCTTCTGGATATTTTTGCGCCCAATAGATTGCTTCTATTCCAGATAATGAGTGTGGCACCAATACATAAGGCGGTTTATTACCGCTTTTTCGCAGCATTTCTCTTGTCTGATTTACAGTACGATCAATATCGCTCCCCTCATTGTCTTTTTCACTTAAACCATAACCCGCTCGATCAATAACAGCAATACGATCATGCTTGGAAAAGAGACTGTATAATCCCTTCATTTCATAAACCGGCGCAACGACTCCATGCCCCGAAAGAAATACAAATGTATTTTCTCCCTCCCCTTCTTCATATACATGCATTGGCTTTCCGTCGACTGTTACTAGGTCACCTTGCAGTGAAGCTTCCTGTAATAGTTCTTTTTCTTGATGGAGCTTATACTGATGGAAGCTGTAAGCTGCTGCCGAAAGAAGAAAAATCAGCAGTCCAAGTGTTATAGCTGCAAATTTTAATAAACGTTTCATTTTGTTCCACAATTGAGTCCCTCTCCCTTCTAAGAAGAGTGTACAAACCAAAAATAAACAACTGATAAATTCCATGAAAAAAAGCTGCTCAATAGCAGCTCCTCTCATCAAATATTGATTATCTGATTTCTTTCCCCTCCAGCGGCTTATTCCGGAATAAAGCATAAACGCCCAATATGACTCCGCCAAGCAATCCTGCAATCATATCTGAAATCGTGTCGGTATTTCCGCTTCGCTGCATCACGCTTGTTACGGTCATATCCCCGATGAATTCGATGCTTTCCCAAATTGCACTGCCTAAGGCGGCCATGGATAGAACAAACAAGAAAATAATCCAACGCGATATATAGATTCCTGCTGGGCGTAAAACTTTGTAGCGATAAATGGCTAAGGCAAGCCATGCGACATACATGGCACCAATCACATGAAGTGTTATGTCCCACCATTTGTACTTGTCATAAAAATGGAAGATGGCCCCCAGTATAAAGGTAAAGACAAGCAGCATATAATATCCGAATATATGCGGTACGCTGAATGGTGTGCGCTGGAAGAAAAGCAGAGCGAGCGGCAAGGCACTCATTAGTATCCTGCCGCCGCTCTTGGTCCACGAATTAGTATCACCATTTTTCAGTTCTATAAAGAAGGAAACAAGCATGAAGCATATGAATAAAAAGCTTAAGATATATATCGTTTTCTTCAATCTCCATCTCTCCTTAGACTTTTTTCCATAGTCTAACCAGTCCAGGAGGATTTTAGTTCCTATACAAAAAGACGATCCACCGGCATGGTGAATCGTCTCTGTTATCATTGAAGGAATTTCTCCATATCTTCGTCCAGGTATACCCAGCCTTTCCAGCCGATATGAATGGTATCACGCATGAAATACGGATCATACTCATGATCAGAATAGTCGGCATAAGTAAAGCCATAATCATCGATTTGATTTTTGATTCGATCATAGTAGTCATCCCGTCCTTGTTTCGGGAAGCCAGTATAATCATAGTATTCTCCGTTCACCGGAATGATGACAAATAGCGGTTTTGCTTCTGCTTTTTTCAGGATATCAAGCATCAGCTGAAAGTCCGCATATTCCGGGGACTCTGCGTAAGAATGTCCTTTATTCTTACCTTCCATCTCTTTGATGTGATTCTTTTTATGTTTATACACATTGGTTGCGATGTGGAATTTAGAGTCCTTCGTCCGTTTCTCACCATAAGCATCAGCCTGTTCCTGCAGTTCCTCCCAGGTCTTATTTTTCACATCATCGGATTCATGCCGATTTGGCTGTACATCTTTCAAGAGCGTGAAATACAAATCCTTTTTCTTAAGCATTGAAATATACGCTTTGGCAGGGGCTGTCAGCAGGTTTAGCTTGATTTTCTCATCATGCAGATAAGCATCGTACAATTGATACAGCATCGTGTCATTTTTGACTGCATCATATGACATCAGCCTTTGCATCAATTCCCGCTTCACATTTTCATCTATATCGTCATTGAATGGCAGTTCAAAAGCCTGTAACGAAGAGTAATTCGGTGCAAAATGCTGTTCATCCGTACCCTGCTTGACGAACCATTGCGGCGATACGATGATGACCATCTGCTTGCCTTTCAGCTTATCCGCATGCGTTGCAAGATTCAAATCATGGATGATCGAAGTAGTACCGCCTTTCCCGATCAAATACGGTGTATAATCCGCGCCATTTGTTTCAAAGTAGTTGGACGGGTGAAACGGATCCCAGCGGGACAGCTCGGAAGATCCGTAAATCGGGACATAATCCGGATCAGCAAGCATTTCTCCCTGCAAATATGTACCTTGGAACATGTTCGGCTCCAGGCTGGCAGCCGATTGCTCCAAACGATCGTCCGGCACCAGTTTGGCCAGCCAGGAAGCCGGTACAAAAACAAAGCCGGCGAACAGGACCAATGCAAGAATGATTGGTCCGAATAGATACTTCTTTTTCATTATTTCAGCTCATTCAATCGATCGATAATCGCATTTGGTGTATTCCATGTATCACGGTCGAATTCCGTGATCGGCACATTGATGCCTAGCTGTTCTTCAAATTGAACAAGCAATTCAACTGTTGCAAAAGAATCCAGCAGTCCAGCTTCGAAGATATCCAGATCATGCTCCTCTTTCACAACATCGTCTTCACAAACTTCAGCAATAACATGTAGTACTTTCTCTTTAAAATCCATTCGTAATTCCCCTTTTATTTATTGAAATGGTCTTCCGGAAAACAGATAGAATCCGAAACAGACAACATGGAAAGTGATGACGATCGAGACAATTGTCATGAATTTTCCTGTCGGCCAGCGTTTATGTTTTTTGTTCCAGGTCTCGAAGAAATTGAAGGCTGTCATCATCAATGCATGATATGCCCCGTAAACGATGTACTGGATAGCCAATCCATGCCAAACTCCCATCAGTAAAAACAATAGGATATAACCGAGATTGGATACGAGCATTTTATTTTGTATCCATTTTTTCTTCTTCATCAGGAAGACAAAACGCATGAATACGTAATCGCGGAACCAGAAAGATAGTGACATATGCCAGCGATTCCAGAAATCTTTTATATTTCGGCTGATAAATGGCAAGTTGAAGTTCTCTGGCGATCTGATGCCCATGATATAGCTCACTCCGACAGCAAATAGTGTGTAGCCGGCAAAATCGAAGAATAAGTACAAGCTATAGCTGTACATATACAGCAGATGATAACTGAAACGGCCATCCGCGATATGGTCGAGATTCATGATGAAATACGTATTGATGCTGTAGCCGATGATGAACTTGTACAAGAAACCAAGGAAAATTTTATTGATTCCTTTATAAAGCAATTCCTTATATTCATCCGGTGCCCAGGTTTTCTGTTCGTCTTTTTGAAAACGGCGGAACCGATCAATCGGCCCTGACGAAATCGTCGGGTAAAACAGCATGAAATTGACGAGCTGATATATCGACAGCTGCTGCTTGATCAAACCATCCCTTGTTTCGATGATGATTTGAACAGCTCGGAAGGTCAGATACGAGATTCCGAGAAAGCTTGCCCAGTTATCCACTGCCAATAACGGTAGGCATTTCGATAAAATCAAAGGCAAGATGGACAGCAAACTCATCAAATAGAATACAAGACTGCTATTCTTCGTTTGTCTGTATTTTATGTAACCTTTGATCAGCACAAGCTGCAGGATGGTAAAGAAGACTAGGGCATAAAACCCTTCATCTCCGCCTGAGAAGATCATCGCAAGTACGACGATGGAGACAAATACATTGTAATAACGCAAATGTTTGCCCAACATACCCAGTATCATCGTTGGCAACAGCAGGATGCCTAATATGATGAAGAAAAGGAATGAGCTATACGGGGTCATTCGAATACCTCTTCTTTCATCTTCTTCCGATCGGCTTTTCCATTCATGGTCATCGGAATCGCTTCATGATACGTGAATTTACGAGGTATCATGTATGCTGGTAAACGAAGAGCAAGATCCTTTCGAATTGCCGCCGTCAGCTGATATTCTTTCGCAAAATCATGTTCTTTCGGAACGATCGCTGCAATCAAGTATTCGATTTCCTCATTTGGTGCATGAGGAATGATGATTGCGGACTCGATATAGTCGGATTGATTGAGATGAAATTCGATATCCTCCAATTCCATCCGGTACCCATGAAGTTTTATTTGGTAATCCAGACGACCTTGGCAGTACACCATTCCGTCTTTTATAACGCCGGCATCTCCAGTTCGGTAAGATGACAAGCCTTCGATCATGCCAAACGCCTTTTCAGTCAGCTGCGGTTCCCCAAGATATCCTTTGGTCACACTCGGACCTGCCAGGACAAGTTCACCTTTCTCGCCTTCAGGCAGCAAACTTCCCACCTCGTCGACAACATATATGCGCATATCCGGTTTCGGAAATCCAACTGGTAATGCTTCTTCTTTGCTCAGCAGTCCTTCGGTGACCTCGATGCTCGTCACCGCGACTGTGGCTTCTGTCGGACCATATGTATTGAAGACTTTTGCATTCGGGAAACGTTCTTTCAACTCCCTTGCCACTGCAAGCGGAAGGACTTCCCCGCAGAAAAGAAATGTTTCAAGCTCAGGAAGCATGGTCGCATCGAAATCCGGATTCGGAAAGCACATCTGCACAAAAGAAGGTGTCGAAGTCCAAATCTGTATCCCGGATTGACCCAAATTTTCAAATAGCTGCTTCGGCTTGCTGATCACGTCTTTATCCAGGGCATGAAGTGTTCCCCCGCTTTGCAAAGCTGGATAAACATCCATCACGGACAAGTCGAATGAAAATGGTGCTTGGTTCATGAATACCTTGTCACTGCCTAAGGGAAAATCTTCCGTCATCCAATCAGTAAAAGATTGCAGGTTGGCTGCCGTCACTTGGACACCTTTTGGGTTCCCGGTGCTGCCAGATGTATAGATGATATAGAATACATCGTTTTCCTTGACCCAATAATCCTGTTCGATCGCTTCCGTTTGATCAAGCTGCAAAGCTTCTGTATGTAATATTGAAATATTGTCTATATCCAGATCTACACCCGTGGTATTGATCACCAGTCCAGCTCCGGATTTTTCCACGATAAGACGCACCCGCTCCATTGGAATGGATGTATCAACCGGTATGTATGGGTAGCCAGCTTTTACGCAGGCGAGAAAGGATACCGGCATATCCGTCCCCATATGGCCGTACACGACAATCGGCGTCTGACGCTGCAGCTGAAAGCTGTCACGGATCAGACTCGCCATTTTGCTGGATTTGTCCCAGAGCATTCCGTAGCTGATTGTATCATTTCCATTGCGAAATGCTGTCTTCTCCGGTGTCATTGCCGCATGTTGTGCAATGGTTGTTAATAGTTTCATAGTTTTTATCTTCTCCAATTAAAAATCGTTATAGATGTAGTTGCCTGTATTGGCCGTATGAAAGCCATACATGAAAAACAAGGTGATCAGAATCGCCAAATAAAAACAAGTGTGCAGCACAAAGCGAACACCTGCATGTCCATACAGTTGCTTGAGTTTTTCCATGTCTTTTCTTCCTTTTATTCGAATTTATATCCTGTCCCGATGACAGTCCGGATATGATGTGATTCTGCTCCAAGCTTGGCCCGCAGCTTTTTGATATGGGTATCCACCACTCGACTATCGCCTTCGAAGTCGATGCCCCACACATGATTCAAAATTGTTTCACGTGAAAGGACGTTATTTTTATGCTGAAGCAGGAGCAGCAAAAGATCATATTCCTTCGGCGTCAGCTCGACTTGCTGGCGATCCAGTTCCAAGTTGCGTGATTTCGTATTGACGACAGCTTGACCGAAACTGATCATATGTCCACCTGGCAAGTATTGCTCTGTTGCACGTTTCATCAGTGAATTAGCGCGTGCAACCAATACTTTCGGACTAAACGGTTTGGTTACATAATCATCGGCTCCAAGCTCAAATCCATGAATCTTATCATTATCACTCGACTTGGCTGTCAACAGGATGATCGGGACACCGGATCTGGAGCGAACCTGCTTTGTCACAGCAAATCCATCCATTTTCGGCATCATGATATCCAAGACGACCAAATCCGGGTAAATGGCATCAAACCAGTCGATTGCACTGCTGCCATTATCCGTTTCATGCACTTCCCAGCCGTCCATTTTGAAATAATCCGCCACTACTTCCCGGATCCGTAATTCATCCTCGACAAGCAGCACTTTTTTCCCCATTGCGAATCCTTCCTTCCACCTTATATACATAAATTAACAAGCTCATATGTCTTTTATGTGTCCTAATAAGCACTTTTTCCTATCTATTGGAGAAACGAACGAAAAAGCGCACACCATCCGACGTATTCTCGACACCATAGCTGAATCCATGAAGATCAAGAATTTGCTGTACGATTGCCAGACCAAGCCCTGTACCGCCAGTCATCCTGCTTCTGGAGGATTCAGTCCGATAAAAGCGAGTCCAAATCTCAGCAAGTTGCTCTTCTGGTATCTGCAGTCCTTTGTTTTCGACCATGAACACACTGCAATCGGCATCCTGATCCGTTTCGATATGAATAGCGACAATGGAATCCGGGTCGCTATGACGAACGGCATTGATAAGCAGATTTCGGATCACACGCTCCATCCATTCGTAGTCAGCCAGAATCGGCTTTTCATTTTTGGTTACCACTTCAATGGGAACTCGTTTTTCTTTTGCCATGCAATATAACTTATCCGATACATCCTCTGCCATTTCACTTACTAAGAAGGACGACTTCCTGAGTTTGATTGCCCCATTCTCAAGCTTTGCCAAATCCAGCATATCCCCGATCAGAACTTCCATCTTGTCCGACTCTTCGATGATGACTTCCATATAATGATCCTGTTTATCAGGGCTGATACCGTCCTGCAGTCCTTCAGCGAAGCTCTTGATGATACTGAGCGGCGTCTTAAGCTCATGGGAGGCATTTTCGAAGAATTCCCGTTGTGCCATTTCCATTTGTTTTCGTTTCTCCATATCTTGCTTCAGCTTGCCATTGGCTTGCTTTAAGTCTTCCAAAGCACGATCCAAGTTTTGTGCCATGATAAGCATGTTATTGGACAGACTCCCAAGTTCGTCCTTTTGCTTGATTGGTTTCACCGAACCAAAATCCAGATGCACCATCTTCTTTGCCATCTCATTCAGCTTGATCAGCGGACGACTTACAAGACGAGAGTAAATCAAGGAAAGCAATAGAATGAGGACGAAGCCAGCAATACCGATATAAAGGTAAAATACACGCAGTGCTTCATTGGTATCTTTGGTTTCCTGCAGGGATGTCACCGAGAACATGTACTGCATTTCGCCGTCTTTTTTGATTGGTGCAATAAGTACCAAGTTATGCTTCCCGCTCCACGGTTCCACCCAGTCCAGTTGCTGACTCTCTCCATTGTTCAGTTTCTTCAGCAGACTTTCATCGAGCGGGAACCATTCCAGCAGTGCATCATACAGGAGACCCACGCCTCGATTCCCCATACCGCGGGGCAGTGAAATACTTTTCACTTTTCCTTGAATCGTTCTTTCATTTTCTTCCAGATGCTCACCGACACTGTCTTGGTCCTTGGTGATGACAGATGGATAGAAGACCGTGCTAAGCGACGCATCACTTTCGCCATCCATGGTCAAAGTATCACCTTTTTTAATCCCGAGCGACTTCAATTCCTTGCCGTAATCCATGACGAATAAAGATAATCCCACTTCCAGTACGCTTCCATCTTCTGTCTCCAGCATGATATGGAAAGGATCCTGAACAAGCTGATATCCTTCTGCATCAACAACCGTGACTGGGCTTTTCGTCTCCTCGATATAAGAAAGCGTGTGTTCCGTCAGCTCTTTTGCACTCCATGCATCATCTTCATACCCTTGAGCTAATTCCTCCAGATACTCAGCAGCTTCTTTCGTCTTATAGTGCTGATAAAAGCTATCAAAAAACACAAGCTGAAATATCATGATCATCACATAAAATGCCACAAAAATTAAAGCTGTCACCGCAAACAGCTTTAAAGTAATGCCTCGTTTTTTCATTCGATACTCCTTTATGTCATACAGCATTCGATAGTACTTACTGTAAATTATGGATATGTTTTTTATGTGTCCGCTGCTAACTTTCACCAGCGTACATCCTTTTTCATAAGAAAGGAACCTTTTTTTGTAAAATCCAATCACTTGTCCATTGCATACGCTATCTTCGAATCATTCCAACTGAAAAGAGGCGAAGATATGGGCAAGGACAATACGTACATGGACTATACAAAAAACAATGTTCAATATTTCAGTGATATAAGCAAAAACCGTTTGTTCACAAGAAATAGTCAAAATTATATCAATAGGCTCGGCAGGGATGTCTTGAACACACTCGGAAACGTCTCCCTGCTTGATATTTATTTGAGCAACGAAAAGACTGTCGAACCGCATTATCATCAAAATGCGGCTGAACTTGTTTATTGCATCAGCGGATCGGCTCGTGTTTCGCTGATCAACCCGTTTACGAATGAAGTGGAAAACATTCGAATCACTCGCGGCCAAGTTGCGAATATACCACAGGGCTGGTGGCATTGGGAAACGGCGGCAGAGGATCAAACACATCTGCTCGCCATTTTCGACGCACCGTATCCGGAATATATATTCGGCTCCGATATCCTGGCCAAAACACCTGCAGAAGTGCTGGCAAAAACGTATTGTCTGGACAAACAAAAGCTGCAGGATGCACTGCGTCCGCTTAACAATCAAACCATCATCATCGGCCCGCCAGACGAGTGCAGTCAAAGATCCGATGAGTCACATGATACCAATTCACCGATTTACGACGGCTATCATCATTACCGCTTTAAATAAGAACAGCCTCTCCGGCGCCGGAGAGGCTGTTTAAAATATAAGTACCATTCCACTTTTCTCATCGCAGCAGCATCCTTAAGTCCGCTGCATTCCCCAGCATATCCTTGAGCGTGTATGCATCCAGCACCTGCAAATAAGCATGCAGCGCTTTTCCGAGCACGCCTCTCAAACCGCACACGGAAGCAATCGGACAAGTGTTATTTTCACGGTTGAAGCATTCAACCAGGTGAAAATCATCCTCCATTTGCCGCACGACGGCCCCGATATTGATATCTTCCGGGTCGCGAGCCAGTTTGATGCCGCCTGAGCGGCCCCTGACTGCTTCAATGTAGCCAGCCTGCCGCAGTTCATGCGCTACCTTCATCAAATGATTTTTGGATATATTATAAGCTGTCGCGATTTCCTGGATCGTCGCCAGTTCGTCTCTTTCTTTTGTTCCCAGATAAAGAAGGATCCGCAGGGAAAAGTCAGTATACATCGTCAATCTCATCTTGTTCATATCCTCCTCTTTCAAAGGATTATAGCATAACTGACGGCATGTTTGGACATATAGAGGATGTGACACTTTTGTTAAAGTGGTATTTTAAATATATCTTTTATCCTCCATTCGTTTTATGATAAAAGCAGACCACTTGAAAGAAGGAATTCAACATGCTATCACAAGAAACGATTGACATCATCAAAAGCACTGTACCTGTCCTTGAAAAACATGGAACTCAAATCACAACCGTTTTTTACGAAGAATTGTTCAAAGCCAACCCTGAGCTTTTGAATATTTTCAATCATGCCAACCAAGCAAGAGGTAAACAGCAGACTGCGCTTGCCAATGCCGTCTATGCTGCTGCTGTCCATATCGATAAATTGGAGGAAATCCTTCCTACTGTCGTACAGATCGCCCATAAGCACGTCAGCTTGGGTGTAAAAGCTGAACATTATCCTGTTGTAGGCGAATACTTACTTAAAGCAATCAAGATGGTTCTAGGAGATGCTGCGACACCAGAAATCCTGAAAGCATGGGAAGAAGCATATGGCGTCATCGCTGATGCCTTCATCGGTGTCGAAGCGAATATGTATGAAGAAAATGAGAAGAAAGAAGGCGGCTGGGCGTTCTTCAAAGATTTCGTTGTCGAAAAGAAAGTACAGGAAAGCGATGTTATCACGTCCTTTTACTTAAAACCTGCTGATTCTGACATTTTGCCTGATTTCGAAGCTGGTCAGTACATTTCGGTTCGTGTATCGATTCCTGGCGAGAAATATATGATGATCCGCCAGTACAGCTTGTCCAAAACACCGTCATCCGATATGTTCCGAATTTCAGTCAAGAAAGAAAACGATAATAACCCAGATGGAAAGGTCTCTGTATTCTTGCACGAACAAGTGAAAGAAGGAGACAAATTGGAAGTGAGTGCACCTGCAGGTGATTTCACATTAACAGGCGTTTCCGATAAACCTGTCACTTTCATTGCTGGCGGCGTGGGTATCACACCGATCATGAGTATGCTGGAAACATTGGCAGCGAAGGATCCAAATCGCGAAATCGTCTTCCTTCAAGCGGCACGTACACCGGGTTATGCTGCCTTCACGGAGCAAATCCAAAGCTTGCAGGAAAAGATGCCTAACCTGACATACGAGACATATTTTGAAGATAATAGAATCGATGAAACTGTCCTCAAAGATAAAGTAAACAGTGATAGTGATGTTTACGTTTGTGGACCAGCTGGTTTCATGGCATTTGTCATCTCAACTTTATTCCATTCCGGATTCAGCAATGAACAAGTTCATTTTGAATTCTTTGGTCCAGCAGCTGATTTGTCAAAAGCTCAATAATACACAAAATAAGCGCACTGCCTCGGCAGTGCGCTTGTTTTCAATTATCCTGTTCGTTTATGCTTTGCACAATATCTTGGATGGTCACATGTGCCAGCGCTTTTTCCATAGCTGCCTGTGCACCGCTGAAAATCGGAAGCACTGCTGCTTGGATATTACGACCTACCGTACATTTTGGATTGGGGTTGCCATGGACACTGAATAATTCATTTTCCGGAACTGCTTCCACGGCCTTATATACATCAAGCAGCGTAATGCTGTCCAGCTCCCGAGCAAGTTCCGCTCCTGCCACACCAGGTCTTACCTTTACTAATTCTGCTTTTTTCAACATTCCCATGATTTTTCGGATGACAACAGGGTTTGTATTGACACTGGAAGCAATGAACTCAGATGAATTCACTTCTTCTCTATTCACTTCCAACAGCGTCAGTATATGAATACCAACCGAAAAACGGCTGCTTATTGACATAATGTCCAGCTCACTTTCTTATAAATTACTCTTTCTATAGTATAACGCAAAAATGAACGGGTAAATGGAATGTGTTGACAGTTTTTTACCTGTAACTTAGCATATTACATGTATATATCTGAATCACAAGATTAAAGGAGGAAGAAACATGAAAATCGGCGTCATCGCTGCAACAGGCAAAGCAGGCAGCCTCATTACGAAAGAAGCAGTGGATCGCGGCCATGAAGTGACAGCGATTGTCCGTAATCCAGCCAAACTTGAAGAAAAAAGCATCCAGGTGATTGAAAAGGACATTTTCGACATCAAGACAGAGGATATCCAGAACTTCGATGTACTCGTCAATGCTTTCAATGCACCATCAGGTCAAGAAGAACAGCATATCACAGTTGGACGCATTTTGATTCAAGCATTGAAGGATGCACCTTCCACTCGCCTTTTCGTTGTTGGCGGCGCAGCAACATTATTCACGGATAATGATAAAACAACACGCTTGCTCGATACGCCTGACTTTCCTGAAGGTGCCTTTCCTACAGCTTCCAATATGGCAGAACATCTAAAAGAGCTGGAGAGCAGCGAGGGTATCGAGTGGACGTTTCTCAGTCCAGCGGTTTTCTTCGATCCAACTGGAAAACGGACCGGCAGCTATCAAGCTGGCGGTGATGTGATGATGGTAAACAAGCAAGGCGAAAGTTATATCAGCTATAGCGATTACGCGATTGCAGTGCTGGACGAAATCGAAAAACCAGTACATCCAAATGAACGTTTTTCCGTCGTTGGTGAAAAAGCATAAAGAAAAGGCGCTGGACCAATTGGTCCGGCGCCTTCTTCTTATTTCAACAGATTCAATGATTCGCGGTTGAATGCTTCCAAATCATCAGGTGTTCTGCTTGTTACGATGTTGTGGCTTACGACTACCTCTTCATCTTTGTAGTTCGCACCAGCATTGATCAAGTCTTTCCGAACACTGCGATATCCTGTGATATCCTTGCCCTTAAGCAAGTCTGTGTCGATCAATACTTGCGGACCGTGACAGATTGCGAATACAGGCTTTTCGTTTTCCACGAAAGCTTTCGCGAATTCACCAGGCTGGTCATCCCCGCGAAGCAAATCAGGAGAAAATCCTCCAGGAATCAATAATGCATCGAATTCACTTGCATCCACATCGGAAATAGCTTTGTCGATTTTCACTTTCTCACCGTGCTTGCCATTCACTTCTTTACCGGCTTCGAACTCAATGTTTACGACACTGTGGCCAGCTTCTTCGTATGCTTTTACCGGACTTGTATATTCGATATCTTCAAACTCATCTGTGATTAAAACTGCGATCTTTTTGCTCATATATAGTCCTCCTCTTAAAAACTCTAAGATAAGACTAACAGATGCATTCCAGTTTATTCAACTATCGTGCTCAGATGATTCATCCGATGCTGATGACTCCGAATATAAGTGCTGCAATCGTCATCACGATGGTCGAACCGAATGCCCATAGCATCGCATACCGCTGCAACTCCCCGAATTGGATGCCAACCATCCCGATTAAAAGATGCGCTGCTGCGACAAGCGGACTCAGCACGTGGACTGGCTGACCGAGCAAAGCCGCACGCCCGATTTCGACTTTGCTGACACCATAAGCCTGGGCAGCTTCGGCCAGAATTGGCAGCACACCTAGATAGAATGCATTGTTGGACATGAAGAAAGTGAACGGTGCACTGATGATGGCAACGATGACAGCCAAATATGGAGACATGAATTCCGGGATGATGGATACAAGTGTATTCGCCATCGCATCAATCATTTCGGTACCGCTCATGATACCAGTGAAAATACCTGCTGCTATAACGATCGTTGTCACGGCCAAACCATTTTTGGCATGTGCTGCCATGCGTTCCTGCTGATCTGCCATACGCGGATAGTTGATCATAAGTGCGACAGCAAAAGCAACCATGAACAGAATTGTCAATGAGATGAAATCAAGGATAAGGCAAACGAGCAATAGCAGCGTAAGCAAAAGGTTCACCCATACAAGTTTCGGACGGCGATATGCAGGCACTTCTTCTGCTGCGCCGATTTCCCGCATCGTTTGATCATCTAGCTTGACGACCCCTAGACGCTTTCTTTCTTTTTTACCAAGGATGAATGCTACTGTGATCGCATAAACAAGGCCTACTCCCATGACCGGAATGATCGGTATGAATAGTTCGGATGCTTCAAGATTCAAAGCAGCCATCGCCATTGCCGACGCGCCGCCCCATGGTGTGATATTCATGACACCCATTGACAGCATGGCAACGGTCGCCAAAATCAAACGATTCATGCCGAGGCGTTTATAAAGAGGAAGCAAAGCTGAAACAGTGATCATGTAGGTTGTTGTACCGTCACCGTCAAGCGCCACCATCATGGAAAGGATGGATGTACCGACAACGATTTTCATCGGGTCCCCTTTTACCACTTTCAAAATGAAATTGATAAGCGGATCAAACAGTCCGGCATCAATCATGACACCAAAGTATAAAATCGCAAACAAAATCATAATTGCAGTCGCTGCAATACCTTCGACACCCTCAAGCATCATCGGTCCAAGCGAAGTGGTGAAGCCTCCGATTATACCAAACAAAATAGGTATCAGTGTCAACGCCACGAGTGGCGAAAGCTTTTTGGACATGATCAAGAACATGAATACAGCTACCATGGAGAATCCTAGCAAAGATAACAAAACAAAGCCCTCCTTCAGACAGCGCTTATTGTTAGCGCTTTCATTTGAAAGAAGTGTAACATTCTGTTCACAAATTGCACAGTTTACTTACATTAAGTGTATTTTTTTCATTTTTTTCACGGTGATTCAAGAAGAGTTTTGAGCTATGTACTTATATTTGCGTACAGGTCTGCCTACAGTTCCATAGCTGATTTCCACCTGTGCTTCTTCCCTGGACACCATATATTCCAGGTAACGACGGACAGTGGAGTGGCTGACTCCGACCTTGGCAGCTACTTCTTCCGCTTTTTCACCATTCTGCTGTTCCCTCATGACACGTCGAACCAGCTCAAGCGTATGTCGGTCCACGCCTTTTGGATATCTTTCTTCATTATCTGATGCTTCTGCCATATGTAAGCTAGGATGAAAAAAAGCATCCACCTGCTGCTGACCAACTTCATTGCCGGACAGCAGTTCTTTCTTATAAGCTGCATATTCCTGCAGCACATGCTGGAATCTGTCTCCATCCACTGGCTTGATCAAATAACTATACACGCCTCCGCGCATAGCCTCCCCGACTGTATCCGTATCATTTGCAGCCGTAAGCAGAATCACGTCCGCCCTGCGGTGATGCTGCCGGATATACCAAAGGATTTCTATGCCATTCATATCCGGCAAGTAAACATCGAGCAGCACTACATCAGGCTGCAAGGCCTGCAATAGACTTTTCGCCTGCTCACCAGTTTCCGCAACACCGATCAGACGATACCCCTCCAGCTGATTAAGATAATTTTGAAATATAATGGAGGTTTCCACATTATCTTCCACGATCAGAACGTTCATCCGATTCATTTTCCACGCTTCCTTTCGGCAGAACAATCGTCGCAAGAGTCCCCCCTGCTTCGCTGTCTCCATAATACAGGGCTCCGTTCAGTTTCCTGATTGCAGCTTGCACGATGGTAAGCCCTATCCCGTGCCCATCGCCAGCATCTTTCTTTGTGGAATACCCATCCATCAGCACAGATTGCTTTTCCTTTTCGGTCAGCATCTTGCCATTGTCTTCTATATCGAATACCACTTCTTGCCCTAAATCGGTAAATGAAAGCAATACCTTCCCCCCTGCTCCTTTGTACTTCGAAGCAGCTTCCAGCGCGTTCTCCAGGATATTCCCAACGATCGTCACGATTTTTTCGGCTGCTTCTGGTCGGAGATCGATGTTCAGACTGCTGCTTTCATCGATTAACAAGCTCACTTTCAATTCTTTGGCGCGATTGAACTTTCCTAACAGAAAAGCAGCAAGCAAAGGTTCTTTGATGTTTGTCATCAACAGATTGACAACGCTCTGCTGCTCTTCCACTTCTTCTGAAATAAGTGCAAGTGCCTTGTCATATTCCTGCAGTCGAATCAAACCGTATAATGTATTCAGCTTGTTCATGAACTCATGATTGGAAGCACGCATTTGATCTGATTGCTGCTTCATCTTTACGATTGTCTCTGCCACATCGATTACTTCCGTTTCAGGGCGCAGCGTGAATACGACTCCAAGTGTCTCGTTCGCTTCTTTGATTGGGGAAGCGTCCACAATGTAAATATCGCCAGCTACGTATGTATATTTATTATAACGACCCTGCCCATCTTCCAACACTGCTTGGTAAAGCATTTGCAGATTCGTCTGATCGATTGCATCTTCCAGCACTGATTTTTGCTTGAATATCTCTTTGGCCCTTCGATTGATCGACGTAATATGCCCCTTCCGATCGATGGCAATGGTAGCATCCTTAATAGATGCTAATGTCGTTTCTTTTTCTTTGAATAAGAAGGAGATTTCTTCCGGCTCCAATCCATAAATCAACTTCTTCACTCGTTTTGCCACTAGATAAGCACCTAGCAAACCAATCATGAAAATCAGCAGGAACCAAATGATCACTTCCTGCAAATAAGAATAAATCTGATCATTCAGGTTCTGTGTCAAAAATCCGACGGATGCTACACCAATGATCTCTCCAGCTTCGTTTTTAACCGGCGTCTTCGCTTTGACTGCATAACCCGATACACCATATCCTTCATAAATGACTTCCTTGCCCTCCTCCAAAACAGGGTCGTTGCTCGTTTGTGTCGGTTTCCCGATTCTATCCGGTTCAGGGTGTGATATTCTGATACCATCCGTATCTGCGATGACAACATAATCCGCACCGCTGTTCTGCTGGATTTTCAACGACTCAGCCTGAATGATAGCATCATCATCCCTTTTCTCTAAATGCTCTAAGATCGTGTCGTCTTTAGCAGCAAGTTTTGCCACAGCCATGGCCGTACTGCCTGCATCCTCCTCCACGATTTCATCCACCTTCCTGACGAATAGAGCGCTTACAAATAAAAGGCTGACTACCAATAATATTGTAATCAACAGGACAATTTGACCAAGCAAACCAAAGCGGAATCTCCGAAGCACTCTCTTCATATTAATTGTCCCCTTCATGCTCTTCTTCTATTATCATACTATTTTATAATGATAGAAAGAAGAAAGCGCATAAAAAAAGACATCCACTTTTAAAAGTGGATGCTCTGTATCGTTATCTGCTTGTATAACCCGCATCGGCATGAATCGTCGTACCAGTCACATAAGATGCCTGATCAGACGCCAGCCATAGGCTTGCTTGAGCAATTTCTTCCGGCTGACCAAATCTGCCAAGAAGGCTGAGTTTCGGTGCAAATTCTTCTTCAGTTTGTCCTGTTTCGATCAATGATCCTCTGAGCATCGGTGTATCGATTGCTCCTGGAGCAACTGTGTTGACACGGATATTCATTGGACCGTTTTCCATTGCTGCAACTTTCGTCATACCAACAACACCATGCTTCGCCGCAACATAAGCGATGTTATTCGGCTGCGGACGGAAGCCGCTGACAGATGAAATGTTGACGATGCTGCCGCCTTCGCCTTGCTTGATCATTTGCTGTAATTCATATTTCATACAAAGCGCTGTACCAGTCAAATCGACGGAGATCAATCTATTCCAGTACGCTTCATCGAATTCTGCTGCTGGTGCGTTGTCCGGTGTAAGTGCTGCATTGTTCACAGCAACGTCAAGACGACCATACTTCTCTACTGTTGCTTCCACCATCTGTTTTACTTGAGCAGAGTCGGATACATCGACTTTCACGAAATAAGCGGTTCCGCCCGCTGCTTCAATTTCTTCCACTGCGGCTTTCCCTTTTTCTTCGTTGAAATCTGCTACAACCACTTTCGCTTTCGCATCTGCAAAAAGTTTCGCCGTTGCCAGGCCCATCCCCATTGCTGCCCCGGTAACAATCGCCACTTTACCTTCTAAAACTGGAAATGTCATCATTTCTTCCCCCTTCATGTTCTACACTTACATTTTAAGCATAGAACAGTTGGATTCCCCGGGCAATATGCGATAATGGAGATAGCAAATTATCTTGAACAAAAAACATTATTTTGTTCAAAAAAGTGAGGAGAAATGAGTGAGCATCACCTATCCGGACAAACGCGTAGAAAAAACACAGCAAGCATTGAAAGATGCTCTGCTGCAATTGATGACAAAGAAGTCACTTCTTAAAATACACATCTCGGAAATCACGGAAGCAGCTGGTGTCAGCCGCGGAAGTTTTTATACGCATTATGATAAGAAAGAGGACCTTCTTGATGAATTATCGGAGGATATGCTTGATGAAATGACTATCGCTTTTCGGAAACCATACGAGAGATTGGGGACGATCGACTTCCGTAATCTTCCCCCAGTATCCATTGTCTTGTTTGATCACTTCTTAAAGAATGAAGCATTCTACCAATTGATGCTGGGAGATAATTCAGTAAATCTTTTCAAAGAAAAAATGACCGCACGACTTCATGGTTTATTCCGGACCGATTATGCATTTTACTTCCGTCAAATAGATGCCGAGATAGATTTGGATTTATTTTGTACCTATCGTATCCACGGCATGATCGGATTGATTGTGGAATGGATTCAAAGAGGATTCGATAAACCTGCATCATTCATGGCCGAGCAGCTGCTGCATATTTTACGATTCCATACAGAAAGCGTGATGATCAGGCATTAGAAAAAGGGTGCCGCCCTCTGGCACCCCCCCTTAGTTTTCCAAAAGCATACGAGCTGTAACATCATCAGTAATCAATACGTGAATTAGCTCAGCATCCAATGCCGCTTGAATCGCTTTGATTTTCTCTTGTCCGCTGGCAACGCCGATGACAAGCGGTATTTCTTTTACATGTTCCAAATCCATGGAAATCACTCGGTCATTCCAGTCATTATCCGAAGCGCGTCCATCTTCATTGATGAAATTGTAGCAAATATCGCCTACGACATTTTCGTATTCGATGACATCATTTGTTTGCTGCAAGTAGGATTTCACCATCGTGGAGTGTGCAGGTGTTCCGCCGATACCAACCAAAGCTATATCAGCCTTTGCACCTGCTTCGAAGATACTCTTGATGGAAGATTGATTGACGATGATTTCCTTCGCTTCTTTGGAATCTACCAATACTGGCGCGTGAAGAAGTTTACACTTCGCTTTCAGTACTTCCGCTAGTTTTGCTACGATTTGGTTCGCATGGATATCCACCCGCTCATCTCCCATGCCTCCTACCAGCGGAATGAATTTCAGTTCCGGAAAGTACTGACTGGATGTCATGGCCGTGGCAACTTCATATAAAGTCGTCCCCGAACTCACACCGATTGTTTGCCCGTTACGAACCATCCGAAGCAAATAATTACTGGCCGCTATTCCCAGCCTGGCTTTGGAATCATCACTCTCATTTGCTTCCACACAAATGACTTCCCGCAAGCCATATCGTTTTTCCACTTTTGATTCGAGTCCTGTAAATGGATGCTCATCCTGCTCATGAATGATGATCTCCACGACTCCAGCTTCTCTTGCCTTCGTCAAATATTTGGAAATAAGCGATCTGCTGACTCCAATGGCATCCGCAATCTCTGATTGTGTAGCGCCTTGTTCATAGTACATGTGGGCGATTTTCACTAAAAGTCTTCTATCTCCCAAAAGTGCCATCCTACCACCCTATCTTGTGGTTTAGCATAAAATATGCCATCTACCATTGTACTATTTAAATATGATTTTGCTACCTTCCTGAATGACCGGGAATATATGCGGGCTAGCAAATACAGCTCCTGGCAGCACTTCCCCCTCAGGTTCCGTGAAATAAATCGAGATATGTCCCAAGGTTTGCAAATTCTCATTTGCCGCCGATCCCACTTTCTCGATCTGGAACTCTTGTCCGTCAATGAGTAAAGCCCCACCTTCCTTGATTGCGTTCTCTTGTGCCCCTTGCTCCACTTGATGTAAAAACGAGATATCCTTCAATTCCGCTGGTGCTTCCATACCAAAAAGAATAACGATTTTATCTTCTTCAAACGCCTGTGCCATCGATCCGATTTCTTTTACTATAGTTTGATACATTGATTCTCCTCCTTAATACATGCCGAAGCTGGCAAAGTAAGCAATCACGACTGCCAAGACCCCCGTGATCAAACGACTATACAAGACTGCAGGTACACCATACTGCACAGTTTCGGGCTTTGCTTCACCCAAAGATAAGCCAACTGGTACGAAATCCGCACCAACTTGCCCATTGATGGCAAACAATGCCGGCAATGCAAATTGCGGCGGTATATTGCCGAGTGCTATTTGACTTCCGATCAATACGCCGATGACTTGGGCAATGACTGCACCAGGCCCGAGTACAGGTGACAGGAATGGCAGCGTACAAATAATGACGATGATGATCAATCCCCAAATCGAGCCGGCAAGCGGTGACATCGTATTGGCAATCAAATCCCCGATTCCTGTGTAATTGATGATTCCGATCAGCATACTTACAAACGCCATGAAAGGAATGATATTTTTAAGCAGCATGTCAATGGAATCCCGTCCTGCTTGATAGAAGACTCCTGTCACTTTCCCGATACCTTTTGAAAAACGCATCAGCCAGTTATCATTGCTGGATCGATGCTCTTCTTTCACTTTCTCATACTCTTCCCTGAACTCTTTCTTATCTGCAGTATTGAATCTTGCTTCTTCTTCCGCAGCAGCCGACTCTTGCACATCTTGCGCGTCTTCTGCAAAAGCTACTTCTTTTGGCGTAACACCGGAAACGAAGATATCTTCTTTGATATGTTTCGCTAACGGACCTGAAGGCGAGGAACCAAGGATATCAACGGTCGGAATGCGTTTCATCGGATATAGCCCGATTCTGGCTGTGCCGCCGCAATCGATCACCACACACATCATTTCGTCTTCAGGTACTGAATTTTTAAACCCATCCACTGCCTGGGTTCCTGTCATTTCTGCTATTTTTTCAGCTACAGGATGAATTCCTCCTCCTGTAATCGACACTACTTTCGTTTTCTTTCCTGTTGGCTCAATTCGGAGACCCGTTCCCCACCCGCCAGATCCTTTGCTGACAAATACCGCTTTATATCCCATGCTGATCCCTCCCGGATTACATTCTTCTCATCAGGAATTTAGTGATTTGTTCCGTCAATAGTCCCCTGATCAGCATGACAACGATACCGACCAAGAAGAAGCGGACTGCAAGTTCAGATGTCGAGTAGCCAGCTTGTGTCAACCCGTTGGCAATACCCAGGTAAACGAATAGCTCCCCGGCATTGGCATATGGAAACAATGCCGTGACCGGATGCAAGAAGGAAACAAGAGAATCAAAGAAGGCAGGTTTCTGACGCTCTTCGACAAAGCGGCCGAACGTATATGCCATCGGATTCGTCAGCAGCAAAATGGATAATATCGGCATGACGGTATAGCGAAGCAACGCATATTTGGACGTGAAGCGAATCGCTTTTGTCACGCGTTCTTCCCCGATGAATTTGATCAGTGCATAAGTAAAGGTCAGCAATACCACCAATGTTGGGACGATACCGGTGATGAGGCTCATGAATTGCTCTCCTCCAGCATTGAACATCCCGATGAAATGCTCACCGAACCATTGAATCCATTCCATGTCTTTCACTCCCTGTTATGAGATAGACGCCAGTGTCTTCGTCTTCGAAATGCTCATCAAAGCCTGTTCTCCAGCAGTCTGCAAAGCCGTTTGCAATGCCGGAGGCTTTCTTTTTTTCACTGGACTGTGCAATTCGTCCAGCAGTTCACCAAGGTGTTTCCCTTCATATTGTTTCATTTCTTTGAATGTCGAAAGGATACTCATTCCCCGCATTACCTGACATTCCCGGATCATATAGGACTCATCCACAACGAGCAGGACAATCGAACCTGGTCCGATTCGGCGCCGGGCTTGTCCGGAGAAGAGATGGAAACCTTCTTCTCCTTTATATTTTCCGACTAGCCTTTTCATTGATCTTTGATAATAATGCACTTGAATTGCGGTCAGAGCAGATTGGACAAGCAGCAGACAGCAAGCAATCAATACGAGCTTCATCTTGTCATCCTCCTTGTCATTCAGCAAATAAGTGATCTTGGAGTGCACGAAGTTTCCAAACGGTAGTGGAAGTATCCAATTCCACATCATCCAATGTCAGGAACTGCCCTTCTTCGATGGCGCGTTTTGCCACGACGTTACCACTGATCAATCCAATCGGAATATGCCCATTTGCTTTCATATCCTGATGCGTCTCCAGCATTCCCCTGACACTGTAACCACCGATTCCATCCAGTCTTTCCCCCGGCTTGATCGCGCGCTTTGCCACGGTGACGGTTTCAGAAACCGGCGCACCGAGCGGATGGATGCTTGTGTCATGGTGCAGCACTGCTTTGGCAATGGTGATCGGTGTCTCAAGACTTGCCAGGTGATAAGGACGATACAATGTATAATGCGGTCCATGATTGGCATCCACTTTCAGCAAATAACGCAATTCCTCGTCCACAGGCTCAAGTTCACTCTTCACAATAACGAATACACCAGGTGCTAAACCGTTTACATATTCAACAACACCAAGTGAATCAAGCACCCCGCCATTTTCTTTCAAATCAAGTTTCTTCGCTACATCATCCAGACCAGCGTCCACACCGTGCATGCCGACTTTATCCGGTACAAGCCCGATAGCATTACTCAACAAGTTCATCTCTGCCATCGTTTTTGTCCCATCTTGGAAAGCTGCCAGCATATGTGCACTCATATTCTTCCGTTTCGCTTCTTCAGCACAAGTATCAGGGTTGGCTGTCGGCTTAAGCGCATTGTTTTTCCCTTTACCAGCAACGACAACCTCAAGTCCCATCGTTTTCGTAAACTCATATAGTTCCACGATTGCCGCTGGCTCGTCACCGGCAGAACCTGAGTAAACCAAGCCTGCGCTATCAAACATGCTATGCATATAAGAACCGATTGTAATGTCAACTTCCACATTCAAAAGAACCAAGTGCTTTCTGGAACGAAGTGCTTCCAACGCTATATTGGCCCCGACTTCCGGGACACCCGTCGCATCCACCACTACTTCTACCGTACTGGATTGGATGACTGCACGATAGTCCGAGGAAACAACTGTCTCTATCTTTCTTTTCTCCTGTGAACGATAAAAATCACGAGCTTTCTCTGCATTAGCAAGATTGACGTCACAAATTCCACCTACAACCATTCCAGGAATTCTAGAAATCTGGGAGATCAAGCCGAAACCCATTTGCCCAGCTCCGATTATACCTACTTTGATTGGCTGCATTTGTTTATCTCTTTCTTGTAGTTCACGATAAATGGACATATTGTATTCCTCCTATTGAATGCGTTTTCATTTAAGGTTAAATAAAGATGTAACATCTGCTACACTATTGAATATAAGTTCTTTTTTGTAACATATGTTACACTTATTATCATTTGTTACTTCTTGTGTGTTATTGTATTATCAATTGTAAGCGTTGTCAAATACTTTTCTAAAAAATAACTGAGGGGAAATGAATATGGGCAGAATTGATTATTATCATGAGGAAAATGCTCCCAAACCTAAAAGAATCGTACCAGCGGTATCTGCAGTGATACGCAATGACCAGCATATCCTGCTTCAACAGCGGAGCGATAATGGGAAGTGGGCATTGCCTGGCGGTAATATGGATCCTGGAGAATCGATACAACATGCAATTTGTAGAGAAGTAATAGAAGAGACAGGATTGGACATCAGTGTAGAGCGGATAATAGGTGTATACAGCGATCCAAATCATATTATCGCTTATACGGATGGTGAAGTAAGACAGCAGTTCTCCATATGTTTTGCAGCAGAAGTATCTGGAGGCAAGCTACGTAAAAGTGAAGAATCTTTTGCCGTTGCCTGGGTTCATATCGGCAAGCTGGATGATTACGACATCCACCCAGCTCAAAGGATACGGATAATGGATGCTTTAAAAAACTGTATAGGTGCGTTTATCCGGTAAGTCCATATTTACCCAACAAAAAAAGCCCTCAAAATGAGGGCTTTTCCTATCAATCATGCTTCGCCTTATCCTTTGCTTTCACCCGTACTTGATACACAATCAGCAAGATGATGAACCAGACTGGTGTGACGAACAAGGATATGCGAGTATCTTCAGCCAGTGCCAGAACGACGACGACAAATGCCAAGAACGCCAGGATCAAGTAATTGGAGATCGGTGATAATGGCATCTTGAATTTACTTTTCTTCGCAAGCTCCGGTCTTGTCTTGCGATATTTCAAATGAGCCAATACGGTGATGCTCCAGATGAAGATAAAGCAGACTGTCGAGATGCTTGTAATCAGGGTGAAGACTCCTTCAGGCATCACATAGTTAAGAATGACCGCAATCAAGATGACGATGATGGAGAAGAACAATGCATTCCGCGGTACTTTGCGGAAATTCAGCTTCTTGAACGGCTGTGGTGCATGATCTTCCTTCGCCAAGCTATACACCATACGGCTCGTACTGAAGACCGCGCTGTTACAAGCGGATGCTGCTGACGTCAATACGACAAAATTGACAATGCCTGCTGCGGCAACGATACCGACTGCTGTAAACACTTGAACAAATGGACTTTCCGCCGGATTGATTGCATCCCAAGGATAGATACTCATGATAACGATGAGCGCACCAATGTAGAAGACAAGAATACGAATCGGAATATTATTGATCGCTCGCGGTATGACTTTCTCCGGATCTTCTGTTTCGCCGGCTGTCAGACCGACAAGTTCAATTCCGACAAAGGCGAAGACAACCATTTGGAACGACAATATGAATCCATGGGCACCACCTGGGAAGAAACCACCATGATCCCAAAGGTTCGCAAAGCTGGATGGTCCGGCATCTGTCGAGAAACCACGCAGTATCATAAAGACACCGACGACAATCAGTGCCAGGATAGCAATGATCTTAATCAAAGCAAACCAAAATTCCATTTCGCCGAATAATTTTACCGTTGCCAAGTTCATGATCAGCAAGATGACAAGTGCAACGAGTCCTGGCATCCACTGTGGTACATCCGGGAACCAGAATTGTGTATAAATTCCCACTGCAGTCAAATCGGCCATAGCAATGGAAATCCAGCAGAACCAATATGTCCAGCCCGTAACGAAGGCTGCTCGATCACCAAAATAATCGCCGACAAAGTCCACGAAGGATCCGTAACCGAGATTACTTAGCAAAATCTCTCCTAACGCTCGCATAATAAGAAAACAGAAAATACCGGTAATTAAATACGCAAATAAAATGGATGGTCCAGTTAGATGGATCGATTTACCGGCACCAAGGAATAAACCTGTACCGATCGCCCCGCCAATCGCTATCAATTGGACGTGCCTGTTTTTCAATCCTCTGGCTAACTTTTCTTCAGCCATATGTATGCTCCCCTCTTCCTTCATTTCGAGCATGCAAACATGTGTAGTAAAGCCCTGACTCAAAATAAGTATACTAGTATATAGTATCTGAACCGGCAGAAGGGTGCAATAATCAAATTTTTCTAAAACTTAACTTTTCAGAAAAAGATTACAGTCTATTTTTACGCTTTTTGATAAAATATGCTCCGATTATGATTAGATAGATAATTACGGTCAGTACGGTAACCAGAAGTGATGTAGTCCAAATAACACCTGCCAAGATCAGCAGAACCGCAATGATTGCCACCCAAGTTGTAACAGGGAATGCTTTCACATAGTAAGTCGCCTTGTCCGGCTGCTTTTTACGTGATTTCAAATGGGATATAGCAATGATCAACCAAATGATAAGAACAGTGTATCCTAGTGATCCCATCAAATAATCAAATGTCTCACTGCCGATGAATACCGAGATGAGTACACCTACATATAAAACAGAAGTACAAGCAAGAATCGCCACTACCGGCACTTGGCGTTTCGATAGCCATGCAAATCGCTTGGAGATGCGTCCATCAGTCGCTTGTGTATATAGTACACGGGAAGATCCATAAAGACCTGCGTTCATGGATGATATGACTGCCAAGAGAATCACAGCATTCATGATATGATCTGCCCCAGGAACACCTATCAGCTGAAATACAAGAATGAACGGACTCACAGCTGCATCATTCACTTCATTCCACGGTATAAGGCTTACAATGATGAAGAATGGAAACAGATAGAATGTAATGATACGCGTCAATGTGCCGCGAACAGCCTTGGGCACGACTTTCTCTGGATTCTTCGTCTCCGCTAGTGTAACGCCGATGATTTCCGTTCCACCGTAAGAATAGATGACGACGAGCATAGCCGAAATCAATCCGCCTGCTCCGTTGGGGAAGAACCCACCATGTGCAGTCAAATTGGAAAAGCCGACAGCTGTATGCTCGCCAAAGGAGACTAATAACAATACAATACCTGCTAGAATGAATAATATGATGACACTTATCTTGATCAACGCCAGCCAGTATTCCGTCTCGGCAAATGCTTTTACTGAATAAAGATTCACTGCCGTCACGAGCACTGCAACAAGCAGTGTCAGCAGCCATACCGGATAGTCAGGGAGCCAGTATTGCAGGAAAATGGCAGCAACTACCGCTTCTGCCGCAATATTCAATACCCACATCTTCCAGTATATCCAATCCAGGAAGAAGGCTGGGAATTTCCCTAAACTTGCTTGAACCAAATCACGAAATGTTCTTGCCTCTTTATTTTGAACCGCCATTTCAGCAAGCCCCTGCATCACGAATAATAGGATGATACCTCCTATCAAATATGCGATGATGACTGATGGTCCGGCCATATCGACAGCGGAGCTTGACCCTTTGAATAGTCCAGCCCCTATTGCCCCGCCCAATGCCATCATCATGATGTGGCGTGCTGTCATGGTTCGTTTCAATCCATGTTGTTTTTCTTTCATGCTTGTTACCTCCATGTTGTGTTCCAGCATTTCTTCAAAGAAAAAAGCCTTCCGTCTCCTTACCATCCTGGATGGAAAAGAGACGGAAAGCTTCTTTTGCTTTCCGCGGTACCACTCTAATTGGTTTTGATAAACCCACTTTTCACCTTATAACGAAGGTCACTCGTCAAAACCTAAAGAATATATCATCCGTCAGTCCTGCTGCTCCAGGGTGAGTTCGAAGGAGACATAATCTGCGTTGCACCATACCGCAGCTCTCTATGCTAATGTCTGACCTTCTACTGGTCCCAATCGTCGCTTTTGTTAAAATATTTCGATCATTCATGAATTATCTCTAATAATAAGCGCAGCAGAATGCTTTGTCAATATTTCTTACAAATTAACTGACATGAAGTTTCACTTTACCTAACAAACTGAAATCAGCTTCATAAACTCCCTTCCCTAACGGTATCGGGGTGATGAATGTGCCGGAACTGATTGCCATGCCCTTTTTCAAAAATAGATTCTTATCAGCTAATTTTCTTGTCAGCCAAGCAACGGATGTGACCGGATTTCCCATCACCCCTGATGCAAAACCAGTACTAATTTCTTTTCCATCGAGTTTTAACGTAAGTTTGATTTTCTCCACCTCAGCCAGTGTCAAATCATCCCGTCCCTTATCGGACACAATCACTTTCCCTGTTACACCATTGTCGCAAATCAAGTCCATCAGCTGGAATTTTGGGAACCAATCCACAAATCTGGAGTCTGGAACTTCTAAGCCTGCAGACAGGATGCTCTTCTCCAAGATTTCATCTTCCTCTGCACCAATGCTCAGATCTTCCTTTAAAACAAAGACAATCTCTGGCTCAAGTAAAGGAGCCATCATCGAAGACAGCTCTATTTTGGTGTCGCCTGTATGTAGTGTATCTTCGAATAAAGTTCCATACGCCGGCTCTTTTGCTCCGAATAAAGCTTGCGTGGCAGGGCTTGTCATGCTGATTTTATGACCTTTTGTTATAAACCCGGTTTGTTTTGTTCTTTGTTCAACAAATTCTTCCTGCACTTCATAAGCCTGAACTGTTGAGAGTTGGTATTCGTTGCTTAAGAATTGTATCGGATTCTTTGTTTCATAAACTTGAAGCAGTTCCTCGGCTAGTTTCTCCTTGTCTACTTGTTTCGTATTTTCCGTCATGACTTTCGCTCCCTATTATTTAGAATTATCTGATTTATAAGATTATAGTACAACCCTCTTTTAATTTCCAGAGCTTGTCCTTGTACCATTGAGTATCTGCAACAGAAAAAAGCACCTATCTCATGACAGGCGCTTAATGTACTAGCATTCTCTATTCCTTCTCAATCACTTTAGCAGATGTCACATTCGCCAAATTGACTACTTCTCCAGCCACTCCGAACCAGCCGTTTTCACTTGCCTTTATTTCGTTGACAACATGAACATAAGATCCAGACTGGTAATCCGTGAATGTGTATTTTTCTCCACCAATGAACGTAAACTCTACATCAAACTTTTCCTGCACAGATAGTGCCTCCTTCGATATTTATCCTCTTAAGTGAAGTTCCCTTTGCTTGCAGAATTAAACACTTATTTGCTAATCGTCTAACTATTTAGTATTCTTGAGACGCAGTACCTTACTGCAGAGGGAGATTATGATGCCTAATTATATATTCTTGCATCTTGTCGGTATCTTCATCTTGATGGGCGGTATCTATTTGACTCTGACTCATACATTCATCGGTGTCTGTGTTGCTGTAATCGGAGCGCTTTTGCTTGGAACAGGTGCCTTTTTGACTCCAAACAAAAAATCAAAGCACTAATGAGCAAAGCTCGTTTTACGTCGCAAATATAAGGTTATAAAAATAACGTTTGGAACCCAGCAAATCCAGGCGATATAAGCATAGTAGATTTCGTACTGCGCTGGACCGAAAAGCAGTGTGAATATGCCTAGCCAGATCCTTAAGGTTACAGCTGCAAAAGTAAGGCTGTAATTGATCATAGTCCATTGACGATGCTGGACTATGTTTCTTTGGACTGCCGCTCGGATTGCAAGGAATATCGTAATCATCCAGCACATAGCAAGCATAGCAAAACCAGTTTGTGCAACCACTCCTCCGGTCGCATAATAAGCTAGATACAGTCCCGTCAATCCTCCTCCCGCTACTCCTGCCATATAAATATAGCCCAGACGTTTGTGGAGCAGCCTGTTTTTTTGCCTGATGCTTTCCATCAGCTGAAAAGGACCGAGTACCAATGCAAAGATGCTGGTAACGATATGAACACCAAGCATCCATCCCCACAAATTTGGCAGTACTTCTCCAAGATTTATCTTTTGCATGACGAATCCTGCCTTTTCCAAACCGATGACTCCATATTGCACGATAGCATAACCGGCAATCCCTATGGCCAAAATCGCCAGGGTACCCATTCGAATCCTTTTCATCACCCTCATCCCTCCGTTTGACCAGTGGTCAATTTTTAATATGGTAAAAGACCAATTAAATGGTCTTTCTTAAAAACTCCACATGTATCTCCGCTGCATCTGCTGCAGCGTCAAAATTCTCCACGCGATGTAGATGAAGTGATACGAACCCATGCAGTGCCAAGAATATTGAGTATATTTCACCATTTTGCGGATCGACGCCCCCTGCTTCTCTCACGGCTGCTTCAAACCGTATGAAGCTGTCTGTAGCCGGACGCTGCATCAAGCTGTCCATTTCCTCACTTTTCAGCAAGAACATCAACTCATATTGATGCGGATGATCAAGTCCGAAACGAATGAATTCCAACAGCAAGTCGTGTACTTTATCCGTATCTTTTTGCTGCATGATTCGATTGATGATGCTGTTTAATTCATGAAAATAATAATCCAGTACTTCTGAGAACAGAGACGCTTTATTTTTGAAATGATAATACAAAGCACCATGGCTGCAGCCAAGAACCTTTGCTATTCCCCGCATGGATACTTTTTCATAGCCTTGTTGGATGAACAGGACCCTTGCCTGCTCAATGATTTTATCTTTTGTTAGGTCCGTCATGTATATCTCCTTCATTTGACCAGTGGTCAATGTAAGTATATGTAATTTTATCTTCTTTGTATACCTTTTCTTTTTTAAATCAAAAATACTTACCTATCGACAATATTTTCCCAATATCTACAATATACCCCCCTATATAATATACGGTAATGCGCTTACAATATGAATAAGACGAGTATATAACGGAGGATGATGTATGATGGTGTCATTTAAAAGATGCTTTTCCATTTTACATACTTTTAAAAAAGGCGATCCCGGCGGTGCTTCGATAATTTTTGCACGTTATTTACTTTTTAAAAATGAATTATCCATAAAAATATAAGATAAGCTGATTAGGAAAGACGACAGCTTTCAATAGCCTGAGGAAGAGTGATAAGTCACTCTTCCTCCACTTCACAAAAAGAAGCACTTGGAATCTAAATCAAATTAAGGTCCCAAGTGCTTCTATATTTTAGAAATCGTATTTTGCTTCTTTTTTCTCACGGATGGCTGCCTGTGCTTCTGCCAAGTCGAAGGCATCCTCCACGAGCCGTTGCAGACGGAAATGGA
Source organism: Terribacillus saccharophilus (assembly GCF_046592895.1). GTDB lineage: Bacteria > Bacillota > Bacilli > Bacillales > Amphibacillaceae > Terribacillus > Terribacillus saccharophilus_D. The sequence goes on from NZ_JAWVPU010000003.1 coordinate 239,498, forward strand.
TATCATCATTGATGATCTTTCCATTAAGGAAATCTTTTTCTTCGGCAAATACATAAGTGGCGACTAAATGAGCCTTCATGTAAGCAAGGATGGGCTTCAGCTGCTGCTCTGCCACGAGGAAGTGCTTCGGGGAGCCTGCAGTGACGACAATTCCTGCTACTTTATCACGAAGTGCCTGTGTCGGCAGAAGATCAAACACATTTTTCAAAGTACCAGGAATGGAAGCCTGGAATATCGGTGTTCCGATGAACAAAATATCTGCCTGCATGATTTGGTCAGTCACATAAGCTGTATCACCAGTGTAGTCCAAATAATTCCTGCCATCGCTGAACTGCAGCTGATAATCTGCCAAATCCAATAATACGTGATCCGCATCCGGGTAAGCTTTCAGCATCTCTTCCCATAGAGAAGACATTGCCGTTTTCGTCTTTGAGCCGACAATGGAGCCGGATATTCCTACAACTTTCATTCTGCTTTGCCTCCTTGTTTGGTGTATTTCTTGATTGCTGGCAAGATTTCCGAGCCGATGAATTCAATATTGCGTTCCAGTTTATCAAAAGGCACCCCGCCGAAATCAAGCTGTGCCAAATAACGCTGATGGCCGAATTGCTCATGCTGATAAAGGATTTTCTCGATGATCTGCTGCGGACTGCCGACATTGATGATGCTTCGGTGGTCGGCTCCTTGGGCAAACAATTGTTTCGGGAATCCTTGGCCGTTCGTCTTTTTCATACCTTCATTGATATGAGGATAATAATCGCCCAATGCTTCCTGGGTCGTTTCTGCCGCATAGAAGAATCCAGTCGTCGCCACAGGCAGCTGGGTTGGATCGAATCCGCGAGCTGTCAGCGCTTCCCGGTACGCATCGATTGTTTGTTTGAATACACTGGCTGGACCACCAAGCATCGCCACAGTCATCGGTACACCAGCATAACCTGCTTTGACTGCACTGGCAGGTGTTCCGCCTACTGCACGCCAAATCGGCATGGAACCTGAAACTGGGCGAGGCAGGATTTCTGCATCTTCCAGCGATCTGCGGAATTGCCCGCTCCAATTGACGATTTCTTCTTCATTGATCTGCAGAAGCAAATTGAACTTCTCTTCAAAAAGAGCTTCATAATCATACAAATCATAACCAAGCAATTCGAATAGACCAACACGGGAAGCCCGCCCAGCGATGATTTCCGCACGACCATTGGATAACAAATCAATCGTTGCAAAGTTTTCGTATACCCGCACCGGGTCTGATGTACTGATGATGGTCGAGGAACTACCAATCTTGATTTTCTCCGTTGCTTGCGCGATTGCTGCCAATATGACAGCATGTGCCTGTGAAGCAAAATACGGCTGATGGCTTTCCCCGACACTGAAGAAATCAATACCGGCCTGATCTGCCAGCTGCGCCAACCGGACAATCTGCTGGACTCTATCTTTCGCAGAAATGCGTTCTCCGGTTCTTGGATCAGCCAAATGATCTCCCAATGTGTAGATTCCGAATTCCATACCTTTACTTGGATCAATGCGATATTTTTCCATATTCCTGTCTCCCTGTTATTTTATCTTACATTCATTATCCTCCAAAGCTCACTTATTGGAAAGTACGCACTTGAAAGTGGTATAGTATAAAAAAAGATACTATGGATGGGGGATATGAATATGTCAGATGCCAATAAAGAAATCGAACCGGAATTGTGTAAGGTGACGGACGCCCTGGGTATCCTCGTCGGCAAGTGGAAACCAGTCATCTTGCTGCATTTGCTCGGCAATGGTACACAGCGTTTTAATGAACTGAAACGCAGCTTGCCTGGTATCACACAGAAAATGCTGACAAACCAGCTGCGTGAATTGGAAGAAGAAGATATCATCGAGCGCAAAGTATACGCACAGGTTCCTCCGAAGGTCGAATACTCCGTCACGGATTACGGCAGAAGCCTTGAACCAATCCTTCATGCCATGCATGAATGGGGATCCAAGCATACGCTTCATAAACAAGCCAAGAAAAATGAACAAGAGGCAGAAGCTGAAGCAAAATAAAAAAGTGCGCGTTCTTAGATTGCGAGAAACTCCTGTTTCCCGCAATTTTTTTATGACAAATAAAAAGACTGCCGGGAATATCCCGACAGCCTGATGAACTGTTTCCAGTTCGTCTTTTTATTATGCTAGGTTTTTCAAACGTGCAGCTGCTTCTTTCACTTGTGCAAGACCAGCTTCTACGATGGAAGCTGCTTCGCTAGGAGAAGCATTGTGTCCTTCGATGATCACTTCGTCGATGATTTCCATTCCGAAGATGCCGCCGAATACATTGCGCATGTAGTTGATGGACATATCCATTGGTGCAGCTTCTGGTGCAGAGTATACGCCGCCGCGTGCATTTAGGAAGATTGCTTTTTTGTCTGTCATCAATTGGATCATGTTGCCTTCTGCATCATATTTGAATGCAAAGCCTGCAGCGTAAACGTAATCGATGAATGTTTGCAATTTAGCAGGAATAGTCAAGTTCCAAAGTGGGAACGCGAATACTACTACATCAGCTGCTGTAAGAAGATCCATCGCTTTTTGTTTTGCAGCCAATAGACGCTGCTCTGTATCGTTAAGTTCAGCACCAGTTTGTACTTTGCCGAAAGCATCGAACAACTCTTGACCGAAGTAAGGAGTGTCTTCTGCGAATACATCGTAAGTAGTGACAGAAAGGTTCTCTGCACCTTCGATTTCTTTCATGAATGTTTCATACATATTGCTGGAAATCGCCTCTGTAGCAGGGCGGTTATTTGCTTTTACTACTAATACGTTCATTATATAAAACCTCCGTTATTCCTCATTCAGGATTCGTATTCCCCCTAAATCCCCTGTTATCCATTATCAAGTTTATTAGACCACGCAACAAGTACGCACTTAAAAGTGGTATAGTATCTTTTAGGATACTATTGGTTTTAACAACAAAAAAGCAGCCCCAGCAGGCTGCTTTTTTCATTTAGTCTTCTTTATTCTGATGCAGCGGAGGCGGAATCAGCCATCCTTTTTCCTTCATTAGCTTGAGGTATTTTGCACCGAGCATTGCGCCGTTTGTATGGAACTGCCCAAACATCATACCGATATCTTCCCGGATCGCCTGTCCCATCATCGTACTGCAGCTGACAAGTCCAGCGGCAACAGATGCTGATGCAGTAGCAGCCACATCTGGATCGATGAAGCGTGCACCGACAGGGATGGATTCAAGATCCACTTTCGGCGGCTCTGGTGCTGCTGGTGGCAGCGCGATACCATTTGCCTTCAGTATTTCCGATACTTGCTTGACCTCTGCTTGCGCACCTTCGATTGTTGCTATCATCAATTTCTTCAAATCATCATCGCCTACATGATTCAATAGCATCTGATGATTTGCAATCATCTTATTGCCTGTCAAAACAAACGTCCATAGACCGTATACTTCACCATAATGCAACGGCTCATCTTGCGGGTTTCCGCTCAAAATTCCCATCGTCATCCTCCTAAACAAGTTCATACTCGTGCCGCCTTTCCCTTGCACAAGCTTTAGGATGCGCCAAATAAGGGAAAATTATGTACAAAAAAAGCTGACCCTAAGGCCAGCATTTTAAGCTTGTTGTTTTATCTCTTCTATTCCTTTACGAATCGGGGTCACTGGTCTGCCAAGCAGCTTTTCAAAATCATCGCTTGCTACTGCAAGTGCACCTTCCCGGATTCCCTTTTGGATATCAACGAACATCGGCAGAAGGAATTCTGGTAAACCTGCTTCTTTCATTGTGTCGGCATACGTTTGGTCATCGACCTGCTGCACCTGAACTTCTTTACCAAGCACTTCTCCCACTTCCGCTGCAAATTCCGCTTGGCTAAGCAGAGGACCGGAAAGCTCATAAATCTTATTCTCATGTCCTTCACCCGCAAGGACGATAGCTGCCGCTTCCGCATAATCCTGTTGCAAAGCCCAGCCGACTTTACCATCTTCTGCAGACGTCACCCACGGGGCACCGGCAATCACACCTTGAATGCTTGCAGCTTCGTTTTCAAAATACCAGTTATTGCGCAAAAAAGCATAAGGAATACCACTGTCCATGATCGCTTGCTCTGTTGCCTTATGCGTCGGAGCCAGGAACAAATCGCTTTCCTGGGCATTCACTACACTTGTATACGCAATGAATTTCACATTCGCTTTCACAGCTGCTTCCACCGCTTGTGTATGCTGTCGGATTCTCGTGTCATTATCTCCATCTGCTGAAATGAGCAATAGACGGTCAACCCCAGCAAATGCTTTGTCCAAAGAAGCAGGCTGATCGAAATCCCCTTGTCTTACTTCTACACCTTGCGCAAGCAGACCTTCCGCTTTTTCAGGGTTCCGAACACTTACTGCAATGTTTTCCGCAGGAACTGTTTCAAGTAATTTCTTTACAATCTTGCTTCCCAGATTTCCAGTCGCACCTGTCACTAGCATTTTCATTTGTATAACCTCCTGTTATTCACTTACCTGTAATCAATATAGTTACTGGTTGAGTATTTGTCAACAAGAATTAATTTCTTATTATCTGTATTCCTTTCTTGTCCACATTCCGAGGAAGCATTACCAATTCGAGTAGCTACTTACTATACCGTAGAATTTCCGAACTTTAATAATTAGTGGCCAAAGCAATTATCAGCATGGTTCATCATGTACTATTTTGTATTTATTTTACAATTATATACTTGATTGAATTATATGCTTGATTTATTCTTATATCATGAATAAAACAAGTTTGCTCAAAGGTCATTTAGAAATGTGTGTTTTATCAATTTTAAAGAAACAAAAAAGCTATGGATATGAAATTATGAAAGAATTAGAGAAGTACGATTTAAAACTGAAAGGAGTAAGCAGCATCTACCCTATTCTCACCAAATTGAAAGAACAGCAATGGGTCGATACGAGCAGTGAAATCACTGATAGTGGTAAAGCGCGTATTTACTACACGATCAATCTTCAAGGAGAGGAATATCTTAAAAAGATCATTAAGGATTGGCAAGAACTACAGAACAATATTAAGGCTTTACTCACGAATAATGAGGAGGAATAGTGATGACAATGGAATTAACACAAAAAGAAAAGAAATATATGAATGATGTAATTCAAGAATTAATCACTATGAAGGCAACACAGGAACAAATTCACATAATAAAGCAACAGCTACACGAACATATGGAGGAATCGAGACTGCATGGTATCGACCCTTTTGAAGACCTAGATACATCAGCAGAATTCGTAAAAGATTATCTCGAAATAAATAAAGTACAGTCCCCCAACAATAAAAACAGCATCTTGTCAAAAATGCATTATCTTATGGGAGTCTCATTTTTTACAATAACCTATCTGATATCCCAGCTTATTTTAACAATGTTCCTCACACAATCATTCAGTCCTGCATATCAAAATGCAGATTTCAACTACAATATTCTCTACAGCATTTCTGATAATTTATGGTGGAATACTACACTGATCGTAATTAGTTTGCTTTCATCAATAATTATCACATCTCTAGTAGGCGTTTATAGTCTTAGAAGAATGAACAGATTCTAGACAATGAAGCGTCCAATCCTTGGCATTTTAATAATGTTAATAAGTCTTCATCTCCTCCCATTCCCTGTTCAAGCAGATACGAGTAAAGAATCCAGATTAACTGATTACCTTGATAAGTATCTAAAACAAGAAAAAATTCCAGGAGCATCCATCGCTATCGTAAGCAAAGATGAGACAGTATACGCGTATAATTGGGGCGTCACTGGAGAAGACGAGCAGCCTGTCACCTCCCAAACTCCTTTTTCTTTGGGTTCCATCAGTAAGTCATTTACAGGACTAGCGATTGCAAAAATGGAGAGTGAAGGCAAGCTTTCATTAAACGATTATGTAAGTGATTTCCTTCCTGATCTGCAGCTTGGTGGTGCAGAAAGCCAGATAACCATACGCCACTTGTTGACACATACTAGCGGTATAAGCAGCTATGATGGATTAAAAGTAGCTGATTTAGGTATAGGAGAACAATTTGAATTAAAAGATATTGCCCAAAGTCTGAATGACGTGTCACCAACACATAATCCAGGAATGGCTCATCAGTATAGTGCAGCGAATTACTTAATTCTTGGCGCAATTATAGAAGAAATAACGGATCAAACATATGGAGATTATATGCTTCAGCACATTTTCGCACCTCTTCAAATGACACATTCCGCAGCTGATGAAGCTATGGCCATTCATACTGGTTATCGCACTGGGTATCAATCATGGTTCGGTTTTCCGGTTAAAAGTAAACATCCCTATGACAACAGCGGCGCTCCATACAGCACCATAACCTCCAGTGCAGAAGATATGACCAAGTTCATCTTATTACTATCAGGCAAAAATAACGATGCTTTTGAAGACTCCATATTGAATAGGTACAAAGAAAAACTATACGAAAGGAACTCCGCTGACTATTATGGTTATGGGCTCCGACACACCAAACTGGACTCTGGACAAGATATTGTTTGGCATTCCGGTTCCACACCCGATGCACATGCTGAATTGTTCTACATTCCGGAAGAAAATTGGGGAGCTGTCATTCTGACTAATAAGAACCACTTTCTTGAAGAAAGATCCTTACCTCTACTCAAACAAGGTATCATTGACATCATGCTCGGAAATGAACCCGAAAACATTCCTAGCTATTTTCCAACCACTCAATTGATTTTGTGTCTTATTTTAGTTGGAGTTTTCCTCTGGACAATTTTATTGTTCATAAAGAGAAAGAAATTCAAGAAGAAAAAGATGATATTTTTATTAGGTTTCCTCTCCTCAGCAATTGGAGCAACACTTATTCCAATTTTAAGTATCAGTGCACAATCACCATGGCATAGCATCTCAGCATTCGCTCCTGACATCGCCTTTCTGGCTGTTTCCGTTGCAGTATTGCTAGTGTTAAACGGCTTGCTCTGCTTTTTGAAAGCTACTAATTCGCACTCCAACCAAAAGCGTCAGGAGTAAATTTATCTTAACTAAATAAAATCAGAACTATAATAATATTTTTGCAACAGAAATGGACATTACAGTTAGCTCCCAATCAATAATATACTAATCCATTGTTTCTGTACTGAAGAAAAAATAAGCTATCCTCCCAACTGACAGAAAGAGTATAGCTTATTATTGGTACATGCTGATATAAATGATGCTGGTCTGTTAAGAATGGATTACACTTAGAGGATAGCTCATCACAATCAGCTGTCCTTTAGAACCCCTTACACGGCGCCCCGTGTCTAGATAGCCATTTTTCGCATAAAGTTTATAAGCCAATGCATTAGATTCGTTCACTGCGAGTACAATTTCATCTATATGTAAAAAATGGCATACCATGAATTGGCGAAGCTGCTGCAAGGCTGATTTCCCGTACCCTTTTCCGAGATGATGCATATCGGTGGAGAAAGTCCGAAGTAAAATAGCCGAAGGATTTTTCCGAAAAAGGCTGAACTCCTTCTCGTACATGCAAAGCAAAATACGTTACAAGTCGACCATCTTCCATTCCTAAAATAGCGTGACGATTTCTTTCTTTTTTGCATAAGGAAACACTATCGATTGGGTGCCCGGTAAATTGCAGCTGTTCTACCGATAAGGTATATGTATTGATACTGCTTGAATGTTCTTTTTTGATATCGTATAAGTTCCATGTTTTTCTCCACATAGATAAAATTTTATGATTTTCTTAAAGAATTCGTCATCCACTAATAAATAAATAGCTATCTCATGTCATTCCTCAAGAAGTAACCCGCACATAATAACCATCAGGATCAACTAAGCGAAAATCAAGTTTCCCCCACGGCCTGACGGTGATGTTGGACTCGATGGAGTGTGGGTAAATGCTGTTTATTTTGTTAAACACCCTTTCCACATCCGGAACAGGCAGAACCAACTCTACGCCTTTGCCTTTTTTTGATTCAGCCATACCAGTGAAATAATGATTGTCATCCAGTACGGATTCGTCTGTCAGCAAAAGCGCACCTCCTCCGTCGTCCTTGAAGAGGGCACTTTTTTCATCATGCACCGCGCAGCCTTTTCCCAATAAACAACGATAAAAAACAACGGATGCGGATAACTTACCTACAAATAATTCAGTATGGAACATATAAATCACCACCATAATTTTTTACTGTCAGAACAATGGCCCATTGAATCCATTCAACTTGGCAATGACTCCGATCTGACCAGCATGATACGTTTCATGGGCATATACATGATGAAAGAGCCAGCGCGGCGTCGGCTCGGATGGTGGTCTCCATCCATCCGAGCATACAGGAACGTCAACCAGCTTGTCTAAATCATCTGTTTGTATATCATGTAGTACCTTATCCGTTTGCTTCCTGATACTAAGATATTTTTCTAAGGGATGCTCACCTTCTGCCGTCAATCTGCTCTTCTCCCCTAATCCAACTTGAAAGACCCAATAATCCTCAGTCTGTGCCATATGCTCGATTACCCAGGAAATAGTGTTAGGATAGGCACTTGCATTCCATTGCTGCGGATTTAGATTCTGCAAATATGGAATGAGAATCTTCCTTATATCATTTCGATAACTGAACATAGGCTATAACTCTCCAAAATTGAATTTTGTCATTATATATAGAATATTTTATCAATACGCACATTATTTGGAAAGGGAGATATGCTAGTGAATTATTAAGTTTGTGTCTATTTCAGTGAAATCAGGCGGAATCAAGCATAAAAAAGAGGTGCTGATCAGCACCTCTCTCCTTATTCCATCGCACCGAAAATCCGGAACTAATCCCTGTCTTCCGGTCTGATTTTCCTTCTAAACAGTTTCATGACCGATATAGCGATGATTTTATAAGCAATGAAAACGATGAGGGTTCTTGCTCCTATAACCATCCCAAGATAAAGCCATTCCTTTTACCCGGATGCCTGAATGCCTCCTGAGCCAATTGCAATGACCAAACTAGTGATACCAGCACAAAGATTGGACGCAACGAAAGCCAGAAGCAACTCTGCAGATGTCAATTCCTTCTTCATCTTCCCAGTTGTCCTTTTTTTTCATGATCATTACCGCTAAAACATGCAATTAAGCCATTTTTTTGTAAAATTGCATTAAAAAAACTGGAGGTTACCCTCCAGTTCATTTTCCAGCTAAAAATAGTCCAAGCTGTGATAATAGTGCACTGCCGACATATGTGCCGGTGAAGACAAAAATTGCTACTATCCCGACTTTCCAGGAAGTTTTGCGCAAATCGACTAAGCGATCCACCACCGAGATCCCCGCAAAAGTAAGGATAGGCGTTGTAATGGAAAGAAAGTCCACATAGCCAATGGCCTCAACAAAGAAATCAAAGAATATGCACATCACCAAGGATGTAACGGCAACCCAGCCAAGGATCGGGAATTCCTGCAGAAATTTGACTGGTGTTTTCTTCATCAAATCAGATAATAGTACTCCGATCATGGAGAATAGCCATAATGTCAATAAACCGACGATTGTCATCCATTCAATCGGTGTCGATTCAGGATTTTTCAGTAACTTTATTTGCTGGGTGAAGAGAATCAGAGCTGTACTAAGCAAAATGATCAGACCATATTTAACATATTTATTCAGCTGCACGGACATCTTCTCTTACCTCCTGCTGTTTTTTATTTCCAGTCAGTTTGTTATAAAGGAAACGCTGCAGCGGCACAGCCAGGAATACCATCGTGAAGGTTCCGAGGAAACTTGTGAGCAGCTGACTTGCTGCGGCATAACCAAGGATAGTGCTTTCCATTTCAGGGACACGTGCGATCAAGGTTGCCGATGAAGCGGTCATCATGCTCGCTGAACCTACGCCGGACGCCATTGCCAATGCCTCTACACGGAAGCCGATATCCAGCATGATCGGCGCAATCAAGCTGAAGAAAATGGTCCCGAACAGTGTACCGATGATATAAAGAGACAACACGCCTTGCCCTTCTTTTGATTCAAGCGTATATTTCTCCGATATGTATGCAAGCTCTCCTTCGCGGCCAAGCCCAAGCGTAGCCCCGATTGCTTCACGGCGCAATCCGATAAGCAGAGCGATTGGCAGACCCAATAACACAGTTCCGAGATTCCCTAGTTCCTGCGCAATGAAGACCCAGCCGACAGTGAGTATTTCCCGCAGCTGCGGTGCAACATCCGCCCCGTATCTCGCCATCAGCGGCAGCATGATGAAAATCAAATACTTACTTGAAAATTTCACATTCACCTTGCTGTATATTTTCTTAAGGAAGCCTTTTCGAATGATCGGCAAACCAAGAACCATCGTGATCAAAATAGCAAACACTAGCGGCAGCAGTGAAATGGAAATTGTTCCGAGTGATATAGATTGTGCCCCGATCATTTCAGCAGCGGTAATCACAATAAGTGCGAAAAGAATCAAAATAAGATAATCACGCTTCACCTTCATGGTCCTCCCTTTGTTCCAATATGCTTTGGATGAGTTGTACATACTCCTTGTATGACCTTTTATACAGCTTGCTTCGATCGATCTTGCCGTTCATTTTGTGCAGCACATCGAACAAAAATTGCGGGAAGATGTCATAAATATACTCCGGATCGATATCGATGAAATCATCACCATGTATCGTACCGGTAAATCCGCTGTAGCCAATTTGGATACAAGGCATCATATAAGATAAATCTCCGATATCACCAGCTGCACTGATGCTGTTATCCTCCATGATTGCTTCGATTTTCTCGTTTTCTTCATAAGCAGACTTCACGAAAGTGGATAGATAGCGATCCTGCTGAAACGGGAGGTAGCCCATTTGCGTATCGATTTCCACTTCACCTTGAAGCGCCATTGCACTGCCTTGGGCAGCGGCATCCAAGCGTTTTGCGACAGATTGCATGTAGGCCGTCGATAACGTACGCAGATCTGTTCCGACCTTTATGCGATTCGGGATGACATTCGTCGACATATCCGACTCCATCACGATTGGATTCAGTCGTACTTTTTCCTTTTCATCAAGCTGCTGCCGTCCAAGACTGAGAGCTGTATGGAATAATGTCGACATGTTATAGGCGTTCACAGATGAAAACGGATCGAATCCAGCGTGTGTCGATTTGCCTTTGAAGGTATAACGCTTATATAAAAATCCCGCTAAATCACAGTCGATTTCTATCGTTCTTTTGGCAAACTCCCCGCCTATTGCATGAACACAGATGCTCAAGTCGATATCATCGAATACACCTAGCTTCATCGCTTCTGGTTTGCCGCCATAGTGTGTGATGACTCCCTTATCAATCAATTCATCACGAAAAGCTAGATCCAGATATTCCTCTGCCGGAACAAATATGAAACTGATAGTGTAATCCAACTGTTCATAGGCTTTCGTTTCAACGAGCTGCCGATACAGCGCAAGCGCGATGGCAACTTGCGTGTAATGTCCGCAGTTATGGGCAGCTCCCGTATTTGGATCCGCCCGAAAATGTGTCGGTGCGTAAACAGCATCCAATTCAGCGATAAAAGCGATATGCAAGTCCTTGCCCTCACCTAGCGTCGTCCGCAAGCCAGTAGTGCTAAAACTTTCGATGGTGCAATCCGGATTGCATTCTTTTAGGAAATCGTTAACGATTTGCTTTGTGCGCTCCTCCTTGTACCCCAATTCAGGATTTGCGTAAATGGTTTCCCCCAATTTTCTGATCTGTTCATAATTTGTACTCAACAGCAAATTCCGCCTCCATTTAACAAAAAATATTAATATTTAAGATTAGTTTAACTATTGTGCAGATGGAAAGTCAATAAAAATACGTACATTTAAAATATAAAAGTTTATAATGTTCGGTATTACTTGTTCTAATCGTTTGATATAGGCAATATTATTTAGATTCTACATTTTTTGTTAAATGGTAGGGAAACTGATACTCACTATCTCTCCATTCTCCCCATCACCAATTTTTCCGGTATTTGACTGCGTTTTGCTATATTTTTAAAATATAAGAGTTTCAAATAACTGCAATAAGTGTAAATTTATTCAGGAAGATAGGAGGAATGCTGTTTATGAAGTTATCCGATACATTCACCCTGCAATCTGCCTTGATTGAAGGAGAGGATTATGGATTAAATGAAGTATTTGAGCACCTTGAGAAAGGTATGCAGACATTCGAGACCTTTGCAGAAGGACTAATTATGGGTATGTTGTTAACTGGATCGCTTGCGGTTTTAGGTATGGGTCTATTAGCTGGACTAATCTCGTTCTTCTTCATAATTCCCTTTAAGTCAAAGGCTGAAAAGAAATCATTTTGGAAAACCCAAGGTATTCTTATGCTAGTTTTCCTGACAATTTCCACTTTAATCTTTGTCATACCGTATGCCATGCTTTTCTGGATATAAGCGGTTACTCCGAATGATTCGAATAAGTTACTGCATACTGCACAGGTAAGTCAGGAAATCTATCCCTACATGCGACCATTAAAAAAATACATAAAAAAAATCCTTATACAACCTGCGTATAAGGATTTTCGTGTTATTCAACTATAATAATTGCTTTTGGCTTAACAATCGTCTCCAGCTTAAACCCTGGTTCGCCGAAATACGGCATATCATCCTTCCAGAAAAAGCGCTGGATACGAGCATGACGATTATGGTCATATAAGGGATTACCTTCGATTTCCTTATATGGTCTAGCGTGATAGACAAGCAGATCCAACCCTTGCTCTGTCACAGTAAAGCTATTGTGGCCAGGCCCGTAAAGTCCAGTATTATCCGAACTTGTCAGGACGGGATCCTGCAGTTTCGTCCAAGAGGCAGGATCAAGCAAGTCGGCGTTTTCGTCTGCATATAAAAGACCCATTGCATAACGGTCATCTGTCGCACTAGCAGAGAATGTCAGGAATACTTTACCATGCCGATGCAGGAATGCCGGACCTTCGTTGACATCAAAACCAGCCTTTTCCCAATCATATTCAGGCTTTGCAAGCAGTACTTGCTTGCCTTTTAACCTCCATGGTGTTTCCATCTCGGCGATATATAGATTGGAAATCGTGTCTTGTTCTGTTTTCTGGGCCCAGACCAGGAAGCGCTTGCCTTGATGTTGGAATGTCGTGGCATCCAGAGAGAAACTTTGAAAGTCTGTATTGATAGCTCCCTTTTCGGTCCATTCATCTGTCAGGGGATCACCTGCACATTCCAACACGTATGGACGTATTGCCCAGACATCCTCTTTTTCTCCCGCCGCAAAATGCATGTACCATTTTCCGTCGATATGATGCAGTTCAGGTGCCCAGATGTGTTCTGATAGTATACCAGATTCATGTGCTCTCCAAATGGTGTGTTCCTCTGCTTCAGGCAGCCCTTCCAGTGTCTTGGAGCGGCGCAGTACGATTCTGTCGTAGAGTGGATACGAACCAGTGAAATAATAAAACCCATCTTCTGCCTTCAGGATATATGGATCAGCCCGCTGTTCAATGAACGGCTCAGGAAATTCTTCCATTATGATGGTACCTTCCACCTCATATATTCCCGCCTTCGTCATATCCGGCAATTCCGGCCAATCGACTACAAAAGTACCTTGCACCCCTTGATCGATTTGCATGTCAACTGTCTTAGGCAATACAACTCTTTCCCCTTGCTTTACCTGAATCTCAAAGGGTTTAGCGGTTGTAATATTCATCTTATCTCCTCCAAATTCTTAAGTGAATGGAAGCTCCTTGATGGATCCTAGGATCAGATCCGGTTTGATACTCGAGATCTCCGCCTGCTCTTTTGTTGTATTTCCGGTCAGCACCAATGCCGTTTTCAAGCCGAACATAGTTCCCATTGCGATATCGGAAGTAAGGCTGTCACCCACTATCATCGTTTTTTCCGGTATACTGCCTGCCTGCTGCATGACTTTCTGATACATGAAATGAGACGGTTTTCCGACGATGATATCTGTTTTCTTACCTGTTGATGCTTCGATGGCACCAATCAATCCGCCCACGTCCAGCTGCAAACCATCTTTCCCTGGAAAAACGGGATCTTGATTCGTCGCAAGGATCCGTGCGCCATGCATGACAGCCCGGAATGCCTGGTTCAAATCATGATACGTCACATCAGTGTGCAAAGAAATGACGAGCCAATCAGCTTCCTCTGGTTCTTTCGCAAGCGTCAAACCTGCCTCTGCCAATTCTTCGCGCAACCCTTCTTCTCCAAGCACCCATACAGGCAGCTTTGGGTAATAGGTGTACAGATAATCCGCTGCGAGATAGGAGGAAAGAATGATATCCTCTTTCTCCCACCGGATGCCCTGCTCCTGAAAATATGCCGCAATCTGATTCCGCGAGTGCGTACCGCGATTACTTAATCCAATTACTCGTTTACCTGCATCCTGTAAAATCCGAATCGCCTCAGCTGCTCCGTCTATCAAAATAAAGTCCTTCCAGACTGTCCCATCCAAATCAAATAAGATGGCATCCAAATCTTTATAAAAATTCATCCCGTTCGCCTCCTCTCTTAGATTATACCCGCTGCCAGCGATCTCCTGCAGGGTGGGGGCAGAACTTATCTGGAAGGGAGGCTCTGAACTGGACAAAACAGCCGCAGTGCAGACATGTATGATCAGCTGTCAGTGACGGACAGGCTGAGCAAATGGCTAAACGGGCAGAAATTGTCGCTTCTTCGGCCAAATCTGGCTCCAACGCTAATTGACTTGCTACAAGTGCCGTTGCTTCATCTGCACCATACATTCTCCTTTGCGGACAAGTCCGGCATGTCATGGCTTGCCAATCCGATCCTGCAGCGGAAAAGTGATCTGCTCTTCCTTGAATTGATTGATGAGAAACAGCCCGGTGCATCGGTCGCGCAAATGGTAAGCTTCATTCAAGCTTTCCTGCACCAGCTTATCGTCTATACCAATCTCTTCAGTCGAAGTAGGTGCTCCCACTTGATACAGATAATAGCGCAGGGCTTCAGCTGTCGGCAGCGCTGCAATCTTCAGACGGATTTCTTCCCAATTCTCCCGCAGTGCAGCACTAATTGTTCCTGCAGCGTCCAAAGCATCGAATTGTTCCGCCCAGCTTTTGTACAATTCCGTTATGATTGCACAAGCAACCCCAACCTTGGCTCCATGCAAAAGCTGCCGTTCATCCTTCTCAAGCAAATGCATCTCCCAGTAATGCGATAAATGATGTTCTGCTCCTGAAGCCGGTCGGGAAAAGTCCAGCACCTGCATCACAAGGCCGGATTCGATCAATGCTTGCATCAAGATCTTGATACCAGCTTGATCTCCCTGGGCAATGTCCTCGATATGATCTATACAGGAGTCCAGCGAACGTCTCGTCATTTTCGCCGCCAGCGTATTATATGGCTCACCGCCAACCATTGCAGAAATCTCCCAGTCAAGCAGCGACGTGAATTTCCCTAAAATATCCCCAAAACCGGCGGCAGTAAGCGGTCGAGGAGCGTCACATAATACATCCAAATCAGCAAACACAGCAACTGGCGCTGCTGTCTGAATCGTCTGCTTCACTCCACGTAAAATCAATGGTGCACCTTTGGAAGTGAAACCATCCACTGATGCGGCTGTCGGAACCGCCACAAATGGGATGGAAAGCTTCTGACTGCAAAAACGAGTGATGTCATGAATCGTGCCAGCCCCTACTGCCAGCAAGACATCCGTATCCATCGGCGTTTCGACAAGCACTTGCACAAGGGATGTTTCATCTGCATTCACCTGAGAATGGTGGTTTGCCAGCAGTTCGATCACATGAACTTGTATACTCTCATTCTCGAGCAGTCCTGCAAGCCGTTCACCTGCAGCAGCTTTCGTCTGTGCATCCATGATAAGGACTGCCTTATGCCAGCGTTTTTCCTTTAGATAGGCACTGATGGCTGGCAGCGCATCTGCTTCCACAACAAGTCCCGGAAACGAATCAGGATTTATCCCGAACTCCTCTGCCAATGCCAACATATCTGCTGATAGCTGCATCAGGCACCCTCCTTGATTGTTAGCACTGTCACGCTCAAAGGCGGCAGCGAGACATGAATTCCGCCATCATCTTTCACTGTGAAATTCGTGAACGACTCTGTTTTTACAGCGTCAGGCTGCTCAAATGTATTGCGGGCATCTTTTTTATCCGCTGAAAGGATTTTCCCGCTTACCGATCCAACTGCCCCGCCCCGCACGTCTGTTTCCACCGTCACCTCATCGGTGTGATTCAAATTACAGAAGCTGATATGAATAGTGCCGTCTTGCCCTTTCGATACCGAGGTACTGACAGCCGGATACGCGAGCTCACCATGCTTGATGTCATCCGTTTCCATATGGAAAGCTAGCCGCTCTGCATCTTGATGCACCTGATATAAATCAAACACATGATACGTCGGTGTCTTGATCATATCCTGTCCTTCCGTCAGTATCATCGCCTGCAGAACGTTAACCGTCTGGGCGATATTGGCCATCTGGACCCGGTCGCTGTGGTTGTTGAATATATTCAGGGAAGCACCTGCAACGAGTGCATCGCGAATTGTATTCTGCTGGTACAGAAAGCCAGGATTGGTGCCTGGTTCTGGATCGAACCATGTACCCCACTCATCGATGATCAGCCCGACACGTTTCTTTGGATCATATTTATCCATGATGGTGCCATGCTTTTCAATCAATTCCTCGATGAATAATGCTCGCTTCAATGTCAGATGCCATTCGTCTTCGGTAAAATCAGTGGCCGAGCCTTTGCCTAGCCAGAAATCACCTGGAATCGTGTAATAATGCAAACTCAAGCCATCCATCATTGCCGCAGCTTCCTTCATCAGCGTTTCTGTCCATTTGTAATCATCGATATTGGCCCCGCCAGCAATTTTATACAGCTTGTTATCTCCATAATTACGTACATAAGTCTGATAACGACGATACAAATCAGCATAATATTCCGGGCGCATATTCCCGCCGCAGCCCCAGTTTTCATTCCCGACACCGAAGTAAGTCAACTCCCACGGGTCTTTGCGGCCATTTTCCTGACGCCACGCTGTCATCGGCGACTCGCCATCGAATGTCATGTACTCGACCCATTCTGACATTTCCTGGACAGTCCCACTGCCGACGTTTCCGCAAATATACGGCTCAGCCCCGAGCAGTTCGCACAGCGTGAAGAATTCATGCGTACCGAAATGATTATTCTCCACGACTCCTCCCCAGTGCGTGTTCACCATCCGCTTGCGTTCTTCACGCGGTCCGACGCCATCTTTCCAATGATATTCATCGGCAAAACAGCCGCCAGGCCAGCGCAGTACCGGTATATGCAGCTGCCGAAGTGCTTCCAGTACATCGCTTCTGATCCCTTTCGTATTCGGGATCGGCGAATCCTCACCAACCCAAATCCCTTCATAAATACCTCTGCCAAGATGTTCGGCAAAGTGGCCATAGATGTTTTTATTGATTTTCCCTTCCACTACATCTGCTTGAATGATCAGCTTAGTCGACATGCTTATCGCTCCAATCCATCAGAAATGTTTAGCTTGCCAATCGCTCTGCCTGCTTCATCGTGACAAATACCTTCATGCTCAGCCACATCCAGCCGAATGCACTGAAGCTGAAGCAGAAGAAGAGCAGCAGCACCGGCAAGCCGATGCTATGATACAAAAGCGCAAACAATAGTACGCCAATCGACAGTGTCATATGGAATCTAGTCAGTCCGATGATGAAGGCATTCCTGATGACCTGAAACGTACTTGCCTTGTAATGCGCCAGCAGCGGAAAGCTCCACAGCACGACTGTTACATAGCAGAAAATGAGTACGTAGAAAAGAAATGGCACCAGGAAAAACAGCTGACCGTCCGCCTGCCTGATAAGCAGATAATTCGTATACAAAATGAAGCCTGCCGCTCCGAGCACCCACCCTAACTTGTTCGCTGACCAGAATTCCTGTTTATATGCTTGACGGAACGTTTGATGCATCTTCACTTCCTCTCCATGCAGCAGGCGGCGGGAAACTTGCAAAGCCGCCACCGTTGCCGGAGCTGCTCCGGCAACGACCAAGCCCAGGAGGGTGTATAGCAGGAATAAAGCATTCAAGTATGCAAACCGGGTAATCCACAGGAGAGACTTATCAAGATTTTTCATTGCTTTGTTCAGCATGGTCCAATCTCCTTTCTATTCAAAACCCATCTTCAGCCTTTTACACCGCCAACAGTCAATCCGGAAATGAAATAGCGCTGGAAGAAGACGAACAGGATGACAATCGGAATGATTGTCATAACAGATCCGGCGATCAAAACGTCATAGTTATTTCCGTATGGTGTCAAAAGCGTTGCCAGCCCGAGCGGCAAGGTGAACATGTCATTCGATCGAAGCACCAACAGCGGCCATAGGAAGTTATTCCAGCTGCCAAGACCTTGCAGAATAGCCATTGCCGCCAGTGACGGGCCCATCAACGGCAGCATGATTTTAAAGAAAATACCATACTCCGTCGATCCATCTATCCGAGCTGCATCCATCAATTCCTTCGGCAAGCCAAGTGCATATTGCCGGAAGAAGAACACAGCCACCGGGGCAACGACACCTGGCAAAATGACACCAAGATACGTATCAATCAACATCATATCCATCATCAGCCGGAATAACGGCAGCATCAGGATTTCGAATGGAACCATCAAAATGAACAGAACCGCCACAAAAAAGATGTTGCTGCCTTTGAAGTCATACATCGCCAGTGCATATCCGACCATGGAAGAAAAGAACAAAGACAAGACAATCATCAATGCGGAAATCCAGAGACTGTTTCCGTACCAAGTCCAATACTCAGACGATTGTGTGAAGATGTACGTGTAGTTGCTTAACGTCAATTCATCCCATGGAAAACTGAATGACATGCCGTTCCTCATCAAAGAGGAAGATGGAATGAAAGATGACAGCACCATGCTTAAGATCGGAAATAGCGCTATTAAACTGACAATTGCCATGACTGCAGTGGTGATGATCGTTAGCAGTCTGTTATTATTCTTTTTCATCACCTATCCCCCTTTTTGAATGTTCCAGTGACAATCAGATAAATGATGCTGATCACAAAGATGATGAGCATCAAAACGACACCAAGCGCAGCACCGAAGCCCATATCATTCTGCTGGATCCCCTGCTGGTAAATATAAGCGGCAATCGATAGTCCGATATTACCTGGAGAGCCGACAGACCAGAACACATAGCTTTCTTCGAACATCCGAAAGCCATTGATGATCGTGATGGTGCTGACAAAGATGATGATCGGCTTCAGCATCGGCATCGTGATGAAACGAAAGCGCTGCCATCTTGTCGCGCCGTCTATTTGAGCTGCTTCGTACATCTCATCAGGCACATTTTGCAACGCAGCGAGGAAATACAGGATATTGACACCGACCCAGCGCCAACTTGCTAGCAAGACCATAAGCCCGATGGCTGCCCAAGGCGTGAACATCCATTTCACCGCATCTGCACCAAACAAACCGACAATCTGGTTCGCCACCGCTCCCTCTTGCTCACTGAACATGAAGCGGAATATCATACCGCCGACGATCGTCGATGTGAGTGCCGGAATGAATAATGAAGCACGGAACAGTGTCCGAAAGCGGATATGCTTGGAATTCAAGATGACTGCCAGCACCATTGGAATGATGGTCAGAATCAATACAGTCAGGATCACATAAGCGGTCGTATTCGAAACAGCTCGGTAAAATGTCGGGTTGAACACGCGTTCATAGTTGCTCGTTCCGATGAACTCCACTTGACCAGGGAGAACGCTCTGGAAACTCATGATCACACCCTGGATGGCAGGATACACCGTGAATAGGAGCAGCGACAGTACAAACGGCGATATGAAAACAAAAGGCACTACCTTCTTCGAATTGAGAAACTTGAGAAGTTTATTTTGTTTTTTGCGCGCTCTCACAGGCGCTACTGGCGTAACTGTACGCATCACAATTCCTCCTCCGCTTTAATTTGCATGCGCCTTCTGCAGCCTGATGACGTTCCAGGAAGTCCGATTCAGCTGCGCTTGAAGGCGGCCGCCATCCAAGCTTGATTCCCCTTTGCTGTGCGGGGAGACACGAGCTGTATCTTTCGTATTGACAGCTTTCAGATCATGATGCTCCAGTACGATATGCTCCTTGAGCTCATATCCGTCAAAGCTTCGCACATCTGCCTCCAGCGGTATCGTTTCGTCCAAATGCTTGTTTACGAGGAAAAGTGTCAGCGTTTCTTCCTGCTCATCATAAACAGCAGCGCTATCGATATATGGCACGTCGGTAAAGTCCTTGCTATCATATTTCGGTGAAGAGAGAATTGGCTGCAGGCTGATGCCTCTTCCGTAAACGGATGCGTGCAAATAAGGATAATAGATTGTCTGTTTCCAAGATTGACCATTGTTTTCGGTCATGATCGGCGCAATGACGTTCACCAGCTGCGCCATGCAGGCCATCTTCACCCGATCAGCATGCCGGAGCAAGGTGATGAGCATACTGCCAACCAAGAGCGCATCTTCGAAGTTGTACACATCCTCCAGCTGCGGTGGTGCGATTGTCCATGGATCAAGCTTTTCGTCCTGCTCTCTGGAGTGATACCAGACATTCCATTCGTCGAAGCTCAGATTGATCGTCTTCTTGCTGCGGTGCTTAGCCTTGATATAATCACACGTCGCAGTCACAGTCTTGATAAAATGATCCATATCCATATTCTTCGCCAAATAGTTGGCTGGATCATTGGAGCTATTGCCGTAATATTGGTGCAGGGAAATATAATCCACTTCGTCGTATGCGATATCCAGCGTCGTCGCTTCGTACTCCGGGAAAGTCGGCATATCGGTATTCGAGCTTCCGCAGGCCACCAGTTCGATACTCGGGTCGACTAGCTTCATCGCTTTGCCCGTTTCTTTCGCGATACGGCCGTATTCGACTGCCGTCTTATGCCCTACCTGCCAAGGGCCATCCATTTCATTGCCCAAGCACCAGGTTTTGATATTATGCGGCTGTTCATAGCCATGCTCCCTGCGTAAATCACTATAATACGTCCCGCTCGGATGATTGGTATATTCAATCAGATTACGCGCAGCATCAATGCCTCTTGTACCAAGGTTCACTGCCATCATGACATCCGCCTGAACCTTTCTTGCCCAATCCACAAACTCATTTGTCCCGATTTCATTCGGCTCGATCGTACGCCAGGCAAGCTCCAACCGTTTAGGACGTTTTTCCAGCGGACCGACACCATCTTCCCAGTTATAAGCAGAAACCATATTCCCGCCAGGATAACGAACGATTGGCACTTGCAGCTCCTTTACCAATTCGATGACGTCTTTCCGGAAACCTTGTTCATCTGCTTTTGGATGACTTGGTTCATGAATACCGCCATAGACCGCCCTGCCTAAATGTTCAATGAATGAACCATAAATCCTCCGATCGACTTTACTGATTTGATAACTTTTATCCAACACCATATTTGCTTGCAATTTATCGGCCATGTACTTCCACTCCCTTTATTTGATAACGCTTACAAATTAAAAGAAAAAGAAAGGCGACTTCTCTCGCATCATGTACGAACATATTTAGGGCAGGTTTTATCTCAGGATAAATATGTACGTATAAGTTTAGTATAGTCAGATATCTTTCCAAAAACAAGCATTTTTTGTAATAAAAGAGGTTTTAAAAAAAAAGAGCAACGATTAGCCGTTGCTCCCATGATATATCCTATCTATTGCTGCATCGTACTTTCAATCTTATCAGCGGCTTCTTTCATCGCTTCCTCAGGCGTCTTATTTTTCTGCCTTAATACAGAATCAGCGATGATCGTATTGTATTCGGTTGAAACATCCGGTGTATTCTCTGTGATATGAAGGGTATTGATATCATCTTTCACTTCCAGAAGCATATCGAAAATACCGTCACCGAAGAATTGATAATACTTGTTGTCTTCCCGGACTGCTTCGCTTTCCCATACATCCCAGCGAGGCGGATCAAAACCAAGGATCTTCCACAAGTTACTGCTTCCTTCTTCCGAGAGCTTTGCGTACGCAAGAAATTCTTTAGCCAATTCTTTATCTTCTGCCTGATTCGTCACAACCGTTCCGGTACCTCCCATACCCGCAGAACGTTTACCGCCTTCTTCCCATGCTGGAAGCGGTTTGATGGCAATTTTCCCTTCCATTTCCGGCATGTTATCAACGAAGCGGCCCATATACCAAAGCGGCGCTAGGATGGCAGCTGATTTCCCTTCACTGTAGTACTTATAGAAATCCTCACTCTGGTTATTCGCACCAGGTGTCAGCTCAGCAATCTTTTCTGTATAGATGGCGTCATACAAAAATTGGAGCGTTTCTACATTCGTTTCGTTATCCAGCGTCAAGTTCCCTTCTGAGTCGAAGAAATCAGAATCCTGCTGTGACACCATCGGCCACAGATCCATCAGGAAGTCACTGGTTCCTACATTCCACATGACAGCATCCGTCTTTTCTGTCACTTGTTTGCCAGCTTCCACGAAGTCGTCCCACGTTTCGATGGAATCAATATCCACTCCTGCTTCATCCATGATCTCGGTATTATAATACATTACAGTAGCACCTACGTGTGTAGGAACACCATAATAATCATCATCCTTCTTATATAAATCAAAACGAGCCTCAACGGAATCGGCAAGTACAGGCTCCACATACTCGTTCATAGGTTCAAGCTGCGGTGTTCCTTGCAAAAAGTTAGGGAACTTACTCAATTCTATATCAGCAATATCCGGCGCACCTTTACCCGACTGCAAACTTAGCAGCAAGTTATTATGCATTGGGTCAAATGGATACGTTTCAGCCACCAGCTTGATAGGGCGATCCGGGAATTCTGCATTCCAGCGCTCTGCTGCATCTTTGAATAAATCCATATGCTGACCGACAAATGTCCAATAGGTTATCTCTGTTGCATTCTCCAAATCCCCACCGACTACTTCCGTTTCATCCGCTTCACTTCCGCTGCCACCACTGCCCTTGCTGCAAGCGACCAGCACAACGACCATCAAACCGATTAAAAGCGTTTTCCACACTTTCTTCATCAAAGCTACCCCCTTATTTTGGATTCAACATAATTGAAAGCGTTTACTAAAGAGGTCATACCTCCCTCTACGTAATCGGCTTACTGAGGATCAGTCTGGATGATAGCGCATACATTTCAAGATTCAGCCTATACGTTTTGTATTATGTCCATGGTAACATCACACTGGTAATCAGTCAATAAGTTTAAGAAGAACATCTTTAAAACTTATACGAACAAGATGATAACCGAAAGGGGATATACAAGAATATGAACAATAAGTTCAAAAAAATAGAGCCGGATTTCCGGCTCCATTTCTCATTTTATCTTTTCAAGCGTATCTGTTCCGATAGGCTGTGTCGATTGTCTTTCTTTCAATTTAGTGGGAAAAACAATGCTCTCAACTGCAGCTTCAGATCCTTTGCCATGCTGGCTTTCAATCAATTCCAATATCAGTTTTCCTGCTGCCCGTCCAAGCTCTGCTTTTGGATGTTCGACAGATGTCAGCTTCACTTCAGACAACTCGGTCAGGAAAGAATCATCAAAGCCTACTATCGATATATCTTGCGGGATCTTCATAGTCTTTTCGCGCAGGACGTTGATTAGTTTGATTGCCAGTTCATCGTTATAACAAACCAACCCAGTCGGTTTGGTATCTGTCTGACTCAATAGATTTTCCAGCTCTTGTGCAGGTTTCTCCAGCTTCTCTTCCGTACTGTATGTCACGATATGCTTCGGATTGATAGGAACTTTATATTCGCGATACGCTTTCAAGTATCCTTTCATCCGGAGTGTACCTTGCATATCATCAGTCTTGAAGAAACCGACGATGTCCCGATGACCTTGCTTGATTAGATGCTCGGTCTGAAGGAATGCACCGCGTTCATCATCGACAAGGACTCGATACGGCTCCAATGCATCGTAATAAGCATTGATCATGATATAGGGAATTTGCAGCCTTTCCAGATTCAAATAATAATTGATATTCGGATTGGCCGATGCACTTTTGGTCGGCTCGATGATCGCCCCATCGAAGCCTGTCGTGATGATTCGCTCCAGATATTCGCGCTCTTTTTCATGATCATTATTTGTATTGAACAAACTGACATTATAGCCACGATCACTTAAATAAGCTTCTGCGCCGCGGATGATGGAAGGAAAGATATAATCGGATATATATGTTGTAACGATAGCGATATTTTTATTTTGTGTCCTGTTTTGCTGCAGCTGTTGCTTTGATCGATCGGCACAGAATGTACCTGCACCTTGCTCGCGGTAGAGCCAGCCTTCTGACACCAATTCACCGATGGCAAGGCGAACCGTATGGCGGCTGACATCGAATTGCTTCATCATTTCACTCTCTGATGGTATTTTAGCATGCGGCTCATATGTACCATCGAGGATTTTGGACTTGATTGCCTGTTTCACAATCGCATACTTTGTCTGCATAACTTACACCAGCTTCCTTGACATGTTCGTATAAGTTAGCATAACACATATCATGGAACAAGCGCACTATCCTCCTTCATTCCTATTGTAAAATAATTGAGACAGCCGCATAAAATCCATACGTGTTTTGCTTCCCAATAAAGATATGATACGATCGGGACATATGTCCTTCTTCTTTTCCTATCAGCTATTAATAAATGTAGCAACAGCAGAAAGCAAGGTTTTTCATGGAACTCCTAAAAGATAAGCACTTATGGATTTCTATATACAAAATTACGAAATCAGATAGTACTTCCCATCTGAAACAATGACGGGTTTACACATAATAATTGGAGGAAATCATCATGACAAAACAATACGATGCACTATTTTTCGACGTAGACAATACTATCCTGGACTTCACAAAAACCGAACAAGAAGCACTCCCATTATTATTCCAGCAGAATGGTCTGCCGATTGATGAAGCAGCGATGACAGCTTACCGCACCATCAACCAACGGTTATGGCATGCCTTTGAACAAGGTGAAATCGACCGCGACACAGTCGTCAGTTCCCGATTCACAGAGTTCTTTGCTCTTTATGATCGCCAGGTCGAAGGAGCAGAGCTTGATGCTGCTTATCGTGAGCTGTTGTCACATGGTAAACATATGATAGCTGGCGCTGCTGATGTATTGGAGAAACTCTCAAGAGATTATCCATTATATATTGTGACGAACGGCGTTTCCGAAACACAATTCCGCCGGCTCAAGGCTACCGGACTGCTTCCTTTCTTCCAATCAGTATTTGTCTCGGAAGATACTGGTTTCCAAAAACCAATGGCAGGTTTTTTCGATTATGTATTTGAACGCGTTCCCGGCATCGAGCCCGAACGTTCCCTGATCATTGGGGACTCTTTAGCTGCGGATATTCAAGGAGGAAATATAGCGGGGATGGACACATGCTGGTTTAATCCAGGCAGGCTGCCGAACCATCTGCCGCTGAACCCGGATTACGAAATAACCAAACTGACTGAACTGTTGAATATTCTGAAATAAATGGAGAAATACCTTTATACTCTATAATCGAAAGCAGATTGACTATAGTGCCACAAAATCAAAGATTATATTGCACACCTTTTTGATTCTTCTTTCGATAGTATAGATGGTATGAGATTTTACTGAACAGGATGATTAAGAAGGCTTGCATGGAGTCCAGCGAGCCTTCTATTTTATCCTTTAAAGAAGTTATTTCCACACCACTTGATTCCACTGCAGTTCTTTCCTGAATTGCTTCAAAGATGTATGGTCATCGATTGTCACGCATTCAATGCCAACCATCTCAGCAAAATCTTCCAACTGCTCGGCTGTGAGCGCGAACGTTAGCGCTGTGTGATGTGCGCCGCCTGCATAAATCCAAGCTTCGGTTGCTTCGCTAAGTGATGGCTTGGGCTTCCACAGCACCTTCGCAACCGGCAGATGCGGCGTCTCGTATTCCGCTTCGACCGCTTCCACTTTATTGATGATCATGCGGAAGCGCCCGCCAAGCTCGATGATGGACACATTGATTGCCTCACCAGCAATCCCGTCAAAGACGATTCGCGCCGGATCATCTTTGCCGCCCATACCAAGCGGATGCACTTGGACGGATGGGCGATTTGCAGCCAATGTCGGACAGACTTCCAGCATATGCGAGCCGAGGATCAGTTCATTGCCTTCTTCTAAATGATACGTATAGTCTTCCATGAAGGATGTTCGATCATTATTGGCCATCGCTTTCATTAAGCGTACCAGTGCCGCGGTTCGCCAGTCTCCTTCTCCGGCAAAGCCATAGCCCTGCGCCATCAGATGCTGAACGGCAAGTCCCGGTAGCTGTTTCATACCATGCAAATCCTCGAAGTTCGTACTGAAAGCCTGATAGCCGCCTCGGTCCAAGAAGCGTTTCAGAGCAACTTCAATCCGCGCCTGCTCTCTGACAGAAGCAAGCTGCTTTTCATCCGTCGGCAAATCGTACGCATTCTTGTACGTACCGAAAAGCTCTTCTACATCAGCATCCGTCACTTCTTTCATTTCGGCAACAAGATCGCCAATACCATAATAATCAACTGTCCAGCCAAATTTGATTTGCGCTTCTACTTTATCTCCATCCGTCACCGCCACAGTACGCATATTATCGCCAAAGCGTGCTACTTTGATTTGCTGGCTTACATTGAACCCGACAGCAGTCGTCATCCAATCAGCTATCCGCTTTTGGATTTCTTTATTTTCCCAATATCCGACGATGACTTTCCTGACTTTGTTAAGACGTGTGCCCATAAAGCCGTATTCCCGGTCTCCGTGCGCGGATTGATTCAGATTCATAAAGTCCATATCGATTGAATCCCAAGGTACTTCACGATTGTACTGTGTATGCAGATGCAAGAGCGGTTTCTGCAGTGCTTTCAGTCCGCCAATCCACATCTTAGCAGGCGAAAAAGTGTGCATCCAGGTGATCAAACCCGCACACTCTGGATCTGCATTCGCCTTCAGGACCAACTCCTGGATGTCTGCTGCATTTGTCAGTACTGCTTTAAACGTGATTGGAAACGGCAGTGATCCTTGCTCATTCAGTTTCGTTACCAAGTCCTCTGAGTTCACCTGCACCTGGTTGAGTGTTTCTTCCCCGTATAGCTGCTGGCTTCCTGTCACGAACCAAAATACATATGGTTTTACTTGCAACATGCTAACTCCCCCTTTATCACTGTATTGTCAGTTTTCTTTCCGACTGAGATCGAATCGCTTTCAGACGTTTCATCACGTCGTTGTCTTTTCGCCCGAAATAGTCATGCAGCGTGTTATATTCCTGGTAAAGCAGTTCATAAATTTCCACATTCTCCGGTATTGGCTGAATGACTTCTTCCTTGATTCGTGCCATGTTTCCAGCTGCATCCAAAATGCTGTCATATCCACCCGCATCCGCTCCAGCCGCTACGGCACCGAACATCGCCGCACCAACTGCCGGCGTTTGGACAGAATCCGCAATATAAATCGGCCGGTTGGTCACATCAGCGAAAATCTGCATAAGCAGCTTGTTCTTTTGCGGCAGCCCGCCGCATGCATAAAGCTCTTCCACTGCAACTCCGCTTTGTTGGAAAGCATCTACAATCTTACGCGTGCCAAAAGCCGTCGCTTCGAGCAAGGCACGATACACCTCCTCCGGCTTCGTCGCCAGAGTCAGTCCGATCACCAGCCCGCTCAATTCGGTATCAACCAGCACTGAGCGATTGCCATTCATCCAATCCAGTGCCAGCAGCCCCGTTTCACCCGGCCGATAAGCACTAGCGCGTTCCTCCAGCCACTGATGAACATTCAGACCGGCCGCTTCTGCTTGCTGATGCACATAGGCTGGCACCTGCTCCTCGACGAACCAGCCAAAAATATCGCCAACAGCAGACTGTCCTGCTTCGTATCCGTAGTACCCCTCGATGATGCCGTCCTCGACCACACCGCACATCCCTTCGACAGTCCGCTCCTCCGTGCCGAGCAGCATATGACAGATGGACGTACCCATTGCCATTACGAGTTTTCCAGGCGTTACCACGCCCATGGCCGGGACCGCTGCGTGGGCATCGACATTTCCTACAGCAATCGCGATACCTGGTGCCAGATTCATAGATGCAGCAAGTGATGATTGCAGTTCCCCTGCTTTTGTTCCAAGCGGATAAACTTCTCCCCGCAGCTTTGTATCCGTCACGTCCCGCAGCGTAGGATGCAAACTTCCGAAGAAATCAGCAGACGGATAGCCATCCTGCTTATGCCAGATCGCTTTATACCCAGCTGTACAGCTGTTCCTTTTCAACTCGCCTGTCAACTGGGATATGACCCAATCGGTTGCTTCGATAAACTGATCAGCGGCTTCATAAATTTCCGGCGCTTCATCTGCAATCTGCCATATTTTCGGGATCATCCATTCCGAACTGATTTTCCCTCCGTAACGAGCCAGGAATTCCTCCCCTCGCTCCTCTGCGATTTCATTCAGCTTGTTCGCTTCTTCCTGTGCAGCATGATGTTTCCACAGCTTGACCCAGCTGTGCGGATTATCACGGAAAGCTGGATCAAAACATAATGGTTCAAGCTTGTTATCAACCGGTAAAATCGTACAAGCGGTAAAGTCGATGCCTAATCCAATGATGTCTGCCGGGTCAGCCCCAGCCGCTTGGATAACTGCCGGAACAGACTGATGCAGCACATCCAGATAATCCATCGGATGCTGCAGCGCCCACTCATAGCCTAAGGCCTTATCCAAATGAGGAAGTTTCACATCCATGACACCATGTTGATATGCAGTGACATGCTCTGCCATCTCCATTCCATCTCGAAGCCGGACAAGTACTGCTCTGCCGGACTGTGTCCCATAATCGATACCAATTGCGAATTTATCCGTACCCATCGGAAATTCCCTCCTAAGTGATTTGGCCGTAGTAAGCATCGGCTCCATGCTTTCGCAGATAATGCTTATCCAAAAGCTGCTGATCCATCTCCTCCACCTGCTGATCAAGCTGATAGGAGAGATGCGCAATCTTGGCTACTTCTTCCAGCACAACAGCGTTATGTACCGCTTCGGCCGGTGTCTTCCCCCAATTGAAAGGTGCGTGTTTATGGACAAGCACACTTGGTACTTGGTTTGGATCAAGTCTTTTCTTCCGGAAAGTCTCGACGATGACATTACCAGTCTCCAGTTCATAGTCCTGCTGTATCTCTTGTCCGGTCATCGGGCGGGTGCAAGGGACAGTTCCATAGAAGTAGTCCGCATGAGTTGTACCAAGGGCAGGAACTCCTTTTCCAGATTGTGCAAATGCTGTTGCCCAAGTAGAATGTGTATGGACGATACCGCCGATATCCTCAAAATGTTTGTACAATAACAAATGTGTGGCCGTGTCTGATGAAGGCTTCAAGTCTCCTTCCACCACTTCGCCATCCAAGTTGACAACTACCATATCCTCTGCTGTCAACTTCTCATATGCCACTCCGCTAGGTTTGATCACCACCAGACCAGATTCCCTATTGATACCGCTTACATTTCCCCACGTAAAAGTAACCAGCTTATATTTAGGAAGATCTAGATTTGCTTGCAGCACCTGCTCCTTTAATTCATCCAGCATCAGACTCACTCCTCCTTGTACGTATATTTGATTACTTAATGTGATTTTACATTAATTTGTACGTACAATCAATCACTTTCTTTCAACATAAACGTACAAGTTGAAAACAAAAAAGGCATCTCCCGTAGGAAATGCCTTTTGTTTGCTTATTTTTTTCTTTTGATTGGAGCCGGATATGTATCTGCAGGTATCAATGATTTGTATGTTTCCCCGTCAAGATTATCTTTGTGCTCTGCTTTTATCCCCTCCAGCAGCTCTGGTTTTTCTAATAATTCCATCGCAGACGCTGCCAGCACTTTGCCGGTGAGCAGCATCCCCTTATGGGCAATGGATGACTTCCCTTGCGTGACTAGCTGCCAGCTGTGGAATGGTGTCGCATAAGCACAGGTAGCGACATAAATCTGCCCGGTAGGAACAAGCCAGCTGACATCCCCAACGTCTGTCGATCCTTTAAAGAAGCTAGGTTCGGATTGAAAATCAAGTACTCCTTGTGAAAGGATCCTATTGTCTTTTTTCTGAATCATAGCTTTTTCTTCAGCCCCGAATGTTTGCTGTACTTCTTGGGCAAATGTGTATTCTTCCTCTGTATAGCTGGGTGATTCGGTAGCTTCCAAATGCTTTTGCATCAGTTTTCCCAATGTTACATTCGGTATCAAGTCTGCCGATGCTGCATCGAATTGGATATCCAGTTCGGTACCGGTCATCAAAGCTGCACCCCTGGCAACATCCTTTACCCGTTCCAGGATTGCTTCTACCTGCCCCATTTTCGGAGCACGGATTTTATATAGAACTTCCGCATTAGACTGGACAACATTCGGACTCATGCCGCCTGCATCGGTAATCGCATAGTGCAGCTGTCCTTCCGGAATGATATGCTCCCGCAGAAAGTTGGATCCGATGTTCATCAGCTCCACTGCATCCAAGGCACTTCTGCCTAAATGCGGACTGAAGGCTGCATGACTGCTTGTACCAGTAAAGCGGAAGTACACCTGACATGTAGCAAGCATCCTGGCATGATAGACTTGGTTTTCATCCCAAGGGTGCCATGTGAGTGCCACATCCACATCATCAAAAAGACCAGCCCGCGCCATGAAGGCCTTCCCGCCTCCTCCTTCTTCGGCAGGACAGCCATAATAACGCACTGTGCCTTGCAGTCCGCTTTCCTCCATCAGCTGCTTCACAGCAATGGCAGCTGCCATCGCACCTGTCCCGAGCAAATTATGTCCACAGCCATGTCCGCTGCCGCCCTCTTCTATCGGATCCTTCGTTGCACTGCCCGCCTGCTGGCTCAAACCAGACAATGCATCGAACTCGCCAAGCAGAGCAACGACGGGCTTCCCGCTTCCGTAACTCGCGACAAATGCCGTCTCTATTCCA
Source organism: Terribacillus saccharophilus (assembly GCF_046592895.1). GTDB lineage: Bacteria > Bacillota > Bacilli > Bacillales > Amphibacillaceae > Terribacillus > Terribacillus saccharophilus_D. The sequence goes on from NZ_JAWVPU010000003.1 coordinate 270,420, forward strand.
CCTGCCTGCCGCTCCAGCACAAAGCCTTCCTCTTCCAATGCTTGCGCCAAAACTTCAGCAGATCTCACTTCTTCATATCTTGTCTCTGCATAATCCCATATCCTATCGCTGACAGAAATCAGCTTCTCACTTTTATCTTGTAAAATTGCAGCTATCTTTTCATATACACTCTGGCTTGTTTGCAAATGGGTATCCTCCTAAAAAAGAATTCCTCTCCATTATAGCATTGCAATTCAGAAAATTTAGTTTGTTGTTAGATTATCTACCATACCCTCTTTGAAGAATCGGAACCAGCGATCGATTTTCTCATCTTCTCTGACTTTTAGTAATTTCAGTATCTCTCTGGCAAATTCCAAAGGCGCCGTCCCATTTGCAGTAATCACTTTTCCGTCCCAAATTGATTGAACATGATTATAATTATCTTCATTCTGATAATTTGGTGCACCTTCTTTCAAGTTTTCCAAGGTATTGCTCGTATGCTTCACGTCTTCCAAGAAACCATGCCTACCAAGGAAAACAGTTGCATCACAAATAGCCGCTACCGGAATATCTTGTGTAAAGCAGTGTGCAACCAGCTCTCTTACAGGAACAGTTTCAGGCTGTCTCCACGTGTTTCCCCCAGGCATGATCAGCATATGAAAATCGATAGACTTTGCCTCTCTTAAACTATGATCTGGGAGGATCTTAAAACCGCCGATAGATGTTACCGGTTGACCGTCCAGCGTGACCGTCTTCACCTGATACTCTGAATGTGGTGCTTGCAATTCCGCTGCAACATAACTTGCTTCCCAATCTGCGTATTGTTCAATAAGAAATATAAGGACAGTTTTTTTCATTTATACACCCTCAAATCCACTTGTTTTATACATTCCTGCTCAGGAACACGAGTCTCTCTATTTCCTTGAATCCATTTCGCTTATAGAAGTTTTCAGCTGGCAGCCCACGGTCAGTGAGCAAAGAAATCGCCTCTGCATCTGTCAGTTTGAGGAGATGCTCCATCAAAGCCTTGCCGACGCCTTTGTTCTGCTGGTCAGTTCGCACACACATTTCGTTTATAAAAAATTCATCTCCAGACCACCATTTTCTTTTTACCCCGAAGAGAAACCCTATGACTTCCTCATTCTCTACTGCGATGATTCCTTCAAACCCTGGTGTGTGATAAAAATCAATCAAGTAAGACAAAGCGGTTTCTGCGGTCCAGGCCTCATCCCACGGAGCTTGATTAAAAACCTCAGCGTATGTTTCGCCGCATAGTTTAAGATCGTTTTCTATACATGATCGTATTTCCATGAGATCCCCACCTCAGATTTTCTTCGTCTTCACCATTGATGCTGTCGCATAACCCATACGACGATATAAATGCTGTGCACTTTCATTATTGGCAAATACATTCAGTGCAATGGTGTTAACTCCTTTTTGTTTCACTACCTCCTCCAACAAAGTCAATGCCGCACTGGCATAACCCTGCTTACGAAACTCTTCTTTTATGTAAATATGATAAATAAATGCTCTGTCTCTTTCTCTCTGGATGTTATACCAAAGTATGCCGACATTCTCTTGTTTCGCTTCACAAAATATATGTCCGATATAGTGATCTTTTTTTCTATTATCTTCTGTCAATAAACTGTGCAGCTGTTTCTCCGCATCCTTAAGAGCTGCTTCTCTCGGAATACCCATACCAGCTGAAACATTTTCAGCATAGTTCGGTATTTCAAAAGCGATATAACGCTGTACTTCTTCTGTATTCATTTCTTTGAATAAAACGGACATAATGCTCCCCACCTCTTCCATTTTTTTCTTTCATTGTACTGGAAAGATCTCTGGAAGAACATATGCCTATTCAAACAAATGCTTCAAATACCCTTCCCGATTCTGCAGAAACCCTTTCGTAACCTGATAATGCTCTGTTTCTTCATAATCCACTGCTCGTATTCCTTCTTCACTGAAATGGAGAATTTCGGCTCCAGGATAGCCAAGCAAGATCGGGGAGTGTGTTGCTATGAGGAATTGCACTTCTTTTGTTTTCTCCAATTCATGAATGATTCGCAGGAACGTCAGCTGACGCTGAGGGGATAATGCGGCCTCCGGCTCATCAAGCAGATAGATTGCCTTTTTGCCAAAACGATTTTGAAATAATGAAAGAAAAGCTTCTCCATGTGATTGGTGATGGAGTGATTTTCCGCCGTACGCATCATAAGACCCTATTTGATCCATGTGAGATGCAAAGTGATAAAATGATTCAGCTCGCAGGAAGAAACCATTGGTCACTTTCGGAAGCCAGGAAAGGCGGATGTGACTGGAAAGATGTGCTTCGGATGCGTCTACTTCATATGCATTATTCCGTCCTCCGCCAGCTGTATTGAATCCGCAAATATCTGCAATTGCTTCCATCAAGGTCGACTTGCCGCTGCCATTTTCCCCGACAAAGAAGGTGACAGGATGCTTCAAATCCAGCTCATCCAGTTGCCGGATTGCCGGAATGCTGAATGGGAAGATGCTGGAGTCATGATCATTTTCCCGCAGAAGCTTAACTCTTTTCAAAAACATGCCTTTTTTCCTCCTTTATATTTGCCAAAACTTATACTGAATTACTATCATACTAGGGTGCAACCTTCAGCTAGTCAATCCTTCCTCATACTTCCATACTGTTGTGTAAAAAGTCGTTTCTTATTTCCACAAAACGGAAATAGTTCACTGTCAGCGCCTACCAGCGGTGATAAAAAATTCATAAGGGGAAATGCACAGATGGTAAACTCTGTCCGTGAAAACAGTAGCTTGAAGATCGTTGTCGCAGTGCTGGTGTCCGCTCTAGTCATGGTACTCCTAGCCCCAATGTCTGCAAATGCTGCCAATGGAACCCTTTCTGATGAAAAAGTCAACGCTGTCGCAAACTCCGCATATTATAATTCCGAAACGAAACTTTATGAATTCGACGAAGCACAAGCAAAAGATCTAGGATTAACATCAACGGAAGCAGCTACATTCAATTCATTCTTCGAAAACTTATCACTTGAAGAGGTAGAAGCTATGAATGAAGCAATCGGATTCGATCCGAATGCTTCGACTGGTGACTTCTCCACTCAAGCCCTACCAGCTGTATTGATTCCGATTGCAGCTTTTCTGGGAACGACTATCGGTGGAGTCATCATAACAGAAGTCACCCTTTATGGAATCCAAAAAGCATGTCAGAATCTCCAAGGAGAAGCAGCTTTCTTTGATGATTTCTGTAGTACAAGAGGCTATACCTAATAGCGAGGAGGGAGAATATATGTCTTTGCTCAACAATAATTACCTTCTGTGGGCACTGGCTATCGTGATCTCCATTGCAGTCGGTAATGTGACGATGCAGCATTCAGCTTCCGGATGGTTCTACATGATAGCTGAAATCCTGCTGATCGCTGTGCTGATATTCGTTTTCGCTAAATTGATCGCTGTCTTAACAAGCAAATATCTGCGTTCCAAATAGTCAAACGGGAGTCGGAAATGGCTCCCGTTTTTTCCGTATTGAACACTTACTAGCATTGCTTGGTTCTTATTGTAAACCACTGCTCTTTTACTGATTAAAAGAACAATTAGTTAGTCTCCTCTCTTCCAACATTTAATTCATGTATTACTTTTAAACTATCTGATGTTTACTTTCTATTTCAATACTCACAAGGAAGACAAGATATTTCTGTGACTGAAGTATCAATTCGCTTATTTGCATGGAAAAAACACCCACCTTTCGATAAAATATGTCTAGCATTACAGAGGAGGTCCCCTATGGACGCAGAAGAAAAAGAGAAAGAAACAGAAAAAAGAAAAGAAGATGCCAAACATATCCCGACATCAACTCAATCCCCATCATCTTATAAAAAGGGCAAGAAACGCCGCCGTCTGCCTGCTGCCCTTTTGATTGCCGCTATCATGGCTGTTTATATCATTGTTAAATTTTATCCAATGTGGGAAAAGAAGATGAATGCTGTACCAGTCGATCGCGACCTGCAAGCATCCATAACGGAGCATCAAGCAGAAATGCAGGAAGAACAATTGGAAACAACCACTCAGGATAGCACGGATACAGCAGAGAAATTCTTGGAATTGATAAATGGGGCCAGCACTGATGAAATCATCGATGAAGATATGGCCGCCCGACTACAACAGGATGAAGAAGCTCCCTTTGTGAACGCTTTGAAGGATGCAAAGGTAGCAAAAGAAATCCAGCCTTATCGAGGACTTTCAATTTCCTATGTCCTGCTGACGAACGAGGCAGAAAATGTGAACGCCATCCTGGAAATCGCAGGCGGAAATGTTTTAAAGATATACGCAGAAGGCTGGAATGAAACAACGGAGGATGAAACGAAATACAACGAGTTGCTCGCAAAGATGGACGAATGATTGAAATAGCAACAGAACTCCGCCCATAGTCACATGACAATCCTTTCCATCTGCGCTACTATAATATTTGTGCACAGAAAAAGACCTCACGGTGCTGCCAACACCAATCGGTCTGTCCAGAAATAGCATGATTCCCTAGGGGATCTGCGCGAAAAAGAGGATACATAGCCACCCATCTCGAGCTGCCAACTCAAGGGTGGTTATTTTTTCTGGTTCTTTTCCGACAAGATCGCAACAATCAACGTTCCAAATCCGATCATCAACGTCAACGCCTCAGCCACCGTCATCCGCTACACCACCCTCCGTCAAAGGAAAGAGTAATGCGCAAACCACCCTTGAGTCACCTATGCTATTGTCCTACTATTATATCAGAGGTTCCAAAATGCCCATATATAACTAAAGTCCATTTTTTACCAAAACAAGCGTTACTATAGTACCTGGTACAGTATCACCTGAAAAAAAGGTGGCAAGTCCCCTTTTGACAGGGTTCTTCCCACCTGACGTACCCTAAGCGGATAACTGTTTAGGAATAAACACTAGGAGTGGGATACTCCCCGGTCAACAACCAGTGCCCAATGTTCTTCCGTTTGTAATCAATCGGATTGTGAAGGGAATGGGTGCGGACATTTCGCCAAAACCGGTCAAAGTTATTTTTCCTTGTGGCCGAACGGGCTCCCATGACCTGAAAGATATCACTGGTCACTTGTAACGCAACCTTTGTGCCAAAAGCATTTGCCGCTGCTGTGAGCAGAGCTGTTTCCCCTCTTTCCTCCTCTGTCAGCAGACGATCTTTAGTCCAAGCAGCATCCAGCTTGTCACCGGCTTTTTCCACTAATTGAACAGCTGCTTGCACATCTATCCAGAACTCCCCGTAGCTCCGCTGAATAAATGGATCATCAATCGCTTTTTCATAGTTTGTCAGATACCAAGGCCGGGATTTTTCGACTGTATATTTCTTGGCTTCTGTCAGTGCCCCCTCTGCAGAACCCACGAATACATTCGCTAAAACAATCTGCGAGATAACCGCATCGAGCGTCGCAAATGGAGTGCCTTTGGATTCTGTAAAATCAATCACTTCCTCAGCTTCCACCACAACATTCTTAAATCTGACCGATCCGCTATCCGTTTGCCGCTGTCCCATTCCATCCCAGTCGTCATTGATGGTGACTCCTTCCCTGAAGCTCGGAATGATCCCGAGATAAAAAGTGGTTTTTTCGGTGTCATCATACCAGGTGATAGCCAATCGATCAGAATCTTTAGCACCTGTGCTAAAGGTATTATGGCCATTTACAATGAATGCGTCTCCTTGCTTTTTGCCAATCAAGCTAGGTTCGATTGGATTGGACGAGTTCCCCCAAAACCAGTTGTTCTCAGCTGATTGCGTATAAAAATACTTCTTTTGCTTCCCAGTACCCGCAATATGCGGCAAAACAGCTTGAAAGGCATGGTAGCCATAAAGATGTCCAAGTGCTGCATCAGCTTTCGCTAATTCTCGTACGATTCTAAGGACAAGTGACCAAGGCTGCCCAGCCCCGCCGTATTCTGCAGGAATAATGAGATTCAATAGTCCGCTTTCCCTCAATGCATCGCGCTGGATCTTAGCTGTACCGCCTGCTTTATCCCGTTCGCCCGCATCCTTGGCAAACTCCTGCGCCAGTATAGCTGCTGTTTCAAGATATTGCTTGGCACCATATGCAGTTTCGATTCCCATTCCAATTCCCCTCTCCATCCTATAAATAGTCACAAAAAAACCTCTCCTTGAAATAAGAAGAGGTTAAAAAAAACCGATCAGTTCCACTCTACTTATCTTTCAAGCATACGCTTGCTGGATTTGGCACAGTGCTTAATAAAGTCTGCTGCCGAGGTATCCTTGGGCCAGTCCCTCCACCTCTCTTGATAAGGTTATTTAGTTGTTAGTTGAAATATAAATTATGGATCATGTAAAGTCAATACTTTTAGAATATTTAAATATTTATACGGAAAATTCTTTGTTTAATGAAGCTGCTTCACCATAACCTGCTCATCCCACATCACTTCTCCTGTCATTTGGAAGCCAGCACTTTCGTAAAGTTTTCCTGCTGCATCATTCCCAGGGACGATACTAGTATAAAATGAGATAGCTCCATATCTGATTGCAATCAGTTCAAGCAGTTTGATAAGCGCCAATTTTCCATAGCCTTTTCCTTGATACCGCTTGTCGATCATATAACGGCATAGTTCCACACGCTTCGTTTCTTGATCTGTTCCAAACATCAGAAAACCAACGAGTGTATCATCTGCATAGATGCCATGAGGATACCACTGCTTCTCATACGCTGCTTGTGCAAGAGACACAGCATTCCCAGCCACATACTCCTTTTGATCATCACTTACACTTAACTTGGCACAATCATGCCAGTTATCTGCATCCACTGCTCTTAAGGTTATTCGCATAGTACTGGTCCCCCTTCCTTATTGGTAAATTTCTTTTGATGTCACCCATTTCATGAAGGGACGATATGGATAGTATGTAGTACCATCCAACTCTATCTTAGGAGCATCAGGATACTGCTTCAGCAAATCCGCCACCTCCGCTTTATTTAAATTCAAATATAAGGGCAAATCTTTTTCCTTGATCAAAGTTGGATACTCATCTTCAAAATGATATTTTGCATTCGGATTCTTGAAATATTTCAACCCATTTCCGATGAAATAGCCAAATGCCGCCAAACCTAACCCTATCCAGAAGAGATCCATTTCTATGTTCATTTATAATCCCTCTTTCTATCGAAACTTACGACACCAAACAAACCAACAACTATCAATGCTGCCGCAGATGAAATCAACAAGGAAATGCTGATGAAACCAATCCCCATCCCTTCCCATCTTCCTATAAAGAAACTCGCAATCAACATGAAGATGCTCCCTATTGAAACAACTACAGGAATCAAAAGCATTACTGGTTTCTTATTTTTGAAGATTAAAGATATACCAATAATAAGTACGGTGAATATGATAGTCATAATCCAAAAATTCATCGTGTTCCTCCTATTTATACGTCTTATCAGAGTTCGAGCTATTTATGTACACGTTACAATACGAAAATATTTTGGATAAAGTTTCTAAAATCAACTTAATTTCTTCTCTAAATGGATTTGTTAATAAGGTTTTTGAAGATGTAGAAAGTAAGAAGTTGAATTTTAGCGCACAGATGAAACTCTTACCTGACTTAGAGTCTTGCATGCATAAGGGTCAACTTGATCTCAACAAAAAAAGAAGTCTGCTTAAAGTGACTAACTTAAAGCAGACTTCTTCGACCTTATATACTAGAAAGATACGGAGTGTCCCTTTCTTCATTTATAAAATAACGGCATTTAGTGAATATCACTCTTCCTAAAGTTCCCGCCCTTAACCTCAGCAACATCGTAAATCGTAACAAACGCACGATCATCGATATCGTTGATGATTTCCTTGAGCTTACTTTCTTCCAAGCGGTTGATGACGCAGGTGATTTCGACGAATTTTTCATGGGAATAACCGCCGTATGCTTCTTTGTAGGTTGCACTTCTTCCCAACCGGTCGCGGATGGTTTCTACCATCAGTATAGGGTCGGTTGTAATGATCTTGAAGGTTTTGGAGCCGCTAAGACCTTCTTCAACGATGTGGATGACTTTTGATGCGATAAAGTAGGCAATTGCTGAGAGGATTGCTCCTTTCAGACCGAATACCGTGGATACAAAGATGAAGACAAACATATTAAGGAATAAGATCAGATCACTTGTTCCAAATGGTAATTTTCGCGATAGCAATACAGCCAGCATATCAATGCCGTCTACGGCTCCGCCGTTACGAAGTGCAAGACCCATACCCAGACCTAAAATGATACCGCCGACTACAGTGACGAGCAAGGTGTCTCCTTCGATGATGGCTGGTGTGTGGTGCATAAGAACTGTACCAGCAGATAATGATGCAATTCCGATAACTGAGTATATCGCGAAACTTTTTCCTATCTGTTTATAACCTAACCATACAAACGGAAGGTTGATGATAGCAATCAGTGCGCCGAGTGGCAGTCCGGCTAATTGTGAAATGACGATACTGATACCAGTGACGCCGCCATCTGATACATTATTCGGGATCAAGACGGTTTCCAGGCCGTATGCTGCGATGAATCCCCCGAGGACGACGAATAATCCCCGTAACAGAATAAATAACTTACTGCGGTTACGTTTTTTCTTCATACAGATACCTCATTCTAAAAAATTTACCTTTATAATTGTAACACAAAGTAAAGAAACCTCTGAAATACGAATTACTTCCGCATTTGATTTTATTTTTCTGTATTAGATTATTTGTAATCCATGTGATTTCATTCCATTTAAATGTTATTTACGTCATTTAATTAAATTTCGAATTTCATTCGTACTTTTCCAACTCATACTTCCGGATACCGTCATCTGATACAGCAGAAAGCGCGTGGCCATACTGCCATTCATCGTCTCCTTGCTGCCGGAAGAAAGTATGATAATAACTTTGCTCCGATGTCTCTCCATCTACGTTTGTTTGCTCTGCTTGCACTTTGATTTCCAAGCAGTCCACCTCGCCTGCTGGCAATCCCAGCGTTGCCGCGTCAGTAATTCTATATTCACCATATTCACTCGCACTTAGAATCTTATAGTCGGCAATAGTTGCATCCTTACTTAAACCTTCTTTTACTAATTCCTTTGCGTAGCTTTTCTGACTTGCATCTTCTGATGTATAGTTGAAAATGATTCCGCTTATCAAAACAATGCAGAAAATAAAGCTGAAACTTACAATTATCTTTTTCATATGTCTCCCCCATGTTGGACCAATATTCCTATTTTACCATTCATTGAATCATTGGAGATTAACAGATACAAAATGTATACTTTAACTAGATGGATAGACTTCCCATTTTGATGACTTGTTCATCCGGGAATAAGTAATATACTATTATAGGAAACATAAGAAACTATGATGTCCTTTAACAATTCCAACCATAATCTGTCGATTTATCTTATAATATCTTATAATAGAAGAAGTAAAATTATGTAAAAGTTAGTAATTCTGAAAGGAGCAACACATCTTGAACACCAAATACTTAGACTTACTAGCTCAGAAATATGATACTGAAGAAAAAGTAGTCACGGAAATCATCAACCTGAAAGCCATCCTTAACCTGCCTAAAGGAACAGAGCATTTTGTCAGTGATTTACACGGGGAGTATCAAGCCTTCCAGCATGTGCTGCGCAATGGTTCCGGGCGAGTGAAAGAGAAAATACGGGATATATTCAATGGGGTCATCTTTGAAAAAGAGATTGATGAACTGGCAGCATTGGTTTACTATCCGGAAGAAAAACTGCAAATCGTCAAAAATGATTTTCATAATGAAGAAGCGCTATACGAATGGTATAAGACGACAATCGAGCGCATGATCAAGCTCATTTCTTATGCTTCTTCCAAATATACACGTTCCAAATTGCGAAAAGCATTGCCAAGTCAGTTTGCTTACATAATCGAAGAGCTTTTATATAAAACGGAAGCATCCGGTAATAAGGAACAATATTATCATGAGATCGTCGAACAAATCATTTCACTCGGCCAAGCAGATAAACTGATCATCGGCTTGGCATACAGTACGCATCGTTTGGTTGTGGATCATCTGCATGTTGTCGGCGATATTTACGATCGTGGTCCTGAGCCAGATAAAATCATGGAAGAGCTGATCAACTATCATTCCGTCGATGTGCAATGGGGCAATCACGATGTGCTTTGGATCGGTGCGTTTGCAGGATCTAAGGTTTGCTTGGCGAACATCCTGCGTATTTGTGCCCGTTACGACAACTTGGACATCATAGAAGATGTGTACGGCATCAACCTTCGTCCGCTGCTCAACTTGGCAGAGAAATACTATGATGATAATCCTGCTTTCCGTCCGAAAACACATGCCGATAAGAATACGTCGGAACACGAACGGCTGCAAATCACGAAGATGCACCAGGCGATTGCGATGATTCAATTCAAGCTCGAAAGCCCGATCATCAAGAGACGACCGTATTTCAATATGGAAGAAAGATTGCTGCTTGAAAAAATCGATTTCGACTCGAATGAAATCACACTGAACGGCAGCACTTACCCTTTGGAAAATACTTGTTTTGCGACGATCAATCCAAAACAGCCGGATATGCTGCTGGAAGAAGAACAGCAAGTGATGGACAAGCTATTATTCTCTGTTCAGCACTCGGAAAAACTAGCCAGACATATGAACTTCCTGATTCGCAAAGGCAGCTTGTATTTACGTTATAATGGCAATCTTTTGATTCATGGCTGTATCCCGATCGATGAAGAAGGCAATATGGAGAAAATGGAGATTGATGGTGAGTCTTACGGCGGCCGCGAGCTGCTTGATAAATTCGAGCAATTCCTGCGTCATTCTTTTGCACATCCAGAAGAAACGGATGACTTGGCGACCGATATGGTGTGGTATCTATGGACAGGTGAGTACTCTTCCCTATTCGGCAAACGTGCCATGACGACTTTCGAACGCTATTTCATCAAAGAGAAAGTCACGCATAAAGAAATCAAAAATCACTATTATCACCTGCGGGAAAACGAAGAAATCTGCGAAAAGATCCTAAAAGAATTCGACTTAGATCCGGAGCATGGCCACATCATCAACGGTCATACGCCAGTGAAAGAAATCGAAGGCGAAAACCCAATCAAGGCTAACGGCAAAATCATCGTCATCGATGGCGGATTTTCCAAAGCCTATCAATCAAAAACAGGCATCGCTGGTTATACATTATTGTATAACTCCTATGGCATGAAGCTCGTCGCCCATAAGCATTTCAACTCCAAAGACGAAGTGCTGCACGACGGCACTGATGTGTTATCTGTGAAGCGATTGGTCGATAAAGAACTGGAACGTAAGAAAGTTCTTGAAACAAATGTCGGCGAAGAATTATGCCAGGAGATCAATATACTCAATAATCTGATGCAGTATCGATATATGAAGTAATACAGCAAGATAGCGCCGGGAATTCTCTCAGCGCTATTTTTTTATGAAGTACTTGCATTATCAAACTAATCAGTTATACTGATTATATAATTAGCTGACTATTTTATCCGGAGGTGTGTTAATGAATAAATGGAATCAATCTTATGGTTTCCTGCTTGGGAAAGTGCTTCAACAGATGGAAGAAAAATTTGCAGCAGGGCTTGTTTCATCTAAAATCAACGCGAGGCAATACGGTGTGCTCTTATATATTGATGAGAATCAATATTGCTCCCAAAAAGATATATCGGACAATCTGCAAATAGACCGCACCACGATGGTCAGTCATATTGACCACTTGGAGAAGCTGGAATTCGTCGAGCGAACCAAAAACCCGAATGACCGAAGATCCCACAGTCTGCTGGTTACCGAAAAAGGCAAACAGGTAATCACTTCCCGATGGGACCACTTAACAGAAGTCGAAGCAGCTGTTCTGTCTCCGCTAGAACAGCATGAAAGAAAATTGCTAAAAGAACTTCTCATGAAAGTATGGAAAACAATATAAAAGGAGCAAAACTATTATGAACACACTCGATTACTTCAACGCACGCTTGGAAGCAACTATAAGTCCAATGGATTATATGAGAGCAAGCAAAGCGAATCCCGATGAATACATATTGATCGATGTCCGGAATGGCCCTCCACATGTTAGGAATATAACAATTCAAGGGGCCATGATTATACCGCAGCAAGAACTGGCCGAACGTTTGGACGAAATACCTAGAGACAAGGAAATCATTCTTTACTGCTGGGATGTATGGTGCAACACAGCCGCTAAAGCAGCAGTGTATTTGCTAAAAGATGGCTTTAAAGTAAAAGAACTGTCTGGGGGTATTGCTGCATGGAATGAAATGAATTTACCAGTGTCAGACGTAAAGGTTTTGCCTGATAATTGCGGATGCTGAATTGGAAATCCAAATGATATATAGGAACTCTGAGAATTAATTTTGTGTCACCCTCTATGGATCACTCCTTATTTCTCCGGGGGAACTGATAGCCATTCGATTTCTGGAGATTAGAATTTTAAAAGAGGCTGGGACATAACTAAAATCCCAGTGCTTAAAACCGAATATTATTAATGAACGCCGCTTCGGCAGAACACTCCGCTAGTGTAGTGTACAAATTTAAAACCCGAACTTATGCAAATCTTCGTATGAAGAATTGTAATATAGTTCGGGTTTTCATCTAGCTAAAACACTTTTGTCTCAGTCTTTTTTGTTCATTTATATACTTATGCTTCACGTGAAAATCATTGGATCTTAAATCCCGACCTCAAGAAAAATGCTGTATGCTCCTTCAAGAATCCTACATATCGATCGGCTTCTTCCAGTGTTGTATAAGGGGAAATCGCGAAGAACTTATGTGCATAAAGTGATATCCTCTTATCTGAGTTTACTGCTGAGACAAGACGCTGCTTTTTCGTATTGCCAAAGAAAATCGTATCCCTTTCCACGCCGATGACTTCGGCAAATGCGTCGTTATATTGATTGATCTCCAGTATTTCCTCAATCGTTAAACATCCATTCATCTCTTCCTCCCATTTCACTTGCTCTGGGTAGAAGCGGAATGTTGTTATGGGCGAAACGTCATTCGTAATGGCAACATTCGGAATTTCTTGCTGCAGTTTCTTCCTGAAAGCGATATTGACAGCTATATAATTGGCCAAGAGCTTTTGATAGCCTTGTATCCCCAAGGCAGATAACGAAGCATAAATCGCTAATGAACTTCCCATCCGCGAGCACTCCAGTGTATAGCCTGTGTGATAACTGCCGTAGCCCCGATTCCCGACATATGGCGTTTCGTCGGCATCCAAGTCAACATATTTGAGATACTCCCTGTTTTTAATGAGAAATAGACTCGTGATATATGGAGTTTGTCCAAGCTTATGAAAATCGAATACCATACTATCTGCGAGTTTCAAATGCTGGAATCTTTGTTGATATGATTTCAGCACATCCTTGACATCATCTTCGAATTGCAGCGGATTAGCTTCAAAGTCGTAATCATGGAAGAAACTGTACATACCACCCATTGCAGTGTCTGCATGAATATAAACTGGAGCAACGCCATGTGTTCGTTCCAAGTCTTCTGCCACTTGCTTAATACCGGCAAGATCATCCATTCCGAAAGTGTCAGTCGTTCCCATTGTGGCAAGTACATAAAGCGGCACACCACCATTCTTAATAACAAATTCCATTTTTTCTTTCAAGTCGGCAAGGTTCATCGAGTGATCGGCATTTGCTTTTACACGGATCATGTTTTCTACACCGATGCCGGTTGCCTCTACCGATTTATACAAGCTGTAATGCGATAACTCGGAACAAAAACAATATAGATTCTTCGGTATCCCAGTACGATTGGAGTCTGGTGCGTATCTGGCAATGCTAAGACGTAAGGAGTTGAATACAGCTCCTTGCCCTCCCCATGTTGTATAACCCGCACTTTTACTTTCGTCGTATCCGATCACCTTGGATAACATACTGGTTATTTTGACTTCCGCGGTTGCCGCAGCCGGACCTTCCACATCCCATAAGTTGTTTCCATTTACCAGTACAGCGATAAAGTTGCCGATGATACTGGAGATGGTCGGAAGCGGAGCTGCATTGGCCACATAGTTCCGGTTGACGTATCTATGTCCTTCCACTAGCTCCAATAGTTTCTGGATCACCTCTTTCATCGGCATCCCTTGCTCTGGCACATCTGCTTCCTCGATCACACGATTGTAATAATCCGCTGTGTAATCAGGCATTTCGCCCAGCGTCAATTTGTCCGGATCCTTCAGCTCATCTATCTTCGTCAGTATCTCTTGTAAATAAGACAACATTTCTTCTCTTTGATCAACATTTCCGTCCATACTGGGAAATAGCTTTTGGATGTCTTGCATTTCTTCTCTCTCCTCGATTCTTCATAAACCACCCTATTAAAAAACCTTCTTTGGCAGCAGCTTGCTTTCCAAAGAAGGTTTCATCTCCATTCGCAAGAGACATAGTGTCATTCTTTGAATGGCAGGATCGGTCTTGTATTTAACTCGCTTTTACTTCCTCTTCATTCGCATCGGCAGTAGCTATTACAGCTTGGGCATGCTTCTGGTTCAAAAGATTCTTTGATTCATCCACAAGCTTTTGGATGGTAGAAAGCTCGTTATCATTAATTTCGATAAGTTCCTCGAACATTTCCACGGACTCACGGGAGATAGCAGCGATTTCAACGATTGTGGCCATGATCTGCTGTGATGCTGCGCTCAATTCTTCTGTACTTGCAGAAGAATTCTCGTTATTTTCAGCAATGATTTTAGTCGTGGCTAATATCTCTTCGAACATATTTCCGACTTCGACAATATTGGCATTCGTATCTTGGAATTCTTCTGTTCCAGTATTCATCGACTGAACGACTATTTCCGTTTCTTCTTGGATGTTTTTCACAATACCAGATACCTCAGAAGTCGATTGACGGGTTTGCTCAGCCAATTTCCGCACTTCATCCGCAACGACAGCGAATCCCTTCCCGTTTTCACCTGCACGAGCAGCTTCGATGGCTGCATTCAATGCCAGCAAATTGATTTGCTCGGAAATCTCCGAAATCACTTTTACGATGCTGCCGATCTCATGGGATTTCTCGCCAAGCGTATTGATGGCTTCGGAGGTTGTATGTACTGTTTGACTGAATCGATTCATCTTTTCCAAGGAATGTTTTAATTTTTCATTACCCTCTTGTGTCAGCTCAAGTGTCGTGATCGATTGCTCTGAGATCTGATTGGATCTTGTGGATAGATTTTCGATCGACTGTGTCATCTCTTCCATGGATGCAGCACTTTCTTCGGTGGAAACCAATTGCTTTTGCAAGCCTCTGCCTACTTCATCAATTGCTGCCCGCACGATATCCGCTTGCTCAGACGCGTATTCTCCTGTTTCAGCAAGGTTCACACCTGTGTCATGGACATCTTTTTTCAGTGCATCCAATTCTCGTTTAAATTGGCTGGCATTCTGGCTAGCGGAACCAGTCACTGCTGTTAACTCATGATCTGTATACGTCTCTCTTTCAAACTGCGTATGACGTTTCAGTGTGAAATATTGATAAGCAAAATAAATTGAAGCGATTAATAAAATGACGATTATACCTATTAAATAAAGTTCCATGCTAAATTAAACTCCTGCCTTCTGATATGCGTATCAGAATTATGTTTTTTTATAGTTCTCTCATTAAAATATACGTGCCATCTGCTGTATTCGGAGAAATAGCTTGCAGCTTGCTATTGTCTTTATACATATGGACGATGTGATTACCATCAGAATCTTGATATTTTTTCATATCATGGTACTTCTCCAGCACTCGAATCGATTTCGGATTCGTCGCTTCACATATCACAGCCTTCAGACCTGCTGATGCTGCTTTTGTGAACAATTTATTTCCGAGTTGCTTGATTATTTCGTGGCGCTCTTGTTCAGCAGTCACGCCCACCATGAACAAATGCAGCATTTCTCCATCGATGATATCCTTGCCATTGCGTTTTTTATAATCTTCCATAAAACGCTTATCCACATCTTCCAGCACATGAAGAATGACATTCATATCAGAGAAAGAACCCTCGAATACATCCTCGCCGATTATTTCCGGTGCATTGGTATCGCCCGTGAACACACCGACAACTTGATTATCCTTGTCCAAAGCAACAGCACTATACCCTTGTTCAACAGCTGTATCCAAATACTCTTTCGTGAACGCATAGAAATCTTCATAGTTTAAATTCAATTGTCCAACCATCGGCTCCTGAACCCATTTTCCTGCAACGTCCACTCCGATAAATGATTGAGCAAGACAAGCCGCAGCTTTTTGGATCAGTTCTGCTTGATCCTTTTTCAAAATTTCATATGTATACAAATCCTGTGTTTCGTGTGTTGCAAGCATGATATAACTCCTCCTCGAAAAATTATGGTAGTCGCTTATTACATGGAATGACTTAGCTTATCAACAAGTCTTCCTGTGAACTCAATTCTTTCCAGGGCGTTCCGGATTTGAACCTGTGCAATTTTAGAAGAAGGCTTCACGACGATGGTATCCTTGAAACCCAATGTGGAGTAAAATTGCATCGTTTGCTCCAGCTGCGGCACAACTTTGGATGGTACCGGCGTCTGATGCGTCGCATTGACAACAAATGTATAATCTCTTCTGGTTACTTTACCGATCGTGTCTTGAAGGTCGACCATATATCCGTCTGCGTCTGCCTCCCTCATCAATCCATTCACTTGAACAAGTACTTGCTTGGAACCCTCTTCAATCGACATTTGATACTTCTTTTTATCCACTACTATCATCTTGTCATCTCCCTTTTCTAAAAAACTTATCTAACCAGTGATTAGGACTAGCACGTAAAAAAAGCTATCCATAACAGTAAGGATAGCCAACGAAGTATTATATACTTGGCAACCCGACTATCATCATCCATTGGATATTAGACTCGTAGCTTTGCGTCCCTATCTTTCAATAGGTTTGCCTATTAATTTATACGATTGTAGTTCAAAATACATATAACCATTCTCTTACATACCCTAAAGCATTATAAATTACTCATATTTTTTTGTCGAATTTCAAAAAACTATCTGTTACATGGGTAATTCAATTTATACTACATAAAATCATATAGATATTTAAGACTATCACACAATCTTATATCGGCTAAATTAAGATAATCTGTATATAAAAATCGTATTAATTGTTTAAAGATATTCATGATATAGAACCTCTCCAATATTATTGGGAACAATTTAAGTCTCAGAAAGGAATTTTCGGCGCCAATACATTGTTATAACAGATCAAACAAAAGATTTTGTTCCGTCTACGCACTTTTACAATATGTATGGATTCTCTAGGCATGCACCCAATCCTTTGGGCTGCTTCCTACATACCTTGCAGGGAAAGCAATGGAGGTAAAGCATATGACCAATTTTTATTCATTTCACGGAACGGTAACAATGATCAGTGATTTCCAGGGCAATGGAAGAGCGGACGGGTGTTATAAATTCTTCACTGTCGAAAATGAAACAGGATCCATCGTGAACTTTGTTGTATCCCCAACGACTTACTTCGTCGATCAAGCAATGGTATCGGTCGGCGATCGCGTGACAGGTTATTATGACGGAGATGCACCAGCGATTCTCATTTACCCTCCCCAGTATCCAGCGCTCGTCATGGTCAAAGAAAACCCAGAGCAAAATGTAAAAGTCAGTTTCTTTAATAATCAGCTGGTGAGCAGTGACAACCAATTGCAGCTGATTATTTCACCCTACACGCCACTGCTGCTGACAAACGGGCAAGCATTTACAGGCAATCCCACAAACCGTGATCTGATTGCAGTACACGGACCAACAACGATGAGCATCCCGGCGCAGACTACTCCCTATCGGGTGATTGTTTTGTGTAAGAGTTTGTAAACCAGCAGATGAATCACATGTAATAACACGAAAAACGAATCCCTTTTAAAGGATTCGTTTTTTCAATTTAACCTCAGAGTTCTAGAGTTCTATTTGAAGAAATTTTTTTGAATGGTCTTTTCCCCTTTGATCTTTATTGATCACTTATGAGACAGCACTACCCGCCATTAATAAAAAGTGAGTAATCACTTTACTAAAACTAAGCCGTATTATATACTGACCGTGTTAACAACATGGCTTCATTCAACAGCGTAAAGATAGTTCGCATTTTAGCAATACAAATCTAAAGGAGGTTTTAATGAAATGAAAGGTGAATGGGTATCACTGATAAAAAACAAGGTGGTTTTGATCGGTCTGATTGCTGTACTATTTATACCGATTCTGTATTGCGGCACATTCCTATGGGCGTTCTGGGATCCATATAGTGAAACGGATGATCTTTCAGTAGCTGTTGTCAATCATGATGAAGCCGTTGACTTTAATGGAACTCAGTTGAATTTTGGAGATGAAATCGTTTCCAAATTAGAACAAAACGATAACTTTGGGTGGGAGTTTGTCTCAGAAGAAGAAGCTATGGAAGGCCTAGAAGATAGCAAATACTTTATGATGATTGAAATTCCTAATGATTTTTCCAATAATGCAGCCACTGCTTTCAGTGCAGAACCCAATCAACCGAACCTTCGATATATGCCGCATGAGAGCCTCAATTTCTTGGTGAGCACGATTGAAACAAGTGGTGTAGAAAAACTGCAGCAAGAGGTTTCGAGTACATTAACATCAAGTTACATTCAAACCTTGGCAGATTCCATCAATCAAACAAGCAATGGAATGACTACAGCCAGCGAATCGACAACCCAATTAGCAGAAAGTATAGCAGGTATGCAAGATACTTACGAAACAATGGTACAGACTCACCCTAATCTTGCTTCTTCCCAAAAGGAACAATCAATATCTTCTTTTAATGCCATTAATGAGGGTGCGAATAGCATAGCCACCAGCTTAACAGATGGAACAGAGCAACTTCGAAACATTAATCTCTCCCAGGAAAACCTGGATATGATTGCATCGCCAGTCACAATCAATACTGACAAGTTTACAAGTGTTCCGAACTACGGACACGGATTTGCACCATTCACATTATCTCTTGGTCTTTTTATAGGAGCTATGCTGATTTCGATAGTTTTTCCTGTTCGGGAACCAGTAACAAAACCGACTTCTTCATTTGGCTGGTTTATTAGTAAATTCAGCGTGATTGCAGTAGCAGCTAGCATTCAGGCAATTATTGCTGCAGTATTTCTCTTAACCGTCCTAAACTTAGAAGTGGGCAATGTTGGCTATTTCCTGTTATTTACTATCTTTTCTAGTTTGGCTTTCGTCACTCTGATACAACTGGTCGTTTCCCTATTAGGAGAAAAAGGAAGATTCATCATCATCCTGCTGTTGATTTTACAAATTACCAGTAGTGGTGGAACATTCCCGGTAGAAATGATTCCGGCCGTCTTACAGGATGTGAGTAGCTTCCTACCAATGACCTTCTCCGTTTCTGGGTTTAGAGCACTTGTAGCTAACAGCAATTATGATCTGATGTGGCAGAATATCGGTTTTCTATCCATATTCGTACTCGTTTCCATGCTGGGGACGTTACTATACTTAACCATTAAATCCAGAAATAAAGATCAAGAAAAAAGAGAGATAGCAAACAAAAACTATGTGTAAAGAAGCCAATCAAGGGATGATGTATTTGTGCAGTAAAGAAAGCACTATGATAAAATAAGTTAACTGAGATACCATGCATTCTGCCTTAAAAAGCAACTTGCATGGTTTCTTTCTAAAATAATCCATGAATTGGGAGAAATAGTTTATGGAACAAAAACTATCTGATAAAATCAAAAAAATAAATGAAGAACACATGAAAGTGACAGAGAAGCAAAGCAAGATCATTGAAGCTGCCATTGAAGAATTTTCTCGAAATGGTTATGCCTCCACTTCTACCAGTCAAATAGCTAAAAAAGCTGGTGTTGCGGAAGGTACGATTTTTCGACATTATAAAAATAAAAAGAATTTATTACTCTCCATTGTTACACCTACGATGACGAAATTGATTGCCCCGTTTGTAATGGATGGATTCGATACTGTCTTTGACAAGAAATTCGATACTTTTGGTGATTTCCTTAAAGCTATCTTAAAAAATCGAGTCGATTTCATTAGAGAAAATTTATCGATATTAAAGATTTTCATGCAGGAAATCTCTTTTCATCCCGAATTACAGGAAAACTATAAAGAATATATCGCTCAACCGTTATTCAAACGTCTGGAGAATACCATCATCCATTTCCAGGACAAAGGTCAAATAAAAAATCTTCCTGTTCATACCGTCATCAGGTTTACCGCTTCTACAGTCGTTGGGTTCTTATTCACCAGACACATTATCTATCCAGATATGAACTGGAATGATGATAAGGAAATTGAACAAACAATAAACCTTATTATAAATGGGCTTTCGCCGGAAACGGATTAAGTTCCGAATAATTGATTAAACTCAATGATGATCATGGAAGTTATGTTACTACTATGTAATCAACAAGAAAATACCATACGAAACAAGACTGCTTTTTTCAATTAAAAAAGCAGTCTTTTTATTCGCTCCTCTTATTACCGCGTCATTTCCATTCTCTTTCAAAATGATTTTATATATATGAAGATTTTAATGATCAGGACCCTTTCTAAATAGCATTCTTTTAAACATTCTTCAGATCGCAGTGAATAATCAGTAATAAGATGTCAGTAAAATCTTCAAAGTCATTCGTTCCTATAAAAAATCACCTCGGTCAAGGTTCCGAGGTGATTTCCCTATAGTTACTGTCTTTTATTCTGCAGATATAGCTTATTCGATTTATAACCAAAAACTAAATATAAAAGAATCATAATCGGAATAAATGACCAAGCAAAGCCTCTCATCAATGCAAAGGGTGTCTCAAAAAGGAAAGAAAACCAAAACGATGTTCCGGTCTTTTCCCATAGACCAGGTGTGAAATAAAGTTCTTTTGGATTTATCATTGCTTGAAAATCAACGATATCCGTCACATAAAAGGCAACTAAAATTGGTAAGAAACTTATCGCCATGCTGAAAAATGTATCTGCACACCTTTTATATTTCATGGCTTTTGAATCGCGATCAGAGAAGATTTCATCTCCGGCGTTTTCATCTATTTTCTTAAAATATTGGACTCCTGTACTTTTGGTTCCACTAAGGTGCTTCCAACCACTATCTTCAAACATCGTGCAATAATCAATAAAATCTTCTTTTCGCTTAAAAGTCCTGAAATCAATTCTTATTGTCGCTTCTTCAGATTTTTTTCCCCGCTTAAAGTGGTATCCGAGATACGCTTTATCCAGGTGATATCCTTCTCTTGCCATCTTCTCGAGCCATTGTTCTTCCTTGTCAAAGTCGATAAAGAATTTCACCTTATACATCTTCCATCCCCCCATTCCGCGCTATGGTTGGCGGCAGTAACTCTTCCGTCACACGGATGATGTGCTTCATCCGTTCACAATCCAGTCGCAAAACTTCGATACCTTTTTCCGTGATGACATATGTTTTTCTTCGTTTGTCTGTACTCTTCACTGTTTCTATCAATTGCTGTTTCAATAAATTCTCGATCGCCCCATACATTGTACCCGCAGCGACTTTAACCTTGTGGTTGCTCAATTGCTCTACTTTCTGCATCATGATGTATCCATGAGCAGGTTCAAGCAACGATAATAAAATGTAATACGTGGTTTCCGTTAATGGTAAGTATTTTTCTAAATTCATCTTGATCACTCCAACACTCAGTCAAACTATACAGTCTGACTATATAGTTTGGTTATATACAGTATGACTGTATACGTAAAGGTTATTGGTAAATCCGCCCAACAACCCGCCTCTGAAGATGCTGCAATTTTAAATCTTATTATCTATGGTAGGTTGGAAAGAGCAATACCACTGATAAACAAAAAAGGCGCACCTCTTCGGTCCGCCTTCCCAGTTATATATTCAGATTACTCTGCGTCATCATCTGTATCTTCTTCTGTGTCATCAGACTCTTGTTCTGTATCATCAGACTCTTGTTCTTCCATTCTGTCCTCATCTTCTGGATCATCGTCGGTCGTATTACATGCAGCCAGCGTCAAAATTGATACCATACCTAATGCCATCATCCATTTTTTTAGCATGGAATCTCTCCTTTGAAGAAATAAACGCACAAAGGCATAATAACAAACTCTTATTAAGGAACGGTCAAGATTTGGTAAATACGCGATAAATATTTATAGTGTATGCGGACTATTTTTTAAGAAAGGATACCTATAATTCTGTGAAACTCGATGGGTAGATAAACTATATCCCACTCAACATGTATTTCCGTCTAAAGGTAACATAACAGTGACCACAGATAAGCTACACTCATCTTTATTTTTTTAATAAATGATTCTGAAGCTCTGTAATGATTACAACCTCCTTGTTTCAACCGCCAACCTCAAGTTTGAGATAATTCCTAGAAGTACTATGAATGAACATACCAACTTCTCAAAAGTTGTTCCTAACAATTGCTGGATGAATCCCAGGAAGCACAGCACAACAATAAACCTGCTTAATACAGCTACACTTCTTTTGAAGCGAACTGCTTTATTTTCACCAGCAAAAATTGTGAAAAGTCCTCCCATGATGGAAATAATGATACTGATAAATGAGATTTTTATCTGAGCTTCAAAGGATTCAGATCGCCCCCCATTTACCCATGTGTACGGTAGAATGCCGCTAATAACTAACGTATGGATTAAAATTATCAGTGTGTAAAAACAAAGTCCTAAGAGGATGGCTGTCTTTATATTAATATTTCTAATTCCCTTTAACAAAAATGCCACCTCTATTTCTTCATTAGCATTTATATTTTCTAATGCAAACAACAGTTCAATATGCGAATTTACACTCTATATTTATGTACAGCTTCTGTTATTCATACTTCCATTTTTTGCATTGTTTACAGTTTTTAACCTATACCCTGTTGTATAATTAGACTTTGACATCCATTAATAAGATTTTTTATTTTTGGTTATAAATGCTAGTTTCTTACCTGAAAACCAGTTGGATTATTAGTGTAAGAGTTGAGTTTTACATAATATTTCTCCCTCTTATTTTAAGATGATAAAAATCTGTCGATACAAAACTATGTACGTAGTAAATCAATATCTACCTTACGCAGAGGATCATCAATGTAGTTTCAACCAGCTTTGCATCCAAGAATATCCGTAGAAGAAAGGAAAGAAATCATGAAAATAAAGACAAAACTTCTGGGAATTATCTCAATCTTAATATTTTCGTTAGTATTAATTGGGGGATCATCTATTTTCATCAATTCATCCATATTGGAGAAAAATACCCTATTAAAAGATGAAATGGCGCTTCAAAATCAGATCAAACACGTGCAGTACAGACTAGCTGGCCTGTCGAATGATGAGAGAGGCTTCATCATCACTGGCAATCAGGACTTCGCTGATGGAATGGAAGAAAAAGCGGATGACATCTTTTCTACTTTAGATCAGTTAGAATCACTCATACATAACCCTGATCATATAAATGATGTGGATGATATACGGGAGAACTTCGACCAATTTTGGAGTATGAATCAAGAAGTGGTATCACGGTTTGCAACAGATCCAGAAGCTGCCACTTCCCTCCACTTGGGAGAAGAGAGGACATTGAGGAAAGAAGTCTTGGATCCATCAGTAAATGCATTCGTTGATCAGTTGAACAACGATGTGAGCGATTTACAAACAGAAATTGATACATATGGCTCTATAAGTAAATGGTCCATCATCTTCGTTACGGTAATCTCAATTATTCTAGGTATCGTTTTGAGCATACTGCTTCTACGCTCTATTTTAGTCCCGCTTAGAAGTTTGAATAGGCAGCTTGAGGACATTGCTCAAGGAGATGCCGACCTGACACAGCAAGTCATTGTTAGAAATAAAGATGAGTTCGGGCAGCTGGCTGGCTCCTTCAATGCTTTTGTGGAATCACTGGCAGGCATCGTCAAACAGATCAGCAACTCCTCCCAGCAAGTTGCAGCCGCTTCAGAGGAACTATCAGCAAGCTCCGAACAATCAAGAGCGACATCCGATCAGATTTCAGAGTCCATGCAAGATATTGCAAAAACGAGTACCAACCAAAGCACCATGACAGAAAAGAGCTCCGCATCCATAACAGAAATATTAGAGAGCCTTTCCAACGTAGCAAGTAACACAAACAACATCGCCGAAAATTCATCTCATATGAAAAACAAAGCAGAGATGGGTGCGTCCTCTGTAAATATGATGTCTGGACAAATGACGTTGATTGATCAGTCTGTACGTGAAGCAGGAGACGGACTGGAAACATTAGTGAAAAGTACAACGGAAATCAGCAATATCTCTTCCCTCATCACGGACATTTCGGCGCAAACCAATCTCCTTGCGCTGAATGCAGCCATTGAAGCTGCACGAGCTGGGGAACAAGGAAAAGGCTTCGCCGTCGTGGCTGATGAAGTTCGCAAGCTGGCCGATGAAGCAAATCAATCTGCCAGCACGATTAAGCAATTAGTTTCCACCATAGAAACTGATTCAAAAGAAACAGTAAACAACATAATTAATGTCCAGCAAAATGTGGATTCCGGTATGAACTATGCCCATGAAAGCCAAAAGCAGTTCAACGAAATATTAAACCTCGTCGGACATGTAACGGCACAAATCCAAGAAGTCGCAGCCGCCACACAGGAATTAACCGCGGGCGTGGAAGTGATCCAGCATACACTCTCTACACTGGAGACAGGAACGAAGGAAACATCCTCCAGCTCCAAGGCAGTTGCCACAGCAACGCAGGAACAATTGAGTTCCATGGAGGATATATCGAATGCAGCTGTTTCGCTATCAGATTTAGCGGAAGAATTGCAGGAAGTTGTTAATCGGTTTACGTATTGAAAAAAGCTCTCTCAGAAAAATTATCTGAGGGAGCTCTTTAAAATAACTTCGAAACACTATGTTCTTATCTCGGTCGTTCTAACCCTTTATACTCCTCCATATATTTACCGCTATTCGCGACAAATGAATGGTAAAGTGCTTTAATTGCTAAATTTTTCTCTAAGCCCATTTCCGTTTTCAGCCTTTTCAACTCATCATGTAATTCTCTTTGTTGGTTAATTAATTTCGTCATTGTTGTTTTATTGTATTTCATTAGAACACATCCTTAATTCATTACCTTTATAAACACGACTTTTAGATAATTAAATTCGGGGTAATCCTGTGGCACAGTAAAATCTTCCGGCAGTTGGTATTCTTCCAAGATTTTGTAGCGTGTGTTGGATTCCGTAAAGGCTTTATCGATGAATGTCTTGAACTTTTTCATGTTGAAGCTGGCATTATTTGTGGATGCGATAATGATTCCGCCACGATTGGTAATCTTCAAGGTGTCTTGTATCAGCTTCGGATAATCCTTTGCCGTGCTGAATGTGATTTTCTTTGTTCGTGCAAAGCTTGGCGGATCCAATACGACAACATCATATTTCAATTCATGACGGGCCGCATAGCGGAAGTAATCAAAGACATCCATCACCTTGATGTCTTGTGCTTCATAGTCAATTTCGTTGACTGAGAATTGCTCGATTGTTTTTGGTAGGCTGCGTTTTGCTACGTCTACGCTCGTTGTCTTTGTCGCACCGCCAAGAACTGCTGCTACAGAGAAGGCACCAGTATAAGAGAAGGTATTCAAAACCGTTTTCCCATTTGAATAGCGATCGCGTAATGCTTTTCGAACGTTACGCTGATCCAGGAAAATCCCTGTCATGGCGCCATCATTTAAGTCCACCGCATATTTCATCCCGTTTTCCAGGACGATCAACGGAAACTCTCCCTTTTCACCTGACACATAATCATCTTGTTCCACGTATTGTCCATTGGTGTTAAATCTTAATTTCTCATATAGACCACGAACTTCTACCACTTCGCTCAAAGCTTTATATATATCTTCGCGGAAAGAATACATACCTTCACTATACCAACTCACCATATAAAAGCCGTCATAGAAATCAATGATCAATCCGCCGATACCGTCTCCTTCTCCATTAAATACACGAAAAGCAGATGTATCTTCGGCTTCATATAAGTTCTTCCGTTTTGCAACTGCAGCACTTATCTTTTTAACGAAAAACTGTGCATCGATCTTTTCCTGTTCCTTGCGGGTTAAAACCCAGCCTATACCTTTGTTTTGTAAACCGTAATATGCTGTTGCAATATACTTGCGGTTGGCGTCAACCAAGCGCAAGATGCTTCCTTCAGCCATTGTCATTCCTGCAGTATCGATTGCTTCTTTTGTGAGCAGCGGATAGCCATTCTTCATATCTTTAACCGATTTCGGTTTTACTTTTATTTCTACAAACTGTCTCATTTTGTCATCCTTACTTAAATTGGTGATTTAATTATGCCATTGTTTAAGAAATTACGCGATATTAGTATCTTATCTAATCTCTATACAAGAAATTCTCTGTTAGTCAGGTTTCAGGACAGGGTTTTATATAATGTTTAATTCTAATCTTTCGCTTATAATTCGAATAGGAAAAAAAATCATACAATGTAAGGGGCATTTTGACATGAGAGATAGAAAGAGCGGTTATGGTTATTGTCCGAATGATGAGGCTTGTCCAGTAGAATATACACTTGATGTGATCGGCGGGAAATGGAAAGGTGTACTGCTATATCATTTAATTGAGGGACCGAAGCGCTTCAATGAATTCCGAAGAATATGTCCGGGCGTCACACAGCGCATGCTGACGCTTCAGCTTCGGGAACTGGAGGAAGATGGCGTGGTTCATCGGGAAGTATATAAGCAAGTACCTCCAAAAGTGGAATACTCATTAACCGATTTCGGCAAAACATTGATTCCTATCATTTCTTTAATGAAGAATTGGGGAGAAACGTATAAACAATCTGTATGAAGCATTTAACTGTCAGCATAGCTGGCAGTTTTTTTACCCTTCAATAGTATAAAAATTTATACTATCCAACATAAATGTGCGTACTTACGCTTGGCAAATCAATAATTTATACTGACTGAGCAAGAAGAAAACAATCAGTCAGGAGTGACGATAATGAGTCAAGAAAAAATGAAAGCTATAGGTCTTTATAAATACTTACCACTAAATGATCCGGAAAGTCTGATAGAAGCGGAAATTGATAAGCCTACCCTTGTAAACAGGGATTTATTGATCAAAGTAAAAGCTATTTCTGTGAATCCAGTTGATACGAAACTCCGCTCTCCGAAGGCTACAGTTGAAAAGCAGCTAAAGGTGCTTGGCTGGGATGTAGCAGGTGTAGTAGAAGAAGTCGGCCCAGAATGCTCCTTATTCAAACCAGGTGATTAAGTCTTCTATGCTGGGAGCATAAAACGTCCCGGGGGCAATAGTGAATTTCATCTAGTGGATGAAAGAATCGTTGGGAAGAAGCCAGCAAATCTGGATTTTGCCCATGCAGCAGCATTGCCATTAACCGCAATAACAGCATGGGAAGGATTATTTAACCGCTTAGGCGTAAACACAGATCCTTCCAAAAATATAAATAAAAGAATCCTGATCATCGGTGCTGCCGGCGGAGTCGGATCCATTGCCATACAACTAGCCAAACATGCCGGCCTTGAGGTCATTGCAACTGCCTCCCGACCAGAGTCTACTGAATGGGTCAAAAAACTAGGTGCTGATCATGTCATCAATCACTATAATGCTTTCACTTCACAGCTAGTGAATATAGGGATGACAAATGTAGAATATATACTTTGTTTAAACAGTACCGAAAAACATTGGAGCAGCATGGCTGAAGCAATTGCACCTCAAGGAAAGATATGTTCGATTGTGGAAACCGATGAAGAATTAAATTTAACTTTATTGAAAAATAAAAGTGCAACATTTGTATGGGAATTCATGTTCACTCGATCCAGCTATGAAACGGACGATATGATCGAACAGCATCACCTTCTGAATGAAGTAGCTCGCCTCGTAGATTCCGGGATAATCCTGACAACTGTTACAGAAAAACTGACACCGATAAATGCAGGGAATCTTCGTAAAGCACATGCAATTCTTGAGTCAGGACGTACAGTTGGGAAGGTAGTTCTGGAACAGTTCTGATCAGAACTTTTGATAATAGATAATATAACTTACCCAATAGATAAAGGGGGTAGCAAATAGCTATCCCCTTTATCCATTCTATCTATTACAAACCAACTTACTCTGCAGCGTATTGACTACTGCTTTAATATGATTCAAAAGGAGTAAAATTTGTTGTGACGTCAAGATCTATTACGTAAAAACTCCTCATTCGTCACATCCGTCACAAACATATGCCCTGGCGCATGTGTAATTACTAAAGGAATCTGTGAATGAATGGCCGCTGATTGAGGTGTCACGCCGCATTCCCAGAAGACGGGTGTTTCCCCTTCTCCGAACTCCGTGAATTCACCAAAATCAGGTTTGCTAATATCCTCGATGCCGATTTCTTTCGGATCTCCAACGTGAATTGGCGAACCGTGCATGTTTGGAAACTGTGCTGTAATATCAATTGCCTTTTGGACTAGCTCATTTTTAATTGGTCTCATGGAAACTACGACAGGTCCACTAAATTCTCCAGCTTGCTTCGTTTGCCGGTTTGTTATGTACATCGCCACATTTTTGTTCTGCTCAATATGTTTCAAAGGAACGCCTTCCTTTAACAATGCACTTTCAAAGGTAAAGCTGCAGCCGATTAGGAACGATACAAAGTCATCCTGCCAAATTCCTTTGAGATCTTGACGCTTTTCCGTCAATTTGCCGTTCTCATATACAAAGTAAAGCGGGATATCACTCCGAATATCCGAGCCAGCAGCAAGAGCTGATTCCACCACTCCTGGTTCCAATACATCAATGATCGGACATGACTTCGGGTTACGGTTAGCGAATAACAGAAAATCAAAAGCATATTCTTTTGGGACGATTGCTAAGTTTGCTTGCACATAGTCATTGGCCACTCCAGAAGTGTGGGTATGATGTTCACCGGTTCTGATTTTTTCCCTTAAAGTGCTTGGATTCATTTGTAACTCCCCCTGTCTATATTTTATTTATTACATTCTACATGCGTACTTGTCAAATTGCTGTCGTTAACTGCACACCATTACCATTCTTCACATGGAATTGTAGACAATTTAATTTCAAAATATAAGATTGAACAGGATAATAGAATCACCTAATAAAAACCAGATCGAGACGATTATTTATTATGTCCTTAGCCTTATTTTTAGAGGTTGACTATAGAGGTATATTGAAAAAGTAAGGGAGGAAAGCCTTTAAAAATTAAACTGGCAATCACAAATAATTAAGGTTATCTTTCTTCTTCTATAAAGTCTGATTAGCTAACTCCAGTTAGCAAACCTATAGTGATTTATAAATACTTAATCAGTATAATGATATTACTGGAATTTCTTATTATGATCCCAATTCCATGTATAGTGGAACTCTTTAACACTTTGTTAAGACATACGCTTGGAGTTAAGATACCAATCTCCTATAAATCCTACGGGGTGGCTTCAAGAACTAGTTTGTATATATAAACAGATAAAGGGAGAGATTTAATGGGCAGGAACAAACGACGGCATTTGCAAAGCTCAGCTCAATTGAAACAGGAAGCTGCTAATCGCAAAAGGGCAAGGATTATATATGGCTTCATCATGGTAATGGTTGCTTTTGTTACTTTAGTTTTTAGTTTGATGGTTTTAAGAACATTTTTTGCTTCGAGTCTTTATCATGAATTCATCTATTATTGGATTGGAACTGCCTTGTTGTACTTGGCCGCCTTAACCCTTATTGCCTTTTTTATTTACACTAGCCTTGTTATTACAATAAAAAACCCCCAGAAAGTTGGCAAAAGTAAGCTGTTTTATTTTGGTTTAACAGGGATAATTTGTTTTACCATAGGTATCTTTATTGTTCCGGAATTAAGTTCATTAACAATTAATAGTGTGAGAGATATGAAGGATTACTCAAATGGCGTAATGCACGTAGATGACCTTAAAGTTCTGGATGTATACACTGGCGGCCTCTCAGATATTGCACTAATCACAACGGATGAACGAGAGCTCACACTGCTATTCAACAATTATCAGATAGAAGAAGGCAAACAATACCGGTTCACATACATGGAACGGAGCGGCACTATCTTAAGTTATGAAGAGCAGTGATTATATTCATTACTTACATTCTCGACTAACAAATCAAATAATAATTACATAGTTTTTGATATTTGCCTTGGTAGTGCTCTTGAAGCTTCTGCCGTCATAAAAGATAGGAAAAAGGCTTATCAAAAGTCTAATTGACTGATGACAAGCCTTTTTGTACACAAATCTCAGGGTTTATTAATCTGTTAATTTTACATTTATCTACTTAAACAATTAAGCTTTTCTTCTTTTAAAGAAGAAAAACGCCCCACTTACAAGAAGTATAAACCCTGCTAACAAGTACTGATAGATATTAGTAGCGGTGTTTGGTAACTTTTGTCCACCTTCTGTTCCAGGTTGCGACTGATTTCCGTCTTCTGTTACAAGCTGTGGCTGATCTTCTTTGTCTTCTGTTTCAGGCTGCGGCTCGTTCTCTCCGTCTCCTGTTTCAGGCTGCGGCTCGTTCTCTCCGTCTTCTGTTTCAGGCTGCGGTTCGCTCTCTCCGTCTCCTGTTTCAGGCTGCGGCTCGCTCTCTCCGTCTCCTGTTTCAGGCTGTTGCTCGTTTTCTCCGTCTCCTCCTGTTTCAGGCTGCGGCTGGTTTCCGCCTGGTTCAGAAGTATCGCTTGCTTCGATATGTGCCATGACATTGTTCTCGTTATAAGTGATTGTTACATCATAACCATCTGCAGTTACGTTATCAAATTCACCATTCACCTTGTCAGCAGAGATCAACGTAATGTCTTCGGCCTTGTTCAATTCGTATTCAGACAAATCTAGATTCAGATCCCCACCATCAAGGTATAACTGTCCATCTGCATGTAGTTGCGTGTCATTATTATCCATTGCAAGATCCAGGCTTCCAGCTTCCATTGTGACGTTACCTTTTACATGCAGAGGTTCTTCGCCAGTAACTGAAACTGTACCATCTTCTACATAAAGATCCCCATCACCAAAAGCAGTCGCAGAGGTCGCTTCTAACGTTCCTCCCTCTAGCAATGTACCTCCTGCATAACTATTACTTCCTGTCAGCGTAAGTGTACCTGTTCCTTGCTTGGTCAGCATACCACTGCCAGTAATATCATTTCTCCACCAGTCATGGGCATTGAATCTTCCTTTGGAAGCATCCATATTGACTGTTACATTGTCTAAGAATGCGCCGTACCCATCAGAAGCTGTTACCAAATCCAGTCTGCCCCAACCATTAGATTCATCTAATACAGGGTAGCCTGATTCAATTTCTGTGGTATACAACACTTCTCGGCGTTGTTCATCCGACAAATATGGCTGACGAGTTTCCAATAAAACTTCAGCCCCTTTAGGTACGACAGGGTCCAAACCTTTCTCGCCAGTTTGAGGCAATCCGTATGTCAGCTTTTCACGGTAAAATGCTTTGTTTGCCTCATGGTCTTCCCATTTTTGTTCATCGTACGCACTTTCAAACGTATAATCCTCTGTTACCGTATGGGCATATTCGTACAAGCTCATTCCATTTGCAGCAGCTTGTTCACCGAATACCTCCCCAGCATTTTTATAAGCTTTATCCAATACATCTTGATTTTCATTAAGGTTGTATGCGTAAGCAGTCATTGCAGTTGATTGGATTCTTCCGCCGATAACATCAAGCGGTGAGTGCATGCCCGCCACTACTCTATTTTCTCCCAATTGAGCTGCTCTTGTTAAAAACTCCGCATATCTTTCAGGTGTTGCGTATGCATAACCGAATGATGATAAATAAGCTGCACTGGTATGCCCGCTTGGAAAAGCACCATCCTTACCTCTTCCGTCTTCCGCTTTTCTTTTTACATATTCCAATGCAGGAATCACTTTCACATTTGATTCATATTGCTGGTAATGTCTTTCTCCCGTTGCCTTTTTGCCGCCAGAAGGTAGCGCTTCTTCTGCAGCTTCACCACTGCCGATCGTGGTCCACACAGGTAACCCATTCTCATCCACCACTTCTTTCACTTCTCCATTGGAATTCATTCTCCAAGGTCTGGGAGATGAGAAAAAGTACTTAGAAGGATTGGAGGAAGAAGGATTTCTAAATCTAACCAGATGTACTAAATCCATCGCATCTGTTAGTTTCGAACCTTCCCATTGTCCCATACCTTGCGACTGGTCCTCGGCAGTTTCTTCCTCCAACAATACATTCATGTCCGCTTTTGATCTGATAACACTTGTAGTCGGATTAACAATATCTGCATATGTATTGGCCAAAGGTCCATAACCATCCATTACACTGTATATCTTATCTCTTTGGTCATCATAGTAGGCTGCTAAAGCTTCTTCGTCTGTTCGGTTATTCGTAACGTCTTCCACATACCTGATATTAGCTTCCCAAGTAGCAGGATCTCTGATTTCTGCATTAGCGTATGTTTGCTTGTCTGCTACTACCTTTGTCGGATCATTTTTATACCCATCAAAATAAACGGTAGGCCCGTCGCCATATTTAGCAACCTCACCGTTTACACCCGGTACAGTCAACGCTGTCCCGTCTCTCCAATCCGGTTGATTCATCGACCAAACCTGATCAAAACCATCTAAAATACCAATAAAAGGATTTGTCCCAGCTGTATTCTTTAGTATTGAATCATCTGCATTCCCGCCATTATCCACTGCTGGGAAAGGCTGCACAACCTCAGGTGGATTTGTATTTAACTCTCCAGAAGTTCCTTGTGGTTTTGAAGGCTTTGTAAATTCCTGCTGACTAGCTGCCAAAACAGGAAGCTCAGTAGAATTCACAGTCAGTACAGCAAGTAGTAGTAGTACGGTTAGTTTTTTGATGGAAGTCATATTCTTTATCTCCTCTTCTGCTGTGTAAAATATTCACAAGTTCAACTTTATGAGAAGCATGTTAAATGAATGTAGGGAGATTGTTGAATTTTGGTGTTTTTTTTGTAAAGTTGTCTAACGGGGAAGGTTTAGAAGTGAAATAATACATTAAAAAGGAGCATAGATTCTAAAAGTGATCTATACCCCAAATGAGACACTATTTCTGATTATAAGTTTCGTGCTCTCTTCGCAGCTTCATTAGCTTCACGCTGCTTGGAGGCTGCTCTATTCACCCTGTTAGTAAGATGATGCGTTCTGGCATTATATGCAGCTTGAATTTTTGCATGTTTCAATGCATAATCAGCCTCTTTTTGCTTTTGTCTTGCTTGCCATTCTGCTTCATTTTTTAATGCTCGATTATCATCCGAATGGTTCGAACCTCCGCCGGAGTAAGAACCACCTCCGCCTGAAGAAGAACTGCCTCCGCTGTAGTAAGAACTGCCTCCGCCGTAGTAAGAACCGCCTCCGCCTGAAGAAGAACTGCCTCCGCCACCAGAAAACAAATTTACGACCATAAATATTAAATAAGCTATACCAAGTGCTAGAAGTTTTACCCCTTTTCCCAGCAATTTGATCAATTTTAGAGTAAGTACCATAACCTTACGAGTAGTTACACCCGGGAAAAATCTATCCCTGAAACTAACTAGTACTATTACAAGTAATATACTCAGTAATGCAGCGGGAATCACAAGTAGGAAACCTTCAGGACCGACTGTGTAATTGTATGTAAATATGGTTTGATTATTAGCATTTAACAATTTAGTTAACTCTTTATCTGCAATATCCTTAAAAATCACACTGAAAACAATAGTGAATCCTATGAAATGCAGTATCTTATCTTTAATTGTTTTTTTCCACGTTCCTGACTTATATTTACGATTCATTTGTTACCTCCTCCAAACTTGATCCAAAATATTGGCTGTAAAGATATAAATGCCTCCCACCCATCACCTTACTTTAAGTTTATGTCTGGTCTTTTATCCTCTCTCAACCCTACCAGCTTATTTTCCATCTATATTTTTTGCGAAAAATTATTCAGTCTTATTTCTAACCCAGACAAACCCATCCGCTTTCGTGATAACTGCACTGTCAACTGGACCACCGACCGATTCTACATCCGTTGATAACCTATTTTTAAAAGACGTTAGATGAATTAAGGTCTCCGCCATTTCGGCTAATTCCTCTTTTGGCAAATTCTCCACAATCGTCATCATTGGATCAATGAATTGTTCTTGTTTAAAATTAATCATGGTTTTAACATGGTCATCATACAAATGAAGGATTTCTGCTTTGATTTCCTCTTTAACCGATTCCTTGTCTACCTTCCCAGCTAATTGTGTATCTATGATTTTATTAAAAGAATGCTGTAGTAATTGAGCATTTTTATTCAAGTTATTTTTTAATAGATTTTCCATTCCAGGGTGGATTCCTTCAAAGAAACTGTTCACCATATCTCGTTGTGCGAGTGGTATGATGGAAGCCTTTCTAGCATGATTTATTGATTTTGATTGGGGTGTATTCCAAAACTTCACTTTTTGATTGATGCAGCCATCAACCAAAAATAAGAAAAAGGAAGGATAAATTTCTTTTTCTCCGAATCCTGTAAAAACAATGCCGGAAAACTTGCTGGAGAACTCCTTTAACAGGACGTTAATAACAATTAACTTGATGTGACCGACCCACTCAGCAGTAAAATTATATGGTTCAAAATGTTTCTCAATCATTCTTTCAATATCTGGTCCATATTTTTCGGCCAGCATGTTGAAATCATCTTCGTTTATCGCACCTATATGGCTCTTTTTTATATAATCACTTACGCTGTTTTGCAGGAATTCCCCAACTTGATACATATACATATCTTGTATCTCTTGTTGGAGATGTAATTCCCCATACTCGCTGAACAAGTTGTTTTTTATATCCACCAAAGCCTTATGTAAGTTAATAACTTCGGATTCCAATCCATTTGTAAGGAAGTTCTTTTCACTGCTTTTGGACATGAGATCTGGATAATCATTTTCATGCAGGAAGTCGAAGAAGCTCTTCGTATACGCCTCTAATGTGTCAAAACAGTTATCGCCTATATGTTTACGGTAGACTTCAATAATTGATTCCCAAGGTACATCCAAAAATGATGCGTTTCCATAAATCATAATGCCAACAGCATGTGCATCTGACAGTTTGAATAGTTTACGAGCTGAATGGTATACTTTTTGCACACCACTGATTGTCACCGCACTATCAGCTGCCAGTGCAACAGCTCCTGTATTAAGGATGGCTATTTCTGATGTCATATTCATCCCACTTTCTATATATTTTGAAAAGTCACCTTTTAAAAGTACATATCAACCACGTTTGGACTGTCTATCCGATCCCATTTGAGATTAGTCATCAGAAACTTTTGCCCAGCTGGCAGGTAGATCTCCTTTTCTATTGTCATGTGATCATCGGAAGTGTAACCGTATTGGTTTAATACGTCACCATAAGAGCCGTCGCCTAAAATACTGGCTCTGTATATTTCAGTAATTGGCATAAGGTCAGATCTATTTTCAAAGTATTCTGGCGAAAGATCAATCATTGCATGCGCAACATGCCTTGGTGTATTATCATCCATAAAAATAGCAAAAGCTGATTTTCGTGGTAATTGCTTCAATTGTTCCTCTGAGAATTCTCCATATGCCATACGTAAAAAGTCTGGTGATTGTTCAGGATTGTCGATGACCTTTTCAATAGGTGCTAGCATGAGATGCACTGCCGCCAGATAACTTTTCACAGCCAAATCTTGCTCTTTCAATAAATGAGCGGTCTTCCCGACAGTTATAAATACATTACTATTGGTGGGATCCAAGTCAACTGCTTGCAAATAACAATTTAACGCTCCAATCAAATTTCCAGCCCTTTTTAATTTCACGCCTTCTGCGATAAATTGTTCCACTTCATTTTTCATTAGTTTCTCCCCTTGATTTTCTTTTTTGGTTTCCATCAATCCAGATAATTCTCAATCAAATAATACGTTCTATCTTTTGTTTCAAATGCGAGATAGTCCCATCCTTCTGCTCTTGCTGAAGCTGCTTCATCTGGCATTTCACTAAAAGTTTGCTCTTTCTTTTCAATCCACTGATTTTGATCTGCCTTTAATGATTCAAATTCGTTATCTGGCATCGTATCTTTTAATTCATTCCAAACTTCATTTAACAACGAATCCCATTCCCCATTGTATTGACCATAGAAACCAGGCTGCATATCTTGCGCATGAGGATGTACATCTTTCAACTCTTTCATGATCTTATCATCCAGACCATTTGCTTCGCTTAGATACTTCTCTTTCAAACCACTATTGCCGGCAGCCTGTATTGGTTCCTTTTCCTCTTTTTCTCCTTTGGCTACCTGTTTTGCTATCTCTTCTTCTGCTTTTGCTACTTGTTTTGCTTCTTCTTCCTCTTCTGCTTTTGCTACTTGTCTTGCTTCCTCATCTGCTTTCTCTCTTTCTATTCTTTCTTCTTCTCTCACCGCTTCTTCCTTCTCTTTTTCTTCTAATTCTTCTGTTATACTGTCTACTCTGACTAACTTACTATTATCTGTTTCACCGTTTGGGGTGGAAATGACTTTTATTAAGTCTTTATTTTCAAGATAACCTTCCATTAAAAACTCGTTCTTGCCACTTTCCGGATTGACAAATTCTATGATGAATTTATCATCTTCTGTTTCGGTAAGTATGTATTCAGCAGATATTGGATTTTCGTTTGATTCTTTTCTGGTTACGATTCTTTCTTCACCGATTTCCATGTATGAATTGGTCTCTTCATCATCCATCACTACTTTCCAGCTGCCTTCTACGTTACTTTCAATAGAACCACAAGCTGCTAGTAATACACTTAACATAAGAACACCTATAATTGATTTTGGTAAATTTTTCATTACATCTCTCCTTAATTGTTCATTCTTTTTTATTCAAATCTCAAGCGGTTCGTCCTCATCAACAGTTACGTATGTATTATCTCTTTTTATTGAGCCATCACTTCTACTTGAATCTTCCAATTCTATGCCACTAATATCTAATTCTTCTTCCTTAAATTCCAGATCGTCTTCATCTAGATTTTCTTCCATATCCTCTGACATGCTGTCTTCCATCTTCAACTGCTCCAAATGTCTATTTTCCCAATATGCTTCTTCTGCTTTGACTTGCTTAAAATAAAAGTCATCCTCTAGTTCCGATAAGGTTTTTTCTTCATTGATGGGAATGAGCCAATAATCATCATTTGAATCTTGAATACGTTCCTCCTCTTCTTTTCTTAATTCTTCTTCTGTCATTCCGTAATCTTTCTTTTTACTCATATTAAAGTCCTCTCCTATTCCTTCTATAGTGTAAAGATAAGCTTAGCCTATTGGCAAAGCTGCCTCCCCTTGCGCTTTTTACGGGCCACAGCTGCCTATTTATTTTTCCATTTCATGAAATGGATCTCTATCCATAATTCCTTTTTTAAATAATCTTTGATACTGCTCTATAATTAACCTTTCTACGA
Organism: Terribacillus saccharophilus; assembly: GCF_046592895.1. Classification (GTDB taxonomy): domain Bacteria; phylum Bacillota; class Bacilli; order Bacillales; family Amphibacillaceae; genus Terribacillus; species Terribacillus saccharophilus_D. The sequence continues at coordinate 307,878 of NZ_JAWVPU010000003.1, forward strand.
GACTACTGTTTGTTTCATTTCCTTCTTGTAACATTAATTCCAAATACCAATTTGCTTTTTCTGAGATATACAGCTTTTTTTGTATCTTTCTGTTATCACTCGACTCTTCTACAGCCAATTCCGGAAAGTACTTGGATAGCCTTTTCTTTTCTGACTTGTAAGCTGTAGAGATTTCACTTGCAAATTGCAAAGCTTTCTCATAAGAAACAGGTGTTATTTTTTCTTCTATCACTTCTTGATCCTCATTCTCCGGATTAATATCGTCATTATTCACTGCAACATGAGCAACAAATTCATTTTTTATATAAAAGAAAAATTTATTACTTTTCGTTTTATATAATTGCTGTAATTGTTTTACGTGTGCACCTATCTCATGAGAGGGTCCGTCATACGTTCTTTCACAAAGCATCTTTGCCTTTTCTGTATTATAAACAGCACCTTGAATGACTTTTTTCATTTTCACACCCACAAACTATTGATTTAGTAATAAGCATCAAATTTCATCCAATATATCCCATTGTTCATGGTAGTCTCAGCTTAGCAGTTCTGCACCTATCAACTGTATATATCATATAATCCTTCTTTCAATGTTAGTATTTTTAATTTATATTATTTTTCTATACTCTTTAAAAGTCCCTTTTTCTTAAGAGTAGGAACAGCGATCAGGAATAAGAATGGACTTATCACAAGAATACCAAAATGTGTAAACACCCTAATTACAAGATCTTTTATGAAGAATTTGAAAAATAGATATAGAAGGTATGTAATCTGCATATCACTTATTCTTTCCCTTTTTGGTTTATAGCCAGCACTTACAGTATATGTTGCTCCACTTGAACTGCGAAGGTGGTAATCGTTAGGCACCTCTTTACCGATGTTTGCATAATTGGAGAATCCATTTTTCACAACTCCCCAAGTAGTGCCAAAAATTTTTCTATAAAACCAAGAAGATTGGATAAAGAAATTAGCATGTGGATAACAGATTATTGCAATAATCATTAAGAAATATGCTTTAAAAGTCGTCAAAATAAATATTACATAATCAACTGCTTCTTTATCACTGTATAACATAAACCTTCTGCCGCCATCCCACAATTGGAGAATGATAGAAGCATATGCGATGAGAAGAAAAGGAGTAAAATAATACTTTTTGTTTAAATTTTTAAGTGCGTTTAAGTAATGTTTAAGAATTTGCATAAAAGTCCCCTTTTTTTAGTTTATTAGACAAATCTAATATTAAATAGGTCCCATTATAGTCAATCAGCCAATTCGTTGTAAGGATTCCTTGTCATAATTCCCAATAAAGTTATTGATATTTTTCAACAAACCTTTCAATAATACTACTATTCGTAGCCTCGTTATCTTTATCTGTTAACATCATCTTTAGATACCAGCTGGCTTTTTCTATGCATTTTTTTCGGATTTTTTTTCATCCTTGCTGTCAGTCGTAAGATCCGGAAAATATTTGTCTATTATCTCATTTGAATTTGTATCCGAATAAAATTCACTAGCAAATTGAAACGCTGCTTCATAAGTAGCCAGAAGTATCTTTTTTTCTTCTAACTCCGCCTCTTCAAACTTAGGATCTATGTCATCATTATTGGCATCCACATAACCGATATAATTATCTTTTATATAAAAGAAGTACTTACCACTCTTTGTCTTGTACAACTGTTTTACCTTTTTTACAATTGCTCCTTTTGTATGATCAGGATCTTCCGTAAATTGCTCACATATCTTTTTTGCAGTGTCAGTGTTGTATACTGCCCCATTGATTACTTTTTTCATGGTATACCTCCTGTGTTTGACTTGGTACTAAATACAACTTCACTATACATCATTACTTAGTACTAAGTCAATTAATTTACAAAAAATTAAAATGTGTACAAAAACTTCCTCTGTTTTTTTACAGAGGAGGTTTCATAACATTATTCTTCATCATTATCTTCTGCTTGTTCTTCTCTCTCGATAGAAGTTATCTTTTCCACAGTCCAGCCCCATTTATTTTTCTTCCTGTTGAATCTTCTCCTTTTGATGTATTCGATGTTGTCATAATCCTCAATTTTGTTTTCTTCCACCAACTTAGGAGAAATAAAAACATCATTGACAAATGCAAATGAGTTCCCGATTTGTTTGTTCACGTAGCCGCTTCCAATTTGGATGAAATTAGATGCAAAAGTTTCATCTCCTGGTTCAATTTTATAAATCCTATATAAATTCGTTCTTTTAGCATTTTTAATCATTCTAACTTTCAACGATTCATCGATTTTCCAATTGCGGATTTCTTTCAAGCTATCGATGAAAAAATATCCATCTTTAATCGTTGAAAGATACTTATTTTCCATGTATGCAAAATGAATTACACCTTTTTCTTCGTTAATGTATGTAACAAAAATATCGGTGAACGGCAGCGTTCGAAATAGAATTTCCTCAGCTTGGTCGGCATACACTTCTAGAGCAACTCTACTTTCAGCTGATTGTGCTTTAACATACCAACTTTCGTTTTTCCATTCTTCCAGTCCTCGAGATATTTTCCCCCATTTTTTCATCCGGGTAGAAATTAATAAATCTAATTCGAATTTTGCATTAGAAAACATTCCCTTCTTCACAAGAAGCGGGATGATTCTTTCCTGCAATCCAACAATCATTTCTGGTTTTGCCTTACATACCAAGCCCGCACATAAGCAATTGAATGTCTCATCTTCATTCACAATGTCACTGATTAAATCCCAAATCCAAAATTCTTTGCTTTTGGTTCTTGCAAACAAAGTAACCGCGTTAAGCGCTTCTTCTTTTCTATTTACTTTTATCAATAACTTTGCATTATAATACGGGAGCCATTCAAAAGAAGGATTATCTTTTATTTGAGTATTCAGTACTTCGATAAATGAATTTATCCTTTGTTCTGATGCCATCGATACATCCATTGATAATAGTTTCTTTGCATGGTAGTTCAGTACAACTTCTGCCAGTGGCCTAACAACTACTTGCTCGCCATTAGCATTAGTGAAATCCGTGTTTTGGAAATCAATTTTATCAAACCAATTGAATCCAATGGCGTCCATAAACATAAGGTAATTTTTATCGCTTAATTTGTTTCTGATTTCCTTGATAAGTAAGCGTGATATAGAAGCCTCATTATCTTTATTAAACCTTCTATTCTCAATGAACTTTGACTCATTACCAATAAGCCTTAACAACTGAGGAAACACTTTATTAGCAAACTGCTCTCCCCGCAGCACAACACGACGTATAGACCACAAGATGGTGGTTACTAATTTTTTCTTAAAATCGATAGTGTAATCAAAAGGTATAGCCGCATTGTCATTAAGAATCTTTAAATTTTCAACATAATTGTCCATGCTTCCTTCAGACATCTTCAAAAAATCATACATTATCCATCCAAAAGTAATGACCGCTTCCTCATCATCCCTATGTTCCTGAAGATAAGGGAGGATTGTATCAAAGGCCTCTTGTTGTTTGCCGTTTTTCTTCTGTTTCTTTGCTTCATCAACGGGATCCAGGTCCAGTTTACCGCCGTTTTGCTTGATTTTCTCAGACAGTTTTCTTAATTCACCTATTATCTCCGTTATTTCAGCGTCTTCTTTCAAATATTCTATTTCCAATTCCTCCACAAAAGCATCATGATCAATACGGTTATTGACGAAGTCTTGCAGCAATTTATATTTCACAAAGTATGTGGTAGAAATCCAAACTAGATCTTTCTTATAGTTTTTTTGTGTGTACATTCTTTTCCCCCTCTTTTAGTCAAGAACATATACTTCTTTTATTAATTCAACACTTTGCGAGAAAAGTTCCTTGCATCCCTTGATGTAACTGAATTTTGAGATCATACCATCGCCGTTATACCATAGTTGGACTTCTGTGTTATTTGTTTGGGTAGAAAGATTTAATATCAAATTCCATTCATGGTAGTCCAAAACTTTCATATGAATAGCATGATTTTCTAAGATAGCACCAAGTTCTTGTACATAGGACTTCATTTCACCTACTTCACTTGAGACATCTTCCTTGGTCTGATTCAATAAAGAAACGATCAAGTTAAAATCCTTCTCATTCCCTGACTTTAATCTTGGTATCTTCATTTCTCCTCTTCCGTTATAGTCGAAGAACAATTCCATTTTCTGATCATTCATTTCCAACGTGACAATCTCTAAATAACTTCTTGCAGCAATATCCATGATGGACACGACACCTGATAACTTGGTTTCCAAGTAGTTGTGAAGCTGTACGGTCGGCGTTTGCTCTCCATTGGAAAGAGTTAAAATGATATTCTTTTTATTTGAAGATCTTACGGATGATGATTCGCTAAATTCCGTTCTCAAGAAAGGTGAAATTGGTTTCCAATTTATCAGCTGTACATTGTTTACTCCACTAGAGATTCCAGTATAGATCCATTTAAAATATTCCTTATTCGTTCTGCCTCGGTTTTCATCTTGATTGGTATTAAAAAACACCTTTTCAAACGAATATGCCATTGCTTTATTCACTGTCATCGCCCAGCCAAACTTCACTTTTGCCGCATGTAACAGCTTAAAATATTCACTTGTTGGCACTGTTAAATTTTTCAGCACTCTTTCTCTGTATGTTTTTTCAAAACGCGTCAACTTCCGTTTGTCTTTGGAATCCCGATAAAGTTCTTCCCCATTTTTCTGCACAATCGTGTATGCTTCCCCATGTTGTAACATTTGTTTATATTCCGGACTTCCTTTAAAAGGTTCTTTCTTGAACATTTCATTTTCATAACTCGATAAGACAATTTGATAAGCTAGAATTTCATTTTTATCCAACTCATTCTTGGTCGATTTCAAATAGTTGTCGAATATCAGCGTTTCTATGATTGTTTCGTCCTGAAGCTTTATTTGACAAGGAATAAATCGCAATATGACTTTCTCGCCGTTTATTTCGACAACTTTCTCGATTATATTATTCCTATCAACGTGCACAACCTCGCCAAATTGACCATTATCTACCCTTTTGGATTCAGCAGTGGAGAAAGCTTGCTCCGTATTAACGAATGGGGAAATATTACTTTCTACAGTTGTTGGGGCATAAGCTTGAATTGTCGCATTAAAGACGACATAATCCTTTGCGCCTATTTCTTCGCCATTTCGGATTAATTGTTTCTTGATCCAAGTATTCACTTGATTAGCCTGCTTATTGGAAAAGACGAGAATTTTACTGCTGTTTGGATTCAGATAAGCTTCTTTCAATGCATTTGTTTGGTCTTGCTTTTCGCAGACTGTGATCTCTTCGCCAGAATATATAGATAACGCATTATAACGTTCCGCTCGTATATTCCTAGCAATCTTATTGCATACTTGAAGGATTTCCGATTCTCCTTCATTTTCCGGCAACTCTGCACTACTTATATCTGAAACGATATTTTTACTAGTAAGAAGTGCTTTCAAGTAGTCTGGATTAAGTGCATTTTCGATTTTCGACCCATAATTCAGTTTGTTTTTATCTCCAATGAAAATAATTTTCCTTTCGGGAAAGGACTCCAAATCGATATAATTCAGCACATCATCCAATAAGTACCCGGAACCAAATTGCAGCATTTCCGAATCAAAACCAGAATTCGTAATCAGTTGACTATCATCGATTATATACAAAGCTGTATCTTGATCATGGATTTCATCATGCCCTTTTACAGGTATGTTCTTTTTGTAAAATTCATCTATTGTTTCCCCATTGAAATCAAATACCGATTTAAACAGGGATTCCACTTCTTCTATTTCTGGATTGCTCCTGAGCATCTTCTTTCTTAATCGATTAGAGTAAGCAAATACCGGAACATCGGTAAATCCTAAATCAAAAGCCATTTCTCGAATGTCAGGAATCAACGCAGTTTTACCACTTCTCGTATTACCTGTTAAGGTCATGATTTTATTGTCAGACGCTAGAAAATCCCTGATTTGCTGTAAACTATCGATATCTTTCGTTCGCTCTGGCATACGCGGACTATGTAATTCTGGTTCAAATTGAACATCGAATTGATATTCATCCGTAACAAACAATGTTTCTGTAAAAGTTTGTCTACTCTTTTCCGACAAATAATCTATGTTCTTATCTTCGATAACATCCATAATATCAACAATTTTGTTCAGATAATTGCTTGAATCAACGATTGAAAAACTAACTTGATAATTTCTAGGTATCTCACCTATAATCTCTACTTTATCGTGAAAACAGACGACAGTTGATATAGACTTTCGTTCCAGATCATTTAAACGATATTTAAGTTCACTAATCAGCTTCCCACGCTGCTTACCTAGTTGACTAAAAGGATTAGGAGCACTTCCTCCTTTAACCGTTATATCACCATTTAACATCCATCTGCCATATCCAAATTCTTCTTCTGTAGGAAGCTCCAGCGTTCCACGATAATCTTTGAAATCAATGATAATAATTTGATTTTTAGTAACCAACAAACAATCAATCTGCAAATCTTCTTTCGTAATACATTCGGGCATACCAAGCAATATACCATCCCAATGTCTTTGTTCAAAAACTTGCGACAACTCAACCGATACTTTTCTAAAGAATTCGTTTTCATACGATTTGGATGATTTACCTTTACGGACTTCTAACATGTCCTCCTGCCCCCCTACAGCTTTATTCTTACATATTATAGCATTCAACGAATCATTTTTCCTATTTATTCGGAAAATACAGTTGGACTTAAGACCTATTGAATCAATATTTTTTGTAATCTACCAGCATCTCTGTAAAGCCTATTACATTTTTACTGCACCAAAAAAAGCGTCAAACCTTTTGGTCTGGCGCTTTTGATTATGGACTTACAGGATACCGCCAATAGTGTATATTGCAATCAAATAAAATACCTTTATCTCTAATATTTAAAAGACTGGATTCACAAAACAGAATTTCAGTAACTATAACTTTCATGAAGATATTCTCTTGAAATATATAAATATTATTCGACAGAACAAAATCTAAATTGGATTTACAAGCTGAATTTAGAGGCAATTGTAAAGGATTTCTGATATATCAGAGCTGGCCTCCCACAAGATAATGATGATTCTACAAACAGCTCGAAAATGAAGATAACAATCACTAAGTAAAATAAAGACACCTGTGCTAAACACAGGTGTCTCTGGTCTTCGCTTTACTCCCACATAAAAGATATTTAGATAAGTAAAGTTCTGAGTCATGGAACGGATACAACATATAAGTCGAGTATACACTCATTTTAATAGATTTTTCCTCGTAAACTAGAAGTACTGCTTATTTAATTCCAACTTCAAGTTCTGGAATTGTATGATCTTTTATAGCTGATACGTCATAATACATACTTAATGCGGAAATAACTTCATCTTTTAACTTCTCAATATCTAATAAAGGGGACAAAACAACTGGATATTTTTTATTCAGTTCAAAAATGACTCGTCTGCCATACCTTTCATCCTTACCTAAATCTGGTCGATCTTTAATATTAGCCTTCATAATACTTGAAATCTGCAATTCATCGATGATCGTTAATATTTTCAACAGAAATTCACCATTTCGGAAGATAGCATACTTAATAATATAATTAAATATATCCAAGTTATCTAATACCAATTTATAATAATGTTTTTTCTCTTCGTCACTTGTGCCTATATCTTCTATATATTCAGCAGCTAGAACACACTTATAGATATAATTCTCCCAATCAAACTTCTTAATGACGATATTTTCAAACTGTCTCCTACCAGTAGTTACGACTGGATAGTTATCAAGGATAAATTCACGCTTCTTCGTCACTAACAAAGAGTGCCAAAACCGTTCATCAAGATGAAGCTCTCGATCCGTGTTAATGTAATGAGCAGCAATTATCTCAAATGCTTTTTGGAAAGCTTGTTTCTTCTCTTCTTCATTGCCTCGTCCCATATAAATCGGAAAATCCGGAGCGTCAGGGATAGTTACGATTTCATTAGAAAAGTAATCCTCGTTACTGTTAATCTTATCATCTAAGAAATCTTGATAAAATTGATCGTTACCTTTATAGCCCACTTTTAACAGATTAATTTCCATTGTTTATAAGCTCCTTGATTGCTCCTGTATATTTTTCAATGATTTTATTGGATATTTTAGAAATGACCTCATCGATATTATCAACAGAAAGTTCATCCACCATTTTTTTAGTCATTAATTGATATAACTTAAAATCCAATAAATTCTCAGGTTGTTGTATTTGAGTTAAATCAACATCTTCACCATTATCGCTATGCTCGCTTATAAACCGCTGCAAAGCAGTACGCAAACCAGCATAAATATATGGATTATTCAGCGCTTGGCTAGACCTGACTCCATTAAATTGGAATTCATCTTTTCTATAACAGATTATGATGGTTTCAGAACCCAGCTCAATTTTAATATCAGAAGAAAGATTTTCATCTAATCTTTTTTCAAATAACGTCAGCGGATTCTGGATATTTCCCTCAAACACAACAATGTTAGAGAATCCTAACAGGGCATTTTCCGGCACATTGATGTCGTATTTAAAAGCATCATAAAAAGAAGATAAGCTATTGTTGTCGCCAAAGTGAATCTCTTTTGATGACTGAATATGGAGTTGTATGGATGTTCGCCTATTTAAAGAAACTCTATTCTTTGGCACTTCAATAGCATTTTGATTTGGCTTCAGTTTAAAAAACTTATTGTCCTTCGACTGGATAATGAGAATAAGTTCCGCTTCTCCTGACTCAATCAAGTGTTTTATGAATGGTGAACTAATGTCATAGTTTATGAGAAAACGATAATCATTCGTATTTTCCTCAAGGGATACATCTAATATGAAAGAGCTATCCTCATAGCTTGTAGATGTATTCGTTAGAATTGGATAAGGAAAATTTGCATCTTTTTTATAGATCATGTTACACCTCTACGTAGTAAATAAATTTAAGAGCACGATTATAATTTGGTTTTAAATCGAGTTTTAATCTGACAATGCCATCCTTAATGGATACGTTCTGAATGGACTCGTTTTCAATCACACAGCTTGAACCAGTGTTATTATCTGTGACAGAGACATAATTCTCTTTTAATTTAAACTCATCTTTGTATTCTTCTCCCATTCCATCGATTATGTTAAAGGAGAGTTTACAAGATTTTGTCTTGGATAATTCGCTTATATCTTTAAAATTGAATTGAATATATTCATTGTTGTTCAGAATTAAACGGTCCACCAAATTAGGACTTATACTAAATACTTCTGTGCCTAATTCCTGCATTTCATCTGCGTTGCCCGCTGTTTTATTTCGAGTACGCTTCACACCTGAATTCTTGGGTTTGACGCTGCCTTTCTTATCGCCATTTTTCTTTTTCTCAGCATTTAAACCTGGATCCACTGTTTTTACTACTTTATTGCCTTTATTTATGTTTACCGCACCGTATGCATTGGACAGATCTTGCTTGAATTCTGATTCAATCACATATATAAGATCCTTTGTATCCATTACACCATCAGTAGGATTGTTTCTCTTCATTTCCTCATCGATAATCGACGCGATCTTTTTAGAAAGATTATTGATGAATCGAGTAGCTTGCTTTTTAAGGACAGGATCTTTTATGTCTTCTGCGGAAATCTTTGTATGTGATTCGTTTTCAAGCGATTTCAAATAACCATCTTCATCGAGACCACCAATTAATACCGCATTAAAAGGCTTTGTCGCATTGGCTTTAACCGTGAAATCCTCAATTTTCATTCCAATCGTCCGAACAATAGCTACACGGCCTTTTGGAATGGCTTCGTCATAATGAAAATAAAGCTTAAATTGAAAATCCTGTGCCCCATTGGAAACTTTAATTGTCTGTGGTTCTCTGTTTACATACGTTTTTGCATATAGTGGTGTAAAAACTTTCTTCATTTCTGTAACTTCTTGCTCGTAATACTGGCTGCTGTTTAAATAGGTTGCAATCGTTTCCTGATTCAGCACGTGTTCGTTTACGTGCACTTCTAACCTTCCATCTAAAACAGAGATAAAAAAGCTATCGCAGACAGTCTTGATAATTTCTTCTTCCTTACCGAATTCCGAACGCAAATAAGGAATAATAATTTTCAACCCTCTCGTTTCCTTTTCAAAAACGGAATGGAAGTTATTTTCATAAGGATAAAACTTTGATGTATTATTTTCTTCTTTTATATCAGCAAAATATCCAGTAGAGCGATAACATTGATCTTTAAACATATGCTCAATCAATTGAACTGTGCCACCTAAATGCTGATTTCCTTCTGCATCACAGTTGGCAAAATACATTAGGTGAAGATCAGATGCCGCATTGGATGCAATCTTCCCTACACCATGCGATCCCCCACGCGATGTCTCGACCGACTTATCACTTTCTTCAAAATGAACCCCTTTGTTATAAGCATAAATACCCCAAGTATCTTTCTTGGAATGACTTTGTCCATTTTTTGCTCCGGTGAGACCCTTCGTATTTATATCCTCAAAGGAGATATAGCGCACGTCTTCCTGATTCACTTCCTTGAGCATATGGCTAATTGTTTCCTTGGTGTAACTATTTCTTCCTTCCAAACTCTTCACCCTATCAATGACACTATCAATTCCAGGTATATCTTTTTTATTAATTAATCCAGTATTTATTTTCACAATAACCGGTTCAGTGCTTTCAGGTAATCGCCCATCCAAAGAGTTTTGGATGTTTTCTTTGGTCAAACCTTTGATGCCCAAACCATAAAAACGCTCTAATATTTTATTGAAGTTAGATTCTTCGATATTTGGTATTTGTGAAAACTTCCATTTGCTCGCATTAACAGGCTGCATATATAAACACCTCTAGTATGTATTGTTAGATAATGAATTTATTAGATGTTCGCTCTTCGCTCAATATACCCCACGATTATCCAATTAACAGTATCATTCAAAAAATTACAAAGTTCTTACATATATTATAAAGAGAATAGTAAAATAGATCTACACTTGGGGAAGATAATTTTAGTACTTCTAATTTAGCTCATTTAGAATTCACACAAGATGTATTCACTTTATATGAACAGTCCAATTCTTCACAAAAATTGTAAAATATAAAGAAAAAAGTTACTATTAAATATCATATTTAGTAAAATAGAATTTAACCTAGTTTCGCGCTATTCTGAATAAATAACTAAAGGAGATAGTTTCTATGAAACAAAGGATAGTCGTTTTCACATGTATATTCTTAATTTCTCTATTAACGATAGGTTGTAATTCTACTGACAAAAAAGAAACAAATGCAGATGCCAAGGAAACATCGACTATTGTGGAAGATGCCATTAATCAGGGAAAATTAGCTTTAGCAGATGGAGATGTAAGTAAAGCAACTAGTAACTTTAAACTAGCTGCTGCAGAAGATCTAAATAATAAAGAAGCAGCCAATTGGCTTAAGTTGGTTGGACATTACAATGAATTCATTACATTGGTAGATGATAGAGATATAAAAAAAGCAACAAAGACACTGGAATATATTAAATCCGATGTGAATTATTCAATTATCGAAGAAATAACTAAAGAATATGAGGAGACTCTAGAGGAAGATATTGCTGCTGTTGAAGAAATTGATAATAAGATAGCTGAACTTGAAAAACTGTATGATCCTTCTGATAAGAATTCCATGCCAGATGAAACATATTTGGTAAGAGCAGAGGAAATATTAGAAGATCCATATATTACAGAGGAGCAAAAAAAGACCGTTAACACTTTTAAGGACAATGCCACTGACAGAGTTGATAGCATCCACGCGAGGAAAAAGAAATACAAGCTGCTAGCTTAGAAGATGATCCTTATGAATGGGCTCCTGGAGTAAAGCAACAGTTTGAAAGTGAAATAATCGAAAATGGTTATGCAGATTCCATAGACACAATAAGGTATGAGAAGCTTCAAGTCTACAATAATCAGGGTTTTTATGAAGTCTATGCCGAAATGGATGGAATAGAGTATAGAATTGTCAACGTTAATGTTAAAACGGGAGACTACCATGGTTGATTTAGAATATATTCTACGTATTTCCATTAGGAAAACTACGCTTTCTAAATATAGAAACGAAAAAAGCGAACACTGTCGATCGCTTTTTTTATCTAAAGACATATTGATTGATTGTCTTAATTCTTTTCTAAAACTTAGTAATTAATATACATTCTAGGTGCATTATCTCCCCTCGGATCTTGTACTGTCCATTCCCCATCACGGTACTGAATGTAATATGAAAAGTACCGGCTCTCTTCATCAGTATAAGATTTGCCCACGTCGATTCGTATTTTACATCACCAGTGACGTGATAATAATTCTCTCCATATTCTGTTTCTTCGGCTTTAACATCCTTAAAAGAAATTGATTTAACATATTCTTTTCCATATTCATCTTCAAGCCAATATGTAACTTGCTTCTCCACTTCTTTAACTGCAGATTTACTACTTCCGGATACGAATGGTACTCCAGACACATATATCATCACTACTACAGCTGTAATAACAACTGATATTAAGAGACTCAATACAGGGTTATTTCTAATTGATTTAATTATCTTATTCTCTTTGTTTTTAGCAGTACTTGCAGGTTTACTACCTTCATTTCAGAATGATTTACGCCTTTTTCCCAGTATATACAAAAATGTGCATCTCGAATCACTTTTTCTCCACAGGTAGTACAATAGTTCATTGTTAAAACCCTTTCTCTTAAGTTAGATATTCATTTCCTAAATACTGTAAATATCGTTTATTTTATTTTAACATCATCTAGATATAATGAACTAGTATTATTGAATATTTTTGCAGGTAATATTAATAATATATACTATATTCCTATAACAACAAAAAAGCTCCCTTAAATAGATACACGCAAATAAAGAGCTTTATTTGTTTTCCTGCATTTTTAAAGCACCTCATAATAGTCCGCCCCATTGATCACAATACTCTTTAATAAGTAAAAAGAGAGTACATCCAAGAGTATCGTGCAAAATCATACAATTTGGAAATTACTTAATAAAAATATTTAAGACTAATTTATAACTCCTTCTTCCGCCCTAACTTATAGGTAAAAGATAGCATAAGGTCACTGTACGTTGTGGACTGTACTTCAGCACTAAAACATAATATTTTGATAATTGCAAAAGTTTACCGTTTACCGTCGTATTCTTTATTCCTATCATCTAAAGATCTTGAAATACAAATTTAAGCAACAAAAAACCACTCCTCGACTTTCTTCGAGAAGTGGTTTTTGTTTAGTTTATAGTTTGCGACTATAGCAAGTTCAGAAATGATGTGAATTACATCATACCGCCCATTCCACCCATGCCGCCCATATCAGGCATGCCGCCGCCAGCGTTTTCTTCTGGCTTGTCAGCTACTACTGCTTCTGTAGTTAGGAACATAGCTGCTACGGATGCTGCGTTTTGGAGTGCGGAGCGTGTTACTTTGGTTGGGTCGACGATGCCTGTTTCGAGCATGTTTACCCATTCGCCTGTTGCTGCGTTGAAGCCGATGCCGACGTCTTCTTTTTTCAGACGCTCGATGATGACGGATCCTTCAAGGCCTGCGTTGTGAGCGATTTGGCGAACTGGTTCTTCGATTGCACGAAGGACGATTTTCGCACCTGTTTCTTCGTCGCCTGTTAGTTCAAGACCTGCAACGTTGTTGTAGATGTTGACTAGTGCTGTACCACCACCGGCTACGATACCTTCTTCTACTGCCGCGCGCGTAGAGTTAAGGGCGTCTTCGATGCGTAGTTTGCGTTCTTTCAATTCTGTTTCAGTAGCTGCACCGACTTTGATTACTGCAACACCGCCAGAAAGTTTCGCTAGGCGCTCTTGTAGTTTTTCTTTGTCGAACTCAGAAGTAGTTTCTTCTACTTGTGCACGGATTTGTGCAACGCGGGAAGTAATGTTTTCTGGGTTGCCGTTACCTTCGACAATTGTTGTGTTTTCTTTTGTAACAACAACTTTAGCAGCGCGGCCAAGCTGTGTGATTTGTGTGTTCTTCAGATCAAGACCTAGGTCTTCTGTGATCACTTCACCACCAGTTAGTGTCGCGATGTCTTCTAGCATTGCTTTACGACGGTCACCGAAGCCTGGTGCTTTAACAGCAACAGCGTTGAATGTACCGCGTAGTTTGTTCACAACAAGTGTTGCAAGTGCTTCGCCTTCTACGTCCTCAGCGATCATCAATAGAGGCTTGCCTTGCTGTACAACTTGCTCAAGTACAGGAAGTACTTCCTGGATGCTAGCGATTTTCTTGTCTGTGATCAAGATGTATGGATCTTCAAGGACAGCTTCCATTTTATCTTGGTCGGAAACCATGTACGGAGAAGCATAGCCGCGATCGAATTGCATACCTTCGACAACTTCAAGCTCTGTGTTGAAGCCGCGGGATTCTTCGATAGTGATAACGCCGTCGTTACCTACGCGCTCCATTGCTTCTGCGATCAATTGGCCAACTTCTTCGTCAGCTGCAGATATTGCCGCAACTTGTGCGATGGACTCTTTGCCTTCGATTGGTTTGGAGATTTCTTGAAGCTGTTTGACAGCTACTTCAACCGCTTTTTCGATACCGCGGCGCACGCCTACTGGGTTCGCACCAGAAGCGACGTTTTTAAGACCTTCGCGGATCATTGCCTGTGCAAGGACAGTCGCAGTAGTCGTACCGTCACCAGCGATTTCGTTTGTTTTGGAAGCAACTTCAGATACAAGCTGCGCACCCATGTTTTCGAATGCATCTTCCAGCTCGATTTCTTTCGCGATTGTCACACCATCATTTGTGATTAGCGGAGAACCGAATTTCTTATCCAATACCACGTTACGACCTTTTGGTCCGAGTGTTACTTTAACTGCATCTGCAAGTGTGTCCACACCGCGAAGCATGGAACGACGAGCGTCTTCAGAGAACTTAATGTCTTTAGCCATTAATAAAACCTCCTATAATATCTTCTATGTTATATGTTTTCAGTTCTTCGGATTATCCTAATACTGCAAGGATGTCGCTTTCGCGAAGAATTAAGTAGTCTTTGCCTTCGTATTTCAATTCTGTACCAGAGTATTTAGAGAAGATGATCAAATTGCCTTCTTCCACTTCTGGTGTAACTCTTTGTCCATTATCGGTTACACGACCGCTACCGACGGCAACAACTTTACCCTCTTGCGGTTTTTCCTTCGCAGATTCAGGAAGCACGATACCAAATGCAGTTTTCTCCTCCTGTTCTACAAGTTCAATTACGACACGATCGCCTAGTGGCTTCAACATGTGAGAAACCCTCCTTATATAATCGATAATTTGATTTTTTAGCACTCGTGTTAGTTGAGTGCTAACACAGTTATTATAATAATCAAAACGAAAAAAGATTGCAAGCATGACACTCAGATAGTTGTTCGACGAATTCCCCATTTCTCCTGCCACGCTTTGGATTATTTAACAAGTCAATTACAATGCGCACCGCTACATACTTACCCTGTTCTTATGTTAAAATACCTAAGATGATAACTACATAAGTAAGGCGGAAGGAGTCGTTATATTGCCAGCACGCTATTGGTACGTTATATTGACATATATTTTGATGCAGGCGTCCTCGTTTCTGCTGTATCCATTTTTACCTTGGATACGGGACCAAGGATGGGATCTAAGCCTCATCATCAATTGGTGGAGTGTGGTCACCTTCTTGCTTGCGGTAATCATTACATGCTTCCTGCTGCGCAGCGATATGCGCGCACCAGCCATGCGTAATGCCACTGGTGCAGGAATGACAATTTTGTGGATCATCATTGGTTTTTTCGGAGCCTACGTAGGCCAGATAATTGCTGCCTCGATTGAAACTTATCTTCTGGGCATTACACCTGGGTCGGAAAATACATCTGTTCTCATGGAAGCTGTTCGGCAAGTACCAGTATTTGTGTTGATCGTTGTCGTCTGTGCACCGATTTTGGAGGAAATCATTTTCCGTAAGATCATTTTCGGAGAAATCTACAAACGAACTAACTTCTTCGTGGCAGTGTTAGTCTCCGCTCTTTTATTCGGATTAGTGCACGGCGAAATAGACCACCTGTTGACCTACTTCAGTATGGGCGTTGTCTTCGCAGCATTATATGTTAAGACAAAGCGAATTATCGTCCCGATCATGGCACATGGTTTAATGAACCTGACCGTTGTCATCGCCCAGTTCTACCTCACACCGGAACGACTGGAACAACTGGAACGAACACGTCAGCAACTAGAAAATATGCAAACTATCATCTTTGGAGGATAACTAATGATGCGCTCACCATTGCCCGCAGGGATATTCTATTTGTTTCTCGGAATTTTATTCATATCTTGGGCTATAACGGATGTAAGAAATACCGGAGAATGGACACTGCTAAGCATCATCTTGGCTGTTTTTGCCACATTCGATTTTTACTCAGCCATCCGTTATATCAGGCTTCACTTCATGATTAAGAAAATGAATAAGAAATGAGAAGAGCCAGCCGAATGGGCTGGTTTTTAATATGTAATGATAAAAAGAGCAGACTCACGCGTCTGCTCTTTCCATATTACTGATATAAGTGATTCAGGAAAGTCTCCAGTTTCCCTATATCCGTCAGTTGTTCATTACAGCTTTGGCTGTCTTTGCATATATAGTTCCCTCTGTTCACATAAGTCTCTTTCCCGCTCTTGACTCGTGTGACGAACAGACTGACATCGTCCAGGCAGTTACATATCGAACAGATGCCTTGGATACAGCTGTTATCCAAAACGCCCGAAATGCCTTTCAGCTTCCCTTGATAAGCAACGATCAAGTGCTGCTTATGGGCCCGGGTGTCGAACCAGCCGATGTACGATAACCTCTGAAAGTCCAGCGCATCAAAGTCAGGCATCTGCAGCTTTTTCGCTTTCGGAAACAGCTTCTCCACTGTTTTCTTCGATACTCTCCGAAAGGGAATGATATACTGCTTCAGCTCTGCCAAAAACGCTTCTGCCTCCAACTCATCTTCCAATTCGAACAGACGATGCAGCAGCGTCTTCTGCTCCTCGGTCATCTCCGGCAGCATCGCCTCCACTTTCGAATAAGCGTGTAATCTTACTCCGTCCATCGTATCGGCGTGGTTCACCGTAGCTTGAGCATTGATGATATGAGACACCTGCCGTGCAATGACGTTATATTGGTCATTCCGGATGAATGCTTGTTCTGTGTTTTTCCGTTTATCCATTTCCTGTTCGCTCCCTTATCTTTTTTAAATTGCCAGATAAGTGCAAAGCCCGGACAGAAAAGGATACATTGGCGATTAGTAAACAGTACCCTCACACAAAGTATCGCCTTTCCCAATAGGCTTTGCATGAGCTGTTCCAAATTCTGACGCATGAGCATTCCTCTCAGTTGCCATCAGGTATCACCTCCACTTACAGAATAGACAAAAATGGAAGTTTTTGCAATACACGGTGCAAGAACTATATTAGACCGTTCACATGATTCTGTATCGATAAAATTCTTTTTTGGATGCTGTTTCTTAGTTCCGCCGGCTGAACGGACAAAATGGATGTGCCGAATCGCAAAAAGTAATCGGCAATAAACAGCTCTTC
The DNA here is from genome assembly GCF_046592895.1 of Terribacillus saccharophilus. Taxonomy (GTDB): domain Bacteria; phylum Bacillota; class Bacilli; order Bacillales; family Amphibacillaceae; genus Terribacillus; species Terribacillus saccharophilus_D. The sequence goes on from NZ_JAWVPU010000003.1 coordinate 325,444, forward strand.
TTCTGCGTGATAATGACCACATATCGTAAAAGTATTTCCCGTCGGGTTTAAAATCATCGACGGATAATTTTCTTTCTCATAAAGGTCCTTACCTCGTTCGGTTACTTCTACCGTAAACGCTATTGCATCTGGTCTTTGATGATATGTCGTCACAAGAGAAAATAAATAATCCCATGACTGAGACTGCACCTCATCATTCTCTATCATATTCATGACTTTATCGCAGCGGATATTTTGAATCATCTGCTTGTCCATATTATAGACTTTCGCATACCACTGGCTGAATCTCGACTGAAGCGTGATGAATTGAACTGTCATCTTTTTGCTGCTGTTTTGTTTTCGATAAGAAATGGTATACACTTTTTCATCCAATATCCCTTTTAAGATTTCTTTGAGATAGGCTGCCTCATTTCGATGATTTGGTGTATCCAGACTTACTGCATGCTTCATTTTTTCGATTCTATCTTTGATGGCACTTGGCAGGACACTTTGAAAAGTGTCTTCCAAGCTGCTGATTTCTTGTTTGAACGGTGTTTCCTTATAACCTGCCAACGTCATCATCGCAAAATAAATGGCGTACAGCTCTTCTGATGTAAATGTGATTGGCGACAAGATGCGGTTATCCAATACAACATATTTACCGTTCCTGCCGTGCTCTGCGTAAAGCGGCATGCCGAGCAGTTCAAGTGCCTGGATATCACGAATGGCGGTACTTCTGGAGATACCATATTCCTGCATCAAATCCTTCAAGTTAAAATGCTTCTTTTCATTTATGTACTGCAGCATGCTCTGCAATCGTTCTGATTTAGACATGATGATACTCCTTTAAAAGGTGTCATGAATTGATACCTTTCTACTGTATGCTAAAGCTGTTGTTAAGAAAAGGAGGAATTTTACATGACATTGGAGATAGCCGTTTTTCTATCGATGGACGGAAAAGCAAAAGAAGCTATAGCCTTTTACAAAGAACATTTGCAGGCTGAGGAGTTATTGCTGGTAAGCTATATGGACATGGCAGAGCGCGATGCAGGGATGATGCTTACGGAAGAGAATAAAGACTATATTTCACATTGCGTACTGCGAATTGGCAGATCTAACCTGATGATTGCCGAAGAAACGATGGATCCAAGAGAACAATATGAAGCAGGCAATAATTTCTCACTTTGTATCCAAAGTGCTAATTTAGCGGAGATACGGCTTTTCTATCAAAATATGATGCGAGATAGCCGTGTGAAAGTCATTCAGCCGTTAGAAGCGAATGTATTCAGTGAAGCATACGGCGTTGTGCGCGATCCTTTTGGAGTTGATATTCAGCTGATGTATGATCCGCGGTTGAGTTAAACCCTGAAAAAAGAGGAACCTGTCTTATGATAGGTTCCTCTTCCGTATATTTGTCCGTCAAGATGTAGTAATTATAATTCTCCGATGCAATGCTTTCGTGAGGATACGCTGATACGCTTGGCGATGCGGATTTTTGACAAGCCTTTTATTAGTCAAACGTCCTATCGTATTCCGAACAGCTTTATCAAAGACGATCAAGTCCCGATATGGCTGCTTGTGCAAATATTGCTGAAACCAATCAGTTCTTTTTAATTGCTCGATATTCATCTGGATATCATCTTCATCCACACTTCTCCAATTAACGTATGAAAAAAGCAGATTACAAGCGTCCATAAGCAGCAACACGATAGATTCCCCTTCCGTTGTGTTTTTACTATTTACGGCTAGGCACTTAAAAAGGTTGCAAATGTTTGTCAGTATAAAAAGCTCGTAACGTTGATATGTCATGAGCAACAGTGTCGTTTACAATCTTGATTCCTTCTTATGACCAATCTTTTGCAGCTTTCTCCTTATAAGTGTAAACACCACTTTGTACACTACAAATCGTACCGTGGAGAAAATCAAGACTTCCATCACCACTTATACCTAGGAACCGGCATGTATCTTCATTCTAGTTGCTGCCATACCTGCAGCAATGAAAATCGCAAAATAAAATTCCTTTTGGGATACAGAAAAAACCACCTGAATGATTCAGGCGGTTTCCTTTTATTCTAATTAAGAAGCAATCGGTTTCGTCGGTGTTTTTGGTGTGTGTTTTGGATAATGATTTCTGAGATACGGCATGATCCATCTGTCTAGTCCATAGCGTCCGGCATTAGCGCCTGCAACGAGCAGGAAGACGGTCAGCAGTACCATTTGTGCGTTTGTGCTCACGGTGCCGCTGAATAGGAAGGCAAAGTTCATTACAATCCCCATGAGGGCGGCGAAGTTGGTGAAGATTCCGAGAATGAGTGCGATTCCGACTAGTATTTCTCCCCACATGACGAGGAAGCTGAACATTCCGGCATTTGGCAGTGCCACTTGCTCCAGGAAGACCGCCCACCAACCCTGCACTGCAGGATGCTCTCCACCAGCTTGCGCGACCGCTCCTTGCAGGAAGCCGCTGGCATCGAATCCGCCTCCGGTCAGTTTACCAAGTCCGCCTGTTAGCCAAGTGTAGCCAAGATAAATCCGGATGATTGCCCAAAGCCCTGCAGCTGCTTTGCTGTTTCGAATCCACTGTATGATCATTTTCTCCACACTCCATCCATGTAATTGGTTTGTTAAACACTTCACATATTAGATTAAGAGGGATTAGCGCCTTTCCTTCTACACCTGCAGTATAAGCGAAAAAAGTATGCAGTGCTTATAATTGTGAGCGTTTTCACATTTTAGCTATAATCTCTTTACAGTTTTGTGAACCCCGTTAAAATGCTGTTTCAATAACAATGGATGTAGGTTTTCTTGTACCGTCTCCACCCTTGACTTAGAGTCGGCTCTAAGGTGTAGGGTTAAATAAGATAACACTATCATAGCTAATAAGGAGAATGAGCGATGACCTATCGTATCGGGGAATTGGCGAAGCTAACGAATCTAAGTGAGCATACCCTGCGCTATTATGAGAAAGAAGGCTTACTTGTTCCAAAACGGAATGACCATAATATCCGTGATTATTCCGAAGATGACCGATTATGGGCCGAATTCATTGTCCATATGAAAGGAACGGGTATGTCACTGGATGATCTGAAGAAGTATAAAAACCTTCGGGAATCAGAAGGTGATAATTACGAAGATTTAGTTGCCATCCTGGTTCGCCACAAAGAGAATGTGGAAGCAAGGATTGCGGAATATCAGCACAACCTTGTTCTGATGAATAAGAAAATAGCAATGTATGAGCGGTATATAGACGGCAGTGACGAAAAAGATTTATACGAGAAATTTGTTGAAGGGAAACATCTTCCGCAGCAATAGTTCGCTCGAGCCTGGAGCAGTATCCGTTACATGTTGAAAAGCACTTATCTGGGAGAAGATAAGTGCTTTTCGCATGTTTCCAAACATGATTAGATATTTCCCTGTACGATAGCCATTGTTTCAAAAAGCCTTGGAACTTACCGATACGTATCATGTGTAGGTACAAATAAGTCTTCCGCTGCTTGCCGCACAACTGAGAAATGATCCACATTATAATGCCCGTGCAAAATCTGATTATGATGCTGGATGATTTGCTCTGCTGACAAGATATTCGATCCAGCCGTGGAGTGGCCATCTGCTACTAAGGTTACGTCCATCCCTTGCACAGTGCTAGTACGGACTGCCGTGTCGATACAGTGCTGTGTTTCACAGCCCATGATGACAAGGTGTGTGAATGCTTCTGCTTTCACATATTCGAGCAAACCTGTTCCGTAGAAAGCATTGGTTGCCTGTTTGTTAAAAATGGGTGCTTCCTTTGGTACTTGAATTCCTGGGTGAATCTGAAATCCTTCTCCTTCTCCACCTGCAACATCTGTATCGCGGACAAAATGGATGTGTGCATCAGCGGCCTTTGCTTTGCCGATGACCAAGTTGATTTGTTTTTATCAGGTTTTCTTTCTGGTAAACAGGTCTCTCACCTGCCTCACCTTCGATCAGTGCCTGCTGTGCATCAATGACCAGTAATGCTTGCTTCAAAAACATCTCCCCTTCAGCTTTTCGCTAAAACCTTCCTGCTTTGCGACTTGTATGCTCGTCTTTTCTGTTTCATACCGGACCGCCTCCTTTATCTGGTAGTTTCAGTATACGGTATTACAGACAGGAATGGAGATTATTCCTTAAAATTGCAATTCCCTGCTCCGCCATAAATACGTCTGGATCAGTTGATTCGTGTCCTCCAGATCCTTCACCGACACAACTTGTGTCGCTTGATCAAGATGCTCGATCGGGATGTTCAGGATACTGACCGGAATCTTTGTGGACAGCTTCTTATAGCGATGCCGGAACAAGAATTCCAGCTGAAACGGAATCTCGTGTGCAATCGCCAAATCAACCAGCTGATTTTTCAGCGTCTGATTGATCGGTATTGTCTTATCTGCCACCTTGATTGCCACACCACTGCCCAGCTCGATGCTGCCTCGACTTTTAGGAGAGATTCTTTGGCGTGTAACAGAGCCGATGTAGAAGGCGGCCTCACCCTCTAACTGATTGGCAAGATGGTTTTTGTTATGCTGCGGAAAGAAGATGATGGTGATTTCGCCTTCAGCTGTGTCCCACTGCTGCAGGAGCTTGATCGCAATTGCCGGGGCAATCTTATTATCCAGCCCTTTCCCGACGACCCGGCCGCTCACTTCATCACCAAGATATAGAAAATCATCATATAGCGTCACATGGTTGCCAGGTTCAACTCCCATATCGGATGCCTCCTGCTTCGAATTGGCACCAATATCGATGACTGCCGCATGCGATCCTGCTTCCCCTGCTGTAATCACGCCGGTGAGGAGTCCCTTCCTTGTCTCCACCTGGACCGTTTGACCTTGTGCATAAGTAAGTGAAAAATAATTCGCATCTGCTGCAAGTGCCCCTGATTCTGTAATGGCTGAGACAACATAGATTTCTTCTTTCACCTCCGCGAGCAGCGTGATTTTGGGTGCATGCTGTTCACCTCGTTTACGCACAACCAAATTACCTCTGCTGTCGAAATGCATCTCATCCACAAAAGGTGTGATTTTATCGACGATTTGTGAAATGAATGACTGCTTATACCCTTTGTACTTGGACAACTCCCGAATCAATTCAAACATAATATTTTCCCCTCTCTGTAGGCAGCGGGACAAATACAAAAGCCTCTCGGGCTAGATGCGTCGAGAGGCTTCCTCTATTCATCTTATCTGCCGGCTATGAACCGATGGAATTAGCACAGTATCTGTTGTCAGATCTGCTGCTGAGGCTTCAAAGGGCCATATCCCTCCACCTCTCTGGATAAGAAACATATGCGGTTTTTAGAAAGTGTAACAGGCAGCACAAACATTGTCAATATAACTTATCGGGTAACTCGGAAATAAGGTAATGATGATATGATCAGGTATTCAGGAATATACTTGTGTCTTACCATACGATAAGACAGAAGCAGTCAATGCAGGATATCATGGTAGTTAAATTTATATATATTCTTATCTTTCGTCATGATATTCTGTAAAATAGGATTATCGAAAGGATTTAACATGCGGCAATATGTTGGCGTTATTTCTTTTTTTACATCATTATTTTTATAAATTGAAATTTGTCGTGACAGTTATTTTATTTGCTGCAGCTATCATTTTGAATTTAAATGCTTCCCCTGATTTAGAAAGGTTTCCGCTATTCTTCTGATCATATTGTCCATCATTTACATAGGTTTCATTGTCATTTCATCATATCGGGAGTCTTACTATCCAAACAACATTTACCTGATTACTTGCAGCTTATCCGTTATGCAACGTTCATTTTTGCTTCATTCAAGATAGTGAGTCCAATCCATCCATGATTCGAAAATAACTGTGAGGAGAATTGTCATGAGCTGGGAAATGAAACGAGTTATCGCTGTATTATTCATTGCACTGCCATTGCTGACAGCTACTTTTTTATGCTTTAAAAGTGAACTTTTAATTCCAAATGATAGCGGCGGTACAGATGGATATACAGTAGCTAAGACGTTGATGATTGTGTTTACGCTATATTTATTCACTAAAATTGGATTTGTAATTTTCAAGAGTACGGAAAAGAAATAGCTACTATAAAACACTCGCACAGATTAATAGTGCGAGGGTTTTATAGTCATCTTTAGTAAGCGAAACATCATTCAATTCAAATGGAATAAGCAGCAGGCATCCAGCTGGCACCGATTCCGCCGCGTCCGAAGTGGATGGCCATGACCGAGCTGATTTCATTGCTGATATAAACTTCGGCTTTATCTCCCAAAGTTTCCATTGCATCTTTCAATTCATGTGCAAGATCGATGGAGTTCACATGTGTGATGCGGACAATTTGTTTTCCTGATTGCTCGATGTCGCCTTGCAGTTTATCAAGCATCCATTTTAACAGCCGTTTCTTCGTGCGGACTTTCCCCATGACTTCCAATTTTACTTTTTCAAATCCTACTATCGGTTTTATATGCAATAAGTTTCCGATTCTGGAGGCTGTTTTCGAGATACGCCCGGTGCGGACCAATGTAGTCAGATCATTTATGGTCAGATACAGTTTGCTGTGGGTGCTGTAATAGTCGATTGCCTTCACCAACTCATCGAAGGTTTTGCCTTGCTCCATCAGCTGGCACACTTTCACGACAATATTCTCTGTCCCAATGGAAGCCGTATTCGTATCAATGACGGTAATGCGGTCTTCAGCGCCGATCGTTTCCCTGGCTATACGCGCTGAATTGACGGTACCGCTTACATTTTCGGTGCAATGTAAACTGAGTATCATGTCGTATTCTGCCAGTAATTTTTCATAAATTGTGACAAATACATCTGGTGACGGAAGGGAAGATGAATAAGCTGCTCCTTCATCTATAAAACGGAATAATTGTTCATTTGTAATCTCTTTCAAATCCACATAGGACTTATCATCTATAACCACATTCAAGTGTGCATAATATATAAAAGGATATCTTTTTAAATCCTCTTCTCTTACATTCGTTAAACTGTCTGTCACGATAGCTATTTTCATATATTCACCTCTTATTCAGTATAACTTGTAAATGAAATAAAGAAACAAGAAGATTGGGAAATAAGTAATAAAACGTTCATGATCTGACACATAAATAGCACAATTTTCCTGTTACCGTTACTTCGTGTGATTCAGGAGGGTATCTTTAACTCCTGGCTGATGGATTACGTGCATCAAATCATAATTGATTATATATAGCTTTCCCCAAAATTGGAGCTATACCAACATGTTTGAGCAAAAAGAAAAAGCTGCCGATTGCTCGGCAGCTTCTCTTATTCTGGTGCAGTTTCATGTGCCGGAGTAGTCAAATCCACTTCCTCCAGTTTATACACCTTCGTTTTCTTTTTCACTTTGAATATGATCCAGCAGAGCAGGAAGACCGGGATGCCGATATAAGATGCAATCAAGCTTCCCCAGTCGATGCCGTCTGCTGTGAATGCAGAGAAGCTTTGACCGACAATGACGATGATACATAATACAAAGGCAAGAATCGGTGCTATCGGATAGAATTTTGCCGTGTACGGCAAATCCTTGATGTCATTTCCTTGTGCAATATACGCTTTACGGAAGCGATAGTGGCTGACGGCGATCCCAACCCAGACGATGAAGCCAGCCATTCCGGATACATTCAGCAGCCATGTGTATACGACGCCATTGCCGAAGAAAGATGTCAGGAAAGCCACACAGCCTACAGCTGCTGTAGCAATCAGCGCGTTCACAGGCACACCGTTTTTATTCAGCTTACCAAGGAATGCCGGTGCTTTCCCTTCTTTCGCCAAATTCCAAAGCATGCGTGTGCTGGCATACATACCAGAGTTACCGGCAGACAGGACAGCAGTCAGGATGACCGCGTTCATGACGGATGCCGCAAATGCGATCCCTGCTTTCTCGAATACAAGTGTGAATGGACTCAGACGGACGTCATCACTTGCAAGACTTTCCGTTGTATAAGGAATTATCATCCCGATGATGAAGATAGCTAAGATATAGAATAGTAAAATCCGCCAAAACACAGAACGAATCGCTTTCGGGATCGATTTTCTTGGATTATCCGCTTCCCCGGCTGCTGCTCCAAGCAATTCTGTTCCTTGGAAAGAAAAGCCGGCTGCCATGAATACGCCAAGCAAAGCTAGAAAACCACCATTGAATGGTGCGTCTTTCACTGTAAAGTTGGAGAATCCAGGTGAATCATCACCTAAAATACCGATGATCATCAATACTCCGACGATGATGAAAATGATGACTGTGACGACTTTGATCAAACTGAACCAGTATTCGGATTCCCCGAATCCTTTAACGGAAATATAATTCAATAGAAACATGATAATCAAACTGATGGCGCTCCAGATCCAAGATGGCGCGTCCGGGAACCAAAAGCCCATGATCAATGTAACGGCAACGAGTTCTGCCGCGATGGTGATGGCCCAGTTGAACCAATAGTTCCAGCCGAGTGCAAATCCGAATGATTCGTCGACAAAACGTGATCCATATGTGCTGAAGCTTCCGGATACCGGCATGAATGCTGCCATTTCCGCCAAGCTTGTCATCAAGAAAAATACCATGCAGCCAATCAGCGCATATGCAAGTAACGCGCCTCCTGGTCCTGCGCTTGAAATCGCGCCTCCGCTAGCCAGGAATAATCCTGTACCAATTGTACCGCCAAGGGAGATCATCCCTAGGTGCCGAGCTTTCAGTTCCCGGCGTAAGCTCGGTTGTTTCGTGTTGTTGCTCACTTTCTTTCCCCTCTCTGTTTCTTCGTCCGCGTTGCGCTATAGATACGAAAAAAGGCCGTCCCGGATAGTTTGCTCTATCGGAACGGCCTTTACTAATAAACAGCATCATTCTCACAAAGATAGCGCAACACGCCAGCTTTGCTACTGACGTGACAGTCCTGCCCCTATTCGAGTGCAGGCCCAGCCAGGATTGATTGGAGAATCTCCCCGGCTTCGGCAGCTGTTCCTTTTCATCCTGATCAACAATCTCTCCCGATCTCCCAGTCTGTACTCTTAACAGCCGCAACCTCTACCTCATCGAATGATGAGGATTTGTATGCAATTTAAAAACCTTTTTAACTGTACTACACAGATTGACATATTTCAACAAGAAATTATTTCCGCACAAAAAACACGCGGCACACCGCGTGTCTCTTCTATCAAACATATTGTCTCTTGCGATTTTTCGTTGTTCTATTTTGACCCTTGCTGCGCAAAGAGGGCATGATCCAATAATCGAGACCGAATCGTCCAGCATTGGCACCGCCGATCAGCAGCAATACCGCCAGGATGATCATGATCAAATTCTGTGTGAATGCACCGCTCAAGAGGAAGGAGAGATTCATCAGTATTCCCATTAAAACTGCAAAACCAGTGAAAGCTCCAAGCAGCAGTGCCAAACCGACCAATGTCTCACCCCACATGACGAGGAAGCTGAAAACTTCGGCATTGGGCAAAACGACACTTTCGAGGAAATTTCCCCAGCTTCTTTGGATGAAACCGCCATCCTGGCGTGCCAATGTCCCTTGCACGAAGCCGCTCGCATCAAAATTTCCGCTCGTTAGCTTGCTGAAGCCCGCTGCCAGGAATGTGTACCCTAGATACAATCTGATGACTAGGAAGACGACTGCTGCACCTTTGCTTTGCCGTAAGTTGCCGATGATATTTCCTCCTTCTGAATCGCTGTCAGATTTTAACCGATACAAATCGGTTTTACTACAGCTTTAGTATAAGAGAAAATACGTCATTTGGAATATTTATGCACAAAACTTAATAGAATGGTAATATTTTTGAAAGATTCTTATTAGATTACCTAGATAGGTACTATACAGATAGATATTGGTTTTTCATGATTCTTAGGTAACATGTAAAATATCCTACTGCTCTTCATCGTACAGCGAGCTGGTAATAGTGATTTGCCTTCTCTTCTTCTCCTTTGAACGTATAATACTCAGCCAGACGCAAACTGTAATAGTGTACACTATATCTGTCACCATTAGATTCATAATAACTGATGCCGCGTGTCCACACTGCCTCGAAGTTATCATGGTCGATAAATTGCTTATGCAGCATGGCAAATGCCCATTGATAATTTGTGTCTTCTACTTTTTTACTCCTTACAAAACCTAACCGATAATAGCGTATGGCTTCTTGTGTTTGATTGGCACGGAATAGCGACTCAGCCAAATAGTATAGACTTTTCAAATAGTGCGTTTTTGGCTCGGCATGGACAGCTTTCTCAAAGAAGCTGATGGCTGTTTCGAACTTATGCTGTACGAAATATAGCAATCCCAGATTATGATGTACCATCGCTGTCAAGCCTAGCGAAAGTTCATCAGGCTGGCACTCCAGCACATCCTGCATACAATACTCTGCCTGCTCAAAATTACGGACTTCCAAGTAATTAAGTCCCAGCAGCAGCTTGCACTTAGCCACATGCAGCCGCTGCTGGTGATGTTCTGCGAAATGGAGTGCTTTCGTCGTATTCAATGCTGATAGTGCTGGTATGCAGGTTTGATAGTATGCATTGGCTAATTTATAGTAAAAGTCCGCCTTTTCTTCTTCCTCTGTCAGGTAGCTTTCCGCTTGCTCATAAAAGCAAATCGCTTCTTTCCACTTTTTCTTTCTGGAAGAGATTTGTCCTTTAAAATAATGGTAAAGGTATATGTTATGGCGGAATAATTCACGACCTTGAGCCTCGAATTGATTCATAAGCCTTTCAGCTGCCATCACTTCATCCAGCATCAGCTTGTAACGGATAATAAGTAAATCAGATGTTATCAATGCTTCTTGTGATCCAATACCTTTTCTCATCTCGTCAACCGTCTTTGCCAGCACACTAGCGTCAGCCTGTTTTTCCAGCTTCATCACTTGATAGAAATCCTGAAGCAGCCTTCCAAAAACTTTATCATCAACCGATACCACGTGGCCCATTGTCCTTCCTCCCCCTTATACCGACTTATCAACATTTCCTTATAATTATCTATTAAGTTAAACAAATTATTCTATACGTTTACTTCTTCATCAAATAGGAATTTCCTCCTGTTTTATAGAAATACAAAAAAAATGACGGGATGTCTCCGTCATTTTCCCTGAATCATTTCTTTTATTTCCGATAAGTCGACTATTCTTGGCAGCTGTACGAGCCGGTTATAAGACTGGTCCTTCACAAATACCTTTGTTGCGGTCTCCTCCAGCAGTGTGTTCAATACGTCTGGTTTATCATCAAAATAATAATCCAGTCCCAATTCTTTGATGATATGTATTTTATCTGCATCTTGCATCCCATAGAAAAACTGCTCATCTTCAATCCGGAATCCGAGCGTACGCAGCCATTGCTTTGTTCTTTCACCATGCTCCTTGGGCCTTGATGTAATATAGTAGATCTCATGACCATCCTGCTTCAGCTCCTGCAGCAGGTCGACGGCATTCGGGAATGGCGGGCATGTAGTATAATAGATTTCTTCCAAAGTGGAATTCCACATCCGGGAACCTTCTTCATCTGTCAGGCCGAATGGCTCATGGATTTCCACTCGCTGCAGTTCATGGAATACGCCGATCGGAATTTGTCGGTTCATTTTCCTGTTATAAATGTGGAAGGCATGCTCCCGCAAGTTGATCAGTGTATCATCGATGTCAAAACCTAGTTTCATTGCTTCGTTTCCCCTTTATCATAAAGCGGATAACCGACGAACTTGAAATCCTGCCCGATTTTAATGATGTCTGTATCGGTCAATTCCACAGCCTCAGCCATCTTGGCAAATCCTGTTCCTTCCAGGAAAGTCGGCGCATCCTTTCCGCCCACCAGCTTCGGCGCAAAGTACAGAACTGCTTTGTCTATCAGATGATTCTCCAGGAACGACGCATGTATGCTGCCTCCGCCTTCGATCAATACCGAAGAGACAAGCTGCTCCCCAAGCATCTCTGCTACTTCCGTTACATTCACACGGCTAAAGCCACTCGTCTGGAATACTTTGATACCGTGCGATAGGAGGGTTTGCTCTTTTGCTGCGTCTGCCTGCTCTGTCGTGAATATCCAGGTTTCAGCCAGTTTATCCGTGACCACCTTGCTATCCATCGGGATGCGCAGCTTGGTGTCCAAAACGATCCGGATCGGATTTCGTCCATTCGGTATCCTTGCTGTGAGTTCGGGATCATCTTCTATCACTGTATTCACCCCGACAAGGATGGCCATGTTCTCATTGCGAAGCTGATGGACATCCTGTCTGGAAGCAGCTGAGGTGATCCACTTACTGTCAAGCGCATGGGTAGCGATTTTGCCGTCCAGAGTTGTGCCTGCTTTCAGGGTGATGAAAGGTTTCTTCTCGACGATGAACTTATTGAAAACCTCATTCATCTTACGGGACTCTTCCGCACGTACGCCGATTACCACTTCAATGCCTGCTTCTTCCAGGATTTTCACCCCATTGCCGGCTACCAATGGATTCGGATCAAGCGTGGCAATGACCACTTTTTTCAAGCCTGCTTCCTTGATTGCCACTGCGCACGGGCCTGTGCGTCCGTGATGGGAACAAGGCTCGAGCGTGACATAGATCGTCCCGCCCTTCGCTTTTTCTCCCGCCATCCTGATGGCATGAATCTCAGCATGCGGTTCTCCGGCTTTCAAATGCGTGCCGATACCGACGATGCGATCATCATTCACGATCACCGAGCCTACCAGTGGATTCGGATCGGTCTGTCCTTTCATCGCTTTGGCGTTTTGTAAGGCTAAGTCCATATAAAAAGTGTGATCAGTCATTGCTGCAGATCTCCTCATCGCCAAGGTGGCCGGAGCGGACGATTTTCGTCTTGAGGTAGTTCTCGTTATATTCCGATACATCGCCCCAAAGCGCGGATCGTCCGGAGAGCTGCATGCCTGCCTGTTCCATCGCAGCTAATTTGCGCGGGTTATTCGTCATCAGCGTGACTGGTTTGGTACGGAGCGCCTTCAATACTTGAATCGCATCGGTATAATCGCGTGAATCATCCACAAAGCCAAGACTTTCATTCGCTTCCACTGTGTCATAGCCATTTTCCTGCAGGATATACGCCATTGCTTTACTGAATAAGCCGATTCCGCGGCCTTCATGATTTGCCAGATAAAACAATGCGCCCGTGCCGGACTCGACGATTCGTTGCATGGATTGTTTCAGCTGGAACCCGCAATCACAGCGTTTACTGCCGAAAATATCGCCTGTATGGCAGATTGAATGCATCCGGATCAATGCATCTTCCGCTGTGGCAAAATCACCATACACCAATACACTGGACTGCTGCATTTCCGCCAGATTCATATCGGATAGTTTTTCGATGATTTCTTCATAATCCTTGGCTACTTCATCGCAATTCAGCCAGCAATACCACTGGAATGTGACGGTTTCACCGTATAAGTTCACAGGCAGTTTGATCGGTCCCACTAAGTAAATGGCTCCCTCAGCAGTCGGTATAAGTTCAATTTTATCTTTTAAGATCGAAATGGCTTTCGATTCCAGTTTCATTTCAGTCATCCATCTTTCTCCTTTTTTATCAGTGTGCCTTGAGATCACTGGATTTATGTAGGCACCAGTCTGCCTGGTTTGGCTTCTTTCATCATAGTATGACAGATCATATCTTAGAAGTAGGCACATACAGGTGGTTTAGTATAAAAAAGATACCACACTGTTATGTGCTAACTATACACCCTTTGATAAAATGGGAAAATAAATAGGCTCCGCTTCTGGATGAAAAACGGAGCCTATTGTTATTCGCACAAGGATGTCACTGTATGCGGCAAGACCTTGCGCAGATCAGATAAGGTGATTTCCACTTGATAACCGATTTTGCCAGCGCTGAAAATGATGGTTTCAAATCCCGAAGCACTGTCATCCACAACGGTACGAAAAACTTTTTTCATGCCGATCGGGGAGCAGCCTCCATGTACGTAGCCTGTAAGCGGCAGTAATTCTTTCGCCGGCAGCATCCGAATCGACTTTTCCCCGACACTTGCAGCCGCTCGCTTCAAATTGAGCTCCTTCCCCACCGGGATGACAAATACATAATGCTGATTCGACTTACTCACCGTGACAAGTGTTTTGAACACCTGATCCGGATTCTGACCTAATACCTCAGCTACCTCCATGCCGCTGATTGCATCTGTCTCGGCATAGCTGTAGGACTTGTATGGTATTTTCCGCTGATCCAGCATTCGCATGACATTGGTTTTGTAATCCATTGTCTTTCCCCTTTCATTGCATCAAAGCCGCTTTACTACAAACAACCCGACTGTCATCAATACAATGATAACCGCCCCATATGCAGCGATCATTCCAAGTTCGATCGTTTCGTATCCGATTCCAGCCATTACGAGCAGCAGCAGACCGGAAAGAAAAGCTACAAACAAAAATGCTGCCAGCAAATAATTCTTGAGCATCCGGACTGTCCGTTCATCCATATCCGTCTTCCTGCTCCTGCGCTGGGACCAACTGATCAGCATCGGCAATCCGACGCCGCACACCGCTCCAACCAGGACGAATAGAAGAAAAAAATCCCCTGATGGCAGCTGCTCTCCCACAAGCTTTATCCCTAGCCAGATACCAAAAAAGCAGCATAATGTCATGCACACATATATCAAAAATTCATTACGCATCTTCATCTTTCGCATTTGCCTTATTCCTCCTCTAAATAAAAGAGCTGTTCAATCGGCACATCAAAGTATGCAACCATCCGAAGAGCAAGCTCCAAGCTTGGATTGTACTTTCCTTTCTCGATTGCAGTGATCGTTTGACGGGTGATCATCAAATCCTCTGCCATTTTCACTTGTGTAATCGCTCGTTCCTGTCGTAATTCCCTTACTCGATTTATCACTTTCATCCGCTACCTATCCTATCTACATATAAAGATACCTTTACAGTTAAAATATATCAAAAAAGACCAGACGTAAAGGTGACTTTACATCTGGTCTTTCATTTCTGCCAAAAATCTTTTCATTTGCCGATGACTTTTCAATACGATGATGTGTTTGTCTTGTTTTAGTTGAGACAGCTTGTCCAGCAGGTTTTGACGCTGACTTTCCGGGAATTCCCACACCCATTTCAGAAATCTCATGTCGATTTTTTCTTCGCATCCTTCCTGCATATCAGGACGGGAACGATTGTGATACATGACACGCCTTTTCAGCACACGATATAAACATAGGATTCGCGGCATATCGAGGAAAATGATCGTATCAGCTGCTTGCAGGCGGATATCGAGCGTGCCATTATAATTGCCATCGATGATCCAGCTATCCCTGCTTACCAATTGAGACTGAATCTGCTCTTGTTCTTTTCTCGGGGTAAGTGTCCATCCCGGCTTCCAAAGTATCGCATCCAAATGCCATACTTTTATATCGATGACCTGACCAAGCTTTTTAGCAAGTGTAGACTTCCCAGATCCACTGGAACCGACGATGGCAATCTTTTTAATGCTCGTAATTCCTGTTCCAGCTCTGCTTCTGAGATCACGCGGATACCGGCTTTCCTGAACATAGCTGTCGTCACTCCTGCACCAGCAAGCTTTCGTCCGTTAAAAGTGCCGTCATAAATGACGCTGCTGCCGCATGATGGGCTGTTTTCCTTTAATACAACGATTTCCACATCTTGCTGTTTGGCAATGTCTAGCGCGCGTGCTGCACCTTCTATGTACATGCTCGTAACATCTGCGCCCGAGCGCTCAACTACTTTTGCTTGTCCGTCCAGAACATCATACCCATCCCCGCCGACGATTTCTGCTGGTTCCCTTGGCGTCATGAAGCCGCCAAGCAATTCAGGGCATACACTTATCGCTTTCCCCTCGGCAATCAGCTGTTCCACCATACTATCTGTCGCCGTTGAGCCATTATAACGGACAGGTTTACCTGCCAGACATGCACTTACCATGATCATCGGAATTCTCCTTTACACTTCAGGTTCTGGATAAAATATCAACAATATAAAGCTGACTGTTTCCTACTATTATAAATCAAAAAAGCCTCATCCGAGGATAAGGCCAAATCTATGACAATAAGTCTTCTATCTTCTCTTTGTATGGCTTGAAATCCACTGAACCATAAAATTGACCGATCAGGCGAACTGGATCTCCAAAGAAGAAATGTTCATATAAAGTTTCCCTTGTGCCGAAAGAAGACATAACAAAGTCCCAAGCGAGCCGGAACAGCTTCACTCGATCTTTACCTTCCCTTGTTGCACCTTGGAGATAATGATTCAATGACTTGCCTTGTTCCGACTTGAATGCCTGTATGGACGGGATGCTCATCAGACCGCTTGCACCTAGCTGATGAATGACAGGTGCTGCTTCAGGATATTTACGGGCAAAAATATTGGATGCTACCTGAAGCGGCTTTAAATCCGGACAAAATGCACCCCACCGATCTGGTGCAGCTTGTGCTTCTGCTTGCTGCAGCAATGATTGCATCACCTCGGTCAGGAGAATCAGTTTAGCTGCTTTCTCCCGGACATGCTGGTATTCTGCAATATTGATTTCCTCAATCAACGATTGGACAAGTCCGATCGTGAATTCAAGCTTCGCTATCCGGCGAATCAACACCTGATGCAAGCCAAAAGCTGCAAAGCTGCTTTGATTTTTGAAACTATTCGCAACGGCCACATTATCGTAGTAAAAAATACGCTCCCACGGTATAAGGACCTTATCGAACAGTACGATGGTATCAAGCTCTTCATATCTGGCACTGAGCGGATAATCGGTCTCACTTTTCCCGCCAGCGAATGACTCCCGGGCAACAAACGTCAGTCCTTCTGCATTGCTCGGAATGGCAAATGCATAGCCTCTGTCCTGCTCGAAGCCCCCTGAGGACATCACTAACAATTCATCCGTGATTCCGCCTTGAGTCGCCAGCAGCTTTGCTCCTTGGATCAAAATGCCTTTTGCATTGCGCTCCACTATCTTTGCAGCAATGGGATCCTCTTTCTGCTCGATATAGAAATCCCCTCTATTCACTTGCGGATCAATGAATGTGTGTGTCATCGTCAAATCATGCTTCTTAACATAATCATAATAGCTGCGAAGATGATCAGGAAAGCAATTATCTTCTCCTTCCAATAAGGAAGCAGAAGAAGCGAACGCCATCAATGCTGTATTCATATAATCTGGACTGCGGCCGATCATGCCGTGCGTCGTTTCAGCCCAGCATCTGATCATATTGCTCCGTTTCAGCAACTCCTCTTTTGATTCCGGTCTTAGAAAAGAAAGGCCATGACGATCTCCTGAATTTGCATCGATATAAGTAAGAGTGTCCATATAAGCTGCTTCATGCTGCATATCATACAGCTTAGCTTGTGTCCGCATGATGCCTCGGAATGCACTATGTTTGGATAGAGGTTTCTTGATGATCGATTTGCCATTAAGTACTTTATTGCCCAATGCATCAATATCAGTAAGATAGGCTTCACCGGTTCTTACAGACATGCATTTCCCCCCATTTTGTCATCCGTAATGGATAACCTTTTCTTCTGGTGCAGATACTACAGCTGTCATTCTTCCTTTCTTTTTTCTACGACCGTGCGCATCATGGCAAAGAAGACGATCAAGATGAAAATACCGATAGCAAACAATACCGTAAACATACGAAAACCCCCTCAACGGAGACTATTCAAATTGTTCACACTTTATTCATAACAAAACACTTGAAAAAGTTTGTGAAGTAGTGCACAATATAAAACATAAAGAATGTGAAACATTTCACAAGTTAAAAATAATGACAAAGGTGATGATCTACATGGAAAGAATCAATAAAGTAGCTTTGGTTGGTGCGGGATTCGTTGGGAGCAGCTATGCATTCGCATTGCTGAATCAGAATATCGTGGATGAACTGGTGATTATTGATCTGAATGAGAATAAAGCGATGGGCGATGCGATGGATCTGAATCACGGTCAAGCATTTGCCCCTCGTCCGACAAAAATCAGCTATGGCACATACGCTGACTGTCAGGATGCCGATATCGTCTGTATCACAGCAGGAGCTAATCAAAAGCCAGGTGAAACACGACTGGATCTTGTCAGCAAAAACGTCAAGATTTTCAAAGGAATCGTCGATGAAATCATGAATAGCGGATTCGATGGTATCTTCCTTATCGCAACGAATCCAGTTGATGTTTTGACCCATGCTGTTTGGAAATTCAGCGGCCTGCCTAAAGAACGTGTCATAGGCAGCGGTACAACATTGGATTCAAGCCGCCTTCGCTTCATGCTTGGTGAATATTTCGGCGTGGCACCTCATGATGTACAAGCGCATATGATCGGGGAGCATGGCGATACCGAGCTTCCAGTTTGGAGCCAAGCGACAATCGGCGGCGTTCCGCTGGCAACGATGATGCAGACGGACAGCAAATATAAAGAAGCAGATTTAGAAGACATTTATGTGAATGTACGCGATGCAGCATATCACGTCATCGAGAAAAAAGGCGCAACTTACTATGGTATTGCCATGAGCTTGGTTCGTGTGACACAAGCCATCCTTGGAGATGAAAAAGCGATCTTGCCAGTCACAGCACATCTTGATGGAGAATACGGCGAGAAAGGTGTATATATCGGTGTTCCGACCGTTGTCGGCCGCAAAGGTGCACAGCAGGTTCTCGAGCTTCCATTGAACGAGAAGGAAAAAGAACAGTTCAAACACAGCGCTGATGTGCTTCGAACTACAGTGGAATCTGCCTTTCAAACTGTAAACTAATTCAAACTCCAACAGAAAAGAGATGAGCATAGCATGTGGACGCAAGCGTATGATCCGTTTGGCAATGAGTATGTTAGTGCATTTATCGCCTTTTTACCTATTCTGTTTTTCTTGGTTGGTTTGACTGTATTTAAATTGAAAGGAATACTTGCTGCGGGGCTGACATTGTTAATCAGCTTCGCAGTCGCAGTATTCGTTTTCCAAATGCCTGCATTGAAAGCGTTATCCGCAATTGTTCTCGGTATCGGGAATGGTTTATGGCCGATTGGCTATATCGTCATCATGGCCGTGTGGCTGTATAAGCTAGCAGTGAAATCCGGCAAGTTCGACGTGATCTGCGGCAGTATTGCCAATATATCGCAAGACCATCGTTTACAGCTCTTATTGATAGGCTTCAGTTTCAATGCATTCCTGGAAGGAGCAGCCGGCTTCGGTGTACCGATTGCCATCAGTGCAGCCCTTCTTACCCAGCTTGGTTTCAAACCGCTTAAAGCGGCTGGGCTCTGCTTGATTGCCAATGCAGCATCCGGTGCATTCGGCGCCATCGGTATCCCTGTCATCACTGGGGCACAGCTTGGGGATATCAGCAGTCTGGAGCTTTCCCGGACACTTGCTTTGATTCTGCCGCCGATCAGTTTCGTGATTCCGTTCTTGCTTGTATTCATTTTGAACGGTTTTAAAGGCATCAAAGAAACTCTGCCTGCTTTACTTGTATTAAGCGGAACATATACAATCATTCAAACTGCCACTATGATTTTCATAGGTCCAGAGCTTGCTAATATCGGTGCGGCATTGATCAGCATGGGTGCGCTTGCCCTCTTCCTTCAGAAATGGCAGCCGAAAAATATTTATCGTGAAAAAGGTGCGGAGGTTCAAGAGGAGACTGAAAAGTATACGCTGAAACAAGTGGCTAAAGCATGGTCACCATTTTATATCCTGACGATCGTCATCGCCTTTTGGAGCGCGCCATTCTTTAAAAATCTATTTGCAGCTGAAGGTCCGCTCGCAGGTTGGATTGCCTATTTGAAAATGCCATTTTTACATCAGGAAGTTGTCAAAATTGCACCAATCGCCGTTAACGACACACCAATGGATGCCATCTTAAAGCTTGATTTTGTTTCTGCAACAGGTACTGCCATCCTGGTAGCAGTCATTCTGACAAGTTTGTTCAGCCGTAATATCAACTGGAAAAAAGCAGCCAGCGGGCTGCAGGAAGCCACAAAAGAGCTTTGGATTCCAGTGCTTACTATCTGCTTCATCATGGCGTTTGCAAATCTATCAAACTATGCTGGCTTGAGCGCCGCAATAGGTTTGGCTTTAGCTAAAACAGGCACATTGTTCCCATTGTTCAGCCCGATACTCGGCTGGATCGGCGTATTTATCACTGGCTCCGTTGTCAGCAATAACGCCTTATTCGGTACATTGCAAGTCGTGACAGGCAGCCAAATCGGGACAAGCTCTGCCCTGCTTCTATCTGCCAATACAGCCGGCGGCGTCATGGCCAAACTCATCTCACCGCAATCCATCGCCATCGCAACTGCGGCAGTAAAAGAAACTGGAAACGAATCAGCATTGTTCAACCTGACAATCAAATACAGCCTGCTGCTGGCCGGATTCGTTTGCATCCTGACATTCGTGCTCTCTCTATTTTTATAAACAAAGAAAGCTGACGTTTTCCCAACGTCAGCTTTCTTCTGCATATCTCCATTGATGCTGCCACCGATAATCTATCACTCGTTCTTCAGTCCTGAGCGTAACAGGATGCCAAGGACCTAAATCCAAATTGAATTTTACCGGCTCAATGGCGTCTTTCTCTAAACGAAACTGCTTGAACTCCTCCGATATGTCTCCAGACTCCTCCGCAAACTGCATATGAAGTCTGACATCAATCGCTTTATCCTTATTGTTTTTAATATAAAACAACGTATCATACTTTGTATCTTCACATTCCTTGTAACAATCTTTATAAGAACTGACCATGACGATTGATACAGCCTCATCACTTGCGGTTTGATCGAACTGTTCGTATACGTACTTCAGGTCGTCTACGTATTTGACTTTCTCTGCCAGCGGTAAGCCAATCGCAAATCCTAAAACAAAAGATATACCCATAGCCGGCAGAATGAATTGATACTTTTTTGGCCCGAATGATGCTTTGAAAACTTGTATCTTGTTAAGTCGGCCCTTTGTAATTAAAAAGAATGCAAAAACAAAACATAAGAAGATGACAGCAGCAAAAGAACCTACAAATATCATTAAAAGTCCATCAAAATAAACAAGCGGAACATCATACTGTAAATGGAAATATATATGCCATCCTATTAAAACTACTGTATATACACCAAGAGCAATCCAAAAATGACGCTTTATTTTAAGAACATCTTCATCTGACATATAAGACTTGACTCGTATCAAATAATAAAAGAATGGCAGCAATGCTGCGAGTGCAAATAGTAATTCCATGTAGTGTATCCTTTCATGAAGTAACCGGTGATAAATGTCATGTTGTCGTGCTCTGCCTACGTTGGACTGTTGCGCTTTATGTCCGGAGGGGCTGTATAATTCTATACTTCAAAATGTCGCAAAAAAACCAGATAATACCGTAATACTTCACGGTATTATCTGGTTTTGTGTAATGCTTAAATGCTTTTGTCACATTTTCTTATTTAAGCTGGAAAGCTGCTTCTTTCCCTTTAGAAATATCTTTTGCTTCTTCATTTCTAATCGGGCCGATCTCGATTTTGTAGGACTTTTCTTTCCACAATGCATCGTATTCTTCTTTATCGAGAACGTATACCTGCAGCAGTTCTCCTGATTCGCCATCTTTGACTACATCGTTGGTTGCATACCTAGTGAGCATACCTTCATTTAGCTGCCTCCAAGAATCATCTACAGTCAAAGTGGAGTCAAGACCACTTAGCGGAACAGTTTCACCTGTTTTATTATCTATCCCGAATTTTACCGTTAGTAAAACTACACCGTTAAAATCTTCAAATCGTGGAGCTTCAACCTCATTTGGAGTAAACTCCGTAAATTGATATCCTTCCAGTGTTACGGTAGTATCACCAAGCTCTTGACTTTCTCCGATGCCGTCTTTTTGTTCAAGCATTTTCTTTTCTCCCATATTATCAACGGAAGTGGCATCTTGATAAAACTCTTTATTGGATTCAGTCTTTGCTGCGCCTTCTTCATCAAAGTTAATCGTAAATTTACCCGGGCTTCCAATTGGATTACTGAATTCATCTTTCTTCGCTTGAGGGACAGGAACATCAATCAAAGCTGAACCTTCGCCCATGACTGTTTCCAAAGCTGCTGTGCCAAGTGGATAAGCAGCATAGCCTTTTACTGTTTCCCCAGCTTTTACTTCGGTGTCTCTATCTACGAACAATTGCTTGAACAGCTGATCTTCTTCTGGTACAAGATCTTTGTTATCTCGTTCGTACTCTGTACCGCTGCTATAGTTCATATCAAGAGAAGGGTTATAGTAGACAGATTTATCCGTGTCATTTTTGATGGTATAGTGCGCATATACAATTCCGCCATTTGTTTCATCATCAAAAGGAATGCTGTAATCCATATGAAAATCCTTCACTCCAACAAGGGCATAGGAATCGAGTGTGACGTTTACACCTTCCATGTCATGCGTTTGTGGTTCACTATTCTCATAAAATACAGTGGTTTCCTCTGCTTCTATGTTTGTTTTCATAAAGTCGACTATTTTTTGAATGTCTGCAGAACCAGAGTCAGTTGCTGCTGCATCTTCACTTTTAGAAGCATCACTCTCTGCTTTTACATCAGTTGCTGTGTCTGCTGCATTTGCTTTATCTTCACTGGCTGTATTTTCTTCAGAAGCACTTGCCTTTTCCTCGGATGCAGCTGGTTCCTCTTCTTTGCTGGCTTCTTTACTGTCAGCACCACATCCACTAATAATTAAAACAGAAAAAATCGCACCAAATAAAAACATTAGTTTCTTATTCATTTTTCAACCTCCATTAACAACTTATAGTAATCAGCTTAACATGTTCTAATTTCTTACAATATCAGCAGAAAGTAGTAAAAAAACAGCCAATTCCCCTCCATTCTTTATGTAGGATAAGTGGTGCAGTATAATGTACCTAAATGCTGGAATAACCGGAAAAACAGTTCACCAATACCACATCTCACACTCTTCAAGATCATAAAATGCGATAACAATAGTAATTAAGCTGACTATACATTCAAGTTTCTTTCTAACCCTAATCTTCTTTCATCACTAAAAACAATACAATATTTAGTATTAATGTATATTAATTACCTATTATTAAGGTTTTTTTTACTACAGGACAGATGGAGCTGTTTGGATAGTTGGTGTGTATCTGCTGCTAAATCAATAAGGGGCATGTTAGGCCTTGAATGCTGAAACCAAAAAAACATCTTCATGTTATATTACAGATCATCATTGTCCGTAATTTATCATGAAGATGTTTACTGAGGTGACTGAGTATTTATCTGTTAAGTTTAAAGGAGAGAGCTAGTACAAGTTACCATTTAAAAGCATGGAGAGCATCATTTCCAAACTTGAAGATATTTTTTCCGATACTTCTCATCTTCCACATTGTGCATCAAATCCAATGCAGTCTGCTTGATACCCTCATCCTCCAATTGATCGTATAAGTGCTTCATATTCTGGATGATATCAAATCGTACCAGTGTATGGTTTTTTTCATCCATACAATTTTCAAATCGGTCTGCCATAAGAGCCATGACCCTCTCTTTCAAGTCATCCCCAGCCAGTCCGACTTTCCAAATTGCTTGCAGACTGTGTCTGGCAGTGACAAATTTATCATCTTTCGTCACTTCCCAGAGTTCAGGCAAGTCGGAAAGCATCCTTTTTTCAGGGTCGCTTTTTGCCAGATTGGCTAGATATTGAACCGATTGGGATCGCTGATGATTGTTTTTGCTTCTTAAGCCTTCCAGCAGATCCTCCCAGACTTCGTATGCCCAGTCCACTTGCTTATCAGTGGCTTGCAGAATGTATCGATATGCTTCATAGCTTACCTGCTTATCTTTGGATTTTGCGTTGATGAATGCTTCTTTCAGTTGTTCATCCATGCGCTTCCCTCTTTTCGGCTTTTCTATGGCAAATCAGAATAACTTTAAAATCAAGAAGAAAACTGGCGGAACCAGCAAAGCAGGAAGGAAATTCATTGTCTTGAACTTTTTGATTCCTAGAATACTCAACCCTGAAGCCATGATCAGCACCCCGCCGACGATGCTCACCTCATTCAGCAAATCGAGATTCACACTGCTTTCCAATGCCTTGGCCACCATATAAATCGATCCTTGCCAAACAAACACCACACCTGCACTGATGGCGATACCCAATCCGAAAGTCGATGCCAGCACCAAGGAAGTTACAAAATCAAGCATGGCATTTGCCAGCAAGTAAGAATAATCACCATGCAGTGCAGCTTCCACCGGACCGAGGATGGAAAGGGAACCGATACAAAACAGCAGGATTGCCGTCGATAATCCCTCAGCCAGATTCGACTTGGAAAACCTTTTCACGATATTGTTGAACCTTGCATCAAGATCGAGTTTTTCCCCGACGATTGCCCCAATTGCCAAGCTGATGATAAAAAGTACGGAATACTTGCTGGCAGGCAAATGGCCAACGATCGCATTGACGCCCAACCCAAGTGCGGCCAACCCCATTGCCTGCATCAAAATTGTCTGATAGCGTTCTTTCAATCCTTTTTTAAAGACAGTTCCCAATACACTTCCTATGATGATCATTGCTACGTTGAATAGCGTCCCAAACATACTATTTCCTCCAAAACTATATCCTGTGCAAATTTTATATTTTATATCAGTTCTTTTATGTAGTCATATACATTTTTAATGATAAGAATCGTTGTTACCACAATGAATAGAATCCGTACATAGCCGCTTCCCCGCTTGATTGCAAAACGGGATCCAGCAATCGAGCCGAATATACCGGATATCCCCATGATCAAGCCAATTGCGTAATGCACCTGTCCCAAAATCATGAACAACATTAACGCCGAAACATTACTTGCGAAATTCAATACCTTCGCACTGCCTGCTGCTTGCAAAAAATCATACCCGATGAATAGGAAGGCGAACATAAGGAATGAGCCTGTACCAGGACCAAGAAAACCATCATAAAACCCGATGACAGCCAGTACTGCTGCAAATATGAAAAAACTTTTTTGGGTGAGGCGCTCATAAGTAGAAATACTTCCCCAGTCTTTTTTGATGATGGTATAAATGGCAACAGCTATCAGCATCACCAGCATGAGCGGTTTAAACAGCGCAGGGTCGATGATATGGACCGTCCAGGCACCGAATATAGAACCAATGAATGATAGCGGGAAAAACTTCAGTACTGATTTCAAGTCCAAATTGCCAGACCGATAGAACATGACTGTACTTGTGAACGATCCCAATGTTCCAGCCAGCTTATTCGTTGCCACTGCAGCTGCCGGATTCAAGCCAGCAAACAGCAATGCCGGAATCGTGATCAGGCCGCCCCCGCCAACTACCGAATCGATGAACGCTGCAAGAAATCCGAATAAAATGATAATTAAAACTGTATCCAATTCCAAATGCATATAGCTTTCCTGCCCTTTCCCTAGAAGATCTTATCAACCTTTTAATCTTAACATATGAGAAAATACGGCAGACTCTTGTCAAAGAAAAAACTCATGGCAATACACTTCTATCATAGGAAACTCTAATGTGAAGTTTTTCGCCTGAATATGGAATACCCGGCATGCAGCACGAGTAGATATCCGACTAACGATAAGCCATGACGGAACACTGTCGAACCAAAACTATCGGCTGTAAAGAAGCTGGCGCTCGTATATAAGATCAAGAAACCAAACAAGATTTCCAAGATACTGCTATACCATTTCCGGCTGCTATTGAGTTTTTGGATTGTCAAAAACAACAGTAAAGTTGCGCAGATCAAGGTCATGATTGGATATACAGGGTAGAACTTGATTGCGTAGACAAAGAAGTCCAGCCACACGATATCTTGTGGAAAGATCGGGTCGGAAACTAATAAATGAGTAAATGGCGTTGAGCGCGGCCATTCAAATACATCTTCCACTAAGTTGCTGCCCTCGTAAAGTGAAAGCGTAAGAAAAAAGATAAATGCAAACCCTGCTAAAATGAAACCGAAATATTTCCGGGACATCGCTTTCCCCCTCTTCCGTTGATTATCTCATACCGCTTTCTTGACCGATAACCTCTTCTATCAATCTCTTATTGACAATATTCTGGTTTCGTTCTATCATTTTACTAATTGAAACTGATTATCATTATCAAATGATGATCCTTTTCCACTCTATAATAGAAAGCAGGTAATCAAATTGAAAAAAGCATTAATCGCTTTTATCGGTCTTTTCCTACTCGTTCTCAGTGCTTGCGGGTCAGCAGAAGAACCAGCTTCTGGCGGCAGCGAAAAAGAAACGAATGATACATTTACATACGAATCAGAAACAGGCCCTGTCGAAGTACCGACTGATCCGCAAAGAGTTGTCGTGCTGGCATCTTATGCTGGTGATGTGCTTTCACACGGTGTCAATATTGTTGGTGTGGATCAATGGGCGAAAAGCAGTCCAGTTCTTGCAGATAAATTAAAGGATGCTGAGACGGTAAGTGAGGAAGATGTAGAAAAAATCCTCGAGCTGAAGCCGGACTTGATCATTGCAGCCGACACAACAAAAAATCTGGATAAATTCAAAGAAATCGCCCCTACTGTCACATACACATATAATAAAGTCGATTACCTGACGCAGCATGTCGAAATCGGAAAACTGCTGAATAAAGGCGACGAAGCACAACAATGGGTAGATGACTTCAAGAAACGGGCAAAAACGACAGGTGATGAAATCAAAGCTAAAATCGGCGAGGACAGCACTGTCACAGTAATGGAAAGCTACGAAAAAGGCATTGGTGTGCTTGGGGACAGCTGGGGCCGCGGTACAGAAGTCCTTTATCAAGCAATGGGACTTAAAATGCCTGATAAGGTGAAGGAAATGACTGAAAAAGACGGCTATTCGATGATTTCCTCCGAAGTGCTGCCTGAATATGTCGGAGACTATCTCGTAATCAGCGAGTATAAAGACCAGGATAATTCCTATCAAGAAACAGAGCTCTTCAAAGAGATGCCTGCTGTCAAAGAAGGTCATGTACTGACTGCAGATGCCAATGCATTTTTGTTCAATGATGCATTGACATTGGATTATCAGCTGGACTTCTTCAAGGAACAGTTCTTGAAATAAAATTGCACAGAGTTTGAAAAGGGGCTTGGACATCCAAGCTCCTTTTCGTGTGAACAATGCGCAACTTCATATGTCTACATTCAACTAGTTGCCAAAGCCGATTTTCTATTGCTGATAAACAAATAGGAAAATAAAATCAAGTTGACAATCAACACAAGGATGCTTCCTTCCATCTTCAATACACCACCTGCTATCTTACCTTGATAGGTACTGTTCAACAGATGCGGATAATCACTTGCCAAAGAAACACCGCCTAATATAATAGCTCCCACTGTGTTCCAAATAAAATGAGCAAGGATCGGTGCTATGATCGTCCCTGTGTACTCCAATAACATCGTTACAAGCAAGCTCATGGAGATGATATTAAGCACCGGAATAATGCCTGCTTCGAATGCTCCCCCGTGCATAGCGGTAAATAAGATAGTAGTTAAAACGGCTGCCGTTATCGTATTATATTTACGCTTCCACAATTGATATAAATATCCCCTGACAAGCAGCTCTTGCATGACTGTATTCAGTAGCGATGCCAGGACCCAAATCCAAAAATACGCAATAGGGTTGACTCCCTGTATATGCATCGTCTTCGTGAGTAAAAGTATTGCTGCTACGCTGCCTAGCCAGATGATTCCTATTACAATGCCTGTTAATAGATTTTTAGGCAGATTTACGGTTACAGGAACTTTTATCTTTCCTCTTTCTATCAGATAAACAAAACAAATGGAAAATAAAATTACTGCTGCAAGCGGTGTAAACTCCCACCATATTCTCATCAACGCCTGATTAGCAGTCGGTAAGTCAGGTGTAAAAGAAATCAATACAGCCCATCCGACAAAAAAGATAATTGTTTTTACTATTGTACTTAGCAACTTTCTCATATTCTTCCCTCTCTGCATCTTGTCTCTGTACATAAATTGATTTAACTCCCTAAAATAACCCTGTAATATTTTAACATAAAATCCAGCCAATTTAAGGAGACTCAGGAGACTTCTTTTAGAGGGTTTAAATAATGGTTTATGGATGTTAGGGTATTAAGCAAAAGATAATGTATGTACCACTTGAAGAACTTCAAGGATTCTACTTCTCTTTACCTAATGACGGAAGGTGATATAAATATACAAAATCATCATACCTTCCATACTAGTTATCTTCACTTTATGGATACTGCTGCAAATCTCGCTGGATATGAGCATCTTTAAAAATCCGATGAATTACTTTATCATTTTCATCATCATTTTTCTTTTTATAAAAATGATGAAAGAGAAGCAATGAAATAACCTCTGAAGCAATTGCATGCTTCAGAGGTTATTTTATTGTATCCATGATGTTTCCCGGGAAATTCATTCGCCCTCATAGCGAATTTACATACATCATCAGCCATTGGATACTCCTTTAGCTTTCTGCTCCAGCTTCTTCTCTTTCTTATAACGCATGATGAAAGATATCGGAACCATGATGAGTATCAAAATGCCGGAAAATACAAAGGCTTCATTGATTGTTTGTAAACTCGCCTGCTGCGAGGCTTCTCCGGCCGTTGTGAGATGGGAACGGCGCACCTCAAAATAAATGCTGAAGAACACGATGCCAAAGGCAGATGATATTTGCCGGAAAACATTATTCATTGCCGAACCTTGGGAAACCAGGTGCTCTGGGATATCGTTCATTCCGGCAGTCGTGGCAGGCATATTGGTAAGACCAAGCCCCGCGCCCCGAAGCATATTGATCAATAGGATCAACCAGAATGGTGTCGACAGACTGAGATTCCCAATCAGGAATGTTGAAATTGCCAAGATCAAAAGACCTGGCGGTACGACCCAGCGTGGCCCTTTTTTGTCCAAAAGCCTACCGCCCAATGACATCATGAGTCCGCTGAACAACGCAGCCGGCAAAAAGAGCAGACCTGTCTGGATTTCGCTTAGGCCATATACATTCTGAATCAATAATGGCAATAGGAATATCCCAGAGAATAAGCCGATGGAAGCTGTCGCCGTCACCAGGATCGATATCGTATAACTTGGATTCCTAAAGAGTGACAGCTCCAGTAATGGCTGTTCTTTTCGCCGCTCATAATAGACAAAAATCACAATGGCCAGCAACCCGGCTGCAATCAGCGTAAGGTTGGATGGTGACACTAGTACATCCAATGTCTGTCCGCGTCCCAATGCATATAGAACGAAACCTATGCCTAATGTAACGAAGACAAAACCACCTTTATCAAAGCGGCGTTTTGGATTTGCAGGTGTCGATTTCAGATACTTGCTGGCAAGCAGCAGCCCCAGCAGACCAAAAGGCAAATTAAAAGCAAATAGAAACGGCCATGGTAAATATGCAATCAGCACTCCGCCTATTGTAGGACCGATTGCTGGGGCCACCATGGCCGCAATGCCATAAACTCCGACAGCAAGTCCCCGCTCTTGTTTCGGGAAGGCTTGGAATATAAGTGCCATTGATATCGGCATCATCAATCCTCCGCCGATTCCCTGGATGAAACGCGCTGTGATGACAAATGGCAAACTGCCGGCAAAAATGCCGAAGATGGATCCCGCAAGAAATATAATGATACCAAGCAAGTAGATGCTTTTTTTCCCGAACCGATCGCCAAGAAAACCAGTGACAGGCATTGTCATGCCCATCGAGACCATGAAAATGGTCAAGATCCAACCGACACTCACCGCATTGGCATCAAATGTAGAAATTAAGGAAGGTAGTGCGGGATTCAGCATACTATTGTTCAAAATGACTGTGAATGTCCCAAAAAGGACAGCAACAACGACCAACCACTTGGATTCCAGTTTACTCACATGTTTACTCCCAACTGATTTTGCGTCTCACTCCAGTTGGTGACACTTGCTACTTCAAGACCAATACTGGGCAATTCGCTCTTTTAATGACATCTGTGCTGACACTTCCGACGACTAGCTTTTGAAGCCCATTCAACCCACGTGTGCCGATCACCACTAGGTCGACCGCTTCATTATTTGCTTTATTTGCAATCACCTTCCCGGCATCACCGCCGCGCTCAATCGTAAGGGTATAAGGGATATTCGCATTCTGCAGCTTCTCTTCATTGGGTCGGATACGAAGTTCACCATCCCTTTTCATATCATCAGGCTTCACCTGCTGTATAACAATCTCGCTGTTTCTTACATCTTGTATAACATAAGTCACTTCCAGCTGTACGGGCTGTGAGCTGGACTGATAGATTTTGATCACTTCTTCCGTCGCTCGGATGGAATGGTCTGAACCATCGACAGCTAATAGGATCTTCTCGTACATACTAGCGCCTCCTTAAACTGTGTTAGTAAGCTTTTCCCTCAAAACAGCGCTTACAAACGAGAGAACAAAAAAGATTCGATACCCGAAATATATGCAAATGAAATTAACATTTGCATTACACACCCTTTTGGCAAAGTATGAGATGATGAAGAAAAGAGTTTGGAGGTGATTTCCTTGATCGCAAGAATCATCACTTTCCTCATCGTATTCCTGTTGTTAGTTGGAGTGGTTGCCTGGATAGTTGATGCCTTCAAACAAGAAGCGTTCATTGAAGATTCCATAGAACGGATAGAAGTATATGATGCAGAATCAACAACACCAGCAAATACGATTTCAGACGCAGACCAGATAGATGATATCCTGGACTGCATCAATGCTTGTGAACGGGAAGAACTGGTGGAAACGGCACTTTTCACATCGATTGATGTCACACTTATTCTTTACGGTAAGGAAGAAGATTATAATGTCGGCGTTATGCAAAGTGATGGTGCCGTCAGGTTTACTTATGATAACAACATTATTAGCAGTGCATTTGAACCGTTTGCTTTGTAAAAAAACCGCCCATCACAGGCAGCAATCTTACCTATTCAAATCACAGCCGTCGTTCCAATCCTCCTGCCTAATCGATAAACTGCATCCGCTCATTGAACTTCGTTGGATACGATAAGAAGCCTAGCATGATACTCGTGACAATTGCGGTTGTCAGCAGCAGGAAGAGGATCAGGAGCTGAAACATGACTGCCTGGAGCGGGTCTGCCCCGGCAATGATTTGGCCGCTCATCATACCGGGCAGCTGGACCAGTCCGATTGTTTTCTGGCTTTCTATCGTTGGAATCGTACTGGCCTTGATGGATGTCAGCAAGGCGTGCTGAATCGCTTGCTTTGGTGTACCGCCCAAGGATAGGATGAGCTCTGTTTCCTCCCTCCTGGATGCCACTTCCGACGTGAATCGATTCAAAAACAAAATACCTAGCACCATGGAATTGCCTATCACCATTCCGCTCAATGGGATGATATATTGTGCAGTCGGCGGTGTGATGCGAAGACCTAGCAGAATCCCCTGCGTCAGCACTTCGATCACAAGGAATGTAAGCACCAGCTTCCATGTGATGCCTTTGATCGATGTGCCTTTTTTTCTTGCATTTTGTACAGCTGCACCAATCATGAGTGCAACCATCAGGATGACGTAAAAGATGTTTTCGGAATCAAAGATGAACTGCAGCACATAACCTACCGCAAACAGCTGAATAACCGAACGAATCGTGGCAATGAGTGTATCTTTCTCAAGACCAAGCTTTAACGTTTTAGATAGAATAAGTGGAATAAAGACAAATATAAGCGTGAGTAATAAAGCAATAATGCTCATTTTTCCTCCTCCATGACAAAACGTTTTACTGCATCAGTCTTTGGCTGATCCAATATATCTATAGGTCCTGCCTCCGCAAGAGTCCCTTTCATCACGACCCAAACTTCATCCGCGACCGTCTTGGCCTGCTCCAGATTATGCGTAATCCAGATGATGGTCTTGCCATGCTCCCTATTGACCTTTTTCATCAGTATTTCAATATCCTGCTTGGAAACGCGATCCAGTGAAGATGTGATTTCATCCAATAGTAAAATCTCCGGCTCATTCAGCAATGTCCGGGCAATGGAGACTTTCTGCTTTTGCCCACCTGATAAGTCCCTGCTGTTTCGATTTAGTATACTTTCTTCTAGACCTACAAGCTGCATCATCCGTTCCGCTTCCTTTTCTTCCAGTTCCTTTCCTGCTAGCTGTAAAGGCATTGCTACATTATCCCGAACGCTTCCTCTAAGCATCGTGGCCTGCTGCAGGACAATACCGACATGACGACGCAAGTGCACAGGGTCATACCTCAGAATCTCTTTTCCATCGATCAGGATGTTTCCGCTTGAAGGTGACAGCAAGCCATTGCATAGACGGAAGAGTGTCGTTTTTCCTGCGCCTGATGGTCCGATGATTGCTGTTATTTTTCCTTTATTGAACTTACCTGATATACCATGGATGATTGGATTTTCCTCTGTTTCATACACCACTTCCTGAAATGTGATGGCAGCTTGCTGTTCCATGCTCTCACTCCCTTTTTAGCTTCTTACGTCCTAGTATCTTTATTTCATCTAGTTTACCCGAATTCCCCCTATATAAGGACTTGGATATATTGTATAAGAAAAAAACACCTCTCTCATGAGAGGTGCTTGGATTAATAATGCTTCAAAAAATAAACTAATGACTGCAATTCGATAGCCAAATCGATATGATGCACTCGGATATTGCTAGGTACAGCTATTCGTGCCGGCGTGAAATTCAGGATTCCAGCAATGCCGCATTCGATTAGGCGGTCGGTGATCGGCTGGGCAGCTTGTGCTGGAACTGTCAGGATTGCCGCGCTCACATTGCCGATATATTCTTCCAAATCATCGATATGATAAACCGGTACACCGCCAATATTATTTTCCACTTTACCTGGGTCTGTATCGAATGCCATCTCGATTTTCGTATTATTGTTTTTCGTGAAGTTATAGTGCAGGAAGGCCGTTCCCAGATTACCTACGCCGATAAGCGCCACTTTCGTTATTTCATCTTGGTCGAGTGTTTTCCGGAAGAAGTTCAGCAAGTACTCTACATTATAGCCATACCCCTTCTTGCCAAGTGCTCCGAAATAAGAAAAGTCACGGCGGATAGTAGCTGAATCAACTTTCACTGATTCACTCAATTCCTTCGATGATACTCTGGTTTTCCCTTGCAAATGAAGGCTGTTAAGGAAGCGGTAATAAAGCGGCAGCCGCTTTGCCGTTGCTTTTGGTATTTTATTCTGGTCCATATACATGCTGATTTATCCTCCTAAAGCCTGCAGTCTCAAAAAGCGAACTTCATGCAGCCATGCAGCTGGGCAAAAAGGCCTTTCGAACAAGAACAAGTATGTTCTGTTACCTTTCATCCATGACCAGCTCCATTCCCCTGAACGGAATAATGGTTGCAGACAGGTTCCCTTCTGGCATCTGTAAGGAGTTGCAGATGCTGTCTGCGGCTTCGTGCTTGAATTGTTACGATATGATACTTTCACAAAGTACGATTATTGATAACACCTTATTCTAACAGAAATGATTAGGAAAGTCTTGTATAGATTCACAAGGAAGGGTTTAGTGCGGAGCCTCGTTTCCATTTTAACAAATTCATTCCCGATGTCCATCCACTTGTACCCTAAAAGCACAAGTAATCGGCGCTTGCTACAGTTTTGCCACATAGGATACACTGATAGTATGAGGTGAACAAGATGATTTTATTGCAAGCGAATAATATAACAAAACTATTTGGCGCGGACGTCATTTTATCAAATATAAAATTGGAAGTACAAACACAGGATAGACTGGCCATTGTCGGACGAAACGGTGCCGGCAAGTCCACTTTGTTAAAAATCTTGGCCGGGGAGTTGAAATACGACGAAGGAAATGTATTTTTGGCAAAAGATGCAACACTGGGGTATCTGGAGCAGCATACTGGTCTGGAGTCGGACAAAAGTATCCTGGAGGAAATGAAAACAGTTTTTGCTGAACTGATCCAGCAGGAAGAAGAACTGCGGCGCCTGGAAGCGAAAATGGGTGATCCAGACCTTCTTTCAGACGAAGCGGCCTACCAGCAATTATTGACGAATTACGATACGAAACAGCAGGCTTTCCGTTTGAATGGAGGCTATCAATATGAAGCGGATATCCGTTCTGTATTGAACGGTCTTAATTTCGGGGACAAAGACTTGTCCACACCGATCGGTTCATTGAGCGGCGGTCAGAAAACAAGACTCGCATTAGGGAAACTGCTGCTTCAAAAACCGGACGTACTGATTCTGGATGAGCCGACCAACCACTTGGACATTTCGACATTGGACTGGCTGGAGGGTTATTTGAGCGGCTACCAAGGCGCCGTCGTAGTTGTATCGCATGACCGTTATTTTCTCGACAAAACAGTCAATACCGTCATCGAAATAGCACATAATCACTCTGTCAGGTACAAAGGCAACTATAGCAATTATCTTATACAAAAAGCCGCAAATTATGAACGCGAGCTCAAGCAATACGAAAAACAGCAGTCTGAAATCAAGAAGATGGAAGAATTCGTACAGAAGAACATAGCCCGTGCCACCACGACAAAGCGCGCACAGAGCAGGCGCAAGCAGCTTGAGAAAATGGAACGGATCGACAAGCCGCTACATGATGCATCTTCAGCAAAGCTTACATTCGATATTGAACGTCGCAGCGGTAATGATGTATTGAAGGTGCATGATCTGACGTATCAGTATCCGGAAAGTGATACACCAGTCTTTGAGCATATCAGCTTTCAAATGAATCGCCAGGACCGTATTGCCCTTACAGGACCAAACGGTACCGGCAAAACGACGCTGCTCAAAACAATAATCGGGAAACTGCCTGCAAAATCCGGCCATGTGGAACTGGGGACCGGTGTCAGCATCGGTTATTATGATCAGGAACAGACGGAGCTGCATAGCTCGAAAAGCGTACTGGCCGAGCTTTGGGATGATTATCCGCTTATGGACGAAAAGGATATCCGTACGATACTCGGTAACTTCTTGTTCACCGGAGATGATGTATTGAAAGTGGTCAATACATTAAGCGGTGGGGAAAAAGCCCGCCTCGCCTTGGCGAAGCTGATGATGCAAAAATCGAATTTACTGATCATGGACGAGCCGACAAACCATTTGGACTTGGACAGCAAGGAAGTGCTGGAGAGTGCTTTAGCCGATTACCCTGGCACAATCCTCTTTGTCTCCCATGACCGTTACTTCATGAACAAAGTTTCAACGCAAGTTCTGGAAATGGCAGATAAACAGATTAGCATCTATTTAGGCAACTATGATTATTTTCTCGAGAAAAAACAGGAACAGCAAGAAATCGCTGCACTGGAAGCAGCAGATGCAGATCTGAAGCAAACAGCTGCGCCGCAGGAGAATAAATCTTCTTATCATCAAGATAAGGCTCTGAAGCGGGAAATCCGTAAACGCGAAAGACGCATAGCCGAGCTGGAAGAAAGAATTGCCGAACTGGAGACGGAAATCGAAGGCAACGAAACATTGCTGACAGATCCAGAGGTTTTCCAAGATTATCAGAAGGCACAGGAAATCACCGAGCGTAATGAGCAGCTACAAGCAACCCTGCTTGAAGTGATGGAAGAGTGGGAAGCACTCAGTGAAGAACAAGAAAGTTATACACAGGAGTAAATGCGTTTTCATTGTTGTTATAGCGGGATATACACAAAGTTATGCACATTATCCACATAATCCACAGTAATTGTATATCAACTTATCCACTTTTATACTTGGTACTAATAGCGGGTTTCAAAGAGTTATACACAATTCCACTTCTTGATTGTGTATAAAAAAAAGCATCGTTTTCATATGAGAAAACGATGCTTTTTTATTTATAATGGCATGGATGCCCTTGCATTCAGGCTCATATCGGCAAATTTTCCTTGCTGATACAAAATGGATGCAGCAGCGCCAATCATGGCCGCATTATCTGTACATAAAGTAAGCGGCGGAATAAGCAGTTCTGTCTGCTCGTCCGCAAAAGCTTCCTGCAAGGAGGCACGAAGCCCTTTATTGGCAGCTACACCACCTGCCACAATCACTTGCTTCGCACCAAATTCCTTCGCTGCCCGAATTGTCTTCCCGACTAACACTTCCACCACACTCGCTTGGAAACTTGCAGCCACATCAGCAGGTGCAAATGTTTCCCCTTTTTGCTTGGCATTATGCAGCGTATTGATCACTGCTGATTTCAAACCAGAGAAGCTGAAATCATAACTTTCCGGTTCGAGCCAAGCACGAGGGAAGTTTATCGATTGTTCCCCTTCTGCTGCCAGCTTATCAATGCGGGGACCTCCTGGGTACGGCAGCTGCAAAGTTCTTGCCACTTTGTCATATGCTTCTCCAGCTGCATCATCACGCGTTTCCCCGATGACTTCGAAACTGCCATGCTCTTTCATGAGGACAAGCTCTGTATGACCGCCGGAGACAACCAGAGCAAGCAATGGAAAAGCAAATTCCTGCTCCAGTCGATTGGCATAAATATGACCAGCAATGTGATGGACGCCGATCAGCGGCTTGCCGATGGAGAATGCCAACGCTTTCGCTGCATTCACTCCTACAAGCAATGCCCCGATCAAACCAGGCCCCTGCGTCACAGCTACCGCATCCAATTCCTCTTTCTTGATGCCAGCTTGCTGGAGCGCTTCTTCGATGACTAGTGTGATTTGTTCCACATGATGTCTGGAAGCTATCTCAGGTACTACACCGCCAAAGCGCTTATGACTTTCGATTTGGGAAGCAACCACATTGGATTTGATGACTCTGCCGCCTTCAATGACAGCAGCTGCTGTTTCATCACAGCTTGTTTCTATAGCTAAGATAAGTTCTGATGTTTTCATAAATTCACCCACATTACAATCGCGTCTTCC
This sequence comes from Terribacillus saccharophilus, assembly GCF_046592895.1. GTDB lineage: Bacteria > Bacillota > Bacilli > Bacillales > Amphibacillaceae > Terribacillus > Terribacillus saccharophilus_D. The sequence continues at coordinate 362,188 of NZ_JAWVPU010000003.1, forward strand.
TGATTGTCTGTATAATAGTTTTTCCGGATACCGCCAGGCACTAAGCCGAATTTGCGGTACAGATGCTGAGCCGGTATATTGGAAACACGAACCTCCAATGATAAACGGTAGGAACCTGCTAGAATTGCTTGCTCTATCACATGTGCAAACAGCTTCTCGCCTAGTTTCTGTCCCCGGTAATCCGGCAATATGGCTATATTGGTGATCTGTGCCTCATCAATGACAAGCCACATCCCGCAATAACCGGCAATCGTGCCATCACTTTCGATAACAAAATAATGTGCAAATGTATTTTCAGTGATTTCACGTTCAAATATATCTATCGTCCATGGTGTTGCAAAAGATGCTGTCTCAATCGCATGGACAGCGGCCACATCAGCCAGTTGCATCGGACGGACCGTCACCTTCGCGCTCACTTCCCTGACTCCTGCTGTTTCAGCCAATTTGATTCTGCTTCGGTCATGCGGATATAGTCCGGCACGATCTGATGCACATCGTCCGCATCCCTTCCGGCACCGATCTGTGCAAGTACAGACGGTCTGGCATAATGTGCTGCACCATGCGGAATCACTGCTTGGTCACCAAGTATATCTGTGATCAGGCTGCGATGCATTTCAATATCGGGACTTAAGAAGAGAATTTTTTCATCCTTAGTCTTCAGCTGCTCCAGCCAATCCGAGAATAGAGGATTGGTGGCTTCTTCAACTTGCTCAAAGGATCCTTTTTCACTGGTATATAAAGATGTATAAACCTGCCCCCTGCGTGCATCGAAGAACGGACATACATAACCTGTGAATAGCTCTCCTTGATGTGCAAGACTCTCAAGACTCGAAACACCAATAACATCGATATCCAGTGCCCAAGCCATCGTCTTAGCAGTTGCCATACTGATTCGCACACCTGTGTAAGAGCCAGGACCCTGCCCCACAACGATCCGATCCAAATCGGCTGGTTCCATTTTTGTTTCCTTCATCAGTTGTTCGATCGCCGGCAGCAAACGAACAGAGTGATCCCTGTGACCATGCATGACATGTTCACCTAATGTTACACCATCCTTCACAATCGCCACACCAAGCAGCTGATTGGATGTATCCATGGCTAATATATTCATTCCAATAACTCCTTACAAAGCTTTTCATAACGTTCACCAATCGGTTTCAGCATAATCGTCCTCGCTTCTCCATCATGCTTGAGTGTAAGCTCCAATCGCTCTTTGGGCAAGTAGTCCTCGATGAATTGCGCCCACTCCACGATGGAAACACCTTCCCCGGAAAAATACTCCTCAAAGCCGATATCCTCATCACTGTCTTCCAGTCGATAAACATCCATATGATACAAAGGCAAGCGCCCTTCATATTCCTTGATGATCGTGAATGTAGGGCTATTGATCGTCCGCTTTACCCCGAGTCCGGCTCCAATGGCCTTTGTCAGGGTCGTCTTTCCTGCCCCAAGGTCACCTTCCATCGTGATCATATCCCCTGGCAGCAGCAGTTCAGCAAGCTGCTGGCCAAACAGATTCGTTTCTTCTATTGTATGCATTGTCTTCATAATTTGGGTCATATCCGTCACCTGACTCACTTTCATTCTTTGTTCATCTATTTATCATAGCAAAGTATAGCTCAAAAGCAAAAGCAGCAGAAACAAAAAGGCTTTCTTGGATTTATGGAGAATAATTATAGTATCAGTCAATAAAGGGGTATGCATATGGAAGCATTGGATCAAATGTATAGTTTCAACTGGAATGGAGAGATAAAATCTTATCTTGACCAAGTTGACCTGAACAGATACCAGCATGTATGGATTGGTCGATTCGGCGGAAGCATTGCCCATGGAGCATTTAAAAACGAAAATGGCTGCCTTATATTTACAGGATCAGATTGGGAACTTGCAGTCATCATGGGGGCTGAGCATACTGTTGAGAGTGCTACCTTCATCGCCGATTCCCTCATACTAAGGCAAAGAAAAATAATGGAAACCCTTGATGAGGATGTTTCCAGCGCTATGAAGAAAATCGATAGCTTTTTGATGAGTATGTTCAACAGTGTGAGATTCCGATCAACAGCAGCCAAAGTGACCGGTAATAGCTCTTGTTTGATATCTGTGCGAAAAGCTGGTTATTTATATTGGCTTTCCATTGGTGAAAATGCACTTTTCCATTTATCGTCTTCCCTGAATCGGTCCAACTCCATCCAGCTGAACCAGCAGTCCAGCTTCAGCCGTATTGGCGCTGATAATACATTTGACCAGGAAGTACCTGCCTATAACATGGGAATAGTTCCCCTGACAAAAGGAAGCAACCATATTTTGCTGTCTACCATCGGTTTACAGAGCTTTCCCGTTTCCCCATATAAAAGTGCCTCAAGGCTGCAGCGTACGTTCAAACAGAGCCACAGTATGCCTTATTTCATTCAGACATTGCTGCGTAACGCTCAAGCTGCAGGCGCAGCTGAAAGCATCACGCTGATCGGCTGGGATATAAACATATAAAAAAAGCTTTAGGAGTAATCCTAAAGCTTTTGAATAATCTTATGTATGGCGGTCCGGACGGGACTCGAACCCGCGACCTCCTGCGTGACAGGCAGGCATTCTAACCAACTGAACTACCGGACCAAAACTGCTGCTATGTATTAGTGCAACCTACATTCACTACCCAATAAATAATTTAATGCAGTAAGTGAAATAATTTGGTTGCGGGGGCAGGATTTGAACCTGCGACCTTCGGGTTATGAGCCCGACGAGCTACCCCTGCTCCACCCCGCGATAATATTAAGAAGATACTCGGCCTGGCAGCGTCCTACTCTCGCAGGGCGAACCCAACTACCATCGGCGCTGAAGAGCTTAACTGCTGTGTTCGGCATGGGAACAGGTGTGACCTCTTCGCTATTACCACCAGACCTTACTTATATTTCCCTGAGACCGATATATTATTCACTATCTGACCGAGAAATTTAAGTGTTTGAAGTAAACCTTCAAAACTAGATAAGAAACTT
>NZ_JAWVPU010000004.1:0-339750 GCF_046592895.1 Terribacillus saccharophilus
GTTGTTCCGGCTACTCCAGTCGGGCCAGTGATGCCGGTTGGACCGGTAACACCAGCGGGGCCTGTTATTCCGTCCGCTCCCGTTGAGCCCGTTGGTCCAGTGACTCCCGCAGGTCCGGTCGTTCCTATTGCTCCTGTTTGACCAGTGACTCCAGCGGGTCCGGTCGCTCCGGCTATCCCGGTTGGACCGGTGATCCCGACTGCTCCGGTTGGTCCAGTAACCCCAGTAGAGCCAGTTGGCCCCGCTGCTCCGGCTGCCCCGGTGATACCAGCATTTCCCGTTATTCCTGTTGCACCAGTAGGTCCTGTTATTCCTGCTGGCCCGGTTGGCCCCGTGATTCCGACAGGTCCCGTAACCCCCGTTGATCCTGGTGCTCCGGTCGGCCCTGTGACTCCCGTAGCCCCTGCAGGACCGGTTGCCCCGGTCACACCTGTTCCGCTTCCAAAAATAGTCACACTTACATTATCCACTAAGATATTGCCGGTTGCTGGATTAGGCAGTGTATTAATCAACAAAAAAATTTGCGCGGTACCTTCGGGAGCTGTGACGGAAACCCCTGTTACATTTGCCCAGCCTTCTTGAGAAGCAACAGGGATGCTTTCCGCCGGGATATCAAGCAGCAGCCCCCTTCCATTCAATTGATAATCATTTGTCAAGAAATATATCTGTACTTGAGCTGCTGGTGCTGGCAACTCACTTCCCCTTGCCAAATAGACTGATAAATCATAATTATAGCCTGCTATGACAGGAGTGACGTATTGCGCTATATAAGCTGTCTCTTGTGTCCCATCGAGTACTGCTGCAAAATTCCCACTGTAAGAAATTTGCCGAGTGACTGTTGCAAAAGATGAGACCCACGGTTCCAAGCTGCCAGCTTCAAACCCGCCATTCACGACGATATTCCGTTCAGGCATTGTTTTCTTCTGCCTCCTTCAAAGATGTCTCTCCTATAACTATTCCGTGTAATAGCTGGATGAACCCTTGTTTGCCCTATGTTCCTCCAATCTTCACTTTGTGTACAAGTCTATTTTCAGAAAATAGCAAACGCTATAAAAAAGTTTTTTGCCAGATTATCTGACAGTCAATCCCAACACAACCGTATTGGTAACGCTTACAAATTAATTGACTTGTTTAAAGAATCTGAAAATTTATCTGATTTGCTGTTGACCTAGCTGTGGTTAGGCGTTATGATAACTGACAATTAATCAAATAAATGAATTTTCAAATTATTCAATTCTCATGTTTTTTCACAACTCATCACTTAAAAAAGAGAACATTTGCAGCTGGGAGGTGTTTTGATCCAATGCGCAGTGACATGATCAAAACAGGGATTGACCGAGCTCCGCACCGCAGCTTACTTCATGCGACCGGAGTAAAAACATCTGATTTAGGAAAACCATTCATCGGTGTATGCAACTCCTACATCGATATCATTCCAGGACATATGCACCTGAACAAATTTGCCGAAGTGGTAAAAGATGCAATCCGCGAAGCTGGGGGTATTCCCTTCGAGTTCAATACCATCGGCGTGGATGATGGCATTGCAATGGGGCATATCGGTATGCGTTACAGCCTGCCGAGCCGGGAGATCATTGCGGACAGTGCAGAGACTGTCATACAAGCGCACTGGTTCGACGGCGTCTTCTATATCCCGAACTGCGATAAAATCACTCCGGGTATGCTGATGGCATCAGCAAGAACGAATGTCCCATCTGTCTTTGTTTCCGGAGGACCGATGGAAGCTGGTGTAAGCCCCGATGGAAAGCCGTTGAACTTGGTTTCCATGTTCGAAGGTGTGGGTGCCGTCCAGAATGGGACCATGACTGAACAGGAACTGGCTACGATCGAGACACTTGCCTGTCCGACATGCGGCTCCTGCTCCGGGATGTTCACTGCCAATTCCATGAACAGCTTGATGGAGATGCTCGGTATGACCGTCCCTGGAAATGGAACTTTACTCGCAACATCAGACGAACGGCATGAGCTGATTTATGAGGCTGCCCGGCATCTGATCAGGCTTGTCAAAGAAGACATTCGCCCCCGTGACATCATGACGAAGGAAACCTTCGATAATGCATTTGCTTTGGATATGGCCATGGGTGGATCAACAAATACAGTCCTCCATACAATCGCCATCGCGCATGAAGCGGGCATTGAATATAATCTGGCCGATATCAATAAGATTGCCGAGAAAGTGCCTTACTTATCAAAAATCAGTCCTGCATCGGACTATTCCATGCATGACGTTCACTTGGCTGGCGGAGTGAGTGCAATAATCAATGAGTTATGTAAAATTGACGGTTTGCTTCACAAAGAACGGATAACCATCACTGGCAAGACGATAGCTGAGAATGTGGAGGATTATGAGATCCTGAATAAAGATGTCATCCGTCCTTTGGATAATCCATACAGCCCAGTCGGCGGCTTGAGTATACTGTATGGAAATCTGGCTCCCGACGGCAGCGTCATCAAAGTCGGTGCTGTCGATCCTTCCATTAAGAAATTCCTTGGTGAAGCAATCGTCTTTGATTCGCAAGATGAAGCTCAAGAAGGAATCACGAATGGAACGGTCCAGGCGGGTCATGTTGTCGTCATCCGTTATGAAGGTCCAAAAGGCGGACCAGGGATGCCGGAGATGCTCTCCCCCACTTCCGCTATAGCCGGACGGGGATTGGCTAAAGAAGTCGCCTTGATTACCGACGGCCGCTTCTCCGGGGCGACTCGGGGCATTTCCGCCGGTCATATTTCACCGGAAGCAGCTGAGGGCGGACCGATAGCATTAGTAGAAAACGGCGATCCAATTTTGATCGACCTGGAGACACGCAGCATCGAATTGCTTGTAGATGAAGATGTTCTCCATACACGCCGCCAAAATTGGAAACAACCCGAACCAAAAATCAAATCCGGTTACTTAGCAAAATACGCCAAACTCGTAACCTCTGCCAATACTGGCGGCGTCATGAAAATATAACCAAAACGAAGACGGGACCATAGTGACGGAAGCATTATATTCACAGAGAGCCAGGGATGCTGAAAGCCTGGCAATATAATCCGTCATTCTCTTCCCCGAGCGCTCTGCTGAAACAACTAGTAGGCATAGCCAGGTGTACGGCACCTGTTACCAAAACGGAGCTGTAATCACAGCTCCACGAGGCAGTTTACCGTAAGGGAGCTGCGAACGTGGGTGGTACCGAAAAAGCAAAGCCTTTTTCCCCATTTCTTGCAAGATTGCTTGAATGGAGAAAAAGGCTTTTTTATATAACAAAAATTTACTGGAGGGATATAACCATGAAGGTGAAGGCGCAAGCCGTACAGGAAAGAAATCCTGCTGCTGAAGTTCCGAAGACAGGTGCAGATCTTTTTGTAGAAGCATTGCAAGCGTCTGGAGTAGATACGATTTTCGGCTATCCGGGAGGAGCAGTGCTGCCGATATATGATGCCTTGTATCGTGCAGAACCGCGTTTCCAGCACATCTTGACTCGTCATGAACAAGGAGCCATCCACGCAGCCGAAGGATATGCACGAGTTTCCGGGAAGCCTGGTGTAGTCATTGCGACGTCAGGACCTGGTGCTACGAACCTTATCACTGGAATCGCTGACGCCATGATGGATTCCCTGCCACTTGTCGTCTTCACTGGTCAAGTCGGCAGAAGTGTCATCGGCACGGACGCTTTTCAGGAATCGGATGTGATTGGTATCACCACCCCAATTACCAAACATAATTATCAGGTGCAAAAACAAGAAGATATGCCGAGGATCATCAAGGAAGCTTTTTATATCGCAACAACCGGAAGACCCGGACCGGTCGTCATCGATATTCCGAAAGATATTTCCGGTGAAGCTTATGAGATATCTGAAGCTGCAAAAAGCATTCATCTTCCAGGTTATCAGCCGACCACAAAACCAAATAGCAATCAAATCAAGAAGCTCGTGCAAGCAATCGTACATGCAAAACGTCCTGTTCTTCTAACAGGTGCAGGCATCGTGCATGCCAAGGCATCCGCGGAAGTCCTCGCATTTGCCAAACGTTTTCAGCTTCCCGTCACCTCCACCCTGCTTGGACTAGGCGCTTTTCCGGCAAGTGACGAACAGTTTCTCGGCATGGCTGGAATGCATGGGACATACGCTGCCAATCGGGCATTGTATGAATGCGATTTGCTGATCAATATCGGTGCCCGGTTCGATGACAGGCTGACTGGCAACTTAGCTCATTTTGCACCGCATGCAACAATCGCCCATATCGACATCGATCCAGCTGAAATCGGTAAAATCATCCCTACTGCGATTCCGGTCGTGGCAGACGCAAAAGCTGCGCTGCAGGCGCTTCAAGCAGCAGAAGCTGAACAGCCTGACATCCAGACCTGGCGCAACCACTTGCAGCAGTACAAGGAAGAATTCCCGCTTTGGTATAACAACCCGGCTCAAGATCTCATCCCGCAGTGGGTGATGGAAGCCGTACACAAGGCGACAAAAGGAAATGCCATCGTCACAACAGATGTCGGACAGCATCAAATGTGGGCCGCACAATACTACGGCTTCGACCAGCCGAATCGCTGGGTGACATCCGGCGGACTCGGCACAATGGGATTTGGTTTCCCAGCAGCAATCGGAGCACAGCTTGCTAGTCCCGACAGTACAGTCATCAGCATCGTCGGCGATGGCGGCTTCCAGATGACGATGCAGGAGCTTTCCGTCCTCCAGGAACGAAAGCTGCCGGTCAAGATACTGATCGTAAACAACCAAAGTCTCGGCATGGTAAGGCAGTGGCAGGAGTTTTTCTATCAGGAGCGGTATTCCGAATCATTGCTGGATGTGCAGCCAGATTTCATCAAATTGGCGGATAGCTACAGCATCAAAGGCGTTCGTCTCGACACCCAGGAACAGCTCGTGGCAGAACTCCCTTCCCTGCTGCATTCCGACGAACCTGTCGTGATCGACTGCCGCGTGCTGCGACAGGAAAATGTTTTCCCGATGATTGCACCTGGAAAAGGATTGCATGAAATGATTGGAGTGAGCCGATGAAGCGAATCATTACAGCTACTGTCCAGAATCGAAGCGGCGTGCTGAACCGGATAACCGGTTTGATGCAAAAAAGGCAGTTCAATATCGATAGTATCTCGGTCGGTAAAACCGAAGTGGATCAAATCAGCCGCATGACATTCGTCGTCGAAGTGGAAGACATGCAGAAGCTGGAGCAGCTAACGAAACAGCTTCACAAGCAGATTGATGTCCTGAAGGTTGCCGATATCACCGATAGTGCCATCGTGGCAAGGGAACTGGCACTCGTAAAAGTTGTCTGCCCTCCTGCCAGCCGGAGCGAGCTGCAAAGCATCATTTCTCCTTTCCGTGCCAGCACAGTCGATATCAGCAAGGATAGCATGATCGTTCAAGTGACTGGCGATACGGAAAAAATCGAAGCCTTTCTCGAGCTAGTCCGTCCATATGGCATCAAAGAATTGTCGAGAACTGGAGTTACAGCCTTCCTACGTGGGCACCAGCCGCAAGCTGCGGACGGAAACACGTATTCACTTATAACCAATTAAAAATGGAGAGGAATGACAGAACTATGGCAAAAGTTATCTATCACAATGACATTCAAGAAGAGGTATTGAAAGGTAAAAAAATCGCAGTGATCGGTTATGGGTCCCAAGGTCATGCCCACGCGCAGAATCTGAAAGAAAGCGGATTTGATGTAGTGGTCGGTGTTCGCCAAGGGAAATCATGGGATCAGGCAGTCGAAGATGGACATGATGTAAGATCTGCATCGGAAGCTGCAGAAGTTGCCGATATCATCATGATGCTCGTACCAGATGAGCTGCAGCCTGCTATTTACAAAGCTAGCATCGAGCAGCACCTTGAAACTGGGAATGCCCTTGTATTTGCCCACGGTTTCAACGTTCACTTCAATCAAATCGCACCTCCATCCAATGTGGATGTATTTCTTGTAGCACCAAAAGGTCCTGGTCATCTTGTACGCCGTACGTATACAGAAGGTGCTGGCGTGCCTGCCCTATATGGCATTTATCAAGATGTCAGCGGCACAGCAAAAGATATCGCACTTGCATATGCCAAAGGTATCGGCGCAGGCCGCGCAGGCATCTTGGAAACAACATTCCAGGAAGAAACAGAGACCGATTTGTTCGGTGAGCAAGCTGTCCTATGCGGCGGACTTACAAGTCTTGTCAAAGCAGGCTTCGAAACGTTGACAGAAGCTGGCTATCAGCCGGAAGTCGCCTACTTCGAATGTTTGCATGAACTGAAATTGATTGTCGACCTTATGTATGAAGATGGCTTGGAAGGCATGCGTTACAGCATTTCCGATACAGCACAATGGGGTGACTTCGTTTCTGGTCCGCGCGTAGTAAACGACGATACGAAAGCCCGCATGAAAGACGTATTGACAGATATCCAAAACGGCACTTTCGCGAAAGGATGGATCTTGGAAAACCAAGCCAACCGTCCGCAATTCAATGCAATCAATAACAAAGAAGCAAATCACCAAATCGAAACGGTCGGCCGCGAACTCCGCGAATTGATGCCATTCGTCAAACAGGGAAAGAAAAAACAATCGGCTGAGGAAGTGATTGTCCATGGCTCAAATAAAATTTTTTGATACAACGCTGCGTGATGGCGAGCAGACACCCGGAGTCAATCTTAACAAACTGGAAAAGCTCGAAATCGCCCGGCAGCTGGAACGCCTCGGAATGGATGTTATGGAAGCGGGCTTCCCCGCTTCCTCCGAGGGGGATTTCCTCGCCGTCCAGGAAATTTCCCGTACCATCAAGACAACAACCGTCACAGCATTGGCACGGGCAAAGAAAAGCGACATCGATATTGCTTGGGAAGCACTGAAAGATGCGGAGCGGCCAAGAATCCACGTATTCCTGGCCACCTCCCCCATCCATATGGAATATAAGCTCAAGAAAAAACCGGAAGAAGTATTGCAGACAGCTGTCGATATGGTCACGTATGCGAAGGAACGCTTTCCAATCGTCCAATTTTCCGCTGAGGATGCTTCACGGTCCGAGCTGCCATTCCTCGCACGTGTTGTGGAAGCAGTCATCGATGCCGGCGCAACAGTTGTGAACCTTCCTGATACTGTCGGATATGCGACACCTGCTGAATACGGAAGAATGTTTGCTTATATGAAGGAACATGTCCCGAATATCGAAAAAGCGGATCTGTCCGCACACTGCCATGACGACTTGGGAATGGCTGTTGCCAACAGCATCGCTGCTATCGAAAATGGTGCGACCCAAATCGAAGGAACAGTCAATGGCATCGGCGAACGTGCCGGTAATGCTGCCCTCGAGGAAATAGCCGTCGCCCTTCATATCCGGAAAGACGTTTATGAGCATACCTCCCGGATTGTACTTAAAGAAATCAAACGGACCAGCAGTTTGATCAGCAAATTGACTGGCATGACGGTACCAGGCAATAAAGCAATCGTCGGAGACCATGCCTTTGCCCATGAGTCGGGTATCCACCAAGACGGTATGCTGAAGCATGCCGAAACGTATGAAATCATCACACCTGCACTTGTAGGTATGAATGCTACCAATCTAGTACTAGGCAAGCATTCCGGCCGCCATGCTTTCAATACGAGAGTCGCAGAGCTTGGGTTTGCTCTTGCGGAAACCCAGCTGCAGGAAGCTTTCGACCGGTTCAAGCGGCTGACGGATAAGAAAAAAGAAGTAACCGATGAGGATCTCTTCACCATTGCGCTGGATATCCAGACAAAGCATGATCCTGTTAAGACGTATGAAGTAAAAGCACTTCAAGTGACAATGGGAACACAAAATCTGCCGACAGCGACAATCGCCTTGCAGACACCACACCAAGGCATAAAGGAAACAGCGCGGACAGGACATGGGACAGTTGAAGCAATTTACAATACATTGGAAGCTTTGATCGACGAACAAGTGACACTCCTGGATTACCGCATCCACTCTGTTGGCAAGGGCGAAGATGCACTTGCCGAGGTTCATGTTCAAATACAAGTCGACGGCGAAGCATACACCGGCCGCGGTACAGCGAATGATGTCCTGAAAGCATCAAGTCATGCCTATGTCAACGGCGTAAACCGTGCTTTAAGAGCTGCCACACTGAAGGAATTTCAAGCATCAATCTAAACCGACCTGGAGAGTGCTGACTATGCAAAAAAAAATCGTACTGCTTCCCGGAGATGGAATCGGGCCTGCCGTTGCCGAAGCTGCTGCATCGGTTCTGCAGCAGGTAGCCGACAATTTCTCCCACACATTTAAATTCGATAAAAAAGCAATCGGCGGCGCTGCAATAGATTCTGCCGGGGAACCGCTGCCCGCAGACACACTTCAGGCTTGCCAGGATGCAGACGCCATTTTACTCGGTGCCGTAGGCGGGCCGCAGTGGGAACGGAATCCTCCTCATCTGCGACCGGAAAAAGGACTGCTGCAGCTAAGAAAAGGCCTGGGCCTTTTTGCAAACCTGCGTCCAGTCAAAACCTTTCCCTCCCTGCTATCCAGTTCACCGCTCAAGCAGGAAATCGTCGAAGGAAGCGACTTGTTGATTGTCCGGGAATTGACAGGCGGTCTGTATTTCGGTACGCCGAGCGAACGCCGGAACGCGGGGCAAACAGTGGTTGACACCCTTTTATATGAAAGAAAAGAGATTGAAAGGATCGTCGAAACTGGTTTCCAGAGTGCCATGCTCCGGAATAAGCGTCTAGCTTCCGTCGATAAAGCCAATGTGCTGGAATCCAGTAAACTATGGCGGGAGATCGTTGACGAAAAGAGTAAGGATTATCCAGAAGTGGCCGTCGAGCATATGCTTGTCGACTCGACAGCCATGAAACTTATTACCAATCCAACTTACTTTGATGTCATCGTTACCGAAAACCTCTTCGGCGATATCCTGAGCGATGAAGCGTCCGTACTGACTGGTTCGCTTGGCCTCCTCCCTTCTGCCAGCCTGCGGGACGATGAATTAGGCTTGTATGAGCCAGTCCATGGCTCCGCTCCGGATATAGCCGGACAGGATATTGCCAATCCACTCGGTGCCATCCTATCCGCTGCCATGCTCTTGCGCTATTCCTTCGGGATGGAAGAAGAAGCAGACAGCATCGAAGCAGCTGTCGACAATGTGCTGCAAAGCGGATATGGGACACAAGATATGCATGTAGATACAGCAAACATTGTCGGAACCGCGAGAATGACATCACTTGTCATTGAGCAGCTGATGGAAGCAAAAGTGAGTTCTTGAGGAAAGGACCTGAGGACAATGAAGCAACCAAAGACGATTGTCGAAAAGATTTGGGAGAAGCATACAGTTGTGCAAGAGCCCAATAAACCTGATCTGATGTATATCGATTTACACCTCGTACACGAAGTGACATCCCCGCAAGCTTTTGAAGGACTGCGTCTGGCTGGCCGGAAAGTACGGCAGCCGGAACGAACGTATGCGACTGTCGATCATAACGTGCCGACCATACATCGTTCGGTGATCAGGGACGAAATTGCCCGCACGCAAATGGAAACACTAAGGAACAACTGTGCAGAGTTCGGGATCAGGCTCGCTGATATTGATCACCCTGACCAAGGAATCGTGCATGTCATCGGACCGCAGCTTGGTCTCACGCAGCCTGGTAAGACGATTGTATGCGGCGACAGTCATACTTCCACTCATGGTGCATTCGGGGCACTGGCCTTTGGTATCGGTACAAGCGAAGTGGAGCATGTGCTAGCCACCCAGACACTGTGGCAAAACAAACCAAAGACGCTGAATGTTTGCATTGAAGGCACACTTGGGACAGGTGTGACTGCCAAGGATTTGATTTTGGCCATCATCGGGAAGTTCGGTGTCAAATTCGGTACCGGCTATGTTCTTGAATACACCGGTGAAGCCATCCGGAATTTGTCGATGGAGGAACGCATGACAGTTTGTAATATGTCGATCGAAGCTGGAGCTCGAGCTGGTTTGATAAGCCCGGATGACACTACTTTCGAATATCTACGTGGCAGAAGATATGCCCCGGAGGGATCTGACTTCGATGCAGCAGTTGCCGAGTGGACACAGCTTGCAACCGATGAAGGTGCCGTTTATGACCATACCGTTCGCTTGAACGCATCGGAAATCGAGCCGCAAGTGACTTGGGGCACAAATCCAGGCATGTGCTTGCCGATATCGTCCAATGTTCCAGATCCGGCACTGATAGAGGATAAGGATGAAAGAGCATCGGTCGAGCAAGCTTTGGCTTATATGGGGCTTGAGCCGAATCAGCAGCTGACATCCATCGATATCCAGCATGTATTCATAGGCTCATGTACAAATTCGCGAATCACTGACTTGCGTAAAGCTGCAAACATCATACAAGGAAGGAAAGTCCACCCTTCTGTCCGGGCCTTGGTCGTACCAGGATCGTTCACTGTCAAGATGCAGGCAGAACAAGAAGGTTTGGATAAAATCTTTCTCGATGCAGGATTTGAATGGCGTGATGCTGGCTGCAGCATGTGTTTGGCAATGAATGATGATGTCGTACCTGCTGGCGAACGCTGCGCTTCCACTTCCAACCGGAATTTCGAAGGCCGGCAAGGTACTGGGGCACGCACCCATTTGGCCAGTCCTGAAATGGCGGCAGCGGCAGCAATCGAAGGAAGATTCGTAGATGTCCGGCAGGTTGCCGCACCAACTGGATAAGGAGGATGCTATATGGAACCAATCAGCACACATGATGGACTTGTCTACCCTTTGGCAAAGCGCAATGTCGATACCGATCAGATCATTCCGAAGCAATTCCTGAAACGAATCGAACGATCTGGATTTGGTCAATTCCTCTTTTATAATTGGCGTTTTGATGAAAAAGAACAGCCGCGTCAGGACTTCACTTTGAATCAGCCAAAATACAATGGGGCATCCGTGTTGGTTGCCGGTGATAATTTCGGCTGCGGCTCATCTCGCGAACATGCCCCTTGGGCGCTTTTGGATTATGGTTTTAAAGTGATCATTGCACCGAGTTTTGCCGATATTTTTTATAATAATACGACAAAAAATGGCATACTAGCTATCAAGCTACCTGAGGAAAAGGTTGACTATCTGCTCGATCAAGCGGAAAAGAATGCATATATGCTGACAATAAATCTGGAAAAACAAGTCATATATGATAAGCTAGGCTTTGAGGCAAGCTTTGACATTCCTTCCTATAATAAGCATATGCTATTAAATGGACTGGACGAGATTGGCATCACATTGTCTTATGCCGATCAGATAACACATTTTGAACAAACACATAATTAAAGGAGTGTGAAGGCATTGGGGATTGCTTAAGTCAGAAAAAGATAACAGCAGCAGCAGACTTTTTGAAGGATTTGGTACATCATACACCTATCAGGACATCCAGTTCCTTGGACAAAATGATGGGCAGGAACGTTTATTTGAAGATGGAAAACGAGCAGAAATCAGGAGCGTTCAAAGCACGCGGTGCTTGCTTCAAGATTGGCAGCATGACCGAAGAAGATGCTAAGCGGGGTGTGATAGCTGCATCTGCTGGCAACCACGCCCAAGGTGTTGCCTTGGCAGCAGCCAAACGGGCCATACCAGCTAAAATTTACATGCCGATCCACACACCGATGCCAAAAGTGGAAGCAACGAAAAACTATGGCGCAAAAGTCGAGCTGTCAGGTGAAACGTTCCAAGAAGCTCTTTTCGCCGCTCAAAAGGAGCAGCAGCAGTCAGGGGCAACTTTCATCCATCCTTTCGATGATGCAGATATCATTGCCGGTCAAGGTACGATCGCCGTCGAAATGCTGGCTGATATGCCAGATCTTGATTGTATCATCGTCCCGATCGGAGGCGGCGGGCTCATCAGCGGTATCGCATATGCTGCAAAGCAAATCAAGCCTTCGATCCGGATCATCGGGGTGCAGACGGAAAATGCTTGTGCAACATATCATGCGTACCACAAACATTTGCTGCCTTCCCTCACTTGTGCAACGATTGCAGAAGGGATTGCCGTCAAGGAGCCTGGCAAACTGACATTGCCATTGATCCAGCAGTATGTGGATGATGTTGTGACTGTTTCAGAGCGCGATATCGCTTCAGCCATCTTATATCTGCTGGAACGGCACAAGACGCTGGCAGAAGGCGCTGGCGCTGCTGCATTTGCGGCTTTATTACGCCATCACGAAAGTATCCGTTCCAAACATTGCGGTGTCATCATCAGTGGTGGGAACTTTGATCTTCAAAAGCTGTCAGAGCTGTATGCACTAACGACGCACCTCCCCGCCAATAGCATGGCCTAAAGAAAGAGCAGGAAGCTTCGCGCTTCCTGCTCTATTTTTCTTTTTCCGGCTTCAGTCTGCCGGACTGCTTCAGCTGTTCCCGAAGCAGATATTCAATTTGAGCATTCACACTGCGAAAATCATCGTCTGCCCATTTTTGTACCATATCATAGATCTCCTGGTTGATACGCAACGGAAAACTCTTTTTCTTTGCCATATTACCCCTGCTTTAATATAGTGTTCCATTGTTCACGACGGGCTGTGTCCCGCGGTCGGAAACAATGGCCACCATCAAATTGTTCACCATCTGCGCCTTGCGCTCCGGATCCAGCTCCAGTTCACCTTCATTCAAAGCTTCAACAGCGTCCATCGCCATGCCCACTGCCCCTTGGACTATCATCTTGCGGGCAGCTATGATAGCGGAAGCTTGCTGGCGCTGCAGCATCGCCTGGGCGATTTCAGTCGAATAGGCCAGGTGCGTGAAGCGTGCTTCCATCACTTCCACTCCTGCTTCATTCAATCGTGCCTCCAGCTCTGCTTGCAGCTTACCAGTGATTTCATCGCCATTTTCACGTAAGGAATAACCTGTTTCATTGAAATTATCATACGGATAATTGGATGCGATATACCTTACGGCTGCTTCACTCTGGATGGCGACGAATTCTTCGTAATCATCCACATTGAAGGCGGCTTTTGCTGTATCTATTACACGATACACAATCACTGCTGCAATTTCAATTGGGTTACCTTCGACATCATTCACTTTCAGCGTCTTGGAGTTGAAGTTGCGGATACGCAACGTGACCCGCTGTCTCGTAGTCAGAGGAATCGTCAGGAACAGGCCGTTTGCACGGATCGTACCGACGTACTTACCGAAGAATGTCACAACGTAGGCTTGATTGGGAGGCACGATAACGACTCCGGTCATCAACAGTACAGCCACTATAAACAGAAGGATGGCGGGAACAATCACTTGCTGCATCAAGCTGTATACGCCAGCCCCTGCACAAATCAGGATGATCAGTACCCCGAGAAAACCATTAAAGGCGATAGCTTTTCTTTCTTGCATACACGTCACTCCTACATTTTCATATTAAAGTGATATCACTTTAATATTATTATATATTCTGACAACAAACTTTGCAACCTGCGGACTAGCCTATATACTTAAAGAAAAAAGATCGGGGATTACATATGCTGTATGAAGTCATCAGACCATTCCGTTTACTGCATCGACATCTTGTCGATAAAATCTATCCTGAAGGATCATATATTACTGAGCGATTCCAAGTTATCCGTAAACTTGGTTCAGGCAGCTATGGTACGACTTATCTGTGTAACGATACCAGCGAGTTCAAAACTTGCACCGTCAAGCAGCTCAGGCGCAGCCGGCAAAAACGCAAGAAGTATTTCAATATGTTTCAGCAGGAATACGATTTGCTCAAACAGCTGAGTCACCCTTCCATTCCAGCTGCCACCTCCTTTTTCCATACCGATGATGGGTATTTCTTCGTCATGGATTTTGTTGATGGGGAGAATCTGGAACAGCATATATTCGATGCAAAAAAGCGATACACCGAAAATGAAGCGCTTCAGCTTACAATCGATATTGCCCACACAGTAGACTATCTGCACAGCCGCCGTATCTATCACGGCGATATCAGGATCCCGAATGTCATGCTGGCAGATGGTCGTGCGTATTTAATAGATTTTGGATTGGCCAAAGCATTTTATGGCAAGAGAAACACAGAAGAACAGAACAGAATGGTACAAGATCTGTTCGATTTAGGAGATATACTGCTTTATCTTTTGTATACAACTTACGAGAAAACAAATAAAAAAGCTCTTCCATGGACAGAAGAGCTTACATTAACACCTGCATGCAAATATATAGTTGAAAGATTATTAGGCATCAAGGACCCTTTCCTTACTGCTTCTGAGGCAATCAATGCTTTGGAGAAAGCAAAAGAAGCAGCAGATTAACTGCTGCTTCCATACCCACGGCGCTTGTAACGGCTGCTGCCGCCATATCGATTACGGTTATAACCGCTACTGCCACTGGAGCCATAATGCCTTCTGCCGCGATGACCGCTTGAATCATACCGGCGTCCGCGATGACCGCTTGAGTCATATCTTCTGCCGCGCCGATGGCTGCTGCTGCGACCAGATTCTGTTAGTTTACGGATGAATTTCTTGAACATAGAATTCCCTCCATGTGCTGCAATTTAGTTCATTAACAAAAATAATACCATGATAATTCCTTGAAGTATGTTTCTTTACAAATTCTTAATAATTGTCAGGTGAACTGATTTTCTTCAGCTTTTCTTCGAATTCTTCCATCCGAATGAAACGTCCTTCCCTGAACTGTTCCTTCCCTTCCATTAAGACGAGGATAGTCGGTGCTTCGAATGCTAAAAATCTGCCTGCCACTTCCTGCACCTCGCTCGCATCAACAAGCCCAAGCTTTACATCTGGGTATCTTGCGAGCATGTCCTTTATACGGGGCAGCAATGCCTGACATACACTGCAACCCGGTGAAGAAATGAATAAAATAGAATGTTGAGCGGTGCTGATGAACTTTTCCACTTCGTCGATGTTTCGCAATCTCATCTTGATCACCTGTTTTCCTGGTTGTTAGTTCCATCATATAGAATCATGCCCCTTGATGGCGAATGATATGATATAGTAGACTCTGGGGATATTCAAACAAATTTTGACAAAATTCCAGATTAGCAGATTAAAGGAGAAACATATATATGCCAAAAGATGAACGACAGGAGATGCGCCGCTCTCAGAAAAAGCGGAAAAAATCCCGCAAGAAGCGCGTCATCCGTAATATATTTCTGATAGTACTACTTTTGCTTCTCATTCCGGCAGCTTATGCTGGTTATCTTTATGTGAAAGCAGGTAATCTAGCCGATGGTTCCTTCGTAGACGATGGCCGGGACAAATCGTCTCTTCGCGACAGCAAAGTCGATCCTGCAAAAGACAGCGTCAGCGTTTTATTCATCGGTTCTGATTCCAGTGCCAAACGGGAACAAGATAATATCGGTAAACGTTCCGATACGATGATCCTCGCTACATTCAATAAAGATGATAAGAGCATTAAGATGCTCAGCATACCGCGCGATACGTATACGTACGTCCCTTATTTGGAGCGTAATACAAAGATCAACGGATCCTATAATGGCGGCGCAACAGCTACTGTAGACGCAGTGGAAGAATTGCTCCAGGTGCCGGTAGATTATTATATCGATGTTAACTTTGAAGCTTTCATCAGTGTGGTTGAAGCATTGGGCGGCATCAAAGTCGATGTGCCATATGAACTGAAAGAAATGAATTCCAAGGATGAAAAAGAAGCCATCCACCTGCAGCCTGGTGTACAGGAACTGAATGGGGAAGAAGCGCTTGCCCTTGCTCGGACACGGAAGCAAGATAGTGACTTTGCCCGCAGCGATCGTCAGCAGCAAATCATCGAAGCGATGATGGATAAAGCGACAGACGTGAGCTCTGTTCTGAAGTATTCTGATTTGCTTGATGCAGTCGGAAGCAATATGCAGACGAACATGACGTTTGATGAAATGAAGAGCTTCATTTCTTATGGCGTGAATAATAATTTAGCCATGGAAAGCCTGAAGCTTGATGGACAAGGCGGCAATGGCATCGTGCCTGGTTATAACGCTTATGCATTTGTGCCGGATGCAACATCCTTGGCCAACGCTACCCAAACTTTGCGTGACCAATTGGAGCTTCCAGCTCTCGATACAACAACTTCCACATCTACTACCTCGCCTCAATAAGGCGAGGTTTTTTCTATGCTTTTTTTGGCACGACAACTTTTATCTCCCCCGGCAGTACCTTGGCTTTGAATGGAAGGGGGATTCCTTCGTCGCCATCGATGTTGACGACAAGTTCTGTATCTGAAGCAACCTGTAGGTCCTTCACTTTGAAATAAGCCACTTGTTCATTTTTTGCCAATTTGCCTGTGAGAATATCCGGAATCAATTTAGCGGTCTTTTGGACGGACAGCTCTTCCAGAATAAAAACATGGAAAAGATGATCATCAACTTCTGCTTGCTGGGCAAACTTCTCGAATCCAGCCACGGAACTTGTCAGTGCAACCAGCATCATGTACGATTTATCGTTGTATACCTCTTCCTCTTCGTCCGTTCTCAGATGCAGATGAAAAGGCGTTTTCTCCCGGAATGCTTTCGCTCCTTCAAACAAATACGCAAAATGACCATATTTGCTTTTCAATTCCGGTGTGACATCATAGACCGCCTCGGCTATCACACCGACTGCCAGTACATTCATGAAATAGCGATCCTCGACTTTACCAATATCGACTGCCTGCAGGTGATAATCTTCCAACAATGCCAGCGCCTGCTTTGGCTTACGCGGGATTTGCAATGCACGGGCAAAGTCATTCACCGTACCTAAGGGAACAAAAGCAAAGTTAGGCTTCTGTTCTTTCTCGGCCAAACCACTGATACATTCATTGATTGTTCCGTCTCCGCCCATGGCGAGCAGTGTTTCATATGTACCATCACAAGCAGATGCAGCAAAATCTGTCGCATCTCCCTCTTTTTCCGTATACTTGACGACCACCAGTTCGTGCCGTTTACCAAGTATAGCCACAGCTTGTTCTTCATATTGCAGTGCTTTCTCCTTCCCTGACGAAGGATTGATGATCAACATTGCCCGCACAGCTTCCGCCTCTTTCTTTTTTCATATCATATACCCCTGATCGGAAGTGAACCAAACAATTTAAAGCCTTGCATGACAGCTTTTCATTATGAACATAATCAAATTTCACTAAAAATCATCAAAAAAACCGGACTATATACAAATCTCCCTTCCGAGATTCGTATATAGTCCGGCGCTCAATTAGCTCAGCCAGCCTCAACCAAGAAATAGCAATGCCACGACAAAACCTATCAGAATTACCAGGATAATCCCTGTGACTTTCCAGTTCAATCCGCCGACTAAATCTGCCATATTTGCATTTTCGTTTCTGTCGAATGCATCGCTTGCATTGCCAGCTGGATTTCGCCTTATCTCTTCTTGACGCAATCTTTCCCTGCGCATTTCCGGAGTTTCTTTATGTTTCGTCATAAGAGCCCTCCTATCCGATTGAGAACCACTATTCCATGAAAAGATTCTTTACTGCGACTAGTTTAATCCTTCTATGGATATTTGCTGTATCGTCGCAGATTTTGCACCATCTTGCATCGCAGCCTCAAAACTCACTTGATCGCCTTCTTTCAGGAAGATCGCATAAGGCGCATCTGCAGAGTTGATGCTGTAGATCACATCTTGATCATTCAGCAAGAACTGAATCGTTTTCCCGCCGGCATTATCACCTGAAATGTAAAGGCGGTTCACTTCCCCGCTCACTTGCTGCACAGGAGCACCACCTGTTGATTCGGCGGTGCTTGTATCCGTGCTCAGCTGCAGTCTGTACGCTTCCAGCGCACTTTTTGCATTGTCACCAAAGACGACATAGTCGGAATCCGCTGCACGCACATAAGCATACTGCTTGAATATTCCATTTGTATCAAGCACGCTGATCACCCAAGTGGGATTGCCGTCGATATTGTACAGAACGGGCATTTTTCCTTCCCATTTCTTCTCTGGATATTCTTTTTCCACGACTTGCACAGCACCTGAGGAATCCATGATGCCATTATTCTTCTCCCCGCCGTAGAAGGTCACTTCCCCGGTACGACCATTCACCATGCTATAGCCAAGTGCTGAATCGATGTTTTCCTTTGGAGATTTAAAATCCGTAAAATACTGAATGCTGCCATCTTCAGCGAAAACTGCCGTGACACCATGTTCCGTTCCATTATCATTCGGGATTTTAACACCAGCTTTGCCAAAGTGGCGATTCCAGAACCCGCCGCTGTATTCCCCATAATACGTGTTCAGCTTGCTGGCCATTTCAGGCGATATCGTGTTTTCGATGAAATCAGGTGCTTCATCTGCGTCATACATATTCACTTCGCCATTGTACGGGTTCACGACGACAACCTGAATATCATCGCCATTTGCTTTTGTAGTAAACAATTTCGGCTGGTAGACCGTCTGAACATACCATGCTTTGCCTTCTTCATCGACTTCCAAGCGCGCTTCTCCTTCTTGGATATACGAAGGATAATGGGAATAGATGATCCGCTGTAAATCTTTATGGAAGTATGCAGATGGAACATAAGACAGTTTGTTTTCAACGAACTCCGGCTGAGCTCCAAGATCCGTAGCATCGATCACAAAGTAACCTGTCGTTTCCCCGCCTTTTAACCATTTGAAGAAACCATCGAATTCCACCGGTGCGATATATTCATTGGTCCCGCCCACAGTTTGTGTTTGAAGACTGCCCAGATGATATAGCTGCGTGTCCGGTACCACACTCATCCTTTTATTCATCTTATTCCGGACAGAGCTTGGCGCAATGGCTATCGGCGTTTTATCTTCATCCAAAGGCTTTGCCTCTTCTTCTGCCGACTTCACGACATGATCATAAGACGATTGATACACTGCGAAATTGGCTATCACACAAACTACTGCGCCGATCACGAGGATTGCCAATAATGCCCCTGCAAGTGACATGCCTGTATTCCTCGCTTTTTTCTCTTGCTTGCTGGCCAGAAGCGGAAGAGCTGCAAAAAAGATGCCAATCGCATTCAGCCACAGAATGTTTTGGATGATGAATGCAGGTAATACGAAATAAATGATAACGAGCAGTACGATGTAAGCAGTGATCCCTGCCGCCAAGTATTGCTTGAGCTTTGCTTTTCCTCCACCAACTGCCAAGTCGGTTAGAGCTATCAGTATAAAGCCAGCCAAACTGGCTAGTGCAATAAGAAAAATCATGCTGTTCCTCCTTTTGGTGTCGTCATACTTATACGGTTCATGAATGTAAAATGTTTCGTCTATGACCATTATTTATGCCGCAGGTACCTTACTTTCTTTAAAAATGAACGACAAAAAAAGAAATTCCATTCGTGCGCAATACATAAGAAAAGGCCTCGGGTAAGAGGCCGACTTGTTCATTTACTATCTGGATTGCTGATGAATAGTTCATCAACTGTGGTATGCAATACAAACGCTATATCAAACGCCAATTGTAATGTGGGGTCGTATTTATCATTCTCGATCGCATTTATGGTTTGTCTGGAAACCTTGCAGCGTTTGGCTAATTCTTCCTGTGATAATTCAGCTGATTTCCTTAATTCCTTAATATTGTTTTTCACTCAATCACCATATTTTTTCCTGTAAATCAGGATTGTTATGAGGTAAGTAATTAAAAGCAATGTCAAAGATACCAAAGGTGAAATCCCATACCCTTTCACATTATAAAAAGTATGTCCTTGAACAGTTAAATAAATCGTTTCTACAACATGTATGAGCAATGAACCTATCACCACGACAAACGCATATGATTGAGCTTTCATCTTGATGAACTTCTTTCTTTCATCATCTTTTTTAGAAAATATCGCACCTATGATCAAAATTCCGCAGACTAACAATATGACCGCATACACAATTTTCACCCAATCCATTTTTCGTTTCCTCCTCGAAAAAGTGTAAAAAGTATTTGACACTTTCATTATAGCGATAGACCATAATATGTCAAATGCTTTTTACATCACGTAATTGATGACAAGAAGGTAAAAAACTGAAAACAAAAAGAAAAGGACCAAATAATGAACTCAGCCGTTCACCTCGGTCCTTTCAGATTTATTTGATGCTGTCTTTCATATTCTCATACATCCCGGCAACAGCTTGATCAATCTCTTCTCTCGTCATTTTCCTTGCCTTTTCAGAGCGAGCATATCCCATTTCCGAGCTGCCCGCTTCGATTTGTTCAAAGATAGCATCAGCAAATTCATCGACAGGCGTCCCGAAGGTGTGCAGTCCAACACCGCCAAGATCTGTATTCACTGCCGGTGGTGCCACTTCGATCACATCCACTGCCGTCTCAGACAGCTGATGCCTGATGCTGACTGTGAAGGAATGCATCGCTGCTTTTGTAGCCGAATAAATCGGTGCGATTGCCATAGGTGTAAACCCTAAACCGGACGTCACATTGATGATGGCCGCCTTGTCTTTTTGAGCAAAATGTGGAACAAACAGCATAGCAAGATGCATAGGAGCCTCGATATTTGCTGTGATTTCTTGATTGAAGTAGCTCCAATTATCTTTCGCATCGGCTGTCAAGATATTATAGCGCTGCTGAATACCTGCATTGTTCACAAGGACATTCACTTCTGGATGATTTTCCGTTATCCAATCAAATAGATCCAAGCGATCCGCCTCTGATGAAACATCCGCTACACGCGTAATGATATCCGGATATTTTTCCTTTGCCTCGCGGAGTTTTTCCTCCCGACGACCGCAAATGATAACCTTGCTGCCCGCTTTTATGAATCTTTCTGCAAAAGCAAAACCAATACCAGAAGCACCGCCGGTTATCAGTACTGTGTTTCCTGCTACATTCATATTGTGAACCTCATTCCTGATAAACTAAGTAAGCATGCTTATTTTATCCCATCTGCAAATTTATCATCAAACATTTGGTTTTTTGTAATGAAAATTAACCAAGCAAAAAAACAAGGGACAACTAAACTCCTGCCTTCTTGGGGCTTCGCCAGCTTATCGCTCTCCACGCATTCAGTCCTATTGGAATTATATAAATTATTTAGAAAGCCCTCGTCCGATAAAATTAGCTGATACAGGCTCTAATCCCATTTCCCTCGCCCATATGGACAATTGACCTATGTGATGGATTTCATGGGCAATGATATGCCGCATGACCTCCCCCCAAGTATCCGCATCAATTCTTCCGTCCGGTAAGGTATCGTAAAATAAGCGATCTTCCAAACCAATATCCCAATTAGACACAAAATCGTCTACTTCCAGATGAAACGCAGCATCCAATTTGCGTATCATTTCCAGGCTATTATGCCTGTCAAAGCTAGGCTGATGATCTGATTTACCTTGCAAGCGACGAATCCAGCTCCATTCGACGTCAACGATATGAAAAAGGGTATGTAGTATACTGCCTTGTCCGCCTGTGCGATTTCGAAGCAGTTCGTCCTCACTCAGTTTTTCACACCAACAATACCAGTCTTCCCTTATCATCCAATTGTATTTGAAAAACAGCTGCAAGTAACATCCCACCAATCAAGAATAATTTCATATCACATACTTATAAAGAACGCAGATCCTTATACTGCCGACTACATTTTTTCAGCATTACCATGCAAGTCATTCTTCCTGTACATGAACTGATGCGTCGTACACTCTGATTTTCATGAGCTGTTTCTACTTATTTTACGACCAAAATATCCTCCAAAGTTTCATCTAAGGTATTAAAACTGAATGTATACCCTTCACGCTCCAGCCTATCTGGAATGACCCAGCGGCTTTTCAGAACTAATTCTGTTTCCGTTCGGATGAATGCTGATCCTATCTCCAGCAGCCACTTACTGGCAGGCAGCCCAAATGAAACATTCATTTTACTTCTTAATTGTTTCATCAGTTCTCGATTTGTGACTGGCTTCGGTGCGGCGCAATTGAAGATACCGTTCAAGTTCTTTCTATCTTTTAGGAACAGTATGATTTGAAATAGATCCTCGATATGTATCCAGCTGAACATTTGCTTTCCCGATCCCTGCACCCCTCCAAGTCCGAATTTGACCAGGTTCCGGTATGGTGTCATGACGCCTCCGTTTTTACCCAATACAATGGAAATTCGCAAAGCAATCTGTCTTGTTTCTGGAAGATCATAGGAAAAAAAGGTCTCTTCCCAGCTTGTGGCAACATCAACTGAAAAGCCTGAACCGATTTCTCCTTCTGCTTCTGTCATCGGACGATCCTCTGCATGTCGATAGATGGTTGCTGTACTGCTATTGATCCAGAGTTCAGGAGGATTGGTACAGGCCTGTATTGCTTCCCCCAATATCTTCGTCGTCTCTATCCTGGAGTTCATAATTTCTTTCTTATTTCTTTCATTGTATCGGCAATTCACGGATTTACCAGCAAGGTTGATAAGCAATCCTGCCCCTTCCAACGCTTCTTTTAAAGCGGATTTGTCACTCCAGGCGATATGCTGATTCTGCCTAGAAATGATGATTACCTCAAACCCTGATTGCTGGAATCTTTCAGCAAGATATTTCCCAACAAAACCAGTCCCGCCTGCCAGGATAACTTTTTTCATAAATTCACTCCTTATTGTATGATGTCATTCTCAACTGTGAATTCGTCATAAACGACTATCCTGTCTCCATCAGAAGATAGATCTTTAACCAGACGGTAATCACCATCAGTCAAATTGCGATTCAACTGATCTGTGTTAACAATTCCCCCGCTTTCAGAACCCGGATCAATAATCCAAGCATCAAGCTGATGTGCACTGTTCTTCTTAAAAGGAATTTGCAGCCATTTTTTTTGCTTGTCATCATATTTTTCTATTACAAATGCCCTTCCTTCTGTTAACGGATGGTCACTTTGATTTTTTATTATATAAGGTATCTCATTGGGGACTGTTCTTGTGTCAGTTTGTACTTCAATTGTCACTGCAGAGTCCGTTTTCTTTATATCGTTTCCGTACTCACTCGGTTCAAGCTCTGTTCCACACCCAACTAAAAAGAACAATAAGCAAAAAGGAATGACACTTCTCATCATACAGCCCCCCCCTATGAACCAACTTTATCACAATCTATTCTTTACAAAAATAGCCAATCACCTTTTAAATTCAATGCCAATATAAAATTCAGAATATATCAAATTAGGGGTTGAATATACGGAGACTACGTATTATCATAAAAACCTATACGAATACTCGGATTAAGTGAGGTGCTTACATGCTTCAAATGATATTGACGGGTTTGATTTGCGGAGCTCTGCTTGGTTTCGTCATGCAGCGTGGTCGTTTTTGTTTGACGGGCGGCTTCCGTGATATGTATTTATCAAAAGATAATCGTATGTTTTACGCTTTGCTGATTGCCATCGTAATTCAAAGCATTGGTGTATATACAATGATTAATTTAGGAGTATTTGAATTCAGTGCTGGTACACTGCCGATCATAGCCGTGATTATCGGTTCCTTCATCTTCGGAATTGGCATCATATTTGCCGGCGGCTGTGCAACAGGCACTTGGTATCGTGCAGGAGAAGGCTTAATCGGCAGCTGGATTGCATTAGCAGGTTATATGCTTGTAGCAGCCATGATGAAAACAGGTGTTTTACTGCCTGTGGATACGGCAGTGAAAGAGGTTCAGATTGAAAATAACTCTATCGCTGCTACATTCGGGATAAACAACTGGATCTTGATTGGTCTTCTCACAGCGGTAGTTGGATTCGTTGTCTTCCGTACATTGAGAAAACCTAAGGTGAAGATCCCAGGTTTGAAGCCGAAAAAAACAGGACTTGCGCATATACTCTTCGAAAAGCGCTGGCACCCATTCGTCACTGCCATCCTTATTGGGCTCATAGCTATCCTGGCATGGCCGTTAAGCGTAGCGACTGGTCGTATTTCCGGCTTGGGTATTACAACGCCTTCCGCTAACATCCTTCAATTTTTAGTGACTGGGGAATTGAGCTTTATCAATTGGGGTGTATTCCTTGTACTAGGTATCTTTTTAGGTTCTTTGTTCGCCGCAAAAATGAGCGGCGAATTCAGATTCCGACTGCCTAATCTGAAAACAACTATCCAAAGCTTCAGCGGTGGCTTGATGATGGGATTCGGGGCAGCTTTAGCCGGTGGCTGCTCCATCGGTAATGGTTTGGTCATGACCGCCATGATGACGTGGCAAGGCTGGATATCCTTAGGTTTTATGATTTTAGGAACGTGGACCGCATCTTACTTTGTATTTGTAAGACCCCAGAAGAAAGCAAAACAATCTGCACATGCTGTACCAGCATAAAAAGGAGTGTACACATATGAAAAAGACATTGGAAGTGATGGGCATGGTTTGTCCTTTCCCATTAGTGGAAGCAAAGGAAGCCATCAAAGACATACAGTCCGGCGATGAGCTGGAAGTTCAATTCGACTGCACACAAGGTACAGAATCCATCCCAAGGTGGGCTGCTGAGGCTGGTCATGAAGTAACAGCATATGAGCAGCTGGGCGAAGCAGCTTGGACAATCACAATTAAAAAGAATTAAAAATAATCGCAGGGGAGATTTTTCGTTTCCCTGCGATTTTTTCTATTGGGTCGTAAGAAAAAATAGATGATGTAACGATACCGAGGATGCTTAGCTTGTTAACGTATTCAAAGTTCTCTATACTTTCACTAGGAGGGGATATAATGAATGAAGACATATCTAAAATAAATTACCGCGAAGTTATTGAATATTCACTGGATCCCTTAATCGTACATACTGACTTAAAAATCATTTATGTCAATCACGCTGCTGAAGTCTTTTTCAAAGGAAATAGACAAGACATCGTTGGAGCAAGTCCGTTAGATATTTTTCAAGAGAGTTCCAAATCAGCGATACATAAAAGAATTCAGTCTGCTTATGCCAAGCCTGCTGAGGTGATTGAGGAAACAATCTTCAAGCTGGACGGTTCGAAAGCAGAAGTTGAATTATACTGCCACCCTGTATTCATTGGAGAGACAAAGGCGATCCAAACGTATGTTAGAGATATCTCTGAGAAAAAAGCATACGAACGAAAAAGTAAACAATTAGCGCATCAAATAAATGAGCTCTCTGCTACACTCGTCCCTCTGCTAAATGGAATAGCCATCCTTCCTTTAGTTGGGTCGATTGACGAAGAACGGGCAAGACAGCTATTACAACTGGTCCCTGTGAAAGCAAAGCAGCAGGATGTGAAATTTTTAATCATTGATTTCTCCGCTATTTTCCAGTTAGATAATGTTGTAACGGATTATCTCTTCAAAATCAATCATGTTCTTTCTTTGCTCGGAATTACATGTATCTTCACTGGTTTGAGACCAAAACTGGCGATTGAAGCAGTGCAGACTGA
Source organism: Terribacillus saccharophilus (assembly GCF_046592895.1). Lineage (GTDB taxonomy): Bacteria > Bacillota > Bacilli > Bacillales > Amphibacillaceae > Terribacillus > Terribacillus saccharophilus_D. The sequence goes on from NZ_JAWVPU010000004.1 coordinate 25,252, forward strand.
TATTAGCTTGTTATCTTCTCCAACAATGTCGACAGTAAAAGATGCACTCAGTTATCTTGGCGTTCATTGATTTGCCGTGAATTCAAAAAGGAGCCGAACTTTAACGGCTCCTCGATGATCACTATACTAAATATATAGCTCAAAGCAAAACCCTTTCTACTGCCAAAGGTTTTAAAGCACTTGATTCATCAATATAAATGAATCCATCATATCGTTCGGACATAATGGAAGGCACATAATTTCCGAACTGTTCAAACTCCGGCCGATACACAACCCCGATAGCGCGATGCCCAATTCTTTGCTCGAATAGATGCTCATTTTCTTTATCAAAGAACAACATTTTGTCATACGCACCCGCACGGTGCATAAGATCCTCCCATGATCCTCTCACCGCCTTCGGAACAACTTTCACATCAAGGTCAACTCCCCATTCATCGGCAGCGATGACAGTTCCTCTGTTTGTGCCGAATCCTATGATAAACACATCCTCAGGACTGTTCTGCTGACGAATCAGTTCACCTACATTAACCATCCCGTTATTTGCCATATCGGTAGCCCTGGCATCACCAACATGTGTATTGTGTTCCCATACAATTGCCTTTGCCTTTGATCCATAAAACTTCATTACCTCATTCAGGGCATGCACCATATGTGTATCCCTTATATTCCATGATTCTTCATCACGTACAACCATCGACCGGTAATAATGCTCTGCATTATATGCTACAAGTGCGTTAACTACAAGGTTCAACTGCTGTTCTTGCTCACATGGGTATTGGTTCTTCTTTTTTTGAATCGCCGCAAGCAGCTTGGCAACCTCGTCGATGCAGCCCTCAGAATATATTCCTGCCGAGACTGCATACTCCTGATTGTCCCGATTGAACGGTTCAAAACAGGTGAAAGCTTTTTTGGCAATTTCCACATCCGGGGAATCAATCTTCGTAAGATAGGCAATCACTTCCTCCATCGATTCCCAAAGACTGTACATATCTATTCCGTAAAACCCTATTTTAGGCTGCACGTCGTCCCGCTTATTATACTCCTTCATCCACTCGATCAAATCAATGATTTCTTCGTTAGCCCACATCCAAGTTGGCCAGCGATTGAAATGATGAAGTACATCCCTGGCTGAACTGTTTTCCTTATCATAGCCTTTTATGTAGCGGTTCACAGCCTGGCAAGCCGGCCAGTCCCCTTCCACGGCTATAAAGGTAAATCCTTTCTCGGTAATCAATTTTTTGCTTATCTCAGCTCGTACTGTATAAAACTCAGAGGTTCCATGTGATGCTTCTCCGAGCAGAACATACTTTGCTTTAGCTGCCTTTTCATTGATGATAGTTAAGTCTGATTCCCCTGTTAATGGAATAGCATGTTTTTTAATTGCTTGTATCACCTTTAAATCCATACAAACCCCATCTTTCTCTCCTGAGCTGTGTTAGGGTTAGATTGTGATAAAACGTATAAAAAAATACCTTTGACTCTTTTTAATCTACATACTTTTGCTTTTTCTTGGACTTTAGCATATCTCCTGTCCAGCCTTTGGCTTTTAAGAACACATATACAAGAAGTGTCGACATGACAATGAGTATCAAGGCACTCGCATAACCGAATTTCCATTTCAGTTCCGGCATGCTCTCAAAATTCATGCCCCACAAGGCACCTAGCGCCATGACAGGTGTGAAAAGCACCGTCATAACGGTAAGTGTTTTCATAATTTCATTACCTCTGAAAGAAGAAACAACATCCTCAAAATCAATAAGGCCTCTGATTTCTTCTTCATACGCCCGGACTAAATTCTGACAGCGTTCAAATCGATAACTAGTTCGCTTAAAATGCATATTCTCTGCGTATTTGTCGCCAAAAGCTTCTAATACGCCTGTCTTCACTTCTATAAAAGGAATCAAAAAGTTTTTCCATACCAATATCTCATGGCGGTTTTCTGCGATTTTATTAAGAAGCTTTGTATCATTATGACTTTTCACTTGCCAAAGCAAATCATGTAACCTGACTTCATATTGATCGATTTTATGTAAGAAAACAGAAATGATTTCACCAAGGAGAATCATGAACCCTTCAATTGCATTGGTAGCGTATTTCATTTTGGCCAGGATTTCTTTCTCTGTTGTAGTCGGGAGTAATTTGAAATCGAGCGCCGTCGTCAGCAGAGTATCTTCTCTCACAAAAAAGTGAAATAGATGCTTTTTCTCTTCTTCATCTGCTTCTTGCACATAGATGAGCGACCCCCAAAGAGCTAATGAATCATGATTGGTTGTGTCCATTTGCAGACTATTCGTCTCAGCGGCATCCACATGCTGCTGCCAGGATACTTTTCCCGTATAGCGGGATAATTCAGCTTTTTCCTTACTATCTCCATGCCAATCAAATTGAAGCCACTTCCATGTTGCATCAGAAAATATGTGCTTCTCCATATAGCGCTCTCCTCCTTTCTATCTTTACTTCCCTGTGAGCTTGTTGGATAATCTCTGCCCAACAGAATCAGAATATTGCTGAAAGAAACCCTTTACAAATTCACTAACTTTTTTTACTATTGATTTATCAATTGCATAAGTAGCGACGCACTAGGGGAGCTGGCAACGGCTGAGAGGAATCTTTTGATTCTGACCCTTTGAACTCGATCTGGATAATACCAGCGTGGGGAAGTGCAGCCCAGAATCACTCTATTTCTTTGTATATTCTGCGACTGCACCCTATGGTGCGGTCGCTTTTTATATGCAAAAAATAGGAGGAATCATCATGGAAATGCAAAACTATTGTGGAACAAGCAGGATTGCTGGCTGCAGCTTTTCAATTTACCCGATGGCAGACAGATTCAAGGCAATCATTTTGGAAGCATTGCAAGCAGTCGACACGTCAAAGGTATGGATGGAAACAGATGATGTGACAACACTCGTACGCGGAAGGATTCCACATGTATTCGATGTTACATCCGCTATATTCTTAGAAGCTGCAAAAGGTGGCGACCATGTCGTCTTCAATGGCACCTACTCCATCGGCTGTCCCGGCGATTCCGCTGGCGACGTTTATATGGCCGAAGATGAAACAAAGATGAACTTCCATAATGCAGAAAGCAGCAAGCTAGAGACTGCTTCCAAATTTTCGCTTTATCCTTTGGGCGGCGGCAATTACATGGATACAATCTATAGTCAGATTGAAAATATGCGCTCTCGTGGAATCACGGTTTCCAAATCACATTATTCCACCCGTCTTGATGGCAATAGTATCGATGTATTCACTGGTTTGGAACATGTCTTTACGGAAACAGAAGCCTCCGGTTCCTCTCATACCGTGATGACAGTCACGATGTCTGCCAACAGTCCGTCTGCAAAAGGCGTGATCAAATGAAAAGCTGGCGTATGAAAGATATTGTCGTCATGGCAGCGCTTGCCGTCGTCTTCGGTATCGTGTACCTTTTATTCCTTCCTGTCAACGTCGTCTTGATGGGCGTTATCGGTCCGATTGGAACTGACATCATATTTGGTGTCTGGTTCCTTGTCTCCATCGTTGCAGCTTATATCATCCAAAAACCTGGTGTTGCATTCATGTCCGAGACAATTGCCGGTGTGGTTGAAGTGTTGATCGGCAGCAGTGTCGGTCCGATCATCATCCTTTCTGCCGCTGTGCAAGGAATTGGTGCCGAAGCCGCATTTGCTTTGACACGTTATCGTTCTTACCATGTGCTTGTGTTGATGGGCGCCGGCGTCGGTGCAGCCATCACAAGTTTCATTTGGGGGTACTTCCGCGGGGGATTCGCTGCCCTTGATCCGAGTTATGTCATCCTGATGCTCATAGTCCGGATCATCAGCGGTGCTGTCATCAGCGGATTGATCGGGAAAGCAATCAGTGAGGCGCTGGCTAAAACAGGTACATTGACGAGCTTCCCACTCGGCAAAGTGCATCGGCAGCGAAAAGCAGGATGAAACCGATACTGGAAGTCGACCGACTCACTGTCACTTACGAGGAAGAGAGTTCTCCTGCTTTAAACGATTTGAGTTTCACCATTAACACAGGTGACACTATCCTGCTGCTCGGTCCGAGCGGTTCCGGGAAAAGCACACTCACCTTCTGTCTGAACGGTCTGTATCCGAAAGAGCTTGATGGGGAAATGAGCGGGAATATTTTCTTCAGCGGATCCAATCTGGAAGACTTTGCAAGTGGAACGATCAACTTGGAGATTGGAACCGTATTTCAAGATCCCGAAACGCAGTTTTGCATGCTGACAGTGGAAGATGAAATTGCTTTTGGTCTGGAAAACACGAAAATGCCACAAGGGAAAATGGATGCCGAAATCGACCGCGTCCTCTCTCTTGTCGGCTTGCACCATCGAAGGAAAGATCATATACACACGCTTTCCGGCGGGCAGAAACAGAAGCTTGCCTTGGCAGCTGTGCTGGCACTCGCTCCTCGTCTGCTCATTCTCGATGAGCCGACAGCCAATCTGGACCCCGCTGCCAGCCAGGAGCTGGCAGAAACAATCCGCCGCTTAAAAGAACAGCAGGAAATTACGCTGTTGATCATTGAACACAATATTGATTATTGGCTGCCCGTGGTGAACCGGACTTTGCTGCTGGACCAAGACGGCTCGTTATTCTTTGATGGGGACTTGCAGGATGGCATCAATATCCATGCGGAGAAAATGCAGCAGAGCGGCATATGGCTGCCTGAAGCTGTTCAGCTTGCCAAACAGGCACAGCTGCCAAGACCATGGCCGCTTTCGATAGACTTGCTCCCGGGTGGATTGCAGCTTCATTCCAAACATACGGAAGTGTTTCAAACAGAGACAGATATCATCCGTGTGGATCATGCAGTTTTTCGGCATAAAGGAAAAACATTGCTTAACATACCGGATCTAAACATCCAGCAAGGGGAATTCTTAGCGATAACAGGTAAAAATGGCAGCGGAAAAACACTTCTTTCCCGTCTGCTGACTGGCCTGCTCAAACCTGCAGCCGGTTCTGTCAGCTTTCTAGGTAAACGTCTCAGCAAATGGAAGGCGGATGAACTTTATCAGCATATCGGATATGTATTTCAAAATCCTGAGCACCAGTTTCTTACTGACACTGTATGGAGCGAAATAACTTTTGGTCAACCTGCAGACGAACAAGAAATCAAAGTGCTGCTGGACGAAATCCGTCTGGCCGCACAGAGTTCCAAGCATCCATTCACCTTGAGCCAAGGACAAAAAAGGCGGCTCAGCGTTGCAACGATGCTTGTCCAGTCTCCGCAATTGCTCGTGCTGGATGAGCCTACTTTCGGCCAAGATAGCTATACGACTGATGTGTTGATGGAACTTATCAGGAAACAACAGCAGCGCGGCTGTACCATTATCATGATCACACATGATATGGAGCTGGTGGATCATTTTGCGAGACGTGTTTTAGTAGTTGATCAAGGTAGCATCGTTTCGGACGGCACTCCAGCTGATATATGGGATAGAAGCAATCTGTCTGCCTATGGTCTCTCACTCCCTGCAAGAGAAGTTTACGCAAGACGCAACCAGGAGAACGTGACTTATGCATAATATCAATCCAAGCATCAAAGCCGGCACGGTGATGCTGGCAGCAATCATCATCGCATTTATGTTCGATCCGATTGCACTTCTTATATATATAGGCTGGACAGTCGCTGTGACGTTGTTATTTGGCAAGGTGCAGATCAAAAAGTATCTCCTTTATTTGATTCCTTTTACGTTGTTTGCGCTCGGCATGCTGATCACGACGCTTGTGTTTGCCAAAACACCGGAAAACCCGGCCGTCACCCAGCAGTTCCTTTTCTGGGAATTGCCGCAAGAATCTGTTCAGGACGCTCTTGCCTTGGCAATCCGCGTTTTCAGCTACGCCACGTTGTCCCTTCTATTCATCCTGACAACAGATAAAGTCGCGTTCATTTTAAGCCTGATTCAGCAATGCCGTGTTTCTCCGAAGCTGGCATACGGCATATTGGCAGGATACCGCTTTTTGCCTTTATTAAAGGAGGAACTGGATACCATCCGTTCCGCCCATCTTATTCGCGGAGCCAGAACGAACGCCAGCCGTTTGACAAGGTACAAACAATACACCATCCCGCTGCTTGCCAGTGCCATCCGCAAGGCTGAACGAACAGCCATAGCCATGGAATCAAAAGGGTTCACCGGGGAGCGGGACCGAACGTTTTATCGTTCCTACTATATACGCTGGACTGATTGGGCCTTCGCTGCCATGATGTTGGGAGCAATCATCCTCTGTACCGTTATATCCAAATCGTTTCAGTGAAGCATATAACGGTTATACTGGAGTAAAAAGGAGAGATGAACATGTGCGGCAGATTCACACTACTCACTCCCTGGGAAGAACTTCTGCGCAACTATGACGCTGTGTCAGAGATGGACGCACTTGAGCCAAGTTATAATATCGCACCAACCCAACAAGTTGCAGCTGTCATCTCTGACGGAAAAAAGCGGCGTTTAGGAAGCCTGCACTGGGGGTTGATCCCTTCATGGGCCCCTGACAAAAAAATCGGAAGTAAAATGATCAATGCCAGAGCAGAAACAATCATGGAAAAGCGCAGCTTCAAGAAAGCATTCCGAACACAACGCTGCCTCATACCCGCCGACAGCTTCTACGAATGGCAGACAATAGACGGCAAAAAACAACCCATGCGCATCCAGAACAAAGATAAGACTCCTCTCACATTTGCAGGGTTATGGGAAAAATGGCAGGATGAAGACGGCAGCAATATCTTTACATGCACCATCATCACCACCGAAGCAAACAGCTTCATGAAGCAGATTCACCATCGCATGCCAGTCATCCTGCCCGCGGACTCCCAGGACATTTGGCTTGATCGCGAAGAACAAGATCCGGAAAAGCTGCAGACACTTTTGCATCCTTATGCCGAAGAGTTGACAGCTTACCCCGTTTCTGCGCTGGTGAATTCACCAAAGAATAATAGTGAAGAATTGATTAATCCATTGTAAAAAGGAGCATACCAAGTGATATGCTCCTTTCTCTTTCATGTTGGTCATTTCAAAAAAATCCTCAGATCGAAGACTATCGCACTGACATTCTTCTATTGATAGTCCATAGAATAGCACCTGCAACAATAAGTGTAAAGGCAGCTAAAAGCAGATTAAATATGTTAGTAGCCGTATCAGGCAGCGTACCATTGATCACAGAACCAACACTAGTTTTATCTGTTCCTGGACCATTATCCTCAGATGAGATAACTGGTACTATCCCATCTTTAACTTACTTTTGAGGCTCCTCGCCTGCAAACCTAGCTTCAGGCTGTTTTTCTCCTGCATGATCCTTGCTTGGATTTTGTCCTGCAGACTGTTCTTCTGATGCTCCTGTACTCGGATCTTTTTCTTCAAGCTGTTCTTTCGGCTGTTCCTTGCTTGGGTATTGCTCTTCAGTCTGCTGTTTCTCTGGTCGTTCTTCACTTGGATCCTGCTCTTCAGGCTTGTCTTGTTCTGGTTGTTCTTCGTTAGGTTCTTGCCCTTCTGGTTTTTCCTGTTCTGGGTGTTCTTCGTTTGGTTCTTGCTCTTCTGGTTTTTCTACAGTCGGTAAGGTTTTATTCCATATTACAGTAAAGCTATTATCGAATGGATGTGCATATGCATATTCCTCGTATGACATTCCATCCACAATTTGTATTAACGTATCGTTTATGGAGCTTAAGTCTAATTGAGTAAGCAGCGGCTCGATAAAACTTCCCAAATCGACCATACCAATCAGGCCGCCTGCATTGTCACCGATGAATCCGGCAATAGCGGATTTAACGATGCCCCCTAGGAATCCACCGCCTTGCAGGATTTCATCAACCGAAGGATCGAATGTCAAACTGGACGCCATTTCGCCAATTGCTTCCGTTAAAATCGGGACTAAATTTTGGACCGCATTATCGAGTGCTTGTCCAGAACGTACAGCTTCACGCCCTTCATTCACCCATTCATTATCATTGATCCTATCATTCTCATCGCCTTCTAAATGACCGCTATAAAGGTAGTTGGCCAAATCACCAAATGTCTTGCTGGGATCCCCTATCAAACCCAACTCTGAATTCAGCAGAACCTCTCCTGCTCTTCCTATAAGATTCTCGAGATAAGTTGTATCATTGATATACTTTTCCTGGAACTGAGCAAGTAAATTATCGACTACTTTCCCTAAATCTTCAGCAGTGATAAATAAATCAGTTCCCATAGCATTCAGAATCACTTGATCCAATGATGTGTCATAATACACTTTCGCAATCCCGGCAACTTCCATGCTGGATTCAAGGTCTGTACCGATCAATTGCGGCAAATAATCAGCAACAAATCTTCCAGCCGTTTTACCAGCGTAATCCTCAATCAAACTGCCGATACCCTGTTCCTGCAGTTGCGCGAAAGCAGGACTTGTGAAAATCCCCTTTGTTAACCCCTGAATAAGTTCCGGAGTTATTAAAAGCTGATTGCCATAGTCTTTCAAATCCTCAATCGGCTTCCCTGTCTCAGGATCGATGAAATCAACATTGGACACGGTAGACGTATCGATCACCAAAGATTCATGTTGTGTACCATCCTCCACTAGGTTTGTAAGCACCATTGTACGAATTGGAGAAGGATAAGAAACGGTAGAGCCTGTTTCAATATCAAATATGGTATTTCCGGCTTCGGTCGTTAATTGTGCCACGTCATTCGCATGCATATGGCCCGTGAATACATAATGCAACCCTGCATCAGCTAATTCTTCAGCAGGAGTTTTACCTGTTCCCGGGTCTTTCACATCCCAATTATCAATCAGGTATTCCGCCAATATGGAATCTTGTCCATCGAAATGAGCGATGATCCCATGATGTCCGAGCAGCATGATCGAATCCAATCGCTTATTGGCAGCTTCAATGTTTTCCAGTGCCCAATCCAATAAAGGTCTAGTAATAACACCGCCTGTTTCTTGAATATTCTTACCGCTTTCAGTAACATCTGCACTATGCTTCGATGTGTCCAAACCGATGATGGTTAGTCCTTTTGTTCCCGCGTTCTTTCCCATATCGATACGTGTGACATAAGAAAGATTACCGTGTGCATATTCCTGGCCGGAAAAACGCTGCTGTACTTCTTTCAAATACGCTCTGTAATGGGAAGAATCTGTATAATACGCAACATCCTCGCCCATTAACCCACTATCATAATAAAGTTCTTTGAAATCATTCGGTGTTGCACTTTCAACAGCTGGAGCTTCTGTATGATCTTTCGCATCATCTGCCTCGGAAAAGTCTTTTGCATTCAAATTATTCAAATCGTGGTTGCCAGGAATCACGAATACACGAAAGTCCCTGCCTTCTGCCTCGATTTCCGCTTTCAGTTTCTGCAGCTCTTCTGCAATATACGCATGCCCTTTCAACTCTCCGTCTTTCGTCAAATCTCCAGTAATGAACAGAATCGAAGAATTGCTTTCTTTCACATCAACCAAAGCAGCATCAAAAATAGCCTGTGACTCCGCAAACATTTTACGATCGGAATTCAAAGCTGATTCGAACGCTGCATTATCTCCTATCATTTCTTCAAGCAAAACATGAACATCAGATATGACGCTGATTTTCACTTGCGTATCTTCATCAATTTCCTCAGGTATCTGTGCATCTGAGACAACTTCAGGATCTTTGTCATTCCGTTCAGTCGATGAGCTGATTACAGATCTTTCTGTTTTATGCTTCTCATCGGAAGGTGCATTCACCTTCTGTTCTTCTGGCTTTGTTTTCTCTTGTTTCTCCTGCCCAGCAATATTGCTTCGTTCTTTGTCATCTTTTTCGTCAGGAGCATTTGGTTCTTCAGGAGCAGCTGCTTCCTCGACATGTTCGTTTTTATCCGTTACTTTTTGTTCTTCTGTTACGTCTGATTTGTTTTCTAACTCATTTTTATCTTTGCTTTCCTCTGATGATACCTCTTCTTTATTATGCTCACTATCTTCGCCGGCCTGTTCGCTGACTTTTTCATTGGATACAGCGGATTTACTTGATTCTGCAGCATCAGCGGCTGGATTCTCCTTTGCAGATTCCGCAAAAGCAGCTTCGGATTGGCTCTCTTGTATGTCTGTTTTCAATCGGGAGTCTTCGGTTTCCGCTGACACTGCTTCACTTGCTTGTGTTTCGCTTATGGATTCTTCATCCATAAGTACATGCTCCACTTTATTATGTAAAGTGTCTAAGGATGAATTTGACTCTGCAGCTTCGGCAGTATTACCAAATTGCAAGAAAGCAAGCGAAACAACCAAAAAGGCAACGAACATCGAAATTTTAAGCTTCATATACCTACTCCCTTTCCTATTTTTCTGGATTGACTGATCTTGCTTTATCTCTAACCTCCTTATCAATTTTGTTGCGGGAATGGTAAACTGATGTGTTAAAAAATGAAGTGCATTATGAAGTCTTTCCTAGGATGAGGGTGGAGTAATCTCGTAGACTATCATTCCCATAAAATAAGTATAGTAATATTTTGTGAGATTCAGTTGAAAAAAAGGTAAACTTTGCACAAAACCTCGAATGAAAGTTTAAAGAAAAAATATGTAAATCTACCCAGTTGGAATTGTCTGCTATTATCCAATTATGCGATGCCTCTTGTTTAAGGTGCAGAGACCACTTTATGAGGGGATTCATTCAGTTTAAATTTGTATTACGCTTTTGCTGCACATAGTTTTAAAACATAAAAAAGAGGTGTGTCCCCACACCTCCCAAATAATTTAAGCTATCAACTTCAACCCGATAGCTGAAGCGAGTATCAATGCGATACATACAAGTCTCTTCCAATCTCTCGATTCATGGAAGAAAAGCATTCCGACAATTGCGCCGCCGGCAGTTCCGATTCCAGTCCAAATTGCATAAGCTGTCCCCATCGGTAAATACGACATGCTGTATGATAAGCATCCGAAGCTTCCAGCAAATCCTAAGATAAATATACTTATGTTCGTAAAATTGGGCTTCTCATTGAGTTTATTGATCATGGTCACACCCAAAACTTCAAACATCCCTGCTATGACAAGTACGATCCAAGCCATCAGGCACCCTCCTCTGTCTGTTTATCGCCTGTCACAAGCTTAAGGCCGATCACACCTGCCAACAGAACGGCGATCAATAAGACTTTTGCCAGCTTGAATGGTTCACCGAAGAACAGCATGTCAACAATCACCGTACCCGTCGAGCCGATTCCGACGAATACTGCGTATACTGTTCCGACAGGCATATGTTTGCTTGCCTGCAGCATCAAATAAAAGCTCAGCAGGATACAGATGATCGTTCCTGCCCATTCGATAACATTGTTTGCGTGCTTCAACCCGATGACCCATAATACTTCGATCAAGCCTGCCAGCACGACACTTAACCACTGCCTTGTCATATTACAATTCCTCCAATTCTTATAAAAAAAGCCTGGGAGATAGAAATCTCCCAGGCTTTTGTCCCTCCGTGTCACAGCCCATGCTGTGCGTTTTCTCTCGGACCAGACCAGCTTATGCTGCGGAACCCTAGAAAACTATCTGCCGTATGCTTTTCCCTGTGATTATAAAGGATGCAAAAACATGATGCAAGCAATTCCTCATGAAACTATTTATACTAAATACGTCAGGAGGAATCACCATGCAATCATTCAAAGAACAATTTCAACAGCGCATCAACATGAATGAACAAATAACCTTCAGCACACTGCCTATATTGCTGCAGAAGTTTGCCGAAACGATACCATTTGAAAACTTGCGGATCATCGACCGGCGGCAAAGCTTGCTTTCCAAAGAAGACTTGCAGCAGAAAATATTGATCCAGAACGAAGGCGGCGTCTGTTATGAACTGAATACACTTCTTTATCATTACTTAAAAGAATGTGGATTCGATGTTTTGCTGCTGTCGGCATGTATATATGATCAAAAATCACAGCAATGGAGTGCCACCGGCAATACACATGCTGTCATTCTTTTAAAAATGAACAGCACAGCATTTATAGTAGATGCTGGTTTTGGGGCGAATATTCCGTTAGCTCCCCTGCCCATGTCTGGTGAAGTCATAACAACGAGCAATGGTCAATTTCGAATCAAACCTGCTGCCGAAGGATATCTCATGGAGATGAAATTGGAGGGCAATGACAGCGATTGGCGGATAGGCTATCGTTTCTCTTCTGAAGAACCAATCACAGAAATATCTGGATTGGAACAAATGCAGCAGACGATCGAAAACCATCCAGCTTCGCCCTTTAATAAATCGCCACTGGTTACAAAGCGAAATGAAGATGGACGATATATCTTAACAGCTGCTTCTTTTACGGAATGGCATAAGGGTGTCTCTGCTAAGCGGACGATTGACGAAGAGGAATTTAAAGAATTGTTGGATGCTATATTTGGAATGCAGCGGTCGTAATCACTCCGGTCTTCCTATATAAAACAAAAAAAGGGATGACCTTGATGGCCATCCCTAATTCTTAGTTCAATTTCTCACCTTGATAAACATCTGCTGCCAAAGGCGCGCTTAGCATTTCTTTAGCAGCTGCACTGAAAGCTTGGAAGTGGCTGCTCGCATTGTGAGCTTGCACCGCCTCCATGTCTTTCCAGTTTTCCACCATGATGAAGCTGTTTGTATTCTTTGGATCTTGGAACAGGTCATAGCTGTTATTGCCAGCTTCGGCACGGCTTCCGGCCATCACTGCTTCGATTTCTTGAAGGAACTCTTCTTTTTTCTCTGGTTTAACTGACATTCTAGCATGGATGATGATCATCGTTTCTCTCTCCTTATTTCCATTCTGTGATTTGTTCTACTGGCATCCGGTAAGACTTGTACCCTGCATCTGCTGCTTTACCAATGGATAAAAGCATGACAGGAACGTAACGGTCTTTATCCAAATCGAATGCCTCTGCGATTTGATCCTTCTCAAAACCGCCAATCGGATTTGTGTCATAGCCGTATGCTTTGGCAGTCAGCATCAACTGCATGGATACCAGACCACCATCAATCAAGATAGTTTCCCGGTTTCCTTGTTCTGAAATCCCGGCAAGCAAATTACTTATCGCAACAACTTGCTGATCTTTGACTTCTTGTGGCATCATGCCATGTTCCACGGCTTTTCCATAGATTTCTTCCAAGTAGTCAAGATTATTCATATCCGCAAAAACAGCGATCACAGCTGAAGATGTTTTGACTTGCTGTTGATTGAATCTGGCAAGCGGAGCAAGTTTTGCTTTTGCTTCCGGACTTTCAATGATAACAAAACGCCAAGGCTGCAAGTTGACCGAAGATGGGGCCTTGGTTGCTGCCGTGAGCATTTCAGACATTTCTTCTTTACTAATTTTCACGTTCTCATCATACGTACGGATGGAACGACGGTCCTGCACGATTTGCAGGAATGCTTCTTTATTATATACAGGTGCAGTGCTCATTTCATTTCTCCTTCTAGCTGACTCTTGGAGACATGTGAGACATTTTCGCTTACCTTGCTCAGCATGCGCAGGAATTGTTGCAATTCTTCCTCTGAAAAGCCTGATAGCGTCTCTTGGACGAACTTGCTTTTTTCCTGGTAGGATTGCTCGATATGACGTTTTGCTTCCTCCTCCAGTTTCACCCATGTCGCACGCTGGTCTTCTGTTTTCTTAAAGCGGACGATTGTCCCGGCAGCTTCAAGCTGCTTCAAATGCCTCGTAACAGCGGCCGCATCAATATTCACTTCTTTTTGCAATGCTGACTGGGTCACTTCTTCATGCTGCAGCAAATAGTGAAGAATCTCCACTCGAGAGGTACTCGCCCCCAAGCATGCTTCGAACTTTGAACAGATTTCTTTGTTCACTGCCTGCAGCTGCAGGAAGATTTGTAAACGGACGGAACAAGCTGTCATCGATAAAATCCCTCCAAAATTAGTTGATGCGTCAATTATTGACATGTCAATAATATATCCAATTGAATGCTATGTCAATTCACCTGCTCACAAAAAAGAACGGCAATGTAACCGCTCTTATTCTGTCGTTTCCTTCCAGCTATTGTCCATCACCATTTTACCTGGCCATGTATAAGCTGTCAGTCCACCGTCAACGATCAGGTCCTGACCAGTAATATAGGAGCTGTCATCGGATACTAAGAACAGCACAGTTTTAGCTATTTCCTCCGGTACACCCAATCTGCCCAATGGAGCAAGCCATTTGTTGGATTCACGGAATTCTTTTCCTTGATCCTCTTCCTCAGAACCTGCCAATTCATCGATCAATGGCGTCTCTATTGTACCCGGAGAAACAGAGTTTGCCCGAATGCCTTGTCTTCCATAGTCAATTGCTGTAGCTTTGGTGAAATTGATGATGCCGCCTTTGGCCGCGTTATAACCAGAACGGTCCAAATCCGCGAAACTGCCGCTCATGGAGGCATTATTGACGATTGCACCTTTGCCATTTTCGAGCATCAGCGGGATGAGGAACTTACTCATCAGGAAAGTACCGCGAAGATCTGTTTTTTGAATGCTGTCGAATAATTCAACAGGATATTCGTGTACTTTACCGCCTTCTTGGTCGATGCCTGCGTTATTGAAAAGTACGTCAATTTTTCCGTATGTTTCCTTTATGTGATCGGCGAATCGCTGGATGTTTTTGTCGTCGGTGACATCCACTTCGAATGCTTCTGCGCTGCCTCCGCCGGATGTGATATCATTCACTAAATCAGTCATATCCTCTTTTTTGATATCTGCAACAAGCACCGTCGCGCCTTCTTTGGCGAACAATGCAGCTGTTGCCCGGCCGATGCCGGTAGCTCCGCCTGTCACGACAGCGATTTGGTTTGCTAATTTCCCCATTGCTAACATCTCCTTTTCGTATGCTCCCCTTTTGTTTTACCGAACAGATGGGATGCCAAACATACTTTCAAAGAAATCAGCAATTTGATTGGAGGGAAAAGATCCGTACATTTCATCACTTTTTATCAACTTCGAATAATCTCCGTCAAAATTATTATTATAGCAGCTTGTCCATTTTGAATATCAGCGATAAAAGACATGATTGCCGATTTGCTTCACTTGCTCCTGTGTATCTGCAATCCAATTTGTCGTGGAAGTTTTCGGGTTCATGAACCAGACAATATCCTGCATATCATCTTTTTGCACTAAGGCATCCGCTACTGCTTGCACTGTTTCATCGGTTGGTTCGCTTTTCCATATAATACCAGAGCTTACAGGCTGAAATTGCCCTTCCTGCATGATCACATCCTCGATGGTATCAGGGAAGTCATCACTTTCGATACGATTGAGTACGACGGTCGCCACGGCCACTTTCCCAGGATAATCTTCTCCGCTCGTTTCCGCTTGGACCAACTTTTGCAGAAGCTCGATTTCTTCTATCGTATATTGTTTTTGCTCGATGGTCGCTTCGGTCAATTCAGTGGTATCGGTTAATATGATGTTGGATTTATTCAATGAATCAGTTTCCCTTGCAGATAGCTCTGGCTGTTTTCTTGCATCGGCATAAACTTTCGCAGGATAGATATTTTGTTTTAAATTCTGGAATGGCAAATAGAAAACAACACAAAGATTGCTGACGAAAAAGAAAGCCAATAGAAAAAGCGTTAGAAGTTTTTGCATAATCATGTCCTTTTCTCCGTTAAGTATGTATATAAACAAGTCATAACGGTTAATACCCAGTCACTTTGGCTCACAAACATGGATGTCCCATCTCTAGTGTATGAAGTACTCGTACAGACTAGTCCTGTCAATGGTTATCATCCATGGAAATCTTTTCTCCGACGTCTGGATACTTGCCCACCCTATCCTGGACATTTGTGCATAAAGTAAAGGGACAGGAGGAATGTTGATGTACACCTATTACTCGCATCCTTATGGAAATACAACTCATACAACAGACGATAGAACAAACCATGAAGATCAGCGATTCGGATTTGCTTTCTTGCCGTTCATCGGCGGTCTTGCGGGAGGACTTCTTGGCAGCGCGTTGGTAAGCGGTCCGGGTTATGGCTATAAACAAGTCTATAATGCACCTTATCCAGTACCATATCCGATGCCGTATCCTTATCCAGTACCATATCCGTACAACAGTTATTACTATCCTACGCAACAGCGATGATATAGAGGGGCAGCTTGCCTGCCCTTACATAATTACTGCCCGAAGTGCCAAACTATTTGCAGGAGGTGGGTAGGATGCAGCAAAAACAGAACAAAACAGAGCAGCATGATGAAGCAGCTGAAGCTATCGGTTTGGACCAAGATGAGCAAGTGATGAATGGAAATTATGGCCACCCGGAAACAGAATATGAAAACCATGCACACAAGCATACAAAAACACAGCTTTGACAAGCTGTGTTTTTCCGTGTCATATGAATTTAGAAGCAATATAAGTAACGACGAACCATACTGCCAGGGCAATAACAATTCCGAGCATAAATCCTTTGATAAAAGTAGACCGACTGCGCACCTGCCTGCACCTCTTTTGCTTTTTATCCGTAGTCTTGACTAAGCATGCTGTTTTTATAAGTGCGCAGTCTTCCTGTTATTTCTTACTCGCTGAAGCTGTCTTTGCACCTTGCTTTGCTGTCTGCTGCTGTTGTTGCTTCAAGTAATCTTCGCGGAATTTATCCCTTGCTGCGGAAAAGATGCAGAGCATGCTCAACCCTCCCATTGTTTGATACTACTGTTTTGCCAAGTTATTTGAATATAAAACTTCTTTTTTTAGAAATTTCTTAGAAATATCCATTTTTTCCACAAGACACTTTGCACTGTCAGAAGTAAGACTGTTTTCAAGGACAAGTTAAACTTCTGTATCCTCCAAGTGGTCTTTCTTCTTACGCAATCCTGCGTAAATACTGATTGCTAAACCTAAAATCGACAATCCTAGCAGCGTACCGGCTATTGGCCGAGTGAAAATCTGCGTCAGATTTCCTTCGAATAATACCATCGATTGCAGCAATGATTCTTCCATCATGCCACCCAGTATAAAAACGAGTGCAATCGGTGCAACAGGTATATCCGCCTTTTTAAGGAAATAGCCGAGCAAGCCGAAGCCTAGCAAGCCCCCTACATCCCATAAGCTGTTGTTGATGCTATACGTACCGACAATGGAAATGGCGATGATGATCGGGAACAGCATTTTAAACGGTACACTTGCAATCTTCGCCCACATCCTAGCCATAGGCAAATTCATGATGAGCAGCAGCAGGTTTCCAACGAACATACTGGCGATGACCGCCCATACAAAATCGCCATCCCGCACGAACATCGTCGGGCCTGGCTGCAAACCATGCAGAACGAAAGCCCCTAATAACACAGCCATTGTCGCCGAGCTTGGAATTCCCAGTAAAAATAATGGAATCAGTGCTCCGGCAGTAAAGGAATTATTTGCCGTTTCCGGTCCGGCTACTCCTTCAATCGCACCTTTTCCGAATCTGGAAGGATCTTTAGCCAGTTTCTTTTCAATGGAATAAGACATCAGAGCCGGAACGACAGAGCTCAGTCCAGGAATGAGCCCAAGGAAGAATCCGAGTACGGTCCCTCTGCCAATGGACATCGCAGACGGCCGTATTTCATTTTTCTCGGGCATAAGTTTGTTCACTTTAGGAGGAGCCTCCGGCTTTTTCATCTGCTGTTCCAATCCAAGCAATATCTCCGAAAGCCCGAATAGTCCCATGGCAATCGTGACGAAATCAAAGCCTTCGATCAGAAAGGGTGACCCAAATGTGAAACGAAGTTCACCAGTGCTCGGAGCAAGGCCGAACATAGCCAAAACCAGTCCGATCAATACCGCAATGGATCCCCTGATAATCGATTTCCCGGCTAAACCGATGACCATCGTCATTCCAAACACAATCAATGCAAAGTATTCTGGCGGTCCGAATGACAAAGCAAATTGCACCAGATGTGGAGCCACAAAAGCGACACCGATGATACCAACGACCCCGCCAACGAATGAGCCGATGGCAGAAATGCCAAGAGCGACACCTGCCCGACCTTTTTTAGCCATCGGATAGCCGTCCATACTAGTTATGACCGATGCAGCCTCTCCGGGAACATTCACGAGTACAGTCGTGATTGTGCCTCCATACATCGATCCATAAAATATTCCTGCCAGCATGATAATAGCCGAAGTAGCATCCATCGCAAACGTTAGCGGAATCAAGATAGCTGTTCCAGCGCTCGGCCCAAGTCCCGGCAAAATTCCAACAAGCATCCCGACCGAAACGCCAATCAAACAAAATAATATATTCTGCCATGTCAGTGCAGTCATAAATCCGTTCATCAGCAGCTCTAGCGTGTTCATTCCTTCACCTCCTAGAAACCTAAAGGATTATTCGGCAGCGGTACATCCAAAAAGGTTTGAAATACAAAGAACAGAACGAGTGTTACAGATACAGCAGTTACCAAGGACGTGCTCCATTTGAAATCAGGAACCAATAGGATGAACATGACCAATATGCTAGTGATGACATAACCTATGAATGGCGACAGAAAGATAAAAACGAGAATGGAAAGCACTACTTTCAGCAGTTTCCACAGTGTCTTACGCGGAGGCAGCACATCAGCAAAAGAAACATGATTGCCTTTGCGGAGCGAATCTATGATAAACAAGATTGAAAATAATCCCAATAATCCGCTGAGCCATGCCGGAAAGAAACCTGCTCCAGGCCCATATTCACTGTAGTAGCTGTATTGTCTGGAAGTATAAAAAATAAAAACGGAAAACATCAGAAGGACTATTCCTACCCAAACCTTAAAGTTTTTCATTCTTATTACCTCCTTCCGAAAATACAGCCGATTCCTAAAGAACCGGCTGACACAGTTACCAGCCTAACAATGGCTTTAATGATTCAATGTCTGTTTGATCTTTTTCCAGTAATGCCTTATACGTTTCTCCATCCATGTAGGAAGCTTGCGTTCCGATTTTCTTCATATCTTCAATATGGTCTGGATTATTAACGGATTTCTCCAGAGCACTTTCCAGTTTCTCAATCATCTCCGGATCTACATCGGCAGGTGCCACGAGACCACGAGTGGATTGCTGGATAATTTCACCGTAACCAGCTTCTTCCACAGTCGGAACATCCGGAAGGTAAGGGGACTTTTCCGCTGCTGTGACAGCTGCTATCTTAAGTTGTTTCTCCTGATGCATCGGATAAGCCTCACCTACGCTGGAAATCAGTACATCCACGTGTCCGCCAAGAAATGCAGCTCTTGATTTTGACGTTCCTTCAAACTGCACTGCTTTGAATTTTGTTCCAAGTTCTTCGTTCAATTTCAGTGTGACTAAATGGTCATCCCCGGCAATACCGGTAGCGGTTGTTGTCACTTCATGCTCTTTTGCATATTCGATCAGCTCATTGAAGTCCGAGAAACGCTCATCATCCACGCGAATCGCAACAACTCCTGGATCTGCCACATGGTTGCCTATGAACGTATAATCATCCAATGTAACCTGCGTTTCCATTGTCGGATTAACCAATCCTGATGCTATATTGGGGGAATTCAAGAATCCGATGGTATAGCCGTCCGGCTTTGCATTCGCAATTTCGTTCCAGCCTACCCAGCCGCCTCCACCAGGCTGGTTGATTATATTCACCGCCACTCCCAATTCATCTTCTAGATAAGGCTGTAATGTACGGGCGGTAGTATCTGTCCCTCCGCCTGCATCATAAGAAACGATGATACTTATTGGCTTCTTTGGATAATCACTAGATTCTGCACCAGTGTCCGAGGAAGAGCTGCTGGCACAGCCAGCAAGGATAGCGAACAGGAATAGACCGGCTAAAATAAATCCTATTTTCTTTTTCATTACAACATCCCCCTATATAGTAAAAGTTTATCAACCAGTGAATTCATGCAGCGCAGCTATCAGAGCTTTGATATATCCGATAGAATAAGCAAATCCTATACTAGAATGACGCCAGCCAACATTGGAATGTGAAAAATGCTCCATCGAGTCCGGCTGATCCCCTTCTAGGATCGTGACATGATCCGGGTTCAGACAGCCGTTGAATCCGACTTTTTTCAACTCCAGTAGAAGGCTGCACATGTTTAGATCACCATCATCCAACAATGCTTCCTCAAATGCCTTGGCAGTAGCCAAACTCCCGCGAACATTACGAAAATGCACTAGAAAGATGCGGTCTTTCCGACCATAATGTGAAATTTCATCTCGAACAAGTGCTCCACCGCCCTCTTCAGCACGTGTACCGATACAGTAAATGAATCCCACATTCTGATTTGGAAACTCGTCTATGATACGGTGATAGCCCATGCCGCCGAAAGGGCTTTTCGGATGTGGGGGATCTGAAGGATGCATGCCAACCTTCACTTCATAGTCCTGAGCAACAGGTATGATGTGGCGGTACACGTCCCGATATCTTTCCCTCCACTTCTCCAACTCTTCATGCGAGATATCTGGATTTTTCCCATGCAGTAAACTTTCTCCCCTGGCAATCGCCCCTCCCCTTTGGTAGCCAATATAAGGCTCCGAAAGATTATGGAAAACATCACCCTCAAACCGTTGCCTGACTATTTTCATACCTGCTTCCCCAAACACCTTGACCGAATTGATAGCGCTTTCAATTATATGTTCTGCATTTTCTCCATCTCGCATATAAGCCGCGGAGATATTCGGCAGCGTCACTCGATTAATATCCAGACCGAATGACCGGATCCTTCTCTTTTCCTTCAACAAAGAATCCAAATCCGGAAAACCCTCTTCTTTTACACCAGGAAAGGATGAGCCATTACCAAAATCGATACAGTCAACTCCCAATTGACTCATCTGTTTCAAGTCTCTATCTGTAAGAGCGAATGAATTGGCAGTTACAGATACCTTCATAACCATCAGAAATCCCCTCCCAATTAAGTAAGCGTTATCAAATCATCCTGAACATCCACCCTTTTTAGATGCAGTCTTACTTGAAGCGTCCTTTTGTAATACAAATATACAATTCAATTTTCATACATTATATTATCCTAGACATCGATCAAGTGCAAGTGAATTTTAAAATTTCAGAATTATGTTTCAAATATGAAATACAATCTATTTTTTTTATAACTGGATTTCTTACATCCTATGTGTCTTAGATTGGTATAACCTTAATTAAATGCAAAAAACCAGCTTTTATTGCGTGGCGCTGGTTTTTGCTATATACTTCTTGCTGAAGTACAGGTATTTCTCTTTGTTTTCCTTATTATTCATTCAGATCCAAAAAATGCCTCCGCCGCTTTTGCTGCTTGTTTGCGTAAGACAGAAAAGGGGATACTGCCTTTTTCTTTCCTCATCTTGTGGAGCAGCTGCTGCCAGACTTCTTCATTTCGGATGCTGTCCAGCAATTCATGTCCTTCCCATGTCAGTCCGTAAATAAGCAGCTCCTCTTCCTCTTCTTCTTCATCAAATACTGCTTCCAGCTTGATCAATTTCGCTTCTTTCATCAGCTGCAGATGGTAATTCATCTCCTCTTCGGAATACTCATCTTCTTCTGTCACTTCCAGCGCAAAACCGCCTTCTGTATACTCTGATTCGATGTCCAGCAAGAGATTCCTGATTAAAGACATATCACGTTTCAAAGGCCTCACCTCTACTCCTTTATTTCTGCCTCTTATAAGATATTCCTTCAAAAAAAGACTCCCTTCCTGAGGGAGTCTGGAGATTTTTCATTTCAATACAAGTTGCTTATTTTCAAAAACAGCGGCATCTGATCCGAGCACTTGCAAGGTCACATCATCGCCTTCCTGCCATGCGGATTCAGCGATGGGAAGAGATACCTGGACTTCCTGGTTCTGTACTTGGACGACATAATGCCTTTCTGTACCTTGAAACTGACTTAAGATGATGCGGCCCTTCAATCCATCTGCTTCGGCTGATATCAACTGCCACTCCTCAGGTCTGACCGGGAAAAGCTGTTTTTGTTTTAATTGTTCTGAAACCCCTTTGTCACGCCATCGATAACTGCTTCCTTCAGGAATGAAATAATCATCTTCCCATTTTCCGGCCATTAAATTTGCCTTGCCGACGAATGTTGCTACAAAGGGCGTTTCGGGACACTGGTAAATTTCCTCGGGTCCTGCTGCCTGCTCAATCCTACCATGCTGCATGACAAGCACTCGATCAGCCATCGCCAGTGCCTCTCCTTGATCATGTGTGACATAGATGATCGTAGCACCAAGCTTTTTGTGAATTTGCTTGATTTCCTTTCGCATACTGACCCGTAATTCCGCATCCAATGCACTCAGCGGTTCATCCATGAGCAACATATCAGGTTCCGGAGCAATGGCCCGCGCCAAGGCTACACGCTGCTGCTGCCCTCCTGATAAAGCAGCAGGATAACGCTTTCTGAAGGATTCCATCCCGACCAGTTCCAGTACTTCTGACACTCTTTCTGCTTGTTCCGCTACAGTGCGTTTTTTGGCAAATCGGTGGTTTTTCAAGGCAAAATGCACATGCTCTTCCACTGTCATATGCGGCCAAAGGGCAAAGGATTGGAACACCATTCCTATATTCCTGTTTTCAGGCTTGCTGGCGTTCCTACTATTGGCAACTTCCGTTTCACCAAATGAAATTCTACCGGCAGATGGTTTCATGAAACCGGCAAGCAACCGGAGCAACGTTGTCTTACCGCAGCCGGAAGGACCGAGTATGGCCAGGAATTCCCCATCTTGTATCGTCAGGTCGACTTGACTCAATGCTGCCGTTTTCCCATAATGTTTTTCTAGTCCCTGCAATATAATCACAGTCTTTTCCCCCTTTGTTTCCATTTACGCTGCATGACGAGGTAGGATATGCCGCAAAGCAGGATCGCCAATACAATCAATGAAGAAAATGCTGTCGAGTACGTGCTGTAGCCCGCTTGCTCAAAGCTGAAAATGATCACACCAACTGTCTCGGCTCCGCTGGACCACAGCATGCTCGATACAGTGAGCTCAGTCAAAGACGTAAGGAATACAAGTAATGCACCGCTTAAGACACCAGGCAGGATCAATGGGAGAATGATCTGTCTCCATCTGGTGAAGTAGTTCGCGCCATTTGTCCGGGCTGCTTCCTCCATTCGCACATCAAGCTGGGTAAAAGCCGTATAGCTGCCCCGGAACTGCAGGACAAAAAAGCGGGTGATGTACGCAATCAAAAGGATAGCCGGTGTACCGTATACACCCGGATACCACCCCGGCAATGGCTGCATCCACATCAAAATGATGCAAAGCGCCAGTACAGTACCTGGAAGTGCATAAGGCGTCGTGATGATTGCTTCCATCACTTTGGGCAATTTGCCTGTATTGGTCGAACGGTAATATGCAAACAATGTACCAAAAACCAAACAAATAGCGGCAGTGATGACACCAAGTAACAGACTGTTTCCTAGAGAACGAAGCACTTTTTCATCTTCCAATAAAATATAGCGATAATTTTCCAAGGACAAATTCTGCCAACTAAGATCAATTCCATACGCTTGAAGCAGACTGACTGCAGCCATTGCCAAAAACGGCACCAGGCTCGTTCCTAACAGAAAGATCCATAGAATTGCCTCCATCAATTTGCGGCGGCCAGATCTTAGTTCGATGCGAGGTTCGTCATCTGGTACTGTCGTTTCGGTCACCTTGCTTCTTCGGACAAACCATAATTGGACCAGTGTGCCAGCTATCGCAACAATACCAAGCAGCACGGAAAGAACAGCCGCCCTGCTGAAAGCACTTGGTCCATATCCGATGACTTGTTCATAAATATAAGTGCTCAGCACACGGATGTTTGCTGGTATCCCCAGAAAAGCAGGTACTCCGAAATTATCCAGATTAGACAGGAAAGCCAGCAAGCCGCCGCTGCAGATTCCTGGAAGAGCCATCGGCAGGATCACTTTCCTCCAGCTTGTGAAACGTGATGCACCCGAAACGGAAGCAGCAAGTTCTGCATCACGCGGGATTCTTCTGAAAACTTGTACTGTCATTAAATAAACGAGCGGATAATGTGATATGCCGAGTACAAAAATGATACCGCCAACGCTGTATAAATTGGGAATCATCCAATCCGGCATCCACCCAAGCGGACCAGATTCACTGAAGAACTGCACCCAAGCAAGCGTCGTAATATAAGATGGGATGATGAATGGCAAATAGATGAACAGCTGCATCACAGACTTGCCCCGGATATTTGTGTATGCCATCACAGCAGCCATCGAAATTCCAAGCAGCATTGATAAAACCGTGCTTCCAGCTACAGTATAAAGGGTATTTCCAAGCGTTTTCCAAGTCACCGATTCTTTCAGCACTTCGGAATATGTACTTATAGTCAGACTTTCACCGGAAGTGAAGCTCATGAAAAGAAGGCGTATTATCGGCAGCAGAAAAAAGAACACTAGGATTAGCAAGCCGATCAGTATAGGTAGCTTGCGGAAGGAGGAAAATCCCCCTTCTGCAAGCTTCCTAGGTTTCATAGCCAGTTGCATGGTTGCCCTCCTTCTGCTTATTTCCCGAATATATCCTCAAATTGTTGTTTATCTTTATTACGAGATGTATACAATGCTTCCGTATCTGCTTGCAGCACAGTCATCTCATCATAAGTCTTCAATCCTTCAGGTGCTTCGATTCCTTCGCGGATCGGCGTGTATCCCAAGTCCGCAGACAGCTCCTGACCTTCATCGGATAATACATAATCGACAAAAGCTTCCGCTGCTGCGACATTACTCGCATCCTTGGTAATACCGATTGGTTCGGTGATCACCGGTACACCCTCCTCCGGATAAACTAGTTCCACTGGAGAACCGTCAGCTTTAGCCCTGGCAGCAAGATAGTCAACGATCACACCATATTGTTTCTCACCGGACGCAACCGATTTCAACACATCACCATTACCTTTGACAACCGATGTTCCTTGGCTTTTCAGTTTTTCGTAAAATTCCCAGCCAAAATCATCTTGTCTGGTCAATACACCGAGATTATACGCAGCTGCCCCGGAGTAGAGAGGACTTGGCATGACAACCTGATCTTTGGCATTGTCCTCCGTCAGCGCGCTCCAGCTTACAGGGACATCTCCCGACTCCGTATTCGCTGCAATGCCTGTCGCCATGATTTTCGTACCAGTATAATAATGGTCCTTATCCTTAAATTCATCTGGTACGCCGTCCAATTCCCCTGACTCATATGCCTGCAGCATATCTTGTTCTTTCAAATCTTCAAATGTCACACTATCCGCCACAAGCAGAACATCCGCTTGTATATCCCCTGCCATCTTTTCGGCGTTCAACTTGGAGATAACCTCTTCCGTACCAGAACGATACGTTTCCACTGTCACTTCAGGGTAGCGCTTCTCAAAGCCTTCCACCAATTTCTGTGCATCCGCATCAGGCTGGGATGTATAGAAGCTGAGTGTGCCGGCTATTTCACCGTCCGATGCCCCTGCAGTACTTCCGGCATCATCCTGTCCGCACGCAGTCAGTGCAAGCAGCACTGTTCCCATGAAACCTGCCATCCATTTTCTTTTCATCCCAATCTCTCCTTTAATCAGTAGTATTTGTCTCCATGGACTTGAACCAGCGTTCCACCTGTTCCTGTCTTCGTTTGAAATGCGGCCGCAGCTCGATCGGTGAAACAGTTATGTATCCTTCTTTCAGCAATGGATAATCACTCGACGGATGAAACGGCTCCAATTCCTGCAGCTGATCCTTTTGCCAATAATACATTTCTCCATGCGGATCATGCATCCCGACAAATCGATACCTCGATACACTCATATCCATCGGCAATACCTGAATTCCTTTAAATTCACGTTTATCAATATTCGGAAGATTGACATTCAGTAAGCTGACTGATTTGGTTTTGTGCTGAAGCAGGACTTCAGCAACCTGGTAGAATAGTGTTTTGATTTTGGAATAGTTGACATTGTGCGGTGATCTGCTGTTGAGACTGACGAAAACAGCCGGGATATTATATAGAGAAGCTTCCACCGCAGCAGTCATAGTGCCCGAATAATATATATCCCGCCCAAGGTTGGGCCCAAAATTAATTCCAGAGAATAAGAAATCCGGTCTATCCGGCAGCAGCACCTCCACTCCAAGCTTTACACAATCGGCTGGAGAGCCATTCAGACTCCAAGCACCAGCTACACCTGGAAAATGATGCATCTCTTTTACACGTACAGGCTGACGCATGCTGTTATATGGATTGACTGCACTAGAATCCTGGTCGGGGCACACAACAAAAACTTCCCCAAAATGCTGCAGCGTTTCAATCATCGCTTCAACGCCCGGTGAGAAAATCCCATCCTCATTCGTAACCAGAATCTTCATTTGGCATCTCCTTCACAAGCGTAAAGCCTGTTAAGCTGTTCCAGTGCCCCGCGTCTTAAGATAATTGACGAAAATTGTTTCATTCTCACAGCATTACTCCTTTCATTTGTTCCTATATTGTTAACTTTACAAGCAGTTTGTGAAGCTAGTGTTTAAAGTTTTGTGAAGTTATGTTTAATTGTTGTAAAACTAAGAGCATTGCGGATATCGCTCAAAACCCATGAAGTCAGTCTTTGCACAAGTAAAGAAGTATCCTTTTGTAAACCATTTACAATAAAAACACAAAGAGGACATTTCTATAGAAATATCCTCCTAACCCTGTAAAACAGCCATTATTTACCTACTCTATATTCTATCAAAATGCATATTATACTAATTTTCCACATATTATTAACAGTATATTCAATTTAGTCTGTATACATTCTGCATCTAATATGAGAAAATTGCATTAGAAACATAATTTGATAGGTTAGGAAGTGTGTTCGATGCTTTTTAAAATTGTTCGAGAAGCGAACGGAACGAAAACCTACCTAAAACATTCCAACTCAACTTCAGATGTTTTGTTCCGTGACGAAACGGAAGCAACAGAATTAATGGAAAAGCTTAATGCACAGACTATCAATAGCGTGCAGTGGTCAGTTCAAGCTTGCATAGATTAGAAGCCATATCCTTGATGGATATGGCTTCTTTTATTCATTTACAAGGAATTTGTCGATTATCAGTTTTTGATAAAGCCGATAGATTTCCTGTCTCTCATTTCCGCATAGATGCTCTTCTATAAAGGAATATTCATTTTCGAGCAGCTGCATTATTGCTGTTGCTGCTTTTTGATGGTGTTCAGGAGTCACATTTTTCAAGACTTCATGGAATCTGTTGTAAATCTGCTGCGGCAGCAGCTGTTTTACTCGCTTCAACCCTAGCTGCGCTTGTTGCGGGCAATAGTGATGCAACAGCATTCTGGCAAGTGGTTCTAACACCTGATGCAGCATTGCAGCTGCCCACACGCCGTTGCCTCTAAGTGCAGCCTTGCGGTATTGAAACAAAAACCATATCAAATCTATCATCTGATCGCCATATTCTTGTTTTGTCATCGTAAGTGTTTGTGATGACCTGAACTGCTCCAGCACTTGATCAGGGTCAAAAAGGACATGAAAATAATCACTTTGCTTGAACGTTTTTTCAGTGACAGTGAACAAATCCACATGCAGGAGGTTATCATAGACGACTATCAGCTGCGGCGCGATGATAAAAAGTTCCTCGCTGTAGAGGACTTCTTTATAACCGGAAAGTAAAGTCAGCCTCTTTGGCAGAAATAAATCTACATCCTCTTCATTCAGCAAACAATACAAATCTATGTCAGAGTACGGATCTCCTTCTCCCCTTCCAAAAGACCCTTTCAAAAATACTGCTTTTACTTCCTGCTCACGCGAGAGAATTCTGGTTAATTCCTCAATTGCGGCTTGTTGCATCAAACCCACCCCCATATATTCCCATAACTTTACACTAGCCAATAAAAAAATCCAACACCCATTTCGGGGTGCTGGATATCAAAATTTAATTCAAATAAGGAACTGGATTAACTGCATTTGATTTGCTGCCATTCCAAGGACCTGTGTGCAATTCGAAGTGAAGATGCTGTCCCTGGGACATGCCAGTGTTACCCATTGTTCCGATCTGCTGACCTTGAGACACACGATCGCCGGCACTCACATTCATTGATGTCAGATGAGCATACACTGTTGTATACGTCTTGCCATCGATGGAATGCGTCACAAAAATCACATTTCCATAGCTGGAAGAATAATAGGCTTGTGAAACCGTTCCGGAAGCCGCAGCCCAAATCGGTACATTGGATCCGCGCTTCGCAATATCGATTCCGTAATGGAAAGTGCCCCACCTTGGTCCAAAACCAGACGTTATACTGCCTGGTGCAGGCGTGATGAAAGAAGCACTTGATGCTGGTGCTTGGGACGTTGTCTGCTTGTCCTGTTTTGGCGCAGAGCTTTGCTGCTTTTTAGCAGGTGCTCGGTTGGACGCTGGCTGCTTTTCAGCTTTTGGCTGTTTTTCAGCAGTTTCTTGCTTCGGCGTTTGCGGTGCTTTTGGTTCAATTGCTGCAGAAGGTGTTTTTGCTGGAGCTGATTCTGGCGCAGGCTCCGCTTCCTGTTCACCTTGGGCGGCAGCTTCTTCTTCCGCTGCTAAAATAGCAGCTTCCTCCTGCTTTGCCCGCTCAGCCTCTTCGGCCTGTTGACGTTCTGCTTCCTTGCGTGCTTCTTCCTCGGCTTTCTGTTCATCACGATACGCTACTTCAGCCGCGATTGCTTCCTCTTGAGCTGCAAGCAAGTTAGCTTCCTCGCTCAAACTGACAAGCTCCTCAGAAGTCACATCATACTCCTCCATGACATCTGCGATCAGCTTATCTTTCTCTTCTTGCTGTTCCGTTAGTGCCTGCTTTGTCTCTTCCAGAACTACTGCCTGATTCTCTACACGCGTCAATTTTGTCTGATGATCAGATTTCTTCGACTCCACGTCGTTCAGATCCTGTTGCTGGGCATCCATCAAATCCTGATCTGCCCCCATGATCGTACTGACAGCATCGACTCTATTCAGGAAATCCGAAAAACTCTTCGATTCCATGATGACATCCAAATAGCTTATCTGCCCGCCGCTCTTTTGCAAGGAATGGATCCTGTCCTTCAGAAGGACATGGCGTTCTTCGATGCGGACTTCCAAGTCGGCGATTTCAGTCTCAAGCGTTTCAATATCTTTTTCCAATCCAGAAATCTCGTTCTCTGTGTCTGTCAGTTTTGTATTTGTCTCTCCGATTTCTCCGTCGATCTTTTCCAATTCAGTCCGGAGTTTTTCTGCTGCCGCCTGCAAATCATCCTGTTTTTTTGATTTATCTGATTGCAGCTTATCATTGTCTGATTTTTTCCGTTCGACTTCATCTCTTTGTTCATCCAAATCTTCATAGGCATATGCAACATTTCCTGATACCGGCATGACTAGCGCAGCAGATCCGATCACTGCAGCCAAACCAATATGCAGCCATTTTTTTCTCAATTGTGTTCCCCCTGTGAATCTATTTTTTTGTTCATGATCGCCTGGTATGATTTATCTGTTATGAATATAGAAAATAAAGTAATCTCCGGAAATAGTATACTATACGAAAGTGTGACAAAACATTACAAAAATATTTCAATTGCATAGGTCGAATATGCAAACAGATTAGCTTTTCTGTAGAAAATTAAAAAAGCATACACAAGATTGTGCATGCTTTGTCATAAAACAAATAATACAATGAAAGAGACAATATAAATTATTGCCAAGAATATTGCTAAAATCGTGAATGGCACTCGCATCTGCTTACTTTTAACAGCTCCGTATATCAAGAGCCCGACAGTCAACAATGCAACCGCCAATATCAGAATCAAACGCACGCCTGGTGGCATGATACAGCATCTCCTTACAAAAAATAATCTATTCCCTTATTATAGCATGACATAGAGACCCACTGCCGTCATTTATGTCCATTCCTTAACAAAACGCTAAAAGATGCTCGCACATGATGTGTCATCACCTGCAACTGATCATCTGCTGTTTAAACCATCCACTCAGAATCTGCTAAGACGAAAAGGCGTCATATCCACTGTCAATTCCTTTTCAAGCACCATCTCACTCAAAGTTTCACCTACTGCACTGGCAAATTTGAAACCATGACCTGAAAACCCTAAAGCAAACATGACCTCAGGATAATCCGGATGATGGTCGACGATAAAATCTTCATCTGGTGTCATGCTGTACATGCATGTTTTTCCTTCCCGCAGCCGAAAGCTCCCCTTGCCCATGTAGCGGGATAAAAAGTGCTGCAATTCTTCTGCATCATCATTTTGGAAGGGCTCGCGCTTGTGGTCGGGGTGTATTGGTGCACCCGTGTCATGACGTCCAATCTTGAGACCTGCCCCATTGATATCCGGAAAACCGTAATATGTACCAATATCAGTATCGAAACTAAAACAAGGAAACATACTTTCCTGGAAGATAACATCTGCATCCAGCCATGCGAAAGTCTTTCGGATGACTGTGATCGGCAGCTGCAAGCCAAGCTGAGCCAATAATTCGCTCCCCCACGCTCCAGCTGTGATAATAAGTTTCTTCGCCTCATACATCTTTTCCTGTGTTTTCACATGGACATTGCCTTGCTTGATTTGGACCTTTTGGACTCGCTGGCCCCCTGCAAACTTTGCCCCGTAGGAACCAGCAAGCTTCTTATAACCATTCAGGATAGAATCTGTGAGCAGATACCCAGCCTCTTTTTCAAATGCTCCGATAAAATCATCTGGCAAAGTCAAACCAGCCCAACGCTTATTCACTTGATCAGCAGAAAGCTCCTCCACGCCCAAAGCATATTTGCTTCCGCTTTTTAAAACATTCTGAATGAAAGGACTGGAATATGGCCCGCTGTTCAGGACACCAGTCTCCACCAAGATATCCTGACCAAGTTCCTGCTCTAAATCTCTCCATAGCTTTTTTGCACGGAGCGCAAATGGTACATATGCTTCTCCTTCTCCGTACGCATAGCGGATGATCCGGGTTTCCCCGTGATGACTTCCGTGTACATGCGGAGGATGGTAGCTATCCAGCATCAACACATTTTGCCCTTTTTTCGCAAGTTGATAGCCTGCACTCATCCCCATTGTTCCTGCTCCGATAATGATGCAATCATATGTCATAATTTTCACCTCAGCAATCGATATAACAAGCATAACGAAAGCGTCCATTGCGAACAAGTTCCATTTATGTAATGATTACCTGCTTTTTTACTAGTATAAAGGTTGCGTTTATGTGCCATCATACTGGAAGTGATCAAAATTCAAATAGGAGTGAAATCCTAGAAAGCGAGTGTATGAAATTTGGATAATGAAATGGATAAAGCTATCCAATATATAGATCAGACGCTGGCAGAAGGGCAATTCGACCCGATGATGCGTGTGGAATTACTGGAAATGAAACAAAGGCTGGAACGATTGACGAATCAGGATAAAAGTCCCTAAAATGGCTTTAGGACAGCATTTTCAGCTTCTCTGGAGATGGTTGAATTAACATAAATTATCCCTTATAGTAATGTCTGTAATTATTCAATTATGTCAGGAGTGTATATTTATGGAACCTCAGTACAGAGAAACACAAAATAATGATCAAATGAAAATCATGCAGTGGGTATGGACTTTGGTGTTGACAGCAATCCCTATCGTAAACCTCGTCATGCTGATCATTTGGGCTGTCGACAAAACGAACCCTAGAAGGAATTGGGCTATTGCTACATTCATCGTCGGTGTTGCTGGATTCGTGATTGTTTTCATCATTTCTATTATTTTTACAATTGTCGGTGTCGCACTTATCCCTGAAACAGATCCGGTCAATTCCAACACATACTATTATTGATAACTTATCAGAAAGTTAGCAATTCTAATGCTAGTCTTCTAAAATCTGCGAAAATATCATATGATAGAGGTTGCAGACAATAATAGAGGAGTTTTTAGTCGTGACAGTACTTACGAAAACCGAAAGTCTG
The DNA here is from genome assembly GCF_046592895.1 of Terribacillus saccharophilus. Taxonomy (GTDB): domain Bacteria; phylum Bacillota; class Bacilli; order Bacillales; family Amphibacillaceae; genus Terribacillus; species Terribacillus saccharophilus_D. The sequence continues at coordinate 57,056 of NZ_JAWVPU010000004.1, forward strand.
GATAATGTACTTGCTAAGATGAACATGCGCTCCAAGAAAAAACGGGCTCGCAAAAAATTCATCAAGCAGGCCATGCAGCAGTTATCTACCGATACTCAAACTACTGCAGCTGTTAAGCCAGCCGAAACCAAAGCAGCATATGCTTATGATAAGCTTCCTGTAGGATTTATGATCAAGACCGGTAAACAACACTTCCCTGAGGAAGATGTCTTCCGTTTCTATTACAATCAGAACCATCCGCAGGAGTATAAAAACAAGGAATTGCTGACAGAACGTTTCCAGACATTAGTGGAAGCAGCAACTGGTTCAACCAAAACCAGCTTGATCGAAGCTATCGATCAACAAACTTCCAAATAAAAATGACCGCCCTGACCCAGGGCGGTTATTTTTGTATGGTGCTGTCTATCTCGATATCTTTCAGGGCTTGGCTTGCAAGCTGGTCGGCTTCTTTGTTCTGCTTTCGATCCACGTGGATATAAGTTGCAGATAAACCGAGCGCACGTAATGCGTCATCCACTTTGTCCGCCCAATATTTCAGCTCTTTTTCATATACTGGCCAATCGGATCCCATCTGATTGACAACGATAAGCGAATCCATTAATACCTCAATTTCCTGATCCCTCACACCTGTTTCTTCCAAAATTCGTATCGCATGATAGAGAGCTGCGTATTCTGCTTCATTATTGGATATAAGCTGCTCCATTTTCTGATTCCGGCGAATGCGGTATTCCTTTTGGTCTTGTTCATAGAAAATCACACTGCCAAGACCAGCTTTGCCCGTATTCTTATCAAAACCTCCATCCGCATAAATCCTGACTTGATGCGGTTCCGTTTCCAATTCTTTCATGTAATTGCGCAGTTCCTTCATCGTCCACTCTGTATCATACTGATCGATTAACTCTGTCCGGTGTATTCTGGCACTCTGCTGCATATCTTCCATCAGCAAAAGAACTGCCCCCGGCGGCAAATAATCAGATAAGAATTCTGCTTCCGTACCTTTTGGCGTGCGATATATCATTTTCATTCTTAATTTCACGAAATCACCTCTCCTTATTATCATACCCATCTACTTATTTTTCAATTTTAATCACAAAACCTTTGCTTTGTTTTCAGAATTATTGTATAGTACCAAAGGGCGAACGAAATGAAAGACATCATTAAAAATAATTCGCCTTTAGAGGGGTATAATAATGGAAAATGTATTTGATTACGAAGATATTCAACTAATTCCCGCGAAATGTGTAGTGGACAGTCGTTCAGAATGTGATACGACTGCCACTCTTGGAAACCATACATTCCGTCTGCCAGTCGTCCCAGCCAATATGCAGACGATCATCGACGAAAACATTGCCACTTATCTGGCTGAAAATAATTACTTCTATGTTATGCATCGCTTCGAACCTGAAACAAGAGAAGCCTTCATCAAGAAAATGCAGGAACGGAATCTGATTGCATCCATTAGTGTCGGCGTAAAAGAAGACGAATATGGTTTCATTGAATCACTTGCAAGCAAGGCTTTGGTACCTGAATTCATCACTATCGACATCGCACATGGTCACTCCAACGCTGTTATCCGAATGATTCAGCATATCAAGAAGCATTTGCCTGAAAGCTTTGTGATTGCCGGTAACGTCGGTACTCCAGAAGCTGTCCGGGAGCTTGAAAATGCCGGTGCGGATGCAACAAAGGTTGGTATCGGACCAGGTAAAGTGTGTATCACGAAAATCAAGACTGGTTTTGGTACTGGCGGATGGCAGCTTGCTGCATTGCGCTGGTGCGCAAAAGCAGCAAGCAAACCAATCATTGCCGATGGCGGTATACGTACACATGGCGACATTGCCAAATCAGTGCGTTTTGGCGCTTCCATGGTCATGGTCGGCTCATTGTTCGCCGGCCACGAGGAGTCTCCTGGGGACACAGTGGAAAGAGACGGCAAGCTTTACAAAGAATACTTCGGCTCTGCATCTGAGTTCCAAAAAGGTGAAAAACGAAATGTCGAAGGCAAGAAAATGTTCGTCGAGCATAAAGGCTCCCTTCAGGATACATTGACGGAAATGGAACAAGATCTTCAATCTTCCATCTCCTATGCTGGCGGGACGAAATTGGACGCAATCCGCAATGTGGATTATGTGGTCGTGAAAAACAGCATTTTCAATGGTGATAAAGTATATTGATCATTCAGGAGCTGCCTCGTGCAGCTCCTTTTCAAATGCTGATAATCATTCTCATTGACTGCCTCCTCTCTTTCTGGTAGCGTTAAAGAAGATCAAGTTTTTTTGAGGAGGCAATCCTATGTTTGTGAACCAAGTTATTTTCGAAGGCGCAGTCGACGCCCAAGATAAAATTATAAATAAAGTGAAGCATACGATGGAAGAGCTGCAAGATGTAGCTGGTCTTAATTCAGCTGAATGCTGGAATAAAGATACGAAAAATAACGACACAATCGCATACAGCATCGTAACCAAATGGAATGAAAAAGCGGATTTCGTAGCTTGGATTTCCCGTGAATCCCACGTTGCTGAGCACCGTGCCATGCGCAAGGAGAAAAAAGACCAAGCTCCTGTCATGACGAAAACATTGCTGCAATATGAGGAAGCGAGTTTCGCTTAACTAACAATCCCCTTCTGCCGGACAGAAGGGGATTTTTTATTTGTCGTTTGGAAACTTATGGTATATATTTAAGTTAAAATATAGGGAATTATAATTTTATCATGAAGGAGGAAATCGTAATGACGTTACGGGAGCGAAGGAAAAAGCGCAAAAAAGAAGAAAATCCAGATTATAGATGGGATGTAATCGAGGTTTTCCTATGGGTCCCTGAACTACTGTTATACCCGTTACGCTTCCTCCTTTGGATGGCAAGAGGCGTCATGCGCTTGCTGCAGAACGGACCTTGAAACAGGGGTAGCTACATCAAAAATCGCAACACACTTGCTATCATCACTCTGCTAAAGACAGACAATCCATCTGAATTCAAGTGGCTTTTTGGCATGGATATATTCAATGAAACCTATTATCCCTTGTGTTTCATTTCCCAAAAGACGGGAACACAATTTGCAAATACACATGGGAAAGGTTGAATGAACTTGAAAAAAGTAACGCTGGGTACAAGCGAACTCGAAGTGACGTAAATTGCGTTAGGGACATGGGCTATGGGCGGTTTTATGTGGGAACGTGACGCTGATGAGAAAAGCGCTAAACGTACTGTCCATGCTGCACTTGACCAAGGAATCAACTTTATCGATACAGCACCTGATTACGGTCTTGGTAAATCTGAGGAATTCATCGGTAAAGCACTGCAGGATGCAAGCATTCCGCGCGATCAACTGATCCTGGCAGGGAAACCTGGTGTGAATTGGACCGATGACATCCAACTGTTCCGTGATATGCGCCCTGAGAGCGTGGAAAAAGAGCTTGATTTGACATTGAAACGCCTGGGCACCGATTACCTGGACCTTTATCAGGTACATTGGCCTGACCACGACATGCCGATGGAGGAACTGGCCGGCGTCATGCATGACATTTACAATAAAGGAAAGATTCGCGCTATCGGGGTAAGTAACTTTACACCGCAGGAAATGGAAGCATTCCAAAAAGAAGCACCACTTCATGTGACACAAAATCAATACAATATGCTGCAGCGCGGACTTTGGGAATGGTTCGATTATGCAAAGCGTCATCAAATCGGCGGATTGGCCTGGGGACCGATGGCACATGGATTGCTGGCGGGGGAACTCACCAAATCAATGACTTTCTCAGAAGATGATTTCCGAGCTTCCCATCCTTTATTTGAATCAGGTAAATTCGAAGCTGTCCTTGATGCAGTCGAGCAATTGAAGAATTTCGCTGCGAATCGGGATAAAACGGTAGCACAGCTGGCGATGCGCTGGGTATTGGAGCAAGATGGTGTCGATGTAGCCCTTTGGGGTGCATATTCTCCAGAGCAGCTGAATGAAGTGACAGGTGTCACCGACTGGACGCTAAGTAAAGAAAACCTGCTTGCCATCGATCAAATACTCAAGCTGCACATCGATGATTGGAGCAGCAATTACTTGGATGCATATGCACCAGCTGAAAGATCACAAGTCAAAGCATAAAAAGAAGCACCAGCCAAGATGTGGCTGGTGCTTCTTTCATTCAAGAGGAAGTCCATTGTCCTCCATTGATATGAATCGTCTGGCCTGTCATGTATGAACTCTCAGCAGAAGCAAGCATCACATATGGCCATGCATGTTCGGATGGCTGACCGGGACGCCCCATCAAATTGCTTTGACCGAAGTTTTCGATATGTTCTGCTGGAATGGATGCTGGAATAAGCGGTGTCCAAACCGGACCAGGCGCAACGGAATTCGCACGAATGCCTCTTCCTGCCAGGCTTTGCGCAATACTGCGGATCCACGCAGTGATTGCACCCTTCGTTGCTGAATAATCCATGAAGATGGCATTTCCTTGGAAGGCATTGATGGAAGAAGTTGCGATGATCGAATCCCCTTCCTGCATATGTTTGACGCTTGCCTTCGTCAAATAAAATAACGGGAAGAAATTAGTCCGGAATACTTCTTCGAATTGCGCACTGGAGATTTCCTCTACATTTTCAACAACATACTGAATCGCTGCATTACTCACCAAGATGTTGATCTTGCCGAATTCTGCTACCGTTTTTTCCACCAAGTCATTGCAATGCGCTTCATCTTTTATATCTCCTGGCAGCAATAAGCATTTTCGACCTTCTGCCTCCACCAAGCGCTTCGTCTCTTCTGCATCTTCTTGTTCATCCAAATAAGAAATTGCCACATCGGCGCCTTCTTTAGCATAGAGGATTGCTACCGCACGGCCGATTCCTGAATCGCCCCCAGTGATAAGAGCTGCCTTGTCCTGCAGTTTGCCGGCGCCTTTATAGTTGAGCGGCTGGTGCGGCAGCGGCTCCATCCTTGCTTCAATGCCAGGCTGGCGATCTTGCTCTTGTTCCGGTGTACCATTTGTTTGCATATCTTTAGGTTCCATGATCAATCTCCTTTACTGGTTTCTATCATGGATACCTGTTCCACTTTTTCATAACTATAAACCTGGCGAGGTAAAAAGGTATCATATGATTCTCAACCTATCTTCATAAATTCGATTCGTACTCAAATGGTCGCTTCTTGGGTTTTTCACTAATTTACACCGGGTAAATATAACTAGAAATTTTTATCATTACATTTGATGAACAATAGATGTCCGGGAGAAGATGCATGATGCTTATAATCACAATCACTACGCTATCCATCATACTTTCCATTCTGATAAGGAGGATATATTTAAAGAAAATTGTCTATGACCATCTTCAACATAATGGTTTCAAGAGAAATACCATTCTTTATATCAAGCCTTTCATTTCATTTCTGAAGGGTAAAAGGAAGCTGTTGGTCGCGGTTTCCATTAAAGGAGATGAGAAACTTTATTACTATTACTTGAATGAAGATAAAGAAGTACACCTAGACTCATACATCAGTAAGGGGCAAGAATATATCCTATAGAGACAACTTAAGAGATGTGTATATACTTGAAACCATTGAATCTGAGATGCAAGGGGTTAGCAAAATCATAAGGATAAATGAACCCCTTTCTTCCGGGGGATACCCAGCTTCCTCCTTTAAGATAAGTCTTACTGATCACCTTGAATTCCAATCCGGCCTTATAATATGAAAACCACACTAACTCACTGCAATACGTACTATCCTTCTTTAGCTTAGGGTTTCTCGTTATTTTATATCTGATATCCTTGTTATAGAAATGCTCCAGCGCAATGTCAGCGGCTTTCCGACCGATATGTGCTGATTTAGGACGGATTATGATGATTTTATTGTATCTTTTTTTAAAGCTCTCCACTGTGATCAATTTCGGATATGGATAACCTATCCACCTGGATGTGTGCAGTATTTGCGTCGAACTCACAAGAATACCGACATGACCGATGAATCCATTGAAACCAACACTCTTCGTTACAATGATATCGCCTTTTTGCAATTCACTTTTAACTTGATCCAGATTTCCTTTTTTATAATTGTACTGCAAACGCAGTTTATTGAAAGACTTTGTTTTTGTAAGCAACATGTTTCACCTCAGCTAACGATAGATAAAGTGTAATTTCCCGTTCCAAAAAAAGTTATTCAAAAAAAGCAGACTCTTAATTTAAAGAGTCCACTTTCGAAATTGCATATTCAGGGTTGTTTGTAAATATGCCATCAACTTTCAATGCCAGCATTTTATCTGTCAGTTTCCTTTCATCGTCATAATAATAAACATGTAATTTTAGATTGTTATCATGTATCTTCGTAACCAGGTCTGCATCAACACTACCTGCGTAGATACCCACACCAACCGCGTAATCACCTATGTGCTGAAGAGTATGGTCATCAAGTTTTTCCACCTCTGCTTTGCGCAGCAATCGAACAAAGGGAATATCTTCGTTCAATTCATGGATTTTTATCATACTTTCTTCTGAAAAAGACTCTAGAATAACTTTGCCCTTGTTTATAAGATCTTGACTTTCCAATATCGACACTACTTGTTCTTCCATCTCGATGTTGCCTTTAGTATCTGTTCTTGTCTCGATATAATAATTGACAGAGTCTTTGTAATGGTTGACGATCTCTTGCAAAGTAAGGATCTTCTGATCTTTGGTTACGTGCAGATCTTTTAACTGATCAAGTGTAAGGTTCTCTACTAAGCCCGAACCATCCGTGACTCGGTCTACTTCCTCGTCATGGATGGCTACTAATTGATTATCTTTCGTTTGACGCAAATCGATCTCTATATAATCTGCGTTATCAGTTTTTGCACGGTCATAAGATAAGTAAGTATGTTCAGGCTCTAGTTCTGATGCACCTCGATGCGCAATTATTAATGGTTTATATGTTGGTGAACTATCATTTTGTCCTTCCTCGTTGCTCGCAGATGCACAAGCAGAAAGGATGAATAAAATGAGTAAACTAAAACAATAAAATATTTTTTTCATAACTTTACTAAACTACCATAATAAGAAAAAACTTACAACTACGTTTACGACTCATCAATAGAATTATAGAAAATGATATTTCTCAACATGTGATTAAAGCACAGTTTTCCTCATATCATAATTCGTAAGCCTTTAACAACGCTAATCCGCTTCCATCAAAAGGAAATGCACCACTGCTTATTTTCATCCTCAGTTCCTCAAGCGATTCCCAGGCATACGCTTTTAGTTCAGCGGGATATCCATACTTCAAACTGTTTTCCTCGAATTCATCCATATCTACAACTTCCCATTCTCCATCACGACTTTTCACTAGATCCAAATCCAAGTCAACAAAACAGAGTTTGTCACCTTGGAGCTTTGAAGGCTGAGCAATATTACAATAATAGGATTTAACCTTTCCGTCTACCATTTCCATAGCCACTGTGTAGCCCTCATGAAAGAAGAAATATTCCAAAGATGTGACAGGTATCGTGAACGTTTTGTTTTTTGTATGGTGTATCAGTTTCCTTCCACTTTGGCAGAGCACTATAATATAATCGGAAGTTTGCTTCAATAAGTGTCCTTTCCATTCATAATGTGGAATATCAGGATACTTCAATGATTTCATCTGGATCACCTTTTGCATGTGTTCCTCCCTCTTTCAGTAGTTTGAATGACTGTGTTTTGCAACCTTATTGATATTGCCCTTTTCCACAGATAATTAATTCATATATGACACTTAAGCCTGCTTTCATACGATATTAACTATAACCTGGTTATTGCATTACTGCTGACATACCTACAATTGATTGGTAAATTCTGATAAAATCAGTTTAACATAAGATTTCTTGAACTACGGCTTATCATCTAACTGAATTTTATAGTATTTACCCTCCTTCCTATTAAAGCGGATAGAAAACATATTCAAATCAATGCATGTAATTCTTCCATCTCGCCTGCCGTGTTCTTGAATTTATACCAAAGGAGTTGAATACGTGGTACAAATCAAAGCAATCGGGCGCTTTTGCATGAGTGACGAACAAGGTTACATCGTGAATGAAGCAAGCCTTGAAAGAATTCACCGAGTCTATCGTGATGTGATAAGGAATATGATTCACGTTTATAAAACGCAGTTGGGAGCCAACCTTCATAGTATTTATATCAGGGGATCTATTCCGCGTGGAGTGGGAATCAGTGGTGTGTCTGACTTAGATACAATTTGCCTTACGAAATACAAAGTTGCAGATTTAGATCTAACGTGGGTTGAACAAGCTGAAAACGAGCTGAATCAAAACTTTGACTGTGTGAATGGAGTGGAGTTGAGCTTCCATCACATCGATGAAATTTGTATTACAAAGTCTTTCACCATCATTCCCTTTATGATCAAAACACATAGCGTTTGCGTTTATGGCGATGATGTGCGTAACCATCTGCCTTCTTATAAAGCAGATCATGCACTCGCCAACGATCATATCTTCAACTTGCAGACTTTATTGAATATAGCCAGAGATGAACTCCAGGGAAATGAGGATATAGAAGATATACTGGATTGTTGTGTTTGGATCATGAAAATCATGGTCAGAGGAGGATTGGCTCTGGTACTGGAAAAAGAAAAACAGTATACGCGGGATTTATATCCAGCATACAAAGCGTTTTCCAAATATTTTGCTGACCAGGAACAGAACATGAGACAAGCACTGGATTATGCCATCAATCCGATCACTGATACGGAACAATTAACTACTTTTCTAGATGAGTTCGGGGGATGGATGATAAAAGAGTCCGAAAAATGGTTAGCAGCGCATAACCCATCAAGGATAAAAAATATGCTCATGAATCTTTAGTAAAGTGTAAACAAAATTCTCCTTCATTGAAGAGTAGGAAATACGGTATACAAAAAAAGCCCGCCTGATTCTGAATCAAGCGGGTGAAAATAAACCTATAATTAGAATCCAGCTTCGTATTGCTTCGGAACGTTTGTCTCTTTTCTCAACAGTTTAGCAGCTTCCAATGTCCAATAAGGATTTCTGAGCATACCTCTGCCAACTTGCACAAGATCTGCATCTTCATTTCCGATGACTGCATTGGCCAAAATCGGATCATCCAATCTGCCGACAGCCATAACCGGAATTTGCAATGCTTCTTTGATTTGTCGCGCTAACGGAACTTGATAAGCAGCATGCGTGCCCGGTCTTCCCCAAGCAGCAATCTGACCTTCCCCGCCAGAGGAAACATCGAACACATCTGCCCCGGCCTCTTTATAAGCTTTTGAAAACTCGATGCTTTCTTCGATATCGTAGCCGCCTTCCACATATTCTTTAGCCGAAATACGCATGATCAATGGCATATCTGCCGGCATTTCAGCTTTAGCGGCTCCAATGACTTCACGGCCGAATTTCGTCAGATCCTGGCCGTACTCATCATCTCGTTTATTGGTGAGTGGTGAATGGAATTGGTGGATAAGATATCCGTGGGCACCGTGTATTTCAATGGCATCAAAGCCAGCTTGCACTGCACGTCTTACTGCTGAGCCGAATTTTTTGACCATCTCTTTTACTTCTTCCGTCGTAAGAGCTCGTGGTGTTTTGGAGTTTTCGTCAAATGGGATGGCAGATGGTGCTACAGGCTCAGCTGCATCTTCTGCCTTGCGTCCTGCATGAGCAATCTGGATTCCGATTTTCGCTCCATGACTATGGACTGCATCCACGATTCTGGCAAGAGCCGGAATCTGTTCATCAGACCATAAACCTAAATCATAATCCGTGATTCGGCCGTCCGGTTCTACATCTGTCATTTCCACAATGATGAAACCTGCTCCGCCCACTGCCCTGCTGATATAGTGCTGATAGTGCCACTCGTTGGCGATACCGTCTTTTTTGTCCACGGAATATTGACACATTGGGGGCATGACCACCCTGTTTTTCAATTCCAGATTTTTTATTTTATATGTACTGAACAGATTTTCCATATTCAAGACTCCTTTAATCATAAAATATATGCATAACGCATACATTTAAATTATCGTTTTTCAAACTTCCAGTCAAACGAAAAGCTCAAACAAAAAAGCACCTAAACAGGTACTTTTCATGTACATCTTATAATTTCTCCAGCAATTGCTTTATCATTCTTTCCGGGTCGATTTGACTCATATTATGTTGAATCACTTCATGAAAACACGGCAAACCGCGATGTAATTTATCTTCACCCAAAGCTGTGAGCTGTGTATATGTTCCTCTCCGGTCATCTGTACACACATGTTTTTGCAAAGCGCCGCAGCTGTTTGCTTCCATATTCCCGACCAATCTCGAAAGAGCACTTTGACTCAGACCGATCAGTTCCTGCAGCTTTTGAAGCCGGAGTTTTTTCTCTGGTGCTTTTGAGAGATGATATAGTACATAAAACTCCTTTATCGATAGACTGCATTCTTTTTGCAGAGCCGACTCGAGTTCTTTTTTTATTTTCAGTTGTAGATTGTCCAAAGCCAACCAATCATCCATGAATGCATGGTTTGTCATCATAGAAATTCCACCTATTCGTGTCTCGCATACTATACGTTTACTATACTGTAATTGTAAGGGGAGCTCAAACCCAATTTAGCACAAAAAGAAAACAGACCATGTACATCAGGAGTACATGGTCTGTTTGAAGCCTAGTTTGAACTTGCCTGTTTACTAGAGCTTGTATGTTGTTGTTCATTGAGTTTCTCAGACAGTTTATGTCCTTCGATATCAACATTCGGGATGATTCTATCAAGCCATTTTGGCAGATACCAAGTTGCATGGCCCAATAGTTTCATCACGGCTGGTATGATTGCCAGACGTACGATGAAGGCATCGAACAAGACACCGAATGTCAATGCCAATCCCATTGACTTGATCATCGTATCTCCCGCAAAAATGAATCCAGCAAATACGAAGATCATGATCAAACCGGCTGCTGTAACGACAGGACCGCTGTATTTGAGACCTGCGAGGATTGATCTTACCGGATCTTTTGTAAGCGTGTATTCTTCATGCATGCGGCTGACGAGGAACACTTGGTAGTCCATCGCTAAACCAAAGAGAATACCGATAACCAATATAGGCAGGAATGCCAATATCGGACCTGCTTGCGGGATTCCGAACAATCCGTTCAAATTACCATCTTGCAAAATGAAGACTGAGAAACCTAATGTTGCCGTCATCGTAAGCAAGAATCCTGCCACTGCAGTAAGCGGTACAAGCAAGGAACGGAATACAACCAGCAGTAAAATGAAAGCAAAGCCGACGATGATGGCACCAAAGATAGGAATCGCATCATTCAATTTTTCGGCAATATCAATATTGATGGCAGTCAAACCTGTGACTTGGAATTTAATATCCTCTCCACCATCGTTCAATGAAAGATCTCTTATTTCATGAACAAGATCAGTTGTTCCACTATCGTTTGGACCTGTTTCCGGCGTGACGCTAATGATGGCATATCGACCGTCTTCATTAGGCATTGCTGGTGTAGCCATACTTACATTATCCAGCTTGCCGATTTCTTCTGTCGCTTTCTGGAATTGAGCTGTTTGGTCTCCGCTCGTATCCGACGCATCGACTAGCACAGCCAAAGTTCCATTGAATCCATCACCAAAACCTTCAGCCAGCAAATCATACGCCTGACGTCCTGGATTGTCTTCAGCTTTCATCCCGTCATCAGGCAACCCGAGTCGCATATCCGTAGCTGGAATGCTGATTACCAATAGGATGACGATGCTGATGATTGCAACAATAAACGGATGCTTGGTAACGAATCGTCCCCATCCGTTTGATTCTGCATTTCCTTTGGATTCTTTGGAAAACTTGCCTAGAAGGCGATTTTTCTTATTGATTTTGTTGCCGATAAGTGCCAGAACTGCAGGTCCAGCAGTAATCGAAACGAGCACTGCAAATAGGACACTTAATGCTGCCGTGATACCCATCGCCGCAAGGAATGGAATACCTACTACCGTTAAACCACATAGAGCGACAATGACGGTCAAACCTGCAAAAACGACAGCTCCGCCGGCCGTGCCATTAGCTCTTGCAATGGATTCGTTGATTTCAATTCCATCTCTGACTTGCTGTTTGTGTTTCGAGAAGATGAATAGCGCATAATCTATTCCGACAGCCAATCCGATCATGACAGAAAGTGACAAACTGAAGGATGTGATATCGAAAATACTGGAACCGATCAGTGTCAGACCTATGCTGGTGACCAAACCAAGCAAGGCGTTCAAAATCGGCAATCCTGCAACCAAGAAGGATGCAAATGTGATACTTAATACAATGAAGGCCATTACAATACCGATGACTTCGGAGATTCCTCCGATCTCAAGTTCAAATGGCATGATGGAACCGGACATTTCAACTTGCAGTCCGTCATCTTGAGCACCTTTAACGCTGTCTTGTGCATGTTCCAAAGAGGATTCCGGTACCTTTGCAGCCGCTTCTTTATACGTTACGTCTGCATAAGCCACAGTTCCATCCGCACTTATCGTTTGTGCCTCAAATGGACTTGCGACAGACTCGACTTCTTTATCTTCAGCTACTTTAGCCAGCACATCAGCAATGGCTTGCTGAGCAGTTTCAGACGTTACATCCTCGTTATCCCCAGCACCAAAAATGATCCGCAGGGAACCTTTGTCCGGCCCGCTCGGGAATTCTTTCTCCAATAACTTACTCGCATCCTCTGACGGAGTACCTGGAATACTCATATCGTCCGAGAAAGCTGGTTTTAAAATCAATGCTATGGTGAAGATGATTGCAATCAGGACTACCCAAGCTGCTAGAACAGCTTTCTTATGCAATACACTCCATTTTCCTAATTTGTATAATAACGTTGACATAAAAATCTCCCTTCCAGCCTCTAACTATCTCACCTAATCATTTTAACCAAATAAAACAGGAAGGAGATGTACGTTTGGGCAGAACATCAAAAAAAATTAAAATTTATTATTGTTCAAATGTATCAAGCCGGCTTCAATTGCCACTGCAACTGCTTCCGTCCTTGAATCCACACCAAGCTTATTGAATATCGCAGTCAGTCTGGACTTGATGGTCCTTTCCGAAACCCCCATATCGAAGGCAATTTCCTTACTGGTCAACCCTCGTGCCACAGCCTGGAGGATGATTATCTCTGATCGGGATAGCTGCACTTTTTCTTTTATATTCCGCCTTTTTTCTTGGTAGTTACGGATTCTTTTCAGCATATCATCTTTAATCAATGTTTCTCCATTCATCGCTGCATCCATGGAATGGAATAAAGATTCCAAGCTCGTGTCTTTCAGCAAATAACCTTTTGCTCCCAGGTCGAATCCTTCTGCTAGCAATTGGTCTTCGTTATATGTCGTTAAAATGATGATTGGTAAGTCTGGATGTGTCACAGACAATTTCCGGATTGCTTCCATCCCGCTCATGATCGGCATATACAAATCCATCAGCACAATATCCGGGTTCAATTCATTCACCAACTCGATTGCTTCTGCACCATTGCCGGCTTCGCCGACGGTTTGGTAATTTGGATTTGTTTCGATCAGTAACTTGAGTCCTTCCCTGACAACAACATGATCATCTGTTATAAGTACTTTTCGTGCCATTCTATTTCCCACCTTCATGGTATGCTGACCGCTATTTTCGTTCCTTGTCCAATTTGGCTGTCTATCGTGATACGCCCACCTAGTATGCGTACGCGCTCTTTCATCCCTATCAATCCATAATGACCTTGCTTGTGGAGAACTTGATCTACCTGGAACCCGATTCCATTGTCACTGACTTCCAAATAAATGTCTTTACCATGTTTCGCCGTTGCAATGACAGTTACCTCAGTCGCCTTGGCATACCTCGCTACATTGAGCAAACACTCACTTACAATCCTGGAACAGTGTTCTGTCACTTTAGGTGATACGGAGTGCACTATCGCAAAATCCAAATGACAGGAAATACCGGTAGCAGTCGTGAACTGCTGGATATTATCACGCAATATATATTCCAAATCCGTACTTTCCTCATGCAGACGCAAATCATCGATCACAAGACGACTATCAGCCAGTACCGTGCCGGCCCCTTCTATCGCCAAATGCGTTATCTGCTGTGCACGTTCGTAATTTCCATTGGTAAGGTGTGCATTGATGGCTTCAAGCTGCATCTTGATCCCAGCTATTCCTTGCGCTAACGTATCATGCAAATCACGCGCCATCCGCTGCCTTTCGTGATGCAATGTCAAATTCTCAACCTGATGATGCGCCTCCTCCAACTCCTCCAAAAACTGCTGCGTCCTGATTCGTCCATTGACCTGCTTGAAAAAGATGGCGGCATAGCCAACTATGATGACCGTGGATGGAATGGCTCCAACAAAGAAAATGAACAAACTCTCTTTTGGAACGATGATGACGGAGGCAATGATGGAAAGACTTATCAATATAAGAAAGAACGCAATCCTTTTTTGTCCTACCATCCCTACCACTTGTCCTAACAACAGGGGGAATAATGCAATGATTGTCGCATAGAGATCGTACATGAAAAAAGCACTGCCATATACGATCATTCCTTGCACGACAAAATACATCCAAGCCCTTTTTGGCAGGAAGCGATCTGAGAACCAGTATAAGATGCTAAAAATAAGTATAAGTAAGCTGAATGTTCCATAAAGCAAGAAAGAGCTGCCCGCTTCAATCTGCAGAAACATAGACGCAATGAAAGCAATAAAAATCCAGATCAAGCCTGGTATTCTTGCTGCCACCATGTTATTGTTCTCTTGCTTTATATTGTTCTGTTTCTCTATATAATTGTCCATATCATGTCTCCTAAAATATATGTACGTTTATTATGCACCATTATAATCTATTCTGTCTTTCCCATTCGGGCAGTCGGAGCATTACAGCTGATGTGGTCGTTCTTTCTTGCTGCTAGTCAGGAAAAAGAGCGTTGGTCACCATTTGTAACACTATAACAGGAGGAATAGCTCCTTATCTTGCAGGATGCTCTTCCTCCTATTATCTTATAGATATATTTGTTTATTAGCTTAGACCGGCTCTTCCAGAGATCTCTTCCCAAGTCACATCGGAATCAATATGATCCGTTTGCAGACGCTTAAAGACTCGTCAAGATGACGTCGAATTTTATATGCTGATAATCTGATTCATCATTTCATCCATCTGCAGCATTCCGCATTGTTTCCGTAAAGCATTCCATTGGAGTGCTGAAGAGATCGCCATGCTATTCTACTAGTCTGACATTACAAGCTTCTTTTATCAGTAATCATTCACTACAGTCTAAGTAACTGGATATCCATCCACCCTAACTGATTCATTTGTGATTCCTTATACACTCCTGTCTGCTGCATCAATTCCAATCTGGCGCCATTCGAAAAGGTCAGGAAGTATGAAGCAAAACCCTTCCTCTCATTTACATACAGCTTATTACTCTCCGCTCCATAAAATCCCCTCATTCTCTCGATATCTTTCACCCAGATCGCTATATGTTCGATTTTCTTTTTAAGACTCTCCTCCCGACAATACTTTAGCCTGTACCAGTAATATGTATATCCAATAGCTTTTTCCTATAGGTAATTACGAAAGAAGCATATATCCTGAGATCGATTTCATGTCAAGAAAACTTTATTTTAAAAAGAGCAGCAAGACAACACATAATGTACACAAGCGGAATTTATAATGAGAATAATTAGAAAAAACAAAAGGAGACGTAAGATGTTATTGCTTTTAATCGGCTTGCTTGTTGTAGTTGTCATAACTGTCACCACTCCTAAAAATCTTTTTCATTCTCCAGACGAAATCTCTGCAGCCATAGCCCAAAAAGCTAAAAAAGATGCAGCACACTACATAAATTCTACTAGAAACAATAGCAGCAATTCCGACGTTCCCAAGTTGCGAAATCAAATATAAACTTGCAATGAAAAAAGAACAACAAGCACTCAGCTTGTTGTTCTTTTTTTCATTACATGCTGTCTAACTCTCTGTTCATCAGCACCTTAACCAGACAATTTTTGGGGTTTGCTTCTTATATATCCTTTCAATCTCCAGTGACTCATTGTCCATTTTTTTGAGTCTAATGCATTTCCCCAGTAAGCATTCTTCAACCGTCATTACAGCAAAAGGAATACCCAGAAGTTCAGTGCTTATCGTTTATCTGTGTGATCTTCAATTGAATATAACAACTTATTCATCTGTTTTTTTAGGCAAATTCAACACATCATATGAATCTTCATAATCCATACCCTCAGATACCATTTTTTCTTTTACTGCCTCTACGAATAAATGCATCCCATGCACGAATGATTCCTGTTCATTTGCTTCTAATTGATTTAAGACGTCGAGAATCATGTGATTCAAATAATCATTATCACCTTTATTTATTGCTTCTTCAGCAGCCTCAGTCAATGTAATTATGACGGATCGTTTATCTTGCGGATTTGGAGTTTTCGTTACAATTCCTTTTCCTATTAATCGTTCAACTATTTCTGAGACTGTACTTTGAGTCATTTTCAGATTTTGAGTCAACTGTTTGATGCTGATGTTTTTATCTTTTGCCACTTCAACAATGACCCTCATTTGGGGAACTGTAAGACCAAAGCCCTCAGCGCGCTTTTGATTACCTTTGGCTATGAAACGTTGCAGAAAGTCTATTGATGCACGAATGTACTCTGCTTTTTCTATCATTCAGCACCCCTCCATAATTCGCTCTGTATTATGATCACGGACATAAGTTGGATAAATCCATCTGTTCACCTGATCATTTTCTTCCATGCAGTTTAAAAAGTTATGTATCCGGAAAAGCTCGTCACGGCAGAACGAGCTTTCTCTATTACGAAGCAGTTTCGAATTGACTATTATAAAGTTCTGCGTAGAAACCGCCTTTACGGATTAATTCTTGATGATCCCCTGATTCAATGATATCGCCGTCTTTCATCACTAAAATGAGGTCGGCATTTTTTATCGTGGACAGTCTGTGTGCGATGACAAAGGATGTTTTCCCTTCCGTCAGTTTATCCATTGCTTGCTGGATCAGCACTTCTGTGCGCGTATCTACAGAGCTTGTCGCTTCATCAAGAATAAGAAGCGGGGCCATTTTCACCATTGCCCTCGCAATAGTAATCAGCTGTTTTTGTCCTGCAGACAAACTCGATTTATCATCCAAAATGGTGTCATATTTGTCAGGCAGCGTCTGAATGAAGTGGTCAAGTCCAACAGCTCTACAAGCTGCTTCTACCTCTTCATCCGTTACATCCGTTCTGGAATAGACGATATTATCACGGATAGATCCTTCGAACACCCATGTGTCTTGAAGCACCATGCAGAATAAATCGTGCAAACACTCTCTGGTCATCTGATTTGTGGCAATACCATCAATAGTGATTTTACCGCCGCTTAATTCATAAAAACGCATAAGCAAATTTATCAACGTTGTTTTCCCTGCTCCTGTTGGGCCAACGATGGCTACCTTTTGCCCTGCTTCCACACTTACGGAAAAGTCCTTTATGATTAATTTGTCTTCCTCATATCCAAATTGAACATTTTCGAACTTCACATCACCTTTGACATTTTCCAATTTCTCCATTTTGTTACTTTCCTTAGCAAGCTCTTCTTCAGCTAAGATTTCAAAGACTCTCCCACTAGCCGCTGCTGTCGATTGCAAGTTAGTTGCTGCTTGGGCAATCTGCTGAAGTGGTTGGGTGAATAGACGAATGTACAGCATAAACGCAACAATCACACCGAATGATATCGTGCCATTCACTGCCAAGGCTGCTCCAACAATACAGACCACTACATAACCAAAGTTCCCTATGAACATCATTAATGGCATCATCAAACCAGACAAGAATTGTGATTTCCATGCACTATCATATAAGCTCGTATTAATGACAGAAAAATCCTTTTTCGATTGATTTTCTCCATTATATGCTTTTACGACATGATGACCGGAATATGTCTCTTCGATATGACCATTCAGCCTGCCAAGGTCTTTTTGCTGCTGCGCAAAGTAGCGTTGGGACTTCGAAATGATAAAGATCATCAGTACAAACCCAATTACGGTTGAAAGTACTGCTGATATGGCCATGATCCAGTTTGTATAAAACATCATGAATAAAGATCCCAAAAACATCGTGAGGGCTGTAATCAGACCACTGATGCTTTGGTTCATTGTCTGACCAACCATATCCACATCATTCGTCACTCTGCTCAGGACATCTCCTGTAGTAGTAGAATCGAAGTATCTCAAAGGCAGTTTATTTATCTTGACGGAAATATCTTTTCTTAGTTGCTTGGAAATTCTTTGTGTAACTGTAGCCATTATATAGCCTTGGATGTAATTGAATATAAATCCTAAGCCATATAAAAACACCAGTAAAATGGCAACTTTGAAAACCGCATGCATATCAATACTTCCGCCTAATCCCACTGTGATAAGATCCGTCATCTTGCTCAGTTGGTTAGGGCCGACAATATTGAAAATGGCAGCCGACATAGCAAGTATCAGGGCAATGATTATTGCCGGAAAATAAGCCTTCGAATACGAAACCAGATCTTTTATGCTTTTTACGCTCTTGCCATTTTGAGAAACATGATTGCTATCATCTCTTGATTGTTTAACTGATTCTTTACGTGATGTTTCAGGACCAGATTGACTTTTTTCAACCAATTTCAAGTTCCTCCTTTGACAATTGTGAGTATGCAATCTCTTGGTAAACCTCACTTGTCTGCATTAATTCATCATGACTGCCCATTCCTGCAATTTTTCCTTCATCCAGTACAAGAATGCAATCGGCATCTTTAATCGTACCTATCCGCTGGGCAACAATAATGGAAGTCGCATCTTTAATTTCTTGCTTTAATTTTGTGCGCAGCACACGATCGGTTTTATAATCCAGGGCAGAGAAAGAATCATCGAATAGATATACTTCAGGCATTTTATAGATAGCACGTGCAATCGATAATCTTTGCTTTTGCCCACCTGAAAGATTAGTCCCGCCTTGTGAAATAGGTGCTTGATATTGTTGATCCATCTTTTCCACAAAGTCTTTTCCTTGAGCTATCTCAACAGCTTTCATTATTTCGTTTTCAGCTGATGACTTTTTGTCTGCTTCGCCCAAAGTGACATTGGAGGAAACGGAGCCCCTAAACATGACTGCCTTTTGGGATACATAGCCGAGTTTGTCTCTCAGTGATTCCAGCTTGTAATCTTTCACATTCACACCATCCACAAGGATCTCTCCTTCTGTTGCTTCCATAAAACGCGGGATCAAGTTGACTAGTGTACTCTTACCGCTTCCAGTCGACCCGATGATAGCGAGGGTTTCTCCTTTGGACGCTTTGAAACTTATATCGCGCAGAACATATTCTGATGATCCAGGGTATTTGTAGCTGACATTCCGGAATTCAATTTCCGCTTCAGTAGTTCCTTTTGTTTCCTCTCCATCCTTGATACTAACTTCAGTATCAAGAACCTCATTGATCCTCTTTGCAGAAACAGCCGCGCGAGGCAGCAATACAAAAGTGATCGAAACCATCATAAAGGCCATGATTATCTGCATCGCATATGAAGAAAATACGACCATATCAGAGAATATGGTCAGTCGGTCTGATATTGGTGCGTTATTGATCAAGACTGCACCAATCCAATAAATGGCGAGGCTGATGCCTGACGTAATAAGGGTGATAGTCGGCATTAGGATTGCCATTGTCCTCGTCGTAAACAAATTATTTTTTGTTAAATCGTCGTTCGCTTTCTTGAATTTATCTTCGTGAAACGCAGTGGAATTGTAAGCATGAACAACGCGAACTCCGGATAAATTCTCTCTTGTAACCATATTTAGATTGTCTGTTAAAGTTTGGATCACCTTGAATTTCGGCAATGCGATAAAAACAATGACCATAATCAACAATAAAAGAACGAAAACAGCAACCCCTGTCGCAGCTGTCCACTGCCAGCTTTTCCCCATGATTTTCAGGATAGCCCAAACCGCTAATATAGGTGCTTTCAAAATGACTTGCAAACCAAGAATGATGAGCATTTGAACTTGCATGATATCATTTGTGGAACGCGTGATTAAACTTGCCGTAGAAAACCTGGATAGTTCCTCCATGGAAAAAGAAAGTGTCTTGTCAAATGCCAAAGCCCGTAATCGGTTTGAAAATCTTGCTGCCACTTTCGCCGCATAATAAACAGTTATGATTGTAGCTGCCAGACTCCCCACTGCACATAACAACATAAAACCGCCTTGGGCAAGAACATCACTAATTTCACTTCCTTCCGTCTGAACCAGCCTTGTGATCTCAGACATATAATCCGGAAGTTTTAAATCAAGCCATACTTGCACAAGAATGAATATGAAGGCAAAAGAAACTAATACCCAGTCCTTTTTCTGAAAATGTTTGAAAATTTTTAACACAAAATTCTCCCCCTCTTAACGAGCCCTGCATCTGTCCTGTATATTATTCACCCAAAAAACTATTCACGACCCACCTGTGACATCACTATTTGTACAGATGCTAACCAAAATTAAAAAACACAAAATAAATCGTACACGATACATCGTATACGATTACATTAATGGCTTGAAAAAGATATGTCAAGAGTGAGAAATCATCTTACACAGTACATGGAATGGGTTTCGGAATAATCGTACATCATCCATCACATCAAAATTCTTGCCACTTGATTCCGCAGCTTCAATCTTGTTAAAATTCATTCTGCTCTACATGTATCATATTGAAAACAGATGTTGAGAAACCAATGTAATATTCCCCATGCCAATGGAGCAGTTAATGGCAATAATATAAATGGATATGCCATTCCCCAAACTAGTATGCCATCTACATTTAATTCCTCTATTGAATTACCGAATACTAGGGTATGGGATGATAAAGAACCGAGTGTTCCTGCATACATAACGACAATAATAGCCATCCCACAACTAATTAACCATTTAATTAGTTGGCTCGATAACCGTATCTGTCTACTCCATCCACCAACTAAAGGAAATATTAAAAAAAATGGCACTATGCACTGTACAAAAACAAATAGAAACGCAATAGGTTCAAGTGTAACTATAAACGGAAGTACCGCAATAACTGTAAATGCTATTGCACATAATACTGCTGCCAAAAAACTAAATGTAAATCCTATTAAAATACCTTTTTTACTCATGCAGACCACAGACCTCACTCTCTCAAATAAAGTTAAAGGATTGATTGTAGACACTCTCAAATTCACAATACAATCAATGTTTGCGCTCATACAATAAATATTTTCAGCACATAACCTGAATCATGAACAAATCTATAGAATTCATGACATCTCTTAATCATTTCTGCTTTTTACAGTTGTTCTGCCAGCTGATGTCATAGTTACATAATCTTGTGATCAAAACTCAGATCATAGCGGATTGTATAAACTAGGGATTTTTTCTCTTCACCGCACCAATTTTCGAACAGTATCATTTTAAATCTTCATTCATTAGATGAGTTTGAAGCAAAATATTAACACTTACCCTCTTGTATCATCTTGTACCAGAACAGCAAAAAAAGCTTGAAACCCTTATGTACAAAGGATTTCAAGTTTTTATTAGTTAGTGATTCCGACTGGACTCGAACCAGCGACCCCTACCCTGTCAATTTTGTTACGGTCGAAAATAGTGTATTTATAGGGGGTTTTTACGTCTTTTACGTCCATATAGTCCACCAAAATGATTCAAAAAAATTAATTACGTTAGCAAATGCGTTAGCAAACGTCTCATCAATCAACTGTATTACTTATATCAGAAAAACAGCAGTAATACAGATCTCGTTTTAAGTACTAGGACTTCTTTCATTTAGGGCAGTTCCTTCATTAAAATGAATAAAAGCTTGCTGAAAAGTTTCGTAACTCTTATTACCTAAAGTACCCGGGTCATCCTTAAATAGTCTTGAAAAAGTAATATTGTACGCCTCTTCATTACTGCAATTTAAGGAGTTCTTCACAAGCTTAAGATACGAAATAAAATACTTTTCCCCAAAACTCCACCTTTATTTATAATCATAATTTCTTCTCCATCAGCATAACATCTCTCCATTTGCCATTTAACTGTGCAATTTTCTCTCTCCTGCCGACTACACGAAAACCGAACTTTTGATGCAGTGCCAAACTTGGAGCGTTCTCAGGGAAAATACTTGCCTGCACAGTCCACACACCTTCTATTTTGCAAACACTAAGCACATTTTCTAACAATGCAGTCCCTATACCATTACCTTGGAAGTCAGGGTCAACGTGAATGCCGACTTCTACAACACCGCTATATACTTGGCGAGAGGAATAAGGGGATAGTGCTACCCAACCCACTATCTTTTTCTCAATCTCTGCAACCAGTCTGCCAAACGACAACTTGCTGTTGTTCCAATAACCCCAATCGGGAGCATTAGTCACAAAAGTAGCGTTTCCACTATCTATACCGATCTTGTAAATGTCCCTAACACGCTCCCATCGTTTTTAACTAAATCACGTACTTGAGCTGATTTCATTGCCTTAACACCCACAGTAACTTTGTTGTTTTGCAGTAACGATATTAGTCTTACATACACCCGTTTCTGGAAGTTTCAATTTCACTTGCTTAGCTGATTCAACGTCACCTGCAATAGAAGCGACAATAGATCTTACCTGCTCGTAACCTGTAGCAAGCAAGAATGTAGGTGCTCTCCCATAGCTCTTAACTCCAGCGAAGTAGAAGTTTTTTTCCGGGTGTTTCAATTCTTCCTCGCCGTGCGGACGAACTGTACCACAGCTATGCAAGTTTGGATCGATAAGCGGCGCTAATGCTGGTGTACTCTCTACAATCGGATCAATAACGTATCGCACTTCTCGAAGAAAACTAAAATCTGGTCGCGCTCCTGTATTAACTACAATTTCATTTACGGATGAGATAATATTCTCTTCCTTACTGCTTAATGTATATTTGGATCCGTCATAATCAATTGCTTCTACATTAAACGGAGCAAATACATCTATAACACCTTGTTCCACAAGTTTATGGGCGCTTAATCCTAGTGCACCTCGAGCTGCAAGCTGGTCTTGTTCCTCTCCTCCAAATACAGATACCGGTGATTCTCTTCTAAGAATCCAAGATATCTTCGTTGAAGGATGATTTTCTTTCAGCTCCGCTAAGTTTAGCAATGTATTCAATGCAGAGTGTCCTGAACCAATCACAACAGTATGCTTATCTTTAAATACTTCTGATTGCTGCTTCACTGCCGGTATATTTGTATGTACTGAATCTCTTATAGAAGAATCAAGCCACACACCATCAGCATAAGGGGGATTTGGATTTTGCCAAGTTCCGCTTGCATCTATGATTGCTGAAGCCCTTACCTTCTCTAATTTAGATTCATTTTTATAATGGACAACGAACGCTCGTTCATTTCGGTTATCAGACTTTAATTTATCCGCATCATCTTTAGATAAAGCAACAACCTCGGAATAAAAGCGTATATTCTCTTGCATTACTGGTAGCTGTGAAAGTGGTTTTAGATATTCATTTACTAACTCTTGTCCAGTTGGCAACTTATCCTTATCCGGATGTTGCCATTCCGTTTCAGATAATAGCTTCGTTGCTGCTTGATTCGTGTTGTACTCCCAAGGAGAAAATAGTTGAACGTGACCCCATTCTAGAATATTGCTGCCTACGTTTTCTCCTTTTTCCAAAATCACAAAAGGTAAATTATATTCCACTAAATGTGCCGCAGCCGCTAAGCCTACAGGACCAGCACCAATAATTACTACAGGTAATTGATTGATCATATTACTCCCCCCTTGAATCTAGTTAGTACAGCATTTCTCTGCTTTTACCGCTGGACCTCTGAATAAGCAGCAAAGTTCTTCCGAAAGTATATGGTTCAAAACAGATGGATTCAAACCATAGTAATTCCACGTACCACGCTTTTCTTTCGTAATTAAGTCAGCATCGAGAAGAATCTTTAGATGGTAAGAAAGCTTAGACTGAGCCATTTCCATCGATTCAGTAAGGTCACAAACACAAATAGGTTCTTCTGATGATTCAGATAATAACTGTAGTAGCTCCAAACGGTTAGTATCGGCTAAAGCTTTAAATATTCTCTGATAATCACTTAGTACAAGCTCCTTCGTTTCCATAACGCCACCTACTTAAATCAAATTTTCTTGATGTTTAGAATTATATAATACATCAACTTTTTTTGATTTAAAAGAGTTATAATTATTTTTTATACTCAAGTTAGTTAGCTCTTTAATAGTAAAGGTATATATAATACTGTTGTAACCTACTTTTTATATCATTTATATGTGAGGTTGAATTATGATGGAATACCTAAAAACTTTAAACCACGACTTGCAGGGTATAAGGAAATTATTCATGGAGGGACCGACATCCATAAATTACAACTCTACATCCGGCTACTCATTTTTCCGTGACATATGTGTAATACTTTATGAAGCAAATAAAGTTTTAAAAGATTCGGGCATAATACAAGCTGATTTGCCTAATATGGAGGTAATTAAAGAGGTTCGGCATAAAGTAAAAACAAATCAAGGTATAAAAAACAGAGATATATTTAATAAGCTCCTTAAGGGGCATAAGAGTATATTCGGTGACGATATTGACAACTTGGGTTTTTATATAGATGGTGAAACTTTGGCTGGCTCTACTTTGTTCCCGACATTTGTTTTTGCTGATACACCTCTACAAGATAGTCGTGACGAAGACACCGTTCGAGGTTTTTCAAGTGAAGTGGGAGCATTAATACAGTTAATTATCGATTGGATAAACCATCCGATTTATTTGGAATCTAAGCCTCTGAAAGTTTATAATGCTAAAGAATATTCGACTAAAGACATTTGGGATAGAATCTTCTTTACGGAAGATATAACGTATAACGTATTTATAACCCGAATCCTCCTTATACAAAACGAATTAACTACTTGTATATGGATGGCGGATCACTTAGATTATAAATCCTCAATATTAAATCTTGATAAGTATATCTTGTTGCGCTTAACATCTATAAAATTGTTTGAGGTTATGAGGAATATTTTAGATGTCCGTAAGCGACTTGGACAGTATTGGAAAAAACTTAATTATAGCGCTATAGATAACATAATTGAGCAATATACTAATACACTTCAAGTTGAGATGAAAGTCCTTAGAAATATGTTGCATTATAACAATAGCGGCATAAATTTTTATGATTACGTTACTCAGCAGTTAATTACAAATCCTCAATACGTCGATGACCTATTAGAAATTATGTTTATGGATTATATCATTCCTCTCAGGAAAGGTATCTCAGGAAATATCAACATAAAATCTTATAAAAGTATGAATGACTTTGAGAAGATACTTAGAAGGTCTAGAACAAAACTATTCAATAAACCTTCCAGGTAAACGAAAAGTTCTTTTTTCTACCTATCACATAATACTCTGAGATAACATCCTCTTTTCTTTGAACTTTCAAGGAGATGTTAGGAAAACGTTAGATGTTAGTCCGCTACCGCCTGGATCACTAAATTCCTGAAAATCAAAAATGCTTGAACCCCTTAATTTTAAAGGTTTCAAGCGATTTCTTCACTTCCCGAACAATCTTTTTTTCAAGTAAGTCACTCTTGGACGCTTTCACCTTCTGCTAGATAATATAATCCAAACATAAAAGAACTTCACTAATAATCCTCGTAATGAGAAAGCCCTTATAGAAGCAATCGAAAATTAATGAATACTTCTATAAGGCTTATCACATTTTATATAGTTTGAATTTAATAGTCGGTGTAAAGTTCTAAATCATTATAAGTTATGTGAGTTTTTCGTAATAAACTTGTTTATGAAATTAACTGCACGTTGATCATCCACAGATGTCTTATATTTATCTAATACAACTATCCTTTTGTGGTGTTGATAATAATCAAGCAAAGTTTGCTCAAGTGAGAGTCCATTCTGAATTAAGTAAGAAGGATCTAAAATTTGAGTCAAAATCAGTTCATCGCTCAAGATAAGCAGTGAAGCGTTTACTTGATGAAAAAAACCGAGATTCTCTCCTTTTGTATAGAAGTCAGAAATTTGTTTTGCGCGGTGCTGTTTAGCTTGTGACAATTTATTATAAAGTTCAATTTTGTACTCTTTAAAGTTATTTAGATGATTTGAAGTAAAATAGACCAAATATATTGACTGCTCAAATACATTTAAATATTGATCAAAGAAATTACCATCATTTAAGTTAATGTTAGCACCATTTCGAATGTAGCGAACAAAAATTTCTGAAATTGTCTCCATAATCTCTTCTTTTGAAGAAAAATATTTATACATAGTTACTTTACTAACTTCCATAATCTTCGCGATCTCATCTACTTTTAACGAAGTAATGTTTATACTTCTGTTTGTGGAAACTAGCTTGCTTGCTAATGTCTCTCTAGTTTCTTTATTTTTGACCATTATTTAAACCTCCGAAAATCTACATATCATTATTATACCATATAAAAAAAATGTACAAAATGAACTATATTAGTTGTTTTAGTAAACCCTGTTTGATAGAATAAGTTGTAAATCTGATACTAGAGGAGAATACTTATGAATAATGCTAAAAAAGTTTGGTTAATTACTGGAACTTCATCGGGTTTTGGGAGAGCTTTGGCGGAAGAATTAATTGAGAATGGTGAATATGTATTGGCAACTGCTCGCAACGAGGAAAGTATATCGGACCTTGCAGAAAAAGCACCTGATCTTGTTAAAACCTTTAAACTAGATGTAACTGACAAACAGCAATCCATCAGAGTAGTGGATTTTGCAAGACAACATTTTGGAAAACTTGATGTTGTTGTTAACAATGCAGGATATGGTCTGCTCGGAGCATTAGAGGAGTTTTCCGAACAAAATATTAGAGATCAAATGGAAACAAACTTCTTTGGTGTTATCAATGTAACCAAAGCAGCATTGCCTTTATTCCGAGAGCAACAATCTGGTCATTTTATTAATATTTCATCGGTTGGCGGCATATCTACTGGCGCTTCACTCGGAATGTATGGAGCTAGTAAATTCGCTCTAGAAGGATTGTCCGAATCTCTTGCTCAAGAATTAGAACCGTTTGGCATAAAGGTAACTATTATCGAACCAGGGGCTTTCCGAACTGACTGGGCAGGACGCTCTATGAAATATGCAGATACTTTTATGCCAGAGTACTCTACGAGCTCAATGAAAGAGATGATGGAGAATTTTGTCGGTCATCAAACAGGTGACCCGTCGTTAGCAGCCAAAGCTATAATTCAAATTACTAATCATTCAAATCCGCCGTTAAGATTACCTTTAGGTTCGGATACGCTTGATATAATACAAAACAAACTTGAAGGGCAATTAAAAGATTTGAAAACTTGGGAAAGTATTACTTCTTCAACAGATTTCAAGTGATTATCTCTTACTAAGGTTAGTGGGCCTTGCATATAAAGTCAGCTACACAAGAGATCACAAGAAAAAAAGAATTCACATCGTATTACAAACGATGTGAATTCTTTTTTTTAGGGACTCTTCATTATGGTATATTCTAAAATCAGCAATAGTAATAGAATTCCCGACCAGTATTTTCATATGAACGTTAATGACTAACAGAGCCTTATAAAAAATATTAGACTTCCTGCATAGCCTCTGCAATTAGTTTAAAAGATCTTTTTCTTGCTTCAAAATCATGGATAGGCGAGACTATCATAACTTCATCTACTTTATAAATACCTATATTCTCCATGATTTTTTCCTTCACTTGTTCAGGATTTCCTACGATATTAAGGTGTGACTGACTCCTCAGAAACATTTTCTGTTCAAATGTGTAAGGATAATTTAATGCCGTCTCTCGAGATGGAAGTGCACCGATTTGGTCCCCAGCTGTAGTGAATAGTTCATAACTAGCTGCCAGTTTACGTGCTTCTTCTTCAGTATCTGCACATATGACTTGAAGTGCAATCATTCCTCTCGGTTCGGTTGCAACAACAGACGGTTCAAAGCGGGATACATATTGGTACATTGCTTCTTCTCCGCGTGATCCAAAAAATTGAGCAAATGAATATGGTACCCCATGTTTTGCTGCACGCATTCCACTGTCGCTGCTAGATCCAAGTAACCATAATTCAGGTACTGTTTTAACTTTTGGAATTGCTTGTAAACCGCTAAAACGGTGATTTTCACCGAGATTTTCGTATAGATACCCGATTAAATCATTTATTTGCTCTGAATACTCTGGCATTTTCCTGTTTTCATTCAATGCTACAGTTGCAAGGTGCATACCTCCTGTTGACCTACCTATACCGAGATCTATTCTTCCTGGGTATAGACCCTCTAATAATCGAAAGTTTTCAGCTACCTTGTATGCGCTATAGTGAGGTACCATTATTCCACCTGAACCAACACGAATTTTAGATGTTTTTGATGCTAAATGTGCAATCATAACTTCAGGTGAAGTAAATGAGAATACTGGTATCCCATGAAGCTCGGATACCCAGAATCTATTATAACCTAGGCTTTCTGTATATTGAGCAAGCTCGGTAGCTTCTTGTAAGATTTCATGTGTTTCGAATCCTTCTTTCATATATCCATGTTCCAATACACTAAGTTTAACCATATCTGCATCTCCTTATATGTTACTTTTTTGATTACGTAACCTTAACCAAATATTGAAAACTGTCCTTAAAGTAAATACACATTGATAAAATAAGTTACGTGTGTGTATTATTATATATATTGTTAGTACGTTATCAATTTCCAATGATGTATGTAATGTGCATTAATGCACAAAAAGGCACTATTTGATAATTAATTATTAAGGATTGGTGGTTCATATTGAAAACAGACAGAAGAATACTTAAATCACAAGAAGCGATTAAGAGAGCTCTGGTGGAACTCATGCTCGAAAAAAAATTTGATCGAATTACGATTCAAGATATAGCCGATCGAGCAAATGTAAGTCGTAGAACTATATATCTTCACTATGAAGACAAATATGATCTTCTTGAACAATTGATTAAAGGCCACATGGAGGAACTCAAACGCATATGTGAAGCGGAAAACCTCACCTTTAAAGATACTAATTTGCTGTGGTTTAAGTATTTCGAGGAAAATTTCGATTTTTTTTCAACAATGTTAGCTAGTGATGGTGCTACAATTTTTAGAAGTCGATTCCTTGAATTTGTCATACAAGAAACCAACAAACATAATATTACAAACAGAGAAAATCACTCTATAGAACAAGAGGCTTTTGTTCATTTTATGGGATCAGCTTCAGTTGGGTTAGTGGAATGGTGGATTAGAAATAACATACCTTTATCTCCCTTGCATATGGCGGAACAAGTAGGTATCTATCTCAACTCTTTTTGCAGTTTGAAATACTAGTACATGTTATTGAATTATATTTTGTTGTCTCTAAATTTAAGAGAATAATAGCTGAATTGTCCAAACGATAGCTATACAAAACCTATTTATACTCATAGAAGATTCTTCTATAAAGCAAAAAGTCGCCTTAATGGCGACTTTTTTATGCGCTTCTTTGTCTTCGTTTTATCACGGTTTTAAGTTCTCTCAAACACAATTTTAACTCTCTAAAACTTGTCGCTGACCTGTGATAGATGCTTTTATGACAGAATCAAGCATAAAATTCATGCGGCAGGCATCTTTAAATGTAGGAACAACCTGGGTTCCCTTTGTAAGATCTTCCGCTAAAGCTTTATAAAGTAAAACAGTTTGGTAAACTTCTTTCTGTAAATCACCCTGTGGTACTTTTAAGTAACTTTTAGGGATTTCTATAGGCATTAAACTATTACTATCCCCTTGAGCACCTGATATAGTATAGTCAGCTGATAAAAGAAGATCCCCTTTAGTTCCAGTTACGATAGTTTGAGATGTGCTACCATTTCGCTTTCCACCTTCAATATGTGCAGAGAAAACAGCATCATTAGTAAGAGTACCGCTTATTAAGACTTGATCGGGAACTGAAACTGGGATAATTTCTTTAGTTTCGATAACTTCTGCGTGATCGAACTGCTGAGCCACAACTCCGCTAAGACTTCTAATTTCACCAACAGCTGAAAGTATTGGATCAAGGAAATGGCCGCCAACTACATTAACAAGTGTATGATTTTTTTTCTTATCAGCAAGTTGTTTACTTCTTGAGGTATAGTAACCACCATAGTAATCAACTTCCATACGGAATTTAACTGAGCGAAGTCGGCCAATATATCCTGCTGCTATTAAGTCTCGGAAATATTGCACACCCGGATCGAATCGTCTCTGAAGACCTATTACCCCTCGTACACCTGCGTTTTCGGCCTCTTGTGCTAATTCCTTGGATTCCTCTAACGAAATGCCAAGCGGCCATTCACACATTACGTCTTTTCCTGCTGCAATCGCCAATCGCACAAGTTCAGCGTGTCTGAAAGTTGTTACTGTAATAACAACCAAATCTACATCAGGATGGTTAACCATTTCTTCAGCATCATTGAAAGCGTAGGGTACATTAAACAACCGTGCTGTTTCTTTTGCTGTTTCCATTTTTGTGGTACAAACTGCAGTAATTTCGTATTGAGGTAACATAGAAAGTGCAGGTAGATGTACGTTTGTTGCCCAGAAGTTTGCAGGAGAAGCACCGATGATTCCCACTCTAATTTTTTTGTCTTTTTCCATCATATTCATCTTAACTTGTCTCCTTAAATATAATCTGTAAAACTATTACCTTTTAAAGTACTATTATAAATAGAGTGATATGATTTTCAATTACCAATGCCCTGCAATCTGTGTAATAATGCACAAATTCATATTAAATGTTAATTATTTATTGATTTAGCTACTATAAACTGGCTCAGCTGCCCTTATTGCTAGAGAAAACTTTCATTGTGATCGAGGTTCTATTTATTCCTCGTTTGAGTACCAGGAGGTAATGCCTCCATCGAATCGCTTGGTTACTGCTTGCTGCGATTGCCATTGTAGTTCGAACTAAGCTATTAAGATAGAACATTTCAGACTTCAGCGAGAAAAGAACCGTAACGGAAAATGCGTGCAAACTCTACATCCATAGCGCTAAAAATGGCTTGATCCCCTACAATACAGGGACCAAGCCATTTTTAGCATTCTTATTATTTTCACTGTCTACTTGACAGGGAAGAGTTCACTAGTTCAAATGCCTAACAATCGAGGTAATGATAATTTCCATTGAAAAATGCGCATTTCATGCTAAACATTTCAAATCATTATGTTCTAAACTGTTCATTTTTCTTCTATACCATCATAAAATGCACGATTATTTGCATTTAGCATATCTCTAATAAGCGCTTTAGAAACACGAGCATCACGAATAGCACTTGGAATAACGTGTGGCGCACCAGGGTAAACATGAAATTCAGTTGGAACTCCTGCCCGAATTAATCTTTGAGCATATTCTATGCCTTCATCAATAAATAAATCCAATGCACCAATACAAATAAAAGTTGGCGGTAAACCTGAAAGGTCTTCAGCACGAGCAGGAGATGCATATAGGGATACGCCATCGATTCCAGGCTCATGTCCTAATAAAGCGGACCATCCAAAATAATCATTTTGACGCGTAAATACATATTCTCCCGCATAAGGGTGTGGTTCCTTAATTCCCGTACGATCATCTAACATAGGTACAATTAAATTTTGAAATGCAACCTTTACCTCACCTCGGTCACGAGCTAAGATTGCTAAAGCTGCAGTTAATCCGCCTCCAGCACTTGAACCACCTATAGCAATACGACTACGATCAATTTCTAGCTCTTCTGCATTATCATGAATCCATTTTAATGCTGCATAACAATCCTCTATAGCACCAGGATATCTTGTCTCAGGTGCTAATCGATAATCTACTGATACAACTGTACAGCTAAGTTCGCTTGCTATTAAAGCATTTTCAGGATTTTGCATTTCAGGAATTCCTAAGAAGAACCCCCCACCATGAATATCTAAATATGCAGGTCGATTAGGCTTAGCATTTTCAGGTTTAAAAATTAACACACGAACATCGGGAGCTCCATCTGGTCCTGGAATATACTTTTCCTCCATGTGAACATGTAGCTTATCTGGAATTCTTGTGTCAAACTGATCATTGCTTGTTTGACGGACAAATTGATAATTATCCATATTTACTTCACTATCAGGAATAAGTTCGACAATTGCTTTTAAATCTTTATCTAATAAATGCGCGCTTCTTTTTTTATTCGACACAAAATCACCCTATCGTTTGATATTTGTTAGATTTTAAGAATACCTATTTACCAGATTCCTAACCACCATCAACTAATTTAAAGTTACTGTAGTATTTTAATATTTCTTAGACATCAAAATTTCTACCTTTTTCAATTGGAATACTTTAATTATAGGAAAAATTATACTTCGTACATCCTCTATCAATATAAACCTGAGTCTATAAGTGAAATAAGCTACTCCGCAATCAAACGAACAAGAACGATCACGTTTCAATTGAGATAAATTTTTCACAATTGGATTTTACCATCTCATTAGTATCACGTCAATACATAATTATTGTTTACCATTTCACGGATGTTTTTTGTTAATGATGTATAGTTTGTGTATTATGTGCGTTTTATATTATATTCTCATCCCCAACTCGACTCATTTTTTATTTGGGTAAGGCATAATCCAAATATATCTTGAAACATTACACCTTACTTAAATTTTAAAAATTAAGCCACGTGGTACAATGGTTATAAGAATTCTTTGAAGGGTGTTTTTATATCAATGCAATTATTAAATCAGGCTGGGGATTTAGGTCCAAAATGGTTTCATGTTTCTTTAAGAATATTAGTACTATTAACAGATTCCAATACTTTGATTAAAAGTAATCAAATTGCAGAACAATTAAAAGAAGATGCTACTTTTATTCGGAAGATTTTAGCCAAATTTGTAGAACAAAAATATGTAGAGGCAAAAGGTGGACGATACGGCGGTTATCAATTGATCAAAAATCCTAAAGAAATCACCTTTAAAAATGTATATTTAATTGTTGGTAACCCACAAATTGTTCCATATTGGTCGGTACCATCAATTGGAGCTGAACAATTCATATCACTTGTCATTTCAAAGGCAGAACGTGATTTCCAAGATGTCCTGGAAAGCTATACCTTGCAAGATATATTAGATAATAAAAATTAATCAATTTTCAATTTGATGACGTAGCTTTATCTTTATCTTAAGATATTATATTTACGACAAAAAAATAAACAAATCAGAGAATACTTATATTCCCTGATAGATTTCAATTCAAAATAAATAAGAGAAAGTCTAGATTCTTCCTTAGTAGAATCAAGGCTTTCTCCTGTTCATATCATTATTTTCCCGCCCATATATTAGCTATACCTTTTGTTTTTTTAACTCACGTTTTTGTACGACTGGATGACTAGATTGCTTAAGGTTGACAAGCATGACACCTGCTAATACAAGAACAATCCCCACAATTGTAATGGCTTGTAGGTTCTCCTTTAAAAAGATTACTCCACATAGCGTTCCAACCAGCGGTACAATAAGCAAAGAAATTGATGCTTTACTTGCCGCTACTTTTGAAAGAACATAGGACCATATAACAAATGCCAGGGCCGACGCTATTATTCCTGAATAGAGAAGATAGGTTATAGCTTCTGCACTCCACTGTACACGGATATCTTCAAAACTAAAGGAATATAAAAAGAGCAGAATCGAACCAATGCCCATTTGCCAGGCAGTGAATTGAATAGGGTTACTGCCACTTAATTTTGTTTTCAATATTACATTTGATAGTGCCCAAGCAACTGCAGAACTTAAAGCAAATAATGGAATAAGAACATTTCCTCCAGTTTGCACATCCATTGCTAAAATCAACCCAGCTATTCCAAGAGATATTCCAATCATTTTTAACATATTGAGTTTTTCTCCTGGAATAAAATAATGGGCCATTATAGATAAGAACAAAGGCATACTATAAGTTAAAACAGATGTAAGTCCGGAGCTTATGTAATTTAAGGATACTTGAATTGCAATGTTGAAGTATGTTGTTTGTAAAAGACCACAAACAACATACCACTTCAATTGTCTTTTACTTGGCAATTGAATTTTTCTGATTAATAAAACTGCTATGAGAACAACTGTACCGAAGGAAAACCTTAACGCGGCAAACATTACAGGTGAAAATACATCATTACCTAGTTTCATGATAACAAAGTTAAATCCCCAAATAACGCATAATCCTAGAATAAGCCAGTTCATTTCTTCACCTCTTGTTTTTTAATACCTATAATCATTAATCACGGTTAAAAGAAAAAGGACCAACTGGTCCTTTTTCTTTTGTTCCGCCATTTTAGACTTAGTCTAGATCCTCGCCATTGCTTGCGATAACTTTCTTATACCAATGGAAAGACTTCTTCTTTATACGGCGCTTCGTTCCTCTTCCCATATCATCTTGGTCTACATAAATATAACCATAACGTTTGCTCATTTGATTAGTCGATGCACTAATCATATCAATGCAGCCCCAGCTAGTGTAACCGAATATATCTACACCATCTTTTATTGCCTCTTTAATTTGTACAATATGGTCTCTAAGATAAGATATCCGATAATCGTCTTGAATTACATCTTCTTCTTCCAACTCATCAACAGCACCTAAACCATTCTCTGCTATAAACAATGGTTTTTGATAGCGATCGTAAAGTTGATTCAAAGCTGTTCGTAAACCTTTAGGATCAATCTGCCAACCCCAATCACTTGTAGGCAAATAAGGATTCTTTATTCCACCTGTAATAAGGTTGCCCACTGCTCCTTCGAGCTTTTCGGGATGTGCACTTATTGCGCTTGACATATAATAGCTAAATGAAACGAAATCGACCGGATATTCTCTGATTATCTTTTCATCTTCAGGCTGCGTCTCTAATACAACGTTTTTTTCTTCAAACATACGCGCAGCATAAGCTGGATAATAACCTCTTGCTTGTACATCACTGAAGAATAAAGAAGTACGTTGATTCTCTACTGTGGCTTGGATATCGTCTGGATCACAGCTGTAAGGGACAAGCAGCTGGTAGCTGATCATACAGCCTACCTTGGCATCCGGATTACTTTCTTTGCATGCCTTTGTAGCAAGTGCACTTGCTACAAATTGATGATGCGCACCTTGATATTTTGCTTGTTCAATATGAGGGTGACCTTCTTCCACTACACCTAAACTTACATACGGATGATGTTTTACACAATTTATCTCGTTAAAAGTCATCCAGTATCTCACTTTATCTTTGTACCTATCAAACACAGTTGTGGCGAAGCGAACATAAAAGTCTATTACTTTTCTATTCACCCATCCGCCGTAATTTGTACCTAAGTGTAGTGGCATTTCATAATGTGATAGGGAGACAATTGGTTCAATTCCGTGCTTGTTTAATTCATCAAATACGCGATCATAAAATGCCAATCCTTCTTCATTAGGCTCCGTTTCATCACCATTTGGGTATATACGGGTCCATGCAAGAGACATGCGGTAACTTTTAAAGCCCATCTCGGCAAATAAAGCGATATCTTCTTTATAATGATGATAAAAATCGATACCATTCCTTTTAGGATAATACTTTGTACTAGATGGATCCTGTGCTTCTTCTACTTGTTTATGTGTCATCATATGCCATTGATCAGCCCATTGCTCTTTCGGAACATTTTCATCAAATACATATACGTCTGATAGGGAAAGACCTTTTCCGCCTACATCACTAGCACCTTCGAGTTGATTTGCTGCTGTGGCTCCACCCCATAAGAAATTCTCCGGAAAAGTAGTTCGCAAATTAATCATATTAGTTACCTCCATTTAATTAAATCCTTATTTTAATTGTTTATTTTACTTTCTAAACTATTAGTGATAGTATTTCTTGTTTTTGCACTACCTGTTCTTGCTCTGTAGGAAGTATATCTAAAAATCTATCTGAATTGGTCACAACTATTGGAGTAGTTGTATCATAGCCAAGGTCTTTTAATTTTTGTATATCGAATTCAGCAATTAAATCGCCTTTTTGAACCTTTGCTCCCTCTTGTACATGACAAGTGAAACCTTCTCCGTTTAATTGAACTGTATCTAAACCAATGTGAACCAATATTTCTGCCCCACTATCTGATGTGAACCCGTATGCATGTTTTGTAGCAAATACCAGCGTAATATTCCCATCAACTGGAGATACCAATTTTCCTACTTCGGGAACGATTGCAATACCCTTACCCATAGCTCCACCTGCAAATACAGGGTCGTTAGTTTCTGACAAAGGTTGAACTTTTCCTGTCAATGGACTGCTGATCTCTTCATGCCTAACTAATGACTTCTCTGCTGCAATTTCTTGTTTTGAAGATTGTTCTTTTTCATTTTTTTCTTCTGTTTTCTCCTCTTTAAATCCAATTAATATAGTTAGAATACACGCAGCGATTAGAGCGAAGAAATACGCAATAATGTAGCCTACCATTCCATGTGCAACGACTGGGATTGTTAAGAGACTTTTTTGTACTTGTGCGATTGCAGCAGAGCCGAAACCACCGACGATTCCACCACCAATTGCACCCACAGTACATGCAATTATAAATGGTGTTTTTAATTTTAAGGTAACTCCATAAACAGCCGGCTCGGTGATGCCCATTAACCCTGAGAAAAAGGCAGATAAAGATAAGCTTTTCATTTTTTTATCTTTAGTCTTAAAGAATACTCCAAGGGCCGCACCAGATTGAGCGGCAACGGAAGGTCCGATCATGGCATTGATTGAATCCCGTCCATAAACCGTAATATTATTCAGCATGATTGGAACAAATCCCCAATGCAAGCCAAAAATAACCAATATCTGCCAAGCTGCTCCTAAAATCACCCCTGATACAATTGGACTTAGATTATAAAGAAATAGGTAGCCAGAAGCTATAATAGAACTAGTATACGTTGCAAGTGGACCTATAACAATTAATGTTAACGGTAACATAATGAGCAGAACAAAGAATGGCGTCAATAAGTTTCTAATACTTTCATGAAGCCTCTTCATGAAAAATCCTTCAACGTACTTTAATACCCATACTGCTAGGATAATTGGTATTACAGTACTGCTATACTTCGCTAAAACAACAGGGATGCCCAAGAAAGTAAGCGCTTCACTTGCGTTAAGAGCATTCACTAAGTCTGGATAAATTAATCCACCTGCCAAAGCAACTGCAATGAACTGGTTTGTTTTAAACTTTCTGGATGCCGTGATGGCAAGTATCAATGGCATAAAGTAATAAAAACTATCACCTGCTGCAGCTATGATTCTATAAGTCCCACCTTCTGGATCAAGGACTCCATAATTGCCTAAAACAAAATTCAGACCTTTGATCAAACCTGAAGCTGCCAATAAACCTAAGATAGGGCTGAATATACCAGAAAGCAGATCAATAAATTTCGCGAACAAATTTCCTTTTGGAGCTCCATTATCATCATCTTTTTCCGATGCGTTTGAGGATTCTATTCCAGTCTGTTCTATTATCGCATCATGTACACGAGCTACGTTATTTCCAATAACAACTTGGAACATTCCCCCGCCCTTTGTAACTGTAATAACACCCTCTAAATCTTCAATTGCACTCTTGTTTGCTTTTTTATCATTTTTTAAAGTGAACCGTAAGCGAGTTGCACAGTGATATAAGTCAGCAATATTTTCTTTTCCACCAATATTCTCTACAATATCTTTACCTAGTTTTTGAAATTCCATCTAAAACACCCCCTAATAAATAAAAAAGACTTGGCTATAACTGAAATTGATTGATTATGACAACCTTTCAGTTAGATCCAAGTCTAGCCTCCCGAAGAGTAACAAGTTTGAATACAATATTTAATTATTTTTCCTATCCATTAAGCGCTGAATATGAATAGTCAGGTAAGTTGCTTCCGTATCAGATATCTCATATGCATATTGTTTAATAATGTGCTGCTTTATAATCTCAGTTATTTCAAATGCTTGAGAATACCTCTTCCTTACCATCTCAAATAGAACTGGATCCTCAACACTTTCATTCACTTCATTTGTAAAGATTCTATTAGCGAAAAATTTCAAATGAGTTATAAATCGAAATACATTCAATGACTCTTCGTTAATAGGTATTCTAAGGCGGTAAGTTACAATGTTTAGTATCTCTTTTGTGAAGTCAGTGATTTTTGTAACCGAATTCATATCTCCGCCTAATTGAGCGTTTACGAAATGAAAAGCTATAAAGCCCGCTTCATCTTCTCCCAAATCAACTTCAAATCTTTTATTAATCATTTCTACAGCTTTAACTGCGACAGCATATTCCTCTTTGTACAGCTTCTTTATTTCCCATAGTAAACCATTTTTGATGTTAAGGCCTTCTCGTATTCTCTTAATTGCCAAGCTAATATGATCTGGCAATGATATATAAATACCTTCATTTAATTCTTTTTTTAGTTCTCTTCTAGCCAAGCTTATTATATCATCCGCTGTATTAATTTCTTCCATAGAGACTTCTTGCAACAGTTTTTTGAATTTCGAGTACAATCCCTTATCTTCAACGTAGAATTTTTTCTCTATTCTCTTGGTGTCGATTTCATCGCCCTTCTTTTTGTTAAATGCTAACCCCTTACCAATAAGAATTATTTCATCTCCTTGGGAATCTATACTTATGGCAATATTATTGTTAATAACCTGATGTATCACCATATATTACATCCCCCTTCTCCTAGGAACTAAAAAGGCAAAACTTCAACAAACATGAAATGGATACCATTCCACGTTTAGTTGAAGTCTTGCCTGATTACCAGTAACAATCTCCAAAAAGATTATTTATTTTATACTTATAATACATTATAGCCCTAAAAATGTAAACCCTTTCTTATCATTGTAATAGCAAGCGGTCCTAGACGGTTTGATATTGTTCTTTCAGCTAAGAAACAGTCGTAATTATCGAAAGTATCATCTGAACCTAACCTTATTATAGCGGCGTTCTACAAACGAAATATAACTCCAAGTATTAGTGCTTAATTAGGTTTTAAGCCAGCAACTATTTATTAAGAATTATTCTAGCCACAATACAAGTTATATTGGCCATATTCTCATTCGGTAATATGAGCAACAGACAAATTCGAATTCGGCATTACAAGTATCTCAGTATCCCTCGATGCTTATAAAACCGAGTGACTACCCCCAAAAACCCTTGATATCAAGGGTTTTCTCATTTCCTTTCACTCTTCATTATTTAATCTTGAAAGTTTTTTCGGTAATGTAAGTAGCATTCATTTTTTATCCTCGGTAATACAAGCAGCTAAAATCTGTGGCGGATAAAATTCAATCATTCTTTTGGACAATTTAAAAGGTCGTTCTTTTAAAGAACGACCTTAATTTTAGAGGTTATACTATTCCTTCGGTCTCTTCACTTAAAGAATTCATATAATCCTCAATCTCAACGAATGGCGTTAATCTGTAATCAACCTGAATACCTGTTCTTTCATTATTGTAAGTAACACAATTTAAAACTAACCTCAAGAATGCTCTCTTTTCTCTTGAAGAGTATTCATTGATATTCCTGGAAAACCGCATTACCTTTTCTTCAAAGAAACATTCAGCGGGTAGTTTTTGTAACTTAAGGGATACCATTTCAGCTTCTTTTTTCTCCAACTCTATCTTATCAAAAGAAATGATACGAGTATACCTTCCTTCCATTACACTAAATTTGTATCTTAGTGTCTGCAAATCCTCATTAATTTTCTCTATTCTATTTTTAAGATTCTTCGCCCATTGAGTTATGGTTTGATTATAAACATCCTTGTAATTATATAAAGATCCATTCCATCTTGAAGACAGATTCCCAATAACCTTAGACTCAAGATCTTCTTTATCAACATTATATTTACAGTTGACACAACTATAATAGTTGTATTGCTTTTTTGATCCCGATGGCGTCGCATTCTTGGTTGCGAGGGTCCTACCGCATTTCATACACTTAACTACCCCCTTTAAGATAAAGGGACTATTAAAACGGCCTCTTAAAGACTTATCTTTCCTGAACGATTGTGTAATCTCCCATACTTCCTCACTAATCAATGCGGGATGGTGATTCTGGAAAAGGCTAATCTGTTCTAACTGCTTCCTTTTACTATTATGGTACCCAGTACGTGCATTCCAAGTCATATCACCAATATACCAGCGATTATTGAGGATATAGCGTACACTGGAATCCTCCCATTTTTCGTTATTGTTTGGGGAGAGAACAGGAGATTTGCTTAGAAGAAGAGCTATATCCTTATCGCTATATCCGTTACTATATAAATGAAAGATTAGTACCACTACCTTAGCGTCATCATTTGGTACTAGTTCCTCTCTTGCCCCGCTGCTGTAACTATAACCAAAGGGTGCCTTTGACCCTGGTCGCTTTGGTTTCTCTCTTTCTAAAATAGAATTGATATATGATTTTGCTGTATTCGATTTTTTCTCTGATTCACTATGAGCTCTTACAACTTTATATTGTGTTATAGGATCGTTAGGATCCCATTCAGTCTCATCTAAGCTTGAAAAGAATTTAAAACTGTTACGGAATGATTTTATCGTTACATATATATCATTAATATCAGTGATTGAGCGGGATATTCTTGACTCATCATAAAAAAATAAAGCTTGGGCCGTTTCATTCTCCTCTATAAACTTTATCATTTCAGTAGCACTCTTACGGTTATAAACCATTG
Organism: Terribacillus saccharophilus; assembly: GCF_046592895.1. GTDB lineage: Bacteria > Bacillota > Bacilli > Bacillales > Amphibacillaceae > Terribacillus > Terribacillus saccharophilus_D. Next base: position 97,765 of record NZ_JAWVPU010000004.1, read on the forward strand.
TATGATACGCTGAAGTAGCTTTATCAATAAATAACACTAAAGAGAGATACCCTTCTTTTTTCGCCTTACTCACTATATACCTTAGTTGGATTTCTAGAGAATGCTTATCAGATTGTTTCTGATCAGACCACCGTATATAAGCAATCCCCAAAGGATATAAATCTGTCTTGTCCACTGAAGTTACTATGTTAAGATCTGGCAAATCTATAGCTATATCTGTGTGAAGGCTAATTCCATTATATAGATAGTTATAATTAAAGAATAATTGCTGCATTATCAGTTTCCTCCTGTACATAGTCTCCAAAATTACACACTATCCTTATGAAATCTTCACTTACTTCTATAGATTAAATGAAGAATTGAATTAGAACCTTCGTGTTAGTAACTAGTAATCTTTCCAACAGATGGTCCTTTACAACTTCAGCTAAATCAGATAACTCCATCTTTGCCTCACTTAATCGAATGAGTTGCTGATCGATTTCATCAATCTGGTTCATTAAATCTTTTTCAGAGAGTAATAGATTATCACTTAATTTATCTCTCATAATATTCCTGACTATCTTGTTGTGGAGTTTATCTACTTCAAGTCTTTTGTTATTTTTTAACGTGTTCAATTGCTTTTGTAATTCTACTATTACTGCATTACATTCTTTGTACACTTCTTTTAGATTTAAATTTGATACATAAGAGCGCAGCTTTACCTCTACTTCTTCTAATAGTGCTTGACGTGTTATTGTGATTTCTTTATGTTTTCTCCTGCAGTAGAATACTGCAGGATTAGACAATGTTCTTCTTCTACTCATACTTTTTTTGCAAATCGCGCATTCTGGAATAATTATATTTTCTTTTGAATATTCCTCGAGTGCGTTATTAATTATGTCTCTGTTTTTCTCTAGTTTCGACTGTACCTTATTAAAATCAGCCACTGACACTAATTCTTCTACGTGATCCAATCTTTGTAACTTACCGTTTATATCCGCACAACCAGCGAAAAATGGGTTTCTTAAATATTTCATAATTCTCAAGTAATCCTTACTTCTTAACTCGGCGGCGAATTTTTCTATTACTTTGAGTACCTCTAATCCATCGCTCGACTTTATAAAAGACTCGTAAAGTCTTCTTAGAAAATCACTGTCTTTATTGGCAATAAATTTAATCTTATCTTTGGTGGTTTTTACTCTGTCAAAACCATAAACTTGTGTCGGGCGAATTTTTCTTGCGTCACGTGAACGATTTGCAATATTGCGGCCATCCATTTGAGTAAAGATGCCGTGCATGCCTTCGGAGTCTATATCAACAGTATAAGGACTTTGTTCAACTGCAGTAAAAACTACTTCGACTTCGTGCTTGTTTAGAAGCTTTATAATATTCATATATTCATAAAAATTTCTTGCCAATCTATCTCTCGAATAGGCTACTACTATTGAGATATTACCTGCTTCAACCTGTGCAAGTAATTTCTTTAGTTCAGGTCTTTTCTTAATTGCTACCTTATTCGCAGAAACAGCAAAATCATTAAAGAATTCAATATTCGTTAGATTGTTAGAAGCTATATAGTTCTTAGCTAATTTTAGTTGCATCGCCACACTTTGACCTCTGCTACTAACTCTAGTGTAAATAGCTACTTTTCCCTTTCGAAATGCTTTATGTTTCATTTTGATTCTCTCCTTTAGAAATTTGATAAAAATCTGGTGACATTAACTCCGCCTGGAGATCTAAGTCGATATCCAATTCTTTAATAATTGTTCGATATATAATCATTCTGATGAAATGAAATGATTCTTTTGTTAGTTCTTCGTTTGTTGTTACTTTTAGTATCTTTATTTCAGACATAAATCTTCTCCTCTCTAATACTTTTAGGACAAGTATTGGCAAAGAGGGGGATTTATAAACTATTAATCTATTTTAAGCTCCAATTGTATTTCTATAGTTTCTGCTTTATTTAGCGGCACTACTATTTCGTATGTATTTCCTTTTTTCAGTAAGCTTTCCTCAAGAAGATTAATTAAGCTTTTCATTTTTGTCCCCCAGAATATCAACCATAAAATCTTGAATGACCTTCTTATTGACACCAGCCTCTTCTGATACCTTTAAGATTGCTTCAATCCATTCTTTGCTTGTATTAAGATCACTCAAATTAAAATCTCCCCTTATTAAAACTAGATATTATGTTATACCTCTCAGTACTTTTGATTTTCAAGAGGTAAATAAGGGGTAAACAAAAAAAATATCGCCTTAGGCGATATAATCTTCGTAAAAACTGCATAGGCCCAGTACTTCAGCGCCTGCTAATTTTTTTTTGTATTTTTTAAACTCTAAGTCTCGGTCAGTACTGAATCGGGGTGAATTATTACATATCCTCTTTAATTTATAAGCAGCTCGACGATTGTGCTCCTCTATATCCCAGCTTATAAAACGAAATTGTCCGCACTTTTTTTGGTGGTATTCAACAAAATATCGAATTAAGTTAGGCTTACTAACAAATCCCCAATTTAAGAATTGTTTTTGAGTAGGATTCTGGTTAGCAAGAGTAACGTCCACTTCCTTTAGTTTTCCACACTTTGTTCTAAGTAAGCGACGGCCATTAGAATCAACCACCTCAAGAAAAAAATCTGTATAAGATATTTTATTTCCTAAAATTTGTTTACCCGGTCCTTCTGTATACACCTGTGAGAAAGAGACATTCTCTTTAAGATTAATCAAATAGTTACACCAGTCTACAAAATAGAATGTCTTCCTAGCAGGGAATGAATTACTGTCTAGTGTTTCTCTAACAGACACCCAAACAATTAAATCTGTACTTACAAAATAACCCTGAGAATTTATTATAAACTCTCGCTTTCTTTCTTTACTCCATTCCATTCTTACATTCCCCCTGTTCTTAGAACAATTATTTTCCTAAGAACAAGAGATTTATACCTAACTTTCAACCGCTATAATTTTTCACTTCTTACTCTGGAGGTTCTATCATTATAAGCAGAGCTTTCTGAAAAAGTTTTTTCCACTTCTTATTTCAATGGTTCTATCATTGTAAGCAGAGCTTTTCTAAAAAAGTTTTTTCCACTTCTTATTTCGTTGGTTCTATCATTATAAGCAGAGCTTTTCTGAAAAAAAGTTTTTTCCACTTCTTATTTCGTTGGTTCTATCATTAGAAGCAGAGCTTTTCTGAAAAAAAGTTTTTTCCACTTCTTATTTCGTTGGTTCTATCATTAGAAGCAGAGTTTTACCGATTTTGTTAGAAGTGAATTCTTAAAATCAAATAATTAGTGCAAAAAGGAGAATATAAATGAACAAGAATTATGAAGATTACCCTATAATACTTTCCGCTGAAGATGTCGCGGATATACTCAAAGTTTCAAAATCAACAGCCTATGCTCTTATGAACGCTCCCGATTTTCCGCTAATTAAGCTTAATGGCACATATAGAGTAAAAAGGGTCTTAAAAGATAAATTCATTGAATATATCAGTTGAACATTGTCTAACCTACAAATATTAATCTATTAATCTATTAAGGTGGTCAATGTCTATGAAAGGTCATATTTATAAACGCGGGAAGACTTATACGTACGTAATTGACGTTGGGAGAGATCCTGAAACCGGCCAAAGAAAGCAAAAATCCAAGGGTGGCTTTCAGAAAAAGAAAGAGGCCGAACAAGCTTTGCGAAAGGCTTTAGATGTATTAGAAAAAGAAGACTTTCACTCACCATCAAAAGAGAACTTTTCAACTTTTATGCAAAAGTGGCTTAATACACATTACAGATTTCGGGTTAGTGAAACAACTACAAGCATAAGCACTTATACGATTAACAAACACCTTCTTAACAATAATCCATTTCTAAACAAACAAATTTCTAAAATAACTACTAGGGATATAGACAATTTTTACGGATATAAACTCAATGAAGGTCTTTCAACAAGTACAGTTCGTAAGCTGCATAACTTACTGAATAAGGCCCTAGGACAAGCACAAAAATGGAATATGATTATTTCAAATCCTGTAGCAAGTGCTGATCCTCCATCTATAAAAAAGGCAGAATTCCTGATATGGAATTCTGCTGACATCAATAAGTTCTTAATTACCATAAGAAATGAGCGGCTATATATTTTATTTTTTTTGGCAATTCATACTGAAATGCGTAAAGGAGAACTCTTGGCTCTTAAATGGTCTGATATTAATTTTGCCAAAAGAATTATAAATGTAAGACGCTCTTTGTCCAATATCCCTGGTAAGGGATACTTACACAAAGAATTAAAGACTAAAAAATCCAAAAGAAATATAACCATAAGTAAAGACGTTGCAGAAACTCTTCTTCAACATAGAAAAGAACAGGAGAAGATTATTAATGCATTTGGAAATGCCTATATAGACAATGACCTGGTAATTTGCACTACTGAAGGTAAAGAGCAGGATTTACGTAATGTAACAAGAGTGATGAAAAGACTAATACAAGAAGCTGGAGTGCCTATGATTAGGTTCCACGATTTGCGACATACCCACGCCTCTATTCTTTTATCTGAAGGTATAGATGTTGTTGAGGTATCTAGTCGATTAGGTCACACAAACCCTAGGACTACCTTGGAAACTTATGCGCATTTAGTCCCCAATAAGAATAACAATGCTGCTGATCGTTTTAGTAAAGCATTGAGCAAAGATCTCTTTGAAGGTTAAAGGAAAAATTTCACAAAACACCTTCTCTTTTATTATCAAAAGCTATATCCTAATACCAAAGATAGGAAAAAAGACATAATTAGAGAGAAGGAAAACTGTGAAGAAGTTCGATTTGAATATCGAAAAGGTCTTAGAACATTGGTCTATAGCCCACGCACTGAGAGAGATTATTGCAAATGCACTTGATGAGTCAATATTAAGTAATACTAAGCAACCTCTCATACATAAGGACAACAATGGTTTGTGGCATATTAAAGATTATGGCCGCGGGCTAAAATACGAACACCTTACTCAGAATGAGAATACAGAGAAGACAGAAAATCTAAACAAAGTCATTGGAAAATTTGGTGTGGGGTTGAAAGACGCACTAGCTACTTTTGATCGGCGGCAAATCGAAGTTACCATTCATTCTCGATGATATTACAATTGAAAAGGCCCCAAAAGGTGACTTTGAAGACGTTGTAACATTACACCCTATTGTAAAAGAACCGACTAATCCTGAAATGGTGGGTACAGAATTTATCTTCTCCGGTCTTCAAGATAGCGATATAAACGAGGCAAAGGACTTCTTTCTACTCTACTCTGGTGACAAACTTATTGAAGAAACTAAGTATGGTTCTATATATGTTAGCCGTAAGAGGAGCGCCAGAATATATGTAAATGGAATTTGTGTAGCAGAAGAGGAGAACTTTTTGTTCAGCTACAATATTACATCTCCTACAAAGAAACTCCTACAATCGCTAAACAGAGAAAGAAGTAATGTTGGCAGAGGCGCTTATACTGACAGAGTTAAATCAATATTGCTTGAGTGTAAAAGCAACGAATCTGCTGAACTACTAGTTGATGACTTAGAGAATATGCAAACTGGTGTAACACACGATGAACTGCAATGGATAGATGTTCAACTTCACGCCTGCAAAATACTTAGCAGTAAAGAGAAAGTCTTGTTCCTAACTGCCTATGATTTGATGGATGGCGGCAAATATATAAACTGCCAAAGAAGAAGGTATTAGGATAGTAACGGTTCCGGAAAATCTTGCGCTAAAACTGCAATCCAGTAGAGATTTAAATGGCAATGAATTCCGTGATTTAGATGTTTTCGCCGCTGAATGGTATCAGAACTTTGAGTTTAAGCTAGTAGATTACAAGAAGCTTAGTAAGAGAGAAAAAGAAGTGTTTGATCATAAAGACACTATTCTAAATTGGTTCCCACATCAAAGAAAAACAGTAAAAACTATCGTGATTTCTGAAACAATGCGGCAGGATAATTATAGTGGAGACGATGCACTAGGTTTATGGGAGCCAGAAAACTAACGAATAATCATTAAACGTAGTCAACTTTCGAACGTACAAGCATTCACGGGAACATTGCTGCACGAGCTTGTTCACGCATTTACTGGAACAGATGATGTGACGATTGAATTTGAGAATGATTTAACTAAAACTTTAGGTAAAATAGCTGACCTTCATATCGACACACAGAAAAGAAAGAAGAAGAATTTAAGAAAGCTTTTTAATTTCTAATTGCTGTATACTTTTAAATAGCATAGGTAAGCGGTCTTCAAAAATAAGATCTAAAAATTACTTTTTAAAATAGCCCAGCAAATAAAATAGATGCCTTTTTGGCATCTATTTTATTTCATATAATGGTGTTAATTGTTTGTTATACAAATCTGCACACCATATTCGAATTTCTTGAATACCTTGAATTACGAAGAATAGATATTGTGAGTCGTATTGTAATTTTGAGATTCTCTCCCAATCTCTTTTATCAACAGTAGATGGAGTAGGATCAGCTTCAGGATGTGTATGCCATTCACCAAAGTAAAAACTTCGGTAGTCCATCTTCTTTAGATACTCCTCGTAATACTCGTTATGTCCTTTATAAGATCTGAAAAAACTGTATCTAGTTTGTTTATCATCATACATTGGTTCAGTAACTGTATCTAAGATATAATTACCGTTTTCGACTAATATTCTTCCTATCAAGATACCCCCAGATTCGGGGTCAGTTCCCCTTATTTGTTTGTACTGTTCAAAAACAACCAAAGGTTGATTCTTAATGATTAGTTTTTTACCATTTGGTAGACGATATTTTCTTTGCATATTATTCGCAACCTACCCTTTTCTCATATCAGTACACACAGGACAAGAGTCAGCTTTATAAGAAAGACAGTCTTGTTTTAACTGTTCCTGAGTATTGTTTAAGTACCTTTCGGTCGCTCTAAACTGTTGTGAGAAAAATATATCTCCTTCACCTTTTACCGAAAATAATGGATTGTCTACAATTGTGCCACTTAATAGCTTTATTGCTGCATCAACAGTAGCAATTGCAATTCTCTCGCTATCTAAAAAGCTGTATGGAGTAAATGCACTACCACATCCGGTAATTTTTCTAATAAAATTTTGTCCCGAGGAAGAGAAACTAATTTTATTTATTAAATGGCCTTCTTTGCTACTCTCGAATATACAGTTATAGCAACCACTAGCATTATTATTCCCAGATACTAAAACGTGTCCACCAATATCTAGAGGTTCCAACCAGGAATGAATATGAGGTACTACATTATTTTCAGATCTTAGCCTTTTCGATATTTCTAACTCTGTATTTGGTGAACCAATTGCAAAGATAATTAAATCGTAATCTTTAATAATGGTCTTCTCTTTATTCAAGTATTCTTCGAAAGTTATAGAGTGAGGATCTATAATCGTATGTGGATATTTACTCCTACATTCATCTGCTATCTTATCCACTTTAAAATTTGTTTCCGGAAAAATGTTTTCTTTGTTTATAACACTATCAAAGCCTAAGCGATGTCTTAGAACATTATCTCTAGAAAAATAATCGTTATCAACAATAGTTATTTTTCCAACTCCACCCTTAGCTAGTTTAAGAATCACCTCACTACCAACTGACCCTGCACCAACCACCAAAACATTCTTATTTTGCATCCCTATACTTCCGCTCGTTCTTTTAAGAAGATAATCTGTACTCCAGTTATACACAATTAATTTGTGTATCTCTAAGTTCTTAGGCTTGTCAAACAAACTATGGTGAAAAACGTTTTTTCCATAGAATGCTTTTTTTTCCTTAATACCTTTAAGTATTAAACCAAAAAATGCTCTTTCATCATTAACAGTAGGTATACTCACAATAACAAGATCGACAATTGTTTGTTCAGCAGCTCGTGCTTCAATTACCATATCCCGTTTAATTTTTGTTATGTCTTTTTGGCGTATTCTTCTAAGAAGAATAGATTTAATTTCATCATACGACCAAAAACTATCCTCTGCAGGCGGCTTTATACTTGTTTCAAGTGGTAAATACAATGTTCTAAAGTATTTTCCTCTACGTTTCTTTATCCTTTTTAAGTCCTTATTAAATATTTGCTCTAAAGGAATACTTGTTTCTTTATCAATTTCATCTAAAGACTCTGTTGCAATAAATTGATTATTTTCAATTGAAATTAAATCTATAGTTCTCACGCTTGTATCATTAACATTTAAATCAGCAGATACAATTCCAAATTGTTTATTAACAAGACGACCACTTGATTTCCATATTTCTTCAAACTCAACATAATAATCAGTAAAATTTATTCCACTAAGACCATCTTTTATAGTCTTCATAGCCATTTCAAAAGCATCAATAAACACTTTTGTAGGATCCTGTGGATTTATAATAAGTGAATCTTGCTGATAGTAACATATTTCATTAAAGAGGATATGCGGCAGACCAGTAAATTTTCTCTCTATATCAGTAAACATTGGCAACTTATGTGGAAAATCAGTGCTGATATCAACTTTAATCAGCACTGATTCTTCATTTAGCTTCGTCTTTATATATCCAGAATACGGGTCTCCGTCCGTGGGTAAAAGCGACTCTATATCGCGGTTATGGTAGTATGGTAATTCATCTGCTATTCTTTCTATGGTGTAGTCTTCCATTCTTAATCACTCCTTGGAAGATTGAGCATTGTGAGTTAATGAATTATATTCAGTCTTAGCGGAAGTTTGTTTTTTGTCTGGAACAATAAAATCTTCTCCGAAGACACCATTCAATATCTCAGCTGCTTCTACGGGGTCTTCTTCTTCTTTTGCATCATTTAAACAGGTTAACAAATACTCCAATTTCTGCTTAAAATTATCCATTTGTATATCTGTCATTTTCTCAAGAAGGTTGGAGTTAGGAGCAACTGGTAATTCTATCCTAAGTCTATATACAGTAACAATATAACCCTCTAAATTCCGGGCTTCCGGAAGGAAATTAATAATCATAGAATTTACTAGATATATTAATGCATCCAAATCTCTGTAAGAAGTTGATGAATTTCCATCAGGTAAATAAGTTACATCCTTTTGAGGAGAGAGCCATTTTTCCGCACCACAAGTAAGTGCAATACCACTCGGCTTTCCATTAACGGATTTAAAAGTAAGATCTTTCCATCTCTTTAAGTAACGAACTACTCTTCTAAATTGTTCTCTATCTCCAGAATCAGGTGAGTACTCTGTGATTTTCTGAATCAATTCTTTGGGATTAGATTCAAACCAAACTTTTTCAGTTTCGCTACTATATCTTTTACCTCTAGCTAAATAAGTTTTCCCATCATCATTATTGTTAGCGTACACTGCAACATCAATATGATATCCATCCGAATATTCAACCGTGACACAAGGCTTTTTGATGGCTACAGATTCTCCTTGATTTTTTAATGCATCGAAAACCCATTCTTTAACTTCAAGCGGCTCATAATCTTCTTTAGAGATATCAAAATACAATCCTATGTCAATATCATAATCTCCACCCTTTAGGGGTTTTATTCCTGTGTGCATTGCGTATGAACCTTGATTAAATGGTGTAGGGCTTTTATCAACCTTTTCTTTAATCAGGTCCATAACTTCTTGTCTTCTCTCCCTAAGGACTTCATTTTCCTCTAACAATCTGATTTTATTATGGAATTTTTTAAAATCACTTTGACATAAGACCATTCTGAACCCCCTAATTTACTAATTTATGTAATTATAGCATTATTATTCTACCATTAGTAGCTAAATACACTGCTATAAATTAGGTATAAAAGGTCAAGAACCTCCGTTCTAAATTTCAAAACATATTAAGAATTAATACATATATAAATATAAAAGTAGCCAAGGATTTTCCTTGGCTACTTTAAATACTGTCTTTCTTTTCAAACTTAGCCGCAAGTAAATCACTCAGTGAATAAAGAATACTTCTTAACGGCGTAGAATTAGAATGAGGACCTGTTTCTTTATTGGATAAAATAAGCCGAATGCCATTAGCTCCAAATGCTATCCCCCAGGGATAGCAAGGTTCTTTGCTTGCAACAAAGTGATACGAAATAATCTCTTTCATATAAGTATTAGTTGTGAGTTTAGTTCCCAATTTAAACGGTAAGCAACTCTGCGATGATATAATTAGATGAATTTTTTTTATTGAGTTTATCTTACTAGCTTCCACTAAAGTCTTAAAGATGGTATCAACATAACAATTTAACTGTTGCATATTCCTAATATAATTGGCTTTAGGCTCGTTAACCTTTAAGTGCAAAAATGGTGCTCCAAACTGAGATAATTGATCTTCTTTAATTTCCTCAGTAACACTTACTCCAATTACTACTTCACTGATGTCGTTTGGCATATCACTCAATTCTTTAACAATTTGCAAGTCATTTTGAAATTCTTGATTTTGTGAATTGCTTTTTTTTATTTTACTAATAAAGTTTCTAATAAAGTTATTTTTAATTTTCTCTTTTTTAATGACCTCGTAGGAGTCGGTCTTACGATTATATTCGTAAAAATTGTTTATATCTGGACCCTTAAAGCAATATCCAGCAAACATAGTTAGCGGTATAGCAGCAGTTCCCGTATATCCTCTTTTCGAATACTTGCTATCCGAGCAGTAACTCTCAACTTGACTACGAATATGTACGGTAGCATCTTCGAACCGATCTTTTGTCATTTCAACACCAGCTGTGGCATACCTTTGTAAGTGTATTTCTCTTTCAGTATAGTGGAGGTCTTTTAACTTTAATTCTTCTTGATAGTCAGCAATTTTCCGTTCCTTCACTCCTAAAAGGTTCAAAATATTCTCCTTAGATTTGGCTGATCTATTCAGAACCACCGAAAGTATTACAAGAGCAATGCCTGTTAATAACTGTACATAATCAGTGCCCTCTTGCTGTTCAATGCTTATTATATAATTTAATGTTTTATCCCAAGGTGTCCCGCCGAAAGCCCCTACAATTAAAGACGTTCCTAAACCTCCAAATGTAAATGAAAGACCTACTTCATTGTTTTGTTTTGATTTAGATATTGAAAACCATATAAAAAATCCCAATATAATTGCTGTAGTCAACAAAAAAGGGTTATTCATTAAAAATTCGACTAAATGCCCCATTATTAGCTCCTCGCAGTATCCTTAGTTATATATTGATCAAGACCCCAGTATTATATCATTACAAAGTCCTGTATTTCAGTCTTTTTTCATCCGCAAAATAAATGAGCAATATACGAGTAAGAGTAAAACGTTGCTTTACGTTATCAATGTTAGCAAAATGTTAGCATTTGCCACTCTAATACCCCTAGGACCCCACTGTACCAGAAAAACCAAAAAGCCTGTAACCCTTGATACATAAGGGTTACAGGCTTTTTTATTGTAGTGATTCCGACTGGACTTGAACCAGCGACCCCTACCCTGTCAAGGTAATGCTCTCCCAACTGAGCTACGGAATCAATATGTAATGTGACGTCTTGTATTATTTTATTAAATAACTCTAAAATTGTCAACGTTTTTTATGAAGTGCAATATATTTTAAGCTTTAACACATGATGTTTCCTCAAAAATAAATCCAATAAAGTTCATATTATACTATAATGGTAAATATATACTCAGAAAGAAGCTGATTCCTATCACTAGAAAAAAGACACTAATTTTCACTTTGTTTATCCTTGTTATAACAGGACTGCTACTATACTTTATCCTGCCTTACTTTTTTGTGAAACACGATAAAAACTTAGAGAATAGTTTGAATGAAAGTTTTAAAGATGCTCCCACTTCTGTTCATGTCGGAGATTTCATTACATATGATTGGGAAAAAGCATATCTATTCACTCCTTACACAGAAGAAGAGGATATGCAAACCGTATTAGGTCCTTCATTTCAGGATCCAGTCAATATGAGCTTGCGAGATGATATCATGCTGCTTGTAGTAGTGAAAGAAAACAATACATTCGAATATGCCGGAATTAAACTTGGTAATGGTTATCCGTCCATGGAAGAAGCATACTTAACCCCGGAAAACGACGTATTGGGAATTTCAGAGCCCTAAAAAGGGCAGCAGGCGACCTTAGGTCAGTTTCTAGCAAGTAATCCAACTTTGAAACATACTTTCCATTGAAACTATGGATATGCTCAAACAAAACCGCGAAGCAGCTTCTAGCTTCGCGGTTTTTGCGGTGTTATCTACCAGGATTTTTTTTGGCTTCTTCTTCTCTCTTTAAGTCATTCTGGATCTTACTTAATTTTTTATTCATCCGGACCAAATCGAAAAGCAATATGGCAACACCTAAACCGACAACAAAATATGACACGATACCGGCGTAATAAATGAATGGCACATATACATAAAATCCATCCAAAATCTCATGCACAAGTATGATTATTCCGCCGATTATCAAGATGGGCATGAATAATTTTATACGTGTGAAAAGTTTTCCAAGCTTCTTATCCGTATTTTTATCTAGCACTTGCTTCCCTCCCCGCTGTAATTTAATTCCATATCATTTCTTTCCCCGACATCAAACTGAAAAAACAACGATTTGAATGAAATTCAGCTATCCTTCCAAACAAGTCTGATATTATTTTTATTTTATTTTGAATGTAACTTTATTTCCTTCTGATAATTCTTCTGCATTCTCATCATATAATGGACCAAGCTCAATCTCGAATGCTTTGTCTTTCCAAATGTTTTCATATTGTTCTTTATCAAGTACATATACGTGCAGCAATTCAGCAGTGTCACCGCTGGCAACTGTTTCCTGAAACTCGTACGGTGATAGCCTGGCTTCGTTTATCAAGGATTGTGCTCCATCGTTTACATATAATGTGGATTCACTGTTCTCCAATCCTATGTCAGCAGAACTTTTATTATCAACAGTGAATTGGACGGTCAGCAGCACGACTCCCGTCAGGAAGTTCCTAAATAGCGGTGCTTCAAATTCATTTGGCGTGAATTCTGTGAACTGGTAACCGTCCAGTGTGATCGTTGCATCTGCAAGCTCTTTACTTTGTGCGATATCTTCTTTTTGCTCGATCATTTTCTTTTCGCCCATATTATCATGTGATGCCAGGTCTTGGTAAAAGGCTTGATCGGCTTTACTTTTTTCAGCACTTGCAGCATCAAAATTGACCGTGAATTTACCTTCTTTGCCGATGGCGCTATCGTAGTCATCTGGTGCTGTCAGTGCAACAGGAACTGTGATGAAAGCTGATCCTTCGTCCATGATTGTTTCCAAAGCCGATGTTCCAAATGGGTATGCCATATAACCAGTGACCGATTCACCAGCCTCCAAAGTATAGTTGTCATCAGGGGGAAGTTTCATCAACAGCTGCTGATTCTTAGGCACTATATGGAGATAATCACCTTTATACCCTTGTTCGCTGGAATAAGTTATCGCGAATGATGGCATATAATAAACTTTGGAATCTGTATCATTCGTTACAGTGAATTTACCCAGCAGGATCGCTCCACTCGTTTCATCGTCGAAGGAATAGCTGTGATTGGCATCAAAATCCTTCATCTCTATAAGCGAATAAGCATCCAGCGAAGCAGTCACACCTTCCATTTCATATGCTTGCGGCTCATTGTTTTCATAAAGCACTCTTGCATCTGTTGCCTCGATTTCCGTTCTCATATATTCTATTACTTCAGGGAATTCTGCTATCTCTTTTGAATTTGCTGCAGTTTCTGCTTCTGTATCATTTACATGATCTGCAGGTCCTGATTGCTCGGCAGTATTTTCGTCTTTATCTGCATTTGTTTCTTGATTGTCACCGCTGCAGCCTCCGATAATGACCATCGCAAGCACGGCTCCGAGAAGAAACATCCATTTTCCAGTCAACATTTCAACCTCCAATCAACCTATCACTATGGTAACACGCTTCAAAAAATTACAATATAAGTAAAAAGCAGCGTATTAAGGCGCGCCTGATAAGGCATATTCGAGGTATGACATGGACGCTATCATATTTACATACGAGTTTTGCAATATTATAGGTGCAACATGCATTTTAACAGTATAATATACCTATACATTTAGATTTATTTTACATATTTGCGCAAAATTCTTCGTGCTATTTATCTGGCAATCTATTATACTTTGATAACGCATATGCGATTACATGAAGGTGGGCACAATTACATGTTCGATGAAATTTTTGTACCTGGGCTGAATGGCATTGCCAGTTTCGTCTTTTGGTACCCATTTGTTATGTCGCTATTTTGGATTGCTGGTACGCTAGTCTATATTTGGTTTCGTGATAAAGATCAGAAGATTGATTTTGAGAAGACTGATTGGCCGCTGATCAGTTTTTTGGTTCCTTGCTATAACGAGGAAGATACTATAGAAGAAACATTGCATAACTTATTAAGTTTGGATTATCCGAAGAAAGAAATCATTTTGATTAATGATGGCAGCAAGGATGATACGGCTGCCATCCTGAAACGGTTAAGCCAGGAGCATCCTGACATTCGTGTGATCCAGTCTTACGAAAATCGCGGAAAAGCAAATGCGCTGCATCTTGGTGCACATGCGGCCCGCGGGGAATATTTGCTTTGCTTGGATTCGGATGCGATCCTTGATAATGATGCGCCGTATTATTTGATACATCACTTCCTGCATAAGGGAGAGCGGCTTGGTGCGGTTACCGGTAATCCGCGGATTCGGAACCGGAATACATTGCTCAGTCGGATGCAGCTTGTGGAATATTCCTCGATCATTGGCGCCATCAAGCGTACACAGCGAATCCTTGGAAAAGTGATGACCGTTTCCGGGGTGGTCGTAGCCTTCCGAAAACGTGCACTTTTGGACGTTGGATTATGGGATCGGGATATGATAACGGAAGATATCGCTGTCAGCTGGAAATTGCAGCAGCGTTTCTGGGACATTCGTTATGAACCGCGTGCGCTTTGCTGGATGCTTGTTCCGGAAAGCCTCAGTGGAATTTGGAAGCAGCGTGTGCGCTGGGCACAAGGCGGACAAGAAGTCATGCTGCGCCACTGGCGCGTATTGTTCCGCTGGAATCAGCGCCGTATCTGGCCTGTGTACTTAGAACAATGGATCAGTACGATTTGGGCATTCGCTTGGGTTTTCGTTACAGTGACACTTCTTTTGACTGCTACAACGTTACAGCAGATGCTGATTTGGATTACATTCACGTCGTTTGCGCTTGTATTCATGAGTTTGATTCAGCTGTTCATTTCACTACAGATCGACTCTAAATATGACAAAGTGAAACGCTTTTATCTGTGGGCATCCTGGTATCCTGCCATCTATTGGATCGTCAATACCGGGGTTGTCATCAGTGCGCTGCCTCGTGCCATTGCATCACGTTATAAAGGAGGCTATGCGACATGGAAAAGCCCAGACCGCGGGATCAGCAAGAACAAGTAATCATTCTGGAGAAGCAATCTTTGCCGCGATTCATCATCAGTCTTTTGTTCACACTGCTCATCTGGATTTACAGTCTGTTTGTTGTCTGGTTTTTTACTTCAGCTTTATTCGATACGAATGACCGGTACAGCGGCATTTTAAAGATTGCTTTTAAAACGACGAATGGTGAAGTCAGGAAATTCATGCTGATTGGTGTATGTATCTTCCTAGCCTTCCTTGTTTACTTTTTGTTATGGAGAACGTACAACAAAAAACGTTTCGGGAATAAAACACGACGGCGGCAGCCTATGCCCGTCACAGTGGATGATTTGAATCAGCTGGGGCTCGTTCCTGCCGAAACCATCAAGAAACTGCAAACAAGCAATTATATTGAATTTGAGAAAAATCCAGTAAGGGACTTGGAAAAATGAAAAAAATTCTGCTGATTCTTGTCGGAGTGTTTATTGTGGGGCTGATTTCTTACCACGCCATTCACTTGTTCGAGGCAGATGTGGCAGAAGAAACAAAAATCGATCACGCATTGAACAAAGATGGCTGTCTTGGCTTGAATTATCATAGGGTAAGACGCCCAACTATTTTTAACAAGACAGTTTCCCTCGTTACCCGCTCAGACGAATTGACACGCTATAGTGTGTATACCGATGACTTCAAAGCACAGTTGGAGACGCTCAAAAGCATGGATGCCACTTTTGTGACACCAGAGGATATCAATCGTTATCAAAAGGACGGCCGCTTTCCCGATCGCTGCGTTTGGATCAATTTCGATGATATCGACCGGACTGTGTATGAAAATGCTTTTCCGATATTGGAAGAGGAAAATGTTCCATTTACGCTATATGTCATTGCAGGGCATGTTGGCGATAAGAATTTCCAGAATCTGCAGATGGCCACTTGGCCAGAGCTTGAGGAAATGGCGGACAGCGGTCTGGCGACAATCGGCTCGCATACATATGATATGCACCGATTGGAAGCAGATAAGCCGTTGTTTCTGGATGATAAAAATCTGGACCGTTTCGCCGAGGACTTAGACAAGAGTAAAAACGCCATTGAGGAACATCTAGGAATCGATCCTGTCACATTTGCTTATCCGTATGGAAATACAAATGATAAAGTCGCCAAAGTGGTGAAAGATGCCGGCTTCGATCAAGCTGCCATCCTCGCACCGCAATCCATCACTGTAAAAGATGACCCGTATTATTTGAACAGGATCGTCACCAATCCGGAAACATTTGAATCGATTGTCTTACCTTACTTAGAAGAACAAGAAAAAGGGTGAAGCTCATGTCAGCTTCACCCTTTTTCTTATGATTCCAAGCGTTCTTGCAAGGTGCCCGCGTACATTTTGAAAAAAAGACTAATCACTCTGCTGCTCCTGTAAGTCTTAGGTCTTAGCAAAAACACCCTCGCTCAGCTTTTGCTCCGCTTCTTCCACTATCACTTGTCGCATTTCCTCAAGTACGGGGTGGAATGCAGTGTGCGGCTTAAGCAAATACACCATTTCTTTCTCAATCTCAATCCATGTATCCAAGGACGCTTCATTATGCTGCAGCTGCGCTTCCAGCTTATCCAAGGCATTGGCTATTTTAGCTTCGAAGGATTCCTTCGCTTCGAATTCCAGCCAAAGGGATTGCAGCTCTTGTCCCGGGATTTCCTCCAGCATCAATCTGATATTATCCATCGCTTGTTCCTCTGCCAAACGTTTCTGTTCTTTTCTGTCTGGATCATACAATGTATCAAAAGCAGGTACATCCTTCGCCTCTTCTTCCACAAGGTCGTGAATCATGATCATCTTCATTAATTTCGCCATGTCGAATGTTTCTTCTATGTAAGGTTCAAGCAGCACTGCCATCAATCCAACGCGCCATGTATGTTCTGCTACGCTTTCCTGTCTGCCGTTGGAAAGCCAACTGTGCAGCATTTCAAGCTTCAGCTTCTCGGCAAGCTTCAAAACTTGCATGATTCCTTTGAATTGTTTCATTGTATCATCACCTCCTGATTATATTACCATAAATTTCTTGCACGATTCCTCCCTCATTCATACCAAGGTACGCAGTCTGTTGCTTTTTTCATTCCTATCCCCTGCATTCGTGTTAAAATGGCATCACATCCCTTCCACAAAGTGAGGTTTAGCATATGAAACGAAATGGTAAGATGGAAAGTGCCATCATCGACAGCATTTATTTGGATGAGAGCCTGGAGGTGCGCTGGTATAAGCCCGAGTCGTTTTCTTCCTTATATAAATATCAGCTATGCATCATGCAGGATGGAAACGATTATTTCCAAATGGGTCGGATTGCAACACTGAGTGATCAGCTGCATCGTGACGGCCTGATCAAAAATACGGTATTTGCCGGCATTCATTATCGGGACCGCTATGACCGTATCGATAAATATCATCCAGATGGTAAAAAGCACGAAGCTTTTTTGCAGTTTTTGTTACATGAAGCACTGCCGGTTTTGGAGGATGATCTGCCGACTTTACATATGGGAGCCGCCAGAACATTGATGGGTGATTCATTGGCCGGCACCCTCTCACTTGTTGCAGCCCTCCGTTTCCCGCATACGTTCGGAGGCGTTGTGATGCAATCCCCGCTGGTGGATGATGCTGTCCTGAGGGAAGTCAAGAATGCAAAGCAGCTGGATAGCTTGTCGATTTATCACACTATCGGTACGGCTGAAACACTTGTCCCTACATCCTTTGATAAGGAAATGGACTTCGTCGAACCGAATCGGGACCTGCAGGAATATTTCAAATCCAAGAATATCGACTATACTTACCGGGAATTAGAAGGTGCTGATCATACTTGGAAGTACTGGCAGCGTGACATGAAGCAAGTACTGACAGATGTGTTTGGCTGAACCTTCTTTCGCATACAGCAGGTATCATCTTTGGTATAATAAGGAACAAATGCAGACGATGCGCATTATTCTTTCATAATTGGAGGTATTGAGATGAACTACACGGTAGCAATCTTCCCATCCGAGCACGTGCAGCAAGAAGCCAATTCGTACCGCAAACGGTTTGACTCCGCTTATGCTCTCATCAAACCGCATATGAAAGTGAGACAGCCTTTTACATTGAATGAAAATGATTTGATCGATGCGGTGAGTGAATTGAAGCGAATCGCACGCGAAACGGCTCCTTTCTCCTATAAGATAGAGAAAGTAAGTACGTTCGCACCTGCACATAATACGCTTTATTTGAAAGTGACAGCTTCCGAAGAACTGAAAACATTGCATGAGAAGCTGTACCATGGGTTATTTGAAAGTGAAAAAGCGTATGCTTTCATCCCCCATATCACGATTGCCCAAGACATTTCGAATGGCGAATATGCTGATTTGTATGGCACGCTGAAGCTTAAGCAATTTCAATATGAGGAACAAGCTACTCAATTTCACTTGCTGGAGCAGCAAGCAGACGAGAAGTGGATCGTGAAAGAAACTTTTACATTAGGTGAGGAATGAATATGGAAATCATCGTAGCAGAAAACAGCATCCAGCAGCAGGACGCATTTCAAGTAAGAACATTAGTATTCGTTGAAGAACAAAAAGTGCCGGCCGATCTTGAAATAGATGAATTGGAGAACGAAAGCATCCACTTTGTCGGTTACGAAGATGGCATTCCCGGTGCAGCTGGCCGCATGCGATTCGTCGATGGCTATGCGAAGCTTGAACGGATTTGCATATTGAAAGACTTCCGTGGTAAGCGTTACGGCAATGACCTGATGTGGACTATGGAAGAAGAAGCGAAAAAACGCGGCATGAAAAAAGCAAAGCTCAATGCACAGATCCAGGCGCTTCCCTTCTATGAACGATTAGGATATACAACCGTGTCTGAAGAATTCATGGATGCTGGCATCCCGCATAAAACAATGACAAAGCAGTTATGAGACTCTCTTCTTTGGGGAGTCTTTTTTTTTGCATAGCTCATCTGTCTTTGGGCATGCTTCTTTTAGAAGGGGTGTGGTCGTACGTGAACGGATATGTTGAAATAATTGTGGAAGTGATATTCGGTTTTATCGGTCTTTTCTTATTGACGAAAATCCTTGGAAAAACACAAATGAATCAAATCACACCATTTGATTTCATCGCCGCGATTGCAGCCGGCGAACTATTCGGGAATGCTTTGTTCGATCCGGAGGCCGGGATACCTGAAATTGCTGTGGCCATTATCACATGGGGCATCCTGATGCTGGTCATTGAAAAGATCACGCAGCGTTTCAAGCGGACGCGGGGATTTTTTGAAGGAAAACCATCTGTCATCATCTCGCGCGGAGAAATTCAATACAAAGATATGAAAGTCAATAAGATGGATTTCAATCAGCTGATGCATCAGCTTCGTTCCAATAATGTGTTTTCACTTGCCGAAGTCGATTATGCCATCATCGAAGCAGACGGCAGTCTGAGCGTGTTAAAGAAAAGTGCTTATCAAACACCGACACGCAGTGATTTGGAATTGAAGGATCAAGCTAATCCGCTTCCTGTATCCTTTATCCTTGATGGGGAAATCATTGAAGATAACGTTATCAATGGCGGCAAAACGGTGGAATGGCTGAAGCAGGAAATCACAAAACAAGGCTTTGATTCTGCGTCGGATGTGGCATATGCAGAATGGACACCTGACAACGGCCTATTCACCAGAGCTTACCATTGAAAACTTAACAAACTGTATCTATATGCCGCCCTTTCCCGGTCAAAAGACTATATGTCTGCTTGTCCAAGGGCGTCTGTTTGGTTTTTTCTTGTTTTCTTTCAGAAGCCTGCATCGATGCTTGATAATCTAGTCGATCCTGGACGCGCTGTTCAAATGTATCAGGGCGTCTTTCCAGCATGATCGAATTTGTCCTCTCGATCGTATATCTATTTTGCTTGTTCAATCCGATTGTCCTGTTTTGATAATCCATGTATTGATATGCGGGTACTGGTACAGTCCAGCTCATAACGACGCCTCCTTTATCTTTTTATTCTCTTCTTCCCCACTTTTATCCTCTTCTAACCAAAAAAAGCAGCCCCAAGGCTGCTTTGATCAAAACCAGAAGTTCCGGCGTCTTTTGTCTTTATCGTCTTCGTCTTTTTTGTCTTCATGGTCATGTTTTTCGTCATGCTTATGGCCATCGTCATCTTTTTTTCTGCGGAAACCAAAAATCGGATCGTTATCATCATGCTTTTTATCATGGTCATGATCGTGATCATGTTTATGGTCATCTTTATCTTTTTCTATATCGTCAGTATCCAGAATCACTTTATCAGCTTTGATGATGAGATTCTTGACATGGATGATTTTTTTCTCTTCAGACATTTCATTCACTCCCTTTTCTTGGACTCATGGTCTTGATAGTTTATGTCACCTGCTTGGTTAAGGTGTGCTATGTACGCCCATTCAGTCATTTTTTAACTTACAATAATATTCCAGTCAACTTCTTGCATAATACAGTAAAATGCCCACACACAACAAGGCGCTCCTCATATCTTATTAAAGACGAAACGTCATTACTTTATCATTTCGAGAGGGGTTAAATCATGAGCAACGCAACGCCAGAACGATCCTCAGTCGTCGTGGATATCATCAGGGAAATCGCCAATGCGCAAAGAGATATCCATAGCGAATGCTGTGCAACAAGTGCAGAACAATCCATCAATGATCTTCTAGGCAACTTCGGGGGATCAACCGGTTTCGATACAGTACCTATCTGCTTGTATAACGACCTAGGCGGAATTTTCCGCGGATATGGTGTAGCACCAGGAGCAACTCCAGGAACACTTGGCCCGGTAGCTGCAAGCTACTACTTCCGCGTGAAAACAGTTTATGATGACAATGCTGCCGTATTGGAATTGCTTCGCAGCCCAGCTGACATCACCCTGATTCCAGCAGGCGTTGACGATCAAATCGTCACTGGCCTGACTGCTACAGGCATCTGCTTCACGGTTGATTTGAACCGTTTTGCACACATCACTACATTGCCAGCAATCTCTGCTTTCACAAGCGGCAGATTTGGCGACGAAGGCTAAAAAAGGAAAAGTTCAATCTTGAATCCAAGATTGAACTTTTTTCTTAAAAACCTAGTAATTTGATATCCTGGATATCTTCCAGCTTCACTTCTCGTTTAAATGGACGTCGAATGGATTTGAATTGGATGATATCATCAGCTGCGCCGGAAATGATGCCAATCAAACTGCCGTCTTTTGTGATGAGTTCACATTTCATGCGAGGAAGCTGTGTTGGAAGATTTAAAAAGTAATCCACTTTCTCAGTTGTTGTTAAGTCTTTGAAATTCATTTTTTTATTGGATGAATTTTCCTTTCCCGCTTGTTTTTCATCATGAAGCTTAACACCTTCCTGTATTTCTCCTTGTTGCTTTCCTTCCGCTTCTGCTGGTTTTACTTCTTTCTTTTTCCCCTTGGTCGTACGGTATGCTTGTTGCATTTCTGCCTTTGGCAGTTCGAGCTCGGGCTGGGCGATGAACAGCAGCGGCTGCTGGCTTCGTACCTTTTCTTTGGACATGCCATATCCTCCTCTGCATTAAGTTTCTTACTCAGTATATGCATCAGCCGGATGATGGTGCCCAGAAGCAAAAGAAAAAAGACTGCCCGTAGACAGTCTTGATTCCTATTCGTAATTGCAATCTCCGATTATGTCAGCAGTCCCATAAAAGCAGTTGCAAGTCCAAAGTAGATTAAAATCGAAATGATATCATTGATCGTCGTGATGAACGGTCCAGAAGCTATGGCTGGGTCGATGTTCAGCTTATGCATGAGGAGCGGGATGATTGCTCCGGCAAGTGTCGCAATGATCAAGGTGGCCAAAATGGATAAGCCGACAAGAAGTCCTAAGAAAAAGTCTTTTTGCCAGATTGTCACGACCAAGGTGATGACTATCCCGCAGCTGAGACCAGTCATGATTCCAGTCAGGCCTTCCCGCAGGACCATCCGCATTTTACCGCGCTTGGCAACATCACCTGTCGCCATGCCTCGGACTGCAACAGCCAGCGCTTGTGTACCTGTATTACCACCCATCCCTCCGATAAGCGGGATGAAGCTTGCCAGTATGGCCACTTGGCTGAGCGTATTTTCAAATCGGCTGATCATGCTGGCGGTGATCATACCCAAAAAGAGTAATACGATAAGCCATGGCAGTCGCTTGCGAGCGGAAACAAAAGCACTGTCCTCGCCTCTTTCCGTATCGCTGACACCGGCTAAACGGCTGTAATCCTCATCCGCTTCTTCTTCCATGACGTCAAGTATATCATCGACTGTGATGATCCCAAGAATGTGGTTTTGGAAATCCACCACCGGCAGTGCCAGGAAATCATAATCCCGCATCATTTGCGCCACATGTTCCTGATCATCCCCCACGGCGACACTGACGATCCTGTCGCTCATCACCTCGGAAATGAGCCAATCCTTTTCGGCAATGATCAAATTACGCAAAGAAATGACACCGACCAGCTTTTTATCCTGGTCCACGACATACGTGTAATAGATCGTTTCCGCATCCGGTGCTTCCGCCCGCAGATGAAGCATCGCTTCGCGTACCGTATCAGCAGCACTGACACTGACGAATTCCGTCGTCATGATACTGCCGGCTGTTTTATCTTCATAATGAAGCAGGTGCTTTATTTCGTCGGCTGCCTCTTTATCCATGATTGTGATAAAACTCGCAACCTTGTTTTTATCCATTTCCTTCAATATATCGACGGCATCATCGGCAGACATTTCCGCCAATACTTGCGCTGCATAACGGGAGTACATTTCCGTGAAATAAACATCCGCATTTTCCCAGTTCACGTTTTCCATGATTTCCGCTGTCTCGTCAGGTGAAAGATAGGAATAAATCTGTTTCCGAATTTCGTCGGGCTGTTCCTCGAATACAGCAGCTTGATCATATGGGTGCAATTCTAGGTATTCCGCACGAAATTTATCGATTTGCTGGTTAGCTAGTGCTTCTCTGATTTTATTTTGGTATAGTAAAATTTCTTGGTTTTCCAAATGATCCATATGGGCTTCCTCCTCGCTCGCAAATAACATTTAATAATAGTTAACATCTTGCCTTTTGTCAACGGAAAAAGGGGTACTCTATAAAAGGTTTAAGAAACTTTAATAGAGTTCACTTAATTTATCCGTCATTTTGTTGTAAACTGGAACAAGATTATATTCCACTCATTTGCAAAATCTAATCGCTTTTAATAGCTGCTAGAGATGCGGAAGGAACGAAAGAAAGGTTTTGTGTATGAATTCTAACAAATTTCGGTTAGATCTAACAATTATATTAGTTTTGATCCTGCTGGGTATCGTCTCTGCATTCACTTTACACGAACTGCAGCCGACACTATCCGGTATTGCAGCCCAGACCCAATATATGCCTCGTCAGATTATGTGGTACATTGTGGGCGGAGTCGTCATCACTGTCATGATGCTGCTTGATTATGACAGGCTCCGGCAGCTAGTCTGGATTTTTTATGGTATTGGAATCGTCATGCTTTTGATGCTATTCTTCAAATTCCCATCGGCAATCATAAATGAAGCGAACGGGGCGACCAGCTGGTTCATCCTGCCGGGTATCGGTTCGATGCAGCCTGCTGAATTTGTGAAAGTTTTCGTTGTCATCGCATTGGCGCATGTCATCATGTCACATAATGAAAAGAATACCGTTCGAACGAATAAAACGGATTTGTTCCTGCTTGGTAAGCTGTTGGCGGTGGCTCTGCCACCAATGGGTCTGATTGCTGTACAGCCCGACCTTGGCGGTTTCCTTGTATTATCCTCCATTCTCGGCGCTACGATTTTAGTATCCGGTATCAGTTGGCGCCTGTTGCTGACAATATTAGGAATTATCCTTGGCATTTCTTTATTTGTCGGGATCTTGGCATATATTTTCCCGAACCAGGTTGGTTCCTTCTTGCAGGAAACGATATTCAAGCACGTTGAAAGCCGTTTCCTCGGCTGGCTTTATCCGGAAAAATATCCGGATTCCAGTTATCAGTACCGATTGGGACTGATGGCCATCGGTTCGGGGATCTTATTCGGAAAAGGGGCTTCCAATTTCCAAGTCTCCATTCCGGAACGGCATACAGATTATATTTTCTCAGCGATCGCTGAACAATTCGGATTCATCGGATCGGCGATTGTCCTGTTCTTATTCTTCATCTTGATTTACAGGATGATACAAGTAGGACTGGAAAGCAATGAACCGTTCGGCAGTTACTTGGCAGCCGGTTTCATCGGGATGTTCACTTATCAGATATTCCAAAATATCGGGATGTCCGTGGGACTCGTCCCGATCACCGGACTTCCGCTGCCCTTCCTCAGCTATGGAGGGAGTTCCACACTTGCATATATGATTGCGATTGGTATCGTGCTCAATATCCATTCCAGGACACGCACGTTCATGTTCGAATCACAGCGATAAGCATCATAAGAAAAGGGAAAGCTACTATAAGCTTTCCCTTTTTATATATAGGAGTGATACGTATGAAGTTGGATTTCATTGGAGATGTTCACGGGTGTCTACCAGAGCTTTTGGAGCTTTTTGCAGAACTTGGCTATACAATGAAAGATGGGTTGCCAGTGCATCCAGAAAGCCGGCGACCATTTTTCATCGGTGATTTGACTGATCGCGGTCCTGATTCACTCGGTGTGATAAAACTCGTTTATCAGCTTGTTGAAAAGGAGCTCGGTTTTTATGTGCCTGGCAATCACTGTGATAAGCTGTATCGATATCTGCTCGGGAATAACGTGCAAATAACACATGGATTGGAAACGACTGTAGCCGAACTGCAGCATAGTGAGCCGAACCTACGCCGTAAGGTTTCAAATATGTTCATGCAGCTTTACAAAAAAGCTCCGCTTTATAAGCAGATACCAGAACTCGGAGCAGTGGCTGCACATGCCGGCATCAAGGAGTCCTTGATCGGTAAGCAAGGCAATAAAGTGAAAAGCTTCGTGCTGTATGGAGATACAACAGGGGAAATGGATGAACTGGGCCGTCCGGTGAGACTGGACTGGGCCAAGCACTATCATGGCGATGATTGGATCATCTATGGTCATACGCCCGTCTTGAACGCCCGTATCATCCACCATACAATCAATATTGATACAGGCTGCGTATTCGGCAATAAACTGACTGCCTGCCGCTTTCCTGAAAGGAGTCTTCACAGTGTTCCGTCCCAGCAGCCTTATGTCGAAGAAAAATTCCGTTCATTCGATTAAGAAATCAGCTGGGACCGGTGAATGAAAAGTGAGCACACGTTTTGTGAATGGATGGATGAAACGCAGCTGCTGGGAATGCAGGGCTTGTCTGTTGATTGCATCCCTCTTCCCGCCATATAGCGTATCCCCTGCCAGCGGGTGGCCAAGAAATGCCATATGCACACGGATCTGATGCGTCCTGCCTGTCGCCAGCTTCAACTCCAGCAATGTATGATGGGTGAAAGTCATCTGCTTGCGGAAATAGGTGACTGCCTTTTGTCCATCCGTCCTCACTTCCCGTTCGATGATCGAGCCTTCTTTCCGCCCGATCGGCAGACAGATCGTACCGGAAGCTTCTGTCAGGCAGCCTTCCGCAAGTGCCGCATAAGACCGCTGAATCTTCCCTTGTTTTTGGTCTGCTGCCAGCAATGTATGCGCATAGCGATGTTTCGCCACAAGCATCAGTCCCGATGTATCACGATCCAATCTAGTCAGTATATGGACTGTATAAGGGAGATTCTGTTCGCGGTAATGCCAAAGCAATCCGTTCGCAATTGTGCCTGATGGCTGGTTCATGGACGGTATCACCGCCACTCCTGGCTGCTTATCCAGTACTAGCACATGCTCGTCTTCGTAAACGATTTGCAAAGCAAGCTTCTCTGCCAGCATGTAGGTACCTGCTTCTTCTTCCGGCAGCTCCACTTCCAGGCAATCACCAGTCTTGCCGATAAGCCAAAGAGGCGCCGTCTGCTGGTTGAGTGTGACCAGCTGCGGCTCCTCTTTGAGTGTCTTGAATAGTCTTCTTGAAACGCCTTGCATCTTCAGGAAATCCTTGATTGTGATATCCTCTGGCAAGGTCCAGCTTAATTTCATGTTTTTTACCTCTTATCTGCAATGAATGAGTCATGCACCCGTTTCCAGAATGGGAAAGGACGGAAGCGAGCAAAACGGACACGCTGCTTTGCTACAGAACATGTAATCGACTCGATATCCGAGTGATTTTCCGTCATATGATCAATGGCAATCAAAAAACTCTTATCCAATGTCGGACGGAGCGTGCATGGATGATGGCTCGGCAAAATGAGCGGAGAGCCGATCGTCCGGAATACGCGATTATTGATGGAAGCAAGCTCCGTGACTTGGATCGATGCCAATGATGGATGAATGATGGCTCCATTCAAGGCCTTGTTATAAGCCGTACTCCCTGAAGGTGTCGAAATGACAAGACCATCACCCCGGAACGTTTCAAAATGTTCGCCTTTGATGGACACATCCAGGACAACGGAACCATCCGGCGTCTTGACGGAACATTCATTCAATGCAAGATGCTCATCCACCCTGCCGTCTTTATGAGTGATGGAAATATCCAGCAGCGGATACTCTACGATATGGTATGGTTTATTGGCAATCTGCAGCAGCAGTTTTTCCAATTCTTCCGGTACCCAATCTGCATAAAATCCTAAATGGCCCGTATGCATACCGATAAATGCCGTACTATCGAGCCTATGGACATATGTATGGAAATTCTGGAGGAACGTCCCGTCTCCGCCGACGGATATTGCGAGATCCGGCTCCTTTTCATCATATTCGAAATTGAAATGAGCCAGATGTTCGATAATCGTTTCCTTGATACGATCAGACTTCTCATCTCCCCGTGAAAGAACCGTATACTTCATCCCTGCTTACACCCCTATTTATGCTTTTTGATTTGCTGCTGATCATGATAGATCCGCTGTGCTTCCTGCACTTCATCCCGGATTTTGGACATCTCTTCATCCAGCCGGAATGCAGCTTCAGCTGCCGTTTTCAATCTTGTTTTCAATTCGGCCGGTATTTGACCATCGTATTTATAATTGAGGGAATGCTCATTTGTAGCCCAAAAATTCATGGCAAGTGTCCGAATCTGAATCTCGGCAAGTACTTTCTTTTCTCCATGAATCGTCTCGACTGGATATTCAATGATCATGTGATAAGACCGATAGCCGCTTTCCTTCGTTTCGACGATATAGTCAATCTCATTGACAATTTCGAAGTCATTGCGGGCTTTCAGCATGCCTGCCACTGTGTAGATGTCATCAACAAATTGTGTCACGATGCGCAGACCGGCAATATCCTGGATTTCCTGATGCAGCGCACTTACTGTAACCTGCTTATTTGCTGCTTTTTGAAGGATGCTTCGTACCGGCTTGACCCGGCCAGTGATGAATTCGATGGGAGAATGGCGCGACTCGTTTTCGAATTGCGAGCGCATTCCCTTCAATTTTACTTTCAATTCTTCTACTACTTGACCATATGGTGCTAAAAACACTTCCCAGTTCATACTCTACATTGCCCCTTTTCTTCCCAGCAGCGTCTAGTTGTTCCAGATGCATTCTATCTGCTTTCAGTGTATCATAAAAGCAGCTAGGCATAACAATCGAAAACACAGTTGTACGCACAGGGGGTATCAATATGCCGCAAGAAATCGAAATTGAATTCAAGAATCTGCTGACGGAAGCGGAATTCAATCAATTATATAAATCTTTGGACATGGAAAATACACCAGTCATCCAGCAAGTGAACCACTACTTCGAAACGAAGGATTTTCAGCTGAAACAACTGGGATCCGCCCTCAGGATTCGTGAAAAAAACGGAAAGTTTCAATCCACTTTAAAACAGCCGCATGCTGACGGTCTATTGGAGACACATGATGAGTTGACAGAGCAGCAAGCAAAAGCTTGGCTGCAAGGTAAGATAACGCTTGGACCCGAAATCAGCAAACAGCTGCAGGAGCTCGGTATATCGGCAGCCGAATTGGTTTACGGTGGTGCATTGGAGACAGTACGCCGGGAGCGACGTTATCTAGAGACGACAGTCGTCCTCGATAAAAGCACGTACGGAAGCACGACGGATTATGAATTAGAGCTTGAGGCGCACAGCTATGCGCATGGAGAGCATGTTTTCCAATCAGTTTTATCCGAGCATGGGATAGGAAAAAGGGAAACGCCAAACAAAATCCAGCGCTTCTATGACAGCCTTCAAAACAGATAAGTTGCCCAACCAAGCAAGTGGCTGATAAAATAAATTACAGTCAACTCCCAATGGGGGAAGATGTTATGTTGATTGCTCTTTGCACGAAGAAAGGAAGAATCATGAATCAAGCTGAAACATTGTATGATGGTATCGGCGGGCAAGCAACACTGAAACGACTGGTGGATAATTTCTACCGGCGTGTCGCAGTGCATCCTGATTTGAAGCCGATTTTCCCGGATGATCTCACGGAAACCCGCCGCAAACAACAACAGTTCCTGACACAATTCTTCGGTGGCCCGCCGCTTTATACAGAAGAGCACGGTCACCCGAAGCTAAGATACCGGCACTTACCTTTCGAAATCACACCAACGCGCAAGGATGCATGGCTTTCCTGCATGGCAGCTTCCCTCGAGGAAACTGGCATAGAGGAACCGTATAATAGCATAATATTTGAACGACTTGCGCTGACCGCACATCATATGATGAATACACCAGACAAAGAGAAAGGAGAATCGATATGAGCTGGGAATCTTCTAATTCAAAACAGCAAAAGCTTGAGGATGACTGTGGCGGATTTTGCGGGCTGTTTCCTGCCTCCAATAAACCATTGGAGATCTACGTTTTTATCGATCCGCTTTGCGAGGACTGCTGGTCACTCGAGCCTTTTCTCAAAAAACTTTCCATGGAATATGGACAATATTTCACTTTGCGTCCGATCTTGACGGGAGATTATCAACCCCTCGGGCGGGAACGCAGCGAATGCACTTATCCGAAAGCTGTCCTGCAGCCTGATAATCTTTTATTGAACAATGCCGTCTCCTTCCCGTGGCGTACATCCCTTGCTGTCAAAGCTGCAGAACTGCAAGGCCGCAAAGCTGGTACGCGCTTCCTCCGCACCATCCAGGAAGCATTGTTCTTGAACAAACAAGATATAACAGCGGATGAGATACTGCTTGAATGTGCCAAAATCGCTAATCTTGATTTGGAGGAGTTCCGCGAGGATATGTACTCCGCTTCAGCTAAAAAAGCGTTCCAATGCGATGTGAAACTCGCGAAGGAATTGGAAATCGATGAATCGCCTTCCATGGTATTCTTCAATGAGTCAGAGGAAGACTCCGGCATCAAGATTTCCGGGTTGTACAACTACGACGTCTATGTCAATGTCCTGCACCAAATGTTGCAAAGAGATCCGCAGCCAGCTGAAAAGCCGCCTGTAGAGGAGTTTCTTTCCAGCTATAAATTTGTTGCAAGCAGGGAAATCTCCTTGATTTATGACTGGACAAACGCACAGACGGAAAAGGAAATGAAGAAACTGCAATTGAAACAGATGGTGGAACGCATCCCTATCAAGCATGATACGTTTTGGAGATATAATATTACATCAAAAGCCGAATGATATTTAAGCACTCATCCCAAACAGCCGCACAGCCTTGTGCGGCTGTTTTTCATTGTCCGATTCCGGGAATATGATGACGATGCATAAAGGAGGTCAAGACAGATGATACAGAAATACTTCCAATCGAATGGTTTGCAATTGGCTTACTTGGATAATGGTGTCCAATCCGATCATGTTCTGGTGCTGATGCATGGTTTATTTGCACGCAGTACACTTTATAAGCCTTTTATGAAAAAAACCGAGGACTGGCGAATCATCGCCCCAGATCTAAGGGGGCACGGCAAAAGCGATCATGGTGCGGATGTGACCGACTATGACCGCAATTCCTATCTAGAGGATTTGGAAGCACTGCTCGATGACATCGGGGAAACAGCACGGCTTGTCCTGCTTGGCCATTCCCTGTCCGGCGTCACAGCTTATCAATATGCAGCCGAACATCCAGAGCGTGTAGATGGCTTGATCGTAGAAGATATGGGTCATAAGGTTTCTGGTGAACTTAATTATGCTTACAAATTCCAGCAGCCTGCGGATACTTTAGCTGCACTTTCAAACAGCATCGACCAAGCACAAAATGAAAACCACTTCCTGTACTACACAGAGAGCGCCTATGAAGCAGACGATGGCTGGCAGCTATGCTTTGATACCAATGGGATAAAAGCATCCCAGGACTACTTGAATGGCGATTATACAGACGCGTTCAAGAAGGTATCTTGTCCAACGCTGCTCATGCGCGGATCACACTCCCCTATCTTGTCAGAGGCCGTATGGGAAGAGATGAAACAGTTGCGCCCTGAAGCACAAGCACAACAATTTGAAAAATGTGGACATTCCATCCATTTCGAGGATTTGGACAGCTTCACCGCTTCTATTCATTCCTTCCTTCAAAAGTTCAAAGCATAACAAAAAGGCCTGCCTTTCGGCAGACCTTTTTGCATGTATAACTTCTACTGAGGGGATGGGAGAACAATAATCCAAACAAAGGGGACTTGTTTGTGATGTTTCTCACAAATATAATGTACCAAATATATTATGTAATAGCAACTGTTATGTGCATTATTTCACAAAAAAGTCACAAGCTCATTTAGTCTAGTTGTTTCAGCCTCTGCATAAAGTGGTGGTAGCCGGAGGTGTTACGATGAAAGGAATCGGGATCTTATTGATTACATGGGTCTTACTTGCTTTGATTTTAAATATTCTCGGTATGCTTCAGCTTGTTTCCATGGTGATTACATTACCTTTATTGTTTTTGTCCTTATTCGCCGCTTGCTATTTCTTTACACGTAAAAGAACATATAAAGGCACGAAAAAACCGACGCGTTAGCGCCGGTTCTCTTTTTATTTCTGCAATAGCTTTTCCATTTCATCCAATTTTGCTTCGAACACATCCAGTGCAGACAGGATTGTCTGTTTGTCAGTCATATCCACTCCTGCAGATTTCAGTACTTCGATTGGATAATCGCTGCTTCCGGCCTTCAGGAAGCCGATGTATTTGTCAACAGCTGGCTGTCCTTCCTCCAGGACTTTAGCGGATAATGCCGTGGCAGCCGCGTAACCTGTCGCATATTGATACACATAATAATTGTAATAGAAATGCGGGATGCGCGCCCACTCCAAACCGATTTCTTCATCGATCGTCAATCCTTCGCCAAAGTATTTCTTATTCAGATCATAATACATCGACGTCAGTTTCTCTGCAGTCAGCACTTCTCCATCTTGCTGATGCTTGTGGATCATATGCTCGAATTCAGCAAACATCGTCTGGCGGAAAACGGTACCGCGGAACCCTTCCAGGAAGTGATTCAGCAAGTATAGCTTCTCCTGCTCATCGTCCACATTGTTGATCATATATTCATTCAGCAAAGCTTCATTGCAAGTAGAAGCAACCTCTGCTACGAATATGGAATAGTTGCCGTAACGATACGGCTGGTTGTTCCGCGTATAATAGCTGTGCACGGAATGGCCGAACTCATGTGCCAATGTGAATAAATTATTGACGTTATCCTGCCAGTTCATCAAGATATACGGATTCGTTCCATAAGCACCGGAAGAATAGGCACCGCTGCGTTTCCCTTTATTCTCTTCCACATCGACCCAGCGGTTTTCGAATCCTTCCTTCAGGATGCTTTGATAATCCTCACCTAGTGGTTTCAGACCTTTTAGGACAAGCTCTTTCGCCTCATCATATGATACTTTCATATCAACATCTTTGACAAGCGGTGTATAGAGATCATACATATGCAAATCATCGATGCCGAGGACTTTTTTGCGCAGTTCCACGTAACGATGAAGCAATGGAAGACGCTCATTGACGGCTTCTACCAAGTTATCGTAAACCTGCTCCGGGATTTTATTATTATCCAGGGCAGACTGGCGGGCAGACTCATAATTTCTTACTTTGGCATAAAAGTTATTCTTCTTCACCGTACCGGAAAGCGTTGAAGCGAAAGTATTCCGGAACTGGCCGAAAGTATCATACATGGATTTGAATGCATCCCGGCGCACTCGCTGATCTTTGGATTCCAGGAATGTGACATAGCGGCCGTGCGTCACGTCCACTTCTTCCCCATCTTCATTCTTGATGCTAGGGAATGTCAAATCGGCATTGTTGAGCATGCCGAAAGTAGCGGAACCATTATCAGTCACTTCGGATGCCTGGGCAAGCAGTGTCTCTTCTTTCTCAGACAGCACATGCGCCCGCTGACGGCTGATTTCATTCAATGTATGCTCGTACAATCTGAGTGCTTCATTTTCCTTGAGAAACGCTTGAATGCGATTCTCATCGATTGCAAGCAATTCCGGCACAATATAGCTCATCTTACTAGAAATATCTGTAATCACCAATTCAGCCTTCGATTGCAGCGCCTGATAATGTCCATTTGTCGTATCCTGGTCATACCGCATGTGCGCGTATGTATAAAGCTTACCGATACGCTCCGAAAGCTCATCCTGAAGTTTGAACATCTTATATAAAGTATCTGCTGACTCGCCCAGTTTGCCTTGGAAGGCAGAAATTTGATTACCATCCTCCGCTAATGCTTTGCGCTCTTCTTCCCATGCTTCATCAGTCGCAAATATATCCTCCAGCTTCCATGTTTTTTCTGCTGGTACTTCACTTCGTTTTGGTAAAGATTTAGCTGATTTTGACACGAACATCCTCCTCCATTGCTGCTTACCTTTTCTGTACTATAGACTATTTCGTATTTTTGCAGGGAAAATCCTTCAGTCACAAGCATTTTCTCTCTTATATTATATATAAAAGCAGTATAATCATGCGAAGAAAACGATTATACTGCCCCTTCAAACGGAGATTTCCTTTTCTTTTTGAACATATCGGATCCGACTGGTTCAAACCAGCCTGCCCGGCACAGCCGCTTCATATACGATTCTGCTGGATGGGTTTCGACTGAGATGGCAAACGGCTTACTTGTTATTTCCCATCTTCCTGTGATCGAAATCAATCGCTCAAGCGATACTTCTTCTTTCAGAGGAAGATGATGCAGCTGCTCAAGCCACAAGTCCGTCTGCCAAATATATGGGGGAACAGACAGACGATATTGCGTGTCCACTGGCTGCAATATATTTGCCGGGATATCTTGAAGCAGCAGCCCTTTGTTATATAAATTCATTACCCACCGTTTCACAATACTTGGAGCATGCGTGAGCGGTTTGGCCACTATCCTCGTTTGGAAGTCTTGCCAAGTTTGCATGATTTGCTGAAGGTTGATGGGAAGCGTTTTAAATAAATCGGGGAAATGTAGTTGATGAAGGTTGCGGAAATAAAACTGGCCGATCGTCTGTTTCTTTCCTGTCAGCAAGATATGCTGGACATTGCAAAAGCTCTCGTTATCAGCGCAATAGTACAGCAGCTGCAGCGGCATGTCCTGCTTGTATCGCATCAAAAAGCGCTGTTCCCTTTTCGGCAGATCGAACATATAAGTGGATGTACGCTTCATGCGATTGCCGCCGAGTATCCAAATGGGTGTTATGCCATTGTGCGCATAAGCTTCATTGCGACTGAGCAATTCTTCATCTGAGATGGCAGCACATTGATATTCAATTGCCAGCATCCTTCCGCTCTTTGTGTATACAAGTAAATCCGGACGCCTGTCAATTTTCTCGACGCGTTCTTCCAATTTGACGCTGTAGCCTTGTTTTTTGAACCAGTGAAAAAGTTGTAACTTCCCTTGCATATGATAAAGACTTTCACCTCCGTGGTGCAGATCACATGCATCGACCTTATCATGAGCAAAATGAGGAACCACTTTCTTACCCGCTCGAATGATTACAGGCTTTTTACAGGCAGGGCAGAGAAAACGCTGCTTCCTTAATTCACGAATCTGCTCTGGCCGATATAAAGCGAGCAGCACCAGCCCGCCATCTTCCAATTGGGCTTGCAGCATATCTTTCACCTCCGTGGCTTCAGTATATACCAATAAACCTATACAACTGAAAAATGGCCGAAAAAAAGCATTTTAGCACAAAAAAAATAGACATTCTAAAAGCGAATGTCTATTTGAGAGGGAAGTATTGCTTCACTTGTGTAAGTGCATCATCAGCGAAGATCACCTTGCCGTACTCTTCCAATCGGTAAATCGTTGTCTGGGAATCATAGCCGAATTCGAGCAATTGACTTAGAATGTCTTCTTGCTCATCATCCCCGAGTACAGTGTCATCGAATTCCACATAAAGCATATACTTCTCTTTATAATGGTATAGTCTGTTCTCGATGCCATACGTTTCCTCAAAGTAATGGCTAAGCTGAATCACATCTTCAAAGTCGCGGAATTGGATGACGAAAGATAATTCTTCCTCAGACTCTTCACCATCTTCCTCATGAGAGCCGAATTTGTCTTCAAGGACAGAATCAACTTTTTCTTCCACTGATGTTTGGATCGTTTTATCGTCCACATTCAGTTCCAAGCTCTCGCCGTCTTTGGAAAGCTGGGCTTTTGTCACGACGATTTCCAGTCCTTTATCCATGGCCTGCACTTGAATCCATAGCGGACCATCGACACTGAAGTCTTCTTTATAATTGACTTCATCCATCATCTGCCAAAATAATTGCTCACTTCTTTCGCGGTTATACCAAATATCTTCTTTATCAAAGCCGCGATCTTCAATATCTATATAAGATATATAAAATTTGATTGTATTTTCATTAATTCTTTCTATTTCCATGGTTTTCTCTCCCTCCAGTAAAGTGTCAGGTGAAAAACGCCCTCTTGCCTTTACACTTCCCGTATT
Organism: Terribacillus saccharophilus; assembly: GCF_046592895.1. Taxonomy (GTDB): domain Bacteria; phylum Bacillota; class Bacilli; order Bacillales; family Amphibacillaceae; genus Terribacillus; species Terribacillus saccharophilus_D. Next base: position 132,964 of record NZ_JAWVPU010000004.1, read on the forward strand.
CCCTTACCCTCAATCTAACTATTTCTGTGTATGACTCTATTTTATGATAAATCCTGCTGTATGGAAAACAGAAAGGCTTACATATGCCGAAAAAAGGCGAATGCCTTAGCTGGATTCTGTTCATTGTAGCGCATTTCAGATAATTTGTCATCTCAGGAGCTGATAAGAAAAAAGACGTGGATCCCGTAGGATCCACGCCCTTTATCTGTTAAGAGTTAGTTGACCATCCGCTGTGCTTCGCGCAACTGGAAAGTACGCACAGTTCTTGGCAAGAAGCGGCGAATTTCGTCTTCATTATAACCAACCTGCAAACGTTTCTCATCAAGAATGATCGGACGTCGCAAAAGGCCAGGGTTTTCTTGAATCAAGCTATATAACTTCTTCAATGGTAATTGATCTAAGTTCATATTTAGGCTTTGGAAAACCTTCGAGCGCGTAGAGATGATCTCATCCGTACCATCCTCTGTCATACGCAGGATTTCCTTGATTTCTTCAAGTGATAATGTCTCGGAGAAGATGTTCCTCTCTGTGAACGGAATATCGTGCTCTTCTAACCAAGCTTTAGCTTTGCGGCAAGATGTACAACTTGGTGAGGTATAAAGTGTTACCATTAAACTTCACTCCTCAATACAGAATATGTTTCTATTTCGTTGCCCATGGAAAGATTTTATTTAAAATGATTTTAATGTAATCTCTCTATGTACAAGTATACTACAGCGGTCAAGTTAATGAAAGGCTTCCTGAAAGATACCACAGTTTTTACACAAATATACGTTTGTATCGTCGTTATGGTTACTGTTTACCCGGTACACAATGTTTAAAACCTAATCTGATAAATTATTTTTCTTTTTGTTTTGCTTTATCAAAAATGCTATCTTTCGCTGCGGTTGATGAGAATGTCAGCACTTCATCCGCCAGCTGGTAGGGTTGCCCATATAGCTGCTCATCTTTGTAAGTATGGATTTGTTCGTACATATCCCGCATGGCTTCGAAAATCTGCTCTTCTGTCTCACCATTTGGCGCCCAATAAAGGATTTCCATCGGATTTTCTTTATCCGTCGCCAGTGATCGGCGGTTATAGCCAATCATTTGGGCATGCTGAAACCCATGCCTTTCATAAAAGCGCAGTCGCTTCTCGGAATCTGTATCATCATATTGTAGCGGTTCCACTTCCAAAAGGATGGGCTTTCCCTTTTGTTTCAGCTTGTCGATCAGCTTACCGCCGATTCCTTTACCTCTGGTTTTACCAGCTACATATAAATAATCGATGAAAAGAAAATGGTCGAATTCCGCATACATGAGAACATGGTCTTCACTTTCATCTTTAAAGTACACATCTGCTTTTTCTTGAAGCAATACTTGCATATGCTCTTTCGACTTCATCTCCTCTACCGGAAAATATCTGCTTAATTTCTCATACCAATCCATATTAATCTCCTTCAGCACGGTGATAGCTTAGTTATACCCGAAGAGCAATGCCCTAAACAAAAACAGCACCCATCAGGGAGCTGTTTTGCTTCAAGGCGTGAAATCCACACCTTCCGTATAACTGTTACCAGCATTCCAAATGAGAAATTCATCGATTCCATTCTCATTTAGCGCCCGAATCTGATCTTCCACTTCTTGCTTGCCGTACTGTTTGGAAGATACCCATGGTGCTTCGAAATCTTGGATCCACGGCCTGGACACAGGTTTATTTTCCAATTTGCCCAATACTTCGTTCTCTACTTTTGCATACTCTGCTGTCAGCTCGTACGGATGGTCATTCGGGACATCCAGTCCAAAATAAGAAGTCCAGTGACTTGGATAGATCATGGATGAAATCACATCTACATTCGATGATATCTTGGAGAAGTTTTGACCGATTCCCGGTGCTTCATCAAGTGTCGCTGCATAACCGAATATATCAACTGAGGTCTGCACATCGTAATTTGCCAATTCCTCTTTGGCGTAAGCAACAAAATCCGTAACCGCATTGACTCGTTTTTGTACATTGTCTGTATCATCTTTTGTGTATTCACCAAGATCATATTGCAGCTCATCATCTTTCGTTTCAAAGCCCTCAGGGAAGCGCACGTAATCGAATTGCACTTCCTGGAAGCCCATCATTGCGGCTTCCTTTGCCAATTCGACATTGTATTCCCATACTTCATGCTGGAATGGGCTTACAAAAGCCTCCCCGCGCCCGTTCTTCCAGACACTTCCATCAGCATTCGTGAAAGAAAGCTCTGGCTTCTTCTCGGCCAACAATGTATCTTTGAATACAACGATACGTGCAATCGGATAAATTTCATGTTCTTCCAGTACTTTCAGCATTTCCTGCGGATCGTCGATGTAATCTTGTGCTATGTCGTAATATGGAGAATTCTCATCAGGTGTGTATGTAATGTTCCCATGATCATCCTTGATATCGATGACCATTGCATTCAAATCTGTCTCATCGACCATCTTCACCAAACTGTCGAATTTTTCCCCTCCTGCGCTTGGGCCTGTTACATAAATGCCTCTGACAGCATCGGGGTATTCAAAGGAAAGATTTGATGAGTATGTAAATCGTTTCATGACTTGTGGCACTTCATATGTCTGTACTGTCGAAGAGCGAGCTGTCAGCTTCTTACCTTCCAATTGTTCTTCTTCATTAGCAGCAAATGCAGCTGTCGGAAGCAAAGCAGTGACCGTAAAAGCGGCTGTCAACATCGTCTTTTTGAATTTTCCCATTCTATCAATCTCCTATTTGGTGTTAGTTTCATTATAAGGTAGATATTTGGAAGATGAAACCGATTAAAGACGAAATAACCAAAAAATTGTCTAAATATCCCCTGTTGGTTATTAACCTTAATCCCCTTAAAGCAAACCTGGGAATGCACAAAAAAACCGCAAGTATGAAACTTGCGGTTTTATCATCAATTAGTGACTTTATCTTGCTGTTCTTTTTTATATGCTTCGAATTCTTTTGATGTACAAAGCACCCAGTGGCGTGGGCTGATTTCACGGAATTCCGGCTCTTCACTTGTATCGTGCTGACTCGGATCATATACGATACGGTTGCGGCTGCGCTCATAAATGGGATCAGGGAGCGGAATCGCAGAAAGCAGGGAGCGTGTGTACGGATGAATCGGATTTTTATATAACTCATCCGCATCGGCAAGCTCAACTAATTTACCAAAGTACATAACGCCGATTCGATCACTGATGTATTTCACCATGGAAAGGTCATGGGCGATGAATAAGTATGTGAGACCTTTCTCTTTTTGAAGCTGCTTCATCAAGTTCACTACCTGCGCCTGGATGGATACATCAAGTGCGGAAATTGGTTCATCGGCAATGATGAACTCTGGTTCCACAGCCAGCGCCCGTGCGATACCAAGACGCTGGCGCTGACCTCCTGAGAATTCATGCGGATAACGGCTTGCATGTTCTTTGTTCAAGCCGACAGTTTCCAGCAGTTCATACACTTTCGCTTTCCGCTCTTCGCCATTTTTCGCCAAGCCATGAATATCGATACCTTCTGCAATGATATCCATGACTGTCATACGTGGATTCAAAGAAGAATAAGGATCTTGGAAGATCATTTGCATCTGGCGGTTGAACTTCTTCAAATCTGCTTTATTCTTCTTCCCTTGTACATTCTCACCTTTGAAAAGTACTTCCCCATCTGTGGAGTTGTACAAACGGATGATAGAGCGGCCGGTTGTGGATTTACCACAGCCAGACTCACCTACAAGACCGAATGTCTCTCCTTTATAAATATCAAACGTCAGTCCGTCCACCGCTTTGACGACGTTATTTCTGCCAAGTTTGAAATGCTGCTTCAAATTCTTGATTTCAAGTAATTTTTCCTGATTCATTTTTGTGTCGCCTCCTCAGAATGGTCCATTGACTCAATCCGCTTCTTCACTGATTCCGGCGGTTCGACTTTCGGAGCATCTTCATGCAGCAGCCAAGTCGCTGCATAATGCGTGTCAGTCACCTTGAACATCGGCGGCTGTTCCACAAAATCAATCTCCAGTGCGAATTTATTTCGCGCTGCAAAGGCATCCCCTTTTGGAGGTGCAATCAAATCAGGAGGTGTACCTGGTATCGCGAACAGTTCCTCTTCGTCACTCTCAAGTGTCGGCATGGAACCGAGCAGACCCCATGTGTACGGGTGCTTCGGATTATAGAACACTTCATCCACTGTACCGATTTCGACGATCTTACCGGCATACATTACCGCAACCCGGTCCGCTACGTTGGCAACTACACCAAGGTCATGTGTGATGAAGATGATGGAAGTATCGACTTTTTTCTGGATATCTTTCATCAGTTCCAAAATTTGGGCTTGGATGGTTACATCCAATGCTGTAGTCGGCTCATCCGCAATCAATACACGCGGATTACAAGCAAGTGCCATAGCGATGACGACACGCTGGCGCATACCACCCGAGAACTGGTGCGGGTATTGCTTCATACGAGCTTCCGGATTTGGGATCTTAACCAAGTCCATCAGTTCAATCGCTTTTTTCTTCGCTGCTTCTTTGCCTAAATTTTGATGCTTCAGCAGGCCTTCCATAATTTGCGTACCGACTTTCATTGTCGGGTTGAGGGAAGTCATTGGATCCTGGAAGATCATCGCCATCTCTTTCCCACGAATTTTCTGTAATTCTTTTTCTTTCATGTTCCCAATATCTTTATTATCCAATTTAATGGATCCTTGCTTAATGAAGCCATGCGGCTTTGGAAGCAGACCCATCAACGCTTTTGTAGTGACGGATTTACCAGACCCTGATTCACCCACGATTGCTAGTGTCTCGCCTTTATTCAAATGGAAGTTCACGCCTCTTACCGCTTGTACTTCTCCGCTGTACGTTTTAAAAGAAACATGTAAGTCATTGACTTCTAGTAGTCTCTCCATATTTTCACCCGCCATCATTTTTTATTTAGTCTTGGATCAAATGCATCCCGGATACCATCACCAAGAATGTTGAATCCGATCATTATCAAAGAAATGAGTATCGCTGGGAATACAAGAACATATGGTGATGTCTGTAAAGCTTTAAAACCGTCGTTTATCAACGTTCCCAGTGATGCTGCTGGTGAAGGTAAACCTAGACCGATGAAACTCAGGAATGATTCGAAAAATATGGCTGATGGGATGGAGAACATAGTGTTGACGATGATAAGTCCCATCACATTCGGAATCAAGTGCCTTAGTATTATTTTTCTATCGGGAGCACCGAGTGTCCTGGAAGCCAAGACGAATTCTTGTCCTTTCAGTTTCAAGACCTCACCCCGGACAATCCTGGCCATACTAGTCCAACCTGTAATGGTCAGCGCTATGATGATAGCCCATAGACCTGGGTCCAAAATCAAAATCATCAAGATTACTACTACCAAGTTAGGAATACCCATGACAATCTCAAGGAAACGCATCATTATATTATCGACTTTACCGCCGTAATATGCTGCAATACCGCCATAAAGTACACCTATCGCTAAATCGATTGCAGCTGCTATGACTGCGATAAGAATGGAGATCCTTGTTCCATCCCATGTTCTGGTCCACAGATCACGTCCAAGTCTGTCTGTCCCGAAGTAAAAATAAGTATCTTCATAACCTTTGGCTGCATACTTATCATAAGTAGCTTTTATTTCAGCAGAATTGGGATTACCGTTTCCTTCATTTACAACATCGATTTTGATGAATTCTTCATTGCTGTCATCAATATCATATTGCATATATGCTTTCCGTTCTGCAGTTTCTACATTATTACCATTGAAATGCTTGGTCTCCATGCCATCAAGTCCAAGCCAAGAAATATCTTCAAGAACAGGGACCCTAGGTGATAGCAACGACCTATTCAAGTCTTGTTCACGAGAAGAATAATCACTAGCAATTGGTGCAAAAATACTCATCAGCACGATGAACAATAAGATAATCGCAGCAATCATGACAAATACATTCTTTCGTAAGCTCCTAAAAGCGTCTTGCATCAATGTGCGACTTTCTCTTACGATACTATCACTTTGGTCTCTGGAGCGATCTACAGGTTTAAATAGTTTCGAGTCATATCGTTTTTTATTTTCCATGCGTTATTTGCCTCCAGATACTCTGATTCTAGGGTCAATAATTCCATACAAGATATCGATTATCAGTATCATCACGATGAATACAACTGCAAAAAATAGTGTAGTACCCATGATGATAGGGAAATCATTCGTATTAACAGAGGAAACAAATTGCTGACCTATTCCTGGTACTGAGAATATCTGTTCGATAACCAAAGTACCTGTCAACAGACTGACTGCCAAAGGTCCTAGAACTGTAACCAATGGAATCAAAGCATTTCTGATACCATGTTTGAAGACGATGGCTGTGCCCCCTAAGCCCTTCGCTCTAGCTGTCGTGATATAGTCTTGGTTCAAAACTTCAATCATTTCTGTTCTTACAAAACGCGCACAAGTGGCCAGTGGGAATATCGCCAGCGCAATAGTCGGTAAAATGGTATAGGCGAAACCATTCCAAGTGGCAACCGGTAATAGTTCAAGCTTTACACCGATGAAATATTGTAAAATCCCCGCAAAAATAAAAGAAGGAATCGATGTACCTAATACGGCAAGAACTGTCGATGCATAATCCGTAATACCATTATGATAAATTGCGGATAATAATCCTAAAGCCACACCAAGTATGGAACCTACCAGCAAGGCTTGTATACCGAGCTGAGCAGAGGCCGGAATACCTTCAGCCAAGATGGTAGTTACAGGTCTGTTATCAAGTTGGAAAGACACCCCTAAATCCCCTTGCACAAGACCAAGTAAATATTTACCGTATTGAACAGGAATCGGATCGTTCAAACCATAACTATCCAGGATTATTTCTCTCTGTTCCGGACTAAGTTTATCTGCAGCAGATAGCGGTGTACCTGGCAGGAACTTCATTAAGACGAAAGAGATTGTAGCTATTAAAAATAGAGTGATAACCATGTATATCAACCGTTGTCCAATATACCTAACCATAATGCCCTCCTGAATTAATTGAATTTTATTTTTTTTATGAAAATACCCTGAAATGGGAAAGAGAGTATAAACTGTGATCGTTTATACTCCCTTCAACCATCATCCCATATAAAATGTAGCAGTAAACTTATTGTGCATTTTCTGCGGCAGCATTATCAGCATAAGCCCATTTATATTCCCAGCGTGAACCAGTCTGGTTTTTATAAACATTCTTAACTTTAGGACTGATCAAGTATGAACGTCCATCCTGATAAATTGGTGCAATCGCAGCGTCTTCCAACAATATTTTCTCTGCTTCTAGTGCATCATTCCAACGAGCTTCCGGATCAAGTGCATTTTCATTCACAGATCGCTCAACTGCAGTGTCATATGCCTCGCTAGAGTAGTTCATGTGGTTATTTTCTCCCTCAGTTTCAAACATACTTAGGAAGGTATAAGGATCTACATAGTCTGGATTCCAGCCTGCGACTTCAATATCGTAGTCTTCAGATGTATCCAATTCCAATCTTTGTTGGAAAGGTACTTTCAAAGTCTTAACTGTAAGACCATCAAGATTGGTTTCCAATTGTTCTTGGAAATAGTCAACCATATTAGTAGAAGTAGTAGTATCACCAGTAAGGATTTCAACCGTCACTTCATCTGTACCCAATTCTTCTTTCGCTGTTTCCCAAGCTTTTTTAGCTTCATCTACGTTGTAAGACAGGTAATCTCCGCTTGCTTCACGGAAATCTTCACCATCTTCACTTGTGTAGAAATCTTTTGGAATCAAACCGTTGATTTCTGTTGAACCGTTATTAAGTACTACATCGACTAGACCTTTTTTGTCAATCGCTTGTGCAATAGCTTTACGGACGTTGATATTAGCTAAAGGTGTTTTTTCACCATTGCGCTCTTGGTTCAATTTCAAATACCAAGGACCCGCTTCAAGATACTGCTGGAAGCCAATGTCATTGATTCTTTCATTAACGAATTCAGCAGATATCGGAGTACGATCAAGCTTTCCGGTATCATACAAGTTAACAGCTGTTGCTGCATCTTTGACGATTTGTACATTGATTTCTTCTAATTGAACTGTTTCAGCATCCCAGTAGTCTTCATTTTTTACAAATTTGAAGCTGCTTCCGTGGTTCCATTCTGTCATTTTGAAAGGACCATTTGAGATCATATTATCTGCTTCAAGTGCGAACTGGTCACCTTGTTCTTCCACGAAGTCTTGGTATACAGGGAAGAATGTGGAATTAGTTGTAAGTGATTGGAAGTAAGGAACAGGTTTTTCAAGTTCCACTACAAGCTTGTAGTCTCCGTCAGCTTTTACGCCAAGTTCAGATACGTCGCTTTCACCTTTGGCAATGGCATCAGCATTTTTAATGATGCCGCCCATCAAGTATGGACCGTATTCTGATTTAGTGTCTGGGTTAACGGCTCTTTGCCATGCATAAACAAAATCATGAGCTGTAACAGGTTCGCCATTGCTCCATTTGGCATCTTCACGAAGATTGAAAGTCCAAGTTAAAGCGTCTTCACTGACCTCAGGATCGCCTGTAGCGATACCTTCAGCGATTTCCCCATCTTTCATACGATAAAGCCCTTCGTATGTTTCTGTAATCCACTGACTACCAACTGTATCCGTTGAAATCTGCGGGTCCATGGAAGGAATGTCCGAAGCTTCCTCCAAATTGAATACCTGATCACCATTCGCGGATCCTTCCGCACTATCTCCGCTGCCACCATCTCCGCCTGAGCCGCTAGAGCCCCCGGAACATGCAGCAAGGAAGGAACTAAGTACTAAAACAAGTGCAAGTAATAACCAGTTCGTCTTTCTCATGTAAAACATGACCTCCCCAAAAATTCTAAATTTTATCACTTTTCAACGAACAACTTGTTCGCAATTAGAATTATACAAGTTTTCTCACAATTTGTGCACCCCTAAATTTATAGCAATTTTACAAAAGTGCGAAAACATTGCATTTTCATAACAAAAAACAGGACTATTTAACTAGTTTATTTTACTGATTTATTAATTAATTTTATGCTTTTTACACAATTGCGAGTATAATGGCTTTTTAGATTAACTCAATCTTTTAGGAATAAATGTTCACCATTTTCTGTGCTATAATTATTCATAATCTTTAGAAGGCGGTAATATATTTTGTTTGGTAAACGGAACTTGATTCTACTATTAATCAACTTAGCGATCATAGCTGTACTGTTCTTCCTTTCAGATCAGCAAAATCTTCTTTCCCTGATAAATTCCATCTTTTATGTAGCTTTCTTTTACTTTATCATCGGCCTTCTATTGTTCGTCATTAAAGGAAGGGTGCTTGATGGCATAACCAGAAGTTTTCGTAGATTCAGTAAGATGATGAGCAAGGGAACGCTTGATTTTGAAGAGAATGGAGATCCTTCTGCATGGGTCAACAAATCATTCCTGCATTATATGTTATGCCAGGCTGCTGTACTTATCGGGCTGATGCTTATACTTCTGGCGATTTTTTATCTTATCTGACCCAACTTGCAAACCGGTCGCAACATGCATATAATAAATAACTAACAGAATAAAAAGCGACGAAGAAAATGTAGTACGTTACTCCTCTGGTTAAAGAGAGCTTGTGGCTGGTGTGAACAAGTACCATGGGTAGCGGAAATTGGGTTTTTGGAGCTGCGGGGTAAACTCCCGCCGTTTTAGCAGGCGTTAACTGCATCAAGTGATCCTTCGTAAGGAAGGATAAATAGGGTGGCACCGCGGTCTATTCGTCCCTGCAGAATTTGCAGGAAAGCGAATGGATTTTTTTGTGTCTTTTTTAGGAGGAAGATTAAGATGAAAACTATTTTTTCAGGCATCCAGCCGAGCGGCAGCTTGACGCTTGGCAATTATATTGGAGCACTCAGCCAGTTCCCTGCTTTGCAGGATGACAATCAATGTTACTTTTGCATCGTGGATGAGCATGCGATCACGGTTCCGCAGGACAGACTGAAGCTGAAGCAGCAAATACGCTCGCTGGCAGCACTTTATCTGGCTGCAGGTATCGATCCGGAGAAATCCGTCCTTTTCATTCAATCCGAAGTACCTGCACATACGCAGCTGGGCTGGATGATTCAATCGATCAGTTATATCGGTGAATTGGAAAGAATGACACAGTACAAGGATAAATCGGATGGTAAAGATGGTGTTTCAGCTGCTCTGCTGACGTATCCCCCACTAATGGCTGCCGACATTCTACTATACAATACAGATATCGTACCTGTCGGTGACGATCAAAAACAGCATCTGGAGCTGACGCGCAATGTAGCGGAACGCTTTAACAATCGTTTCAATAATATCTTCACAGTACCGGATATCCAAATCACAAAAGTTGGTGCACGGATCATGTCCTTGCAGGAACCAACGAAAAAGATGAGTAAATCCGATGCGAATTTGAAAGCCTCCATCTTCATCTTGGATGAACCAAAGCAAATCGAGAAGAAAATCAAGAGTGCGGTCACTGACTCCGAGGGTGTCGTACGATTTGATAAAGAAAACAAACCAGGCGTCAGCAACTTGCTTACAATCTATTCGGTTGCGACTAATAAAACAATCGAAGAAAGCGAACAGGATTTTGCAGGCAGTGGTTATGGCGATTTCAAACAAGCAGTTGCGGAAGCAGTGGTGAACATGCTCTCCCCTATCCAGCAGCGTTATTATGAATGGATGGAAAGCGATGCATTGGATGAAGTGCTTGATAAGGGCGCAGAACGCGCACAAGCAGTAGCAAATAAAACGTTGCGCAAAGCCAAAAAAGCGATGGGATTAGGTCGCGGCAAATAAAAAATATCCCCGGCAGGATGATAGCCGGGGATATTTTTATGATGTTTTTGCTTGATCATTCTGCTCAAGTTCCCAAAGTTTTTCATAAAATGGCTGTCCCTTTACCATTTTTTCGCATAGTTCCTCTTGTTTCTTGCTCCAGCCAACAGAGACACCATCATACAGCTTCTGCCACGCATCCTGGAATTCCAAGGAACGGTTCACGTGATACTCTTCCGGTGTCCATTCTGTCAGCCAGTATCTGACTTGATCCAGATTCTCACTTGTTTCAAGCTGGTCCATCGCCATCATCAAGAGCTGTTTCAGCTGCCTTTCCTTCCTTGTCAAACCGACCATCAAATCCGGCTTCAGAGATAGGATATGATACGCCTTTTCCTCTCCTTCTGCCCTCCAGTCGAATGCTTCAGGCTCAATATCTTCAATCATTTGATAAACAAGTCTTTCCTGACGCGGAATGAGTCTGCTTTTCCTGACAGGGGTGATATACCCCATCGTATCAATCGCAAGGATTGCTTTTCCGTTCGTTACGATGCATGCATAATCGATGCTGATCCGCTCTTGGTTCTTTCGCAAGAAAGCTTTTCGGTATATCTTGTCCAGCATTGCCTTCGGAAGCTCTTGCAAGTCGTTTTCAATGTATGCGAAAAGCGCATCTTCTATGTAGAGTAATGGTACTTGATCGAGCAGTTCGATGCCATCTTCTTTTCGCCATTCGTGAAACGAACATACGTTGTAGCCATTTTCTTCACCTTCAAACCAATTCACCCAAATATCATGCATAAATAACATAGATAACCCTCACTTTGCTTTTCGATTCTGCTATTCCGACATCGGAACACACTTGCATGCAGCTTTGGTTCTTGGGTGTAGGAGCGTGTTCCGTGTGGCTTGTAGTAGGATACATTATGACCAACCAGCAAGGAATTATTCTTGTATTATATGATTGATGAAAATAAAAAAGACCTCCCGCTAAAATGGGAGGTCTGTAAAACATCACTGATATCGTTTGAATACAAGCGCTGCATTATGGCCGCCGAAGCCGAGTGAATTGCTCAAAGCGGCACGGACTTGCTTCTCTCGCTTCACGTTCGGTACATAATCCAAATCACAAAGCGGATCTTTTTCCATCTGATTGATTGTCGGCGGAATCATGCCTTCTTGGATTGTTTTGACACAGATTATCGCTTCCACTGCTCCAGCAGCACCAAGCATATGTCCTGTCATGGATTTCGTCGAAGAGATCGCCGTCTGATAAGCATGATCACCCAGTAGCTGTTTTAAAGCTGCTGTTTCGAATTTATCGTTAAGCTCCGTGCTTGTCCCATGTGCATTGACATAGTCGATATCCTCAGCCTGCAGTCCGGCATCGTCCATCGCCTGACGCATCGCGCGTACAGCACCCTCGCCTTCTGGAGCTGGTGCAGTGATATGATACGCATCACCAGATGCACCGTAACCGACGATTTCAGCATAAATCGTTGCACCGCGTTCCAAAGCGGAATCAAGTGATTCCAAAATCAAGATTCCCGCTCCTTCTCCCATGACGAAACCATCTCGGTTAGCATCGAATGGGCGGCTTGCTGTCTTCGGATCATCATTAAAGGAAAGCGCTTTGGCAGCCGAGAACCCTGCAAAAGCCATTTTTGTCAGAGGTGCTTCCGATCCGCCAGTGATCATTGCATCCGCATCACCACGCTCGATCACTTTGAAAGCATCCCCAATCGAGTTCGCACCGGATGCACATGCCGTGACAGAGCATGAGTTGATCCCTTTTGCACCAAGCTGGATGGATACTTGGCCAGAAGCCATATCCGGAATCATCATTGGTACAAAGAATGGACTTACTCGGCGGGGTCCTTTTGTCATCAGCTTCTCGAATTGTTCTTCGTATGTTCCCATTCCGCCAATACCGGAACCGATCCATACACCGATGCGATTAGCGTTATCTTCCGTTATTTCAAGCTTTGCGTCTTCGACAGCCATCTTACTTGCTGCTACCGCATATTGCGTGAAAAGATCCATACGCTTGGACTCTTTCTTTTCCATATAGTCTTCTGGATTGAAGTCCTTCACTTCCGCTGCCACTTTCGCAGGGTAATCATCTTTATTCACACGGGTCAATACATCGACACCCGATTTACCTTCCAAGAGATTCTGCCACGTTGTAGCGGCGTCATTTCCAACTGGTGTCACCGCACCTATACCCGTGACAACGACTCTTTTCTTTTCCATACGATTGTTTCCTCCTTCTTCAGCAAAAAGATCATGCTGAAGCTGTTCTGACTGGTCTGCTTATTATAATGACCATGATAAAGTGCTTAATCTGAAATATATTGTAACGTATTTTTCTTGTTCTGTAAGCTGTTTAGTATAAACAAAATATCTGCACTGCAAAATTATAGGATAAACACATAGACAAGATACCATGATGGTACATATTGTATGGTATGGAGGAGATGAAAAAATGAGAGACGATTCCCGGATGGATGAATTTCTTTTTGGTAAAAGAAGAAAAACGAAACAAGTTGAAGAAGAGCCAAAAAAAGAAGATGCGAAGAAAGATTTCAATTTAATGGAGACAGCTGGCACCATCATGCAAACCTATGAGCAGCTCTCTCCATATGTAAAACATCTGCGAAACCATGCCAAGAAATTCATGTCGAAGAAAAAATGAATGAGTACGGAGCAGGTTCACTAATAAAAGCGGCTGTATTGGCCATAGTGCTTGTGCAGTACTTTTAAATCATCGGATATATTTCGTTTTATGGCGATTATCGATCGATCCTCCTGCTCCGGACATACTTCTTCTGCATAGATTCGGTATCCTTCCATTTCTCTCCCTGCGGCTAACAGTTTACTGATCGTTTGCATCACCGATGTTATCGGAAGTGCATGCTGCAGGAAATAATCGTCTTGGAACGGAATAAGCCGGTCATTCCATATTACAGCCTCCTCATTCCTGGGCATCCATTCACCATATAATATAGGAAGCAAAATTTGATTCCCGCGCATTGACTCTTCAGCTGCTTCATAACTGATATCCACATGACGATTTGATTCAGCTCTCTTTGCAGCTGAACCGAAAAAACCGATTGCTGCATCATATTGCTTTCCTTGCAGCCCTTCGCTGAACATGGCATGGCGAGCGAGATACATACTTAAATGCATTTCTTTTTCCGACAAATCTTCTTCATGTAACCCTGTGACTTCATGTCCATCTTCCAATAGCGCCTGAACGAGATGATAACCTTCCCAAGTGTAGCATTGATTGACGAGGAACTGCATGAAACCCACCTCTCCCATTCATGTGAGTATTTGCACAAGAAACATTTTCTTTTTGACCGGAACCTGCTATTATAGAAGTATATGTGTGAATGATAGAGGTGATACTAATGCGGTTTATTGTAACCATTATTTGGGCATTCGTCCTTAGTGCGGTCGTAGCATTCGTTTTAAGAAGCATGAGCGGTGAAGAATACGATATGTCACTAGTTTATGTGATGACCATTGTCTTCAGTCTAGGTGTCTGGGCTGTAGCAGCTGTTCTGCCTAAAGGAGAAAAGCATGAATAAAACCTTGCCAGCCGGCAAGGTTTTTTCTTTTACCACGGAATCAAGCTTAGTGCTGCCAATCCGACAAGCGGCAAGACAAGCCGGCGGAAACGGCCGCCTGGATATCCATATCCGTACCCGTAGCCATAGCCTGGGTATCCATATGGATTGCGATAATCATCGTCGTCATCGCCTTCTACATAATCATATTGTTCGTCTGCCGGGATTGCGAGTTGGACGAACTCATCATCCGAGTCTAAAATGATGCCCTCCAGCTGGTAACCATCCATCAGCTGAACACGAACATATTGATGCTGATGCTGTTTGCACATATCCATCATTTGATGCGTTTGCGGATATGTTTGTTCATACGAATTTGTCACGATGAACCTTCCCCCTTTACACCTTCAGCCTATGCCGGGGAAATGCCGAGCGTGCAAAAAAAGCCCTCTTGCATTGCAAGAGGACTTCTCATCAATCCGGAATCCCAAGCGCTATTTTCGCATAGCGGGACATACGGTCCTTGGACCATGGCGGACTCCATACAATATTGACTTTCGTTTCCTTCACTTCCGGAATATCCATAAGGACCCGTTTGACATCCTGTTCGATATGGCCTGCCAGCGGGCAGCCCATCGCCGTCAATGTCATTGTGACGATTCCAGTACCATCTTCATCTATGTCCACACCGTACACAAGGCCAAGATTGACGATATCGATCCCAAGCTCGGGATCGATTACATTTTCCAGTGCACCGAGCATATTCTCTTCCAATGCTTGATCCATTTTTGTTCCTCCTTTATGCCAGTTAAATAAACTGCCTGTCTGCATCTATTTAAACATATTTTCGCCAAAATAGAAATATACTGCTACAGTACCTTCTCCAGCCAATCCGTTCCAGCAAGCATCGCTTTTCTCGATACTTTGTGACCAGATCCTGCTTCCGTGATATAAGTGAACTGACCTTGATCTTGGGCTTCGTACTCCAGTGTTTCATAAAAGCTGCGGGAATGGGTGTACGGGACAACGGGATCCTGATCACCATGCCAGAAGAACATCGGTCGGTCACCAATGGCTTCGGGATGCAGGGAAAGATCGATTTTTTCAAGTGATGTAAACAAGTTCTCCAATTCTTCCTCGGATATTTGCATGTCGACACCTGACTTCTTGACCGCTTCAACCATGCCGCGGGCGAATGCTGCAATCTTCGGCGAGCCCATCATCACCATACCAGCCTTGATCCAATCGAACTGTGTCAATGCTGCACAGACCGCAATACCGCCCATACTCGTACCGCCGACAGCAAAACGACCTTCTTGGATCCACCCTTTATCAGAAGCATATTGATGAATTCGCTGTAAATCGTGCAGGTTCTCTTTCACGATTGCGAAAAATTCCATTTGTCGTTTACCGCTGCTGATGTTATCTTCCCGGATGCCATGATGAAGCGCTTCTGGCAAAATAACCCGATAGCCTTTGGCTGCCAGCATATATGCTATTGGTAAATTATGCTCCCTGGCACTCGTGAATCCATGGAAATATGTAAATACAGGAAGTGCTTGATCTTCGTTACCTTCTTGCTCTACGCGGAGCACTGGTACATCGTTCAAGACCTCTTCTTTAATGACGATCATCTGCTTCATCCTTTTCAACGTTTTCCGATACCTACTGCTTCATCTTAGTATGTTCCGCCTGCTTTTGTAAATCGATACTCCTTCGTCTTGACGATTTCTTTACAGATTAAGATGAGTTGGATACACTATAATGTACAATACAGAGGTGATAATAAATGGAAAAGCATTTGATAGCACTTGATTTGGATGGAACACTTTTGACAGATGATAAACATATCTCGGAAAAAAACAAAGAAGCGATAGCGGCAGCGATACATGAGGGCCATGTTGTCGTCATTGCCACAGGCAGACCTCATCGCGCTTCCTTGGCTTATTACCGGGAACTCGGACTCACTACACCAATGGTGAATTTCAATGGGGCGCTCATCCATCATCCTGATGACAAGAAATGGGATGCAATCCACTCCCCGATGCCAGTCCGTACTGCACGTAAGATTGTGGATACCTGCAATAAACTGGATGTCAAAAATATCATTGCTGAAGTGATGGACGATGTATATATCGATCGCTTTGACCAGCATTTATTGGATTTGTTCCACTTGGAAGAAGAAGAGGATCCGATCAAAGTCGGGAGCTTGACTCAAGCGCTGCAGGTCGATCCCACTTCCATACTTATTTATCCGCATGAAAACCAGGTTGCATCGATTCGGGAGACGCTCGAGAAAGAGCATGCAGAAATAATCGAGCATCGCCGCTGGGGAGCACCATACCATATCATAGAGATCATCCGCAAAGGACTCAGCAAAGCCATCGGATTACAGAAAATTTCTCATTACTATGGTATTCCGCAGCAAAATATCATCGCCTTCGGTGACGAAGATAATGATTTGGAGATGATTGAGTACGCAGGAGCTGGCGTTGCGATGGGCAATGCAATCGGGCCGCTAAAAGAAATTGCCAACCATACGACAGGAACGAATATGGAGGATGGCATTGCTACCTTCCTGAACTCTTATCTTAAATTGGAAGTTCCGGCAAATTAACAATTTTTTCAAAACATAATTCCTTTGTACAAGGAGCAAAATAAAAGCGTAATCGGGTAAAGCCGGTTATGCTTTTACTTCTTAAGACGTTCGGAGGGGTAACGGATGAGCAAGAGAAGTAAATCCAAACGGTTCACAAATCAAGGAGCGCAATCGGTCAGGCAGCATGACGATGTTTTCGTCTATCGGGAACGCTACAGCGATACTGTGAAGAAGCAGCAATCAGAAAGCCATAATGGAGGGTTTTAGGATGGAAAACTTCTTCGAAAGAGCCAAACAAAAAGTACAAGGCTTGACGAATAAGCCAAGCCAGGATGACTCTGCAGCAGCGCAGGAAGCCATCCAATCCGCATTCAACGATGCGACTGGTGAAGAAAAGCAGCAGTTGGAAGATTTCCAGCAGAAGCTTGACCAGTAACAAAAAGGAGCAGATCCCATCGGGGTCTGCTCCTTTACTATTCGCTATTCTTTTTTAAAGGCGATGATACCTTTATTTCCATGCTGGAGAATGGACTGCAAAATGACAGTCGACAGCTTATTCGGTGGATATGGTTTGATCAGATAATGATTGATTTGATACTGCTTTGCCTTTTCCACTTCCTGAATGGCACTGGAAATGAAAATCGGAACATCTTGCAGCTCTTCATGCTGTTTGATTTTATGGATGACATCCCAGCCATCCACACCTTCCCCAAGCATCAAATCGACAACGAACGCTGCAGGTTTTACATGCTGCAGCTGTTTGATAAGCGTCTCACCGGAAATGAAGCGGCTTACCGCAAATCCAGCATCCTTCAGTTCATCCTCGAGTAGAAGTGCCAAACTGCGATCATCTTCCAATAAAATGATCTGCCGACCGGAAACATCATCTGGTGCGACATGCTTATCCGTCTCAACCAATGGCAGCACGACAGTAAAGACACTGCCCTCCCCTTCAGCGGATCGGACCGTGATTTTTCCGTTATGCGCCTCGATGATCTCTTTGCAAATGGCCAGACCCAATCCAGTTCCCCCGATTTTACGGCTGCTGGAGTTGTCGAGTCGATTGAATTTCTGAAACAGCCTTCCAAGCTCTTGGTCAGCGATACCGATTCCTTCATCGGAAATATGGACGTAAAGATGTTGGTCCTGCTGCTGGACGGAAATGACCACATCCCCGCCTTCCGGGGAAAATTTGATCGCATTGCTGAGTAAATTCGTGAGTACTTGTATCATTTTGTCACGATCTACCTCTACGCAATCATACTTACTATTTTGCTGTAGTACCAGATTATGTTTTCCAGCCGTTGCCTGGAAGTTCTCGATCACCTGTTCCATGATTGGTGTGAACCTCTGTTGCTCTTTCACATATTCCTGTTTTCCAGCCTCCATGCGCTGCAGGTCCAGGAAATCATTGATCAGGTTGGTCAGTCTCGTTGCTTCCTGATGGATGGTCTGCAAATATCTGGCTTGACGCTCTGGCTTCAGTTCCCGGTTGATCATAAGCTCTGTATAGCCTAGTACACTGGCCAGTGGAGTTCTTAATTCATGGCTTACCGTGCTGACCAGATTGGATTTCATTTGATCCACTTCGTATTCCGCAGTGATATCGCGATACACGAACAATGTTCCGATCTTATCATCTTGGCGCTTAATCGAAACATGGTAGAGCAGCAGCACTTTATTCTGCATACCGCTGACACGCAGCCGCAATCCGCCCTCGGGTTGCTCCTTTTCGAAAACTGCTTGTTTGATGTAAGCTTCGTATTCTTCCTTATTTTCGATATTGACTTTGGTATAGTCCATCCAAGATGCATATTCATTGCAAGCATTGCGCCTGGAATTCACTGCATCCAGCTGCAAATATACCTGCCAATTGGCATTGTACTGCAGAAGTTCTCCACTGGTGCTGACAAATTGAATCCCTTCATTGACATTATCGATGATATCCTGATTCAACTGTCTGTTGTATTCCGTCAGCTCATAGGATGCAATCTTGTCCAGGAAAAGACTGAGTCGCTTCAGTATCCAGCTCAGTTCTTTCTGCTCGGCATCGCGGAATGGATGCTGGAATCGGGTGGCAACGAAGACTGCAACCAGTTCACCCGCCGAATTGTGAACCGGAATATGCAAATCCTCACAAGTCGCGTTCCCGCGGTACCCTGCTTCACCTTTTTCAGCTTGTCTTTCGAGGACAAACGGTTCAGGCGATTCCTTGAGACGACTGATTATCGTCTCGAAATGTTTCGTTACTGGTTCTTCGAGTTGCTTCGTCAAACCGATTGCAGCCCATTCCGATGAATCCGTCATGAAGATGACACCATAGTCGTATCGATAAAGGACAGCCAATTCTTTTATGACCGTATCCAGAAGTGCTTGTCTTTCCATCGTGACGGATAATGTATTATTCATCCGGTTCATCCGCTCGATGCCCTGCTTCGTTTCCTCCGTCTCGCGCAAAGAGTCACGAAGCTTGCGCTCGGATTCCACAATCCGGGTGATGTCTTGTTCGATTACAATCAGCTGTTCCATCACTTGCTCTTCATTCAGATAAGGTACGATTGTTGCGTGAACCCAGCAGCATGTCCCATCTTTTTTCACATGCTCCAAAGTCCCGCTCCAAGCCTGCCCCTTGAATAGCTCCGGGAAAGCTTGATGAATTTCCATTACATTGTCTTCATTGGATGTGATACTGAGCAAATTCCTGCCGATCAGCTCTTTCTCAGGATACTGGGATATGGAACTGAAATTCGCATTGGCATGTTTGATGGTGCCTTTGTTATCCAGGACGATCACCATGGAGGATTCATTCAGCGCCCAGTTCAAGTTACGCAAATCATTGACATAGCTTTCCAGCTGTTCTTGCTGTTTTGTCAAACGATTGTTTTTCTCGGAAAGATTTTGTTCCCGGTTTCGTATCCGTTTGGTCATATCGCCAAAAGCATCCGATAGAATACCAATTTCATCCTTGCGGTCAAGAGGAGCGATCGTGACATCCTTTCCTTGCGCCACATCATAAGTAGCAACGGATAAGTCATATAAAGGCTTGCCGATATTGCGTGTGAACTGGCGGTTGAAGAATAACAGAACACCGAATATGAGCAGGACGAACAATAACAGCATAAATGATTCCCGGTTATTGTCTGCCATGAATTGATTATGCAAATCGGTTACAGCGTCCTCATTACTTTGCCTTAAGTCTTCTGTCAGGCCCAAAGCCTCATTGGTCTCTGCGATTCTTTCATTGGATGCCTCTTGTGCCGCTTGCTCGAAGTTATCCAGTTGCATGGCTTGAATCAGCTGCGGATAATACGTATTCCAATACAGATCCTCGAAACGCTTAAGATGCGATAGATTTTCTTTTTCCTGCAGGGATAGATCAAAATCCTCAAGCTTTGTCAGATTTTCCTCCAAGCCAGCGTGTGCATCCTCTGCACTCTGTCTTTCCTGCTCATTGGAATACAAAGCAAATCCGCGCATATGTAAGGCCATATCGCTGAGATCGGTCTTGATATTCTGCAGGACGGTGCGCTTTTCGACTAATATATCCCGATCTTCTTCATAATTTTTATTCGCGGTATTGTGCATATAAAAGAATGCCGCTATACCAAGCATCGTCGCCAGCAGAACAAAGAAAAGAATATACAAGAACTGCCGTTTGATCGATTTACGAAAATAATTAGGCATCGAGAATATCCTCTACCAGCAATATCAGCTGCGCCGGACTGAACGGTTTAGCCATATAATAGGAAATGCCTGCTTTTTTCGTTTCCTCGATATCGGATTGCTGCGTCTTTGCTGTCAGCATGATGATTGGATGCTTTTGCTTCCATTCTGCTGACAGGGACTGCGCAACCTCGATACCTGTCATACCGGGCATCATATTATCCAGGATCACCAAATCATAACCGCCCGTCTGCATCTTATCCAATGCATCCTTTCCGTCAACTGCGTTTTCAATCATATATCCTTCGTCTTCCAACGTATCTGTTATGAGCATCCGTAGAACTTCTTCATCATCAGCCACTAAGATTTTAGCCATTTTCATCCTCCTCTTACGTGCGGAGTGTCAGCCGCTTGATCCTGGCTGCCACTTCATCGACATGGAATGGCTTGGTCATATAATCATCAGCACCAAGCTCTAAAGCCTTTACCACATCCTGGTTATCCTGTCTCCCTGTCAGCATCATCACGAACAGGTTCTTTTCATTCGGATATGTACGCAGTTCGGTCAGTACTTCCAATCCATCCATATCCGGCATCACGCCATCCAGCAATACGATATGCTTGCCAGCTTGTCTGATCCAATCTGATTCCAGCAATGATTTTCCTGTTGCAAACGTTCTTAACTGGGTTCGGTATCCCTCCATTTGCAGCCCTTCCAGATTTTCATGAAGCAAGGAGCGGATGATTTTATCATCATCGACGACAGATAGATAGAGAGACTTATATGGGTCTCCTTCATCAAGGTGACAGTTGGAATCAAATACATTCACTTGCTGCTTCCCATTGCGCTTTCCAAAGTAAAGCGCTTGGTCTGCTTGTTCTATCAATTGGTCCAGCACAAGATGTTCTTCGTTTTCCTTTGATGCCACTCCCGCTGTGAAAGAAGTGTAGATGGTCGTTTGCGCCAATTCTTGCGGCTGGTGCCGATAGCCATCGAGTATCCCGCGCAGTCGGGTTGCAGCCATTCCCGCTGTAATATCCGGCATCAGCAAAAGGAATTCCTCGCCGCCATAACGGATCACATAATCTTCTTCGCGTACCGCGTTTTTCAAATAACCCGCAAAGTTCCGAAGGACGATGTCCCCGCTTGCATGACCATATGTATCGTTCACTTGTTTGAAGTTATCGATATCAAGTACCGCACACGAAAGTTCCGACACCCGTCCAGCTGGGAATCCAGCCAAAAAGGATCGGTTATAGACATGAGTCAAAGGATCGATCATCACGCGCTGTTTCATCGTATCCAAAAGACTTAAGCGATTGAAAATGAGTTCAATCACCAAATCATCAACTTCCGGATCCTCAATGATGTCTGTGATGCCGTTGCGCCAGTAACGGCGTTTTTCATCATCATCCAGTTTCCCGCCGATGAACATGATGAATGAGAACATCTTCTGCTGCACATAAACGGCATCTTCTTTCGTGATATGTTCCCTCCAATTGCCATCGATCAGCGTAATGAGAGGATGGGCATCATAAAGATGTGCCACAGCCCGTTCTTTATCAGCTGCCACGATGACTTGAAGTCCAGCTTTTTCAATACTATCCCGTGCCCGCATCAGCCAATCATTATCACTGGAAATGAGCAGTATAGGCTCTTGCCTGATCAGCTCTTTTGGAAGAGGCGGGAGCTTGGCCTGCTGCTGCAGTTCCGTTTCGATTTCATCTATTATCGGCAGCCAAATATGTTTCGGCAGCCGTTCTTCGTTAATGTCGATTAGGCGGTTCAGTTGGGTTTCTGCTATTACCGACAGCGCATGCAGCCCGATTGAAGCTCCTGTTCCCTTGATTTGATGTACAAGCTGATACAGATCTCCTTTAAGGATCGTTTCCTGCTGCTTGAACATCGCAAAACTTTCATTTAATCTCTCTTTGAAAATCACTTGGTATTTCTTCAATCCTCACACCTCTATCTTTATTGCACTTAACATGGTGTAATAGCTAAGATTGCAGGTTGATTATACCATATTACGAAATGGCATCTGCCCATCCCTCAAAATTTACTATTATAAAATAAATCTGTCAGTTTCACCACTGAAATGCCATACAGTATATGTCCTGCATACCAAATGCAGATTGCCAGCCAATCATCGATCCCAGGAACATCCTGAACAGCGAGCAGGGATAATGGGAAATAAACACAAGCAGCACCACTACTCAACGCTAAGCCAAGCATCCACTTGTTCCAGCTGCTTTTATGGATAAACAAAAGATAAATCCAAACAATTGCCCAGGAAATAACAAGATGGAAAAGATTGAGCATGACTCCATTCCATTCCACTTGATTGACTATTGGAATGAAATCGACGTTCATCAATAAAGTGTATATTCCAATACCAGTCATCTGCTGCCAAAGAAACATCCAACCTGACAATATCAGACCAGCCAGACTGCCTAAGACCACTGCACGAAATATCATCACGATTCCTCCTTGCTTCTCATTACCCTGCTTTCAACAAACTTAGCAAGTCATTTTCGCTTTTTTAATCGTTCCCTATCTGCTATGATAGGGATAAGTATGGACGCTAGGAGGTCAAGCATGAGTATAAGAATTGAGAATACCCCAAATCCGAACGCTAAGAAATACACTACCGATAAACTTATCTTTGAAGGTAATGGCAGTGTTTCTGTCATGCCCGGACAAACAAGCGAATACGACATCATGAACCAGCTGATGACAGTTGAAGGTGTCGATAATGTATTCGGCTTTCAAAATTTCATTACTATCAATAAACTTCCAAATGCAGATTGGGACGAGCTTTCCGCGAAAGTCGTCGCTGTCATGGAAGAAGCAGGCTATTAAAAAAGCTGAGGAGCACACTTTGCTCCTCAGCTTTTATTTATCTTTACGGAAGAATCCGTATATACCTGCCGTTTCGACAACATTCATGAAAGCGGATGAATCCACTTCCTTGATGATATGTTCCAGATCGTATAATTCATAACGAGTAATGACAAGCATCAGCATATTTTTATCTTGCTGTGTGTATCCGCCTTTGACGGGGATGATTGTGATTCCACGCACCATTTTATTATAGATCGCTTTTGACAGCTCGTCCGACTTGGTGGTGACGATCATGGCTGTCACTTTCTCATAACGTGTGTGGATCGCATCGATCACTCGAGTCGAAACATACAATGTAACTAGCGTATACAATGCATTCGCCGGTTCATTGAGTATACCAGCCAACAGGATGATCACGCCGTTCAGCAGCAAAAAGTACGTGCCAACCGGTCTGTCTTTCAAACGGGATAATATCATGACCACGATATCCATACCACCCGTGGAAGCTCCCCATTTCAGCGTCAGTCCGACTCCGACACCAGCGATCACGCCACCGAATACTGCATTCAGGATGATATCGTCCGATAATGCATGAATCGGGAGCAGCTCCAGCATCACAGTCATACACGCTACCGAAAAGAGGCTATATATAGTAAAGCCTTTCCCTACCTTCATCCAGCCTAAAATAGCCACTGGAACATTCAATATGAAAAGCCAGATTCCTGTACCTATGGACGTGATACCCAGCACTTGTGAGAAGAAGTCGAATAAAAGCTGCGCAGCCCCTGTAAAGCCGCTGCCGTATACACTCGCTGGTATCAGGAAGAAGTTCAGCGCCACCGCATTTAGCAAGGCACCGAATATGACGACCACAATACGTTTCACTTCGAAATAGAACAATTATGTACCTCCTTATAAGTCCCATACATTAAAAAGCTTGCGCAGAACGGCTGAAAGCTATTCTGCGCAAAGCCTGCGAATCATTATAGCCGAAATTCATCGGAATGAAAATAGTTTTGTATGCAAGGAGCCATAGTCAGCTCCGTAAATCATACTCGTATCTTAACATCATGATGCTTCAGCCAAAAATCGATTTGGCCTAAGTGGGCAAGCAACTGCGGCCCTGTCATCAATTGGCCGAACCATGGTGCAGTCACATCCTGCCCTTTGCTTTTGACAAGTGCCGTGATGGACTGGCGATCGAACAAGTCGAATAACCGCGCATCATCATCCCGCAGTATTTCTTCCATCCACTTGACGACTGCGGCTGTGTATACAGGATTATGCGTCTTTGGATACGGACTTTTCTTTCTGTACAAAACTTCGTCCGGCAGGATTCCTTCCAGCGCTTTGCGAAGAATACCTTTTTCTTTATTGCCATACGTCTTGATTTCCCATGGTATATTCCACACATACTCCACTAGACGATGATCGCTGAAAGGAACACGTGCCTCAAAGCTTGCACCCATGCTCATGCGGTCTTTTCGATCCAGCAATGTTGGCATGAACCAGTGCATATTCAGATAGAACATTTGCCGGCGTTTCGCTGCTTCCGCTTCTTCTCCCGGCAGCAACGGCGTTTCATCGATTGTCTGCTGATATCTGTCCAGCATATAACCATGCAAATCAAGGTCATGCTGCCATTCTTTTTTCAAAAGACCGTTACGGACCTCTGCAGAGCGGATCCAAGGAAACCCTTCACGATTTAAATCATCCTCTCGATAAAACCAGGGATATCCGCCAAAAATTTCATCTGCACATTCCCCGGACAACGCAACTGTCACGTTTTCTTTGATTCGTTCGCAAAACCAGAACAACGAGGCATCCACATCTGCCATACCAGGCAAATCCCGCAGGATAGCTGCTTCTTTGAGTGATGCAGCAAGCAGCATATTATCCATCACATGCGTTTGATGGTTCGTGCCGAATGCCTTTTGCATTTTCTTGACGAATGTCTGATCGCTCGCCGGCTGAAAATCGCTCTTTTTGAAGAATGTATCGTTTCCGTCAAAATCAATCGAGAACGTCGAAAGCGGCCCTTTGCCTGTCTCTTTATAATGATTCGCAGCAATTGCCGTTATTGCACTGGAGTCGACTCCGCCTGATAAGAAAGTGCCAAGCGGCACATCCGAAACGAGCTGACGGATGACTGCATCCGATAGCAGCTCCCTTACTTTCGCCGCAGTTTCTTCTATCGAATCAGTGTGCTCTTTGCTTTCAACATTCCAATAACGTGTCAGCTTCAAGCCATTGCGATCGAATCTCCCGATATGACCTGCACGTAATTCCTTTATTCCTTTGAAAACGCCATGCCCAGGAGTCCTGGATGGACCGAGAGCCAAAATTTCGGATACGCCTTCCTTATCAAGCACCGCCTCCACTTCTGGATGAGCAAGGATTGCTTTTAGCTCCGAGCCAATCAGCAGCCCGCCATCTTGTTCCATAAAAAAGAGCGGTTTTACGCCCAGTCTGTCTCTTGCAAAAAAGAGTGTTTCCGTCTCGTCATGCCAAATGGCAAATGCGAAAATCCCATTGAACTTCTCGACACATGCTTCTTTCCATTCGATGTAGCTCTTCAGCAATACCTCTGTGTCGGAATGCCCTTTGAAAGACCAGCCCCGCTGTTTCAGTTCATCCCGGATATCTTCCGTGTTATACAGTTCTCCATTGTATACCAATGTATAAGTCCCTCGTTCATCGCTGTGCTGCATCGGCTGTTTGCCCCCAGCAGCATCCACTACAATCAGACGTCGGTGACCGAACAGGACATGTGATGCGCCCCAATCGTTATACTCATCCGGACCCCGTTTCGAAAGTGTCTGCGCCATCTTCTGGATTACAGGCTTCTCCTGTAACAGATTGCGTTTAAAATTAACCCACCCGGTAATACCGCACATATGCCCGCTCTACTCCTTTACTCGCCTATGTCATATTCAAGCCGTTACTTCTACAACATATGAAAAGCAGCGCTAAACGTGAGCAAAAGAAAAAAACCTGCCAAACAGGCAGGTTTACGGCAGGAATCCCATCGGCAGGATACCAAAGCCCAGCAGCAATGTCACAACCAGTGCTATCAAGAAGATGATCCACCAAATCTTTGCCGACTTCTCTTTTTTCATTTTTACAAGAATCATCTCCATGCAGACAACGACGACCAGTCCGGCAACACCTTTGATGATTGCTTGGACAGTGAAAGCAGAACCACCTTCGTCAAAATATCTCCATAAAAGGACAAATCCAGTGTACAAGATCAGCAGATAATCCAGCCGCAGGATCATATGTGGCATGGTTGCTTGCTTTTTCTTTTTCTCGCTATATAGCACTAGTGCGACGAAAAAGAGTACAAGACCAAGACCCCAGCCGATAATGTGTGTAAGTATCATTCCGTCCATGATGTGCCTCCTTATGTATTAGTTCCCGTCCATCATACCATGATTCCCTTTATTTCGGCATCAAGACACACGTTCGATATTTTTTCTCCGCAGCGGCTGGATTTTGCCGTATGTCAATATACGCCATAGCCATTCAACTGGCCCGAATGTGAAGAAGCGGAACCAGATGCGGCTGAAGATGATTTGGAGTATGAACACACCTACAACAAAGCCGACAAAACCAAGCAAGGTTAATTGTCCATAAAGTCCAAATCCGACTCCATAAAATAGGAGGAACATCAAGATAGATTGGAAGAGATAGTTGGACAGCGACATGCGGCCGACATAACTCAGCTGCCTTGCAATCCAGCTGAATACCGGAAGATGTGACACAAGTGTTATGACTGATAGATAAAACATTGCACTTGCTGGTCCTCCAATCGAATCTTGGATGATAGTCAGCCAAAGCGGTACTCCGATCAAATATGGTCCGGCCTTGAATAGAAGGAAAAGAAGTCCGGTAATCACAGTGAACCACACCAGTTTGCGCCGATTGGCCACTGGATCATGAAACAGCTTCACACGTGCAAGATAGGCACCAAACAGCATGTATGGCAGCAGCATGAAGATACCGCTTATGATACCGGTGATGCCTCCGTTCGCTGCCCATTCCGACATGTTTTGCTGCAGAACTTCTGCAAGCGTGCCATTTCCATAGACAGCCATCTTATTCGGTATGTCCATCATACTGAAAATCAGCTCTTCCATATCCAGGCCCATGAGTGACGCACCCAATATGGTCAGCATGCTGAAGAGGATTCCAGGAATCAATAAAAGCGGAATCATCATCAGCAAAACCCATCTCGGTGTATAAAGAAAAGGTATCAGCACCAATCCAAGAATCGCATATGTAAAAAGAATATCACCATACCATATCAAGAAGGCATGGATCGCTCCGAGTCCGAGCAGCACAAGCATCCTTCTGCTCAGAAACCAGCCCGGTTTTACGCCTTTGCGCTTTCGACTGTCGAATATGAGCTGCATGCCGAAACCGAACAAGATGGAAAACAGCGTATAGAAGCTTGCCTGGAAGAAGATATCTATCATCCCCATCAGAAACTGATCCAGCTGCGAAGTCCATACCGGCGAATCATAACCAGGCATGAAGTACGGAGATCCGAAGGTGGGCGCATTCACCATGAAAATACCGAGTATGGCCAGTCCTCTTGCTGCATCGATCCAATGAAGCCGCTGTGTCTGCGGCATATGTCTCAAGTCATTTTCCATTTCCCAACCGCCTTTCATTAAATTCAGATGCATCCTTTACAAAATAAATATGGATGATGTCTGTAAAAATTGCTAAAATTAGTATATCACAAGCTACATAGCAGAAAGGGTTAAATTATGTTTAAAAAATTTGCTTCCGATGCTTTAGGCCTTTCCGACATTGGCACAATCATTTCCCCCAAAGACTATGACAAGACAGACGCTGATGATTATGTGATGAATGAAGATAACGAAAAAATCTACTTTCTAATCAAAACAAGACAAGATGAATATTGCTTTACGAACCTTTCCATCATTCATGTGGACGGTGACAGCGCAGTTTCCTCCAAGCGTACACTGCGCCGATATCCTTATATGCAGCATCGCATCAGCAATGTGTATTTGGAAACTGCCGGAAAAGTCGATTTGGATATCGAAATAAAATTCTCCATCGACGATCAAGTGATCAGCATCGACGTCAAAAAAGATCAAATCGATCAGCTGAAGGATTTGTACAAAGCATTGCTCCGCATTGCAGAGATAAACTATGAAAATAGCTTATATACGGACATGGCGCACACTAGCTTGGATAAAGCTGCTGCCATCCTCGAACAATCCCGTTATACAGACGGGACTTTGGATGAGACATACCGGAAGCTGACAGAATTCGGTTTCGAATGGCTCTCCACTACAAAAAGCAAGTATCACACACATGATTTCGGTGCTGTATACGAAAAATATATCAATAATTAAAAGAAGAGTGACTCGTATAGTGCGAGTCACTCTTCTTTATAATGGTCCTTCCCATACGCCTTCATATTTCTTATCCGAACTCAGGATTTCATGGGCAAATGTACATACCGGAACTATCTTCTTGCCCTGTTCCTTCGCATATGCAACAACGTGATCTATCAGATCCGTCCCGATACCGGACCCTTGTTTATCTTCGACTACCATCGTATGCTCGATGACAATATCATCCGATTCCCTGAATGTTACCTCGGCGTCCGGCATTTCGCTTTCCCCAAGATAAAATCGTCCTTCTTCTTGTTTTATATCAGCCACAGTACCACTCCTTCCTGCTCTTACTCTACCCGTCCTGCCAGCCCGGTATTCCTCAGAAGGACAAGGGTTTGCCTTGTCTTTATACAGGGTAAAATCTTATGATAATACATAATAGAAAGGCGTCCACCATGCTAATCAAACTTTTTCCGCGATCTATCAGAAAATATCTACATATGACACGTAGACAGCGTAAACATGAGGCACAAATGAATCTTTGGATGATGCCAACGATATACATCTTGGCGACACTTGTACTGGTTGCGATTCCTTTATCATTGGATCTATATTTCAACTTACCAACCATGGCAAATGGATTCTTCAATGCTTCCGCTTCAAACACCAGCACCCTTGTAAGTGCGCTCGTCAGCGGCACCCTGCTCTTGGCAGCTTATACCTTGAACTCCATATTGGTTGCTTTGACCAGCTTCAGTTCCGAATATTCACCACGTATGCTCTTTAACTTCATTTCCGACCGGACAACACAGCATATTCTCGGGCTTTTTTACGGAAGCTTTGTTTTCATGCTCGTTTCTTTCTTGTTCGTAACGAATAGCTCAAGGGATTATTTCACAGCTGTACCGATTTCCAGTACACTTGTCACCTTGGCAGCCGTCATCGCTTTTGCTGTATTTGTGAATCACACGACTACTTGGATGCAAATGCACAATGTCGTGGACGCAATGAAAAGTGAATCCGAAAGAATCATCCAATCTACGCTGATCGATGAATTGGAGCCATATCGCTGTGATGAACCGGGTTATACGTTTGAGGATTATCCTGGGTATACCTATAAAGCTTCGAGTTCAGGTTATATCCAGCTGATTAATTTTGTGGATATGATCAAACAAGCCAAGGAAGACAATGTTGTTGTAAAACTGGATGCAAAAGCAGGGGATTTTGTCCTGAAAGGCAATCGTTTATTCAGTTATCGCGGTCCAGGCGCACAAGATCTGCAAATTGAGAAATATAACAAATTGATCCAGACTGGACATAAACGCTCCGAAATTCAAGACGTTGATATGAGCATGAATAAGCTTAGTGAAATTGCCATCAAATCAATTGGAAATGATGACCCAAATTCCGCCATCAATACGTTCCATCAAATGGCTGATTTGATGATCAATATGGATGCATCGACAACATTACATCCATATTTACAGGATGAAGACGAACAGACAAGAGTTGTATATAACAGCGTGACTTTCTCTACTTATTTGCATGAAGGATTTGGTCGAATACGCCATTACACGCAAAAAGATTATCTTTTGATATTGGAAATGATCCAGATTTTCATCCGGATGACAGATTCTGTATCCAAGAAAAACCACTCGATCATCTGGGAGTTCGCTCATGATACCATAATGCATATTCCGCAAACCGCTTTTTACCGAGCAGATCGGCTTCAGCTCCTGGGTTATTTGAAACGACTGGCAGAAGTCACCGACCATGACATGGATTATTACGAACTGGAAAAGCATCTGCAAGTACATTAAAAAGGAGACAGCATTCGCGCTGTCTCCTTTGTTTTCTTATACTTGCCGTAAAAATCCTTTATCGAAGAAATAGAGATACTTCTCTTTGACCGGCTTTTTCCAAATTCGCTCAATCGCTTTTGCATATAATTCGATTTGCACGCGGTATTTCTCTGTCAGAATTTCAGCTCTTCTGATAGGATCGTCTCCGTAGAGAGTGTCGGTTTTATAATCAAGCAGCACAAGTCCATCTTCTTCCACGATGATTTGATCGATCACTCCCTGTACAACCACTTTATCAGAAGCTGCACCTGTCCAATCATTGTATATTTCGTTGGCAGGCAATGCTAATGTGAAAGGTGTTTCCCGGTAGAAACGCACTGCCTGACGCATCCGTTCCGCTACGGGAGAAGCAAGGAAATCGAGTACCCGTTCCACATCTATCACTGCTGTCGCTTCTTGCTGCAGAAATTCTTTATCGACTAGCTCTTGCAAAAATTCTTCAAGCTTATCTTTATCCCATTCTTTCCGGATATCAAGCTGCTGCATGACAGCATGCACTGCACTGCCGCGTTCGGCTGGTGTCAGCTCCTTCGCTTCCTGCAGGAAACGAGGTCTGCTGGCAATGGGTGCTCTTTGCTGGATGCGATTCATCACTCTGCTGTCACTATAGCTATCCCGGATTTCCCGTTGCCGCTTGATTTCGGTCACCGTCTGCTTAGCCCGGAACCTTGTAGCTTCTATATGGGGGTAATGATAAGTAAGGCGGTTCTCCACTTCTTCCTTCCAGCTCATATCTTCTTCACCAGGCTTCCAGTCGGCAATGCGCTCCAGCAGCTCTTGATTGGCTTCTTCCTCTTGCTCACTCAGCGTCAAAAAATCTTTGCTTTCCTTCAAGGAAATCCGCCATCTGGAACTATCGGACGTAATTTCTGCCGGCAGTTGTAAAGAGAGATTTGCTTGCCTGAGCTCTGTCGCTTGTTCATGCCTCAATAAAGCTGGTGCTACCCAGTCCAAATACGAAGTTGCTTCCAATCTGAAATGAGAGGGCAACACCCAATCCGGGTGATCCGCAATTTGCTGCCACTTTTGCATTTTCTTCTCCAGTGAAGCGACATTGCCTACCATGACCAGTTTTTCCTTTGCGCGCGTCAAAGCAACATACAGCACCCGCATCTCTTCGGCAAGTGATTCACGTTGTTTTTCTGCTTTCAAGGCATGATAAATCAAAGTAGGATACATAAGCCGTTTCTTGGGATCGATATATTTACTGCCAAAGCCAAGATCTTTATGCAATAAGTAGCGCTGCCTTAGATCTTGCTGGTTGAAATTTTTATCCATCGCACCTGTGATGACGACCGGGAATTCGAGTCCCTTACTTTTATGGATCGTCATGATCCGAACGACATCTTCCTGCTCACCCAAAGCCTTCGCCGCACCAAGATCATCACCGCGCTCTTCCATCCGTTCGATGAACTTCACGAACCGGAATAAGCCGCGGAAGGACGTATTTTCATAATTTCGTGCTCGGTCATACAGTGCGCGCAAATTCGCTTGACGCTGTCTGCCGCCAGGTATGCCGCCCACGAAATCATAGTAGCCAGTTTCACGCATGATGCTCCAGATCAACGCCGATAATGCTCCTTGTCTTGCTTCCATCCTCCAGGAACGCAGCCATTCCAGCAGTCGCTCTATTTTGATGGCTATGTCATCATCGGTGATTTTCGCATACGACCGGGCGGCTTCATAATAGCTGCTCCGCTGGTCGGTCAATCTGATTTTGGCAAGGTCATCTTCTTTCAAGCCGATGATCGGCGAACGAAGCACAGCTGCGAACGGAATATCTTGCAATGGATTATCGATGATTTTCAGCACACTCATCATCACTTTGATTTCGATGGCTTCCAAATAACCTGTCGAAAGCTCTGCATAAACAGGAATATTCTGCTGTTTCAGCTCTTCCATGATGCTCGGCGCCCAAGTCATCGAACGCAGCAGGATGACAATATCCCGATATTGGATATCACGTTGCTGCTGTGTGGATTTATCGACCACCTGCATCGGCCCATGACCATCATGACCGATCCATTGCTGAATCATCTTGGCGTAGGCACGCCCTTCCAGCTGAGCTTTCTCCAAGTCCTCGACCATTTCTGTGTCTGTATCCGCTTCTTCTGTTTCTTCTGTCCCGTCGCGATTGATGATCACCAGCTCGACGTCGGGATTCGTATGGTCCAGATCATCATACATCTTATTTGCGTAAATAAGCTCTGCTTCCTTCTCATATCGCATCTCCCCGACATCTTCTGAAAACAGCTGACGGAAGATGTAGTTTGCTCCCTCGAGCACCTGCTGCCGGCTGCGGAAGTTGCTGGCCAAATCGATACGCATTCCAGGATTATCATCATCGGAAAATGCTTTGTATTTATTCAGGAACAACGTTGGTTCAGCATGCCGGAAACGATATATGCTTTGTTTGACATCTCCGACCATGAACATATTCCCGCTGCCGCTGCGATCGGACAGCAATGTAACAAGCGTCTCCTGCACAAGGTTTGTATCCTGATACTCATCCAGAAGCAATTCTTTGAACTTGTTTTGATAGCTTTGGGCAATACTCGAAGGAATGATCTGATCGGGTGTGCTGTTTTCCCCAATCAATACTTCCAGACAAAAATGTTCCAAATCCGAGAAATCGACCAACGCCCGTTCCCGCTTTTCCACTTGATAGCGGCTGCGGAATTGCTTGACCAGCAAAGCCAGCTGCTGGATCGATGGATATAATTCGAGCATATCATTCAGATATACTTCCAGTTTCCGGGCAAACCAGTCCCCAGCAAGCTTTCCCCATCTCTTCTTATATGAATCACGCAGCGCTTTTGCCCGTGCTTTCTTCGTTTCATCACATTCCACTTTTTTACCGGAAAGTCTGCCAAACGACTGTTCTTTGATGAAGCTGACAGCCTCATTCCAGCTGCCTTGAACGAGTGTGATTGCTTTTGCGATGAATTCTCTTTCGGTTTCGAAGGTTTCTGCGTAATGATATGGACCATCAGGCTCCCGTGTCAGCGCAAGTGCCTGGTCTGCTTCCTGCATCATTGCCTGTAGCTGGTCGCTTGCTTCCCGCTTCAACACTTGCAGCCACGGAAGGTCGTTTTCATCTTTCACATCCGAAACATTATACAACTCCGCCATTTGATCCAGCCAAGCTTCCGGATATGGATTCTGGGTGGCAAAATCATATAATTTCAATATAAGATCTTCCACTTCCAAGTCATTGCGATCATTGCTGAAACGATCGACCACACCAAAGAAAGCAGCTTGCTCTTCGCCTTCTTTGCCATACCATTCTTCCAGCAAATCCCCAATCACTTCTTGGCGTATCAAATCCGCTTCCAAATCATCTGCAATCCGGAAGCCCGGATCCAAATCAAGCATATACGCATATTTTCGCACAACATCCAGGCAGAACGAGTGAAGCGTGGATATGGATGCATTTTGCAATAGTGATAACTGCTTGCGCAGATGCTGGGAGGAAGGATTGGCTTCCAAAGCTTTCTCAAGCGCCGCCCCAATCCTGCTGCGCATCTCCTGTGCTGCTGCATTCGTGAATGTCACGACAAGCAGCTGGTCGATATCCACCGGATCCTCCTGATTCACAAGCTTTTGTATGATCCGTTCAACTAGGACAGCCGTCTTACCTGATCCAGCAGCTGCTGCAACCAGGATATCGCGACCTTTTGCATCAATCGCCAGCTGCTGTTCCTTAGTCCACTTCACCATGTCGTTCCACCTCCTTTTTGATGTTAGTCAACACTTCATCATCCTTCATATCTTTGATTGCACGATATTTATTCCCGGCCAGTGATGCATCGAACTGGCAAACCGATTTAAAATCACAGAATGTGCATGCACTCTGATCATGATGGCGATATGGATTCAAATGCACACCGCCATTCGTTATATCCAGGCCTGCTTGCTCCATCAAAAATCTAGTATGCTGCTGCAATGCGCGGAACGTATCTTGGTCTGCCGTCTGGGATCCGGACCGGAAGCCGCCATCTTTCTTCAGACCTGCCGGAATGATTTTACTCATGCCCGTATCCAGTGAAGTATCCATCATACGAGCTACCGATTCTTGCTCGAGCAGCATGCCTTGCATCTTGAATTTCTTGAAAATCTCTTCCTCTATATCTACCTGTGATCTGCTGGATTGCGAAATCAGCGGATTGTGTACGTGGAAGTACAATACCCCGGCTGGTGTCGCCTTGAGACCGAGCCACTCTTCTGAGTGAGAAAGGACAACATCCAAATAAGCGAGCATCTGAAGGGCGAGACCGTAATATACTTCCGTAAGATTCAAAGCTTTGCTGCTGGATTTATAATCGATTATCCGCAGGAACAGCTCTTCCTGATCGATCGCCTTGTCAACACGGTCGATCCGCCCTCTCAGCTGCACATCATATCCGTTTGGCAACGTGATCTCGATCGGAGGCAGTGTTTTGTCTTCTCCGAAATCGAGTTCCAGTCCGACTGGGGAAAAGTGACTCTGCCTTGCCTGCTCACTCAATGTGTAAGCAGCACGCGCGATGATTTCCTGAAGCTTTTGCTGAATATACTTGAAACGATTAGAGCTGTGGAGAATCTGATTCTGCAAGACTGGTGCCAAGTTCCCCATTGCCCGTTTGGCATAACCGGCTGCGTCATCCTTATTCAGCTGAGCATAATTCCTGCCTTCCATCTGCACCCAATCGGTGATTTGCTTCAACGCTTCGTGGAAAAGCTGTCCAATGTCAGGAGCATCCAGCTTATACGTCCGTCTATTCTCCAGTCCGAGGCTGTATTTGGCAAAATGCTGATACGAGCATCGGTAATATGTTTCCAAACGGGATACACTTGCTTTTACTTTTTTCGGGAATAATCGTTCCTTCGTTTCTTCTGCCAAGTCTTCCGTTTCATTTTGGTAGAAGAGACTCTGCAGGATCCGCCCTGTCAATTCATTCCTGCCCTCATGACGAATGAACCAGTTCAGCACACTGTCCCAGACCGGATGTGCTGGATATTGCCGCATCTTGCGGGCAAGCTGGGTCGTCAGCGCCGACCGGGACTGATCGATCGTCGCAACAAATCTAGCTGTATCCAGACTGTCTTCCGGATCCTGGAGCATCCGCTCATCGCAGCACCAATCGAATAAATCTTTCATCCGCTGCACAAGCGAAGAAGCCATCTTCGCCTTTCCTTCTTGATCACTGATCGGATAACTCACCCAAAGCCGCTCACTAGCTGCCGTGAAAGCAAGATACATATAAAAGCTCTCATCCAGCAGCTGCCGTTTCGTTCCAGCTGCAAGCTGCAAGCCGTACACTGCCAGCACTTCCCGGTCTTCTTCACTGATGAGTCCATCTGGTTTCGGTTTCATCGGCCACACACCTTCATTGACACCAAGTAAGAAGGCACACTTCAGACCGCTCACTTTACTGTGGTCGATGGTACCGACAATCACCTGATCGAGACTAGGCGGAATATGGGCGAATTCCAGCGATTCAAAACCTGTCTCCATCGTATGGCGGAAAACTTGCAGGGAAACGCGCTCACTGCCGACTATTTCAACGGCTTCATCCAATTGCTGCAGCACAGCATCCCAGACCTGGTCTTGCTCCCTCGCTCTTTCCAATTCACCGCGCTCATCGAAAATGACTTGCATTTCCTCCAGTCGCTGCGGTACTTTCAGCTGTTCCAGCCACTCATAAACTGCAATCGATCGTTCACGGAATGTTTTGCCTTCCCGAAGCTTACGGTCAAATTTCTTCATCGCCTCGGCTACCTGTCGGCGATAATGATTGATCCGCTTTTGTGCCTCTAATTCCTTATCCGTCTGCCGCGTCGTATCAAAGCCGCGGAAGCGCTGAAAAATCCAATCTTCTTTTTGCAGCCAGCGGTCCCTGGAGCGAATGCCATATTCCAGGCAATAGTTCTCCAATTCGTCTATCGCTTCCTCTGTCAAAGGATACACGTCGTCACTTGCTGGGATGAGCCCAGTCTTCAAAACTCGGAATACAGCTTCATACCGCCAATTTCCATCGACAACTTCCATGCCGGAACGAATCAATTCCAACAGCGGATGGTGAATCATCGGTTTCTTCTGATCGATGAAAACAGGGATATGGTAATCTGCAAACACGGTTTCGATCAGTTCGTGGTAGACATCCGCCTGCCTCAGCAGCAGTGCGATATCCTGATAGCGATAGCCCTTCTCCCGCACAAGCGTGACGATTTCCTGCGCGACTCCTTCCACTTCTGCTCTTGGATGGACAGCCTGCGCCAACGTAATCGGCACTTCTTGCTTCAATGATGGCGCCGGACGAGTTTCCAAGTGCTTCTCCAAATGAAGGAAAGCAGGATTATGACCGAAACGTCCATCCTCAGGGCTTAGCTGCTCGACAGAAGTGATCGGCACATTGCGCTCCTGGGCCGTCTGTTTGATTTGCAGAAATGTATCATGCGTCCGCGCGAATAAATCGAGCTCGTCAACATCCATGCGATTGGCCGCATCCAACGTCAATGTCACGGTAACTTGTTCTGCTTCTGTCATCAGCGCACCAATCACTTCCAACTCCTGCGGCGTGAATTGATGGAATCCATCCAGATAGATTTCCGATCCTTTGACAGACTGCGAGAATGGTATTTTGGATGCCAATACATGCAGTTGATCCTCACTGTCCAGATATTTTTCACGCAATAGCGCCGTCAAACGATCATAAATATAACTGATATCCTCCAGTTTATCCCGGAGCGTCCGTTCCGGGGAATGCTGCTTTTGGAACTGCTCCATCTCCTGTATCTGGGCATGAAGGAGCTCTGGCGTCACACGATAACGCTTCAGCTCTGTGATCATGCTCTCAAGCTGACCCATGAAGCCATTTTTCTCGATCGCTTTCTGGAAGACATTCCAGTCGGATTTGCGTTCTTCCGTGATTTTCCGAAGCATCATCTGAATACCTGTCGAGGTGATGAACTGCTTGGTCGCACCGCCAGTTTCCTGCAGGATATACCATGCCAGCCGCGAGAGACTATATACTTGGGCACGGATACTGCCTTCCACACCGGTCTGCCGTATGAGTGCCTGCTCCTGCTGGAAGGTCATCTGATCGGGAACCAGATAAAAGATATTCGGTCCCATCGGATCATTTTTCAATTTAGCCGCTATTTCCTCGAGACTTTTGCGGGTTTTTCCCGACCCGGACCGTCCGATGATAAAACGTACACCCATTCTAACTTTCACTCCTGTCTTCCAAACTAGTACTCTTATTCTACCATGTTCCGCTGATGAAAGGAAAACGGATGCGCACATTTGTTCGCTTGCATATACTGGAAAAGCTCCTTATCCAAGATAAGGAGCTATACACCAAGTCCAGATGAGGACATCGGCCAATATTGAGCATCCACCTTCCCGACAACTTGCTTGATCGGGATAAAACCAAATGCGCGGCTGTCCATGCTGTCCCTTCGATTATCACCCATGACGAACAGCATGCCCTCCGGCACTGTCGCCCGTCCCGTAATATCTTCCAATGTAAAATCATATGTCAGCTGCCCGTCCACATCATCCCGGTAATTCTCCAAATAATGTTCGGGTCTGTATTGCCCATTAACGAACAATCTGTCATTCCTTACTTCGAGTGTATCTCCTGGCATTCCGATGACCCGTTTCACATAATCTTCTTCTTCGGTAGCGTGAAACACAATGACATCAAAACGCTGAATGCTATCTGCATCATCCATGAACTTGTTTACCATCAAAAAGTTGCCATCCTGCAAAGTCGGCTCCATCGACTCTCCTTCGACTCGGTAATCCGCGAAAATCAGTTCCTTCGAACAGAAGAGCAAAATCACGATGGCGACAAGCAGGAAAACATACTTCCAGCGTATTTTAGTTTTCATGCGCTCTCCTCCGGTGTAAGTGGTTTGGAACCCTTTACCCCGGCTTGGACAGCTTTAATCCTTATCCGGCTGTTCCTGCTCCCCGTTCTTCTTTTTCAATCTTCCTTCCACATACTTCCCGATCATCCAGAATAGGATGATCGCAATGACGACTACGACTGTCTTAATCGGATTTTCTGCAAAAGAGGTCAGACTGTCCCCGATATAAGCAATCGAGAAGATCATCAGCGCTTTGCCGAGAAAAACTGCCAATGCGAATTGCTGTACGCTGATTCTTGACAGACCGGCAACGACATTGATGATAGCCGACGGGGAAAATGGGAAGCATAACAGAATGAATAGCGGACCGAAACCATGCCGATCCAGCCACTCGGTAATTTTGTTCACTTGTTTATTATGACGAAGCCAATTGATCATACGTGTATGGCGATACCGCCGTATCAGCCAAAAAACAGTGATGGCACCAAGCGACGTACCTATCCAAGAATAAAGGAAACCCCATAGCAATCCGTAAGCCACTGTATTCGTGAGCACGAAAACAACAAGCGGCAGAAATGGCAGGAAAGCTTCCAGATAAGGAAGCAAAATACCGGGTATAGGACCTAGATTCTCATATCGATCAAGCAGGGACTTCGCATAATCGTCCCATGTTCCATTGCGGAACATTTCCATCAAATCGTTCCATCCAAAGCCTAAGACCATCTAACCATTCTCCTATTCCCAGCTAAAAAACATCTTTTTACCATTTTAAACGAAAAGCCACAGCCTGCAAAGTCTGACAGGACAATCCCTGCTTTCCCTGCATTTGGTAGTCATTTGAAAATTACCTGCAGTATCCTGTTTTCACTTTAGCAAGCATGGGGTATAATAGAACAAATGTTCGCATTAGGAGGAAAGGCATATGCGATGTCTTAGTGAATCGGAATATAAACTGGGATCAAGATTTTTGTTTTTGTCGATGGCCATCGTCGTCCTGCAGCAGGACATCCGGATCGTGGAAAAAGGAGAGCACAAGATAAAAGCGTATCTATTACATAATTTACAATCGATGGAGAAAACCGCCATGGAGGAACGCCGCCAGCTGCGCATCAAACTTCGTCAGCAGAATATGAAGATCGTAACTGCAGAGAAAAACGACACCTTCACCACATTCCTCTTCATCACCAAGGAATGTGAGGAAAAGCGCAATTACTTCAATCCGGCAATCCGGAATAAAGTCGAAGAAATCCTGATGGAGCTTACGCAAAAGGTTCCGCAATCTGGTCCCCGCCGTACTTCCACAAATGCTTGATACGCTTATCCAGCAGGAATCGGTACTGAGCCGTGCGCTGGACTTGATTCATCATCGATCCATACGAAACATCCAGGATGAGGGTATGGTCATTTTTGAAAGTAATACTCGTCCGCTGATGAGCGGCAGCTTCGATTTTTTTGATATGGGAATGGGAAATCCAGGAGCATGTATGAGCAAGGGGCGAAGATGTGGGGAAAAAATACATACCGCTGACAGGGTCGATTGATATCGGTGCTTTATGCGTGATACCGCAAATGTCTTTCACGCCAGCTTGTCTACCTTTTAAGCTGCTGCCATAGAACTTGCAGGCCAAATCGATGAATTTGCTGGGAGAGGTGCGAAAGATGAAGCTTCCTTCCGTCTCGAGTACTTCACAGCCCGGCTGACCATTTTCGAGTCGCTTCGGCAGTATGGCCATGGTAAGGGGAGTCAATTCAGCTACTGTAGTGCTTTGTTCTATCTGCTGCATCTTCACAATCCTTTCTGATGCAGGAAAAGAGGGATTGCTTCTACAATAGCAAATAAGGGATAGAAAAACAGGAAAATTCCTTTTTCTTAATATAATTCTTACAAAACAGGCAGAGATATAAGTCCCTACCTGTTTTCTTCATGATTTTTTATCGTTTCGATTCTTTCCTGATTGGAAGGATGCGTGGAACGGAGCCATTCTATGACCGGCCAAGGATTTGGATCACTTTTGGAAACTTGCTGCATCTTCTCAAACATCTGGATACCTGCTTCCTTATCCGGAGCATGCACAAGCGCATAAGCATCCGCCTGGCGCTCCATTTCACGTGACACATAAAGCGAGACAGGTTCACTGGCAACTTGCAGCATACTTAAAATCAAAAGAAAAAGCGGCACCGCTCGCAGCTGGTAAGCAGACAGCCTGCGTTTAGCAAGCGGTTTGACCGAACCTTTCTTCGTCACCCAAAGGAGAAGGAATCCAAGTAATAGGAAACCTGCTGTCCCCCAGTACACATGGTGCATGACATAATGACCGATTTCATGCGCGACGATGAAGAGCACCTCATCCTGATTCAAGCCATCGATTGTCGTGTCGTACAAAACAACACGGGCACTGCCGAATACACCCGTCACATATGCATTATAAGTCAGCGTTTTGGCGCTTTTATCCACTTCCAGGAGTGTCGCATTTGGAATGACTGCCTCTTCCGTCAATTGCTCGATTTCCGTGCGCAGCTCCCCTGCTGGCAGATCACTAAAATCTTCATACAGCGGATCGATCCATATCGGCTGCACATAGACGATGAAGATTGCACCCGGAACAAGCAGGAGCCACAGTATGATCCACCAATTCTTGCGAAACCTTTTCATTAAGAGCTGCGATATATATACCACTGCTGTAACTGCCAAGTAAAAAAGGAATAAACTTAGCAAATATTCCCCTGCCCAATCCCAAAATGGCTGTACACTGGTTTGTGCTTGCCGAGCATTCCAATACCCAATCAAACGAAACGGCAGCTGCACAATGCCATACAATCCTGTTAAGATAAGCAAATATCCTGCCGTTGCCAAAAGCTTTGGCAGCCGATGTTCCATCATCGCAGCAATGTTTTGCAATCTGTCATTCTTCCAGACGACATAGATGAAGATTGGCAATAGCGGCAGCCTGGAGAAATAAACAGCATGACCGATACTGGCATACACGCTTGCATCACGATTCCATTCAGGGTACCCAAATGGAAAGAAGATCCAAATCACAGCCAGGTAAACAGCATAAACAAGCATTACCTTTTTCATCCGATTCCTCCTGTAAAAAAGAGACGGCACACCGGCCGCCTCTTTAGCTTATCAATACATAAGGTCGATAAAATCGTCTTTTTCGATTTTACCTAAATAATGGCTCACATTCACATTAGACAATGCACGCTTGATTGACTCCCGTTCATAACGGACACCTTTTAGTTTTTCCTCTAACTCCCCTACTTCGCCGACACCGAAATAATCACCGAAGACACGGATTTGTTCGATGATGCCATTTCTTACATCAAGACGGAGATCGACATTGCCTGATGGGAATTTATGCGTTTGCTGGATATTAAAGCTCGGCGATTTGCCGTAGTTCCATTCCCATTTTTGATAACGTTCTTCACTGATTTTATGAATGGCTTTCCAATCCTCATCAGTCAGCTTGTAACGCGGTACATCCTTCGTATCTTCCACATTGAAGATATAACGAAGCAAAATTTCCTTGAATTCATCCATAGGAATCTTTTCATCCATGAATTCAGAAATATTCGCCACCCGGCTGCGAATCGACTTGATGCCTTTGGATTCGATTTTCTCCTTCTTCACCTTCAGGGCAGAAACAACATGCTCGATTTCCGAGTCATACATCAATGTCCCATGGCTGAACATCAGTCCTCGTGTGGAGAATTGTGCATTACCGGAAATTTTCCGCTCGCCGACAAGCAAATCGTTGCGTCCTTTCAATTCTGCAGGTACACCAAGTTTGTTCAGCGCATCTGTCACTGGTTTCGTGAATTTCGCAAAATCCTGGAAGCTGTTGCCATCATCTTGTGTGATGAAGCTGAAATTCAAGTTCCCCAAATCATGATAAACCGCTCCTCCGCCAGACAATCGCCGCACGACCTTGATACCATTATCATCTACATACTTCGTATTGATCTCTTCGATCGTATTTTGGTTGCGGCCAATGATGATGGATGGTTCATTGATATAGAAAAGCAGGTATGTATCATCTTTGCCGAAGTTTTTCAGCACATATTCCTCGATCGCAAGGTTAATCCTTGGATCTGTAATTCCTTCATTATCGATAAAACGCAAAATAAAGACCCCCAGTGTAAAAAATTGTTTATCCCAGTAATATCTTACCGAATCATCGACGTATTATCAATTCAGACAAAATGGGAAGGAGTCACCCTTCCCACGTCAATCCTTCATATGCCAGTTTTACGTTCCCGCTGTACACACTGCTCGCTTCCTCCAGCAGCTGCCGATGTTCGCCAAAATGCGGCAAGTGGCTTAAAAAGAGATTTTTCACACTTGCCTGCTCCGCAATGCCGCCTACTTGCAGGCTGTTCATGTGGCCCGCTGCTTCCCCGTCTTGGTGCTGATAAAAATTACAATCAGTGATGAGCAGGTCTGCATCTTTACTGAACTCCGCCCACTCCTCCAAGTAACTGGTATCAGCTGTATAAACCATGTCCGAAACACCATCCGAAATCCGCATGCCATAACAAGGTACGGGATGTTTGGTCTTCATGAAGGTAATAGCAAATGGCCCAATACTTAAAACCTCATCCGGCTCATAACGAATACCATCGGTGAATTTATGACTTAGATTCTTAAATCCTGCCTCATCTTCGCCATGCCCATAAATAGGCAGCATGTCTTCTGTTCCTTTCAAGCTGTTCTGGACCTGCCAAACATGCTGCAATGCCCCGATGTCAGCAACATGATCCGGATGATAATGGCTCACGACGACTGCATCCAAGTCTTTTGGATCGATGAATGCCGGCATTCGGGATAATGCGCCGCTTCCGCAATCCAGCAGCAAGGAATACCCGTCCTTCTCCACCAAGTAACATGAGCTGGCACTCTCCCTGCCTGGATATGCTCCCCAAAAACCTATCACTGTAACTTTCATTTTTTTGCACCTCTCCTTCTACTTCTACCATTTCCGAATTTCATGCACATAAACCACCTGCTTCAGAAGAGTTCGCCCAAGAAGGGCTGGTCTCCTTCGCGTATATATGACATAATATAACAAAAAGAGGAAAAAAACGCATATTGGGGGATATGTTATGAGACCAGAATTGACACGAATGACAAAAGCAGAAGATTTTTTGGATTATTATTGGCTGAAAGAAGAACTTGTTCAATTTTGTCGCGTAAACGAACTGCCCGTCTCTGGTTCCAAAATGGAGATAACCGCCAGGATCGAAAGCTTCCTGCGTAACGGTACAATCGAAAAACCGAAGCAAAAACAATCCCGCAGAAGAAAAAAGACAGCCGATGTGCTCAGCCGTTCCACCATCATCACCGAAGAACATCGCTGCAGCCAGCACGTACGAGCATTCTTTAAAAAGGAAATCGGCGAGCATTTTCACTTTTCCACTTACATACAAAACTATTTTCGTGAAAACATCGGCAAAACATATGAAGATGCCATCGCTGCATGGCATGAAGAAGAAATCCGCAAAAAAGATCCTGCTTACAAGAAGGACATAGCTCCACAGTTCGAATATAACCGCTTCATCCATAATTTCTTTTCAAATCCTGCCAATATAGGCAAAACGCGCTCACAAGCTATCGATGCTTGGAACAAGAAAAAAAGCAGACCATATTCCCATAGTTCCTGATTTTATATACTCTGAGTGGGATGACCGAATCTGGAGGAACACATTTATTAACGCTATCTACTAAAACAGAGTTCCATATACCATATTTCTGATAGGTGTGGAACTTATGCTGAATAAACAATTTGTACAAGAGCGGATGGCATTGTTTAAAGAAGCTGGGAATGTACTACCTGGAGCAAAGGTTTATTACCGCGAAGACTGGGATGTTTATTATTTTGATTTAGCTGGTAAACAGTTCGGATTGATGAGTAAAGAAGCAAATGAAAAAGCTGTACTGACTATCAAAGGGGTACCCGATGACAACATTTCATTACGGCGGAGGTATAGTGACGTCGTACCTGGCTATTATGCCAATAAACAGCATTGGAATTCGATTTTGTTGTGCAGTGAACAATTATCCGACATCGAGATTACAGAGCTGCTCCAAAATTCTTATGAACTTGTTTTCCAGAAGCTTACGAAAAAAGCACAACGGGAGATAAATCCACAACAACTTATATAACGCAAAAAGCTTCTCCCTCAGGAGAAGCTTTTTTCACGCAAGTAAGCAAGTACATTTTGTACAGCTTGTTCGCCACTGTCGATGCAATCAGGGATACCGATGCCATCATAAGATCCTCCTGCCAGGAATACACCTGGAAGGTGAATGGACATATTGGCGCGCACATCAGCGACGCGCTGCAGATGACCGACAACGTATTGCGGCATCGCTTTCT
This sequence comes from Terribacillus saccharophilus, assembly GCF_046592895.1. GTDB lineage: Bacteria > Bacillota > Bacilli > Bacillales > Amphibacillaceae > Terribacillus > Terribacillus saccharophilus_D. Next base: position 177,900 of record NZ_JAWVPU010000004.1, read on the forward strand.
TCCAGCGGCTGACCACGGAAAATAGCGGCTTGCTTTTTATCTTCATGATTTTGTTCAGATCTTTCAACGCGATGTTGACCATTTCCTCATCCGACAAGTCCACCACTCCGCTGTCATCGGGTCTGCCGACGTAGCAGCGGAGCATGACTTTGCCTTCAGGAGCTGTGCCTTCCCACTTTTTATGCGTCCACGTACATGCTGTAATGCGATACTTGCTGTTGCGGGATATAACAAAGCCTGTCCCATCGATATCCTTCTTGATGGCAGAAGCATCGAATGTCATTGCTACCGTTGCAACGGATGTTGCTTTCATCTCTTTCAGCTGCTCCATGAAATCATATTGACTCAGCATACGCTGTACGGCAAAGAAAGGTGAAGCGAGCACTGCGGCATCGGCACGGAATACTTCCCCGTTTCCTAGCAGCAAATGATAATGATCGACTTTCTTTTCGATATGATCGACGCTTGTTTCCAGCTGCACAGTTCCTGGTTCAAGCTTCGCTTCCAAACCATCGACCAACGATTGCAATCCGTCTTTCAAAGAAAGGAATGCACCCGGCGGTTTTACTTCTTTCTTTTGTTTCGGCGGTTTTGGCATCGTTGCCTGTAGTCCTTTGATCACACTTCCATACTGCTGTTCCACTTCATAGAACTTCGGATAAGTGGCCATCAAACTCAACTCATCGATTTCTCCGGCATACACACCAGACAAAAGCGGCTCCAGGACATTTTCTACCAGCTCGTCACCGAAACGACGACGGAAGAACAATCCCATGGATTGGTCTTGAGCTTCTTTTCCTTTTGGCAGCATAGGTTCTACACTGATGCGTGCTTTGGCTTTCGTGGAAAGCAGGCGTGACTGGTAAAACGGCTTCAGTTCTGTCGGCACACCCATGAAAGCCCGCTTCGGCATCTTATGCAGCTTCCTGCCTGCAAGGATGTAGGATTGTCCCGTATTGTTCCGGACAAGATCCTTTTCCATGCCGATATCGTGAATCAGACGGGACGCTGATTCCTTTCGCGCTAAGAAGGAATCAGGGCCGCGTTCAATCAAGAACCCATCTTTCTTGAGGGTGTCGATCTTCCCGCCAAGAGTGCTGGAGGCCTCAAACAATTTCACTTCATAATCCAGACGATAGGCACGAATCTGCTTCTGAAGATAGTAAGCTGTCGTCAGACCTGCAATACCGCCACCGACGATGGCAATCTGTTTTTTCTCAGCCATGGCGCTCAACTCTTGCCTGCTGTTCCAATACCACCTTCGCCAATGTATTGATGAACTGCTGATTTGTGTTCGGCATTTCCGGACGATAGTATTTTGCACCTAATTCGTCACATACGACCTTACACTCATAATCATTGTCATACAGCACTTCCAAATGATCCGTGATGAAACCGACCGGTGCATATACGAAAGAGCGGTAGCCTTTTTGCTCATAAAGTTCACGCGTAAGGTCTTGTACATCCGGTCCAAGCCATGGATCTGGTGTATTCCCTTCACTCTGCCAGCCAAGCTCGACATTTTTGATGCCAGTCTGCTCTTGGATCAAATCTGCTGTACGTTTTAGTTGATCTGGGTATGGATCACCATTTTTAAGGATTTTTTCCGGAAGACTATGTGCAGAAACGATAAGTGCAGCTTTATCACGTTCTTCTTTGTCCATGCCAGCAAAAATCTCTGCAATGTTATCAGACCAATATTTGATGAAACCTGGCTCGTCGTACCAGCTCTCAACAGACGTAATTTGAAGATTCCCAGCTTCTGCAGCCGCTTTATGAGCACGCTCATTATAGGATTTCACGCTGAAAGTGCTGTAGTGCGGTGCCAAGACGATCGAGATAGCTTCCGTTATCCCGTCTTTCGCCATCTCCGCCACACCGTCCTCGATGAAAGGTTCGATATGCTTAAGCCCTAGATATGCTTTGAATTCGATGACATCCTGGTATTTGTTCAAAGCAGCTTCCAGTGCGTCCGCTTGCTCCTGTGTGATACGTGCAAGCGGGGAGATGCCGCCGATTGCTTTATAACGGTTGGTCAGATCCTCAAGCATTTCCGGTGTAGGCTTACGTCCATGCCGGATATCCGTGTAATAACGTTCGATGTCTTCTTCTTTATAAGGCGTGCCGTACGCCATAACTAGTAAACCAACTTTTTTCTTTGTCATGTCTTACACCTCGGGTCATAGTATTGAATTTTGTTTTGCGGAATACGAATGGATGAAGGCTGTCAGCTTCTTCAGCACACTTGGGCTTATTTCAGGTGTCACGCCGTGGCCAAGGTTGAATACATGCGGACCAGCTTGGCGGCCTTGATCCAGGATCGCTTTTGTGCGCTCCTCGAGCACGTTCCAGTCACTTGTAAGCAATGCTGGGTCGAGATTGCCTTGAAGCGTCTTGGTTATACCCATATCCCTTGCTTCCTTGATGGATAGTCTCCAGTCGAGACCAATGACGTCCACCGGCAGATCATTCCACTCCAAGATCAAATGGCTTGCTCCTACACCGAACAATATCAGCGGAACATTCATTTCCCGCAGTTCGCTGAAAATCCGTTCCATCGTAGGTTTGATGTAAGCGCGGTAATCAGCAGCATTCAAGGCCCCTACCCATGAATCGAAAATCTGGATAGCGGATGCACCTGCTTTCACTTGTGCTTTTGCATAAGTGATCGATACCTCCGCAAGTTTATCCATCAGCGCGAACCAAGCAGCAGGGTCACTGTACATAAGCGATTTCGTCTTATGGTAGTTCTTTGATGGTCCGCCTTCGATCATATAGCTCGCCAATGTAAACGGCGCACCGGAAAATCCGATCAACGGTACTTCCAGCTGTTCTTCTGTCAGGAGCTTGATCGTTTCCAGGATGTACGGGATATCCCGCTGCGGATCAAGCTTGCCGAGCTTTTCCACATCTTGCAAGCTGGTGATCGTGTTGGCGATAACCGGTCCGATCCCGGATTTGATATCGACATCGACACCGATACCTGGCAGCGGCGTCATGATATCCTTATACAAAATTGCTGCATCGACATTGTATTGTTCAACCGGAAGTCTTGTCACATAAGCGGCAAGCTCAGGTTGATGCGTGATTTCGAAAAGGGAGTATTTCTCTTTCAGCTCACGGTATTCTTTTTGTGATCTCCCTGCTTGTCGCATATACCATACTGGTGTGTAATCCGTCATTTCGCCCCGGAATGCACGCAGCATTGTGTCATTTTTGATCTTAGGCATAAATCGTTCTCCTTCGTCTCCTCATTATCCGTTCCCACTATACGAAATTTCATGAGCATTTGTATAGCATTTGACTCATAAATACCCTATTTTTTGACGAATTGTGTCAGAGTCGTGAAAATCGTCAGAAACCAAAACCGGAAAGCACGGTATGGTTGGATTCAGCGCCAGTTTCATCTGTCAGCGGGTTGAATGGAACCACATAATATGACGTGTCTTTCAGCAAGCTGACCTTATCCACGGTAAAGCTTCCCTCACCTTGGACTTCCCCGATTTTCTCTGCACCATCATTCGTTTCTTTGTAGATATGATAAATGATCCGCTCATCATCGCTCGCTGTCCACGTCAGCTCGGCATTGACGAGTCGCAAACCTCCGAAACCATACGAAATCGAAGCATCCGTAATGGTCGGCAATTCGACTGGACCGCCGATGTCTTCTGCATTCTCCGGCTTCTCAAAGCTTGTGGACATGGTTCGATATTGCGAGACTTGACGCAAAATGGATTTCGTGAGCGCCGTCGGCATCGAACTGCCGCTTTCCAAGTAGTTCTCTCTCGTCGAATTATCATAGCCCATCCAGCTTACCGCGACATATTCCGGTGTATAACCAGCAAACCAAGCGTCTTTATCTGCACCTTCCACATTTGGATGCTGTGTCGTGCCCGTCTTTCCTGCCAACGCATCGTAATAGGTACCGGCCGTTCCAGTACCGCCGGATATGACACTTTGCAGCATACGTGTCATATCCCAGGCTGTCTGTTCTGAGAATACGTCGCTTGTCTGCGGTTCAGCCTTAAAGGCAGCTTCCCCATTACGGTCATAAATTGCATTGATCGACTGCGATTCGATCCATTGTCCCTCATGGGCGAAAGTGCGGAAGCCTTCTGCTATTTGCAATGGCGTCAAACCTTCTTCCAATCCGCCAAGTGCAATCGATAGCCCTTTATCCGGCAGATCGATATGCATCTTCTCCAAATAAGACTTTCCTGTTTTGATGCCAATTTGATCCAGCAGCCAAACAGCCGTCGTATTTTTCGACTCCTGCAATGCTTCATACATCGTGATATTTCCCTCGTACTGATCATTGTAGTTGGACACCGTATATTTTCCGCCATCATATGACTTCTTCTCGTCCGGAAGCTCACTGTACGGATTATAATCCCCGGTATCGAGCGCCGGGCCATAGACCGCCAGCGGCTTCATGACAGATCCCGGCTGCCTCGGCACCGTCACACGGTTCAAATCACCATATTTGAAATCACGTGCACCAACAGCGGCGACGATCTTACCGGAATTCTGGTCCAGCATGACAAAAGCTCCTTCGATTTCATCAGTCGAGCCGTCGAAGTACGTATCCTCCTGCATCGTCTTGTAAGCTGTACGCTGGATATCTTCATCCACATTCACGATGATTCGGTATCCGCCGGTGCGCAAATCTTCCAAAGACAAATCATATTTTTCCTGTGCTTCTTCTGCTACCAAATCGATATAGCTTTCGATCCATGGACGCTCTTGCTCTTCCTCAGGATCAGTCACACCAAGTCCCTCTGCTTGAGCGGCTTTTTTCTCATCAGCCGTGATATAACCTTGCTCTTCCATTTCATCGAGCACCAGATTGCGTCTTTCTTTTGCTAAATCCGGATTATTATTCGGCGAGTAAGTATTAGGTGCTTTTGATAATGCTGCCAGCATCGCACTCTCCGAAAGCGTCAAATCACTTGCGCTTTTATTGAAATAATAATTGGCCGCAGATTCGATACCATAAAGACCGTGTGCAAAATAAATTTCATTCAGATAATATTCAAGGATCTGGTTCTTTGTGTAATGTCTCTCCAGGTAGATAGCCGCCATGGCTTCTTTCGCTTTTCTAGTGAATGTCTTATCATTTTTAAAGAACAGATTCTTTGCTGTCTGCTGTGTGATCGTACTGCCGCCCTCCACTTTGCTCATTGCAATGATGTCACGATACAAGGCTCGCCCCGTCGCTCGCAAGTCAATGCCATGATGCTTGTAGAACCGGGCATCTTCTATGGATACAAAAGCATTCTTCACATGTTCGGAAATCTCATCGAACTTGACGGGTTCCCGGTTTTCTTCATAAAACTGCGCAATCATTTCTCCATCTTGATTCTCGACTGTGGAAGCAGCTTTAAGTGTCAGATCATCTTTATCGATGACGAGTCTTCCGCCAAAGAATAACAGGATATAGACAGCTGTCATTCCTGCCAATATGATTCCTGCCCCGAAAAGATACCATGTCTTGCGTCGCATTCGCACATGCTGCTTATGTTCTGATCGTTTCATAACGTTTCTTTCACCTCTTACGTATCCCCCATGTTCATTCTATAATCAATATTATACGACAAAATATGCCATTTACCCATCTTTCCTATCAAATGGGTACCCAGCTTGCATGATGCTTTGTTTAATTGCTACACTGACTCTAACATAACGCCAGGAGGTTGAATACAAATGAATGCATATTTTACCAACGGTACAACGGAATTCCTTCGCCAGTTAAAGCATAAAGAACAAGCAAAGATCTGGGTATTCGAGGGGGAAGGTGCTCTTGCGTATACAGAGGATCCACATGCAGCCAAATTTGCAACACCCCGTACATACGAGCATGTGACGGGAACCGGAGACATCCCCGATGATGGCTATATTGCCATCAATAATATCCCTGTCACGGATGAAGGCCGCCCGATTTTTGAAGATGTTTTCAAACAAAGAGCTGGGAAAATCGATCAAACACCTGGATTCCATGCACTGCGCGTATTGCGGCCTCAATCCGGCAATACCTACCTTGTGTTGACAGCATGGGAAGACAAACAGCGTTTTGAAGACTGGAAAAAGTCAGAAGCATTCCAGCATGCCCATAAAAAAGATGACAAGCAGCCGAAACGACCGCCATTCAGTGCCGGTCCTGCATATGTGACTACTTATCATATCGATAATGAAGAATGAGAAGAGCCTATCCGTTCAAATCGGATAGGCTCTTATTTTATTGATACGAGCGGACTTTTTCTCGTTTCCCAAGCTTATGCTGCAGCCATTTGTATAATAAAATCCAAATCAGCAAAAATACCAGTCCATATGCATAGCCAGCCAGCACATCAGTCAAATAATGCACCCGGAGGACAAAACGGCTGAAACCTACCAGCAATACGATCAAAGCTGCCAGGAAAGCAGCAAAATACCGCCAGCTTCCCTTCAGAATATGCCAGAGAAAATACAGGATGATGCCATATGTGATAAAAGACACCATCGAATGGCCGGATGGAAAACTGAATCCTTCTCCATCGACCAATGCCAGGATGGCAGGCCGTTCCCTCTCCACCAGTCCCTTGATGAGGAAGTTAAATTGATATCCAAATGCTGTAGCTGTAAATACGATTCCAGCTCCGATCAAGTCCTTCTTTTTCAGAGCTATATATGAACCGAACAAAAAAGCAAGCACACTTAAAACGATACTCGATCCAAACTCTGTGATCCAGCGGAAGACATCATACCAGAATGTCCCTTGTAAGGATTCTGCAAAGGAAGCCGTCCACCGATCCAGTAGCGGATCTTTATGCAAACTGACATCGATTGTAAATACTGCAGCTATGATGATAGCAATGCTAAATGTAATCATATACACTTTCCTATTCGGAAGTTCCATTTCGTCACCTCTGATTGATTGTACTATGCCGGTTGTTTAGAAAACAAACACACGGGGAATATATCCTTATAGATAGCCAATCAGAAAGGATGATAAACATGGCAGACAATATCAGAAAAATCAAAGACGACTCCCAATTACAGGAACTGATTGATGGCTTGAACGTGGACTTGGCAAATGAGTATGCAGCATCCATCATGTACACCACTTACAGTTCTGCGGTATCCGGATTATATCGTACAGTATTGAAACCATTTTTCGAGGACGAAATCACAGACGAAATAGGCCACGCAAAATATCTGGCAGATAAAATCGTCACACTAGGCGGCACGCCTACTACGGTTCCGGCAGAAGTGCCATATCATACAGATGTGACAAAAATGCTGACAGAAGCACGCGATGCAGAACAAGATACGATTGAGCGTTACGAAAAACGCAAGCAGCAAGCTGAGGACTTAAACATGACAGAGCTTGTAACCAAATTGGAAGATCTGATCAGCGATGAAACGAACCATCGTGATGAGCTGAACCGTCTTCTGAGCGACTCTCGTCTATCTTGATTCATCCAAACCCATAACCTGCTGGTTATGGGTTTTCCCTTGTACTTTTCTGAATAAATCAATAATTTTTGATAGGATATATGCTATACTGGTCTTATTTATATCAGAAGGAGGCTGGTGCAGCATGCTAGCGGAATTATTTAAGAAAGTAGATGAATTATATGAAGATATGGTCACCACGAGAAGGTATCTTCATCAGCACCCGGAACTGTCCTTCAAAGAAGAAAAGACAGCTGCTTATATCGCGGATACATATGAAAAACTCGGCATCCCCTATAAAAAGAACGTCGGAGGCAATGGTGTCGTTGCTACACTAAAAGGCGGTAAGCCTGGTAAAACAATCGCACTGCGGGCGGACTTCGATGCCTTGCCGATCCAAGAAGAAAACGATGTTCCCTATAAATCGACAGTGCCCAATGTGATGCATGCCTGCGGTCACGACGGACATACAGCAACGTTACTCGGAATCGCCAAAGCAGCTCACGCCCTGCAGGATGAACTGCCAGGCACCCTAGTATTTGTCCATCAGCACGCGGAAGAATATGCACCAGGCGGAGCGAAATCGATCATCGAGACCGGCATCCTTGATGATGTCGACGCCGTTTTCGGAACTCATCTTTGGTCCAATACGCCGCTTGGCACAATTGAAACAGCTGATGAAGCTTTCATGGCCGGAGCGGACCGCTTCGAGATCGAGATCATCGGAAAAGGCGGCCATGGTGCACAGCCGCATCAGACAAAGGATGCAGTATTGATTGGCTCACAAGTAGTAACGGCACTTCAGCAAATCATCAGCCGTCGTTTGGATCCTTTAAGCACAGCAGTGATCACAGTCGGTACTTTTGAAGCTGGAGCTGCTTTTAATGTTGTGGCTGGTACAGCTAAACTGACTGGTACCGTGCGCACATTCGATACTGCTGTACAAGACCAAATAAAAGCCGAAATCGAAAATGTACTGAAAGGCATCACAACAGCAAACGGTGCAGATTATAAATACGAATACATCGAAGGCTATCCACCGGTGATCAACCACCCCGCTGAGGCACAGCTGGTGCTGGATGCATCAAAGGAAGTCGCAGAAGTGAAAGAAGCCAATAAGGTGCTTCCTACCATGACTGGTGAAGACTTCTCTTATTATTTGCATGACAAGCCAGGAGCGTTCTTCTTCACAGGCGCAAAGAAAGAAGATCATTATTACCCACATCACCACCCGAAATTCGATTTCGACGAAAAAGCGATGGTCATTGCTGCCAAAACGTTGCTCAGCACATGCATGGCTTATCAATAAAAAGAGATCAGCGTGAACGTCACGCTGATCTCTTTTATGTTAACATCCGGATCCTGAAGGCATGCATGGCTGCTGTACCCAGCTGCTCCAAAAATTTACCGTTGATGATGGCACCGACGAAAGCCCCCACCCCAGGCAGGAGCTGTATCATTTTGATCAAATCGATATGATCCCTGTACTCCTGCTGCAGCACACGCCAATTGACATCTTCGATCGAACCGGTCAATTGATTCCAATGACGCAGCTCTTCCCACAGCTTCACCCTCGTCTCACCGCTGGAAAAAGTGGCACTGAAAATTTGCAGAAGAAATACCCGTTCGCTGAATGCTGTCACATCAAAACCGTAGATCCGGCCAATATCGAATAAACATTTCATCTTGATGCTGAGTAAAAGCGGAAAATCGGCCATTCCAAGCAAGATACCGCCAGCTCCAGTTCCTGCTCCTTCCGCCCTTGCCGTTGTTTTGTAACGGTTTATCACTTTGCGGACTTCTTTTTCCCTTTGCTCAAAGCTCCATTTTGGATCGACTTGTATAGGATAGATGTATTTGGAGGATGTCAGGCTAAGCTCGATCATTTGCCGGATCGCCGTCGTGATGGCACGATGCACAGTTGTCGGGATCTTATCCGTGATGGTATCCTGCGCACCCTTGGAGAACCGTTGGAACTTGCCTCCGCGACGCTGCAAAGAATGAAAATAAAACAATGCTTCCTTCAATTTTCTTTCCTTATAATAGTCATCCGCCATCTGAATACCCTCCTATTTCAGCCGTTTAGGCACATACATTCGGACAAACACAAAACCGAAGGCAATTCCGGCAGCGAGCGCCAAGACAAATCCGAGCACATCAGCCTGAAGTAAAAATACCAGGCTCAGCAATACAGCCTGTATGATGGCCAATTGCTGCAAAAGAGATAATAATGCCCGTTTCCGGGTGCCTTCTGCTACCGGGTAAAGATCCATCCAAGCGATGGTACGATGATGTTTCCACATACCGATCAGCTGGAACAGTGTCAAATAAAGAAACAGCAAAGCAAACGCCAGCTGGACCCAAAGATTAGGGATAAAGTAAATGATAACCCCGGAAAGGATGGTCAATCGCAGGAATAAACCGAAATAATCCCCGCCCCTGACAAAGGTCACCCGGAACAGATAGTCGTACGTATACTTCTGCTCGAACTTGACCCTCCTGGTGAACAGATTGACGACTGCTTGAAGCTTATGGACTTTTGTCTTCAAATGCGGTACATCCGCAAATTGATTGGCAATCCGATAAAACGCCTGCATCCGCGCCTGATCCTTTTCAATCAGAAGATCCCATGCCAAACCGCCTTGTTTCCTGCTTATACTGAAGTCTGCCAGAAGCAATGCAACGAACAGAACCGTCAAAACGCCGGCAATGATCAAATCACCTCGTAAAAAGAACCAAAAACACCCAACATTGAGTACGACGCGGCATGTCTGCTCAATTCGTCGGATATTCGCATTCCGGACTTTCAGCATCCACCAATTCATATGCAGATTCCACAGTTTGAAAATGAGCATGACAGCGATGACAAGCAGATAAGCTGTAAAGCCATCGCCAAGGTTCGCTGCAAAAAATAAAGGTGCAAGTGCAGCTGCAGCCACAATGATCATATAAAGCTGTGTAAAGAAGCTGTATCCGATTGTCAGCTTGAAATAACGATGCAGCTTTGGCTCAAGCGGAAGCAGGAACACTAAGTCGGCTTCTTTCAGTAAAGTACGGACTGGGCTGTAGCTGACAAGAAGACCGAAAACCGCTCCAATCAAAAGTGCAGCCGGGAAGTCGGGAGCAAGAGTCTCAAGCCATTGCTGATAATAAAATGCCAAACCTGAAATCAGGAATAGCATGGCTATCAATAGATGCTGATTGAAAATATAGCGCAGATAGCGATTCATCTCTTTCATATGATCGGTTAACCGCTGCTTGAAGAATATTTCCGGATTAAACATGGCCATCTTCTTCCTTTGTAAGCTGGACATACAAATCATCCAATGTCGCATCCGCCATATCGAATTCATTGCGCAGTTCGTCCATTGTCCCGGCTGCCCTGAGTTTTCCGTCATGCAAGATGACAATACGGTCGCAATAACGTTCAGCAGTAGCCAGAATATGCGTAGACATCAAAATGCCAGCTCCGTTATCCTTTGCCTGATTCATCAGCTGCAAATAAGACTGGATACCAAGCGGATCAAGCCCGACAAAAGGCTCGTCCACAATATAGAGATCCGGCTCAACGAGGAATGAGCACATGATCATCACTTTTTGCCGCATCCCTTTTGAGAAATGCACCGGAAACATCTTCAGCTTCTTTTCGAGCCGGAATTCTTTCAATAAAGGCGGAAGCCGTTTATCGAACTCTTCTTTCGAAAGATCATACGCCTGTGCGGTCAAACGCAAATGATCGTACAAAGTCAGTTCGTCATACAGCATCGGCATTTCCGGTATGTAGGAAAAGTTGCTCCGGTACGTTTCAGGTGAAGCTGCAAAAGTACTGCCGCTGATCTCGATGCTGCCGCCCTTTGGCTGCATCAAGCCGATGATATGCTTGATGGTCGTACTCTTCCCTGCTCCATTGAGACCGATAAGGCCGACGATTTCCCCCGCATCCACTTGGAACGAAATGTCATGCAGGACATTTTTATGTGTGTATCCACCTGTCAGTGAATTTATATGTAACAAAGGCTGCATTACCTTTTCCCCTTTCTAAAACACACTATACTGCTAAAAGTTTACCAAAGCGGGCCGGATTTGCCAAAATAAAACGGTTATAATCGTAAGCATGCTGCACATACTAATTTCAAGAAGCAAAGAAGTTGCCAAGAGGATTTCCTTCAAGCAAGACCCATTCCTAAAAAAATGAGGTGTTGGTCGGAGATACAAACCGCTACGTCCGAAAGTAAGCTGATTTACAACTGTAAGCAAGCTGAAAGTGTACTGGCGCAAATTCGTAAGCCGCTGTACAGTTCGAAATGGTTTTAACTCTTGGCAACCTTGCTTCTTGGGCAGACACTCCCAAAACGCGAAGAATTCCAACATTCCGGCCGTTACGGGATGTCTGCCTATTTTATTCTACTTACTTTACAAGCATGTCCATTCCTTTATACAATATGTATACACGTTAAAGGAGTGATCGTATGCATGAAAAGGATTGTATCTTCTGTAAAATCGCTGCTGGCGAACTGCCATCTGCGAAAGTGTACGAGGATGAGCACGTATTAGCATTTATGGATATCGGACAAGTGACCAAGGGGCATACCCTTATCATCCCGAAGACTCATACAAAGAACATATACGAAACACCGCCTGAAGTGGCACAGCAAGTATTTGCACGTGTACCGCAAATCGCGAATGCAATCAAGGAAGCTTTCGCGCCTGCCGGATTGAATGTGTTGAGCAACACGGAAGCAGCAGCAGGACAGACCGTCTTCCACTTGCATGTCCATTTGATTCCAAGGTACGGAAAAGATGATGGCTTCCATGCCACCTTCGAACAGAACGACACTGCTGCAAGTGAACATTTGGGCGAATTGGCGGAATTGATCAGCAGTAAAAACAACTAAGCTTGTACGAACAGGTTTCACTGCTACATAAGAAGAGAAAATAGTATAATGAGAGCAGGAAGGAGTGGAGAGAATGGCAAGTGGCAAATCAATCGCAGTAGGTATACTAGTGGGAAGCACAGTCAGCGCAGCAATCACTTTGCTGACAGCACCATCCTCCGGCAAGGATCTGCGCGCAGATGCGAAGCAGCGCAGTGACGAATGGAAGGTTACATTCAATAATTTGAAAAATGAAGGAACACAGCTAAAAGAACAAATCAGCAAGACGTCCAAAGAGGGCGCGGCGATGTTCAAGGAACTATCAGCTGATGTCAAAACCTCCATCGACAGCTGGAAACGGACAGTGGAACCACATCAGAAAAACATCCAGAAAAGCTTGGCTCAAATCGAGAAAAGCTTGAAAGAACTGGAAGAGAAAGCAAACAAGAAAAATAATCAATGAAAAGATGCTCTCCGTAATGGAGAGCATTTTTCATTGATTATTCTTTGGGTTTTAAATCCTCAATCGAATCTGCCTTTATGTATGTAGCTAGGGACAACCAATCCTGTTCTGGCTACTGCCTGTCTCCGTTCCCTTCCCCGAGTCCATATGCCCATTCTGCGATTTTTTCACGATTTTTCCTAGAAATCAAAAAGCCTCTTCCCGATGGAAGAGGCTCAATCTATTATTTTGCTTCTAAATCTTCAATAGAATTTGCATCAACATAAGATGGTACAACCAAACCAGTTTTTGCACCTTCCAAGTTAGGGCCTAAATCAACGACTTGGTCCTTGTATTGGTCATACAAATCACCATGTGTCGTCGGCAGCCAAGCAGCTACCATAGCATCCGCTTCGCCATTTGCTACAGACTGCCACATAACAGCATTGTCAAGAGGAGTGATCTTGGCATCATATCCTAGATCATCAAGAACTACCTTCATAACATTCGTTGAAGCAACTTCAGAATCCCACTCCACATATGTCAGACTGACTTCTTGACCGCTGCCTTCTTCTGCTCCTTTAGTCCACTCAGCTACTTGATCAGCATGTTCATCAACCCATTTTCGAGCAGCTTCTGCTGGGTCTGTTCCTTCACTGACTTCCAGCATAACTTCACCCATATCATCCGTTGACCAGTTGAATTGATCAAGCACGGTGTTTGCCCCTGGTACATCGTCAGCAAATCCCTGACGAGTCATTGTGTTGATAGTCTCTTCACTACCGAATGACCCCTTTGGATCTTCCAAGTATTTCAGATCATATTTACTGAACATCCAATGCGGTGTCCAGCCAGTGATGATGATAGGTTCTTCATCCTTGATGGCTTCACCTAAAGTTGTAGCCATTGCACCACTGGAAGATGGCTGCAGTGTCCAGCCATTCAGCTGATCATAATCTTCAATTGCTTTTTCTGTCGCACTCATGACACCTGCGCCAGCTTCGATTCCAGTAATCGTATAATCCACTTGTTCGCTGAAGCTGTCTGAGCTGGAGCTGTCATTTCCGCATCCTGCTGCTACCAATGTCAATGCAAGTCCCGTTGCTGCACCTAATGTTTTCCACTTCTTCATGTAATCGAACTCCCCTTTTCCTTTATTTTTGAAAGCCTGTTATGGCTGTCATTACTTAGATTTGTCTTTGTAAATGTTTTGTGTGAAACGGTCAATGATGATTGCAAGTACAACAATGCTTAATCCTGCTACGAATCCAGGACCAACCTGTGCTCGCTGCAAGGAAGAGAGTACTTCACGACCAAGCCCTGGCGCACCAATCATGGATGCAATGACGACCATGGAAAGTGCCAGCATGACTGTCTGGTTGATACCAGCCATGATAGTGTATTTTGCCATAGGCAATTCCACTTTAAATAGCTTTTGTGGTCCGGTAGAACCAAAGGCATCTGCCGCTTCTACCAGCTCTTCGGAAACTTGGCGGATACCAAGGTTCGTAAAACGTACAGTTGGTGGTGTTGCAAAGATTAAAGATGCAAAGATACCCGGTACAACTCCGATGCTGAAGAAAGCAACAGCAGGAATTAAATAAACGAATGCAGGCATCGTCTGCATGAAATCAAGAATCGGAGTGATGATTGTTTGCGCAATCTTACTTTTGGACATCAAGATTCCAATCGGGATACCGATGATAATACACAAAATACTGGACGTCAGTACAAGTGTGAAAGTATCGATCAGTTGGTCCCACAATCCTTGGTTCCAAATGAACAGTAAACCGACGATACTGAATACAGCCAATCCGAATTTCTTGCCTGTCATGAAAAAGGCTAATAGTGCAACTAGCAAAATAAAAATGACAGGAGGAATGGCATCAAGACCTGAAGTTATGACATCCATCAAATTGCCTAATCCATCCTTGATTGGATCGAATAAGAAAGCAAATGTATCTGTGAGCCAACTTACGAAATCAGTTGTCCAATCCGCAACTGGCAAAGCCTCTACGTTTTCCATGAAATTAAGCATTCTCGTTCACCTCACCCTCACCAGCAAGCGCACCGATCACTGCACCTCTGACGATAATTCCTAATAACTTTCCGTTCTCTGTGACTGCTAACGGAACTGGAGAGTCATGGATGACAGCAAACAGATCATGCAGCGGCGTTTCCTTCTCCACAGTCGGCACATCCCGCTGGATGATTTCCGATAGGTTTTTTACTTCGTTCTTTCTGGCTTCATTCGCCGCATCGGCAGTTACGATACCTTGCAGTACTCGTTTGCTGTCAACAACCAAGATACTCGACAATCCAGCTTCCCGCATACGTTCCAATGCCACTCGGGGACCATGTTTTTCAATGTTTACCGTTTCCGGGCGTTTCATGATTTGTTGTGCCGTAAGTACTTTTGCACGATCTACATCCTCGACGAATTTCTCGACGTAACTATTGGCCGGATTCATCAGGATCTCTTCAGGCGTACCAATTTGAACGATGTGCCCGTCTTTCATCAGGGCAATGCGGTCACCGATGCGAAGCGCTTCGTCCAAATCATGTGTAATGAACAAAATCGTCTTCTTCATCGTCTCTTGCAAATCAAGTAATTCATCTTGCATATCTTTTCTGATAAGCGGATCCAGTGCTGAAAAAGCTTCATCCATAAGCATGACTTCGGGATCGTTTGCCAGTGCTCGAGCCAACCCCACACGCTGTTGCATCCCTCCGGACAATTGACCCGGATATTGATCCAGATAACTTCCAAGACCAACGAGTTCCAAGGATGTCTTCGCTTTCTCACTTCTTTCTTGCTTGCTCATTCCTTGAATTTCAAGACCGTATTCGGCATTTTGTAAAATTGTTCTATTAGGGAATAGACCGAATCGTTGGAATACCATACTCAGCTTCTGACGACGAACCCGGCGAAGCTCTTTCTTATCCATTTTCGCTAAGTTCTCACCATCAATGTAAACATCACCTGTAGTCGGTTCGATCAGACGATTGATAAGTCGGACCAAAGTGGATTTACCACTTCCGGAAAGACCCATGATGACGAAGATTTCTCCAGCTTCCACTTCAAATGATGCACGATTGACACCAACTGTGCTTCCTGTTTCTTTTAAAATCTCTTCTTTCGTCTTACCAGCTTCTGCTAGTTTAAGTGCTGCCTTTGTGTTTTTACCAAACACTTTAGAGAGATTTTCCACTTTAATAATTGGCACAGTATTCACCTCTTTTTCACTAATCTTTTGTAACCTGAATGTAATAATCAGGGATATTTTCCTATTACGTTGTTTCGACCCTATTAATACTAAACATAAAGACTAAACAAATCAAACGATATTAAGCGTTATATCTGAACGTATAGTACGTACAGAATATACTGTACAAAGTATATGTCCAAAATGCTTCTAATTCCTCCCAAATGCTCTAAAATACTATGGTATAGCTGATTTCCGTTACAAACTTGTTTCGTGTAAGCTTGTTTTATCAGCAAGTGAACGAAGCAAAGGAGCGAACCAAAGTGGATAAGAAAGCTTCTCTAAGTGAAACATTCATCAGCGAATTGACGCGAACTGGAGAGCTCTTCAGTCTTTCCGGGACAGAAGCTCGGCTGCTGGCTATACTATATGTAGAAAACCGTCCCATCACACTCGATCAAATGGCGAATTTAATCGGAAAAAGTAAAACAGCTGTCTCTATAGCCATTCGTACTTTATCCCATCAAGAGCTTGCAGAACGTATCTGGGTAAAAGGGGAACGAAAAGATTTTTATGGATGCACCAGTCACGTCTATGAAAAATTGATGGCATGGCACATCAAGCAATGCTATACACAAATAAATCGACAGCTCGAAACATTGCAGCATATCGCACAGTCCGTCCCAAATACTGACTCCGCAAGTGAACCCACACAGGAAAAACTGAATAGCAGCTTGAACTTCCACAACCAAGCTGCAGATTTGCTCAAAAAAATAACCGCTATCAGCTCAAGCTAATAGCGGTTTTTCATATCAAGCAGAATCAGTTCACCCACAAGATCTGTGTATGTATCATCCTGTTTTTCTTCCCGGAGCGCAAGCAACACATCCCAATAATGAAGCTTCTGCGGCATCATGCCGACAAATTCCAATAGCAGGGACGTGTAATCCAGCAAGCCTTCTTGCTTTTGCTCCTTGTATAGTTTGTTCAGACGCTGGAGCATTTCCACAACAGCAGCATATTCCTCCTCATTTATATCCCGTTCAATGAGAAGTTTGCGGAAAGGATATTTATCCAGCACCCCTGTCTCTGCAATCAGCTGCAGATGAAAAGATAGCGTACTCTTTTTTTCTTCCTCCATAAAAACGCTTCCTTTGTCTCTCAAAATGGCCGTTTCATGAGAACGGAACTTGTTCTTATATTTTAAAGTAAATTTTCCTGGAAAGCTATTGATTTTCCCGTTCAAACGTACTAATATCTCTTAAGTGAAGAAAAGCTCACCCTAATTCTAATGCCTGAAGGGAGCTGCAGACATGAACTGCTGGAAAAGTGTCGATGCAAAAAAAGATCTCGGTTCCAATCGGATTTTCCTTATTTCAACGATGATCGGGATACTTACTTTCATCATCCTATATCCGATGCTGACGCTGATCCACCCTAAAATGAAAATCGAAGAAACAGGACTATTGATTTCATTGTTTTCCCTATATTTGCTTCCATTCATCCATGTAATCACACATTTGATTCCTTTTTGGATAACGGGGAAGCGCTGTGCATACAAACTGCGCTGGATCGGATCTTGCATTCCGATGCTGCAGTTTAAAGTAAGTACCGGAACAAGTAAATTCATTCCTTTCTTTTCCTTACTGATGCCGACTATACTGCTGACGCTGCCTTTATTGTCAGCAGCAATATTCCTGGATACGATGCCCATATATTGTATCCTGCTCGTCAGCCTTAATGCAGGTATGACATTTTCAGATGGCTTTTATCTTTGCAACTTGCTGCAAGCACCACGCAAGTGCGTCATTGCAGGTACAGATAAGAGTTACGATATACTTGTTAAATGACGTTCCTCACAAGGAGCGTTTTTACATATGGAAAAACTGTGGAATTGCCGGTACAGGTTACCTTTTACCCGTCATTATGTGATATATTGTCTTATGGGGAAACGGCGGATGAACCGCCAATCAAATATACGTGGATTAGGAGTGTTTGTTTTCATGAAGAAATTGGCTATCGCTGCAGTATTCGCGACAAGCGTTGTCGCTTTATCAGCATGTGGTTCAGGTGAGACAGTGGTAGAATCAAAAGCTGGGGATATTTCTAAAGAGGATTATTATCAGGAACTGAGTGACAAATACGGTTCCCAAGTGCTGCAGACTATGGTTCTGGAAAAGGCACTTGATGATAAATACGATGCAAGCAAAGACGAAATTGATAAAGAAGTAAAGAAAATGAAGGATCAATATAAAGACAATTTCGAAGCAGCTTTGCAGCAATCCGGATTTGCGGATGAAGATGATTTGCGTGAAGCAGTTAAGACTAACATCCTTCAGCAAAAAGCTATTACAGATGGCGTCGATGTTTCTGATGACGAAATCCAAAAACGCTATGATCATATGAAGACAGATCTGAACGCAAGCCATATCTTGGTTGCGGATGAAAAAACGGCAAAAGAAGTAAAACAAAAGCTTGATGACGGCGAAGATTGGGACAAGCTTGTTAAAGACTACTCAACTGATACAGCATCCGTGGAAACAAAAGGCTCCCTTGACTGGTTCCCTGCAGGTACGATGGATGCAGCCTTCGAGGATGCAGCTTATAAACTGAAAAAAGGTGAAATCAGTGATCCTGTAGAGTCTAGCTTCGGCTGGCATATCATCCGATTGGATGACACGCGTGATGCAGAAGAGAAAGTCGGTTCCTTGGAAGATGAACGTGACGATATCAAGATGCAGCTTGCTCTCCAAAAAGTGGATACCGCTGAACAACAAGAGAAATTAAACAAAGTACTGAAAGATGCAGACTTTGATATCAAAATCGATAAATACGAAGATTTAGTCGAAAAAATGACTTCAACACCAACAACTTCCGGCTGATCATGAAAAAAGACCGAAACCATTGGGATGGCCCCAATTCGTTTCGGTCTTTTTCATTACTTTTTATTTGCACGTTTCGCTTTTTCTTCCTCCATGCGCTCCATATATACATTTCCTTCCCGCTCGATGAACTGCTGCTCTGTTTGGTAATCATGCCGCTGCGTCCGGAATGCCATGAAGCCACTGCCGATCATGCAAAGGAAAACAAGCAAGACCCACATTGGAATATCTGGCATTGTAATACCCCCTTGTCCTTGTTGTGTAATATCTATGCCATCGGACAAGGATTCATGACAAAGATCAAGAGAGGGTTCTTTGCTCTCTATGATAGCGCTTGAACATCGTATTATAAACAAAGGCACTTACCAGAGCCAATAAAGCAAGAAGAATGAATGTCAGCTTATAATTCATGTAGCTGACAAGCACCAGACTCAAAGGCGCCAACAGCTTGCCGAACGTAAAACGCAGACTGGCTGCAGAAAAGTATTGCCCCCTGCTATCTTCGGATGCCAATGATGCTACAAAACTTTCTTGTAAACCAACTACCATAAGCTCACCGATCGTAAATAAGGTGATGGCAATAACAAAGATCCAAAAGCTTTCGGTCATCCCGTACAGGAAGATGCCTGCAGCATACGCAATGCTGGAAGCTACAAACACACGGGCAATGCGGAATTTCGTGATGAATTTCGATATGAACACGGTAAACAAAGCAACCAATAATCCATTGAATGCCAGGATGATTGAAAATGCTTGCTTTCCGTCCACTTGCATATTGAAATCACCTAATGCGAATACAGTCTGATTCGAGATGACTTCACTCGTATAGACAGCAATCAGGATATCAAGCTGCATGAATGTTTGCGCGACCAATACACCCGCCACGATGAACAGCAGGAATGTCCGGTCTTTGGCAATGATCCGATATGCCTGCAGTTCTTGCCAGACAGCTTTATACCATACAGCATGATCCGCTTTGGTCTGTTCCTTTTTCGGAACCGTTTCCCTTACGAAAATCTGCATGATGACAAACAACACAGCTGTCAGGACAAAACCAGCCATCAGCATTTGGAAACGATACGTATAAAATAATACTGTGCCAATCAGCGGCCCGACAACAACCGCAATATTCAAACTAGTATAAAAGATGGCAAAAACAGAAGCCCGATGTTTCTCCTCTACCACATCGGCCACCATTGCATGTGATGCAGGTGAATACAATGCACTCCAAATTCCGAGAAAGCTAAACGCAAGGAAAGTCAAAGCTGAAGAAGTCAACCATGGTGAATTGGCATATGCAAATACCAAGAAAGTGATGGATTGACCAGCGACAGCAATACTCATCATTCTCCTCCTGCCAAAACGATCGGCACAATATCCTCCTATCAAGCTTGCAAGCACGGAGAGTACTTGGGAAAGCATAAGCAGCCAGCCTGCTTTGTCCTTCCCGAAAGCATCTTGAAAAAAGATTGTCATGAACGGGAAGTATGCCCAGAACAGGAAGTTCATCATTGCTTCCCCAAGCAAACGGATCTTAAGATTACGATCCCAATCCTTCCATCTCATAATATTCCCTCTATTCTACTGTTTTCTCTCTATCCCTTGCTTTTACTCCCGCTCAAAAGCAGGCTTGTAGAAACTGCGGTTTTCCAATGAAAAGACACGTTCGGAGAATTCCCCAGGTGCCACTTTATCCATCACACGCTGCAATGTGTTCATTTTCGCATCGATCATGTCGATCATATGCAGAAGCTCTGCCTCCCGCACTAGCGGCGGCTTCGGACTGCCCCATTCCCCTTTGCCATGATGACTTAGAATCATATGCTGCAAAACCATGACTTCCTCGGCTTCAATTTGCAATTCCCGAGCAGCCTGGGCAATTTCATCTGACATGATGGAAATATGGCCGAGCAGCTTGCCTTCGACCGTATAAGTAGGGCTGGTCGCACCGGAAAGTTCCCGCAATTTACCGATATCGTGAAGGATGATTCCAGCATAAAGCAAATCCTTATTGATCTCAGGATATAGATTCTTCAATTCACGTGCGATCCTCAACATTGATACCACATGGAACGCAAGCCCGGAAACGAACTCATGGTGATTGCGCACGGCCGCAGGGTAAGCAAGCAGCTGTTCCTGATGGTTGGAAACGAAATACCGGCTTATCCGTTGTAAATTCGGGTTCTCCATTTCAAAAATGAATGATGTCAATTCCTCCAGCAGCTGTTCCTTGGAAAGCGGTGCCCGTTTGACAAAATCATGTGCATGTACACCATCAGCTGGTTCAGATAAACGGATAGCCTGGATTTTCAGCTGCAAACGCCCGCGGAATGCGTTCACCTCTCCTTGGACTTTGATCACTTGATCTGGTTGATATCGTTGTTCATCTGCTGGTGATGCATCCCATAGCTTCGCCTCGATATCTCCGGTATCATCACCTAGTATCAAGGTCAAAAAAGCTTTTCCGTTACTTGCAATTGCCTTGTCTGCTTGTTTGATCAGCAAATAGCTGTCAAACTTATCTCCTACTTGAAAATACCCGATCCCTTTTTTCAACGCTAATTCTCCTCCCTCATAAATACAGCCCTTACTATGCTAGCAAGGGCATCATGCTCCAATGCCCTTATCTCTTTGGCGGCTTTGGAACGTATTTGAATATTTCTCCTGATTCGACTACATTGATGAATTGCAGCAGCCATTCATAATAATCACGCGCATAAAGCAAGCGATCGATATCCCGATCGATCTTTTCGATCAGCGTGGAATCATCGACTGTTTCTTTCAGCTGCTTCAGCTCCTCAATCGTCTCCTCCGCTTCTTCCAAGTTTGTTTGGGTGCTTTTCTCCCACTTATTCCCGAAGATAGATGTAAAAGATTTGTACCAGTCTTCCTCCGATTTATATAGATCCTTCCGCATACCCTTTTTATATGCAGGCTCCACCATTTTCATATCCGCCAAAGCCCTGACACCTGTGGACATGCTCGTTTTGCTCATTTCCAGAGCATCCCTCATGTCATCCAATGTCATTGGTCGATCCGCAAAATAAAGCGCACCATATAGGCGTCCAACAGATGAGGTGATACCATATAAATTCATATTCTTGGCAATGACCTGTATGAACTTTTCGATCGTTTCCTCATATTTAGTCCAATTTTCTTCGTTACTCGGCACTGCCCGACCCTCCAGCATACAATAATCCAATTTTTATCTTAACCAGTTTACCATTATCTTTACCTTTTTGCGAATGCAAAAGCGCTATCAAAAACTAGTTTTCTGCGTTTTTCCAAGCCGAACCACTTTAGAATCGCGCATCCATTCAGTTGTTGGACTTTCCCAAGTAAATAAAATGATCTGCTGGACATCTGCAGCCGCTTCAAGCACAGGCAAAAACCGGGCTCTTCTAGATTGATCTGTATGACTGAATGCATCGTCAATCAGTAATGGAATGCCTTGACCGACACCAAGAAAACGTGAAAGAGCCAGCCGCAAACAAACATATAGCTGCTCGATCGTCCCTCGCGACAATCGTTCTAATTCGATCATCCTGCTGTGCTCGTCTTTTACGATCAACTTCCCCTCTTCATTCAAAATGAGGGCTGTATAAGTGTCTGTCACTTTTGCGAATAACCTGCTTGCTTCCTGCAAAACCTTCGGGAATCTTTCTTCCTGGAACGATTGTTTAGTTTGTTGCAGCATTTCATACGCCATTTTCCTTACCGCCCATTTTCGTCCTGCAGCTGTGAGCAGCTGTTTTTGTCGCTGTAATTCGTGATAAGCAGCCGATGCTTCCGTATCGGCTTCCAGATCTGCCAGCTTGACTTGCAGCGTAGCCGCCTGCTGCCGGCATCCATCCAGATCTGCTTCCACAACTTCTTGCTCCATCTCCAGACTGGCTATAGTTTTTTCCACCACCTCTGGCTCATACAGATATTCTTCCACATATCGTCCATCAGGCAGGATTGATTCCAGCTGTAGCTGATAATGCGCCAGCTCATCAGCCAGCTGCTTCCTTTTCCGATAGGATTCCCACAGCTGCTGGAACTGTCGGTCATCTTCTGCCCCAGCGCTTGCAAACAGCTGCGCTTTCTGCTCCTGCAAAGGCTTGATTTGCTTTTTCAGCATACCCAGCTGCTGTTTGTTTTCATGCAACCGTCCAAGCAGCTGCTCCTTGGCGTGTCTTAGTTTTTGCTGCGTTTCACGCATATATTCTGCTTGTTTGATACATTCCTCGACAGTTAGATCATCAGATACTTCTGCTATTGCACGAAGCCTGTGTAATAGACTTTCGTAATGATGACGTTCTTGCTCTCTTTCTTGCTTAGCTCTTTCAATACTTTGCTCCAGCTGCTCCATGGCTTTCCATTCCTGTGTTGCTTGCAGCCAGTCAGCAAGCGGAATATGCTGCAGAAATGGCAGCTGCTTGCGATACATATCCACTTTCTGCTGCAGTTTTTCTTTTCGTATCAACTGTTCAGACTGTTGATGCTGCAGTTCCGCCAGCTGTATCTCCGATGGATGCCGCTGCTCTTCCAACTGGCGCGAGCGAACTCGCAAATCCTGCTGTTCCGTCAATTTTTCCATCGTATAGGAAGATGTACCGGAGAGCTTGGAACCATTGCGCCAAAACAAAACGGCACCACCCAGCAGGAAAAAGCCACTTCCGGTCATGATCCAGCTTGCCGTCACAATACCAATACCACTTAATAGCACTCCAAAAACTAGCAGAAGCAAGATAGGGGATACTATCCCCTTCCGAGAATGATATGTGTCATGTTTCTTGTCCTTCTCGCTGTGAAGCTCCCGATATTCTTTTTCCGAAAGCAGCTCCTGCTGGATCCGTTCCTGAAGCTGGTCCAGTTTATTCAGTTCCTGTCTTTTCGACGCGATGTATTGATCCGTACGATCGCTTTCTGCCTGGAGGATCATCGCCTCCTCCTGCATCGGGCGCCATTCTGCTTGCGCTCTTTGCAGCGAGTCATCGTTGATGAATCGTTCGGGGAATGGATGAATTGACCGGACGCTGTTTGCTTGATTCATCAGCCTGTCATGCTCTTCTGCCAGCTCATGGATATGCTTTCTCTTCACATCCCAATCAATCCTGACGGTCAGATCATAAAGTTCATCATATGCATCATCATCCATCAGCTGCTTTTGTACCTTCCCCAACTCTGCATCCATCACAGCTGCTTCGTTTGTGTGAACATGCAATTGTGCCTCGAGGGGCTGTAGCAGATGCTGCATTTCTTGTAGCTGTTCAAGTCCTCCATGAGGAAATGTATCCACAAAAGCCAACTTCTGCAGCTGCTCCTTTGTAAAAGCTATTTTCTTTTGCCACGGAATGGCTTGCATTATCTGATTCTGTACATTTATCTTTCCCCGAAGGTCGGCTTTTTGTGTTTGCAAGTCAGCTATATTCCTTTGCACTCTCTCCAGCTTATCTTTATCGGGCAGGTAGGCTGACTCCTTTTGCTCCAACGCTTGTACAAGACGTTCCTGTTCAGCATAGGACTGCAGCATGCTATTGATCTTCGGCTTTTTTCCTTGAGGGCGGAATAATTGCTGTAAATCCTGCTGCAGCCTTTTTTCCAGTTTATGAATAGCCGCAGCACCCGATTGTCCTGCATCAAGCAGCACTTTTCCCAACTGTTCTCTGTCTGTCATCTGCAAGGAAACAAGTGTCTCTGTATCCACGGAGAATACTTGCTGGAATACTGCGGCATCCACGCCACCAAGGCGTTTTTCCAGCCAGTTTTGATCCTGCTGCCCCATGACTGTATAACATACAGCCTGTCCATCATGCTGATTGCGGATCCGCTCCACGGTCACCACACCGTCAGGGAACGATAACTGCAGTCTTCCGCCAGGTGTGCCGCCATTCCTTGGTATATAGAGATCCAATTCACGGGAGCGCATCCCAAATAATATGTAAAAGATAAATGCTTTCAATGTGGATTTGCCAGCTTCATTGTCTCCCTGGATGATGACGAGTGATTTACCCTGGAAATCAAAAGTATAGTCATGCAGCTTTCCAAAAGCATATACATGTCCTCCCATGATGATCATGCTCATTTCACCTCCCATAGCGTTTGAAGCAGCAGCTGTTTTGCTTCCTCCAGCATATCCTTCATTTCGCTTTCCGAATAGTACTGTTTGATTTTACGAAATTGGCGATTATTCGTAAGCTCCCCAAGCGTATGTCTCAGTTCATCCGGCAGATACTCATTGGTCAGTAATGCAGCCGTGAAATCATTGCGCTCCAGCAGCTGGTCTTCCTCTATATCGATCGATGGCAGAATCGTATAGCTTGCCAATACAAGCTGCCTCCCAAGGGAAAGCTGCTGTTCATTCACGATATCAAGCAGTTCATCCAGCCTGTCTTGTTGTTCCCATTCCAGCAGTTGATGCACCGCTCCCTGGAAAGATACATGAAGGACTGCCTCGCTAAATCTCTCCCCCCATACCAGGCATTGCTCCATCAACTCTTTTTCCACTTCATGGATGGCCATTGCTTCTTTCAAGACAAACACCACTTCTTCAAATCGGATATCCTGCAAAGGTACAAAAGTCATATCACAGGATTGCCCTTCCATCTCGACCAGATAACAGCCCTTTTCGCCTGATTCCTTACGATGTCTGCCCTGTATATTCCCAGGATAGACAACCGGCGGCTGCTCGGATAGAATTTCCCGTTTATGGATATGCCCCAATGCCCAGTAATCAAAGCCTGTACGCTTCAATTCTTCGATTCTGAAAGGTGCGTATACATCCGCTGCTCCGCCTGTTGCCAGGCTGCCATGAAGCATTCCTATCTGATACAATCCTTGCCCCGCTACTTGAAATTCCTGTACCTTTCCTGATTCGATATGTCTGGTTGTATAACTGAATCCATGAATGGCAGCAGCTCGCTCTCCATTTTTTTCATAAAAGAAGGTTTCCACTTTTTCAGATGGGAAAATATGTACGTTTTCCGGGTAACTCATCATTGGCTGCTTTCCGGTAAAATCGTGATTCCCATATTGCATGTATACTTCGATTCGGTGCTCTTCAAGCATTCTGAACGCTTCACGCAAAGCGACAAGCGCTTTTAAGGATTGTCTATTGGAATCGAAGATATCCCCGGCCAGCAGGACAAAATCAACATTAAAATCGATGGCAGATTGCACCAACTGGTTCAGGGATTGAAATGTACTGTTCTGCAGACGGTTTTTCATCGCGGGATGCGCAATGGTCAAACCTTCCATTTGGCTATCCAAATGCAGATCAGCAGCATGGATGAAAGTCAATTTAGGCTGCATGGCTTTTCCTTTCTGTATCTGTTTGCTTCTATAGTAGCACGCCGCACTTGCGAATGCACGTTCGGTTTCAAAACAAAAAAAACCTCCTTGCCTTAAAGGCAAGAAGGAGATTTCACTTACTCCTCCGGCTGGCTGTATAGTTCTTCCAGCGGTTTTGTGATGATGCGGCTAATGTCATTGATTGCAATGTTCAAACGCTGTTCTTGTTCCATCAGCTTAGCAATCTGTTCGTCCTGCTGAACGACTTGTACTACGCTTTGTGCTTTTTGTACTTCTTCTTCCGTGATTTCTTGACCTTGCATTTGTTTTTGCTGCAATTCAAGTTGGATGTTACGGAAGTTTTCGAACATCTGCTTGGAAGATGGATCGTTCATTACCGTATCGTAAGCGGCTTTCAAGCCTTTGAATTCATCACTTTCGCGGATTGCTTTTTCTAGTTCATACGCATGATCGTACATATTAGCCATGGGTACGTACCTCCTCATTTTTACTCAAGTTCCACTATAACAAACCGACTGGTCGCTTGTATAGTTCAAGCCATCAAATGAAGAGTGCGATGATCCCTTGGAAGATCCCGATGACGCCGCCAAGGACGAAACCAAGATACGTTATGAGTTTGAATTCTTTGTTGGAGATCGCCAATACCAATTCCTCGACGCGCTCCAGTGGAAAAGCAGACACCTCATTTTCGACCATCTTGGATAACTCCATTTGCTCCATGATCGCAGGCATCTGTTCCGAAACCCGCAGCAAGGTGCGCTGAACAAGCAAGGATAGCTTCTCCTCGATAACTTTGTCTTCGATACCCTTCATATAAACGTTAATCGGTGTATCGAGCATTGTATCCAATGGGATCGATTTCGTTACCGCTTGCTGTATTGCGTCATCGAGCGTTTCCTTGCCGACCGTTTCCGTTAAATCGCCAACTTTCTTCTCCATCAGCTTATCCAGCTCGCGGGATAGCAGCTGATGGAGAAAGCGATATGTGCCTTCAGCGCCGACTGATTCCACGATCACAGGCTGAATTCTGTCGACGGCACTGTTTGGATCCATAAAGGAAGACAGCATACTGCCAAGAAAACCTCTTCCTTGCAAAAAGTTTTGGACGAGCTCTTGTATTTTCCTCCGGCCATCATAGCTATCCACATACGCAACAAGCATCTGCTGAATGTGTGAGGCTGCCAATTGAGCCGCTTCATCTGTTTTAGCTTTCAATTCCTCCGGTAACAAGCTTCCCAGCTCTTTATCTGCTTGTTTTTCCAACTGCTTGCTTAAAAATTGTGCTGCCCTTGCATGAAGATCAGCTGTATCGAGCGATATATCAAGGTCTGACAGCAGCTGCCGAGGTGTCCGCTCGCTCCTGATCAGCCGGAGCACTTCACGCTTTGCCCATTCATTGACCTTCGCCTGAAAGTCATCATCAACCAGTTTGGCTTGCATCCCCTTGGGCGTAAGCAAATGATCGACCACTGTCTTTCCCAGAGATCGTGCCAAATCACTTCTGCGTTTTGGGATCAGTCCTGGGGTGAAGGGAATACGCCATTTTCCTATATAAATGGCACGGTGGGGCTTGAACAGCATCTTGATTGCCATGTAGTTTGTCACTCCGCCTATCAATGCACCCACAATCGCCATGGATAAAACCAACCAAATATCTCCACTATTCATGTTTTATCGACCTTTCTGTTTACTTGGGTTTTAGTATAATACAATTAACACCAATTACAAAGAAACAGCTTGTCTAGATAGGAGAGGTGTACATGCTTGAAGAACTGGAAAAGCTATTCCCAGGGGTTGTGAAGATGGAGAGTTTCGAAAGCATCGATACAAGTGATTACCATTGGTTGCGTATGGAGGATGGAGAGATGGTGGGTTTTCCCGCCAATCAGCTGAACAATCGTGAACTGGCCTTGCTGCATCTTATAGGTTCACCAATGAGCCATCCCAATGGAAGCAGCCTCGATACTGCTTGGCATGAATTGCTGCTTGAGCGCGGAAAGTCGGAAGGATTAGACAAAGATCCGCTGTATGAGAATGGCTGCCGCTTTGTTTTCTTTAAGATCGAAGGACATATCAAAGCAGAAGCATTCCAAGAAGCAATCGATAATTTGACTGATGATCCGCTTGCATATATTTGGTTCACAAAACAAACGGGCCTAATCGTCGAAAGCCGTCAGGCGGATTTCATTGTTTACGAAGAGATACTGGATATGCTTATGTATGACCTTTCCGCTTCACTTCGCCTTTTCATCAGTCCTTGGCAGTCCTCTGCAGAGAACGCTGCAGCACAGTATCCATGGCTTTCCAAAGCTTATCAGCAATTTGATGCCCAATCGGCCAAACATGTACTTTATTTCCAGGATGCTGTCCCCGATTTGATCAGTGCACTGCTTTCAGAAACCGACCGACAAAATATCGTGCACCATATTTTACAAGGTATGCATGAAGATGATGAATTGCTGCGGACTGTGCGTATGTATTTCCTATGTAACCAAAACCTTACCCTGACAGCAAAAAAACTGTACATACACCGCAATAGCTTGAATTATCGGCTAGAGAAACTGACAGAAAAAACAGGGCTCGACATTCGCAGATTCCAAGATGCTTTTGCGCTTTACTTGGCACTTCATAACCTTCCATGAAGAAAGAGACACCCATGAGGGTGCCTCTCTTGCCATCAGTATGAAATTAGAATTGACCGCCACTAAGCTGGGACTGAGCAGAAGCTACAAGACGTTTCGTGATTTCTCCGCCGACAGAACCGTTAGCACGGGAAGTTTCGCTACCGCCAAGATTCACACCGAATTCTTGAGCGATTTCGTATTTCATTTGATCGATTGCTTGTTGTACGCCAGGTACTACCAATTGATTTGAGTTGTTGTTGTTCGCCATGTTTGTTCACCTCCTATGCCTATAGTTTGGGCAAGAAGGCGCTATTTATCAGGCTTACTTATTGGAACTGCTGGTCAAACATGGCATTTACTTTGGATACGTCATTTCTTCCGGTTTGATGTAAGAATCGAATTGTTCCTCTGTCAGTAATCCGCTTGCTACTGCCGCTTTTTTCAGCGTTGTATTTTCAGCGAATGCTTTTTTGGCGATCTTTGCGGCATTTTCATACCCGATATGCGGATTCAAAGCTGTCACCAGCATCAACGAATCTTGCAGGTTCTTAGCGATTTTTTCTCGATTCGGTTCAAGTCCCACTGCACAACGGTCATTGAAGGAAACCATACTGTCAGCCAATAGCTGAGCAGACTGGATGAAGTTATAAGCGATCACTGGTTTGAATACATTCAGCTCGAAATTCCCTTGACTCGCCGCAAATCCAATCGCTGCATCATTTCCCATCACCTGGACAGCTACCATGGTAACGGCTTCGCTTTGCGTAGGATTCACTTTACCCGGCATGATGGAACTTCCCGGCTCATTTGCAGGAATCTCGATTTCACCAATCCCGCAGCGCGGGCCGCTTGCCAGCCAGCGGACATCGTTGGCGATTTTCATCATATCTGCTGCCAGCCCTTTCAGTGCACCATGAGCAAATACGATTTCATCATGACTTGTCAGGGCATGGAATTTATTCATCGCAGAACGAAATTCCTTACCAGTTGCAGCTGATAATTCCCGACAGACCTTTTCGGAGAAATCAGGATGTGCATTCAAACCGGTTCCGACTGCTGTTCCGCCGATAGCCAGTTCCTGTACATATGGCAGGCTTGTCTTGATCATTTGCTCAGATTTTTCCAGCATGCGATGCCAGCCGCTGATCTCTTGTCCCAGTGTAAGCGGCGTGGCATCCTGTAAATGGGTGCGGCCGATTTTCACGATATCCTGATAAGCATCCGATTTTTCCTTCAGCGTGTTTTTGAGCTGCTCCAAAGCAGGAAGCACCGTATCTTCCAGCTGTGACACGGCTGCAATATGTAGAGCTGTCGGGTACGTATCATTGGAGCTCTGTGATTTATTGACATCATCATTCGGATGCAGACGCACTTCTTTCCCTTGTTCTTCCAGCCATTTATTCCCCACGAATGCAATGACTTCATTCACATTCATATTGGATTGTGTGCCGCTGCCTGTCTGCCAGACAACAAGCGGAAAATGATCATCCAAACCACCGCTTGTAATCTGATCAGCGGCATAGCCGATTGCATCACTTTTATCTTTTTCAAGTAATCCTAATTCATGGTTTGCTTTAGCTGCGCTTTTTTTCAGCAAAGCGAAAGCGTATACAATTTCCTTCGGCATCCGTTCTGAACCAATCGGAAAATTCTCCTTGCTGCGCTGCGTTTGTGCTCCCCAATACTTATTTGCAGGTACTTGGATTTCTCCAATTGTATCTTTCTCCGTACGAAATTCCATTTTACTTCCCCTCTCCCGATTCTTCTATTGATAAGACACTTATATTGTATCAAAAAAATGCCCTCTTTGCGGCTCTCACCATCTGCTGTTCGGTTATCTTTTCATTTTTGAAAAAATTTAATATATTTGGGTACCTTTCCTGATTGCAATATGGTAGAATCAAGTTGTGTTGATCATTGAACTAAATTTCGTGCAGCAACTGCAAGCACATTTGGACAAGTAAGATTTAGGCATACCGTTTATGCCGCTGATTATGTATGTGACCTCCCATCACATAAATTGGAGCCACCACCCTTATGGGCAGTGGCTCTTTTTCAGGATTTAAGATCCGACTTCATTTGGAAGTGCTCCTCCATCGTCGTTCCTTCTTCATATATCTGTTTTGCTAGGTCTTTCCCAACATAGCGAATATGCCATGGCTCATAACTATAGCCTGTTATATCAGACTTGCCATCCAAGTATCTGATGATATATCCATACTCATGCGCATGCTCAGCAAGCCATTTCCCTTCATCCGTATCGATGAACGTTTCCTCGAGAGCCAATGCCATCTCAGCAGATGTCAAATCAATGGCCAATCCGGTCTGGTGCTCACTCCGTCCAGGTCGGGAAGATACTTTATCCGTTTCTTCCTGTCCCTGCGTGGCTACATTATTTTCGTATATCTCTTTTTGCCTTGCTTCCGATCTGTAGCCGCTAGCTGCAACGAGCTCCATTCCATCTTTTTGGGCTGCAGCAAACAGTTCTTCCAATGCCCCAGCCGCTTCTTTACGCATCTTGCGCTTTTCCAAATGCTCATCAAAGTAAAAAGGGACATTCGGCTCGACTAAGTCCTTCGGTTCCCAACCATCAGGGAATTTTCTTGTTTTGTTCACCACTACTTCGATGCTGTCAGGGTTATCAACAGTCACCGGTTTTTCGATGGTGCCGACAACATCATCAGCTTCCACTTGATGCTGATCTGGTTTTGCATCAGCAGTTTGTTCTGCTTCCTCATCACTCTGATCCTGCTTTTCCGCTTGCTGATTCTCCATCTGTTTCTCAGTTGTCTTGTTTTCATTCGTATCTTGTTCCTGGCTTGTTTGCTGACTTTGGCATCCAGCTGCTACCAACACAGCACTAAGCACAGCAAACAGCATCAAACGCTTCATTGCTGAATCTCCTCTTCGCACATCTGGTTTTTAGGATATTATAGCATAGGCGGAGATTTTTTTCGCACGTAAAAAGACCTGCCTTGTCCGAGTGGCTAAGCAGGTCCTGTGAAATTTATCAATCAATCCAATATATATGGGCGATAAGCTGCACTCAATTCCTTGAATCGTTCTTCATCTCTGTTATCGATACATTCGTTAATCAGAACTTCCAATCTGTTTTTATTCCAGGTAAAGTAAAATTCATCCAGCATAAGTCTAGTGGCAAGCTTCACTTCAAATGTAATCTCCCGCTTTGCAGTAACATAAGCACGCTTCCTCTTCGTTCTTTGCAGACGATAGACAACTTTATGCTTTTTCATGGAACGATTCCCCCTGGTTCCTTTTTTCCATTATGCGGGATTTACATTAATTTTGCAACAATTTTCTGATTTGTTAATTAAATTAATGTAAATGCGGAACAGGATGGTGTTTATGTTCCTTTGGATCAGGCGGTTTGATGAATTTCAATGTGAGTAAAGCAGCGATGAATGCCGCTCCGGCAAACGTCACAATCAGCCAGATAAGTTCCGTCTTCAACAAGACGGCGACCACGGGTGGGCCAGCTGCCACGCCGACATACCGCATGGCGCTCAGCAAAGAAGTGATCGTACCGCGCACATCCTTTTCCATATTACTTGTAACCAAGGAATCCAGACATGGCAACCCAGCTCCGATTCCTACGCCTGCTACGAGGAATACCGCCATCATGAAGACAATCCCCTTTGAAAAATAAAGCGCGATTGTCACGACTCCTGCTACGGTAACTCCGGTGAAAGTAATCCATTTCATCAGTTTACCATTGTTTTTGATCCATTTACCTGTCAGATAAGAGGCCAGACATAATGCCGCCAGCGGAATCGCTAAAATGGCTCCCTTCAGTATGCCATGCATGCCATACTTTTCTTCCAGTACCGAACTCAAATAAAAAAGAATACCGAAGAGGATGAACATCAGAATGGCACCGATCAGGAAGGTTGCCGTGAGCCAGCCGCCATGTTCATGAAATGTTTTTTTCGTATTCTTAAGAAATGTTTTGAAGTCATTTCCTTTTTTATCATCTTTCGGCTTTTTGATAAGAAATAAGACAAGCAAAAAGGAAATTGCACAAAATACAGGAATGGCGTAAAACGGCAAATACCAAAGAAAGCCCGCCAGAAGCGCACCAAGCACCGGGCTCAATACTTTTCCGAATGTATTGGCTGTTTCCACGATACCAAGCGTTGCACTCACATCTTCTTCTTTTTCAAACATATCCCCGACAAGCGGCAGCACGACTGGTGCTGCTCCCGCCACTCCTATACCTTGAAGGATTCTTCCTATCAGTATCCATACGTATGGATTATCGCTGCCAACAGAGAAAATCCCTGCTATCAGTCCCCCTGCTCCTGCAATGACCAGCGAAGGAAGGATGATTGCTTTACGCCCGAATCGATCAGACAAAAATCCGGCAATGGGTATGAAAATGATAGCGACGATGGAATAGAACGTTATGATGAAACTTGATTGAAGTTTCGTTATACCCAGTTCATCCTCCATCAATGGGAGCACTGGCAGCAGCATCGAATTCCCAAGTGTCATGATCAAAGGAATGGATGCCAGTGACACTATTGCCCAGCGCATTTCCTTTGGAGATTTACCTGTTGATTTGGTCTTTTCACCCATATATTACTCTCCTGCCTTTCGCAAACTACTTTCATTTTCTGCAAGAGAGATGGTTTTTATCCAATAAAAAAATCCCAGCAAAGACTGGGATCAAGTGGCCTGCTGCAGCAGAGCCGTATCATCAGCATAAGTCCAATAGCAATTGCGCCAGCCATTCTCCCTGGCAAGCTTCTCGAAACTGTCTGCTTCACTTCCGTAAAAACGTATGATTGCCCGTTCGGGTGTCCCTTCGTCGGGGCCGATTACGATATCCAGTTCTTTATAAAACCTTACCCCATCCAAACTTCCCTCAATGATGATTTTTTCCTGGCTCATTTTTTTCAACCCCTTCGTATAATGGT
Source organism: Terribacillus saccharophilus (assembly GCF_046592895.1). Lineage (GTDB taxonomy): Bacteria > Bacillota > Bacilli > Bacillales > Amphibacillaceae > Terribacillus > Terribacillus saccharophilus_D. The sequence continues at coordinate 211,595 of NZ_JAWVPU010000004.1, forward strand.
CAAGCATAAGAATATAATGTATTATCTTGTACCCATTCTGGACATGCACTAACCGTTCCTGCTCCAGAATCAGATCGGAGGAAATTTTACATATGGGCCAGTATGATAACCTGAGAGCTGGTGAGAGAGGGGCTTTACTTAGTATTGCAGCATACGTGCTGCTGTCACTCATCAAACTGCTCGTCGCTTATATCGGTGATTCCGATGCTCTGCTTGCGGACGGGCTGAACAATACAACAGATGTCGCAGCCTCTGTCGCAGTACTGATCGGTCTGCGCATCTCACGCAAGCCGCCTGATCTGGACCATAGATATGGGCATTTCCGAGCAGAGACCATCGCATCACTCGTCGCAGCATTCATTATGATCTCCGTTGGACTGCATGTACTATTCGATACCTTGGAACGATTGGTTGAGCCGGATTATGTCCAGCCGGATATGCTGACAGGCTGGACTGCATTGGGAGCAAGCTTAATCATGATGCTTGTGTATCGTTATAACTATGCCTTGGCTAAGCGAATCAAAAGTCCAGCCCTCATGGCTGCCGCCCAGGATAACCGCTCAGATGGGATGGTCAGTATAGGTGCTTTCGTAGGAATTTTCGGAGCGCAATTCGGCTACTATTGGCTTGATCCGCTGGCAGGATTCATCGTCGGCATACTGATCTGCAAAACAGCATGGGATATTTTCTACGATGCAACATATTCCCTGACAGACGGATACGATGTGGACAGGTTGTCAAAAATCCGCCATAGCATCCTGGAGGATAAAGACGTCCTGGAAGTAGTCGAAATCAAGGCCCGTCTGCATGGCAATCAATCCCTTGTCGATGTCATCATCCGCGTCGATGCCACCCTTAATGTGAAGGAAAGCCATGCAATCACGGAAAGGCTGGAAAAGCTATTGGTAAAAAAACACGACATCTTCCATACTTTCATCCATATCGAACCATAGAAAAAGCCTATACCGGTGCAGCGGTATAGGCTCCTCTTTTATTCTTCTTCTTGATTTGTCAGGATCACAGGGCCATCTTTTGTGATGACGATCGTATGTTCATATTGAGCGGACAATGAACCGTCAATTGTGCGGGCCGTCCAATTATTATCATCCATCTGGCTGCCCCATTCGCCGATATTGAGCATAGGCTCAATTGTGATGACCATGCCCTCTTTCAAACGAGGTCCTTTATTCGGCAAGCCAAAATGAGGGATATGCGGCTCTTCATGGATCGTTGGTCCAATTCCATGACCTGTGAAATCGCGCACCACAGCATATCCTTCTGCTTCTGCATATTGCTGGATAGCATGGCCGATATCACCGATCCGAGCGCCCGGCTGTGCTTTCTCGATCCCTTTATACAATGATTCTTTCGTCACATCCAGCAAGCGCTGTGCTGCCTCGCTGATTTCCCCGACAGCATACGTCCAAGCGGAGTCGGCTAATCCGCCATTCAAATTCACGACCATATCAATCGTCACGATATCCCCGTTTTTCAATGGTTCGTTTCTTGGGAAACCATGACAGATTTCATCATTGATGGAAGCACAAGTAGCATAAGCATAACCGTTGTAGCCCTTCTGTTCAGCTGTTGCACCGTGCTTTTCCAAGTATTTCTCCACAAACTGGTCGATTTCCAAGGTTGTGATACCCGGCTTTATCCTACCGCGTATTTCTTTATGAATATTGGCAAGCAGCTCACCAGCAGCTCGCATCATTTCTATTTCACGCGCACTTTTTCGATTGATCATATCTTTTCTTCCTTTCCAACGACAAAGCTTACTTTTCCACTATAGAGTGTATCATATTATGCCGATCCGTTTAAATCGTTACGCTGGTATTCAATCCAATTGATCATCTTCTTTCAAATTGGATTGATTTGCAATCATCAGCGCAAATACAAGCAGGACAATCGCCAGCGCATACAAAAGGATCGTGTGCGGATGCTGGTGATCGATTATGATGAGTCGGATGATCGCCGTAATGCCAATGTAGATAAAGTAACGGAGCGGAAAATGATAATTATGCGTAAAATACTTGATGATCAAGCTGATGAACTCAAAATAAAGGAAATAAACGATGATAGCTTCAGCCAAGTAAAAATAGCTGACTTCATCGCTTCGGATAAGGAGCACATCAAAGATGAAAATAGTTTTTTTCAGTAGAAAAACGACAAGGATCAACGCGAGGATCGTCAGCGTAAAATTCAATACTGTTTGTAAGAAAACAGCGATATAAGCTGTTTTCCTCTGTAAATCACGCATATGCACCCCTCCCAGACTTGTCTTAAATATATTGGATGCATTGGCATTATATGCAGTGAGGTTAATGGCTTTCATAAAAAAAGCTTTGATCCGGGAAATCGAGTCAGAGTGGGAGTAGCAGACAGAAGCGGTTGTTCATGCTTATCCCATTGGAGATACAGACCATATCCCATACTCCTGCTTTCCTAATGTTCTGCAGCAGTAGATTTTCGCATCCCTTTACTGAATATTTTTGACAGCAGGGACTGCTTGCTACCTTAATCCTTACCAGCAAACGGATGCTGCTATCAGCTGACCGCTAGACGTCAACCCATAAAAAGAAGCTTCGCACAGATTAGTGCAAAGCTTCTTCGTTTATATATCAATAGTGGCATCCATATCCGTAGTCATGGCCGTAACCATTATTCCCGCCACCAACGTAGCATGAACCGACAATGATCAAAAGGATGAACAGTACAACAAGAAATGCGAAGCCGAAGCCTCCCTCATATTCTTTAGACATTTTCCTTCCTCCCTTTCTTACAGGATACTGCATTGTATGTACAGAACCCAGAAAGGAAAGGGCAGATACCTATTACCCCTAGTTAAACATAATCCTTCACAGCATATATTTTGCCGCTTTCTATATGCTCTCCTGTAAGTATCCCTGCCAGCACACCGGCAACGAACATCGGGTCTCTCAATGAATTATTGGTGACATAATCTTTGAACTTTTGGACTTCTTGGAAATTCTCCGGTTCACTGGAGCGTATGTCAGCTTGCATGTCCGTATCCATGATACCAGGGTTATAAGCGATGGCAATATTACCTGTACCAGCTTCCGCTTCTTCCAGCGCAACAGTTTCTGTATAGCGGTTCAGCCCTGCTTTCGAGGTACTATAGGCACTCCAGCCATGCACGGACCGCTCCGCAGCGCCTGATGTTACATTCACTATCACTAGTGGCTTATTATATTTCTTGGCGTATTTGAGAAAAATGGAGCACGCCAGCATCGGTGCGGTCAGGTTGATTGCCAGGTGAGCTTCCAATTCGTCCAAGCTGTATGCATCAGCTGTTGCAATTGGTCCGACAACACCAGCATTATTCACTAAGATGACAGTATCATCAGCTTTGGAAAATATACTTGCTGCCAGCTTCTCAAAAGTTATGGCACTTTCAGCCGTATCCTGCAAGTCGCCATATTGATACGTGTATCCAGCGTCTTTCAGCCCCTTGTAAGAAGGAAGAACAGCACTATCTTTCCTTGCCACTCCGACCACTTGTATCCCTTTATCCATCAGCTGCTTGGCAATTGCTTCTCCCAATCCACGAGATGCACCCGTTACGACTGCAGTTTTCATTTTGTCTCCTCCAATTCACGTAAAATATTCGGTATGTCAGCATAGATACTGACTATTTCTTTCATTGGCATGCGTACAAGCCCGCTCGAAGATGGTGCCACGAATTCGATCACGTCTTTGGTTACCGAAGCTTGCTGTATACCCCAGCCTGTTTGTTTCACTTTACTGTATTGCTGATAGACACCTTTACCGACAAAGCACGCCACCTGCGGACGAAAATAAGCAAGTTTATCCCGGAGCAGCTGCGCCCCTTCTATGTATTCTTCCTTCGTGATATCGGCCGCTGCCTTGGTCGGTCTGGCTACTATGTTAGTCAATCCTATGCCTCTATCAAGCAGTTCCTGGTCTTCAGAAGGTTCATATTTCCTTTCGGTGATACCTGCTTGGTGAAGGATATTCCAAAACCGATTATTCCGGTTTGCGTAATGATGACCGGTTTCGGCGGAGCGGACACTCGGATTAAAACCGATGAATAATAGCCGCAATCCCTTTTTGATATGATCCGGTATCGGCTCAAGTTCCATTTCAGCACCTCCCGCTCTATTCCATTGTAGCTTGCACTTTGGCAGGAAGCAAAAAAAGCACAGCAGCGCTGTGCTTTTCTTAAGCATTGATATAAATTGCCTGGCTGCCGAGCTGCTCCCAAGCTCTTTCAAAACTTTCCCGGTCCACTTCCTGGTTTTTTTGCCCATATGGATTGTTAACGAAAACTTTATCCTCATTGTAACCTGTGACTGCAACGCTATGGACGCTGTAAGTAACATCCACTTCTCCATTCGGCGTATTCCACGTTTCCATATCGTCAACTGGCGCCATGCTGGAAGTAGTAATGATCCAAACCGGCTTACCAGCCTCCAAGGGGCTATATATTGCTTCCTCGACTGATTTCCCAGTCACATCAACCGCTTTATCACCGGCAATATTTTTTGCAATATCCATTACCGGCTTATGATAAACGCCAAGCCCCGGACCGTTCGGCATATCCCCGACGAATCCTTCATTCGGATCACCACGCAGACCATTGTCATAATTCAATGGTACATAAGCAATCTGATCTGCCAAATCCGTTTTGGACACGTCAAAGCCTGCATACTGAAGCACCATCGCCAAGCTTGTCACTTCACAGCCATTATACAGTTGCGGTGCATCCATCTGATTGATAAGCGGAACATCCATTGGCCCATCTTCCACTGCAGAAGTTTGTATACTTCCTTCTTTTCCGGAGATTTCTTCTTTCCGCAGTGAGATATCTGAATCCGCACGTGATTCATCGGAACGATTCTGATAAGTCAAGATCGCTAGCACAAGGGAAAAAGCCGCCAAGCACATTAAAATAACAACATACCTATTCTTCATGTATAGATTCTCCTGTTTGAGGTGATTAGCATATGTTCATGATTCCTATTATAAATTAGCCAAACTAACCATTACAATATACATCAATTTTTTAATAAAACTCAGGACAAATAGCATACTAATCAGGAGGTGATTGGAAATGAGCAGAAAAAAGAGCCAAAGTGAAAAAGCGGCTGTAAGCGTGAATAAACAAGGTTTGCCAGAAGATGCTGCTAATCAGGAGCCAAAAAGCCAGCTGGAACAGCGCGCCAAGAAGAAGAATACGAAGATATAAAATAGCACAGCCTCTGAGCTAGAGGCTGTGCTTTACTTTTTACGTGCTACAACGAACCAAAGCTGTGCATCTTGTTCCGCACCAGCTTGGAAATCCACTCGCTGTTTATGAAGTGTCATCTCGACAACTTGATACTCTTTTTCAAGCATTGCATACAATTCTTCTTCCTGGAAGAAGTGCGCGATCCGGTCATGCATGAAGAAAGTATCCTTTTCCATTTCCACCCCAGCACCATAAAGTTTTTCATCGCGTGCTGAAAGACAAGAGAAAATCAATAATCCATCCTTACGCAACAATGATGTGAAATGATTGAATAATGACTCTCTTTCATCTTTTGTATACATATGAAGTATATTCGATAGATAAATGCCATCAAATCTTTCTGTCGAAGGAAACGGTAAATTCAAATAATCCCCGACAAAGTGATTTACATTGGCCAATCCAGCAGATTTCGCGTGGCTGCTGGCCCGCTCAATTGCCACTTCAGAAATATCACAAGCTGTTACTTCAAAAGAATATTCTCCGAAGAAGTTGCTGTTCCTTCCATATCCGCATCCAGGCACAAACAATTGCTTTGCTTGATACGCTGCAAAATACGGATAAGCCATCACAGCTGATGGTGTTGCTTCCGTACCCCAAATGTCCCCTGCTTCAAAACGACTATTCCAGTAAGTTTGTAACATCATACTCACAGCGCCATATCCCCCAGCATAGAGTGTTATACATAATTAAGGTAAATTAATTTACAAAGAATTTACTAAGCATAGTGTAACACGTTTAGACAAGGATGAAAGGGAAATTCACAAAAAAGATTGTAAAGAAATAATTACTACAATTTGTGTATTTCTTCACTTATTCCATTCTTCGCGGAGCAGTCCCATTCGAATGGAGTCATAATATTCCCCGTTATAAAATCGGCATTTCCTCATGCGGGCTTCCATGGTCATCCCGAGCTTCTCTCCAAGACGCACCATCCGTTTATTTCCCGACCAAGTCGTAAAACCGACGCGCACCAACGGCATACTATCGAATAAATGCGTGATCCACTGCTTCATCGCGGCCGTTCCATAACCGCCATTCCAATAAGCCGGCTCAAAAATCGTGATGCCCATCTCCAGCCATTTGGAAGGCTCATGTTCCCAATAATAACCCACCGTACCAATGATCTTGTCATCTGTTTCGATCACCCATAATTCCGGGGAATCATCCCCATAACGAAAACACGCCAAAAATTCCTCCTCAGGCAAACGCAGAAATGTAAAATATGGCGCATCCCATTTCTTCCATTCCGGTTCTTCTTCTCCGTATTTCAGTTTCCATAGCGTAGGGCCGTCTTCTTCTCTTGGCGGTCTGATTACTACTTCATTGTCCATAAAATCCCTCCAGTCTGACTTGTGGCCATTGCTTGAGCCAAGGCTTTCGTTTCATTCGATTCAAAAAGACAGAATGATAGCTTGATCCTTTTGTGTATAATGGCGTCGGAGCAAGAGTGCACATAATCAAATCCGACACTCCATGCGGCGCCACCAAACTCAGTTCGTCTGCATCCAATTTAACAGCAATACTTGTCGCCGTTTCCGGATAGCAGGCAATCGCATGCTCTGCACTATGGAAGCCGGGCATATTATTGACTAAATGCATCCGTGCCTGGTTCTTTACCGACCATGGCACGCATGGCATCATATCCTTCAGCAAACTTTCATGTCTTTTTTCAGTTGCTTCCTCTGTATTGGAAGCATCGAAATAAACAACGTCAACATCCGCAAGCGGCGTCCGATTTTTAAATCCGTGTTGTATATCCCATACCTTTGACCTGATGAATCCAGCACTAATCCATTGATCCGGAAGACGCAGTTCACTTGCTGTTTTCAGCACTTCCATCATCCATTCATCTTGTTGGATTGCTAGTATTATATCTTCTTTTGTCTTTAGCATTACTTTTCCTCACCAGACAGCCGCACGCTTTGGATTACTCGGCGTACATCATAGAGGCTCATATCGATACGCCTCCAAATCCACCCGCCCATCCAAGATTTCCAAACCTTCTTCGTACAATCTCTCCAGCTGTTCATTCCTTGTTTCCACATCTTTTATCTTCAATCTGCCATCGGCACTGATGACGCGATGCCATGGCAGATCATATTTCCGGCTCAAGCTGTGCAGTATCCGGGATACTTGCCTGGCTCCGCGTGCTCTGCCTGCTGCTGCACCGATTTGGCCATAGGTCATGACTTTTCCTTTTGGTATCGATTTGATGATATGTATCACGTTTTCGGTGAAGGGATCCATCATATACCCTCCTTTTTTAGAACTATCTGTCAATTAGTATAGCAAACTTCCATCTGCTGTGAAAATGGAAAAGAAGTATGATAAACTCTACCTAAATAGTCTAATAAACATCTACTGTTTAACATCATGCCTGAGGGGCTATGTAGTAAACGAGAGGAGAATGTGTGATGAAGCATATTGTATTTTTTGACGCAAGCTGCCCCCTTTGTTCGACTGCAAAGCAAGTGATCCAAAAATTGGATTGGCTTGATAACGTTAGATGGATTCCGGTACAGAATATCGAGAATTACGAACGTTTCCGTTTCCTTGCCAAGGGTGATGTGTATGAACGAATCCATATGATGTCTTTCAAAGGCGACATTTACAAAGGTCATGAAACCGTCAAGAAGATTTTGACATTGCTGCCGGTTACTGCAGTGTTGGGATGGATCTTATATCTGCCATTCCTTGATCCTTATTTGGAATCATTGTATAAATGGGTATCTGATAACCGCCATGATTGGTTCGGTACAAAAGAATTAAGCGCAATTTAAAAAGAAGGGGCGGCCGCCCCTTCTTTTTTAAAGGTACTTCTTCAAAACGCGTTTTCCTTCATAGCTGAAAAGTACATGCTTTCCTTCGATATATGTTTCCATATGAACGAATCTTCCCCATAGTTGATAGAAATGCGGCAGGGTCCGCTCCAAATAAGTCAAATCCAATTCGACGCCTTCATAATGATGCTTCAAATACAGCTCGCCATTGGACATATAATCGCCGTCTACAACAGTTAAATATGGAAAACCGCCGTTTACACGCATCGTGATCAGCTGGTCACGGACCGCTTCCCAGTCTTTATCCGTGATTTTATACTCATTGCCTTGCTTTTGGAACAAATACATATCTTCCCTGTGTACAAGTTCTTTTGTCAGGTAATTTCTGAGGAACGATATATCAGACTCTATTTCCCGAACTTCGAACATCTTCTCCCTGCCCGAACCTGGCTTCACACCAAATCGTTTCATTTCATCTGTCGGATTGTCGAATCTTTCTTCGATATCTTCAAATATCTTAATGCCAAGATAATATGGGTTGATCTGTGATGGAGACGGCTGGACAACACCAGCATTGAGTTTTGCATACTCGATCGCTTCATCACTTGTCAGATCCATTTCCCGAAGGATACGCGCATGCCAGTAGGATGCCCAGCCTTCATTCATGATCTTCGTTTCCAGCTGCGGCCAGAAATACAGCATTTCCTCCCGCATCATTGTCAGGATATCCCGTTGCCAGTCTTCCAGCGTCCGGCTGTATTCTTCTATAAATAAAAGAATATCTTTTTCCGGTCGAGGCGGAAATGCTTTTCGTTTTCTTTCATTTTTTTCTCTCGATTTCTCTCGGTTCACAAACCAGAGGTCATCATATTCCGTTGCTTTTTCCGGACTTTCTTCATCCTCTTCGTCTGCTTCCCAACCAAGCTTCGGACGCAGCAAGGATGGATCGATATGTTCCTGGATTGCCAGTACGGCATCGAGGAAGTCCTCGACCTCCTTTTTGCCGAATTCTTTTTCATAAGCAGCAATCCGTTCTGCGGTAGCAGCCATACTATCGACCATGTTTCGATTGGTGTTTTGGAATCGGACATTATTCTTGAAGAAATCACAGTGGGCAAGCACATGGGCAACAATCAATTTATTCTGAATAAGGCTATTGGAATTCAATAAGAAGGCATAACACGGATTGCTGTTGATAACGAGCTCATAAATCTTACTCAAGCCAAGATCATATTGGAGCTTCATCTTGTGGAACTGTTTCCCGAAGCTCCAATGCGTGAATCTCGTCGGCATACCATAAGCACCGAATGTATAAATGATCTCAGGCGGACAGATTTCATAGCGCATCGGGTAGAAATCCAGACCGAAGCCCTTCGCGATTTCCGTGATCTCCCCAATAGCCCTTTCCAATGCGATGTGGTCGGATTGCAGCACGGGCTTTCTCCCCTTTGTACGTAATAGTATTCATACATATGCCGGGGAAATGGAAAAAAGACGCCCAACTGGGCGTCTTTTCATTATTCACTTACTTTTTGATAATAATAAACGAGCGTCTCCATGCCTTTATCAAAGCTTTCCAGCGGGAAGCTTTCATTCGGGGAGTGCAGTCTGTCTTCCGGGGTACCGAAACCGAGCAGAACTACCGGCATTTTGTACACAGTATCAATCCATTCGACAACAGGAATCGATCCGCCCATGCGAACGAAGACTGTTTCCTTGCCGAATGCCTGTGTCAGACTTTGTGCTGCCTTTTGAATCAATGGATGATTCGGATCGACTTTATATGCTTTCGCTTTGAACGGCTCCGGTCTAACCTCGACACGCACACCAGAAGGTGCATGCTTCTTGATATGTGCCGTAATCTTTTCGACGATATCGACTGGATCTTGACCAGGCACGAGACGGCTGGTGATTTTCGCTGTTGCCTCAGCCGGGATGATTGTCTTTGTACCTTCTCCTTGATAACCGCCGTACATGCCGTTGATTTCCAAAGTAGGACGTGCCATCGTATGTTCTTTTGCACTGTAGCCTTTTTCAGATACCGCTTCCGGGACACCGACTGTCTGGACGAAGTCTTCCCCTGGCGCTTGGGCCATCAGTTTGCGTTCTTCCTCTGGCAGTTCTTCCACTCCATCATAGAAGCCTTCTACTTGGACAACTTCTTCTTCATCCTTCAAAGAGCTCAGGATGTGAGCCAAGGCCTGCAGCGGATTGCGGACAGCGCCGCCATACATACCGGAATGTAAATCGCGGTCTGGTCCGTATACACTGAACTCCAGTGCAGCTGCACCTTTCAAACCGTACAGCATCGTTGGCTGTCCTGCTTCCACCATTCCGGAATCGCTGATGATGGCAAAATCGGCTTGGAACTGCTCGGTTTGCTCGTGCAGCACCGCATGCAAATTCGTGCTTCCGATTTCCTCTTCCCCTTCGATACAAACCTTCACGTTGATCGGCAGTGCGCCTTCTGTTTTCATGAATGCTTCAAACACAGCCAGGTGCATGAATACTTGACCTTTATCGTCGCTCACACCGCGGGCATAAATTCGGCCGTTGCGTTCTGTCGGTTCGAATGGCTCGCTGTCCCAAAGCGGAAGCGGGTCTGCCGGCTGCACGTCATAATGGCCGTAAAATAGTGCAGTTGGCTTGTCAGGGCCTGCACCCATATACTCCCCTGTTACGATCGGATGACGTTCAGTTTCCTGAATCGTCACTTTATCGAATCCGATTTCTTTTAAGTAATCAGCCGTAAAGGCGGCTGTCTTTGCAACATCTTCTTTATATGTACTATCTGTGCTGATACTCGGTATGCGAAGATACGTGTATAACCGCTCCAGCAACTGCTTTCGATTTTCCTGTAAGTAAGCGACAACTTGATTCGTCATATGCGCCACCCTTTCTTTTCTTTCTAGTGTAGCATAAATAAGCAGATTCTTGTTTAGCATGTACTTGCAGGTGGAATTTATTAAAAAACACACAGTATGTCAGGAGGAGAACAATGGGCAATGTATTGATTGTTGCAACCAACCACGACAGCCTGAAGCAAACACCTCATACGACAGGGCTTTGGTTCAGTGAGCTGACTAATTTCTACGATAAACTAAAAAATCGTCACATCATGACAGTCATCAGTCCAAAAGGCGGTAATATTCCATTGGATCACCGCAGCCTTACCGGCCTTTTCAAAAGTCACAAGCTGCGAAAATACTACCGCGCACCAGGCTTTAGAAGATTGCTGGAGCATAGTCTATCCCCGAAAGATGTGAATGCATCCGATTATGATGCCATTTACTTTACGGGCGGACACGGAACGATGTGGGATTTCCCTGGAAACGAGGAACTGCAGCAGCTCACAAGGGATATTTATGAAAATGGCGGAGTCGTCGCAGCAGTGTGCCACGGACCAGCAGCATTATTGAATGTTAAACTTTCCGATGGCACCTACTTGCTTCAGGACAAAACAGTGACAGGGTATTCCGATCGGGAAGAAACTGCCAGCCTGAACAAACACGAAATCCATTATTCCTTGGAGGAAAACCTGAAAATACGCGCACTCACGTATCGTAAAGCTGCCGTTCCATTCAAGGGACATGTGGAAGCAGACGACAGAGTGATCACCGGTCAAAATCCTGCTAGCGTCAAAGCTGTTGCCAAAGCTGTCATCAGCCGCTTGGAACAAAAAGACTTTGCCGAGAATCCGCGTTCCTTCCGCGCTGTCCTCAGAATTCCTGAAGAAGAGCAAATCCTAAGAAGAAAGCCAGCCCCTTGATCGGGACTGGCTTTACTTAATCTTCCATCGCTTGTTTCAGATCTTCAATCAAATCCTCGCTATCTTCAATTCCCACGCTGATCCGAATCAAACCGTCAGTGATTCCCAACTCCGCTCTTCGCTCCTGCGGTATGGAAGCATGCGTCATCTTCGCAGGAAGCGAAATCAGACTCTCAACAGCTCCAAGGCTTTCCGCTAAAATGAAGTATTTTGTCTTCCGCAGCACTTGATCAGCTTTTTCCCCACTGCCGACATCAAACGAAATCATACCGCCGAAACCTTCTGCTTGGCTTGCAGCAATGTCATGCCCTTTATGCTCTGGCAGACCTGGATAATAAATCGTGCTCACACCAGGATGAACTTTCAGGAATTCGACAAGCTTGGCACTATTCTTCTCGATGGCTTCCATACGGATACCAAGCGTTTTGATGCCGCGAAGCAGCAGCCAGCTGTCTTGCGGTCCGAGTACTGCACCTGCAGAGTTTTGGATGAAGTGGAGTTCTTCAGCTAATTTATCGTCGTTCACGACTGCTAGGCCGGAGACAACATCACTATGGCCGCCAATATATTTCGTAGCACTATGAAGAACGATATCGGCCCCAAGGTCGATTGGGTTTTGCCAATACGGCGTTGCAAACGTATTGTCCACAATCAGCAGCAAATCATGCTTTTTCGCAATCTCTGCCATTTTACTGATATCGGTGATCTTCAATAATGGATTGGTAGGAGTCTCGACATAAATGGCTTTTGTCTCCGTTGTGATTGCTTGTTCAACAGCTTCCGGCGAACTTGTGTCTACAAATGTGTGTCCCAGCTGGTAGCGCGTCAGTACTTTTGTTGCAAGACGGTAGCTGCCGCCGTACACATCATCGGTCATGACGATATGGCTGCCTGCTTCAAACAGCATCATCACTGAAGTGATCGCCGCCATCCCCGAACTGAAGGCAAAGCCTCTTTTACCATTCTCCAATGCAGCGATCGTTTCTTCCAAAGCATGGCGTGTCGGGTTGCCAGTACGGGAGTATTCATATCCAGTATGTTCACCAGGACCTGGCTGTTTGTACGTACTTACCTGGTAAATCGGTACACTTACCGCTCCTGTTTTTTCGTCAGATGTAATGCCACCGTGAATCATTTTTGTTTTTCGTTTCATTTTAACCCTCCTTGGTAAATCCGCTGACTGAGATAACGCTCACTGCTGTCAGGGAATATGGTGACAATCGTTGTCCCAGGTTTCGCTTTTTGCGCCTCTTTAAGCGCTGCAGCGAAAGCAGATCCAGAGGAACTCCCCACAAGGAGTCCTTCACCGGCAGCCAGCTCTTTTACGTAATGAAATGCATCATCATCCGATATCGTATGAATTGCATCGAAATAAGCAGCATCCATATATTCCGGCAGAAATTCCATCCCTATACCTTCCGTCCGGTGTGAACCTGGAGCACCACCGTTCAAAATACTGCCTTCCGGTTCGACAATCACCGTCTTCACGTCCGGATTCTGTTCCTTCAAGTAACGGGCCGTTCCCATGAACGTACCACCCGTACCGCCTCCGGCCACGAAGATATCGATTTTACCTTCCAGGTCCCGCCATATCTCAGGACCAAGTGTCTTATAATAGGTTTCCGGGTTAGCCGGATTGGCAAACTGCTGCGGACAATAACTGCCAGGAATCTCATCAAGCAGCTCGGCAGCCTTATTTATAGCGCCTGTCATCCCTTCGGAAGTAGGCGTATTGATCACTTTTGCACCAAGCGCCCGCATCAGCTCTTGTTTTTCCTGACTGAATTTTTCCGGCACGCAGAAGATGACGGATACTTTATGCTTCAGTGCAGCAAGTGCAATCCCGATACCCGTATTTCCCGCTGTCGGTTCGATGATCGTGCCATTGTCTTTCAGTTTTCCTGTCCGGAACGCATCCTCAATCAAATTGACACCCAGGCGATCTTTTACACTGCCTCCAGGATTATAAAACTCCAGCTTCGCAAATAAACGAACTCCCTCCGGCAGAGAAAAGTTCGTTATTTGCACAATCGGTGTATTTCCTATCAGTTCGTGTACTGAATTGTAAACAGCCATTTTCTCCCTCTATTCGGCGAAAACTTGACGCCATTCATTCTTTTTGGAAAGCATTTCCTTGGCAATCTCCTGTGCACCTTCCAGACTGTGGTTAGCTGCCCAGCCGCACTGCACTTCATTGCAAGCTGGCACTTCCGTCGCATCAAGCACATCCTGCAATGTCTTTTCCAAAGCATCCAGAATCTCATCATAGCTGTCATTGTTCAAGATGGAAACATAAAAACCAGTCTGGCATCCCATCGGCCCGATATCGAGGATGTTTTCGATGTGGTTGCGGATATTTTCAGCCATCAAATGCTCCAAGGAATGCAAACCCGGCATCTCCATATATTCTTTATTGGGCTGCTTGAAACGAATATCGTATTTATATACTTTATCCTGCGTTCCTTCCGTAATGCCGACTAAGCGTACGTATGGTGCTGCTACTTTCGTATGGTCCAGGTTAAAACTTTCTACATTCATTTTCTTTGTCATCAGTGTCTCTCCTTATGCTTTTTCTGCTGTGATCAAGTAGACGAAGCGGTTCATTTGCTTAAATGTAACATGAAATCCTTTGGTTTGAAAAATGTGACGAAGCACTTCCATCGTCGTATAATATTCCGTGGTCAGATCCTGGACAAGTCTGTCATTTCCCTTATCCTTTTCTTCCTGGATCAGCGTGCTGCGAGCTTCAGCGCTGGAGAATACAGTATCAGCAAAAATGACTTTCCCGCCTTTTTCGAGCAGTTCTGCGTAGCTTTCCATTGCTTGCCCTTTCTCCTCATCCGTCAAGTGATGGAAGGCCCATGTGCTGACAATGGTAGAAACCTGCTGCCCGGGTTCGGGAAACGAGAGAAAATCTCCGTCGACGATTTGAAGCTGCGGGAATTTCCGGGAAGCATGCTCCCGCATTTCTTTGGATGGCTCGATACCTGTCACCTGCAATCCTCTAGCCAGTAATTTCTCGGAAAGATTACCTGTTCCAACACCGAACTCCAATGTATATCCTTCTGCAGCGTCTGCGACTGTCTGCAGTATCTCGTCATATTTATCAAATACTTCTTTATATTGCGGATCTTGGCCAGTGACCGTATCATCATACGTCTCTGCCCATTTATCGAACATATCGATAAATTCGCGGCCCATTTCATCACCTCATGAATAATCTAATCAATATCCAAGTAATCAAATAAGAATTATAGTGTTTATGATTGAAGAATACCATAGTACTATAGTTTATTCAATAAAAAGATGCATCGTCAGTCATATTCCCATCTACGGTAAAACAACACCTTATAACAACTTTAAAAATAGTGGAAATGTTATAAATTCATACTATATAATAGGAAATAGAGAGGAGTGTTCGCCATGATCGATCTGCGTAGCGATACGGTCACCAAGCCATCTGAAGCGATGCGAAAAGCTGCTTATGAAGCAGAAGTCGGAGATGATGTATATGGTGAGGATCCAGCTGTTAATGAGTTAGAAGAAACGGTTGCCGATTTACTTGGAAAGGAAGCCGCACTATTCGTACCAAGCGGTACTCAGGGGAATCAAATCGCTGTACTCTCTCATTGCAACCCTGGTAATGAAATCATCCTGGAAGAAGAATCACATATCTTCCTTTACGAAGGAGCAGCCACATCCATATTTGCAGGTGTGCAGACGCGTACATTGAAGGGAGAGCGCGGCGCAATATGCCCGGAGGGATTGGCCGCTGCGATCAGGAAGGACGATATCCACTTCCCCGAAACCGGCTTGATCTGCCTGGAGAATACACACAACAAAGCAGGCGGTGCTGTCATTCCGATTGAGAATATGATGGTGATCGCTCAAATAGCGCGCGAGCATCGAATCCCGATTCATTTGGATGGTGCCCGTTTATTCAATGCTTCTGTCGCTTCAGGTATCAGTGTAGCCAAATATGCGCAGCTTACCGATACGGTACAGGTTTGTTTATCCAAAGGTTTGGGAGCACCTGTCGGTTCTGTCCTGGCAGGGTCCAAGGTATTCATCGATAAAGCCCGGAAATGGAGAAAGCGTCTTGGAGGCGGTATGCGTCAGGCCGGCATATTGGCAGCACCTGGTCTTGTGGCTCTGGATAATGTGGAGCGTCTCGCGGATGACCACGACAATGCCAAATTGTTAGCGGAAGGTTTGGCTGAGATCGAAGGTATCGAAATTCTTAATAAAGTGGAAACGAATATCGTACTGGCTGATGTCAAAGAAACAGGTATGACAGCAGACGCTTATGTTCAGCTGCTTAAAGAACAGCAAGTCCTGGCTAATGCTTTTGGACCTACTAGCGTCCGTTTTGTAACTCATTATGATGTCGGCAAAGGTGCCATCAAAAAAGCATTGGCTGTTGCTTCCTCCCTGACAAAACAGCCAAATTAAAAACAGAGGCTCCCATCGTAGGAGCCTCTGTTTTTATCTTTCGTTGTTCGGGAACACTCGATTCAGCATATTACCGAATTCGAGGAAGAAGCCTTTTACTGGCTGACCTTGATCGATTTTATTGTTATAATCTTCTGCCATACCAAGGAAATCCGGGTCAGTGGAGACATATACGTTGTCGAGATCTTCATCCACTGATTTCACTGCTTTTTCCACGTCTTTTTTCATCTTGTCAGTCACGTCATTGTTTCCTGTTGCTGTATTGCCGTCACCATTATTTCCTGAGTTGTTATCATTGTTTCCTGTATCGTTGTCATTGTTATTCAAATCAACCGCTACAAAAGCATTATTGTCAGTCGTGAATACGTATGCTTTATCTACGCCTTCCACTTCTTCCACTTTCTTCGCTACATCATCCGCAACTTGGTAACGCGGCTGCTGGTCATCTCCATTTTTCTGGCGGTCATCTACATCCATTGTGTTATCGCTGTTTCGATGCACCAAGTTATTGTCTGTATTATTGTACCGAGTCGGTTCCACATTCCCGTTCCTGCCCATACCGGTGTCATTATCATTGTCGTTCTGACAAGCTGTGAGTGTGATGGCAGCAAGGGCAGCCATACTGATCAATTTCCATTTCTTCATTGGTATTTCCTCCTTTGATTTGCCATTCTGCACTTAGTATGTACGGATTTTCATGCCCTATGCAAAGGAGGAAATGAAGTGCTTATATCTGCCAGCAATGTTCTGCCGCATAAGAGAGATACTATCTATACCCTGAGAGGAAGGGGATAGCCTAATGAAAATCCAGGATTACGAAAAAGCACTGGTATTCACCATTTGGGGACAGTGGGATGATCTGCTCGTCCTCATGGTACGCACAAAGGATGATTTGCTTTCCAAGCGCATCGAAATCTTTTTGCACGCATTCCATTATCCCTCCGAACAGCACGCTGTCGTGAAATCACATGAAGAGCTGATTCAATATATCGACCATGCAATGGGCCATACCACTTTGTATGCCTTGGATGTCTAAAAAAAGACTCGAGCAAACAGTGCTCGAGTCTTCTTCATTGATCTTCAGGCGTTTCGCTCTCTAAATTCCTGAACTTCAATTCGAAAAGGTCTTTGCGTCGGTCATGCAAATGGCGCACAGTCCCCGTTTTTCGCTGGCGCTGCAAAATCTCCAAGTCCACATCCCCGACAACGACTGTTTCAATGTTCGGCGGACACTCACCGACAATACCATCGCGTGCAAATTCAAAGTCGGATGGGGTGAATATACCGGATTGTGCATACTGAATATCCATATTTTCGACTTGCGTCAAGTTTCCGACAGTTCCGGCTATGACCGTATACACTTGATTCTCAACCGCTCTGGCTTGAGCGCAATATCGTACTCGTAAATATCCTTGGCGATCATCGGTACAAAACGGGACGAAAATGATATTGGCACCTTGATCCACTGCATAACGTGCAAGCTCCGGGAATTCGATGTCATAACAAATCTGGATGGCAATCCTGCCGCAATCCGTATCGAATACCTTCACTGTATCACCTGGCTGGATTCCCCACCACTTCTTCTCATTCGGCGTGACATGGATTTTATATTGCTTTTCAATCGTACCATCACGGCGGAAAAGATAGGCGATATTATAAATATGATCATCTTCTTCCACAAAATGTGAGCCCCCGACTATGTTCACATTGTAACGAACAGCCAAATCAGTGAATAATTCAATATACTGCTCCGTGAATTCCGATAATTTCCGCACGGCTTTGGAAGGGACTTTTTCCTCCAGGAAACTCATGAGCTGCGTTGTGAAGATTTCCGGAAAAACTGCAAAGTCCGAACCGAAATCATACGCGACATCCACATAATACTCGACCTGCCTGGCAAATTCCTCAAATGATTCTATTTGCTTCATCATATATTGAATGACTGTTATCCTCACCGGGTAAGATGTCTTGAAATGGCGTTTCGACTTTGCCCGATATTCGATATTGTTCCACTCCATCAGCGTGGCAAAAGTAGCCGATTGCTTATCATCCGGCAAATAATCGCGGTTGATTCGCATCACACGGAATCCATTCATCATTTGGAAAGTCAAAACAGGATCAAATATATTTTGCGCTTCCACTTCCTCGACGTACTGACGTGGTGTCATTTCATTGCTGTATTTATGATAATTTGGAATCCTGCCGCCAATGATGATGCTCTTGAGATTCATCTCAGCAGCCAGTTCCTTGCGTGCTTCATAAAGACGCTTCCCGATTTTCATTCCGCGATAATCCGGATGCACCATCACCTCGATGCCGTACAAATTGAAACCATCGGGATTATGGTTGGTGATATAGCCTTCGTCGGTGATATCATCCCATGTATGGTGATCATCGTATTCATCGAAATTGACGATCAGGCTGGAACAGCTGCCGATGATTTTGCCATCCAATTCCACACAGAACTGCCCTTCAGGAAATATCCCGATGTGGCTTTTCAAGTGACTCTTCATCCATGGTTCCATGCCTGGAAAACAGACTTTTTGCATGTCCAGGATTTGATCGATATCAGCTTCTGTAATATTACGTAATACGACTTTTTTCTCAAATTGCGACAAATCGAGTTCAGACATAGCAGTTATCCTTTCTTTCGGAAAAGTTCTCTATAGTTCTTACCCCTTAGATCGTGCATGTAGTCTTAGTATGAGTCAAAGTTTCTTAGGTAATATCAATCCATTTCGGAATTCTTTTGCTTCTCTTTGCTTCCTGGTTGTTCATTCCTTCTGTCCTGAAGTCCAGGAGGTACTGATTTGCCGTTGTTCCCCTGTTGTTCATGATGATAATTTTTATCTTTTTCCTTATCATTGTTACGGCTGGAACCAGGTCCACGCTGTTCCTTGCGATTATCTCCATGGTGCTTGGAGTCTTTCTCTTTGTGTTTCTCTTTTTCCTTATCTTTATCTTTGTTTTTCCGTTCCTGTTCAGAAGCTGGATTCGCTTCATTGGCCTCAGGTCTTGTGTTTGTTTTTTCATGCTTTCTTGCTTCTTTACCGGCTTGCTTCCTTGCTTCTTTTGCTTGTTTCTCTACTTCTTTCATTTGTTTCTTGAATCCCTTGGATTGATCGGATTCCTGCGGCTTCTCAAGCCCTTCAGCAGTCTTGATACCCGTGTTCTCTTTTTCTTTCACGGATGGTTCTGTGACAGTGTAGGCAGGTTTGGTATCAAGACTCTCTTTAGTCTGGCGGGAGACTTCTTCTTCAGGCGATTCTTCATCTTGCACATCATCTTTATAAAAATCTTTAATAATAGCTGAATCTGATTGTGTGAGAGCAGAATCTAACTTGGGAGCGTCATCCTCTTCCATTATCGACTGAGCCATGATTTCATTCATCGATTTTTGCTCTTCCTGCGCTGTCTCGCGCACCGCATCCGGCACCTGGAACGAGGCTATATGTAATGTGTCGTTAAAACGATTGACCGACCCCTCCAATATATTGGTCAACTGCTTATCCTCTTGTTTGGCGCCAATATAATTCACACCTATGATGATACTCTCTGAGTCAGTTAAAAGACCTAAATCACTCGATTTTCGCAAAATACTGGCTGCCACTTTTTCGACAGGCTCACCTTGCCATTCGTCCAAAGCTGCAATAACCGCTCTTGCATCTTCATTCAAGGCTGCTACAGAGACGACATCCATACGGTTGTTCACCTTCAATTCAATGCTCGGATTGAAATCCAGGCTCACATAAGCATACGCTTTTCCGCCAATATACCAGGAATACACGGGAAATATCGCCAGCACAAATACAAGTACCAAGACAGCTACACGCATGAAGTTCTTCATGGACGGTGTCCAATGTCTGACTCTTGTCCTTCTGACTAGTTCCTGCGCACTGAATTCCACTTCTTGTCCGACTGCTGCCTGCTCTTGTGCGTTGATTTCCAAAAATACTCCTTCGCTTGTCAGCACGATCGTGCTGCGGCGGCTTTGCTTGACGACGACTCCTCTTTTCACTAACTCACCCCCTTCATATAATCCTTCAGATAGATATAATCCTCGCTAAGGATGATGAAAATAGCGAGAATATACTTCCTGTTCCTTTCCAGCGTCTTCTTGCTGACTGCTACTTTTTCGACTAACTGCTTGATCGGAATTTTCTTCTTGCGGATGACATATTCCCGCAGATCAGAGTCTGCATGAAGAATTTTGGCCGCTTCGATTGCTGATTCCCTAGCATCCCGGTGCTTCGGAGCGACATGGATGAGTTCCTGGAAAGACAGCTTATACTCCTTCAGCTTCCTATCGTACTCTTCGATCTCAGCACGGCGATACCAAGCTTCCGTTTCCTGTATATAGGCTGTCTGAGCTGCTTCTGCTTCCCGGGGATTCTCACTGTCATCTTCATACAGCTCATCCAAGGAAGCTGCCGGGAGACGGATTCGTTCACGCCTGATGTAGTCGATCGTCTTTCGTTTGATGACAAGCTTTGCAAATGAAAGGAAGGAACTGCCCTTATCATCAGCATAAGCAAGCATCGCTTCATTGAATGCGGATAGACCGATACTGAATTCTTCGTCCTTGGAAGGATCGATGAACCGGCGGCATACTTCCGATACAGATTTCGCGATAAAAGGCTGATAGCTCTCAATCAGCTTATTCTGCATTTCGGTATTCCCAGCCTGTACTTGTTTAATCTGTTCTTCTAATCTCCCGCGTTTAGGATCATTAGACTGGCGTAGATACAAGACCTATCACCTCCAGCCTTCTATATTTTTCGTAACATGATTGTAATTTTCGGGTGTAACACTTTAAAATCATTTGTAAATTTCGTTTAAGATAAATTGTAATTTTTATATATGACATATGGCTTACTCCAATACTTCCAATATGCCTATCATACAACACCCCAATAGAAGGCTGCTTCTCAAAATAATTACAAAAAAATTAAATCTCTGCAACAAAAAAGCCATCCTGCGTATTGCAGGACAGCTTTTTCGTCAGCCAGCAGTGCGTTTGATACCGCTCTGCTGCATCAAATACATCTGATAATATTGTCCCTGCTGCTCCAGTAGGGACATATGATCGCCTTGTTCCAATATCTTCCCTTGTTCCAGGACAAAGATCTGGTCAGCATGCATGATCGTCGACAGACGATGCGCAATGACCAATGTCGTCCGGCCTTGTTTCAATACATCAAGCGCCCGCTGAATGACAGCCTCTGTTTCTGTGTCGATATTAGCTGTCGCTTCGTCCAGTATCAAGATGGAAGGATCGAATGCCAATGCTCTTGCAAAGGAAACAAGCTGTCTTTCTCCCATTGAAAGCGTAGCTCCGCCTTCCTTGACTGGTTCATCATACTTTTTTGGAAGCTTGGATATGAACTGCTCCGCTCCTACTGCTTCCAGTGCCTGAATTGCCATTTCCCGAGAAATATCAGGGTTATTCATCGTCACATTCGTCAGAATCGTGCCTGTGAATAAAAATGGGTCCTGCAGTACGATCCCCATGCTGCTGCGGACTTGCTGGCGGGACATCTCCATTGTATCCATACCATCGATCGTAATCTTACCTTTTTGGTGGTCATAAAACCGGAATAACAAATTCATGATCGAACTTTTCCCGGAACCTGTATGACCGACAAAAGCTGCCGTCTGTCCGCTTTTCACTTGGAAGCTAAGATCCTTCAAAACATAATCTTTATCATTATAAGCAAAGCTTACATGCTCAAAAGCGATTTCCCCGCGGTTTTTCTCACGTCTTGCCCCCAAGTCCACATCCTCACCCGGCTGGTCGAGCAGCTGGAATACCCTCGAAGCAGCGACACGCGCCTGCTCAAGAAGCGGCAGCTGGTTCACAGCATCCGTAACTGGGTTGAATAAACGGTTCAAGTAATCAACGAAGGCATAAAGCACCCCCACCGTAACGAGGGAACCACCACTTACAGCAGCACCCCCGAAGTACCAGATGAAAGCTACAAAAGCCAGATTACGCAGCACTGTCACCAAGTTATGCGAAGTCAGTGCACTTAATTTCATCAGTTTACGCTGGTAGATGAAGTTCCGCGTATTCAGCACTTCAAATTCTTCCTTTGTCTTTTGTTCCCGGTTGAACGCCTGAATGATCGGCATGCCCTGAATCGATTCATTGATACTACCGTTTATTTCACTCACGGTTTTTCTGACGACAGTATTGTACTTTGTACCAAAGTACTTGTATACCTTCATCCAAGCCCAGAAGATCGGGATGATAAGCAAGCAAATCGCAGCAAGTCGGGCATTCAGGAAGAACATTGCCACAAATATACCGGTCATGTACACGAAACTCGTAACAAAAGTTGCGAGTACCCTTTCGTACAGATCACGGATTGCTTCCGTATCATTGGTGATTCGAGCTACAATCGTCCCTGCCGGCCGATCTACATAATAATTGATCGGAACACGCTGCGTATGGGCAAAAATATCATTCCGCATCGTGCGGACAATCTTGTTGGAAGCCTGCTGAAGCAGGAAGGTCTTCCAAAATTGGAATATCGCCGCAATGAAGAGAAGCGCTACGTAGATGATCAGGAGCATGATGATCGGCTGAAACTGCGGGCTGAAAAATTCATACAACTCAGCTGCTGAAAGTCTTGCACCTTCCGCTTCCTCTATCCCTCCAGGACTATCGACCGTTATCGTCCCATTTTCAAATGATCGGCTGCCCTCCAAAGGCAGCACAGCATCCGTGAAGTAAAAATGCCTTCCGATCTGCAGGACGGTCGCTTCTCCGACTGCATCTTCTTTTGTTT
This sequence comes from Terribacillus saccharophilus, assembly GCF_046592895.1. GTDB lineage: Bacteria > Bacillota > Bacilli > Bacillales > Amphibacillaceae > Terribacillus > Terribacillus saccharophilus_D. Next base: position 234,659 of record NZ_JAWVPU010000004.1, read on the forward strand.
GTATTTCATCAGACCGTACATAAGTGTTTCCTTCATAGTTCACCGTTTTGTCGGACTCCTCCTCGACCTCATACCAAGTAGCTTCGATTCCCAGGATATGATGATCGATGATCCTAGCTGCAATCAATGGACCTGCCAGCTCCAAGACTACTGCAATCAGCAGACAGACAAGCCCGATATTGATGGTTCTTTTATTGCTCAAAGCGTATCGGAACAATCTTCGTTCCGTCGTGTTTTTCTTCATGAGGAGATAACCTCCTTATCCTCCAGCTGCTGCAAATGATACTGGCTTGCATACCAGCCGTTTGCCGCCAGCAGTTCTTCATGCGAACCTTTTTCGATGATCCGGCCAGCATCCAGGACAATGATCTGTTCTGCGTGCTTAACAGCCGAAAGACGGTGCGCCGCAATGATTGTCGTTTTATCTTGTCGCTCTGTTTTCAAATGTTCAATGATATTCGCTTCCGTTTTTCCGTCAACCGCACTCATGGAATCATCCAGGATCAATATCTCCGGATTCTTGATAAATGCACGAGCCAGGGCAACGCGTTGCTTTTGACCGCCAGAGAGCGTTACACCGCTTTCCCCCACTTTTGTATCCAAACCTTCCGGCAGGCTCTGGATGTCGGTCAGGAAATGCGCCAGTTCCATGACGCGGAAGATTTCTTCATCGGATGCATCGTGCTTGCCGTATCGAATGTTTTCCCGGATCGTCTTGGAGAAGAGTATCTGTTCTTGCGGCACATATCCGATCCAGCCACGCGTTTTATCCAAGGCGAATTGATCTATAGGAGTACCGCCGAGCAGCAAACATCCTTCTCCTGGCGGATATTGCCGCAGCAGCTGCTTGAATAACGTCGATTTTCCGGCTCCCGTTTTCCCTACCACTCCAAGTGTTGTTCCCTGCTTTATCTCAAGAGTAATATTTTGCAGCCGATCGGTATCATTCCCTGGATAACGGAAACTGACAGCATCGAACACGATATCTCCTGGTTTTTTCCGCTCAATCGGATGCGGGGGATCGGTAACATCAGCTGGATAATCGAGTGTCGTATTGACACGGTCCAGCGAAGCATTTCCACGCTGAAGGATATTGATCAGTTCCCCTACCGCAAACATTGGCCAAATCAGCATGCCAAGATACATATTGAATGACACAAGATTCCCTAGTGTGATTTCATTACGGAAGACAAGCAAAGCTCCATAGCCGATGCCGATTGTATAAGAAAGCCCGACAAGGATCTTCATTGTCGGCTCGAACAATGCATCGATCTTGGCAACCTTGATATTCTTTTGATAAACATCCTCCGTCATATCCTGAAAACGCTGTTCATCTAGCTTTTCCTGGACGAACGCGCGGGTGACTCTGATGCCGCGGATCGATTCCAACACTTCATTATTCAAGTTCCCGAAGGCTTCCTGCGCTTCCGTAAAACGTTCATTGATTGCTTCGCCATATTTGTGCATGACGATAGCCATGATAGGCATTGGAATAAGAGCGACCAAGGTCAGCTCCCAGCTGATTGAAAATCCCATGATTCCGATGATCATAAGCATGAAGATGCTCGAGTCGATCAAGGTCAGCACCCCGAAACCGCTCGTCATATAAATGGCCCTTAGATCATTCGTCCCTTGTGCCATCAGATCACCCACTTTTTTCTTATCAAAGAAAGTAGGCGTCATACGGAAGAAATGCCCCATCAGCTTGGAACGCATCAATCTTTCCAATATGGCTGAACCACTGAATAATGTGTAATCCCACACGTAAGAAATAATGTAGTGCAGCACGATCAGTACAATGAATAGCCCGATGACTTGCCAAAGCCTCTCAGTGGTAAGCGAGTTATAATTGATTTCATCGATGGTCTGGCCAATCAGAATCGGCGGGATCAACCCAATCAAACTAGCAATGATAAGGGCGATGATTGCTATTGTATACCGCTTCCAATACTTAATGAAAAACCAATTCAATTTCTTTAAAACATCAAACATACTGTCCCCAACTTTCTCCTCGCAGATTTGTCTAATCTAATCCTGCTAGCCATCATCATTCCAATCTTCATCCCATTGTCTTCTTTGTACGTTCAGCATAAGCTTTCCTCCTTGATTTTGATTATGTGATAAAAAGCCGACAGAAATCAGCTTATATCAACCATTCCATGAATTTGTGCATAAAAAAACGCGCACGCCAGCAGGCGTACACGTATCAGGAGTATGCAGCAAGCAATATGCGGCAGACTCCGTCCAGATAGAATCAGCTTTACAAAAGATCCGAACAAAGGAGGAGCTGCCCATTATGAAATTGACTGAAAAATACTGGTTTCCGGTTATTCATTTTGGGTTCCTCCTTCCAATTGTTATTTTATGCATAATAAGTATATACATACCTATCAATCTAGGTCAACGATATTTTCTAAAAATTTGAGCAATAAGCAATTAGGTAAACATCAGCCATGATGTGGTAAACTAGTGAAGACAATAAAAAAAAGGAGTGTCACGATCTATGTTATTAGATGACATCTTGGTTCATAACCAAAAATTCGTAGAAGACAAAGCATATGCACAGTATGAAACGGACAAGTTCCCCTCCAAGAAAGCTGTCATACTGACTTGTATGGATGCCCGCTTGCTTGAATTGCTGCCTAAAGCAGTCAATTTGAAAAATGGGGATGCAAAAATCATCCAAAATGCTGGCGCGATGCTCGTTGACACTTCTGACAGTGCCATGAAAAGTATTTTAGTAGCCATCCACGCTTTGAAAGGCGAGGAAGTCTTCGTAATCGGCCATAAAGATTGCGGTATGCACCATCTTCATGGTACGGATATGCTCGAACAAATCGGTAGACAAGGCGGAGATGTGGAGACATATTTGCGTCAATCTTCCAGTGAAGATATTGCCAACACATGGTTCGACGGTTTCAATAGTGTGGAGGAGTCCGTGGCAAGCAGTGCTTCTTTGATTGCAAACCATCCTTTGCTTCCAAAACAAGTACCAGTGCATGCTCTCGTGATTGATCCTGTGACTGGTGAACTGACCGTTATCAAAAACGGATACGAAAAAACTTCCTAAGAAATTGCATCATGTTAAGCAACTGATAAGAGAAGGGTCATGCATTTACATTGTATGACCCTTTTCCTAAATTCAATGACTTGCTTTGTATCTTTAACTCGCCAGTTTCTTCCCTATGTCACCTCTCCTTTGCCGCCTATAAAAGTGAAGCATACCTCTTACCTCTGTCAATTTACATAAAAAAAGAATAGCCACCCTTATTGGGACGACTATTCTATATATATATCTTATTTCTTTTTTGCATGTTCTTTTATGATTTCAATTACCCGTTGTTTTGCTTCTTGGCTTTCATAATGGCTCATAGCCCGTAATATTTCATTTTTGTGTTCTTTGAGATCCTGTAAATGCTGAATCAAAGTAGCACTTGTCAAATCTTCTTCTTCCAAGACATCGGCATAGCCTTGTTTCTTGAAGGAGCTTGCATTCAGAAGCTGATCGCCTCGGCTTGCTTTGCGGGATAATGGCACGAGCAGCATTGGCTTGCGCAGCGCCAGGAATTCGAAGATAGCATTCGAACCAGCACGTGACAAAACGAAATCAGATGCCGCGAATAGGTCGTTCAAGCCTTCATTCACATATTCGAATTGCACATAGCCGTCTTTCTTGATTGTCTCATCCAATTGATTTTTACCGCAAATATGGATGATCTGGAATTCCTGAAGCAATGTGTCCACGCTTGAGCGGACCGCATCATTTATTATCTTGGATCCGCCGCTTCCTCCCATGATCAGCAACACGGCTTTATCCGGTGAGAAGCCCAGATTCTCCAAGCCTACTCGTCGGTTCCCTTGAATCAATTCGTCTCGCACGACTGCACCGACCCACTCTGCTTTCTTGGCAGAAACATGTGATACCGTTTCAGCGAATGTCGTCACGACTTTTTTAGCAAATGGCATTGCCAGTTTATTTGCAAGTCCAGGCGTGATATCCGATTCATGGATGACCGCAGGGATATGGCGAAGCCAAGATGCAAACAGCACCGGCACCGAAACAAATCCGCCCTTGGAGAAGATGACATCCGGCTTCACTTTCCCCATGATCCGGTATGCCTGCATCGTCCCTTTCATTACTTTGAAAGGATCCTTAAAATTCTCCTTGGACATATAACGTCTTAATTTACCAGTGGAAATGCTGTGGTATGTCACGCCTTCCATCGGCTCAATCAGGTCACGCTCTATTCCATTCTTAGATCCGATGTAATCGATCTTCCACCCTTCCTGCCTGAATACAGGAATCAAGGCCACGTTCACGATTACATGGCCGGCTGTGCCGCCCCCCGTAAATAGAATCCGTTTTTCCTTCATGTTGTAAATCCTTCCCTTTCCCATTAAAAGCACTTCTCTATTTAATATATCTGTAATTTATTTGTAATATAAACGAAACATTTCGTCGCCTATTCTATCCTAAAGGATATTCAAAAAAAAAGAAAGGGCTTTTTGGCATATGACCAATATATGCTTTTTTGGGCACATTATTTCCAGAAAACTAAAAAGAACAGCAGTGAAAACACTGCTGTTTAAACAGAAACCTCTGCTTCTTCATTCGAGAAAAAGCGATGCATGGCATAAAAGACATCCGTCTTTTTACGAAGTACATAATAGCGGAATTTCGGATGATCCATCTTTCGGAAAATCTGCATCAACGTCGAATGCCGATTGTATTGATTCACTTCCCCGTATCCAAACATACTGGACTTTTCAAGCAGCTGATTGATCAGGCCGATACAGCGGCTGTTATCAGATGTCAGGTTATCACCATCCGAGAAATGGAAAGGATAAATATTGTAAGCTGACGGCGGATATTTTTCATCTATCAGCTGCAATGCTTTTCTGTACGCAGAAGAACAGATGGTACCCCCGCTTTCCCCTTTCGAAAAGAAAGACTCTTCATCCACCACATTTGCCTCTGTATGATGGGCGATGAATTCTATGTCGACAGTTTCATACTTTGTCCGCAGGAATCTGGTCATCCAGAAGAAAAAGCTTCTGGCTACATACTTTTCCCAATTCCCCATACTGCCGCTTGTATCGAGCATGGCGAGGACGACAGCCTTCGAATCGGGTTTTTCTATCGTGTCCCATGTTTTATAGCGTACATCCTCTGGATATATCGGTGCGAATGATGCCGTCCCGCTAAGCGCATTGCGTTTGAATGCTTCGAGCATCGTACGTTTTTTGTCTATATTGCCGACAAGCCCTGTCTTGCGAATATCATGAAACGCAATATCCGTCACAATCATCTGCTGTTCGTCTTTTTGCTCCAAATTCGGCAGTTCCAACTGACTGTAGAAATTCTCTTCCAATTCTTCGAAGGACACTTCTGCTTCATAATAATCCTGTCCCGGCTGATCGCCTGCTTCGCCTTGTCCTTTGCCTGGTGCTTTTTGCTGACCGCCGGCACGGCCGAGAACATCCCCTACCTTGCTATCGCCTTTTCCCTGACCAGCATGCTTATTCTTATCCTGACTATAACGTATTTTGTATTCATCCAACGATCTGATCGGTATTTTGATCAAATCTTTCCCATTAGACATAATGATATTTTCTTCCGTGATCAAATCGGGCAGCTTATTCTTCAATACTTCCTGGACTTTCTCCTGATGCCGCTTTTGATCATCATATCCTTTTCGGTGGAGGGACCAGTCTTCTTCTGACACTGCAAAATGGTTGGAATCACTCATTCGCCAGCCTCCCTTAAGATAATTAGTCTATCTTATGCGAGGATGCGGACATTGATTAAACAAACTATGGAAAACCATCAAATTATCTGAAAATTCCACGCGAACGAATATCAACATTGATATGCGGTACGATCTTAATCTCTTTGAAGTCTTTTTCCCAATCGAGTTTTTTCCAGTACCCTGAATGGTGACCATAGATACTGCGGCCGATTCCGAATACATCACTATTCGCTTTCTGGATGATGGCGATTGTTTCCTTCGCCTGGTCCGTCAATGCCTGCTCCAGATTTTTCTTGACCTCGGTCAGTTTACTCAGTGAGAGATGATCCTGCGGATATTCTTGTATCATTACGGTCAGATCCACAGTGATATCCGTCCTTACCTTATGCTGTTGATCCGGCTTGGATGTGATTTTACTGGAGAAGTCTTCGATATTGATTGTTGTATAGTTATCAGGTTCCGGACTCTCGCCTTCATGGATTTTGACAGTCATACGTGCCATTTTCCCCTTTATCTTTTTCATCAGCAAGAAGAGCGTGGTATGGTCGAATGGGATATCTTTACCCGTATAACTTGATCCGTGGAATAAGGCCAAACCTTCATAAGATACAGTCTGTCCTGCGTCACCTACTTGCAAAAGCGGTAATGCAAAATCTTCTCCCTCTTCATAAAGCTCCGAACCGATCGCTTGCAAACTTGTTTCGAGCGTGTTCGTCGTATCCACTTCCGATTCGATTATACCTTCTATATACTCACTTGGGCGCATCTCGGATTTCGGAACCACTTTCAAGGCTTCCTGTGCATTACCTTTCACGACGACAGGTACTACATCAAGATGCATTCTCGGATCACGGTAATAGGCATCTATATACGGATAGATATCCTGACGGGCAAGTTTATCCCCAAAAAGGACGACATCAAGCTGGGATGGGCTGTACGTGGAGGACAGCCGCCTGTCGATATTCGTTCGCGCTTCAGAAGATGTATTTCCAGTTGCCGTAAGGAATTGAGTGGACTCCTGACCAGGACCTTGTGCACTGTTTTGCACGTTGGGAATGAGGATGGTATTCGTATAGACACCATCCTCTGTCAGATCATAAGCTGCCGTGATACCGAGCTTCACTTCTTTGAATTCCCTTGTATCCCAGCATCCTGACAATAGAAATGTGCAGCTCAGCAATATGATAGTCAGCTTCTTCATTGCTCCGCCTCCTTTTGCTTATCTTTTCGGCGTATGAAAGTCAGAAGGAATAATAAAATCGGGATGTAAATCGTGAAGGCTTCCGTAATCAAATCTTGAAAATCAATGATTCGTCTGAAATTGTCCTCCGTTAAACCTCCCCAATAAGATACTGCAAGCACAATTAGGGAAGATGTGTATACATTCAGCATTTTCTTCTTTGGCTTGGGTATTTTGGCAAAAGCTCTCTCGGCACCATAAAGATAAGCCGCAAAAGCTGTCATCGCAAAAACGGTCCACATGGCAAGGACGAAAATATCGATTCTTGTCATGACGACTGAATCAGCTGTTCGAAGCATATATAGAATCGGCTGTGATACATGATCGATCTGATCCGATCCGAAATGCGCAAAAGAAACGATGACTGTATATAAGTAGAACAAAATGACGATTATATTTGCGCCAATCAGCGTCCGGGATATCTGTTTAAAATCACCCTTTGTATAAGGAACAAACAGCAATAACAGCACATAACTGCTCAGGGAATAGATGGTGACACGAATTCCTTCCATATATCCCGAAAACGAAGCCTGTCCGATCGGAAGCAGGTAAATGAATTTTGCGTCGACGAGTCCGAATAGAAACAACAGTGATATCAGGAATAAAATAACCGCAAAGAAAGTGAATACCTTGGCAATTACCGTCAGTCCTCCTGATATGGTATAAAGCGCACTGAAGAGCAAAAGCAAATAAAGTACAGTGATTGGCGTTTCGGGAAGCAGCCATTGGTTGATGAGTTCCCCATAAGAAGTCAGCAGATAGATGGCAACAACTAGAAAATACACATAATAGCCACATCCCGCCACATTGCCCAGCGGCTTTCCAAAACTGCTTCTTAATACATCAAATAGACCTTCTCCGGGATAACATTTGCCAACATGCAAGATCATCAGTATGAAAACAGTTGAAATGACACCGCCTAGAATCAATGGTATCCATCCATCAGCGCCAGCAGCTCTATGCAGCACTGTCGATAGATTCAATACATCCACTCCAATTTGACTCTGGATGAAGATATAAGCTAGCTGCGACAAGGTGATTTTTTGGTTCTGATCACTTTTTACCATATTCATCACCTAGTTTATTGGACTTATATGGACGTGGCGATTCCAACTGCTCGGGCCGGCGTTTCATCAAAAATTGCGGCATGCGAATGACTGTATCCTTCAAATCGCGAAATTGAATCGGTGTGAAATAGCTAAGTCCCAATGATTCCATCCGGCAAAGATGAATGAGTACCATCAATAAACCAAATGCAATCCCGATGAAACCCAGCATAGAACTAAGGATGATCAGCGGGAAAGTTAATAACCGCAAGGAATCACTCATTTCATTCGACGGTACAACAAAGGAAGCCAGTGAAGTAAGGGCAATGACGATCACCATCAGATTGGAGACCAAACCAGCTGTAACGATTGCATCACCAATGACAAGACCTCCGACGATACCGATCGTCGAACCGATCGGCGATGGCAGCCGTATACCAGATTCCCGAATCAATTCTATGACGATCACCATCAGTACCGCTTCGACAATCGGCGGATAAGCAATATCCCGAATGGCACCAAGTACAGGCGAAATCAAAGCTTCCGGAATCACTTCATAATGAAACCCAACTACCGCAATATAAAAAGAAGGCAGCGTTATTGCCAGGATAAAACTGAACAAACGGATCAAACGGATATACGTTGCAACCAGCCAGCGTGTATTATAATCATCCGGTGATTGGTAGAAAGCATAAAACGTAACCGGCGCAATAAGGCATGTTGGATTGTTGGCAAAAAGGATCGCAATCCTTCCCTCCATGAGCTGTGCAACAGTCTTATCCGGTCTCTCCGTGCTCAAGAACTGCGGAAATATGCTGTACGTACGATCCTCGATATATTCGCTGAAGGCTCCTGCACTCAATAGTGCGTCACTGCTGATATTTTTCACCCTGTTTTCCAGTTCTGTCACGACATCGGGATTGACGATGCCATCCACATATATCAGAGCGATTTCAGACTCTGTATAGTCGCCCACTGTTTGCTTTTTTATCGTCAAGTCCCGATGCTGGATACGCCGGCGAATGAGATTGATATTCTGCTTGATGTCCTCATTAAAGCCATCATGCGATCCTTTGATGACTTTTTCATTCATCGGCTCCATGATGGCACGGGTCACATTTTGCTGAACGTTAAAAAAGTAACAAGTGGACTTTCCTTCTATTAAGTAGACTGCCTTGCCTTCCAAAAGTGCTGATACAGCTTTATTGAGATCATCACTTTCTTCCCGGTCTCTGAGCTTATGAATATCTCCATCCATTTCCCGCAGCGGTGCAAAAATATATCGATGCATTTTATCTGAATCTGTAATATCGTCCAAGTAGACCAATGCTTGCTTATTCCCTGGAAGCAGCCGTACTTTTACATCAGTTGCGTTTTTCAATTCATCCTGGATATAACGGATGTTCTTCTCAAGCGATATGGTAGATCGATGCGGCGGCATCTTGTCTTCCCGAATGACTTTTTCTTGTACGGACTGACTTTTCTTTTGTTTGAAAAACCCCATGCAGACGCACCTTTCCAGTTCCATTTCCGTTAGTTTGTGCAGGTCCAGGTAAGATATGTAGAAAAAAGAACGCAAAAAAACCGCCTTCTTTATAAGAGGGCGGTTTTTGTATCGTTTAACCTTCCAAGAGGAGATCGTACGGATCTTCAAGCAGCTGTTTGATGCGTACCAGGAACTGAACTGCATCTTTTCCATCGACGATACGATGATCATAAGATAAAGCCAAGTACATCATCGGGCGAATTTGAATCGTATCATCTGGCATTGCAATCGGACGTTTCTGGATTGTGTGCATTCCCAGGATACCAACTTGCGGTGTGTTAAGAATCGGTGTGGAAACGAGTGATCCAAAAATACCGCCATTCGTAATTGTGAAGGAGCCACCGTTCAGCTCATCCAAGCTAAGCTCTTTGTTGCGGGCTTTCTTGCCTAATCGACTAATCTCACTTTCAATGCCGGCAAAATCGAGTCTGTCAGCATCACGTACCACCGGAACGACCAGTCCGTCGTCTGTGGATACAGCAATACCAACATCATAGAATTTTTTCAAAACTATTTCATTGCCTTGAATTTCCGCGTTAATGTAAGGGAATTCCTTCAGTGCGCCGACGACTGCTTTCGTAAAGAATGACATGAACCCGAGCTTTACATCATGCTTTTCCAGGAATTTATCTTTCCGTTCACTGCGAAGCTGCATGACAGCTGTCATATCGACTTCATTGAAAGTGGTGAGCATGGCAGAAGTGTGCTGTGCTTCCACCAGTCTATTTGCAATCGTCTGACGGCGGCGTGTCATTTTGACACGCTCGACAGGCTTATCGAATTCCGTTTTCTCCGACTGCTTTTGTTTTTCGGCTTTTGCCTGCTTGGCAGGCTTCTCTTTCGGTTTGGCTGCTTCCTCGACGTCTTCTGGACGTACTCTGCCTAAAGGATCACGTGCTGTAATGTCATCAAGACTGATTCCAAGTTCACGGGCACGCTTGCGGGCTGCCGGAGTTGCCAGTGTATTTTTAGCTGCAGCCGGTTCAGCCGCTTCGACTTTTGTCTCTTCCTGCTTCTCTTTGGCCGGAGCTTCTGCGACAGCAGCAGCTTCCGCTTTTGTTTCTTTGGCAGCAGAAGCATCTTCCTCATCGCCAGCTTCGCCATTTTCATCGACTGTCGCAATGATATCGCCAACCTCGACATCATCCCCAGCTTCCTTCAGCAATTCCTTGACCACACCGCTGTATTCAGCATTGACTTCGACATTTACCTTGTCTGTTTCCAGTTCCAGGACAGGGTCTCCTTTTTCCACTTGGTCACCCGGGTTGACCAGCCATTCAGAGATTGTTCCTTCTGTGATTGATTCTGCCAGCTCTGGTACTTTCAGTTCCTTCATACGCTAACTCCTCCCTTGGACAGCTTTAAGGCTTGGTTGATGATCTGCTTTTGCTCTGTTTTATGGACAGCAGGCTTACCCACTGCAGGTGATGCACGATCCGGACGGCCGATATAGGCAAGTGTCTGATCTTCTGACAAAATGGCTTCAATTCTGTCACGGACGAATGTCCATGCTCCCATATTGCGTGGTTCTTCCTGCACCCACCTCACTTCACTGATAGAAGGATGGTCTGTGAGGATCTGTTTGATTTTCTGTGCCGGGAACGGATAAAGCTGCTCCAATCGCACGATATGGAGCTCTTCGAAAGCCCCTGTTTCTTTTTCCATCGCTTCTTCCAAGTCCACCATCACTTTCCCGCTTCCAAGGACAAGGGTTCTTGCTGTATCGGGAGTTGCCTCGTTATTGGGCTGAACTCGCAAGGACGAAAAGCTGCCTTCTGTGAATTCTTCGAGCTTGCTTGCCAGACGGGCACTTCTCATCAGACTTTTAGGCGTCATGATGACGAGCGGTCTGGCTTCTTCCTTTCCTCCCAGCTTCGCTTGTCTGCGCAGAAGGTGGAATAGCTGAGCGGAACTTGTCACATTGGCAATGATCAAGTTATTTTCAGCAGCAAGCTGGAGGAATCTTTCCACGCGGCCGCTGGAGTGCTCAGGACCTTGGCCTTCATATCCGTGTGGCAAAAGCATCGCCATATTGGATTTCTCTCCCCATTTGGCGCGGCCGGCAGCGATGAACTGATCGAACAGCACTTGCCCTGTATTGGCAAAATCACCGAATTGGGCTTCCCATAGGACAAACGTGTCTGGTTTTTGAACACTGTAACCATACTCGAAGCCGATGACACCCGCTTCTGATAACGGACTATTATGAAGTGCGAATGATTTCGCATCTTCCAATCCATGAAGCGGCGAATACGTTGCATCCGTCTCGACATCATGCAGCACCATATGCCTGTGGGCAAATGTACCTCGCTCTGAATCCTGACCGGTCAGCCTGATCGGTGTGCCATCCTGCAAGATGCTCGCATAGGCAAGAATCTCACCAACGGCCCAGTCGGCCTTTCCTTCTTTTTCAAAAGTCTGATGCCGTTTGGAAAGGATTTTGATCAGTTTTTTAAACACTTGGAATCCTTCCGGCCGTTTTTGAAGCTGTCGGTTTAGAGAGAATAATGTATCTGCCGGAACATTGGTTTCGATATCCGGCAACTCACATTTCAAAGCTTCCGGTTCCGGTTTAGGCATTTTTTCCTTAGCATCTTCTTCCTTCATACTCTGGAAAATGTCCTTCAGACGTTCATCGACTTGTGTACGCAGTGTTTCATAGCCTTCTTCCCCGGTGATGACTTCTTCTCCTTCTAGTTTCGCAGAGAAGATTTTCGCTGCTGTGTCATGCGCATCGATATCTTGATAAAGGATAGGCTGTGTCGAACGAGGTTCATCCATCTCGTTGTGACCATAGCGTCGGTACCCGACAAGGTCGATCAAGAAGTCCTTGTGGAAGCGCTGACGGTAGCGGAAAGCAAGTGATGCAGCAGCGACACAAGCAAGCGGATCATCCGCATTCACATGTACGACTGGAATTTCAAAACCTTTTGCCAAGTCACTTGCGTATCGCGTACTACGGCCATCACGGCGGTTCGTTGTGAAACCAACTTGATTATTTGCGATGATATGCACGGAACCCGCTGTAGTATAACCCGGTAAATCTCCAAGATTGAGTGTTTCGGCAACGATACCTTCCCCGATGAAAGCAGCATCTCCGTGAATGAGGATGCTGAGTGCTTTCGATGGATCTTGTTCCGGATAGCCCGGATTAGACGTATCATCCTGGGCCGCCCTGGTGAAACCTTCCACAACCGGGTTCACGAATTCCAAATGTGACGGATTATTCGCCAATGTGATGGTCGTATGTTTCTCTTGCCCTTCATGATGTTCCGCTACAGCACCGAAATGATACTTCACATCACCCGTCCAGCCTCCATGCAACCCTTTGGATCCTTCGGAAGGAAGCAATTCTTTTTCACCCGTATGATTGAATTCGGAAAAGATGAGATCAAAAGGCTTGCCCAACACATGCGCGAGCACGGATAATCTCCCCCTGTGCGCCATTCCAAGCATGACATGATCCGTATCGGCAAGACATGCTTCTTTGATGATTGCATCCAGCATCGGCACCATTGATTCCAGTCCTTCGATTGAAAAACGCTTCTGACCGACGAAGGTACGTGCTAAGAAAGATTCGAAGCCTTCGACATCTGTAAGGCGCTTCAGAATTTCCTTCTTGTCAGCGGTTTCCCACTCCGGGATATAAGAGGCGGCCTCGATTTGTTCCTGGAGCCATTTTCGTTCTGTATTATTTGCTACATGATCGTATTCAAAGGAGATGGTCCCTGCATATCTTTCCTTCAGCAATTGCACGGCATCCAATGCCGTATGTATATTTCCAGGAGCATCTTCCCACACATAATTAGCCGGTATATTCCTCAAATCGGTTTCAGTCAGCCCGAAATCCTCCATTTCAGTTAGCACGGCTGTTTCCTCGTGCTCACCGCCCACTGGATAAATATCCGCTTCCAAGTGCCCGTAACGGCGAATAGCTTCGACAAGCTGAATCGCAGCCTTCATTTTCCTGATGGAGAATTCAGAAGGTCCTGCATCTGGTGCGTCTCCCCTTTGACGCTGTGCCAAATGCGGTTCTCCATGTGTATCGAATAATTCTTTCAACGATGCATCCACTGATTCCGGATCCTGCCTGTATTTGTCGTATTGCTCCTCCACGTAACCCATATTCGGTCCATGGAAGTTCTCCCAGAATCTTTCGCTAGATTCCTTTTGTCCCACGACTGCTCCCCCCAATAGAAGTAACTTTTTTTAAATGATAAAGGCTTAGAAATTGGAAATAAAATTAAGTGGTTCGTTTCGTTTTCACACTCCCAATATACCGTAACCAGATAAAACTTACAACTAAAATGAGAAAATATTTAAAACGCTTTCTTTGTTGATATAAAGGGGTTTATGCAAGTCGCCTTCATAAATATCATCATTTTGAAAGCGTTTTTACATTTTGGTTTCAAGAAGAAAAAAACATTGCTTTTTTTAATTAAAAAAGAAGATAACTGGAAGGATTTCTTCCAGTTATCTTCCATTCTCATTTGTTGGTTGTCCTCTTCCTATTGAACCAATACAACGCACCGCCAAAGGCGATGATTGCTGCCCCTAACAATATATAGTTGAATATAGGGCTTGCTGTTTCAGGCAGTATACTGCCGAATGGTGTCGATTTAGATTTATTTGAATCAATAGGTGTAATTGTTTTATCCCCATTCCCTGTCTGCTGGTTCACAGGTACAGTTGTCTTTCCTTCTTGCCCATCCTTCCCTGCATCGTCTCCTTCATCTAAAGGCAGCGGATCCTCTGCATTCCCGGAAGGAGGATTTTCTTCTTTATCAGCAGGCGGATTTTCTCCACCATCGACGATTGGATCTGACTGCTCATTCTCATCATGAGGAGGAGTTTCCGCAGGTGGCTCATTTCCATTATCCTCTGGTAAAGGAGCTCCGCCATTTGTGGTGAATGTCCACAGATCCGATTTCGTTTTTCCACCATGGGAATCTTCCGCAACCGCATACCAGGCGTACTCATGGTCAGATGTCAATCCTTCCCATGTAACGGAAGCATTCTCTCCACTTTTTACATTTTCGGCTTTCCCGATTTCCTTTGTCCCGAAAACATTCACTTCCACATAGTTGGTTGCCACACGTTTCTTCTGTGCATCCAATTCGAGTCCGATGGAGAATTCATCTACGCCAGGAAACTCTTCTTCATCATAGTAATTGTAATCTCCCATGTATGGAGAATACGTTTTTACCTTGATTTGGTCGGTTTCAGCATCGAAAAGCAAGATGCGCATGTAGCCTTGGCCGCCTTCTGGACCTGCTTGATAATCGGCGAGCATTTGATAAACTTTTCGATCTGTTGCTCCATCCCCATCGTCATCTATTTCATCAACGAGCATATCGGCTGCATGGTAGTGACCGCATAACACTGCAAACACATTTTCATTATCCAGCACAAGCTCCTGATAAAGCTTCTCTCCGATTGGATGACGATTACCGGAAGAAAGCAAGTATTCATGGAAGTTCAACACTGCTTTGCGGTCTGGATGTGCTTTCAGCACCGAGTCTGCCCATGCAATCCCCTCATCATCGATACCCCAGCCGAGATAGACCATGATATAGTCATTTCCATTGGAGGAAATCAGATCATAATGTCCTCTGTTATTCTTATAAGAACCACCATACCAAGGCTTATCCTTAAAACGGTCCTCTCCGAAATAGCGATAATAATCCGCATAGTCATTGCTCTTTTGTTCCACATCATGATTCCCTGCCAAGACACCGTAAGGAATATTGGCATCTTCCAGCACTTTCATCGCTTTATCCGCAGTTTCCCATTGGTATTCCTGATCTGAGAAGTTCACGATATCACCAGTATGGAAAACATAATCGATATTGTACTTATCTTTATTCTCTGCAATCCAATTCACTTGATCGTTGTAGATATGCGGATAGCTTTCGGAATAATACTGTGTATCGGACATCCATACGAACGAATAATCATAATCTTCTTCCTCGATCGCAATCTCATCCTGAATCAAGACGTTGATTTTATAATCTTTCACAAAAGTATCTACATCCACCGATCCTTGCAAATCAAAATCTTCATCCCCGGCTACTTTATAATCGATCAGCTGCCAATCTTCTTCTTGGTGGTCCCAAGCATACATGCTGACCTTGCGACCTGGCAATGAATTACCGCTCCAATTGACCTCGACGACATTTTTATCGTCGACATCCTTGGAAACCGGAACCTCGAAACGATGGTAAGGGAATTGCGTTTCGCTGTCATTGATTAAGTATTGATCATCCACATCGGCTACCTTTTCGATATCCCCACTGCTGAATGCTTCTTCCCCTTCGGGAGCATAGTCAGATGGTGGCTCATAATCTGCTGCATTCTTGAATGCTTTGATGTCACTATCTTGGCTGACTTTGTACTTATGCCCCTGATAGAAAGTAACATCCATATCATCGCTGGTAGGGTCAGTCACTTTTACTTCAAGTTCAGGGTTTTTCCCGACATCCCCAGCTTCATCTTCCGGTTTGATCAATTCCGGAGCAACTGGATGTTCTTCCGGTGTAGAGAAAGTGATGGTTTGTACTTCTTCATTTCCGGCTTTATCAGATGCCCGCAAAATAAGCTGATGTTCACCTGCAGGTAAGCTTGCAGATGACGTTTCATATGGAAGCTCGATTTCTTTTCCGTCCAATTCAGCTGTCAAGCTGTCCAGACCGCTCAGAGCATCCTCTGCACTTGCTTCGATCGTGAATGGTCCTTTATACGATTCCCCATCATTCATGGATGTTTCGATTACAGGTACAGTATTATCGACCGTGACAGACACTTTATCGGATGATTCGCCGTCTCTTGCTTCAACGGTATGTGTGCCATCATCAACAGTTGTCGTATCCCAATTGTACGCGTGAGCCTGAAACTTTTCAGGATCAATCGTAAAGGTGAAATCTTGAACTGGTCGATAATTCCCATTGTCGCCGATATCGATCACTTGATCTGGATCGGCAAATGCAGGGTCATACAGAACAGTTCCATCACCTAATACAAGCCGGACATTCTTCGCATCAAAGTCATCGCGGTTTTCCGGGGATTCCAGCTGGAACGGTGAAGCTTTGTTACCTGAATGAATACTGATGGTGTTCGCTCCAGCCTTGAGCGTATTTGGATCGATCGGAACGGTGATGGTCGTATATGTTTCGATCCAATCATCGAATATGTGCAGTACTTCGCCATCCTGCACCACAGCATTCTGGAAATATGTGTTGATGCCATTCACATCATATGCGAAGTAAGCTTCTGTTTCCAATGCACTGTCCGTCTGCTCGACTTCTTCCCCGTCGATGAATAACTTCGGATCCGCTGTATCGGATGTTGCTTTAAGCTTATACGTACCGGAGAGCAGCTGCCCTTCCTCAACATTGAGCCTTGGGCTTGTTTCTTTTTGGTCGCGTTCAATGCTCACCCGCTTTGTATCCGTCTTTGATTCATTGACGCCATCCGTTGCCGTCACATAATATTCCACATAGTCTTTCGCTATCAATTCTGGCGTATAAATAGTGTGATGATAGTAGCCTGTCTGCTCGTTTTTAGTTAGATCAACCTGTTTGTAATCACCATCATCTGTTCGATAAAATACCGATACTCGTTTCACTTCTTTATCGTCAGTAGCTTCTGCTGTAATCTGTAAGTCTTCTGTTTGGCTGACTGTTTGCTGTTCCGTCAGATCCCGCACTTCCGGTGATGCCGCATCCTCTTCGACTTGTATTGGTTCACCTGGGACTTGTTCGGAAGAGACACTTCCCGGAGTACCGAGATTGGTACCAGCATTCAGCTTGAGCATATTCGTTGTGCCATCGAGCGGATATTTATAGTTGATGCCCATATTGGCAGCAGTATCCTTGACGCCTTCTGTATCGTTATATGTTGCCATCGCCACAGTATTGCCTGTCTTGGTCGCAACCCCGACTCCACGCTGACTGCCGTTGGCCATCCCCCCTGAACTTACTTTGAACAGATTCTCACCAAGCGTGAGGTTCGTGCCATAATTCGCGTTAAAATCATCGGCAGTCAATTCTGTATTGGACCCATTGATGATCCAAAAGACAGCCGTTTCACCAGGCTGTATGACCGGACTTTCGTCAGGTCTCCAATTGGTCACTCGATTATCCGGATACACATATGGCAAATCATAGTCCTGCATATCGACTGGTGCTGTGGAATTATTGTAAACCTCGATGAATTCATATCCATCAGCGCCATTCACATTGGAAGAATCCGGAACCAACTCTGTTACCAATAAAGAAGGAAGCGCTGTAAAATCGGTATCCGGCTCTTTCACTCCCACTTTGAACGTTTCTGTTTTGGCAGTGTTGAAACCATCGGATGTTTCGATGTAGTATTCCATTGTGCCAGCTTGCAAATCAGCAGTGGGGATTTCCACTGCATATGAATCTTCTGTTTGCTGCATACTGTATTGCTCATAATCTTCCATACCGGCTTTTTTGAGATACAAAGTGACATGCTGAATGAAATTCTCTTCCTTAATCGATGCTTCGATTTGAAGTGGATTTGGAATGGACACAGCATTCACAGGTTCATGTGTGATTTCAGGAGCAGTGTCATCTTTTTCCACATTGACTGGTTCAGCAGGGACTTGTCCGCTAATCAAACTGCCGGGTGATGCTTGCTGCTGGAGCCCCACCTTTGTCATCTGTGCCGAGCCGGAAGCTTTGTATGTGATGCCTTGATTCGGATGGGTATCATCCATCCCTTCTGTGTCATTATAGCTTGCTGCCGCAAGCTGTGCGCCGCTGTCAGCTTGGATGGCAATCGTACGTGCAGACCCGTTTGCCATACCGCCATTATGGATCTCGATCACTTGATCATCTGACAGCTGGGTTTGATAATGTTGATTGAAATCCGCAAGTCCAAGCGATTGGTTGGCATCATTCTTGATCCAGATGACCGCGGTCTCTTTTGGATCCAGTGTGATATCACGATCGATATCCCAATCTGTCTGCCTACCGTCTGGATATTGATAAGATAATTTATGATCCTGCAAGTTCATCGGCTGGTCGGAATTGTTGTAAACTTCGATGAACTCATACGCATCGGAACCACTGATATTGTCACTATCAGGAACAATTTCAGTAATAAGTGCCGGTGGCTGCGATTGTGAATCGGTTGCAGACACAGCTACTTCCATGCTCTGAAAACCATTGTCGGGAAAACGAAGCTGCTGCTCCTCGCTCATCATTTCGATACTGTATTGGAAAGTTGTACTCCAAAAGGCTTCTTTTGGGACAACCGCTTCCCAGCTTCCATCACCTTTATCGGCCATGTCCACTTTCTGTTCAACCATGCCCGGGGCAGTGACATAGGTGAGAACAGCTTTCTCTGCCTTCCCACCCTCCATAGAAGCACGGATTGTCAGATCACTGCCGCTATCGTGTGTTCCAATCGCTTCATGGACGATAGCAGGCCGCTGCTCTTCTGCTTGTTCGGATTCATCCTCTGCCTCAGCCTGTTCTGTATCTGCTTCAGCTTCTTCTTTCTCCGTTTCAGGTTTTTCTTGTTTTTCTTCAGCTGGCTCCTCTTCCCCTTCAGCTTGCTTTTCATCCTCTTGATCTACAGCTTCGGAATCAGCTTCTTCTTTCTCAGGTGCTTCTCCACTCGGCTTTTGTTTCCCTTGATCAGCAGGCTCTTCGTCAGCTTCCTGTCCCGGAGCATCAGGCTGTGATTCTTGCTCTTTTACTTGTTCGTTTTGTTCAATCATTTCTGAACCTGGTGATGGTGCGGCCAGGATGGTAGGTGTTTTCTGGTCATTTGCAAAGTGGATGCTTTCTGTCTGCTCCACATCTTGAAAGTGGAATACAGATACTGAGGTTTGATCGGTTGCAGTGTCTGAGATGGATATCTGCTGCTCGCCGTCTTGGAATATGTAGGGTTCTGCAGCATTGGTGAATGCTGAATCCGTCAGCTCGGTTCCGAAATGACCGTTGAATGTTTCAACTGTCGCTTCGTTGTCCAAGGCAAGGACCGCATAACCACCTGCCGGTATTTGCTCATCTTGCTCTTGGGTGAGGATCTTCTGTTCTTTATCGGTTGTGTATGTAAGCTCAAGATCTTTCCATGATTTTGCTTCCTTCGTTCCATTATGTACTTCAATAAAAGATAACCCTTCGGCACTTTGCTTTTCACTGCCATACACTTCTGTTATGGAAACCTTCTCTTCCCGCAGTTTGTCTTCGGCCTTTGCAACTGGAATGGATGCCGGCACCACTGCTTGCATCAGCAGTAGGCACACGCTGAATCCGGCTGCCACTCGATATGGACGTTTCATCAAATTCCTCCAATCTTTTATCGGGATTGTCCTCCCGCATTCATTCTAAAAGTTATGTATTAAGGATTCATGAAGAGGTCGTAAATTATTGTTATGAAGCTTCGACAAATTATGCGAAATGTTTAACAAAAAAAATAAAGCGATATGAATCGCTTTATTTGGAAAATGCTGTTGCATACGTGACCAGCTGTTCGATAAAATGTTCGCTGGCTGGTGAACGCACACTGTTTTCCCGCCATGCTACCCCGATTTGCCTCTCCGTCGGTTCAATGAGAGGGATGCTTCTGACATGATGCATATGGAGAGTCTCCAAGGATGGCAGCAGCGCTATACCTTGTCCAGCAGCAACGAAACCCAATATGGTCATCATATCCTCACTTTCGAATGCTATTTTGGGCTCCAGACCATATTTTTCGACAATCTGTTCGAACATCACCCGGGCACTGTATCCTGGCCGTATCAGTAGGAATGGTTCCTTTTCGATCTGTTTCAGTGCCAGTACCTTTTCATTTGCCAGCGGATGCGTAGTGGATACATATACATATAACTGATCTGTCCACAGTTTCCGCCACGTCAGCCCTTCCGCCCGGGAATCGACATTGCAGATACATAAATCCAGTTTACCTTCATTCAGCAGATTGATCAGTTCTTCTGTGGAACCCTGATTCAGGGAAAATTCCACCGACGGGTAAATTTCTTTGAAATGCTTCAGCAAACGCGGGATATGCTGAAGTCCTTGCGAACGCATGAATCCGAGTGTAATTTCCCCATAATGCGGATCCTTCATTTTGCGTATTTGCTTTTCAGCCTTTTCCATCTCCTCCAAAATCCTCACAGCATGTGTATAAAAAGCATCGCCATATCTGCTCCGTACAATGCCCCTGCCCCGCTTTTCGAACAGCTGGACACCAAGCTGTTCCTCCAGCTTCTGAATCGAACGGCTCAATGCCGGCTGCGAGATTGCCAAGGCCTTAGCAGCCTGCAGATAATGCTCGCGTTCGGCTACTTCCTTAAAATAAACCAGCTGTTGCCATTCCATCATATCACCTATAACCTTTCTGCATTAATTATATGTTTTTTATGCATTATACAATATCATTTTACTATGATTAAATAAGGATACAACAAGAAATGAGGGAAGTAATATTATGGCTATCGAAATTATCCTTATCATGATTGCTGCTGGTCTTATCATTGGTTTTGTAGGTGCTGGCGGATCAGGATTCATCATCAGCATCTTGACTGTGCTGTTCGGTTTTCCAATACACGTCGCATTGGGTACAGCGCTTGCATCCATGCTGTTTTCATCTTTTTCAGGTGCCGTCAGTCATTACCGTGAAGGAAACGTGACATTGCGGGCAGGACTCATCATCGGGATCTTCGGCGCAATCGGCGCATTCATCAGTTCCCATTTTTCCGGTATCATACCGGAGGATATCCTGAACTATCTGACAGCCGGGATGCTCGTCCTTTCAGGTGTGGTACTTTGCATCCGCCTGATGCTGATGGGTAAACAGACAGCAAAAGAAAATACATTGACTGCATTCATTTACCAAAATAATATTGTATTCTTCGTTTCATCTGCACTGCTCGGTGTTTTAACTGGCGCATTATCCGGACTATTCGGGATTGGCTCTGCTCCATTCATTCAAATCGGCTTATTGATGCTGCTTGGATTCTCCGCACAAAAATCTGCCGGTACAACAATGATGATCATCATTCCGATTGCGCTGGCAGGAGGCGTCGGTTATGCACAGCTTGGTTTCTTGGATATCAAGCTTTTGTTGGAGGTAGTTGCCGGAACAATGATAGGCTCGTATATCGGTGCTAAATTCACCAAACGTGTACGCCCGGTCTACTTGAAAACAGCAATGGTCCTGCTCCCCATCTTTGCAGGATTCATGCTTTTATCCGCCTGAGAATACAAATAAACCGCCGGGATCCCGGCGGTTTATTTTATCTGTTCAGCAAACTTCCTACATAGCGGAGCAAGTCGTTTGCTGATGTGGAATTATAACCATATTCATCTATCAGTGTAGCGACTACTTCATTCATTTTCTTCAGCTGCTGCTCATCAGGCGTTTTGGTGGACGTTGTGATCTTCACGACATCTTTCAAATCTGTGAACAGTTTTTTCTGAATTGCTTCCCGCAGCCGTTCATGGGATTGATAATCAAACTTCTTCCCTTTTCTTGCGTAAGCAGATATCCGGATGAGGATTTCTTCCCGGAAAGCCTTCTTCGCATTTTCCGAGATGCCGATTTGCTCTTCGATCGACCGCATCAGCTTTTCATCGGATGAAATTTCGTCCCCAGTCAAAGGATCATGCAACTTTGTTTTGTTGCAATACGCCTCGACATTATCGAGATAATTATCCATCAATGTCTTAGCTGATTCTTCATAAGAATAGACGAATGCTTTTTGCACTTCCTTCTTGGCGATTTCATCGTATTCTTTCCGTGCTACGGCAATGTAGTTCAAATAACGTTCCCGATCATCCTTGGAGATCGATGCATGACTGCTGAGACCATCTTTCAAGGAACGAAGCACATCCAATGCATTGATGGAACGCATTTCTTTTTTGATGATCGTACTAGAAATGCGATTGATCACATAACGTGGATCGATGCCGCTCATGCCTTCATCATTATGCTCTTTTTTGAGTTCCTGAATATCCGCTTCGCTAAAACCCTCCAAAAGTTTCCCATTATATAGATGCATTTTCTTCAGTAAGCTGATACCGCCTTGATTCGATTCTTTCAATCGGGTAAGAATCGTGAACATTGCAGCAATTTTCAACGTATGCGGTGCGATATGGACATCTTTTATATCACTTTCAGAGATCATTTTCTGGTAGATTTTCTCTTCTTCATCTACTTTAAGATTATACGGAACTGGCATGACAATCATCCGGGAATGCAATGCTTCGTTCTTTTTATTGGCAATGAATGAGCGATACTCCGATTCGTTCGTGTGCGCAACGATCAATTCATCCGCGCTGATCAAGGCAAATCGGCCAGCCTTGAAGTTGCCTTCTTGTGTCAGGGAAAGCAGATGCCAAAGGAACTTCTCGTCACATTTGAGCATCTCCTGGAATTCCATCAGCCCGCGGTTGGCTTTATTGAGTTCCCCATCAAATCGGTAAGCTCTCGGATCTGATTCCGAACCATACTCCGCAATGGTGGAAAAGTCGATGCTGCCCGTCAAATCGGCGATATCCTGTGATTTGGGGTCTGAAGGACTGAATGTACCGATACCGGAGCGTTTATCCTCGGAAAAGAATATCCGCTCCACGACAACATCCTCTATTTTGCCATCATACTCTTCTTCCAAACGCATCACGTTCAGTGGAGAAAGATTCCCCTCGATCCGTATGCCATATTCCTCTTCAAAATCCTTGCGCAAATGTCCAGGGATCAAATGCAGCGGATCCTCATGCATCGGGCAGCCTTTAATGGCGTAAACTGCTCCTTCATCTGTCAGGGTATACTCCTCGAGACCTCGTTTGAGCAAACTGACAAGTGTGGATTTCCCCCCGCTGACAGGACCCATGAGCAATAGAATTCGTTTACGCACATCCAGTCGCCGAGCTGCCGGGTGGAAGTATTCTTCCACGAGCTTCTCAAGCGGCTCCTCGAGACCGAATAACGAATCTTTGAAGAAGCTGTAGTTTTTCACACCATCTTCTTCTTCAATGCCTTTATGCTTGATCATATTATATACACGGGAATGTGCAGATTGAGCAAGATAAGGCCGATCCTTCAACAAACGCAGATAATCAGAAAGCGTTCCTTCCCAGTGAAGCTTCTCTTGTTCCTGGCGATACTGCTGTACCTTATCCAGTATATTCATCATCCATTAACCTCCCAGGCATTGTTAAACAAATGGCGATTACCTTAATGTATGCCTGGGATTTCTCTATCATGCCAGCAATTCCATATCGCAGCTGTTACGGCTTTTGCTTCCATCCGATTTCCATATGTGCCTCGTCCGTGTACGTATCCATCATCACGTCATCGAGTTCGACCCCATTCATGTCGCTAGGGAAAATATGCATAAGCTGTGCGAGTTTTTTCACGATTTTCTTCGGATATGCGTCCGACATCTCCAGCATCAGCTGGATCGCTTCTGCAGCTGGCAGCACTTCCCGATAGGAACGTGATAATGTGAGGGCCGAGAACGTATCAACCACTGCCAGTATTTGCAAATCCACTCCCAATTCCGGCAAATAAGCACCATCAGGATAGCCTTTACGGTTCAAACGTTCATGGTGACTTCTGGCATAGCGCCCAAGCAATGGCTCACCCGCCTGGTTCAGAAGTGCTTCTCCTTTGATTGTATGCGTTTGTACGATTTCGTACTCCTCTTTGGACAGTGAGGTTGACTTATCAAGTATTTCCCGCGGTATTTCAACTTTTCCGATATCATGGAATAAATACCCGGTCGCACACAGGTCCAACTGGACGGCATTCATATGATATGCAACCATCGTTCCGATGACGAAAACGTCCAAGGAGTGGATGAATGCGTACGGATCCCGCTGTTCCAGAAGATGCCACAAACTGCTTCGCCCCATCGTCTTTAAGCTTTTCACATAAAGATCTTTCAGGAAACGGATACTTTCTTCTTCATATAATAATTTTCCATAGCGGTACTCAAATGCTATATAAGACAGGTTAGTATAAAAATGTTTCTCCATGCTGCGTTTATAGGTAGCTTGATGATCCGTTTCCATTTCCATCAGCTGTTTTATCATCCGCTGAAGACGATCTGATTTGCTGAAGAAATCACCTGCTGTCTCCTCTTTTGTTTCCACAATGGCAGATGGCACTTTATTTTGATTCAGCCGATCAAGTACAGCAGCCGTGATGACAGTTCCTTTATCCACTTTTGTTTTATCCGCTAAAACGATATCACTTCCAATGACATCACCCAGCAGTATATCTTGGATGCGTTTACGTTTAAAAATCAATTTCATTCTCCTTTAAAAAAGCTGTCACACCTGACAGCTTGAAATTCATCTTTGCAGCTGGCTGGCATAGAATTTTATCCCTTAGCCCCTGAAGTTTTGCGTAACTGCCTTTCAGCAGTGCTGCCCTATATGTAAGTAATCGTTTCCTGGCTGTGTCTTGCTTCTGATTCAAGGAGCTTGTAGTATTCCTCCCTTGTGGGCAGTAAATCCATCATTTCCAGATTAAGCGCATTCGCCAATTTACTGATTCCAACAAAAGAAATATTCCTTTTTCCATTTTCAATATCGGAGTAGTACGATCGATTAAAACCCGCCATGCCAGCCAATTCTTCTTGTGTCAGCATCTTTTTTTTCCTCAAGGAACGAATCTTTTTCCAAAATGCCTGTAGCAATAGCGTACAATCTCTCATATTATTCATGCCATCCATTATACCTTGTCATAACAGTAAATCCACCGGATATAAGTAACATTAGTATATTACTACCAAATGGAAGCGGTAAAAGTACTATTTTTTCCCTATTTTTCTATGTCTAAATAACTAAAAAAACTGCACATGATGTGCAGTTCAGGATAAACCATCAAAACGCTGCTGCCGAAGAGCTTCATAAATGATAATCGCTGCCGTATTCGATAGATTCAAAGATCGAACTTTATCTGTCATATGGATGCGCAGACACTGCTCCTCTTTTCCTACAAGCAAATCTTTCGGTATGCCCGTCGACTCGCGACCGAAAACGAAAAGTAAATCTTGGTCCGTATCGCTGAAATCAAAATCCGAATAATGCTTGGTACCAAAGTTTTCAATATAATAAAAGATTCCTTCCGGAAATCTTTCGTATAGCTCTTCTATGCTATCGTAATAATGGATATCCACGTCATGCCAATAGTCCAATCCGGATCTTCTCAGCATTTTGTCATCCGTCGAGAAACCGAGCGGACGAATCAGATGCAAAGCCGTATCTGTCGCTAAGCAGGTACGGGCGATGTTCCCTGTGTTAGCTGGAATTTCTGGCTGGAATAGTACGATATGTCTTGGCATATACTTTCACCTCTGCTTTTCAACTTTCAACCTTACCAGTATAGCACAGCAGAGGTCATTGCCCAATCTGGAAAAATTTATATACGACATTGTCTGTGTATGCAGGGGAATCCACATAAGCCCAGTGTCGCATCCGGCTATTGGCTGTATGAGCATTCACCAGCGGCTCACCTTGGGCGTTGCGGGCAACAACGATTGTGTTATGGTTGAAATTCCCGTCTCCTTCGAAATCATAGCAAATCACATCTCCTGGGCGAAGCAGCCTAGCATCAGCCACTTCCTTGCCGCGCAAACCTTGTGTCGATCCGCTCAAATACCAACGTAAGGCGTTTGCCACAGTGAAACTATAGCTCCAATTCTCTCCATTGAACCACCATCCTGAGTTCCGATCCGGCTCCCCGCGCATCGGTGCTCCGCCTGCCCGCAGACATTGCGAGACGTAATTCGTACAGTCGACTTCAAATTTCTTATAAGCAGGATTATAATCATTCCACCATCTTTCGGCATACTGCACAGCTGCTCGCCTGTCATAGTTGAACTGTCGGTCAAAATCCTCATCGTTGTTTTCGCGGACAACAAGGCCCGGCACATGCGGCTGGACAGCTTCCTCCACCCGCTCATCGTGAATGATCTGTCCTTCGCGCAGACGTGCTATGTGCGTATGCTCTTCTTCTTCGTGGTAGGTCGCATGTTGTTTATGGACGAGAAAAGTGGCACACATCCGATACGTGATGATATCTTCCTCTCCATCATGTTCTTCACTAAGGATGGTTCCTTCCCCGCTGATCTGTGCGACTTTCGCGCCGTCTTTCTCATGGAAGGATACCCTGTCGACTAGCCAGTTACCTGCTTTTTTCCCTTCAACTTCCTGCATCCAATAATCCGCCAGCAATTCATTCTTCCCCATCGTTATCCCTCCGATTCTTCCTTCGATATGACATGGCGTACCCACGCAGGAGGAGCAAACCTCCCACGACGAATAAAGATAATACAGTCATGAATGTTTCCATGCCCCCACCTCACTTGTATCTATGTAGAATCATGACAGTATATGCTTCCCGGACTTGTCTTCATTCGGTAATGAAAGCGCAAACATTTTTAGTTACAAATGTGACGATTTTGTGTATGCTTATAAAAAAGGGGGAGAATACGATGTCTGATGTCTTGCAAACCATATTGCGCCATCAATCAGTAAGATCTTTTACATCCGAGCAACTCTCAGAGGAACAAATCAAGGAACTCGTTTCCGCTGCACAAGCAGCATCCACGTCGAGCTTCCTTCAAGCATACTCGATCATCGGGGTAAGCGATCCTTTAGTGAAAAAGGAATTGAGCACCTATGCGGGCAGCCAGGATTATGTCGTCAAAAATGGTCATTTCTTCGTTTTCTGCGCTGATTTTTATCGTCATAAGGAAATGGCAAGCAATTTGCGGGCAGATATTTCCGAAAGCATCCAAGGAACCGAAGCTTTGCTGATCGGTACGATCGATGCCTCGCTTGCGGCCCAGAACCTAGCACTCGCTGCGGAATCGATGGGGCTTGGCATCTGCTATATCGGCGGTATCCGAAATAATCTGGCCGGTGTCTCGGCAAGTCTTGGCATTCCGGCACATGTATTGCCGCTGTTCGGCATTGCTGTTGGCTATCCCGAGAAAGTGAACGAAAGTAAACCTCGCCTGCCATTCGCCAGTGTTTATCATGAGAATAGATACAATGTCGATAAAGGCATGCTCAATGCCCAGCTAGAAGAATACGATCGCACCATCCAATCTTATTATGTAGATCGATCCAAGAACAGCCGTAAGACAACGTGGACCGAACAAGCTACGGATAAGCTCCGTATACCAAGGCGTGTGTATATGAAGGATTTCATCGAACAAAAAGGCTGGGCAAAACATTAGAAAGGCCGCTGCTGCGGCCTTTCTTTCATGAATGGACAAGTTAATATAAAAGTATGTGCTCAGTCTCTTTGAAAGTGAAAAAGGAGCCTTCCGCTCCTTTTTTAGTGTGTTTCTGCATATTTTCTTTCAAAATCAAGCCCTTTTTCCATCTCGTCCAGCACTTGGACATCCTGCTCTTTTTCCATCGCATTCCGGATCGCCTCAAAACCTTCAGGCAGGCCGATCTTGCCAACTGCCCAAGCAGCAGTTCCGCGGATGACAGGCCTCGGGTCATGATTCATCAGTTCAATCAAATCCGGTACAGCTGATGTACTTTTATAATGGGCGATTGCCAGGATGGCGTTTCGCTGAATCGGTTTCTTACCGCGCCATGAGCCGGATATCAAACCGAATTTAGCTTTGAATTCCTTATTTGACATCTTCAGCAATGGTTTCAGCAGTGGTTTTACGATTTCAGGATCCGGCTCCATTTCTTCATGTAAATGAAAGTCCATCCCTTTATTTTTCGGGCAAACAAGCTGGCATGTATCACAGCCATAAATCCGGTTTCCGATTTTGGTACGGAATTCATCGGGCAAGAAATCTTTTGTCTGTGTCAGATAAGCGATACACCGCTGTGCATTCAGCTGACCTCCTTGGACAAGTGCCCCTGTTGGACAGGAGTCGATGCATTTGGTACATGTACCGCAGCTATCCTCGACCGGTTCATCCGGCAAAAATGGTATGTTGGTTATCACTTCCCCAAGATACACATATGAACCGAATTCCGGCGTGATGACGAAGCTATTCTTGGCACTGAAGCCAATGCCTGCCCGCTCCGCCACGGCGCGGTCGGATAATTCCCCTGTATCAACCATCGACCGGTATGTGAAGTTTTCGACCCTTTCAGCTAGGAAGTCAGTCAATTTATTCATCCGGTCGCGCAGCACTTCATGGTAATCCATTCCCCAGGAGGCCCGGCAAAACAATCCGCGCGGTTCTTCCTTCGTACTCTTTGGTGCATGCTGCAGTCTGGAAGGATAAGCAAGCGCAATTGCGATAATGGATTGAGCTGATGGCATGAGTTTTTTCGGTTCTGTTCGCTCCTCGATCGTCCCTTTTTCAAAGCCTGACTGATAATTGTTCTCCTGCTGCTGCTTCAGCCTTTCCTTCAGCTCTTGAAAGACATCTGCTGTTGTGAACCTGATCTTATCTATCCCGATTTTCTTGCTGTATGCAATCAGCTCTTCTTTCAGCTGTTCTGTATCCATTATACGGCCTCCTTCCTATATTATCTTTTCCATCATTTACATAGTTAAAAACGCAATGCCTCGTTACGTTTAAAACGAGACACTGCGTTGGCTCAAGGGTAGTAGACAAGTGCATGACAAGCGAAATGATTACCCCGGTTTATAAATAGTATGTTAAGTAGTATAACAAGGTTTTTACATGCGTGCAACATTCTAAACCTAATTCGACAAATTTCTTGCTCCGCTGCTGCTTTTTACTTTGCTATAATGGACAGTAACAATGAGGAGGTATGGATATGAGCGTATACAGTCATGTGCTGACACAGGATGGAATCATCCCGAAAGAATCACTTTTGTATCCTTTCGAGGAAAGGGGATTGCAATTCGGGGACGGTGTTTATGAGGTTATCCGTATTTACCAAGGTTCCTTCGACTTGCTCGAAGAACATATCGATCGACTATATCGTTCAGCTGATGCAATCAGATTGAAAGTCCCATTTATAAAAACAGAATTGATTGCAGCACTCCAGAAATTAACTGCCACAAATGATGTCCGGACAGATGCAAAGCTTTATTTGCAAATCACTCGCGGATCCGCAACGCGCGAGCATAGTTTCCCTGATGTGCCAAGTAATTTCTATGCTTATATCGAACCGAGCAATCGGCCTGTCTCCTCCCTTCAGCACGGTGTACGTGCTATTTTGGCAGATGATATCAGATGGGATTTATGCTATATCAAAAGTTTGAACCTGCTGCCGAATATACTGGCAAAGCAAACAGCCAAGGAAAAAGGAGCATATGAAGCTATCCTTCATAAACAAGACACCGTCACCGAGGGCTCTTCTTCCAATGTATTCATGATCAAAGACGATATCCTTTATACACATCCTGCTACAGTCAACATCTTACATGGTTGTGTCCGGGCCAGAGTGCTGGAACTCGCTCAGCAAGCAGGTCTTCAGGTGAAGGAAACTGCCTTTCGCGTGGAAAATCTGCTGCAAGCCGATGAAGTATTCATCACCAGTACAACCAGCGAAATCATGCCGATCATTGAGATTGACGCAAAACAAGTCGGCAATGGAAAGCCTGGCAGCATCACCAGGATCTTGCAGCGCGCTTATGAGAAAGCATGCGGCATACATGTAACAGCTTTTGCTTGAGTACAAGACCAAAAGACAGCATTCTGCCTTTTGGTCTTTTTCTTTCCGCCCGACTGCTTCTTCCCTTTAATCCCATAAAAAAAGACAGCTCTCCGCTGCCTTCAAGTCAATATTTCCTTGATCTTGTCTCTTTTCCAAAACCCGATCAAAGCACAAATCAATATAATCAATACAATAATAGCGAGATACATATAATTCAAGGATACGATACTTGATCCGACCAGCGCATAAGTCATCGTGCCCGGAAGCACACCTAAAATACTTGCGGCCATATACTGCTTGAATTTAACTCTTGTCAGACCGGCAACATAACTGACCAAATCATAATTGAAAACCGGAAGCACCCGCATCACCAATACATAAAGAAAACCTTCATCATGCAGTTTCTGCTTGATTTTATCCGTCCGCTCCCCATACTTCTTATCCGCAAAGCGTTCGGAGAAAAAGTAAGCAAGTAAATATGCGACAATCGCCGCACCTGCTGAACCGATCAAGATGAATATGGTCCCTTTGATAAAGCCAAAAGCTAACCCGCCAGCGATCGAAAGAACAGAGGACGGGAAAAAAATGACAGGTTTCACTGTATAAATCCCAATGTAGATCAATGGGGAGATGATTCCGAATGAAAGAATCCATCCTTGTATTTGCTCAGGTGACAGTTCAATATGTTCCCGGACGAACCAAAATAGAAAAAGTACAAGCAGCCCGACAGCCGTGCCCTTGATGATCTTTTTTCCTTTCATGATAAGCCTGCCTTCCACGGTATAGTCCAGTCACTTTCATTGTAGCATAAAAGTCTGTTACCGCTAGTATATGAGACTTTCACTTGACAGGTTCAGAGAAAAAGGCAAAAACTGCATATAGGAATACTTATTCCCTATCTACTTCTTCGCTGATTAATGGTAAAATGGATTTTATGTGCATATGAGAGCAGATAAAAACGCTGAAGGCTCATCAGAAATAGTGGATTTCCAATATGCCAGGGATTATTCCTGTGCATCGATTCTTTTATTTCTGGCTTTCAGACTGGAAACTAGACAAGGAGAGTTATAGAGTGGACAATGCATGGTTTGAAGTCAGAAAAAGCGGCCCGCTGACCGGGGAAGTAACAATACCGGGAGCAAAGAACAGTGCGCTGGCGTTGGTCGCAGCAGGCTGTTTGACAGATGAGACGATTACACTACACGATATCCCCGCTATCAGGGATATTTTATTGATAAAAGACATTGCCGAAGATATCGGTTTGAATATGAAAGAAGTAGAGAAAAACACCTATGAGCTGACTGGAAAACATATCACTTCCGGAAAACTTGATTTGGCGAAAACGTCAGATTTCCGTGCTTCCTATTATTTCGTCGGAGCTTTACTGCATAAAGTCAAAACCGTCCAAATTGGTTATCCAGGCGGAGATGACTTCGGCTCCCGGCCGATCGATCAGCATGTGAAGGCACTTTCCGCACTTGGTGCTGTCTTTGATTTCAAGCAGCAGTATTATGAAGTATCGTGTGACAAACTGACAGGAGCAGAGATTACATTCGACGTGATTACATCCGGTGCTACAATCAATGCCATGCTTGCAGCTGTCAAAGCTGAAGGCCGCACAACATTCCATAATGCTGCCAAAGATCCGGAAGTGGTTGACTTAGCCAACCTCCTGAATTTGATGGGTGCAAAAATCAAAGGTGCCGGAACCGAGAAAATCACGATTGATGGTGTGGAATCCCTTCACGGCGGTATTGAACATACGGTCATTCCGGATCGTTTGATTGCTGGCGCCTTTTTGATGGCTGCCGGTGTGACAAACGGACGCATCACGGTGAAAAATGTCATCCCTGAGCATTTGGCAAGCTGTACGAATAAATTGATCGAGCTTGGCATGACCATCACGGAAGATGATGACAGCATGACAGCTTCAGGTACGGCACTGCAAGGAGCGCGAATCCAAACAGGCATGTATCCTGAACTCGCTACCGACTTGCAGCAGCCGCTGACTACCCTCCTCATACTGGCAGGCGGCCCCAGCACAATCCTGGACAAAGTATATCCGAATCGTAACGGACATGTGGGCGAACTGAAGAAACTTGGTGCCGATATTGACGTTGTCGATCATCAAATTGTGATCAACGGCAGTTCCAATCTGGAAGGCGCAACAGTGAAAGCACATGACGTGCGTGCGGGTACTTCCTTGATACTAGCCGGCCTTGCCGCTGATGGTGTGACCAAGATAACGGATATCAAACACATTCAGCGCGGCTATGAAGATATCGTAGGGCTGTTCACACAGCTTGGTGCCGATATCACACTGCATCAGCCTGAACATCAAATACAGCATTGATGATGACCGCTCCCCCTTCAGGGTGGGCGGTTTTTTATGATTGCCGCAATAGACATTTGGGTACTATGAGATTGTTAGGAGGAGAAGCTGATGCGGATCATCATCTTAGCTGATACCCATATGCCGCGCATGGCAAAAGTATGGCCGTCTGCACTGCTTCCCGATTTGCAGCAGGCTGACCATATCATCCATGCAGGAGATTTCCAGGATAGACGTGTACTTGATTCCCTTTCCTCCTTTGCTCCAGTCTCAGCTGTTTCTGGCAACATAGACAGCTCTGATTTGATCGAGGAGCTGCCCAAAAAACAACTGCTGACTTTTCATGGACTCAAGGTCGGATTGACTCATGGAGACGGAAAAGGAAAGACGACAGAACAGCGGGCAAGAGCGGGATTCGAAGGGGAAGCGATTGATTTACTGATCTTTGGGCATTCCCATATCCCTGTTCATAAAGAAGAAGATGGCCTTGTCTTCTTCAATCCCGGCTCTCCGACTGA
Source organism: Terribacillus saccharophilus (assembly GCF_046592895.1). Classification (GTDB taxonomy): domain Bacteria; phylum Bacillota; class Bacilli; order Bacillales; family Amphibacillaceae; genus Terribacillus; species Terribacillus saccharophilus_D. Next base: position 267,691 of record NZ_JAWVPU010000004.1, read on the forward strand.
TAAGCGTCGGCAGGAGAAGTTTTCCTACGGGGAACTGATCGTGAATGAAGATGGTACATGGTCCCTGAGGCATATTTATTACGAAGATAAGAAAGGATGAGTAAAATGGATTTCACAAATAAAGTTGCCGTAGTAACCGGTGCTGGAAATGGAATCGGAAAAGCCGTGGCACTTGCTTATGCAGCTGCAGGAGCAAAAGTGGCTGCCGTCGATTTGGATCAGGCTGCTGTCGAGCGGACAGTGAAGGAAATGGATGGTGAAGGACTTGCCCTCCAAGCCGATATGCGCCTTCATAAAGAAGTGACCAATTTCATGGAACAAATTTTCGACCATTTTGGTCAGATAGATATTTTGATCAACAATGCTGGTGTCAGTGCATTCAAAAATATGTTTGAGTTATCTGTCGAGGAATGGGACTCTATCATCAATACAAACTTACGCGGTACTTTCCTTGCCAGCAGGGAAGCAGCAGGTTATATGAAAAATAGCGGAAAAGGCGGCTCGATCGTTAATATTGCTTCCACTCGTGCGACCATGTCCGAGCCGGACACGGAAGCATATGCTGCGACAAAAGGCGGGATTACATCTCTTACTCATGCAATGGCAATGTCACTTCAGCAAGATTTCATTACAGTGAATAGCATCAGCCCTGGCTGGATCGAAACAGCAGAATATGACAGCCTTCGCCCTGTCGATCATGATCAGCATCCATCCAAACGAGTCGGGACACCATCTGATATCGCAAGAGCTTGCCTCTTCCTTACATCTGCGGAGAATAATTTCATCAACGGGGAAAATCTTGTTGTGGACGGCGGTATGACGCGTAAAATGATATATGAACACTAAAGAATAGCTTGTTACGTGTTCAGCCTACTCTTGCATAGATTATTAATTAAAAACCCGGACTATACTGCAAATCTTGATATGCAGTATAGTCCGGGTTTTCATCTAACTAAAGTATTTTTGTCTCCGTCTATCCTCTTCCAGCTTGGAAAGCTGGGTACTTGGTCATGCCGCCATCTGCGAATAAGGTGATTCCAGTCACGTAGCTCGATTCATCAGAAGCGAGCCAGGCAGCTACCGCAGCAATTTCTTCCGGCTTTCCGATGTACCCCATCGGAATCATGCTTTCCACATCCGCTTTCTGCTTGGGATCGGCAAATTTCTCCGCATTGATCGGTGTGTTTATTGCTCCCGGACCAATATTGTTAACACGAATGTGCTTTGGAGCATATTCCAGTGCCAAGGTTTCCGTCAACAGCTTTACACCACCTTTGCTAGCTGCATAATGAGCGAACAATGGCCAAGGGATCACTTCATGCACGCTAGACATATTTATGATATTTCCTCTGACATTGTTTTCGACAAAATACTTTAATGCTTCCCGCGAGCCTAAGAACGCTCCGGTCAGGTTTGTTCCGATGACTCGGTCCCAATCTTTCAGCGATAGTTCATGAGAAGGAACAGCATTTTCCACCCCAGCATTATTGATCATGATATCCAGTTTTCCGAAGCTATCGATAGCTGTCCGAACAAGCTTTCCTACATCTTCTTCCTTCATTACATTTCCCTGTACCGCTACTGCATCACTGCCGTTTTCCTTGATTGTCTGCACTACCTCTTGTGCCTTGTCACCATTATTGTAATAATTCACGACAACTTTGGCACCTTCCTGGCCGAAGCGCAATGCCATTGCCCGTCCCAAACCAGTAGATGAACCGGTGATCACAACTACTTTTCCTTGCAGACTTGGATACATACGTAAATCTCCTTTTTCATGATTTTGTATAGCCTAAGAGAAACCCAGCAATAACAATCAGGATAATACCGATACTGATGCTGATCAGCTGTCCCCTCGTTTTCTTCTCACCTAAAATGAATATACCGCCGAGTGTGGATATGACGATGCCCATCTGGGACAAGGAGAAGCTCGTTGCTACCCCAACTCGGGGCTGTGAGAGGAAGAGAAACATATTTCCAGCAGCCCATATCACACCAGGAATGATATTTTTGATTGTGTAAAAATCGTATGGTTTATATTTCACTGTGAGAATGAGACCGCCTACTACCATGCCAACTGCTTGCGGAAAGAGTGCAGTCCATCCATCGACTCCAAACAGCCTGGCAATGACAACATAAACAAGATAGCCGACTGTCGAAATGGCAATGAATAGTAACCCTTTTCGAAAAGCGCCCTTATCCGCGTCATCCTTCAGCTCACCCTTAGCTCGTCTGGATGTTAATATTGCTCCTGCAATAATCAGTAATAATGCCAGTATCCCTAGTATGACGGCACTGGCTGTACTCCATTCTCCAAATACAATCACACCGAACAAGGAGGTGGAAACAAGCTGAGCTCCGGTCGAGATTGGCATTGTCCTTGAGACACCGATTGCATGAACACTTTTCAGCTGGAATGTTTGACCAAGCGACCAAAACACCCCGGAAAGCAATCCAATCAAGAAGATGAAACCATTCAATTCTGGCCGTACAAATAAATATAAGACGACGGAAAGCAGCAGAGCACCGATCGTAGTACCGAGGATTTGATGATAAGGGGTTCCGCCAAGCTTGACATTGAATAATACAATACTGCCCCAAAACAATGCCGGCAGGACGGCAAGAAGAATATCCATCACGTCACTCCATTTAAATTGTGCTTATCCGTAGTATGAAGAGCACGCTGCAACTTTATACAAAAAAAATCCAAAGCAAGGAAGCTTTGGATTAAGAATGCTGAAAGACCCCAGGGCGATCCAGCTCATATAATTTTCGGTAATGCGAGGATTCCTGAAGCAATTGCGCATGCGTCCCGCGCATCTTCACCCTTCCTTCTTCCAGGAAGATGATTTCATCCATTTGTTCCATCCCGACAAGATGGTGCGTCACCCAAAGTAAACTTTTATCGATAAGACTTTCGAAAATCGTCTCCAGCAGGTCACGTTCCGTAATCGGATCAAGTCCTACAGTCGGTTCATCCAGCATGACGATCGGTGTATCCTGTAACAGGACACGTGCCAGCGCGATTCGCTGACGCTCACCGCCAGAGAAGCGTTGACCCGTTTCCTGCATCGATGTTTGATATCCTTCGGGCTGGCTGGCTACCAAATCATGCAGCTTGACTTGTCTCATGACGTCTTTCACTTCTGTTTCTGTTGCTGATTCATTTGCCAGAAGCAGGTTATTAGCGACACTTGTGTAAAAGAGATAAGGATTTTGATTCAGCACGGATATGAGCTTCGTCATATCCGGACGAATCGATGCCGCTTCGTACCCATTCACTCGGACAGCACCCGCATCTGGCGCAAGCATTCCTTGCAGCAGTTTGAGCAGTGTCGATTTACCGGCACCACTTTTTCCGATGATAGCTATTTTCTTACCTTGCGATAGATCCAGTGACAAATCCTCGATCACGTTTTCCTGTTCCTCATAGCTGAAATTCACATTTTCCACTGTCAGATGGACATCCTTCAAGGAACCTTCATAAGAAACTTCTTCGGTCGCCTTCTCCTGATCCGCTTCGAGCATCGTCACACGGTTCAGCGATTCCTCGTAGCGCGGATACTTCTCCACAGCATTCGAAACAGGCAGGATCGCCTCGGAAAGAGGGATGATGACAAGAACAAAAGCAGCAATGAAAACACCGGCAATCCTTTCATCCGCAAATAGGGTCACGCCGAATGCGAGCATCGTGACCAGCATGGCAGCAACGATCACCTGACCGATGAATTCACGATAATAAGACCAGTTTTTCGACCGCTTATCAGCTCTATCCTGCGTTTCCTGACGTTTGAAAAAGCGGCTGAAAAACTTATGTTTCTGTCCGCTCAGCACCCAATCATGAATGCCAAGGAAACCATCTGTTACATATTGATACAATGCATCTTTATCCTTTTTGTACGCCTGATTCACCGAACGCATATGCAATAGGGAGAAAATCGGCATCACAACGACGAGAACGAAGAAGTAGATCGCCATCAGCACAGCAAAGCCCAAATCGAAAAATCCCAGGGCGCAAATGCTGATGACATAGAGAAGCACTGCAGAAGCAGTCGGCAGCACTGTGCGCAGATACAAATCTTGCAAGCTCTCGATGTCTTCTGCCAATATACCGAGCACTTCACCTGTTTTCATCGATTTGCTTGTGGCTGCTTTTGGTTCAACCAGATGATAAAGCCTAGTCCGCATTTTTGCCAGCACACGGAGGATGAAATCATGGCTGACGAGTCGTTCGGAGTACCGGAACACTGAACGCCCAAGCCCGAACGCCCGGACGAGGACAATCGGTACATAGACGAGCAGGATATTTTCCGGCCGAAGCGACGATTTTGAAATCAAATAGCCTGATGTGAACATCAATGCCGCAGCTGATCCGACTGTCAGCATACTAAGCAGCAGTATGGTCAACATGCGATATTTATATCGTTTTACATATGGCATGATCCAGTCACGATGCTTCATGATTATCCCCCATTTGAGCTTTCAGCAAACGGACGTACAAACCGTCATTTGCCATCAGTTGTTCATGTGTGCCGTACTCAGTGATCCGTCCGTTGTTCATTACGACAATCACATCCATTTCCTGCATCCAGTGCAGTCGGTGTGATGCAAAGAACAGCAATTTATCGGAAGCGAGCTCTTCGATTACTTCTTTCAATTCATATTCTGTTTCAATATCAAGCTGTGCTGTCGGTTCATCCAACAGGACAATCGGACGATCGCTCAAAAATGCCCTTGCCAGCACTACACGCTGCGCCTGGCCGCCGCTCAGAGACCTGGCACCTTCGCCAATCAGCGTATCGGACCCTGCAGGCAGCTTATCGACAACTTGCCGCAGACCAGCATGGTCGATTGCATTTTCCACTTGTTCATCTGTTGCATTTGGTGCATAAAAACGTACATTATCTTTGACACTGCCTTGGAATATGAACGGATGCTGCGGTATATAAGCAGTTTGTTTCTGCCACATATCCGCTGTGAAATCCACAGGCTCGCCGTTCACTTCTGCCTGCCCGGCAGCTGGGTCGATGAAGCCGCTGAGCAAATCGATGAAAGTAGATTTACCAGCACCACTTGCACCAATCAGACCGACTTTTTGATTTCCTTTTATGCGCAAATTCAACTCAGACAATGCAGTTCGATCATTTTCGTAAGCAACCGCCATATCTTTCAGAACAAGCTCGCTGTCATGTTGCCACACGACCGCTTCTTTACCTTCATGCTTTTCTTTTGCTAACTTGATGACAGCAAGCATCTGATCACCAGCGTCTTTCCCATCTAATGTTGCGTGATAATCATTACCAACTTCGCGGATAGGAAGGAAATATTCCGGTGCCAATAGCAGGATCATCAAGGCAGGTTCAAGCAGAAGCGTTCCATCAATCAACCGCAAACCAAGTGTCACGGCAACAAACGCAATCGCAAGCTGTGTGAATAAATCCAACGCGAATGTGGAAAGAAACGCGATCCGCAATGTACCAAGCGTTGATTTCCGATACTGACCGCTCACCTTCTCGATCGTATCGCCATGTTCTTTGCTGCGGCCGAGGAATTTCAACGTTTCCAGGCCTCTCAATGAATCAACAAAGTGATTGGAAAGCATACGGTATGCTTTCCACTGACTGTCCATTTTCTTCTGGGCAGCCAAACCGAGCAGAATCATGAACGCGATCAGAATCGGGATGGTAACCAATAAAATGATTGCCGAGATATCGTCATATAGCCAAATATAAACCAGCACCAGCCATGGTGTGATCATATTGGAAACAAGCTTCGGCAAAAACAGCTCCAAATAATCGCGCAGCTTACCTGCTCCCTCCAACAAGAAAGTGACCAGATTCCCGGTGCCTTCCTGTTTTGTATAGCGAGGTCCAAGCTTGAACACACTTTCCAAAAATGCCTTGCGCATATCTTCGACAGTTGCTTCAGCAAAGCGGAAGCACACCTTTTTGATGATCAGCTGTAATAATTGCCTAGCAAGAAAGGCTGCTATAAAGCAGCCTATCAAAGGGAGTTGAGATGTGAAACTTTGACCATGGAATAGGTGCGTGATGGCCTCCGCCAGCCATTTCGCCTGAAAGATAATGGCTATAGCTTGCGCAAGCGTCAATGCGGAGAGCACTAGCAGCACCGTTTTTATTCCTTTGTAAGCCATTAAATTTCTGCCCATTAGTATTCCATATGCTCCTTGTGATCTACACGTTTACGGAAAACGTAGTAGCTCCAGATTTGATAACCTAACACGAATGGCAGCAATGCCAAACTTAGATAGGTGATGACTTTCAATGAATAATGTCCTGAAGACGCTGTTTGCACAGTCAAGCTATACGCTTCACTGACTGAACTGATCATTACCCGTGGGAACAGTCCGATAAACACAGACGATATCAACAAGATCATGATCAAGCCAGACATCAAGAATGCCCAGCCATCACGTTTACGAGTGATGAAGTAGCCAGACGCGATATAAACGAGAATACCGACCATGAACAGATACTCTAAAATATTCCCATGAACGGCGAACATATCTGTTTTAAAGAACGTCATGCCAAGGAATGCAACCAATAAAATCGCATTGATCGGCAGCAAGTTTTTCGCTACTTTACGGCAGCGTTCCCGCAAAGTATCCATCAAACGTAGTGTGCCGAAAATCAGGCCATGCCATACACAAAGCATGGTGAGTGTCACACCGCCAAGAACTGTATACACATTGATGACATCGGACACTCCGGCATGGAGAATCATATTCTCATCAATTGGCACACCTTGGATCAAAGCAGTGAACATGATACCGAATGTTAGCGGCGGAATGATACTGCCAAACAGAATCACCCAGTCCCATGTTTTACGCCAAGTCGGGTGATCCGCTTTACCACGGAACTCGAACGCAACACCGCGCCCGATCAATCCGAACAAGATGAACGCAAAGCAGAGATAAAAACCGCTCAGCATGGATGCATACCAGTTAGGAAAAGCGGCGAACATCGCACCGATCGCTGTGATCAGCCACACTTCATTGGCATCCCAGTATGGACCGATCGAATTGATGAACGCGCGTCTTTCCAAATCGTCCTTCGCTACGAACTTACTTGCAATCCCAACACCGAAGTCGAAGCCTTCCAAGAAGAAGAAGCCAACGAACAAAACAGCAACGAGAATGAACCAGAATTCATTAAGAGAAAGCATGTTGACCCTCCTTCGTGAATGGATCTGCAATCGGATCTGTCTCTTCGATATCGTGATGCGGTCCTTTTTTGATTTCGCGTACAATCAGCGTAATCATGACCACAAACAGAATTACATATAAAGCAGAGAAAGTGATAAGGGAGAATAATACCTCTCCTGCTGTCACACCAGCACTGACTGCATCTTCTGTTTTCATATATCCGAATACGACCCATGGCTGGCGACCGATTTCAGTCATGATCCAGCCGGTAGAGCTTCCGATGAATGGGAAGCTGATCGCAATGACCATCAAACGCAGATACCATTTACTATTGATAAGTTTTTTACGTGCATACAGATATGCACCCCAGATTGTTAATACAGCGATTGCTCCGCCTAGTCCCGCCATGATACGGAAACTCCAGAATGCTGTTTTAACAGGCGGAATATAATTTCCTGGACCATATAGATCTTCATATCGTTCCTGAAGGGTATTCATACCTTCCACAGAACCCTTGAACTCCCCATAAGATAAGAAGCTCAATGCATATGGAATCTTAAGCTCAGCTGTATTTTCTTTTGCGTCTGTGTCAATATTCGCTAAAACAGTCCAAGGAGCCGGATCCGCACTATCATCCCATAGCCCTTCACTAGCAGCCATTTTCATCGGCTGTGTTTCCACTAGATAAAGCGCTTGTTCGTGACCGGACAACGCAATACCGATACCGCTGATCAAACCGACGACGATCGCTACTTTGAACGATCCTTTATAAAACGCTACATGTTTCTTACGAAGCAAGGCAATCGCACTGATACCTGTAATGAACAATGCACCAGTGGCGAATGATCCGAACAGCGTATGCGGGAATTCCACCCAAAGCTGACCATTTGACAGGATAGCTAGAAAATCATTCATTTCAAGTCTGCCATGCTGCAATACTTCCCCTACCGGGTGCTGCATGAATGAGTTTGCAGACAGAATGAAAAACGCTGAAAACATCGTACCGAGAGATACTAACCAAATACATAATGCGTGTACCCATTTCGGCAGACGATCCCAGCCGAAGATCCACAGACCAAGGAAAGTGGATTCCATGAAAAATGCTAGTAAAGCTTCTATAGCAAGCGGCGCACCGAAGACATCCCCAACGAAACGGGAATATTCCGACCAGTTCATCCCAAATTGGAATTCCTGCAGGATACCGGTGACAACACCGACTGCGAAGTTGATCAGGAATATATGTCCCCAGAACTTTGCCATTTTTTTGTACTTATCATCTTTTTTGACAACATACAATGTTTCCATGATTGCAATGATGAATGCCAATCCTATGCTCAAAGGAACGAATAGGAAGTGGAACAATGTCGTTGATGCAAATTGGATACGTGAAAGTTCTACAACATCCATTTTGCCGCCTTCTTTCTTTAAATGATTTACCGGATAGTATGTGAAATATGTCACATGCTCCTGTTACATTTAGTATACTCCTGCTTTCCCATTTAGGATTGTGAAATATTGAACAAATTGTGGCGTAATCGTCACAGCTTTGTTAACAAACAAAAAAATCCCTTGGTACAGGGATTTTTAAGTAGTTACTACTATGCTTTTTTGCATTGCTTCGTCATGTATTCGTCAATAAGTCCTTGATTGCATGTGATGCCTCAGCTGGTAATCCGAGCATGAGTGCTTGCTTCAAGCATTCTCGATCCGCCAAGCCACCCTTGAGGAAATAGTCCTCCATCAAAGCTCGTTTCGCTTCCTTGCCGGGGAGCAGCCAATACATCACATACCACGCTTCCATACTGCTAAGCGGAAGCAAGCCGGCATGAGTCTCTGCTTTTTCAATTGTAAATCGCATCTCAAACCGATCAGCTTCATGTGCGATAGCAAATCCCGTCATCAAATCCACTTGCAATCGATCAGCCAGCGTGAAAGTGGTACATGCTTCCGTTAGGAAACGACCTTGTGCAGGTTTGTCTTCAAAGGCAGTCGCATAACTCCGAATCACTTCATGGGCGCTGGCAAATATCTTTGATTCAACTAAAATGTCAACATCACTCGGAATGACAGGCAGACCTTTCAGCGACAATAATAATGACCCACCGATGGTATACGGGATATCGTTAGCTTCCAATACATTCAAAACAGCTTTGAAATGCAACATGCCACCTTCTTTTTAGAGATCTTTTATATACCAAACGTCGCATGCGTAATGTTCTGTTTCACTTAGTGGCTTGTCCATCCGTTGAAAACCGTGCTTTGCATAAAAACGATTTGCAGCTGTCATATTACTCAACGTCTCCAAATAACAGCGGTTGTAGTGTTGGCTGGCAAAAGCCAGGGCCGTATCCAGTAGTTCATTGGCGATTCCTGTGCCGCGCGTATCTTCCGCTGCATACATCTTTTGCAGCTCACAAGTTTCTGGATGTCCTGCAACAGGACCAATTCCGCAGCCAGCAACAACTTCCCCTTCTTGTTCCACAACCCAATACATGGATCGCGGCTGCTGATATAAAGTATAAAAACGCCCTAAATCCGGATCACTCCATGCAGTACCAGGTTTGTCGGCACCAAATTCCTTCAAGCAAGTCCGAATCAGCTGCTCGATGGGCTGATTGTCTTTTTCTTCTATTTTCCTGATGATCATGTGAGCACCTCTTATGCTTCTTTTTCGAAAATCAGCTCGATACTGAGAGCCATCCCGTCATAACCAGGTATCGGGTTCATGCTATGTAAACGCCAGCCTTTTTGTGCATATTCCTGTACTACTTCCCGGTAGTCTTTTTTCATCTTACCTGATAATTTCATCTCAATTTTTTCAAAGGCATATGTCATCATATTTGTTTCCCCCTTTGTAATCTTACTAACTAATACGAAAACGCCCGAAAAAAGTTCCCTACAATCTTTTCATCAAATAATACTGGGAGTGCCCTGCTGGATGATCTTCCACCTTGCCGAAGACAGTATACCCATGTTTTTGGTAAAATGCAGGAGCCTGAAAACTGAAGCTGTCCAATTTGATTAGTCTTACATCATTTTGTATGGCATAGTTTTTAAGCTTCCGCTAACAGTTTTGCACCAGCAGGGTATCCTTATGATTATAAACGAGCATTTTCTTCATTTAGATTCCTCCTTATTTTACCATCACCCAGATGATTGTATATAGGATACAAGGAATTCCAAAATACAGGAACATCGGCAGTTTGCCTTCCTCTTGCATTTGCCCTTTGATGGCATGGTAGATGATTCCGCCAGAAACAAATGCATACAGACTCGAAATAGCGGCTGCACTGAGGGAAAAGCTTGTACCAAGCAGCCATCCTCCGAATACACCTCCAATGAGCAGCCATCTTCCTATTCTCCTGAAGAAGTGAGGGCTCTCCTGGGATAATTGCAAATCTGATGAAAAAAAGTAAATAGCCAAGGCAGCAAAATAAAAAATCGTTTCCTGAACGTTTCCTATTTGTCCGTGCAGCAGAAGATAACCAGTGATCACATTAAATAGGATGTAATAAACAACAGGAATAGCCGCGCGCACATGCAGTCGAGGATTTTCCTGTTTATAAGTTTTTTGCACCATCTCCAAGCCGTAATTGAGCAGCAAACCTAGCATGGCTACAATAAAACCATGACTGTTCAGCATATCCACGAAATCGCTGGAAGTGGATTTCTCCACTGTTTCCTGTGTCGTACTAAGATTAGGCAGTGTAATGGAAAATACATAAGCGATCGTTATGCCGCCCGAAACGGCGCGCATCCGGTAGCGTACCCCAGAAGGAATGCGATCAAAAAATGCTGATAAAAAATGAATCACTGCAAATAAGCAAACAAATAAAAAACTGATCACCAGCATGATTTCCTTCCTTTCAATCAAATGCTATTCCTTAACCTTTCCTTCCAAATCCTAAACAAAAAAACCAGACAATCGTGATTGTCCGGTTTTATACTGTATCTCGTTTTTCCAATGAAAAGCCTATTTTGTGAAGCGCTCGCTCAAGGTTCGCTTCGATCACAATATCTTTCAGCTGCATTTGTAATGATAAAGCTTTTAAGGCAAGATCAGGGTGGAAGCCAGTCAAAATGGGCGTCACACCGATAAGTTTCAATAAAGAGGCTATCTTCAAAAGCGAACTGCTGACAACATGATTGATTTGTGAAATCCCTGACAAGTCGATGACGAGGTAATCCAAGTTTAACTCCTGGCTTTTTTGAAGTGATAGCTGGATGATTTTTTCTGCTCTGTCTTCATTGATGAAACCGATAACCGGAAGAACGGCAACTCCCGATGTGATTGGAACAAATGGTGCGGATAAGTTTTGAATCTGTTTGTTGGCATTATCTAGTTCCAGCACGAAGGTCAGCAGGGAAGCCATCGTTTCAAACAGGCGTACATGCTCTTCTGTGAACGAAAAGGATTTAGAATCCAGCCCGCAAATCGTCCCATAATTCTCTCCGTTTTCGTAATAAATGGGAATTCCGATAAAACAGCCTTCTCCTAAATCTTTAGCCACATCAAGTGATTGGGATAACTCACTTTTCTCTAAATCCGGGATGATCAATATATCCCTTCCATGGTCGACACTGAGTTTGCACAAAGTCTCATTAAAAGGCAGCTTCTCCCCTTCTTGAAGCAAAACTTGGTCTTGATTGATGACTTTGATGATTTCATTTTGGACTTTATCATTTTTGGCGATGAATAGTGTATTGATTTTCACGAACTCACTGATGATATCGAGCACACCTTGAGCTGCATCATCAAAGTTGTTAAAAAAACTTACACTTTTCTTCATATCTGTAACTGTTTTCATTTCCCTGTACCTTTCTTGCTAAGCATGATTCGAATACCTTGTATTTACCCTCATTATCTCAAGTTAAACATAGTTTCAAAGAAAGAATAGTAAATTGGTCATATAAAAAAAGCGCGCCGCTGAAGCAGCACGCCTTTATATTCAATTGGCTTTTTTAAATTTTTCCGTTTGAGTTTCCGCTATATTCGTAAATTGCTGTCCGTCTTGTTTGACCATTTTCAACCAAGCAGCAAAACAGCCGACGACACAAAACGCTGCAAACACAATCAATAGATAAATCATATAGTGCACCTCACATAGATATTTACCTATGATTATGTCATGTACAGCACGCAAACGGAATCAATTTGTGAGCAAGTTCACAAACCTTTCAAATTTAACTGCCACATAATCGTCACAGTTTATTGACCGATGCGAACAAGATACCTTCCGCGGGCATGTCCCTTCAGCAGCTTAGGCAAAGCCTCCGGCAGCTGCTCCAGCGTCAGTTCCTCAATGACGAATCGTTCCAAATCACCTGGATTGAAAGCAGTGGCCAGCTGCATCCACACTTTTTCCCGAATAGGTTTTGGACAGTAAACGGAATCGATTCCAAGCAGATTGATGCCCCGTAAAATGAACGGGAAAACGCTAGTCGGCACTTTGCCTCCAGCAGTCAAGCCGCTTACAGCGGCAGATCCATTATACTTAAGCTGGCTAAGTACACTTGCCAGCGGCTCCCCGCCTACCGGATCGACTGCAGCCGCCCATCTTTGACCGGCAAGCTGCTTTAAGTTTCCATCGTAGACTTCGTCCCGGGAAATGATGCGTGCTGCTCCAAGATCTTTCAAATAATCATGCTCTGCTTGTTTACCGGTACTCGCCTCTACTTCAAACCCCAGTTTATAAAGGATGGCTACTGCAAAACTGCCTACTCCTCCGGTTGCACCAGTAACCAGTACTGGCCCGTTTTCTTTGTTCAAACCATTTTCCAATAGGCGCTGCACGGAAAGGGCAGCAGTGAAACCTGCGGTGCCTATGATCATCGCTTCCCTCGTAGTCATCCTGTCCGGAAGCGGTACGATATAATCTGCAGGCACTTTGGCATACTCACTGTATCCTCCGTGACGTGACACCCCGATCTCATAACTTGTGGCGATAACAAGGTCGCCAGGCTTGTAACGTTCGTCCTCTGATGAAACCACTTCCCCAGCTAAATCAATTCCCGGCACAATCGGGTAAGATTTCACAACATTCCCGTTTGGAATCGTTGCCAGACTGTCTTTATAGTTGACTCCTGAATAGTGGACCTTTATCAGCACTTCTCCTTCTGGCAGCTCGTCTACCGTCAGATCTTTCAGCTGTACGGAAAAATCCTCATCTTGTTTATCTGCAACTAATGCTTTGAATGAATCCTTCATTTGCATAACCCTCCTACTAACTATATATCCATACTAGTCTTTTTCATAATCAGACACAATTTATGCGCATTTCCTTCAGAATAACTTTACCAATTACAATTACCCTTCCTGCATCTTTCGCCAAACCGGAAGTTATTCCTTATAATCTTGTCAAGTAATATGGCAAGCTATTATGCAGTATGTTATAATCTCGTGGTCTATCAGAGAAAAATGACTACTAAAAGGGGGTTATCAGATGAAACAGACGAAGCAGCATTTCCTCAAAGACCTGGTATTCCTGATCGCTGGTTCTTTCCTATTTGCTTTGGCAGTGAATATATTCGCCATCCCGAGTGAACTCGGCGAAGGCGGTGTGACCGGTGTCACCATCATCTTGTTTTATGCTCTCGGTTGGGCTCCGAGTATCATGAACCTGATATTGAATGGGGTTTTGCTCATCATAGGATATCGTTTCCTCGATAAGCAAACTGTTTTTTATACCATCATTGTCGTCATACTCAATTCCATTTTCCTTCATATAACAGAAAGCTGGGAAATCGCTTCAGATCAAGTCTTGGTAAACGCTGTTTTCGGCGGGGTCTTTGCTGGTGTCGGCATCGGCCTGGTGTTGAAAGTCGGCGGAACAACAGCAGGAACGGCAATACTTGCTCGTCTGGCGAATAAGTATTTGGATTGGAAAACAAGTTTCGCATTGCTGTTCTTTGATTTGATCGTCGTTGCAGCATCATGGTTCATCATCGGCACGGAAAAGCTGCTGATCACGGTGATCATGCTATATATCGCCACCAAAGTGATGGAGTTCGTGATCGAAGGATTGAATCCGAAGAAAGCTGTGTTCATCATATCCAATCAAAAGGATACGATTGCAAAAACCATCTCCACCCAGCTCGACAGAGGCGTCACATTGCTGGAAGGCCGCGGCTATTATACGCAAAATCAAAAAGAGATATTATATGTTGTCATCAGTAAGCAAGAACTTCTTCCTTTGAAAAAAATCGTCCGTTCCATCGATACCAAGGCATTTATTACACTGTACGATGTCAGGGATGTATTTGGGGAAGGATTCATGGATATTACTAAATGATAGAAAAGCGTACCCATCGATAGCTGGGTACGCTTCTTGCTTTTCGTTATACAACACCGGGACAATGTATTTGCATACGACTGGCATTGTGCCTTGAGAAAAACTATAATGAAATTGGACGATAAAATGGACGAAGAAGGAGTACGGAATCATTGGACAAGATAGAGATCGGCGGCCTTCAGTTCGGCTGGGAACTGGATAAAGGCAGGTTCATATATGAGAGTGAAGATGCAGTATTGTTTTGGATTTCCAGTGCCATGAAAGAATTCTTTGATACGATAGAAGAAATATCAGGAGAAGAAGTTTCCAATCTTGTATTCGAAACGACTGGATATCGGCAAGGGGTCGTGGTAGGTCAGTACTTCCAGAACAAACCGAATGTCGGTCTTCAGCAGGCAGCTGAATTGATCACGAATACATATGCTTCAGCAGGTTGGGGCAGAACGAAAATCACGAATCTCGATGCCGAGAAACATACACTGACTGCAGAATTGATTGACAGCTGGGAGCATAAGATCAATGTGGAACAAGGTAAAACAGAAGGCGGATGCTTTCTGCCTGCCCACTATGCAGGTATCTTCAGCGGTATGTTCGGGACGAATATATGGTATAAAGTAGAACATTATCAATTGGAAGGCTATGAAAGCACCATCATCCATTACTTTCCATCCGAGATTACCGTGGCAAATAATATCCATCAGCTGGCCCGGAAAAAGGAATCGCAGCAGATCATGGAATTAGAAGCACTTGTCGAGGATAAAACCAGGGAATTGAAGACGCTTGTGCGTGATTTATCTTCACCCATCATTCCTGTGCTTGATCATGTCGTAGTTGTCCCGTTAATTGGGAAATACGATGAAGAACGCTCTGAGGAACTCCTTTTCAAAACACTGGAGAATTTGCCGGCACACCAAGCAAGATACTTACTGCTTGATTTGACAGGACTGGATAAAGAAATCAGCCAATACACGGCAACCCTGATCAGCAAAGTGGGTTCTGCTGCATCCATGATCGGCACGAAAACATTGCTTGTCGGAATTTCACCAGAGCTTGGTCTGCAAATCACCAGCTCGGGCATCTCACTAGCTGCATTCGATTGTTTCCAGACGCTGCAGCATGGCATTTACTATGCTTTAGGGCAAATGGGCAAACAGATCATATAATGAGAACCCCCTCCGCTTCATGCGGAGGGGTTCTTTACTTTCATTATCATTCGTACAAACGGATAAGCAGCTCCATTTGTGAACTGATTGAATCGCTCGGTCTCACGGAAACCGACTCGTTCATAAACGGTGATTGCCCGCTGATTGAAAGCAGCCACTGCAAGTGATATCGTCGTCGGCTGATACATGTCCTGCACTGCTTTCACTAAAAAGGCAACAAAACCCTGTCCAATCCCTCGACCTGTCAAATCGGGCCGGATACCGAATCCTATTTGAGCATCTGCTTCCACAATATCCACAGATAAAAAGCCGATTAACTCTTCCTTCTGCTTCACAGCGAAAATCTTATCTTCACGTTCTCTTGGATCGAGGAACAAAGCCAGATCTTCTTCATCTTGATCCATATCATAGAAACGATATTCGCCTTCATATTTCCATGTGTATGCTATCGACTCTGCCTCACTTTGCGATAAAGCAACAATTTCATACATGGTCATTCCCTCAATTTTCGCGCAGCTTGCCATTCTGACATGACAGCCTGCTGCCGTTTTCGATTATATGATTTGAAGATAAAATACACACTTGTCATAATCCCTGTTAAAAGAAGGAGAATCAATGCAAGGATCGCAACAGTATAAAATGATATCGCAGTCATGGACTTTTGACTCCTTTTAATAGTTTAATTTCATTATAGTTTGAAAGCGGACTGCAATCCAAGTACAACTTTAGGCAAGCATCTTCTCTTACCCTTGCCGTATGATGGTCAGCTTGACATGATTTTAAATGCAAACAAAAACCCCGGCTAGTAGCCGGGGTTACTATCATTCATTCACTTTCTTTTCCGCACGTTTGATTTCTTCTTCAGTCGGCGTGATGGTGTTTGCCACCCATTCCTCACGATAAGCATGATCCAAGGCACTCAAGCCTTTTTCAACATCATCTTTGTTAGCATCCGGGCTCAGCTGCTTATCTTCCCGTTCTTTCTCCTGCAAATTCGATCCTGTTACATCTGTATCGTTCTTTTTACGTTTCAAATAAGAAAAGGTACCTGCTGCGGCCAGTGCTACTGTTCCTCCTGCAATCAAACCAATATTCGTTTTTTTCATATTGTTACTTCCCTCCACTCATTTGTGTTGATTCAGTAACGCTCTGATTATATATTCCTTGTTTACGCTTTCTTGAAACTTTTTTTACGCTTCCTGCTTCAGCTCAAACTCTACAAGATTTTCACCCAAGACACTTAGCGTGATATGGTTATCGCTCATATTGATATAGCCGTATTTAGAACTTGAGGTATCAGTGATGCTTTGCCTGAGGTTTCCTGGGACTTTACGTTCCCCATTTTTATAGCATGTGTAAATATGATCGATTGTCACATCCGATATATGCAAGACATTCTTTAAATAATAAACCGCCACAGTATTGAACTTGATGTTGGAGTTCACTTCATATCTTTCCAGGAAATCACGAAACGGCTCAACACCGCTTTTACCAAGTAAGTCCAGATCTTTCACCATGCTATAGGAGTCTTTATTGCGCCGAATCGGACGTTTCTTGATGGATTGAACCCGATTGGTGTCTATGACAGAAATATGCTGCACAGCTTCAGGCTCCGGATCTTCCGCAGCTGCCACTTCATAAACCTGTTCACCAAGATAGCTCTTCACCATGATATCGAACACTTTACTCTGGAGATTTTCCGGAAACTTCTGTATTACGGTCGAAATTCGTTCCATTTCTGCTACTAATTCCTCATAAGACGTCGACATGATTCCCCTCCTACAGTCTTTTTCTATTTCTTTCTCGATGATGCGCAATAACTCCTGCAAGAATTTCAATTTTTCTATATTGAAAGATTCTCTTCATTAACATTCCACTATCCCTATCTTTTCACACCTTCTTAAAAGGAAGCCTTTCTATGTAAAAAGAAGAGCAAAATCATTGCTCTTCTCCTCCTGCTTCTTCGGCTGCTTTCTGTTTATCCCAAAGCCTGAAGAAAGGATAATAAATGAGAAACGACAACATAAGGATGACAACTTGTAAAATGGCTCCCGAGATACTGCCGGTTATCAAATATCCCTGTAATATAGGCGGCATGGTCCAAGGAGGCACGATACCGATCGGTTTGGCGACGATACCCCAGTCCATGGCGAGGTACGTAATCACAACAGAGATCAGAGGCGTCAGTATGAAAGGTACAATCAAAAGCGGATTCATGACAATCGGCATCCCGAACAGCACAGGTTCATTGATATTGAAAATACCCGGCCCGATACTCAGCCTTCCCAGCTGCTTCATCTGCTGACTTTTCGCGAATAACAGCATAGCCAGCACCAAACCTAATGTCGTTCCCGATCCTCCAATAAAAACGATATCATTGATTTCATTCGTAACGATATGCTGCACAGGCTCCCCAAGTTCAAATGATTTGGCGTTCTCCGCTGTGAGCGTAAGCCAGATTGGACCTGTTACAGCTCCGACAATCGTAGCGCCATGCAAACCGGTACTCCACAGCAAAGTGATCAATAAGAAAATGATAATTGTACCTGTGAGAGTTGTTCCAATGGAAGTGAGCGGTTTTTGCAGCAGTACTGTAATGACATTATGAATGCTGCCGAATGAACCGACGTTCTCCACAAGCAAACGTATGACCCAGATGGCGATGATGGCAAAAAATCCTGGAATCAAAGCTGTAAAGGATCGGGCAACGGCAGGCGGCACACCGTCCGGCAGCTTGATGACTAGATTGCGCTGCACGATCAGTCGGTATATCTCGGTGCATAGCAGGGCAATCAGCATCCCGACAAACAGACCTTTACTCGTGAACATGGCAGTTTGATAAGCTGTTTCTGTAATGGCAGCTCCTTCTGGTGTCTTGCCGATTATATACGTAACATAAGGTGTACCGACGAAAAAAGCAGATAAAGATACTGCACCAGCCGCAAGTGGATCGACTTTATACGACTCAGCTAAACGGTACCCGATGCCAAAGACAGCAATCAATGTCATCAATTCGAATGTCCCACGGTATGGATAGAGCAAACTCTCCTTCAACTGAGGCCTTTCTGCAAGAAAGTCCATATACGACTGAATCGGGAAATTAGCCAGAATCAGAAAGAACGAGCCGATGATGATCAGCGGCATCGATAAAATAAGTCCATCACGAAGTGCATTCAAATGTCGCTGCTGGGCAACCTTTGCAGCAGCCGGCATTACCTTCTCCTCCAGGAACTGATTCACTTTACTCATGACTGTACCCCCTTAGCGGATTTACAGCAGTATATGTAAGCGTTTTCATTTAGATGTGGCTTTTTGAGCCCAATTATCTTGTGATTACTTTAATCTGTTCATTAGCCGCAATGGCATTATGAGCCACATATTCTTCACCAAGCTGATCGAAGAATTGTTAAGATGATTCGTTTACTTCTACGCAGATAGTGGGAAAATCATCGTCCGCCGACCTTCCCCACCTTAATCACTAGTTGCAAAGAATAAACTTAATCACACTTTATAGGATTTCTCCTACTTGACCGTCTCACGTGATGCTGATGACAATGAGCTACTATCAATTCACCTATCGAAACTAGCCAGGAATTTACTTGCCTCACCACTAAACTTCCACGACACACCAAATTTATCAATCAGCATGCCGAAACTCGCCGACCATGGAACAGATGATAAGGGCATCATGACAGTACCCATCTTCCGAAATCCCTTTCATGAATTTATAAATTGAATAGCTGATAACATGACTTTCATATTGCTTTGATCCATACCATCATCATGCTACCAAAAGATGATTATTCGCCTTTTTTTCTTGTTCGTCTTCAATAGAATAAAAGTTATAGCCATCATAAAACTGACATCCTAACTCAATGAAATACGTTTCTGCTGCTGACCATTTTTGAGACATTTCCAACAGTCTTTCAAAATCTATATCATGCTGCGAAAAGGCTTCTGTTATCTCAGGTTTTCTGTTGCGGCAGCCATATAAGCAAACACTTTGTGCTGCTTATTATCATGCCCAACATTCAATCTATTAACGATATCCTGGTATATTAATCCATGTAAATCACTCTTGATACATTAATGTTTTCCTCCTAAATAGTTTTCACTAACTTCCTTGAATGTTCCATATACTTACTCATAAGTGTTCAGTGTGTACCATTTCTAAATCTTTGAATTAACATTATTTATCAACTAACGTTTTATTTACATAAATCAAAATGACAAGATTAGCAATAATTACAAAGTGAATTGTATTCACAGTCCACCACCAAGGAAGCATAAAGGGGACTAGGATTAAGATTGTTCCACACATTAAATTAGAAGAACTTACAATGTCTATGAGTTTTTGCTTATTTCTTTGTGACATCCGTTGGTGATTATATCCTCTAAGCAGATGTAATTTTTTCTTTACTGCTAGCAAAAATGCTATGACAATTAAAATTATACCTATTAAAACAGAGATTATTTCAATTTGTATCATATTAATCACCTCTAGCTTAATCTTTTATTTTGAAACGGATTTTCATTACCCTATTGAATTCTATATCCAATCCAAAACAACAAAAACCGTTCATCATCAGGCTGAACGGTTCTCTGCTTCATTTTACATTTTATTTCAATTTCTTAGGTTTCTCAATAAGCTGCTGAAGTATTCCTTGCATGAACTTGTCCCGTGTCGCAGTCATGCTGCTTACATCGAATACTTCATCCAGTTGTGCGTTTTCCCTTTCGTCCTTAAGCTCTTTTACTTCGTTATGAATCGATTCCATCTTTTCATCCAGCGCTGCTGCCGAATCTGTTGCTGCCTTCAATTCGTCCGCCAGCCGGCTCGGTATCTCTTTATCATATTTATAGTATATTTTATGCTCCAGGCTGGCCCAGAAATCCATCGCTATTGTCCTGATCTGGATTTCCACACAAACACTTTCTTCCCTGTCAGATAAGAATACTGGTACTTTCACGATTAAATGTAAGCTTTGATAACCGTTCGGTTTTGGATTTTTTATGTAATCCTTCCGCTCCACAAGCTCAATATCCTTTTGTTTCTCAATCATGTCGCTTAATGCATAAATGTCGGACTTGAAAGAACAAGTGATTCTAATACCAGCAATGTCCTTAACACTTTCCTTGATGCTCTCCAATGAAAAATCGATATTCTTTTTATAGACTTTCTTCAGTATGCTTTCCGGTGATTTTAATCGTGAATTGCAGTGTTCAATCGGATTATAGTCATGGATATAGGAAAATTCTTCTTTTAAGATATTGATTTTTGTATTCACTTCATCCAAAGCAAATTTATAAACAGCCGTAAATCTTGTCAATTCTGTTCTTAATTGTTTTAGCTGTGATAGATTCTCTTGTGTTAGTGATTGCATCTTGATTTCTCCTTCTGTCGATGACGGGACTTCAGCTTATGCTATCTTCTATTTTATCAGGTCCCCGCGCTTTACTCCTGTATGGAAATGATAATTATATGAAAAGGACGCTCTCATTAGAGAACGTCCTTTTCTTTACAGCTGCTAGACTGTCTTTCTTTCTTTTTCTTTCTCATGAAGGAGTGCTTCCCCTTCTACGTCTATGTTCGGTAGAATTTTGTCGAGCCATTTAGGCATATACCATGCCGCTTTGCCCATCAAGGACATGACAGCCGGCACAATCGTCATTCGAACAATGAAAGCGTCGAACAGGACACCGAATGTCAGTGCCATTCCGATTGATTTGATCATTGCATCAGGTGTCACCATGAAGCCGACGAATACCGACATCATGATCAAACCTGCTGCCACGACAACTTTACCGCTATCACGCATTCCAGCAAGTATCGCTTCTTTCGGATCCCTTGTCTGGGAATAAACTTCACGCATCCGGCTGACCAGGAATACTTCATAATCCATTGCCAGACCGAATAGGATACCGATCGCAATGATCGGCAGGAAGGCAAGGATCGGGCTTTCACCTGGGAATCCGAATAGATTGATCATATTGCCATCCTGTATGACGAATGTGACAAAACCTAATGTTGCCCCGATGGAAAGCAGGAATCCAAGAACTGCTTTAAGCGGCAGTAGGATGGATTTGAACACAAGGACAAGCAGGACATAAGCAAGTCCAACGATCAGCAATGCAAATATAGGCAATGCATCATTCAGTTTCTGCGCAATATCAATATTGACCGCAGCCGTACCTGTAACAAGCATATCCACATTGTCATTGGACATATCCCTGATTTCATTTACGATATCTTTTGTTTCCTGATCATTCGGTCCCGTCTCCGGTGTCACACTGATGATGAACACATCGCCAGCTTCATTCGGAATTGCCGGAGTGGCACTTTTCACATTGTCCAAATCCGTGATATCCTGACCGATTGTTTGCAGATCCTGCTGGATTTGCTCGGCACTTTCATCTTCATCGATTTCCGCGGCCACAATCAGTGTGGAATGGAAACCTACTCCGTAAGCATCTGCAAGAAGATCATATGCTTTACGCTCTGTTGTATCTTCTGCTTTTGCCGTTCCATCGTCTGGCAATCCTAAATTCATATGCGTGAACGGAATAGCGATGATCAAAAGAATCGCTACAGAAAGGAATGTGACAAGCCATGGTCGTCTTGTTACGAACTTGCCCCATTTATTTTTACTAGGCTTTCCTTCTTTTGTCCCTGTGACTTTCTTCAAGAAGCGGTTACCACCGGAAGGAGAAATTCTAGTTCCAAGCATACCAAGTATCGCAGGCAGCACTGTAATGGAGACAACTACAGACAACAAGATACTGATCGAAGCTGCCACACCCATCACTGTCAGGAACGGAATTCCAGTAACAGCAAGGCCTAGTAAACCAATAATAACCGTTATACCTGCAAATACGACCGCACTTCCTGAAGTTCCGACTGCAATAGCCACGGATTCCTTCACCCCATGCCCTTCAGCAAGCTGCTGTCTGTATCGTGTCATGATAAACAAGGCATAGTCGATTCCAACCGCAATTCCAAGCATCGCTGCCAACGTCAAGGATACATTTTGCATCTCGAAGAAATTGGAGCCGATCACGATTGTCAGCAAGCTGATTCCAAGTCCGATCAATGCAGATAGGATTGGCATACCCGCTGCCAGGAAACTAGTGAATGTGACTGCCAGCACTAGGAATGCTACGATGATACCGACAATTTCACCTGCACCCAGATGCATGCCGGAGAATTCGACATCACCAGTTAATTCCGTTTGGATTCCTGCATCGCGAGTATCTTCAGCCTTTTCCATTACATTGTCGATGGAAGTCTGTGATACTTCTGCCGCTTCATCCTTGAATGTGACTGTTCCATAACCAACGGTTTTATCTTCATTCAAGTTCTGAAGCTGAACCGGCGTTGCTACAGAGACTACGTCCGCATCATCTTCCTGAATGCTGTTTAACATATCGGTAATCTCTTTATTTATTTCTTCCGAATCAAGTGTATCGCCGTCCGAAGCTTTGAATACGACTTGTACCTGTGCTCCTGCCTCGGAATCAGGGAAAGCATCCCGCAGCAAATCATTTGCTTCTTCAGCAGGTGTGTTCGGGATACTCAAGTCTTCATTGAATGCTGTCCCCATTGAGACTGTTACTGCTGCTAAGGCTATAAGAAGCGCCAAGGCTCCGAAGACAACGCTCTTTTTGTAATTCACTGCCCATTTGCCTAGCTTATATAAAAGCTTTGCGATTTTAATCTCCTCCAATGTCAACTTGCTGATGAAAGTACATTCGCAGCAGCATTTGACATACATGCAGCGTTCTTATACACTTTCACCATCATTAAAGTTTACGTTTGTACTTACATTTGTAAGTATACTGGCGTATTAAAATCTTTCAATAATAATGTGATGAATTGAGCATAAAACGAACAGACTGAGGGGAAGTGTTAGTTTTTGAGGAAATCCAGACAAGATAGTTTGTATTCGCAGCAATATATCATGGAAGCTCTGAATCAATTACTGGAAGAAAGTGATTTAGAAGATATCACGATAACAGATATTTGCAAGAAAGCAGGCGTAGCCAGAGTAACGTTCTACAAGTATTATCATACAATTTATGATGTGATGACTGCTTCTGTGGAAATGCATGTAAAAAATGCTATTGAAAAACTCTCCAATTTAAATCCGCAAAGCAGCATACATGTCATGCTGACAGACATGATCGCAGAGCTGGCTGAGAGCCCCATGTCATTAAAACGGCAAATAAACTCCAATACGCATGGTGTTATTCTTGATTATTTCATCTATGCAGTGAGCCGACTTTCACAAGCCGATACAATTTTCAACAAAAAGCTAAAGCAGCCAGAGGTATTATTCATCGCTGGGGGCATGTTCAGCATCCTCACACATTGGTTAAAAAATGACTTGCAAGAGTCTCCAGAACAAATTGCTACTATGATAACAGAGGTCTTACCCAGTACAGTTTTAAAATAAGGTATTAGAAAAACGAGAATGGTTTTTGACCTTTCTCGTTTTTTTGTACATTACACATCTTAATGCCATTTTCACCTGCTCCATATCAGCATTACATCATGTGCTGTAAGTTTCATGCTATACTAGCATCATACTATAACACGCTATAACACATAGGAGCATGCAGATGATCACCATACATAAAAATGAAGCCATTCCGCTTTCCAAGCAAATATATGTATCCTTCGTGGATAAAATCCGTTCCGGCTTACTGACTGGCGGAACGAAGCTGCCCACCGTACGGCAGCTTTCCAAAGATCTTGAAGTCAGCCTTGTTACAGTCATGAAAGCTTATAAACAGCTTGAGGAAGATGGCTTTGTTGAATTGAGCAAAGGAAAAGGCACATATGTGAAGGCTCAGCAACAGTCGGAAACAATGCATACAGGCTCTGATTATGACTGGCAGCTGAGCATTCCGGATTATCTGCATCGTTCCCAATATGCACGTTTTCAAGATTCGGATGCAAGTTATCATTTTTCTTCTTCCATGATTGATCCGGCTCTGTTCCCGAATCAATACATGGATCAGCTGATTGCCCAAGTGTTCATGCAAAATCCGCGCATTCTTTCGCAATATGGAGGTATTCAAGGTGATTTATCTTTACGGGAGAAACTGTCGCAGAATCTGCAGAAAGCAAAAATAACCGCATCACCGGAAAACCTCCTGATCACAAGCGGTTCCCAGCAAGGCATCGACCTTGTCGCACGTACATTCGTCGGCCCTGGCGATGTCATCATCATGGAAGCACCGACTTATCCTGGAGCCATTGATGTCTTCCGCAGCCGAGGTGCAACCATTCTTACCGTTCCGGTTGATGAGGGCGGTATGCGCGTCGATATGCTTCATGCTTTATGCGAAAAACACAAACCAAAATTGATTTATACAACGCCCACTTTTCATAACCCGACTGGTACGATCATGCCGCTGCAACGCCGCAAAGTGCTGCTTGATATTGCAGAAAGCCACCATTGTTTGATTATGGAGGATGATCCGTTCAGCGATATTTACTTCGATCGCAAGCCGCCGCTTCCCATCAAGAGCATGGATAAAACTGGGCATGTCATCTACTTGAAGGGTCTGAGCAAAACAATTGCCCCTGGATGCCGTATCGGTCTTATCGCAGCATCTGGATCCATCTTCAAAAGGCTGTATGCGGCTAAAGCGAACAGCGACCTTGGCAGTCCGCTGCTTCCACAAAAGGTGATTCTGCCGCTTGTCGATTCCACTAAAATGGAACAGCATACAAAACGGCTTCGCACTGCCTTGAAGAGCCGTCGTGATGTAGTGTTGAAAGTCCTCAAAGAGCAGGCTCCCGCCGGTGTGACGTGGCTTAAGCCAAAAGGCGGCTTGAATGTTTGGATACAGCTACCGTCTTGGCTTGACAGCAATGATCTACTTTCTGAAGCAAACAAGCGGCATGTATCCTTTCTCACAGGCTCTGCTTGTTTTGCCATCGAAAATGAACACAGTACATTCCGTTTAAGCTATTCCTACGCCAATGAGAAATTGCTGGAAGAAGGTGTCCGGATTCTTTGTGATATCATGCAGGCGATGCAGCCGCCAAGTTCTTCCTCACCTACGTTTTGACATCATAAAAGCTAAAGAATCTAGTCATGATAAAAAGAGAGTAACCTATGAAGCAAATCATCTTAAATATCATGATCATTTGTTTTTACTGTTTTCCATTTTTCTATTTTCCATGTACCAAGTTTTATCTTACTAAAGAAAGCAGACTTCACCCAGCCGAGGCTGAAGTCTGCTTTCTTAGCGTTTACGCTTTACTACCAAAAACTTCACGATTGACAAGACTTGGTGGCGTTTCACCCTGAAGAGCAGCAATCACATTCGTAGCCGCCAAAACATCCATTTTTGTTCGGGTTTCCACCGTCGCTGATCCGATATGCGGCAGCGTTACGACATTTTCACAAGTTAATAACGGGTTATTATTTTCCACCGGCTCTGTTTCGAAAACATCCATACCTGCCGCTCGGATAGAACCGGATTGGAGCGCCTCATACAAATCATCTTCCCGAACTATTCCGCCTCTGGAGCCGACAATCAAGATGCCGGTTTTCTTCATTAAATCCAATTCCCGTTTGCCAATCGAATGCTTCGTTTCTTCTGTGAATGGAGACATCACGCACACATAATCCGATTTTGACAATAATTCATCCAGCTCACAATAACGGGCATCATATTCCTGTTCCGCTAATTCGTTCTTACTTCTATTATGATATAGAATTTCCATGTCGAAGCCGTGATGAGCCCGCTTGGCGATTGCACTGCCGATCCTTCCCATTCCGATGATGCCCAACACCTTATGATGCACGTCGATTCCGAACAGGCTTTCTTCTATCTTGTTTTCCCAGTTCCCGCGCTTCACATAATCATTCATTTGGGGAATTCGCCTGGCCGTGGCGAGCAGTAGGCTGAAAATCGTATCCGCAGTCGTATCAGTTAAAACATCAGGCGTATTGGTGGCATATATTTCGCGTTCATTGATATCACTTAAATTGAAATTATCGTAACCTACCGAAGTATTTGCAACTACTTTCAATTTCGTTGCTTTATCCAGCAGTTCTTTATCTATCTTTAAAGAAGAACCCATCAGCCCTTCCGCTTCACTAAGTTCACTCCAAAACTGCGGGTCGGCGGCATAATCAGGGCTTTCAAAAAAAACTGGCTCACATACTTTCCCTAACATTTCTTTCACTTCCGGTTTTACTTTTTTATACACGACTACTTTTGGCTTCATGTGTTCAAACTCCTTTCATCAATTAAAAGAATCCTATCAACAGCTGAATGGACGACCAGATTGCCAACAGCGTGGTCAAAACTAAAATGATATTTTCAAAGATATTATTCGTTTGATTGCCAAGGTATTTTTTCTGGTTGGAAAGAATGAGCAATCCGATCGATATTGCAGGTAAGGCAACGACATAGAGGACGTTTACAAATACCACCAGCGTCACGAATCCTGGCATACCTGGAAATGACCAAATCAGTGGTGTGACCAGGATAAACAAGCTCAGCCACTTATATCGTGGATCTGCATCTGCTTTTCCTTGATATTTTTCCTTCTTTGCCGGATTGATGACATGGAAGCAATCAATTGAAATCCTTGGGAAACCGACCGCATGCCCGATCACGCTGCTGTATAGAGCACCAAATGCCCCTAAATAAAACACGATGGAACCAAAGTAACCTAAGTGTATCTCCAGTGCTCTGGCAATATCGTCCAAACTGTTCACTTCAATATTATTCGGGCGCAGTATTTCTGCACCAACGACCCATACAGCAAGGTTAATGACGACCCCCATACAAACGGCGAATAATAAATCATTGCGCTGCAGCCGTTTATGTGCAGGCTTCGTCCAGCCACGTTCTTTTATGAAATAGCCGTATAGAAAATTCCCAAGTGATCCCGCTACTGCCCCAACAAGGGAAATTGCTACTAACAGCGTCCCGTAAGCACCAGTGTCCTCCGGCATACCAAATCCAACTGTTCCTTTTATTATCTCCGTTCCATCAGGCGTGGAATAAATGGCCAGCCCAACAAATGATAATGTCATGACACCTAGTAAAACCTTCATTACCAATTCTAGCTTATTATAAATATTCCTTCCTAAGATAAATAAACTGATGATAACCACACCGATGGACCACATGAGCGGAGTGCCTGCATTAAAGATCCACGCCAGCACTTCTCCTGAACCTTTAATCATGTATGCGTTTACAAGATGACCCATTATAATCGCAGCAAATCCGAAAAAATATGGATAGAATTTGTGTAATTTTCCAAAGCCTTCAATTATCGTTATTCCTGCTGTATTACACAAATCAAACCTCGCCATGATATTGACGATGACAAAACGGATCAGCAGTGCGAGCGCCAGCACCCACATAAGCGAATACCCGTAATGAGAACCTGCAACACTTGCATCGACCAAATCGCCTGCGCCGAGCCACGTCAAGACGACTACTATACCTGGACCATACGAACGGATTGTCTTCATAAGAGTCTGTTTTTCTGCCACCTGATTTGCCATATCCTCAGAATTACGGTTTTGATTATCCATATAGGACCTCCTCTGATATAAGCGTTAAAAAACATCCGGACACTTTTTGAAAAACCATTCATACTGCTGTGTAGGCATCGCAGAAACGATATAAAAAAGATTCATTAAGCAATGCAAAACAACTTCTTGTTCATACCTGCAAACATTTACTATTACGTTGTGGAAATGCAGTGACATGCATGTTTCAAACAGCGTTTTTTCTCCAACTCGTTTCTCCCATTGATTTCTCCTCCAAATTTGAAAGCGTTATCATTTTGTTTAATTGTATTACAAATGAACAATAAGTCAACACCTAAATTACTGAAAGGCCTACCCATATCTGATAGCTTTTTTAACTGCAAAAAATATCGATACTGTCACACAAAACACATTCTGATCATGTACGTAGAAGATGAATGCGATTGTTCATGCTTCAAATGCAAACAGTAGGGTTAATATCTTGTATTTGCGCTTTTGTTCCTCACTAAAATGTTAATAATAAAAAAAGCAGAAGGCACCTCTGATAATTTTGGTGTCCTTCTGCTTTCTCTTCACCTCTATTTATTAGTTCGCTTCAAGATGCTCTTGAAATGAGTAAAAGTATCAAAGCTCGCTTTGCCGTGATATGCTCCCATACCACTGGCACCGACACCTCCGAATGGAAGGTAGTGGGAAGTCATATGGCTGATTGTATCGTTGATCGCACCACCGCCGAATGAAATGGTGTTCAAGATCTCATCCTGGAAGTTTTCGTCTTCGGAGAACAAGTATAGCGCAAGAGGTTTTGGCCGTTTCACAATCTCATCAATGATAGCAGCTGGATCATCATACGCGATAACCGGCAAGATCGGACCAAAGATTTCATCCTGCATGACCGGATCATCCCAAGAGATGTTATCCAGAATCGTTGGTTCGATAATAAGCTGCGAACGATCAGACTGCCCGCCCGCTGCAATTGTTCCATTGTTCAAAAAGTCAACCAGGCGATCAAAATGCCTTTCGCTCACTACATGCCCGAAATACGGATTTTCGACAATATTTTCACCATATGCTGCTGTGATGCTTGCTTTCAGTTTATCCAATAGTGTTTCTTTCACACTGCTGTGAACAAGCAGATAATCCGGCGCAACACATGTCTGACCTGCATTGGCGAATTTTCCCCGTGCTATCCGCAATGCTGCCTCATCCAGGTTCGCATCTTCATGAACGATTGTCGGGCTTTTGCCACCAAGCTCCAGGGTCATAGGCGTGAGATGCTTTGCAGCAGCTTCTGCTACGATTTTACCGACACCAGTGCTGCCCGTGAAGAAGATATAATCAAAGTCTTCCTTGAGAAGTGCTGTGCTTGTTTCCACTTCCCCTTCGATAACATGCAAATATTCTTCCGGGAAATGATCATTAAAGATGCTTGATAAGATCGCCGATGTATTTGGTGTTAATTCAGATGGCTTCAAAACTGCTGTGTTTCCGCCTGCAATTGCACCAACCAATGGAGAAACCGCCAGCTGGAATGGGTAATTCCATGGTGCGATCACCAGCACAGATCCATAAGGTTCAGGCTTGATAAAGCTCTGTGCTCCTTCGTGGGAAGCAGCTGTTGGTACTTCCTTCGTTTCAGCCCATGACTCCAAATGCTCTAATGTAAAATCAATCTCAGCCAAAACAAGACCGACTTCTGCTCGTTTAGCTTCCAATTCGGATTTATTCAAGTCTTGCTTCACTGCACTCAAGATAGCTAGTTCATTCGTGTGAATTAAATCCTTTAATTTATTCAATGTATCGATACGGAACTGTACGTCCTTTGTTTTTCCGCCTCTAAAGTAGTTCCGTTGTTTGTTTAAAAGGTCTTGATAATTCTCCATGTTACAATCTCCTTTGCAATAGGAATGTCCTTGGATAAGTCTTTCCCGGTGTCACCCGAAAAATTAATTGATGCATCAAACATTCAACTTGGAGAACTATAATACTTCTCAAAAAAGATTGCAAGCGATGTGACTTCTTCTGCAGCGAACAAAAAAGGAAGCTGGCTCCGACGCCGGCTTCCTTTTTGTCATACCTTTGCTCGTGCAGCTTCCTCGACCATATTCCGGAAATAAGCTATCAGCCTAGTATCTCCTGTCAGCTCTGGGTGGAAGGCTGTCGCCAAATAATGTCCATCCCTTGCTGCTACAATTCGACCTGTATCCTCACTCAGCACCTCGACTGCTGGTCCTGCATCAAGAATATAAGGCGCCCGAATGAAAACAGCTGGAAAATCATCGGCAACATCCTTGATTACCAGATCCGTTTCAAAACTGTCCACCTGCCGGCCGAATGCATTTCGTTCCACTGTCACATCCATCAGTCCAAGATGATTTGACTCTTGGTTATTGATCCGTTGGGCCAACAGAATCATGCCTGCACATGTACCGAAGATAGGCTTCTTGGCGGCACCGAAAGCTAGCAGCGGTTCCATGAAATCGTAGCGGTCAATCAGCCTGCGCATCGTTGTACTCTCGCCGCCAGGCAAAATCAAACCATCCAGTTCAAGCAGCTGCTCTGCACGTTTGACGAGAATGGCTTCTGCTCCGACCGCTTCCACTGCTCGCGCGTGTTCCTGCACCGCACCTTGAAGTGCCAATACGCCGATTTTCATAAAGAAACCCTCCTTTCCCTTACCAGCCGCGCTCTTGCATTCTGTTCTCAGGAGTCAGACTGGCAATATCAATGCCTTTCATCGGTGTGCCGAGCCCCTTGGAAAGCTCCGTAATCAGCTTATAATCCCGATAATGTGTCGTTGCTTCCACAATCGCTTTGGCAAACTTCGCTGGATTATCCGATTTGAATATACCAGAACCTACGAAGACACCATCCGCGCCAAGCTGCATCATCAGCGCTGCATCCGCTGGTGTTGCCACGCCGCCAGCAGCAAAGTTCACCACCGGCAATTTGCCAGCTTCACGTATTTGAAGCAATACTTCATATGGAGCACCGAGGTCTTTGGCAAATGTCATCACTTCATCCGAATTCATGGACAAAAGCTTGCGTACTTGTGATTGAACTTTGCGCATATGACGGACAGCTTCGACGATATTTCCTGTTCCTGGCTCACCTTTTGTCCGGAGCATGGAAGCACCTTCCCCGATGCGGCGGGCTGCTTCCCCAAGATCGCGGCTTCCGCATACGAAAGGCACCGTGAATTCCCGCTTGTTCAAGTGATACTCTTCATCTGCCGGTGTCAGCACTTCACTTTCATCTATGTAATCGACGCCCATCGCCTCCAGTACACGCGCCTCCACGATATGTCCGATTCTAGCCTTAGCCATGACCGGGATGGAAACAGCATTCAATACCTCTTCCGTAATCGTTGGATCCGCCATCCGCGCAACACCGCCTGCAGCACGGATATCAGAAGGAACACGCTCAAGTGCCATGACCGCAACAGCACCTGCTTCTTCTGCAATCTTCGCCTGCTCTGCATTCACAACGTCCATGATGACGCCGCCCTTTTGCATTTCCGCCATACCCCGTTTTACTAAATCTGTACCTGTTTTCGCCATATTGACTCCTCCTGATCCTCTTCTCATTATCTGAAAAGTTTGATAGAGGTATTGTACATATGATTGGGGTATAACACGCAAGGTTCATGTATAACAGTCACTACTCTATGAGATTTTGTTTCTCTTTATTGTTTTGGCCTCGTATCCCACTTGAACGATAAAATAATCCTTTTCTTCCCACTTTTTCATTTCGATTATTATAATATAAAGGTAGTTATCTCGATAATGTAAAGGAGTGGGCGGATTTTGGGATTGAGGATGAGAAAAAGTTTCAAGGTTGCTCCTGGCGTGCGCCTTAATGTGAGTTCGAAAAGTATGGGGATAAGCGCTGGTACGAAGGGACTTAGATATAGTGTCAATTCCAAAAGCGGATCGAGAATGACAGCGAGTATCCCAGGGACAGGTATCTCTTATTCAACCGGCTCAAGCAAACGGAAATCTTCTGCTTATATAATGCAGCAAGAACTGCTTAAGCAGGAGAAAGAGAAAGAAAAAATGGCGCAATTAGAACAAAACAAGCTTGAAGTCGAGTTGTTCGAAAACGGATTGGACAGAATACGTTCCATTCATATAGAAGCAGATGACTTTGTCGATTGGCATGCTATTGCAGCAGAAGCTCCTCCCTATAAAAAAGGTGAAATGGGGCCGCAACAGCAATTAGCTGAATCGAATTTGAGAAAATTCAAACCTAGTTTTATGCAGCGAGTTTTTAAACGTGATGCTAAAATCCGCCAAGAATTATTAACGGCAATTTCGAAGGCTACCCAAAATGACTCAGAAAGCTATGAGCTGTGGGAACGGGATACCACAATTGCAAAGCGCGTCCTTGCCGGCGAAACAGAGGCTTATTTCGAAGTAATCGATGCTTTTGCACCGTTAGATGACCTTTTGGAATATGGAAGTGGCTTTGAATTCTATGAAGTTGATGAAGCTCGAATGGAGATTGTATTCAAAGTGCATTCAGACTCTGTCGTGCCTTCTGAGCAACTTTCTCTCACCAAGACCGGAAAAGTATCCCGTAAACAAATGACAAAAACGAGGTATTATGATATCCAGCAAGACTATATCGCCAGCTGTATCATCAGGATTGCCAGAGACATGTTTGCACTGCTGCCATTGCATACAGTATTTATTCATGCTGTTGATGATGTATTGGACACATCTACTGGTCATACGAGTGAAGGTACTTTATTGTCTGTCGAAATTGATAGGCATACATTACAAGAACTTAATTTGGAGCATATCGATTGTTCTGATGCACTGGCTAATTTCAAACACAAAATGGATTTTAGGAAAACAATGGGTTTTCGTCCAATCGACCGCGTATATAGTAAAAAAGACAGTGATTTCATTTAATCGCTGTCTTCTTTATAGCAGTGAACTTTCATTTACCACGGAGCAGACTATGCTTCACGTTTATCCGGTTTATCTTCCACCCGGTACTCACTATTCTGCCGTATCAAAAATAAAAGAACTCCAAGCAATGCAATAGCTCCGCCAACCATTTGCAACGGACTTAACTTCTCCCCTAACAGCCATACCGCAAGAAGTGTTGCGCCAACAGGTTCACCCAAGACACTCATTGAAATCGTAGTTGTATTTACATAATTCAACAGCATATTGAATATGACATGTGCCAAAGTCGGAAAAATGGCCAAAAGGAAGAAGATTTTCCATTCATCAAAATCATATCCGCCAATTGGAATGCCTGCTGCCAAGTTGTAGATGTTCAGCCATAAACCTGCTGACAGGAAGACACAAAAGCTGTACACCCAATGCGACACTTTCTTCACATTATTCTGGCCGATCAGCAGATAACCGACTACGGCGATGACACAGAGAAAGGATAATAAATCCCCGATCAGTACAGAAGGATCATCAAGCCCAAAATCCCCCCAGCCAACCATGATCACACCGATAATGGAAATGCCAATTGTAACTATGACAGCTCTGGATGCTCTTTCCTTATAAATCAGGAAGCCGCCCACCATTGCGACAATTGGCTGCAGAGCAAGGATGATAGTGGAACTTGCTACTGTAGTCAGCTTCAAAGAACTGAACCATAAGGCAAAATGAGCTGCCAGACAAGCTCCTGATAATATAAAAGATAAAGCCTCTTTTCTACCTATCTTTTTGAATTCCTTGCGATTGATCCAGATAATCGGCAGCAGAAAAAGGCAAGCCAGATACATACGGTTCATACTGAGGATCGTAGCCGGCGCATCCGACCATTTCACAAAGATGGCTGCGAAAGATATGGCGATGATGGATATGATCAATAAAATAGCAGTTTGGTTCTGTTTCATTTGCGCAGGCCCTTTCTTATAAAATTATCAATTATTATTTTAAACGCAGGGTAGCTCTGTTGTCTTGCTGCATTTAAAATTATGTAAAAAAGAGGCCATGCTCCTCTGCATGACCTCCAGTTAATTTCCTTCTTATTCCTCAGGCCAAACTGTCTTCGCCACATCAACGATGAAGCGCAGTTTCTCCCATTGCTCTTCTTCCGTCAGCTTGTTTCCATGATGTGTAGAGGCAAAACCGCATTGCGGGCTCAAACAGATTTGATCAAGCGGAACATACTTTGCTGCTTCTTCGATACGGCTGATCACAGCATCCTTATCTTCCAATTCGCCGAATTTCGAAGTCACGACACCAAGCACGACTCTCGGTCCGTCTTTTGGAATATAACGAAGCGGTTCGAATGAGCCCGATCGCTCATCATCGTATTCAAGGAAGAAGCCATCTACTTTCTCCTTCGCCAATAGTTCCTTGGCGATGAGGTCATAACTGCCCCCGAACATATAAGTGGAGCGGTAGTTCCCCCGACAGAGATGCGTTGTCACAGTCAGATCTTCCGGCTTATCTTCCAATACAGCATTGATGACACGACGCGCCAGATCGATCAAGAATTCACGGGAATGTTCGCCATCGAATTTCGCTTCGGGGGAAGATAGTGTAGCAATATACACATCATCCAGCTGCAAATAACGCACTCCTGCATCGTAAAAGGCTTGGATGGTATCTTTATATGCCTGGATCACATCAGCAGCAAAATCTTCGATATCCGGGTAAACCGAATGGTCCCTGATATCCGCATGGAAGAGTTGATTCGGACTTGGGATCGTTTGTTTGGCAACGGCTCTGCCAGCGACAATCTCGTGAAATACTTTATAATCCTCAAGGAATGGATGATCCGGATTGAAGGAAACTTTGCCGGTATTTTTTATGTTATAGCGTTCTGTTTCTTCGCCTTTGAAAATATAGCCAGTATCCGGAACATAACCTGTGATGCCGTTTAGATGCTCCAGGAAATCAGTATGCCAAAATCTTCTGCGGAATTCCCCGTCCGTCACAAGCTCCAAACCTACTTCGATTTGTTTATCGACGATCCTTTTGATTTCGGATGTTTCAATATCACGGAGTTCCTGTTTGCTGATTTGGCCTTCTTTGAACTGCTGTCTTGCCTGGTGCAATACATCCGGGCGAAGCAAGCTCCCTACGTGATCCGCTCTGAATGGTGCCGTTTTTGTTTTCGTTGTCATGTTCATCTCTCCCATTTAATTTTTTGCTGTTTCTGCTGTTTCGATTGTTGCTGCTTGTAAGGCTTGCTGCAGATCTGCCAGGAGATCTTCCGCATGCTCCAAGCCAACGGATAACCGCAGGAGGCCATCACTTATGCCGCGTTTAAGCCTCTCTGCCTCCGGCAAGGCTGCATGTGACATTGCTGCTGGATACGAAAGGATGGATTCCACCGCCCCTAAGCTGACAGCAAAGATCGGTATTTGAAGCTGTTCGACGAATATCTTCGCATGTTCCCGGCTCGGCAGGACAAACGATAATACAGCGCCGTTCCCACGTGCTTGACCGGTATGTATTTCATGACCGTTGTGGGAAGGCAATCCAGGGTAAAATACCTCTTCCACCAGCGGATGCCCTTGCAGGTAAGAAGCAATCCTTTCTGCTGACTCCGTCGATTGACGCAACCTTGTGCCTAAGGTCTTGATGCCTTGGAGCAGCAAATAGCTGTCCTGGGCTCCGAGTATGGCGCCGAATGTATTTTGGATGAAACCGAGCCGCTCTCCCAGATTACTGTTTTTCGTGACCAACAAGCCCGCGATGATATCACTATGCCCCGACAGGAACTTGGTCGCGCTGTGGATGGCCACATCGACACCGAGTGCCAGCGGCTGCTGATAGAGCGGCGTCAAGAAAGTATTATCCAAGAATGTCAAACAATCATGTTGTTTCGCTATTTGGACAATCATCCTGATATCCGTCACTTTCAAGCAAGGATTGGACGGTGTTTCCATGTAAATGACCTTTGTATTCGGCTGTATCGCCGCTTCCACAGCACGATGATCCGTGAAGTCAGCAAAACTATGACTGATTTGAAATTTAGGAAGAATTTCGGTCACGAAACGATACGTTCCCCCGTAAACGTCTTCCGGCACAATGACGTGGTCACCAGCCGACAGCAGCATGAACGCCGAGGAGATGGCTGCCATACCCGAGGAGAATGCCAAAGCATGCGTTCCTCCTTCCAACTCGGCTGCCTTCTTTTCCAGTGCTTCTCGTGTCGGATTTCCAGAACGACTGTAATCGAATGGACCAAAATCATCGAAGCTTTCCTGGTGATACGTGGATGACAGATAGATCGGCACGTTCACTGCACCGGTTTGCTGTTCTTTATGTGATCCGCGGATACACGTCGTTTCTGCTCGTTGCTCTCCCATTTGATGACCTCCTAGTCCAGTTTGGCGAATGCTTGCTGTAAATCAGCGATTAGATCTTCCGCTTCTTCAATCCCGACCGAGAAACGGAGCAGACGGTCGCAAATTCCTCGTGCTTCCCTCTCTCCTACCGGAATATCCGCATGTGTCTGTGTCGTTGGATACGTCATGAAACTTTCCACTCCCCCAAGACTTTCGGCAAAGGTGATGATGTTCAGGCTGCGAAGGAAATGATCGACCCATTCGCTGTCTTTGATCCGAAAGGAAAGCATACCGCCTTTGCCTGCATACAATACATCCGCTACTTTTGGGTGCTCTGCCAAAAAGCCGGCGATGAGCTGGGCATTTGCTTGATGCTGCCGCATTCGGAGCGGCAGTGTCTTCAAACCACGGATCAGCAGCCAGGAATCAAGCGGCGATAAAACAGCACCGGCACCATTATGCAAAACAGATAATCGTTCGGATAACTCGGCTCCTTTGCTCACAACCAATCCAGCCAGTACATCGTTGTGACCACCTATATATTTCGTTGCACTATGAACGACGATATCGGCTCCCAACTCGATTGGCTGCTGATAATATGGCGTCAGGAATGTATTGTCCACGATCAGCAGCAAGTTGTGTGCTTTTGCAAGCTTTGCATAATCTGCGATATCGATTTCCTGCATCAGCGGATTTGTCGGTGTTTCCAGGAAGATTGCCTTTGTATTCCCTGTGATCAAAGCTGCTGTTTCCTCCACCGTCCGAAACGGTGCATATATCGGTGTCACCCCGTATGTGTCCTTGTAGAAGTCAAACAATCGATATGTACCGCCATAAATATCTTCAGGTACAAGCAGGCTATCTCCTGACCGGAAGAGTGACAATACCAGCTGGATTGCTGCCATTCCCGAGCTGCAGGCAAATGCTTGATCACCTTTTTCAAGCTCAGCAAATCCTTCTTCCAGCACAGACCTAGTCGGGTTCTTTGTCCTAGAATAATCATATCCGGTTGACTCCCCGATACCTCCATGCGCATAAGCCGTTGATAGATATACCGGCGGATTCACTGCCCCTGTCGTGTCATCGCTTCGGTTTCCTAATTGAACGAATGTTGTTTCCAAACTTTTATCCATACTGCCTCTCACCCTTCTGTATAACAAAAAAGAACCTTCTCCCAAAAAGGAAGAAGGTTCGATCATGACCGAATCAGCTTCTTATCTTTAAGGCAGATACCTTTTGGAATTAGCACCGTGTCATTTCACAGACTGGTTGCTGAGACATCACCGGGCCAATTCCCTCCGCCTCTCTTGATAAGAAAAGTGCTATTTAATTTTTTATATTATAGACATGTTACCATATTGAAAAATGTAGTCAATATGTTTTATTAAAATTTTCTATCAAATTAAAATATTTGCATAGATGACAAAACCAATACCAATTACAGTAAAAAAATAATGTTGACACCTATTATTTTTCAGTCTATTCTTTATATTACAATTGATTTTTCTTATCGAGATTGGTGGAGGGAATGGCCCTATGAAACCAAAGCAGCAGGCTGCAAGCAGCGGTACTGTGCTAATTCCAAGTGTCCAAGCACTAAAGATGAGAAGAGCGGAAACGTAAAAAGCCCCTCTTCTGTCTGGAAGCGGAGCTTTTTTTTGCGGACAATCCCGATTATATTGATTGGAGTTATCAAGATTCTTAACAGGAGGGTAAACATGGAAACAATCAAGCAAACACTCGCAGAGGTACATAAGGAGTTGGAACATGATTTCCAAGAAGTAGTCGAGTGGCGACGATATATGCATCAGCACCCCGAATTGAGCTTTCAGGAAACGGAAACCGCCCGTTATATCACAGATAAATTACGCAGCTTCGGTTATGAAGATATCCAGACAAATGTTGGCGGTTATGGCATTGTCGCTGCACTAACTGGAAATACCGCCGGACCGACAATTGCCTTGCGTGCTGATTTCGACGCTTTACCGATACAGGATGAAAAGGAAACAACTTATCGTTCCAATACACCAGGAGTGATGCATGCATGCGGTCATGACGGCCATACTGCTGCTTTGCTTGGTACTGCCAAAGCATTGCTCAAATATAAAGACAGCATAAATGGTAAAGTGGTCTTCTTGTTTCAACCAGCCGAAGAAGTCCCTCCAGGCGGAGCCAAAGCCATGATTGAAGACGGTGCGCTGGACGGCGTGGATTATGTCTATGGCGCTCACCTCAATTCGGCTGCCCCTGTAGGTAAAATCGGCGTCGGTGAAGGGTTCAAAATGGCTGCTGTCGATAAGTTTGCGATCACCATCCAAGGTAAAGGCGGCCATGGGGCAGCTCCCCAGGAGACAGTCGATCCCATTGTCATCGGCAGTGATATCGTCAGTGCTCTGCAGAAAATCGTCAGCCGACGTGTGAGCCCTCTGGAATCTGCCGTTGTGACACTCGGCGTTTTCCAATCAGGAAATGCATTCAATGTCATTCCGGACACTGCCAAACTTGAAGGTACAGTCCGCACATTCAATGCAGACATCCGCAAGCAGGTCAGGAGTCAAATCGAGGCAATCGTTGCTGGTATCACAAGTGGGTTCGGTGCTTCTTATTCCATCGACTATCTGCATGGATATCCTGCTCTTTACAATCACCCAAAGGAAACTGCTCTATTACAGCAGCTGTTTTCTGAACAATTTGGTGAAAAGCAAGTGATACCCCTTGAAACTGGTATGGGTGCAGAGGATTTTGCTTATTACCTGCAAGAGAAACCGGGCAGCTTTTTCAAAGTCGGGTCCCGCAATGAAGATACTAGCACCCACTATCCGCATCACCATCCGAAGTTTGATATTGATGAGCGTGCATTGCTCATCACAGAGAAGGCATTCACGAAAATCGTATTTTCAATTTTGGGAAGCTAAGGGGGAAATATCTTGAAAAAGAAATTCGCACTTATATTATTTGGTTTGGCAACGGCAGTAGCTTTGATCGGCTGCTCGGGCAATTCCAGCAGCAGTTCCGGCGCAAGCGGCGGCGAACCTGTCCAAGGCGGCGACTTGAACGTTGCGATGACAGCAGACCCAGACACGCTTGACTGGATGTATTCCGGCGAAAGTGCCACCAGAAGAGTCGGCTGGCATATTTATGAAGGGTTATTCGCTTTGGATAAGGATTATCAGGCACGCCCTTTGCTTGCTGAAGACTATTCTGTCAGCGACGATAAGAAAACATACACGATCACGCTTCGTGACGGATTGAAATTCCATAACGGACAGGACGTCACGGCCGAGGATGCCAAAGCATCACTCGAGCGCTGGTTAAAGGTTTCTTCCGTAGGTAAAATCACTGCTACCCATGTGGATTCCGTGGAAGCAACAGATGATCTGACATTGGTCATCACATTGAACGACCCTTACACTGCTTTACTTACCGATATGGCTGCACCAAAAGCATCCGCTGTCGTCCTCCCGGCTGACATTGCAGAAGCTGCAGGCGAACAGCCGCTGACAAATGAACAGCTGATCGGTACCGGTCCATTCAAATTCGATTCCTGGAAGCGCGGAAACGAAATCGTCCTGTCAAAATTCGAGGATTACCAATCTCGTGAAGAAGATTGGGGCGGTTTGACAGGTAAAAAGACTGCTTACTTGGATACAGTTCATTTCAAGATCGTAAAAGATCCGCAAGTGATGCTCAATGGACTGAAGACTGATCTGTATGATTATGTACAATCCATTCCGCTTGATTTGTATGATGTCGTCGAATCAACACCAAATGTTGAACCTGCTATTTCCAGTAATGGCTATTCCGTCATCACACCGGATAAATCAGAAGCACCATTTGATGATATCAAGGTCCGCGAGGCATTTCATGCGGCACTGGATAAAGAAGCAATCGCCAAAGCAACGTACGGCAATAGTGAATTTTACAATCTGGATGGTGCTTTGTTCACACCAGATCAAACAGCTCTTTACTCGGATAAGAATATCGACAACTTCTCCGCTTTTGATCAAGAAGAAGCGAAAAAGCTCTTGGAAGACAGTTCCTATGACGGACAGCCAGTAAAGATCATCTTCTCCAATGATCATGCCGAGTACAAGAAGATTGCTGAGATCGCTGAGCAGCAGCTTGAAGCAGTCGGCTTCGATGTTGAGCTGGAGTCTTATGAATGGGCTACTTATTTGGAAAAATGGAGCGATGGCGCTAACTGGGATATGGTCGTAGTCGGCTGGTCCCCGTTCTTCTCGCCTAACCAAGCTGGTGTCGTGAGCCAGGCTTCCAACAGTAGCGGCTGGTACAACAGCGAACGCTGGCAGGAGCTTATCGCACAATGGGGTGAAGCGGAAGATGAAGCCGCCCAGCAAGAAATTTTGGCTGAGCTGAACAAGACGATATATGACGAGCTTCCATTTGAAAAAGTGAGCAATCTTTCCACATTGGATGCACGCACGTCGAAGCTGCAAGATTACGATGATTGGTATGGTCCGCGCTTTTGGAATACATGGAAATCACAGTAATGCCCCGGGAAAATCGCCTGCGTTACCGCCGGCGGTTTTCTTCCATTTCTGAATGAAGGAGTGATTCATTTTGCTTAACTATACGATTCGCAGGCTGTTATCTGTCATACCGGTCATGATCGTCGTCAGTATCATCGTTTTCTTGCTCGTTCATCTGACGCCGGGTAACCCTGCTTTCATCATCCTCGGCGAAGATGCTTCCCCGGAGGCCATTTCCCAGCTGGAAGAGCAGCTTGGTCTGAATGAGCCTTTATATATCCAATTCTTCGATTGGCTCAAACAAGTGGTCACTGGTGACTTGGGCACAAGTGTCTACTCCTCCCAGCCCGTGACAGAATTGATTTTTGCCAATTTCGGTCCGACTGTCAGTTTGATGGTTTTATCATTGCTATTCATTTTGGTCATTTCCATTCCGATCGCGATCTTGATTGTTTCCCTGCGCAAGACGATTCTGGACCCTTTGTTCACCAATGCTTCCCTACTCGGTGTATCGATTCCGGAATTTTGGCTGGCCATTTTGCTTGTGCTGGCTTTTGGTGTAACCTTCCCGATTTTCCCGGTTGCCGGTTATATGCCGCTTGCCGAAGGAATCGGTCCATGGCTGTATCATTTGCTGCTGCCGGCATTTGTACTGGCGCTTGTGGAGATCGGCATCATCGCCAGGATGCTCCGGGACAGTATGCTTGATTCCGTTAACCAAGATTATACGAAAACAGCACGGGCAAAAGGCGTTCGGGAACGCGATGTACTGATGAAGCATGTTTTCGCCAATGCGCTCATTCCGACAACGACCGTGCTCGGTGCTACTGTGGCAGGACTGCTTGGCGGAACCGTCATCATCGAAACACTCTTCACCATCCCAGGCATCGGGCAACTGCTGATCGACTCGATTCACCGCCGGGATTATCCAGTGATCCAAGGTGTCGTGCTATTCATTGCAGCCATTTATGTCTTGGTCAATTTAATCGTCGATCTGCTATATGCTTTCCTTGATCCGAGGATCCGCTATGACTGAGCCGAAGGAGGTACATAAACGATGATGTCCAAGAAAAGGAATATTATTGCTCTTACTATCTTTGCATTGGTTGCGCTGGCGACCATCACGGCGAATTTATGGCTGCCCGTCTCCCCGGCTGCGATGGATGCCAATCAGCGTCTGCTCCCTCCCTCTGCTGCTCATTGGTTCGGGACGGATGATTTCGGGCGGGATATATTCGCCCGCGTTATCATTGCTGCACGGGTTTCGCTCGCTGTTGGCGTCATCGTGGCTATCGTGGCAACGGTCATCGGCACCCTAATCGGCCTTGTCTCCGGCTATTTCCGTAAAACCGACTTTATCTTGATGCGGATTGTGGACGGCTTCCTTGCCTTTCCTGCGCTCTTGCTGGCATTGGCACTCGTTGCAGCACTCGGCGGCAGCATCACGAATATCGTCATTGCCTTGACGATTGCTTTCTTCCCTGTCATGGCACGTGTTGTCCGTTCTGCTGTGTTACAGATCAATAATGCGCAATACATTGAAGCAGCACGCACAACCGGAACGAGTAATCTGGTCATTTTGTTCCGTTATATCCTGCCGAATGTACTTTCACCGATCATCGTGCAAAGTACATTCATATTTGCTAAAGCAATACTCGCAGAAGCTGCACTCAGCTTCCTCGGAGTCGGCGTCAATCCTTCCACGGTGACATGGGGAAATATGCTGCAGGAATCGCAGATTTATATCACGATAGCCCCATGGTTCTCGATTTTCCCTGGAATCGCAATCGTCATCACTGTCTTATCGCTGAACATACTTGGTGACGGTCTTCGGGATAGTTTTGACCCGCATAGCGTGAAGAAAAAGCGGAAACGCAAACCAAAGCAAACAGCGCCAGCTGCCTAGAGGAGGAATAATCATGCTAGAAGTAAACGATCTGCACGTTCACCTGGATACACCAGCTGGCCTCGTCAAAGCAGTTGATGGTGTATCTTTCCGACTGGAAGCTGGTCAGACAATCGGCATCGTTGGGGAATCCGGCAGCGGGAAGAGTGTCCTTGCTCACTCACTGACAAAATTGAACCCCGAACCGCCTGCAACCTATCCCAAAGGCGAAATCCTTTTCGAAGGAGATAACATCCTGACGATGGATAAAAAACGCCTGCGCAAACTGCGCGGAAATGAAATCGCAATGATTTTCCAAGATCCGATGTCGAGCCTGAATCCAGTATTCAAAATCGGCCGGCAGCTGATGGAAGCCATCCGGACACATGAAAAGCTTTCGAAAAAAGAAGCTCATCAAAAAGCAATCGAGCTGCTGACCGATGTTGGTATCCCTGATCCCGAGCGCCGGATGCAAAACTATCCGCATCAGTTTTCCGGCGGTATGCGTCAGCGTGTCTTGATTGCCATTGCACTTGCTGCCAAACCGAAACTGCTTATTGCTGATGAACCGACAACCGCGTTGGATGTGACGATCCAAGCACAAATCATCGATCTATTGAAAAGCATCCAGAAAAAATATGGAACAGCTATCATCATGATTACCCATGACCTCGGCATCGTTGCTAATCTGGCAGACAAGATTCTTGTCATGTATGCAGGTAAAATCGTCGAATCCGGCACCACTTCGGATATTTTCTATGATACAGCGATGCCGTATACATGGTCGCTATTGCGCTCGATACCGAGGTTGGATGCTGCCGGAGCAGAAAGACTGCTGCATATCGAGGGGCATCCGCCAAATTTGATCCACCCGCCGCAAGGATGCAATTTTCATCCTCGCTGCCCGTTTGCAAGGGATGCTTGTCTGCAAACAGATCCCCCGCTTGCTGAACGAAAGCCTGATCACTCAGCAGCTTGTGTGCTTAGTAAAACGCAATTTGATAAAGAAAAACAAGCTGTTGCCGCAAGGAAAGGAGTGGTGTTGTCATGACCTCTTTATTGGAAATAAAAGATTTGCATGTTCATTTCCCGGTTAAAAATGGTGTACTGCAAAAAACGACTGGTCATGTAAAGGCTTTGAATGGCATCGATCTGACGGTGAACAAAGGAGAAACTTTAGGGATTGTAGGTGAATCAGGCTGCGGGAAAAGCACACTTGCCAGAAGCATAGTCGGACTGCAGAAGCCTACTTCCGGGGATATCCTCTATAATGGCAGCACCTATACCGATGCCTCTGCCAAAGAGCTATACGAACTGCGCCGCAATATGCAGATGGTGTTTCAGGATCCCTATACAAGTCTGAATCCACGGATGAAAGTAAGTGAAAGCATCGCAGCGCCATTGAAGGCATACAAGAAAACCAAAAACCTGGCATCTCGTGTCAAAGAACTGATGGAACTTGTCGGTTTGAATCCAGATGATCATTACAACCGGCTGCCGCATGAA
Source organism: Terribacillus saccharophilus (assembly GCF_046592895.1). GTDB lineage: Bacteria > Bacillota > Bacilli > Bacillales > Amphibacillaceae > Terribacillus > Terribacillus saccharophilus_D. The sequence goes on from NZ_JAWVPU010000004.1 coordinate 311,997, forward strand.
TTCTCGGGCGGACAGCGCCAGCGAATCGGTATTGCCCGGGCAATTGCTCTGGAGCCGCAGCTGATTGTCTGTGACGAGCCTGTCAGTGCACTCGATGTGTCCGTTCAGGCACAAGTGATCAACCTTTTCCAGGACCTTCAGAAGAAGCTGGATTTGACTTATGTATTCATTGCCCATGACCTTTCCGTCATCAATCACATTGCCGACCGCGTTGCCGTCATGTACCTTGGCAAAGTGATGGAAAAATCCAATCGGGAAACATTCCAGACACATGCACAGCATCCTTACACGAACGCGCTATTATCTGCTGTGCCATTGCCGGACCCCGACAAAGAACGCGCACGGGAACGCATTGTGCTAAAAGGCGAACTCCCTTCCCCTGCCAATCCGCCATCCGGGTGTGTGTTCCACACCCGCTGCCCAAAAGCAACGGAGTTTTGCAAAACGAACATACCTGCTCCGGAAGAACGTGGTATACCCGGTCAGGAAGTAGCTTGCTTTTATCCTGTTGGTGCGGAGGAGAAAGTGAGGATTACCTTATGAGGAGCTAGCAGCTTCTCATAAGGTAGAATCATCATACATATTTTTCTCCTTTGCTATTCGTTGACTGTCTAGTATTCTCTTTTTATTATTTTTTGTTTAAAAAAAATTGCTTGATTTCAAATAAATAAAGTTTCTTATTTTACTAAAATGACTTCAATAGTATCTATAAGTACAAATCGCATTGTACCAATAAGGATATAGCAGCCCCAATCGACAGAAAACAAAACGGACTTCCATAACTTCAGTAAAATTTTATGTATTTCCTATTTTCAAAATAATAAATATTGACAGAACAACTGTCAGTAAGTAGTGTTAGAAAAAACACAACAATTCCGATTATTATACTCTGCTTTAGAAAGGATTTTATTATGAACAAACAATCCAAGCAAATGAAACTCGGCCTTTTTCTTGCAGGTTATGGTCATCATGTTGCCGCTTGGCGTCATCCAGAAGCCAATACGGCTGGACCAATGGATTTAGACCATCTGATTCATACCGCTAAAAATGCTGAATCAGGCAAATTCGATATGGTTTTTCTAGCCGATAGTTTATTCGTATCTTCTACGTCTCACCCAAATATCATCAGCAGATACGAACCGCTCACCCTCTTATCAGCATTATCTAGGGAAACAACAAACATTGGTTTAGCTGCCACGGCTTCCACTACATATAGTGAGCCATTTCATGTCGCAAGACAGTTCAGTTCACTGGACCATCTCAGCAATGGCAGAGCAGCGTGGAATGTGGTTACCTCATCCATTCCACAGACAGCAGAGAATTTCAATGGTTCTAAACATATGGAACATGAATTGAGATATGAACGTGCACAAGAATTCGTTGAAGTAGTCACATCACTTTGGAATTCGTGGGAAGAACTGACTCTTATTCGGGACAAAGAAAACGGCGTGTTTGTGGATGCAAAAAAGATGCTGCCAATCAATCACTCCGGAAAGCATTTCAAAGTAAAGGGTCCTTTGAATATTGAACGTTCCCCTCAAGGAAAACCGGTGTTGATTCAAGCAGGTTCTTCTCCGGCTGGTACAACGCTTGCAGCGCAAATTGCTGATGTTGTCTTTACAGCACAAACCAATCTAGAAGATGCAAGAGCATTTTATAAAACGATTAAAGAAAAAGCTGCCAGCTTCGGCCGAAATCCAAATCACGTATTGATCATGCCAGGTATTTTCCCGGTTATTGCAGAAACAGACTTGGAAGCGAAGGCCGAATATGAAAAACTACAAAATCTTATACCTAAAGAAATTGGGCTAGGCATATTATCCAACTATCTAGGTGGAATCGATTTATCTCACTATTCGCTCGACAGTAAATTCAATGACTTGGAGATCAATGAAATTGATGGTGTCCAGAGTCGCTTTCAACTTATCAAGAAGATGGCATTGAAAGAGAATCTTACGCTGGAGCAGCTATATAAAAGAATTGCTGGTTCACGAGGACATCATGTGTTTATCGGAACAGCTGAGGCGCTGGCTGACAAATTGGAAGAATGGGTATTGGAGGAAGCTTGTGACGGATTCAATATCATGCCTCCCCTGCTGGCTGGTCAATTTGATACTTTCATTGAAAAAGTTATCCCTATCCTGCAAGAGCGTGGTATCTACAAAAAGGATTATGAAGGAAATACTCTTAGAGAACGTCTAGGGTTGCCTCAAGTATAGAAAGGAGTCTTTATGTCTTATATCATACGTCAAGCAACAGCAACGGATGTTCCAGAATTACTGGAATTAACACATCGCGCTTATGAACCAAATAGAGAAATCGGAATCCAGTTTGTTGCTGCAAACCCAACAGAACAGCTAGTTCAGAAGAATCTGGAGGAAAACTTGTGTTTCCTGCTTGAAACAGATGGAATCATTCGATCTACTGCTTCCATCAGAATGCCCTGGGGAGCTAATCCCGGACCTTATGGCTACCCCCATCTTTGGTGGTTTGCAACAGACCCAAGCGTTGGAAAATGCGGCTATGGTTCGATGCTGCTTCATCACTTGGAATCAGAATTTCTTGGCAATCAGTTGAAATGTCCTGCCGTTACACTCGGAACTGCCTCGCATCACCCTTGGTTAGTCGAGATGTATGTTCGAAAAGGTTATCAGAAATTCGGGACGAAAGATTCCGGCAGAGGGCATGTGACTCAGTACTTGATAAAAGTGCTTAACGAACAACAGTTTCCAGGATTGGATTTTCTGAGAAGAGGAGATATCGATGAACTTTGATCCGATTTATTTTCTAGAGATATTTCCCGAACTCCTTCCATATGTCCCATTGACAGTTGTCATGGCGGTATTATCTTTGGTTGCTGCGATTATAGGTGGCTTGATCCTTGCTTTAATACTGCGAGCCAAGATTCCCGTACTTTATCGCGTGGCTGTATTCTATATTTCTTTCTTCAGGGCCGTCCCAACCCTGGTACAGTTATTCCTGATTTATTACGGATTACCGCAGCTATTTCCTGAACTGCGGGCAATGGAAGCTTTGACTGCTGCTATCATTGGCTTAAGTATCAAAAATGCCGCTTACATGGCAGAGATATTCCGGGCAGCACTTGATTCCGTTGATAAAGGACAGCTGGAAGCCTGTAAAACGGTAGGTATGACAAGCGCTCAAGCATATCGGCGTATCATTCTTCCTCAGGCTGCACGTAACGCAATACCAGCTACCGGTAATACTTTCATAGGACTGCTCAAGGAAACTTCACTCGCATTCACATTGGGTTTAACCGAGTTATTTGCACAAGGAAAGATACTTGCATCAGCTTCATACAAGTACCTGGAAACCTATTTGGCCGTAGCAATCATGTATTGGCTGCTCACAATCATTTATAGTTTAATCCAGCGCTTGGTTGAAGGAAGGCTGAATAAGCCTTACAAGAGTTAGGAGGAAAACATGCTTTCTATAAATGGATTAACAAAGGAATTCAATGGCGTACCGGTACTGAAATCCATTGATCTTGACGTTCAAAAAGGGGAAGTTGTTGCAATCATCGGTCCATCTGGATCCGGTAAATCGACTTTATTACGCTGCATTAACTGGTTGGAAATTCCCAATGGCGGCACCATCACGCTTGATAACATATCCATTGAAACTAAAAAAGCTTCCCGTAAAGATATTGCAGCTTTGACAAAAAAGTCTGCGATGGTCTTTCAGCACTATAATTTATTCAAGAACAAGACAGCACTGGAGAACGTGACAGAAGGACTCATCATCTCGAAAAAAATGCCAAAATCAGAAGCAATCACACTTGCTGACAAGCTGCTTGCCGATGTTGGTTTGGCAGACAAGAAACATCAATACCCGATAACCCTGTCTGGCGGACAGCAGCAACGCGTCGGCATTGCCAGAGCATTAGCGATGGACCCTTCCATTCTATTATTTGATGAACCTACTTCTGCCCTTGATCCAGAGCTCGTAACAGGAATTCTGCAAATCATAAAATCTATTGCTCAAATGGAGAAAACGATGATTGTTGTCACACATGAAATGGAATTCGCACGTGAAGTGGCTGATCGTGTTGTTTTCATGGAAGAAGGAATCGTCATAGAGACCGGAACATCCCAACAGATATTCCAAACCCCATCGCATGATCGTACAAAAGCATTCATCAGAAGTATCAGCCAATCAACCATTTAGGAGGAGTTACGATGAAGGAGAATAATTATACTGCTCAATTCGTCGCAGCTATCTATAAATCTGCTCCTCTTATTTCAGAAGTTGCCGTATCAGAAGCAAAAAAAGGTGTTCTAGATTTTCTAGCATCCTGCTTTGCCGCAAAAGACGAAAAAAGTGTACAAAATCTTGTGGATTTTACATTGGCAGAAGGCGGAACTCCAACCGCCCCAGTCATAGGCCAGCATACGTTGACATCTGATTTGCAGGCCGCCTTTTTAAATGGCTTCATCGGCCATTATCTCGATTTCGATGATGTACACGCCGAAGTCCGCGGACACCCAAGTACAGTTATACTGCCTGCGCTTCTTGCGCTTGCGTCTTGTAAGAATATGTCTTATCGACACTTTTTGAATAGCTATATCATTGGTGTTGAAACCATGGCGCGGATCGGGAGAACAATTGGCGCTTGGCACTATGAACGCGGTTGGCATAATACATCAACATTAGGCAGTATCGGTGCAGCGGCGGCTACCTCCTTCGCTCTTCAACTGCCGCAGGAAAAGTTTGCTGTAGCTCTTGGTATTGCTGCCACTCAATCAAGCGGACTCCGCGGACAATTCGGAACAGAAGTAAAGCCATTACACGCGGGACTTGCTGCACGAAATGGATTGTTAGCCACTAAAATCGCTGAATCGGGAGCAATAAGCGGCAGCAGCACGATGCTTGAGAATTTCTACTCTGTCTATAGCGAAAATAAAAAAGTTCCTGAGGATTTAGCAGTCGGATGGGGGCTTGAGTGGTCGATTGTCTCACCAGGGTTATGGTTCAAGATATACCCTTGCTGTTCAGCAGCTTATCATACTATTGATGCAGCCAAGAAGCTTCGGCAAAATCATTCCATTTCTCTTGATGATATCGCAGCGGTTAACATTGTTTTCCCCACAGGCGGGGACGCCGCACTCATCTCCACTCACCCGAAAACAGGTGAAGAAGGACGTTTCAGCGCAGAGTATGTATGCGCCATAATTCTTACAGAAGGAAAAATAACAGCACATCATTTTGATGCAAGGGAACCAAGCAAGAAAATCAAGGAATTGATGCGTAAGATGCAGCGTGTTTACAGCAAGTCTATTCGTCCTGCACCCCATGCTGTTCCAAAAGGACGCTTCACTATTGTCGAGGTTGAGACTAAACACGGAGAAGTTTATACAGCTAGATGTGATGCTCCCGAAGGCTCTTCAGCCAATCCATTGTCAGTGGAAAGATTGCACGATAAATTAGCTCAGCATGTACCTTGCAGTATACCTTTGCAGACATTGGTTGATTGCATTCAAAAAGCCGAATACACAGCACCACTGATAGATTTATTAAAAGAAAAGTGAGGTCATGATCATGAAAAAAACTATCTCGTTTCTGTTATTAGGAATTTTATTCGTTCTATCCGCTTGCTCTGGCAGCAGCACATCATCAAGCGACGAAAAAACATTATACGTTGGTGCTACCGGTCAAAGTTATCCGAACTCCTATCAAGAAGACGGCAAACTTGTCGGGTATGATGTAGAACTAATTGAAAAAATCGCAGAAAACATGGGGTATAAAGTAGAGTGGACAACAACTGACTTTTCCGGACTTATCGGGCAATTGGAATCAGGAAGAATCGATACAATCGCCAATGCTGTGGCAATCACAGATGAAAGACAAGAAAAATACGCTTTTTCCGAACCATATTCTTATATCGGCACTCAAATCGTCACTTCTGCAGATAATGATGATATCCAAGCAATCGATGATCTTGCCGGAAAAGATGTTGCAGGTGTACTTGGATCGAATCACACAGAAAAACTGGAAGAGTTTGACTCAGACGGTCAATTTAACATTAAAACATATGAAAACCGAGAAGGTGCAATGAACGATGTGGAGTTGGGTCGAATAGCAGGCTATGTGAACTCCGGCTCCGTCCTTTCCGCAGAGATGAACAATAGAGGATTGAAAATCAAGTTCGTAGGTGATCCAATCGCAGAAGAACCGACAGCATTCCCCTTCCAAAAAGACGATGAAGAGTTAAAAGATAAAGTAGATGAACAACTAAAGAAGCTAAAAGAAGACGGTACCCTGAAGGAATTATCCGAGAAGTATTTCGGAATGGATACCACTGAACCAAACAAGTAAGGAATATGGAAAGCAAAAAAGCAGAAACCATTAAGATTTCTGCTTTTTTGCATGTAATGCAGCTTACATAACGAAAAGAGTTTAATCAAATACACTTTGTTTTTCAGGATTGCGCAGGTATTCAAATAGCAACCGTATCTGTGCCTCCGTATTCCTTCTCAGCGACAGAGGCGGCAGCTCTGTTTCACCAAAAAAGCCGATTTCACTCGTCTCCACGCTTTCTTGTGCTCCTCCGCCGACGATGTCGCATTGCAGGAAGATTTTGTAGTAGTGGAACATTTGCGGTTTATCGGTGTGCTTATCCGAATCCAGCACCGCTAAAAGTTTCTTTGGAACAACATCATAGCCTGATTCTTCCTTGATTTCCTTCACGGCATTCTCACTTGCCGACAGTCCAACCTCACAAAATCCGCCCGGCAGCGACCAGCGATTATCCATCTTTTCTTTCACCAGAAGCAGCTTTCCATCCTGGAAAACGACACCGCGTACATCCAGCTTTGGTGTAGGATATCCCTTTTGCGCAACCAATGTTCCTTTCACTGTTTCCGCTGACTGCTCGGAGTAGTTTGCGATGATTTCCGAGCTGAGCTGCTGCAGTTCTTCGTATCTCTCCCGGTCGAACACGTCTTTGGAGAAATGCAGCCCCGCCTGGGAGATTGCCTGTATCCTTCTTGCCCATTCCAACCATTTTTCCAAGACTATCACCTATCATCCCGTTTTCTTTTTATGCTTCGTCTACTAGTTTATGCATCAGTTCCCGAACAGTGATAGGCTCTGCTGCATTTGGGTTTTGGCCGCACCATAAGGCCATAGCTTCTCTATCATTGTTCTGTGCGGCTGCGGAACGGATGGGTTTGGTCAATGCATTTTGAATAGGGAATTGCGGAAGTTCCTGCTCCATCTTTCGCATGTCCCGGATAAAGTCATTCTCGATCCCTCTGGCCGCCTTGCCGGAAAATGCTCGTGTCAATGTTGTCTTGTCCTCTTGCTGTCGCTCCAGGACAGCTTGTTTATGTATGTCATTGGCGCCACTTTCTTTACAAGTCAGAAATGCCGTACCGAGTTGTGCTGCTTGAGCTCCTAAACATATGGCCGCCTGCACGCCACGGCGGTCCATTATGCCTCCAGCAGCGATGACCGGGATCGATACTTGATCGACGGTTTGTGGTATCAATGCCATCAACCCAATCATACTGCTTTCAACATCCGCCAAAAAATTCCCGCGGTGACCGCCGGCTTCGCTTCCTTGCATGACGACCGCGTCCATGCCGGATGCTTCAACTGCTTGTGCTTCTGCCAATGTGGTTGCCGTACCGATTGTATATGTACCATTTTGTTTTAATGAGAGAATCACCTCACGAGAAGGAATTCCGAAAGTGAAAGAGCAGACCGGTACTTCTTCTTCGATTATGACATTAACCTGTTCATAAAAAACCGCTAAAGCTTGTTCATAAGAAACAAAGAAATCCGCAGTATTTTTTGCACCAAGCTTCACTTGAAAGGGCTCGAGTGCTTGCTGCGCTCTCTTCATCGAATCTTCTTCTATTGTAAAAGGTGCAGGAACAAACAAGTTGACCCCAAAAGGTTTGCGGGTCCCAGCTTTCACCTCCCGAATTTGATGTCGAGTGCTTTCCGCATCCAGATATCCGGCACCAATCATTCCCAAGGCACCCGCTTCCGATACAGAAATTACTAATTCCGCTGTTGTTATGCCTCCTGCCATGGGGGCTTGTATTATCGGACGAGAGAGGCAAAGACTGTCTGTTAGTTGATTCGTCATTATATTGACTCCTCCTTCTTTGTCATACACTCACGACACGTACCTATACATGGTCTTCTACTAATGACATTGTTTTTTTGATCCATTGGAAAGTGGCTGTAGATTTCTCTACAGCCCACCAACTCATTTGTCTTTTACTTCAAGCTATCTGCCAACTTGGTAAATATAACTCCCAAAGCATGTGCCCCTGCATCCGGGTAGCCTAAACTTCGCTCTCCGACAGTCCCCGCACGTCCCATTCGGGCAACGATATCCTTTGTCTTCTCGGCACCTTCCACTGCAGCTTCTGCGCCTTTTTGGAAGCTGCTCTTCATATCTTCACCTGCTGCGGCACTCTGCTGCCAGCTGTCTGCACATGGGGCAAGTGCATCGATCAATGTCTTATCCCCAACTTCGGCTCCGCGACCGAAGGAACGTTCACCAATGTCCTGGATGGCAGAAACGACATGCTGCAGAAGCTCTCCGAATTCAGTTACGGATAGCTCTTGCTTTCCTTCGGCTGCTTTGCCTGCCGCCCGGAACGCACCGCCCCATATAGGACCTGATGCACCGCCGCAATGTTCCATGATCACCATGGAAGAAGCATCAAAGAAGCTGGCAATCGTCAAATCATCCTGACCCAGTATATGTTTCCATTCCCGTTTCAACTGACGGAAGCCTTTTGCGACACTATTGCCAAAATCCCCGTCTCCAGCATACGTATCCAGCTTATTGAAAGCTGCTTCATTTTCGATGATGATTTCACTCATTCTATCAACCAAATAGATAATATTTTCAAGTTTGATAGCGTCATCCTTCACTTGTGCATAAGAGCTGTCTGTTTCCACTTCATAGGAAACATTCGACTCCTGTGCCGACTCTTCCCACTCTTCAAAGTCAGGCTGTTCCACAGGTCCGTCAATCTTGAAAGCTGGTGTATCCGATTTACTGGAAAGCAGTGTACGCAGCTCATCATCAAGTGACATGATCGTCACTGACACACCTGCCATATCAATGCTTGTCATATAATTGCCGACGAATATACGGTTTATCTTGATATTCCGTGCAGCTAGTTCACGACCGACTGATTGATTGAACAAATACAATTCCTGCAATGGTGTGCCGCCAAATCCGTTGATCAGCAGAGCTGCGTCCTCGTCAGGCTGCCCTTCCTTCAGCAGATCTTCGACCATTTGTTTGGCCAGTTCGTCAGCTGAAAGGACTTTTTCCCGTCTAATACCAGGCTCACCATGGATTCCGACGCCATACTCCATTTCGTCCTCCGTGAGCTTAAAAGTCGGTTCCCCACCTGGCAAGGTGCACGATGTCAAAGCAACACCGATGCTGCGCGTCCGGGAGACAGCTTTCTCCGCTACTGCCTTCACCTGCTGTAAGTCACAGCCCGCAGCTGCTGCCGCTCCGGCGACCTTATGTACAAGCACGACTCCGGCAACCCCGCGTCTGCCGACGGTATACAAGCTGTCTTCTACCGCAATATCATCATCCACCTTCACATAATCCACTTCCAGCCCATCTTCTTTAGCCAAATGAGCAGCATTTTTGAAGTTCATGATATCGCCGCTGTAATTCTTGATGATCAGCAGTGTACCTTTCTTGCCTGTTGTTTCCTTGATTGCTTGATACACCTGGATTTGGGAAGGAGATGCAAACATATCCCCGCACACCGCTGCATCCAGCATACCTTCCCCGACAAACCCTGCATGCGAAGGCTCATGCCCGCTGCCTCCTCCGCTGATCAAGGTGACCTTGTCCGTTTGCAGCTGCTTCCGCTTGATCACTTTATACTTTTTCAATAATTGTAGTTCCGGGTGAGCCAAAACCAATCCGTGACACATCTCCAAGACAACATCTTCTGGACGATTAATGATCTTCTTCATCGGTGATCCTCCTCTTGTACTAGCAAAAGTGTCTTTCTTCCTTCAGCTTAACAGAACGATTTGAGAATTGCACAAACTAGGCTGATAAGTCTGAAAACATAGATGGTCAGTTAGTTTCTTACCTAGATAGAGCCAAATCTATTACAATATAGTTACCCTGGAAGTAAGGAGGAACAACCATGCATGTAAAAGACTATCTAAAAAAATCCTTCCCTGGCCTTGAGCTAGTGCCGAGCATTTACGGTCAGTGGCATACTGGCATTCATATAGAACTTGGAGAAGACCTCTCTCCATCACTAGATGATTACGAACTCAATATGGACTATTTCCATCTTGTATATCAGCAAACGCTGACGATTTTCAACACTCTTTTTGACGCTGAGGACGAGCTTTATCTTGCTGCCAATTTGTATAAAGTAAAAAACGCAAAAGCGGCGAAAACACAGATATTCAATCATTATGTGCGCAATAAAAAGCTATTATATAAAATACAAGGTCAGACCCATCCCTATCCTTTTGATACTTCTGAAGAAGAACAAGGGCTTTTCGAATATCTGCAGCTTTCCCTGCTGTGCAAGTCGACAGATATCCGGATTCCTGCTTTGTTGAAAGCTGCATGCAATGAGGACTTCCCTTCTTTGAAACCAAGGTTCAAAAAGAATGTCGGCTATCCAGACGTATTCTTTATCAACAAAAGCAAGGACATTATCTTCTTTATCTATGACGACCGCGGATGTGAAATCATTGCAAAAGAATCTGCAGCACTTGATAAACTATCAAGTCAGCTCACTGCTTTTACATATGATAAGAAGATAGCAGAAAGCTAGACTGCTACTTCATTCACAAGAGTGAATGAAGCTTAACTGATTTCAATACATTTCAAAACCCTACATAAAAAGTGCCGTTTCGCAATCAATCTCTATGTTAAAATAAGTGAACGTGCATTTCACTCTATCAATAAGGAACGGGAAAAAATATGAATAAAAAAGATATCGCCACGATTCGCAGGCAATTTAAAAAAGGTAATGACAAGCTTAAAATCTCGAATATCTTCAACGTCTATATCATGAAAGAATCCAGTGATATCTATCATCACGAAAGCATGCCATTCGGCATGCTGGATGAAGATCAGCAGGAGCTGTTCCTTGGCAACTTCAAGAAAGTACTTGCTGGTCAGCCAGATGAAAAGCTTTTTGAGCTGAAATTCAAGCGTGATGTGGAAGATAGCAGTCAATTCATCCTGCATCGCGGTTTACTCACGAATGATGTGGAAGAGTGGACGAATGATATGCTGAAGCTTGTAGCAAAGATGCTGGAAGACAGACAATACGAGCATGATGTGGTCATCAGTTTCATCAAAGCAGAATATTTCAAACCGCAAAGACGTCAAAGTGATGATGCGGAAGAAAGTGCCAACGACACAATGTATTCCCACCAATTCTTGCTTTGCAGCATCAATAAGACGCAAGAGCCTAAGAAAGAATTGGAATTTGATTATGTGGAAAGAGAATTCAAATATAACATCACCGTGAATCCCGTCATCAATTTGCAGGCTCCATTATCAGGATTTTTGTTCCCATGCTTCAACGATAGTGCGGCTGATGTGAATCATGTGCTCTACTCCACTGCGAAAGCTTTTGAACCGGACACAGCTTTTATCGAGGATGTATTGAATGCCGAGGAAACGATGACAGCGCGGGATGATAAAAGTGTCTTTGAAGAAATCGTCAAAGATATCACAGGTGATCAGCTGAATACCGCTGCTCTTGCCAGTGTGTATGAGGAAATCAATCGCGTGGTGGAAGAAAATGAAGAAGATGAAGCACCTAAGCTTGATCGACAGGATATCCAACGCGTCCTGACGATGAGCGGTGTAGAAGATGTGACGCCTGAAAAAGTGGAAACCGCTTATCAAAAAGTCATCGATGATGAAAAATACGAAATGAAAGCTACCAGTGTACTGCCGAAATATAATTCCAAATCGATAAAAATCAAAACAAAAGTTGCCAATATCGCAATCAGTCCGGAAGATTTGCGATATGTGCGCCAAGTTGTATTCAACAATAAGCGCTGCATCATGATTGAAGTGGAAGAAGATACAGTCATCGAAGGCTTCAAGATGGCAGAAGAAAACTTGGTGAACAAAGTGAATAGAGAAGAAGAAGCGGAACAGCTCTAAGGGAAATAAGGATGCTGCATCATGATGCAGCATCCTTATTTGTATAGGGTTAAGCTTTTGCTTTTTTTCTTCTGAAGATGAAGGTGATCACACCAGCTGCAAGCAATGCTGCACCGGCCACCATATACGTGTACATATTTGTTGCTGTATTCGGCAGTTTGCTTCCGCTGCTGATTGGTTTAGTGTTGTCGTCAGACACTTTTACGATATTGCCGCCACTGCCATTACCACTGTTATTTTGACTGCTCGGCGGTGGTGTGCTGTCATTATCGTCTTGCTTGTTGTTACCATCGCCCCCTGGTGTATTGTCATCTCCGTTGTCGTTTTTAGGATCTTCCTGTGGCTTTTCTCCAAGGTTCTCTTCGTCATTCTTGCCGTCGTCATTCGGATCTGGTGTTTCTTCGTTCGGATCCGGAGTCACAGGTGGCTGTTCATTTGGATCAGGTGTTTCTTCATTTGGATCTGGGTCTACTGGTGTTTCCTCATTCGGCACATCAACAGGTGGTTCTTCCTCCACTGGCGCCTTGCCTTCCAAATCTGTTATACGTCCCTCGATCACAGGGTCAACTTTACCACCTAAATCTTCCACCATATAATCACGGAACTGCTCCCAATCGATCTCGCCTAGATCCTGTACGCGTCCTTCTGCATATGCTTGCGCAAACACATCATAACCATCCCCGCCTTTTGCAGTGAAGTTATTTGTTGTGACAGAATACATTTGATCCGGCTGGATATCCGTATACGCATCCCCATTTTTGACTTGCATGCTCACGACACGGGAACCTGCTTCCTTTGTGCTGTCGTAGGCAAACTTCATACCGGAAATTTGCAGGAAACCGCCGCTTTCTTCCGGAGCAAGGCGAACGCTGTATTCCAGGATCTGCTTAATTTCATCACCGCTCAGCTGTACGACAGCAGGGTCATTGCCAAAAGGCATCACAGCAATCACTTCACCGACAGTGATCGGGCCTTGATCGATCGCTGAACGGATACCGCCGCCATTTTGCATAGCAATGGAGACGTTAGGATTTTTTTCTTGTGCTTTAACAAGCATGCTATCGGTGATCAAGTTGCCCAGCTCTGTTTCGTCAGCCCGCACACTTACGTCACTATCAGACAGTCTTGGATTGGTAAGAGGTTTCAATGCCTCGGCACCTATTTCCTCGTTCGATACTTGATCCACTTCACTCTTGTAAGCAGCAAGTGCTTGTGCCGCTTCGGCATCAGCCGGCTTCGCTGTGACATCGATCAACTGCCCTTCATAGCCTGTAACTTGTCCTTGGTCATTGAATTCCACATCCAATTTCCCAAGGTTTTCAGCATATTGATAGGCCTGCACGATCACGGTAGGATCTTTTGCAGCGCCGTTTTCATCCGTATTGACTACCGTAGGCTGATCCAGTTTGGTATGGGAATGACCTCCGACAATAACATCGATGCCATCTACTTGCTCGGCCAGCATCAAATCATTCCCCACCGCAGGGTTACTGTCGTAGCCAATATGTGTCAGCGCGACAATCTTATCTACTCCCATGTCCTCAAAAGCTGTTACAGCCCGCTCTGCTTCTGCAGCGTAATTCGAAATCTTCGCATTGACCGGACTGGAGGTTTCCAAAGTTTCCTCTGTAGTCAGACCAAAAATACCAACTTTCTCCCCATTCACGTCTTTCACCATACCATCATATATAGTGCTGTCCAGCGCGTCTTCTGTGAAAGTATTGTTCACTTTGTTTCCAACATAAGTATCACCTGAAAAATCGACGTTGGCGGAAATGAACGGGAAATTAGCTCCACTGATGAACTCAGAGAGTGACTTGTGACCATTTTCACTGGAACCCAAATCGAACTCGTGATTTCCAAACGTCATGGCATCGATATCCATCATGTTCAGAAGAGCTAAATCTGCTTGCCCCCGGAATTGATTGAAATATAATGTACCGGAAAAAACATCCCCTGCGTTGAACAACAAGGCATCAGGATTTTGAGCACGGACTTCTTTTATTGCTGTAATCATATTAGGCAAAGGCTCCACATGCGCATGAGTATCATTCATATGCATGATTGTCAGAGAAAAATTTTCCTCATTTTCAGCCGCGGCATATGTATTATTCGGTAAAGCAAAGGATGATAGCAAAGTAATGGTTGCAGCAACGCTTAGTGATAACTTCAAATTTTTCTTACCCTTCATAAATGGATACCCCCAAATGTATAGTGAATCTCCGACAATATATGTACCAGTCCAACATGCAGCGCTTGTCGACTCTTCTACTTAATTGTAGAATCATACTATTAATTTATCATTAAAATATTGTGAAAAGTTACATATTTTTAATAATTTTTGAGTTTAGGAAAGTGAACCTTGTATATTGGTCTCAGGAATTCGCTTTTTTAAATCATAAAAAAAAGCTTCCCCAGAATGATAATCCAGTAGAAGCATCCAATAATCTAATATATTTCTTTTAGCTGATTCTATCTTTGGTAGTCTCTTCCGTGGAATGTTGATTTAATGGTACAGTTTGAAATAAATTTCTTTTTTGTTTTATTCTCAGCCAAAGAATTGAAAAAACGATGACGAAGGCTAAAAAGGCAAGCGCCAGCTTATAAACTTGCAATTTTGTCGTCGGATCGGGATGGATATTCAACAACAAATAAATCATCCCTATGATGCCGGCTATTTGAAAAGTGATGCCTAGCGGTGATTTAAAAGATCGTTTAATAGATGGGTACTTGTAACGCAGTACAATCACATTCATATGCGCAATGATATAGGTGATACACCAGCAAAAGGATCCTGCCAATATAAATGTTGTAATCGATTCTGTTGCCGTTACCTGTGTTACGTTAAATACTAAAAGCAATGCTCCCATAAAAGCCGTCGAGACCCACGGCGTTCCCCATTTATTGACTTTTCCAAATAACCCTGGGAGCTGTCCTTGCTGTGCCATGGCATACAGCATTTTGGGAATTGCGTATAACAACGCATTCAATGTGCTGGAAGTTGCTAAGAGCGTAACGATTCCCATCCAGATTTGACCTGTTCTACCTAGTATGGCCGAAGCTGTTTCCATGTGGGGGGAATCTGAATTAGCTAACACATCAGAAGGTACATATCTGATAGCTGCATTCCCGAATATAACATCAGCAATCAATATAATGAATAATCCTGCAATCATCGATAAAGGAATATATAGCTTTGGCTTTCTTAACTCCTCGGTCATTGGTGTCACGAATTCTATCCCTACAAATAGCCAGAACGCCATTGCGGTTAAACTGAATATTCCCCATCCCATTGTGTTGAACTCAAAGCTCGTCTCAAGTGGTTCCCCACTGCCTAACCCCGTCAAACCGATTATGCCTACCATGACCATCGATAAAATCATGGATGCTGTTAAAGCGATTTGCACTTTGCCAAAAAGCTCTACACCTCGTATATTCACCAGTACTAAAGTGATGACAAGCAGTGCAGAAATGAGTACAGGGGACATGGAAGGTACAAAAACGTCCCGGACAACCACACCAGCTATATATGCCTCTGCGCTTCCAGCAAACATATTTACCAGTACATAACCGCTAAGAACAGAAATCATTCCAACCAAGGGACCCAGCGCAGGAAGTGTATAATTGACCATACTGCCACCTTTTGGCATCATTCCGGAGAGTTCGGCAAATGAAAATGCAACCAAAATATTCAATATCATAGCTGCTGCCATAGCAATGATGAATCCATGTCCAGCAAGGCCGAATCCCTGTCCGAGTGAAACAATTGCAGATGATGCGACTACAATTCCGACCGCAGAAGCTATTGCGGTCCATAATCCCACTTTTTTATTTTGCATTTTCCTTATCTCCCTTTAATCATCTGCCCATTTCCATACAATGCTTCTTTTAATGCGAATGCTCATAACCTTGCTGATCCACATCAGCTCTATCGGGATTATCATTCGCAATCGTAAATTGAAAGATCCCCATGCCACTGATCAGACTGACACATAATACCGTCAAGACATAGAACTCTTTACTCCTGATGAACCACTGCATTTTCTTACCTGCTGCTTTATGCAATAAAGCAATGACAACGTATACACTAGTCATGAAAAATACATTGAACGCTATCAACGCAATGATCATTTCAACTTGCGACGTAAGCATCACACCCATCATCGCTCCCATCATTGCGCCCATGAAACTAGCAGCTAGCGCTTCGATCATACCGTTCATGCCGAATCTCTTCACAAAAAGCAAGGATAAACAGCATGAGAGAATGATGGAAACTATCGTTGCAATCGCAAAGAAATCGGCTATCCATACACCTATTACCAACCCGACTGTCACACTGCTGGTCATCCCCAACACCATCGGTACACATTTGCCAAGTGATTTTATCGCATCGGCATTCGCCGAATGAATCGTGAAATAAAAATAAAGACTGAATACGATTACGGTGATAAGTGTAGCAAGCAGCATGCAAAGCACCTCCAATGAATGACAGGGGAAATGGCATCCTTCTCCATTTCCCCTGTTAGGTTCTTAATGACAGCTGCCGCCCGTCTTCGTATGGCAGCTGCTCGATTTGGATGCCGGTCTAGGCAGATCCAATGCCGGGTTTCTATCGAAAAATCCTACAGGTTTCAGCTGGAAATTGATATATGCTGTCGGCATCACCGGCCAGTCCTCTGGTCTGGTTATGTGATGATGACCCATGGTATACCACACGACCAAATCTTCGTTCTCTATATTACGGTCAGCTTCTGCATACTTCGTCAAGCCTTCTCCGCCAGGATGCTGATTCGGATAATCGCCGGAAGCATACTTTTCTTTTGGATCGTATTGTGTCACCATCAAATGATTATTGAGGAAATCAGCCCGCTTGATCACGCTCGACTTCTTGGTTGCAAACGGCAAGCAGTTTTCCCCCGGCATTATTTTATAACCGACTGGTGTGCCAACTGCGTTCAGGGAGTTGGGATTGACTATCTTCCAAGTCCTTTGTGTCGGGATATCCATGATACGCTGTGCTTCCTGTTCGGTTTTAAATGTTTTTGATACGGTGTAGAATCCATTGTTATGCGGATTATCCTCACCTTCTTCTTCTGCTTCGGTATGTGTTTCCACTACGGAATTTTGCATGCCGTCAAGCATCGTATCCAAACGGAAATTAAAGAAATGCTGATGATGTGATGCATTCAATTGCGGTGCGATTTCCGTTCCATATTTTGATTTCCCCGATTCATCAAATGTTCCTGTGTTCAGCATTCCTGTAAGCTTCACTTCCATTTCAATCGTTCCATCTTGATAGAAACTCCAATAAAAACCGTAATCATAGTTGCCGACTGTACAGAAGAAAGAAAGAACCAAACGCCTTGAACGGCGCACTTCAACTTGGTTCGTTCGCCAGTCTGTATGCTTCCACGCAATTCCGTAATCTTCTTCATGCAGGCAAACGGCATTCTTTATCGTTCTTGCATTGCCTTTGCTGTCAGCAAGCACCGCGTCAAAGTAGCGAATTTCACCAAGGCAGTCACAACCGAGCTCCAAGGAATTCGCCAGCTGCCCCATCCCATATTCCCCTGCATCAAAAGCGTTTTGGGTATTATGCGCAAAACTGCCGTCCGCGTATGGCACGACCATTTCAGATAAAGATGCACGATAAAGAATCGGGCGAACTTTCCCTTTGTCTTCATATCCTACGTTGTAAAGCACAAGACCCTCTCTCGGTGTAAAGCCGAAACGAATATTCCATTTCTGCCATTTGATGAAATGCCCATCGATAGCAAAGCTCGGCCCTTCTGGCTGCACAATATCCAATGGCTTCAGATCCGTCCGTGGAACAATGCTGTCAGATGTTTCAGGTGAATAATTGGCATCTGTTTGCGGTATTGTCCTGATACCGTGGTCCTCGAATCGGTGCACCTTCATCTTGTTGAGATCGACGAAAACGACTATCCCGGTCAATGGATAAGCGTAGCCATTATCAAGCGGGAATTTTCTCACCCAGCAAATGGTGCGCGCCAATCGGATTCCTTCATCTTCTTTGATGCCAAAGTTACCCGCTGACCACGGGTCGACCATCACTAAATCGGGGTCAGTGATCCCTCTTTTCAAGAGTGCCTCCTGAAATTCCGGATAAGCCCTGACAATGTTTTCGACCTCATCGAATTCATCGAGCATGATTCCCGGCTGTACATCCGCAATATATTCCCATGACTGCACTTGCTCATCGGTTATGGATACAACTGCTTCATATGTTTTCTCTGATTCGTTATCCAACAGAATCACAAAAGCTTCCCGGCTGAATTCCTGTCCTGGCTGAAAATTGATGACAAAAGATTTCTCCGGCTCGTGTAAAACCACTGTAGCGAATCGCACTTTATCGCCAAGCTGTTTTTCCTCTTTTATTATCTGAACCGCTTTTTCTATTTCTTCTCCAGTTAAAGGCTCCAGTGGATGGCTGATGGATACTGCTTTTTTTGTTTGCATGATTACCCCTCCTTCAATCTACGTTAAATATAAAGAATAATCTGTTAATTTACAGTATAAAAATCGGAACAAACTCATTTTGTTCGTCAAATATGGTAACAAACAAAGTGACAGCAGCACCGCACACTTTTACTATTTATCTAAGATCTTTATTAGGAAGGAGTGTCGTTATGCAAATACCATTCAAACCAACGCAGCCCGAAATGAGTATGAACAGCAGCAGCTATCATGAAATGCAAACTAACCAGATGTCAGAGACAGGTGTATCGTTGTTTTATCAATTCAAGACGGCCCATGAAGAAATAACTTCGCTGCCTGTCATTCCTGACGGTTGCATCGATATATTATTCAATCTGTCATCTGCCGCTCCTTCCGTCATGGTTGCGGCCAGTCCGACTCAAAGACGGTTGGAAGTGTTTGAAAGCAACACGGAATATTTCTGCGTCAGACTTACAGCTGATCAACATATATTGAAGTTCACTTGTACGATCAAAGAATTGATTCAACACAAAGTCCTTCCACTGGAAGATGCGTGCAGTCCTGGTCTTGTTTCTTTCGATGAGCTTCATTCCCTCTCTTCATTAAGTGACAGAGCAGCATGGTTTTTAGCTGCCTTCGAGTCGACTGACAATCCTTTTGGCAACCATGACAACCTCATCAGATACTGCATTCATCAGATCCATAGCTCCAAAGGGCTTATTTCCGTAAACCAGCTCGCTGAACTCACTGGTTATTCCGATCGTTATGTACGAAAGAAATTTGAAGAATATATCGGATTTTCCCCAAAACAATTTTGTCAGATTGTCAGACTTCAGTACACCATCCATCTATTGATGAATGAGCAATATGCATTCAAGGAAATCCTTGATCAGCAAATTTTTTATGATAAAGCCCATGTTTATAAAGAGTTCAAAAAATACATGAGCATGACACCGATGCAATATAGCAAATTGCTTCAGGATATAAATGGCACAACTATAGCAGTGCATTAAGCACACAGAAAAAGAGCCAGATACCACCAATATAAAGATGGTGCCTGGCTCTTCCACATGATGGACTATTCCGTCTCCGTTAATTGTTTTGCCGCTTCAAAAAATATCTCTGTCGCTTTTGCTATATGCCTTGAGTCCGACCATTCTTCGGGACAGTGACTAAGTCCTGCCCTGCTTGGTATGAACAGCATACCAACGTCCGTAACGTCGGAAAAGATCATGCTATCATGTCCTGCTCCGCTATTGATGGAGCAGTATGCTGCATTCGTTTCCTTGCTTTTCTTTTCAAGAAGTGTGCGGATGTTTTCATTCAATGATTTTGGCTGGATATACAATTGCTCTTGTGCGACTATTTCGATTCCAGCTGTTTGAGATGCATCGATGCATGCTTTCATCTTACTGATCACGTTTTGCACATGCTCCTCTTTTCCCGAACGCAAATCAACCGTAAAAACCACTTTATCAGGTATCACATTCGCTCCATTTGGATAAGTATGCAATCGGCCAACAGTGAGCACCGTGCCGTCCCCTTCCTTTACAGCTAGTTCCGGGAGCTGACTGATGATATTGGCTGCTGCTACCAACGCGTCGGCCCGCCGATTCATCGGTGTAGTCCCGGCATGGCCAGCCTGCCCTTTCACCGTTACTTCATATTGCGCCAACCCAACGATGCTATCTACAATACCGATGGGAATGTCCTTTTCCTCCAAGATAGGTCCTTGCTCAATATGCAATTCAAGAAAAGCCTTTATCGTTTCAGCATTTCTTCCTTTGGGAAGCGACGGATCCAAGCCGATCTTCTGCATCGCTTCTACCGTAGAAATACCATCCTTATCTTTCAAGCTAGTAAAATCTGTATCAGTCAAAACTCCAGTAATTCCTCTGGAACCCATCAGGCCTCCGCCAAAACGAGAACCTTCTTCCTCCACCAACGCTACGATTTCGAGCGGGTACTTCGGTTTTAAACCTTGCTTTTGAAAAATATTGGCGACTTCAAGTGCCGCCACTACTCCAGCAGGTCCGTCATAAGCTCCTCCATTCGGTACCGAGTCGAAATGAGAACCGATCATGACACTAGGTGCATCTGGCAGAGTACCTTCTAGTTTCCCGAAGATATTCCCGAAGCCATCTTCAGTGACAGTCAAACCCGATGATTTCATTTGTTCCTTAATGTAGTTACGGGCTTGCAAGTCTTCCTGGCTGTAAGTGAGACGCGTTGTCCCACATCCAGGAGTTGCCGTAAATTGTTCCAATGTCCCAATATGCTGTTCAATTCGCTCTTTTAAGCTCAAGTTACTCTCTCCCTATTACAAGAAACCAACGAAGATTCCTGCTAAGATGACTGACACGATCGTTACGGTGATAAAGCCCCCGACAAGCATCGGCGGCAGCATCCGGCTTGTTAATACTTCTCTTTCTTTTTCATCTTCGGTCAAGGACTTGATCACTTCATTCGTGATGATGTAATCTGCCGGAAAACCGTAAAGAGCTGTCAAAGAAACCGCAAACGCCATATTTTTGCTTACTCCTAAAAGCTTACCTGCAATGAAGGAGAAGATATACATTCCAATCACCCCAAGGATGATGGTTCCTACCAGTGGATACAATATCTGAAGCATCATGCTTGGTGTAGCCTGATTCAACCCGTCGAAGATGAAAAGCATCAAAACCAATATGGCAATTCCAAATCCATTGGCTTTTTGTAATGCCTGCTTTTCAAGGAAACCGACACTGGATGCGATGACACCGAATAATAGACAAAGCACGAATGGGCTAACCTCGAATAATGGTGCCACTAGCGTGGATACGAGGTAGGCGGCATACGAAACCAGTGCCAGCTTGAAGAATTTCAGGAAATCAGTATTATATTTCTCAGGCAATTTCCATTTGGATGGTGCTGCTTCCGCAGTAGCTGCTATTTCCTCTTTTGCTTTATCCGTTGCACCCACTTGAAGCTCTCCATTACGATGCAGCTTCAGCAGTCGCTTTCCCTCCTTCTTCAGTACGAAAGCTGTAATCGGGTAACCGGCAAACCCCTGCATCACATAAATGACGATGGCAAACACAGCTAACGAGGAAAGTCCTGCTGCACTGGCCGCATCAGACATGATCAAGGCAGAAACGACTCCACCGACCAACGGCGGAACTGCCACAACCATTGTTTCAAAACCGAACAGCAGTGTTCCAACTGACAACAGCAACACAACGATTCCCACGATACCAGATAGCGCAATCACAATCGTTTTCCACTGTGCTTTCAATTCTTTAAGCGACAGCAACGTCCCCATATTGGTGATCAACAGATACATCATCATCGTTGCCACAACTGGAGGAACGCCAGCTACCGACACAATATCTGCAGGGAAGAACGTCCAATAACCTACAAGAAATAATATGGCACAAACAAATACAGACGGCACCCAAGCCTTCGTTCGAACCGCGACCAAATCCCCAATGAACAAAATAAGGGTAAGTATGACTAATGCAAGCAATTGTGACATGACAGTCTCCTAACTTCTTGATGTATTTTTAAGCAAGTGAATAGTGAATATTCAAATAAAGGCATGTTTGAATGATATTATATTTTAAGTTTTCAGTCAATTCAATTTTTTATTAATTGTTGGCTGTGCCGTTTACCTGAACTAAAACAATAAAACAAATAGGTTCGAGCCGGAAAATTGGACCGATCTATCTGTTTAACCATAAACACCATCATACTTACTTAATTTCGCTGTCATCTTCGAAATCGTCTAAAAAAGCTTGAGGCTCGTCATCTGTAAATGCATCCTCCAAAAACACTCTGATTTCTGCTCCAAACAGGATAATGACCAATACAAATATCCCTATAACACGTGTGATCCCACCAAAGATAAAGGAGAATATTTTACCTACCTTTCCATCATTCATTTGACTACCCCTTCTTTCCATTTAACCGGATAAACAATTACACAAAAGGCTAATGCTAGAAACATAAAGCTGCACATTAAGCCTCTTTGCTTATATCCCCTGCCCTACGTTTTATCCCTTTTACGTCCGGGTACAAGGCTTAAAACTGCGCTATACAAGGAGGAGCATCATGGAATACATCAATTTAGGAAACTCTGGTCTGCGTGTTCCGAAGTATATCCTCGGAACCATCCCGTTCAGTGGTACGAATGGCTTTGAAGCGACTGGTAATGTAAAAGAAGAGGAAGCACGCAGAATGGTCGACATGTCCCTGGAAGCAGGAATCAATATGTTTGATACAGCTAACCTTTATTCAAAGGGAGACTCCGAACGTGTGCTTGGCGCTGCAATCAAAGGACGCCGGGATGAAGTATTGATCAATTCGAAAACCGGCTTCAAATTAGGAGATGAACCGAACACTGGCGGGGCCTCCCGCAGCAATATCGAAGCGAGCATCGATCAATCACTCCAACGACTTGGTACGGATTATCTTGATTTGTATTTCGTCCACCTCTGGGATGGACGCACACCCGTCGAAGAAACGATCGAAACGATGACCAACCTGATCAGAAAAGGAAAAATCCGTTACTGGGGAGTGTCCAATTATAGCGGCTGGGCCTTGGCAAAAACGCACACTATCGCACAGCAGCAAGCAGGATACATCCCACCGATCACACAGCAAATCTATTACACCCCTGAAGCTCGCGAAGCAGAATATGAACTGCTTCCGGCAGGAACGGAACTGGGTGTCGGCAATATGATCTGGAGTCCGCTCGGTGAAGGTCTCCTGAACGGAAAAATCGGCCGTAACAAAACCGCACCTGAAAACACCCGTCAAGGCGGAGGCTGGTCAGAGCCTTGGGTCCAAGATCAAGAACGACTCTATCAAGTCATTGACGCACTCGAAGAAGTAGCTGCAAACCATAACGCATCTGTGCCTCAAATAGCATATACATGGGTCAAAGACCGTCCAAACGTCGGCCCAATCGTCATCGCAGCACGAAATGAAGAACAACTGAAAGAAAACATCGCTTCCTTCGACATCAAACTAACACAGGAAGAGCATAACCTAATCGAATCAGTCGCTCGCCCTCTGCCACTCTACCCAAATTGGGATCGTGCCATGAGCAGCTTTGAAATGGGAAGTCCTTCGGAGATGAGTTATTTGCAGGGGTATAAGCAGTCGATGGGGTTGGATGAATGAATGAGAAAAGTACCATGATTATT
Organism: Terribacillus saccharophilus; assembly: GCF_046592895.1. Taxonomy (GTDB): domain Bacteria; phylum Bacillota; class Bacilli; order Bacillales; family Amphibacillaceae; genus Terribacillus; species Terribacillus saccharophilus_D. The sequence continues at coordinate 335,814 of NZ_JAWVPU010000004.1, forward strand.
CGAATCATGGTACTTTTTAAATAACTTACTTGTGTTTTGCCATGGGTTAAGAAATGCACAATCATGACATTAATTAAATGCAGCCTCCTCAGGCTACTCTCCTTAAATATAAAAATGTCCAATGAACTTTAATAAAGTTCATTGGACATTAAAACTCATTCCGTATTCGCGTCTTCCATCGCATCTGGATAGACAACTTCATCGAGCACGTCACCGCTAGCTTCATCTTCGATAGTGATTGTTACAGAGTATTCATCTGGATCCGCACCATCAAACAACTGATACATCATACCTGCGATACCAAGGCTGAAAGATGCAAATGCATCCATACTGTTTTCATAGGCCTCTTTATCAACGATTACCTTAAACTTAGAAAAGTCATCATTGTACTGGATATCTTGAAAAGAAGTGTAATCACCGCTTGTAACTAACTCATCAACAGAGCTGCCAATTTCAGTGCTCATTTCATCCATCATCTTTTTATGATCTGATTTGGACATTTTAAACGTATAGGACCCATCTTCATTCGGCGTTACTTTTGCACCGTCTTTTTCTGCTTCAGCAACAACTTCTTCAGCCTCTTCTCCTTCGTATAAAGAAGCAGGAAGTGTTACCTCTACACTAAGTAGATTTTTGTCTACTTCTACACCCTTCTCCTCATTACTAGATGTTTCTTCAGCTGCTTTAGCTTCTTTACTAGCTTCACTCGCATCTTCATCATTTGATCCACATGCTGCTAGAAAAGTAAGCAGAAGTAAAAATACAACGTAATTTATTTTTTTCATAATCTATTTCTTCCTTTTCTTCTATGGTTTTTACTCTGTTCTTCGGGATGCTACTCAATAGTTTCTTTAAAAAATGATTCTAGCACTCCCTCTGCTCCACAAGCACACAAAGTCCAGACACTATACTATTATCAAATAATTAATTTCTTACACAGCATATTATTATAGCAAAACAAATTCTATTAGTATGCATTCTTGTTAAAATTTATCTTTTTTTCTGGTATTCAAATAAATGTTTGTTAAGTTAACTAATAAGCAAAATGTAGTCATAATATTCTTTTCTTAAAAATAATATTTACTTTTAAAAGGTTTCACTCATTGTCCACTAAGAAATCACCTATGATTGCATAGTAAAATACCCAATAATGACAATAAATCAATCATTATTGGGTACAAAGGTCTTTCCTTATTTAACTTTAATCACAATCTTACCTTTGGCATGATGCGTTTCACTTAATTCATGTGCTTCTTGCAAAGCTTCAGCTGAAAAATCAAACACATGACCCACTTGCGGCTTAAGGATTCCTTTCTCAAATAAATCCCCTAATTCAGCTAACTGTTTACCATCTGGTGTCAACCAGTAGGAGCTTGCCGTTACTTGATGTTCTTCTGCCAATTTCTCATCAGGTTGTCCGGCGATCGTTACTAGTCTGCCGCCGGGCTTTAAGACTTGGAAGCTTTTATTTAAGATATTGCCGCCCATTGTATCAATGACTGCTTCATAATCACTTAATTCGTCTTCAAATTGCTGGGTGCGGTAATTAATGAATTGATCAGCACCCAGTTCTTTTACATATGCTTCATTTTTCTCACTAGCTGTCGTAGCAACATAGGCACCCAAATGTTTTGCCATTTGAATGGCCATGCTTCCTACACCACCCGCTCCAGCTTGGATGAGTACTTTATCTCCTTGCTTGACCTTAGTGTTGTCCACTAGACATTGCCAAGCTGTTAATCCTGCTAACGGAATGGAGGCAGCTTCTTCAAATGTTAGGTTACTCGGCTTTTTCGCAAGCAATTCTTCATCTACAGCCGTAAATTCTGCATACGTGCCTGCAGAGGTAGTATCCGGCCGCGCGAAAACCTCATCTCCGACTTGATAATTCTTCACTTCACTTCCAACTTCAGCTATCTTACCTGCAACATCCCAGCCAAGGATGATCGGAAATGACCAATCAAGCATCTGCTTTAAGTAACCCGCACGGAGTTTCCAATCAATCGGATTGATAGAAGTGGCGTATACTTCGACTAGCACTTGGTTTGGTTTTATTTCCGGTTTCGGCATTTCTTGTTCTACTAACACATTTTTATCGCCATATTCGTTGATGATGACTGCACGCATGAATAGCACTCCTCTTTGAATATATTTGTAAGCTATAGTCTTCTTCGTTCCTGCCAAAAAACTCATTCTATATTAGCGGAACTCAGATGAATTCTCTGTTTCATTTATTTTCCCAATAGAATCATCATTTTAACCTCTAATACCCTTGATTCAAACTGAACTGCTTATACATACAGAATCATGACGTGAGAACAATTAGCTTACTACCAATTATCTTCTTGGATGTGCCGTGCCTATTGATAACTGCTTTGATCAAATTACTTTATGCCTCCAGTAATTCGTAAGTCCAAACAATCTAAAAATAGTTCAATCCGATAAACCGGCATGTTAAAAATAATGAAAGCGTGTCAGAACCCCAGAGTATAAGCAGTCGATAGGGTTGGATGCATGATTTAAATCATAAACCAGCAAAAAACAGACCTAAACATTCAGGTCTGTTTTCTTGTATCTTATTAAGACTGATATCAAAAATAACTGCTCATATCTGGATTACCTGTGGTGGACCATGCTCCGTCGATAACGAGACTTGCTCCATTGATATAAGATGCCTCATTACTGACTAAGAATAATGCTGGAGCCGCAATCTCAGCAGGTTCTCCGGCACGATCCATAGGAATTTTTTCAAGATAAGCATCAAGTAGTTTGGAATGTGATACACCTTCTGTAAGTGCAGTTGTAATTAAGCCAGGTAAAATGGCATTCACTCGAATATTATATTTCGCCGTTTCAAGTGCTGCTGTTTTGGATAGAATTTCAACACCTGCTTTTGCTGACGAATAAGCACCGCCGCCATAACTTGGAATCTGGGCATTTAATGAAGCGATATTTACAATCGCACCGCCGCGATTCTTTAGGAATTCAATTTCGTGCTTCATACTGAAAAATACGCTCTTCAGACATAAATCCACTGTAAAATCCCAATTTTCTTCCGTCATTTGCTCAATGGGGGCACTCTTGGACGCACCGGCGACATTGAAAGCATAGTCAAGACTTCCGAAAGTATCGTAAGTTGCCTTTATGAATGCCTTGATTTCTTGTTCGTCCGTCACATCTGTCACACTTGTCATAATGCTGTCTTTAAATAGAGACGTCATTTCTTTTAGACTTTCTTCATTTATATCCGCAACACCAACTCTAGCACCTTCATCAACTAGTTGCTTAACAATTGCATAACCGATGCCGGATGCCCCTCCAGTCACAACAGCAACTTTGCCTTCAAACCTTTTTATCTTCTGCAAATACTTTTCCTCCCCACTAATATTTGAATCTGTAGAAAAGTTAGTACTGATAACGCATTGATTATAACTCCGTTATCCAAAAAGATAGTTTAACCAGTCATCTGTACTCAATAATAGACAACTCGAGTTATATCTATCATATGTCTCATCGAAACGACCCATGACCGAATTGCTTTTGACTTCTGATAACTTCTCCTCATTCACATCACAAATTGCTATTTAGCATGCTATTCTGCAAAAAAAGATGGAAACAGATTTACCTATTTCTCCAGCCTCTCCCGTGATGGTTATTGTTATTGTTTTGTTCTCCAGACGTTCACACATTCTATCTCTCACTTGTTTTAAGCCTATACTCCGTTAAAAATAACGAAGTGAAACGCTTACATTAAATATTATAGATTGAAATTGTTTGCATGTAAACTAAATGGAAAAGGTGAACTGCTGATATATTGCTATTCAAGAATTCTTATGCTCATTCACTCTTCAGTCTCAATCAAACATCTTGCAAAAACATAAAAAGAGACTTAGGAAATTTCCTAAGTCTCTTCTCATCGCTTGGCAATGCGATGATC
>NZ_JAWVPU010000005.1:0-332951 GCF_046592895.1 Terribacillus saccharophilus
TATATGGTGGGCCTAAGTGGACTCGAACCACCGACCTCACGCTTATCAGGCGTGCGCTCTAACCAGCTGAGCTATAGGCCCATAAATCATATTGTATGAATGGAGCGGGTGAAGGGAATCGAACCCTCGACATCAGCTTGGAAGGCTGAGGTTTTACCACTAAACTACACCCGCATATTTTATTGGTTTGATTCGGTAGGATGGAACTTCTGGTCGGGAAGACAGGATTTGAACCTGCGACCCCTTGGTCCCAAACCAAGTGCTCTACCAAGCTGAGCTACTTCCCGAAGAAATAATGGCGCGCCCGAGAGGAGTCGAACCCCTAACCTTTTGATCCGTAGTCAAACGCTCTATCCAATTGAGCTACGGGCGCTTATTAAGAACAACTTTTATATTGTATCATTCGCTTCAAAACTTGTCAACACTTTTTTTTTGGTGCGGCCGAGAGGACTTGAACCTCCACGGGTTATTCACCCACTAGGCCCTCAACCTAGCGCGTCTGCCATTCCGCCACGACCGCATTAAGTCAAAAGAAAAATGCTGTCTGTGTTGCACAGCATCGGAAGATCTATGCGCATCCTGTTTTCAAACAGATGAGCCATGAAGGACTCGAACCTTCGACCCTCTGATTAAAAGTCAGATGCTCTACCAACTGAGCTAATGGCTCACAACAAAAAAGTAAGCTGGGCTAGCTGGATTCGAACCAACGATCACGGGACCAAAACCCGTTGCCTTACCGCTTGGCTATAGCCCAATAAATGGCGGTCCGGACGGGACTCGAACCCGCGACCTCCTGCGTGACAGGCAGGCATTCTAACCAACTGAACTACCGGACCGAGCCTTGAAGACTCGTTATGAAAACGATGACCCGTACGGGATTCGAACCCGTGTTACCGCCGTGAAAGGGCGGTGTCTTAACCGCTTGACCAACGGGCCATTTTGAAATGGCGGAGAAGGAGGGATTTGAACCCTCGCGCCGCTTACACGACCTACACCCTTAGCAGGGGCGCCTCTTCAGCCACTTGAGTACTTCTCCACTGGCTCCACAGGCAGGATTCGAACCTGCGACCGATCGGTTAACAGCCGATAGCTCTACCACTGAGCTACTGTGGAATAAATCTTTATAACATCTTAGCGACCTTATGTATATTACAACATCTTTCGCTATGTGTCAACCACTTTCGTGATTTTTTTCAACACCGTTCGTCGACGGCTTAATTAATTTATCATGTATTCAAGAACACGTCAACACTTTTAGTGAAAGTTTTTGTTTTTTCTTGTTCTATCTATTAGAAATCCCCATATTATCAACCTTCTTCAGCTTCCCTCCGCATTTGCCGCATCCATATTTCCTGGTATTCACTGTCCTTTTGCGTCTGTATATATGACTGCATTTCGTACATCTATAATATAGCAGCTGCTTTTCTTTTACTGATGGCAGCATATTGCAAAAGCGCGGGGAATCGGTTTGACGCAAAAGCTCCCGAAATTCCGGATCTCGATGCCCATACCCCTTTCCTTCAATATGAAGATGATAATGACAGAGCTCATGTTTAATGATCCCGATTGTCTCTTCCTGCCCGAGTTCTTCCAAATACTTTGGATTGATTTCAATGATTCGTTTCCCTGGCAAGTATCTGCCTCCTGTCGTGCGAAGACGATTGTTATACCTTGCTGTATCAACAAATGGCTTACGAAACCATGCTATCGATATTTCTTCGACGCTCTGCTGCAAATTATTTATCGTTATATCATCCATTGCCGTGGCACCTCCTGTATCACTTCTGCATATGATGCTGCAGACATTCATTTTTCCCGACATCCATGGGCTGCAGGAGGTAAAAGAATGCCTAATTGGTTGAAAAATCAACTTTCACAAGCTTTTCTCACTAAAAATGTTAACCAATTGAAGGTGTTGAACCAATGCTGGTTCTTTTATAAACAAAAACAGCATTCCAATGAAGGTTAAAACCCCCGCCCCAGAGGGGTCAGGGGTTTTCTCTTTGGATTCACTTCACCATTGTAAGTGCTATTCGCTGTTTGTCAACGTCGACTTTCTCGACCCAGACAGTGACAACATCCCCGACTGAAGCGATATCCATTGGATGTTTCACAAATTTATTCGACATTTTGGAAATATGGACAAGCCCATCTTGTTTTACCCCTATATCGACAAACACACCAAAATCGACGACATTCCGTACAGTCCCTTGAAGTTCCATGCCTTCTTTGAGATCTTCCATTGCCAGCACATCTTGTTTTAACAAAGGCTGGGACAAATCGTCACGAGGATCTCTTCCCGGCTGATTCAGCGCCTGTATGATGTCCTGCAGCGTCAGTTCACCAATTCCGAATTCAGCTGCCACTTGGCTGCTATCAAGCTCAGCAAGCTTCTCTCGCAGCTGATCGCTACCTATATCCCCCATATCTGCACCAAGCCGCTTCAATAGTTGCTTAGTAACCGTATAGCTCTCTGGGTGAATCGGCGTTCGATCAAGCGGCTCCTCACCGTCCAAGACACGCAGGAAGCCAATACTCTGCTCATATGTTTTACTTCCAAGTCTAGGTATCGTTTTCAGCTGCTTACGGGATGTGAATTTACCAATCTCATTACGTTGCTTCACAACATTGGCGGCTACCGTCTTACTGAACCCTGATACGTATTGCAATAGTGATTCAGAGGCCGTGTTCACATTGACTCCCACTTGGTTTACGGCAGTCTCCACCACAAAGCCAAGCGAATCATTCAATTTCTTCTGCCCCACATCATGCTGATACTGACCAACACCGATCGATTTCGGATCGATCTTGACCAATTCCGCTAATGGATCTTGTATCCGGCGACCGATGGAAATCGCACTGCGTTCCTCCACTTGTAGGTCGGGAAATTCTTTTCTTGCCAATTCCGAAGCTGAATACACACTTGCACCTGCTTCATTTACGATTATATATGCGACATTGCTTCCTGTTTCCCGGATCACATCCGCAATGAATTGCTCCGTTTCCCTGGAGGCAGTACCATTACCAATCGCAATCAATTCGACATTGTATTTATTCAGCAATGCTTCAACGATTTTCTTTGCTCCTTTGACATCATTGCGAGGAGCTGTAGGATAGATGACGTTCTTCTCAAGCAGCTTCCCTGTCTCATCGACTACCGCTAGTTTACAACCTGTCCGGAATGCCGGGTCCACTCCCAAGACAACGCGCCCTTTAAGCGGCGGCTGCAGCAAAAGGTTTTTCAGGTTTTCCGAGAATATCTTTATCGCCTGCTCTTCAGCTTTTTCTGAAAGCATAGCACGGATTTCACGTTCAACAGAAGGTTGGATGAGCCGCTTATAACTGTCTTCCATCACTGTATGCAACAGTGCCGCAACACTATCCGATGTCTTTTGCTTGATGATTTTTCGTTTAAGATATGCCAGAATCACATCGGCTGGTGGTTCGACCGCCACCCGGAGTATCCCTTCTTTTTCACCGCGATTAACTGCCAATATACGATGAGACGCCATCTGACGAATCGGCTCTTGATATGCGTAGTACATTTCATATACACCTTTTTCATCTTCTTCGGCTTTTTTGACTTTTGTTGACAGAACACCTTGTTTTTCTGTCTTTTCCCTGATGTAATCACGGAAAGCTGGTTGCTCGCTAATCCATTCTGCCGCTATATCACTTGCTCCCTGCAACACTTCATCAGCAGTATGCAATTCCTTTTCAGGATCTACATACGCCTGTGCCTCCTTTTCGAGATGCTGGATTGTTTGGTCATATAACGCTTTTGCCAGCGGCTCCAGTCCTTTTTCCTTTGCTATGGTTGCCTTTGTCCGTCTTTTTTGTTTATATGGACGATAAAGGTCCTCTATACGCTGCAGCTGCATGGCTGCGAGAATATCGCGCTTGAGTTCTTCTGTCAGCTTACCTTGTTCCTCAATCAAACGAATGACTTCTGTCTTTCGCTGATGAAGCTGCTGTGCATATTCCCATTTATCTTGAATCGCTTTTATTTCCACTTCATCAAGTGCACCTGTCTGTTCTTTTCGATATCTGGCAATGAACGGTACTGTATTACCTTCTTCCAGCAAATGAATGACCTGCTTGATGGATGACTGTTTGATTGCTGTTTCTGATTCGACCCATTTGACGAGTCTGTCTTGTATCGATGCTTCCAATTTTGTTCCTCCTGACTGCTGCTGTATCCATTGTATCAAAATTTCAATACAGATAAAAAAAGGATCGGCACCTGATTCAGGCACCAATCCTATTCCGTATATTTCATAGCAATCAATGTAATATCATCTTCATGTGGTTTTTGCTTTGAAAGAGCGAACATATCGCGTATTTTCCGAACATCCTTCTCTTGGAAAAGATCCTGTGTGAGCTCATTATCTGATACTCCATCAGAAAACATAACGAATATCATATCATCCCGTAAGATACCCCGGGATATTTTATATTTCCTGGGATACCCGGCAAGGAAACCTTGGCTTGGAATACACCGCTCTTTTTTTCCGCTTGAAATCGTCATGATTCCGATATTGCCGATGGAAGTGAAGGAATAGCTGTTTGTGCTGTAATCCACTTTCAGTATGCCTAATACCACTCCGCGCTTACCGACCAATACTTCATTCGATCTTCTGATTAATTCATCTATCCCGCTATGCACATGATCCCTGATCACATCCACCACAACTTGAGATGATTCTTTTGCAAACTCTCCGCTCCCAAGCCCATCAGCCAGTACACAAATGAATTCGTGTTCCGATTCATGATAGAAATAACTATCCCCGCAATAAAAATTGCCTTTTTTAGGCTCTTGATACGCCGACACATCCATATGGAGATGATCACTCAAAACTGTCAGCACCTTCAGCTTGCAAGGCTTCACGCAATTTACGCAATGCTCTCCGCTGCAGTCGTGATACATGCATCTGGGAAATACCGAGCTGTTCACCAGTATCTTTTTGGCTCATATTCTCGAAATAGGTACAGCGCAGGATTTCCTGTTCGCGTTCACTGAGTATCGGAAGAACCTTCTCGAGCAGCATTCTGCGGTCGATATCTTCATAACCATTATCGGTCGAACCTACCAAATCCAGGATTGCTACTGTACTGCCGTCAGAATCAGCTTCGATCTTTCTGTCAACGGACAATGCCTTGTAGCTTTTACCCATTTCCATCGTCTCCAGAATGTCCTCCTCGGACACTTCCAGGTACGCGGCGATTTCCGCTACCGTCGGCGAATGTTGATTCTCCGTCGTCAGTTCATCGATCGCCTTGCGTATTTTGGGTCCCAACTCCTTGATTCGGCGCGGCACATGGACGCTCCATGTTTTATCACGGATGAATCGCTTGATTTCCCCGATGATCGTCGGGATGGCAAAAGATTCGAAGGACTTGCCGAACTCCGGATTGTATCGCCGGATTGCCGCGAGCAATCCGAGCATTCCCACTTGGACTAGATCTTCATGGATGGAGCTGTTCTTGGAATATTTCCTTGCTATGGATACGACGAGGTCTTTGTATGTGAGTACGATTTTTTCTTGGATCTCTTCATCTGTGGGATGCTTCTGCAGATGATCTATCCATTTATAAACCTCATCCTCACGGTTATTGTGTGGTTGAGATTTGGTCGTCATCTAGCCCCACCTCATTTTCATGAAGGTATTTCGTCATGAGGACGATCACTCCGGAATCGCTGTTGATTTCCACTTTGTCCATCAACGCGTCAATCAGGAATAAACCAAAACCGCCCTCCCTAAGTTGCTCGATGGGTTCTGCAGCCTCATACGGCCCGATATTCCGTTTCACTTGATCAAGATTGAAGCTGCCGCCATGGTCAGCAACCATCACTTCAAGACGATTTTCATATACACCGAAACCAATCGTAACTTCGCCATCTTCATCTTTTTCATATGCATGGTTTACAGTGTTTGTCACAGCCTCGGAAATCGCAACCTTCAAATCCTCGATATCTTCGTAGGAAAAGCCCATCCGGTTTGCAACACCTGAGGATGTAAGGCGAATCACGCCAACGTATTCTGGTTTAGCCGGTACTTTGATCTCGATAAAATCGAAAGATTCCATAATTAATAGCCACCTCGTACTGTTTTGTCAACATCGATCACATCGATCAAGCCTGTAATCTCGAACAAACGGTATACACGGTCCTGCAGCTGTACGAGCTTCAATTCACTGTTGTTTTCTTTCGTCGATTTCAATCCGCTAACGAACACACCTAATCCGGTACTGTCCATATAATTGACCTGTTCCAAATTGACTTCCACTTTATTTCCTTCTTTTTCTGTAAGGGATAAAAGCTTCTCCTTCAATTTAGGGGCTGTATAAGCATCTATTTCACCAGCTAGTAGAACAACTGATTTTCCTGCGCTTTCTTGTACATCAACAGTTAAATTCATTCTGTACCTCCTAAGGGCTAGTTACCATTCCTATGTAATACCCGTTTATTCTCGACTCAAACGTCTTTTTTTATAATTATTAATGTGAAGTCATCCCGCAGATGGAAATCCTGCAGTTTTTCAAAGTGTTTATACACATTTTCCACCAACTCCTGTGCGGAAAGGTGGGAGAAGCTCTTGATCACTTCAAGCACTTCTTCACTCTCGATGAAACGGTCGCCCTGACGGCACTCCGTCACACCATCCGTCAGCAGGATGATCATATCCCCCGCATGTATTTCCCTTTCATATTGGCGGTATTGCGCCATATCAGTCACACCGAGTACAACCCCTTTAGCGCGGATTTCCTCGAAGGTATCATCAGCAGCATGATAATAGAATCCAGGCTCATGCCCTGCTGATGAATAGGAAATCGTGCTGGCTGCCGGATTGAAAAGAGCATAAAACATCGTGATGAACATGCTAGGATCGACATTCCGCTCGACTACCCGATTAAGGCTTTCCAAGATTTCACTTGGGCTCTTATGTTCTGACGGAAAACTCTCCATTGCATACTTGATCATCGACATGCACAATGCCGCCGGGATACCCTTGCCGATCACATCAGCAACCGTGATTCCCACCGTGCCATCCTCATGATGAATGAAATGATGGTAATCACCGTTCATCTGATTGGCAGGCACACTGACGACACCAATATCAAAACCTTCTACATTCGGCTTTTCGGTCGAAAGCAACGTGTTTTGCATTCTGGCAGCCACGGAAATCTCAGATTTTATTTCAAGCTGCGATTCCCGCAGATCCTGGAATTCCTGAAGTGCAAGGCCATAGGAAATCATTACCTCCAGCAGGAAGCTCATCGAGTGCTGTATGTTCTCCGGAAGATCAGGATAAATATCTTCCAGCGCATTGATATGCGTGTTGATGATCTCTTCCAGCGATATATTATGCTGGATGGAGCGTTTACTTATCTGCTCTGCCTCATATAAGGCAGACTCATCTTGTGTATTGATATACTGCTTGAGCAGTTCCCGATAGTGAGACAGATCTAGCTTAAGCGCATCCACCTGGCATCATCCTCCTCTAACGAACCCATTTAACGACGCGGATTTCAGTCCCCTCGCCTACTTTAGTAGTTATATCGAATTCATCCATCAGGCGTTTCACACCGGGAAGACCTGCGCCCAGACCTCCGGATGTGGAGAAACCGTCCTCCATTACCTGACTGATATCTTTTATACCGGGACCTGTATCGATGGCGACGATGCAAATGCCCCGGGAGCCGACATTTTCTACCTCATCAAAGCAGACTTTCCCGCTTCCAGCATAAAGGTAGATATTACGTGCAAGCTCCGAAATAGCCGTGGCGATACGCGCTTGATCAACGATCCCGAAACCCAGCTTCTTCGAAAAATCGCGGCCGAATTGCCTTGCACCGACAATGTCCCATTCTTTCTGTATATTCACACAGGTTCTGAAGTCCATCTTCACTCCTCCAGTTCCTGGCGCAGTTTGATCAATCCTTGTTCTAGATCCAATGCCGTCGTTACCTCATTCAAATGAATGCCCAAATCTATTAGTGTCACCGCTACTGCCGGCTGGATTCCAGTCAAGACGACTTTTGCACCCATCAAGTCGGACATCGTCACCACATCGCCCAGTACCTTGGCGATGAATGAATCGATGATATCCACGGAAGTAAGGTCGATGACCACACCCGTTGCTCCACTCTGATGTATTTTATTAAGCAAGTCTTCCTGAAACTGAATCGCAGTCTGATCATCCAAATCGATCTGAATGCTGATCAGTAAATAATTATGCAGCTTCAATATTGGAATTCTCACGTTTGTTCACTCCTATCAAGCGAATCGATCAGCTCTTCTATGGTCTGTTCTTCGCTGTTTGTTTGTACGATCATTTGATTCGTCATTTCCAGAGCCGTTGTGAATCCTTTGCGCAAAGAGCTCTTTGTAGGGAATTTACTCAGATCGATCCCCAAATTAACGATCGTCTGTGCTATTTCCGGTCTGATGCCTACAAGAATGCAAGTGGAACCGATCAGCCTTACAGCTTCTGCTGCCTGGATGATATGATGGGCAACCATCGTATCCACCACTGGCACTCCCGTGATATCGATAAGAACTACCTCCGCATGATGCTTGATCACACCATCCAGTAAGTTCTCCATGATGAACTTGGCGCGCTCTGTATCGATGGTTCCGATAAGCGGCATAACCGTAATATTATCCATAACAGGAATCAATGGTGCAGAAAGCTCCTGCAATGCCACGCGCTGCAAGGAAACGGTATTTTCCCAGCTTCCGGAATACTCATTCACCAGCTGGTTGATAACCGGATTCACAAGCTCGTCCACATGCCGCAAGACTTTCGGAACAGGGACTTCCAATTCTTCATGATCAATCAGAAACTCTATTGCAACACGTTTGAAAAGCTGCAGTCCATCCGTCAGATAACTAAGCGGCCAGCCCAGATTGATAACTCGTTCTGTAAAGCTGTCCAAATCGGAAGTCAAACTTTCCTTCTCGACACTGCCGAAGATGATATTGACGAACTCCCGGTTGGTATTCTCGAAAAGATCCTGTGAAATAGCTGAGTTTTGTACTTCCTCCTGCTTCTTTGCAACTTCCTCAAGCCACATATGAACCAGTTCGTTACTATTTTCGACCAGAATCTCCTTCAGATTTTTTGCCATCATGAAACCCCCGTATTGTAACGTTCACCTTGTCAAAAGCTGTAAGATGCTGCAGTCATATGTTCAAGGTCACTTTTATCTACTTATTAAAATAACACCAATATGGGCGCCATGCCAACATGGCGCCTTCATTTTAGTATATACCAAAATCCATCAGGACTGAAATCAAATCAAATCAAAACAAAAAACCCTTACGATTACCGTAAGGGTATGGTCCGTACCTAAAACTCTGTAAGGCCTAGACTTATTTCAAGTGCTCGATTGATATTCTCCATCATCTGTGGATCAAGCTGTGTGATCTTATCTGTGAGCCGCTGCTTATCGATTGTTCGGATCTGTTCCAGAAGAATGACTGAATCCCGTTCAAATCCATACTTCTTGGCGTCGATCTCCACGTGGGTCGGCAGCTTGGCTTTTTGGATCTGTGCCGTTATCGCCGCGATGATGACGGTCGGACTGAACCGATTGCCGATATCATTCTGCAGGACCAATACCGGGCGCACGCCCCCCTGTTCCGATCCCACCACCGGGGACAGGTCGGCGAAATAGACTTCGCCTCTTTTAACGATCAAAGGTCTACACCCCGCTTACAAGGCGCTCTAACGTTACTTCTGCCTCCTCTTCAGCTTGGAAAGCTTCTGAAGCGATATTAAGATTGATACGTGCCATTTCCATGTAACCTTTCTGCATGGTTTCACGGATATTCTTTCTTTCTTGCACATATGACTTCGTTGCTTGATAGAAGAAATGATCGAGACTGTTGTTATTATTCTGCATCAAACCATCCACCTCATTTAGGAGTTTCTTAGGCAGCTTTACAACGATTTCTTGTAAGCCTTCGGACACAACCATACACCTCCACCAATTCGCTCGGGTCGTTTCTGTAAAAATCCATTTCCATCATACCATCCGAGCATTAGGTTTGCAAAGGACCATCCGGAATTTTTTGATAAAAAAAGTCTTTTTCAAACAAAAAAATTGGAAGGATAGCTGACATTTCTGCCGAATTTTACAAGCTTCCGTCAGGAGAAAGCGCATTGGTGACTTCGACGATCCTGCCAAAGCGTTTATAAACGCGTGGCATCCGTGCGGCAATGAGGCAAGGGACCTCGTAATTGATGGTATCGACCCAGTCTGCCACTTCATCCACACTGATGAAAGCATCCTCCTGCCCCCCAATGAGGACAACCTCCGTACCGTTCGGATAAGCTTTATCCAGTTTGACCATGCATTGATCCATGCAGACCCTTCCTACGATCGGCATCTTCTTGCCATCGACAAGCACCTCGAAGTTTTGCATCTTGCGAATCCAGCCATCTGCATATCCGATCGGCAGTGTCCCGATCCACTCTGGTTTGTCTGTTTCATAGGTTGCACCGTAACTTACAGCTTCATGCGCTTCCAGCTGCTTTACATGCACAAGCCTGCTGTGCAGGGAAAACGCTTGACGGAGGGAAATCGGATGCTCTTCTTTGACAGTCTTTGACGGATAAAGTCCATACATGCCGATGCCAAAGCGTACAAAATCCGACTCATCCGCAGCAAAGCGCATACTTGCTGCACTATTATCCGTATGGACGATGATCGGGTGTGGCCATTCTCTCCTGATCGGCCCCAATAATTCATCAAACTTGCTCCGCTGTCCTTCATAATATGTCAAATCCGCTTCGTCCGCTGTGGCAAAATGTGTATAGACACCTTCCAGCCGAATAGAAGCATCATCAAGCAGAGGCAGCACAGCTTGAATTTCTTCAACAGTACGGAAACCAAGCCTGCCCATTCCGGAGTCCAGCTTCATATGCAGCTGCAGCGGCTTTTTGAATTGCTGGGCGCGCACTGCTTCCAGCCAATCTTTTCGGTAGAAAGTAAGTGAGATATCATGGTCGGCAGCAATCACGGCATCTTCAGGCCGGGTGGCCCCAAGCACAAGAATGGCAGCTTGTATGCCGCTCTTTCGCAAATGCAGTGCTTCATCCAGGAAAGCAACTGCTAAAGCTTGAACTCCTGCACCCAAAGCAGCTTGTGCAATTTGCGCATATCCATGCCCATATGCGTTCGCTTTGACAACTGCATAAATTTCTTTGTCATCTCCAATATGAGCTGCCAGTTGTTTTATATTATATTCAACATGATCAAGATTTATTTCCACCCAGGAATCCCGGTAAAAATGGTCAATCCTCATATGTATTCATCTCCTAGAATTTATACCTTTGCTTATTATAACAGGAAAACAAAAAAGCAGACGCTCCCGTCTGCTTCTGGAAATCATTTTATCGCTTGGCCGCTGATGGAAGCCGCTACTTCCTGTATCTCTTCGCGAGTGAGCTCTTCACTGGCAAGCATATAATCCACACCATCATGCGTCCATGTGAGACTGGAGGATGTGATTGCTCCTACGGTAAACCCGAGACTGAATGGTTCCCCGCTGGCAGGTGTCGCTGCCGCTGATGCTACTTCGGAAACATCCGCAGGCTCCTGGATCAGCGTGAAATTCTTTTCGCCTTGATAGGTTAGGATCACACGATCCTTTCCATCCACACTGACTTCCTTTTCCTCCGCTAGTGTTGCACCTGCTGTTTCAGTAGGATAAAGCACATTCAATCCCTGCTGTTCAGCTGGTACGGCTGATGCTGGGACACCGGACAAAGACCCGGTCATATTGTTCTCAAGTTCGAAATCCTTTTCTGTGAATTTCGGATCCAGCTTGAAAGCGGAGAATGCCACTTCGACCATTGGCTTTTTATCTTTATCCAGCACTTTCACAAGCTCTGGAGTGTATGTCTTTTTATTGAAGTATATCTCTTGATAAGGCAGTGTCGTATTGTTTTGGTACGTCGTCTTTGTCTGGAAAACATAATGTTCTTCCGTTGTCTCGAAAGTTGCATTGTTATCTTTCAGGACATCCTGCACCAGTGACTGATACAAATAAGGCTGACTGCTGTTGTAGGGCCACTCACTTTGGAATTTGAAACTCTTCCTCAGGGCAGGAGTCAGCACGAAGACACCATCTTTATTGCGCAGGATCACCTGGCTGCCTTGTTCGTCTGCATCATTTTTCAATAGGACCCGATATTGATCGTCTTTTTGATACCATACATCAATCCCGTAGGCTTGCTGTTCTTCTCCTGTGTTCAGCTTCATAGTGGCTTCGGCCTTGTAGCCTTGCAGCTCAGCTGATGTCTCTTCCAGCTTCTTTACTACATCTTCACGAGAGGCTTCGCTGCAGCCGGCTAATAGGAATAAAAAGGCAGCAAAGACAATCAAACCTGCAAATTTTTTCATGGTCACACTCCTTTGTCAGCTATAAAGCGAACAAAGAGAACATGCCCCCGTCAATCGGAAATGGTACGAAATACTTTGGCCAGGCCTTTCATCAGATCAGTTGCCAGCAGATCCTGCTGTGAATGTGTTTCGTCGACCAATACGTCGGCTGCTTTCCCATGGATGTAGACTCCGTTTGCGATTGCCTCCATGTGATCTTCATGCTGCATGAGCATAGCCAGGAGAATACCCGATAGTACATCTCCACTACCTCCCTTGCCCAATCCAGGGTTGCCAGTCGTGTTGACAACCTGACTGCCATCAGGGGATGTGATGATGGTGTATGTCCCTTTCAGCACGAGATGCACTTGGTGCATGATCGCAAATTTTCGAGCCAGCTCGAATGGTCGTTCCAGCAGTTCCGGCACTTTCATATCCAATAGCATGGCCATTTCTCCGGGATGCGGCGTCAAAACTGTCGGAGCTTGTCTATTCCGCAGGATTTCCAAGTCGGATTTGATGTGATAAAGAGCGTCGGCATCCAAGAGGACCGGAACTTCAGCTTCTGCCAGCACCCGTTTCGTCAACGCTGCTGTCGCTTCGCCCCTTCCCATCCCCATGCCCACGACGATCGCATCATAAGCACTTACATCCAACTCCTCTGTATCGACTATCACACCATTCTCTTCAGCCAAAGAAGTGAATGTCGCTTCTGCCAAGTGTGACAAAACAGAGGGAATGACTTGGCGCAACGTTCCGACAGTCAGAAGACCTGCACCAGCCCTGAGGGCAGCCATGCTGGACATCGTAACCGATCCCGGCATCTCCACTCCTCCCCCGATGAGAAGTCCTTTGCCATGTGTCCCTTTATGGGAAAAAGGCTGCCTGACCGGGAATGACCGCTTCACGTCCTGTTCTGTCCATATTTTGGCACTTGCTTGTCTGCCTAGATAGGCAGCTGGCAGACCGATGGATACGGTATCCCATGTTCCGTAGTAAGATGCTGTCTTCTGGATGAAGGCGCTCGGTTTCGGAGCTTCGATGATGAAGGTGCAGTCAGCTTGAATGGCTCCCTCGAAGTCTGCTGCATCGTCAGCCGGTACACCAGAAGGCAAATCGATGGACAATACAAGGGCATCACCGTCATTGACAGCCTGGACCGTCTCCGTGTACGGACTGCGCAGCTTGCCGCGAACTCCTAAGCCTAGCATCGCGTCCACGATGATATCCGCTTGTTCCAAGGCTTGCGGAAACGAATCCGATTCCACATCCATCACTTCACCGCCCAGCCGATCATAAACTTGCTGATGCATCGCAGCATCGGCCGTCAAATTACGGCCGACCTGAACAACAGCTGCATCATATCCTTCATTCAGCAATGTCCGGGCTACCACATATCCATCGCCGCCGTTATTGCCAGAGCCACAGAGGACAAGGATCCTGTCCGTGGTCCCGATCAGCGGTTTCATTCTCTCAGCGATGGCTCGGCCGGCAGACTCCATCAAAATACTGCCGCTGATGCCGATTTCCTCCATCGCATAGCGATCCACTTCGTACATTTCCTTTGCGGTGACAATATACACGCTGTTCCCTCCTACCCGCACTACAATCTATGAGACATGCTTTAAAAATATACCGAAAGTTCTATTCCTGCTGGGTGATGATCACTTGGGCTGCTGCATACGCATCCGAATGCGTGATCGATAAGAAGACTTGCTCTTCCACTGTCTGATCGACAGCAGTGAGCACCGGCGCCCCTGCTTTATTGGGCAATACTTCAATATCATGAAAGCCTAATTTGCCTAAGCCGGTTCCCCTTGCTTTAGCATAAGCCTCCTTCGCAGCAAAACGTCCAGCAGCAAATTCCACTTTCCTTTTAAAGGATGCCATGGATTCGCAATGCGTTTGTTCTGATTTTGTCAGGATCTTATCCAGGATTCTCCCATTACGTAAAATAGCTTTCTCCATACGTGCCAATTCCGTTATATCTAAACCGATACCCTTTATCATAGGTGCACAACCTACCTTCCCGCTGCATTTCTCTATCAAGTATTGTAACCTATATGTATTAAATCCGGGAGGAAAGTTATATGATGTAAACACAGCCATATCCAGAAACATGAACAACGCTGACCGTTATCAGAAGGTTGAAGGAGGAATTCGTTTGTTCCGCAGGACTGAAAGCTTTAAAGAATACTTGTATGCATATCCTGTCATCAGTTTGCTCGTAGCAGTGAATCTGCTGCTTTGGATCATAACCGGACTATTGCCGACTCCTTTTGGGAATAGCCTCTATCAACTAGGAGCAGGAGTGAATCTATTCATCTCGCTCGGAGATTACTGGCGTCTTATCACGCCAATATTCCTGCACGCACCAGGAAGCATCACACATGTCCTTTTCAATTGTTTTTCCCTAGTCGTATTCGGACCTGCACTTGAGCAGATGCTCGGAAAACTGAAGTTCACCTTATTTTATCTGCTGGCCGGCATCATCGGAAACATCGTCACATATGTGTTGGACCCATATAGCTTCGTCAGTCATATCGGGGCATCCGGTGCCATCTACGGTCTGTTCGGCGCCTATCTGTTCATGATTTGGTTCCGCAAACACTTGATGGACCGAGGAAATGCACAAGTGATCCTCGTCATCTTCATCGTCGGTATCATCATGTCCTTATTCAGCGCCAATATAAACCTTGCAGCTCATTTGGGAGGCGCCGCAGCAGGATTTGTCCTGGCTCCGCTTTTCCTCATAGGGGCAAAGCCTTTTTCCATCTACCGGAATAAACGCCCCCGCCAAGGTGACGAAGACGCAGGCTATGATCCGGACCGCTGGAAAAAGCGTCCGTATGGCAGGCGAACCAATAAGAAACTGATTCTCTGGATCGTCATCGCGGCTTTGGTGCTGATCGGAATTTATGATTACATGAATTGAACCGCACATATGCTGTGCGGTTCTTTTCATTTCCGGAATGAGTACCAATCAAAGGCATCATCTGCATCCTTCTCTTCCAAGTGTTTCACTTTGAAACTGCTTCCCGCAGCACCTCCGGAAGCAACAGCCATCTGCAGCGTTCCAAGCTGTTTCCTGGACTGAAAGTAATGCTGTGATTCATAGAAAGTTTGTATCTTTTTACGATGGGCATGGACCGTGACCCGTGTGAGCTCCCGATAACGCATCGTCAGCATGTCTTCTGTCCACGATATCCCGGCATCCCGATGGTCCAAAATACAGAAAAAGATTGTCAGTGCGACAAGCACCAAGGCAAATAGACCGTACCAGTCAAAGAAATATATAAGCACACCAGTGATAAAGATGGATATTGCTGTCGGCAGGAATAGATAACGCAATAACGCCCGCATTGGCGGCTTTTGAAACGAGCTTTCGACTATATAATCAGGCAGGAACTCTTCCAGGAAACCAAGCAGCTCCGATTTCTTCAAGAGCGGGAAAAGGATAGTGGAAGTACTTTTATCATCTTTTCCAGCTTCTCCTCCCGCTATTTCCGCACTGACTGCAAGCAGTCCGAATGGCTGCCGGAAAATATTCTCTTCTATTTTCACAGCTTGGATCCTGTGCAGCGGGATGGTCATTTCCTTTTTCTCCAAAAGACCTCTCTGGATGAACAGCTCATTGCCTTGCTTGTTTATGTCAAAGAAGCAGTATTTTAAAATAGTCCCTATCATCGCGACCATCCAAGTAACCGCCAAACTGCCGATCACGAAGGTAATGGCCAAGAGCAAGCTTTTTCCGACGAGCCAGTCGAGCAAGCTGGAATAAATATTAACATCCACCACATTGTCCACTTGCTGAATGATGGCAAATAAAAATCCGAAAAATATCCCTGTTCCGCCTGAAGTGGCAGCAGCAGCAAGTAAGCGCGGGAAGCTTAACTTACGGCCCGGGACATGCACTTTCCCCTCATGGTCTTCTATAGAATCCTGATTGAGATCAACTTCCCTTTTCTTCACAAACTCCTGGATGCCAGCTGCATCTTCTTTGGAAAGGGCGGGGATCACCCCTTCTGCCTCTTTCCCTCCGCCTGCGGTCTGCACTTCCAATTTCACCAAGCCGAATAGTCGGTGTAAGATATTGGCGCTCGTATTGACGGAGTGGATGCGATGCTTGGAAATATACCGTTTTTTACGCACAAAGATCCCTGATTCGATGCGAAGTTCATCCTGTTCCATCCGGTATGTGAAGCGGTACCAATATAAAAATGCAAACAGACTGCTCAGAAGCAGCACAACCCCGATGAGTGCAAATGGGCTCCACCAAAATAACTTGGTCAGATCTCTTAACATTGCAATAAAAGCGATGACCAACGGAACAATGCTATCTTTGATGATCTTCAGCATCCGGAGGACGATGCTGATTGGATGCATACGTTTCGGTTCAGACATCTTCTTCCTCCACACGTGCAAGCACGCCGATTCGATCACGCAGCTCAAGCGCTTCCTCCAAAGCGAGTGCTGGAATATTGTGTGTCGTGGCAGCTGTTGAAATCGATACTGTGGCCAAGCCAAATTTCTTCAGCACCGGCCCTTGCTCTGTGTCGACATGCTGCACCCGAATCATCGGGATGATTGTTTGTGTCACGATGATGATGCCGCTTTGTATATATATTTCCTGTTCAAATACTTCATAACGCCATCTTTTCCAACGCAAAGCGGGAAGCAGCCATATGAAGATGATGAGAGCAGCTAATATTACTGCCCAACCGATATAAATAATAAGATCAGGAATGGACCAAGCATTTTTGAAATAGGTTACGACCCCTGCGGCAATGACCAGCAAAAGTAATTGCAAACTTGCGTTTATCCGCCAAACCTTTCTGGCATCCGTTGCAATTCTATTACGCGGCTGTGTTTTCATGTTTTTCCTCCTTTCTTCCAGTTATACCATACGATTGTAACAGAACTATGTTTCATCGATGAAACAAATAAAAAAAACAGACACCCTCTCAGGTGTCTGTCATCAATCAGTTATCGTTATTACGTTTACCGCGGTAGCCGCCATTGCCGCCACCACTGTTACGTTTGCCTTGTCCTTGGTAGTTACGGCCGCGTGAGTTGCCATTACGGCCATATCCGCCACGTCTGTCGCCATTACCGCCACGGGAACCGCCGCCACGATATTTCTTTTTGTCTTTATAGTTGCCTTTTACGCTGATCGGCGCGATGGATGTAATACGAACCGGTGTATTACGACGCTCTTTTGTCAGCATTTTCAAAGCAGCTGCAACAACTGTTTCAGCACCGAACTGGTTGATAAGCTCGTTTGCTTTTGCGTTGTATGCATTCAGATCTTTGTTTTCGATCGTACGAAGCATTTTGTCGATAGCGATTTGCTGCTGTCCTTGCGCAGCTTCATCGTTAGTCGGCGCATTTTGGCGTGCAATCTTGCTCTTCGTTGTTTTCTCGATCAAGTGCAAGTGAGATATCTCTCTTGGCGTGATGAAGGAAACAGCTCGTCCTGTTTTACCAGCACGTCCTGTACGACCGATACGGTGTACATAGCTTTCTGGATCCTGCGGGATATCAAAGTTGTAAACATGCGTTACGTTAGAGATATCAAGACCACGTGCAGCAACATCAGTCGCTACCAAGATTTCTACTCGGCCATTTTTGAATTTATTCAACACGGACATACGCTTGCCTTGTGTAAGATCGCCATGAATACCTTCAGCGCGGAAACCGCGAGCCTGCAAGCCTTCTGTCACTTCATCAACACGTTTTTTCGTTCTGCCGAAGATGATTGCCAATGTCGGCTCATCGATATCAAGCAAGTTGGAAAGTGTATCGAATTTCTGTCTTTCCTGAACTTCGATGTAAGACTGATCGATATTCGTTACAGTCATTTCTTTTGCTTTTACTTTTACTTCTGTAGGGTCTTTCATCAATCTTGTACCGATATCACGGATTTCCTTCGGCATTGTCGCACTGAATAGCAATGTCTGGCGCTCTTCAGGGATGGATGAAAGGATTTCACGGATATCATCGATGAAGCCCATGTTAAGCATTTCATCCGCTTCATCCAATACAGCAGTGTGAACATTGCTGATATTGATTGTTTTGCGGCGGATATGGTCAAGCAGACGGCCTGGTGTCGCTACGACGATGTGCGGGCCTTCTTTCAATGAACGAATCTGACGGTCCATATGCTGGCCACCGTATACCGGAAGCGTACGGATGCCTTTGAATTGACCAAGACGGTGAAGCTCTTCTCCTACCTGGATTGCAAGCTCACGAGTCGGTGCAATGACCAAACCTTGGATTTGGCGTTTTGAACGGTCGATCTTGCTGATCATCGGGATACCGAAGGCAGCTGTTTTACCAGTACCAGTCTGTGCTTGGCCTAGTACGTCTTTGCCTTCAAGGGCGAAAGGAATCGTTTCGGCTTGAATCGGTGTAGCCTCTTCGAATCCCATTTTGTTTAATGCTTTCAAAATTGGTTCAGAAATACCTAATGAACTAAATGTTGTCAATTTCTTATTACTCCTTTATATAAAAAAAGTCTCACTGATGAAGCACGGCAGTTATACACAATAAAAAAGCCTTCCTCCACGCTTGGAAGAGGCCTTAAGCAAGCATTCATTGGATTTAATAATAGTAACATACTATTTGTCCGAATTCTACCTATATCTATGATATCATGAATATCATCTGTATATTACATTTTAAAGCCTACCCGAAAGCGTCTTACCATTTCCGGAACTCCATATACCCTTTTCAAGCAGCAACTACCGCCATTCACAGCTTTATTATATTTTCTCCCAGGAGAAAGATATTAAACGCCGCTTGCGAAAAATTATGCCTCAAGCAAAAATTCCTCCACCTGCGTACAAATCTGATCGATATCCGGCCCAAGGCAAATCAAGTGCTTCGATTCATCAAATAGGACCATTCGCTGATTCCGGGAGCCAAGATGTTTATTTAAATAGTTGACGGTTCGATGCGGTACCATGCTGTCCTGGATACCCTGCACGATGAAAACCGGACAAGAGACAGCCGGCAATGACTTTTTTGTATAGTCCACGCATTTTTTGAATTCAAGGAATGCCCGGAGCGGAATCTTTCCCTTTTTCTGTTTCCGGAGCATATTCAAATCCTCGATGATATCACCGCTCATATGTGTCTTCATGTATTCCCAAGCTTCCAGCGTCAACAGCTTCCAATTCAGATATTTCCCCGAAGCTGACAGCAGTACAAGCTTGTCTGCGCCATATTTGGCAGCCAGATGGGAGGCGATCATCCCCCCCATCGAGAATCCGATCACATATATGCGGCTGCACTCACTTGCCAGCCGTTCATATGCTTGTTCGGCAGCTTTTATCCATTCTTTGTGCCCGACATTATGAAGGGCTAGCTCGTCAGCCTCGCCATGGCCAGGAAGTGCGACAGCCTCGACTTTCCATTCCGTATGGTGCAATAAATGCTTGGTCAAGGGTTCCACTTCGTACGTACCTCCCGTGAAACCATGGATACACAATATTCCTGTCATTTCATCATCTTCTCTTTCTCTCTGAGGTTTATTTCAATATCTTCAAAAAAGAACCAAGGGATTTGACAATGGGAGAAACTTGCTGAACGGTGGAAGCCATCTGGCCGACTGTGGACATCATCTTATTTATGTCCATTTGTCCGTCTTTATCCTGAAAATATGATGCAAGTCCTTTCGTCAGCTGTGCTGGCTGCTTCGGCTGATAGACATTCGTCGGCTGGGCAAAGTTATGCCAGTACGGCGCAAGCGTTGGTTTCTTGAAATACTCATATGGCGTCACTTGCTGCGGATACGGCTGCGCCTGCTGCTGCCATCCGCCCCACTGGGTGAAATATTCAGGCGGATACGGATTATAATTATATGGCTCACCCTGTCTCATTGCGCCGTGGCCATTTTCAATGCCTTGTGTCTCTGCATGATTATAGACATTTCTATATTGCCCATCAGATTCCGTTTGATAAATCGGTTCATAGTAATAACGCTGACGGCCATCGCTCATCTGCTGCACATGGGAGCGTGGCTCTGCTGCATGGTAGTGATACATCATCTCCACACACCTTTCCTGTTTCTCCTTTATCCTATGTACGGCAGAAGGAGGGCGTTATCACTAAGCACAAAAAGAAAGCAAAAACCATCGCAGATACGCTGATTTTTGCTTATTAGCCAATTTGTTTTCGTGTTGAATACAGTCTATTTGTAAGTCCCAGCGTCTGCTGAAGTTTCTCTTTTTGAAAACCGTGCACCTTTTCACCATTTATGAGGACAAGCGGTACACTGTATATGGAATGTGCCTGCATTTCTTTCAGGACAGCAGGTGAGTTTGTGATATTTTTGACGTTGTAATGGATATTCCACTTTTCCAGCTGATCCATCACTCGCTCGCACTGGATGCAATTGTCACTGATGTATACTTCCACATTGCGATGTTTCATGTACATTCTCCTTTTTAATGCCTGCGATATGTTCTACCAATTATTTCCCCGTCCTCTAGTACTTAAAACCTATTTCCAACGAAAAATCATTATTTTTCCTTGCAACCCTTTCCAAAAGAAAATGACAGTTTGAGATAAGCAACAGGTGGTATCAATAGGGTATACACAAAAATCAAAAGGAGTTGCTCAACTATGCCAAAAGATCCAAAAGAACAATATTATAATGATACATTCCCGAAACAATCCCAGAATCCGCCGGGATTGCAAAAAGATATGGATCCAAAACCCGATTGCGGGGAAGAAAGCTATAAAGGCTCCGGCAAACTGACCGGTCGCAAAGCACTGATTACAGGCGGAGATTCTGGTATCGGCCGTGCTGCTGCCATTGCTTATGCAAGAGAGGGTGCTGATGTTGCCATCAACTACTTGCCAGAAGAACAACCCGATGCCGATGAAGTGAAAGAACTGATCGAAGCTGAAGGAAGAAAAGCCGTATTGATACCTGGTGACCTTCGGAATGAACGTTTCAACTACAAATTAGTGGAAGAAGCGGTTGAACAACTAGGCGGCCTTGATATCCTGGCTCTTGTCGCTGGTAAACAGCAAGCTGTCGAAGACATCGCCGACTTGACGACCGAACAGCTGAAAGCAACATTCGAAACGAATGTCTATCCGCTGTACTGGCTGACAAAAGCTGCCCTGCCACATTTGCCAGCAGGCTCTTCGATCATCACGACCACTTCCGTGGAAGGCTTCAGTCCTTCACCGATATTACTGGACTATGCTGCTACGAAGAGTACGATCATCGGCTTCACCAAAGGCTTGGCACAACAGATCGCTGACAAAGGCATCCGGGTGAATTCCGTCGCTCCGGGTCCGATCTGGACGCCGCTGCAAATTTCTGGCGGACAGCTGCCTGAAAACATTCCTGGATTTGGTTCCAGTTCACCAGAAACCCCGATCGGACGGGCCGGACAGCCAGTCGAGCTTTCCAGTGTATATGTGTTCCTTGCATCCGAGGAATCAAGCTACGTAACCGCTCAGATCTATAGCATCACTGGCGGAGTACCGACAGCATAAGAAAAGCTGCGAGCAAATATTGCTCGCAGCTTTTTCATTGTTTGACAAGATTCCATTGACCCTTTGTTTCTTCATAATTACCAGGAAAGCGATGCAGCACCCCATTCTCCAAGTAAGCCGTCTGGTCAAAACAGCAATTCAGCAAATGCCGATCATGACTGATACCCAGCACCGTTCCATCGAAACGTCCCAGCGCTTCCTCCAGCACTTCCCTTGATTCCAAGTCCAGATGATTCGTTGGTTCATCCAAAATAAGCAGATTGATACCTTGATGCATGAAGATGGCCAGCTTCAGCCGCATTCTTTCTCCTCCGCTCAATCGTCCAATCGGCTGGAATACTGCGTAACCATAAAACATGAAGCTTGCCAGCATATGCCGCGCCTCTGCTTCGGTCACAGCAATCACTGTCCGGAAATAATCGATCATCCGCATAGCCGGATCGGCATCTTCCAAGGGATGCTGAGGCAGGTAGCCCAATCGCACTGCACTTCCCACTTTGACAACACCGCTGTCGGCAGATAGATCACCCAGTATGATTTTGATCAATGTCGACTTGCCGCTGCCGTTATCCCCTACGATTGCCACTCTTTCTTTATAGCGTACATGCAGCAAAATATCCCGCAAAACTTCTTTATCACCGAAACACTTGCTGATCGAATCCAAACGGATGACATCTTCTCCGCTGCGCTCATCGGCAGCAAGCTCAAGCTTCATTTTAGTAGGATCGATATTCGGTCTGGACATCTTCTCCATCCGCTCCAATGCCCGTTCCATACTGCGTGCTCGTTTATGAAGCCCTTCATTCGGCGGATTTGCTTGGTTGGCCCACAACTTCAATCGTTTGATCGTCTCTTTCATTTTTTTGATTTTCTTCTGCTGTTCTTTGTATGCTTCGAATTCCTGTAAAAGCTTAGCTTCCTTTTGCTTCAAATACGAAGTGAAATTACCGGTATACACCGTCACCTCTCCATCCTCCAAATCTGCGATACGGGACACCGTTGCATCGAGGAAATACTGGTCATGCGAAATGACACACACTGCGCCTTTGTAATTCGCCAGGAAGTTTTCCAGCCATTCGATAGCCGATAGATCCAGATGGTTCGTTGGCTCATCCAATAGCAGCAAATCCGGCTGCTGCAGAAGAACATAAGCTAATCCTACCTTCGTCTTCTCCCCCCCGCTCAAACGAGCAAACGATTCCTCCAGCAAGTGCGCTATATGCAATCCATTTGCAGTTCGCGCAATAGTTGCATCCACTTCGTAACCACCTGCTTCCGCAAATGCAGTTTGCACCTCTCCATATATGTTCAATGCTTTTTCTAACTTATCCGGATCCAACATTTGTTCCTCCAGTTTATGCATTCTTTCCTGTAAAACAGCAAGCTCCTCGAATGCACCCATCAAGTACTGTTTTACCGTCCCCGTATAGCCAGTGGGAATTTGCTCCAGATACCCGATTTTCGCCTGCTTGCGTATGAAAACTTGCCCCTCATCACAATCTTCCGTTCCAGTGATCAATTTGAAAATTGTTGATTTGCCGCTGCCATTGCGACCGACCAAGCCAAGCTTTTCGCCAGGTTTCAGTTCCAGATTCAACTTATCGAATAAAATATTACCACCCATGATTTTCTTAATATCCTTCAATGTAATCAACATATTATCCGCTCCTTTTTCTATAAAAAAAGCCAGACAGCAAGACTGTCTGACTCTGACATGACTCAAAAAAGGGTACAAAAAAACCACACGCAGGGTGTGGTTTTCTCGGAACGCCTATTTTTAATCGTAGAGAAATAGATCCTGCACATTATTCAGTATTCAGTTGGTAAAAAAGGGCATACGTATCCCGTTACCAACAAAACCATGAATAATCGCGCGGCGATGCAATAGATTCTGATCGGCTTCACGCGAAAGTGTGTGCAACATCTGATTCCCCTCCTTTTTCTAGTAGTTATTTCCAGTATAGAGGAAGATGCGATGAATTGTCAAACTATTCTCCAATTATCATTTCCAGATGACCGGGTAAAATTTTCACTTCCCCAGGAGTATCTTGATAAATCTCCCCATCCATATCGATCGGCTTACCCGCAGGTGACAAGAAACGGATTGTCTCTGCTTCCTGCACCCCGACCTCAGTCAATTCTGACAGCACTGTTTTATCTTGTTTGATCTGAAGGAGTTCTTTAAAGCTCGTAAGGTTGGAATTCTTCACGAATATGACGTGAAGCTTGCCGTCATCGGGCCTGATATTCGGTCCCGCAAACTCCCTTGTACCGATGAAACGACCGTTCATCACTAATACCATGACTGCTTCTCCGTTTTGCTTCTCTCCATCAATTTCCATCTCATACGAAAATGGCACTGCCTGGTTCACCGATTTCAAAGTACTGATGAAATAAGACAGCACGCCTAAGCGGGCTTTCTGATCTTCATCGATATTATTCGATGCATCAGCAATCAGCCCCACTCCCCAGAAATTCAAAAAGTACGCATCGCCATATTGGCCAATGTCTATCGACGCTGTCTTTCCGCTTGCAATCGCTGCTGCTGCCTTCCCTAAATTCTGCGGCAAACCTAGCATGCGGCTGAAATCGTTGCACGTACCTCCGGGGATGATTGCAACTACAGGTCGTTTCGGTAAGGGTGCAACGGCATTGATTACTTGATGGATGGTACCGTCACCACCATGGACAATCAATAAATCGATAGAACCAGCAACCTCCCGGCTGTAGCTTACCAATTCATCCAGATCCTTCGCTTGCTTGACTTCGAGCTTTGTAATCGATGCCGCAAGCTTTGGCAGCGTCTGACCCAACTCCCTTTCAAGTTCAGCTTCATCCATGTTTCCATTCACCACATATACGGCATGTTCAAAAGTTTTCATCGTTCTCCTCTCCTTCCCTATTATGTTCCCTGCAGCTTGGATCGGCTAAACTTTGGGAAATAAAAAAAGCCGGCTGGAAACCGGCTTTATAATGCATGTCCTGTCACAATCATATATCCGAGCATGAATGCATTCAGTGACACAATCAATCCTGTCGCAGTCCACGCAAGCACTTTGATATGCGGCTTATTCACAAATGAACCCATCTTCTTCTTGCTGCTTGTGAATAAAACGAGCGGTATGACTGCAAAGGATAGCTGTAGACTCAAGATTACCTGACTCCAGACTAGCAAATCACCTGTACTGGAAGGTCCATAAATCCCGACGACGATGAGCGCTGGAATGATGGCGATGATCCGTGTGACAAGTCGTCTGACCCATGGTTTGATACGGAACTGAATGAATCCTTCCATGACGATCTGTCCAGTCAATGTTCCTGTAATGGTAGATGACTGACCAGATAGCAGCAGTGCAAAACCGAACAGGAAGCTGGCGGCTCCTGCACCGATTGCGGGGCTGAGCAGCTTGTATGCATCCTCGATTCCCTCCACATGCTGACCGATCGTATGAAAAGCAGCCGCACCGAGAATCAGAATCGCGGAATTGACGAAGAATGCGACACCGAGTGAGAAGGTGGAATCGATGTATGCGAAACGGACAGCCTCTTTCTTTCCCTTCTCTGTATCCTGATAGTTCCTCGTTTGCACGATGGAGGAATGAAGGTACAGATTGTGCGGCATAACCGTTGCGCCAAGGATACCAAGTGCCAGGAACAAAACAGATGGATTCGTTACAATTTCCGGAGACGGGATATAGCCTTTCAATGCTTCCGACAAAGCTGGATGCGAGAAAATCATTTCGAACAGGAAGCAGCCTGCAATGGTGATCATCAAAACGGTGATGATCGCCTCCATCCAGCGAAAACCCTTTTTCTGCAATAAAAGGAGCAAAAGCACGTCCAGTGCCGTAATGATGATGCCTGCCATGATCGGTATATGGAACAGCAGATTAAGCGCGATGGCCGAGCCCAATACCTCAGCCAAATCAGTTGCTATAATCGCAAGTTCTGTCAGCAGCCACAGTACCGCCACTACTTTCGGATGGAATGCATCCCTTGTCGCCTGTGCTAAATCACGCCCTGTAGCAATCCCGAGCTTGGCAGCGAGCCCCTGCATGAGCATGGCGATCAAATTGGAAAGCAGGACGACAGCAAGCAGCATATAACCGAATGAAGATCCTGCGGAAATGGATGTCTCCCAATTTCCCGGGTCAATGAAACCGACTGCCACGAGAACTCCTGGACCCATGAAAGCAAACAGCTTTTTGAAAAAGTTGCCGTTCTCTGGAATGGCCACGCTATGGTTCGACTCTTCCAGACTTTTATCACCAGCTCTTGAGAGCCAGCCTTTGTCTCGTTCTTTACCCATGAAAATCCGCTTCTTTCTAATTATTATTAACGCGAGTTTACCAAAGGAAACTTTTTTAGTCAAAGAAAAGATATTGTATATAAAAAAAGGCTTTCCTGCTGATTCAGGAAAGCCTTTTTGTTATGGATTCATCCAAGCTGCTGTTGAAGAAACGCGATGACTTCTTCTGGGGATTTTGCGTTTGCACTATGCAAATGCGCCAGCTTTTCACCATTTTGGAATAGGAGGATACTTGGAATCCCCATCACATCCTGCTCCTGTGCAACGTCTGGTACTTCATCATTATTCAGTTCATACCATTTATAATTGCCATATTCCGCAAGCACTTGATCGATAAACATGTTCATGCGCGTACAGTCCGGACACCAATCCGCGAAGAACTTGACGATGATCGGCTCCTCACTCATGATGACTTCGTTGAATTTCTCTTTTGAATTAATCTGTTCCATTCTATGTTTCCCCCTTCTGCTTTTCCTTCTAAAGATACGGTACACTACAAAGGGAATCAAGCAGTTAGCTTGATGGACTCTCTTCTATGAAGGTAAGATCAGGCGCAAGCTTAGCCATATGCTTCTTTTTCTCTTCATATTCATTTTTCAATTCCGGCAAGCGATACATCGGCTCAATGCGATAATCATGCCAATCCGTGAAAGATAAGTACGTCAGCAGCATCCTCGGGGACGATGCCGTTACTTCTTTGCCATCCTTTTTAATATCGAATGAAAAGGCCCCTCCGATTCGCCGATCTGTTTCTTCTTGTGCTGCAATGAAATTCCCCATTGAATAAATGACAAGTGTTTTATTTCCGTCTTTACCTTTCAGCCACTCAACCGGTTGGAGCACATGCGGATGACAGCCCAATACCGCTGTCGCTCCCTGATCGGCAACAAATTGCGCCAGCTTCTTTTGTTCCTCATTTGGATCATTTTCGTATTCGATTCCAAAATGCAAGCTGACGATGACTGCATCCGCCTCTTGTTTTGCTTTTTGGATATCATCTTTTATCTTCTGCTTATCAATCACATTGACAAGATATTCTTTTCCCCTCGGTACAGGTATCCCGTTCGTACCATACGTATAACTGAGGAATGCAACAGAGATTCCCTCGTCCGTTTGTTCTATCGTTAGCTTTTCACTATCTTTCTTGTTTGCATACGCCCCAGTATATGCCATTCCGATTTTGTCATATTGGGCCGTTGCATGCTGGACACCTGCTTCGCCTTGATCAAGTGTATGATTATTAGCCATCGTGATCACGTCCACTCCGACATCTTTCAACGTATCCCCGATTTCAATAGGACTGTTGAATGTCGGATAAGAAGAAAGACCTAATTCCTCCCCGCCCATGACCGACTCCTGGTTCGCAACGGTTAGCGTTGATTCCCCAAGATAAGGTTTTATGTCCTGGAACATTGGGTTGAAATCATATCCTTGTCCCTTTTTTGCCTCTGAATAGATGGAACTGTGTAAAAGCACATCTCCAATGGCCGTAATGGAAATTGATGATGGCGCACTTGGCAGTTCTTTAGGTTCCAGTTCAATATCATTTTGATGTACCGCTTGAATCGCTTCTTGCTGCTGCACAGGAACACCGCCGCTGCACGCTGTTAAGAGAATAAGGCTCGACATTGCGACTATAAATGCTTTTATTTTCATGCGTATCCGCCTGTCTATGTTATTTATCCGTATTATAAGCCCAGATTTGCACAAAGAGTAGTACTTTTTGCACAAAAAGGTATAAATTTCTCCTATAAATGGGTAAATGGAAACAGGAGGAGGATAAACATGAATAAAATGCATTTTCAAGCTGACGGAATTTATCCAAATAGCAGTTTGCCGGTGATTGTACACGAAAAAGCCATCAAGGATACTCACGCAATGCGTGAGCTCTTCAAATCCAATCATTGGCGCAATAGCTGGATCAATGGTATTTTCCCTTATCATCATTATCATAGCACCGCTCATGAGGTACTCGGTGTCTTATCAGGTAAAGCTGCTGTACAGCTTGGCGGACCAGCCGGCAAACAGTTGGACATTGCCAGTGGTGATGTCCTCGTGCTTCCTGCCGGAACTGCGCATAAGCTGATCTGGCAAACAGATGACTTCCAAGTGATGGGAGCTTATCCAGACGGTATGCCTTTTGATACGAAAACAGACAAACCCGGCGAGTTCGATCAAGCTATGCAGCAGATACCAAATGTTCCGATACCGAAACGTGATCCTGTTACCGGAAACCCCATCTGGAGGTGATCACATCTTTTTCGGAGCATCGATGCCAAGCAGGCGCAGGCCTTCTGCCAAAACCACAGCTACAGCCTCGACGATTGCTAAGCGCGATTCGATTTCATCATCTTCTTGCAAAATGCGCACTTTTCCGTAATAACTATTGAACGCCTGGGCAAGATCGATGACATATTTGGCAACACGGGAAGGATCATAGTGAAGAACTGCATAATCGACTGCTTCCGAAAACTGCATCAGCAAAGAGATCATCGGCCAAGCCTCCGCGGCTGTACCTGCTGCAATATCCGGATTACGGCGGATATCGCCAGCTTTTTGAAGCAGCGTACAAGCTCTGGCATGAGTATATTGCACATATGGTCCTGTCTCACCTTCCACACGCAGCATATTCTCCAAGGAAAACTCGATATCGTGAATGCGCTCATGCTTCAAGTCATGAAACAATACAGCACCGACGCCAACCTGCCTTGCCACTTCGTCTTTATTGATCAAGTTCGGATTCTTCTTGGATATATTTGCAGATGCAAGCTCAATCGCCTTTTCCAGAACCTTATCGAGCAACACAAGCTTTCCTTTTCTGGTCGACATCTTTTTACCGTCCTGCAGTACCATACCAAATGGAACATGGTTGATTTGATCTGCCCATTCGTATCCCATTTTATTGAGCACTAGTTTCAATTGCTGAAAATGCAGACTCTGCTCATGCCCTACTACATACAAGCTTTTGGAAAAATTGTACGTTTCCTTGCGATAGATGGCCGCAGCGAGATCACGTGTCGCATACAGCGTTGCGCCATCTTTCTTTTTGATCAAGCTGGGCGGAAGTTCGTGTTCATCCAGACGTACTACCTGTGCCCCTTCCGACAAACTTAGCAATTCTTTTTGTTCAAGTTCTTCCACGACACGATCCATTTTGTCATTATAAAATGCTTCCCCTGCGTCCGAATCAAAATGAATGCCCATCAATTGATACACACGCCCGAATTCCTCCATGGATACGTCACGGAACCAGCTCCACAGCTTGTTGGCGTAAGGATCTCCTTGCTCCAATTTCAAAAACCAGTCTCTTCCTTCTTGTTCGAGCTGTTCATCTTCAGCTGCTTCTTCATGGAAACGGACATACAGCTTCAGCAGTTCAGGGATCGTGTTGGCGCGAACCTTCTCTTCTTCGCCCCATTTTTCATACGCGCATATCAGCTTGCCGAATTGCGTGCCCCAGTCTCCGACATGATTGATCCTTTCAACTTCATAGCCCTGCTTTTCCAGTAAAAGACCGATACTGTTCCCGATGACGGTCGAGCGCAGATGCCCCATCGAGAAAGGCTTGGCTATGTTTGGTGAGGAAAGATCGATCGTCACCATCTGATTTTTCCCAACCTTCGCACTTCCGTAATTCTCACGCTGTTGTAGAATATCATGCAGCACCTGATAGCCGGCAAAACTTTTATCCAGTGTAAAATTGACATAGCCACCTATCGATGTGATCGAAGAAAACAAGTCATGCGACAGTCCGGCTGCCAGTTCAGATGCAATGATGTGCGGTGCTTTCCTTTTTTCTTTCGCCAGTGCAAAACAAGGGAAGGCATAATCCCCATGCTGCAGCTGTTTTGGTCTTTCGATTTGTTCTTCGACTTCTGCCGATGAACGGTCCAGCGCTTTTGCTATCACTTCTGCTATCATCGATTTGTACATTATCCATATCCTCCTTCAAAATAAAAAAACCGCCTCTTCCACTTGGAAGAGACGGTTTATCCGCGGTGCCACTCTACTTGTCCTTTTCGGACCTGCTCAAATTGGTAACGGGAATGATGACTCCCGGCAGCCCCTACTTTCTCGTTCGTTCAAAGCTGCAGCCAAGAAAGTCCGGTTCCCGCCGCCTTCCACATCCCGCTTCCACCGTCCGGGACTCGCTTTTGTTTCCAGCTGCAGTACTCTCTTTCTTATCGACCTTGTATATTGTTTCCTATTATAGCGTTTCCCTGGAAAGATGCAACCCCGTTTAAAATCCCAGCGCCTGGGCACACTTTGGATAACCCGTAATAAGGAGGATGATCACATGTCTAAGCAACATGGCAACTATCAGCCTGTCCGGATGAATGGTGTCAGTCTATCCGATGCCCGTGAAGTCGCATTCCGCAAAGAGTTCAAACGCGCAGATATCGCCGGCGGTTTCCGTCAGAAAAAAAGATGATTTTATCAAATCCAGCTGTCTCAATGAGACAGCTGGATTTTTTTTGAATACTTTTCCTCCTTGCTGCCGTCATTATTTATAACAGGTTGAACAGGGGGAGAAAAGATGATAACAATCAAGCAATTATCCCATCATTACAAGATGGGAAAGAAAGCAAAAGAAACAACCGTACCTGTATTGCATGAAATCGATTTGCATGTGGATAAGGGGGAAATTGTCAGCCTTGTCGGTAAGAGCGGTTCTGGAAAATCGACTTTACTGCATATCATCGGTGGCTTTATCCAGCCAACCAGCGGACAAGTCGAAATCGACGGTATAGCAATCACTGGCTGGGATGAAACCAAGCTCGCCGATTTCCGCTTACAGCATATCGGCTATATCTTTCAAAATTTCCAACTGATACCGAGCATGACTGCTGCCCAGAATATCGAGCTGCCACTCATCCTGAACGGTACGGCTAAGCAATTGCGCAAACAAAAAGTGGACGAGATGCTAAGGCAAGTCGAACTGGAAGCCTATCCCGACCATTACCCTTCCGAGCTGTCGGGCGGCCAACAGCAGCGTGTCGCGATAGCCAGGGCACTAATCCTCGATCCGCCGCTAATCCTTGCAGATGAACCTACCGGCAGCCTGGATAGTGATACAGAGAGGGAACTGCTTACTTTCATCCAGAAATTGAACAAACAAAAAAATATCACATTCTTTTTGATCACGCATGATCAGGAAGTCGCTGCCATTGCGGACAGACAGCTGGAGATCAGGGATGGCCAAATGCTAAAAGTGAAAGGAGTGATGCAGGGATGACATTCAAAGACAAATGGCGGTTTGTGCAGCAGAATATGAAAAAAAATAAAGTCCGTGTATTCATGACGATTCTTGCAGCAGCAATGGGCAGCTGCTTTCTTATTGTCCTGGCTTCTGTCGGCTTTGGTCTGCACGATTCCCTGATAAAAGATGAACTGGAAAGCAGCGCTGTCACAAAGATTGAAATTTACGGCACAGACGATGAAAATCAGTATGGATTCACAACAGAAAACATTGCAGAATTGAAGCAAATAGATAGCGTCAAAGCCGTCCGGCAAATACAGGGTCTCGGAGAAGCTGCTTTCCATGTGGATGGATATACGAATGAAATGCCCTCAGCAATTGCAGTGAACTTCGAAAGTGAAAAACAAGCAGGTCTGGAGCTTGGCAGCGGAAGAATGCCAGAAGCAGAGAATGAAATTATCGTCAGCCATGACTTTGCCGCATTTTTAGGAAAAGACGATGTGGAGGATAAAGACAAATATTCAGAAGACGGTACCATCAACTCCGCGTATCAATATGATGGACAAATACTCGACAAAGAAATAGAACTGATAGCTGCTGCATCGCCAGAGGATGGCGGTGAACCCCGGACTGCCACGGAAAAGGTCAAGGTGGTCGGTATTGAAGCAGCTCCGGCAAACGAATATACCTTATCGAACTCGGTTAAAGCAACGCCGGGACTGAAAAAGAAGCTTGATGAAGCATTGGATATAACGACCAGCCATACAGATGCGAAAGACCCATTATACGACCAAGTGGAAGTGTATGCTGCCAATGCAGAAGCAGTGGAAGACATCCTTACGACATTGGACGAAAAAGGCTATCTTGCTTACTCGAATTTGGAAGAGCTCAAAAATATCAATATCCTGTTCACTGTAGTCAAAGCAGGTCTGATCATTGTCGGTACAATCGCCGTCTTGATTGCTTCCATCGGGATATATAATACAATGACAATGGCCGTAACCGAACGTGCCCCGGATATTGGCATAATGAAAGCAATCGGAGCCAATCCCAGGACAATCAAGCAGATCTTCCTTATGGAAAGCACATTCATAGGATTGGCCGGTGCATTGATCGGAACAGCTGTCGCTTACCTGATCAGTTTCATCGTCAATGCAGGAGTCCCGGTCATATTGGAACAAATATTCGAAGAGGAAATCCCAGACACCTTGCAGCTCTCTTCCATTCCAGTCCTATTGGCAGCAATCAGCATAACCATCTGTCTGATAGTCACAGTCCTTTCTGGATCAAGACCGGCAAAGCAAGCAACAAATGTGGACGTATTGCGCGCTTTGCGGCGTGAGATTTAGTCTCTATGACAATTTCGCCATTCTCATAGTATACTGAGGAAAACCATTGCTTTTGAAAGGGTAGGAAAAATGAAAACTATAGCGGATATTGCAGATCTGGCTGGAGTTTCAAAAAGTACGGTATCTCGCTATTTGAATGGCGGTTCTGTCAGTACAGCCACAAAGAAAAAACTGGAGCGTATCATAAACGAACAAAATTATGTGCCAAATACATTTGCCCAAAGTCTGAAAGCGAAAAAAACTGCCATGATCGGTATCATCGTGCCTCGTCTGGATTCCTTTGCAGCATCTCATACGATGATGGGAATTGATGATTCTTTACGCAAGCAAGGTTATCAATTACTGATTGCCAGTGCTAATCAGGAGGTCAGTCGGGAGATCGAAGCTATTCATAACTTCACCAGGCAGAAAGTTGCTGGTATCATTCTCATGTCTACACAAATCACAGGGGAACATTTGCAGGCTATAAAAGAAGCAAAAATACCAACTCTACTAGTTGGCCAGCAGCACCACTTACTTCCGAGTTTGATACATGATGATTATGAGGCTGGAAGGATAATGGGTGACTTTGTTGTAAAGCAAGGGCATCGTAATATAATTTATCTGGGCGTTACCGAACGGGATATCGCTGTCGGAATCGAAAGGAAACGCGGTTTCCGCGAGGCCTTGCAACACAATGGATGCCACGCAGATTATCTGGAAACAAGTTTCCGGATGCATGATGCAATGGAACTGGCACAAAGACTCCTTTCCAGAACGGAAGCTACCGTGATTGTCGGAGCAACCGATAATATTGCCCTAGGTATAATCAAAGCAGCGCATCAATTAAACTTGCGTATTCCTGACGATATTTCAATTGCTGGATTCGGAGGGTATGACACAGCAGAAATCGTCTCCCCCGCATTGACAACCGTTACATACGATTATCTGGATGCAGGGAAAAAAGCAGGTGAAAAGATAGTACAGCTTGTCGAGGATGAAACTTGCGAGAATCTTACCATATATCCTGTTCAATTAAAAAAGCGTGAAAGCGTTGACAAAATATAAGGCACCGTTTATGCTATTACCAAAGAAACCGGTTCCATCAAGAATGGAGTTGAATCTTTGGTTTTTTTTGACTTGCTTTGGAACCGGTTCCGAAATAATGTATGGAAAGTAGTGATAAGGTGACGAATTCAAACAAATACCGTTTATTATCGGATGCCTCACCTGATGAATTAACTCAACTGGCCAGACAGGTCAATGCCTCCCCCTGGAGACAGCACTATCATATTCAGCCTAATACCGGGTTATTGAACGACCCTAACGGATTCGCTCATTATAATGGCCAGTATCACCTCTTTTACCAGTGGCACCCATTTGGTCCTGTTCATGGAATGAAGTATTGGTATCATGTCACATCGACCGATTTGGTTCACTGGGAAGATGCGGGGGTTGGTATAGAGCCAGGCGATCCATATGACTCACACGGTGCATACTCAGGCAGCGCCTTGGCTGAGGATGGAGTGCTCTACCTCTTTTATACTGGAAATACGCGGGATGAGGACTGGTCGAGGCATCCCTATCAATGCCTTGCCGTGTTGGATCAACAAGGACATATTTCAAAGCAAAATACACCAATCATCGAGTCTCCACCTCTAGGATACACCGACCACTTCCGCGATCCGAAAGTGTGGAAAGCAGCTGACAGCTATTATGCTGTCTTAGGTGCACAACGCCTGAATCAAACAGGATGCGTGCTGGTTTATCGATCGGATGATCTGCAAAATTGGTCACTCACCGGGGAGCTGGAAACCTCTCTCACTGATTTTGGGTATATGTGGGAATGCCCTGATTACTTCGAGCTGGGCGAAAAAGGTGTCCTTCTCTTCTGCCCGCAAGGATTACCTGCAGAAAAGGATCGATTCGAGAATATTCACCAAGCTGGCTTCTTACTAGGCGAACAGATCAATCCTGAGAAACCGCACTTTCATCATGGCAGCTTCACGGAACTGGATAGAGGGTTTGATTTTTATGCTGCGCAAACCACCCTCACTCCTGACGGAAGGCGCATCCTGATTGGATGGATGGGACTTCCTGACACGTCATACCCAACAGACACGCATGGCTGGGCTCATTGCCTTACGCTTCCGAGAGAACTTACGATAGAGAATGGAAAACTAATGCAGCGCCCTGTCAAAGAAATGGAACTGCTGCGAAAAGAATCATACACTGCAGTTCATACAGTACAGGATTCCGAGATCCTGATTGATGAAATGTATGGGTCATCTTATGAATTGCATTGTGCAATCCATATGGAAGGTGCAGCCAAAGCCGGGATTACTTTTCGAACCGGGGACACGGAAGAGACTCTGCTTTATTATGACACGTTGTCCAAGTATCTTATTCTAGACCGAACCCGGTCAGGTCAGACAATGGAAAATGACACTGGGAGCATCAGACGTTACGCATTGGATGCCAAAATGATAGATCTTCATTTGTTTGTCGATCAATCGTCAGTTGAAGTTTTCATCAATGACGGGGAAGCTGTCATGACAGCAAGGATATTTCCGGCAAAGGATAGTAATGGCGTCGCCTTCTTTACTGAGGGAGGAAAGGCAACATTCGACGCAGTGCACTGGCTTTATACCTAATTAATCCTGAAAGGGTGATATGTAGTGATGGAAAACAGGAAAATTGCCGAAGAAGTCATCGATGCTATCGGAGGAAAAGAAAATATCTCTTCCTTGGCACATTGTGCAACTCGCCTCCGGATTGTTGTACATGATAAAGAGAAGATAGATAAAGATAAAGTCGAAAATATCGATAAGGTCAAAGGTGCATTTTTTAACTCTGGACAATATCAAATCATTTTTGGAACCGGAACCGTCAATAAAATCTTTGATGAGCTCCAGACAATCGGTATCGGCGGTTCATCTGTACAGGAAGTCAAACAAGCTGCTAAAAAAGAAGGTTCCGCATTTCAGCGAGCGATTCGGACCTTTGGAGATGTCTTTGTACCAATCATTCCTGTTCTTGTCGCTACCGGCTTATTCATGGGACTTCGCGGCCTGCTGACCCAAGAACAAATACTCAATTTGTTCGGCTTGGCACCAGCAGATATCCCTGCCAACTTCCTTTTATTCACAGAAGTGCTGACCGATACAGCGTTTGCCTTTCTGCCCGCACTAGTCGCTTGGTCATCTTTCAAAGTATTCGGCGGAAGCCCTGTTTTAGGTATTGTACTTGGTCTCATGCTTGTCAATCCTGCTTTGCCCAACGCATATGAGGTAGCAAACGGATCCACTGAAGCCATTACCTTATTCGGTTTCATACCTGTTGTAGGTTATCAAGGTTCTGTACTGCCTGCTTTCTTCATCGGACTGATCGGTGCGAAATTGGAGAGAGCATTGCGTCGCCGCATAACGGAAGCGCTGGATCTGATCCTCACCCCCTTCCTTACATTGACAATCATGATCACTCTCGGATTGTTTGCCATTGGTCCAATTTTTCATTCCTTGGAAGATTTTGTCCTGACTGGCACATTAGCGGTATTGGATTTGCCATTTGGCATTGCTGGATTGTTGATCGGTTCTCTCAATCAGCTCGTCGTTGTGACCGGTGTGCATCATATCTTTAACTTCCTTGAGATACAGCTGTTGGAAAATCGCGGTGTGAACCCTTTCAATGCAATCATTACATGTGGTATGGCTGCACAAGGTGCTGCCTGTCTGGCAGTCGGCTTAAAAACAAAAGACGCAAAATTGAAAGCGCTAGCACTCCCTTCTTCTTTTTCTGCATTTCTCGGTATATCGGAACCAGCTATTTTCGGTGTCAATTTAAGGCACATAAAGCCTTTTATAATGGGATTGATTGGCGGAGGGGTAGGAGGTTTCCTTGCTTCTTTGCTTGACTTAGCCGGAACAGGAATGAGTGTCACTGTGATACCAGGAACCCTGCTCTATTTAAATAGCCAACTCCCTTTTTATATCCTTGTCAACTTGGCTGCCATGGTAGTGGCATTCTCGCTAACTTGGATATTTGGTTATAAGGATTCACAGAAAGCGTAGGAAAATATCGGATTGAACACAGGGACTACCTTTTAAGAATCATATTAAAAAAAGCGCCCAACAGGACGCTTTTTATATATCAATCACCTTATTATCGTTTCGGTCAACGTCATATTTTTCTTTGATATGCGTCGGGGCCATCTTGACGATAAGCTGCAGAATGAATGCTGCTACTGCCACGTCATCGACGATACCTAATCCGATAAGGAAATCCGGAATCAAATCAAATGGGAAGACAAAGTACAGGACAATCAATGCAATGGCTGTTACCTTCTTGGCTGCTGCCACCTCTTTAGCTGTGAAGAAAGCTTTCAGAAATGGAATCGACTTGCGGAAATTGAACAGAAAACGGAGCCTGCTCCATAGTCTGGTCATATCATCCTTCCTTTCTGCTCCAAATAGAGCTATTCCCATTTTAAGGGATATAAGCTCCATATACAACATTTAAGCAAAAAGCCCAGCATCAGGGATGCTGGGCTTTAGATTATGCTTTTTTCTTTTTCGTTGCTTTTTCACGTTCGTTCTTGTTAAGGATTTTCTTACGAAGACGGATGGATTCCGGTGTTACTTCGCAATACTCATCATCGTTCAAGTACTCGATCGCCTCTTCAAGAGACAAGTCGCGCGTTTTACGGATTGTAGATGTTTGGTCTTTGTTTGCTGAACGTACGTTAGTCAGGTGTTTTTCCACAGTGATGTTAACTGTAAGGTCGTTATCACGGCTATGTTCCCCAACGATCATACCAGAATACACATCTGTACCAGGAGCTACGAAGATGATACCGCGATCTTCAAGCTTCATGATACCGTAAGTGGATGCTTTACCTTGTTCAAGGGCAACAAGTACACCTTTCGCTCTTCCGCCAACCTGACCAGCAATGACAGGCTCATACCCATCAAATGTATGGTTCAGGATACCGAATCCGCGTGTTTGGGACATGAACTCCGTAGAGTAACCAATCAATCCACGGGAAGGTACACGGAACTCAAGACGTACTTGGCCGTTACCTTGGTTGATCATGTCTACCATTTCCCCTTTACGGGAACCTAGGGATTCCATGACTGCTCCTGTGTATTCTTCCGGTACATCTGCCTGTACGCGTTCCACCGGTTCACACATTTTGCCGTCGATTTCCTTCAGGATTACCTGTGGTTTGGACAATTGAAGCTCATAGCCTTCACGGCGCATATTCTCGATCAGGATGGAAAGGTGAAGCTCTCCACGTCCGGATACAGTCCAAGCATCAGGAGAATCAGTCGGGTCTACACGAAGACTTACATCTGTCTCAAGCTGGTTAAGCAAACGCTCTTCGATTTTACGGGAAGTGATGTATTTACCTTCTTTACCCGCAAACGGACTGTTGTTCACTAGGAATGTCATCTGCAACGTTGGTTCATCGATACGAGGAACAGGCAATGCTTCCTGCTTGTCCACGGAGCAGACAGTTTCCCCGACGTTGATGTCTTCAAGACCAGCAACGGCAACGATGTCCCCAGCTTTTGCTTCGGTGATTTCAATTCGTTTCAAACCGATGAAACCGAATAGTTTCGTGATACGGAAGTTCTTTACGGAACCGTCTTTCTTCATCAGGGCAACCTGATCGCCGACTTT
The DNA here is from genome assembly GCF_046592895.1 of Terribacillus saccharophilus. GTDB lineage: Bacteria > Bacillota > Bacilli > Bacillales > Amphibacillaceae > Terribacillus > Terribacillus saccharophilus_D. Next base: position 38,429 of record NZ_JAWVPU010000005.1, read on the forward strand.
AACGGAACCACGGAAGATACGGCCAACACCGATACGGCCAAGGAAGTCGTTGTAATCCAAGATAGTAACCTGGAATTGCAAGCCTTCATCAGAGTTATCAATTGGAGCCGGGATGTTATCCATGATCGTTTTGAAGATGGCATCCATGGATTCCACTTGTCCGTCCGGCTCTTCACCGGAAGTACCGTTCAATGCCGATGCATAAACGACAGGGAATTCAAGCTGATCGTCATCTGCACCAAGCTCGATGAATAGATCAAGCACTTCATCGATGACGTGCTCAGGACGTGCACTCGGTTTGTCGATTTTGTTAACGACAACAACCGGAGTGAGTTTTTGTTCCAAAGCTTTTTTCAATACGAAACGAGTCTGAGGCATCGCGCCTTCATAAGCATCCACGACAAGCAAAACGCCGTCTACCATTTTCAGTACGCGCTCCACCTCACCACCGAAATCGGCGTGTCCTGGTGTATCCAATATGTTAATACGTGTATCGTTATAATTAATCGCAGTGTTTTTCGCTAGAATTGTGATGCCGCGTTCTTTTTCCAAGTCATTGGAATCCATTGCGCGCTCATCCACGTGCTCATTATCACGGAAAGTACCGGAATATTTCAGCAACTGGTCAACCAAAGTCGTTTTACCGTGGTCAACGTGGGCAATAATCGCGATATTGCGAATATCTTCTCTTAATTGCATGTATACATGTCTCCTCTTCTTCATGTAATCCTATCCGACTACAACCTGTTAATTATACCACAGTTCATGCGCGGCACAATAGGATAGGGAAACATTAACATTATAATATTATTGTAAAGCTTGCGCCGCCCAGGTCGGACTTCCCAGCTCGGATGATACCGTTATGTCGCTCTATGATGGCACGGGATATGGCAAGACCGAGTCCGGTTTCGCCGCCTTCCCCTTTGACAAAGCGCTGGAACATATTCGGCATCAACTCTTCCGCAATCCCTGGCCCGTCATCGGAAATGGTGATTTCAACTTGCCTGATGCTGCTTGGCTGCACCGAGATGTGCACGCGGCTTTTTGCATGACGGATGGCATTGGACGTTATATTCATCATTGCCCGAAGCAGTTTCTCTTTATCCCCATTAATTACAATTTCCGCAGGTTTGTTATAAGTAAGCTTGATGTCCTTGTCGCTCGCAAGCGGCAACGCACGATCGATGGTCAAGTCCACCAATTCCTTGATTTCTATCTGCCCTTCTTTGTAAATGCCCTCTTCACTGTCAAGCTTGGCAAGCAGTATCATCTCGTTTATGAGCTGTTTCAGCCGATTGATCTCGGATACCACGACTTCCAGGCCATGTTCCTGATCCTTCCCTGTAAAGACGCCATCCTTTATTCCTTCCGCATAACCTTGGATGGTCATGAGCGGTGTCTTCAGCTCATGGCTGGCATTTTGGAAAAATTGCCGCTGTGAGGTGATATAACGGTTCAGCTCCCTGGCCATCTCGATTGCACTTTGCTCTACTTCTTTTATTTCCCCGCTCGCCTTCACCGACTTGATATTGTCAAATTCACGCCGCTGTATCTTTTTCAGCTGGTACTTCAGTTCTGTCAACGGCCTCACCAAACGCTGTGTCAAATACGTACTTATCAATATCGCAATCATGACACCTATCAAAAAGACCAGGAAAATGCGTTGAAAGAAACTCTCCTGCACTTCTTCCAACTCCCGGATCGGCCTGAGGATGACCATGTTTTGATCATTGTCCGTTTTGATGGATTTCACTACATAGCTGTTTCGACTATCCTGCCAAATGGTGTTTTTTTGAGTGGGAGCCGTATCATGTCTTTCGGCAAGCCTCTCGGCATCCGAGCGAACAAGATTGGTATAAGTCACTTCATCGTCTTCTTCATTATATAGAAACATTTTCAAATCCAAATTATCCAGCATCGTATCAAGTGTACTGACGAGTATCTCCCCGTTGGCTCCGTTGATCGATGTGATCAAAATCTGACCGCTTTCCTCCAGCTGCCTTGTTTCATTCGTGACCAGCAACCCTTTTAATTGGGAATACAATGTGATGGCTGTGAATCCCATCACAATGATCAGCAAAGTTGTAAACGCAATATTTATCTGTGTCTTCAGTCTCATTCTTCGTTCATCCTGAAGCGGTAACCAAAGCCCCACACTGTCTCGATCGGGATGCCATCCATTTTTTTGCGGAGCCGTTTGACCAAGTCATCCACTGCGCGATCGCTGCCGAAATAATCCTCACCCCAGACTTGTGTCAGCAATTCATCCCGGGAAAATGCCCGATTCGGATTTTGAACAAGGATCACAATCATTTCGAATTCCTTCGCTGTCACCTCTACTTCTGCTTCATGCCAGTAGACACGGCGTTCACCTAATTGCAGCTGCAGATCACCTGCTTGCAAATCCATTTGTTTCACTTGCTGCGTACTCTGACTGCTTTGCGGGTTCCATCTTTTGAACAGACGTTTCACACGCGCAACCAGTTCACGCGGACTGAAAGGTTTAGTCAAGTAATCATCCCCGCCAAGCTCCAAGCCAAGGATTCTGTCTATTTCTTCATCTTTAGCCGAGATGATGATGATTGGCACCTCGCTTGTCTGTCGGATTTTATTGCATAGCGCATAACCATCCATCCCCGGCAGCATGATATCCATGATCCACATATCCGGTGTTTCTTTATCCGCAATCTCAAGCGCAAGCTCAGCCGTTTCCGCCACGCTTATCTGATAACCTTCCTTCTTTAGGTAAGCTTCTACTATATTTCGTATATTTTGATCGTCTTCGACGACGATTATATGGTGTGTCATATGGTCGTACTCCTTTCCTCTCTACGTTATTTTCCCACAAAATCGTAAAAAGAAAAGACTTTCCTTTTAATTGACCATTCCACATATTTTACATAATTGCTCCGAAAATATGCCAAAACCAAGCGGTAGAATGTGTAATATAGAACAACGCACACAACAACACGAAAGAGGTGTCTTACATGAATAGAGAGAACGATAAGCAGTTCAACGAGAATCCAGAAGAACGGAATCATGATTCATCATACGAGCAGGAGCAATCTTTTACGGAGGATCGTGATAGAGCATCTGACCAAATAGATGAAACACCGCAATACAGACAAGCAATCCAAGTTGATGAACCAACCAGACAACCGCAGCAGCCGAAACAAAAGGGCAAAGTATGGACAAGCTTCATCAGCGGAATAGCAGGCGGAATCCTGGTGCTGGCAATTGTGGCCATCCTAGTGTTCACAAATGTCATATCCTTCAGTACCAATGCAGCAAGCCCTTCGACGATGGGAACGAAGAATACGTCATCGACAGAATCAAGCAATAAAGCTTTGGCTACACAAACCAGTACAGCAAATCTGACCAACGCCATCCAAGATGCATCGGCAGCAGTGGTAGGTGTGGAAAACTTGCAGCAAAGAGATTTATTCTCCGAATCGGAAGAAGCTGGTTCCGGTTCAGGTGTCATCTATAAAAAAGAAAACGGCAAAGCTTATATCGTGACCAATAATCACGTTGTAGATGGCGCATCCAGTTTGGAAGTCACAATGGCCAATGGACAAAAAGAAAAAGCCACTTTGCTTGGCACAGATGAGATAAGCGACTTGGCTGTACTCGAGATTGATGGTGCGAACGTAGACACTGTCGCTACATTCGGTACTTCAGATGACCTTACAGTCGGCCAGCAAGCGATCGCGATCGGGAATCCATTAGGCGCTGAGTTCGCAGGTTCCGTAACGCAAGGCATCATCAGCGGATTGGATCGTTCTGTCGCAGTTGATTCCAATCAAGATGGGACAGAAGACTGGGTGACAGAAGTTCTGCAGACAGATGCAGCGATCAACCCCGGTAACAGCGGTGGCGCGCTCATCAATGCCAACGGAGAAGTGATCGGAATCAATTCGATGAAGATTGCCCAGGAAGAAGTGGAAGGTATCGGATTTGCAATTCCAATCGATGCAGCTAAACCACTCATCAATCAACTTGAAACTTCCGGTAAAGTGGAACGTCCTTATATCGGTATTGGAGCAGTCAGCCTGGATCAAGTTCCGCAAGTGAATGTACAGCAAACATTGAATTTGCCGGAAGATGTGACACAGGGCGTCGTGCTTGCACAAGTTGTTGACAAATCTCCTGCAGCAGAAGCCGGATTGCAGCAATATGATGTTGTGACAAAAATCGATGATCAGGACATCACCAGCATGGTCGATTTACGCTCTTACCTTTATTCCGATAAGAAAATCGGTGATGACGTAACTGTCACGTACTACCGGGAAGGCAAGAAACAAACTACCAAGCTTACGCTAACAAAAGAACAAACAACAGCAAACGATCAACCTGCCCAGCAGCAACAATAACAATAAGTCTTTCTTATTGATCAGATAGATGAAGGCCGCTCATGCAACGATCAAACATGATATCCCCAAATGTCATTTTAACGGCTTTTCAATAAAAAATGCGATCACCGATTTTTCGGTTGATCGCATTTTTTTGATTTTAAGATATACCTTCGTAAGCATTATGACGTATCCGCCCCACCGACTACTTATCTAGAACTATTTCCCCCGTATCTGACAGGCACCAGATCAGCATTCGAATTATATATTATAAACAGACTGCATAAAGGAGCATGATACATGGATAACGTTTTGATCGGCACAACAGTCAAACAAGACCCTGAGATATTGACTTCTTACTTGGATTCCATCCAAAATCTGCAATCAAAAAATGCGTCTATCACTTATTGTTTTATTGACGATAATGACGATCCAAAGTCCAGTGCCTTACTCGCTGCATTCGCTGATGGAACGGGCGCTATCATCTTGCCATCCGAAGCAGCTGGTACCTATTTCAAAGATGAGCATACCCATTATTGGACAGAAGCGCTTATCTGGAAAGTAGCCACCCTGAAAAATAAACTCATTTCTCTTTGTATCGAGCAAAAAATGGATTATATCTTCTTCATCGATTCTGATATCGTGCTTCATCCCGCCACCATGGAGCAACTGATTGCAAGCGAAAAAGACATTATATCCTGTATCTTCTGGACTGAATGGCAGCCCGGGACACAGGCGCTTCCGCAAGTCTGGTTGAAGGATGAATACGATCAATTCATCCAGCATCGCGGCGAAACGATATCCGAAGCTGAACGCAGCAGTCGGCATCATCAGTTTTTAAGTCAGATGCGTATACCAGGTGTATACGCAGTAGGCGGCCTTGGTGCTTGTACGCTGATCAGCAGAGAAGCATTGGAAAAAGGCGTTCACTTCGGCGAAATACCCAATCTATCCTTTTGGGGCGAAGACCGCCACTTCTCCATCCGTGCAGCCGCTCTTGATATCCCGCTTTTCGTCGATACCCATTATCCTGCTTTCCACATTTACCGGAAAAGCGATTTAGCGAAGCTTCCTGCTTTTAAATGGACCAATAACTGGCCAGGCTATGAGCGTGTGGCAAAAGAAAGCAGCAATACGCTGACATTATCCATGATAGTCAAAAATGAATCCGGGCGTTATCTGGAGCGTTCCTTGCATTCCTCTCTCCCAGCTGTCGATCAAGCTGTCATCATTGATGATCATAGTTCAGATAATACAGCAGACATCTGCAGACAGCTTTGTGCACAATACGATGTTCCTTTGAAGCTGATTGAAAATCCCGATGCCTCCTTCAGCAATGAAACAGAATTGCGACAGCAGCAGTGGCACGAAACGATAGCAACCAATCCAGATTGGATCCTTAATCTTGATGCGGATGAAGTTTTGGATGCCACCTTTTTAACAGAAAAAGACCGGCTGCTGAATCAAGCCGGTCATGATCTTTATTCTTTCCGTTTGTATGATTTTTGGGATGAAGCGCATTATCGGGAAGATCCCCACTGGCAGGCACATTTATTTTATCGCCCTTTCCTGCTGCGCTATCAGCCTGCCTTTCCTTACGAATGGCTGAACACACCTGTGCATTGCGGCCGCTTCCCGGAAAACATCTTTCAGCTCCCTAATAGCATCAGCTCTATTTGCATCAAGCATTTCGGCTGGGCTAGGCAGGCGGACCGAATCCGCAAATATGAACGCTATCAAAAGCAGGACCCGCAAGCGCTTTATGGGCAGAAAGAGCAATATGAAAGCATTCTTGATCACAATCCAAACTTAATCAGATGGACGGAGGTTTCTTCTTCCGAAAAATAGCCCGGTAGCAATACAGACGCCCCCATCGGTCATCGAAAAGTGCATCGGCAGGTATTTCCGATTCGACCGGACCTGCATATTCAAAGTCAGCCAGCTCTGCCAATGTTTCCAGTATGCCAATATCGACAGTAGGGTAATCGAAGGTCATGATCACATATCCGTCCGGCTTCAAAGTACGGCTGAATTGTTCCCAGGCGCGTTTTTGTACACTCACATCGAGATGCTCCATCACCGAAATGCAGAAAATCTTATCAAAGAAAGCATCTTCATACGGCAGGGAAGTCAAATTCGCTTCGGCACGATGAATCGTCTGGAGGATATCTTCGGGCAGGCGAGCTGCTTCACTCTGGCTGAATTCCCTTACCACATCCTCCATGATTGCCTTGTCATTTGTAATCCTGCCATCTATATCACATGCATAGACTGTTTTAGCTGAGGCTGCCAAGTGAAACTTGAACGGATGGCTGATGCCCGAAGCCGCATCCAATACCACATCATCTGCTTTCACAAAAGATGCTGCCCACTCATATTCATAACTGCGGCTCCACCAAGCATCCGGTAATTTCAGCACAAAATCCTGCACTGCTTGATCCTCGCGCTTGAAAAATCTTGAAGTCCATGCTTCTGTCAACATGCTTCAACCCCTTTTTTATGATAGATAACGTGTAGTACAAACGTATTCCGCCGGATAAGCATCTATGCAAGTTTCTCCATACAACAAAAAGAACCGGGCACTGCCCGGTTCTTTCATTCGTCATAGAGGATCGATTTGACATCTGCATCCTCCAGATAATCTTCATACTTTTCGTGATCTTCGTTTACACCATCGAATTTCCCGTTTATATCGGCAAGTAGGAAGTTCTCGATATCCTCCGCTCCACCCGTTTCTTCATCGGAATTGACAGCCATATAATCGTAATCCTTCTCCGTATTGACGAAATCGGAAGGTGTTTCGGATGACCCGTACGCTTGCAGATCTTGCAAAGTGTCTTCTCCATCATAAAAATTATGGTTATTATCTTCTTCATCGTCCATCCCTTCAAGATCCTCGAGCCTCGGATGAATGACTGCTTCTTCCGCCGGTCTGTCGTGCAATGTCATGTGCTGCGGCTTGAATTCGACAAGCGTTTGGGCCGTCGGCATTGCCAGCAGCCGCTCTTCCGGTATCGGTTTTCCTGACTTCTTACAGATTCCAAAAGATCCATCTTCTATGCGGGCCAGAGCAGCTTTGACATCCTCCAGCTCCTGTTCGAGATGATCATTCAGTGCGATATCCTTTTCCCGTTCAAATAGTTCTGTTGCTGTATCTCCAGGATGGTTATCATAGTTGCTCAATTCCCCCATCGCGTCTTTCGTGTAGGACATCTCGACACCAAAGTGATCCTTCAGCGTCTGTTTCAATTCCTGCAGACGATTCTCAAGCATTTCCTTACAGGCATTCAATGTCTCTTGTCTGACCATGCACTTTCCTCCTGTTCATTTCCTGCTGTCCGTAGTATATGACAGAAAACGTATCTCTATTAAGACAGCACGTATTGTATAATCAGGAAAATGGAGGCGATTGCTTATGATAACTAGAAAACTGTATCTGCTCGGAGGAAACACTTCACAAGAAGAAGCAAATATCCATTTTGCCAAAGCAGCCGGCGGACAGGACGCTCGCATTGCGCTGTTGATTGTTTACCGAAAAGGCTGGGAAGCATTTTTGCCGCATTATACGAAGCATTGGATATCGGAAGGAGTGCAGGAGAACAATATCTCTGTCGTCGTACCAAATGAAAAAGACGAATTGAATACAGCAGAAATGACGGAAATCCTCTCGGGTGCCACCGGAATTTTCATCGGCGGCGGTCACTCGGCAACATACTATGACGTATATACAAAAGAACCGATCAAAAAGCTTTTGCTTTCGAAATACGCTGCCGGTATACCACTCGCAGGCAATAGTGCTGGAGCCTTGCTTATGCCCCAAACTGTCTTGCTATCCCCTCATGACACGGATAATCAGCAAGCTTGGAACGGAAAAGGACTCGGCATCCTCCAAAACCAGCTCATCAGTGTGCATTTCTCCCAATGGCAGGACGAACCGAATCTCCTTTCCGGCTTGCATCAACACAATATCCCACTCGGATATGGCATAGACGGAGATGCTTGTTTATATCTAGAGGATGAGCAGCCAACAGCCGTTTTCGGGAACGAACAAGTCAAACGCATAGAAAAAGGGACCCTCTGACAGGATCCCTTTTGTATTAGTTAGATGTAGAACGCAAATAGTAAGATGTTTTGATACCAGAATCCCAAACAGCAAGATGCAAATCAAGCAATTCTTTCGCTTTGATGGAATTCGGTACATACATGTTGAATGAAATCGCTTGGTCGATATGCTTTTGGCGCGCTGCGTTTTGCTTTACGCTCCACTGCTGATCGATCTCATATGCGGATTTATAGAAACGATCTGTTTCTTCATTCAAATCTGGTGCAGTGACCGGAATTTTGTAGTCTTTTTTTTCTTCAGAATAGAACTTGCTGAAAATAGGATCTGTTGTAGCCGTGCTTCCAGCAATCAACGCAGTGGAAGAGTTCGGCGCTACCGCCATCAAGTACGCGTTACGCATACCATTTTCTTTCACCTGCTCTTGCAGACCTTTCCAATCGAACTCAGATTCTCCAGATGTATAACCTTTGTTATCGAAGTAGTTGCCATTCGCCCAATCAGAACCTTCAAAAACAGGGTAAGCTCCTTTTTCCTTGGCAATTTCCATACTGGATTGAATTGTCAGGTAAGCGATCTTTTCATAAAGCTCATCTGCATACGCAACAGCTTCATCGCTTTCCCAATCGATGTGTTTCAAAGCAAGCAAGTGGTGCCATCCAAATGTTCCAAGTCCAATGGCACGATACTTCTGGTTGGTGATCTGCGCTTGCAGAACAGGAATTGTATTCAAATCGATTACGTTATCCAGCATACGAACCTGGATTGGAATCAGGCGCTCCAAAACGTCCTCTGTAACTGCCTTCGCCAAAGAGATGGAAGATAGGTTACATACGACAAAGTCACCTGGTTCTTTTGTGATGATGATCTTACCGTCTTGTGTGACTTGTTCCGTCATAAGTGTCGGACTTTGGTTTTGCATGATTTCTGTACAAAGGTTACTGGAGTAAATCATACCAGCATGCTTGTTGGCATTCTGACGGTTCACTTCATCACGATAGAACATGAACGGGCCGCCTGTTTCCAACTGGCTGCGCAGAATCCGCTTCATTACATTGATAGCCGGAATCTCTTCCTTGTGCAAGTCAGGATTCTCTACACATTCCCAGTACTTCTCGCGGAAAGAGCCGTCCCCTCTTGTTTCATCGTAGAAATCTTCCAAGGAATAGCCCATCACACGACGTACTTCATGCGGATCGAATAGATACCAGTTGCCGCGGGACTGCACTTGTTCCATGAAGATATCAGGCAGGCAGACACCTGTGAACAAATCATGAGTACGCTGGCGCTCATCCCCATTATTCAGCTTCGCATCAAGGAATGGGAAGATGTCTTTGTGCCAAATATCAAGATATGTGGCAATTGCACCTTTACGCTGACCAAGCTGATCCACACTTACCGCAGTGTTATTTAGCTGTTTCATCCAAGGAAGCACACCTGAAGAAGCACCTTCGAATCCTTTGATCGCACTGCCTCGGCTGCGGATCTTGCCTAGATAAACGCCGATACCGCCGCCGTTTTTGGAAAGGTTGGCGATATCTGTGTTGCTGTCGAAGATTCCTTGCAGGCTGTCATCGACTGTATCGATGAAGCAGCTGGAAAGCTGACCGTAGCTTTTTCCGGAGTTGGACAATGTCGGTGTCGCAACTGTCATGTAAAGATTGCTCAATGCCCAGTAGGCTTCTGTTACAAGCTCTTTGCGGGTTTCTTTAGGTTCTTTGCTCATGATTGTCATGGCAATGATCATGAATCTCTCCTGCGGAAGCTCGTACGTTCCGCCTTTATGATCAGTCGCAAGATAACGGTCAGCAAGCGTACGCAAGCCGATATATGTGAACAAACCGTCTTTTTTATAGTCAATCATGTTATGGAAATGATTGATTTCTTCTTCACTGTATGTCTCAAGAAGGAATTTGTTATAGATACCAATCTCAGTCAATTGCTTAATCAAGCTGTAGAATGAACCGTACTTGTCCTCAAAATCATATCCTCTATTTTGTGAAGCCTGGAAATAAAGCTGCTCCAAATACAGGCTGGCTGCAATGTATGTCCACTGCGTCTCTTCCTCATCCAGCTGTGCCAAACCTTCTAAAATCAACTGATTGAGCCATTCTTTATCGGATGACCAAGCTTTTTGCTCCATCAATCGCTCGCCATATTGCACCAAATGCTTGGCATCCGCTTTTGCAAAGCGTGATTCGAGCACGGATGCTACATGCTCTTTCCAATTGACTGTTTGTGTCGTATCTAACATGTTGAAACTTCCTCCTCCAAATACAGGTGTAATAGTAAGTACTTTTCTTTCCCTAAACGCACAAAGTGAGCAACTACCAGGAAGCTGTCCATCCTGAATGCACTACTAGATACAGTAGTGACATAGATCAGAATCGACAAATAAAAAGTGTCACGAAACACTGTCTATCAGGCTGATGAAGCGATTTCTTCATCCCCCCTGTCAATACCCGGCTTGCTCGCCTTCGAAACTATATATAGTATTAAATTATGTCTTAACTAACAAGATGTTGTATAAATGACTTTACCATACATCCGACCCTCTTTCAATCTCTTCTTTTTTCGCAAGCTCTATTTCACAATCTATCTTAGAATACAAACTGCCATCTTTCGAGGTTTTTCGCTGTCGAAAAATTGTTTGTGATTTTCCTCTCCAATTCCCTTCCTTACTCGACATTCCTGCTGCTTAGCGGTACGATGAAAACAAATTCAAAGGAGGGGTAATATGGGGACAATAAAAAAAGTCGGATTCATCGGTACTGGTGTCATGGGCAAAAGCATGAGTCACAATTTGATGCAAGCTGGGTTTGAACTTGCTGTCTACACAAGAACAAAAGCAAAAGCAGAAGAATTGATCGAAGCAGGAGCTGTTTGGCATGATACACCAGGAAGCCTTGCTGCAGATGTAGATGCTGTGATCACAATGGTAGGTTATCCAAGCGATGTGCAAGAAATCTACTTTGGCGAGAACGGAATCCTCCAGCACGCCGAAGCTGGTACATATGTGATCGATATGACAACATCCAAACCAGCCCTCGCGCAGGAAATTCATAACACTGCAAAGACCAAGGATATCTTCGCTTTGGATGCTCCTGTGTCAGGCGGCGACGTCGGTGCAAAAAACGGGAAACTCGCCATCATGGTCGGCGGCGATGAGGATGCCTTCCAAGCTGTACTGCCGCTCTTTGAGGCAATGGGCGAAAATATCATCCTGCAAGGGGCAGCCGGTTCCGGACAGCACACGAAACTGATCAATCAAATAACGATTGCGAGTAACATGATCGGTGTTTGTGAAGCGATATCTTATGCTGAGCATGCAGGCATGGATCCATCCAAAGTGCTGCAGTCGATCACGACTGGCGCTGCAGGTAGCTTCAGCTTGAGCAACCTCGCACCTCGCATGATCAAGGGAGATTATGATCCAGGTTTCTATGTGAAGCACTTTATCAAGGATATGAAGCTTGCCCTTGAAGCCGCACGGGAAATGGATATGATGACGCCAGGTTTGGAACTGAGCCTTTCCTTATATGAACGTCTGGCCGAAAACGGCGGCGAAGACCTCGGCACCCAGGCACTGATCAAACTGTTCACGAAGAAAGCATAAAGAAAAGGCCGGGAAACCGGCCTTTTCTATACAAGAATATATAATAAAACAGGCAAGGTGATGAGACTGAGAAGTGTGCTGACCATTGTTGTGCTCGATACATAATCAGGTTTTGCACCGAACTCCAGTGCATAAAGCGTCGTATTCGCTGCTGTCGGCATGGCCGCGACCAAAATCATGATTTGTTTCACCATCTCATCAACAGGAAGGAACAAAGTGAAAAGGTATGCAATAGCCGGCGAAATGAGCAGCTTCAGCACGAGTGCGTATGTAAGACGCTCATATTCGAAGGATTTCAAAGAGATATTGGCAAGCTGCATACCAAGGACGATCATGACAGTAGGAATTGCCGCATCCGCCACAAGATGGACAGCCTCTGTTATTGGTCCGCTAAGCGGAATGGAGAGTAATTGGAATACGATACCAAGCAATGCGCCATAGATGATCGGTATTTTCAGCACGGACAAAAAAGTGGCGCGCGGCGATAATGCAGCACCGCCCCCTTTGGCAGCAATGAACACACCGATCGTCACCATGACGAGCTGCTGCAGGACAAGCAGAATGACGGCGTAGTCAAAACCTGCCGCCCCGAACACAAACAGCACAAGTGGTGTACCGTAGTTGCCGTTATTCATGAAAGAAGCACCCAGCATCAAACTATAAGTATCCTGGCGATCATATCCCCGCAGCAAACTGATAAGATAACAAATCAATACAAGTGCTAAACAAATACCCACCACGAAGATAGCAAGATAAATATAATCCGCGCTCAGGCGGTTTTCATAAAAAGTCTGGAAAGCCAATACCGGCGACAACAGATATACCGACATTTTCGATATGCTCCGAATGTCGAATTTCAACAGTTTCTGTCCGATGAAACCTAGAAGGAAAATTCCGAAAATTGGCAGTAACGTTAATATGTAAGACACAAACTATCATCCTATCAGATTATGATTTCAAAAATTCAATCTGTCCTGCACTGATTTTTGCGATACGCGCTAAGGATACTACTTCGATACCCTTTTCTTCCAAACGCGTTCTGCCAGGCTGAAAGCTCTTCTCGATGACGATCCCGATACCAGCAACCGTTGCACCCGCTTGTTTAAGGATATTGATCAGCCCAGCTGCAGCTTCGCCGTTAGCGAGGAAATCGTCAATGATCAATACATGATCATCCGCTGATAATCGATCCTTTGAAATCGTCACATTCGAATAGACCTGCTTGGTGAATGAATAGACAGACTCGGAGTATACATCGCCTTTCATCGTCAGTGACTTCTGTTTTTTTGCATATACTACCGGAACGTTGAAAGCAAGGCCTGCCATAAGCGCTGGAGCAATACCGCCCGCTTCGATCGTCACAATCTTCGTCACTGGCTTACCTTTGAACATACGATGGAATTCCTGCCCTATCTCGTAAAGAAGAGCCGTATCCATTTCATGATTCAAAAAACTATCCACTTTTACGATGGTGTCTCCGATGATGGTACCTCTATCTTTGATTGCGTTTTCGAGCATTTCCACTTTAACGTTTCCCCTTCCTTTCTTCTGCAGCTGAACTGACAACAAAAGCAAGATCGTCATTTCCGAAGAATTGCAGTACCTCCACTACCATGTAATCCGAAATATCCGATGCTTCTTCTTTAGGAAGAACTTCTTCCAAAGCATCATGCAAAGCTTCATTTTTCCCTTGGCCCGGATAAGCTTGTTCGTACAAGGCAACCGCATCAAAGTTTTGATTCGTACACCATTGGGCGAATATTTGAATCATCATTCGTTCATCTTGTTGATACTTTTCAATGATTTTCCTCGAAAGCTCTTCTTGACTCATCCGTGCTCACCTCTCTAAAAAATGATAAAAGACGCATCCTGGAATAATCCAGAATGCGCCTCTGTCGTCGTATAATAATTACAGACGAGTTACGTTAGCAGCTTGTGGGCCGCGGTTGCCTTCAACGATTTCGAATTCAACTTCTTGACCTTCGTCAAGAGTTTTGAAGCCGTCAGCTTGGATAGCAGAGAAATGTACGAAAACGTCGTCTCCGTCTTCTCTTTCGATGAAACCAAAACCTTTGTCTGCGTTAAACCATTTTACTTTTCCAGTCATTTAAATGACCTCCTTACAATAGAAGTACAAAAGTACAGGTATTGAATCTTATACCTTTACACCACTTATTGTGAAAGAGATCGTAAAGATTATTCAACCGTACCGTTTCCTTTTGCTACTTAAGAGTACCTTTTTTTGAATAAGAATGCAAGTCAATTCCAACTTTTTCTCCAAATTTAGTTAATAATGAGCAGTATGTACTATAAAAGCGGTTACATTTAAGATATAACTCACAGAATCCGCTTACAGAGGATGTAATTTTAACTGTGGCTTTTGCCCCTTATTTTGCTCCGTGATTCGACAATTGACTGCTTTCGTTTCCAATATACCCACCAATTACATTTCTCATACCCTATCGAGGCTTGATATATTCCTGTTGACAGCCCTTGCCCACTTTTTTTATAGTGACTATAGCTTAAAAACATTGTGAAAGACTAAACGTAACGAAAGGGGTGGCAGCATGATCAAGATGTATCTTTATGATCACCAGACAGATACGATGCACACGGATATCTCTTTGAAGGACAGCAACCGTCATTTAGATGATCCCAATAACCTGCTATGGATCGACGTGTATGATGTGCAGTCCCACGAATTAAACGAATTGGCCGGTATATTCGATTTCCACCCGCTGGCAATCGAGGACTGTCTGCATGACAGCCCGCGTGCAAAAGTCGATGATTATGATGCATACAAATTTTTCGTCTTCCACGCCCTGCGTTATAACGAAGAAAGTGACAATGAAATCACGACCCTTGAACTCAATGTGTTTTTGGGACCAAATTACGTGGTGACCATCCATAAACATAAGCTTCGGTGGCTCGGTCAAATGGATGCCATTTGCTCACGTTCTTCCCGCTACATGAATCAAGGTGCGGATTTTCTTCTGTATGCACTTGCAGACGGCATAACCGATGAGTACTTCCCTATCCTGGACCGAATCGGCATCCGGATCGAGGAATTGGAAGATGAGATGTACAGTGAAGGTGTGAAAGAAGTGACCGAGGAATTCCTTGCCCTGAAACGGACAATCATTCTGATCAGGCGGGTGATCCTGCCGCAGCGGCGGATTTTCCTGAACGTGAATGGGAAATGGAAATTCGATATCCAGGAAGACAACGTCCCTTTCTACACCGATTTGATCGATCACTTGGAGCGCATCGTCGATTCCACCGAAACATTCCGTGATTTGGTGAATAGTGCATTGGATACGTACTATTCCATCATCAGTGCCAAATCGACGGAAAAGCTGAATGTCCTGACGATCATCTCGACAGTCATGCTTCCGCTCACGTTCGTGACCGGATTTTTCGGTATGAACCTTCCGATACCGTTTGGGAACAGCCCGTGGACAACAGCAGGCGTCAGTGTCCTTCTAATACTGATTACTGTCGGCATGTGGTATTACTTCAAGAAGCGGATGTTTTAATATTTCCATTTGTACTGGACAACCATTCGTGATAAAATATTTGATTGCAAGAGTATGAATAACGACATAACGCCTAATTTTGTATCTTGCAAATATAAATGACAGGTGGAAAAAACATGAGTGATTATCGTGTATTATTGTATTACAACTATGTAGATATTGAAGATCCCGAAGCTTTCGCCAAAGAACATCTGAAGCAATGCAAGGAACTTGGACTAAAAGGTCGTATCCTTGTTGCGAATGAAGGTATCAATGGTACTTGCTCCGGAACGATTGAACAAACACAAGCGTATATGGATATGATGCATGCGAAACCAGGTTTTGAAGAGATGGTCTTCAAAATCGACGAAGCGGACGAACATGCTTTCAAGAAAATGCATGTTCGCGCACGTCCTGAATTGGTGACGCTGCGTCTTGAAGACGATATAGATCCTCGCGAGATGACAGGTAATTACCTTTCACCGCAGGAATTTTACGAAGCGATGCAGGATGAGAACACAGTCGTTTTGGATGCACGGAATGATTACGAATATGACCTAGGTCATTTCCGCGGCGCCATCCGTCCTGACATCGAAACATTCCGCGACCTGCCTGATTGGGTCCGTGAAAACAAAGATATCCTGGAAGGTAAACGCGTACTGACTTACTGCACAGGCGGTATCCGCTGCGAGAAATTCTCCGGCTGGCTTGTACGTGAAGGTTTTGAAGATGTGGGCCAGCTGCATGGCGGCATTGCAACATACGGAAAAGATCCGGAAGTACAAGGGAAACTATGGGACGGTCGCATGTATGTATTCGATTCCCGTATCTCTGTACCGATCAACCAAACAGAGCACGTCATCGTTGCGAAAGATTACTTCGATGGACAGCCTTGTGAACGCTATGTTAATTGTGCGGATCCTTCCTGCAACCGCCAGATCATCTGTTCTGAAGAAAATGAGCATAAATATCTTCGCGGCTGCTCCGATAGCTGCCGCCGTTCTCCACGTAACATGTACGTTGCAGAACATGGCTTGACGGAAGAAGAAGTCGAGGCACGCTTGGCTAAATTGGAAAACGAAACAGTAGCAAACTAAAAAAGAACCCTTCGGGGTTCTTTTTTCATTGCCATTCCAAGAATTCCAATCTGTTGCCGAAAGGGTCATGTACATAAATCCGGTCTGCTCCCGGAAGATTCACATCATCGGCGAAAGAAATATTTTGATCATCAAGGTGGCGTCTAAGCGATCCGAGTCCTTCCACTTCAAAAGCAGGATGCGCTTTTCGTGCAGGTGAAAATGGTTCTTCTACACCCATATGAACCATAATTGCATTACAACTGAACCAAACACCGCCCCTGGCTTGCAAATTGGCTGGTTTATCAATTTCTTCAAAGCCAAGGATCTCTACACAGAACTCCCTTGCCTGCGCTTCGCTGCCACGCGGACAAGCAAGCTGCACATGATCAAGCTTTTTTAGGAAAAACTCCATTCTTTCCCCTCCCTTTTCTATATTCTACCATTATTGAATTGTATCGTTATCGCTTTTACCCTCTTTATGCTACATTGAAGATGCAAACAGAGGAGGAGAAAAGATGACAGTATATGATTATGCAGCCGTTACTTTGGAGGGACAAGAAGTAAATCTCAAGGACTATGCCGGCAAAGTGCTCGTCATTGTGAATACAGCAAGCAAATGTGGCTTTACACCACAACTGGAACAGCTGCAGGAATTATACAAAGAGTACCAAGACCAAGGTCTCGTCATCCTCGGCTTTCCCAGCAATCAATTCATGAACCAAGAACCTGGTAGCAGCGAAGAAATTGCCGAAGTGTGTCAACGTAATTATGGCGTCAGCTTCCCGATGTTCGAGAAGGTAAAGGTGAATGGTCCGGACGCCCACCCGCTATATAAACACCTGACTTCCCAAGCTGGGGGAGTATTCACCAAAAGCATCAAATGGAATTTCACGAAATTCCTCGTCGATAGCAAAGGAAATGTTGTCGAGCGTTTTGCTCCCAAAACAAACCCAATGGATATGAAGCCTGCGATCGAAAAACAGCTGGATATGGCTCAAACAGACAATTAATGTATCCCATCTTTCTGGATAAAAGACAAACAAAAAAAAGCCCTGCATCGACTTTGATGCAGGGTTCATTCTTCGGGATCCGAATTCGATGACTGCTTTGTCCGATGCTTATGCTTGTCATCCTGGAGATCACGCTCCACTTCATCCACAGGTATATCATCTACGAGCATATCTTGTTTATTTTCCAGCTGTTCTTCCCGGTTCTCCGTTTCCGCTTTTGCGTAGCCGTGTTTATCTTTATCACCTTTGGCGCCATTTTTTTGTACCATTTTTTCTCCTCCTTTTCCTTATGTAAGCCCTTTCCCTTTCTTCTAGACAGAAAAACATCCTCACAGCTTTGTAACAGCTCCAAGCAAAGGGTATACTAAAAGCAGATAGCGTTTCTTCTGCCCGGCATCAGGGTACATAATTATAAAGATTGTCAAAATGAGGTGAAGCACAATGAAACCAACCGCTCTAATTACAGGGGCTTCCAGCGGAATCGGTTACCATTTGGCCAAATGGTTCGCTAAAGCAGGCTATGATCTTAT
The DNA here is from genome assembly GCF_046592895.1 of Terribacillus saccharophilus. GTDB lineage: Bacteria > Bacillota > Bacilli > Bacillales > Amphibacillaceae > Terribacillus > Terribacillus saccharophilus_D. Next base: position 56,591 of record NZ_JAWVPU010000005.1, read on the forward strand.
CATCGTAGCGCGCTCAAAGGATAAACTCCTATCGTTGCAAACAGAACTGCAAGACTCGAATGTGACTGTCATTCCTCATGATTTGTCCGTACCTAACAGCGCATATGAATTGTATCAGAAAATCCGTGATGAAGGTAAAACAGTCGAAGTGCTCGTCAACAACGCCGGCTTCGGACTTAGCGGCAAGGTGGAGGACACAAGCTTTGAGACCCAGCAAAAGCTGCTGCATCTGAATATGGTCTCATTGGCAAACCTGACTCGTCTGTTCATTGATGACATCATTCATTCCCCGTTCAAGAATGTACCGAATGGGATTTTGAATATATCCAGTATGGCAGCCTTCCTGCCTGGTCCGTATATGGCGGCATATCATGCATCAAAAGCATTCGTTCAGCGGTATTCCGAAGCACTTTCGGAGGAATTGGCGGAAAATGATGTGACCGTTACAGCACTTTGCCCTGGTCCTACGCAGACCGAATTCTTTAAACGTGCCGGCAATGATAAGATCATGTCATCGTTCCGTGATGCCCCGGAAGATGTGGCAAAACAAGGTTTCCTCGGATTCATCAAAGGCAAGCGTGTTGTATTCCCATCTGCGAACATCCACACAGCAGTAGTGCTCATGAAGTTCATGCCAAGCATCCTGCTTAGTAAAATGACAAAGAAAATGTATGCAAGATAAGCGTAAAGACACCCGCGGCGGGTGTCTTTTTCTATCTGCTCAGATGGCGGCGATAGCTGTAAAAATAAGCAGCTAAAGGCCACCATGCCACTCCAAAGATCGGGTAAATCGCCCAGATGACTGATGGAGAATAAGCTATATTCACAAACAAGAAGAAAATACTAAGTACCCCAAAACCCAATACAGCGAAGAACAGACTGGAAGTGCGGGAGCCTACGACCGAAAGCGGCCACCAGCTCATGGCAAAGATGATGAAACCGTACCAAGGATTATCGTGTCCAAAGTAAAGATACAAACCGAAATAATAGATGCAGATGGCGAAACTGATGATGAGCGCAGTACTTAAGTTCGCCATATGCTTCCGAAACATGACTAAGACAGGCCATAAAACCAAGCCACCGATTGTGTACAGATACCAAGGAGTCGATGGTGAATCCGATAGATTCTCCTCTATAAGCACCGCACCGACAATAAGTGCCGACACCCATGTTACCAATGTTAGGTGTTTTGGCAGGAGTATCTGTAAAGCAGCTATGACAGCTGCCCCTAAACTGTACGTATACCATATTTCTTGCGGCGTCGTCATCAGGTTGATATAGACGGAAAATGCACCTAAACTGACCAGCATGAACGCAACAAACAATCTCCATGGCTTCATCGCTGCATCACCTTCCGCTTTCTAGCTTTGAGCCAGACAAAAGCCATACTCACCGGCCACCAAAGGATTGCAAAAGTCGGGAAAACAAACCAAATCTCGTTTGGCGTATAATACATATTCACAAATACAAGCAACCCGATGATCAGTGCACTGCCGCAAATGGAAAAACCCAAGTTCAGCGTGCTCATATCTTCTCTTGGCTTTTTGTTCTTCGTTGCAGCTTCTTGCGGTTTATGCTGAAACAGGAATTCCTTTTTGATCTCGGCTAAATTACCGAAATCGACAATCGCCTTATTGACTGCATCTTCTTCCGTCTTTCCATCCAACATAAAGTCTGCAGCCTTCTCCTCCATCGAATCCTTTATTTCTTCCTTCAATGTCACTACTTCTTCAGTCTCCGGCAAATCAGCAAATTGTTCCTCTACATACGTATCGATCTTTTGCATCAAACACCCTCCATGAATATGTCGATTAATTGTTTCGCTTCTTTCCATTCTTTTGCTGCTTCATGCAAATAAGCCTTTCCAAGCGTCGTGATCGTATAATACTTGCGCTTGCCACCATGTGACTTCTCACCTTGATAAGACTCAATCAATTCCCGGCGCTCGAGCCGCTGGAAAACAGCATATAAAGTTGCCTCTTTGATTTGGAATGCGTCGTGCGTCCAAGCTGCTATGTCCTTCGAAATCTGGTAGCCATACTTATCCCCGTCCATCAGCAGACGAAGGATGATGGAATCCAGATGCCCCCGAATCGTATCACTCCGAATGTGGCATCCCTTCTTTCTAAAATTACTCTATCTGATAAAGTAATCATATTCTAAATTACTCTGCGTGTCAAAGTAATTTTTACAACTTTTTACCAAAAGTGAAAAAACAGGCTGTTAACCTGTTTTAGAATTGCAGCAGCCGAATCGTCACTTGATCCATTGTGTTTGCTTAAATATTCTTCTCATTGCAAAGCTTAGCGTACAACGATATACCACTTACCATCAATTCGAGCATACAAAAAAGAAGCAGGGCTTTCCCCCTGCTTCTTTTACTCGCTTATATTTGTTTTAATAAATTAGCCATTTCAATAGCAGAAACAGCTGCTTCTGCGCCTTTATTGCCTGCCTTCGTACCTGCGCGCTCGATTGCTTGCTCGATCGTATTCGTAGTCAGCACTCCGAAGATGATTGGTATTCCCGCCTTACTTGCCGCACTCGCCACGCCTTTGGCTACTTCATTGCTGACATAGTCGAAATGCGGAGTAGAGCCTTTGATAACGGTCCCTAAAGTGATGATAGCATCATATTTCCCTGCTCCGGCAAGTTTCTCAGCAACAAGAGGTATTTCGAATGCGCCAGGCACCCACGCCACATCAACCTCCGCTTCCTTCACACCATGACGCTTCAATGTATCAACAGCACCACTCAATAGCTTGCTTGTAATGAACTCATTGAATCTTCCAACTACAATCCCAATTTTCAAATCTGATCCTACTATATTTCCTTCGATTACATTCACCATATGAATACTCCTTTTTATATGGACAATGGCCTATTTCCAAACAAAGACATGTCCTATTAATTAATTTTGTTGTTTGACTGCATTATTTGTCTGTATTTCCCGATACTCAATCAAATCTGCTATCGTGATGATAGGAAGCTTATGCACTTCAGCCAATTCAACAAGCTCCGGCATACGTGCCATAGTGCCATCATCTTTCATAATCTCGCAAATATACCCGGCCTCTTCCACACCGGCCAATCTGGCTAAATCAACTGCTGCTTCCGTGTGTCCAGGTCGTTCCAGCACGCCATTTCGCTTGGCAATCAGTGGGAAAATATGTCCTGGTCGCTGAAAATCAGTTGCTACACTAGCAGCATCGGCTAGCTTGCTGATCGTATGGGCGCGCTCGAAGGCACTGATGCCAGTAGTGGAGTCAATGTGGTCGACACTGACAGTAAAGGCCGTTCCGTGCGGGTCGGTATTTGTCTCTACCATCGGGGGCAAAGCCAATCGTTCGGCAATTTCCCGGGAAATAGGAGCACAAATCAGACCTTTTCCGACAGAAGCCATGAAATTGACTGTTTCTGGAGTTGCGAAAGCCGCTAAAGCAAGTAAATCCCCTTCATTTTCTCTATCTTCATCATCCGTGACAATGATAGGTTTGCCGCTTTTCAAGTACTCTAGTGCTGCAGCTATTGTCGCTTTCATTCCGTTTCCCTCCTAATCCAAAAATCCATGCTGTGCCAATGTTTCCGTAGTGATACCAGCAGGCTCTGGGTTTTTTCGATAGTCCAGCAGCCTTTCCATGTATTTAGCTAGCTGATCAAATTCAAGATTCACTGGATCGCCAGCTTTTTTGTCCCCTAAAATCGTTGCTTTCCTTGTTTCAGGTATAAGTGAAATGGTAAACAGGTCATCTTCCACTTCAAACACAGTCAGTGATACACCATCAACAGCAATCGATCCTTTTTTCATCAAATACTGCAGACCTTCTGTAACACCAATGTCAATATAACGCGCATTATACTCATCCCGGATCGATAGAATAGTGCCTGATGTATCCACATGACCGCTGACGAAATGACCGCCAAGCCGACCGCTTGGTTGTAGTGCCGGTTCCAGATTCACAGCTTCTGAACTGCGCAAAGCAGATAGGGAACTGTAACGGAATGTCTCCGGCATCACGTCGACTTGGAATGCATGCGGCGTGAAGCTGGTGACTGTAAGACAAACGCCATTAACGGAAATACTGTCTCCGACATGCATATCTTTTGTCAGTTTCTCACTGGCAATCGTGAGCTGCATCGCGGTTTCCTGTCGATTGATAGCAATCATGCTGCCTACTTCCTGAATGATTCCAGTAAACACTTTGTTCCTCCTTTTCTTCCAGACTGCTTCAGCTGGAGTGGAAGTGATATCATGCCTTACGAATGGGAATATTACCGTCTCGGGGCAATGCGACGGTTAAACGGGGAAATTAAATTGTTTTCACCATACTAAATTTCTTAAGTATGACCAAATAAGAGATCCAGGTATGGCTATAGCCGGCTGCCTGTCCCTTTTACTCACTATCCTTCACATAAAAAGCCCCAGAATATTGGATTCTGGGGCTTTGGCTTTAAAAAGTATAGCGAAACAAGCTATTGTCATCAAACGTAATAGCTAATGCTGGCGTGTGGATAGCACGCCGTTTTCTCTTTCCCATCCAGACTATACTGTCGGCTTTGGAATCTCACCAAATCCACCGTTTTAAAAACGGGTCACGGACTGAAGACAGCTGTGCTGCCTATCACCGCCGGTCGGGAATTTCACCCTGCCCCAAGAGAAAACCTATTCGATTGCTTTTACTTTAACATATTCTTTTGCTTGTTGTACAGCAGGAAAAAAGACTGAAAATTCAATTGACAATATGTGGAACAACCGTTAAACTGAAGCCGTAAAATAAAGCTGACCGTTTAAAAATAGTTTACAGAGAGGAGAATTTGATGAAACAGGCAATGGAATTAACGACCTTTGAGCAGCTCAAAGCAATAAGCGATCCACTCCGAGCCGAGATGATCATGAAACTGGTCGAAACATCTTATACCGGCCAGCAGCTGGCTGTCCTGCTGGAAATAAGCAGGCCAAAAATCCATTATCATTTGAAAGAGTTGGAGAAAAACGGACTGATCGAAGTGATTCGTACCGAAGAAAAGAATGGCATCGTACAGAAATTTTATCGTGCAAAAGCAAGGGGATTCTTCCCTTCCGAGAACTTGCTTCCTTATGCCGAAGAACTCAGTGAATCGACAAGACAGCTATTCGTACAAATGGCCAATAAGACAAAATCAGTCATACTAACTGCGCCAGAATCATCCTTCTCCAAAGCAGCCGGTTCCACTGATCCAAAAGATTGGGATGCGATTGGCAGCATGTGGGAAATCAGTGCAACAGAAGCCGATTTCAAGGAGTTCATCCAAGGCCTCTATAGCTTGATGCAGAAACTGCATGATAAAAGTGAGCAAGCGGAGAATGACCTTGACCGAAAACTATATCACTTTTCTGCATTTGGTTTTGAAATCGATACACCCTCATTTGATCAAATTGAGCTGGAAGAGGAGGAATAAAGATGTTTTCCGTTTTGAAACAGCGAAATTATGGTTTGCTTTTCTCGGGACGCATCGTCACCAATATCGGCGACAGCATTTATTTCATTGCCGCTATGTGGCTCGTTTATGACCTGAGCGGCAGCGCATTTTATTCGGGTCTTGCTGGATTCCTGACCCAAATTCCGAGTATCTTTCAGTTCCTGATTGGTCCGCTGATCGACCGCTGGCCGATACGGCGCACCCTTTTATGGACCCAAGCACTCCAAGCCTTGCTCATCCTGTTGATTCCGCTTGCAGCTTGGCAGGACTTTCTATCTGTTACCCTTGTTCTCATACTGATGCCGATATTGGCTTGTATTGATGCATTCGCTTATCCCACAGAAACAAAAGCGCTGCCCCTTGTTCTTAAAAAAGAAGAACTGCCTGCCGGAAATGCATTATTCTCTTTTGCTTATCAAGGTGTCGATTTGATCTTTAATGCCATTGCTGGCCTGTTGATCGCCTTTTTCGGAGCAACTCTGTTATTCATCATCGATTCTTTCACCTTCTGTATTGCTTTCTTATTGTTCAGCTTCCTGAAAATACCACACCAAAAAGCGCAAACAGTCGAAACCGATAACGCGCGTTCTGTCCTGAAAAATTATGTAAATGAGTTGAAAGAAGGCTTATCCATCCTATTCTCTACCATCATGGCCGCGACACTGATGGGGGCGGTCCTGTGTAATTTCGCCATTGGCGCAGCAATGGCTGTCATGCCGGCTTTTGCCGACCAGCGGCAAGGAGCTGCTGTTTATGGCCTGTATTTGGCAGCAATGTCATGCGGAGCGTTAATGGGGGCACTATTGGCCACTTCCTTCAGTAAACTTCCTATCGGGAAAGCAACGATTCTTACCATGCTGTTGGCCTCTGCCAGTTGGGCAGCTGCTGCCTTCGTTCCATGGACGTGGCTCAGTATCGTGTTATTTGGCCTGGCATGGGTGCCCATCGGCTGTATCAATGTCACTTTTGCTACATTGGTGCAAACCTTACTTCCCGTCTCATTAATGGGGAGGGTCTCGAGCGCAAGTGCCAGCTTCAGCACCATCGCCATGCCCATTGGTTCTTTGGCAGGAGGCTATGCAGCCACGCTTATACCTGTGAATTGGGTGTTTTTTGCCGCAGGTACCGGTGTTGCCCTGCTTTCCTTCACCTGGCTGTTGCACCCGAAATTGCGATCATTGGGACCGCTTGCTTCCCTTTCGCCCGAACTGCTCGGATTCAAGGATTATTCCCAGCAGGAAACAAGCTGATCACAGCTTGTTTCTTTTCAGCAAAGGTCGCAAGGCAATCCAGTAAAATGCGTAGCCAAGCATTGCCCCCAGCACATTCAGGATAATATCATCAACATCGACAGAGCGATAATTATAGCCGACAAAGGCATTGAGCAGACCTTGGGTCGATTCGATTGCTGTACTGAATAATAAACCGCAAAGAAAGACAACAAAAAACGATCTGGTCCGGCGTATGAGCAAAGGCAAATAAAAACCAAGCGGCACAAATAAGAGGATATTTCCTCCTAGATTTTTCAGGGCCAGTCCGTATCCAAATCCATCGATTTGTGTTGTATGCCAAATCTGCTTGATGGAAGTGAGCGGCGATGTGTTCCAGCGGTAGCTTGTTTCCAGCTGCTGGTTTTCCTCGATCAAATTCTGATCCACAGGTAACGGGAAGAATGTAAGGCATATGACAGCAATCACGTAAATAGCGAAAGATGCCATCAATAAATGTTGCTTTTTGGTAATACCGACCGTCTGATGAAACGGAATAATCGACAATAAATAGACAAACGCCAAGAAGATAGCTGGCGCTACGTAAGTTAACATAGTAATTAGTCTCTCCTGTATCCTAGAAGTCCCTTACGTAGAGTAAGTGGACATATACCTTTTAGTCTACATGATTTTTCCTATATTGTGAACGCATAGATGCAGAAAAGGAACCGCTTATGGCGATTCCTTTTCTTTTCCTTTTATTTTCCCATGACGGCAAGCATAAGTGCTTTTTGGGCATGCAGCCTGTTTTCGGCTTCCTGGAATACGGCAGATTGCGGGCCATCTATGACAGCGGCTGCCACTTCCTCGCCTCGGTGGGCGGGCAGGCAATGCAGGAAGATGGCATCCGATGCCGCAGATTCCATCAGCCTTTCATTCACTTGGAATCCTTGGAAAGCTGTAAGTCTAGCCGCGGTCTCCTCTTCTTGCCCCATACTCGTCCAGACATCTGTATACAGTACATCCGCTCCTGCTGCGGCTTCTTCCGGACTTTCGGTGATAAGCAGAAATTCTGGATCATTATTTATTTCTTTCGCTTTCTCCACAATAGCTGACAGCGGCTGATAGCCAGCAGGTGCTGCAATGCGGATTTTCATTCCCGTTTTCGCTGCAGCAATCATCAAGCTGTTGGACACATTATTCGCATCTCCGATATACGCGAGCTTCACGCCTTCCAGCGTTCCTTTATATTCGATGATTGTCTGCAGATCTGCCAATGCCTGGCATGGATGGAACAAGTCAGTCAACCCATTGATCACCGGAATGCTGGCATGTGCTGTCAGCTCCTCGACCATTGTATGGGAATTGGCGCGAATCATGATGGCATCCAAATAGCCGGACAGAACCTTCGCTGTATCAGCTACCGGTTCCCCACGACCCAACTGGAGGTCATTTGCATTTAAATATAGTCCCATACCGCCAAGCTGGTAGATGCCGGTTTCAAAAGAAACACGTGTCCGCGTGGAAGATTTCTCAAAAATCATCCCTAATGTTTTTCCAGCCAGCGGCTGCACCAGTTCTCCCTTATGATGCTGCCTTTTAAGTTCAGCAGCCAAATCCAATACATATAGAATTTCTTCCTTTGTCAGATCCTGCAATGATAAAAGACTCTTACCTGCAAGAGTTTGTACTTGCGATAGCTGCTTCATTACACATGCTCCTTTCTTGCTTGTTTCAAATAATCCGAGATAGACAAGCTGTCTGCCAGCTGCTCCCTACCTGCCAGCATGTAGCTTTGCATGGTTGGCACACTGGTCATGCACGGCGTCTCTGTTTTCCAAGCTGACTCCCGGATACCCTGACGGCCTTTTTTCGTACTGCACACAGCTGTTACCTTTTGATCCTCAACCAAATCGATTGCTTCTTCATAAGAAACAACTTGATATGCCCCTGCATTTGGCAGAAGTGCTGCTGTTTCCTCGGTCAAGACAGCACGAGTTTGCAGCTGCTCAAGCAACGCTTTTATCTGGATCAAATCGGATGCTTCGATATCCATGAGAATTTTTGCATCATCCGTTAAAGATCTAAGCGTCTTTTCCTTCCAGCCAAATGCCTTATTCAAAGCTTCAGGCAATGTATGCCCCAAGCCGATTGCTTCACCTGTCGATTGCATATCGGGTCCTAGCAGCGGATCGACGCCAGCTAATTTCGTCGTTGAGAAAACCGGCAGTTTCACAGCATAGTAAGGAATATCCTGCTGCAGACCGAGCGGGTGACCTAGCGTGTGCAGCGCTTCGCCCATTTGGACTCTGGTCGCCAAATCCACCAAAGGAATGCCCGTCACCTTACTGGAAATAGGGACCGTACGGGATGCACGAGGATTGACCTCTAAAACATACAGAATATTTCTATCTTCACTGAAGACGAATTGGATGTTCATGATGCCTTTCAACTGGAGCGCATCCGATATTTTGCTTGCATAAGAAACGATTGTGTCCTTCTCTGCCTGGGTCAAACCGGGAGCAGGAAAAATTGCTGTACTGTCACCGCTATGGATGCCAGCGGGTTCGATATGCTCATAGATACCAGGGATGAGGATGTCAGCACCATCACCGACCACATCGACTTCCACTTCCAAGCCTGGGACATATTTATCCAAAAGCAGCGGGAAAAGCCGGTCAGTATGGATTTGCTGATGCAACCCTTCCAAGTAGGACGCCAGTTTGTCTTCCGAATGCAGGATGACCATACCTTGCCCGCCAATCACATAAGAAGGACGAATCAAAATCGGGTACCCAATCCGGCGAGCTTCCTCTTTCAAAGAAGCAGTATCCATCACCGTCGTGCCTGGAATATGCGGGATGTTCAACTCATGCAGCAAGTCATAAAAAGCTTCCCTATTCTCTACGCGATCTATCGAAGCTGTGCTGGTTCCGGCAATGGTGACGCCTGCTTCTTCCAAGTCGGCAGCTAAATTGATTGCCGTCTGCCCCCCGAATTGGACGAGTACTTCATCCGCCTGCTCCTTTTCGATGATATGAAGCACATCTTCTTTTGTGAGCGGTTCAAAGTATAAATGATCTGCAGTGTTGAAATCGGTGCTGACGGTTTCTGGATTATTATTGATGACAATAGATTGGATTCCTTGCTCACGCAAAGACAAAGCAGATTGAACGGAGCAAAAGTCAAATTCCACTCCTTGCCCGATCCTGATTGGTCCCGAACCGAGTACGACTACTTTTTTGTCTGACGCTGGCAATGGCTGTACTTCGTCTTCTTCCTGCCAGCTGGAATAGAAATATGGCGTTTGGGCAGAAAATTCCGCCGCACATGTATCAACCATTTTATAAGACGGTTTTGCTCCAAGTTCTTTGATGATTCCTTCGACTGCAGCTAGTGGCTGATGGAATATCCGGGCCAAGGCGACATTGCTGAACCCTAGTGTCTTGGCCTTTCGCAGGAGTGCTTCGTCCGGCTGCCAGCCACCATCTTCCAATGCTTGCTCCATGTCGATGATCCGCTTCATTTCATGCAGGAAGAATGTCGTGATTTCTGTCCACTCATGGAGTGTTTCAATACTGATCCCGCGGCGCAATGCTTCCGCAAGCAAAAATAGCCTGCGGTCATCTGCGGCTATGAGACCTTGTTCCAGCTCCGCATCAGTCAGTGCCTCAGCTGCAGGTAAACGGAATTCCTCCAAACCGATTTCCAAGGAACGGATTGCCTTATGCAAGCCGGCAGGCAAATTCCGGGAAAGTGCCATCACTTCGCCAGTCGCCTTCATTTGCGTGCCGAGCAAGCGATCAGCTTGCGTGAACTTATCGAATGGCCAGCGCGGAATCTTCACCGCAACATAGTCGATGGCCGGCTCGAAGCTTGCAAATGTATCTCCTGTGATCGGGTTTGGCACCTCATGCAGGTGATAGCCAAGTGCGAGCTTTGCAGCAATCCGGGCAATCGGATAGCCTGTCGCTTTGGACGCGAGCGCACTGGAACGGCTCACTCGGGGGTTCACTTCGATGATCACATACTCATCGCTATGCGGATTCAGCGCAAACTGGATATTACAGCCCCCGACAACACCAAGTTCACGGATGACCTTACAAGACACCGTCCGCAGCATTTGGTATTGTCTGTCTGTCAATGTTTGGGATGGAGCGACAACGATACTGTCTCCTGTATGTATGCCGACGGGGTCGATGTTTTCCATATTACAAACGATGATGCATGTGTCATTGGCATCGCGCATCACTTCATACTCGATTTCCTTCCAGCCTTTTACGCTTTGCTCAATCAGCACTTGATTGATCGGACTTGCCTGGATTCCGCTTTTCACATAACGAAGCAATTCCGGTAGATCATTGGCGATTCCTCCACCCGCTCCGCCAAGTGTATATGCCGGACGGATGATGATCGGAAAGCCTGTATTTTCGGCAAAGACTTTCGCTTCTTCGATGGAAGTGACCGGAAGACTTTCCGGTACAGGCTCCTGGATATCCTGCATCATCTGCTTGAACAGCTCCCGATCCTCCCCGCGCTGTATCGCATCGAGCGGTGTGCCCAAAAGGGTGACATCGTATTTGTCCAATACACCTGCTTGATCCAAACTTACAGCAAGGTTAAGGCCGGTCTGCCCGCCCAAAGTAGGCAGGAGGCCATCCGGTCTTTCTTTTTTGATGATGTTCGTCAGCGATTCAATGGTGAGCGGCTCCAAATATACCTGATCGGCGAATGCTTGATCGGTCATGATGGTGGCAGGATTATTATTGACGAGGATGACTTTCACGCCTTCCTCCTTCAAAGCCAGGCAAGCTTGCGTGCCTGCATAATCGAATTCTGCTGCCTGCCCGATGACAATCGGACCTGAACCGATGACAAGGACTTTCTTGATGTGGTCTTGTTTAGGCATATGTTGTCACTCCTCTGTTGCGTACCGAATTCAGGAATTGTTCGAATACATCATACGTATCACTCGGTCCAGGATGCGCTTCCGGATGGAATTGGACACTCATGATCGGTTTGGAGCAATGCTGCAGCCCTTCCACCGAACCATCATTCACATTGCTGTAAAGGATATTCCAAAGTGAATCGGAAATAGACTTTTCATCGACGACATAGCCATGATTCTGGGAAGTGATCGAAACTTTCCCGCTTGGCAGATGCTGCACCGGATGATTGCTTCCGCGGTGTCCATAAGGTAGCCGCATCGTATTCCCGCCGAATGCAAGCGCCAGCAGCTGGTGTCCAAGACAGATCCCTAAAGTCGGGTAGAACTCTGCAATACGTTTGATTTCTCCCGCTAAATATTCAAGCGATTTCGGATCGCCCGGTCCATTGGAAAGCAAAACACCATCCACTTTTGCTTCCTTCAAATCCTCCAAAGTCGCATCAAAAGGAAACACGGTCACATCACAGCCACTTCCGAGAAGCATATCCCGGATCGAATGTTTATAGCCGTAGTCCATGATGGCTACATGTGCTGCTGATGTACCTTCTGTTTGGTGAAACTGCGCTTTTTCCACTGACACTTTTTCGACGATTTTATCGGATACCTTGGATTTCTCGGGAATGGAACCAGGCGTTTTGGTCAGTTTCCCATAAACATCACCGTGCCGACGGATGATTTTAGTAAGCTTTCGTGTATCCACTTGCGCTAAGATAGGGAAATCATATTCATTCGCAATCTCCTGCAACGTCTGCGTTGCTTGATAGTGCGCAGGCGTTTCACATGGTGTCGAGACTATCAGGCCATGGATAGCTGGACGATGACTTTCCTTGTCCTGCGCATTGAAACCATAGTTCCCGATCAATGGATATGTCATGGTGACGATCTGGCCTGCGTAGGATGGATCTGTCATCACTTCCTGATAGCCAGTCATCGCTGTGTTGAAAACCATTTCACCATCGGATTCCGTAGTCGTTCCGAGCCAGACACCTTCCAAAATATCACCTGTGCTGAGCATCAAATAGCCTTTTGTCTCTTCCATTCATGCTGCTCCTTTCCGTACCGGAGATTATCTTTATTCCTTTCATTTCATAAATATACATAATTGAATAAAGAAAGGTGAGCAGCTGCTCACCCTTCCAGTTTGGCAGCCTGCTCTTCTGTCCAGTTTCTATTCGTTTCCAGCAAGGCTTCTATATCAGCCACTTGTTCCTCGACTCTTTTCTTAGCCGTACCACCGGGAATATCCCTGGCCGCTACGACCGTCTCCGGCGCAAGCGCATCGTAAATATCTTCCTCAATCAAATCGGAAAACTGCTGCAGCTCCTCGACTTCAAGATCCAGCAAATATTTCCCTTGTTCGATACTGTATAATACCGTCTGCCCGACAACAGCATGCGATTCGCGGAATGGCATGCCTTTTGCCACCAGATAATCCGCTAGATCCGTCGCATTCGAAAAATCGTTACGCACTGCTTTGTACATATTATCCTGCTTCACAGACATCGTCTCGATCATCGGTGCAAACAGTCCGAGCGCACCCTTCAATGTCTCCACAGTATCGAACATGCCTTCTTTGTCTTCTTGCATATCTTTATTGTAAGCAAGAGGCAGTCCTTTCAAGGTTGTCAGCATTCCCATCAAGTGACCGAATACTCGCCCCGACTTGCCGCGGACGAGCTCTGCTACATCAGGGTTTTTCTTCTGTGGCATCATGCTGCTGCCGGTCGAAAATGCATCATCCAATTCGATGAAATTGAATTCCGCGCTGGACCATTGCACCAATTCCTCCGATAGCCGCGATAGGTGCATGCTGATCAGACTCGCTGCCGACAGGAATTCCACCACGAAATCACGGTCGCTCACACTGTCCAGGCTATTTTCGGTGATGCTATCAAACTGCAGCTGCTCTGCTACAAAATGCCGATCTATCGGGAATGTCGTCCCGGCTAGAGCACCTGCTCCCAGCGGCATCTTGTTCACGCGCTTCCAGCTATCCTGCAGCCGCTCGACATCCCGCTGCAGCATATAAGCATATGCCATCAGATGATGACCGAATAGTACCGGCTGTGCACGCTGTAAATGCGTATAACCGGGAAGGATCGTATCCAAATGCCGTTTCGCTTGTTCTGTCAATGCTGTCTGTACAGCACCAAGCAGCCCGATGATTTCCACGATCGCTTCCCGTAAATACAGACGCATATCCAGTGCCACCTGGTCATTACGGCTTCTACCGGTATGCAGCTTACCGCCTACCGGCCCGATCTGCTCGATCAATAACCGCTCCACATTCATATGGATATCTTCATCTTCTTGCGTAAGTGTTGCTTCGCCTGCCTGGATTTTGTTCAGTACATGCTTCAATCCATCCGCAATCGTTTCCGCTTCATCTTGTTCGATGATGCCGCATTTGCCCAGCATCGCAACATGCGCCAGACTGCCTTGGATATCGTATTTAGCCAGTTTTTGATCAAAGCCGATGGAGGAAGTGTAGGCGTCTACTAATTCATTTGTCGGCTTCGTGAATCTTCCTCCCCATAGCTTCATTGTTTCACAGCTTCTTTTTTATCGATTTTGAGTAGGGAAGATGCTTCCGTTTGTACTATCTGCTTACGTGCGACCTCTGCTTGCACCTTCGTCGGCAGACCCCAAAGCTGGATGAAGCCGAGCGCTGCGTCATGGTCGAATTTATCTTCTGGTTTGTATGTTGCCAAATCAAAGCTGTATAGCGATTCCGCAGATTCACGGCCGACTACAAGTGCATGTCCTTTGTACAGCTTCACCTTCACATTACCGGAAACTGTCTGCTGTGTTTCTTCGATGAATGCCTGCAATGCTTTTGTCAGCGGAGAATACCACAAGCCATCATAAATCGTCTGTGCCAGCTTCTGCTCGACGATTGGTTTGAATTGGGAGATTTCACGTGTCATCGTCAAAGCTTCCAATTCCTGATGTGCAGCAATAAGTGTCACAGCTGCCGGACATTCATAGATTTCACGAGACTTGATACCTACCAATCTATTTTCGACATGGTCGATACGTCCGACACCATGCTTGCCTGCTACTTCATTCAGTTTAAGGATAAGTTCATCCAAAGGATAAGCCTCTCCATCTATCGCGACTGGCTTCCCTTTTTCAAAAGAAATCGTTACGATTTGTGCTTCATTTGGTGCATCTTCCGGGTCGACAGTCAAACCGAAAGCGTCACTCGGCGGCTGCTCCCATGGATCTTCCAAGATACCGCACTCATTGGAACGTCCCCATAGATTTTGATCGACACTGTACGGGCTCTCTTTTCCAACAGGAACCGGGATACCATGCTGTTCTGCATATTCAATTTCTTCATCACGGCTCATTGCCCATTCACGGACAGGGGCAACGATTTTCAAGTCAGGGTTCAGCGCTGTGAAACTAACATCAAAACGCACTTGGTCATTTCCTTTACCAGTACAGCCATGCGCTACTGCAACAGCTCCCTCTTCTTTCGCTATATCGACCAGCACCTTTGCGATCAACGGACGGCTTAATGCAGAAACCAACGGATATTTTCCTTCATAAAGCAAGTTCGCTTTCAAAGCCGGAAGTACATATTCCTCTGCATATGCAGCTTTGGCGTCCACTGTATAAGATTTAATCGCTCCTACTTGTAATGCTTTCTCCTGGACGAAATCCAGGTCCTTGCCTTCGCCTACATCCAAGCCAACTGCAATAACATCATAATTATATTTATCCTGCAGCCATTTGATTGCTACAGAAGTATCTAAACCACCAGAGTATGCGAGTACGATTTTATCTTTTGCCATTATGAATCTCCCTCTCCATGCTGAATGCTCGATTTATTCATGTGAATTATTATGCATTATAACTAATATAAATTCAAGCATTTTTTATTAAATTAACGACTTGGTATCCTATTAATCTTTCGATAAGAAGGTGCCTGCCTACTTGCAGGCATAAAAAAAAGACGAGTCGGTCGACTCGTCTTCCCATTTATACACCGCGTTTGTTTCCCCATACAAGTGTATGAAGCTGCGGCAACACACGCACATGATTCAATTCATTGGATGCAGATACTTGATCGATCAGCCATTCATATTTGGACAGCAGTGCATCCTTCAATGCCGCATCATCCAAAGTAGCGGTATCGTGATTACCGACTTGCACATAAAAACTGACATCTGGATAGCGTTTATGAACATCTGTTGCATAACGCAAATCCTCTTCGTCGAAGATGACAACTTTCAGACTGACATGCATCAGGCGTCCAGCTTCTCTCAGATTGTTGATTATTTCATCCAAACGGTGAAAATCGGTCTTCATCAAGGAGCTGGGCGGTTTCGGTGAAATCGTCAGATCGTCGATTTCCAAGAACCACGGCTGGAATCGGCTGCCTTGGGTTTCCAAAGCAATGCGAATGTCTTTTTTTCTAAGGAGCTCTGTGAACTCCCCTAAGTTTTTCAATAATGCAGGGTTCCCACCGGAAATGGTCACGTGACGGAAACGATCTCCGCCCACTTCCTCCAGTCGGTCCCATATTTCCTCAGCAGTCAGCTGCCGGATGTCATCCTTGGCTGATCCATCCCAAGTAAAAGCAGAATCGCACCAGCTGCAGCTATAATCGCAGCCTGCTGTACGGACGAACATCGTCTTCTGTCCGACAACCATTCCTTCTCCTTGCACGGTAGGACCGAATACTTCTAAAACCGGAAATTTACTTGCCATTTTCTGTTCCTCGCTTTGGTCGATATACACAATAGCTGGTCGGTGTCTCACGCAAAAATACTTGCAGGCATTTCGGCTTGTGAGGCAGCTGATCCAGTTCTTGTTGAATCAATTCATGGATTTTTCGCGCCATCACTTCCGTTGTCGGAAAATCGTCTTCCTCAAATACATCGGTGTGGTCATTCAAAAGCGTATGATCGAATTTTTTATGAATCAATGCTTTGATCGTGGAGAAATTGAATAAAAATCCACCATCATCCAATTCATCCCCAGCAATCGTCACATTGGCGAAATACGTGTGGCCATGCACTTGCTGACACTTGCCGGCATCCGGATGCTGGATGCTGTGCGCTGCTGCAAAATGCAGATCCTTATTCAATTCGTAGCAATAATCATGCTGCACTTGCGGATAGATTTGCTGGATCATACACCTGCCGCCTTTTTCGCTTCGTATTGATCAAGCCCGTTCTGACGAAGCTTACAAGCTGGGCACTCGCCGCAGCCCTGGGCTATGATGCCGTTATAGCAAGTAAGTGTTTTTTCCTTCACAAACTCAAGCTGACCGAGCTGGTCCGCCATTTCCCAAGTTTCTGCTTTATCCAGCCACATCAATGGCGTATGAATGACGAAATCTTTATCCATTGATAGATTAAGAGATACATTCAACGATTTCACGAAAATATCACGGCAATCCGGATAGCCACTGAAGTCCGTTTCACAGACACCTGTGACAAGATGCTTAGCACCTACTTGGTGAGCCAAAATCGCAGCAAAGGAAAGGAATACTAGATTACGCCCAGGCACGAATGTGGACGGAAGCTCTCCTTCCTCTTGTTCGATTTCGATATCATCCCTGGTCAGCGCATTTGGAGCCAGCTGATTCAGTAGGGACATATCCAATACATGATGTCTGATTCCTTGTTCTTTCGCTATTTGTTCAGCAACCTCGATCTCCAGGCTATGGCGCTGATTATAATTGAATGTGACAGCCTCCACTTCCTCGAACTGCTCCATTGCCCAAAACAAACAAGTTGTACTATCTTGACCGCCGCTGAATACGACGATGGCTTTACCCTTCTTCATTGCGTTTCTCCTTTTTTCCAGACACTCCAATAAAAAAGCCTCTTCCAAGAGGAAGAGGCTGCCAATTATCCATAAAAAAATAAAAAAGACTATACCCAAGGATATAGTTCCTTAGTTTTTTATAGAGGGTTGTGCTAGAACCTCTCCCAGGATGGCCTGGATTTTTTATTCTATTCTGCAGTCCATTGTATCATAGCTGGACGCTTTTGCATATGAAAAAATGACCCAAGTGACTGGGATGCTGTCAATAACAGCACCTTTGTCAGTGTGTTACTCACATCTTTTCAATCTCGTTTCAGCCAGATGTAGCTGCTGCGACCAAAGGTTATGTACCATACTACTAAAAGAAATCTTATTCCCCTCAACCCTCCGCACTTAAAGCTGACTACTTCGTTTTCACGAGATTCAAACTCTATTTTTTTACTTCTGCACCAATCAATTTCTAAGTGGATTGTATGTTTGCCAGGCTCTACACGGAAACTACGGCTTTCTTTTTGATTAACAGTCCCTAACTTTTTACCATCCACTATCACATCATAATTTCTTAATTGATCCGCCAAGCTTTTTTGGCGTTTTACTTCTATCATCATGATTCACCTCGTATTACATTACAATCAACACCTAATATACCATTTAAAACCAAATCGGTTAATATTTATATCAACCTATAAGATAACCAGTGAGATTCGCGGTTCGGTTCTTCCGTTCCGAATACCAGCAAAAAAAAAAAAGAAAACCTTACACTGCGGAGAATCTTTTTGGTGATTCTCCTGCTAGGTAAGGTTTTCCTTTTGATACATGATAAGGCTATTTCTCAATCAAAATTGTTCAAAAGCCGCGTTACTCAATTCATTATCACGTTTATGACGCTCGATAGCCAGCTGGATCAGACGGTCGATCAAGTCTGGATAGGAGATGCCTGTGATGTCCCAAAGTTTCGGATACATACTGATTTTGGTGAAGCCTGGCAGTGTGTTCACTTCATTCACAACGAATTCGCCTGCTTCGGTCAAGAAGAAATCAACACGTGCAAGACCTTCGACGTCAAGCGTTTGGAATACTTCAACCGCAAGCTTTCTTGCTTGTTCTGTAACAGACTCGGAAAGCTGGGCAGGAATAGCAAGATCCGCACCGGATTCATCGATATACTTGGATTCATAAGAATAAAATTCTGTCTTCGGCAGGATTTCGCCAGGCAAGGACGCGATCGGCTCTTCATTTCCGAGTACAGCAACTTCGATTTCACGGCCTACGATTGCTTCTTCGACAAGCACTTTCGTGTCATAACGGAATGCTTCTTCCAAACCTTTGTAGAACTCTTCTTCTGTCTTGGCTTTGCTTACGCCGACAGAGGAACCTTGGTTGGCAGGTTTGATGAAGACTGTGCTGCCCAGCACTTTTGCCACTTCTTCATATTTGATGGATCCAAGCTGACGCTTTTTGAAGGTGAAACCATTCGCAACACGAATTCCCGCTTCCTTCAATAGACGCTTGGCGATATCCTTATCCATGCAGACGGCCGAACTGAGTACATTCGGACCTACATATGGAAGATTGGCGATTCGAAGCATGCCTTGCATGCTGCCATCTTCACCGAGTGTACCGTGGAGGATGCTGAAGATGACATCCACTTGATCGAGGACTGCACCTTGACTCGGACTGACAAGCTGCTGTTCCGTCACACCCGGCACGACAGCAATGCCTTGCTCGGAAGGTTTCAGTTCGATATGCTTTGGATCATTTGCGTTCAGCAAATAATCCGCTTTATCGTTCAGCTGCCATTTTCCATTTTTATCGATTCCGATAAGGACAACATCATATTTATTTTTATCGATTGCATCGGCAATATTTTTTGCTGATTGTAAGGAAACTTCATGTTCAGCGGATTTTCCGCCGAAGACGATACCTACTTTTGTTTTACTCAACTGTGACCATTCCTTTCTGACATGAGACCATTAGTTTCATTTTATCACAAACGAATGCGGCTGCCTTCTATGTCCATTAGAAAAATCGCGTTTCACGTGCTGCACATTCGGTAACTATATACATTAACAACAAGACAGGGGGAAAGGAAATGGGCTATTACGATCATTTTGATGCCTCGACCGATTTTCGCAAACATCCGGACAAGTATCGTGTCGGCCGCGGTGAACAAGGTGTGCTGATGGTGGAGCCTTATAAAAGTGAAATCCTTCCCCATTGGCGCTTCAAAACTCCGGAAATCGCCGAAGAATCCTGCCGGAAGATTTCCGAAATGTTCGAGGATTACCGCAAGCAGGATGATTTCGTCGGCATGGATATGGCCAGGAAATATATCCAGATGGGCTATACCCGCGCACGCCGCTATGCCAATTACAAAGGCGGCAAAAAGTATAAAGATGCAGACAAGACAGAAAGGCACGAGCGGCAAATCGATGATGAGAAGGCAGCTTCCGCCCAGATATTCAAAAAGAAGTGGGATGAAATCCGTGAAGATGAAGATTATCTTTCCCGGAAGAAAGCACATCAGAAACAATACGGATAGCCAGGACATAAAGATTCTAGTATGCTTTTAAAGACTAACTTTTGGAGGCACAACTGGAATGAAAGGAATTACCCATCTATTGATTGGAGCAGGCGCTGGATTCGCCAGCGCAACTGCCTTGGATGCAGAGGGCGCAGTCACTGTCACAATGACCTGCACAGCTGCAGTCGCAGCTTTGGTGCCTGATTTGGATACAGGCGGTCTTCTTTCCAATCGCATCACTTTTTCACATAAAGCTATCCGTAATATTACAATTTTTATCGGTCTATTGCTCATACTATATAGTATGTGGAATTTATATGGTCAAGATCGTTACATCGGCTTGGCAATCGGAGCAGGAATCATGGTACTCTCCCGCGTAATCAATAAAAAGTTCATGCTGCTGATCACCGGCATCGCAGTTTTGCTGACAGGATTATATGCCGGACACACATGGATCGTCATGAGCGGGTGCTATATCGGGATTGCATCCTTGCTCAGCCACAGAAGTTACACGCATTCGCTGATCGGGCTGATCTATTTCTACATACTGATGACATTCTTCGAACAAGAGACAGCCCTGTTCGGCACCCAACTTGCTGGCACAGCCGGCTACGCCAGCCATTTGCTTGCCGACAGCAGAATATTCCCTGTTAATAAGAAAGGAGTCAAACTGCTCCTTCCTATAATAAAAAAAGATTTCTAAAGGAGACGATTGCATGAATCCATTGCACTCATCAGAACTGGCAGAGAAAATCAAGAAGAAAGAAACTGTCCATTTGCTTGATATCCGACAGGAAGCAGATGTGCAAGACTGGGCAATCGATTCCAGCAGCGTCAAGAGATATGATATTCCATTTGCGAGCATCAAAGCAGATCCTGCCGCAGCCCGCCAGCAGCTGCCGGCACATGATCCTGTTTATGTCATGTGCTACCGCGGCAAATCCGCTCAGACAGCTGTATCCCTTTTAGAAGCCGCTGGCATGGATAATATCGTTCATGTAGTCGGCGGCATGTCGGCATGGGGAGAAACGATCAGCCCGCGCAAAATTGGCGATCTCACTTATGGGGGATCCATCTACCAGTTCATGCGCATCGGAAAAGGATGCCTTTCTTATATGATCGTCTCCAATGGGGAAGCCGCCGTGGTGGATCCGGCTAGATTCACAGAAGACTATGTATCCTTCGCTAACGAAAATGGCTGGACAATCAAGCATGTACTGGATACCCACCTCCATGCAGATCATCTATCCGGCGGACGGAAGCTTGCCGAGGAAACTGGAGCAACCTATTGGTTCCCGGCTGAAGACGGCAAAGAGGCAACATTCGAATTCTCTCCATTGCAGGATGGCATCAAGATTCCTTTCGGCCAGATTGAGGAAGGAATGCGCAGCATTGCCTCTCCGGGACATACGGAAGGAAGCGTCAGCTTCGTCGTTGACGACACTTACCTGCTTTCCGGAGACATCCTTTTCACCGAGTCGATCGGACGCCCCGATTTGGCAGGGCACGCAGAACAATGGGTTCTTGACCTTCATGATACGCTATTTGAGAAATTCCCTTTATTATCTTTAGACTTGATCGTCCTGCCTGCCCATTTCTCCGAGCTATCGGAAATCGGCCCGGATGGCACCGTTCAAGCACGGATGGAAGATTTATATAGGAGAAATAGACGACTGCAAATGGAAGACCCAAGTCAGTTCACTTCTTCCGTTTTGAAAAGCATCCCGACTCAACAGCCGAATAGTTACCAGCTGATACGCGAAGTCAATCAAGGAAAAATGACGATAGCTGAGTCCGAAGAAGCCGATATGGAATCCGGCCCCAATCGCTGTGCGGTTACAAGCTGATATAGGAGCCAGTCCCCGTGACTGGCTCTTTTCATGCCTTTGAGAAGATACCCAACTTCTCCACTCGCTTCACAGCCTCCAGCAGCCTTGCTTCTGTGTCCAATAGACCAGCTCGTACATATCCTTCGCCATATTCACCGAAGCCATTGCCAGGAGCCACCGCCACATGCGCTTTTTCAAGCAGCAGATTTGCGAATTCCTCTGAAGTATATCCTCCCGGGACCGGCAGCCAGACAAAGAAAGTGCCTTTGGGCTTTGGTACATCCCAGCCGATAGAGCGCAGGTTGTCTATAAACACGTCTCGCCTCGCTTCATATGTATGTACAAGTTCTTCCACACAAGTCTGGTCCGCCGTCAGAGCATAAGCCCCAGCCTCCTGCAAGACTCCAGGCAAACTCACATACATATGGTCTTGAAGCAAGTTGATGCTCTCGATGACTGATGCGTTGCCAACCGCAAACGCGATGCGCCAGCCTGCCATGTTATACGTCTTGGACAAGGTATACATTTCGATGCCCACTTCCTTGCTCCCTTCTGATTGCAGGAAGCTTCGCGGTTTTTCACCATCGAATCCAAGTGCCCCATAAGCGAAATCATGTAGCACACATATGTTATGATCCTTCGCCAACGCCACTGTTTTGTCAAAAAAATCCTGGTCTGCCGTGGCAGCTGTCGGGTTGTTCGGATAGTTCAAAAACAACAGTTTTGCTTCCTGCCGTTCTTTCTCTGAAATGATTTCGTAATCGGGAAGAAAGTCATTTTCGGCTGTCAGCGGCAGGAGTGACGTCCGCGCTTGAGCGAGCTCGATACCAGACATATAGTCAGGATATCCCGGATCCGGCAGCAGGGCCAAATCACCAGGATTCAATAAACACTGACTGATTTCCACCAACCCGGTTTTCGCTCCGGATAAAATGGCCACTTCCGTCTCGGGATCCAATTCCACATCATATTCACGCGCATAAAAATCACAAATTGCTTGTTTAAGAAAATCAAAGCCCCTGAAAGGCGAATATTTATGATAAGCAGGATTATCTGAAGCCTGCTTCAATTTTTCCACGATATGTTGCGGCGTCGGCTGATCAGGGTTTCCCTGTCCCAGCTTGATGATGTCATGCCCCTCTTTCTCTAGCTTTTCGATTTTTTTCACCAATCCTGCAAAAAATTGTTCTGGCAGCCGCCGTAATGCATCTGAAACCGGGAAATCCATCTTACTCACGCTCCTGTGTTATAACTTTTATAGTGTCTGACTATTAGCAATCTTGACATTGTTGGAAATAGAGTGCAATAATGAACAAATCATACAGTAATCAAACACTCTTATCAAGAGACGGCGGAGGGATTTGGCCCGATGATGCCCGGCAACCGATGCAAGCCGCACACGGTGCTAATTCCAACAGCAGTCGCTGAGGGATAAGGGAATGCAGATAACAGTCCATCCCTCTTCCTAGTCACTTGGAAGAGGCTTTTTCATATAAAAAAACAGAGGTGAGCATATGACCATCCATATCAAAGGTGCACCGAATTATTATGCCTGTGAAGAAAATATATTGGAAACCCTGCCAGCAAAACTTGCAGAATTAAATTGGACAAATGGCTTGCTCATCCACGGTGATGCATCCTGGAAAGCAGCTTCCCCCTTTCTTGACCAGATCGATTTGCCGGTTAAGCGTGTTGCCTACAATGGTCACTGTACACATGCGGAAGCAGCTCGTTTGGCAAACATCGCCACAGAACAATCCGCTCAATTCATAATCGGTACCGGCGGAGGAAAAGTGTTGGATACCGCTAAAGCTGCTGCCAATGAAGCAGGACTGCCAGTCATCTTGATCCCCACCATTGTTTCCAACTGTTCTCCATGGGCTTCACTGAGCGTTTTCTATGATGAAGCAGGCAATTTTGCCGAATATACCATCTTTCCGCGCAGTACTTTTATGGTATTGGTCGAACCGAGGCTGCTGCTTACCACGCCGGTTCCTTATTTGATTGCCGGCATAGGTGATACATTAGCGAAATGGTATGAAGCCGATGCACTTACCGAAAAAATGACTGATCGACCACTTGCTGTTCAAATAGCACGCAATGCTGCCAAACTATGCCGTGACGTTCTCATTGCCGAGGGTGATGCTGCCATCCTTTCCCTGCAGCACAAGCGGGCAGACAGTGCTTTTCTCCGTGTCGCAGAAACTGTCATCATGGCCGGTGGAATGGTTGGCGGTTTCGGTGATTCGTACGGCCGTATTGCTGGTGCTCATTCCATTCATAATGGCTTGACCAGGGTTGCAGCAACACATGATCAATTGCACGGGAATAAAGTAGCGTACGGCATTCTTGTCCAGCTGGCACTGGAGGAGAAATTCGAAGAGATCCAGACGCTTCTGCCTATCTACCGGAAGCTTGGTTTGCCTACAGGGCTTCAGGAACTCGGTGTAACAGAAAACGCTGAGCAAGCAATGAAGATTGCCGCTGAAGCTGCGGTTGCCCCTGGTGAATCCATTCATTTCATGCATGTATCTTCATCGGATGCAGTCATGGAAGCGATGCATAAGATAGAAGCATTTGCTTCGACAAAGCAAGGGGTGAAACAATGAAACTTGCATTGATTCAGCATGATGTCGTGTTTGGAGATCCGGAAGCGAATTATCGCAAAGTGGAAGCTTTGATTAGTGAAGCCCAGGAAAATGCCGAGGTCATCGTACTCCCTGAGTTATGGACCACAGGCTATGACCTGACACGCCTTGATGCAATCAGCGATGCGGACGGGGAAACTACAAAACACTTCATAAGCACTCTTTCTAAGAAATATCAAAAATATATTGTTGCAGGATCCATTGCCAAACAGACGGAAGCTGGCATTTTCAATACCATGCTCGTCTTTGGACCTGCAGGTGAACTGCTCCACGAATATGATAAAGCTCATCTATTCCGTCTCATGGATGAAGAGAAGTTCCTGACACAAGGCAGCAGGTCGGCTTCATTTTCCATTGGAAATAAGCGTGCCGCTGGTGTCATTTGTTACGATATCCGTTTCCCTGAATTCATCCGTACGCATATGGTTCATGACCAGCAAGTATTGTTCGTCGTCGCCGAATGGCCGAAAGCTAGACTGGATCATTGGCGCGCACTGTTGCTTAGCCGTGCCATTGAGAATCAGTGCTTTGTAGTGGCTTGCAACCGCGCGGGAAGTGATCCTGCCAATGAATTTGCCGGACACAGCCTGATCATCGGACCATGGGGAGAAATCATCGCCGAAGCTGGTGAGGCAGCAGGTATCTTGTATGGGGAAGCAGATCTTGACCAAGTGGATGATGTGCGGAGCCGTATTCCAGTCTTCCAGGACAGACGCCCGGAAATATATGATGTGCAGTGATATTTGACAAAGTTATGACAAGTTTTCCCCAAGAGTGGTAAATAGAAGCTTGCTTGCTTATACTATTTATAAATAGTTTTTGGGAGGGCTTTCATGCAAGCGACACTGAAATGGTTCCGGATGATCGGATTTCTCGAGGGGACTTCTCTGCTTCTGCTGCTGTTCTTTGCAATGCCAATGAAATACATGATGGATATACCAATTTTCGTCACCTATATCGGCGCCATTCATGGCGGTCTTTTCGTCTTGTACGTCATTTGGACTGGCTATACAACATTGAAAGTCGGCTGGGGATTGAAATGGGCATTTTTTGCTTTGATTGCATCTGTCATTCCATTCGGCTATTACATTTTCGATATGAGATTACAAAAAACCACATACGCATAAAAAAAGGCGAGCAGAGATGCTCGCTTTTTTTATACAAAGGCTGCAATGAAGAACCATATGATCATAACCAGCTGAATCACAATCTTCGCAATCGATCCGCCCAGGAATCCAAGGAGTGAACCGATGGACGAATAGATTGCTTCCTTTGGTGTCCTTCTTTGGACGAGTTCGGTCACGAGCACAGCAACAAATGGCACAATGATGATACCAAAAGGCGGAATGACGAACGAGCCTACGATGACACCAACTGCAGCAATTCGCTCTCCCCATTTGCTGCCGCCGAATTTTTTAACAAAATAACTATTTGCAATAATATCCGAGATGACCAGAATCACCGTCAAGATGACCATCGCAATCCAAAACCATACAGATAAGTCTCCATCACTAAGCATGAATTGGAAAACTAAAAATCCTATCCACAGCATGAGCGGAGATGGAATGACAGGATACACGATTCCTGCAAAACTAGCGACGAACGCCGCTACGATAATGATCCAAGCAATAATATCCAATGCCACAGCTAATCCTCCATATCTTTCTTTATTAGTACGTATTATTACATAGGAAACAGCAAAAGGAAATCAAAGCGAAAGCTGCTCAAAAAATGCTGCGTTATGGCGGACACTCGGGTGATCCGGATGATACTCTGCAGCTTTTTCATGGGCAGACTTTGCCTGATTCAATCGGCCAAGCCGGGAATAACACAATGTCAGCTGCAAATAAGGATACCACGTTGTATATGCTGGCACGCTGAAGCCCGGCAGCTCCTTTCCTTCGTAGTCCAGTGCCTGCCGATACCAATAAGCTGCCGCATCATAACTCCCTTCCTCTGTGAGGAAATCACCGATAAGACAGCAAAACTCAGGCCGCGGTCGGTCATATCGGAAAGACTGGAATAAATACGTACGATAACCCTCCATATCCCCTTCCGCTTTGCAGCATTCCGCCAGATACTGACATGCACGGATACTATCCTCCACCCAGCCTTGTTTTGTTTCCAAGAACTTATTGTAATAAGCTTTAGCAAGACCAAAACGCCCGTGATCTTTTAACTCATTGGCATAATAAAACATATCACGTGCTGTCAGCTCCCTGCCAGAAGCGATATTCGACTCATATATACGCAGATTTCGATCTGATATCGTATGTGTCTTGGCGCTTTTCCGATGTGTGACGGCTATTTCCGACATCAGGATATTGCCGCCAAACTCCAAGTATTCGTGTACTGCACCACGCCAGCGGAATTGCTTGCTGCTCCGAACGATTCGGTTCCTCCTGTAAAGAAACAACGGCTCCCCTTTATCATCCAGTGCAATATGATAATACATGGACACTACATCCACATCGTCACTCATATCATTCCATAGATCCCGAAATGCTTCGCGATCATTTGGCAGCAGCACATCATCAGCATCAAGCCACAAGATATAATCACTTGATGCCTTACTGAAACTATAATTCCGTGCAGCTGAAAAATCATCGATCCATTCAAAGTCATAGACGTTTGATGTATACTTCGCAGCTATTTCCTTCGTTCGATCAGTCGAGCCAGTATCCACAATCACAATTTCATCAACCAGATCCCGAACACTTTCCAGACAGCCCGCCAGTACCTCTTCCTCATTCTTAACGATCATACATAGACTGATGGTTCGCATAGGTCACCTCAACATACATTGTTGTTTCCAACCTATGCGAAGGAATAACGAATATGTGCTATATCCTTATTGCCATGTCATCTTGTAACCTTCCAAACCCACCAAATAAGCGCTGGCTGTGCAAGGAGTCTGGCATAAAGCAGGGCTTGATCCGTTTCTTCAAATCCAGGAGCCGGGATATCATAAACAGCGCTGTAAATATTCGCCGGAAAAATTGCAATCAAGTAAATGACAGTGACTATCGCAGTCAATTTCCGAGTAGCAGGTACTAACAATCCAATCGCCAATACAATCTCTGCAATTCCGGTCAAATAAATCAATGTATAACGAAGCGGCACCCACACTGGCAGCATGGCAGCAAAACCATCATCCAATACAAAATGCAAAATCCCAGCCCCGATGAACATCAAACTAAATACATACAACCCAATCTTCTTCACGTAAGCAGCACCCTCTTTTTTCCTTATCTAATACCCTTATCTCTATCCAGGAAACTTTTCCATTTTGATTTCCCATTCAGGATAGATGACTGTATGAAGCGGTAATGCAGCGTCAGATAGCCATTACTGATCTATTTTGGAGATAAGATGGGATACAAATGATCGCAGGCATAAAAAAAGGCCCCTAAAAGGAGCCTTCTCATTACTAACCCATTATCGAACCCGTGGGAATCCGAACCCGGAGGCGTAATCATCACCGCGTGCAGCACCATAGCCGCCAAGGATGTCATTTGATTGTGCTCGTGACTGCAGCGTTTGTCGCACTTGGGAACTGCTTAGATTAGTGTTTTCCGACCAAAGTTTAGCTGCCAGACCTGAGATGTGCGGTGTGGCCATGGATGTGCCGGTAAGTGTGGCGTACGTATTTCCTGGGTAGGTGGAAAGGATAGCTGATCCGGGAGCTGAAACTTCCACATCGCCTGTCTGAATCACATAATCACCATCTGTACGGCTATATCCTCTGGAAGAAGAATCAGCAACACGGTAGGTACCGTTTTGCTGGCGGTTTTCCAAGTTTGCTACTGCCACGGCTTCCGGTAAGGCCGCAGGATAGCCGATGGAGCCTTCATACGGACCAGAGTTTCCTGTAGCCGCGATGACTAACGCACCTCTAGAGTTTGCATATCGGACCGCGCTTGAGATGAGAGTATCCTGGCCGCCGCCAAGTGACATGCTGATGACGACTTTCTCACCGCGGTTCGCTCCATCATCTGCTGCTTTCCGAATGCCGTTTGCGATGTCATCGGAATAACCGCGACCATCATCTCCAAGGACTTTGTAAGCCCAAAGATCTGCTTCCGGTGCCACGCCATAAATACCAGAACCGTTTCCGCCATTGGCAAGTGCGGAGCCAGACACATGCGTGCCATGTCCATCACGGTCGACACAGCTGCCATTCACTTGCCCGCTGTATGTCTGGGTGAAGTCGACACATTGCTCCACGTTGGCAGCAAGGTCGGGGTGATTGACGGATGTACCTGTATCCAGGACTGCTATATTGATATTATTTCCACCGCTTGTCCTGGTTACAGATGGATCATTATAGATGGCCTGTATGCCCCAAGGTGTACGGTCGGATACTGCTTGCGCCGACACATCTCGTTTCTCTGTCATTTCTTGCTTTGAATAGACGCTGACTTCTGTCACTTCCAAGGCTTCATCAGCTTTTAGTTCCTTCAGCTCCTTTTTGGATACTTCTGTAGTGAAACCTTCCGTACCGAAGCTGTTGCGGACACCATGTTCTTCTTTGACTTCGTCAGTTGCCTGTGTGGAAAACACACCATCTTTCTGTTTGACGAGAATACGAACTTCGTCATTTTTTGCCGTTTCTTCCGGAGCAGCTCCAGCTTGCAGCGGCTGGAATACGGATAATCCGATCATTGCGATAGCAGCAGCACTTGCCAATTTTCTTTTCATTTCATCACCTCGTCAATTTTTATAGTCACTGAGGTGAAGTCCTGCTTCTTTGGTTTTCGAGACTCTCAGAAACTATTACAGTTAATCTAGCACAGGCTTTCCATGAAATGTATTGGGAAAATGGATGACAGCAGCATACAAAAAAAGACATCATTCCGATTTCTGTTTCCTCTGTCCAGCAGAATAGTTTCCCAGAAGGAACTTTCTGTGAAAAAAGGCGGAATGATGTCTTTCTGACAATCTCTTAGAATTGCACACTAGTCATTATGGCTGCGTATAAAAGTCCTGAAGCAGCAAAAGCAGCAGCCAGCGCAAGACCTGCAGCTGCTTTTTTCTTTAAAATAAAGATTAAACTGGCCATAATCAAACAAAATCCGAAGAAGCAAAAAACCCCAATTGCCCCAACATGCCAGGTTGCGACACTTCCAGCTGTCACACTGGGAAATATGCTGCCGAATATCGGCGCAGAACCTTCGTTACGCAGCACTTCGGTTATATTTGCCGGTGTTGCAGACGAGCTTAGAATCGCGTTGCAGATGAAGATGATTCCTAGCAGGATGGTTACGGAACGTATCCAATCAATGGGACGGAATATCGGAACAAGACGGGATTTTTTTGTTGAAAAAGTGATAATAGTGAATACAAGCACAGGTATGAACAGGATATATTTTATCAACAGTACCTGCCCATAAGTCAGCATCAACACATTACCATAATCCTGGATATCCATTGCTGACAGCGTGACTGTTACACTGCTGATTATTACTGTAAGGACCAGCAGGATCACAAACGGCTTGAACCATTTCAGGAAACTTTCCCAACTGAAGTGCTCCGGAGTATAAAAACAAACATGAATCAGCACACCAACCCAGAATACGGAAGCACCCAAATGTATGAATCGGGAAATAAAATCAACAAATCCAGCCTCTCCTGCTTGGCTGCCAAATGCATAGAGAAACACCATTCCGAGAAACAAGATGAATGTCAGAACTGGGAACTTATCATAAAAAAGCAGCAGCCAAACACAGACGCCCAAGACAAAGATGCCAATCCAAATTCTTCCCGCTCCGGATTGCAATAAAACTTGCTCCAATGCTTGTCCATATCCATTCTGTGCTCCCAGCACAGAAAAGAGATTTATGACCGGCCCGCTTGTGACGAGTGCAGCAGATGCCGCAGCAGCCAAAAGATCACTTCGCGGTGTCCGGATTGCCGCTTCTTCCTTGCGCACGAATCGGAATACAAGGTGCCCTGCGACAAAAGAAAAGGCTATATACGACAGCAACTCCAATAACGGAATGAGAATCACAGACGACATGTCCTTTTGTATTTATAAAATGCCAGCATAACCAACACCGTTTCTTTCATATATCTACAACTCCATCTTCCTAGATATCTCTTCCATCGTATAAAAGAAACCGGCTGGCGTATAGAAGAAATTGTGACTAATTGGGTACACTTGCATCACACAAAATAAAAGACATGCCCTCATTGGACATGTCTTCTGCTTATTTACCACAGCAATGTTTATGCTTTTTTCCGCTTCCGCAAGGATAAGGCTGATTGCGGCAGACTTTGTTATAAGACCGCAAATCTATTACATTAGAATCGTTTTTTCTTAGCTGAGTAGGTGCATACCCTTCTTATCTGTGCACCTTTCCTGTCTTCAGTTTATTTACCGCCTCTTGGATATTCTCTGCTCTTGTGATCACCGATATGAATGAAATGCCATCTGCACCAGCGTCACGGACAGCTTCGGCGTTTTTCTGATTGATCCCGCCTATGGCAACAATAGGAAAGTCACCGACTTGCTTGCGGATCTCCCGCAGTCCTGTCAGTCCGATCGGAAATTTTGCATCGATTTTTGTACGTGTGGCAGCAATCGGTCCGACACCGACATAATGCGCTCCGTCGAGGATTGCCTTTTTGGCTTCTTCTGCATTTTGAGCGCTAACGCCAATGATGAAATGCTCTGGACAGCGTGCTTTCACTTGCTGCATCGCCTCATCCGTCTGCCCGATATGCACGCCGTCCGCCCCAATCTCAATGGCAAGATCAACATCATCGTTAACGATGAATGGAATGCTATGGGCCCGGCATTTAGCCTGAAGCCGTTCAGCAAGCTGCCTTTTTTCTTCTCCGACTTTTGCCCCTTCTCCTTTTTCACGAAGCTGGAACATTGTGATGCCGGCAGTGAGGGCTTGTTCCAATATATCCTCTGGATCCTTACCCTGGCAGTTTTGACTGCCCATGATGAAATAAAGCTCCAATTCTTCTTTCATGTTATTACTCCTTTTCTTTGTTACTTCCACATCCCGATTCTGTATTGAATATGTTCCCAAACCTCAAATAGATAAATTCCTTGCTCCTGATTCAATTATAACTGCAGAAGATGGATAGTAATCCCAAAAGTGCGTAAAGTAAGTCCATGCTTTGAACAAGGAGATGATAAAGTTGAAATGGATAAAAGCCGCAGCTATCATAGCTGCCCTGTGCATCGGGTTGGTCGTTTCCAATCCTGCTGCTTCTTTCGCTGCTGAACAGGCAGTTGCGGATGTACTCACTGACGAGCAGAAGCAGGAAATAGCAGTGCTTCAGAAACAAGCATTGGAGCAGGAAAAGCAAGTCATCGAAAAGTACGTTGAATTTGGCGTTTTCTCGGAAGAAAAAGCTGATCAGATCGTGAATCATTTGGAGCAGCGCTTCGAACAGCTGGAGAGGGACGGCTTTATTCCAAAGTCTCCCAAACACAGCCACCCGCAACATTTCGATAAATGACCTTGCAATCAGCCGGATCATATCCAGCTGATTGTTTTATTTCACTTCAACATTCATTTTATCAACCTTTTCGCCATCCGTCGCACTCTCGGATAGATAAAGTTGATCCAAAAAAGCAACTTGAAAACTCCCGGGAGCTTTGGCATTCTCAGCCGCTTTTTCCGCTGCGATGCCGTAGAATGCAAGTGCACCGATGCACGCTTCCACCATATCTTCAGCCGATCCTGCAAACGCCGCAATCACTGCACCGAGCAAGCATCCGGATCCTGTTATGGTCGTGAGCATGTCAT
Source organism: Terribacillus saccharophilus (assembly GCF_046592895.1). Taxonomy (GTDB): domain Bacteria; phylum Bacillota; class Bacilli; order Bacillales; family Amphibacillaceae; genus Terribacillus; species Terribacillus saccharophilus_D. The sequence continues at coordinate 88,761 of NZ_JAWVPU010000005.1, forward strand.
GGCCATTTGCTATGCTATAGATATCCTTCCCATCCGAGAGGATATCTATTTTACCTGTTGCAATTATAATCGCATCTTGTTCCCTGGCAATCTGCTGCACGAGGCTTGGCGAGATACCTTCCCCTGAACCGTCCACGCCTTTTATCTTGGTAGACGTTCCTCCAAGGACAGCTATCTCACCAGCATTTCCGCGGATGACAGCAACACCCACCTCCGACAAGATACGATGTGCTGTTTCTGTTCGGTAAGCTGTCGCCCCTACTCCCACAGGATCGAAGATGACTGGTATGCCAAGCCGGTTTGCTTCCTTCCCGGCATGGATCATCGCCTCCACATCCGCTGCAGCCAGCGTTCCGATATTGATCAGCAATGCTTGTGCATGCTGCACCATTTGTGCTGCTTCTTCCTTATCGGATGCCATCACTGGAGAAGCACCGAGGGCAATCAATCCATTAGCAGTGAAATTGATGACAACATTGTTTGTTATACAGTGTATCAGTGGGTTCTTTTGGCGAACTTTCTTTATCACATCAGTATATGCCATTATGCTGTTCCTCCTGTACGGGTATGCTTTTCAATCGATGCCCCCAATGGTTCGTCGGCCCATTTCCTTTGCCCAGCTGCAATGAATAGCGAATGCTATCTGTCACGAACGCTTTGCCGATTTTGACAGCTTCTTGTAAGGACTTCCCTTTTGCCAATTCTGCTGTTATTGCTGCCGAATAGGTACAACCTGTCCCATGTGTGTGCCTTGTTTGAAAACGATCAGCTGTATAAGAAGCAAAGTTTTCTCCATCATAAAGCCAATCTGCCGCAGATGTACCTTCCATGTGGCCGCCTTTCATCAGGACTGCTTTTGCTCCATATTCCCGGACGATCATTTTGGCAGCTGTTTTGATGCTTGCTTCATCATATATTTGGATACCAGTCAGTTCTTCTGCTTCCGGTATATTCGGAGTGACCAGGGATGCAAGCGGGACGAGATATGTTTTTAATGCCTCTCTCGAATCCTCTCCCATTAGTGCATGTCCGCTCTTGGCATACATGACCGGATCCATGACATATGTGATTTTTGATTCAGCCAGGAAAGCTGCGATACAGCGCATCATTTCTTCCGAGGCAATCATTCCGGTCTTCACGGCAGCCGGGACGATATCTGAAAAAATGGAAGTCAGCTGCTGCTCCAGGAAAGCAACAGGGATATGATGAATCGCCTGGACGCCAGTCGTGTTCTGAGCAACGAGGGACGTGATGACACTCATACCATATACTTCCCGCTCTTGGAATGTCTTCAGATCCGCCTGGATCCCTGCACCTCCTGAAGGATCTGTACCGGCGATGGTCAAAGCACTTCTCACATCAGGCATGAAGCGTCCCTCCTTTCAGGTCTACCATCCAGTCTTGCTCGGTTGCTGCCATCTCCCAGAAAGCATGCTCCAGCATACAGCTTTTCAAAAAGGCTTTCCGAGCCCGCTCCTTGGCAGCTGATCCTGCTGTTTCAGCCCATTCATCCAGTCGTTTGCGTAGTTCCGCTGTCACATCCGGCATACCGTCCTCCCTGCTGGCATAGAACAAGATCCATTCCAGATAAGGATTGGACTCGTCCGGTACCTTTGTCTCCATGATATGAGTAGCCAGCGCTTGATACGTCCATGGGCAGGGCAAAAGTGCTGCCATCAGTTCCCCTATATCTCCATGCACAGCGCTGTTCATCATATGGGAAATATAGTGATCCGCAGCCGGCGGCGGTGTCATCCGCTGCAGATCCTCATACCTCACACCTGCTGCCTGGCAGAATACGTTATGCGGGTGAATTTCACTATGCAGGACAAAATTGATTTGGGACTGGTAGAAATCCATCTCTTCCCTCGTCTCGCATTTACTGACCGCCAGACCATAGATACGGGCAAAAGCAGTCAGGTACTCATAATCTGCTTTCACGTAATGAATCAATGCTGCGCGCGGCACATTGCCATTCGCCACACCCTCTACGAATGGATGTCTGTAAATTGCCTCGAAAATCGGATTTGCTTCTTCTCTCAATTGCGCAGAAAACACATCATTTCCTCCCCTATTGGAGAAAGCCCTGAAGAAAGGTGATTGGCGCCGGCTATATAAAAAAGCCGCTCCAGAAATATGGAGCGACTCGTATACATAGTTATAGTCTTAAAAGTTACACGAATCCGGCTCCACTTCCCTACGCTGGTGTTAGCCAGATCAGGTTCAAAGGGATCAAGATCACTCTTATCTCAGCCAAAACGGCACCCCTAGTGGACTTCCTCGAAATTCAATTGTCCCTTTTACTATCACATTCAGCGAAAAAAATGTCAACCAATCAATTATGTGAAATATTCGATTCTGGATTGCGGGAACATCTTATAGATGGTACTGCCTAGCACATCTTTGATTTCTTCTTGTTCTTCATTTTGATACACATACTTACCGATGCCATAGCGTCCCCATTTGTATTTCCGTTTGTTTTCATCGAGTTCAAGTTTCGTCATCGGATAGTTTTTCTGAATGACGCGCTTAGCTGGCTTCGTGAAACGGTGCTGAATCAGCTCGAAGGTCACGTTCTTCTTGGCGTGTGCAGGCAATGCTGCTTCTAAATGCTCAAGCATTTCCGGATACCCTTTCTGCCAGCCTTCATGCAAATAGATCGGCGCGACGATGAAGCCGAGTGGATACCCAGCTTCGGCTACTTTCACCGCTGCTTCGATCCGCTCCTTCAAGCGGGAGGTTCCGGGTTCGAAATACTTGATCACATAATCATCATTGATGCTGAACCGAAAACGTGTCCTTCCTTGATGATCAGCATCCAGTAGGTGATCGACATGGGCAAATTTCGTCACGAATCGCAATTGACCATGCTTGGAGCGGCCGAAATATTCGATGGCATGTTTCAGCGTGTGCGTCAGATGATCGATTCCGACGATATCGGAAGTACAAGATGCCTCGAATCGTGTCTCTTCAGGAGCCCTCTCCTGCATATACTGCTCAGCTGCATCGAATATCTCATCTGTATTCACGTACGTCCGGATATATGGTTTCGATCCCATTGTTGTCTGCAGATAACAATAATGGCAATGCCCCATGCAACCCGTTGCAAAAGGAATCGCATATTCCGCAGATGGTTTTGACGTATCGAATTTCAATGTCTTCCGTACACCGACGACCAGTGTCGATTTAGCAGTCCGATACTTCTGGAAATCGTTGTCCCCTGGCAAGTTACGAACTTGGTTATGGGAAGTGGTCTCCCGGATTTCAACGCCCATATCGCGGAATTTATTCCGCAGCTTCACGCCAAGCGGATATTCCAGAGCCCTAGGTTCAATATAGACAAGCTGCGGCACGAAAGGCTTAACCATAATAACCACCGTCGGTCAAACCGAAAGCAGACACGTAAGCTTCTTCCGCTTCACCAAGATCTTGGTATACAGCTACTTCATCATTCAGAGGATAATACGTTTCATACACAAACAAAGCCAGTTCTCCAGGTTTTTCCGGATTATGGACAACTGCTGCTTCCTGTATATTGGCTACCCCCTGCGCATGGGGATTGCGAATGATCACGTAAACGACCTCTCCTGCTTGAAATGCATCCATTCCAATTGCCTCCTTTGTTACATACTGAATCTAGTATGCGCATGTTGAAGACAATCCATGTAAAAAAATGAACCCTTTTCCAGGAAGTATACGTCTACTTCCTAGAGGAGGGTTCCGATGTGAAAATATTGATCTTTGTCTTCTTGCTATTCATTTTATCTTTCATTGCTTACTATTTGCTGGCTGGTTGATTATACACGGAAACGAGCGATAGCAGTTTGGAGTTCTTCTGCCATGTATGCAAGCGAACTGGATGAGGCAGCGATCTCTTGCATAGCTGCCAGCTGCTGTTCTGTCGCAGCTGATACACTTTCTGTCGAAGCTGCTCCTTCTTCTGCTACCTCGTTCACATCGCCAAGTGATTGATTGACGGATTTCGTTCCATCAAGCAAACCTTCCAGTGCGGCCCTTACATCTTTGAACTCTTCCACCAAACCTGTTACAGCCGTTTCGATTTGCTGGAAAGAACCGCCAGCCCGGTCTGCAACTTGTGCACCGGCTTGCACTTCATTCGCCGCATGCTGCATAAGTTCGAGTGTGCTGCTGGTATCCTTTTGGATATAGCTGATCAACGCCGTTATTTGCGCTGCTGCACCTTTTGTTTCTTCAGCCAATTTCCGTACCTCATCCGCCACCACAGCAAATCCTTTACCATGTTCACCTGCTTGAGCTGCCTCAATGGTAGCATTCAAGGCCAGGAGATTTGTCTGTGCGGAGATATCGGTGATGACCCCTGCAATTTCGCCGATTTCTTTTGAACGCTTGTTCAAGCCGTCAATGGAAACAGACAGCTCCTGCACATTGGATGTGATTGTGCTCATTTGTTCATTCACATCTTTGATTGCATCTCTCCCCTGGACGGATAGTTCAGACGTTTTCCTCACTGTTTCTTCCACATTTTGCGTGTTTGAAGTCAATCTATTCGTATGCTGCCCCATGTCATCCATTGTCCCTGCCGCAGTTGTTACAAGTTCAAGCTGCTGAACGGATCCTTCTGCCAGTTCTTGAATCGTTTTTGCCACATGCTCGGATGATGAGCTGCTTTGTTCTGCACTTGCACTCAGTTCTTCTGCAGAAGCCGCCACTTGCTGGGAAGTATCGTTCACCACACGGATGATAGATCGCATGCCATCCGCCATGCTATTGTAAGAAGCCGTCAATGCACCCATTTCATCCTTGGATTGATAGGAACCATCCGTGCTGAAATCGCCCTCAGCCGCTTTGCCCAACAAACCTTGCAAGTCTTTTACAGGAGCCACGATAAGCTTCGTGATGAGCGTTCCTATCGCAATGAGAAGAATCAAGGCAAGACCGATGACAACCGTCAATATGATCGTTGCTTGTCTTACATTATTGTTCGCATTATCGTATGCCTGATCTGCTTCTTTGGTATTTTGCTCCTGAAGCTTTTGCAAACTATCATTCACTAGAGTTCGCTGTGGAATCTGTTCATTGACATAAAGTGAATACGCCTCATCATTTTGGTTTGACAAAGCTAACTGCAGCACCCGATTCCTGACTTCGTGAAGCTTATCCCGTTCATCTATATAAGTTTGAAAAATTTCTTTTGCATCAGCTGACATATTACTGTTCGTCAGTTTATCCATCTCATCATCTATTTCCGAAATGGATGCAGTCAGCATATCATTCAATTCCTCGTTTCTTGCTTCATCTTCGTTAATCATCATTTCCAGTATATAGGAATCATTTGCCTGATTATTCAACCGCATTTGGCTGATATAAGCATTAGGAAGCAGGTTTTCCTTGTACATCGCTTCTGCATCATGCGCCATTTCCCGTGTATACAGCACCCCTGCTGTTCCGACTAATCCGAGCGCAATGGCTCCTACTAATACTAATAGCAGCAGCTTTGTCCCGATTTTTACATTTCTTAACAATTTCATTCTGGTATCCCCTTCTATGATAGCTATCGCACAGCACTAATCTGCAAAAAAAATGCCGCATGATGTCGTAGGATATATCGGCGAAGTTACCGGAATTTGAAGTCATTCCTAAGTTAATGTAAAATATTTTGTTTGGAATCTGAAAAAGCCTGTCACCTATCGAAATGTATCCAATAAGTTACAGGCCCCTATTCACAAAGTCAATCATCTTGAAGGAAACAACAAACCCTCACTAACAGCTTCAGGTCCTGGCTTACCAACAAAATAGCCCTGCGCTAAGTCGATTCCAATTTCCTTGCAGAAAATAAGCTCCTCTTCTCTTTCAATCCCTTCGGCCAGCACCTTCGTACCGAGAGAACTTGCTACATCGATCACTTTATGTAAAAATTCCTGTTTCTGCGATTCACGATCGCAGTATGATATGTATGCTCTGTCTATTTTGACAAAATCAGGTTCCAATTCTTTGACTAACTCCAGTGTGGAATATCCAGCTCCAACATCATCGAGGGCCACCAGCATCCCCTCCTGTTTATAACGTTTGAAAATGCGCTTCAATCGCGCTACATCATCCAATTTCTCCGTTTCCACAACTTCAAATACAAGGTCTCCCGGGTCCACTCCATATTCATTGACTGCATGGAATGTCTGCCGCAAACAAAAATCCGGATTATATATAGTGGAAGGCAGGAAGTTGATGAAACTTTTCACTCCTGACGTTATGCCTGCTTGCGCTCTTTTTCTTACTGCTGTCTGCCTTGCTCGCTGATCGAGCATGGAGGTAAGTCCCGCTTCAGCAGCAAAGTCAAAAAGAGCAGCCGGGGAAACTTCCATTTTGTCGGTTCGCAGCAAATGTTCGAATCCGAAAATCGTCTCATCGTTCATGGATATGATGGGCTGTAAAAAAGATTGGAATGCCCTTTTATGTATGATATCGGTGAATTGTGGATATTGCACCCGATGAAGCAACGCATCAACAGATACCATGGGATAACGATGGGTTACCTTTTGGGCAACAGAGCACATGGCATCAGCTGCTGTCCGATTACGCACCGAGAGCAGCATCTGCTCCAGCTGATGCTTACTGAAATATTGGTAGATCGTATATGTATCATCCTGCCTTAGCGGTTTACCGAGCGTTACGTTTTGAGTGGATTCCGGCAGCCGCAGCAACAGCTCGCCCTGCTCTGGTATATGAAGGACAGTACCGCACATCGCACATCCAGATAGCTGTTTCATCATGATTCTCCCTTCTCGGAAGATAGGATTTGAACTGTGTATTTTCTTGATCTCGGGCCATCGAATTCACAAAAATAGATGCCCTGCCATGTTCCAAGCACAAGCCTGCCTCCGGAAATGATCACCGTTTGTGCATGACCGACTGCACTAGTTTTCAAATGGGCAGCAGTGTTCCCTTCTGCATGCCGATCTTTGGTATGCTCCCACGGAAATACTTCTTGAAGCCGCTGCAGAAAATCATGCTTTACGTCTGGATCGGCATTTTCATTCACCGTGATGCCTGCAGTTGTGTGCAGGGAAGAAATAACAGCTATCCCCTCCGTAACATTGGACGATTGTATGTATTGCTTAATGGTATCGGTTATCTCGATCATGTCATCATGTCGATTTGTATCCAAAGAGAATAAGTTCATAATTCAACCTCCTATCCTGCTCTATACCCGATATTCGACATTTTTCTACATAATCCTTTCATAATAAGAAAAGTATATCAATAAAAAATATCGACCATGAAAAAAAGCAGTCCGCTAAGCAGACTGCTTCTTAAATATGCTGTTTATTGACAATCGAAACAAAAGAAGCCGCGAATTCCTGACAGTTGCGGATATCCTCATCTTCAGGAGACAAATCGACTTTAAGGTTTTCAAGCACAATTTCCGCTCCGCGTTCTTTGAACTTATCTGCAAATGTATCGATGGCTGCACCATAGCTTGCATAAATGGAATCACAAGATCCAAATAGTGCCACTGGCTTGCCGTTCAATTCAATATCATCGAGTTCATCATAGAACTCCTCTATCTCATAGGGTATGTCACCATCGCCCCAAGTATAGGTGCCCATTAAGATACCATCATAATCGGGCATGGTAAAAACATCAATCTGATCTATGTCAATCTGGAGTTTTGTTACCTCGACTCCTTTTTCTTCCAATGTTTCTTCCATGATGTCTGCCATTTCTTCTGTGTTGCCCGACATACTGGTGAATGCTATCAGTACGCTTGCCACTTCATTCACTTCCCTTCATCTGCTCTCATTTTAATTGATAACAATTCTCAATGTCAAATGATGCAGCCAGGAAGCATCACTTTCCTTTGATTGCCTGATAAGCAAGTTTGAAATTCCTTTTCGTTTCTTCCCCAAAGAGGTTGAGGTCTCCCTCAAAGATTTGCTCTACCGTCAGCTGATAAGCTTGCTCCACCGTACAGCCTCTTGTATTCAGCAGCAGTCGAATATAAGAGATAAAATATTCCTCGCTCAGAATCGCCGCATTTTTCATCATGAACATACTACCCTTCCTATTGAATCCATCTATTTAGCCTAACACAGATAATGGGGTATAATACAGGCATACAGCAGTATATGCATAAGAAGAAGGTTAGTGTATGAAAATGTATATCGCAATCGGGTGCGGAGGCAGTACCGGAGCCCTGCTTCGTTATCTTGTCGGGATGTTCATTCCGCTCACAGGTTCATTCCCCTCTGGTACGCTTTGCATCAATGTAATTGGCTGCTTTGCAATGGGATATCTGACTAACTTTGTGAAAAGACGCTACTTTACGGACAAACCAGCTAAAGCGAAAGCACTGACGACTGGTATGGTCGGAGCTTTCACGACTTTTTCGACTGTCAGCCTGGAAACGGCTCTGCTATTCCAAGATGATCGATTACAAATCGGATTGCTTTATCTTGCTTGCAGCACCATCGGCGGAATCGCTGCTCTCCTGCTAGGTCTGCGACTTGCGCCAGATCCAATCCAGGAGGAACAAGCTGTATGAGCATTGTTTTTGTTTTGATAGGCGGGTGGCTCGGTGCAGTATTTCGTTATGAAATCAGCAAGAGAGTAGAGACATTCTGGCAGTACCGCTTCCCGCTCGCTACTTTCCTTATCAATATAATCGGTTCATTTCTGATTGGATTGGTATTCCAGGCGAATTGGGGAACAGGCTGGTATAACTTCCTCGCCATTGGGTTCCTTGGCTCATTCACGACTTTTTCGACATTTCATTTGGAGATTGTCCAATTAAGCAGCAAAAAGAGGATCGCAATTGCCGTCGGTTACTTGCTGATCAGCTATTTGGCTGGTATCACACTGGCTTTCGCTGGACTGCATATGTAATGGGCATTGCATAGAAAGAACAACAAGGTACAATAAAAAAAGGAAAACGGCCAACTAATCCATACAGCTTAGTTGGCCGTTTTCCTTGATACTTAAATGGAGTGGAATTCTCAATAACTATCCACTATATCTTGCTTTGTATCGATTGGTTTACGCATGATGGCAATTATTCCAGCTGATGCATACAATATCGCGGGAATGATGGAAAAGAAGAAAGTCAAAATTGCCAACAGTAAAGCAGTGCTGATAAAGATTATCCCTGAAGCAGTGGATTGACTGTTGCGTCGTAATAAGATAAGCGCCACTATTCCCATGATACCCGCAATAGCACTTATAATGATGTAATACCAACCAAACCCTCCAAAGAGATTCGTGATAAAATCTGCTTCTTGTGCTGTGAATTCGGGATCATTGTATCTATTCGCCATTATCAAAGCATTGATTGCATGGAAAAATCCTCCTACTCCAATCGCCATCAAGATGTTGAAAACCACTCCGATAATCCCTAAAACCAATTCTGCAGTGCGTTTAATCAATCCGTATCCCCTCTCTTACCACTCAATCCCCATTTACATCTGAAGGTCTTCTGGCCAGTACCAAAATACCAGAAATCGTGTAAAGAATACCGCCGATAAACCCTGATAAGAAAGTGCCAATCGAGCCGACCAAAGCCAAAATGATCAACATGGCCCCCAAGCCGACCTGCTTACGATCTGCTTTCAGCTTCACAGCTGCCACGATGCCCAAGATGGCACAAATAACACTTATCACAATGATGACTATCCCAAGGGTATTTGCCAAATTGTCGATTGTATTCGCGCCAACCGTTTGGTCCGCCCCATTTTCCAGAACCCTTTCACGAGCTGCTTCTGGATCATATGAGACTAATCGAACTGTCGTCAAGACCGCAGTGATGAGGAAGACGATTGCACCAATGATGGCAAGTACCTTCTCCGCTGTTCGTTTCAACATGTCAAACCTCCTTCCTGCGTTACTGCTTAATAAACCTCTCCTCTATCATTATATTGCTCAACAGGCTTGCGCACAATCGCCATGATGCCAGCTATCAAATAAAGGATGCCTCCGACAATCGCCAAAAACACGGATAGAAGCGTACCAAGCACGGCTGTCACGATAAGCAGGATGCCTGCTCCTGTCGCTTTTTTATTCGGCTTCAGCATAGCAAGGGAAACAAAACCAAGAATTGCACAAATCACGTACAATATAACCAGCCAGATTGACATTCCAGCCGCAGCATCAGTGAACGTGGAAATATCTTGTTGGGTAAAGCCTTGATTTGCGAGTTCATTTGTTGTCGCCTCATCCGTCCCCCCAAGGCCAAAAGCAAACAAAACTGCAAAAATAAGAAATAAAGCCGCTCCTATAATCGCCAATACCTTCTCTGCCGTTCTTTTTACCATCATAATTCCCCTCTCTTATTTTAATGACCCGCTACATCGCGTTTTGTGAACAATACCCAACCAATGATCAGGAAGATGAGATAATAGACAATGATGGTCACAATCGAGAATGTAAGCGTTAAATCTTCAATCATTTTATACCCTGTTGTAAATTGCGTTAAATCCATATTTGCAAATAAAATATATTTTGCAAAAGGTTTATCTGCCAGGAAACCAACTACCGAGGTACCGGCAAACATCAGGAAAATTGCAGTTCCGATCGCCAATGCACTGTTACGGAATGCTGCCGAAATCATGAAGGCAAACGTCGACCATACGATGAGTTTGATTAACTGCAGCCCATAATCCTGCGCAATTCGTGCCCAAACCGAGACTTCGACGACTTCCCCATCCCTCACTTGCAAGACAGAACCGTCTCCTCCAAGTCCGAAGAAAATCAAGCCAAACAGCCAAGAAGAGATGAATAGTACGACAAGTGACGTCAAAGCAAACAAAATGACACTCGCATACTTAGCAAAGAATATTTTGGTTCTAGTCACAGGACGTGTGAGCAGTAATTTAATCGTTCCCCAACGAAACTCATTGGCAAGTATACCTCCAGCAACGATGATGGTAAGCAGACTGAGCACCATCGTCAGGTAGTGGCTCTCATAAAGGAACTCCCATGCAGACATCCCTTCTGGTTTTAAATCATTCTCGATCCGATAATTGTTGATTGCGATTTCCGGATCAGTCGGATCTATCTCTGCATACATTTGATTATCTGCTTGTAATTCCTGCTGCCAAGTGTCATCATCATACGACATGACACTGTCAGTTGTCCGCATGATCCCAGCGAAGCCAAGTACAATCACAACAAGAATACCAAGCAATATCCAGGTCGAAAGCTGGCTGTACAGCTTTGTCTGCTCGTTCCGGACGAGCTGGAAAAAGTTACTCAATGATATTCTCTCCAATCACATGTAAGAATTTATCTTCTAATGTCTTGCGTTCCACAGTAAAGCCATACATCGAAACATCTGCCATTGCCAATGATTTAATGATTGCTGGAATCTGTTCCCGGGTCACTTGGAATGCCAGTTTTTCACCGCTCCCCATTGCCGTTATATTGAACTGCTCATGCAGGAGGCGCTGCGCTTTCTCATGATCCGCGGATGGACAATTGATATGCACAACTTCGGCCGGCGTATCTTCTTCGGCAGTTTGGATTTGCTGGATGGAGATAAGTTCACCATTCTTTAAAATTCCAATCCGATCGCACATCAGTTCCATCTCCGAAAGCAAATGACTGGAAACAATGACTGCGACGTTTTCTTGTTCTGCCAATCGGCGGATATAGTGGCGGATTTCGCGGATACCGGATGGATCCAATCCATTTGTAGGTTCATCCAATATCAAGATAGAAGGGTTATGTAATAGTGCCTGCGCGATGCCGAGCCGCTGCCGCATGCCAAGGGAATATCGTTTCACTTTCTGATTGATGCGTTTTTCCAATCCCACTAGCTTCACTACTTCATCGATGCGCTCTTTTGTTATACCAGGGATCATCCTGGAAAAGACAAGCAGATTTTTATAGCCGGACATGAATCCGTACAACTCCGGGTTTTCGACAATCGCCCCGACATGACGGATCGCATCTTTATAGTTTGTTTTGATGCTTTTTCCTTTTATCCGTACGTCACCTTCTGAAATCCGGATCAAGCCAACCATCATCCGGATCGTCGTTGTCTTACCTGCTCCGTTTGGTCCGAGGAATCCGAATACTTCACCTGGTTTGATGTCAAAGTCCAAACCTTTCACAATCAATTTTGAGCCAATCTGCTTCTTCAGCCCGATCAGCTGCATTGCCGGTTCTGTCATTTGGTTCATCACTTCCTTTGTAACAATTTTGTCACTTTCCATAATATGTACGAAGCAGGTTGTCAGATTGTTTCAGTTTAACTAAAAAAACACCATGAATCTTAAGATTCACGGTGCGGTCATTTATCAATTACTATGTTTCTTACGACGATTCCATGTGTATAACACTACTCCAACTGCCAGCACTGCTGCCCCAATCAAGAGAATATTACCAGTCGGCGACGCTGTATCCGGCAGACGCTTGCCTTCTTGTTGTGTCGTTTCAGTTGTTGCACTTGCTGTTTTCGTTGGTGCTACGACACCCTTCTCTTTTACTGGTGCTTCATGTTTATGTTCTGCTGCAGGCTTTTCATGTACGGGCGCTTCCACTGGAGGGACACTTGTCAGTAAATCGGAACCGAATGTTTCGCCAGTAATCGTGAAGTTCAATAGATGATTACCTTGCAAGTCAAATAGCTCCACCAGCAATACGCGATCCTCAAGATCTGTGACTTTCAGTAATTCTTGCAATGTTACAGGCGTCTTCGTACTGCCATCCACGAGATGGAATTCAGCTTTCATTTGGAGCAGATTCATAAGGTCGTTCCAAATCGAGATAAGTTCCTTACCTTGCGCCTCCGTCAATTCGGTGGAAGTTTCAAAGTCCCCGAGTGCTTCCGTTCGAATTAAAAAGTCATCCAAGCCAAGCAAGATTGCTTCTGGATCATTTGCAACGACATTTTCCAAATAATCATATACACGGAAGAATTCTTCCTGACTCACTCCGATAAGGTCGAAGAATGGGCCGACCATTTCCCAATAATCATCACGGGAAAACTCATAATAGCCTGTTTGTTCATAGATGAACTCAGACAGTTCTTCATAGCTTGAGAAGTCTTCCAGAGTCGCACCGTTTTCTGCAAGCAGCTGCTCAAACTCAGCTTGTGTGAATTCCACTTCCTGTAAGAGGAAGTATAAAGACACGCCATTGATATCGTTGTAAATCACTTCGTATAAATCATCCATATATTTAAAGCCGTAAAGGTCATATCCATTTGCAGCAAATAAGTCAGCAAGCTCTTTTTCAGTCAGACCTAGTTCTTCTGCCAAACCTTGCAGATTCCCAGAAGTAGCAGGCTCTCCCATCAGCCAAGTAAGATCTGTATACAATAATATATCTTCGGCTTCATATCCTTTATCCGCCAAGCCCATTTCTTTCAACTTTTCATTTATATCATCGCTCGTGGCGTTCGCTTCATCCAGGTAAACTTGCAGGTTTTCTTCTGTTACAGGCTCACCCAGCCACTCACGCAATTCGTCTAATGAACTTATTTCCTGTTCCTCTATCGTACCCCACTCAAAATCAACTAGATAGCGATTCAATCCTTCTATATCCGTCCCAAGTTCAGCAGCGTATGCGTCAAGGTCTTTCTGTTTGATGGCAGCAAGTGCAGTTTGTGGTGCCATCGCTTGCAGGCAAAGCATAACCATGATCATTCCAACCAATAGCTTCTTTGTCACTTATGTATCCTCCTGGAAATAAATTAATATAATTCCAGAATATTATAAACGCCTCCGCTAGACTACGCTACATAATTTTTTACAAAATTAAAACTTTTAATCTTGACATATAAAAACCCCTTGTCCAAGGGGTTTTTTCGGCAACATTCGACTTATTTCAATGCAATTCCCATTCGTTTGGACCGGGTTTCCATACCCATTTTGACATAGAAATCTTCTGCTCTGGAATTGAAATTCCAGACATTGAGCTCTATTTCGGTGGCTCCGATTTTCTTGCCATACCGTTTTACTTTTTCGAATAAATGTCCGCCTATACCTTTGCCGCGCATATCCGAGCGAACGCAGAATTCTTCGATGAAAATATGTGCATGATGCGAAATGGATTCACTGGTCACCCGAATCGTAGCAAAAGCCATGACTTCCTTTGATTTTTCAACCAAGAATACTTTTTTGTTATCCAGATATATATTACTTTCAAACACATGCTGATCAAGCGGTTCCGCTTTTTTGGCGAAATATTCCGGCTGATTTTCGTAATGCGTATTGTATAATTCCTTGTACAGAACAGCGACCTGGTCATAGTCCGAGACCTTGGCTTCGCGTAATTTGAACATCGGCTTCACCTCTGCAGCTTGTAGTCTTGTTAACCAGTTTATCATGTTCGTCCCCCTCCGTCATAAAACTGTTGTAATAAACCACTGTCAACAGACAAAACGCTCCTATAAGCCATTTCTCTATTCAAAACGAAAATCCTGCGCTGCTTTGACAAGTTTCCAAATATATAGGAAAATAAAAGGAATGAAAGGAGGTGTATACAGATGCTGTATGCTTTTTGGAATATGTTTGCTGATGATTTTTCGTCGATGGCCTTCTATATCGGTCTTACGATGACCTTCATCCTGGCTCACCGGACAACAACGACAGTTGCGAGCCGTTTTCGTGCAAGCCACAGCATGCAATGGCAGTATGTCTGCTCATTGGATAGCTGGCAATCGCAGACTCCCATTACGATTTCCTACAGCAAGCCGATCGTCCATTGGCTCGCTCGCACCACCATGCGAAAAGACGGTCCGGATGATGATGGCGAAGCAGCTTCTTGTTTGTATCCAGTTATGAACCATTCGATACAACAAGGAGGAAATATAATTTGCAACGCACATCTGTATCCACTTTCTTTAAAAAGTACGGTATCATCTTAAGTTCCATAGCCCTGATCGTCTTGCTTGCAGGCTGCCAAAGCAGCAGCGGGGGCGCATCTGGCGAAGGATGGTTCAACCATTACTTCATCAGTCCATTCTCTTATTTGATCAAATGGATTGCCGGCAGTTTCAATGATGACTACGGAATCAGTGTCATCCTGATCACCTTGGCAGTACGTCTCATCTTGATGCCTTTCATGCTGATGCAGCAGAAAAAAGGGTACGAAACACAAGAAAAGATGAAGCTATTCAAACCGGAATTAGATGCTCTGCAGGCGAAATACAAAAACAAAACGGATGCCGAGTCCAAACAAAAGCAGCAGCAGGAAATGATGGAACTATATCGGAAGCACAATATGAATCCATTTTCCGCGATGGGCTGTCTGCCATTGCTTATCCAGATGCCATTTTTATTCGGCTTCTATTCAGCCATCCGTAATACCCCAGAGATTGCAACACATGATTTTCTCTGGTTCAATCTAGGAACTCCAGATATTGCTTTGATGGTGATAGCGATGGCGGTTTATTGGCTGCAATACCGCGTTTCCCAAATCGGGGTTGATCCTGCCAGAAGGCAGCAAGCCCGCATGATCGGTATCATCTCACCGCTCATGATCGGCTTTATTTCCTTCAGCTCACCAGCTGTATTGCCACTATACTGGGCAGTCGGAGGACTATTCGTCATCTGCCAGACATTGCTGGCCAAGTTTTTATTCCAGCGCAAAAAATAAGCAGAGAAAAACCACTTCCCGAACAGGAAGTGGTTTTTTGTTTATTATTCTACGACATTCACTTTCAAATCTACATCGATGTTTCCGCGAGTCGCTTTGGAGTAAGGGCAGAACTGATGTGTTTTTTCCATTAGGTCTTCCGCTTCTTCCTGGGAAACGCCTTTTACGTCCACTGTGATTGCAGCAGCGATTTTGAAACCATCGCCATCTTTCAATAGGCTGACATCAACAGAAGTTTCTGTCTCAACGCGCTTGCGCTCAGCTCTTGCGACATGGTTGAATGCTCCATCGAAGCATGCAGAGTAGCCTGCTGCGAATAATTGTTCCGGGTTGGAACCTTCACGATCTTTTTTGCTGCCCGGTTGGACAAGATCAAGATCGATCAAACCATCATCGGATTTTACATGACCTTCACGGCCGCCAGTTGCTTTTGCGTGAGATGTGAATAATACGTCACTCATGTTAATTCACTCCTATTTCGTTTGTTAGTTTGAAAAAACTGCATTCCTTATTACTAATTCCTTTTTACCGTTATTTTAAACATAAAGCAAATGAATTGCTTAAGCTGTAACGTCTCGTTTGATGAAGCTGAACCATGTGAGAGCAGTTATGATGATGAAATAAATCGCCATGACAACTACAGAGAATCCTACAGTCATGCCTTCCACGAATGGTGTATTCCCAGCTGTGTACATCGTTAGATCGATATTGTTGAATAAAATGTATTTTGACCAATCATATCTTGCCAGAACCAGACTGATTGATGGGAAGAACAGTGATATAAAGATGGAAAATCCTATCGCCAATGATGTATTGCGGAAAATCGTCGATAATGCAAATGCAATGGTTGCGTAAAATAGCACTTGGATGAAGTTCAGTCCATAATCCCTTACTATGGAAATAAGCATGCTGCTTGATGTTGCATCACCATTTTCAAGGACTATTTTTTCAGCACCAAATCCATTGAATCCAAAGAAGATTCCTCCTACCAAGAAGGAGAATACCATAAAGAACAGGAAGAAGATGACCATCGTACATAGTACACTGACATACTTGGATGTCAAAACACTGAAACGGGAAGGTGTCTTTGTGAGCAGTAACTTAATCGTTCCTGTCCCGAATTCATTGGACACTATTCCACCTGCAATGATTGCCAGGAACATGATGAGAAAAGGTGCACAATAATACACAATCGTGTTCATATAACCTGGCAGAGAGTCAGTTTGGACAGGTTGGATATCATGATCCAGCTGGTATTGAAGCAACTCGATGTCTTGTGCGACTTCATCCATTGTAAAATACCCTTCTTCCACATCGTCCAAATAAGTCTGTATTTGCTGCTCATTCGATGCACGCCAGTCACTGCTATCGTCCCCAGCATTATAGGCTGTAAATGCAGCGATCGTGATGAGTATCACTGCCGCAATCCCAAGCATGATCCACGTCGACAGACGGCGGAATGTTTTCATATGTTCATTACGTACCAAACCGATGAATTTAAACAATTTCCTTCCCTCCAGTCAATTCCAGGAATGTTTCTTCCAATGTTTTCGTTTCTGCTTGGATAGCGTAGATGCTGATAGCTTCTTTCGTCAGCTTGGCAGCTGCGACTGGTATTTCCTCACGTGTAAGCTCGATGATGACTTGTTTACCTTTGATTTCCGGCTTCTTGCTACCCATGTCACGGAGCACGATTGCAGCCTGTTCAAGCGGTTCGACTTGGAAACTGACCAGCTGTGTCTGTTCATCTGACATTTCATGGACCTGCTGCACGCCAAGCATCTTTCCTTGCTGCAGGACGCCGATACGATCACACATCAATTCCATTTCACTCAGTAAGTGGCTGGAAACGATGACAGCCATCCCTTCTTTTTCAGCAAGATCACGGATATATTCACGCATCTCACGGATACCTGCTGGATCCAGCCCATTTGTCGGCTCATCCAGGATCAGAACGTCAGGCCGGTGAAGCAATGCTTGTGCTATACCAAGACGCTGCCTCATTCCAAGCGAATATGTTTTAACCTTGTCATGAATCCGTTTTTTTAGGCCAACCAGCTCGATGACTTCATCAATTCGTTTTTTATCGACACCATCACTCATTCTCGAAAAATGCACAAGATTCAGATATCCGGAGAGATACTTATACATCTCCGGGTTCTCGACGATTGCTCCGATATGTTTCATCGCTGCCCCGTGGGAGGTTTTGATACTATTGCCTTTGATCAAGATATCTCCGTCTGTCATGCCCATCAGCCCGACAATCATCCGGATTGTTGTCGTTTTCCCGGCACCATTCGGCCCTAAAAAGCCGAATACTTCACCGGGGTAGATGGAAAAATTGATGCGATCGATGATTTTTCGACCGCGTATCACTTTGGTGACCTGCTTGATTTCAACTGCTGGCTGCTTTTGCATGCTTTTCCGCTCCTTTTCCTTTGCCTGTAATAAGAGTTGCAATGCTTCTTTACTCATAAATCGAGCTCATCCATTCCAATATGCCCTTCTGCTCGTCATAGCGGAGTTCTTCCACATTCCGGTGGTCGACCAATGCACCATCCTTGATGGCAATCACTTCATCGAGGATCATTTCCACTTCCATGATTTGATGCGTGGATAGAAGAACAAGCTGCTTTTCCGTGTCCACGAATGTGATCAGTCCTTTGACAATGGAGTCCCGCACAAGCGGATCCAAACCGGAAAGCGGCTCATCCATCAGCAGGACAGGCACTTCCCTCGAAAGCGTGAGGATGATTTTCAACCTGCCGCGATTCCCTTTGGAAAGATGCTTCACTTTTGTGTTGGCATCAAGGTTCATATACACCCGTATTTCCTCCGCTTTTTCTTTATTGAAGTCGGGAAATTGCGTTGCAAAGAAATCGATGGTCTGCTGGACTGTGTAGAAGGAGTAATACTCATCCAGCTCAGACAGATAGCTCACTTTGGACGCAATGCGCCGGGATACTTTCTCTCCATCCAGTTCCACAGACCCTTTGGTTGGATTGATCAGCCCTGCGATCAGCTTCATCGTCGTTGATTTACCTGCACCATTCAATCCGACCAGGCCGATGATCTTGCCTTTATCAAGCTTCAGGTTCACATCCCTCAATGCTGTTTTCGTCATATAACGCTTGGTTACACCTTTGAATTCAATCATGATGGGATTCTCCTTCCAAATAGGTTTGCAGGCCACTTTTTATCTCTTCATTTTGGTAACCCATGTCGTGCATGACTTGGATGAAATGCTCTATTTGTTCTTGCTTCAGTTTTTCCCTGATGGAATGAAGGATTTCTTGATTCTCTGTCACGAATGTTCCTTGCCCTCTGCGTGATTCCACGATTCCCGATGCCTCCAGTTCGCGGTACGTCCGCTGTACCGTATTCGGATTTACTTTCGATGAGACTGCCGTTTCCCGGACGGAAGGCAGTTTGTCGCCAGGCTTCAGTTCGCCGCTGACAATTTGTCTATTCAGCCGGTCTGCCAGCTGCAGATAAATCGGCTGGGATGATTGAAATGTATCGGCCATGCTCTACACCTCTACTTTTTTGTCTAATAACCAAGATGCAATGAAAAAGAGTAAAATGACTACGACTGTTTCTAGGACGTACATGCCAGCGTAAATTGGTACATCCTGCTGGAAGTATATCGCCATTTCTGTAATACTTGCTTCGAAATTAAGGCCCGATGCCACAGATTCCAAATCTATTTTTCCCCAATAACTGATCGTTTCGTAAAACTTCGACATTTGAAACAACCCGAAGTACAGTCCATTAAATATCCAAAATCCGAAGAAAACAATTATTCCACTAAGAAACGCATGCATATATCTCTCCATCAATAGGAACAAAACATAAGCAAGAATGACATATACCACAAAATCCAGTGAAAAGAGTACTACATGGATGAATAAGATGATTCCTATTTTCAGCCAAGATGCTTCAGATATAGTAAATCCGATGAATTCCAAGCCACCGAAATATGCAGCAAAACTAGCCGCCAATAAAGAAACGAGCAGATAAACAGTCCCAGTCAGCAGCTTAGCCAATAACAATCCTGAAGCATGCATCGGATTATGAAGCCATAAATGCATTCTCTTCCTTTCGATGCTTAAACTAAAAAGCATATAGATTGCTAAAAAGAAAGAAAGTCCAGCTCCCCAGACCAAACCGAAGATTCCGATTGGCTGCCCGATATGATTGACCTTATAGCCAAGTGCTGCCATAGCTGCCGTTCCGATAATGAATAAAATCATCGTAAGAAGGAAGATCGGCATACCAACACGGAATTCCTTCTTCACTAATGCTAGCCAAGCTTTCATGAAATAAACCCTCCTGATGTATTACCGTATTAATTAGATAGTACACTAGTACAGAAGTACACGTCAATGGGCAAAAGAAAAAAGCTGGAACATTTTTTCCTGTTCCAGCTTTTGCTTCTTTTTTAAGCTTCGTATCCGATTGATTCTTTGTAAGCTTTTGCGTATTGATCGGCTGCTTTGATGGCATCCACGACTTGGTCTGCTGTGATTGTACCAGGCAGACTGTGGATTGTTTCTCCTTCTTGCACTGCCAGTTCGGCAACTTTCAGCAAGTCTTCATCCGATACGTCTTTCAATTTGATATCTTCCAGCGTGACCGGAAGACCCAGCGCAAGATAGAAATCAACGTATGTGTTGATTTCATCCAGTGTGCGGTCCTCGAGGGCAAGCTGCGTCAGCGTACCGAACGCTACTTTTTCACCGTGGGTCAGACTGTGAATCTCACCATGCAGGGCTGTGAAACCATTGTGGATGGCGTGTGCCGCTCCTAGTCCGCCACTTTCGAATCCAAGTCCGCTCAGCAATGTATTCGCTTCGACAACTGCTTCCAGTGCCGGAGTGACAATCTGGCGCTTGTTGGCTTCATAAGCAAGCAAACCATATTCAAACAGCACTTCTTCCGCTTTCTCGGCAATCGCTTGACCAGCAATCGTCGCCAGGCCGCCTGCCATATTCTGTCCTCTTCCTTCAATGGAAGCACGTGCTTCCACCCAAGTAGCCATTGCATCGGCAATTCCGGAGGCAAGGAAGCGCGGAGGCGCTTGTGAGATGATTTTTGTATCCACTAAAACAAGGTCTGGGTTTTTGTCATAAAACTTGTAGCTCTCAAATGTGCCTTCTGCTGAGTAGATGACACTCAATGCGCTCGTCGGTGCATCAGTCGAAGCTGTTGTCGGCATGATCACGACGCCTGCCTGCAGCTCATCCGCTACTGCTTTGGCAGTATCAAGTGTCTTTCCGCCTCCGATACCGATGACGACATTGCTTTCTTTACCTTCATCCGCAATACGCTTGATTTCTTCTGTTGAAGCCTCCCCGCCGAAGACGATTTTCTTCGTCTGGACACCGCTCTGCTCCAAATTCTCAAGCACCGTATTGCCTGCTAAATCCCATACGAAGTCATCCGCAAGTACTAGCGCGTTATCTCCGATCTTTTTCACATACTCGCCAGCTTTCAGGAGTACATCCTTCCCTTGTACATAACGACTTGGACTGATAAATACTTTTTCCATGAATAAGACCCCTCTCCAACTTTTGAATATCACATTCTAAATCCTTTTCCCTTTTGGTTCTGTTTCTTAACATAAAATTCCTCTTTCTTGTCAAATTGATCTTGTTTTCCGCATATATTTCATCTGGAGCCATGAATGAGGAGGAGGACACGAATTGACGCAGCAATTTGAGGATAAACACCGACCGGTCCAACCCGGCACAAACTTTTATTTTCCGCCGCAGCACCAAAATCAGCAGCCTGGTATCGAAGGTCCGATGCGACCGAGACCGTTAATCGAGTCTGATGCTTACAAAGGTTCGGGAAAACTGGAAGGAAAAGTAGCTATCATCACTGGGGGAGACAGCGGCATTGGTGCAGCTGCAGCCATCGCTTTTGCCAAGGAAGGCGCTGATGTTGTGATTCCTTACTATTATGACTATGAAAACAAAGATGCAAATCGGACCAAAAACAGGGTAGAACAGCTTGGTCGGCGCTGCACATTGCTTGTAGGGGATTTACGCAGTGAAGCGCATTGCCGTGCAGTTGTCGAACATACAATCGATACGCATGGAAAACTGGATATCCTGGTTAATAACCACGGCGTTCAATTCCCGCAGGACTCCTTGACGGACATATCCACCGCACAATGGGATGCAACCTTCCATACAAATATCTTTGCTTTCTTTTATTTGACCAAAGCAGCCCTTCCCCACATGAAGAGAGGGAGCACGATTGTGAATACAACATCAGTCACGGCTTACGAAGGAAGACCTGATTTGATTGACTATGTATGCACAAAAGGTGCGATTGTCGGTTTTACGAGAGCATTGTCCCAAAATCTTGCAACACAAGGAATCCGGGTGAACGGAGTGGCTCCTGGCCCGATTTGGACACCGCTCATTCCATCCAGCTTCGCAGCCGAGGATGTTGCCACTTTCGGTCAGGATGTACCAATGAAACGTGCCGGTCAGCCTTATGAGCTTGCTCCGGCCTATGTCTATCTTGCCAGTGAAGACTCCTCTTACGTCACCGGCCAGATCATTCACGTAAACGGTGGGACGATGGTCAGTTCCTAAACAAAAAGGCCCGGCGCAAATGCATTGCGCTGGGCCTTTTCACGATATTAGAAAGAAGCTTTGTAAATCTCGAGCGAATCTTCTTTATTCAATTTGCGATAACCGCCGAATTCACCATTTGCATAAGCTTTTTCAGCCATCAATTCCAAGCTGTCTTCCGAGATATCGTAATCACGAAGTGTAGCTGGAGCATCGATGCTGTTCCAGAATGCACGCAATGCATCGATTCCTTCAAGCGCGGCTTCTTTATCCGTTTTGCCTGTCGGATCGATACCGAACACACGGACAGCCAATTGTTTGAATCGTGGTGCAGTCTCTTCATCGAGCACATGCTTCATCCAGTTCGGGAAGATGATCGCTAGACCGCCGCCATGTGGAATGTCATGGACAGCAGACACAGCATGCTCCAAGTTATGTGTCGCCCAGTCGCCGCGGTAACCCATGTTCAAGACGCCGTTCAATGCCATTGTTCCGCTGTATAGAATGGCAGCACGATTATCGTAGTCTTCCAGGTCTTCCAGCAGCTTCGGACCAATTTCCATCACGGTACGCAGCAGGGATTCACAGAAACGATCCTGCAATTCCGTGTTGGTAGTTGCATGGAAATAATGCTCCAATGTGTGGGACATCATGTCCACGATGCCATAAATGGTTTGATCACGTGGAACGGTGAATGTGTTCTGCGGATCCAGGATAGAGAATTTCGGGAATGTATGCGGACTTCCCCAGCCGTATTTCTCATTTGTTTCCCAGTTCGTGATAACAGAACCAGAGTTCATCTCGGAACCTGTCGCTGCAAGCGTAAGCACAGTACCGAATGGAAGTGCATCCTCTGCGAATGCTTTCTTCGTTACGATATCCCATACATCCCCATCATACTTGGCACCTGCCGCGATGGCTTTTGTACAGTCGATTACACTGCCGCCGCCTACAGCAAGCAAAACATCGATAGCTTCTGTTTTACAGATTTCCACACCTTTGCGGGCAGTGGAAACACGCGGATTCGGTTCCACTCCGGACAGCTCGAATACTTCTGCATCGATTTCTTTCAGCTCTTGCAATACTTTCTCATACAAGCCGCTGCGTTTTATGCTGCCGCCGCCATATACAAGCAATACTTTCTTGCCATAAGCAGGAATTTCCTCTTTCAATTTATCTAATTGGTCTTTACCGAAAATTAGCTTAGTCGGGTTATAAAAAGTAAAATTATCCATTCTGATCGCCTCCATGTTTTATTATGCTAAAGGATTGGAATAGAAGTAAAGCAATCCGCTCATACCTGCCAAACCTTAGGATATATATATTTGCCGTTTTTATTCTGTCATTGCCGCTGCAGCGGCAGTGAGCAGCATCGGAATGAACCGCCTGATTTGATGATTTCGGAAAAATTCACTTCAATGACTGTTATGCCTTCCTCACGCAGAGCTTCGTTCACTTTTTTATTGGATGGCAAACTCAAAAGCTTATCCGGCGCAAAGGAAAGGATATTCGTCCCCATATAGAATTGTTCTTCTTCTGAAATCTCGATTGTCTTGTACAAAGATCGGAAACGCTCGAGATCATCCTGTTCAAAAGCATCTGGATAAACGATTGCCAAGTCTTTTCTCACCAAGTTGAAGACACAGTCAAGGTGCAGGATATCTTCGCGAATCCTTACTGGGATGATTTCATATTCCGGCAGTTGCTGCTGTATTTGCTGCACAGCTTTTTCATCTGTACGTTTACTCAAGCCGACCCAGACACGCTGCCCATCAACGACCACATCCCCGCCTTCGATCGTCCCTTCTGTAACGTTTTTATATGTAAGACCTTGCTCTCCCAGCCACTCCCGCAAGATATCCGTTTCTCCTTTGCGAATGTCATCTTCCATATTCGATACGAATAGCGTACCTCCTATGCAAAAACCAATATCACGGGTATATACTTGTTCATTATAAGGCTCTTTGGCTGGCAATGACATCACATCCACACCATGGTCTCGTAATACCGTCACGAAATCGGTGTGCTGCTTCATAGCTGACGTTTGATCGATATTATGGTTCAAATAATGCTTTTGTGTTTCATTGATGACTTTGCGAATTTCCATGTATGCCGGCGGACAGACGACAACATGTGTCAGCTTTCCGTATTCCGACTGGCATTTGATTTGTGGTTTTTTCTCTTCCTGCATCTTAGTCATACAATTCCCTCCATAGGTTGGCTTTTGAACGGGTCTTCCTTCCACTCCATATACACTTCCCTTTTTTCGGGTTTAATAAGCTGCCAAAAAAGGGATACTACCTATAGATATCAGAAGGAGGAGATCATGATGGAACAAGCAGAAGTCAAAAAACACGTAGAACAGATCTTGGAA
Source organism: Terribacillus saccharophilus (assembly GCF_046592895.1). Lineage (GTDB taxonomy): Bacteria > Bacillota > Bacilli > Bacillales > Amphibacillaceae > Terribacillus > Terribacillus saccharophilus_D. The sequence goes on from NZ_JAWVPU010000005.1 coordinate 113,295, forward strand.
AATCAAAAGATCGGCACACTAGCAACCGTTCAAGGCGGTAAACCTTATACTCGCTATATGGCCTTCTTCAACGAAGGATATACCTTATATTGCGCAACAAGCGGCAGTTCACACAAAGTCGATGATATCGAGAATAACCATAATGTCCACATCCTGCTGGGATACAATGGCGATGGCGTCGGAGACGAATACGTTGAAATCGAAGCTGAAGCAAGGGTTAGCGAATCTCCCGAACTGAAGCAGGATCTTTGGAAGGATAGCTTCAATGCTTGGCTTGATGGCCCAGATGATCCGGACTATGTCGTACTGGAAATCAAGCCGGATACAATCTATTTGAAGAATGTAAATAAAAGCGACGTTTATACGGTCGACCTATAAGGAAAAAGCAGAACTATTTTCGGTTCTGCTTTTTTATATATTTTGATATTGCTTGTTTTAAGCTATTCATGGAAGCAGCCTGCAATGTACCCTTTGACTTCAGTCCCTGGACTTGTTTTGGTGATAGCCCGACAATCACCGTTTTTGTCCCCATCAGCTGGATTGTTTCGAATAATTGACCAAGCTGCCTTTTGCCTTCATCCGTTATATTCCCGACTGCATGAAAATCAAAGAATACTTGCTCATATTCCCCTTCCTCGATACGATACAAAATGTTCTCCTCGATTACCTGCAGCGTATCCGCTTGAAGATCTCCGAACAAAGGGACAAGCCCTGCTTCTGCGTATAATGGGATGAATGGGCCACTCAGTTTATGGATCCGGGCTATCGCATCCTCCAGCTCTTCCTTCTTTTCCAGCAGTTCGAAATCTGTTTCCGACAATCTGCTTCGAAGCTTGGTAAGCTGACTCGAGAGAGTATCCACTTCTTTCGTTTTCTCTACACATAGGACATGCGCTTTCTTTCCTTCCCATTTCACCGAAATATGGAATACCGCCAAGGGATCATGTTTTGTTTTCATATTCAGCTCTATGTCTATTTCCGAAACATCAGGCTGTATATAATGGCTGACCTTCTGCCGGTTTTCTTCATCGACCAGCGTGATGAAATTATCGCCGATCAAAAATATATCACTGGCCGGACGGGAATGATCGAGTATTGTAAGCTCCTCATCGAGCAGGAAATACGGAAGGGGGAGGAATTTACCTGACACCATCTGCAGGCGCCTCCATCTTTCCCTCAAGCCATGCAGCGACCTCTTCCAGGTCATAGATGATACTTGTCTGACTGCCGCAATAAGTCCGTAAATCATGCATAGCGACAACTCGTCCCCCGACCAAGATCCGAGGTTTCCATGACAATTGCTCAAACGCAGTTATATATTCTTTCAATGTCGCGATGCGGTATGGAATCGCAGCAGATAAACCGACTACATCCGGCTGCCATTGCTCTGCACTTTGCAACGCATGAGCTAAGGGCAGATTAGGTCCCAGGTGCCTGACTTGCCAATGATTCTCCTCAAATACAGCAGCAACCATCTTGGAACCGATCACATGCTGTTCATCTTCCAAACATAGAAACATCGCTTTTTTCTCCGATTGCCTGTTTTGCCGTTTGAATGGAAAGATATATTGCGCCAAGGCAAAATCACAGACGCTCGTCGCTAAATGTTCGTCTGCTACCGTGATTTCATTACGCAGCCACTTTTCCCCTATTTCATACATGGCCGGTGTTATGATTTCTTTGTACACACGGATACTGGGTCTGTCATCTTCAGTTAAAATTGTGTACGCCTGCCGCTCATCGCCCGCAAGCAACGCAGCAGCAAAACGCTGCCATGCTTCTGTCATCACGTACCACCCTCAGTTGTCTTCGTCCTTTTTCTTTTCTGCATGCAATGCTCGGATTCCTTCCTCCAGACATGCTTTGAAAAAGCGATAATATTGTTCACTCATATAACCATCCAGAAGCCGGATAAGTCGCGAATAGTTATCTATGATGATTCTTTCATTCATGCCTCGTGAAGACAGCAATTCATGCAGCCACAGCGTATAGTCCACAAACAACTGGGAATCATCTGCATCATAAGCCGTTTGCAAATAATCCAGATGATGCTGATTATCTTCCCGTGTCCGCTTCTTCCCATTTTCACCATACCGCTCATATAAAGACGGATAAGCATCGAAAATGTCCTCTACAATCCTATCAAGCAACGCATCTTTTCCTGGCTGCTGATTCACCTGGCCACCACCTCGAACATTTTGACGATGGGTCGGATGGCTGCAAGCTCTTGATCAGGATATTTTTTCTCCAGCTCATGAATACGCTTGAAATCTTCTCCGCTCACCCAATCTATATAGCTTTGCTTGTCCTTCCAGGTAATCTCCACCGTCAGCTCACCTGATTTCTTTTGATTATGCAGCAGCTGAAACTGCCGGAAGCCAGGGGCTTGATCGACCAATTTCGATCTGTTTCGATAAATGGCAATTACTTCTTCCGCCTTTTCAGCGGGAACATCAAAGATGGAATGGACGATATACATGAACTTCCCCCCAACGGCATAGTTTCTATTTACAATAGGGTATCATAATCCGATGAGCGATTATAGCATTTCACATACGTCTCTCCATACAAAAAAAGCCATGATCCGCTGATCATGGCTTTCCCTTTAACTTAAACGATCCATTGCATTCCGTCTCACAGTGAATAACAGCAATCCGACGAGCACTGCTGCTGCAGCAACATAGTACGGAGCCCCGACCGAGATATGCTCGGACACTTTCCCTGCGAGCCACGGTGATATCGAACCACCTGTAAAGCGAAGGAAACTATATGCAGCTGACGCTGTGGAGCGCTCAACTGGTGATACTTCCATGACAGCTGTTGTCATGACAGTGTTGTTAATACCAAGAAGCAGTCCCATCACTGCGATCATCACGATCAGGAATACCGGCCAATCTGCACCAAAGCCCATCAAAGCCAAAGTGATAATGATACCGACCATGACGAAACCTAGTGATTTTTTCGTACCTAATTTCGTTTCGAAAGACGGTGCAATGAAGATGGATCCGATTGCCAGCATGACACCCCAGACAAAGAATACAAACCCGATGCCAAATTCTCCAAGATTCAAGACTAACGGTGAATATGTCAGTAAGGTGAAAAATCCGAAGTTATAAAACAGTGCTGTCAATCCGATTGTCAGCAGACCTGGATGACGCAATGCCTGGAATGGTGCTGAAAGCGGAATTTTCTTAGCTGGTTTGGGCACATCGGTGAGCAATGTCCACACAGCCAGCAATCCGATCAGCATCAATACGGCTACACCAAAGAATGGCGCACGCCAATGAATGGATCCAAGCAGTCCGCCCAAAAGCGGTCCGACTGACATTCCAAGTCCAAGGGCAGCTTCATAAAGCATGATCGCTACTGCCGAACCGCCACTTGCCACACTTACAATGACAGCAAGTGCGGTGGAAATGAATAAGGCATTACCCAATCCCCAGCCTGCGCGAAGCCCGACAAGTTCATTCACACTTCCTGCCAGTCCTCCTAAAGTCGAAAATATAATGATGATGACCAATCCGATGAGCAATGTCATTTTCGGGCCGATCCGGCTGGATATCCAGCCTGTGATCAGCATCATGATTCCGGTAACAAGCAAATAACTCGTGAATAGTAACTCAACTTCACTGGCCGTTGCATCCATCTGTGCAGCAATCGATGGTAAAATCGGGTCGACCAGACCAATCCCCATAAAAGCAACCACACACGCAAAAGCAACCGCCCATGCTGCCTTCGGTTGCTGAAAAATTCGTTTTATGCTGTGCGCATCTTCCTTGATTTCAGTTTCCGCTTGTTCGATTTCGTGTCCATCGGGTATCGTTTCATTACGAATGTCCGACATACACTCATCCCCTTTCTATTAATCGGCGAGCATCTTACGGCTTAGCCGGATGAACTCATTTTTCTCTTCTTCGGTCAGTTTATCCAGAAAAGATCCAAATGCTTTATCTCTTGCTCCGGAGAAACTTTCATAAAAATCGGATCCTTTTTTCGTGATGGCAAGCATGACCACCCTGCGGTCCTTCTCTGAATGAATACGCTCCAAGTAGCCTTCCTTCATCATGCGGTTTCCTAAATTCGTCGCACCGCTGTAGCTGATCCCTACTTCTTCAGCCAAATCCGACATACGCATCTGTCCATTATTTTTCAACAGCCTCAGTAAAACCAATTGAGGTCCGGAAATCTGAAAATCCCATTCCTTCCGCAACGCCTTATTGACATTACGAACCAATTCGATAAAATCAACCATATCTCTGCTTTCCACTTACAGACCCCCAATTACTGCTTTCTACTATTATTAGTATACCTCAATATTTCATACATGTGAAATAAATTTCATCAAAAAAAATTCCAGCTGCTGAAATAAGCAGCCGAAACCTTGCATTACCCTCTTTTTTTCAATGTCTTATCCGTTTGTTCATTCACCGCTTGCCTGATATGATACAACTCGGCATACATACCTGCAGCAAATGCCCCGATGATGCTGAGCAGTACACTTACGATCATAGCCATGAAGTTCAAATCGAAGCCGAGCATGGCGACCATACCGATGATGAAACCAATCACCAAACCGATTGCACCAAATTGCAGTAACTTACCGAATGTCACAGAATACATGAATCCACATCCTCTCGTCTGCCTGTTCACCTATTTATCTTGTACCCCAAACCGAACGAGACTATGCTTCCTTCCAAACGTTTAGTATAATAAGCCAAAAAACATGGGGGAATGAACATGCATTACCGCGTCGCAGAACTTCACGACCTTCCTGCAATCGTCTCTATTTATAATTCCACTATTGCAGGCAGGATGGTCACCGCTGATCTGGAAGAAATCTCGGTTGAAAGCAGACTCGATTGGTTCCAGCATCATACCGAACAGCGGCCGCTATGGGTCGTGGAAGAAGACGGTGACATACTGGGCTGGATCAGCTTGGAACCTTTTTATGGCCGGGCTGCTTATCATAAAACCGTGGAAGTGAGCATTTACATACATCAAAACGCCCGAGGAAAAGGTCTGGGGAAAAATATGCTGCAGTTTGTCCTTGATCAGTCTGAAACACTTGATTTCAAAACTGTTTTAGGTTTTGTGTTCGGTCATAATGAACCGAGCATCCGACTGTTCGAACGCTTCGGTTTTGATCGCTGGGCCAATATGCCGAATGTAGCCGAGCTCGATGGTATCGAGCGGGATTTAGTCATTTTAGGCAAACGTATCCGCCAATGAGATTTATCCACTTGTGGATAAGTGCATTGCACAAGCATTCGCCAAATTTTTCTGTGCATAACTTGTGTTACACACAAATTATGTGAACAAACTGAATATTCCTGTGTACAAGCTAGTTCTTACCCACAAAAAAATGTGCATAGCCTGCAAGCTATGCACATTTTCATTTTGTCCTTCGAGCAAAATCGACAAAACGGAACTTATCCGGGCGATGTTTCGACTCCGTGTATTGAAATAAAGTTGTATCTTCCAAATAAACAGCGCTTCGTACGACTACCAGCTGTTGATAACTTCCCATATCCAATATCTCTTTATCTTTTGCATCAGCTTCTTCCACGACCACTTCTTTTCGTGCATAGCTGATCGACAGACCCATATCTTGTTCCAGATAATCATAAATGGAATCAGCTGCGATTGTTTCCGTCAGACCTGGGGCTAGGTCTTTTAACAGCAGATCTTTATCATAAATGACTGCCTCCCCATCTATTTTACGCAGCCGATGCAATTCCCAAACGGAAGCCCCTGTCGCGCACTGCAGCATTCGCTGATCGAAATCATTCGCTTTTTTTCCAGAAAGGGAGATGACACGTGTTTCCACGTGCTGGGACATCGAGCGAGCCAGCTCCTTGAAGCTCGTCAATCCGCTGACAGGCAAAGGCAGCTTGTCCTGCTCCAATACAACCGACCCCTTACCTTGCAGCTTCTGGATATAACCATTCTGCGATAGAAGCTGCAGCGCCTTGCGCACTGTTTCACGTGATGTTTCGAATCGCTCTGTCAACTCATTTTCTGAAGGCAGCAATTGACCTGCCTTGATTTTTTCTGCTTGAATTTCTTTTGCCAACACATCATAAATCGCTTGAAATTTCTTTTGCATTTCATCAGGCCTTTACGCTTTGCTATGGTAAATTACCGCTTCATACGGCCGAAGCTTGATCTTTCTGTAATCCGAAGAACTGTCTTTATAATTGGAAAGCAGGATTTCCGCTTTAGCCGCAGATTCTTTTGGATAGGAAAATTCCACTTCGTTCCCAAAGAAATTCGCAACGACCAACAGCTTCTCTCCATTCCACTTTCTTTCATAACAGAAGACATGCTCATCATCCATACATAACGGTTCATAGTTTCCATGGGTAATGATATCATAATCTTTCCGCAATCGAATCAGCTTTTGATAATGGTAGAAAATCGATTCCTTATCTTCCAATGCCTTTTCCACATTGATAGAAGGATAATTCGACGCAGCTGCTATCCATGGTATCCCATCTGTAAAGCCGGCATTTTCCTTACCATTCCATTGCATCGGCGTGCGGGAATTATCCCTGGAACGACCTTGGATGATTTTAAGGACCTGATCTTCCGCCATGCCGGTGTCTTTTAAATTCCGATAAGCATTATGTGTTTCGACATCTTTGTATTGTGCTATATGTGAGAATTTCGGATCGGTCATCCCTATTTCTTCTCCTTGATAAATATAAGGAGTTCCTTGCATCATGTGCAGGACTGTGCCTAGCATCTTCGCCGATACCGTCCTATATTCCCCGTCATCACCGAACCTGCTTACGATGCGAGGCTGATCATGATTACACCAGAAAAGGGCATTCCAGCCGCCGACTTCATGCAGCCCGATTTGCCAGTCTGAAAGAATTTGCTTCAGCTTGATGAATTCCAATTCACCATCTGTCCATTTCTGGCCATCTTCATAATCGACTTTCAGATGGTGGAAGTTGAAAGTCATATCCAGCTCCTTGGCATCCGGTTTCGTATATTGCTGGCAGGCAGCCAGGCTGGTGGAAGACATCTCGCCAACTGTCACCAATCCATTCGGTGTAAAAACCGCTTGATTCATCTCGTGCATATATTCGTGGATTCGCGGTCCATCCGTGTAATACTGCTTTCCATACTGCCCATCCGGAGCATCGTGATCGGACGGGAAACTCTGAACCTTCGATACGAGATTGATGACATCCAGACGAAATCCGTCAAGTCCTTTTTCCGCCCAGAAATTCATCATCTTGAATAGATCCTGTCGAACTTTTTCATTTTCCCAGTTCAAATCTGCCTGTGTCTGATCAAACAAATGCAGATAATACTGATTCGATTGTTCTTCCAATGACCAAGCGCTGCCGCCGAACTTGGATACCCAGTTATTCGGCTCACCGTTCTCCTGCGGATCACGCCAGATATAATAATCACGATATGGACTATCTTTGGACGCACTTGCCTGGGCGAACCATTCATGCTCCGTTGAGGTATGATTGATGACGATATCCATCATCAGCTTCATATCCCGCTCATGCAATCCGCTGATCAAGTTTTCCAAGTCCTCCATCGTGCCATAAGCTGGATCGACCTTATAATAATCGCTGATATCATATCCATTATCCCGCTGCGGCGATTGATAGATTGGCGTGAGCCATATCATGTCGACGCCAACCTCCTTCAGATAATCCAGCTTTTCGATCACTCCCTGCAAATCGCCTTTTCCGGACCCAGTTGTATCATTGAAGCTCTTTGGATAGATCTGATAAACGGTACTTCTCTTCCACCATGGTTCGTGCATAGTTAATTGCCTCCCTGTTTACACATTCTTTTTCCTTTTAGCAACTAGATAGGTTGTGACGAATGGAACTACAATGACGATCATCATCCCGATCGCGAATGCTCCCCAGCTTCCAGGAAGAATGGAGAAAATACCCGGCACCCCGCCGATACCTACCGAACTTGCTTCCACTCCCCTCCAAGCAATGAATGTGCCGGCAATCGCCGAAGCTCCGAGTGCAAGGAAGAACGGGTAACGAAAACGTAAGTTCACACCGAACACCGCAGGTTCCGTCACACCGAGCCAAGCACTGATCCATGACGTAAGCGACAGTCCGCGAAGCTTCTCATCCTTGGTTGCCAGCATGACACCGAGTGTCGCAGAACCTTGGGAGATATTCGACAGCGCCAGAATCGGCCATAGGAATGTGGCACCCGTATTTGCGATCAGCTGTAAATCGAGTGCAAGGAAAGTATGATGCAGACCCGTTACCACCAATGCGCCGTATAATGCCCCGTACAATAAACCGCCAAGCGGAGCGACTGTATCGAATACTGCAACAAATCCGTCCGTAATGGCATTTCCTACGATGAACATGATAGGACCGATTACCACGAAGCTTAAAATGCCAGTCAGTAAAAGTGCTACAGGAGCTACTACAAGCAGCTGGAAGCTGTCTGCAACCTTCTTTCTCAAGAATATTTCAATTTTGGCCAGCACCCATGATGCAAATAGGACCGGCAGGACTTGCCCCTGGTAGCCGATACGCTGGATTTCCAATCCGAATAAATTCCAAACCGGCGCATTTCCTTCCAAAGCAGCGCTGGCATAATCCGTCGGACTCAATAGAGACGGATGAATCAGCGCCAAACCGAGCACCATCCCAAGCAGTGGGCTGCCGCCGAATTTCTTGACCGCAGACCAACCAATCAGCGCTGGAAGGAAGGCAAACGCCGTGTTAGCGATTACATAAATCATATCGGCAATGCCTGCCCATTGCGGATAGACTTCAATGATCGATCCGCTGAAGAAAATGCCTCGGTTATTCAGGATATTATGGATACCTAGCAATAAACCTGCTGTCACGATGGCTGGTAAAATCGGAATGAAAATATCCCCGAGTGTCTTCAATATGCGCTGTAGCGGATTACCTTTGCTGCTCACCGCCTCTTTCACTTCGTCTTTGGTTGATTCCCCGACTCCAACAATTTGAATGAATTCCTTGTATACTTTATCGACTGTTCCTTGTCCGATTACGACTTGATACTGATTGTTTGCTGAAAAAGATCCTTTCACCGCTTCGATATTCTGCAGTGCTTCTTTATCGACTTTCCCTTCATCATCCAATGCCAAGCGCAAACGCGTCACACAATGCGTCGCCGCTTGGACATTTTCCTTACCGCCCAGTGCTGCCAATATCTCTTCTGCCTGCTGCCTTAAATCCACCTTGGCCACCTCACTTATTTTTATATGAAAGCGAATACAAAACAATGATAACTTGTATATACAAGTTATGCAAGCGATTACTATCGTTCTATACCCCAAGATTCCACTCTGGATTATTGAATTTTGTCGTAGTAAAATGGAAAAGTATTTGTAAACGTTTTTACTTGGCACTAATTCTCAAATTCGCAGACAAAAGTTGAGGGTAATCATGCATACATACAAACCTTACTATCATTTTCCCCGGGAAGCGTGGGCTGCTCTTTCGGAAACTAAAACATTGCCCCTGACACAAACGGAGCTGGAAGAAATCCGGGGAATCAATACGCGCATCTCCTTATCCGAAGTGGAGACTGCCTATATGCCGCTGACAAAATTGATTTCCTATTATTTAGAGGCATCTGAAACGCTTCACGCAAAAGCCGGCGCCTTCCTTGGAACAAGTGAAAAGAAAGTTCCCTTCATCATCGGCATCGCCGGCAGTGTTGCCGTCGGTAAAAGTACCATCGCCAGGCTGTTGCAGCTGCTGCTTTCCCGCGTACTGCCGCATAAGAAAACGGAGCTTGTCACAACGGATGGCTTCCTATATCCAAACGCAGTATTGCAGGAAAAACAACTGATGCAACGCAAAGGGTTTCCAGAAAGCTATGATATCAAGGCACTGATTGAATTTATGGGACAAGTGAAGGCGGGGACCACCAATATCAAAGGACCGCAGTACTCCCATCTCACTTATGACGTATTGCCGGAGCAGACAGAACTGGTTTCCAGTCCCGACATCCTGATTGTAGAGGGAGTCAACGTGCTGCAAGTGAAAAAGGAATATCAATTCTTTGTCAGTGACTTCTTCGATTTTTCGATCTACATCGATGCAGATGAAAACAATATTGAAAAGTGGTATAAAGAGCGATTCCTTATGCTTCGCGCAACGGCTTTTCAGGATCCGAAATCCTATTTCCGCCATTATGCAGAAGTGTCCATTGAAGAAGCATTGCAAACAGCGGATACGATATGGGCAGAGATCAATGCGAAGAACCTGCATGAAAACATCCTGCCGACCAAGGGCCGATCGGATCTTATCTTCCGTAAAGGAACGAATCACGAAGTCGAAGACGTATATTTACGTAAACTATAATGTGAAAGGGGTCTTTTTCTGTCATGCCGGATATTTATCACTGTATTTCCAGTCAGCGGGAGCAGATGTCAAAGTCCCAGAAGAAAATTGCCAATTATATCATTGAGCATCCGAATCAAGCACCCTTCCTCAATGTGGAAGGGTTGGCGAATGCTGCGGGTGTGAGTGATGCTACAATCGTTCGCTTTGCTGCTTTCATGGGATATCGCGGTTATCCTGAAATGCAGCTGGCTTTGCAAAATGCCATGCAGGAACAGCTGAGTGCAACAGAACGATTCAAGCATCCTTCCGAGGATATCCAAACCGAAGATCATGACTTGTACGCCATCTTCCTGCGAGACCAAGCAAATATCCAGGAAACGATGGAAGGAATCGATATGCAGGCCTTCCATTCGGCTGCTGACACAGTGATCAATTCCAAGCGAATATTCATCTTGGCGAACCGCAGCGCCATCAGTGTAGCAGATTTATTACATTATCATCTTTCTTTCATTTTCGAGAATGTTGAGATCGTGGAGCCTTCCGACCGCGCAATCGATCAGATTTCAACCATTCGGGAAGAAGATGCATTGATAGCACTGAGTTTTGTCCGTTATTCCAACCATACGCTGCGTTTGTTCCAAATGGCTAAAGATCGCGGTGCCAAAGCGATTGCCATCACCGATGGGTTATCATCCCCTTTGCTTACAGCGGCTGATTATTCCTTTATGGCCTCAAGCATTTCGCCATCGCTGACGCATTCCCTGACTGCTCCCATCAGTCTCATACATGCATTCATCGCTTTGATCGGGAAAGAAAAAGCGGCTGACGTAAAAAAACGCCTCCGCACTATTGAGCAGGCGTGGCGTGATTTTAATGTATTTTCCAATTTCAAACCCCCGACTGCTTAGCAGCGGGGGTCATTTTTTTGCAAAGGCTTCTTCGGCGGCTGGTAAATAACTGTACACAGCTTCCACATAATGAATATCTCCGTAACATGCATCCAATTCTTCTGATTCAGGTCGTATACAGCGATATTCTTCCGGATTTTCAAGATTCGCGTATTGCTTTTGCGCAAATTGAACTGCCAGTTCTTCAGTGAATACACCGCCATTCCCTTTGACGAACCCGATGAACCCGGCACCGAAATTATAAGCCTGGATGGCCACATCTTTTTCTCCATCTGCCTCCTCCAGCATACGAAGAAAATGTTCGACACCGTAAATAACCGACTCATGCGGGTCCTCGATGCAGCCAACTTCGCCGCATTTACTTTCCGAGGCTTGCATAGGATCATTTCCTCTGCCGCCGGACTCTTGCATCATGATGGAAAGAACAAGCGGAGCCAACTCTTGCTGATCCGTTTCAGCCAGTATTTGCTCTACTGTATCCCGATAAGTCAATACGTCCTCCGATAATGCCCTTCCTCCATCCTGTTCACTGTCGTTTTTGTCTACCACAACAGACAGGAAGAAGAGAAGGACGAATAAACCCAAACCGAATAGAATCACTGTACCGAAAGCACCTGAAAGAGATTGCTTTTTCTTTTTACGCTTTTTCACCTTTCTCACCCGCCAAATGACGTTTTCGCAAGTACCATCCCCAGCATAATGACAAGATAATACTTACAATACAAATAATGAGCAGTATATTCCAATAAGGCGGCTTATAAGTGAAGACAATGTGGTTTTCACCATTTTTCAGTTCGACACCCAAGAACGCATAATCAGCTTTCAGGAGTTCCTGCTTCTCTCCATTAATGGATACTTCCCAGCCTTTTTCATATGGGACAGGTATTTTTAAATACTTATCATGCTGCTGATTATCATAATCCACCGTCACTTGATTGCTATCAATCGAAAATGGAATATCCTCAGCTGTTTCTTTTGTTTCTTCGAGCTTTTCGTAGTCCTCATGCTGCAGTGTGAAATCATCGATGGTATAGCTTCCTTCCGGCATCCTTATCCGGATCGTATCGGCAGCCTGCACACGAATCGTCAAGTCATCGACTTTTGTACGATAAATGGACTGCTGCGATTTCCTGTCCGTTTCAAACTCATTGACAGTCAAATCATATAAAGGAGCGCTGGCATCATTATTCTTCAAATGGAAACTTATGAAATAATCACCTGTTCGCGGCAAATCTTCATCAAGCTTCAAATCCAGTCCGCCTTCTTCTGCTTCCACTTGCAGCTGTCCATCCTGATATGAGCCTCCCGCTGCCTCGACATTGACTTGATCCATCAAATTCGGCAACGATTCAGCACGTCCGGTAGATTCCCCATCCTCAAGGATGATTCCCTCCAGCATTGCATGCTCACGTTCAAGCGGCGTATGAGATTCCAAGTCTTTTTCTTGGAATACCTCTGTCCCTACTTTGGCAAATGGCAGCAAATTCTCATTCTGATAAACAATATACTGATCGCTTTCCATATACGGTTTGAAACCATAAGGAGCAGCAATCGGCTCTTGTTTATCGAACATGATATATTTCCCATTCAGCAGACTATACAGATTGGCCCTGTTTCCAAAGCCGGAATAGCGGCTGACACTTTCCCGTTTCATATCGATATTCAAATCATAGTAATAGAAAAACAACAGTTCCCTATTCAGGATGCTCGAATAAATACTGATACCAGGAAAGCCTTGTACCAAATTTGTATTATTCTTATCGTCAGTTTTCCATTCTATCCTGCTGAAATCTTCATCCTTGGCAAGTACATCATGAATCAAATCCTGCTGTTCTGTACTGGCATATTTGTCGCTAGTCAAAAGCTGCAGCGTGGAGTCCTCGACATTGCCTGCTTCCGAAAGCTGTTTTTCCTGATGGACATTGATCAGCGGTATGTACGTTGCAAACACGACCAGCAAACAAAGGCCGAACACCCACGTCTTTCGCTTGAATGTGTAGATAAGGAACGCAGCCAGTACAAAAGCCGCACCGCCCCAGACATACTTTGCCCATTCATCTGCCAGATCGAGCGTTACGTCATGGTGCAGATACAGACTATAAAGCAATACAGTCAAACCTACTGCCAGCAGCAGATGCAGCTTTTTGACTTTGGGCAGCAAAGCGAGTCCTGCTGCAATCGTCCCGGCAACGACGAACATCGATAAATACTCGAAACGATACTGAGGAGCTGAAAATCCATTGAAAACACTCGCTATTCGAGGGCTTCCCTGGAAGAAGATGAATACGAGGCTCAACAGCGCAAACAATCGGAATAACTTGTTTTTGTACAAACCCACAGTACAAATAAGCAAGACAAATAATGTTGGCAAAAGCAGCGTTCTGCTCGTGAACAGGATATTATCTTCATTCCCGTAAAATGGGATCTCATCTTGAAATGCCGGCCGGTAATTATTCAAGAATGCATACACCGACGGGATGAAAGAAATCGAACCGATCCCAAAACCGAGCAGTATAGCTGGTATGAAATAAAGCAGCTGTGACTTGACCGGCAGCTCATCATCCGATAGCTTGATGAACCACCGCAGTATCACATACATACCAATAAACACAAAACTTATGTAAGAGAAGTAGAAGTTATCAAATACGGAAATTGCAATAGCAGCAATGAACCAATAAGGTTTCCGCTCCCGAATGATCTTCTCCACTCCCAGAACGAGCAGCGGCAGCCACAGGAATGCATTGGCGAAAAACTCCCAATACACGACATGCCGGAAATAGATGGCACTGCCGGCATAAAAACTCGCTCCCACGAATGCCGGTAACAGCGGTATCCGCATATACCGGAAAACGCCGACTGTCAGAAGAAGCGCTGCTGATAGCCTGATGATGCTGACCGGCAAAATCGCTTTTGCCCAGGTGATGACATCCGGACTTCCGATCAAGTTGACGATATCCAGCATCTTGATTGCGAGCAAGGAAAGCAGGTAAACGATACTGGTCGAAAAATAATATGCCAGCTGGCTATAAATGCCGCCGCCAAGACCGAAAGAGAACGAATAAAAGAAGTTTCCTTGTGTATATTGCTCATACAAGTGCTGCTTGAATGGAAGCATTTGTGCCATGCCATCATTTGGACCGAGCATGAACCGGCCATTTAAGTATTCAGAGATGAAATATATATGTACTGATATTGCAAATGCAAGTGCTGCCAAAACCAGCAGCACGATTTTCCACTTACGCTTCATGTGTCACATCCTTACGTCCGCTCTTCATGATCTTACTAGTGATGACAAACGTGATCGGCACGGTGAAGAACACCGCTGCAAGTGGCGCCACTGTCACGTTCCATCCAAAGCCCTCGACGAAAAGATAGACAAGGACAGATGATACCGCAATATTAACAACCTGTGTCAGCGGGAACTGGAAAAACTTCCGCCAAGTCGGTTTTACGCCATACGTAAAGTAACTATTCAGGAAAAACGAGAATATCATGCTGAGGATTGTGCCGCTCCAATGCGATACAAGATAATGCAAATCCGCCAGCTGATAGAAAAGTAAATACAACAAGTAATAGCAGACTGTATTGAGTACACCTACAATGATAAAACGTGTGAATTCAAGCTTCCATATTTTTTTCATAATGCTTCCTTGCCTCGATATTTGTATCTTTCACTAAATAATGCGGTCTGCGCTTCGTTTCATTATAAATGCGGCCGATATACTCCCCGATCACACCAAGGCTGACCAGCTGTACGCCGCCAAGGAAAAGGATGGCGGTGATCAAGGTGAAGTAACCCGGTGTGCTGACCCCATGGATCAGCACTTCCACAAATGTATACAATATATAAGCCAGTGACAGGACCAGCGCGATGAAGCCTGCATACAAACAGACTCGCAAAGGTTTGGTATTGAATGACACGATGCCATCTATACCATAATCGAAAAGTTTTCCAAATGACCATTTCGATTCCCCGTTCTGCCGGCTGACATTATCGTAATAGACCGTTTTTTGTTCAAATCCGATCCAGGAGAATAATCCCTTTGAAAATCGATTTCCCTCACTCAGGATCAATAAAGCATCAATGGCCCGGCGGCTGAGCAAACGAAAGTCCCCGACACCATTTTGGATGCGGACATCGATGAATCGATTGATGATCTTGTAGTACATCGTCGAAACCACTTTTCGCAGGAAACTTTCCCCTTTACGGTTCCTGCGTGCGATCACTTGATCGTAGCCCTCTTCAAATCCTGCCAGCAAGTCATGCAGCAAGGAAACCGGGTGCTGCAGATCGGCATCGATGACGACTGCACAATCCCCCTTGGCATGCTGGAATCCAGCCAGTATTGCCGCTTCTTTTCCGAAATTCCTCGTGAATGACAAATAACGCACATTGTAATGCTTATCTGCTAGCTCTTTCAGCTCCAACAGCGTGGTGTCGGAACTCCCATCATCCACATAAATCACTTCATAGTCATAGGATGAGTACTGCAGTTCCTTGGCAAGTTCTTCATAAAAAAGTTTTACATTTTCCGCTTCATTAAACGAAGGCACAATTACGGATAGTAACTTCCCAGCCATTTTTTTCCCTCCATTTAGGTAAAAACCATTTCTCTATGTATTAGTAAGATTGTGAGCGGCTTGACACCTTATTATACTTTACTACCCTCATTTCGTCAGTTTACATCCTATTTACGAAAGGGAATATGCTATAAAAAGAGTAAAGGAGCGAATGAGATGAGCAAATTAGTAGCAATAGACCTTGATGGAACTTTCCTTAATCCACATTACACCATTTCCGCGCTGAATGCAGATGCCGTCAAAAAAGCGCAGCAAGCCGGTGCTGAAATCGTCATTGCAACCGGGAGGGCGAATTTTGACGTACAACGTCTTTTTGAAGATGAACAGCTTTCGACGTGGGTGATAGGAGCCAACGGAGCTGCTACTTATGACCCCGATGGGAAACTTTCCCTTCCTTCGCCGCTTGAAACGATTTACGCCAAAGAGATTGTCACTTGGCTGAATGATGAGAACTATTATTATGAAATTGTCACAGCTAAAGAGATTTTCATTACAAGCAAGGCGAAGCAGGTGCTTCAGGATGAGATGGACATTGTACACCAAGACGGTAGAAGCGAAATGGAAAGGGCCCGAAAGCGTCAACTTGGCCAGGCAAATATAAAAGAGATAGATGATTATATAGAAGTTTTTCAAGCTGGCGATGAAATTTTCAAAATAACAATCGTCAGCTTTGATGAAGAAAGACGGCGTTCAGCAGCCGATACGCTGAGCAAAAAGGGACTGAACTTGTTCTCTTCCGCCGATTTCAACCTGGAGATCGTGAGCGGCAAAGCTTCAAAAGGTATTGCACTAAAAAAACTCGCTAAGCATCTGGATGTTGAAAAAGAAGATATCATCGCAATAGGTGACAGCATGAATGATCTCCCGATGCTAGAAGTGGTGGGAACGAAGGTTGCCATGGGGAATGCGACCGAAGAAGTGAAACAGCATTGTGACTATACAACCGGCACAAATGAACAAGACGGTGTTGCCAGAGTGATCGAAAAGGAAATCTTACAAAAATAGAGGCTGCCGTCAGCCTCTATTTTTTTGGTATTCAATTGTACTATACACTTGTGCACTTGCTGATGGATCCAGATATAGCTTGGCACTATTGACGGCTGTGATGGCTTCTGTAAAACCTGTTGCAATCAGCATATTCTTTTTAGGATACTGCACTGCATCTCCTGCTGCGAAAATGCCTGGAACATTGGTCGCCATCCCGTGGTCTACGAGAACTTTGTTTTTATCTGTCTCAATTCCCCAGCTTATGAATGGCGTTTGAGTAAGATTGACATTTTCATAATAAAGCAGCGCATCTGTTTCATACATCATTTCCATGCCATCCTGGTCTACGAATAATGTATGCAAACCTCGGCTATTGCCCATCAGCTTGGTTACTTTATGATTGTATTTCACTTGTATGGACGTCTTTTCCAATGCCTCGATCACTTGCGGCGGTGTATAAAGAAAATAATCCTGCTGATTGAGCAGTACGACCTCTTTCGCCGTCTTCTCAAGCGCCATCGCCCAATCGATCCCGGTCCTATTCATTGCATACACCGTCACACGCAAGTCCCGGAATTTCTCAGGCGACTTTAAGTGATAATGAAGATTCTTACCTTCATAAAGCGGCGCTTCTGTCAGCCGCAGCGGCTTCATTTGATAAGTCCCCATTCCTGAGGCAAGAATGATGGTCCGTGCCATATACAGCTTACCGGAATTCGTTTCCACTTCGAAAATGTCGTTTTCCCGTTTCCTTATCTGTTCCACAAATTCCCCTGTAACCACTTCCGGTTCTGCCGACTGGCTCTGCTCCAGCAGCCTGCCCACCAACTCTTCACCAGAAACAACAGGATGAGCCCCGACGTCATATATATGCTTCTCTGGATAAAACTGCGCCACTTTGCCGCCAAAATCCGAAGTAGCTTCTATCAACAATGTTGTCATTTTTCGCAGTTTGGTATAAAAAGATGTATAAAGACCTGTGGTTCCGCCTCCTACAATGACAACATCGTATATATAGTTATTTCGCACGAAAATTTCTCCCTTGAAATCCAAGAATTATTTACCATTATTTACTTTATAATGGTTTGCTTTTTCTAATACTGGGTATACAATATCCCTATGACTATTTGACTACATACAGCACCTTGGAGGTTTTACATGCAGGAAGTTACTGGTACATATAATGTCACTTTTGTTGTCGTTTCCATATTCATTGCCATTCTTTCTTCTTATATTGCTTTGGATATGTGTTCCAGGGTCAACCGTACGACAGGGTGGCGGAAATTCTTTTGGTTCATTTCCAGTTCACTCCTGATGGCACTAGGCATTTGGGCAATGCATTTCTTATCCATGCTGGCGTATAAACTGCCGGTGGAAGTCACATATGATCCCGGCATGGTTATCTTATCGATAATCTTTGCTTTTGCCGGCACCTCCATCGCATTTTTTCTTTCTTCCATCAAGATGACCTTCCTCCGCCTTTTGGCAGGTAGCCTTTTCATGGGAGCAGCAATCGTAAGCATGCACTACATAGGTATGATGGCCATGCGTCTGGATGGTATGATGCACCACGGCGGCACGTATTATTATTTATCGATCGTCATTGCCATTATAGCATCTTGCGTAGCACTGCTATTGTTTCAGCACTTTAAAACTTTTACTGGTCAAAGACAGCATCTACTGAAACTCGCAAGTGCCATCACAATGGGAGCCGCTGTTTGCGGCATGCACTACACCGCGATGAAAGCTGCCATTGTTCATGTGAATGCTGGCTCGATCTTACCAGAGCCGGTATTCACACCGAATAATATCAACCTTGCCATCAGCGTGATGCTAGTCATCCTTTTGACTCAGGTACTGGCATTTGTTACGACTTCGACGGATCAAAAGATGGCCGAGCAGGCATCCCGATTACAATATATCGCAAATCATGATGAATTGACGAATATACCGAACCGCCGTTATTTCGAACAGCAGCTCCTCCGTTATTTAGAAGGACGGACAAGTGAAACAGCTGCCCTTTTCTTCATGGATTTGGATCGTTTCAAGGCGGTCAATGACACGCTCGGACATAAATTCGGCGATAAATTGCTGCAGCTCGTCACGTTACGACTATCGCGGATGCTGCCACCAGACAGTGTACTTGCACGTCTTGGTGGGGATGAATTCACCTTGCTGTATCCCAACGCAAGAAGAGAAGATGCCACTTTATTGGCAAGAAACATCATTTCAAGTGTGGAAGAACCATTTTTCATCGAAGGCAGAAAAGTGAATGTCAGCACAAGCATCGGCATTGCTTTGGTACCAGATAACGGAACCACCAGCAAGGAAGTGATGCGTTTTGCCGATATCGCCATGTATTTGGCCAAGGAAAGCGGCCGATCGAATTATAAATTCTTTGCCAATGATAATTTGCATGACAGTCAGCCCGCTTTATTGGAATCGGAATTATGCAGTGCCATTTCGAATGGAGAAATACAAGTGTACTTCCAGCCCAAGATGGCAAGTTCCGGCGACAAGGTTTATGGCGTAGAAGCGCTTTGTCGCTGGATCCATCCCGTCCATGGCATCATTCCTCCAGCTCAATTCATTCCTTTGGCTGAAAAGAACGGCGATATCATCACATTGGATAAGAAGATGATCGAGCTTGTATTTGCAGAAATGAATAAAGAAGCCTTCCATGACCTTCATGTTGCTGTCAATATCAGCACCCAGCAGTTTTATAATAATCGCTTCTTGAGCTTCATTCGCAAGCAGATGGATTTATATCCAGGAGTGGATGTAACGAAATTGGAGATAGAGATAACCGAAGAAACGGCCATTCAAGATGTAGAGGGCGCAGCCTATACGATAGCGGAACTGAAAAAGCTGGGCATACGTATTGCATTGGATGACTTCGGAAAAGGATTCAACAGTCTCAATTACTTAAAACAGCTGCCTGTTGATACGTTGAAGATCGACCGTGCATTTATTGCGAACCTGCCTGAAGATTTCCAAGACCAAGCCATCGTTTCTTCGATAGTGACCTTAGCCAAGAAACTGCAGCTCTCCATCGTGGCTGAGGGTGTGGAGAGCCAGGAACAGCTGGCGTGGGTACAGAACTTGCAATGTGATTATGCGCAAGGCTACATGTTCAGCAAGCCATTGCAAGTTTCTGAATTCCTTACCTATCTCGACACCTTCAATGCAGCCCAAGAAAAGAAGGCGATCCCTCTATAAGGGAATCGCCTTCTTTCAATATTCCACTTTGTCATCTTTTTCCCGCCAAGCTTTCATCGGATCGGCAGTTTCTGCCTGGGGAAGCTGGACAGTGTGAATCTTTCGTTGTTCATATGGTTTTTCTATTTCCTGATAAATGAAATCATCATCAAAGCCTATGGCTGCAGCGTCCTTTTTCGTATAAGCAAAGTACAATGCCTTTGGACGAGCCCAGTAAATCGCACCCAAACACATCGGACATGGTTCACAGCTGGAGTAAATGATGCAATCCTCCAGTTCGAAATGACCCAGACTGCTCGTCGCATCACGGATTGCCTGTATTTCAGCATGTGCCGTGGGATCATGCAAACTTGTGACAAGGTTCGTACCTTCTCCGACGATTTCCCCGTCCCGGACAATGACCGCACCGAACGGTCCTCCCTTGCCGCTGTTCACGTTCTCGACAGCAAGCTTACATGCATAATCTATGTAATAATGATGATCCATGTCCCTCTCCCCCTCCATCATACTTACTTTCAATTATAGGTTCCTTCCTAATTTTTTGCCAGGAAGTTGGTATGGAAAACGGTATACACAGGAACAATATACTTGTTACTTTTCGTAACCTCGTATATAATGAAACATAAAATAACAAGTAAACAGTGCTTTTGCAGAGGTGATGATAGATGAAATCCGTAGAATTATGTCCGCGCTTTGAGTCCGGCATGGAACTTTTAAGCAAACGATGGACTGGCCTAATCATTTTCCGCCTCTTAGAAGGATCACAGCGATTTTCTGAATTGGAATCGTCCCTGCCGATCAGTGGCCGCTTGCTTTCTGAGCGTCTGAAAGAGCTGGAAGCAGCGGGTATTGCAACAAGAACAGTATACCCGGACACACCAGTCCGTATAGAATATGAACTGACAGAAAAAGGCCATGCTTTGCGCCCTGTGATCACTTCCATAAGAGAGTGGGCAGAAAAATGGGTAACACCGGATGAAACCGCTCCGGCTAAATAGTTCGTGCTTCAACAGCCTGTCCTCATTGGGAGGATGGGCTTTTTTAGGTATATTTCTGAATAGTGAAAATATTGATAAAAAACTATTTACATTTTTCCTCAACGGGTATATAGTATAGAAATCATGAAGGATAGGAGGTGGGGAGGAAATGCAACGCAAAGCTGCTCTTTTGTTTATCGGGCTTGTATTGTCGATCACGCTGCAAGTGATGGTGCTCCATCCGATGTACCACATGGGTTCAGATGACATCCAGCCGCAGCACGTCGTCATTCATAAAGCCGATTTACCGGATGATGAAAAACACTGGCTGCCGATCATAGCACAAACAGCAGTCCTGACTTTTTTGCCTGTACTGCTTGCATCAGGTATGATTCAAGCACGTATGCTGCAGACTAAGCAGGCGGTCCGGCATTTCCTGCTGGCCGTCTTCTATCAATCGAGTTATCGCTGAATAGGACTCCTTTTGCATAGGTTGTGTTAGCAATCCAAAGGAGGGGACGAAAATGTTTGTGGCAAGAGCGATCATGGTCATAGCACTTTCAGTTAGCGCACTATCCATCTTTGCATATCAAGGCATTGAAATGGTGCATGTAATTACAGACCTATTCAGCAAAAAAGGCTAAATACAGAAAGAGCGTATTCTTGAGGGGGAATACGCTCTTTCTATTTTAATCGATCAATTTCCCGGGATTCATGATGCCTCGTGGATCGATTGCTTGTTTGATTGTCCGCATTACATCATAAGCTGCACCATGCTCCATCGGTTGATAAACCTTCTTGCCGACACCCACACCATGCTCCCCTGTACAAGTACCATCGTGAGCAAGCGCATAATCGACGACAGCTTTATGAAGCTGTTTGGCGGCAGCCTTCTCCCTTTCATCCGCAAAATCGACCATTGCAATGATATGAAAATTACCATCTCCGACATGTCCGACGATCCCAGCCTCCAGACCGCTCTGATCCACTGCTTGCCTTGCCTGCAGGATTGCCTCGGCAAGTTCGGAAATCGGCAGGCATACATCCGTTACAAGCATCTGTTTTTCTGGCGCTCCTTTTATGTAGTAATACGCAAGATTATGTCTGGCATCCCATAAATGTTCTTGCGCCGCCTTATCTGTTTCTGCCAGAAATTCCACTACATTGAAAGGTCTCAATAATTCCCCCATCCGTCTTAGCTGATGCTCGAGATGTTCAGCTTCTCCGTTCAATTCAAAGAAAATGGTCGGTTGTTCAACATAAGAGGTGTTGGCGAAATGATTCACATGCGCCACAGAAGCCGCATCCACGAATTCAATCCTTGCCAAATCAAGCCCCGCCGTCCGAAGTCTGACAACAGCCGCCACCGCTTCATCAAAGTCATGGAAGACAGCACGCGCAGCAACTGTCGCTTCTGGTATTGGATATACCCGAAGAGTCAGTTCCGTTATGATACCAAGGGTGCCTTCCGATCCAGCAAATAAACCGGAAAGATGCAACCCCGAAGAAGACTTCAGCGCTTTTGAACCGGTATGGATGATTTCACCGCTCGGCAAGACCACTTCCATATCAAGTATATTATCCCGCATCGTCCCATATTTCACCGTATAAGAACCACTTGCATTCGTACCTGCCATTCCTCCCAATGTCGCTTCTGCCCCTGGATCGACACTGAAGAATAATCCATGCTTTTTCAGGGCATCATTCAACTTGAATTGAGTGAGTCCCGCACCTGCAATGATAAAACCGTCTTTATCGCCAACTGTCTTCAATTCGTTCATCAATCCCAAATCAAGAGAGATTCCTCCTTTATAAGGGATTGCATGCCCCTCCAAACTGGAACCTTTTCCAAAAGGTGTGATCGGTATGCCATATTGATTGGCAAAAGCAAGAATCTCACTGACTTCTTTTGTACTTTCCGGAAATACGACAACGTCCGGATCAGCAGCAGGGTGATAAGAGGCATCATGATTATGCTGGCTGATGACTGCGGCTGCTGTGGATACCCTGCCTGGGTGGATGAATTTACTCAGTTCTTTCACAATGTCCATGCCTGGTTACACCTCTTTCTATATATAGATAAGCTTAGCACGATGGATGAAATTTAAGAAGCAGAATAGTTTGAATAAATAAACAGAAATTAAAAAACAGTAATATGTATATTTTTCTAAATAAAAAAAACAATAATAAAGTAAAAACAGAAATTACTTCACATCTGTAAAATACTTTGGTACCGCGGTTTTTTAGAACGATTCTTAGTATGTGAAATATCACACAAACTTAGGTTTTGCAATAGTTATTTTAAATACTTTGTTAAAATTGATTAACAATTGATTAGTGATAGAATTATTTGTGGCAGTTACAAAACGTAAGTAATCATTCGAAAAGGTGGAATCAGATATGAACACATATCGCAATAATGAAGATGGATCTCTATCCACTTCCCTAAGAGGTAAGAATTTAATTTCAAATCCTTTTCTAAATAAAGGTGTCGCTTTTACAAAAGAAGAAAGAGCTGAGCTCGGTCTTGAAGGTGTATTGCCAGCGACAGTTTTGACATTGGACGAACAAGTGAAGCGTGCTTATGAGCAATTCAATGCACAGCCTAACAACTTGTTGAAAAACAATACATTGAACCAGCTTTACAACCGTAACGTTGTTCTTTACTATCGTCTTTTGACTGATCATCTAAGCGAAATGCTTCCAGTCGTTTATACTCCAACTGTAGGTCAAGCTATCCAGGAATACAGCCACGAGTACCAACGTCCAGGTGGTGTTTATCTTGATATCAACAACCCGGACAATATTGAGCAAGCTTACGATAATACATTGCTTAACACAGATGAAATCGACTTGATCGTTGTTACTGACTCTGAGAGCATTCTTGGAATTGGTGACTGGGGTGTCGGCGGATTGAACATCGCAATCGGTAAATTGGCTGTTTACACAGCTGCTGCTGGTATCGACCCGAACCGTGTACTTCCAGTAGTAATCGATGCTGGTACAGATAACGAAACATTGCTTAACGACCCACTTTATGTCGGTAACCGTCATAAACGTGTTCGCGGTGAGCAATACGATCAGTTCATCGATGCATTCATCAGTAAAACAGTTGAGAAGTTCCCTAATGTACTTCTTCACTGGGAAGACTTCGGTAACCGTAACGCACGTAACATCATCGATAAGTATGGCGACAAGATCCTTACTTTCAACGATGATATCCAAGGTACAGGCGCAATCACACTTGCAGCTGTCATGAGTGCTTCCAAAGTTACTGGTACTCCGATCTCAGAACAGCGTGTAGTTGTCTTCGGTCCTGGTTCTGCAGGTATCGGTAATGCAGACCAAATCGCAGCTACCATGGTACTTGATGGTATCTCTAAAGAAGAAGCTTTGAAAAACTTCTGGGCAATCGACCAACGCGGTCTTTTGACTGATGACATGGATGGCATTGCTGACTTCCAGAAACCTTACCTTCGTTCTGCTGATGAAGTAAAAGACTGGAATAAAGAAGATGGAATCATTGGCCTTGCTGAAGTTATCCGCCAAGTGAAACCAACTATCTTGATCGGTACTTCTGGCCAAGCTGGTGCTTTCAGTGCAGAAATCATCAAAGAGATGGCAAAACACGTAGAACATCCAGTAATCATGCCTATGTCCAACCCAACACCACTTGCGGAAGCAATTCCAAAAGACTTGCTTGAATGGACTGACGGTAAAGCACTGATCGCAACAGGCAGCCCGTTCGATCCTGTTGAATACAAAGGTACAACTTATCATATCGGTCAAGCAAACAACGCATTCGCGTTCCCAGGTCTAGGACTTGGTTCCATCGCTGTTAAAGCGAAATTGATCACAGCACCTATGTTTGCAGCAGCAGCTAATGCAATTGCAGATATGGTCAACAGCAACACACAAGGCGGCTCTTTGCTTCCAGCAATCGATGAGCTTCAACCAGTGTCCAACGCTGTAGCTGAAGCAGTTGCAAAAGCTGCAATCGAAGATGGCGTATCTGATGCAAAACCTGAAGAAATCAAAGATCTTTTAGCTAAATCTGTTTGGAAACCAGAATACAAATCCATCAGAGGCTAATCACTAAAGAATTTCTAATGGTGCAGGTGACTCCTTCCATAAGGAGGCACCTGTATTAATTTTGACAACTTGAGCAACATAACTACTGTAGGGAGTGGAAAGAACATGAGTTTTGGTGAAATTTTCATCATACTAATCCCGATTTTCTTCGTAATCCTTCTAGGATTCATTGCAGGAAATCGCGGCATTTTCAATAAAGAAACATCCAAAGGGATCAACACACTTGTAACAAAAATTGCATTGCCAGCACATTTATTCGTCGGGGTAACAACTACTTCCCGCGAAACGATTTTTGATAAAGCTTCATTTCTTGGCGCTTTGGTAATTGGTGTCATCGGGTTCTTCGTCGTTGTACTTCTTGTCACTAAATGGACTTCTAAATACAATTTCGTACAGTCAACGATGTTCTCTTTGAATTCGACACAGCCAACATTTGCATTCATGGGTATCCCGGTTATGGGAAGTCTGTTCGGCGCTGAAACAGTTGCGATTCCAATCGCATTGATGGGTATCATCGTTAACGCACTACTTGATCCATTGGCTACAATTCTTGGTACAGTGGGCGAACGTAACAAAGGTTCGAACTCTGATGAGAAACAAGAAAGTTTGTTCAAAGTAACAATCAAGTCCATCCTGCATGGTCTTAGCGAACCACTTGCTTGTGTACCGATCGTTGGTTTGCTACTAGTGCTTATCTTTAATTTCCACCTGCCAGAACTAGGCGAAAAATCACTTGATCAAATCGGTAACGTTGTATCAGGTGTTGCATTGTTCGCAGTCGGTGTTACAATCGGTATCAACAAAATCAAACTAAGCTTCTCTGCATTCTCCATCGCGATCTTGAAAGCAATCGTTCAGCCGCTTGCTATGATCCTTATCGCGCTTGCACTTGGTTTAGGGCACAATGATTTCGTAATGGCAGTATTGCTTGTATCCTTCCCAGGATCAGCAGTTGCGTCCATGATCGCAATCCGCTTCAAGAGTTTGGAAACAGAAGTTGCTTCTGCTTTCGTAATAAGTGCGATCCTGTCGATCATCACATTGCCATTCTTGATAACGGCAATAATGTAAAACGAAAGGAGTATCCCGATTTACCGGGATACTCCTTTTTTATTTAACAGCAGGAAGGTCATCTGATTTAGACAATTCATCTCGTAAGTAATCCATGTATCGCTCCAAAGTAGTCAGGATCTCATCACGTTCATCATCCGACAAATCCCCAGCATGCTGCAACTTTTTATATGGATATGCACTCACTTTACTTCCTTCCTTTCCTTCAATGATATTGGTTATGTTTGTAGCTTCTATATACCCCGGTACTTCGGGTCGAAAACATATGTAATATATTTGTAACAGAATTTTCAAATAATTATACTTAAAAAAGATGCCCCTGTCCAGATATGACAAAGGCATCCTTTCCCTTATTATTTAATGATTTTAACGCGATCTTCCAGTGGCTTGAATTCTTTCTCGCCAGCTGGCATTGTTGGTTTACCGAAAGGCATTTGACCGCGAAGCTTCCAATTGGATGGGATATCCCATTCCTTTTGAATCGCTTCATCAACAATTGGGTTGTAGTGCTGCAAGCTAGCACCAAGACCTTCCATTTCCAAAGCTGTCCAAACTACCAGCTGATGCATTCCAGAAGTCTGTTCAGACCAGATCGGGAAGTTTTCCGCATAAAGTGCGAACTGCTCTTGCAAACCTTTTACCACAGTTTCGTCTTCGAAGAATAACACTGTGCCATATCCATTGCGGAATGATGAGATTTTCTCTTCTGTTGGCGCAAAGTTATCAGCTGGAACAATCGCTCGAAGCTGTTCTTCGGTAAGATCCCAGAAACGATCATGCTTGTCTCCAAGAAGCACGATGACACGTGTGCTTTGGGAGTTAAAGGCAGATGGAGTGTATTTAACAGCAAATTCAACGATTTCCTGAATACGCTCATCTGATACCGGTGATTCTTTTGCTAGTCCATAGATGGATCTTCTGTTTTCCAATGCTTTGAAAAAGTCTTGTGTCATTACTATATCCCTCCAAAAATGTATTACCGTTTGATAGCATACCCTACTTAGTCAGCACCTATTAGTTACCCATGATAATCGAGTTACTTTCAGTAATTAATGTATCGCATTCTAAAGAAAACGTCAATTATAAAGGGCGCAGCATATGCTTGCGCCCTTTCACTTTACAAACGGATATCGACACCAGGTCCCACCTGCAGACCGAGCAAACTCCAAACTACGAACATCACGATCCATGCAGCCAAAATCAAAAGGGCGAACGGAAGCATCAGCGACATAAGCGTTCCAAGACCGGATCGTTTATCATATCGTTTCATGAACCCGAGCAACATGACGACGTATGGATTCATTGGCGAAAGGATATTGAATGCCGAATCCCCGATACGGAATGCTACTTGTGTGTAAGCCGGGTCATAGCCCAACTGATAAAACATCGGCAGGAACACCGGCGCAAGCAATGCCCAAAGAGCAGAGCCGCTTGTGATGAACAAGTTGACGATGGATGAGATCACAGTAAAACCTACCATTGCCCCTACACCTGTCATATCCATGTTTTCCAAAGCTAAACTACCGTTTACGGAGATGATTGTGCTGATATTCGTCCATTCAAAATATGCGATGAACTGTGCAGCAGCAAAGACCAACACGATAAAACCTGACATCTCTTTCATTGCAATCCCCATTTTTTCCGGGATATCAGCAATTTTTTTGAGTGTACCCGCAGTAAAGCCATATGCTACCGCCAGTATGATGAATAAAAACAGAATCAGAGGAACGATATTACTCATGAATGGAGATTGAATTATCCCTCCGTCTTCTCCGCGCAAAATGCCATTGGAAGGTATGATGAGCAAGGAAACAAGAATCAAATAAACTCCAGCAGCTATCAATGCATTGCGTACGCCGCGTTTTTGTTCTGGGCGCAGCTTTTCAATCTGCGCAGTCAGGATGCTCTTATCGGCAAATTCAGGGTTGAATTCACCAAGGCGTGGCTCTATCAGTTTCTTCGAGATGATTGAAACGACAAAGACAAGCATGATAGTGGAAGCACTCATGAAGTACCAGTTATCAAGTGGAGAAACTGCACGTGCATCCGGATACTGCCCTTGGATGACTTCCGTTGAGATACCTGACAGTAATACGTCTGTCCCAGCAATCAGGATATTTGCCGTAAATCCAGCCGAGACGGCTACAAAAGCCGTAAGAAGTCCTGCAATCGGGTGCTTACCGACAGAATAATATATCATGGCAGCAAGTGGCGGTATGATGACCATGGAAGCATCGGAAGCCAAGTTCCCGAGCAATCCTACGAAGATGATCATGTATGTAACCAAATTTTTCGGGATATTCGCTACCATTCCGCGCATGACCACTTCAAAAAATCCAACATGCTGTGCAAGTCCGATACCAAACATCATGACGAGCACCAGACCAAGCGGTGCAAATCCCGTGAAGTTGTCCAGCATGGAGGATAAAGCGAATGTCAATCCTTCTGCTGAAATCATGTTGTTCACTTCCACGACCTCATTCTCAGGCGTGGTGACGGATACACCGATCATACTCATGATCCAGGATACAATGGCCACGAAGATCGCCAGATAAATGAAAAGCATAAATGGATCAGGAAGCTTATTTCCCGCGCGTTCTATCGCAGAAAGGAATCTTAGCGCCTTCCCTTCTTCCTTTTTGGGCTTTTGCAAGCCGCCATTTTGCTGTTGATTGACCATCTCTTTACCCCCGATCTGTTAGTTAGGCTAATATAGTTGGTTTGACACCGTCCGGGATAGGGTTCGTATATCCATTCGGTCCAAGACGTTGTTGCATTTCCTGCTTGGCAGCTTCCAGCTGTTCTGGTTCATCGAATAGCGAAAGCGCAGTTGCGGCCATCACTTCGCTCGCATACAGCATTCCTTTTTGCGCCAGGGACGTTTTCCCCTGAGACACAACCTGCCATGTATGTAATGGCGTACCAATGGCGAAGCAGGACGCATGGAACTGGATGGTAGGTGTGATTCTGCTTACATCCCCTACATCGGTCGAGCCGTATTGGAAGTTCTCCGCATCACGATATGGAATCGGGGTTGTCAGAATCGGAGATGACTCCATTTCCTGCTCCCATAATCCTGCATCCTTCCCAACCAACTGCAGGATGGCGCGCTTATCGGAAGCAATATCCTCAGCACTCAAAGTTGTCTGTATATCCCGGGCAAAATCCAACTCCTCCGCTGTATACACAGGTACTTCAATACGCTCAACCTGTTCCTGCATGACTTGTTCAAGGACTGTATTGCGAATGAACCCGGAACACGCTTTATCAAACGTAATTTCCAATTGCGTCTCGGTCATCAACGCAGCACCTTGGGCGATCTTCACTACACGCTGATAAATGCTTTCCACCTGCTCCGTCTCCGGGGCCCTGACCAAATAAAGCACTTCCGCTTCCGGCTGCACGACGTTAGGTGAAACACCGCCAGCATTCGTGATGGCATAGTGCAGACGAGCATCCTGCACCACATGCTCACGCAAGAAATTGGTGCCGATATTCATCAATTCAACCGCATCCAGCGCACTGCGGCCTAAATGCGGGCCACCTGCTGCGTGGGCGCTTTTTCCTTTGAACTTGAAATACACTTGATAGTTAGCAAGCGTTTCTGCTCTTTGTACACCACTGTGCGTGAATGGATGCCATGTAATGGCAGCATCCGCATCATCGAATACACCTTCTTTAGCCATGAACGTTTTACCCGATCCGCCTTCTTCACCCGGACAGCCGTAATAACGTACAGTACCGCTCAATCCGTTTTCCTGCATATATTCCTTGACTGCCAAAGCAGCTCCCAGTGCACTTGTTCCGAGCAGATTATGACCGCAGCCATGACCTGTTCCGCCAGATACAATTGCTTTTTGTTCAATAATGCCCGCTTCTTGACTTAGATCGGATAGCGCATCAAACTCTCCCAAAAAAGAAATGACCGGCTTACCTGTTCCATAATTCGCCACAAAAGCAGTCTCTATTCCTGCTGCATTTCGCTGCACTTCAAACCCTTCTTCTTCCAATACATCTGCAAGCAATGCAGCAGATTGTTTCTCTTGAAAGCGCAATTCCGCAAACTCCCATATCCGTTCGCTTATTGCACATAATTTCTCCGCTTTATTCTTTAAAAGATTGTCAATCGAAATAGTTTCCATTAGCTCTCCCCCTGAATCTGCGAATTTCATGTTAGCTTTCCTCACTTGTGATGTTACCCAAAGAATGAAAAGTTAGCAATAGAGTATCGTCAAAAAAATCTAATTATTCTATCTTTATTGTAAGATAACTTGACGTAATTTAATAGTAAACGCTTACAATTCTAACAAAAGAACAGGAAGTTCATTCTCCTATCTGGTAGAAAACTTCCTGTCTAATTGATCAACGAGCAAATTGCGCGTCATAAAGCCGCCGGTATGCACCAGCTCTTTCCAGCAGTTCACTGTGTTTTCCTTCTTCAGTGATTCCTTGCTTGGTGACCATGATTATCTTGTCGGCATGTTTGATGGTAGCCAGACGGTGCGCAATCACCAATGTTGTACGACCTTCTGACAACTCATCCAAGGCTTCTTGTATTTTGACTTCTGTTTCGGTATCCAGTGCAGATGTCGCCTCGTCCAAAATAAGGATCGGCGGATTCTTCAAGAATACTCTTGCGATGGAGATACGCTGTTTCTGTCCGCCGGAAATCATCACACCACGCTCGCCGATGACCGTATCCAGTCCATCTGGCAGCTCGGCAAGAAAATCAGTCAGCTGCGCCCTCCTAGCAGCATCCTCAATTTCCTCTTCAGTTGCCCCCAGCTTTCCATATGCAATATTTTCCCTGATTGTCCCGCCGAATAAATAAACATCCTGCTGCACAATACCGATTTGACTGCGCAGGGACGCCAGTGTCATCTCATCGTGTGGTATCCCATCAATCATTATTTCACCTGCATTCCGTTCATAAAAACGCGGCAGCAGACTGCAAATTGTTGATTTTCCGGCACCAGACGGACCAACAAAAGCAACCGTTTCCCCAGCATTTATCGAGAAGCTGATATCTTTCAAGATTGAGCTGCCCTCGTTATAGCCAAAAGAGACATTCTCATATCGGATATTCCCTGCCAGAGCATCCACCTGCTTAGCATCCGGTGAATCTTTGATATCCGGATCAAGCCGCATGATATCCATATAACGCTGAAAACCAGCAATTCCTTTTGGATAAAGCTCAATGATCGCCCCGATTTTTTGTATCGGCTGGAAGAACACATTCGTCAGGAGGACAAAGGCCATCAAATCGCCGTACGACATACTGTCTTGAATGATGAACCATGCTCCGGCAATCAATTGGAAAACAGCGATGAAGCGCATCAGCATATATGTAACGGATAAGTTCAATGCCATGATTTTGTAAGACAATAATTTTGTCAGACGATAGCGTTCGTTATTGACCTTGAATCGCGCTTCTTCATGCGCTTCATTCGTGAATGCCTGCACAACGCGGATACCGCCCACTGTATTCTCGATACGGGCACTGAAATCCGCAGTATCCTCATTCATCCTTCTCGAAGCTTCCGTCATTTTCTTATTGCAATACAGCACAATCCAGAATAAAATCGGTACGACAAGCATAGTCATCAATGCCAGCGGCCAATTGATGAAGAACATGATGAGCAATGCACCGATGATCGTCATCACCGCTATGAACAAATCTTCTGGTCCGTGATGAGCCATTTCCCCAATCATGAACAAATCATTGGTCAAACGGGATATCAGATTCCCGACCTTTGTATTATCGAAGAAACGAAAACTAAGTTTCTGTATATGCTCAAATAACTGCTTGCGCATATCCCGTTCAATGTTGATACCTAGTTTATGACCCCAGTAAGTGACGATGTATTGCATTATCGTACTTAAGCCATAGACGATGAACAGCAAAATGCACGCAGTGACAATCCAGCTCCAGTTTTCTGTCGGCAGCAAGCGATCCACCATCATATTCACACCGATTGGAAATGCCAGTTCCAATAATGCCACAAAGACAGCGCTGCTGAAGTCGAGCATGAACAGTCGTTTATACGGTTTATAAAAAGCGAAAAAGTCTTTTAACAAGAAACCACACTTCTTTCTGAGAATGATTATCATTCTATTTTACATAAATCAGCCAGGCAGCGCACCCCCTTATCAGAAATTCATACACCCTGAAACGCACTGCACAAAAAAACTCCGGCGCTTTTCTGCGCCAGAGTCCTTTATACTCCTTCTTCCGTTCGGCGAAGTTCCTCTTGTTCCCCGGCAATTAATTTATCCAGGAAGTAGGCCACGCCTAGTTCATCATTCGACTTCGTAACATGAGTAGCGATTTCCATCAATTCTGTCATCGCATTCTTCATGGCAACACCATTGCCAGCAACCTCGAACATGCTGATATCGTTCGGGCTGTCACCGACAGCATAAATATCTTCCCGCTGGATGCCATACTTTTCAGCGAGCATCGTCACGGCATAGCCTTTGCCGGAGTCTTTCGGCAAGATTTCCATTATGTGCTCACCAGAGGATGTGACGGTGATCTCGGAATTCTCCCTGATCACTTTATAGACCTTGGCCAGATGCTGTAAGTCGAAGCTGAAAACAAGAATCTTAAAGATGGTATTCTCGTCTGTGAAAATATGATCGATATTCGGGACAAATCGAATTCCGGATTGCTTGAATTGGGACATGGCACCGATCCATAGCTGTTCCAGGCTTTCGTCTGGATTGGCGGATGCTACCTTGTCCAACTCTGCTTTTAGCTTCTCTTCGCCATTATAAGGAGATAAGAGCTCTGTTTCTGTATACACTTCAAAATAGATATCCTGTTCGATGAGATACGTCGCAATTTCCTTCGCTAACGCTTTCTCAAATGTGATTTCATTCAGTAATTCATAACCGAAATCATGAATCGTGCCGCCATTGGATGCAATGATGGGAATATCCAAGTCATCACCTACAAGGGATTTCACATCGAATGTTGCACGCCCAGTGCTGATGGCAACCAGCATATCTGCATCGATGGCACGTTTGATCGCCGCTTTATTTTCTTCGGGGATTTGACTCTCGGTATTCAGTAATGTTCCATCCAAATCGATTGCGATCATTTTTTTAGCCAAGTAAAATCCTCCTAATAAAATTTTTATGTAGTCATTGCTGCCATTATTAAATTATAATGGTTTATTGTGGGACTTTTCAATCGAGAGCAGATGAAAAGGTTTCATCCTATAACGAATGAGGAAAAGGCTTACATATTATAACATACTAATCGTACAACTTGGGAGGTAGCAATACATGCAGAAAAAGCAATCAAGCAGTCTATTATATTTTTTTGGTGCATTAGGCGGCTTACTCTACGGGTATGACACTGGTGTCATCTCTGGGGCTTTGCTATATATTGATGAGGATCTTGGCCTTACATCCTTCACTGAAGGCTTGGTTGTTAGTTCTCTACTAGTCGGAGCCATCATCAGTGCCGCCGTCACAGGACGGGTGACAGATAAAATAGGACGCAAAAAAACAATCATCACAGCCGGTATCCTTTTCCTTATCGGTGCACTTACAGCAGGACTTGCTGTAAATGTGACAATGATGGTCGTTGCGCGTGTCATTCTTGGTTTGGCAGTCGGATGTTCAACAACGATCGTTCCGCTATACTTATCAGAACTAGCTCCAAAAGAAAAACGCGGCTCACTTGCTTCGTTGAACCAACTGCTGATTACAATCGGTATTTTATCTTCTTACTTAGTGAATTACGCATTGTCAGACGCAGGCGCTTGGCGCTGGATGCTTGGTCTTGCGGTCATCCCGGCCATCATTTTGATCATCGGTATGATTTTCATGCCAGAGAGCCCACGCTGGCTTTTGACAGCTGGTAAAGAAGATAAAGCCCGCGCCATCTTGAAACGTGTACGCGGTGAAGGTGCTTCCATCGATGAGGAAGTATCAGAAGTGAAGAAAACAGAAAAAGAAGATGAAGGCGGTATGAAAGAGCTATTATCCAGCTGGGTGCGACCTGCCTTGATTGCCGGTATCGGCATTGCCTTCTTCCAGCAGTTCATCGGTATCAATACGATCATCTACTACACACCAATAACATTGGAGAATGCCGGATTTGCAGATTCTGCCGCTATCCTGGGTACTGTCGGAATAGGCGCAGTGAACGTTTTGATGACAATCATAGCAATCCGTTTCGTTGATAAAATCAACCGTAAAACCTTACTTATGGCAGGTAATATCGGCATGGTTATCAGTTTGGTCGTTCTTTCCACCGTTAATTTGCTTGCACCGGATTCCACTGCTGCAACATGGGCAATCATCATCTGCTTGGGTGCCTTTATCGTTTCCTTCTCGACTACTTGGGGACCTGTTGTCTGGATCATGCTTCCAGAACTATTCCCAACCAGCGTCCGCGGAATCGGAACAGGTGTGGCGACTTTCGCCCTGCATGGTGCAAACTTGATCGTCTCCTTGCTCTTCCCGATTTTACTGCGGGCAATCGGTATCAGCTACCTATTTTACATTTTCGCCGCTATCGGCATCCTTGCCTTCTTGTTCGTCAAATTCTTTACGACTGAAACACGCGGAAAGAGTTTGGAACAAATCGAAGGTGACTTGCGTACGCGCAGCCAGAACTAAACGAACAAGCCGCCCATATTCGGGCGGCTTGTTTAATTTGCTAATCTTCTCTTTTTAAAAACAATGAACGTAACCAGCAAAGCTGCGACAGTCCAGCCAATCAGCCAGAAGATATCTCCGCGGTAAGAGGAAAACGCCTCACCGTTCACCGCTGCCAAACAAGCTTCCATTATATACTCCCCAGGCGAATAGCTTAAGATATCCGCTATTATTCCATCCGTAAAATACATCTTGATCATCGGACTGAAACCAAAGAGGAAACTAAGCGGCAAAATGTACATGGATGTTTGTACTAAATTCTCACTAAGCAAACCAATCAACGTTCCTACCGCTGCAAAGAAAATCAATGCTAACAGCAATATGACACCAAGCATGACAGGACTTTCTATCTTAACATCTATCACAAATAGGGCCACTACGAATGTTATGATGGTCAAAACAACGGAGATGATACTTTTCCCCATCATTATCTCAGTGGAAGTTGCCGGTGACAGCAATAAAACTTGCAGTGTATTCTTTTCTTTTTCTTCTCCAAGTAATACAGCCTGTGCGTACATGGTTACAAAAGCAACAGCCATCAAGAAAACAAAAGAAAGTCCAAAGTCTTTCTCACCTTCCATCCTGCTGAAAAGAACAGCCATGAATATTGGAACGATCACAACAGATAAGATGGTGAAGTTTGATTTCAAATCATGATATTCTTTTACAAGCATTGCCGATAGACGCGCTGTATTCATGCTAATTTCCTCCCTGTCACTTCTATGAATATATCTCCCAAAGTTGGCTGATCGGAATGAACAGCGGCGATTTCGTCTGCCTGCATATACTGGTAAAGGAGATCTGCCCCCACTGCATCATTACCGATTGTTTCATTACGTCCATCTTTCAACTCCAAGTGAATGGTGTTTTTGGCATACTTTCGCTGAAGCTGCTTCGGCGCGTCCATTTCCCTTATTCGCCCTTCATGCAAAAATGCCACTCGGTCACAAAGCTGTGCAGCTTCTTCCATATTGTGCGTTGTCAGGAAAATCGTCGTCCCTTCCTCGTTCAGATTCCGCAGAAGATCGTGCATTTTCTGTACGTTTCCCGGATCCAGTGCCGAGGTTGGTTCATCCAGGAAGAGAACCTCTGGTTTATGCAGGACTGCACGAGCGAGAAGCACACGTTGCTTCATTCCTTTTGATAATTTTTTTACAGGTTTTTTCTTACTTTCCGCCAAACCAACTACTTGCAATACTTCTTCCACTCTTCCAGCAGCAACACCATATAATTTTGCATAGAAATCTAAATTTTGCTGGACCGTCATCCGTTCATATAATCCACTATTATCCGTCAAGATACCTATCCTGCCCAAGTCGGCATCTTTCATTTTAGAAGCAGCTTTACCTAAAATGGTAACATCGCCTGCTGTCTGCAGAAGCTGGCCGGTAAGTATTTTAACCGTGGTTGTCTTCCCGGATCCACTTGGTCCAAGGAAACCGAAAATCTCTCCCTTTTTTACATTGAAAGAAACTTGCTGCAGCGCTCGCTGCTGTCCGAATACCTTTGACAAATCATTCACTTGTAATGCAAAGTCCATATTTTGCTGCCCCTTTCCGTTCGTGACGGTTGATAGTCATAGCTTACTAGCCTTTTCGGAGAAATGCCTTAAAATCAAGCTTAATAGCGGATCAAAAAGCTGAATGGAGCAAAAAGACAGCTGAATGCTGCATATCCGGGGCTGAATGAAGCAGGTCACAAACCGAGCATTCCTTTCAACTCCTCAAAGCGATTCTTCGATAATGGAACGGAGCTGCGTGAATGATCATCAAGGATCAAACTGAAGCTGTTCCGAGTCCAGGTGACCACTTCCTTGACCTGCTGCAAGTTGACGAGATAAGAACGATGACAGCGGAAGAAACCAAACGCCCTTAGCCTCTCTTCTAATTCCTGAAGCGTATATGTACATGGATAGGCTCCGTCTTGCAGATGCAATTGGGCTACTCCTTCACTGCTCTCGATAAAGTTAATATCGAATGGATTGAAAAGAATGATTTTGTCATCGATCTTCGCTGGTATCTTTTCCAGTTTGACTGGCTGTATCGCTTCTTCATCTGCTGAAGAATCCACCTCTTCCTCTTCAACAGCTATTTGCTTACAGCTTTTATCTGTCAAAGAATAGACATGACTGGTCAGCGTCAAAGCATTCTCCAAGTCTATAGTAGTAAGGAGGATGGTCTTTCCTTTCCTTTTCAGCTCTTCGATGATTCGATGGATGATCAAACTCGTCTCTAAATCGACGTTCTGTGCAGGTTCTTCCATGATGATGATCGGCTGATCCTGCACAAGCAGCCGCCCGATTTGCACACGGCGTTCTTGTGAGAAATTCAGCTTGCTTATTTTTGTCGTTTGCCATTCACGCAAGCCGATTTGCTGCATCACTTCGTCTAAATCAACCTTGCTGCCATAAAGCCTCCTGAAGAAAGCAAGATAATCTTTCACTCTCATCCTCGAATACGCAGCATCGTCAAGATAAAGAAAGCCGATACGATCATTCACAGAATGCAGGTTTTCGATATTTTCACCAAATAGTAGTACACTACCGGTAGATGGGATTTCTTGTTTGTTGATTATTTTAAGCAACTGGCTTCCAATCACTTTA
Organism: Terribacillus saccharophilus; assembly: GCF_046592895.1. Taxonomy (GTDB): domain Bacteria; phylum Bacillota; class Bacilli; order Bacillales; family Amphibacillaceae; genus Terribacillus; species Terribacillus saccharophilus_D. The sequence goes on from NZ_JAWVPU010000005.1 coordinate 150,736, forward strand.
TTGCAGCGGATCACATAACATTCACCGGCTGTTAGCTCGATATCGATTGGAGGCAAGGTCGTCGTATTATGATATGTCTTACTAAGATTTTCGAATTGCAGTGTCGTCATATATGTACGTCCCCCTGTTTTAATTTTATTGTAAAGCTAACACCATGAATTGGAAATACCAAATCGGAGTTGATCACAAATGAAGAAGGACATTGAGGATTATTTGAACGAAGGAATATATGGAATAAAAGAAACAAAGGCAAGTGAAAGAAAAGAATATCTCGGGACATTGAGAGAACGCGCGATTCTTGCAATGACAGAAGGAGAAGTCGTGCAGCAAAAGGGGCTGAAACAGCTCGAATATGCGATGAAGAATTATCCCGGATCATCCCTTCGTTTATCCGGGGAAGTGAACATACGTTTCTTCAAACCTTATAAATCGCTTGCTGCAACCCATCATGTCCCATATACATCCGTCACCAATCAAGGCGCAGATGTGGATATCGCACTTGTCCTGCACGTCGATCACGCCATAGATAAACAAGATATCTTCTTGGAAAAAGAAGAAGCAGTGGAAACCACCGAAAAAACGGAGCATTCTTTCTCATCCCTGATTAAAAATATCTTCAAAAGGTAACAGAACTGTTAAGCGCTTGTAAGATTACTATGCTAGCCTGACCGAAAGGGGCAATTGACTTGTATACATTCGATGCAAAAGGCATTCCAGCCAAAACACATTATAAAATCCTTACAGGAAGCATCATTCCCAGACCGGTAGCTTTTGTCACGACCAAATCCGCAGACTCGGATATCGTGAATGCTGCACCATTCAGCTATTTTTCCATTGTGAGCGCAGCACCGCCACTGATCAGTATTTCGGTACAGCGCGCAGAGGGCAGACAGAAGGACACAGCACATCATGCAATCGATACAGGTGAGCTCGTTGTCCATATCAGTACGGAGCCGATTGTGGAGGATATGAATAAGACTGCGGCAAGTTTGCTTCCTGACGAAAGTGAAATCGACCATACCAGCTTATCGCTTATACCAAGCACCTTCGTTTCCGTTCCTGGAATCAAACAGGCTTCCATCAGATTGGAATGCACTCTTTATGATCATATCGAGATCAAGGACGAAGATGGATCACCAACAGCAGACCTGTTGCTTGCAAAAGTGGCAGGTTACCACCTTTCTCCCGATGTGTACGATGAAAAGACCGGCTACTTGGATGCTAAAGCAATTCAGCCGATCAGTCGCTTGGCGGGCAATGACTACAGCAGGCTCGGGGAACTATTCACGTTGGAACGTCCAAAATAATAAAGGAGTGATCCGCATATGCCAAAAACAGTCGTGATCACCGGAGCGAACTCCGGCATGGGATTTGCCGCAGCGGTATATATGGCCAGAAAAGGTCATACCGTATGCATGCTCTGCCGATCCAAAGAACGCGGGCAGCAGGCACTGGCGGATGCGAAACAGCGAAGCGGCTCAAACGATGTTCATCTATATGAATGCGATCTCGCTTCCCTCACCAATATCCATGGCTGCGCAGAAGCATTGAAAGCACATCACCCTGTCGTTGACGTACTCATCAATAATGCCGGTGTCATCACTACGAAGAAGCAAGTCACTGCTGATGGACTGGAAATGATGATGGGCGTGAATCACCTCGGTCACTTCCTGTTGACCAACCTACTTTTGGATCAGATCAAAGCAGCACCACAGGGACGTATCATCGTCGTCTCTTCCGGCGCTTATAAAATAGGCAAGATCAATTTGGATGATTTAGGAGGAACAGAATCTTTCATACCCTGGCAGAATTATGCTCACAGTAAACTTGCCAACCTTCTGTTTGCCAAAGAACTGTCCACTCGGCTGCATCGTTCCAACGCTACAGTAAACGCTGTGCACCCCGGGGCAGTGAGCACCAGCCTTGGTGTCGACAGACAAACCGGGTTCGGTAAAAAGGTACATCAGGTTCTTCGTCCTTTCTTCCAAACACCCGCCAAAGGAGCCGATACGGCGTTGTATTTAGCTGAAAGTGAAGATGTACGGCATGTTTCAGGAAGCTACTTTTATAAACGGCGGATACAGGAAGTGAAGGGCCAGGCCGATGACGGAGAATTAGCCAAGCAGCTATGGGCCATAAGCGAAAGAAAAGTGGGATTGACTGTATAGTCAATCCCACTCCGGTACCAAAAATCCTTGTTCACGCAGCATCTCGACTGCTTCATCCATGATGTGTCCATCATCTGCTGCCAACGTATGCAGATGGATGCCATCCGTCAGTTCGGAGAGAAGTCCTGCTTTGCTATCAGCGATGCTTGCAAGGAATGTTTTTACTTCCCTGCGGCTCGAAACCATGATGGAAGCGGTTATTTGTCCGTATACAGGATGCTCCACCCGGACATCCTTCACTGTCACACCCAAATCCACAAGTAATTGCAGCTCATCTTCCGTCCTCTCGGGTGGATGCTGGCAGGCAACAATTCTCTCCACCGCATGGACAGGATGCTGTTGCAATATATATCCCTCGCTGGTCGAGATGATTGGATACTGTTCTGCTTTTAAGAGTGTAATATCCCCGACGATCACTTGCCTGCTGACATTGGCTTGCTTGGCCAGTTCACTGCCTTTTTGTGGACCATCCGCTGTTTGCAGTTTATCCAACAACCATTTTCTCCTGGTTTTCCCCAGGAGCTTCTTTTTTTCCTGCCCCATTCTTCAAACCGCCCTTTTTCCTCGTTTCCTGTATTATAGCAAATAAAAAAGACACAGCCAGCCTGGCTGCATCTTTAGTCTGCATACACTTCCGTCTCCTTTTGTCCGGGAAGCACTTTCCATGGTGTCTGTTCCAGAAATTCGAAATACATCGGAGCATATGGATGGCCGACATCTGAGTTCCACGGCTTATTGGCGCCGGTGAAATGGACGATGGCAGGAGACTGACGGGCTTCTTTATAACGTTTCCGTTCTGCCAGCTCCGTCGGCGTCTTTGTCTTCAGTATAATGAAAGATTGGGCATTCCACCGGGGATGGACGGGTTTCCACTTATCCCAAAGAATCGCATTCAAGGCATCCTGGTCATGTAAGTACAGGAAATCGGGATCATTGTTATCATCTATGAATTGCAGTACTCTTCTGGAGATGTTTTGCTGTCGCCAGCCTTCCATATCGATGACCATCATGCCGGAATTGAAGTACTTGCCTTCGGTAGTGATATTCATCTTCTCCAGACGCTGCAGCTGCCCTGCATCTTCCACTGCCGCCATCAAATTCCCCTCAAGCTCCATATCGTGCAACTCGGAAATATCCGTCAGCACCAATGTATCACAGTCGATATATATGACGCGTTCAACAGCTGGATCAGTAATGACTTCTGGAATGGAAATGCGATAATAAGCTGTTTTATTGATATATCTGCTTTCTGTTGCGTTTTTGTATGAATCTGTATCTATCGTTAGAAAACGAATCGGAACTCCGAATTGCATTGTAGTTTTCATCAGCATCCGTTTGTTAGGCTTGGTTATGCCTCCATCGATTACATAAAGCATGACTCGTCTGTTTCGATTGACATTTGTAAGCAGTGATGCCAGCATCACACCAAGATGGTGGGCATAGTTATCATCCGCACTCGAAACAACAGTAATGGTATCTTTGTGATGCAAGACGTTCATCCTCCTCCTGAAATCTTATCCTCCTCTACCCTGCACCTTATCGCTGAAAACCATTAGCAGCAAAAATAAGCAATTAGCACTGATAATTGTTTGATAATTAGGACAATTATTCCAGTTAAAAAGAGCTATCACAACGTTTATTGCAATAACTCTTTCCTGAAGCATTCATTAAGATTACGGCTGATGAAGTTCCCAGCCCAGCTTCAATATTTCCACGATATAATCAGCCACTTCTTCCGGATTCAGATTATCGGTAGTGACGCGCGAATTATGTTCAGCATAAATGGCTTGTCGCTCATCGAAAATCTGCTGGACTTCATCCACAGATTTATTATGGAGAACAGGACGATTTTCAATCAGCAGATCCATACGTTCCTTCCAACGGTCCCAGCTCAAATCAAGGAAGAGCACCAGGCAGCTATCAAGACATTTTTCCCTGATTGCTTCCTGCTTAAAAGCACCGCCGCCAAGTGAGACGATATTGCACTGCTTATTATCACAAATATCAATAACTGTTTCCCGTTCGATTTCCCGGAAGTATGCTTCTCCATGCTGAGCAAATATTTCCGGTATCGTCATTTCATAACGGCGCTCGATCTCGATATCGATGTCGATGAAGTCCCTGTACAATTTATCCGCCACCAGCTTGCCAATCGTCGTCTTTCCGACACCCATGAATCCGATCAAGGCGATATTCTTCGCCCGCACGGGTATATGCTGTCCACTCATAGTCCGCACATCCATAACCCCTCTCCATGTACCGTATACGCTGTGATAAGTTCTATTGTATACGATAAATCAAAAAATCGTAAGAGAGAAATACCCTATTCCACCTTGGCACCCTCCAGCTCCAAATTCAGCCACTTCACTTCCTCATCCGTCAAATTGATATCGACTGCCGGGAGCGCTTCCTCCCACCGCTGCACATTTTTACACCCGACGATCGCACATGTCGGGAAAGCTTGGTGCAACACATAAGCAACAGCAATCTGATTGGCCGTCACGCCTTTTTTATTTGCCATCTCCACTGCTCGATCATATCGTTTCCAGTTATCATCATTATAATAAACCCGGGCCATTTCCTCATCTGTCACATGATTCCGGTCATATGTCCCTGTAAAGAACCCGCCGGCTTGTGCTGCCCAGGAAATGACAGGCATGCCTGTGCGCTGATGCCAGGCAAGGTTTTCCTCATCCATCGCCACTGTCTCAGCCCATCGTAATTCATTCAGCTGTGCCAAGCTAAGATTGGGGCTGTTCACATGCAGACGGTCATATCCTTTGCTATCAGCATAGGCATTGGCTTCCTGGATCCGATCCGGCTGCCAGTTCGACACTCCATATATGCCGATCTTTCCAGCCTGCTGATGCTCATGCAACATATCCATCAAAACCTCGACAGAGACATTGCGATCATCCCGGTGAATGAGGTATATATCAATATGATCAGTTTGCAGGTTTTCCAGACTATCATGCAGGTCCTTTGTGATTTCAGCCGGATTCACCCTTTTCATCTCCGGATGATGCGTTCCATCGGGGTCGATATGATAATGGCCTCCTTTTGAGATAAGGATGACGTCCTTGCGCGTACCGCGTTCCTGCATCCACTGTCCAATCAGTTTCTCCGCTTGATATTTGGCGTATTTCGGACCTGTATCAATCGTATTGCCGCCTGTTTGCAAGAAGCTATCCAGGACAGCGAAAACATCTTGTTTTTTATTTTCGAAAAATTTCGTCGTTCCCAGGATCAATTTGGATAGCGGGCGCTCCATACCCGGTATAGTTGTATATTTCATTCTGAACAGCCTCCTTTTTAATCTGAAAAAATATGTAAGCAGCTTCCCTTCTTATTCCCTTGTTGTAAAGAAAAGTATCCTTATATAGCACAGAAAAAAAAAAACAGTGTTCAAAATTGGAAGAAGATATTTCGAGGTTGTTTGCAATGCGGGTGTATAATTTCACTTTAGCATTATGTACATGCTGACAGCAAATAAAATGAGCAGGCCCATATGTGCCTGCTCATTTATTTTTAGCCATTCATGACTTCAGTCAAAACTGGCACAATTTGTTTTTTACGGGATACAACACCTTTTAGTGTTGCTGTATTATTTGATAATGTAACATTGAAAGCTTTTTCGACAGCTTCCGTATCTGCTCCGATTGCAATGGCAGTAGAGTCATTGGTAAGGATATTCGTGATGGCAAATAGATACAGTTTCAGACCTTTATCGGTAATCTTCTGTTTCATCGCTTCTTCCACTTCTGCTTGACGCACGAGTACATCCTGTTCATCAACAACGTTCACCTGTGCGATTTCGACAGTTGCGTCGCCCATCTGGAATTCTTTCGCATCCAATGTGATCAATTCTGCAGCTGTTTTCTTGCTGACATCAGCACCCGCTTTCAGCATGTCCAAGCCGTATGTATCTACATCGACATCTGCGATTTCTGCAAGTTCCTTCGCAGCTTTGATATCCTGCTCCGTGCATGTTGGGGATTTGAACAACAAAGAATCGGAAATGATTGCGCTAAGCATAGCTCCTGCGATTTCTTTCGGAATCTCCACATCATGCTCTTTATAGATTTTCTTGATGATAGTAGCTGTACAGCCGACTGGCTCTGCACGATAATAAAGCGGATCTGCCGTTTCGAAATTCGCGATCCGGTGATGGTCGACCACTTCAATGACAGATACAGTATCGATATCTGAAACACTTTGCTGTTTTTCATTATGATCGACTAGGATGACTTGTTCTGCATCTCCATCAATTGCTTCGATGACGCGCGGCGCTTCCAATCCGAACGTTTTCAAAGCATATGCTGTTTCTTCATTCAGTTCCCCCAGGCGGACTGCTTCTGCTTCCATACCTAGTTTATTTTTCAAATGCGCGTATGCGATTGCGGATGTAACCGCATCTGTATCAGGGTTTTTATGTCCGAAGACGAGTACTTTACCCACTGCCAATCTCTCCTTTTTTACGTTGCCGGCAAATGCCGGACATGATGTATCCATTTTACATGATTATGGCCGTTTTAAAAAGGGAATCACCTGGAAACGTATCTGTTCCCATGCACCCAGAATCGCCATGGAAAATCTTTGGCCTCCTGTGCATTCGGAATCCCGATCCTGGGTCCGATTTCCACTTGCTCCGGTGCGTATCCTTCTGTGATGTACAACGGTGGATTGGTAAAATGCCCCCCATAATGCGATTGGACGATACCCATTGCCTGACAGAGCTTGCCCGGACCATTGGTCAATTCCCTGGGTTTGCGGCCTGGCCTGCGCTTTTCCATCAGCTCTATGCCATCTTTCGGTTCAATGGCACGGATAAGCACTGCTTCCGGAGTCTCAGCATCTGCACTGACAACATTCAATAGTACTTGCCGATGCATCGTGTACGTATAAATATGCCCAGGGGCATGAAACATGATTTCCGTTCGTTTCGTACGCCGGTTATTGAAGCTGTGTGCTGCCCGGTCAAGAGCGCCTCGGTAAGCTTCGGTCTCCACAATATAACCGGAGGTGATCCCTTCCGGAGTTTCATGCACAAGCAAGCACCCCAATAGGCTTTGAGCCAGCTCCAATGTCGGCTGCGCATAGAATGCCTGCAGCAGCGGCGGATAACTTGTCATTTCACATGCTCCTTTTCCAAAACAGGTATCTTTTTTTGCTCCTTCCCTTTTAGCATTTCCCAAACTCGGAATAAGAATGGCGCACCTATGATGACGAGAAAGGCTATGATAGTAAATATCGGAATCGGATGAACCGCACTGAAATGATCCAGCAGCACACCTCCGACCAACGGGCCTGCTACATTTCCAAGGCCCGTAAAGCCCATTGCCCCAAAATAGGTTCCCTTCATATCCGGATGAGCAATTTCATCGATGAACATATCCGACATCGAGAATAACAGCACCTCACCGATTGTGAACAGGATGACCGCAGCTGCAATCCAGATGACTTCATGCAAAAAGGCAATACTGAGCAGGCTTACAGCAATCAGAACATTTCCGAGCATCAAAGATAATACGAGTGAATACCGTTTTGCAATCGCAACAATCGGATATTGCACGATCAAAACGGTCAGAGCATTCAGTGTCAGCATCATACTGAAAACCCTCGCTCCATCTTCGATACTTGGCGCAGCTGCGAAAAATTGCGGCAGTGTCGCACTGAAGTGGGAATACCCGAACACACTGATGGTGACCCCGATCAAAAGGAACATGAACAGTGTATCTTTACGGGTGACATGAAATGCTTCCTTGACGCTGATCACGTTTCTATCTGTAGCAGTTGTCTCTTCCACCTTGACTCGCAGAAATTGGAAAACAAGTACAAATCCATAAGCGATATAAACAAAGGCCGCTATCAAAAATGGCGCTGTTGAAGAAGCCGAACCAAAGTACAAGCCTAAAAGCGGCCCGAACACGACGCCGACATTGATTGCTGTATAACGCATATTGAAAACGAGCAATCGATTTCTCTGCTCCGTCACATCGGATAACAGCGCCTTGGATGTCGGTTCAAATAAAGAACGGCATAATCCATTCAAAGCATTCATGACGAAAAATACCCAAATGGCATCAGCCAGGGCAAATCCCACAAAAACGCCGCACCAGCCAAAGATACTGATGATGATGATTTTCTTTCTGCCGAACCGATCTGAAAAGTATCCGCCATAAAAGCTGGATAATACACCAACCAACGAACTGATTGCAATGATCAAACCGGTGAATCCCGCAGAAGCCCCTTTCTCCTGAGTCAGATAAATCGCCAAGAAAGGAATGCTCATACTAGTTGCCATCCTGCCAAACACCGTCCCGATGATGATCGTCCAGCTAAAAGGATGAAGCGTACGTAAAACTTCCATGCTGTCTCATCTCCTCATAACCCAAATTATAACAGATTATAAGGAAGGTAATTTTACCATTCCCGTTGAGCCAGAATTTAATCAGATTATATAATAACGCCAATATATCTCCCTTTTTAATACTTAGTATCAGCGCGACGTAACAATCATAAAGGCAGGAAGAAAAAATCTGAGCTTCTTCACAAATACTGGGGACGCGATGCATCACATAAAATGTAATTTTATGTTAAAGTATACATATATAGTATGAAGAGATAATTTATCACTGACTAGTCAGCATCCAGCTGAAAATAGAAATGCTTTTTTGGGGGAGGGTATTTCATGTATGTAGCAGAATCATCAGATTTTTGGCTGCGTGTTCTGTTATTGTTAACGATCATATTTCTCTCCTCCTTCTTATTCAACACTATGACGAGAAAACTGTTCCATGTAGAAAGAAAACGGATATTCTCATATAATTACGTGAACGAAAAACATATGAAAATCGACTGGATACTAAGAATTCCCTTCCTCTTTCTTATGTTTGCAGGATTCGTAATAAATGTTTCAAATGATTTTACGCATTGGTTTTTACAACCGTTCATTTTCCTCTTTCTACTAATTTTCGCTTCTGAGATTACTAGAGTAATCATGGAACGGAAGTATGCAGAAAATCCAAATGCTTATAAAGTAACACTCAGCCAACTAATATTTACCCTTATATTATTATCAGCATTGTATATGACGAATTTCTTTGGTTTGATTTGAATCGGGGACTGGCATACTACATTGGAATCATTCATTCCCAAAATAAAAAGCATCAAAAAACGCTTGGACTCTTAGAATCCAAGCGTATTATTTTCCAACATCCTTATACATTCCGCAATATTACCGATTTAAGCATATCAGCTCTGATCTTTCACTTCATCTTCCTTTTTCAATAAATCGCGGATTTCTGTCAGCAATTCCTGCTCCACGGTCAGCTTCTGGACAACTTCTTTCGTTTGCGGCTGCTTGCGTTTCAGTCCATTCATGACTTTTACGACCATGAATAAAGCTGCAGCAATCAAAAAGAAATTGATTACAGTTTGAATGAATGCACCATACCTCACTACAGCACTGCCGACAGTGAACTGCAGTCCGCTGAAGTCATGGCCGCCTGTGATGATGCCGATAAGCGGCATGATGATATCGTTGACGAGGGAAGTCGTGATGGCGCTGAACGCGGAACCGATCACTACAGCAACAGCCAAGTCCACTACATTCCCGCGTAACGCAAACTCTTTGAATTCTTTGAGCATTTGTATGTATTCCTCCTTCGGCTAGTACCATTTTTGCGCATCTATCTGCCTTTTTCAAGTATAGCCGCTGCAAAACAAAACGAGACCCCAAATGGAGTCTCGTCCTTCCTTATAATTCTTTCCACCAATCATCATGAATGGAAGCTGGCTGGTGACGCTTATGCGTCGTTTTCATGTAGCGATCCTCCAGAAGCTTGGCAGTCTTCTCGTCGATGATCTTCCCTTCCAGATAATCATCGATATCTTCATATTTCAATCCAAGCTCAGTTTCATCAGCTTGTCCCGGTTTATCATCGAGCAAATCAGCAGTTGGCAATTTTTCATATAAACGCTCTGGAGCACCGAGTTCGATCAGCAGCTGCTTACCTTGACGTTTATTCAGACCGCTGAGCGGCAGAACATCCGCACCGCCATCACCGTATTTTGTAAAGAAACCAGTGATTGCTTCTGCTGCATGATCTGTTCCAAGAACAAGCAAGCCCTTTTGTCCGCCGATTGCGTACTGCGCAATCATGCGCATCCGCGCTTTGATATTCCCTTTATGGTAATCAGCAAGCTTCTCACCGGCTGCATCTTCATAAGCGGCAGCTGCATCCAGGACCGGCTCCTTGATATTGTACACATATGATTCAGCCGGATCGATGAACTTCATCGCCAGTTGTGCATCTTCTTCATCCGCTTGCTCGCCATAAGGTAAACGAACAGCAGCGAAGGTAACATCTTTGCCTTCCTTTTTCAATTCCTCGATTGCAAGCTGCGCAAGGCGTCCTGCCAATGTGGAATCCTGTCCCCCGCTGATGCCGAGAACGAATCCTTTTGCACCGGTTTTAAGCAAATATTCCTTCAGGAAGTCGATTCGGCTGCGGATCTCCTGTTTCGCATCTATGGTTGGTTTCACTTGCAGCTCTTCAATGATTCTAGTTTGATTGGACATGATTTTGCCTCCTCGATATTGTGATGATAATACTCTTTTCCCTCTCATGCTGGAACGTAATCTATTTATGTATCATGCTCTCTTTTCCTAGTATAAACCAATCCGCTGATAAAGCCGAAAATTAAAGCCCGCGGATCAGTTCTCCGCGGGCTTTCTGTTCAGATAGGCTGTTATATCCTCCACTGTCTTTTCCATACGCTTTACATCTATATCAAAATCAAGGTCTGTTGAACGAAAGAATGGATCGTCAAAAGCGAAAAGCTCTGCAATGTAATCTTCATAACCACGCATTGCAACCATCTCCTTTCCATTTCTTCTTTCGTCTATTCTAGCTCAAATCCCTGCCGAAAAAAACCCATCCAAAGGAACTTATTCACCCACACCGCGTTTTAGAACAAGATGATTATGTCAATAATTTCTTTTATCGACTAAAAGGAGGCAGTAACATGGATTTATATGATTTCATGAAAGACGGAAATCCCGGCAAACAGCAAACCAAACAGCCCGGACTCCAGCACGAGATGGACCCGCTCCCGATCGAGGAATTCGATCACTGGAAGGGCAGCGGTAAACTTAGCGGAAAAGTTATCCTCATCACCGGCGGAGACAGCGGTATCGGACGCGCTGTCGCTATCGCTTATGCCAAGGAGGGTGCAGACATCGCAATTTCTTATTTGGATGAACATACGGATGCAGCGTATGCAAAGAAGCGGATCGAGCAAGAAGGTGTCAAATGTGTGATTTATCCTGGAGATATAAGCGATGCTGCGTTCTGTGCCAATCTGATCGAACAGGTTGTACGTGATTTCAACAAAATCGATATCTTGGTCAACAATGCTGCACGACAGGAGGTGCAGAACGATTTGGCTGATATTACACCAGAGCAGCTTGAACGGACTTTCCGGACGAATTTCTTTAGCTACTTTTACCTTACTCAAGCTGCTCTTCCGCACTTAGGTAAAGGAAACTGTATCATCAATACCTCTTCCATCACAACGTACATCGGCAGCCCTACCTTGCTCGATTACAGCTCCACCAAAGGAGCAATCGTGGCTTTTACCAGGTCATTGGCAAAAGGTTTGGCTGCTAAAGGGATCCGTGTGAATGGTGTCGCTCCCGGACCGATCTGGACTCCTCTTATACCGGCAACGATGCCGCAAAAACAATTGGAAGAATTCGGTACCCAGACTCCCCTGGGAAGACCTGGTCAGCCCGTTGACCTTATCGGCAGTTACGTGCTGCTCGCTTCCGATGAGGCGGCTTACATCACTGGACAGTTCATCCATGTAAATGGCGGCGACTATATGTCATCGTAATAAAAAATAAGGAAGCCGCATATGCAGCTTCCTTATTCTTTGCTTTTCCAGGCTTGATTTTTATCGTCCTCATCAAACTCAATAATGACATCCGTAACCCCTCTATACGCCATGATCTGTGCTTCAAGCCGATCTTTGATATCGTCTGCTTCAGCTACTGTCATTGTCGGGTCGATTTCCAATTTAGCTTCGACATGGAAGGATTCCCCTTCTTTTACGACCGTCATTTCCTGGACGTCCCGTACATCTTTATCTGCAAAAAGAATGTTACCGATTTTGTCTGCCATTTCTTCGTCAGCTTCCCCGATGACACCTGCTGCATTATCAAGGAAAACGCGTCCTACTACTAGAAACATCATAGCACCAATAATAATCGAAGCGATCCCCTCAGCCTGATAAAAAGGTGTATACGCAGCTATCAAGATGGCGATGATGGCCACCAATCCACCACTGGTTGCGACCAAATCTTCCATGAAGACCAACTTAGTAGCTGGTTTTGCCCGTTTTACATGGACGAAACTCATCGGGATGACCGCAAGACCCTTTGCACCTGATTCGCTTTCATGAGCAATCTCGCGCATAGCTTTCAGCAGTACATACCCTTCCAGGATACAACTGAGTGCAAGTACTGTAATACTGATCCATAACCCTTCCGATTCTGAAGGATGCGCCAGATGTGTAATGCCCTCACGGATCGTCTCATATGCAAGAATACCAACGATCAAGACCGCCCCAAGCAATACCAAGTTGACCGCCCGGCCGAATCCTCCCGGAAATCTTTCTGTCGGTGCTTTTTTGCTTAGTGCAGATCCGACATAAACAAATAACTGGTTGGCTGCATCGCCGAAACTATGCATCGTTTCTGCGAACATTGCTACATTACCTGTAAAAAGGAAAGCTGCTCCTTTGACAATTGCAATGACCAGGTTGACCACCGCTGCCAATGCTGCTGACTTACTTCCCTGACGTAACAAACTTACATATTCCTTCATGCTGTCTCTTCCTTCTTTATGATTATTATATGTAACAGTTTATGGTAACAATTATTTTAGCATAGCATATATTAAATGCAACAAAGCGCACTTAAGCCCATATGCAAGATGACAATATGTTTTAGTTTGGCTGGAAACGGTTATGTCATATACATGGATTCCAGCATTTTTCACTTGCACACTTCAAGCAGGCGTGATAATATTTTGAACAATATACTTTTACAGGGAAAGGAGATCTTACTAATGAGAAACGTGACTTTGGAGCAGATTTATACACATCCCATCGCAATGAAATATCTAGGGCGTTCCGGGCAGGCCCATGCAATCTCGGTTGCCGAAAAGGCATTGGTCATCAGTGAAAATAAGGGCGTTGATCCAGACACTGCAGTCAAAGCCGCATTGCTGCATGATATCGGTCACTATGAATGGTATCGTGATGGTAAATGGGACTATGACTTATACAAACAAAATGATATCCATGCCATCAAAGGTGCTGCTCGTGCACATAAACTATTGATCCGTTTAGGGGAAGATCCTCAGGCAGCGAAAGCAATTTCCTTGGCTATCCTTCTGCATACAGATTCTTATTTGCCAGAACATAATCTGAAGCTTGATCCATTACAGCAAGTGGTAGCTGAAGCAGATACAGCAGACGAAGAAGCAGGCGGCGCCCATCATTATAAGACCATCACCAAGCAAGAAGCATTGAAACGCATCCGGAATCTGGACGCAAATATCGAGAAGCGCATGATGAGACAAGCCCAGACAAGCTGATCATGGCCGCTTTCTCCCCCTTCCTTAATTCCCCAACCTTTCCTATTAAATATACTCTTCAAAACGTGCAATCTCTCTCTCATTCGGCTATGCTAGAAATACAATATAAGAGATTACAAAAGGAGAATAGAATTTGCACTGGAAAAGGATTATAGTAACGACTTTGCTTATGACAGTTGCAGCGTTGATCCTATTCGGCTTTTTGCACATAGAGCAGCTTCCGCCCAAATCATCCACTCCTGCCGATTCCATGAACGCAGACGACATTTCCGGTCTTCACCCAACAGTAGAAAAAAATATGAACGAGCTAGTAAAGAAAGCTTCCGATATTGGTATATCCATCATCATCACGGATGACTATCGATCCAATGAAGAACAAGACAAGCTGTACGCTCAAGGAAGAACAACGGATGGACAGATCGTCACCAATGTCCAAGGAGGCGAATCCATGCATAATTATGGTCTGGCCATTGACTTTGCCTTGGAACCGGAACCCGGAAACGTCATTTGGGATATGGAGTATGATGGTAACAAAAACGGAGAGTCGGACTGGATGGAAGTAGTCGCAATTGCCAAAGATCTCGGCTTCCAATGGGGCGGAGACTGGCAAGGATTCAAGGATTATCCGCATCTGGAAATGCATATCGACCAATGAGAAAAGCGCCGCGGGGCGCTTTTTTTAATTGTTGATGACAAAATAGATGCCAAAGCTGATGATATAGACAGCAAAGCAGAACACAGCCATCCGCATGTAATTACTTGTAAGATCGAAAAATACCCTTACCCCGTTGGACAAGATCGCTGCTATAACAAGCAAAATAGTAGACCCAAGCATCAGCATCGCGACAATGAAAAGGATTTGTTCCATACCATTCTCTCCTTCACATTTCTCTTATCTCTTGATAATAGAAGGAAAGGTGTTTGAGTTCCTGCTTTTCAGGTAACATCTTGTTCGTACAAGTGACGTTTGCGTCACCTGTCAGAGTTCAAGTTGGGAAGGATATAATGTCATTCCACCATCGACGAAGAGTGTTGTGCCCGTTACATAGCTTGCTTCCTTGGATGCAAGCCATGCCGCTGCCGCTGCAACTTCTTCTGGTTTACCAAAAGATTGCATCGGTATCTTTTTCATTTGCTTCTCCTCATTTTCCGGATTCGTATCATCATTTCCTTCTGTCGCAATCGTACCTGGAGCAATTGCATTCACCCGGATGCCTTTGTCTGCATACTCAAGTGCCATCGTTTCTGTCAAAAGCTTGATTCCGCCTTTGGAAGCAGCGTAATGACTATCAGACGGCTTCGGAATTTGCTGATGCACACTCGACATATTGATGATACTGCCTTTTATATCATTCTCCAGCATATAACGAAGAGCAGTTTGACCACCCAAGAAAGTTCCGGTCAGATTCACATCAATGACACTTCTCCAAGTATCTTCATCCATTTCGTGAAATGGTGCTGGTTTACTGAATCCGGAGTTATTCACCATCACGTCCACGCTACCGAATTCGTCCAACGCAGCTTCAAATAATCGCAGCACCTCGTCTTTTTGAGAGACATCCGCTTGGATGACAATAGCACTTCCGCCTGCTTGACGAATATTTTCAGCCGCTTGGTTCGCCCCATCTTCATCCCCGCGGTAATTGACGACCACATTCATTCCCTCATGCCCGAAGCGTTCAGCGACAGCCCGCCCGATTCCCTTGGATGAACCAGTGACAATCGCTGTCTTTCCTTTCAAATCGGTATACATAGAATAAACCTCCCTGATAGTGTTTTACTCGGCTTTTCCCCGAAATTCTCATCCAGAAACTTTTCTACAAATTTTGACAAATTCAGACTTTTCCCAATGATATCCTACACTTTCTAGTACTTCTTGCCGATATAAAGGTAAATTATGTACAAAGGAGCTCTTGTTATGAATTCAACTCTTCAGGCAGTAATCAATATTGCCCCGATTATAAAAGATACATTAGGCCCGACATCTGCAATGGCCGTACTGGATACGGTAAAGGTTGTATACTTCGCTCCATCGAACATGCTGTCACTGAACATGGAAGTAGGAAAAGATAGGCTGGATGAACATGATGTTTATCTGCGAGCAATCAAAGGAGAGCAAATCGTCTTTACCATAACGGAAGATTATGAATACCTTGGTGCTCCAGTTGTGACTTCCATCACCCCAATTCGAGATTTAGAAACGAATGAAATCGTAGGTCTCCTGTCACTGACACGAACATTGGAGCATCAGCAGAAGCTTGACCAAGAACTTAACAAGCTGAATGGGGTAATCGACGCACTGCAAGGTAAAGTACAGCATGTAGCCGCACAGGCAGAAGAGCTTTCCGCTACCAGCAGTGACATCAACCAACAAGCAAACAACGCAAACCAAAATTCCCGCCAAATAGGTGAGGTCGTCCAGTTAATCGAACAGATCTCCACTCAAACCAATCTTCTTGGATTGAATGCAGCAATCGAAGCAGCTCGTTCCGGCGAAGCAGGTAAAGGCTTCGGTGTCGTTGCAGATGAAATTCGCAAACTTTCCGATAATACGAAAGATGCGGTGCAGACAATCGGTAAATCTCTCTCGGAAATACGATCAAGCATCGAAAATCTTACATTAAGCATCAATGAAGTATCCACATCATCCGAGGAGCAGTCTGTTGTCATGGTCGAATTCATGGATGATATTCAGGATCTGGATAAAAAGAGCAAGCAAATCATCGAAACTATGAAAAAAGTAACGAACCAAAATTAAGGAGGTAATCAATTCATGCATCCTACAATACAAGCAATGGTTCATTTAGCGCCAGAAATCAAGAAGAATATCGGGGAAAATCATGTAGTAGTAGTGACAGACAGAGAAAACTTCGTCTATTTCTCTCCTTCTAAAGATCTAAATACAGGAATCAAAGTTGGTGATTATGCTTTCACAGATGATAATGACCTGCTGCGCAAGGCACTTCAGGGTGAGAAAATCCAAGGCCTCATCCCGAAAGATCGTTTTGGAATCGGCATGCAGAATAATGCCAATCCCATTCGAGATGAAAATGGCGAGATAGTCGGTGTCCTTCAAATCACTAAAACTCTAAAGGATGAAGAGCTTTTAGACGCAGAACTTGATGAATTACGTGCCATTGTCAGCAGTCTGCAAGGAAAAGTTCAGCAAGTTGCCGCTCAGGCAGAAGAGCTTTCTGCTACGAGCACAGATATCAATAGCCAAGCTGCCCATGCGAATGCTAACTCGCAGGAAATCCGTAAGGTTGTGCAATTGATCGAAGATATTTCGACACAGACCAACTTGCTTGGCTTAAATGCTGCAATCGAAGCAGCTCGTTCTGGCGATGCTGGCAGAGGGTTCGGCGTCGTTGCGGATGAAATCCGTAAGCTTTCCATCGGAACGAAAGATGCTGTCGGCACGATCGGCCAATCCCTTCAAGAAATCCGGACGAATATGGAGAATTTGACGTTGAGCATCGGGGAAGTATCCACAGCATCTGAGGAGCAATCCCGCGTGATGGTGGAATTCATGGAAGATATTCAGGATCTTGATTCCCAAAGCAATGATATCGGACAGTATATCAAAGAAATCACCAACTAAAAAAACGCCTCCCGCTGGAGGCGTTTTTTAGTTATATTATTTAGAAGACGGTGTTGTTTTCGTAACAGGAGAAGTTGTCGTTTTGTTGACAGGTTGGTTGTTCTGGCCGTTGGATTTGCTGCTGTCTTCATTTTTCGGTTTAGTCATCGGATTATCAGGTGCACTATCCGGTTTCGCATCCATTAGTGTATTGGAGGCTTCTTTTGCTTTGCTGCCAGCATTTTTCAAATCTTCTTTCACTTCTTTTACTGTGCCAAGCGCGGATTTAGAATCCTCCTGTACATCATTCACAGAAGACATGATTTCATTTTGTGCTTTGTCATAAACATTTTTCACGTCGTTAGCAGCATCTTTTGCAAGCTCAGTTGCGTCTTGCACTTTGGACATCACTTGTTCTTTAGTCCCTTGCGGATCCTGTTTAGCCTCTTTTACGAAGCTTACAACAGTATCCTTAGCTACACCGACATTCTGGAATACTTTCTGACGCGTTTGCTTATTAAGTAAAACAATCGCCGCTCCTGTGACTGCTCCTGCGACTGCTCCAGTCAATAACTTGGAACCTGCTTTTGCCTGCTCTTTCACTTCGTGTTTGTCTACTGTTTGTGCTTGTGCCATTATGAACACTCCTTCGACTTTTTTGTTTGCTTTATTGGTATATACATACCCCGTCATGATGAAAGTAAACAAAAAAGGAATTACAATGGCAGCGACTTTTTCTGCTTTTGAACGAAGTACACCATTTCTTTGAATCCAATTTCTTTCAAGCGCATCTTCACTTTGTCGAAATCCTCGCCGATCCGAGAAGGTATATGCGCATCTGAACCGAAGGAAATTTCCACACCATAATGCAGTGCACGTTCAAGGATCGAGTCAGAAGGATACCAGCCCCCGACAGCCTTCGTGCCTCCTGATGTATTTACCTCGATGGCTACCCCAGCTTCCCCGATCACTTTCAATGTCTGTTCGATTGCATCGTCCGCAGGAATATCTGAAAAGGCAGGATAGAAGCCTTTCATTGCATCGATATGACCAAGCACTTGAAATATGCCGCTTTTAGCTGATTGCTGAATCAGATCATAATAAGTTTCTTTCACCTTGATGCGGGCAGCTTCCGTCAAACCATCCCATCTTCCTTGCTTGAAGATATTCACTTCATCCACATAATGGACCGAGCCGATTATATAGTCAAAGGGATATTTTCGGTAGTAATCCGCATATAAGGCCGCATGCTGAGGAAAGTAATCACTTTCCATGCCCAATAACACATGAATCTGATCCTTGTATTTCTCTTTCAAATGCAGCACTTCCTGAACATACGCTTCAAAACCGCTGATCGGCATGGCGATGCCAGGAAAAAGCTGATCTTCCTCACTATAAAAATACGGAGAGTGATCGGCAATTCCGATATATTCCAATCCTTTTTCTATCGCGGCTTTCACGTAGTCCTCTATTTGACCTTCTGCGTGTCCGCATCGATAATGATGTGTATGCAAATCGAACGTCATACCCTCGCTCCTTTTGCCACTTGGATATTTTCTTCGAGGAAGGATTTAATCAGGCTGTTCACGATATCAGGCTGTTCGTGATGCACCCAATGGGTCGCATCATCAATATACACAAGCTCATGATCCGTACAATACTTGGCTGATTCCTTAGCCAATTTCTTCAGAAGGAATTGGTCCTTGATACCCCAAATGATCTTTGTTGGTACATGAACCATGACGTCGTCCTTCTTCCCATACATACTGATATTGTCTTTCTCCGTCAGCGCCCGGTACCAATTCAGCATGCCCGTAAGCGCACCAGGCTTAGCCCAAGATTCCTTGTAATTTTCCACATCCATTTGCGAAAATGTACCATTCTGGCTGAATTTCGTCAGTGCCATCGCGAGAGCTTGATAATCATTAGCTGCCAAGGAACGTTCCGGCACATCTTCCATCTGGAAAAAAGCCATATAGGAACTCTTGAACCATTGCAGCGGCTGCGTGGCAAGAACCTTTGGCATGGCAGCGGGATGCGGCATATTGATAGCAATGAATTTCTCAACATGCTCCGGTCGTGTCACCGCCATATGCCAGCCGACGGCTCCTCCCCAATCATGTCCGATGATGATGGCCTTGTCCCGTTGGAAAACGCGCATCACATCGATTACATCATCACGCAGGGTGTCCAGGACATAATTGGCTGTACCTTCTGGTTTATCACTCAGATTATAGCCGCGCTGATCCAGTGCCAAAACCCGGAAACCTTGTTCTGCAATCGGCACGATCTGTTCCTTCCAACCATACCAGAATTCAGGGAATCCATGCAGAAGGATCACCAGTTTGCCATCATTCGGACCAGCCGCCGCCATATGCAGATTCAATCCATTTGCTTTTACTGTCAAGTGTTCAACTCTCATCAGAACCCTCCTTGTACTTGTAAAATCAATTGCGGGTCAAACCATAATGCGCCAACGCTTGCTGAAGGGAATTATAGAAAAAGATATCCTTGACTTGTCTGTCTCCTCCCAAAAGCATCACCAAATCGGGACGCAGACCGGCTACTGCACAGTCTATTCCAAGCATCTTCAGAATTCGCACCATTTGCCTGAGCTTTTCCCTCACATACGTCTCGTTGAAACTCGCTCCAGACAGATCGATGAAGAGCGTTTCGATATCCTTCTCCTTGCACACTTGCGGTATGTACTGGATGATCAGCTCCGCTCGCCGCTCACTGATGTGTCCAACCAACGGAAATACTCCGATGCCTTTGATGATAGGAATGACTGGAGAGCTTATCTTATGTAGTTCTTCGCGCTGACTCTTGATTTTCCTGTCAGTCAGCTCATAATATAATTTCGTAAATTTATTGATGACCTCATCGAGGGCACGGTGAAGGTTCTTGGACCAGCGTATGACCATCGCCGGAGTGATATCCTGCTTATGTTCTTCCGTGAATGATTCGATGAATTCCCATATGACCGTTCCTGATTTCCCAACTGCCTGCAGCACTTCATGAATCGGTGTGTTCGTCTGCACGCGACTATTCGCCACTTTTTCCACCCATAATTTCACATGCTTCTCATATTCCGTTTCATCTTCCAAAATTGCACTTGCTACTGTTTCAATCGTCATTTTATGCTGTTTCCGAAGCTTCGCACGCATCTCCTGTCCAGCATCATCCGCATAAATCGAATCTTTATAGTCATATAACAATTTGGCCCAGCGATCCGTGATTTGAGGAGCGCTGTCCATGATGTAATCATAGAGTGTCTTATTATAATCTGGCATGCGACTCACCTTCATCTTCATGATTTTCTTCCATTATATCGGAACTGCGCAAACGCTTCTAATATTAGCATATAAAAAGAGCCTGCAGACGCAGACTCCCCTGTTTCAATGTATGATCTTAAGCTTGGTTCAGTACATTAGTCAATAAATCCAGAAAACGCTCATTCTCAACGGTCATGCACACTTGGACATTGGCAGGTTTCCCCCATTTTCCTTGTCTGTCCCACACTGTTTGCCCGTCACAGTAAGTACTGTTCGTTTCTACGGCGACTGTACACGCTGTCTTCCCGACCAAAGTAGGGTCGATCAGCACACCGACTGCAAGCGGATCATGCATGGCGCAGGCCCAAATGCCATTTTGCTCATAAAATGCTTTACGATACGTTGCTGTACTTGTTTTCACAAAATCATGCAGCACAGGTTGCTGGATCGCATCGATATGCTTATCTGTCAGCAGCGCTTTTTTGGTAACATCCAGTCCGACTTGCGTAAGCTTTGGTATACCAGCATCCAAAACAATGCTTGCAGCTTCGGGATCAGCATAGGTATTGAACTCTGCAACCGGGGTGACGTTCCCAATCCCGTTGATTGCACCGCCCATATAGATGACTTCCTTCACATTGCTGACAATGGAAGGATTCCGCATGATGGCCACTGCTAGATTAGTCAATGGTCCTGTGCAGACGATCGTAACGTCGCCAGGGTTCTTCATGACTTGCTCGATCATGAAGTCGGCAGCGTTTCCTTCAGCTACTTCCCTATGCGAGACAACATCCTGCAGCGCGCCTCCGATACCGTCAGTACCATGCACTTTATGTTCATAATGCGGCTGTCGTTTCAATGGTGCTTCACTGCCACACACTACAGGAATGGCTGGCGCTTCAATCAAATCCAGCACCTTACACGTGTTAGTGGTGGCTGCTTCAAGCGATACATTACCGCAGCCCGTTGTAATGCCGATCAGGTCCAGTTCTTCACTTTTGACCGCTAAAAGTATGGCTATTGCATCATCAATGCCAGTATCCACATCTAAAATCAACTTTTCACTCATAAAGCACCCCAAAACCGAACATATTTTGAATTATTTTATTATTTCATCTAAATTATACAATAATGACACGTTTGATTGAAAGAAAAAGTTCGTCAAAAAAGATACAGATCTTAAGCAGATCTGTATCTTTTAAACTGATGCCATTTTATCCCGTTGCTGCTTCGCCTGCTTGATCGCCGCCTTTGCACGGTATAATCTTGTTTTCACCGTACCTTTTGGCAAAGCCAAAGATGCTGCAATCTCACTGTCTTTCATATCATTCATATATCGGAGTGCAAGCACTTCCCGATGCTTCGGTTTGAGACCCTGGATGTCCTGCTCTAGCTCTTGTATGGTCTCCCGCAGTTCCACTTCTCTCGTGACGATATGCTCCAGATAATACTGCTCCAGCTCCCAGTTTGCCAGCTCTATGCTGATGAACTTTCGCTTTCCTTCCTTGCGAAGCATATCAATCGCTGTCCTGGAAGCAATCGTAGCCAGCCATGCACCCGCCTTTGACATATCATCCAGCTTATCCAGATTCCGATAAGCTTTGATGAACGTCTCTTGCGCCGCATCTTCCGCCAGCTGCGGATCACGCAGCACCTTTTGTGCTGCATGATAAACGCGCTGATGGTAAAGCGAATAGATATGCTGAAACACATTCTCCATCACATATGCATGATCGCTAGCCACGTCTTATTCCTCCAGTTGGGTTTTGATAGAGTCTGGGAGATCGTCGTATTCAATGGAAAATTCATCCTGCATGCTTTGTCCTCTATTAAGATGGAACGTTACATAATACGAATCTTCGTTGTCACTGTAATAGACCATGTGATCCCTAATATGCTTGATATCTTCAGGGTCATCTATCGTTATACTATAGTCCCGTTCATAATTCTCTAAATCAATACTGGAAATATCTTCAGGATAAACTTTTAAATCATCATAAAGCCCTGCTTCCTGAAGGACCTTAATTGTATTTTTGTCACCATCATCAAAAGAAGCATAATAGGAACTTCCTTGGTTTTTATTTGTCAGGAAATCAAAAGAATAGGTTTGTGTTTGCTCTGAATCCTCTTGCGGGTCGCCGATCTCGATATCTTTCTTGATAGCTTCCAATAGCTTATTGATCAGTTGCGGATCAGAGATGGTAGTGCTGCTTTGCTTCATGCTATTCGATGTTACATCCACGCCATAGATTTCGTCTGAATTAAAATTGAAGACTGCATTATTTGCATACTTATACGCATTCGTTCCTTCAATCTCATATTGAAGACTTTTCAGTTCTGCACTGTCGTCGAGAGAATAAGTGTATGATCTTGCTACCTTTTTACCGTTTTTCAGCTCGTATACGATAAAGGTCGAACGCAAATCACCTTCGTAATAATCATCTGCCTTCGGTGCATCTATCGCTTGCTCATGCAAAGCCCGAACTCTTTCAATATCCTGCTTATCCGTGAAAAATAGCGGCTTGGTACCCGGTTCCAAATCTTCCGGATTCCCCGTATAAGAATAGGAGTCTCCGAAATAAACTTTTTCAACATTGTCAGCAGCAGGAATCTTATTTTCATAATTCTCTTTTACAAGATTAACTGCCAATAGTATTACAGCTAAAGAAACTACGAATATCAGATAAGATTTATAGCTGCTGTATATTTTCCAGGTTTTATTCAATATTGCTTCAGCGATGATAAACCCGATCAGAGATCCTGCAACATAACCGAATATCACCCATGCGAATGAAAACGATACAACATGAAAATAATATCCACCTGCCATCATGAAGCAGAGGGTGACACCATATCGGAAAACAGGCCGCATGAATGGATATACGATCGCTTGGGAGGTAGCCTCCATACGCCGATTAACGTATAACCAGTATGCAGCCAGGTATAGCAGAATGCCTGCTGCTGCATATGCTAACGTCACAATCCAAGTTAAATCTGGATCAGGATTGAAGTTGTATAGGAAATACGAAATCGGTGAGAACTTATAGATGGCTATATTCGTATAGTATTCTATTGGGAAACCTATGAATAATATACCCATGTTTGCAAACAACAAGAGTGCAAGACCTGCCGGTAGCAAGACTAGGATATAGGTGAGCACAAAGTGCATGGAAAACATCCCTGTGATCATTCCAGTGAAAAAGGTAGCCAATAGCATAAAAACATTCAGGAATAATATGATGCCAAGCCAAGAAAACACATGCATCATATTAAAATAATCCCCTATACCAGAGAATGCTTGTAACCCTAGCAGAATCAGTGCATTCAATATAATCGGCATAATTAATATCGCCAGTCCAGCCACTAGATGATGATGATATAATGATGCTCTTTTAATTGGCAAACTGTGAATAAAATCAGATGTCTGTTTTTTGTGCAAGTAGCGCAGCAATAATATTCCCATCAGCACCGGCACCGTGATGGACAGAAGCCATTGAATTTCAGGAATATATAAGAATAAATTCCCTTTTTCCATAAACTCTCTTGCCTGCGGGTTGGAATACTGGATGATGATATGTATTGGCAGGATTAGTAATAAAGCCAAAAAGTACAGCACACCAAGCCAACCAACCTGGCGAATATCATGCAAAATGATCTGCTTCTTAATCGAGGATGTTTTCGATGGCATAGCCAGCACCTCCCATTTCATAAATGAATATTTCTTCCAAGGACAGCGGCAGCATATCCAGCACCACTGGATTTTGTGCTGCCAGAAGTCCTTCCAATTCCCGACGATCCGATTTGACGATCAGAAGATGGATGCTTCCGCGTTTTTCTTCATGCAGGATGTTCAGTTTTTCCATGAAACTCATGTCCTGCCCTTTTCGCAATGCGAACTGAACTTTTTGAACCTCTGTGATCATGTCATCCAGATTGCGCTCCAGGATCATCTTCCCTTTATGTACAATGCCGACGTCGTCACAGAGGTTTTCCATTTCGCGCAGATTGTGGGAAGAAATAAGGACCGTCATCTCCCTCTCCGCTACGTCATTCATGAGTAAGCCTTTGATTCGCTGCCGCACAACAGCATCCAGTCCATCCAGCGGTTCATCCATGATCAGATAATCAGGCTTTGCCGCCAAGGCCAGGCAAAAGGCCACTTGACGCTGCATCCCTTTTGAAAAGGTAGCGACTTTCTTATTCTCAAGTTTGAATTGGCTGATCAGCTGGTCATAACGCTGCTGGTCCCAATTGGCGTACATATCGGCATAATAGCGTCCCATTTGCTTGACCGTATATTGCGGTAGGAAATAAAGGATATCCGGCATAAAGATGATACGCTGTTTCAAAGCCACATTTTCGAATACCGATTTTCCATCAACCAGTACACAGCCTTTGTCCTGCTTCAATATTCCAGCCAGGATTCGCATGATTGTCGTCTTACCAGCACCATTGGAACCGAGCAGACCATAAATCGTCCCTTTTCTCACCTGGAAGCCCACTTGATCCAGCACTTGCTTCCGATCGAATTTCTTACTGATTTCCACTGCTTTGATCATGTATCGCTTCCTCCTCCATTGCGCAGCTGGCACTCTACTATATCCCGGATTTCATCTGCTGTCATGCCGATAAAAAGTGCTTCGGTCAGCATTTTTTTCAATTCTTCCTGCATGTGCTTCACTTTCTGCGGATCGATTTGTACGTTGATTGCGTTCACGAAACTTCCTCGCCCCTTCACGGAATATATCAATTCCTGATTCTCTAATTCACGGTATGCTTTTTGGATTGTATTTGGATTGATCGTCAGCTGCTGGGCCAGCTCCCGTACCGAAGGAAGCTTCTCGTCCGTTTCCAGCACCTGATTGATGATCAGTTCCTTGAACTTATCGACGATTTGTTCATAAATCGGCTTGCCGCTCCGCAAGTCAAGTTCAAACATGTATTCACCTCAATCAGTTTTCTGTATTAACTGTATTAGTTATAGTAGTACACTTGATACACCAAAGTATACACCAGCCTTTTCCATTTGAAAAGAACTTTTTTCCAAAATAAAAAGCCAGATCCCAAGATCTAGCTTTTCCAATAAATTAATTGCGATTAGAAGGTATTTCCCACGTTTCCATTGTCATCTAAAAAACCGCCCTGATCAAAATCAGGACGGATTCATCACTAAATCAGCCAATACCGATGATATTGAAGCCAGCATCAACATAAAGTATTTCGCCAGTTACACCGCGGGAAAGAGCGCCTAGCAAGCCAACTGTCATGTCGCCGACTTCTTCAGCGGAAACATTACGGCGAAGCGGTGCAGTGTGCTCCACTTTGGAAAGAATATCATTGAAAGATGGTACACCTTTGGCAGCCAATGTACGGATCGGGCCTGCGGAAATCGCATTGATACGGATGTTATCCGGACCAAGGTCATTTGCCAAGTAGCGCACGCTTGCTTCCAACGCCGCTTTTGCAACACCCATGACATTGTAGCCTTGCAGCACACGATCAGCACCAAGGTAGCTCATCGTCACGATGGAGCCGCCTTCTGACATAATCGGGCGAACTGCTTTTGCTACAGCAACTAGTGAATAAGCACTTGTATCCTGTGCAAATGCATAACCATCACGAGAAGTATCGATGAAATCACCTCTCAAATCTTCCTGGTGCGCGTGTGCTACAGAATGCACAAGACCATGGACAGTCGTGAACTTTTCTTTGATTTCTGCGAATGCGGATGCGATGCTGTCATCATCATTTACATCACATTGGATGACTGCTGCTTCCATTTCATTCTTTTCCAATAGCTTGTTCAACTTTTTAGCAGAACGCTCCTGGCGGTATGTAAAAATAAGTTTCGCACCTGCTGCATACAAGGATTGCGCAACACCCCATGCGATACTGCGATCATTGGCAACACCCATGATGACAATATGCTTATCTTGTAATTGTAGAAAATCCTTCATTTTCATTCTCCTTCTATATGAACTGTGTCGTTCACGTTTTCTACCGCCTATCATAACAGAAAACCGAAATGAAAGGAATGACACGTCTTTTCAGACAAGTTCCACTTCTATATAATAAGATTGGAAATAACAGCCAATACATTGCGAGGTGAAAAAATGGATACTCAGCCGCCAAATAAATCAGGAGATGCCTTCGAAAGGAAACTTCAGGATTTATTAGAGCAAGGCTACATATCTAGCGAAGCGCACTCAAGTGTTTTGACCGGTTATCGGACGAAGCAGCTTTATGAGGCATCCAAATCCAGGGAAGCACAAATGCCGAAAAAGCAGCTTCCGGTGCAGCAAACAGCTGCTGCAGCAGTACAAACACAAGCTGCACCAAGACCTTCTGTGCATGAGAAAACATCATTTAAAAAACAAAAGACCCCTGAACAAATACGGGAGCGCAATTTAACGATTGTACTTGTCCTCGGAATCATCATGCTTTTCTTTGGCGGATTGTATCTCGGCACGTCCAATTGGGGAAACTTCTCCTCTTTAGGCAAGGTGCTGTTGATCAGCTTGATTCCTTTCCTGTTCGCAGGCTTGAGCTATATCAGCTATAAATTCGCCATTCCGCAGACAGCTTTTGCTTTTTTGATGCTGGCTGCGTTGTTCGTGCCGATTGTCATTTTCTCCGCTTCTTACTACCAGCTGTTCGGCAGCTATCTATCCTTCGGGGGTGACGGAGCGGCTTTGATAGGAACCGTCGCTGCACTGGGCTGTACTGCCTTGTACTATTCCGTGGCAGCACGCACAGGATCCAAAGCCTTCATATGGGTGACGTATGTCGGCATATCGTCGACACTGATCTCGGCACTGCTATATGTGACAACTACATATAGTGCATTTTTATTCTGTTTACAGCTAGCCAATTTACTGCTGCTCTTGTTTGAGCGAACGATACGCAAATCTTTCAAACTTCCAATATTACAGCAATATTGGCCATATTACCTGCAAATGAAGCTAGGAACGGAAGCCATCATCACCATCATTCTTATAAGCGGCGCCATCACGTATGACCTGACGTTGCTGTTGATTGGAATCAACGCACTGATACTTGCTGCCAAAAATTACAGCAAGCTCTATCACTTTGGGTTTATGGTATTTACATTGATTTCAGGCATTCTGCTGCTTTTGGAAATCAATTCTTATTTCAACCTGTTCTTAGGTCAATTCATGAGTATCGGATTTGTGCTGGTTTTATTGACATGGAATTTGCCAAGATGGCTGCACAATATCTATGAAAGCTTGATTCATAGCATCAATGGATTTCTGTTCCTGTTCTTTTCCGTTTTACTTTATTCCTATGAATTCGATTGGGCGTACTTGGTCGGTATCTTATTCCTGCTGATTCAATACACAGTGTGGACCATGACCTCGCGCAATCCACATTACAGCTATCCAAGTGTAGGGCTTCTCATTGTAGTCATATATCGGCTGCTTCATGTGACAAGCGCCCCCGTGTGGCTGCAGACGAGTATATTTGCGACATTGGCTTTCGTCGGGCTGGCGTATTGTTATATCCGGCCAAAGAAGACGTCTTATTTGAAACTATTCCAAGGGACAATCAGCTGGGCGGCAGTTGGAATAGTCATCCCATTATTCTTCGTGAATCATAGTTATGGTTTATATGAAGCAAATAGCTATCTTCTGCTGTTAGTGGCTGCAGCCGGCTTTTTCTGTTTCTCGAAAGAAAATCCAGAGATTGTACTGGTAAGTAAGATCATTACACCAATCAGCTTCATCGCGGCTCTATATCTGGGTGGTTACCGATTGCATGCGGAAAATATGTTTTACCAGCAGCACATCGGCATTTCCGGGCACGCTACTTTCATCGCATTGATCACTGTCGCCGTTGCTTTGATTTGCCGGAAATACCAGTACCAACCGCTGTTTCTATCATTCTTTCTAACTGGACAGATCCTGCAAAGCTTGGCTGCTTTAACAGCCATCTTATCGTGGAATCTGCCAGCTGCGACCATTACGGCTGTAACGTTTGTCAATGTCGGTATTCAATTCGCGGCACTTCTTGTCTTCCGTAAACATCCGTTGTGGATGTCTGTAATTGGTTCCATCATCCTGGCTTATAGTTCGCTTCAGGATTTATTCAATATCGAAGGCCCAAATGTAACAATTGCTTATATTCTTTTATGCAATGTTATTCTGTTTGCGGCAAGTATTTTCCTGCGGCAGCGGTCGTCGATAGGCGCAGTTTATTTCTTTTGGACTAGTCATGCTGTGGCTTTCTTTGCGATCATGTGGATATTCTTTGCACAACTCCTTGATTTGGTTCCGCCAGCTTGGTTTATCCTGCCGCTGGCCCAGTTCGTCTTGTCTGCTCATTGGGTTAAACAAATCATCGAAAGGTTCATTTTTGCGAATACGAGTATCTTTGTATTCTTCCTTCTTGTGATAACGCATTTGCATCACTACACAGAATTGACGCATCTGATGACATTGACTGCAGCAGTGACAGCTCTGTGCATAGCCGGCACGTTTGCGCTGCTGCCAAAATGGCGTCATATACTGCAATACAGCTTATTGGCTGCTTATCAGTTCATTTTGCTGTTCGCTTTGACTGAGCTTACCATTTCTTTCTCTTGGCAGATCATTTTGTTGAGCCTCATTGCAGGTGCAGTGGCTGTCTACCACCAGCATCAATGGAAGCTGGTGCTTATATCTTCCTGTACATTGTTCCTGCTGATGGCCATTTTGCTTCTCTACGGAACGATAGGCGAGGAAATCCGTACAGCTTATTTATTGCTGGCAGGCAGCATTGGTCTAGCAATCACCAGCTGCAACAGTTACCAGTCTTTCCTGGCAGCAGATCAATCTGTTTGGAATAGAGTGGATATATATCGGATCTTTACGATCATTTATTGCTTCATCGGCAGTCTTGCAGGCGTCACCGCTTACGCATCAGGCTTTGTGGATACGCTGTTCGGCTTGACTGTTCCGCTATTGTTATTTGCTATCAGCGTATATACAGCACCTCCAGCTGAAAGACGTTATATCCGGCTGGCTGCCATTGTCTCTTGTTTGTATCCGTATCTGCTTGCGCTGCAAATCGCGGATATCAGTCCTTATTTGACAACAGAGTTATACGTCGTGCCGATTGCATTACTCGTCCTGGTCATTTTACGCTTATTCTTTTATGACCCTGATGTGACCCCGAATATCGAGCTGACATTGCTCACAATCGGGTTTGGAATATTAGTGATCGATGGACTATCGACTATGACGATTCATGATGCATTATCCCTTGGCAGCCTTTCCTTAGCGGCGGCTATCATCGGATTCATAAGGAAATATCGTGCTTATTTCCTGACAGGAACAATTACCATCGTGTTCAATTTATTCTTTAATACGCGCATGCTTTGGGGCAGTGCTCCGTGGTGGCTGTATCTTATCGGAGCTGGCTTATTGCTGATCGCATCTGCAAGCTACATGGAATATCAGAAGCAAAAGTACGATAAGACAACGGAATCTTTGCTGAAATCAGGCAAGGACAAATGGAAACAATGGTTCAAGCAATACAAATGAACAAAGGCAGCTGTCCATTAATCAGACGGCTGCCTTGTTTTACTGGCGAACTATTTTCTTAAAACAATGTTACTGTGATTTTACCTCCCTGTTCCATTTCAACTCGCTCTCCTTCTTGAAAAACCACTTTTTCCGCAGCATGGAGGTTTGTGAATATAATCGGCGATAGCAACGAGGGGACATTGGCTGCTATTATTGTAAGATCTGCTTCTATCAACTTTTGCCCCATAGTCACCCGGTCTCCTTCCTTCACGAAAACCTGAAAACCTTTGCCTTTCAAGTTCACTGTTTCCAAACCGATATGAATCAATATTTCACGACCATCGTCTGCTTGTAATCCAATCGCGTGCTTGGTCGGGAAGATGTGGATGACTTCTCCGTTAATCGGTGAAACAACTGTTCCATCGGTAGGTTCGATTGCAAAACCATCTCCCATCAGCTTTTCCGAGAAGACCAAATCCGGCACACCCTCCAGAGAATGGAGTGTACCAGACATAGGCATCACAAACGGTTGCGCTCTTGGATCGTCCTGAAGGAAGTCTGATGCAGCATCTTCCACCAAATCACCGGATTCTGCAGCGAGTATAGCCTGTGCTCTCGGAATTCTGCCGTTCATGATATCACGCATTTGCTCTTTCAGCCCTTCGGATCTTGGCCCAAAGATGGCTTGCATATTGTTGCCTACCTCCAGCACACCCGCTGCACCTAGTTTCTCCAGTGCTTTTTTGTCGACTTTGTTTTTATCATTCACTGTGACACGGAGACGCGTTAAGCAAGCGTCCAAATATTTGATATTATCTTTGTTGCCCATTGCATCAAGTACGTGATACGCCAATCCCCCAGTCTGCACATTGGCTTCGTTTGTATCTTCCGCCATTTCCTTTTCGCGCCCTGGCGTCATCAAATTGAATTTGCGAATGGCAAATCGGAATCCGAAATAGTAGATGACCGCAAATGCCAGTCCGACTGGAATGACCAGCCACCAATCGGTTCGATTCGGCAGGATTCCGTACAGGAAGAAATCAATGAAACCACCGGAGAAGGTCATTCCTACTTTGATATCCAGTATGTACATCGTCATATAAGAAAGGCCGGCAAACACACAGTGCACAGCGTATAATAAAGGCGCAACGAACAAGAAAGAGAAATCAAGCGGCTCGGTGATTCCTGTCAGGAAGGATGTCAGAGCAGCCGACCCCATCAATCCGGCAACAACTTTCTTCCTTTTGGGACTTGCTTCATGATAGATGGCCAAAGCAGCCGCCGGTAAACCGAACATCATGAACGGATATCTGCCAGTCATGAATGTACCTGCTGTCAGCTCTGCTCCGTCCCTGATTTGTTCCATGAAGATGCGCTGATCACCACGAATCAATTCACCAGCCGAATTTGTATAGCTGAAAAATTCATACCAGAACGGCGAATAAAAGATGTGATGCAGTCCGAACGGAATCAGTGCCCGCTCGATGACACCAAAAACGAATGCTGTGAGCGTCATATTGGAAGATAACAGGCCGCTCGAGAAGCTATTCAGTGCATGCTGGATCGGCGGCCAGATGACAAGCATCACCAGACCAAGCACTAATGCTGCAAGAGATGTCACGATTGGAACAAAACGTTTACCTGCGAAAAAACCCAAATACTGCGGTAACTCTACTTTGTAAAACTTATTGAACATAATAGCTGCCAGCACACCGACGATGATTCCGCCGAACACTCCTGTAGCAAGTGTCGGGATTCCAATCATCGATGTATACGCCGGATTATTCCCGGCAAGGAATTCCGCTTGTTCCACAGCATCTTCCGGTATGCTGCCATTAGCGATGAGGACCGCACTCATCGTCACATTCATGATCAGATAGCCGATGATGGCAGCAATACCCGCTACACCATCCCCATTCGAGAGCCCGATGGCAACACCAACAGCAAATAATAGCGGCAGATTGGCAAATACAATATCCCCGGCACTTTGCATGACAGAGGCAATCTGCTGTATTAAAGCACTATTCAAAAAGCCGATATTCCCCATGAGATCCGGATTCTGCAATGCATCCCCAAGCGCAAGCAAAATACCGGCAGCCGGAAGGATTGCAACAGGCAGCATAAGCGCCCGTCCGATTTTCTGCAAAACCCCAAAAGCATTTTTCATCTTTTCAAGCCTCCTATCACGCTATGTGATAACGGTTACAATATAGTCAATAAAAAAGACATGAGCGATAAAGAAGTTGACACAAAAAGAATGATATTCTTTTTGCGCATCCTTTTATCCTCATGCCTGATCTGAGCAGTTACACGTATAAATGCAATGCACATTATAATTTATTGGTTAAACGGTACAGATGCAAAGTGAGATAGACCGTCTCCGCTTCTTGCACTGGACGTTTTAACGTTTGCTGTAATATTTTGACTAGCTTCCATGCAGTATTATAGCACAGCGGATACTCATTTTTCAAGAGAGTCGTGATCTTATCCGGCTCACGGACTTCCTCACCCCGCTTTATCCGATCGATTGCAAAACGGAAATGACGGACAAGCCTGATATAATTGATGCTTTCCCGATCGACTGTAATGGCAAGACTTTTTTCGATAACCTGGAACATCTGCGCGATGAGCCTTGTATACTGACTCAACTCCCCAACCGGCTGATTGATACAGGCACTGTGAATATGCAAGGCTATGAAACCGACTTCCCCCTCCGGAAGCTCGATTCCGAGACGTTCGTTCAATACGGAAACTGCCTCACTTGCCACAGTATATTCCTTTGGATAGATGAATTTCGTTTCGACAGCGAATGGGTTCTTGATGTCCAAGCCTTGATCGAGCCTTTTCATCGCAAAAGCCAAATGATCTGTCAAACCAACGTGAATATGCTCATTCAGCGGATGCTCCATCCGTTCCGCTATTAAATGAATCACATCATTCATCACTGCTACAAGCTCTTCATCGATATGATCCAGCATTTGTTTGTAGCTAGTTTGTTCCTTTTCATCTTGCAGGACAAACAGCTTCTCAAATGCGCCTTCTTCCAGTCTGCTGCCTTCTTTTTTTCCGAAACCAACTCCTTTACCGATCAGCACAACTTCTTTCGCAGCTTCATTTTCAGCAATGAGTACATTATTATTCAGTACCTTTTGGACAGAAAAGGATTTCCCCATAAGCTATCTCCTTTTATTATGCATATCGATATTGTAATAGATATTTAGTCCTTTGTGTAACTTTTTGAATCCGCTTTCTTTCCTATATAGAAAAAATGTATAGCTATTTTTTGCTATACATTTCTTTATACTGGCTCAGGTATCGATGTATGCAATAATAAATCCGCAAAATTACGCGTGACCGGCAAGGCGTCGTCCAAGCTTCGGGAAGTGCCATATGCATAAAGGAAAGGACTGTGCTTCCTTTTCTTTATGGCCACCCTCAAGCTTGCTTCCTTGTATTTTTCCCGGACATCCATACAAGCCAGCAGCTGGTCGAATGTCAAAATGGCAATCTCGCCGCCCAGCAAGTCTTTTTTACTGCAAATCAATACAAAGAGCTGCTTCCGTTCTTCATCCGACCATTGCAGCAGCCGTGTTCTTTCTTCTTCTGAAAAGCGGAAATTCCATGTACTGGTCGCACTTGTCGCATATTTGGAATACACTTTCACCCGGTTCGAATTTGTCTCCAGCTGATATACCCGCCTCTCCTTGCTTTCCTCGATCAGCGCCGGCACTATCTGCATGGATACGAGCTTGGAGAGAAAGGCACCATAATAATAATCGTATTTGTTCAGCATACTATCGTTGCTCCTGTCTGTGTTGTTCCAACAGTATAGCATGTTACCCGTCATATTTGCAGACAGACCTGTTACAAAAAATAACTCACTTACGAATGAGCATTTTGTTTGCTACCTTTTTCACAAGGCACTAGAATAAAGTCCATATAAAGGAGGAATATTTCCCATGAATGAAAAATACGCTTCTCTTTTCGAGAGTTTGACTTTACCAAATGGCGTTACGTTGAAAAACCGCTTCGTACTCGCTCCGATGACACATTACTCTTCCAATCCTGATGGTACGATTTCAGATCAGGAACTTCCATATATCGCACAGCGTTCCAAGGATATCGGCTTGGTGATCACGGCTGCGTCCAACGTATCCGATAGCGGAAAAGCTTTCCCAGGTCAGCCTTCCATCGCTCATGATACAGATATTCCTGGACTGAAAAAACAGGTGGACGTGATCAAAGCTGAAGGAGCAAAAGCAATCATCCAGCTGCATCACGGCGGACGGGAAGCCGTTGCTGATCTAGTCCCTAATGGGGATATCGTTGCTCCAAGCGCTGTCGAGAAAGAAGGCGCTGCTACACCACGTGCATTGGAAACTGCAGAAGTACAGCAAATCGTCGAAGATTTCGGTGAAGCGACTCGCCGTGCAATCGAAGCTGGTTTTGACGGTGTCGAAATCCATGGCGCAAACGGCTATATCATTCAGCAGTTCTTCTCTCCGTTCTCCAATCGTCGTGATGATGAGTGGGGCGAGCGCTTGCGTTTCCCATTGGCTATCATCGATAAAGTAAACGAAACGGTAGAAAAGCACGGATCCAAAGACTTCATCGTCGGTTACCGCTTCTCTCCTGAAGAACCGGAAACGCCTGGTTTGACGATGAAAGAAACATTCGAGCTAATTGATGCCCTTGTAGAAAAACCGTTGGATTATCTGCATGTATCGTTGATGGACTTCCATTCCACTGCCCGCCGCGGTGCTGATACGAATGCGAAACGCATCGACTTGATCCAAGAGCGGATCAATGGACGGATTCCATTGATCGGTGTTGGATCCTTATATACTGCTGACGATGTAGCTGCAGCAAAAGCAACTGGTGTACCACTGATTGCTCTGGGACGTGAAATGCTGATCGATCCTGAATTCGCAACGAAGCTGAAAGAAGGACGCGAAGATGAAATCATCAGCTTGATCGATCCTGCCCGCGCAGATCATCATGGTCTTACAGATACGCTTTGGAATATTGTTTTGCAAACAAAAGGCTGGGTTCCGACAAAAGCAGAGTAATAGCGAAGCGCATCCTATTATGCTTTAATGGAATAAAAGCATTCGAAGGAGAGAGCCCTCATGGCAAAAATATCAGCACTAGTATTGAAACCAGAAAGAGACTTTGCTGCAAAGTCCGTCCCATCAGACCCGCAAGGCATCCAAAAATTCGTCGGCGGCTCACCGATCATGACAAGATTGGTTGAGGGAATCGTTGTCGTCAGCAATGAAAATGCTACCGAAAACGACCCATTGAACTTCACCATTTTCCAGCGTCATAATGACCATGTTCATGAACTTGGCAAACTATATGGTGATGCTGTATTCGCAGCAGAATCAGAAAAAGGATTGACTAGTCTTGACAAGGATCAGAAACAAGCTGTTAAAGACTGGTTCCAATTCGGTCGGGATAGACTACTATTGAATGAATAAGCGAAAACCCTCTCATCATTTGAGAGGGTTTTTCTTATGCAAGCTGTTTTTCAACAAACCGCTTTATTCTCTTCATCGCTTCTGTCAGCTGTTTCATCGAAGTTGCATACGAACAGCGGATATAACCTTCTCCACTCTCCCCGAACACACTTCCAGGTACGACGGCAACCTTTTCTTCCATCAACAATGCTTCGGCAAAAGCTTCGGAAGTCATCCCGGTTTCTTTGATGGATGGGAAAATATAAAAAGCTCCGCCTGGTCTGTTCGTCATCAAGCCCATTTCCTCGAAAGCTGTTGTAACGAAATTCCGACGCTGACGATAGCTCTTCCTCATATGCTCCACACTTGCAGCTCCGCTGCGCAGCGCTTCGACAGCACCATATTGTGCCATCGTCGGCGCACACATGATTGTATACTGATGGATCTTGGTCATCGCTTGGATCAGTTCGGCAGGACCTGCAGCATAACCGAGCCTCCAGCCTGTCATCGCAAACGATTTCGAAAATCCGGATATAAGGACGGTACGTTCCTGCATATTCGGCAAGCTTGCGAAACTGACATAATCAGCATCATAACTTAGCTCAGCATAAATCTCATCAGAAAGGACGACCAAGTCATGTGCTTCCACAAGCTCCGCAATCGGCAGCAGCTCCTCCCGATTCAGCATGGTTCCTGTCGGGTTATTCGGATTGCACAAGATGATGGCCTTCGTTTTTGACGTAAGGGCACTCTCCAGTTCTTCTGGCTGCAGCTTGAAACCGTTTTTCGATTTTGTCCCGACTGATACCGGTATACCGCCTGCCAGGCTCACCGCGGAGGCATAGGCCACGAAACATGGCTCGACGATGATGACTTCATCCCCTGGATTCAAGATAGCCCGAAGTGCAATGTCGATGGCTTGGCTGGCCCCGACCGTCACAATCACCTCGTCCGCTGGGCGATAAGATACGGAATAAGTTGTTTTAAGATATTCAGCTATCAATTCACGCAGCTCCAACAGACCTGCATTGGCCGTGTACGCAGTATACCCCTGCTCGAGCGAGTGATAGCTTGCTTCAATGACATTCCATGGTGTTACGAAATCCGGTTCACCGACACCAAGAGAAATGACATTTTCCATTGTCGATGCCAAATCGAAAAAGCGGCGGATTCCTGATGGCTTCAATGCATCAACATGTTCCGCAATAAAACGGCTTGTATCGGAACTCATGGAGTCACCGGCATTCTGCGATCATTTTCGTCATCCTCACCGAAGATGATGCCATCATGTTTATATTTTTTCAGGATGAAGTGTGTTGTCGTCGAAATGACAGTATCCAAAGTGGACAGCTTCTCGGAGACAAACCGCGCCACTTGGGACATCGTTTTTCCTTCCACCGAAACGGACAGATCATAAGCACCAGACATCAGATAGACAGCTTTTACTTCCGGAAATCGGTAAATCCGCTCGGCCACATCATCGAATCCTTTACCGCGTATCGGTGTCACTTTGACATCGATCATGGCAGTCACACCCTCATGACCGCGTACCTCAGCCCAATCTATCAATGTGGAATAACCATGGACAATTTGCATTTCCTCGAATTTAGTGATGGCTGTTTCCACTTCTTCCGCGGAAAGCTCCACCATACGCGCTATCGTATGTACATCCATCCTGCCGTTTTTTTCTAATAGCTCTAATATTTCTATCTCTTTCTTATCCAATTCTGTCACTCCTCCAGTAATTTAATGATGTGATTCCATTTTATCTGAAAACAAAGAATTGAGAAACCGTAAACGGATACACCATTGTCATATCAGCCACTAATATGTAGTTGTTTATAAAATAAGAAATGCTATGTTTGGTACAACGCACATATTCCTCAGTGCCATTTTTGTTCAATTGCCATCTCACTACGATATATCATTCGAATATAATACTGAAAAAAGTGTGAATATGCTATGGTATATTGTAGCTAAATGAAGAAAAGGATGTTCAACATGCATATTGCAATCATAGGAGCAGGAATAGCGGGATCGGTCACTGCTTATAAACTGGCCAAAGCAGGCATGCAGGTAACCGTGATCGATCGCTTCGACACGGGGCAAGCAACAGATGCAGCAGCCGGGATTGTATGTCCGTGGCTGTCACAACGGCGGAATAAAGATTGGTATCAGCTTGCCAAAGGCGGTGCCCGTTATTATCCAGAAATAATCGAAGAGCTGCGTCTCGATGGCGAAGAAGAAACAGGATATGCCCGGGTAGGCGCCTTAAGTTTGCATCAAGATGCAAAGAAGCTAGATGCTATGCAAAAGCGAGCAGAAAAACGAAAAGCAGATGCACCGGAAATCGGTGAAATCACCTTGCTGGATGAACACAAGGCGCGCCAGCTTTTCCCTTTGCTTGCACCGGGGTACGGTGCGGTACATGTAAGCGGAGCTGCTCGTGTCGACGGCCGGGCATTGCGCAACAGCTTGCACCGGGCCGCTAAGAAATACAATGCCCGCTTCATAACAGCCGAAGCTCGCCTTTCCATGAAGACAGGCCAAATTGCCGTCACAGCCGGTAAGGAGGAATTCCATCCCGATCAAGTCGTCGTCACAGCTGGCGCTTGGGCAAAGTCGCTGTTGGAGCCATTAGGTTATTCCCTGCAAGTCAGCTTCCAAAAAGCACAAATCTGCCATTTACAGCTGCAGGATACCAAAACAGAAAATTGGCCTGTGGTCATGCCCCCAAATGACCAGTATCTGCTCACTTTCCCTGACGGTCGAGTTGTAGCTGGTGCCACGCATGAAAATGATACTGATATGGATACAAACATCACAGCCGGAGGCGTGCATGAAGTATTGTCAAAAGCAATAGGAATTGCCCCAGGACTGACCGAGGCAGGATTGACGGAGACAAGAGTAGGCTTCCGTCCCTTTACACCTGGTTTCCTGCCGGTGTTCGGCCGCATGCCAAACCATCAAAATCTGTTTGTAATGAATGGACTCGGTGCATCAGGTCTTACGATGGGCCCGTTTGTAGCCTCCCAGCTCACCAAGCTGATAGCAGGTCAAGAAACTGATATCGATATATCAGCTTATGATCCAGAAGGTGCGTTAATATAATAGGAGCCCATGCTCAGCATGGGCTCTTTACCATGATCAAAAACAATAAACCGTCCGATTCCCGTTCAAAACGATCGATTTGCCGGAACCCTGACTTTTCATACAAACGGACAGCACGTTCGTTGAATGCCGCCACAGTAAGGCGGAAGTGATTTCTTGCGACATTCTTCTTGATCCACTTTTGAATTTCATCAAAAAACGGCAATCCTCTTCCTTGTCCTGTCTTCCCGGGCGCCATACCAATACCAATATCCACAAACGATGTGTCACTATAATCCCCGCCCGGCACCTGTGCATCTTCCCCAACACAAAAATACCCAAGTAAATGCCCATTTTCGTATACGCCATAATAGTCACCTACCATGAGCATCATGACGGCACCCTCTGTGTAGGTAAGGTTATACAGATCATAAGGAGGTTCATACTGCCAATGCAGGACCGCATACGCCTCATCAGCAGTTAATGATTTTATTTCATATCCCATCAAAAGGACTCCTTCTACTTGTTAATGCTTGTATTATAGCATTTCTCATTCCCCGTGAAATGGGTATACTGATAGATAAGAAAGGACGGTATGTTTATGGAACTACGACAGCTGCGCTATTTGGTGGAAATCGTCAAACAAAAAAGGCTCACAAAAGCAGCCGAAAGCTTGCATGTCTCCCAACCGGCTCTCAGCAAGACTATCAAGAGCTTGGAAGAGGAATTGGGCATCACATTGTTTAATCGTACAAACAAAGCCACTACATTGACTGATGCCGGAAAGATTGTACATACGTATGCTCAGCAGGTGCTTTCCCAATTGGATGAAATGCAGACAACGCTGCAGGATCTTACCGATTTGAAGCAAGGCGCTGTCACCATTGGTATTCCGCCGATCATCGGCAGCCTGTTCTTCCCTAAAGTGATGGCTCGCTTTCACCAGACCTATCCGAATGTTACGATCAATATTACCGAATACGGGGCTGCCCGCGTTGTGAAAGCAGTGGATGAAGGGGAATTCGAACTTGGAGTAGCCGTTCTTCCGCTTGATGAAGCAGAGTTCAATTATTATCCAATCGTAGAAGAAGATATGAAGCTGATGGTCCACCGCGAACATCCGCTGGCCGATCGGGAGCTGGTTGAGCTCAAAGAATTGAAAAATGAGGATTTCATCTTTTATAATGAGGAATTTGCTTTGCACGATATCATGCGGAAACGCTGCATCGAAGAAGGCTTTGAGCCTCATATCCTGTTCAAGAGTGCACAATGGGATTTCATCAGTGAAATGGTGGCAGCAAACCTCGGCGTCAGCCTGCTTCCAGAGTCGATTTGCAACCGCACTTACAATGCCGACATTCGTATCATCGATTTAACACCTTCCATCCCATGGAATTTAGCAATCATAACAAAGAAAGACAGATATATCTCCTATGCTGGAAGAAGGTTCATCGAATTTTTCCTTTAAGTTGATATAACTAAAAGTTATACACAATATAAAATATATGTATTTTACGAATACGCGAGACCGCAGTATGATTAAATTATCAAATAAAGTTACCGATAATTTAATCTAGGAGGAAGAAATATGGTACGCAAAACGATTACCATGCTTTCTCAGCTAGCGATCATTCACGTATTTTATTTTGCCGGTGTCGGCTTAGCACATATATTATCTCTTCCAGTACCAGGCTCAATTGTAGGTCTGGTCTTGTTATTACTAAGCTTGTTTGCAGGCATCATCAAACTGGAGTGGATCGAAAAAGCAGGAGGCTGGCTTTTGGCTGAACTTCTGCTTTTCTTTGTCCCTTCTGCTGTCGGCATATTGAATTACAAAGAGATATTGAACTGGCAAGGACTTGAGACCGTTCTACTGATCCTGATCAGTACATTCATCGTGATGGCCGCTACCGGGTTCACTGCTGAGAAGCTTTACAAACGAAAAAGGAAAGGAGGACACACTTCATGACGACTGCACTTACCATATTGATAGGCACCATCGTAACGTATGTCATATACCGCTTTTCAAAAGTCGTGTATAAAAAATGGCCGCTGCCTTTCTTTCACCCATTGCTGCTGTGTCCCCTTATCTTGATCGGCATCATTCAATCATCCCATTTGGATCCGAGCGATTATGCTTTATCTTCCAGCGTATGGACACATATGCTCGGACCAGCAACTGTCGCTTTTGCAATTCCCATTTATAAACACGCTCCCTTGCTGCGAAAAAACATCATGATCATTTTGGCGAGCATTGCAGCTGGTACGCTTGTTGCCATCGGTTCTTCGCTGCTGTTAAGTCTTGTGATGCGTTTCAACGGTGATTTACTGATCAGTATCCTGCCAAGATCCATCACAACTCCCATCGCAATCGAAGTATCCAAAACGATCGGCGGCTTGCCGACATTGACAACTGTCTTTGTCATCGTCACAGGTGTCACAGGCGGCATCATCGGTCCTTACGTCATCCGGCTGATGGCGCTGAAATCCCCTGTTGCCCGAGGCTTGGCACTTGGTATGGGTGCTCATGGTGTCGGAACGAACAAAGCAATGGAATATGGCGAGCAAGAAGGTACCTTCTCGACAATCGGTATGATCATGGCTGCTGCCATGACACTGGTCTGGGCCGGTTTGCTCATTCCCTCCCTCTTGCAAATCACCATTTTATGAATAAAAGCATCTGCCATGAACGGCAGATGCTTTTTTTATGCTTGTTTTTTCCGCAAAACGAACATGCAGACTGTAATGATCACGAAAGCAGTGAATGCCAGCAACGGAATTGTTATGAATCCAAGCCAGTTAATATAATGTCCAGAACACGGCACGCCCCCGGAGCAAAGACTTGCACCCTTCAATGCTGGCACTTTCTGATGCAAATAATGATATCCAGAGATCAATACTCCCAGGATACTGAGCGGCAGCACATATTTATAAATGCGCACATCATTCTTATAGAATGCTATTCCGAGAATGATAGCCAGCGGATACATCAGGATTCTCTGATACCAGCACATCGTACAAGGGACGAACTTCATGATTTCACTGAAATAAAGACTCCCAAGCATCGCGATGACTGCTGTAACCCAGCCTAAGAACAAACTCTTATTCATCAGTTTGCCTCCTGCGTTTCCTCATCCACCATCTCGATCAAGTCATTCATATCCTGACCTTCAAACAATTTACCATTGACGAAGATGGTAGGCGTACCTTTGACACCAAGATCATCTGCAAGTTTTGTGTCTGTGGAAACAGCTTTGTCGGTGCCATTATCCTGATACACTTGCAGCACTTCTTCTGCCTCTTCAGCGCTGACAACAGAGCGCAGCTTGTCCATCAAGAAGTCATCCGTGAAGCTAGTATTCAAATCTTCTGCAAAGAGCACTTCATGGAACTTCCAGAAACCGTCATCGCCAAGTACTTGATAAACAGCCTCACTGAAGCGGGCAGCCTTCTTTGAATCGTCATTGATGATCGGCATGTTCATGAAGTAGAAGCTAGCTTTACCAGTCTCAATCAGTTCCTGGTCGATCACCGGGAAGTTATTATGCTCGAACTCCTGGCAGTGGATGCATTTGTAATCACCGAATTCGATTATTTTAACCGGGGCATTTTCATCACCGAGGAATGGCTGATCGCTGTAGCTGATATCCTGTGCATCTTTGCTTCCTGAATAAGAATTAATCAAGACCAACGCTACAACCAAAAGGACAATCGCCAGGACTACCCAAACAATGACCTTGGATGCTTTGGAAGCAGCCTGTGATGTATTGCCTGCGGATTTTTTCTTTGCCATCTCACTATCTCTCCTTTATTTCAGAAATAATAGATTATATGTTTCACATATCATCATAACATTAAAATGTAAAAATGGATGCCTTGCAACACAATTGATTACAGGTATTCCATGAGCAAGTTCCTTCCTATTTACTTCATGCGTTTGAATTAGTTTGTGAATTGGATTACAATATAATAGTTCTGATTATGGCCTTTTTTTATGGGTATCACGGAAAGAAAAGAAGGGATTACACTTGAAAGAATATCATTTGCCACAGGCGCCATCCCGGCTCAGTTTACGGGATGCATTGCGTGTCAGATCCGCAGCTTACCCTTGGAACCGAGCGATCGGATCAGGTCTGGCAACCTGTTTGCCGATATTGATCGGATTTCTCCTGGGTGACATCATCCACGGATTTTCAGCTGCGCTTGGGGCTTTCACATTCATTTATATTGGAGCAGAAACATATAAGCAGCGGGCAAAGAAACTTGCCGCGGTTGCACTGTGCCTTGCAGCTGCGATGGTGCTCGGAAGCCTGCTTGCACCTTATATGATATTACTCTCCATCGTTGCAGGCATCATCGGCGTCATCGCTTTTTATGTCTTGAACACATTACAGCTTCTCATTCCGGGTCCAATGTTCTTTGTCTTGATTTTCTGCATGGCTACAGGACTGCCAACAGACCCGCATAGTGCTTGGGAGAGAGGATTATATGTGTTGCTGGGCGGAGCATTGTCTTGGCTGCTTGCCATGTCAAGCTGGCTTTGGGCGAAAAAAAGCACCGATAAGCAAATCCTTATCAAATCATACCGTCAGCTCATGGCGATGCTGCAGTCCATCGGCACCCCATCGTTTTACCAGATGCAGCATCTCACTGTGCTGACACTAAAGCAAGCCGACAAGATCATCTACGCATCCAAAAGGCAGCCGTCAGCATTTCGTCTGCACGAACTGGCAGCAGATATATTCCAAACGCTTACCCAGCTTAAAAACAGTACTATTTCCGCAGACATAAGAAAACCTCTTGAAGATCAGCTCAATGCCGTTATCGAGGCGCTTGAGGATGCAAAAGGCAATTGGCCGGCACATTCAGCATCCGAACAGCCAGTAATAAAAATGCTGCAGACCGAATTGGAAGAAGCGTATCAGCTAGCCTCGCAGCCAAAAGCAGAAAGTCGCATCCAAGTCGATACGGAATCTTCATGGAATGTGCTGCTTAACGGCATTTCCCGTACGAATATCACTGTGCGGCATGCTTTGTTCTATGGGCTCTTCATTATGATTGCTTCGCTGCTGGCTCATTGGCTAGGCTTTAATAGGCCTTACTGGGTACCGGTCGCTTGTGCCGCTGTACTGATCGGCGCCAACACTACCCTGACCATCCACCGTGCGATTCAGCGGTCCCTGGGCACCAT
This sequence comes from Terribacillus saccharophilus, assembly GCF_046592895.1. Taxonomy (GTDB): domain Bacteria; phylum Bacillota; class Bacilli; order Bacillales; family Amphibacillaceae; genus Terribacillus; species Terribacillus saccharophilus_D. The sequence goes on from NZ_JAWVPU010000005.1 coordinate 194,689, forward strand.
CGTCGGTACCTTGATCGGCGGGCTGATATTGTCACTGGAGCCATCCGGCATTTATCTGATCCTTATCGTCGGTTTGCTGCAGCTAAGTGTGGAACTGGTGATTGTCCGCAACTATGTATTTGCCAATATGTTCATCGCACCTCTTGTTCTCGTTTTAGTAGAAACAATGAATCCCGGCAATACTGTTAGTTACTTTGTAACAGCAAGAGTCGTGGATACCATTGTCGGCAGCTTGATTGCTATCATAGCTGTGCTGCTATTATGGCGAGGCATCCATACTCGCTTTCTTCCAGTTATTCTGAAGGAAACGATCCTGCGCATGCAGCAGCTGCTCCGCGCCATCCAAGCCGGGGAACACGAAAAGAAACAAACCAAGAAACTGCTGAACAGTCTGCTCGAATTGCGTGCAGCATATGAAAGAAGTCTTGGTGATTTTTCAGCTTCCCAGCAGCGTGCAGAGATTCTATGGCCTGCCATCATGCACGCCCAGCATGCAGGCTACCTGCTCATGAGCTTGCGCAAACAAAAAGATAAGCTGACAGAAGGGCAATATGATGCAATTCAAAATCAGCTGGGCGGTGTCATGACGAGTCTCAATAGCCAACAGCCTATTCCAATTGAAAGATACGACGAGCTTGATGTGCAGCAAGAGCTCAACCAGCTGCAAGCGGCTTTGGCACAGCTTCATTCAACACAAAATATTGCCAAACCCGCACCAAATTGACCTTCTCTCTCCAGAGAAGGTTTTTTGTGTTACAGCCCCCTTAAAGAAGGGTACGATTAGATACAAGAACCGAAGCAGACAGGAGCGTTATAACGATGCAAACAGAACAGAAAAAAAGACCGGTCGTCGCCCTGACAGGCGCCAGCGGCTACATAGGCAGCCACCTTTTGGATAAGTTGAAACAGCGCTTCGACATCATTGCGCTATCAAGGAGCGGTGATAAGCGCGAAAACACCGAACAAGTGACGTGGCGGTCATGTGATTTGTTTTCACAAATCGATACGGAGAAAGGATTACAAGGAGCGGATATCGCCGTCTACCTTGTTCATTCCATGAGCCCTTCAGCCAAACTCACACAAGCACGATTCGAGGATATGGATGTCATTTTAGCCGATAACTTCGCCCAGGCCGCCAAGAAAAACGGGGTGAAACAGATCGTCTACCTGAGCGGCATCATACCGCCTGAACAAAAACTATCCCGCCACCTTCGCAGCCGGTTGGAAGTGGAAAAGATCCTTGGTTCATACGGCGTGCCTGTCACGACAGTAAGAGCCGGACTGATCGTCGGCCCCAAAGGTTCATCTTTCCCGATAGCCGAAAAGCTGGTCAAACGGCTGCCTGTCATGGTCTTACCAAGCTGGACAAAAACAAAGACACATCCGATTGCACTTGCGGATGTACTGACTGCTCTGCAAAAAAGCGTCGGCAACAAAGACGTTACCGATAAAGCAATCGATGTCGGAGGTCCTGAGGTCATGACGTATAAGGAAATGCTCGAACATCTCGCCGGTGTCATGGGCAGGAAACTCCGCAGCTTCAATGTCCCATTCCCGACTGTGAAACTTTCCCGTCTGTGGGTGAAACTCATAAGCGGCATGCCAAAAGCGACAGTTTATCCGTTGATCGAGAGCTTGTCGCATCCGATGGTTGCACAAAAATCCCATTACGTCGAAGGTATCAGCAATGGCAAAATCACTTTTGACGAAGCCGCCAGATCAGCACTGGAGGAAGAAGAAAAAAACAAAGCCTCCGGCAGCCAAAGCAAAAAGTCGAAGCTTCCTTCACTCCCTACGCGCCAAGATGTCCGCTCTGTACAGCGGATGCAGCTTCCTGCTGGGAAAGACGCGGATTGGGCAGCCAAACATTATATGACCTGGGTAGCCGAATCACTGCGTCCTGCTGTGCGAACTGAAGTCGATGAGAATCTTAACTGCAAAATCTATCTGAGGTTCATGCAAAAGCCGCTGCTGATTCTGTCCTACGCCAAGGAAAGAAGCACCGAGCACCGTGCCCTTTATTACATCACCGGCGGCTTGTTCGCGAATGTAAAAGAAGCACAGAATGGACGAATCGAATTCCGGCAAATACCCGGCAAACAGGAAATGATCGTAGCCATCCATGAATATTTGCCTGCCTTGCCATGGATCGTCTATAAATATACGCAAGCACCAATCCACATGCTCGTCATGTTCCTGTATCGGAAACACTTGAATCGGCTGGTTGACCGAATGCATTTGGGACTGCACGTCCCGCAACTGGCACAATAAAAGCAAAAGAGGCAGCGCATATGCACTGCCTCTTTTCTTACTCTCCCCCGCCGCCGTCAAATGCGAAGCCGCCGTTATTGTTATGCAACACCATATCCAACACAATCATCACCGCAATATACGTCAGCAGATGGGATTCATCTTCTATTTGCATTTCATATGTGTCGCCCCAGCTGAACCACTTCTTCGTCACATGCATAAGCGTCCCGTTTTCATCCGTCAGCGTATACTGATGCGCCCAAACATCGCCATCCAAATTCCAGTTTTGCGGCTTCATGGAGAAATTAGCTTTGAAGAAGGTGAAGTTTTTGGTCACCTCAGCCACTGGTTTGCCATTCTCTTCAATGATATATCTAGGCTTCAAAAAAGACAGCTGCTGCTTGATCTCAGCCAGCGGCCGATCATCAAGATCCGTGATCGTCAATCTATTCTGCCAAGAAAACAGTTTGCTTTTAACACGATAAACTTCCCGCTGATCTGCATCGAATACCGAAAAGCTATCCTTGAAGCTGAATGTCTTTTGTTTGATATAGTAAGTCGCCATTGCCGCACCTCCGCAAATTTATCTATTTCCTTCATACGAAGATGCGGGGGCATTTGTTCCCAGATATAGAAAAGTTCTTTTTTACTATTTTTACTTACTCAATGATTTTGCATTGAATGCCTTTACCCACCCGCATCTTAACAGGATTAAGATTTGGATCCCGTCATGCTTTTACGGCTTCAAGATGACCTTGATACATCCATCGGTTTTCGTATCGAATTTTTCATACCCTTCCTTCGCTTGTTCAAGGGGAAGGATGTGGGTGATGATGTCGGCTAGATCCACCTTTCGTTCCTGAAGCAAGCCATGCAAATATGGCATTGTATGAATGACAGGCGCCTGCCCGCTTTTAATGGTGACGTTACGCTGGAATATATCACCGAAAGGAAAGGCATTATAACGGCCTCCGTATGCTCCGGTCACTTGGATATTGCCGCCCTTGCGCACGCATTGAGCTGCCATGACGAATGCACCCAATGCGCCGCCTTGCAGTTTCAGTCCGCTGCCGATGAATTCCATCGGTGTCATTTTCCCATCCATGCCGACAGCATCGATGACAACATCCGCTCCGCCTTTGGTGATCTCCTTCAAATATTCCCCGGTATTTTCATGTTGCTCGAAATTGACTACTTCGACGTTGTTGGTACGTTTTGCATGCTCCAGCCGGTAATCGATGTAATCGACTGCGATGACTCGTTTGGCTCCTTTCAGCCAGGCAAATTTCTGTGCCAGCAAGCCAACCGGTCCACATCCAAAAATGATCACTGTATCACCAGGTTTTACACCGCCATTGTCCACAGACCAAAAAGCGGTAGATCCTGCATCCGCAAGCATGATCAGCTGTTCATCCGCCACTTCCGAATTGTCGGGGATTTTGAATGGCACAAAGTTTCCGTAAGGTACCCGCATGTATTCCGCTTGGCCGCCAGGATAACCACCGTTATTATCAGAGTAGCCAAAATAGGCTCCCACTTGCCCATTGTCATTGCTATTATCACATTGGCTTTCCAAATCATGCTTACAGAAGAAGCATTCCCCACAGCTCACATTGAACGGAATGACAACACGGTCTCCCTTTTTCACTTTTGTCACTTCTGGGCCGACCTCTTCCACAATTCCCATCGGTTCATGACCGATGATATAATTCTCCGGCATGTTCGGAATCATGCCATGGATCAAATGCAGATCAGAACCGCAAATCGCTGTAGCTGTCAGTTTGACAATGATATCATCCGGCTTTTTGATCGAAGGTGCTTTCACTTCTTTTACACGTACATCTTTTATTCCTTGATACGTCACTGCCTTCATTGCTGATTCTCCTTCGACTCGGTATTGGTCGGCGTCGCGAACATACCTAAACGGTCTGTATCATATGGGAACAAATCCATACTCACGACATCGATTGCGGTATTGGCAGCTTTCCGATCAAATGGGTACTGTGAATTCGGGTCAGCTGGAAACAGCCAGTCATGCTGTGCCATCAAAGCGGATATGGCACCTTGCATCTCGATCGCTTCATCCAAATGACGGATCAATGTTTGCCGCAGCACTGGATGCACAGCCTCCGTTATGGCGATTGCATAGTTATTCACTGCTGACTTAGCCGTGATGAGCATCTCTGTACAAATGGCGGAATCCATCAAATCTGGCATGCCTTTGGCGTTTTCCGGATCTAAGAAATCACGCATCTGCTTCACCTTCCTTTAAAAGCTGCGACTTACTGTACAGCTTCTCCAATTCCCGAATTTGCCTCACAGAGTTTTCCACATCTTTCTCCATCAGCTGTTTGATTTTCTGATCGAATACAACACCTTGCAAAAACTTCGCCTTCATGACTGCTGTTGTCTTGAAGTTCAGCAGCTCATGGACTTCCATCGTTTCATGCGGGGCCAGTTGCTGGTTATCACTCATCGTCCATCCTCCTTATCTGATTTCAGCTTGTCCCCGAGCAACAATTTTATGTATGAATAAAGCCGCCAGTTTCTCACAAAATAGTGTTAAAAGAGGGGGCACATCTGATATGCATCAATCCGGTATCCATGAAACGATGGAAGCAATGGAGCTGCTGAATACAGCTTGTCTTTCGCTGACAAAATCCTCAGGTATGCGATTTTTGGCAAAGGATGACGGACTGAAAACCCTGCTGAGTGCTCAGGCAGATGCAGATAAACGTCATATCCATATGCTGCAGCATTTTCTGAATCAGGAGGAACGGCATGGATAAGCTTATTGAAATACTAGGATCAGCTCGGGAAGTGACAGATCAAGTCATCGTGACTGATTTACTGGTCACTGTCAAAACCGGTATCATCAACACAGCGAAGGCTATAAATGAAACGGGAAATGAACAGCTGCGCACCAACTTGAAATCAAAGCTGCATGAACATATCGAGCAGCATGAACGCATCTTCAGCTACATGATGGAGCATGGCTATTATTATCCGCAAACACCAACCCAGCAAATCCATGTATTGAACGAGACAGCCGAAACAGTGCTCACATTGAATAAAGATTGAACTAAAAAGCACGAGCATAGCGCTCGTGCTTTGTGCTTGTAAGCTGTTCTTTTGCTTTCTATTCTTTTACCTACGTATAATATTCCATAGAGCATGTAAGTACCATGACCAATGGGAGGCTATTATGAACGACTTTATCAACCAATTGCACAATCACCGTTCTGTACGGACATTCACAGATAAAAAACTGACACCAGATCAACTCGATGCAATCATGGGAGCAGCTATCCACGCACCTAACTGGATCAATGGCCAGCAGGTTTCAGTTGTCGTCGTGACGGACAAAGAGAGGAAAAGCCGATTAGCAGAGCTTTCCGGCAATCAAAAACATATCGATGACGCAGCAGCTTTCCTTGTTTTCTGCATGGATTACAGTCGCGCCAAACATATTACGGATATGCATGATAAAAAACTTGAAGTGATGGAAAACATCGAGGCTGTACTAGTCGGCTCCACCGATGTCGGTATCGCCCTTGGCACTGCTGTTGCCGCAGCAGAATCAATGGGAATCGGCACCGTCCCGATCGGCGGCGTCCGCAGAAGCCCGGCTGAAATCTCAGAGCTGCTCGAGCTGCCGAAACTTGCTTTCCCGATCTCTGGACTAGCTATCGGCTATCCAGCCGATCCACTGCCACCGCAAAGTCCGCGAATTCCAATGGACGCTTTCTATCATAAAGAAACATATGTACAAAACCAGCAGGCAGCCGTTGAAGCAATGGATAAACAACAGCAAGAAGCCATTCAAGCTCGCACAGGTGAAACAAAAGCACATCCTTGGTCGGAACGAATTGCCGCTTTCTATTCGGAACGATATAAAGAATACGGAAAAGTAGCCGACGTTCTGAAACAAAACGGCTACGATTATAAATAAGAAGGACCAATCAGAAAGGAAGTATGAATCATGACCAAAACACCACTATCAGTCTTGGACTTATCACCAGTACCAGATAATCAAACACCAAAAGAGGCATTCGAGAACAGCAAGAAGCTGATTCAGCATACAGAAAAACTTGGATACAACCGTTACTGGGTTGCAGAACATCACAATATGCCGAGCATTGCCAGCTCTGCAACTAGTGTATTGATTGGCTATCTTGCAGGCCACAGCTCGACCATCCGTGTCGGCTCTGGCGGTGTGATGCTGCCGAACCACTCTCCATTAGTGATAGCGGAGCAATTCGGGACATTGGCAACGATGTACCCAGATCGCATCGACCTCGGTTTGGGACGTGCGCCTGGTACAGACTTCATGACAAGCCGCGCTTTACGCCGTGATGCGCATTCCAGTGCTGAGAATTTCCCGGAAGATGTCCAAGAGTTGCTGCAATACTTGGGTGATGCCAATACACCGATCAAAGCGCATCCTGGACACGGGACGCATGTGCCTGTTTATCTCTTAGGATCCAGTACATTCAGCGCCCAGCTTGCTGCAATGCTCGGGTTACCATTTGCATTTGCGAGCCACTTCGCACCAGGCGAATTGCATAATGCACTGCGTTTGTACCGCGAACGATTCCAGCCATCCGCCTATCTGGACAAACCATATGCGATGGTTACAGTCAATGGAATCGTTGCGGATACAAATGAAGAGGCCGAATTCCTGTCCACGACATTGAAGCTGAAATTCCTAAGCATCATCCGCGGCCGTTCCGGTGCATCCACCGCTCCGGTTGAAAGCATGGATCATATTTGGAACGAACAGGAAAAACTGCATGTTACCAACACGCTGACTTATTCCTTCGTTGGGGATAAAGAAAAAGTAGCCAGTGAACTAGAAGCCTTCCATGCGAAGACACAGTTTGATGAACTGATTGTTTCTGCGGATATTTACGATCAAGAAAAACGTCGCAATAGCTATACACTGCTTTCCGAACTTTGGAAGTAATCAAGTAAAAGAACCTCTATCTGAACCGCACCCCAAAAGTCAATGTCGCTCTTTGGGTGCAGTTCAATCTCAGAGGTTCTTTTTTACGTTTTTATGGAATAATCGATTGATGTCTCTTTTCATGCTAGCTTGCTTCAATGCTTTATGCTGCTTCAGATAAAGTAAATCAGCTTTGTTATCGTAGGAAAGCTGTGTATGGAAGTAGTTTATGTATTCCAAAATAGTGAAAAGATAAATACATGCAGCTATCCATATCCCCCCTGAAGGAAGCGGTGACTGCAAGCGTACAAAATCAAAGATAAAAGCAAAAGGCGGAATGGCAATAACCAGTAAGTTTAACTTCCTTAGTTTCACTAATTTACGTATTACATTTCCTGGCGTGATGATCGTCTTCTCGTCCCTGAACCTTTTGAGTTTCGCATACCAATACATGGTGCCTTGTAATAATATGAATTCCATAAGAAGGAATGCTGTCCAAAACGAAAAAAGTGAATAAAGCTTCAGACTTGGATAATGATGATTCACAAGCACGCTGGCAATCGCAAAACCGATAACGGCAAGTAATTCGCCGGAGCAGAGCTGTTTGAGTCTATTTTCTATATGCCCTTTCATCCGTTACCTCCCACTATCTTTTTCTTCCTTTCCATTGACCCTTTCAAAAGAGAAACCATCTTTCCTTTCGTCCGCCTCTTCTATTTCAATGGAGCATCCTGCTAATATCACAACTAGTAAAATCAAAGAAAGTAATCTTTTCACACTTACCCTCCCAGAAACTGTATTTAGTAAGTCTACGCGAATAATTGCGGGGAGGATTCGTTTATTTGAACTATTTTACAATCGACTTATACATGATTCCGGGATAAAAAAAAGACCGCTACTACTTAGCGGCCTTCTTTCATCTGTATTCATTTAGTAAATATCTTCTACCGGTGTATCTCCAGCAAGCAAGCTGACAATCTTTCCTTCTGCTTTCTCATTCCCGATTGCTGCAACGATGGCACGTGCCACATCTTCACGCGGGATTTGTGTTGTCTTGAATCCAGATGGGTCGGTCGTGACCTTACCAGTACCCGCATCATCAGATAGTCCGCCTGGACGCAGGATGGTATAATTCAGTTCGCTGCCTTGAATGATTTGATCAGCGTAATGTTTCGCGATGTAATATGGCTTCATGCTCTCACTCCACTCTTCTGGAGAGTCAGCATGGATGGCACTGACCATGATGAACTGTTTGGCACCAATCTTTTCGGCAGCTTTCACCGACTTCGCAGCTCCGTCCAAATCGATCGCCAGAGTCTTATCGGCTCCAGTGCTGCCGCCAGATCCTGCTGTGAACACAACGACATCAGAACCTTGAATGGCGTCTGTGATCGCGTCCACGTTATCCTCCAAGTTCAAGAATACTGGTTTGACGCCTTTTTCTTCGAAATATCCGAATTGTTCTTCCTTGCGAAGTCCTACAGATACTTCATGCTCATTCTTTTCATTCAATACGTTAACTAAGTTTTTTCCCACTTTACCGTTTGCTCCAATAATAAATACTTTGCTCATCTTAATCCCTCATCTCTGTTTATTTTAAGAAGTTGTCATAATCCGTGCGATCGTTTTGGACACCGATCCATTTTGTTTCGGTGAACTCTTCCAATGCCCATTTGCCATTGAAACGGCCAAGACCGGACTGCTTCACCCCGCCGAATGGCGCCTGTGGTTCGTCATTAATGCTCTGGTCATTCACATGAATCATGCCTGTTTCGACCCGTTTGGCGATCAGTTCACCACGTCCGACTGTGGAATGCACAGCTCCGGAAAGACCATAAGGATGCTCATTGGCCATTTCGACTGCTTCATCTTCTGTTTCGAATGTAATGATCGGTGCGATTGGTCCGAATATTTCTTCGGCTGCAAGCGGAGACTGGTTGTCCACTTGATTGACGACAGTAGGCTCCAGTACATTGCCATTCCAATTGCCGCCTGTCAGGACATTTGCCCCAGCATCGACTGCGCGCTGCAGCTGCTCTTTTATGCTTTCCACTTGCTGCTGATTTATAATCGGTCCTACTTGCGTGTTTTTATCTGCAGGGTCACCGTATCGCAGTTCTTTCACTTTTGCAACGAACTTGCTCGTGAATTCCTCTGCAACAGATGCTTGAACAAGGATACGGTTCAACGCGATACAAACTTGTCCTTGGTGATAGAACTTACCATAAACCGCGGATTCCACCGCCGCATCGATATTGGCGTCCTCCATCACGATGAGTACGTTATTGCCGCCCAGCTCCAGTGCTGTGCTTTTCAGTTCAGCTGCAGCAAGGGAAGCGATATGCTTGCCGACTCCAGTGGATCCCGTAAAGGAAATCAGTCGCGGAGTCGGGTGTTTGACAAAGCTGTCCCCGATTTCAGAGCTCTTACCGCTGACAAGATTGATCAAACCTTTAGGAGCTCCAGCTTCCTCAAACAACGCTGCCACAAGTGAACCAGCTGTGACTGTTGTATCCTTGGAAGGCTTGATCACGACACCATTTCCTGTCGCCAGTGCGGCCGCAACAGAGCGCATTGTCAGATGAAGCGGGAAGTTCCATGGACTGATGACTCCGACTACTCCGAGCGGTTCCTGATAGACCTTGTTCACTTTGCCGGGAACATGGGAAAGGAATACCTCCCCTTTCATGCGATTCGGATATGATGCAGCCTCTTTCATGAAATTGACTGCAGTGGCGATTTCACCGACAGCTTTCCGATACGTACTGCCTGCTTCCTTGATCAGCCATTCGATGAACAGCTCTTTTTCACGCTCGATGATCTGAATCGCCTTCTCGATCAGCTCACGCTTCACTTGCGGCGGCTGCTGCGCCCATTGCTTCTGTGCTCTTGCTGCCGCTTTATAAGCTTCATCCACGTCATCCTCATTTGCCCCTTGGATGGTAAGCAATGTTTCTCCTGTATATGGATTGATATTTTCAAACGTCTCTTCACTATTTCCTTTGCGCCATTCACCGTCTATATAAAGTAAATCGAATTGCTTTTGCATGATTGATAACGCCTCCTTAGGAATTGTCTCGACTTAGAGACGATTCCCCTTGTACAGGAGATTAAACAAGTCATCTGTGAAATGTCTTTTCCTTTTCTCAGCGTTTTCTAATTTTCACTTCATGCTGCTCTAAGATCCGTTGGATATAGTAATACCATAACAACGAACAAGGAGATGGGATGACATGAAAAGAAGGAATCTACTAGCAAGCGGTTTAGCAATTGCCATCGCGGCAGGGTTGGGTTTTGGTTTCCATCACGTAAGCGCCGATGATGATAAAGTGCCAACTGATACGAAAGTAAACCTGAATCAAGCAATCGATAATGCAAACAAAGAGCAAACTGGGACTGTCACGAGCGTAGAGCTTGATACAGCAAGAGATGGGCAGGCTTATTATGAAGTGGACGTAAAAGAAGATAAAGCGGAATATGACCTGCGCGTGAATGCAGATGACGGTTCTGTCGAGTCACGGAAAGATAATGATGATGACGACGACAGCAACCAAGTCACAGAGCCAAAAATAGACATCAAGACAGCAGCTGAAACAGCTTTGGCACAAGAAAAAGGCGCTACACTGACAGACATCGACCTAGATGAGGATGACGGCAGACTGGAGTACGACGTGGAGCTTCGTACCGATAGAGATGAAATCGAAGTAACCGTGGATGCTGAGTCCGGAGAAGTGACATATACAGAAAAAGAATCCATCAATGATGACGATGGTGATGATGATTGATCAGCAAGAGTCTCCCTTCGGAGGCTCTTTTTCAGGTTTCAGATTTTCCAGAAAGGTTATTAGTAGGGAAATCAGTCAATCAAAAGGAGCATACCAATCATGAGTGAAAACATTCAAGATAAGGTCGTCATCATCACTGGTGCTTCCAGCGGTATCGGTGAAGCAACTGCAAAAGAATTGGCAAGCCACGGTGCTAAAATCGTCCTTGCCGCCCGCCGCGAAGAGCGTTTGCAGGAGCTGGCGCTGGCAGATACCATCAATAAGGATGGCGGAGAGGCTGTCTATCAAGTGACGGACGTTACCAATCAAGATGAAGTCGAACAACTGGCACAGCTCGCGCTTGATACGTATGGTCAAATCGATGCCATCTTCAACAACGCCGGACTCATGCCATTATCCTTCCTGCATAAAAAGCAGATTTCCGAGTGGGATACAATGGTGGATGTGAATATAAAAGGCGTGCTGTATGGTATCGCTGCCGTTCTTCCGCATATGCGCGAGCGAAAACAAGGGCATATCATCAATACTTCTTCTGTAGCCGGACATAAAACAAATCCTGGATCAGCCGTTTATTCTGCTACTAAGTTTGCTGTACGCGCCATCACGGAAGGCTTGCGTCAGGAGGAAGCAGAAAACAATATCCGCACGACAATCATCTCCCCGGGAGCCATCAAAACAGAACTTCCGGACAGCATCACAGATGATGAAATCCGTGAAAGCATGGGTGAGACATTGGATGCAGCTGTCACACCCGACAGCATTGCCCGAGCTGTCCGTTATGCTTTGAGCGAGCCGGATGATGTTGCAGTCAATGAACTGCTCATTCGCCCGACAAAACAAAAAGGCTGATTACAATGAAACAGCACCTTCCCGGATGGTCCGGTGAGGTGCTGTTTTTTAGGCATCCAAGTTTGCGCCATTTGTTTCAATGACTTTCTTATACCAATCAAAGCTGCTCTTTTTGATTCTTTTCAAGGAACCATTTCCTTCATTATCTTTATCTACATAGATATAACCATATCTTTTCTTCATTTCCCCCGTGCTCGCACTGACCAAATCGATCGGTCCCCAGCTTGTGTAGCCAAGTATCTCCACACCATCTTCTATTGCCTCGCCCATTTGCTCCAGATGTTTTTGCAGATAGTCGATCCGGTAGGTATCTTCAACTTTTCCTTCTTCATTGACTACATCAACTGCACCCAAGCCATTTTCCACCACGAACAATGGCTTTTGGTAACGGTCATAAAGCTGATTTGCCGTTATCCGGAAGCCTGTCGGATCAATCGTCCAGCCCCACTCCGATTTCGGCAGATACGGATTTTCGACTGATCCAAATACATTTCCGGAAGTCGTTTTCTCAAGCACTTTCGGATCTGTGCTGGTAGTACGGCTTGCATAATAGCTGAAGCCGATGTAATCGACAGTGTGGCGCAAAATTTCTTCATCCCCAGGTTCCATCTCGATGACAATGTCATTATCTTTGAAAAAGCGCTTCGCATATCCAGGATAAGCACCTCGTGCCTGCACATCAATAAAGAAGAAGGAATCTCTATCTCGGTCCATCGCATCCAGATAATCATCCGGATTTGCCGAATAAGGATAAGTCGTACCAGCAGCCAGCATACAGCCGATCTTTGCTTCCGGAATGATTTCGTGGCATCGCTTTACAGCCAATGCACTAGCAACCAGCTGATGATGAGCTGCTTGATATTGAGTTTGCTTTTTGTCATCACCTTCATTAAAGACCAGACCAGCCCCGACAAACGGCAAATGCAGAAGCATATTGATTTCATTGAATGTCATCCAGTACTTCACTTTGTCTTTGTATCTTGTAAATATGGTTTCTGCATATCTTTCAAAAAAATTCACAAGCTCGCGGTTGCGCCAGCTTCCATAAGTTTTTACAAGATGGACCGGCACATCGAAATGTGCCATCGTAACAACTGGCTCGATCTCATACTTTAGCAATTCATCAAACAACTCATCATAAAATTGCAACCCTTCTTCATTCGGCTGTTCTTCATCCCCCTGCGGGAAGATGCGGGTCCAAGCAATGGAGACCCGCAATGCCTTGAACCCCATCTCTGCGAATAAAGCGATATCCTCTTTATAGGTATGATAAAAACCAATCGCCTCATGTGAAGGGTAATAGGAATCTTCAATTGGCTCAAGTGTATCAAGATTACCTTGCATAATTGAAAATCTGTCTTCTCCTATCGGCAGCAAGTCTACTGTTGTCAGCCCTTTCCCACCTTCTCGATAGGCACCTTCCACTTGATTGGCCGCGACAGCTCCCCCCCATAAAAATCCGTCCGGAAAAATAGTCATATTCTTTGCTCCCCTCTATCATAATATCTATTGACCCACGCATTCTATATATTCAGGGTAAGAAGCGGCTCTCCCCATTTCACTTGTTTCTCTTCCGTAGCTGCAACCAAACTGTAACCCTTTACATCTGTCACAACAACAGGTGTCGCTATATCGAATCCAGCATCCTGTATACTTTCCAGATCAAACGTAATCAGCAGCTGGCCTTTTTCGACTCGATCCCCTTGCTGCACTTGCGCGTCAAAGAACTTTCCGTCTAACTGCACTGTATCCATTCCGATATGGATAAGAATCTCGACTCCATCATCTGTTGTAATTCCAATGGCGTGTTTTGTCGGGAATAATGCAGATACAACGCCAGAAGCAGGAGCGTATAATTTACCTTCTGATGGAATGATCGCTACCCCTTTACCGAGTGCTCCAGAAGCAAATGCTTCATCCTTGATTTCTGTTAACGATACGACGGAACCTTGAAACGGGCTTGAGATTACAGCATTTCCGACCGCTAACTTTTCTTCCTTCTGAATCGTCTTTGCTGGCTCCCCGACAGTATCTGGCTTGTTATTTTCCTTTGTGAAGCCAAATAGCATCGTCAGTACGAATGCACTCACAAATGCCACTCCAATCGAGATGAATGATCCCCAGAAACCTAAATCAAAACCGTTTGGACCGATGAATGTAGGGATTTGGAAGATGCCGAGTCCCCCTGTCATATATCCTGTCGTTTTCGTTATACCTAAAGCTGCACCACCTAAAGCACCACCGATACAACTAATGATGAATGGCCTTTTCAGCGGCAATGTAATACCATAAATCGCTGGTTCCGTCACACCAAAGATACCTGAAATAAAGGCTGGGATACTCAACGTTTTAAGTTTTTTCTGCTTGATACGGAACCAAACAGCCAATACTGCACCGATTTGGGCAAAGGAAGCAGCAAAGACTAATGCCAATACTGGATCTCCGCCGTAAACGGACAAGTTATTGATGGAGATCGGGACAAGTCCCCAATGCAAGCCGAAGATTACGAAAATCTGCCAGAAGGCACCTAGGAACAAACCAGCAATGATTGGACTTAAGTCATAAATGCTAAGTGTTGCTTGCCCGATCAGCTGTCCTGCCCACGTAGCGATTGGACCGATAATCAAGAATGTTAACGGCACAACCACAAGCAGCGTCAAGAACGGTACAACAAACGTCTTGATGACACTAGGTACAATCTTCGCAAAGCCTCTTTCCACTTTCGCTGCAAAGAATGTCGCCAAAATGATTGGAATAACTGAGGATGAATAAGTCATCAAGATAACCGGCATCCCCAAGAAAGTGATATGCACAGGTGATTCAAACAGCGTACCGCTGAATAATGTATACAGCGGATCACCCGTTGTAAGACCGGATAATGTCGGATAAACAAGTGCTGCCCCAATAGCCATCCCGATAAAATGACTGCCGCCGAACTTCTTCATCGCGGTATAACCCAAGAAAATCGGGAAGAAGTAGAACAAGGAATCGCCGATAGCGTTAAGGATCTGATAGGTTCCAGATTCTTCTGGATATACCCCAAAAGCAAGGAACATGGCGTTAAAGCCTTTGATCATACCTGTTGCAGCTAGAACACCAAGTACAGGTGTAAATATGCTCGAAATGATATCAATGAATTTATTGAAAGGGTTCGTATCCTTGTCTTCTTCTTGCGAGACTTGCTCATTGCCTGTAAAACCACCAACATGTGATACTGCATTATAAACATCCGGTACATGGTTGCCGATGACAACCTGATACTGTCCGCCACTCTTCAGAACGGTGACAACATCATCCATGTTCTTCAATGCTTCGGTATTTGCTTTATTTTCGTCCTTCAACTTGAAGCGCAAACGAGTGATACAATGGACAACGCTGTTGACATTTTCGCGGCCGCCGACTTGTTCCAGGATATCTTTAGCCAATTGTTCATACTTCATCTTAATCCCACCTTTTATTGGAATTAGGCAAATAAAAAACCTGATTAGTTTGGCGCACAAATTGTGCCTGCCAAGCTAATCAGGTTATGCCCTATTAAGGTAACATTCCTTCGAAGGATATTCAGCTGATACCTAAAATGTATCATCCCCACCCTCAAATGTCAACGCTTACATTTGCAATTTATTTACCTTTATTTTACTGTGATCGTTTTGTCAGGCGATGAATATGGACAGTCAAATACAATTGCTCATCCTGCGTAAGCCCAGCGTTATACTTTTCCTGCAAATAGAGATCCATTCTTTCCGTACATTGGAATGCATCTCCATACTTCAAGCGCACTTGATCATATAGGAATGATTCAGCCAACTCAGGAAGTCTTTCATCCCGCAGAAAACGAACCGCAAAAAAACGCAAGTGTGTAAGGAACCGCTCATAATTGACAGAACTCTCATCCAAATTGCCTTTTAGGTGATAAGTAACTATATTCAGCAAGTTGCTGACCATTTCCGTCACTTGGACAGCCGTCATCATATGCTCGCCTGTCAGCTGACTGTTCACCAAATGCAATGCGATGGATGCTGCTTCATCCTCCCCTAGTTTATAACCTGTATCCTCTTCGATGATGTCCAGTGCTTTCCATGCAATCTTATATTCTTGTTTATAATATTTCCGTATCTCCCAGACAAGCGGGTTCTTCAAGGTAATCCCTTGTTTCACCCTGCTGATGGCAAAACTCAGGTGATCAGTCAATGCTACGTATAGATATTCATCCAGATCGTACGGGAGATGACCGCGTGCGTATTCGACTATCTTAGCGGCAATATTAAGATAAAAGGGAGAAACATCACGCAACAGCGTCTCCAATTTATCCGTCACGCCTGATTTTTCTAAGATGAATTTCTTTTCAATTTGCGATGCATCTACCGGGTCCCCGATCTTTTTCTTAAAAGCCAAACCTCTGCCCATCACGACCAATTCCTGATTCTTGTCATTCCTTGTGACCACGACACTATTGTTCAGGATTTTTTCTATCTTCATCATCTTCCCCCATTTCAATCACAGAATGAAAAAAACCCAAATTCACACATAGCAATTCGCTGCTTGTGCAAATTCAGGTTTTGCCCGCAATGCGGTAACAATCCTCGTTCAATTTGTAAACGCTTTATATAGAAAATATCATAGCGATTTTTTCCTGTCAATTGGCTTATCGTATAACGGATTGCTACTTTCTTTATTTATACTATCATTTATTTTAATTATAAAATGGAAATTACAAGCCAATTAATCGCTTTCCTGCTCTGCAGAAAGGTATAATCGAAGCTGGTATAGAAATCTACTATTAGATATTTACATATACAGAAGGGATGTAAGAGGATGAGTAATCTACGAGAAGATGCACTGAAAATACACCGTGAAAATAAAGGGAAACTGACGATGAAGTCGAAGATCCCTGTCCGCAATGCGACGGATTTGAGCCTTGCTTATTCTCCTGGTGTCGCGGAACCTTGTAAAGAAATCCACCAAAACAAGGATGACGTGTACGAATACACGATGAAAGGCAATATGGTTGCGGTTGTCAGTGACGGTTCTGCCGTGCTTGGCCTTGGAAACATCGGTCCGGAAGCATCCCTGCCGGTAATGGAAGGAAAATCCGTTCTATTCCAGAGCTTCGCAGGTGTGGACAGCTTCCCAATCGTACTTGATACAAACGATGTGGACGAAATCGTTCGTACTGTGAAATTGATGGCACCAACATTTGGCGGTGTGAACCTGGAAGATATCTCTGCACCTCGCTGCTTCGAAATCGAAGAGCGTCTAAAAGCAGAGACGGATATTCCAGTATTCCACGATGATCAGCACGGTACGGCAATCGTAACAGTTGCTGGTTTGCTGAACGCGTTGAAATTGGTAGGCAAAAGCTTCGATAACATCAAAGTTGTCGCTAATGGAGCTGGCGCTGCTGGTATCGCAATCATCGAATTGCTGCACAGCCTTGGTGTAAACAACGTCATCATGTGTGATTCCAAAGGTATGATCTACGAAGGTCGTCCGGAGGGCATGAACAAAATGAAAGACCGCGTAGCGAAAATCACAAACCGTGATCGTCAAGAAGGCAGCCTGTCTGACGCAATTAAGGATGCAGACGTGTTCATCGGTGTGTCTTTGGCCAACCTACTGTCCAAAGACGACGTACGCACAATGGCAAAAGATCCGATCATCTTCGCAATGGCGAACCCTGATCCGGAAATCCTGCCAGATGATGCAAAAGAAGCAGGTGCCCGCGTAATCGGTACTGGCCGCTCCGACTTCCCGAACCAGGTGAACAACGTACTTGCCTTCCCTGGTATCTTCCGCGGTGCCCTAGATGTTCGCGCAACTGGCATCAATGAAGAAATGAAGATTGCC
This sequence comes from Terribacillus saccharophilus, assembly GCF_046592895.1. GTDB lineage: Bacteria > Bacillota > Bacilli > Bacillales > Amphibacillaceae > Terribacillus > Terribacillus saccharophilus_D. The sequence goes on from NZ_JAWVPU010000005.1 coordinate 212,365, forward strand.
GCTGCGAAAGCAATCGCAGAATTGATCGACGAAAGCGACTTGAACGAAGACTACGTCATCCCAGCTCCATTCGACCCACGCGTCGCTCCAGCTGTTGCCAAAGCAGTAGCGAAAGCAGCGATGGATACTGGCGTCAACCGTATTACAGTTGATCCAGAAGAAATTGCTGAGAAAACACGTCAGCTTACAATCATCGACGAAGACTAAGCATAAAAAAGAGGAATCCCGCGGGATTCCTCTTTTTTATATTATTTATCCAAGTTCAATACTGTCAGTTTCTCTCTTGTCATGGAAAGGATGCTGTTCGCAATACCTTGTGTGCCCATACCGGAACCTTTCACTCCAAGGAATGGGAAATGGTCAGGGCCGCGCTCTGTGCGTCCGTTGATCTGGACAGCACCAGTTTCCAGTTCATTCGCGATATAGAAGGCTTTATCCACATCACGTGTGAAGATGCTGGCTTGCAAGCCATACTCGGATTTATTGGCGATCTCGATTGCTTCCTCATCGGAACCAACACGGATGACAGGCAGTACAGGACCGAATGGTTCTACCCATGCCACATCCATATCCTCTGTTACATGATCAAGCAAAGTAGGATATATCAAATTGTTTTCACGTTTGTTACCCGTAACAAGTGTCGCGCCTTTTGCCAATGCATCATCAATCAATGCTTGCACGCCATCAGCTGCTTTACTATCGATCAATGGGACGACAGTGTTACCATCTTCCGGTGATCCGACAGCGAGTTTTTCCACTTCAGCCTGCAGTTTTGCAACCAGTTCATTTGCCACATCATCATGGACCAGAACGCGTTTGATTGCAGTACAACGCTGACCAGAGTAAGAAAATGCGCCGCTGATGATATTTTTCACTGCTTTTTCAAGATCCGCATCTTCGCGGACGATACCAGGGTCCTTACCGCCAAGTTCAAGGACGACAGGCTTCATACCAGCGATTTTCGCCAAGTTCTCACCTGTTTTGGTTCCTCCCGTGAAGGAAACCATGCTAATATCTTTATGCTCCACAAGGAAGTCACCGATGACAGAACCGCGGCCAGTGACGATGTTTACCACACCTGCTGGGAAGCCAGCCCGGTCGAGTGCTTCCATCATCTTGATACCGCTTAGTGCGCCTTGCGTTGCAGGCTTGAAGATGACTGTATTACCGGAAATAAGAGCTGGAGCCAATTTCGATGCTGATAGATTTACTGGATAGTTGAATGGCGAGATTGCCAGAACTACACCTAATGGTACTCTGTCTACAATCCCAACTTTGGAACTGGAACCACCCGGGAAACGGTCGCCTCTCATACTTTCGCCATTGGTATGCAATGCTTCCTGTGCAGTATAACGGATGTAATCATATGTCCGCTGCACTTCACTTTTGGCATCTTTCAAGCTCTTGCCGACTTCAAGCATCATCGTTTGTGCCAATTCATCCTGAATCGCGAGCAATTCATCAGCCCATTTATAAAGCAACTCAGCTTTTTCCTGCAAAGAAACCTTTGCCCATGCTTTTTGTGCTTGCTTTGCAGACTGGATTGCCGCAGCTGCCTCTTCCTGAGACAATGCCTGTACAGTACCAACGGCGCCTTCTTTGTAAGGAGACAGTATTTCCACCACATTTCCAGTGGTGCTTTCTTTCCATTCGCCATTCACATAATAGCGTTGTGCTGTAATTGTTGACTCCATTCCTTTTTCCTCCTCGTGTTGCAGTTAGTTTATTTAATTAAAAAACTTAAAAAAGTTTCTGACACTCATTCTACTACTAACATTTTTATAATGGAATCATTTTGCTCAAAAAATATAAATTAATTTTTTCCGTAATATCAAGGTTCCTGAGTATATAACATATGAAATTAGTATGTCATTATCATTATAAAAATCTTCCGGGTGATGAGTTGCAACCCATAATTTTTACTAGAAAAAAGCATACTTTTTTAACTAAAAAAAGAGAAGGGCAGCTTCTGCCCTTCTCTTCTTACACACATAATTCATCTACATATTCCGTCAATAATTCTCCAGCATACTCACCTGAAAAACGTTCTGGATCAAAAAATCGGTGGATCGCCAGTCCATCGATCAGTGCATATAATTTTTCCGTTTCCTTGTTTATATCCTTCCCTTTCTTCAGCACATTATTTTCTTCGAGCAATACCAGTAAGCGCTGGACGACTTCCCTGATTCCGTCAGTCTGTTGAAAATCGTTTCCCTGTTTGTATTTAAAGTGCATCGTAAATGCGAACCATACCTGCATCTCGGCCATCGTATTTGAATCCATCGGAAGAAGCTCCAGCAACACTTTTATGGCAAGCTGCTTTGGCGGCAATGGCTGCTGAATGACTTGCATGATCCGATCTTGGCAGCGGGTTTTGACAAGTTCCATCGCGTATTGCAGCAGTTCTTCCTGCGTTGTGAAATAATGGCGCAGCGACCCCAATGATAAATCTGCTTCTTTAGCTATGTTGCGCACTGATGCGGCTTCGATACCACCATCCAGGATGACCTTCCACGTTGCTTTGGCTATATTCTGTTTTCTTGCTTCATGATCGATTTTTTTTGGCATAGCTTTACTGTAGCAAACATTGTTTTTTAAATCAATTTATTTAATACACTTGTATCACATAAAGCATCGTGTTAGCATAATATTACAACTGTACTAAAAAAGGAGATGGAAGATGAACGCCATCATTGTATTGATCATTCTGTGCGAAATCGGTTTTTGGGTTTTCATTGCAGCCGGATTGGTTGCTCGCTACGTATTCAAGCTTCCTAGAGTTGGAATGGTCCTGCTCAGCGCAACTCCATTGATTGACCTTTTGCTGCTAGCAGCTACAGGTTTCGATTTGGCGCGCGGTGCTACTGCTACTGCTGCACATGCCATTGCCGCAATCTACATCGGTGTCAGTCTGGCTTATGGTAAATCGATGATCCGCTGGGCTGATCATCGATTTGCTTATTACATCACCAAACAAGGCGAAAAACCAAAGAAACTTTATGGCAAAGAGTATACTCTAAAACAAATCAAGAGCTGGCTGCAGCATTTACTTGCCTACATCATTGGCGCTGGTTTACTGCTTTTTGTCACCTATTGGATCGGCGATGCCGAACGTACAGAAGCACTCACGAATGTGCTGCGTGTTTGGTCCATCGTCCTTGTCATTGATTTCATCATAAGTTTCAGTTATATCCTATATCCGAAAAAAAAGAAGCATGCCGGCTCCTAAAGCAGCATGCTTCCCTTCTAGAGATCTTCCTTTTTCGACTTCACGTTGGCTATATTCATAAAGAAATAACAAATGACCAATAAAAGGATCGCTCCGCAATAATAGAGTGTATGAAGCGCACTTTCATGATAAACAACGATTAGACGGATCAATGCAGTTATACCAATATATAAGAAATAGCGAATCGGAAAGTGATAATCCTCTTGAAAGTATTTCACGATCATAGCAATGAACTCGAAATACAGGAAGAACACAAGAATATTATTCAAAAATTCCAGTCTGGAAGTGTTACCTTCATTGAATAAGGAGTTGCTGATGATATCAACCAACTCCTTCACCAATAAGATCGAGATGGCAATTGCAAGCAGGATCAGTGCTGCATTCAATACATACTGCAGAGCTGCTGCGATCGTTGCCTTCGTTCGTTTTTTCTTTACGTGGGTTTGTGTCCGCATCTGTATCACCTCATAGAAATAATATTCCCTGCCTTCACATTGAATAAGCTATCGAAATGCTGCAAGGGCAATTCCCAAACCTTTCTTTGTATTATTAATAGAATAATTTGAACGCGTTAGGAAATCCACCTTTTTCGTGATAAGATAATCTTTGAAAATAAGCAGACGGAGGCGGCAATCATGGCTAATTATCAAGATCTTTCAGATGAAGCATTACAACAGAAGTACAATACACTGCAGGATGCATACGAGGCAATTGCCAGTCAGCAGCTGCAATTGGACATGTCGCGCGGGAAACCTTGCACCGAACAGCTTGATCTATCCCAGCCACTGCTCGATGTTCTTACATCAAGCAGTGTGGTAAAAACAGAAAATGGAACAGATGCCCGGAACTATGGCGGATTGGATGGAATTCCTGAAGCAAAGGAATTTTTTGCATCCATTCTTGATGTCGAACCAAAACAAGTGATCGTTGGAGGAAACAGCAGCCTGACGATGATGCATGATAGCATCGTTCAATTTCTCCTGCATGGCGTATCAGAAACAGCAAAACCATGGATTAAGCAAGAAAGTGTAAAATTCCTTTGCCCTAGTCCTGGCTATGATCGTCATTTCACGATATGCGAGGCATTAGGAATCGAAATGATTCCGGTAGCGATGACTCCGTCCGGTCCGGATATGGATGAAGTGGAGAAGCTGGCCGCAGCTGATTCGCAAATCAAAGGAATTTGGTGTGTTCCAAAATACAGCAACCCTGATGGCTTCACCTACACGGATGAAGTTGTTGATCGACTTGCCGATATGAAAACCGCCGCGGATGATTTCCGTATTTTCTGGGATAATGCCTACATTGTGCATCACCTTACCGAAGAACCAGATGAATTGAAAAATATCATGACAGCTGTTGCGGAAGCAGGCTACCCGGATCGTGTCATGGAGTTCGCTTCCACTTCCAAGGTGACATTCCCTGGAGCTGGAGTAGCAGCACTCGCTTCCAGTGAAAAGAACATTGCATTTTACAAGAAACACCTGTCTGTCCAATCAATTGGTCCTGATAAACTTAACCAGCTGCGCCATGTAGCATTTTTGAAAGATAAAGACACACTGACAGCTCATATGAAAAAGCACGCTGAAATCCTCGCTCCAAAATTCCAGACTGTCCTTTCCATTCTAAAAGAAAAGCTGGGCAACAAAGGAATTGCAGATTGGACCGATCCTAATGGCGGTTACTTCATCAGCTTGAACACGATGGAAGGCTGCGCCAAAGAGGTAGTCGAACTGGCCAAGAAGGCTGGTGTGACATTGACCGGTGCAGGTGCAACCTACCCTTATGGCAAGGATCCGTATGACCGTAACATCCGGATTGCACCGACATTGCCTCCGATCGAAGAGCTGAAAAGGGCCATCGAGGTACTATGTCTCTGTGTCGAAATGGTAAGCATCAATCGCTTATTGCAAAAATGAGGAAAGACCGCTCGCGGGCGGTCTTTTTTATATGGAATAAAGATAATAATCTTGTTGGCTTTCCTGAACGAACCCGCAGGAAGTATACAATGACAATGCTCTCTCGTTTTTCAGCTGGACATCCAGGTATACAGCACTTTGCCCTTGATCCTTTTCCAACTTGACAGCTTGTTGCAATGCCTTCCTCCCATATCCCTTTCCTTGGAATTCCGGCAGTACGGCAAACCCGTATATTTCACTTCTTTTCCCTACACGATGGATGCGGATCTTACCGACAGTTTTACCTTGTGCTTCGATCATATAAAATTCCTTTTGAAATCCACCCTTCGCCAAGTAATCATTATATGCTTTTGCTTCTTCCGCTTGAAAATCGAAGCAGACAATATCCAATTCGATCTTCAAATCGTTATCTTCTGGAAGGGAGGGCCGCAACTGTATAGGCTGATCGGAATCAGGAATTGCTTTGCTGCCCTCCCAACGCATCAGGTATTCCGATTCTTTAAATGTACAAGACACTCTATTTAGCCATGCTTTGCCTGTTACACTATTTGCCGGGACATTCAATAATATGTAACGTGATTTCTGTAGGACAGTAATGCTTTGCCGAAACAGATCAGAAAATATGCCCCTTTTCCGGAAATCCGGATGCACCATGCCGCAAACCTCAATTTTGCTTCCGAAACGATATAGTCCCAAAAAGCCAACGACCTTACCGGAATCAAACGCAAAGAAATCCGTCAATTCTCCCTCGCTTCTATTCTCGAGCATGTCCCAATTCAGCTTCAGCTCTATAATGTCATGCTGTTCCACCGTCTGCTGAAGTGCTTTTATTTCGTTCAATTGATCCGCTGTAAGCAATAGCGATACCCCCTATGTTGTATAAATACTTATCATAACTTATATCTGTATAATAAAAAAACCTGCCGTATAAACGGCAGGATATTGATTAATTTGCTTGATGATCCACTTTCACACGTCGGATGAAGAAGCTGATTACAACACCGATGATAGCAGCGATGATACCAAAGATAAAGGAACTTTGGACACCTGCTGTGAAAGCTTCAATAGCTAAATTCGGATCTTGTGGGTTAGCTGCACCTTCTATGAAACTTTTACTTCCAGCAGTCATGATGGAAATGGCAACTGCTGTACCGATTGCACCAGCAACCTGCTGCAATGTATTCATGATAGCTGTTCCATCCGGATACAGACGAGGAGGCAGCTGGTTTAAACCATTTGTCTGAGCCGGCATCATGATCATGGAAATACCGATCATCAATGCGATATGCAAACCAATGATGAATGCAATCGATGTTTCCATGGAAATCGTGGAGAAACCAAACATAACGATTGCGACGATGATCAGACCTGGAGTCACAAGGAATCTTGGTCCGAATTTGTCGAATAGTCCTCCCATGACAGGAGAAAGCAAACCGTTGATCAGACCGCCAGGAAGCATGGTCATACCGGCAACCAAAGGCGTCAGTGCCAGGGATCTTTGCAAGTAGAGCGGCAGCAGGATCATGGAAGATAGCATAACCATCATGCTTACAAGGATCAACAGCAAGCCCAATACGAACATTGGATATCTGAAAGCATTTAAGTTCAGCATCGGCTGTTCCATCTTGATTTGACGTACAGAGAATAGAATCAAACTCAGTACACCGACTACGATAGTGACGATGACGATTGGGTCACCCCAGCCTCCGCCTTCACCTGCGTGACTGAAACCATACACTACTCCGCCAAAACCGATAGTCGATAAAATGATCGAAAAAATGTCGATCTTAGGTTTCGTCAGTGTGGTGACATTCTGCATGAAGAATGCACCAAAAATAAGTGCAACCACTAACAATGGCAAGGAGAACCAGAAAATCCAGTGCCAAGTCAGTTTATCGATGATAAGACCTGAAATAGTCGGACCTACAGCTGGCGCGAACATGATAACCAATCCGATCAAGCCCATTGATTTTCCGCGTTTATGCGGCGGTATGATATTCAGGATTGTATTGAACATAAGCGGAAGGAGCAGTGCAGTTCCGATTGCCTGTACGATACGCGCGATTAAAAGAACGGTGAATGATGGTGCTATTGCAGCAATCAGTGTTCCTATGATGGAGAATACGACTGAAGCCAAAAATAACTGGCGCGTTGTGAACCATTGCATGATTAAACCAGATACCGGTACAAGCACACCAAGTGTCAATAGATAACCTGTAGTCAGCCATTGGGCCAGTGCAGGGGAGACCCCGAATCCAGTGATGATATTCTCCAATGCGATATTCAGTGCGGTCTCACTGAAAAGACCGATAAAACCTGCAATCAAAAATGAAATGATGATTGGCATGGCTTTGATTTTACTTGTATCCACAGCTGTTGAAGCTGCATTATTACTATCCATTTGCAAAACTTTCTCCTCCAATGCGAATTTTATTTAGTAAGTAACGATGGAAGCTGTCTTGCTACACTATACAGCGGACTTCCCGATGCACTTGTCAGAGCAAGAATAACCGCTCCTTCCACCAAGGCATTTATTGTAACGGCTAAATCAATCGCCATTTCTTTTTCATACCCAAAAGCAATCAGTCGATCTCTGTATAATGCCTGCCAATCTGTATAAGCATGCTGACAGCTGTTTCGCAGCGCTTCATGCGTTGTAGCAGTCTCGGATGCAATCAATCCGATCTGCACACCTTCCATTTGATGTTTTTTTTCAAATTCGGAAGCGATCTTCTGTATATGGTACTGAAAAGCCTCTGCCGCGGTATCCTTCTCTTGTAAGTCCTTAGCGGCTCCTTCCAGGACCTGCTCTTTCATTAGCATGATTGCTTCTTGTGCAATCTCTTCCTTCCCCCTCGGGAAATGATAATAAAGCGAGCCTTTGGGGGCACCGCTTTCTTCAATGATCTGATTCAAGCCTGTGCCGTGATAACCTTGGCGCTGGAACAACTCTGAAGCGGTACGTAGGATGATTTCTTTTGTGCTTTCCTTCTTTTTCACTGTTCCATACAACCTTGCACTCCTTAAATTATAACGATTGGTCTAGATAATGATAATTTCTTTTGTTTGTTCTGTCAAGAATAGATTCTGCATTTTCTCTTTATAAAATTATCGTTAATTTCATAATCAAAATATAAAGGAAATGCTATAGTACAAAGAAGATTTCATAACACCATTCACCTCACACCAACGATTAATATATGGAAAGGTGTGCTGAATATGACGACTAATCGAAAGAAAATACCATCTCTTTTAGAAATTTTCCTTGTTTCCCTCCGCTTAGGATGCACTTCCTTCGGTGGTCCAATTGCTCATCTTGGATATTTTCAAGAAACGTATGTACGGAATAAACGCTGGCTTGATGAACAATCCTACGCCAACCTGGTTGCATTGAGCCAGTTTCTTCCCGGGCCTGCCAGCAGTCAAGTCGGTATTGGCATCGGTATTGCCAGAGGCGGCTTCATGGGAGGTATCATTTCTTTCATCGGGTTTACTCTTCCTTCTGTTTTGATACTCATTTTGTTCGCCTTGTTCCTTGGACAAACAAATGCCGCAGAGGCCGGCTGGGTTCAGGGACTGAAGCTCGTAGCAGTGGCTGTCGTTGCACATGCTGTACTGGGAATGAGCCAGAAACTTACCGCAACTTCCACAACGAGAGCAATTGCATTAGGTGCGCTGGTAATCACACTTTTATGGTCACATCAATTTTCTCAGCTGGTTGTGATCATACTTGCAGCTGTTACAGGATATCTTCTGTTGCATCCGAATCAAAATGATAAGGAAACTGGTCTTAGCATCTCGATCAGTAAGAGGATGGGTGCAATCTGCCTGACTCTGTTCTTCCTTTTATTAATTGGGCTGCCTGCATTGCGTGCGTTAACGGATAATCCTGTCGTTACTATGATCGACAGCTTCTACCGCGCTGGTTCCCTCGTATTTGGCGGCGGTCATGTTGTCCTCCCGCTCTTGGAACGTGAATTCGTCCCGACCGGCTTGATCAGCCAGCAAGACGTCCTTGCAGGTTACGGAGCTGCTCAAGCAGTGCCAGGACCGCTCTTTACATTTGCTGCTTATCTTGGGACTGTGCTTTATGGGTGGCAAGGAGGTTTACTAGCTAGTGCAGCTATTTTCCTGCCAGCCTTTTTGCTCCTGATGGGAGCTCTGCCTTTTTGGGTGAATTTGCAAAGAAACAGCAGCTTCCGCAAGGCTTTTGCCGGAATAAATGCTGCTGTTGTGGGAATTTTGGTCAGTGCATTTTTTATCCCGATCTGGTCGTCCACCATCCACACAGCCACTGATATTGCATTGGCAGCTGTTTTTTACAGCCTGCTTGCTTTCTGGAAGGTTCCAGCTTGGTTCATTGTAATAATCGGAGCTGTTAGCGGCTTGGTGTTATGATTCATCTGATTTATCAACTTAGTGCATGTAAATGACGCATGCACTAAGTTGATTCTATTCTTATCCTACTTCTTTTTTCTCCTTCACCTTATTACTGCTTATGCCTAGCATTATAGCTAACAGCAGCATAATCAGACAGCCGGTTTGCACCGCAGCGGCTACATCCGTCAGCTGATTGATACCTGCCAGCACTGCTGTCATCCCTATAATCAAAATAGCTTCAATCGACTGATACATACTCAGTATCCGGCCCATCTGCTCGACTGGAATATGCTCCTGCATATAGGTTACATATCCTGCATTTGAAAAAGCCAGCGCACCAGACAATATGAATACACCCGCACTTGCTGGAAGGAAGCTTTGTGAAAAAGCAAATAGCACATACCCTAAAGCTCCCCCAGCCGCCCCATAAGTAAGCAGCTGAATGGACTGAAAATACCTACTTACTGCAGCCAACAGCATTGAACCTGTAATAAAGCCGATACCTGCAATACTTACAAGCATTCCATAAGCAGGTTCTGATAATCCAATTGCTTCAGCCGAAAAGGCAACTTCCATCGAATCGACAGCTGCAGTCATGACAGTGATGCAGCTGAACAGCAGCAGTAAAAGGGTCAGCATGACAGACTTTTTACTGAAAGCTGTAACAAGGTGCCAATCTTCCTTCCAGATTTGCAGCCACTTCCTTTCATCTCTTTCTTCAGAAATCACTTTGACAGATGGCAAAGCAATGATAACGACGACTGCCAGTAACAGCAGCATGATATTGGTTCCCAGAGCAGCTTCAACAGATCCAGCACCAACTAGAATTCCTGCAGCTGCCGGACCTAATACAAATCCGCTACCGTCAGCAATAGCGCGGTAAGAATTGAATTTCTGCCAGTGCCGTTTTTGGATTAAGCCAGTTATATAAGGTAAACTTACAGGCTCAAAGATGGCGCCTGCAGCTGCTACAAAGAAAACCAGCACGTAAATTTGCCACAAAGAATTGGCCATGATCATCCCAGCTATTCCAGAAATCCGTATAACGTACAGTAAAATCATCAACTTCCGGTTATCCAGCCGATCAATGATACTCCCTGCCCAAATGTTCATCAGCAATCCCGCTGCCGGCTTAATCATGTACAGGATTGCTACAGCAGCTGCAGTTTGGCCAGCCTCATCATAAACTTTCAAATTCAAAGCAATCAAATACAGCCATTCCCCACAAGAGGCACAAGCAATCGCAATAAGCAATCCGATAGCACGTAAACGGTATTTGTTCAACTTCATTCTCCTCTCGATTTGAAGTAAAGCAAATAAAAAAACCCACCCCCAAGATTGTCATCTTAGGGGCGAGATTCCGTCGCGGTGCCACCCTAGCTTCCCCGGCAAGTCACCCAGCCAGGCTCAAAAAGTACACGCATTGCTGCGTAGACCCTTGTGCAATAACGGGCACTTTCCCGGTCTGCCATCAGTTTTATCCGGCAGACAGCTCCGCGGTTTGTTCCAGCTGGGCTCCTTCACCCTTTTCAGCATTCCAGGGATTCTCTGCAGAAGGAGCTTACAGTGCTGTACTATTCCGCTTCATCACTTGTGAATTTTTTCTATAATATCATCTTCAAGCATACTGCACAATACATGGATTGTAGAGAAGTTCAGCAAGCAGAGTTTTCAAATGCTTGTTGCTGATCGGCAGCTGTACAGTGCTACGCAAACGTATAAGCAAATCTATAGCAGGGATGCATTGAGAGAAAGTGTCGTAACCAAGCATCGCTAAATATGTGAAAATTAATCCCTACAATGACTGTAGGGAATTTTGTAAAGTAAACTTTAAAGTATATTAGATATAGATAAATCACATTTATTAGCTGACATAGTTGTATAGACTAACAGAATCCTTTTCCAAGATAAGAAATTTTCTCCTTGGGTTCTAAACGAAGGATTTGTAATCTGGATTACAGAAGAAGTAATTTTGATGGGTTATGATGGATATAACATTCCGCTATAGGTCATGTTACCAAGCAACAAATATCGCGGAGAGTGGAGCAGTCGTCGCATGCAACATTAAAAGGAGGGCCAAAATGTTACATTATGAAGAAAACATAACATCATTTTTGCCACAAATAAAGATATTTGAATCACTTCCGAAAGATATCATCCGTGAAATCGAACAATTCATAACAAGATCAAACACGCATAGGATTTCAAAAAATTCCATCATTCAGACGCCCGGAAATGAAAGGAAGGGCTTATTTTTCGTAATTGCCGGTAAACTTCGCTTATACAAAACCAATTCGGATGGCAAACAACATACGGTCTGCATCCTAAGTGAAGACGGCATGTTCGGTGAAGTTGAAACATTTTCATTGGGCGCAACAGGGGTTTATGTGGAGACGATGGAAGAATCGATTGTTTTTTCGATTCCGACTGAACAATTCGAACCACTTTTAAGAAAGTACCCTGAATTGTCTTTACGATTTTTATCAGAAATAAGCAAACGCCTGCGAGATCAGGAGGAGTTTGTGGAAGAATTGGTTTTTAGGGATCTACGCGGTAAAGTACTTTACTTTCTCCACCGACTATCTAAGAAGTTTGGCATAGAAGAAAATGGATACCTAAAAATAGATATTCCCTTGACTCATCAAGAATTAGCCAATATGATCGGTGCCACAAGAGAAGCGGTATCGATTATCTTACAGGAACTATCTAATGAAGGTATTATCATGACCAGCCGTAGAATGGTCATGGTTCATATCGGAAAAGCAATGAAAGAACTGGCTTGATTTCGAATCGTATGAATTTCTATTCGAATGTATGCTTCAACGTAATCTACATTACTGATGAATTCTACAGGCAGCGTTATGATAAATGCCGTGACGGAAATTAATAGGAGGGGTGTCAACTTGTCCAATCAACAAGTTCAACTCAATATTCGATTCAAAGCGAAGCCAGGAAAAAAAGAAGAATTCCGCAAGGAGCTATCTTCCCTTATTGAGGAGATGTCATCCGAAAGGGCATTTATTAGTGCTATTGTATCGGACGATCTGGATCAACCGGATGACCTGATCATATATGAAACATGGCAAGGCACGAGAGATAGATGGCTTGCAGAAGAATTTATTAAACCATACCGCAAGAATTACGAAGGAAGACTAGGTGATCTAATTGTGGATAGAAGCGTCAGCTGGTTGCAACCGACGGGCGAATGGGGAAGTCATATAACGCATGCGTGATGACGTTGAAACGTTAACGTTTTAAGGTCTGGGACGATACAAAAATATTATGGGAGGTATATAGATATGGGGAGATTTGAAGGAAAGGTAGTAGTTGTCACAGGAGGAACAAGCGGTATCGGACTTACGACTGCACAACGATTTGTTTCTGAAGGGGCCTACGTATTCATTACCGGCCGTAGACAAATGGAGCTGGAAGCAGCTGTAAAATTGATCGGTGACCGGGTTACCGGCGTTCAAGGTGACATTTCTAATTTGAAGGACTTGGACAGACTGTTTGATAAGGTTAAGCAGGAGAAAGGACATCTGGATATTCTATTCGCAAACGCTGGAATAGGTAGCATACTACCATTAGGTCAAATTACGGAAGAGCAGTACGACACGACTTTCGGAGTGAACGTAAAGGGTACTTTGTTTACCATACAAAAGGCTTTGCCGCTGTTTCCAGATATGACGGGGACCATCATCTTAACCGGATCGACGGCTGGTACGATCGGCGACCCAGGATTTAGTGTCTACGGAGGTAGTAAGGCAGCGCTCCGTCAGATGGCGAGGAGCTGGATAATGGATTTGAAAGGTACAGGGATTCGACTTAATGTACTGAGCCCTGGCGGCGTTCATACTCCTGCTTATGATGATATGTTTGGCGAGGCGGTAGATCAAGTCCTTGAATCAGCGAAAAATACCGTTCCGCTAAGCCGCATGGGCAAGACGGAGGAGATTGCCGACGCGGTTATGTTTCTGGCCTCGGAGGAAAGCAGCTATGTAAACGGCATCGAATTATTCGTAGATGGCGGGATGGCCCAAGTCTGACCGTGAATCAGAACGATGAGTCGTTAAGTAGTTCCAAATAAGCTGCCCATATCGATTCCGGCATTAGAAAGAAAGCTACTAGAACACAGCATCTAGTAGCTTTTCCTTTATTAATTTCATTTTAAAAATATATAGCCCAGAAATATATGCAGTATCATTCAAGTACAATTTTACAGCACTGGATATTCGTGTCGGAACGATTATGGAAGCGGAGTTTTTTGAAGAAGCAAAGATCCCTGCGATAAAGCTTAAGATTGATTTTGGACAGGAGATTGGAGTGAAATCCTCAAGTGCTCAAATAACTAAGCGTTACAAGGTTAAGCAAATTGCAGGAAGGCAAATCATTGGAATCGTCAATTTTCCTCCTCGGCGTATTGCGGGTTTCAAATCGGAGGTATTAATTTTGGGAGGAGTCCCGGAAAAAGGAGATGTTATTCTATTAAAGCCTGATACTGAAATACCCAACGGTACTCCTATTGCGTAAGAATAAGGCTTTACTTAAATCGGGCAATGTAGTTATTTGTAAAATCGATCATTTAGCTGAATACGTGGCCATACGCATGACGCTCATTTTGAGCTGCGACATTGGGCTTTATTTATATACTACTTATAGTAAAGACCGACTAGCTTGATTAAAGAATCATATGGCTCAAAAAGAGCAACAACATTCTCTTTACGATTCACTAAAAACTTTGTAAAGTTCCGACGAATATTATTATCAATTAAATAATTTGGATATTGTTCTTGAATTGCATTGAATAACATTTTAGTACGAATTCCCATAAAAAAAGCGGGCACTCTCTTTGAGTGTCCGCTTTTTCATTTCTTAGTAAGCTAGGCTGAATAGGCCTTTGACGTGAGTCAAGTAACGGATGTTACTAGCTTCTTTCATCATTGTTGCCGGAAGACCTTTCAATGGTGTTTGGTTAGCACCGATGAATGCTACAGCGTCCTTGCGGCCAAGGCTTGCAAGTGTACCGGAGTTGATCGGGCTGAAGTTTTCCATTGTTTTGCCTTCAAGGTAAGCAAATAGGTTATAACCTACTAATTCGCCCATTTGCCAAGCGATTTGTGCAGTTGGAGGCCAAGGGCGACCATCTTCACCGAAGTAAACGGCACTGTCACCGACCACGAATACATCCTGGTGGCTCTTAGACTGAAGGAAGTTGTTCACAGTCGCACGGCCGCGATCTGTTTCAAGTCCTGATTCAGCAACCATAGGAAGCGCTTGTACGCCGCCTGTCCAAACGAATGTATTTGTTTCGATTTTCTGGCCGTCTTTCAATTCCACGACATTGCCTTCCACGTTCGTTACAGGCAAGCCTAGCAAGAATTCGACGCCGCGTTTTTCCAAGCTGGATTGTGCACGGTCGATTAGATGCTGCGGAAGCATTGGAAGGATCTTCGGACCAGCTTCAACAAGCTGAAGCTTGATTTCTTTCGGATCCACACCTAAAGGCAAGCAATAAGAAGAAAGCTTGTCTGCGATTTCGCCGACTAGCTCGACACCTGTCAGACCGCCGCCGCCGATAAGGATTGTTGCATCTGCAGGATTTTTGGAAGCTGCATATGCTTTGATTTTACTTTGGATTTGGTTGAATACTTTGTTTGCATCATCTGCTGATTTCAAAACAAGGCTGTTTTCTTCCAATCCCGGGATACCAAAGTAAGCAGTCTTACTTCCAAGACCTACTACCAAAGCATCGTAGGAAAGTGTATTTCCGCCAGCAAGGACAACTTCTTTCTTGTCGACGTTGAAGCTTTCCACTGTTGCTACTTTGAAATCTACATCCAAACCTTTCAAAAGCTTCTCTACAGGCATTGCCACTGCTTGCTCGGAAATGCTGCCCGCTGCAAGGCGGTGAAGCTCAGTGATGATTTGGTGTGTAGGTGTTTTATTGATAAGCGTTACGTTTGCTTGCGCTTTGCTGTAATACTTACGTACGGTTTGAGCGGCTAAGACACCGCCGTAACCGGCGCCTAAAATAACGATATTCTTTGCCATACTTAATCCTCCGTCCTTACCTATAAGCTCTTATTTTTGTTTTTGTCTTTCTTTTTCGTTCGCTACTTCAAGATAGCTTTGAACAAAACGGAACATCTTCTGTGCTTGTGGATCTTTCATCAGGCGAAGCAGACCAAACAGGCCGATTGTTTCGTTGCTTGTTTCTGCACGGTCTTTCGCTTCAATCGCGGTCTGGGCAACTGTTTTCACAGAGTCCGTCACTGGATGAAGTACTTCTGTAATCGCATTGACTGTATCGGATTTCAACACATCATCTGTTGCTACAGCTTGCGCGAAGTCGTAAGAAGCAGTCAAAGCGTTCACAAGTTCATTGATTTTTGGAAGCTGTTCAATCAAAGAAGTCAATGATTCCTGCACTTCAGGTTTTAGCAATTGTGCAGCTAGATCTTGTTGGCTCTGGCTGACACTTTCGTTTGTTTCTGACATAACGTATTCTCCTTTGCTATGGTAATGCATTATATTTATACGTAAACATTATACTTTGTTGTGAATTTGTTCACAACTGTACGTTCACAAATTGCTCAAAATATCCACCTACAACTTTACTCCTACTTGGAGTACTTGTCAAAAGTTATTTCACACACGTTAATGATTTTTTTCATTTCCTATTATATGTTCGAAAAAAAGACATATTAAAAGCCCTTCCATACTTGTGCTTCCGTAGCTTTCCCATGGCCTTGGAAAAATATCAATATTATTATGTATTTTTTCCGAAGCTCATCTTCTCATAACGGCCGCGAATGATGCTATATATTCCGAAGAGAATGAATCCAATAGATACAATTCCCAGAAGCCAGCGCCCGAATGGCTGCTGCGATACTTCCGCCAAGGCACCATCCAGTCCTTTTGCTTCATCCGGATTCGAATGGAATGCAGTGAGGACGAAGAAAAAACCGACCATTCCGAAGACTATTCCTCTGCTGATAAGACCGACACGACCAGCATGAAGTGCAACCCGTTTTTCATGCTTGTTCATTTCTGCTGTCTTAAAACGAACCAGAAAAGTCCCTGTCATGCCACTGAAGAATTCATATATTCCATACCCGATGATAATCAGTCCGACAGCTCCCATCAGCCACTCTCCGAAAGGATAGGAAAGCAACTTTGCCGAAAGGGACTGCTCGCTATTGCCGCCGCTCCCGTGATTCGTAGCAGCAAAACGAATTGCATTGAAAGCAATACTGGCATAAATGACAGTACTGATACCATAGCCTATACGAATGATGATGCCTTTCACTCCATTTCCTTCCCGATTCGGATCCTTGATGGCAAGTATTGCATCCCAGCACACATACCCAACCAAACCGATGCCGATCAGCCATAGCAGCATATTCCCAAATGGCATGCCTGCAAGTTCCTGCAGCATACCGCCTGTGTCAGTTGTCTTCCCTCCCGCTTGGAAAGCAGCAAAAAGAGCCAGGATACCAATAAGCGCATAGACGATTCCTTGAGACATATATCCGATCCGACCGAATCTCCGGATCCATGGTTTTGTTTCTTCCTTTGTCTCCCTTGCTTTTTGTTTGGCTTCTTGTCTGCCCGCCATATACCGTCTTCCTCTCCCGTTTTAAAAGTTATACCCAAGCCACCCCGGAGAGAAACCCGGTAAAAATAGGATGTGCAAGCTACCCCCGCACACTTGCCTACATACGATGGAGAAGAAGCAAGAAGGGAGAATGATGATGAGTAACGAAAATGAAAATAATCAAAATCAGCAGCGCCAAATTCAATTCCCAGGCGGACCTGGATTTGGGGGGCCTGGATTTGGAGGCGGTCAAGGAGGCTTTCCATTCGGTCCTCCTCCGGGATCGGGCGGTCAAGGCGGTTTCCCATTCGGTCCTCCTCCGGGATCGGGCGGCCAAGGCGGACAGCAAGGACAGTTCGCACCGCCTCCTGGTCCGCCTCCATCCCAAATTCCGCAGCTTCAGTCTGTAAGCGGCGGTCCTTCCGCCTTTGCGGTGGATCCAGGCGGCATCAGATTCTGCCTTTTCCGATACACATATATGCAGCTTGAAAATGGGCAGCGTTTCTGGTATTACCCAGTATTTGTCGGTCGTAACTCCATTGCTGGTTTCCGCTGGCGCCCGCAGCAGTTCCGCTGGCAGTATTTCGGCATCGACCTGCGCCGAGTGGCAGCATTCAGCTGCTGATGAGGTCTATCCCGAATGGCTGACAATCAGTCCGGTGAAAAATAATGCAGGAGAAACGAAGAGCTATGTCGGGGTATTCAATGATGTAACCAATTTAGCTGTAAGCCATTGATAAAAGCCTTCTTCCACCGGAAGAAGGCTTTAGCTTATTTATCGAGTACACCCATGAGCTCCGGCAGCCAGAGACTGAGAGCCGGTATATAGGCAACTGCCAAAAAGGCGAGGAACACAGGAATATAGAATAACAGCAGTGGCTTTGTCATCTGTTCCACTGTGACGTTGCCGACTTTTGACCCGATGAAGAGCACCGTTCCAACTGGCGGTGTAATCGTACCGATTGCCAATCCCATCGACATGATCGTTCCGAAATGGATTGGATCGACACCGAATTCCAGCGCAACCGGCAGCAATATCGGTGTAAAGATGAGCAGAGCAGGCGCAATATCCATGAAAGTCCCGACAAGCAATAGGATCAGGACGATAATGAGCATCAGGATAGCCGGATTACCGCTGAAGTCAAGTATCCCGGATGAAAGCATCTGCGGCAATTTGGAATAAGACAAAATCCAGGACATGGCTCCTGATGCACCAATCAAAAGCAGGATGACACCCGAGAACATGACTGTATCCCGAAGGATGATCGGAATGTCTTTCCACTTCAAACTGCGGTAAATCAAGCTAAGCACCACAGCATACAAAATCGCTACAGCGGCTCCCTCTGTTGCGGTAAAGACACCAAATGAAATACCGCCGATGACGACAACGATCAAACCAAGACTCGGGATGGCGTCCAGTACGACCTTGGCTGCCTGCGAGAAGCGAATCGGTTCAGAGACTGCATATCCCCTTCTTTTGGCAACGATATACGCTGTCACCATGATCAGTACCGACATCAAGATCCCCGGCAGATATCCGGCAATGAACAATGCACCAATCGATGTTCCGCCACTTAATACCGAATACAAAATCGGGGTGCCGCTTGGCGGAATGATCAAACCCGCTGGTGCTGAGGCTACGTTGACGGCAGCGGAATAAGATGGATCGTATCCTTCTTTTTTCTGCATCGGCGCCATTATTTTACCCATCGTTGCAGCTGAAGCAATGGCTGATCCGGATAATGCACCGAACAATGTATTGCCGATAACATTTGTATGGGCCAGGGAACCCGGCAGGCGCCCTGCCAGCAGTTTTGCCAAATTGATCAGACGCAGTGCAATGCCTCCGGTATTCATGATGCTTCCAGCCAATGTAAAGAAAACAAGTGATAACAGGACAAAACTATCGATACCGGCGATGAACTGCTGCGAGACGACCATCAGTATTTCATCGAATGGCAGCAGCATGGCTCCCGCAGCCAATGAAGATAAACCGATGCTGATCGCAATTGGAACTCCGAAGAAAATCAGCAGGAAAAAGAGAGCAAAAAGAACAATACCCGCAAGAACGACACTCGTCATGCTGCATCCCTCCCCTGGGCAGCTTGCTTACGTGCCATAAGCCGATTCGTGACAATATAATAGACACTCAATACACCAGATAATGGCAGCGCCGCATACACATAGCCCATCGGCAATCCTAGAACCGGTGAAGTCTGTGTCATCGAAGCCAGCATCAACTGGGTTCCTCCCACGATAAAAACAACGACCATGAACAGCAGCACTGTCACTTCAATGATCAACTCTGCTGCTTTTTTATCTTTGGCATGCTTCCATTTGGACATCAAAAATGTCAATGCAATATGCTCCTTCACTCCAAATGCATAGCTTGCGCCGAGCAAACCGACCCAGATGAAGGAAAACCGCAGTACCTCTTCTGTGAACACACTTGGATTTTGCAGGACAAAGCGAGTGAAAACCTGCCAGATTGCGCCTGCAACCAGGAAGACAGTCAATGTACAGGTCAAAAGCAATATACATTTATCCACCCAATATCGTACTTTTTCCACCTCGTTCAGCTCCTCTTCATTTACTGTAACGCTGCGATGTCATCCAGTACTTTAGCAACTTCGGGATCTTCCCGTCTTTCTTCGATCAGCGGCTGTACCAGTTCCTTGAAAGGCTCCTGATCCAGCTCATTGAACGTCACACCCATTTCATCTTCCGCTTTCTTGATACTTTCCTCGATCAGCTGATTCCAGCGATCATTATGGTTCTCAGAAGAGATAGCCGCTGCTTCCTCGACAGCCTGCTGCTGCTCCGGCGTCAGACTATCCCATGTCTTTTCACTCATGATGAGAAAATCAGGAATCCGTGTATGTTCATCATAAGAAAAGAACTTGGCTACTTCCCCATGGTTTGCATCAGTCAGGGCAATCGGGCTGCTTTCTGCCCCGTCAATGACACCTTGCTGCAATCCAGTGTAAACTTCCGGTGCAGGAAGCGGCGTCGGTGAAGCTCCCAGGAGTTCCATTGTCCGGATGGATGTTGTATTCGTCATCGTACGAATCTTCAGCCCATCCAAGTCTTCCGGCTTTTCAATCGGCGTTTCTGCCGTGTAGAAGCTTCTGGCACCCGCATCGTAATAAGCGATGCCATGGAGACCGATAGATTCCAGCTCTTCATAAAGATCTTTCACGATTTCCGATTGCATCACCCGCTTGAAATGCTCCTCATCCTGAAAAACATAAGGCAAACTGAAAACAGAGAAATCAGCATAGAAGCTTTCCAGCACCCCGCCATTCACTTTTGCCATATCAATCACACCGTTTTGGACGAGCTCAAGCATCACCCTTTCGTCACCAAGACCGCCTTCTGTATAGATATCCGTAGTCAGCACGCCATCCGTACGCTGCTCCAATTCTCCGCTGAATTCCTCCAGACTGGTATATACCGGGCTATTCGGGTTATGAATATGTCCCATCGTCAGTTTTTTCGACTCCTGGCCAGCAGCATCCGAAGCTGGAGAAACAACCATGAGCACACCGATAGCAAGCAGCAGAACAGCAAGAATCAGCCATGTCATTTTCGCTCGATCCATGTTTCACCCTCCATAAGTTAATATAAAGCGCTTACAATTTACAGCATCCGACACATCCGCTCAAACGCTGCCTTTTTGCAGCTCTGCGTCCACGTCAGCTTGAAAAGCGGGTTTACTCCACGCTACTTGCAATTCATGCGGCAGCTTTCCGCTCCTATAACACATATTCATCGTCTGATCCAAATCCATGACAACTCGGATATTCGTCTCTGTCTTTCCTACGAGATCGTCAGGGAATGGCTGTGCAGCCCGTGTGTCTTGATGTAAAGCTTCAATGATCGCCGCATGACCAAGCGCCGTTTCATTTGTACACGGTATATCTCGATCATCTGTCAGCGCTTTGATGCAATAATCCAATTTATCCAGATGATTGGCTTGCGGGTTGCCATACACCTTCTGCTGGCCATCTTCCATATAAGCTGTGATGAGGCCTTGGTCAAGATTGCAGTCATACACGATATCGCCTTTTTCAAAGCTGTACTGAAATTGCGGTCCTTGCTCCGTTTCCGTAGCATGCGATCCGTAAAAAAGCAGCTCACAGCCCTCTTCCGTATGCAGGCGGATGGCACATGTGTCGAATGTCTCCAAGTCATTGGCACGGTACAGCTCTGCTTCAAGACGCTTTATATTCACCGTCCCCTGCAAATTACCGCCAAGCATATACAGCATATTATGGATAAAGTGAGCAGCGGCATTATTGGCTACACTATCACGGATCTGCCTTCCATCAGGTGCATGCAGCTTCCCAGCCCAAGATGACCGGGAAAAGTAAGCTTCATCCCGCGGCCACAGAACCAAAGTCTTCAGCTGTTTCGGCCTGCCATAAACCCCTTTCAGGATATCTTCCTTCAGCTCAAGGATCGGCGCTGTGAATGACCAGTTAAAGCCAATGGCAGCCCATTTTTTTGATTCCTGGATTGCATCTTCCCATTGCCGCCTATCACGCATATCAGCAAAAATCGGTTTTTCACAAAGAACATTCGATCCATGCCGCAGCGCGAGTATTGCCTGTTCGGTATGCAAATGGATCGGCGTCGCAATGATGGCCAAGTCTGCTCGACTTTGCTGATAAAAAGCTTCCATCGTCGCATAAACCGGGACTCCCCGCTGCTTTACAAGTTCCAGCAATTTGCTTCTTTCAGGATGAATTTCCACGATACCAGCAAAAAGAATATCCTCCCGCTGCAGCAAAGCACTCAAATAATGCTCGCCATATCCATTCATTCCAATTAAAACGACTGCTTGCTTCATCTTCTCTCCCCTGCCTTTGTCAGACTGATCGCCTGTTCCTGCGCCTGGATGGCCAGGGCCGCCGCCTGGAAAGTATGTTCCTGACTCATCGACTTCTCCGTCCCTAGTTTGCAATCATCCATCAACTGCTTGAAATATGGTATCCCGATCTTTCCTCTGGCAGCGAAATAGGCCTCCTCCTGATCCGTTACCACATAAAGGTGATCTCCTTCCGTCGATCTTGCCACATCAGTATATTTGCGCAGTTCCACAAACCCATTCGTGCCGTGCAGCACCGTTCTTCCGTCTCCCCAGACCCGAAGCCCTTTGGGTGTGAACCAATCGACTCGGAAATACTGGCTGACACCTGTGTTTGAAACAAGTGTTGCGTCGCCGAAATCCTGCCAGTCCGCATATTGCGGATGCGCATAGTTAGCTACCTTACTATGCAGCACCTTCGCTTCACTGCATCTTGTATAATGGAGCAGCTGCTCGATTTGATGGCTACCGATATCGCAAAGGATGCCGCCGTTTTTCCGCGGGTCGAAAAACCATGATGGTCTCGTGTCTGCCTGCAGCCGATGCGGACCGGAACCTGTGAGCTGAAATAAGTCTCCAATCAACCCTTCCTGAACAATGTCATCCGCTAATAAAGCAGCTTCCACTGCCAATCGTTCGCTGTAAAAAACAGCCCATTTCTTTCCCGTTCGGCGTACGGCATCTTCAGCTGCATGCAATTGGGACATCGTCGTGAACGGCGCTTTCGCGGAAAGGAAATGCTTGTCGTGCTCCAAGACTTGAACACCCAAATCCCCTCGCTCTGACGGCACGATACTCGTAGCGACCAAATCAACATCGCTTTGCAACAGCACAGAGAGCTCCGTGACGACTTCCCCTGTTCGGAATCTAGTCCAAAGCGTATTTGCTTGATCCAGATTTCGGTCGTAGATATGCACAAGCTTTGCCCCTGCATCCAATAATCCCTGCACCATCGCGTAAATATGCGGATGATCCAGACCGGCAACGGAAAAAGTGAACGGCTCCATTTCCCGGTCAACAGCAGCTGCTGCAGTTCTGTGAGCGAGCTCTTCCAACTGTTTCAGCAGCGCCATAAAAATCCCTCCTTCTACACATGCGCTTGATAGCATTGCTTTATCTGATGAAGCACTTCATCACCCGGTTGATCCCAAATTTCCTGATTGATGATTTCCACTTCAATCGGACCGTGATAACCTGCTTCTTCTACCATACCACGCATTTCATGCAAATTGATGACACCGTCCCCCATCATGGCCCTTCCTTTGAACATATCCTTCATCGGCACCTTCCAATCTGATACATGGAAACCGAGAATCTTACCCTTGGCACGCTTAATCTGGTTTTTCAGCTCTGGATCCCACCAAACATGGAAGGCATCGACCACTACCCCAAGATGATCAGATTGCAGCTTCTCTGCCAAACCATTCGCCTGCCCAAGTGTGTTAATCACAGAGCGATCTGCTGCATACATCGGGTGAAGTGGCTCGATACCAAGCTTCACTTCCAGTTCTTCCGCGTACGGCAGGATTGCCTCGATTCCTTCCTCTACCCAATGACGAGCCTGTGCAATATTCTTATCAGGCGACGGCCCGCAGACCAGTACCAATACATCGGTACCCAAAGCCTTCGCATCTTCTATCGCCTGTTTATTATCATCGATGCGCCGCTGCCTCTCCTGCTCCGTTGCTGCCGGGAACATGCCGCCACGGCAAAGACTGGACACTTGTACCCCATATTCAATCAATAGCTTTTTTGCTTCTTTCACACCGATCTTCTCCAATTTATGCCGCCATATGGAAATCCAGTGGATATCATGCCGGGCACAGCCTTGGATTGCTTGGGTCAGCGACCAGTTTTCTGTCGTGATCTGATTGAGGCTGAGCAGCTGCAAATCGGCTTTTGTCATAGCGTCACCTTCTGTTCGATGCCTGCAAGTTTCAGCACAAGCTGCATCCGACCGGCAGCAAGATCCGGATCCACCAGGACACCCGCCTGGTCAGCCAAACGGAATAGCTCACTCAAATGCAGAACAGACCTTGCACCTTCTGCACCGCCGATCATGCGGAAATGCGATTGATATCCATTCAAATATGCCAGGAAAACGACGCCTGTTTTGTACGCATACGTCGGCGTTTCAAATATGTGTCGAGCAAGCGGCACTGTTTTATCGAAAATCTCCCGATATCCGTCCACATCATCGCTATCAAGTGCACGCAGCGCCTCTGATGCAGCGGGAGCAATCGCATCGAAGATTCCGAGCAATGCGTGGCTGTAATGCTCGCCATCTCCTTGAATCAATTCAGGGTAATTGAAATCATCTCCTGTATACATCCGAACTGAGGCAGGCAGTTTGGACCGCATCTCGATTTCCCTGTCTTTATCCAGCAGCGAAATCTTGATTCCATCGATTTTCTCTTTGTATTGGTGAATCAAATCGAGACAAGCATCCATCGCATGTTCGATTGTTTCCGAGCCCCAGTAGCCTGTCAATTTCGGGTCGAACATCGGTCCGAGCCAATGCAGTATGACTGGCTTTTGCACTCCTGCCAGCACATGGCCGTAAACATCCTTGTAGTCTGCGGCCGATCGTGAATTGGCAGCAAGTGCCCGGCTTGCCATCAAAATGATCCGGCTCCCGGTTCCTTCGACGAAGGTACACTGCTCTTCATAAGCTTGCTTGATCTCCGACATCGTAAATGTACCGTCTGCCGGCAAATGATCCGTTCCTGCCCCGGAAGCAAGCAATGCATTCTCCTTCTTGGCTTCCGCTGCACTTACCGAAATCAGTTCCTTTGCCATCTCCCAAGTAAGACCCATTCCGCGCTGCGCTGTATCCATCGCTTCTGCTACGCCAAATCCAAGCTTCCACAATGCTTTGCGATACGCAAGCGTACTATCCCAATCCACTGCACCGCCTAGGACCGGATGCGCTTCGGATGCTGCATCTGCCACCACGTGAGCGGCCGAATAAGCAGTCCTTGTTCGGAATGTGCCCTCGGTTGGATAAGTGGAAGCCGGATGGACCAGCTTGTATGCTTCCAGCGTGCGTCCTTGCTTCGGTAAAAGTATCGTCGTCATGCAGCTTCCTCCTTTTATACTTCCAGACTCGGAACAGTGACCCATTTCTTCTCACGCCACGCTTCCAGCCCAAGATCAGACAGCTGGGTGCCTTTTGCACCTTCCAGCAAATCCCACGGGAATTCCGCGTTCTCTTCCACATGCTTGAGGAACAATTCCCATTGGATCTTGAATCCATTTTCATACGAACGATTTTCCGGCAGCGTCTCCCACTGGGAACGGAAATCGATTGTATTCGGAATATCCGGATTCCACACCGGCTTCGGCGTTGTCACCCGATGCTGCACCTTGCAGTCACGCAGACCGGCCACAGCGCTTCCA
The DNA here is from genome assembly GCF_046592895.1 of Terribacillus saccharophilus. Taxonomy (GTDB): domain Bacteria; phylum Bacillota; class Bacilli; order Bacillales; family Amphibacillaceae; genus Terribacillus; species Terribacillus saccharophilus_D. The sequence goes on from NZ_JAWVPU010000005.1 coordinate 237,759, forward strand.
AGCGTCCCGTCGACTTGGAATGTCACCAGATCATCGCGGTCGACCCGCGTTGTCCAAGAGGAGTTGGCCTGTACGACCACCCCGTTTTTAAGAGCAAAAATAGCATACGCTGCATCATCCGCCGTTGCTTTATACTGATTGCCCGCTTCATCCACGCGATACGGAATATGCGTTGCGCCAAGACAAGTCAAGCTATCGATTTCCCCGAAAAGATGATCGATCACATAACGCCAATGCGCAAACATATCGACGATGATGCCGCCGCCATCTTCTTCGCGGTAATTCCAGCTTGGCCGTTGCGCCTCCTGCCAATCGCCTTCGAATACCCAATAACCAAAGTCCAGTTTTACTGATAAAATATCACCAAAGTAATCGCTGTCGATCAAATGCTTCAGCTTCAAAAGCCCTGGCAGGAATAGCTTATCCTGTACCACGCCATTTTTCACGCCAGCTTCCCGTGCCAATCTGGCGAGTTCCAAGGAGCCCTCCAAGCTGGTCGCCGTCGGTTTCTCACAATAAATATGCTTTCCAGCCTGAATCGCCTGCTTGATACCGGCTTCCCTCCGATTTGTCGTTTGAGAATCAAAGTAGATCTGATTATAGCCATCAGCCAAAGCTGCATCCAAGTCGGTACTGTACCGTTCCACGTCATTTTCCCGGGCAAGTTTTGCCAGCTTCTCTTCATTGCGTCCGATAAGAATCGGGTCGGGTATCAATCTATCTCCGCTGGAAAGCAGTACCCCGCCTTCTGCCCTTATCGCAGCGATGGACCTGATAAGATGCTGATTCGTTCCCATTCTGCCTGTCACACCGTTCATGATTACGCCAATTTTTTTAGTCGCCATTCCGCGCCCTCCCACTATCCAATTTAAGGACAGTATAAATGAAGCGTTTACATTTTTCTTATCATTCTTTTCCTTCATTCTCAATTTCGGAACTCATCTGTCGTGCGCCGATAAACATTCGGTGTGACGCCCACATATTTCTTGAAGACACGATAAAAGGTCGAAACTGCTTCAAATCCAACTTCGAAGCAGATCGAGACAATTTCCCGGTCCGATTCACGGAGCATTTTCTTCACCCTCATCAGCCGCACCTCTGTCAGGAATTGATAAGGTGTCATGTCATACATTTCTTTGAAAATCTGATTCATATAACGACTGCTCACACCCGCTCTGGCAGCCACTTCCTCCATACTGGCAATCTCGAAATATCGTGTTTCCAAGTGATGCTTGAGCCACTTCGCCCGTCTTGTATTCGTATCCTGCGTTGTATCTTCCCGCTGCATGACAGCCAGTTGATAAAGTACTTGCGAAAGCAGGAGTTTCAGCCCCATCGTATGTATCGGATGTGCCTGGGATTGCTCGAACAGCATCTTCCGCAGCAGCTGACGGATTTCGCTGCTTTCGAACAAAGATAAATTCAGTACACGTGAACCTGCAAATACCGGCTCTACAAGATGATGAACGACATCTTCGGCAAGCTTGCGGAAATCGAATTCCAGCACAAGCACCGTCATTTTCGAATGAGCTTGGATGCTGTGGTTCGTATGCGGAGAAATCAGTACGATACTGTCTGGATGCAGCTTCTGACTTTCTGTATCCAATACGCAGTTCCCTTCTCCATCGAGCACATAAAGCAGTTGATGCGTGTTATGCTGATGCCTGGCAACTTCATTCTTTTCCTGATGTTTATTTTCATACAGCCTGATCAATGGGCATTTACCTCCAATAAAGAAGACCGGGATGCATACGAGGCATCCCGGCCTTTAGTTTACTCATTTATCAAGCTTCCATCATTGGAAGCTGTTTTTGTTCCAGGATGCGCAGTTCGATCATTAGGATCTGATGGTTATCCATTTCGATAACTTCCCACTCATTTCCTGCTGCATCAACTACCGTAGTTTGAGAATCCACTTCGTCGTTCTTGACGAAAATCCAGCCGCCTATCGTATCGACATCCTCACGATTGTCGAAGGCAAAGCCGAATTGGTCCTCTAAATCATCCAGCAGCACACGTCCATTGATATGGAACGTCAGCTCTGATACTTCCTGTACATCCGGTACTTCATCTTCATCGAATTCATCATGGATTTCCCCGACGATTTCCTCAAGAATATCTTCCATCGTCAGGATCCCTGCCGTTCCGCCGTATTCATCCACAACGAGCGCAATATGCACGCGTTCAGTCTGCATCTTCAATAGGGCATCCTGCAAGGACGTTCCCTCATGGATGAGCGGCAGCTCATGGATGAAGCTAGGCAGGCTCCGTCTTCTGCCTGCAGCAAAATCCGTCAGCATTTCCTTTACATTGACGAAACCGATGATGTGGTCCTTATCTCCATCCTCTGTCACCAGATAACGCGTGAACTGATGCTCATCGATGATCCCGATCACTTCAGCAGCAGTCATGGATTTCTCCAATGTGACAACCTGTGTCCGCGGTACCATGATATCTTTCGCTACGCGTTCATCGAATGTAAAGATATTTTCCATATAACTAAGTTCTGTTTTGTTTATTTCACCACTTTGATAGCTTTGCGTCATGATGATACGCAATTCTTCTTCCGAGTGTGCCGATTCATGGGCTGCCGGCTTCACACCGAATATCTTCAAAAACACTCGTGCAGAGCCGTTAAGCAAATAAATGAAGGGTGCCATCAATTTACCGAACCAGTATAATGGCGGTCCCAGGATCAATGTCAATTGCTCCGTGTACTGGATCGCCAGTGTCTTAGGCGCCAATTCCCCGATGACGACATGCAAGAATGTCACCGATGCAAAGGCGATGGCATATGAAAGCAAAGTCGAGACGGATTCAGAAAGACCGAAATCGTTAAAGACCGGATGAAGCATCTTCTCCACTGTCGGTTCTCCCAATGCTCCCAATACCAGCGCTGTCACAGTGATACCAAGCTGACATGCCGATAAGTAATAATCCAGGTTATCCACGAGCTTCTTGACGATGGTTGCCCGCTTATTGCCTTCTGCAACCAGCTGATCGATACGTGACATACGCACTTTCACAACCGCAAACTCCGCGCCTACGAAAAAGGCTGTCAAAATGATGAATAACACTACTAAACTTAAATTGATGACTATTGATGGGTCCAATTAATTCCCTTCTTCAAATGAAGGGATTCACCTCGCTTATTTGTTTGATAGTTTACAAGCCGATTAATAAAATAGCTGCGACACCTAAGTAAGGAGCAGCGCCAGCAAAACTTCTGTCATGGTTGGTTGTTATTCTCAGCAAAGCCTTCCCAATGCGATCTCCCCTTTCTTGGCATCTAGGCTAATATCTTCACTTGCCTATCATCCTTCGCACATTTTTCATTTGCGAATGTCAGCTTGGTCTGCAGCTCATAGACCAGCGTGCCGGAGCTCGGTTCCAATTCCTCTGGCAAACGGAATTTGAACGGCTTTTGAATTCGTTCATTTGATTTCAGCTGCTTCGTCATATAGATGCTTAATACATTCTTTATATTCACTATTTTATCGGTTGCGCTGTTTTTTATAACCAAATCGCAATCCAATCTATTCAAATCTTGCACCTTCCAGCCTCCAAGAAGCTGAAAATGCCCTTCAATCTTTTCTCCTGCATGATAGCTTGCCTGATTCAGTTCGAGCTTGATGGATGGTGCCCGCCGCTGCATCATTTCTAAGCATTTCTTCAACACGGAAAGTATTCCTCCATTACATATACTAAACGAAAAGGACCCCCACAGCGTGAAGGTCCCGTCTGTAATCAGCCTTCACCAAATTGGCAAAGGTCTGGCAAACAACATGACGTTGTCAGTTAAACCGGCGATAGCAAGCTATCACGTATTGTCGACTTAACTGGAAGCTACTCCCCTTTGGAGCAATCACAATCCCATTCTATTAATCTGCAATTTAGTGTACACGAAGACGCTCCCTCTGTCAATATACCCCAAATCACATCCGGTTGAGCGGATACATGGCAGAAGCGAAATATCGCTCGTGAAGGATATGATGATGATGCCGTTCATGGCCGAGCATGATATACGCCAATGCCCGAACCGACGTGACATGGCCGTTTGCCATACCCTGCCTGATCAAATCCTGTTCGTTCAACGATTCCAGTAAGCTGATGGTCGATGCCCGGACCGCCCTGTACTGCGCCAGCAGACTTGCCACTGTCATTTCCGTGAACTTCGCCTGCTGCACATAAGCATCCTCGTCAAAGCCCGGCAATGGTGTCATATCGCCCCGAGCTATGGTCAGCAGCCGGTAAGAAAGAATTCTTTCTGTATCCGTCAGATGGCCAATCAGTTCTTTGATCGTCCACTTCCCGGAATCGTATGCGAAACAAGCTTGCTCATCCGTCAGTCCTTGCAGCAGATTAATCGTCTGCCGTTCTTGCTCCTTGTACAAAGCTACTATGTTTCCCTCTGGTACAAGTTTCATATAATCTTGGTAATAAGCAGGATATTCTGTTTCGTTCGGTTTCTTTTGCATATAATCACCTGTTTCTTGATCTGATTTTGTTCAAGTAAAAAAAGAGAAGCTTTATAGAGGACGTTACTGCTATTTTCACGAAGAGTAAAGAAAACAAGCTGGGATACGGTTAAAATAACGAAAAGCAGGAATCATTGACTAATTTTTCAGTATTTTTTTGCACCTTATTCCCAGTTCATGCGTATAATAACTGTACAAGCCTTTGTTCCAAAGAAAAGGAGTGCTGGAAGTGGCTGATTTTGAACAGATTACCAGACAGATTCACATGACAGGTCCTGACACTATGCCTCATTTGACAGCGTATCCTGACTCTCTCATCTTGATTGGGACTGGCAGAAGCGCTTTTGCATTCCGACTTACAAAATCTTCTCAAGTAATCAAGGTCTTTTTTCCCGCATTCCGCCATATTGCGGCAGAGGAAGCGGAAATCTATAAAACTCTCGCTGATAATCAGTTTTTCCCAACACTTCATGCAACCGGTGATGGCTACCTTGTGATCGATTATATTCCTGGCCGGACACTTTACGACTGCTTGCGCGAGGGTATTCCCATAACGGATGAACATATCGCCGACATTGATGATGCCTTGGCACACGCTGCCGCTGCAGGGTTGAACCCATCTGACATACACCTGCGGAACATCATGATCACACCTACAGGCGAGATCAAATTGATCGATCCCGCCCGCTTTCGCCAGCAAAAGCACTGCACGCAATGGGAGGATCTTCATCAGGCTTATGAGAAATTTTATAAGCGCAAGCTGTTCCCGAAAAAGCTGCCCGGCTTCTTACTGGAGTTCATTGCCTACTTGTACAAAAGACGAAAATCCATCACCTTACACACACCGAATAAAGCCATTCATTAAAGGAGCTTGATCATGACAACAACCATATCCCAAGCAGAAGCATATCAAATCGAACGCATCGTCCACAGCGGCCTGGAAAGGATGCAAACCGCTGCGCTGATTGAAGCTGGCGATGTAAGCACCCTCCAGCGAAGTTATCCGAAAGCAGATTCAGATATGCTGCTGGATCAGAAAAGCAAATTGGCAGAAGCTTTGAAAGATGGTTACAGCATTTCCTTCCCTACTTTCAATGGTGTACGCAATCTGCTTCATTTACGCTTTGGCCTGGAAGAAGATAAAGATTATGTCACCAATGATAAAACAGTGCAAAATCTTGAAGCGGATCCAGCAACGACAGCAACTTTGAAAACAATGTTCGAACCGCTATGGAAGATAGAGGAAAGCGATGGACGGCTGACCATCACCCATATCAGCAAATTATAAGAAAAGCCGGCGCATCACTGCGCCGGCTTTTTCGATTCCGGAAGGATAAGTTATTATTTTACTGCTTCTTTGAAGTCTTTACCTGCTTTGAAAGCTGGAGCCTTGGATGCAGGGATTGTGATTTCTTCTCCAGTCTGCGGGTTACGGCCAGTACGTGCCGCACGCTCTCTCACTTCGAAAGTACCGAAGCCTACAAGCTGTACTTTTTCGTCTTTTGCAAGTGTTTCGGAGATTGTTTCAAGTAGTGCGTCAACTGCTTTGCTTGCATCTTTTTTAGATAGTTCTGCTTGTTCTGCTACTGCTTCTACTAATTCTGCTTTGTTCATGAAAAACACCTCGTTTAATAAATTTATACATAACCTTCACCTGATGTAAAAGCTGTATGTTCTAGATTCATATGCAGGAATATCCCTATTCCCGTATTTCCTTATTATAGCATGCATATTAGCCTACATGGCTATTAATCTGCATTCTTAACATTGCTGCAACAGCATTTTCACATGTTTCCGAGTTATGGGACAGAAACTCAATAATACAGTTATTCCCATTAAAAAGAATTGTAACCCTTTTACGTTTATTTATGCAATGATTTTACATGATCTTTCACTTGCTGGATATTTCGCATCTTGTTATCCCAGCACTTTTGACTGAGATCGACAGGATATTCCTCTGGTGCTATCGGGCGTTTATATTCATCCCACAACAAGGAAAGATTTGACTTGGCATAAGCCTTGATATCGTCAATGGCCGGAAGCTCATAGACAAGTTTGCCATCTTTGAAAATCGTCTTGTGCAAATCGACTGCATCGTAATCTGTCACAAACTTGCTGACGTAAGTATGGACAGGATGGAACATTTTCAGATGATCCTCTTGCTGTGGATCTTCCTCTTCCATGGCAATGTAATCACCTTCGGATTTCTTATTGATCCGATTGATGATCCGGTAGACCTTCTTCAATCCTGGTGTTGATACTTTCTCCGGATTGCCGCTGATTTTGATCGTATCCTGCATCACGCCGTCTTCCTCGATGCTTACGAGCTTATAAACCGCACCTAAAGCTGGCTGATCGTAAGCAGTGATCAGCTTTGTGCCTATGCCCCAGATATCGATTTTCGCTCCTTGCGCTTTCAAGCTCTGGATCGTTTCTTCATCCAGATCATTCGATGCAGAAATCTTCGTCTCCGTAAATCCAGCATCATCCAATGCCTTACGCGCCTTCTTGGATAAGTATGCCAAATCCCCGCTATCCAGCCTGATCGCATTGAAGTTGATGTTATCGCCTTGTTCCTTTGCCACTCGAATCGCGTTCGGTATACCTGAACGAAGCGTATCGTATGTGTCGACTAGGAAAGTACAATTCTTATGCCGCTCAGCATACTTCGTGAATGCCGTGTATTCGTCACGATAAGCCTGGATCATGGAGTGTGCCAAAGTTCCGGCAACCGGAATGCCGAATTTCTTGCCTGCACGGACATTCGAAGTCGCTTCGAATCCGCCAATGAATGCCGCTCTTGTTCCCCACACAGCTGCATCCAGTTCATGGGCACGACGGCTCCCCATTTCCAACGCTATCTCGTCGCCAAGCAGCAGCTTGATCCTGGAAGCTTTGGTTGCAATCAGCGTCTGATAGTTGACGATATTAAGAATCGCTGTCTCTACGAGCTGTGCTTCAGCCAGCGGGGCCTCGATTCGCATCAGCGGCTCATTGCTGAAGACAAGTTCCCCTTCCACGACCGAGTATACGGTTCCGGTGAAACGTAAATCCTTCAAAAATTCGAGAAAATCCCCTGCATAGCCTAGCTCATCCCGCAAGTAAGCTAAATCGCTTTCTGTGAACCGGAATTGCTGCAAGTATTCTATCACCCGCTCCAGTCCCGCAAAGATGGCAAAGCCGTTGCCGAACGGCAGCTTGCGGAATGAAACCTCGAATACGGCTTTTCTGCCGTGAATTCCATCATTCCAATATGTTTCAGCCATATTGATTTGATAAAGATCTGTATGTAAAGTCAGTCCATCATCTGGATATTGCGAACTCATGCTTGAAACCTCCACTAATCAGCCCGTGCATCTGACAGCTGTTTTCCCGTATCCGTTTACATAAGGGAACGGGTATCTTATTCGTTCCCTCCATTGTACCGCAAAACTGGTAAAAAACATAAAAAAATCGCCGAAAACATCGAAAGATGCTTCCGGCTTCCCCATCAATGTATGTGCTGAATCCCCGCGATATGGATTATCATTCGTTTCTTCTCATCGTTTTCCAGACAAAGCGTTTGGTCCAAGAGATCCAGATTATGATATCTTCCCGTAAAGGTATGCAGTGAGCCATTCTCGTAATAAGAGATTGTCATATCACCGTTTTTCCTAAGCGCTTTCAAAATCATCCCAGCCTCTCCTTTCTGTATACCTCACACTTGATACTTTAAGTATACGTGATACAGTAACCGCTTACAATATACAGTGTGACCAATTTGTGAAGTTTTATACATAAAGAAAGGTATCTTTCAGACCATCACTCATCAAGAAAGAATTCTTTTCATATTTACCGGGATAATTGCAGCATTTTACTTATGTTATAAAGAGTTTGCTCGACATTTGCCGCCCCGTTTTCCAGTGCCTTTTCCAAGTCGATCACACCTGGTGTGATACTGAACACAGCATCGATACCGTGATCATACACCGCCTCACTGCCTTTTCCTATATTTCCCGCAATCGCGATGACCGGTATTTCAAACTGCTTGGCTGTCTTGGCTACACCGATTGGGGTTTTTCCATAAATCGTTTGACCGTCGATTTTTCCTTCTCCGGTGATGACTAACTGTGCATCTTTCATATGATCAGCTAATCCAGCCGCCTCTTTCACAATCGTTATACCGCTTTTCAGTTTAGCCGGAACAAATGCGATCAATCCTGCACCCAAACCTCCTGCTGCGCCTGCGCCTGGTACTTGTTTAATGGTTTTTCCAACAGCCGCTTCCACTATCGCCGCATAGTGTTCAAGTATGTTATCCAGCTGCTGGACCATTTCTTCGTCTGCGCCTTTTTGCGGTCCAAAAACAACAGATGCTCCATTTGGGCCGATGAGCGGGTTCTCCACATCACAAGCCACCTCCACTGAAACATGCTGCCAGCGCGGATCCAGTCCTTTCAAATCCACTTCTGCAAGCTCTTTCAGCGCTCCAGCACCATCTTGTAACGTCTTTCCATGTGCATCAAGGAATTTCACCCCTAAAGCAGCAGCCATACCTGCGCCGCCGTCATTGGTCGCACTGCCGCCAAGACCGATGATCAGATGCTTTGCACCAGCGTCCAAGGCCGCCTGCATCAATTCCCCGGTTCCGCGTGTCGTGGCCAGCAGCGGTTCCCTGTTACAGGGCGGCACAAGATGCAGCCCTGAAGCTTCCGCCATCTCGATGACAGCTGTCTTTCCATCTCCTAGCATGCCGTATGCTGCTCTCACTTCATCCCCAAGCGGACCCGTAACCGAATGATAAAACAATTCACCGCCTGTGGCATCCACCAATGATTGAACTGTCCCTTCTCCGCCATCTGCCATCGGAACCTTCACAACATCCGCTCCTGGGATGGCACGCTTTATCCCCCGCTCACACGCGTCCGCAACTTCCAATGCCGTCATACTCTCCTTGAAGGAGTCAGGCGCCACGACGATCTTCATCGTGCGACTCCTGCTTTTTCCTCCAGCACAAGGGAATACTCACCAACTTGATTTTTTTCGTACAAGTTCGTGATACTCGTGCTGTACTGTTTGATTGTCGCATCAAATACAATGTCCTCATCCGGGACTTCCACATGAAAATCATCTTTATATAATAAAACGGCCACATCATGATATGTTTCACTTGTCACAGGAAACTTGAACTGTATTTCGTGCAGCTGCTTGCCATCTTTTTCACTATAACGATGTTCGTAATCGTAAGCCGCCAGTTCCATGCCATTCACTACCACTTTTGTGTTCATATCATCTCTCCTTTTCCCCAAGTGTATCACCTCTGTGCTGCAATATACAAAAAGCTGAGCACAATGCTCAGCTTTTTGTATATTGCCGGATGCAGTCCCGAAGAAAATGGGCAGCACCCTTTTGGACATGCTCTTCATAATACGCTGTAAAACGTTCATCCTGCACATACATTTCAGCCAATCCCACATGTGCTTCTATTGAATACACAGGCCAAGTGAAAGAGAGCCATTCACGATGCAGCTCTGCAGCCCCAATGCATCTTTTCCTGCTGGATTTCCTGCTTGCATTGCCAGGTTCAAATGTTGGAATAATTGCTTTTCGGTCCCCTGCATCTTCTTGTACTGCTCCTCTGATAATCCTTTGAATTTCCGGTTGGCAGCATCGACTGCTTCTTCTCCATACGCTTCCCTTATTTCACCTCCATACTTCGCTTCGTTCTCACTAATCTTTTCTTCCTTGAAACCCTCGAACTTCTCTTTGTCGCTCATTTGCAGCTCCCTTTCCATCGCTTGGATGCTTTTTTCTACATTCTCAAGCAGTATGGTGATCCGTTCCTGTTTATCGCGCAAACTTTCACGGTGTTCCTTCAGAGCTTTCTTTCGATTGAATCCTGGTGAATGGATGATGGACTTGATTGTTTCCAAGTCAACCTCAAGCTCCCGATAAAAAAGGATCTGTTGCAGCAAATCCACCTCTTTTTCGGTGTAGATTCGATAACCACTTTTATTGATCTCAGCTGGTTGCAGCAGACCGATTTGGTCATAATAGCGCAGCGTACGCTTACTCACACCAGCAAGCTCTGCCAGCTTCTGCACGGTATATTCCACCAAATTCCCTCCCTTCTCATCTACACTTTAAACGTTGACGCAACGTCAGCCGCAAGCATTTTTTCATAGAAAAAGACAAACCGATGCAAAATCAGTTTGTCTCCAATGTGCTATGCCATTCCGATACCGGAAGCTGCTTGTTGCGCAAGAAATCGATAAGTGGGTAAGGCTGTAGATCAAGATTATCAAAGTCAGCGGGATCCGCCCAGAAAAATCGCAGATGCGGCTCCTGACTCATGATTTCCTCACTCTCGATCACCACTTCGAATACATGTGTCAATTCAAAGTGCTCCGTATCATCATGCTGCCAGCTATGTTCAAAGTCGCCGAGAAAGTGAATGACCTTCCCGTTCACACCAAGTTCTTCACTTAGCTCGCGCAGCAAAGCTGTTTCAGCACCTTCACCAAGCTCGACATGACCGCCAGGCAAAAAACTGTTCTGCCACCCCTCTGCCTTAGCAAGCAGGATATGTTCGCCGCTGCGAATGACGGCACGAGCAAGCCGGTGAAATTCTTTCTTTTTCATATATTGCTAGTCTCCTTAGAAGAAATCGTAAAAATAGGCTTCCCGGTTCGGGATACTTTGCTCGAATTTCCGGACCATTTCCTCTGGTCCATCTATCAAGCCAGCCTGCCAAAGGGTAAGCGGGCGCTTATATCCAAACGCAATAGCGGAAAGCATGTTGATGGATAGGCTGATGCCTTTTGTCTCGGACGAAATTGCCGTGCTTTCATCTTTAAAAGAAAATGTATCGTTGTTCTCTTCGATTATTTTATCCTCTACATGCAGCACAACACCAGCAGGACTTTGCTGCCAATCATACTTTTCAAAGAAAGCAGGAACATCCAATATCCGAGCCATGAAATAAGGATAGCTTTTCAATGCAAGCTGCGGATCAGGCAGCATGAAAATCAGCGGATCATGATGCGGTAGATCAAGCGTGATCTCCTCGAACATCGAGTCATGCTGCGCAAGGAAGTTCCATAGTCCGATACGCGCATCCGCAGTCAAGGCGACGAACTCCGAAACTTCCAGCTTGTCGCGTGAAGATGTTTCGTAAATCATATAACCTTGCGCTTTTCCGCTCGCATCCCGATAAATGGCGATAAAGTCATGATCACCATAAAAACGCTGCTGCCACCAGGAACTCTCCCGCGCCAGCATACCGCTGTATGTAGCAGCATACGTCGTGTACATATCCTCGATCAGCTGTGAATGTTCTTCTTTCTTTACACGCTCAATCGTTCCATCAACCGGCGCCATCCGCACGAGGTCCTTCTTCTTCAGCGTGTAAATCGTGCGATCTGCGAATAACTCATAACCAAACCGGCGATAAAAATCAACATAGAAAGGATGCAGCATGGATACAAGCATCCCTTGCTCGCGCATAAGGTAAAGCGTATCACTCAAAAGCTGCTTTATGTAGCCATTCCGGCGATATTCAGGATAAGTAGCTACACCGGCAATCCCGCCCATCGGAATGGTCTGCTCACCAAGCCTGATTGCAAGCGGCAGCATATGGAGCTTGGCAGCCAATTTACCATTTTCCTTGATTCCGTAAAGCTGTTGATATTGATCCATCTGCTTCAATCTCTCAGCCCGCTTTTCTTTTGGTATCTCATACCGAAAAGCATACTCCGACATCTGCATTGCTGCTTCCAAGTCTTGCATCTGCAATTGTTCTGTCTTCATCCTGATCCCTCCTCTATTTTTCCCTTTTACTATAGCATACGTATTCCAGAATATTACCATTAATCCATTTTGTTTTCGGATATGTTTCTAACTGAATCATTGCTTGATTGCCGTTTACAGCCGATCACCGCATCCTTAGTTCTTTTCCACTTCCTCAGTGACATACAAATGACATCCTCCTTTCGTTTGCTTCCCTTCGACCCTGAGAAAAGGTCGGCGTTCACCTGTTGGGACTGTAACAGTCGCTTGTGCATCTTCAGAGAATATCCCCTCCCAAAATACCTGCTTCCGGTCGGCCACTGCAAGATCAACTCTCCTCCTTCAACTTGCACCTCATAGCTGAGCGTCACCAAATGGTCTTGCTTACCTTTAAAATAATAATCTTCAAAGCCATTGAATTTGTCATAAGTGATTGTTATCTTTTCGTTTGATTGCTTATAGACGTATTTCTTTTTGCTGTTTAGCTTGATCACCTTGAATTTCAGCAGCACCCCGAAAATCAAAAGAAGAACTATCACTCCGATAATGTCTGCGAGCACCTTATTCCATCCCTTCACTGTTTCATCAAGACCACAGATAAAACGTCTTCATCTATCCAATGTAAAGGAATCCACTTCCCTTTCCAACCAACAAAAAAAGAGCGCCATATCGGCGCTCCCTCTGTCTTTCTTATCGTACGTTCATTTCATTTGGATTAGGACCTTTGCGGCGTCCTGCATCCAATTTGTTGATTGCATCCATATCTTCAGCAGAAAGCTCGAAGTCGAATACTTGGAAGTTTTCTTCGATACGGGATGGTGTTACGGATTTCGGAATGACGATTGTGTCATTCTGAAGGTGCCAGCGAAGCACGACTTGTGCTGCTGTTTTGCCAAGCTTGTCAGCAATTGCTGTCACAACCTCATCCTTCAGCACATCGCCGCCTTGGTCAAGCGGGCTCCATGCTTCCACGAAGATATCATGCTTCTTACAGAATTCTTTTAGTTCGTTTTGTGCCAAGTACGGATGGCATTCCACTTGGTTCAATACTGGTTTGATTTCTGTTTCTTTCAACAGACGCTCCAAATGTTCGATTTCGAAGTTACATACGCCGATTGCTTTCACGCGGCCGTCTTTGTAAAGCTTCTCCATCGCTTTGAACGTATCCACATAATCATCATGTTCCGGTGTTGGCCAATGGATAAGATAAAGATCCACATAATCAAGACCAAGACGCTCAAGGCTTGCTTCGAAGGCTGAGATTGTATTGTCATATCCTTGATCGGAGTTCCATACTTTCGTCGTGATGAACAAATCTTCTCTGTTCACTTTCGCTTCTTTGATTGCTTTGCCGACGCCTTCTTCATTTTTATAAATCATAGCTGTGTCGATGCTTGTATAACCAGCTTCAAGTGCTTTTGCTACTGCAGCAGTTGCTTCTTCGTTTCCTACTTGCCATACTCCAAAGCCGAGCTGTGGCATTTTCAAGCCATTATTAAGTGTTACATAGTTCATTTAAAAGCACTCCTTTAGCGGTTTTTTCGTATTCAGTATAGCGTTTGCCTATACTGACTGTCATGTAAAATGCCTATGACTTCACACAACCTCCAACGGTATTTTCGACGTTGGCGGCGGAAATTCCTTGTCTAATTTTGCAAGATCCTCTTTATTCAGAACGATATTTCCCGCTTCGGCATTTTCCATTGTATGAGCAGCTTGTCCTGCTTTTGGAATGCTGAGAACTTGTCCTGACTGGATCGTCCATGCTAAAGCTATCTGGGAAACCGATACGCCGTATGCTTTCGCTAGATCCCTGACAGCAGCATTTTGCAGGATCTCTTGCCGATCACCTTGCGCTAAAGGGCAATACGCCATGAGGGGGACATCTTTCTCTTTATGCCAAGGCATCAGATCATATTCGATTCCCCTAGCAGTCAAATTATAGAGAACTTGATTGACGGCACAATTTCTTCCGTTGTCCACAGCCCATAATTCTTCCATATCTTCTGTATCGAAATTCGATACGCCCCAACGCTTGATTTTCCCTTCTTTCTTCAGCTGTTCAAAAGCAGCCACTGTCTCCTCAAGCGGCACCCTTCCACGCCAGTGGAGCAAATACAAATCCAAATAGTCAGTGCCAAGGCGCTCCAGGGAATCATTACAAGCTTTTACTACATCATCAAAGGATGCATTGGAGGGCAGCACTTTTGAAACAAGGAAGACCTTTTCCCTCCTATTAGCAATAGCTTCACCGACGAGATGCTCCGACCGGCCGCTGCCATACATCTCCGCTGTGTCGATCACCTGCAGCCCTTGATCGATTCCAGTCCGCAAAGCTTGGATTTCATCATGGCGTTTCGATTTGTCGTCAGCCATATACCATGTACCCTGTCCAATAGCAGGCAGTTCGATTCCATCTGGCAGTGTCACCTTTTTCATTGCATTCTCCTCCTTCTTCTTGCTTACGTTTTCCCGCTTTCCATTATTTATCAAACGTTTGTCCAATATGCTGCAACGGCAGCTTACTTGCCCCAGATGGCAGGTTACACCATCTGCTATTGTATTTCCTGCACCGACCGTTACACTGGAAATATCATCAAGCAGAACGAACAGGAGGAGTGCTATGAAGATAACGATTCAGGAGGACGAGACTTGTCGGGAAACAGAGGTGCACATCACTTGCCGCCAAGCAGATGCACAAATCCTTGAGCTGTTTAAAATTTTGTCCGCATCCAACCAAGAACGCTTGTCCGGGGAGAGAAATGGTGAATGGCATTTGCTGCAGCCTGATTCGATCTACTATATCGAGTCTGTTGATAACACTGTATATCTGTATGATAAGACAGCTGTTTACCAATCCTCGTTAAAGCTTTATCAAATCGAAGGTGCCAACTACAGCCCCGATCTGATACGAATATCCAAGTCTGTCATCATCAATTTGGCAAAGGTCGAAAAACTGAAACCTACACTTGGCCGAAAGCTGACTGCTACATTGACGAATGGAGAGAAAATCATCATTTCCCGACAATACGTTCCGCAACTAAAACAAAAACTGGGAATAGGAAAGGAGACATAAATCATGAAAAACTTCGTAAATTTCATTCAAGCTTGGGGCATCATGTTTATGTTCTCTATTTTGGCTACATGTACATATATCTATGTCTTTATCGGAAATACCGAAATGGAAATGGCTCTTGTACCTCAAATCCTACTAATCACATTCATACTGACCTGGGTACAACACTTTATTTTCAGACATGCAAATGAGAGCAATATCGTAATACGTTCCTCCCTGTATCTCCTCGTCGTATTAGGTGCATTCACAGGCGCTGCTTTCTTTTTCAGCTGGTTCGATACAGGAAACTGGAAACTAGTCGGTTTATTAGTTGCACTTGTCGCATTCATTTATCTGATTCTGTGGGGGATCTATCATTTGATCCATACCGTTGAAGCTAGGCAGCTGAATGAAGAACTCTCCAATTACAAAAGGAAGAAGCGTGACATGGATGAGCATCATTGAAATCAGGAATTTAATAAAAACCTACGGCAATTCTGCTGCGGTTGCTGATATTTCTTTTGAAGTGGAAAAAGGCCACCTTTTTGCTTTCCTTGGCGTAAATGGCGCCGGTAAGTCGACGACCATCCATATGATTGCAACGCGGCTGCAGCAGACTTCCGGCTCGATTCTCGTCGATGGCTTTCACGCCGGAGAAAACGATGCAGAAATCCGCAAACGGATCGGACTGGTTTTTCAAGACAATGTATTGGATGACGTGCTTACGGTAAAAGAAAACCTCGCTATGTGGGGACGTTTTTATGGCTTGTCGAAGCAAGATACAGACGCTAGCATCCTTTGGGCAACCGACACACTGCAGCTGGAGTCGATGTTGCATAAACAATTCCGACACTTGTCCGGTGGGCAAAAACGCCGCGCGGAAATCGCCCGGGCACTGCTGCATCGCCCTGCCATCCTCTTCCTGGATGAACCGACAACTGGTTTGGATCCGCAAACAAGGGTGGATGTGTGGAATACCATCGCTGATCTGCAGCAGCAGCTTCAAATGACTGTGTTCCTGACAACACATTATATGGAAGAAGCAGCCGAAGCAGATCAGATAGTCGTGATTGATAAAGGAAAAATCAAGGCACAAGGAACACCAGCTGATTTGAGACAAAAATATGCCAATGACACTTTAAGAATACGTGTCGATCAACCAGATCACGCTATGGCATTTCTCGACGGACTATCGCACACATACAAAAGAAAACAAGACTCCTTTCATATCTCTGTTCCAAATAGCTTACAAGCTTACCATATTCTCCGTCAGCTTGAGGAACACGTCACAGATTTTGAATTGATCAAGGGAAGCCTTGATGATGTTTTTATCAATTTAGTAAAGGAGCATACCTATGCACACAATCTGGCAGCTGACCAAGCGCTCTAACCGGCTGTACTTCCGCGACAAAACCGCTGTCTTCATGTCCTTGCTGACTACAGGGATCATCATCGTGCTTTATTTGCTGTTCCTGGCCGATGTGACGACGGACTCAGCCGAGCAAGCAGCGCAAGGAGCAGTTGGGATGAAGGCATTGATGCAAAGCTGGCTGCTGGCAGGGATCATTGTCGTCATCTCGCTGACGGTCACTCTGTCTGTACTGGGTACGATGATCGAGGATGCTGCCAGCAATCAGCTGCACGCATTGCTCATCACTCCCATCACAAGAACGCAATTAGTCATTGGCTACTTGCTATCCGCCTGGCTCATTGCGGTTGTGTTTTCTGTAAGTGCACTGCTCCTTGCCCAAGGATATTTTTGGATGAGCGATAAACCTACCATAACCTGGGATGATTTACTCGCTGCAGTCGGATTGATCATGCTCATCACTTTTTCTTCTACGGCATTCCTATTCGTCATCACTGTACCGATTTATTCCCGGAACTCTTTCTCATCCATGGGCACATTAGTCGGAACTTTATCCGGCTTCCTTCTCGGCATTTACATCCCTATCGGTCAGATGCCTGGTTTCGTCCAGGAAATCACCAAGTTCTTCCCGCCCACATACGGCGTCGCAGCCTTACGCGACATCCTGATGCAGCCGGCAATGGATGCTAGCTTCAAAAATGCTCCAGTTCCGATAATGGATGGATTCAAAGAAACTTTCGGCTTGCAGATAACCTTATTTGATTCTGTCGTACAACTGCCTATCATTCTCAGTGTACTTATCCTGACAGGAGTGCTCTTTCTAAGCCTTGGCATTTTGATGCGTTCTGTACGGATGTGATAAGGAGACTTCAACTAAAAAAGACAGCACACATATTTATGTGCGCTGTCTTTAGTCTTAAACAAGCGTTTGTATAGATTCATTATTCGACATTAAATCTAATCCTGCATATACCTGTAAAGCGTTGTCTTACTGATACCTGTTTCTATGGTTATGTCCGCAATCGTGTATTTTTTGCTGCGGTACATATCGATCGCTTTTTGTACATTTCGATCTGGTTTCCGCGGTCTTCCGCCTGCTTTATTTCTCGATTTTGCTTCTGATAAACCTGCCTTTGTCCTTTCCCCGACCACTTCTTTCCGAAAATCAGCAATTTGTTCGAGGTGCTGAAAAAAAGAATCCGACCTTGTGTCGATGTGGTCTTCGATAGAAACAAGCGCTGCTTTTCTCTCCTGCAGATTCCGACATATTTCAATCAAATGCTTTGTCGAATTAGCTAAGCTATAGAGTTTGCGTACAACCAACACATCTCCCGGCTGTATTTTCTCCAGCGTTTCTTCCAGTAATGGCTGCTCCTGTATATCTTGCCTTTCCTCTATTACCGTTTCACAAATCTGGATTTCTTCTGGCTGCCTCTCCCATTTCTCTTCTACGAATTCCCTTATATAAGCGATTTTCATTTTTTTCACTCCGTTTATAGTACCAAAAACGTTAGTTTTGGTTCACAAATGACATCAATCATGATACAGTAAGCTTATCAAAATTCGGACTCGACTTCTATGAGACTTGGAAGTCAGCAAAATAAATAAAATGAGGTGTATGAAGATTGACAGCAGCAAAACTGAATAGACAATGGTTTGGCAACATCCGCGGAGACATCCTCTCCGGCATTGTCGTTGCCTTGGCTTTGATTCCGGAGGCGATTGCTTTTTCCATCATTGCAGGGGTGGACCCGATGGTCGGGTTATATGCTTCCTTTTCGATGGCAGTCGTAATTGCCATCGTCGGCGGCAGACCCGCGATGATTTCTGCCGCAACAGGGGCAATGGCTTTATTGATGGTGACATTAGTAAAGGATCACGGGTTGCAGTACTTGTTTGCTACAACGATCCTGACTGGGGTATTACAGCTTTTATTCGGTGTTTTAGGTATTGCCCGATTCATGAAATTCATTCCGCGTTCCGTTATGATCGGATTCGTGAACGCACTTGCCATCCTGATTTTCATGGCACAGGTTCCCCATTTCATCGGAATCAATACGACGACGTATATCATAGTGGGTGTCACGCTTTTGATCATTTATCTATTCCCGCTCATCACAAAAGCTGTTCCTGCTCCGCTTGTGGCCATTCTATCAGTGACGGTTCTATCGTTAGTCATGCCACTTGATATTCGGACTGTAGGGGACTTGGGTGAAATCAAGCAAGCTCTGCCTTCTTTCCTGATTCCGAATATCCCTTTGAACTTGGAAACGTTGCAAATCATCTTCCCCACAGCATTGGCCCTATCCATCGTCGGTTTGCTGGAATCCTTGCTTACAGCTTCCATCGTCGATGATATGACAGATACGGACAGCAATAAGAACAAAGAAGCACGCGGCCAAGGGATTGCCAATATCGTGACAGGCTTTTTCGGCGGTATGGCCGGCTGTGCCATGATCGGTCAGTCCGTCATCAATGTCAAATCAGGTGGTCGCGGACGACTTTCCACACTGGTTGCAGGTATCTTCCTGATGTTCTTGATCCTTGTATTAGGAGATTGGGTCGTCAAAATTCCAATGCCCGCACTTGTCGGTGTCATGATCATGGTTTGTATCGGTACATTCGATTGGTCATCCCTGCGCAGCCTGACACGTGTACCTTTATCGGATTCGACTGTCATGGTCGTAACAGTTGTGGCGGTAGTCGCGACACATAACTTATCGATTGGTGTATTCATCGGTATTCTTCTAAGTGCCATCTTCTTTGTGGCCAAAATATCAAAAGTGAAGGTCGAAGAAATTACGGATACCAACGCTGAACATACCCGTTATGAAATCACCGGACAGCTGTTCTTTGCTTCCGTTACCGATTTCACGAATCAATTCGCATTCGATGTTCCTATAAAACATGTGACACTGGATTTCACCAATACGCATGTCTGGGATGACTCCGCGGTGGCAGCGATTGATAAAATCGTGCTAAAATTCAGGGAGAAGGGCTCTTCCGTCACTCTGGAAGGGTTGAATAAAGATAGTCAGGCACTTATGAACAGATTGACATCCAGCGATTCAGCACATGTGAACGTATCAAACCATTAAAAGGCGGTGCATCCATGTATAAGAAAATCGTAGTGGCAATTGATGGATCCGACCATTCCTTCCTTGCGGCAGAGCATGCCATCAAGCTGGCAAAGCTGCAGCCGGGAGCTCATGTGGAAGGAATCCAAGTTCTTGATTTCGAGAAGACAAAAGCAGATGTCCTGCACAGCAGCGACCCGATTCAGCTGCAAAGCAAACGCGAGGAGAAGCTCCAGCGTTTCCGTGATGCATTCGAAGCAGGGTCCATCCCATACAAATTGATCATGAAGCACGGCGAACCTGCACCGATGATCCTTGAACATGCACGTGATACACAAGCAGATCTCATCATCATCGGCAGCCGCGGACTGAACCCTATCCAGGAAATCGTACTCGGCAGTGTCAGCAGCCGCGTCGCAAAACGCGCCAAATGTTCCGTAATGATCGTTAAATGATTGATAAAGGCTGCCGATGATTTCGGCAGCCTTTTACATAACAAAAAACTGGAGTGATACGATGAAAATACGAAAACTTTCCCCCTCCGAAAAACCTCCTGTCGAAGTGCTGCTCGAAGCAGATCCATCTAGATCAAGAATAGAATCCTATCTTCGTAAAGGCAGCAGCTATGTTGCAGAACTAAAGGAGCATGTCATCGGAATATATGTCTTACTGCCAATCAACCAAGATACCGCTGAGATCATCAATATCTCCGTGAAAAAAGATATCCAAGGAAAAGGGATAGGAAGAAAACTAATCAGCCACGCAATGGAACAGTCCCGTGCACAAGGCTTTGCTTATTTGGTGGTAGGAACAGGGAATTCCAGTATCAGTCAGATTGCTTTCTACCAAAAATGCGGATTTCGAATGAAGGAAATTGAAGAGGATTATTTTCTTCGGCACTATGAGAAGCCCATTTACGAGAATGGTATCCAATGCCGGGATATGATTCGTTTTTCCTACATTTTATAGATTGATTCCAGTCTTTTAGCATAATTATTAAACTTAAAATTGGAATTTACTATAGTTGGATTCCAATTAAACAATTTATTTTCCTTTTCCATCTAGATATTTAGTAGGATAATATTATAATGATAATGCTGTCTTTATTTATTTTTATATTATTATCCTGATAAGACAGGGAGAGGAGTTTTTATGAATTATTGTAAAGAATGCGGAAAAGAATTGAAGCCCGATGCTCAATTCTGTAATAACTGCGGCACAAGCATCACTAGCAGCCCTACTCCGCAGCGTCAGCAACAGCCTGCACCAAAGAAGAAAATGAGCAAGAAAAACAAAATCATCTTAGCAAGTGTCATCGCAGTCCTTGTCATCCTGTTTGCGGGTTATAAGACTGGAGAAGCCATGACTTCCAAGGAAAAGGTTATCGATAAGTTCGAAACCGCATTAGCAGAAAAAGATGCAAAGAAACTAGCAAAAATCCTTTCCACAGACGACAAGGATCTGACCATCACGGAGGACTCCGTAAAGAGCTTGATCACTTATTATGATGAGCATCCAGAGGATTTGGATTATCTTATCTCCGATATGAAGAGTCAGACAGAAGAGTCCGTTGCTTATGCTTCCGGTCCTGTACACCTTTCGATGGACGGGAAGAAATATCTTCTTTACGATAATTATGAAATCAATGTACGGCCCTATTACATAACAATGGCTACCGACTATAAAGACACGGTACTGAAAGTGGATGGCCATGAAGTCGGAACAGCAGATAAAGATGCTTTTGAAAAGACCTACGGGCCCTTCTTACCTGGTACCCATGAGGTAGCTGCAACTTTGGCTCATGATGTAGTGGAGATGTCTACATCGGAAAGCCTCGACCTATACAGCGAAGCTACCAAAACATACACTTCCCTGCAACTAGATGGTTCCGTCAATGACGATATCAAAAAACCAATCATGGAACAAATCAATGCAGTCGGCGATCAAATCGCCCATGCCAAAGCAGCAAAAGATACAAGCTTCCTGAAAGATGCTGGAAAACCATTCAAGCAAACGGTTCAAGATGAAATTGACGATTTGGATTACTGGGGTGAGACAACGTACCAAGGCTCCTACCTTTCTACCGAATTCGATATGGATTCCTTTCATGCCGCTAAACTTGAAGCTGGCTGGGTTGTAAAAGTGGATGTCAGCCAAACTTTCAATGAAGACGAAATCTATGATGGAGATTCAGCTGACTTGGAAAAAGAGACGCATGAGACAAATTATACGATGCTGTATGACGAGAAAGCGAAGAAATGGCAAGTATATGACGCAGACTACACCTACTTTTCCGCTGAAAACCCGGAGACCATGGAAAATAAAAAACCTACTGTATATAAAGCAGATGGAACTGACAATGCCAAATCAAAAACAGCCAATACGGATGAAGAATCAGATATACCGGATACAGCCGTGAACTTGATGGACAATTATCTGAATGGCTTGATCGAAGCTATCAACGGCGATGACTTTGGCAGTGTTTCACCTTATATGGAAGACGGATCCGCGCTGTACAAATCACAGCAAACACTAGTTGATAATCTGACTTCCAAGAACATTACAGAATCATTGGACAGTTACGAGATTGCAAGCTACGAAGAAGATGGGGATACGGCAACTATCACCACCAAGGAAACCGTCACGATTTCGTACAGTGATGGAACCTCTGAAACACAGGATTATGACTGGACATACACAGCGAAAAAATCCGGTGGCCAGTGGAAGCTGACGAATATCGAGTAAAGCAAAAAGCACATCAGCATATGCTGACGTGCTTTTTCTTAATAAATACCAAATAATTCATACATGAGATTTTCTAATTCAAATGAATCGGCAATCATCGAGAACAAAATGGCAATCGCGATTCCAGTAACGATTTGAACGATGAAAATCAAATAGATATTATCGATCCCATGTTGGCGATTCTGTTTGAATCCGGCTATCAATACCGGCGGAATGATACCAAGGGAGCTAAAGAAGCCGATGGACAGAAGGGAAATGCCCCACATGTACATACCTATGAAAGTGAACAAAGCGCCCAAAATCATGATTGCCGTAAACGGTATAAGCAAACTTCCATAACGGACGAATACCGTTTTATAGGCAACTGGCGATTGATCCAATTTCAATACGGCAAATATTATACTGGCAAAAATCAACTGGAAAATAAGAAAAGCAATCAATGGTTTGATTACCACGGCTGCGAATGATACCTCTCCAAAACCTTTGCTGAGGTGAATGTAGAATGTCAACGGCATAATCAATGAGAATAAAACAAATGTAATGATTGCATTCACAAAACTGTCTGTTCCGTATTTCATTCCATTTCCATCAGGACGCTTCAAGACATCAAGAAAATATGAGAAATATTGCTTGGATACTTTTTTGGTAGTTTCCAAGTACTCATTTGGTTTCCCACTTGCTGCTTGCTCACTCGTCGCAGCATGCTGCACGTTAGGCTGCGGGGAACTTCCTGCTGTCTGCCCTTGTAAAGCAGCACCGCATTTCTCGCAAAACTTACTCCCTTCTGGATTTTGGTGTCCACATGACGGACAAATCAACATAAAATCTACTCCTTCAACCAAAAAATTGCACATTCATCTATGTACTTCCTCATTATACAGAATATAGGGCAAAAGAGGCAGTGAATCTTATAAAAACTATGTAAAAAGGCATGCATCATGCATGCCTTTTTACTCATGAATTGTTTTTCAGACACTTTCCTTAGCCGGTATTTTAGCTGCAATCCGATAATAGCTCCCATCAGCTTCGATGTTTTTTGCTTGCAGATAAGCAGTATTTCCTGTCGGCAGATGAACAAATGGTACCTTACTGTTTTTCTCGGTGAACTGAAATTCCCGTTTGACGCTGATTTCTTTCCGCTGATGCACCAAGTTCGCCAAATCCTCCACAATGGCACTGGCCGTTGGCAAAGCACCTGCGCCAGGTCCTTGCAGCTTCAGCTGGCCAACAAGATCACCTTCGATACAAACAGCATTATCCACTCCGTCGACACTGTATAATGGATGAGCAGCTGGCAGCACCACTGGCTCGACAGATGCTGTCACTTCTCCACCCGTATTCTCAAGTGTGGCAACATGTTTTATCTTCCACCCATGTTCTGCCGCAGCCTCGATATCGGCCGAGGAAACGGAACGAATCCCTTTACGCGTCACCTTTTGCCAGTCCGGCTGGGCCTCGAATAATAAATCGCTCAATACCATCAGTTTGTAAAAAGCATCCCAGCCATCCACATCATTGGCAGGATCCGCTTCTGCAAATCCTGCTTCCTGCGCTAGCCGAAGCGCATTTTCGAAAACAAATCCTTTATCAGCCATTTCCGTCAGAATGAAATTGGAGGTGCCATTCAAGATTGCCTCCACTTTCACGACATGATTGATATGCAGCAACTGCTTCAACGTACCAATCACAGGAACGCCGCCTGCGACTGCTGCCTCATATTCCAGTCGTACACCTTTTACCTTCGCCAGCTGCTTCAGCTCCGCTCCATGCGTGGCAATCAGCTCCTTATTTGCAGTGATGATATGACAGCCGCGTTCGATTGCTTCGGTCAAGTAACTGAAAGCCGGCTCGATACCGACACTAGCTTCGATGATGATATCCAAATTTTCTATTGCAAACAGCTCCGCTGCATCATCTGTCAGGATGCTATCTGTCACTTGCTGTTTGTATTTTTGCTTGTCACGCACCAATACACCTGCCACTTGCACTTGTTTCCCGAAGATTGTCTGCAAATTCTCCTGATGGGAACGAATCGTACGCCCAACCGCACTTCCTACCGTGCCATATCCTATCAATCCAATTTTCACTGCTGTCATATATATTGCCTCCTTCAGCTTTTTCTGCATAAAAAAAATCCCCCTGAGAGGACAGGGAGACGAATGAACCGCACTGTGTCTTCTCTCATCTACAGGAATTAGCACCTATACAAGTCGTCAAAACTGTACTTGCAGGTTGCCGGGCATCATCGGGCCAGTCCCTCCGCCGCTCTTGATAAGAGTTTTGTATTTATTTGTTATGGAGGAGTTTAGCATGAAAAGAATGTGCAGTCAACTGAATTTTCCAAAAATAATGAGAGGAGAGCAGTCATGCTATTCATAGTGAGCGGTAATACTTTTTACAGAGTTTGAAGTGATGCTGCTCATGAATTCCGATCAAACAAATACTCTGAATCAGGTTGGGATTATGCGCCAAGGGATCCGGATAACGAATGTGCCCTGCGCATTCACTCTCCATGCCAGCTACCATATTTTCCAAATCCTCGGTCTCCATATCCAATTTTTTTGTGATTTGTTTCAATGATGGCTTGCTTTCTGAATTCTTTGGCGGCTGTAAAATATTCGGCGCCTTCATCGCTTTACCTTTTTTCGCTTTATAAGCTGAATAGATATCTTCTATATCCGTTTTATATGGCTTATGCTTCCACATCAAACTGAACGGCTTCCCAATCGGTATATACAGCTTATTCAACTGCCGGAATCTTTTTATTAGCAAATACAGATGATAGTACGTTTCTCCGATGGACCATTTATCAGAAACAGGCCGAATCCACTCTTTTCCCCTGTAATCATAGATGTCTTCTTCAAACGTTTTCCTTTGTTTATAAATCGTATCAAAATGATCCTTGATGAACTTGCTTTTCATTCCGTATAAAATCCGATCCCACCCAATGTTTGCAGTGTATGAAGGCGTTCGATTCCTGTTATAAGCGGCTTCGCCCGCCGGATTAGCGTTTGTGTCACATCCAGGGCTAGCGAGGCTTGATGGGCTGCTTCATCTGTCCACACCTCATATACATATACTGCTTGCGGTTCATCAGGCGAAATGCTGATTTGATACACTTCACATCCATCTACATGTGCCATTGCTTCAGCTGCTTCGAGCAATATCGAACCCAATTCGTCTCTATTCTCTTGATCAACTAGGAACTTTCCATACAATCCATACTTCAACACCACATCCACCCTTTCTTCCTATCAAGCATCTTTAAATGAAAAAATTCGATGTGCTTTATGATAAATCCTTTAAGCAGAATGTAAAGTCACGCTAAATACTTCTTGAAAATCATCATAAAAAAAGCGAACGATTAACTCGTCCGCTTTCGCATTACTGATTTTGAATTGTTTTTCGCACCGGGCTCCGCAAAGACCATACTGCAAAAGCAAGCGAGAAGATAACCAAGAGACTTCCGGCATGTGCTGTTGTTTGCATGGAAGAAGTGGCTTCATTCACGACTCCACCCACTAATGATCCCAATGAAATTCCAATCTGCAGTGCCGAGTTGTTGAAGCTTTGGTGAATACCAGACGTTTCTGAGTCGGTTTCTACAATGTAATTCTGTAATGGCGGTGCCAAACTCCAGCTTAGAGCAGCCCAGATTACCATCACTACTAGGAATAAGGGGAAGGAAGCTGTCGAGAACGGCAGCACGAATAAGATGACAGCAAATGATGCAACAACTAAGATGATACTCACTTTTGATCCGAATTTATCTGCCAAGCTGCCGCCGAAAGCACCGCCGCCGACTGCTGCAATACCAAAGATAAAGTAGCAAATGCTGACCCACTGTGTATTCAGACCTAACTCTGTTTCAAGGAAAGGTGTGAAATAAGCGTAGATAGTGTAATGACCAGCAAGCAAGAATAGCATCGTCAAATGTGCTGTCAGCATCTTTTTATTGCGCAATGCCTTCAGCTGCGATTTCAATGACTGTACCTGTTCCACCTCGATGCGGCCAAGTGTGAATGCAATCAATAACATGGAAAGCAATCCTAACAGCCCAATGAATAGAAACAGCATCCTCCAGCCGAATACAGCACTGATTTGGATACCAATCGGCACTCCAAATACAAGCGCCGAGCTGATTCCCATATAAATAAGTCCAATCGCCCTCGCACGATGTTGAGGCTGAACGATTTTTGCTGCAATCGTCAAACAAAGAACGATGATCAATGCCGTACTCATGGCTGTGATCACGCGTGCAATCATGACAAACAGGAAGGACGGGCTCAAATAAGTGATGACGTTACCTAGTACGAAGAGACCCATCGTCAGCAGCAATAGTTTCTTTCGTTCGATATTGGCCGTCAATGTATATAAAACGGGACCAGATATTGCATAGACCAAGGCGAACACAGTGATCAGCTGACCTGCCTGTCCGATTGAAACACCCAAATCAGCGGCAATCGTCGGCAATATCCCCCCAACGATCAATTCAACCAACCCTACTGATATAACTGAAATAGCTAATATAAAAACTCTGAAATTCAATTTCCATTTCCTTTCTATACCTCAAATTCGAAAATGGCACATAAAAAACTCCCTAACTACAGATTGGAAATCTGTAGTTAGGGAGTTATGGCTCCTAATAGAGACCCTCAAACCAAATTATTGAGGTTATACAGTGTGAACGAACGTATTCCATTTTCTTTAAGCATTATAGCAAGATAATGATACAACTGCAAGATGAAGTGAGAACCAAATGGCATCACCGCAGTCCTTTATCAAGATCAAACTTTGATTTGACTAGCCTTCCTGACTTCTCACCAGAGCATGAAGATTTAAGCAGATACCATACAATCCAACTGCGATCATACCCAACTGCCCATATAAGTTAAAATCGATCCAGAGATTACCTAAGGTTAAAATCAAAACAACTATGGCGGCAATAGAAATCATATTCTTAAGAAATTTATTCATGATTATCTCCTATTATCCAGTAATCTAGCCATTTTCGGTAACTAAAGAGTCTATAATTCATCAATCGCCAAGGAGATCTTCTTTAACGATTGCGTACTGCTTCACATCATGCTGCTGTCCTTTTATGTATATCTTTTTTCGAAATGTTCCTTCGTACTGCATGCCGGCCTTTTGCATGACACGTGCCGACCCTTCATTATCAATCAAACATTTCGCTTCGATCCGCTCAAGCTCCATCTGTTCAAAGCCGAATCGAATCACTTCTTTCGCCGCTTCCGACATGATGCCTCTCGCCCAATACGGTCGTGCAAGCACATAGCCGATTTCCCCGACATGGTGATTCTGCTGCCAGGAAACATAATTGATCGTCCCTATCAGCTTTTTCTCTTCTTTAAGCTCAATCCCCCAGAACACCGCCTTATTACTTTCATATAAATCCAAGATGATATCGAGGAATTGCCTGGTATCCTCCATCGATTGATGCGCTGGCCATGTTACGAATTCTGATACAGCAGGATCCGATCCATAAGCATACATATCTGCTGCATTCGATGCTGTTACTTTACGAAGGAGAAGACGCTCCGTTTCCAAGACTGGCTGATTTTCGAGTACGTGTTCTGCTTGCATAGGATAACCTCCTGTTTCGTCTTAGGACCATTCTTACATATATATCCACGATGCGAAACAACAAAATAAAAACTTCCTATGTGCAGCTAAGAAATGCACATAGGAAGTAGTGATCACCATAATATTTATCTTAAAACGCCTGATACTTATTTTTCCCATCCTTCTTCGCCTGATACAAAGCCGTATCCGCACTGCGCATCAATTCATATCCTTTCGTCCCGTTCGCCGGATAAAAGGCTATGCCAATACTGGAGGTTGTCTGAAATAGATTCCTGCCGATGTTCCAAGCTTTTTGGAAAGATGCCTTGATATCTTCCGCGATGCGGATGGCATCTTGTTCTTCCTCTATCTCCGGCAGCAGGATGGTAAACTCATCGCCGCCCTGCCTTGCCAGCACATCTTGATTGCGCAAGCACTTCTTTACCCTGTGTGCGAATTGCTTCAGCAGTTCATCGCCGACATCATGTCCGAGTGTATCATTGATATGCTTGAAGTTATCCAGATCCAAATACATGACTGCTTTTTTGGACTGCTTCCCATGCTCCAGTGCTTGTTCCAGTTTTTCTTTGAATAGTCTCCGGTTCGGCAGCCCTGTCAATGTATCGTGATAGGCCATATACGTCAGCTTTTCTTCGTATACCAATCTTTCGGTGATGTCGCGGGAGACAATCAGAAAGTGTTCAAAGATCCCTCTTTCATCGAAGATTGGATTTGCCTTCCCTTCCAGCCAAATCCAATCACCCCGGATATTTTTGAAGCGGAATTTAAGCACACACCCTTCTCGTGTTGCTAACATCTCCTCTAGCTGTTTCCTTACCTGCTTCCGGTCATGATCATGCATAAAACGCCCCGCATGCTTACCTTCATATGCAACAGACGGGAAACCGAGAACCGTAACATGTGATGGCGATGCATACTTGAAATAACCTTCCCAGTCGATGATGCACACCAAATCGGTCATATTCTCAGCAATCAAACGGTAACGCGCTTCACTCAGCCGCAATGCTTCTTCAGCGTTTACCTTTTCTGTGTCAATCGGACGATATGCCGGTTCCTTTTTTTCTGTGATATCGACGGAGCATCCGATTACCTCGACAACCTTTCCCCCTCTTAATATTGGACGCAGCGAGGTAACATACCTCAATCCATTTACATCGGATTCATATACGACGTTTTCTTCCCCCTGCCAGGCACGCTCATAATAGCTTATCTTCCTGTTTACTTCGGCATCGGATAAAAATTCCTTCATCTCTTTGCCGATGATTTGTTCCGGTGTGAGCTGCATCCGGTAAATCAATTCTCCATCACTGAAAATGTGGATGAACTTGCCGTTTTCTTTCCTATATTTAAAAATCATGCCTTGCTGTTTGCGGACGACTTCCTGCAAATCCTGATATGTCTTCTCCACTCCCCACTGCAGCCAAGACTCTCTCGATGACTCAAGCGAAATCCCTTCATTGTGCACAATTTCCTCTACTTGCGGGATGATGGCCGACAACTCTTTCGCCGGGACAGGTTTGCTGAAGAAAAATCCTTGCGCTTCGTCACAAAGGTTCTGCTGCAAGAAGATAAGATGATCCTTGAACTCCACGCCTTCTGCATTCACCTCGAGCTGCAATTGATGTGCCATCGCAATGATCGTTTTCACGATGGTCGCATCTTTTGAATCAATCGTACAATTTCGTACAAATGATCGATCTATTTTAACAATGTCTATCGGAAATTCTTTCAAGTGATAAAGTGAGCTGTAACCCGTGCCGAAGTCATCCATGCTGATCCGGACACCGATTTGCTTCAGCTTATGCAAAACTGGCAGTACATGCTCAACGTTCATCGTCATCGATTCGGTGATTTCCAATTCCAAAAAGTCGGGATCAAGCCCTGATTCACCCAGGATCGCCTGTACCCTGTCAGTCAAATCATCCTGGTAAAGCTGTGATGCAGATAGATTCACCGCTATGATCATAGGCTCCAAACCCATATCCTGCCACGCTTTATTCTGTTTGCACGCTGTGGAGAGGACCCATTCCCCGATAGGCAGAATCATGCCAGTCTGTTCCGCCGCAGGAATGAATTCCAGCGGCGAAATCATCCCCATTTCTGGATGTTCCCAGCGAATCAAAGCTTCTGCACCGACTAATTTGCCTGTTTTCAAATTAAGCTTCGGCTGATATAGAAGACAAAATTCCTCTCTCTCAAATGCATGAAGCAGATCTTCTTTTGTTATCTGTTCATTTCTATCTGTTGTATTCATATCACTGCACCTCGTTATCTAAGGTCTGTTTGCACGGCTGTTTGGTTATATAGTGATAGTTATTCCCTGCTGTATGCTTCATGATTATACAATCAACTTCGGTTGGATACGATACTTTTCGTATACTAATTACAGGGAAAATGTATTTTTTCTCATTATTGCGACTTTGGAGCAGTCAAAGAAGTAATCAGTGTATCTATACCCGTTAATTTATATCAGGATTCTCCTTTGAAGCCTTGGATAAAAAAACCGTCAGCGGCTGCTGGCGGTTCCCGATAATATATTATATGTCACGTATCACGTCTTCACAATAATCCAGATAATCCTGACTGATAAGCGTGTGCTTCGGCGCAAGGAGGGCACTTATATAAATGAGCATGTCGGAATCGTGCAACGATGGGTTCAGCATGGAATGGCCGACGTTGTCTATTGTCTTTACTGCTAATTGCCACTCCGGCAGCAGTTGTCGGTACACTTTCTCCGTTTCAGCCGAGTTAACATTTGCATCGTTTTCAGCCAGTATGACATATACAGGTGACTTGATCTTCTTTATATCCTCTGTTGCATCTGCTGCGATATTTTTTTGCACGAATGTATATCGGTCTTCATCCAGACTGTCATCTCCGGTCTCTTGTTTGTATGTTTGAAAGGCAGCTCCGGAAAGGATGAGTTCGGATTCCTTTCTATCCTCGTTTAAGACATACTTTATTTCGTCTTCTGTTTTCCCATCACGTTTCATTTCTTCCGTGGTAAAATACTCCCCTTGCCGCAGCCAATTGATGGCCGGTCCAACTAATATGGAAGCCGTCACATCGTCACGCTCCTGCTGCACCTTCGGAATCACCCAGCCTGCTTGACTGGCTCCCCAAAGGATTATCTTCTCGGTATTAAAATTTTCTTGATCCTTTACCCACTCAATCACTTCTGACACTTCATCCGCTCGATCATCCATCGATTGATCCAGCCAATTCCCCGCTGAGTCTCCCACCCCAGGCTTATCCCAGGAAATCGATGCATACCCTTGCTTGGCAAAGCGCTCCATCAAAGGTTTATAGCCTCCGTCCTGAGTTGCATTTTGCGGACCGTCCCCATGCACGAAAATCACGACACCCTCGTTCTCCTCTTCCGGCATGGCGGCAAACCCACTTAATTCACCTTGCTCCGTTTTAATGGTCACATGTTTCTCTTGCATCCCATAACTATTTTCAAACAGGAAAACTCCTGCAAGCACCAATATGACCAGCAGCATGGTAAGCAGTACTTTATATCTTTTCTTCATTCTCCCAAGCTCCCCTCCACACCATAAAGTACCAGCTCTCTATTCCATGAAAGTAGCGACCAACTATACTTGTCCCCTTTTTCATGATGCGGAACTGCTGCTTTTCATATAGCCTCCTGGCCGCGGTATTATTTGCTGACACAAACAATGAGATATACTGATCTGCCTCCGCTTGTTGTTTTACACGCTCAATGAGCTTTGAGCCAATTCCCTGTCCCCGGCATGACTCAGATACAGCGATGAAATCGATGTGAATCTCTTTTTTGCTGCAGCTGTGATCGAGTGAATAGAGAAAAAGCATGGTTTTTACAAAGGATGCCAAACGCAGCTTGCTGTACAAGCGCTTTGGTAAGTTTCCCATTTTCCAATTCCTTGGTTTGATGAAAAGAACGCCATCTATGCTCTTTTCGCCCATTATCAACAAATCATCATAATGATTTTGCAAAATATGTTCTGCCAAGCAAAGCAGCACACGCTTCTGTTCCTCCACCGACAAGCGAAGCGCGTGAAACTTCTTACCAAATCCTTCGATTATCAGCTTTGCCAAATCTTCTGCAGGATGATTCACACTCATCGCAGAGATGGTCATTTGGCTTTCACCTCTAAGCAATACACCATGGACTTAGTCTGGAAAACGGATAGATACACTTCTTCCCGAATGAGTAAATCGCCATCATATGCGGCGTCCTCCTGGGCAAGATCCTCATAGAAATCTTCTATTTCTTGATATAGCTCATCTTCTTGCTCAATGACGACTTTCTTCTGATAATACATTCCCCCCGGCATGATATAATCCGCCTCCGAGGAGTCTGATTTACACATGGCACGGATATTCTGACCACTGTCAGGTATTGCATAAGCAAGCTCATCCAGAACCTTCATGCTGTCATTTTTATCCTTAGCCAGCATCTTCAAATTCAGATTATATGTTTCATCCAACAAAGACTCCGGCAAAAAGGTAAAGTATCGATCATCCCTTATCTCTTTACTCAGCTTACTTGTTTCCGCCTGCTGCAGCTCAATCATTGCCTGCATTTTCCCTTTTAAAGTACTTAGTCGCTTTATCTCACTCTCGACCTTTAATAGAACAGACGTCAGCGATTTTGTATAATCAGCTTCACTATTCATACTGGCTCTAATGTCTTTCAAGCTAAAACCAATTTCCTTCAGAAGCAGAATATGCGCCATCGTATACACTTCCGCTTCTCCGTACATATGATAGCCATTTTCATCAATGAAGGCTGGTTGTATCAATTGCTGGTCTTCATAATGCCTTAGTGTATATTTCGTTATATCCAGTAATCCCGCTAATTCACCACTCGTTAAATATTGCATACTGTCTCCTCCCCTATAGCAATAGCATAAACCGTGTGGTTACCACACAGTCAATGGTGTTTTGACATATCCACAATAAAAAAACCTCCCATAAGATTTAATGGAAGGTAGAAAATTATCTTTACTTGCTGTTCTCTTTCCGATGGCCAAAATTAACCCAAGATTACAGAATAACACACGATTAAGCCAGCTTTCTCCTGTTAAATTTATTTTTACAATACCTTAATAGTAAATTGATACTAGTTTGATAGTATGTTCATGAAATTAGTATGACATTAATTTTAGCATGACTTGGATTTCACAGGTAAAAACACTCATAAATAGACCACCTTGGGGGAGAAAACATGGATATCCGCATCGATCAGCTTTCAATGGCTTTTGATGATACTACTGCTGTGCGTGAAATGACGACAACCATCAAAGATGGGGAGCTCGTCTCTTTACTCGGTCCTAGCGGCTGCGGCAAGAGCACGACTTTGATGCTTCTGTCAGGATTGTACAAGCCCACTGCCGGCAAAATCTATTTCGGCGATAAAGATGTGACAAAGCTGGATGCAGAAAAACGCGGGATCGGGATGGTATTTCAGAGCTATGCCTTATATCCGCATTTGTCCGTCCTTAAAAACATCATGTTTCCACTTAAAATGCAGAAAGTGGCTAAAAAAGAGGCAGAAGTCCGCGCGAAAGAAATGGCCGAACTTGTCCAAATCGGCCACTTGCTCGACCGGAAACCCGGCCAATTATCCGGCGGTCAGCAGCAGCGTGTTGCCATTGCCAGGGCACTCGTCAAGAAACCGAATGTCCTCTTATTGGATGAACCCCTCTCCAATCTTGATGCCCGGCTGCGTCTGGAAATGCGGGAAGAGATTCGCCGTATTCAGCAGGAAATTGGTATCACAGCTATTTTTGTCACACATGACCAGGAAGAAGCACTAAGCATTTCCGATCGCGTCATGCTGATGAAAGATGGCATCATCCAGCAGGAATCGGCACCACAGAATATGTACAAAAAACCAGAGAATGAGTTTGTTGCCTCATTTCTCGGTAACCCTCCCATCAATCTGATGACCATAACCAAAGACAAAGATAATCATTCTTATCAGCTAACTGATCAAACGATTGATTTACCGGCATTGCCGCCCGAAGAGCTTCAAACAGTTCGTCTGGGCATTCGAGCGGAGGATCTTTACATATCTCAAGAGAATCCGCTTTTCCACGGAAAAATCATACATATCGAAACAATCGGCCGTGATACACTGATTCGCTTGCAGGTAGGCAGCATTACTGTCCGTGCACTTGTCGATCCGAACCAGCAGCTTCAAATAGGTGATATCCATGGCTTAGGCGTTCATCCTGCAAGTATCCATTACTTCCATCCGGAACACGGAAACCGTCTTCCGGTCCATAAGAAAGGCGGGTTGATGCATGCAGAAGCCAACGTGGAAGAGCACGCTTAAAGGCTATCTTTATTTGTTACCTGCTTTACTGATTTTAGGTGTATTCAGCATCTATCCTATCGTCAAATCATTCCTGATGAGCTTTTATGTGGATTATAACTTCTTTACTGACACAGTCAATGCGTATGGATTGGAGAATTTCACGAATCTATTTCAAGATCCCAATTTCATCACAGCTTTGAAAAATACAGGCATTTTCGTCATTGGCGTCGTACCGCTGTCGATCGTCATTTCACTGGCAATCGCTGTACTGCTCAATAGCAAAATCAAACTGAGCGGCTTCTTCCGGACAATCTACTTCCTGCCATTCGTTACATCCGTGGTGGCTGTAGCGATCGTCTGGAGCTGGATCTTCCATTCGGATTATGGGCTGCTGAATTATGCGCTTGGACTGTTCGGAATCGATCCGATCAATTGGCTCACCGATCCAACTTATGCTATGCCCTCATTGATTATTTTGAGCATCTGGAAAGGGCTCGGATTCAATATCATCATTTTCCTGGCGGGCCTGCAGAATATCGGAAATCAGTACTATTTGGCGGCAAAAGTGGACGGTGCTTCTGCCTGGAATCGATTCAAAAATATAACTCTGCCGCTATTATCACCAACGATGTTCTTTGTATCCATCATATCCATCATCAATGCTTTCAAAGTCTTTGACGAGATATTCGCCTTGTTCAACGGCAGACCTGGGCCTGCGAATAGTGCCCTGACCGTTGTCTATTATGTGTATCAGAAATTCTATCAAGAATGGCAATTCGGCATGGCATCGGCTGCTGCCTTTGTCCTGTTCATCATCATCTTCCTGTTCACTATCATCCAATTGTTAGTAGGAAAGAAATTTGTTCATTACAACTAAGGAGGAATCAGGATGCGTAAAGAAGCTTTATCCAAAGGAACGATTTATGTACTTCTGTCAGTAGGAGCCATCCTCATGCTGCTCCCATTCGTTTGGATGATCAGCACCTCGCTGAAAGCTTCCAATGAAGTGATGGCGATGCCGCCTATCTGGATTCCTTCTGACTGGCAGTTCGGGAACTACGCAGAAGCGAGTGAAACTGCACCATTCGGCACTTATTTCTTTAACAGTATCGTCGTCACGTTACTGACTACAATCGGGGAATTATTGACGACCATACTGGCTGCCTATGCCTTTTCTCGGATTAATTTCTACGGTAAAGGCGTTGTATTTGCTGTTTTGCTTGGAACGATGATGGTCCCAGGCGAAATGCTGTTGATCCCGAATTTCGTCACTGTCTCCAACTTAGGCTGGATCGACTCTTATGAGGGACTCGTTGTACCTTGGATTGCGAGTATTTTCTCCATTTTCCTATTGCGCCAGTATTTCTTCTCTGTACCGCAGGAGTTATCTTATGCGGCGAAAGTGGATGGCTGCAGTGATTTTAAGTTTCTATGGTATGTGATGGTGCCTTTGGCGAAGCCTGCATTGATCACAATTGCCCTGCTGAAAATCATCGGTAGCTGGAATTCTTTCCTCTGGCCGTTGATCATCACCAACTCCCAAGAACTGCGGACACTCCCTGTCGGTTTGTCAGCATTCACAACCGAAGCTGGTATCAAGTATGAATTGCTTATGGCAGCTTCGACAATGGTCATCTTGCCCATGCTGCTGCTATTTTTCGTCATGCAAAAGTATGTCATTTCCGGAGTTGCCCGAAGCGGATTGAAAGGCTGATCATGAAGTACTTATTGGAGGTGATGCACAGGGAATCTGATGCAGAACACGTTAATAGTCAGTAAATCAAAAAACATCCAACCCCTTTAAGGAGGAAGACAAATATGAAAAAAGTAATATCTGTACTGTCCTTATTTTTGGTTCTGTTTTTAGCTGCTTGTAATAATAGTTCAGGTGCCAATGCTGGTGGAGGAGACTCAAATGGTCCTGTTGAAATCGAGTTTTGGCATGCTATGAGCGGTCCGCATGAAGAAGCAGTCAAGAAGTTTGCTGATGATTTCAATAGTTCACATGAAAACGTCACGATCAAGCCTGTCAACCAAGGAAGCTACGATGACTTGGAGCAGAAAATCATGGCTGCGGCCAAAGCTGGCAACCTGCCTGATATGGCACAGGCTACAACGAACGTTATCCCTGAATATATCGATAACCAGTTCATCGTCTCCTTGAATGACTTTATCGAAGATCCGGAAATCGGCTTATCTGAAGATGAGTTGAATGATTATATGCAAGTATTCCGCGATTCCAGCACGTGGGATGATACGTACTACAGCTTGCCTTTCAGCAAGAGTACACGCGTGCTTTATTACAACAAAACAATGCTTGAAGATAACGGAATGGAAGCACCTAAAACTTGGGACGAGCTTCAGGAAACTGCCAAGACTTTAACAAAAGACGGTGTGATTGGCATGGGCTTTGAGAATTCATTCGAAGCAGAATTCCAAGGCATCCTGAAACAAATGGGCGGCACATATATCGATGAAGAAACAAGCGAACCGCAATTCGCCTCTAAAGAAGGCCAAGAAGCAATGGGATTGATCAGCGGCATGATCGATGAAGGTATCGCCCGCACAGCTGGCGAAGACGAATATATGTCCAACCCATTCGGTAATGGTGATGTTGCGATGTACATCGGTTCTTCTGCAGGTATCCCGCACGTTGACGGCGCTATGAAAGATGGCATCGAATGGTCCACTGCCCCGATTCCTACATTGGATGGCGAAGCTGCTACAACATTTGCCGGAAATGACATCGTGATCTTCAACCAAAGCGAAGAAGCAGAACAAAAAGGCGCATTTGAATTCATGAAGTATTTGACTAGTCCTGAGATCACTTCCGAGTGGTCCATGCTTTCCGGATACTTGCCTATCCGTCAATCTGCATTGGATACAGACGAGTATCAGAAGTTCCTTGAAGAAAACCCAGCTTATACAGCAGGTACGGAACAGTTCGACGCAGGATTCTTCATCGCCCGCGTACCTGGTGGCGATGCAGTGCGTAACATCGTACTCGAAGAAGCAGATTACATCTTGCAAGGTATGAAGTCTGTTGAAGAAGGTTTGACAGAAGCACAAGAACGCGCAAAAGCGGAATTACAATAACACATAACAAGATAAAGGCAGGGTATCCCCCTGCCTTTTCCATTCAGAGGTGACAGATATGAAGACAACGATCAAGTTTTGGGGCGGACTGCGGACAATTGGCGGAAATATTGCAGAAATCACATATGGAAAAGACCGGATCATATTCGATTTCGGACTGGTCTATGATCCCGCCAACGTCATCATCGATACGCAACAACGCAAACAAAGCTATGTACTTGATATGTTAAAGCTGGATGCCATTCCGGCAATTGATGGAATCTATAGTAAGGAAGCATTGACAGGCACAAGCTTTTCCATGAAAAAGCCGCAGCCAGAGGAAGAATCAGCTTATCAAACAGCTGTGTTCATCTCCCATTTGCATTTAGATCATATGGGCGCAATCGATACGCTTTCACCGCAGATCTCCATTTATATGACGAAAGGGTCAAAGCAGCTTTATGATGCATTGGAGAATATTGGTGAAGGATTATCGGTACATAAAGAGACAATCGGCATGTCTTACGGTGAGACAATTCAAATCGGCGAAATTTCCGTCACACCTATCCAAGTCGATCATGATATTGTCGGAGCTTCTTCTTTCTTAATCGAAACGCCTGACGCAACGATTGTAAATTCTGGAGATTTGCGCATGCATGGCGCCAATCCAGAATACACGGAAGACTGGCTGACAAACATGGCCGCTCGTAACATCGACGCATTGCTGATTGAAGGCACAACGTTCAGACCAGATACAAACGATGCAGAAACAGCTGAAGAATCTGATATCCTGGTCAACGGGAAAACATTACTGCGGGAACATAATGGTCTAGGTATATTCAATCTTTACCACCGGAATATTGAAAGAATCCATACATTCCTACAGATGGCTGCACTGACTGGCAGAACACCAGTATTGGAAGCACCGACAGCTTACTTGGCTCATCAGTTCTTAGCTGATGCAAAGTTCGAGGTCTTCTTGGACGGCAGCAGTAAACATGCAGACATCGCCGAACAGCTGCCGCCGCAATACGACAGTGTAACAGCCGCAGACATTAATCAAGATCCAGCAAAGTACCTGCTGCAAAACAGCTTCCACCTTATTCATAACCTGCTGGACCTTGACTTGAAGAATAGCATCTATCTGCACGCAAATGGTATGCCGCTCGGATCATTTGACCCTGCATATACCTCGATGCAAGCACTGCTGAATCGATTTGGCGTTACCTATCATTCTCTGAACGTATCTGGACACGCCAAGAAGGAAGACATTCTTTATATCATCGATAGAATCAAACCACATGTCCTCATACCATGGCACAGCCATCATCCGGAATTGATCAAGCCGCTTGATCCGAAGCAAGAGGTTCATTATCCCAAGAAGCTGGGGATTTGGCAGCCAACGACTGCAATTATGACAGATTGATAACTTGAGATAAAACAACCATCCGCATGCAGATGGTTGTTTTTCTTTAGCCTGCTTTTAATTCTGATACAATTTATGTAAATTTATGTTAATATACAAAAAGATTGACTACATAAGTTTGGGGAAATGAACATGACGAAAACAAGAATCTCTCTCTTCATCATTGGTTCTATGGATTTGCTATTGATCATCATGCATGTGCTTGGTTATTATGTTCTCTTCTTGAAACCCACTGGTTATCTCATTCCGATTGCCGCCAATATCATTATCTTAACAATCATCGGCTTTCGTCATCCTAGAATCAATAACCTTCTAGTTGTTGCTGGGATATTATTAGGGACGGCGGTCATGCTAGTACATGCCTTCTTCATCTTGATCGAAGAATCCAGTTATAAAAAGATAACATCTCCCAATAATCAGCAAGCACTTGTGGTAGAATATCAGCATTTCACACTGGGCGAAACAACCTATACCTATAATTTTTATAAAACAAGGTTCGGTATTCTTGGCAGGGAACTAAGAGACCAATCCATTCGTATTCCAGTTCGACATGCAGGCAAATCCGGACAGTCACAGGCTGAAAGTGTTTTAGGCATGAACAATAGTGAATGGACGGACGGGAATACAGTTCGCTTCTCTACAATTGAAGGCATCAAGGAAATTCACTTAAGCCTATTCTACTCAGATGAGAAAGCATCGCCAGAGCCAAATTCAACAAATAGCAACACTCCTGCGTACGAAGTCGTCGACAAGCAAGAAATCGAGCGATTCATGGAGAAAGCTGAACAGAAAACAGATGGAGATGAAATTTCCATCAACGGAAACACACTCGTAACTCACTATGACGATTTATCAGGTCAATATTGGATTGAAGTGCAAAATCCCGATGATCAAGCTCCAATCCCCAGGCAGCAATGCACCCGCATTGTACGTAACGAGGAAAGACAGTACTACATGCTGGAGGAATGTACGCATAAGTGGGAGTATGAGCTCTATCCGATTACGAGTGAGTAGTAGCATAAAAATAAGAAAATCCGCTGGCTTATTGGCGGATTCTCACTTTTTTAGTTTAAGGACATGCATTTCATCGTTTACCACCTTCCACTTAACTGAGGATTTAGAATTTCTTACAATGTCCGAAGATAAAAAATCCCCAAAAGAAAGAGGAATGTGCAGATGAGATTTGTGAATAAATACAGCCATAAAATCTGTAAAATGTCTCTGAACCTGAAGTGGTTTTTATAAATAATAAACGACCGACCCACTTCCTCAACTAATACAATTATCCACGAGGTGTTATGTATGAGAAAAACACGTGTATTCGCAATAACTGGTTTTATTTGTTTCACCTTGATAGGGGGATGTCTGGCAATCCGGGGTGATAATTCTTATGATGAAGAAACAATCGTAAAGGCAGAAGCGGCAGCCAAAAGCTATGTTGAAAATAACTTCAAGAATATTGAATCTGTTGAGTTGGAAGAGCCCTATCAATCACCAATGGGCAGCATGAAAGTTGATGGAACTGTTAATGACGGGCAATCCGGTTTTTCCATAAGCTTAAACAATGACTTTACCGTTGCTTCGATGGGTCTTGAAGAGGGTTTTCCGGAACTTAAGGAAGCTTGTAAAGAAAAAAGCTGTGATAACTAGCGTTAGTCAGTAAGATGATTTAACCATAATTTGTATCCATTAAAATTATGGTTAAATCATCTCTCCCCTCATCAAACAACTAACTTCAATATGTAATCAGCGAAAAGGCAGCTAACGACTAATGTTAGCTGCCTTTTCTACTGGTTCAACTCTCTTGCTGATTGATAGATACGTTTTTCCCTGCTCCCATACCAACAGTCCACAGTACCGCAGCAATAACTAATAATAGCACCAACGGTACCGTCCAACCTGACGTGACGTCATGTATCAAGCCAAACAAAGTCGGCCCCACAGCGGCTAAAAGGTACCCGACAAATTGTGCCATACCGGATAATTCAGCGGCTTCTTGGGCTGAGTTCGTTCGCAATACAAAGAACATCGTTGCCAGACTGAACACGCCGCCACCAGCAAATCCGAATAGCAATGCACTAATAACACTCACCCAAGTGATTCCGGTCAATAACCCAGAGAAAGAAAGCACGAAGCACACAGCAATCATGCTTACAATTACTCTTTGCCCCGCTAAGCGGCCTGCAAGGATCGGCAGCAGAAACGAAGTCGGTAAACTGCAAAGCTGCATCAGAGCCAACAGCCAGCCGGAAGTCGATTCACTGAAACCTTGATATTGCAATATCGTGGGTAGCCATGTAATCATGATATAAAACAATAGCGACTGTAACCCCATGAACCCTGTTACTTTCCAGGCCAGGCCAGATGACCAGAGCCCCTTTCCTCGTTTCGGTATGCTGATCGATGGTGCCACACGCATACGCAGCTGAGGTATCCATAAAACCACGGCTGTCAGCGCCAACAGCACCCAGACAGCAAGTGAGCCATGCCAGCCAAATCCGAGTCCTTTTGATAACGGAATGCTGATGCCCGAAGCAAGTGCGGCCATCCCGTTCATCGTCATCGCATAGGCACCCGTCATCATGCCTACTTTTTCAGGAAATTCCCGCTTGATCAAACCTGGCAGCAAGACATTCCCCATCGCAATCCCTACTCCTGCCAATGCCGTTCCAGCGAAAAGCATCCATACAGGTGAGAAGGCGCGAAGTATAAGTCCGACAGCGATGATGCACAAGCCGGCAAATAATGTTCTTTCAATGCCGATGCTTTTCGCAATCCTCGGTGCAACCAGTGCAAAAACAGCAAAAGCAATCAAAGGCAGCGTAGTCAGCATACCAGTGGAAGCATTGCCGATTCCGGTGTCACTGCGGATATTATCAATCAGCGGACTTAAACCCGTTATCGGCGCGCGCAGATTGGCAGCAACAAATAAAATGCTTAGTACTAATAAAACGACTCCCAGACGAGTCGAATGATGTTTTATTGAATCAGATTGTTCCATAAATATTTCTCCTCACTAATTATCCCCTACTACCATAACACACAAAGAAACACCTTTTATATAAGAGGTGTTTCTTTGTGTGTTATGATAACTAAATTTTCATTCTCTCCAGAAAGTCGAACAGTCCGCCTTGTCCGTTATGTTAAATTCAATCATTTTCTCCAATAGTGGAAAATCAACAGGATCATCCCAGCGCATCCGTATCAATTGCTTCGTATGCTTATACCCTGCCTCCGCGATATCCGCAGAAAAACGATCAATGCCCGCCTTCTCTGGGGAGACCGCCATATGCTGTTTCGCTACACTGAATCCGATGATATACGTACCATGATCGGTAAACATAGGCTGATTCCAAGCAATTTTAGGCTCCAATTGCGGATACTTGCCCGCCACCCACTTCAA
The DNA here is from genome assembly GCF_046592895.1 of Terribacillus saccharophilus. Taxonomy (GTDB): domain Bacteria; phylum Bacillota; class Bacilli; order Bacillales; family Amphibacillaceae; genus Terribacillus; species Terribacillus saccharophilus_D. The sequence goes on from NZ_JAWVPU010000005.1 coordinate 280,065, forward strand.
CACTTCTTCCATTCGTTCTCGCTGCTGCGCGTCTTCTATTTTAGCCAGATAATCTGCAAATACTTCCATGCTATTCTCCCCCTATATAATTTTTAGGAGTTTATTCTTGGATGTGTACATGTCTAATCTTCCTTTCTACTATAACCACAAGCATACAAAAAGAAAAGCTGGCGGACATTATATTGTACGATAATCCGCCATTTCTATCTGCTAAATAAAGTTGCTCACAAGGCCAATGAGACAGCACACAATTCCCGCCACCATTATATTCCTACCTTTTTTGTTATGCCTTTTAATCTCTAAATGAGCCATATACGCCCAAATCAAACCTATTAGACCGTGAATACCACCCTTGCCAACAAGGATGATTCCTACTATCGATATTAACCCTGCCATTAAAGTGAATACAGCCTCAAAGCTGTACCCCTGCTTTTCTGTCTGCTCGGTTTCTATGTATTTCTGTGCACTCATCGAACAATCCTAACGTTTCATCATATATTTGGTTATAATAAACAGTAAAGGAATATTATCCTTCAATCAATAGATGAATGGTTAGATGATAAAGGAAGATGGTTTTGATGGAAATTTTGTGGAGTATCATAGTGGACATTGTATCTTTTTTCTTAGAAGCATTGATACCTTCGAAGAAAAAGCGAAGATACAAAAAGAATGTAAGACTTTTAAAAAAACAGAGCTGGTTCAGGGAGCTCGCAAAACAGTACAGCCCCATGTTTTATTCGACCCAATCTATACGGGCTAAAATCATCGATTACAATGAAGATGTAGATCTTCAGGAATACAAACAAAAGCTTGAGAAACTAGCGAAAAGAGATATTGGCTGAATTCGCAAAAAGGACCTTCGCTTAGAAAGGTCCTTTTACGTGAAATGAAAGTCACTGCAAAGCCCACCCTCACCTTCTCCAATTAACAATCTCACAGATCTCCCTATCCTCCAGCACAATATCATAAGGTGATGTAGTTTCCGGCCAATAGATCTTTCTCTTGATCCAATTCCCGCGATCTTCTGTGCCATTTATGCATGTGCATATTTCGATCATGCCGCTCTCCTGTACAGCATCATTTACATAATCATAAAGCAGCTGTACGCACTTTTGTTCTATGCAGCTATGATCTTCAACCAATTTGGTTGGAAGGCGATGACCTGAGATAGCGACTTGATGTTTATACGTGAAATCTGGTACATAGGAAAATCTTTTTTTCGTTTTCGGATCATAGTTACCCTCGAAAAACAATCCTGCCCAATCCAGTTCACTTTTGTAAACAGTCGGTTCATCCTCTGAAATGGGCGTCGGTCCAAAAACGCCAACAGGCAGCCGCTTCGGCGAGGATATATAGTAATATTGCGTCATAACGCTAGCTCCTTCACTTCTACGACTTAACCTGATCTCGCAGAGGCGGATAATCTTCCACAAAGCTCATGAACCAATACCCTGACTCATCTTGTTTGCATATCGCTTCTCTGCTTTCTACATTACCTTCAGGTGTGAAGAAATAGGCACTGACTCGGTCAAAATCAATTTCTGCATCGAAATAACGGTAGATCATCAATACATTCGATTGCTGATGGACATTCTTCTTAGAAATCAATTCATTCAGCAAACATATTCTCTCAGCAGATTCCACAAGCTGAATTCCGATAACATTATGCGGAACATAGCCATCTTCCGTTTCCGAAAAGAGCTTCTCAATCGTTTCGACATCCTTGTCCCACACATTTTCCCTTTCCAAATGCAGTGCAAGATGTAAGTAGTTCTCGTTATCCTTCCTCGCATCCCACTTCCACCAAGACAGATCCATCGGTCTCGACCGGCCCTTCAGCTTATCAAACTTCGAATCCTCGATATATGCTTCAAAGCCAAGCATCTGGCCTAGATTTGCAAAATAATCTATTTCTCGTTTCGTTACCATGGAACGATTATGTAAGTAAGATAGATTCATTCTGCGATAATTGCGAACATAGCCCTCTAAGAATTGCATAAGGTCGAAATGCTGCTTATTCACTGAACATCCTCCCATTTGTCAACTTTACTAAATAATACCACAGTCCATTATACAGAATACGTCTATTTCCATCGCAGCCCAAGTCCAGCAAAGCATTGCACTAACAAAAGAAGACCCGACAAGATTACTGCCGGGTCCTCACATTCATTCTATTGTTCAGCTAATTCCTTGATCTCCGCATCTTTCAATGCTTTCCGATAAACCAGCACATCGTCCATCTGCCCGCTAAAATACGGATCCGCAGTATACCTGCTTCGACCTAGATAATTTCTATCACCAAGAATATCTGATGGATTGTTTGTAATAGATTCATTCAAACCAGCGAGTTCACCATTTACATACAGTTTCCCAGCATCACCCTTCAGCGTCACTGCAACGTGCACCCAATCGTCAGTCAACAACGGGCCATCAGCCGTGATACTTTGATCACTGCCATTATGAATGGTGAATCTCAGCTTGCCGCTGTCATCAGCAGGAGTAAGAAACATGTTCTTGCCATTACTTGCGCCAATATCAAAGATTCGCTGCCATGGTGTTCCACCTTTCCAGTTGACCCAGGCGGAGAAAGTGAAATCTTCCGCATCGGCTATTAAAGGGGAAAGTTCTGCATAAGCGTTTTTGCCATCCAACGCTAACCTGTCTTCATCCGTCTGGATAGCAGCGCCTTTGAGCTGCGCGGGCAGATTACTGCCGGAGGAATCTTCTGCTTCCTTCCTGCCCGGACGATCGAAGTTGTACTGCGCAATTTCAGGTTCGGAAGCTTGTTGCTTCACTGTCACCTGGAATGTTTTTGTGTCTTTTTTCTTCCCAGCTATAATCTTTGCTGTAAGTAAAGCTTTTCCATCTCCGCTTCCTGCCTCTGGTCGATGAATCGTGCCGTCCGCTTCAATCAGATTTGGGTTGGATGAACTCCACTTAATGGTGGATTCACGCGTGCCTTTTGTCGGCAGCTCTGCATTTTGATACAAGTTATCGCTGTTCGAAATGGTCAGATCCTTTTTCACTGCTGCAACTATTTCTTTATCTTTCATATCTTCCATGCGATTGCCCCAGACTGCGACACCTTTATCAGATAAAGCAGTGAACGTCGTTTCATATTGCTGCTCCGCTTCATCCCACTGTTTCAGGAAGAAACCATCATATCGCTCACCATCAATCGTCAAAATAACTTCATTATCCTTGCCGTGCTTCCACTTCCCTCTTACGCTGCCTTCAACTTTACCGTTCTCTTTCAATGTGATTTGTTTGGATGTTTTCACATCAGCAGATATATCTTTTCCATGGTTCACAAACTGATAATCTCCAGCCATATCTTTCCGTTTGATCTTCGCTTCATTCTCATTTGTATGACGAGAAGGCGCGACGACCGGCCAGCCTCTATCATTCATATGCATCTGATGCACACGTACTTCATGCTCCTCTCCGCGCTCAGGGAAACGGGAATGGAAAATGAGATAGTGATTCTTCGTATCTTCATCGTAGAAAGCTGTATTATGTCCAGGCGAAACATAGCCGATACCCGGCTCCTCGCCAGGATCACCGACTTTCTTTTCAAACATATGATTTCCGAGTAGCTTCACACCATAAGGTTCAATCGACTTATCATCAAACAACGGCAGATTCGGATCTGCTTTCACATCAATCATGTCATTTCCTTCTGCATCATAAAAAGGGCCATCTGGTGACTTGGAACGGGCCACCCGGATATTATAGCCGCCATCAGCATCCAATCCTCCAAATGAGAGGAACATATAATAATAATCGGTCTCCGGACTGTACATCATTGCTGGCCCTTCAATCCGGCTGTGATTGCCGCCCATCAGTTTTTTCCCATAACCTTGACCCGGAAGCGGCTTGCCTGTCTCTTCATCCATTTCCATGATGAAAATACCGCCAGAGTAAGAGCCATACACCATCCACAGCTTACCGTCCTCATCGTAGAACACATCAGGGTCTACGACATTCGGATGCTTCGTCGCATCATAAATCGTCCCGTCCTCACTCGGCTCATCCCACATACCCGACTTCAGAATGATACCAGTGTCCTTATATGGTCCCTCAATATCATCCGCTACTGCCACACCCATTGCAGAACGCGGCGAATCACCTTTACACGCATTGTAATACATATAATACTTCCCATCAGCCAGCTGAATGACATCCGCTGCCCAAAGCGTGTCCGACTGCGCCCATTCGAGGGTCCCTTTAAGTTCTTCCGTCACGTTGGGAATCAGCTTATTACCATCACGCACACCCGAGTCGACCATTTTCCATTTCATGAGATCATCTGTTTTCGCAGCAGCAAGATGGGAGCCGAAGACATAATACTGATCGTCTGCTTCAATGAAGGATGGATCGTGGACAGATGCATTCTCAAAGACAGGTATCTTCTCTTTTCCGACCATATCTTTTGCTGAAGTCTCTGCACCTGGTAATGCAGGAATAAGCAATACCGCAGACAACATGGACGTTACGAGTATACGTTTATTAAACTTCATATCTTTCCTCCTCTATATTTGATAACGCTTACATATAACTGACTTTAGATTAGGAGGAATGAGGAAAGTTGTCAATAAGTATAAAATCCCTGTTTCTTCAATATAATTTTTCAAACCTCACGGCGACAGCGCTTGTATGTTCTAGCATTAAACCGAACACAACATGTACGCACAAGTTTCACCATTGTATTTTCAGTTATTATATACTTCCCAACCATCTCGGAAAATCCACACGCCATATTTTTCAAAGGGACAAGAGCAACCGTTACTGAAAACGATTGGCAGAAAAGAGCTAATACATTATTATACTCGTAAGAACGCAGTAGAATTAGGATTATAGGCTCACTCGGTAAAACTGTATTTAAATCCATAATAATGTGTATATATCTTAATTAATGTAAGCTCGACGCTTAAGACATAAAAAGGAGAATGAATGTGGCGAATAATCCAAGCGACATACAGCTCATAAATGAACTAGATAGAACTAAAACAGATGCATGGAAAGAATTACGTCTTGTTGAGAAGGAAATGACAGACGAAGATCGTCATGTCAAATGGACAGGCGGAGAAAATACCTTTAGTTACCCTATCTATAGTAAGCGAGTTAATCAAGCAACAAGTTTATTATCAACTATCGGCGCAATCACTCCCCTCTACCCATGGATGGCTAACGGATTACCAGACGACTCCCCGGCAGAGGAGCTAAGCGCAGCAGATGCAATCCGCGCCGCTACTTATATTGTGCGCAGTGAACGATTTGGTGATGGCGCCATTGCGAAGGCAGCTGAAATCGGATTATTGGATGGTATTTTGCGCAGCTTGATTCATTGGTATGACGAGGGATGAAGCACTAGTCTGCCCCCTCTGACTAGCTTTTCATTCTGGTCCGGTAAAATCTAAACAGACGTCTTATCAGTAAAAACAGCATACCGAACGGAGCCAGGAAGATGCTCAGAATAAATATAAAAATGTAATGCATACCAAATTGAATTTTATCCAACTCTCTGCCGACAAGCTCATTTTTCGGGTTCTTAATAATGCGTCCCAATCTGACACCTAAAATCACATCATAAAGAAATTTAGCAAAAGGATATAGAATATACGAAATTATCATCACAGATGACAATTCAAATTCATCCACAAAATACAATAGCAGCATGAATCCCATGCATCCCGGCAATCCCATTAAAAACGCTTTCGATACATATGCCCTATCAAACGGCATGCTGCTTGGTTTGGGCGGCCGCCGATCTGCGCGGCGTTTTGGACTGTGTATTATCATGAGCATGCTCCTTCCTTAAAAATAATAATCAAGATTAATATAAAGATATATTTCAGCATCTTCAAAGATTCTCAATCACACAATATGACCCCCATGCATAGAAAACACAAAGAAGTCCTCATCATCAGACATTGTCCAGCCATCGAAGAAGGCACTCGTGTGTAAAATATCCAAAAAAAGATTATCAAATTGAATAATCAGCAGCGGGCATTCTTCAAATACTTGAATATCAACGATTGTCTTATCTACCAGCAATTCTTTCACCGATTTCCATTGCCATGGCTGGGATTGTATATCTGAATCCCCGATTAATATGACGTCTGTATCCCGAATACGCCATGGGCATTCCACCTTGATGAATCCTTTTTTCAAATCAATACTGAATTGTGTCTCAAAATCAACTGCAGTAACTTTCTGACCGATAAGTTCTTTGAAAGTATATTTACTTGGGTTTCTATGCCACAACCTGCGTGCATATGTCACAATTAAGCTATGTATCTTCTCCAAAGTATACCCTTCTGAATTATCTCCATATTGATATTCATCTATTGCATCACTTACTTCTTGCCAGTTCATCTGTAATTCCGATAAGTCGTTTGTCATTGCACAGTCATAAATTTCTTTTGCAATGGATACTGCTTTGTCATTAGGCATAATTAATCCAGAATGAAGTTGTCTTACATGAAAGGACACGCATTCTTCTTTGGACGGTACCTCGTACTGCTTGCTCTTCCTAGCAGCTTCAAACATCTCTTCTACCTCAAATATATTCAGCTGCCCTCTCACACTGGCTAGCTTAGTGATTTCGACTGTTGGTTCTGAATATAAATGATCCATTGCCCAAGCAACATAGTCTGTTGCCTGTACTGTATCTGTGTATTTTTTGTAGTACAGCTCTAAAAGTTCTATGGTAATCAGCTCCTTACTATGTGGTCGCCACACTCGGGCAATGCCAATAACACTGGGTTTTAAACACCTACTGATGACTTCACTCGGTTATATTTCACTTTTGAATCAATATGTAAATTATCTGGTATTTTTAATAGAATGTACAGAAATAAAAGACTTATAAGCAGCCTTCAGTAAATTGTTCTTCCATAAGTCCAACCATTGTATTATTTTGTCTTAGAATAATAGTACAAAAGTAGCTTTTTCACTTTTAACTCTACTCACCAAATTTTTCCTTTACTATAATGAATTCTAAAGGATCTATTGGAAAATATAGGTGGTGAATTTAATTAAGAATCTTTGTGGAAACGATTATTAAAGGGAAAGACAAGCTGTCTACCACCCTATCCAATATGTACGATATGGATTCCAGTGCCACTAGTATGCTGGATGATACAATAACAGATATAGAAACGATGAAAAACTACATCACCAAATTAGAATATGGAATTAACAACAATGACATCTCCATCACCAGCTACAAATCCGACCAACTTACCAACCAGAACTACTACAAAGATTTCAAGCTCTTGACCGAGGGCCGCCAATCACAAACTAGCGATAAGCCAGTGCCGCTCACAAGAGAAGAATTCCAAGCCCTGCAAGAACAAGATCTCATCAAAGATGACCAAATCATTCAGGATGATGAATTAGAATGGGGCGGGACATACCTCACCTTAAAAGATGGCCGGATTATAAGAGTCTACAAAGATACAAACTCAACCGATCCAGTCAGAACAGAAGCCTATGAGTTCGTTTCCCACATACCGGATGAACGGGTAAATAACAACGCAGATGAGGCTCGAAAAGGACTTGAAGAATTTGTGATGGGTGATATTGAAACCCTGAAAGACCCCGAAGCAGGAATTCTCGAAAAGTCCTTGGCAGCAGGTATGCTAACCCCTTGGGGGAAACCGGTTAAGATTGCTGATAAAGGAACTGGTAAGTTTGCTTCTAAAGGTGTGAAAGAACTTGATGATCTTATTGATAGGATGCTTCCTGATAAGAAGCCTGGGAAGGTTGATGAGGCTAAGAGTGCTGGTAAGGGTATAGATAAAACTAGACCATCTTGGAGACAGTCTGAAATTGATGTAGGAAAAGAATATCCTGGATATCGTGACCAAGTATCATATAAGGAAGGTAATGAAGTAAGTCATGGCACTAAAAATAGTTCAAGACCAGATTTCTATATCGATGGTCATAGCATAGAAGTTAAGAATTATAAAGTGACCACATCTTCTGGTAGAAGTAACTTAATAAGAAATGTGTCAAAGCAAATAAATAAGCGGTTAAGTGATTTACCTGAACAAACAAAGCAATCTGTTATTATTGATGTTAGGGGTCAAAATGTCTCAAGGGATGTTTTAAGAGACATTAAACAAAAAATAAATGAAAGAACAAATGATGTAACAGAAATAATTTTTAAAATGGATTAGAGGTGAAAGTTAGATGGCGGTAGGAATATTAGTAGATTGTTTTTATTACGAATTAGGTCATAGCGATTTTGTACATTCATTTTTTTCAACAATCTCCTATCATTTAGAAAAAGATGGATGGGGTACAAAATATCCTTTAATGATGAATGAGTTGTATAATGACAAACTAAACTGGAATGATGTTTCTGTTGTAAAAGCTAGTTTAATTGAAATTGAACAGGAATTATCAAAACACTCGCCGGAACAAGTTATATGGGATATTGATGACCTATCACAAAAACCACCGTGGGGGGATAAAATAAGTCCAAAAGTAACTAATCTAGCGAATTATTTTGCAACAACTGATGGGAAAACATTTTTTGAAGTACTACGTACAGCAATTGATGTAGCAGAAGAAGATAAATGTGATTTAAAAATTCACAAACTATAATTATTTTTAACCATGGGACACTATCCCGTGGTTTTTTTATGATACAGAGTGCCGAATAAAAAAATTTTTATTCAGATAATAGACTTAAACCTTGTAAGCCCTAAACGATGTTTTAAGCAATTCTTTAGTACGTACAATATCTTTAAAACGTATATTTTTTAAGCAAATTATAATAAAATTATCAGCTACCACCATTTTAATTCTCCTATGTTTAGCTTTGCTTCCCCCCTGCCTTTTAAATTTTTTCGCAACTTTGACGTACATAGAACGATTACTAGTGCAAGAGGATTACTCCACCTCGATTAACTCCTGAATATCGATTTCTAATACTTTGCATACTGTTTCTAGAGTTGTTAGATAAACCCTGTCCACGTTGTCTGAACAAAGATGGCTGATTTTTATTTGGTCGCAGCCCTGTCATTCGTGCTAATTCGCGTTGTGAAAGGTTACGTTCTTTAAGGATTTCCTTTAGCTTGTTTGATTTTAACCAAAGATAGAAAGATGATAAGTAGATTAGAAGATGAATTCTCCGATTTTTCTTCAAACTGAAATAGTATGAAATTCATTAAAGAAGAAAACGAAATTAATGCTGGGGCAAGTGAGATAATAGTTGATAAACCAACTTAAATTGCTCGTATGGATGATGTGAGGATAGAGACATACAAATTTGTTTCCCACATATGAACGTGTGAATAACAACGTAGATGAGGATCGAGGCGGTATCAAAACTCTAATAGAACCTGAAGTGGGAGTCATTAAAAAGTCCGTCGCAGCAGGCATGCTTATCCAATAAAATAAAAAGGTGAGAGTAATATGATTGTTTTAGAAGGTTTTTTGCAGGCAGAAATTAATGAACAAGATTTATATGAAGAGATAATATCTTTTATAACTTCATATCATATCCGTTGTGGAGAATTTGAGGGGAATGAATATATCATAAAAAAAATGGATCAAACAAATTTTATTATATTCCCAGAATATATAGATGCAGATGGTGAAAGAGAAATACACGGAGCAATATCAGTTTATAGAAACAATTTAATCAAAGAGATCAATGACTGTGCTCAGGTTAAAGGAATACAAGTCATTGATGTAAATTAGTAATTACTATGTAGTCTTATTGAGAAGAGTTGCCAAACAGAGCAGCAGCTTTTCGTTAACTATAGCTGACTGGTAATCATTCGAATTGCTCATTATCAAAAGTACTCCCTCTGCTATACTGGTTTTGAGTTGTAATTATTATAAAATTTGTCTTTTTTGTGTTGGTTTCCTATTTTATCTGTTATACTGCTTGGAAGTTGTAAGGCGAAGGATTATGACGAAAAAACAGTAAACAAAGCTAAAGCCACTGCTGAAAGCTATTTTACTGCTAATTTTGAAAGTGTCGAGTCAATCGTTTTAGGTGAACCTTATACTGCGTCTATGGGCAGTATGACTATAGATGGAGCAGTGAATAATTCTGGGTTCTCAATGAGATTTTAGGAAGAAATACGAGTAGCAGGGATTAGTATGGAAGAAGGTTTCCCTGAATTTAAGGAAGAGTGTAAGGAGCGTTTCTGCGATTATTAATTATTGGTATCAAGAAGTCTCAAACTAAGAGGACTAGAATCAGTAATGTTAAGACTCGGAAAGGCTGTGAATTTGTGAAGCGAATATTCGAGGGCAAGACCAAGATTTCATCTATAACGGCACTTTGGACCATTGTTATTGCGGTACTATTTTATATTTTATTAGACGATGAACCTATTTTCTACAGCGAATGGTCGACTTTCGCCAAAAGATTATTTCCAATAACAGCAGTTTTGGTTGCCATATCCCCATTATTCGGTCTTGTAACTGCTCCATTTGCCACTACCAAAGGATGGAAAATCGCTTTAATTCTAATACATGTAGTTTTTTGCTTACTATTGATGCCATTAGTATTCTTTGTGGTCATGTTTGTTTGTGCAACTGCAGGTTATTGACATAAGGGCACACAAAATCATAATAAATAACCACAAAAAGGTGGCTGATATTGCATATAATCTGCCACCTTTATCTGAGTTCCTTTGATTCTATTCCTTTCAAACTCTAACCCATCAAGATCTGCACTTCCCTAACTACTCCGCCGCTCCACAAGATTAATCCCAACTCCCATTGCCACAATTCCTATCAGCAGCATATACAGCAGCGACATCGTGACTTCCTGAAGACCTGCGCCGTAAAATACAATCGACATGATTGCTTCCATGGCATGGGCTAGCGGGAATAGATCAGCGATGAAAAGTAATACCGGATTCGTAATCGTTCCTGGCATCATATAGGCTCCGCTGACGAGCGGAACCAGGGGAATCAGTGCCGGGTAGATGGCATAAAACTGTTCTGGCGTCCTGACAAAACCGGTAATCAGCATCGCTATGCTGATCATGCCGAAGGTGAAGCATGCGCTAATCAGTATGATCAGCCACAGATTATCTCCTATATCGTACTTCATGATGTATTTAAACACGATCAGTACGACGACGATTTGAAGCATCGTAATCAAAAAGCTGTATAGCAAATATCCGGTGTACATACTCGTTTTCTTCACAGGCGATAAAATCATCCGATCCCAAATACCAGAAACTCTATCTTGCGTCACATTATTCACTTTGAAGCCAATGATGAACATGGAGATCAAGAAGATGAAAGCAAACAGCAGCTGTGTGCGAATGTTGAACTTAGGGATTTGTTCGTCGTCCACGCCTTGCGATTCCAGCTGAAAAGGTGCATCAGCCAGATAGTCTTTCATTTCTTTTCGTACGTCTCCCTCTTCTTGCGATTCTACCGCCCTGATTTGCGCTTCCTGCTGAAACACGCTTGCCACATGCTGTTCCACAGAAGAAACGCCCGGCATGTTCCTCGCGATCAGCAGCTCGTAATCATTGTCACTCAAGCTCACAGCCACATCGCTATTACCATTTCGCACATCTTCCCGTGCTTTCTCCGGATCCACCACTTCAAATTCGAAGGAGTCATTCGTATTCAGCAATGTTTCCCATTTCTCCTCAATTTCCGAGGCATTGGACTCTTCACTAAAAATGGCAACTCTCGTCTGTGATTGGACCCCTCCGCCCAATATAAGCGTCGCGACAATACTTCCTGCGATAAATAACAGAATGAGCAAGGGATTTCGTTTGTCCTTTAAAAACTGCGCCCATAATACAGATTTCATTGTGCTTTCCCCCTTTTCGGAAACAAAGCTAAACCAATGAAAGTGAACACTAGGAATATGCCAATCAAGAATATGCTTGGCTGGACGATGAAGGAGACATCCTCAAATTGGACCCATCCTGTCAGCATCTTCAGAAATAGCCCGTTCGGAGTCCATTCCCCTATGGTCCGCATCCATTCCGGCATCATATAGATTGGAACAAATCCCCCTCCTAGCGTACCTAAAAGCAATAAAATAAACATGAACAATCCATTGGCTGCATCTATATTCGCCATCCGTAATAAGATTACCGTGAAGATAGCCGCCAACCCGGACATTACCAAGGCAAGCAGAACGATCATCACCAAGATGCCTCCCCAAAAGGCGAGCGTGCGACCAGGAAATACATCCAAGAGGAAGTGCGACACAATCAAGACAAAGATGATTTGCAGGATCACAAGACAAATCGTCGATACCATCTTACCAATCAGGAACCGCATGGGATGCGTGTTAGTCAATAATATCCGATTGAATACTTGGCCCCTGATTTCCAATCCCGTTTTCATCGCCACCGTCGTTACTACGAACAATGCAAATAATGCTCCCATCGAGATGGTAAAATACTGCGTTAACGTGAAGTTATGCTCCGTACCTAAATCCTCATATCCGCCTTCCGGGAGCACCACGTCCATATCTGCTCCACCCGTCATTTCCTGAATCGCAAATTGGTGATTTAGTTGGTTGATAAATCCCTGAACGAGCTGCTGCAATGCACTGCTGTCGAGCGTCTCCTCTTCCATCTTATAAATCAGTGATTTGGTTGCAGATTCGTCTGCGAAGCTCGCATAAAGACTATCCGCCGTATACCCGTCTGGTATGATCAGCATGCCATCGAGTTCGCCTTCTTTCACTTTATCGGCAGCTTCCTTTTCCTCCAGATGATGAACCGTCACCCAATCTTTTAATTCGTCACTTTCCAGATAATCCGACAGAAGTTGAACAGGCTGCACGCCGCCGGCTGCTTCCACTATTGCATTTGCTTCCTGTTCTCCCATAGCTGCGTCACTGACCAGTCTTTCGTTCAGTTGGTCCATAGCCTCTTTTTCATCATCCTGATTCACGATTGCTAGCTGTAAATCCATCGATACCTTGTCATCATCACCAAACAATCCAGCAAAGGCAAAATTCAGGACCACGACCAAAATGATAGGAAGCACCAGGACAGAAAGCAGCTCTTTCCAATCTCGCAAAAAAATCAATAAGTCCTTCTTTATGAAACTCCGCATCCTATCACCCCTTTAATCTCTCAGTGTACGTCCTGTCAAATGAAGGAATACATCTTCCAAACTAGGCGTTTCTGTATGGAAATTAATCAACTGGATATGATGCTGTTCGGTTAGATGAACCAGTTTGCTGATCAAGTTACTGCCTTTTGCTGCGATGATCTTCAGCTGTAGCTCAGCTGCTTCAATTTTATGAACCCCTTCAAGAGCCTCTACCTGCTGGACAAAGGCTTCATCTAACTTGCTGACCTCCACTTTTATCTTATCCTCAGTCGATAAAATGCTAAGCAGCTCCTCTTTTGTCCCTGCGGCAATGACCTTGCCATGATCCATGATGTACAAGCGATCGCAAAGCTGCTCCACTTCTTCCATATAATGACTCGTGTAAAGAATCGTCGTCCCCTCTTGCTTGTTCAGTGCCCGTACAGCTTCCAGGATATGATTTCTTGATTGCGGATCGATACCGACTGTAGGTTCATCCAAGATGAGAATCTGCGGGCGATGCAATAATGCTGCCGCTATATTAAGCCGGCGCTTCATCCCGCCAGAATACGTCTTCACCATATCCTTTTTGCGATCTTCCAACCCGACAAACTCCAAAGCCTGCTGAATCGCTTTCTCTAATTCCTTGCCTTTCAATTTATAAATCGATCCGAAAAACTTCAGATTCTCATAAGCAGACAACTCCTCATACAGTGCCAATTCCTGCGGCACCACACCTGACACCCTTCTTATTTCACCCGGCTTATCAATCGCGTTCACACCGTTCAACGTAATCCTTCCGCTCGACGGTTTGATCAAAGTGGAAATCATGGAAATCGTCGTCGATTTGCCCGCTCCGTTTGGCCCAAGCAACCCAACCGACTCACCATCAGCAAGATACAAGTTAAGATCCTGCACAACTTTCTTACCTTTGAAGGACTTGCTTAAGTTGATCGTCTCCAGCATGGTTTCTGCCCCCTTTAAAAGTTCTTACTTGCATCATAATCAAAAAAGACCCTAGCCACTACTGACTATGGTCATTCCGCGATTGGGCACTTATTACTTTCGTCACTTTTTTATACAAGGCGATGACGTATCGCATAAATGGCTAACTGTGTCCGGTCCCTCAATTCCAATTTTTCCAAAACGTGACTCGTCTGATTCTTGACCGTCCCAACCGACAACCCAAGCCGTTCCGCCACTTCCTTATTATTCAGTCCCTCACCAATACACTTCAATATCGCTCTTTCCCTCGGCGTCAGTGTTGGATCAATTTGTCTCTCTTCCTGGTTTTGCAGCAAAATCGGCATCACCTTTGAAGCAACCTGATCCTCCAAAGATAAGCCACCACTCAAAGCACTTTTAATGGAACGAATAAGCGATGCCGTATCCCCATTTTTCAGCATATAGCCGCTAACTCCAAGCTTTAAAGCGTTCATAACATATTCGTTATCATCAAAGGTAGTAAGCATGAGCACTTTTATATGAGGAAAACGCGTGCGCAAAATTTTCGCAGCCTCAATCCCATCCATCACAGGCATACGAATATCCAAAATAGCCACATCGAAAAGCTGCTTTTCACAAAGCTTGACCGCTTCTTTCCCATTATCTGCTTCCCCGGTCACACGAATGTCTTCATCCGTTTCAATCATCATCTTTAAGCCTTGACGCACCATCACCTGATCTTCAGCCAGCAAAACTTTAATCATTAGAACCGCCCCAGTCCTCTAATCTAATCGTGCCTCTCACCAAAAATCGATTTGCATCAAAATCAATCTCAAGCGTTCCGCCCACCTTCTCCAAGCGCTCCCGCATCGCCTTCAACCCATATCCTTCTTGAAAATAGCGATCATGCGTCGCAGCATTGATCACCTCAAACCGAAAAATACTCCCACCAGGCGATTCGAATATCACTTGCGCCTCCCTTGTAGAACTATGCTTCATAATATTCGTCAATGCCTCCTGCACAGCTCGATAAATCGCAAATGACTGCTCCCCAGTTAAAGGAGCCGCAAACGCCCCATGCTTTACGGTAAAGTTGATTTTCATAAAACTTTCTATTTCTAACTTCCGGATAAGCTGAATCACACCCTGCAATCCGCCCACTTCTCTTTGCTTGAATGAACGCACAGCCTGCCTTGTTTCCTCCAAGCTCTGTTCAGCTAAATCCTTCAGTTTCCCAACCGTTTCCTTGTCTTTTTCAGCTGCAGTTAAACGAAAAGCTTCAAATTGAAAGAGCAATGCCGTCAGCTTATGCCCAACAGAATCATGTATCTCATGTCCAATCAACATCCGCTCATCTTGTCTCGCCTGCTGTTCCTCCACAAGAAGCTGCCTTTTCATGTTCCTGTATTCCTCAAACAAGGCCTCATTACTTAATCTGGCCTCTTTTTCTTTGTTAAGTATAACTTGATGATAAAGTAAAGCAACTACTAGTAAAAGATAATATAATGCACACCAGAATAATTGCGAAGTTGTGAGTGGCGATATCATTAAAATAAATGCAGCACTTGCTAGCTGCACAGCAATTACAATGAAACTTTTAGTTCGGGATAGATAAAAAACTGCTTCGGCTATAATTAATGATTGTACAAGAATTGCATATGGGCTCAATTCATTATTTATAGGATAAAAGATGAGGATTGTCAGTAGAGCTTGCGCACAGAATAATAGGGTTTGTATCAGTAGTTTTTCTATAAAGAGCGGCACAATGAATAACAGAACAAAAAAGGCAGCCACACCTGTTAGTTGCCCTGCATTTAGATTCGCGGCAAAATCCCAATATGCTAAAGTCCAAACAACACAGTGAATAGAAAGCCAAATAAAATATGTTTTTTTCATTGATATTAACCTCTCCTCATCTTATAGTCTATTTTAATTAGCAAAATAACTTTTTCAGCAAGAAAATGGTGATTACATAACCAGCATTTACCATGTTAGAATGGGTATAAGGAGGGGTATTATGTATATCGAAAAACTGAGTATTAAAAATTATAAGAAGTTAAAGAATGTAAGTATTTGTCTGTCCCAGAAGCAAAATCTATTTATAGGCCCAAATAATAGTGGGAAAACATCAGCGATTGAAGTTTTAGCGAAGTTCTTGACTGACAAGAAATCATTCAATATCTATGACGTCTCAATAGGTAATTGGAATAAACTGAATAAAATTTTTACATTATTTTACTCGAAAATAGAAGATGAGAATAAAGAATTGGATTTTACAGAATTAAACAATCAAGTGAGAGAACTACTCCCTTCTTTAAAAGTAACACTGAATGTAGACGAGAACGAATTATATCATGTTAAGTCTTTAATACCGTACCTAAATAAAGAATGTGAAAGAGTAGCAGTAACATACACTTATGAACCTACTAGCTTTGATACTCTAATTCTAGACTATAAAAACTTTCGAAATACTGTAGATAAATGGAAAGAAGATACTTTAGAAGAACATAATACAAAAGGAAATAGTTTAGATGAAATAGCAGAAGATCATTGGCCAAGTGATTTCAAATCTTTCTTAGCTTCCGATAATAGATTCAAAAAATATTTTTCAATTAAATACTACGTGTCAAATCCTGATTTAGAAGGGGGCGAGAAATACGATAATTCGACAAGTCTATCAGCTAATCCCTTAAAAAACGTTGTCAAAGTTAGCGTAATAGCTGCACAAAGAGGATTAATAGATTCAAATGAAGACGGAGACACTATTGATGGTTCTAAAGTTAGTATAGATAATACACGACAACTTTCAAAATTATTTTCTAATTATTATAGTGATTATCTAAACCCAGTTAAGCAATTCTCCGAGAAGGATTTCACTATACTTGAAGCAGTAACTAATTCTAAGAAAATTTTCCAAAGCCACTTAGAAGAGGGAATCAAACCTATACAAGAAAAAATGGGGAATCTAGGTTATCCAGGGTTCGGAAGCCCTTCAATTACTGTTCGCCCTCAGATTAACTTATCAGATTCTATAAAAGGTGATGCCAGCCTTTTATTAAATGCACACAAAGATGGAATTAATGATCAACAGTATTTCTTACCAGAGCATAATAACGGTCTAGGCTTCCAAAATTTAATTGCAATGTTTTTTAAATTGAGTATTTTTAAACAAGAACGACTGTCTTTCAATGGAAATGGATCCATTGTAGAACCATTACATCTAGTATTAATCGAAGAACCAGAAGCTCATCTTCATGCACAAGCTCAGAAAGTATTCATTGATAAGGCATACAAATTAATTAGTTTATCTCAAGACGAAGTAGAATTAGAAGCCACTTACTCTACTCAATTACTAGTCAGCACACATTCTAGTCATATAACTTACAAGGCAGATATTGATGAATTAATCTATTTTAATAGGCGATTACAAGACGATCTTTTCTCTTCCGATGTAATTAGTTTAAGAGACGTAACTTTAGATTCTGAAGCTGTTTTTAATGATAAAAATGAACAGATTAAAGGGTTACCTAACAAAAAATTTGTACAGAAATATCTACAGTTATATGAACACGATTTATTCTTTGCGGATGCAATAATTTTAATTGAAGGTGTCTCTGAAAGAATATTATTACCAAAATTAATTAGGAACCACTTCAATAATTTAACCAGTCGTTATATAACGATTCTTGAGGTTGGAGGTGCCTACGCAAATAAGTTTTTACCTTTCCTTGAAGTAATAAACCGCCCTACTTTGATCATAACAGATATAGATTCTGTAAAGATGGATGGGACAAAAACAATTATAGATATAACGGATGAATTAAAGTCATCTAATGCTACAATTAATAGTTGGTTTGAGAAGAAAAAAGAAGAACGTAGATTACATGATAGATTTAACTCAACAAGTAGTAATTCAATTTTAGATGATAAATTAATACATCAGCTAATCAATAAGAAATCAAATGATAAGATTAAGAAATCTCTATATTTAGCTTATCAATATGAAAGATATAGCAATAATGTTTATGCTAGGACTTTTGAAGATGCAATTGCCCTTACGAACTTTGAACTGTTCCAAGATTTAGATATAGAAAATGCGCCATTTAGTGACCTTATAGGAAGAATTAACACATTATTCAAGGATATTGGAAGTTTAAGTGAATTTAGTAAAGATCATAACCAAATACTATTTGACTGTGTTAATAAAAAGAATGTAAAATCTGAATTTGCTTTAGACTTATTATTTATTGAAGAATATATAGAGGGAGAAAATATATTGAAATGCCCTCAATATATTAAAGATGGGTTAAAATGGCTAGAACTTCAATTAATGTCTGAAGGTGAGCCTATCCAAGTTAAGGAGGAACTAATAGGTGAGACTTCATAATAAAACAGATGATCATATTGATGATTTGCTTGCCTCATATGCTACTCTAGATAATCCAAAAAGCTTTTTTTTAAATGCAGGTGCGGGTGCTGGTAAAACACGATCACTTGTAAACTTACTCAATAACATTAACAAAAGAAGCGGAGATATTTTAAAAAAGACTAACAAAAAAATCGCTGTTATAACATATACAAAAGTTGCTAGTCTAGAAATCATATCTAGAACACCAGAGAATTCAATGTTTGATATCTCTACAATTCATAGTTATGTATGGACCTTAATAAAAGGTCATAATCAAAATATAAAAGTAGCCTTACTTCATTTTTGTAATCTTAAAATCAAGGAACTTACAGACAAGAAAAGATTGACACAAAAACAAAACGAGAAATTAGATGAGCTTTATTTACAAAGAAAACAAATCGAAAGTAAAGAAGTCTTTAACTATTCACCAGAAGGTACATTAAGTGAAAAAGGATCTTTAAGTCACTCAGATGTTCTAAAGATATTTAGCTTTTTAATGAATTCAAACAATTTATTCAGGAAGCTTGTATGCAATAAATATCCCATAATTTTAGTCGATGAATGCCAAGATACAAATAAAGATATAATGGATTCTTTTTTAAAGCTAAATAAAGAAAACAAGATCTGTCTTGGCCTATTTGGAGACGTAATGCAAAGAGTTTACTTAGATGGTAAAGCAGACTTAATTAAGTCTCTTGAAGGTTTAGAAATGCCTGAAAAAAAGGTGAACTGGAGAAGTTATGGCAGAATTGTAGACTTTACAAATAATCTCAGAAAAAATATCGACAATCTTGAACAAAAAGTCTGTACAGAAGACAGAGTCGATAAGGGTTTAGTTCGCATTTACCTCGTTAATAATAACTTACCAAGAATTAAAAGTGAAGAGGACATATTATCTGATATTAAAGACCATATCTTATCTAATAAGATCGATAATGAATACGTTCCGTATAAACTAGTATTGGAACATAGGTTGGCAGCAGAAAGAAATAACTTTTTGAGTTTATTCGATGCATTCAAATCTGTTAAAGATACCGATAGGGCTCTGGACGGAGAATCAAAAGAACATACATTTCTAAAGCAAGTAATAATACCAATATACTATGCTTGGAAAGAAAAAGATGATTTTACAATGCATCGTTTGCTTAAACTCTATAGTTATAGATTTAATGAGTTAGAGCAAAAACGTAATGAATCTTATGCAGTTCTAAATAAAATCGGAATTGATTTTCAAAATTTATTAGATATATTTAATAGTGATATAACATTAGGCTGTCTTTTCGAAGAGTTAGCAAAATCTAACTTATTTGAGTTGCCCACTAAACTAAGAGATGACTTTCATGAAGACACAGGATGGAGAGTAGCTTCAAACGTAAAATTCGCGGAGTTAGTAAATTTCTATCATTACCTTGATGGAATTTCTGGTATTACTACTCAACAAGGCTCAAAAGGTTTAGAGTATACGCATGTTCAAGTGATAATAGATGATCACAGCATCAAGGGAAACACCTTTAGCTATGATAAATTATTTGGTGTTAAAGATAAATCCTCCACAGATATAAGGAATGAGACTGAAGGTAAAGATACAGTTTTAAACAAAACAAATAGGTTATTTTATGTAGCCTGTAGCAGGGCGATTAAATCGCTAGTATTAGTTATATATACAGCCAATCAGCAAACAGTTAAAGAGTATTTTATTAAAAATAAATATGCCCGTTGTGAAGAGATTATCACTATTAATAATCAATAAATAAAGAGACTATACCTCAAAGGGTATAGTCTCTTTATTTATACTTATTCCACCGTTACACTCTTAGCCAAGTTCCTCGGCTTATCAACATCAGCACCACGCTGAACTGCTGCATAATAAGCAAGCAATTGAAGCGGTACGACGCTTGCAAGTGGTGTTAATAGCTCATGCACTGCTGGGATGACGAAGGCGTCTTCGTCATGCTCTAGGCCTTTCATGCTGATGAGCAATGTGTTGGCACCGCGTGCGTTTACTTCCTGGACGTTTCCACGGATGGAGTGGTTCAGGGAGCTTTGTGTTGCTAGTGCGATTACTGGTGTGCCTTCTTCGATCAAGGCGATTGTGCCGTGTTTCAGTTCTCCTCCAGCGAAGCCTTCTGCTTGGATGTAGGAGATTTCTTTTAGTTTCAGTGATCCTTCGACGCAGACGAAGTAATCGACACCGCGGCCGATGAAGAATGCGTTGCGGGATTCACTTAGGTAGCTTTGTGCTAGTGTTTCGAATGTTTCTTTTTGGTCTGTCAGTACTTCCATTGCGTTCGCAACGATCGCAAGCTCTTGAAGCGGGTTGAAATCAAGTGTGATTTCTTTGCCTTTTGCAGCGTCTACAGCAAGCAATAGCATAACTGCCATCTGTGCTGTATATGCTTTAGTAGAGGCTACCGCAATCTCTGGGCCAGCGTATAGCGGCAATGTGAAGTCTGCTTCACGAGAAAGGGTGGATCCTGGCACGTTCGTGATTGTAAGTGCTGGGTGTCCAAGTTCTTTGATTTTCACCAATACAGCTCTGCTGTCGGCAGTTTCTCCGGATTGGGAAAGGAATATGAATAATGGCTTTTCGGAAAGAAGCGGCATATTATACGCGAATTCACTTGCGATATGCACTTCAACCGGGATCTTAGCCAAGTTTTCAATGAATTGTTTACCGACTAGTCCTGCGTTGTAGCTCGTTCCAGCTGCCACGATATAAATGCGGTCTGCACTCATCATCGCTTTACGGATGGCAGGGTCCATTTTGATTTGTTCCGCTTCATCCTGGTAGTGCTGGATGATTTTACGGATGACGAATGGCTGCTCATCTGTTTCTTTCAGCATATAGTGATCGTATGTGCCTTTTTCCGTGTCGGCTGCATCGATTTCGGTTTTGAACGTATCGCGTTCTACTTTTGTACCGTCAAGCAGCTGGATTTCCACGCTGTCACGGCGAACGATGACGATTTCTTTGTCGCGGATTTCTTTGTACGTATCTGTTTCGCGAAGTGTTGCCATCGCGTCACTTGCTACGACGTTGAAGCCTTCGCCAATACCTACAAGCAATGGGCTTTTGTTTTTCGCTACGAAGATTGTTTCTTTGTCGTCTTTATCGATCATGGCAAGAGCATAAGAACCAGTAAGCAAGCTGACCGCTTTGCGGAATGCCGCTGCTGTGTCCTGAGTCTCTTCATACATTTTCTCTACAAGCTGTACAACGATTTCTGTATCGGTATCACTTTTCAATGTTACGTCAGCAAGGTATTCTTTACGGATGTCGACGTAGTTCTCGATTACACCGTTATGCACGATTGTGAATTTGCCAGAAGCGCTTTGATGCGGGTGCGCGTTATCTACGTTCGGTGCACCATGTGTCGCCCAGCGTGTATGACCAATTCCCATCGTGGATGAAACGCTGTGATCCACTTTTTCACGCAATGCTGCAATGCGACCTTTTACTTTGAAAAGGTTCACGCCTTGCTCGTTTTCGATTGCGATACCAGCTGAATCGTATCCGCGATACTCCAGCTTCTCCAGTCCGTTAAGCAATACTTCCTTCGTATCATTCTGTCCGATATAACCTACAATTCCACACATGTCGTTGTTGTCCTCCTCAAGACTTGGAAGAGGCAAACAAGCGGCCTGCGCTTTAAAGCCAGGGGCGCCTGAGTGCCCCTTTCTCGTTTTATCTATTTTTCACATCTTGTTCAGTCCTTATCCAAAGAGTCGCCTCTTTGCTTTCGGCCGTGAACGTGACGACTGAGATGTGTGCAATCGGGAGGCATCCGCCGAATACTTCGATAAACCTCCACCTCGTCAACTTACCCCACCGCTCGGGATAAGTCCTGGCGCTTGTTATTATTGTTACCTCTATCCTCGCTTTCTTGCTGGAATGACATAACCCCCTTATTTTACATCAAGGAAATCAGGTTGGTCAATTCTTTCTTGCATGTAAATAAAGTATGCGCAGGGAGCATGTTCTGTTCCCTGCGCATACGTTGATTTTATTTTGTTCCCAATACTTGTTCGATGACTGCTGCTACTTTGTCAACGTACTTTTCGCAGTCTTCTTTCGTTGGTGCTTCCACCATGACACGGACAAGTGATTCTGTTCCGGAAGGGCGAACGAGGACGCGGCCTTTATCGCCAAGCTCCTGTTCCACTTCTGCGATGGAATCAAGGATTTGCTGGTTCTCCAGTGCTTCCTTCTTATCTGTCACCGGCACGTTTTTCAGGATCTGCGGGAAGATTTCCACTTCGGCTGCAAGCTCGGAAAGCTTTTTGCCTGTTTCCTTCATGACATTGATCAGCTGCAAAGCCGCAAGCATGCCATCACCTGTCGTCATGTAATCAAGGAAGATGATGTGTCCGGATTGCTCTCCGCCAAGGTTATAATCGCCGCGGCGCATTTCTTCCATCACATATCTGTCGCCGACAGCTGTTTTGTTGCTCTTGATATCATGCTGCTCCAGCGCACGGTAGAAACCGATATTACTCATTACCGTCGATACAACCGTGTTATGACGCAAACGTCCGTGGTCGTTCAGGAATTTGGCACAGATGTACATGATTTTATCGCCATCGACGATCTGTCCTTTTTCATCGACAGCAATCAATCTATCGCCATCACCATCAAAGGCAAGACCGACATCTGCTTCTTTTTCCAAAAGGAATTGACGCAATGTTTCCGGATGTGTGGATCCGACGTTTTTATTGATGTTCAGTCCGTCCGGAGATGAACCGATCGAGGAGATATCCGCTTCCAAATCAGCAAACAAATGTGTCGCGATGGAAGAAGTTGCCCCGTGGGCACAGTCGATTGCGATATGAAGACCTTCGAAATCGTTGTCGATCGTTCCTTTTAGGTATTGGATATACTTCTGGCCGCCTTCGAAATAGTCATTGATCTGACCAAGGTCGGCTCCTGATGGACGCGGCAGTTCATCCGTTTCCGCATCGATCAGCTGTTCGATTTCATTTTCCTGTTCATCGGAAAGTTTGAATCCGTCCGGCCCGAAGAATTTGATTCCGTTATCTTCAACCGGATTGTGGGAAGCTGAAATCATGACACCTGCAGCTGCTCCCATGTTTTTCGTAAGGTATGCGACACCTGGAGTGGAAACGACACCGACGCGCATGACTTCTGCACCGATGGAAAGAAGTCCTGCCGCAAGTGCTCCTTCAAGCATCTCACCGGAAATACGTGTATCGCGACCAATCATCACTTTCGGCCGCTGCTCGCTAGTTTTTGTCAGTACATAACCGCCATATCTGCCCAACTTGAAGGCAAGCTCGGGGGTGAGCTCCTTATTCGCAATCCCCCTGACGCCATCCGTTCCAAAATATTTTCCCATTGTTACCTCTCCTTCACATGGCTCACAGTCACTGTGTCTGTGTTTCTGTATTCGTATTTGTGTCCGTATTTGTTTCGTCATTCGTATTCGCTTCGTCATCGTTATTGCCTGCTGCGGACTGAAGCGTTATTGTCGCTTCCTCCTGGCTTGGGGTGAGCTCTGTATTCTGAGGTCCCGTCACATCGATTGGAACCGTCTGCTCTCCTTCTTCCAAGCCGCCGGCATCGATCACTGCGGTGATATCGTCAGCTGACAGGCCTTCGATTTCCGTCTGCGCTCCGCTCACGGTAACATCGATCTCTTCGTTCTGCGGGTCGCTGAATGCTGCTTTCAGCCCGTCAGGCAAGTTCTCGATCGTTATCGGTACATTCTCGATCGTCGTCTCGCTCGTTTCATCCAGTTCGATGTCCACCGATACTTGATCTTCACTTGCCGATCGTACATTATCCGGCAATGCCAGATCGGCATCGACTGTCTGGTTTTTCGATATCTTGGACAAATCGATTTCCTCGGTACTGATGGAATCGATGCCATCCAATGTATCTTGCGGAGCGTAGATCGTCACTTCCTTTGTATCTGGGGAAAGCGATGCAACCGACACATCATCAGGAGCCTTCCCTTTTGTTTTCACTTCCACCGGGACTGTCTTGCTCGGATTGCTCACCTGCACCGAAACTTCGACAGTCTCTGGCTGGACATTCACGCTAAGCTCATTACCTTGTGCATCATATACTTTCACTGGTGCTTCTTTGCTGTCTATATCGGCTTTGACATCCGTCAGATCCACATATGCACGTACACTGGCAATCTGATCGATGACCTCTTGTGTACTTACGATTGAAACCGTCTTAGGTTCCACTGAGGAGCTGTCCACTTGGAAGCCTGATGCCATTTGGTCTTCATTGGTATAGCCTACGTTGACATTGAATTGCTGTGAAGCTTTTTCCTGGATCGTCACTTCGACGCTAGCCGGCTGCATATAGACTTGCAGGTTATCCGAAACATTCTCGTAATGCAGCTTCACGGTATGCGTTCCGCTGTCCAGATCCGTCAGGTCGACATAAGCTTCGTAATTTTTCTGCTGTATGGCAGCTGTCACATCACTTGCAGGACCGACAAGCTGCATCGAGACATACTCTGGTACGCCGCTCACGACATATTTGGAGTCATCGATCCGGATACTGACAGGGGCTTCGACTGTGTTCGTTTCATCGGAAGATGTGATCGGCACCTCGCCTGCGCGGTTGTTCACATCGGATTCCGCACTCACATAGGCGTAGAGAAGGACTGCAAACACTAACGCCACGACGCGTAATGTCCATGGACTTTTCAGCCATTTATCCATTTTTACCCCTCCATTTTCTTGCCTTGGAACCGGAAACCGTCACGCCAACTTCCTTGTCGAGCATCTCTTTTAAAGCATCCGGCGTGATATCCCGGAATAATTCCCCGTTCTTTGCACAGGAGATCGCCCCGGTCTCTTCTGACACAATGATTGTCAGGGAGTCCGTCACTTCGCTTATTCCCATGGCCGCCCGGTGACGCGTGCCGAGCTCCTTGGATATGAAAGGACTCTCGGAAAGAGGCAGATAGCAAGCTGCCGCTGCAATTTCATTGTTTTTCAAGATGACGGCTCCATCATGCAAAGGTGTATTCGGTACGAAGATATTCGTGAGCAACTCGAATGTCAGATGACCGTTCACAGGTATGCCTGTCTCGATATAGTCACCCATCCCAGTTTCACGCTCGATCGTGATCAGCGCGCCGATCCTCCGCTTTGCCATGTAATTGCATGATTTCACGATTGCTTCTATATTCCTATTTGTTTGTTCTTCCTCCGATCGCACGTTCCGGGAGAAGAAGCTTCCTCGTCCAAGCTGCTCCAAAGCACGCCTGATTTCCGGCTGGAACAGCACGACGATGGCAACGAATCCCCAGGTGATGGCCTGCGAGCTCAAAAATGCCAGCATCGGGAAGTCGAGTAACTGCTCGCTGCTCAAGAAAGCGATGATGACAACGATGAAAATCCCTTTCAACAGCTGTATCGCTTTCGTTCCCCTTATGAGCATCAAGACTTTATAAAAGATGAACCATACCGCCGCAATGTCCACGATGATCCGCAGTATGGATATAACCGAAAGTTCACTTAATCCCCCAAACATGGATACACGTCCTTTTATTTATGAATAGCTCGAATTTCTTCGTACATTATAGCACAGTTCCCCTATTGCAGTCGCTTTTGAACAGGGAGATGTTATTGCTTACTGTCCCCTGTTATTCTACCGCAATACAGGCTTGTGCCGCCAATGATCATAAGGCAAAAAAAAAGAGAGCCCTATATAAGCAGCTCCATCTCAGATTATCAAAATGTCACGAGTTCTTTGATATGATACCAGGCCCAGCCGAATATCCGGTCGATTTCCTGATATTCACCTGTTATATTATCGGCGGATGCCATATTCACTTTTGCCCCGGGATCTTCGACAAGATCACCATTGATGAGCGTCACATCGCCATCGACTTTTCCCTTGATATCCAAATCGCCATTTTCAACGACAAGGTCCCCCTTGACCGTGACGTCTTCCGGTACAATGACGAGATCATTTTCTACTATCAAACCATCTTGCTTCGATACACTTACACTGCCATCGCTATTCCAAGCAGAAATCATGCTTGTGAACATGAATAGGAAGAATACCGCAGCTGCTGTGATGACAGGATGTGTGCGGAACCACCTCATGTATCCGGCACGCTTCTTTTCTTTCGGCAAATTCGCCATGACGCTTGCCGTGAAGCCAGCAGGTGCACCCAACTCATAGGCAGCGCCGCTAAGCAGGCTCTCCGTTTGTTTGAGCTCCCGGTAATGCTGATTACAATCCGGACAAGATTTCAAATGCTCCCTGAGCTGTTTTGCTTCTTCCTCTGAAGCATCTCCATCCAAATACAGATGCATGAGCGCGAGGCTTTCTTCGCAATTCATGTGTAACCCCCCTTTATACGTGGCGCAGTTTTTTTCGCAGTAGTTCTCTGCCACGGTGGATGCGCGTCTTCACTGTCCCAAGCGGCAGATCCAGGATTTCCCCGATCTCCGCGAGAGATAAATCATCCAGAAACCGCAGCACGATGACACTGCGGTATTTTGGCGGAAGGGACAATATCTCCTTGTGGATGTAACTCTGCAGTTCCATGCCCTCGACCTCTTCTTCAGGCAAAGCCTGATCAGCAGCCAGCTGCGAGTACATATCCAACCCTTCCGTCCCTTTCACTTCTGCATCCAGATGAAAATCCGGCTTCTTCTTACGCAGACGGTCGATACTCAGATTCGTTGCAATCCGGTAAAGCCATGTGGAGAATTTCCGATTTTCGTCAAAAGATTGGATGTTGGTGTAAGCACGGATAAACGCTTCTTGGGCGATATCCTGTGCCTCATGACTGTCTCCGACCATCCGGTATACGATATGGTACACCTTGTTCTGATAAAAGGAAACAATTTCTTCAAAGGCAGCATGATCACCCTTCTTGACGTTCTTTATATGATATTTTATGATGTTCTCCATGAAAATCCTCCCGCCTAACTGCGGCTTCTAAGTAACGAATGACGTTCTGAAAAGGTTTCACTTTCATAAAAAATATCTTTATTTCAAACCTTAAAGTTGTGCCAGCAACAGTTATTTTCTCTTTTTTTATTTTTTTCGGATTTTGACGTTTTAGATAGAAAAAGAAAGGGTAATCTTATCAGCAAATAGTATATCAGATTCTGGAGGTAAAAATGGTTACATTAGACAATCTTTTGGAAAAAATTGAGCAGACGCGCAATCATATGCTTTATCTATCCCGTCGCATGCCGCTTACATCCGATGCCGTTGTCACAGCAAGCGTCCAGCTTGATGATTTATTGAACGAATACGAAAAACAAAGAAAAGATATCTAGCAAAATTAACAGCTATCAAGCGGAGCTGTTAATTTTTTTTTGCATGAAAAAAAGCACGTACACATGGTACGCACTTTCAATCAATGACGGTCTTCCGCCCAGGCTCCCCGCTTGATGAAATAAGATTTCACATCATCATGGAAACCGATACTCACTTCAAGCGGGAAAGCTTCTCCGCCAGCTCTTTTATAGCAATCGCTGAACCAAGCAACCATCACTTGCTCGTCGGCCTTTTCCACAGCATCTTCCTGCAGTTCCCGGAAGGCTTCGAACGCATCGGTCGCATCATCCGGCAGCTGGAAGTATGGAATCTCTTCTGCCACTTCTTCACTTCCACCTGCGTATTTATCGCCCATTTCATCGTAATAGCGTTCCTTGCCATCCGCATCGAGCGCATAATACATAACCGTCAGCTCAAACGCCATCGGTTCTTTGAACATGCGGAAAGCGATCTTTTTCACTTCCGGCAAGAACGGCAGCTGGAAAATCTGTTTCAGTTCACTTATAACATCCTCTGAATGCTTTTCCAAGCAGACACTCACTGTTTCGGTATAATCTTGTATGGAAAACAAAGCGTTACCTCCTTCTTACTCTTGCTCTACTT
The DNA here is from genome assembly GCF_046592895.1 of Terribacillus saccharophilus. Taxonomy (GTDB): domain Bacteria; phylum Bacillota; class Bacilli; order Bacillales; family Amphibacillaceae; genus Terribacillus; species Terribacillus saccharophilus_D. The sequence continues at coordinate 308,360 of NZ_JAWVPU010000005.1, forward strand.
TACCATACACTGCCGAAATCACGCATCACGCAAGTGTCTTCCCTTTTGTTTCCTCCCCAAGGATCCAGACAGCAGCTGCCGCAATAAGCACCGTCACACAAAATAGAAGGAAAACAGCACTCACCGAGAACCCTAAACTGTCGCGGTAGCCAATCAGCAGCGGTCCAAGGATACCGCCGATCCTTCCTGCTGTTGCAGCAATTCCAGAGCCTGTGGCCCGTATGGCTGTAGGATATTGTTCCGGTGTATACGCATAAAGAATGCCATAAGCCCCCAGATTGAAAAAGGAGAGCAGCATACCCGCAGCAAGCAGCATGGCAGCAGATTCTGCATTACCGAACAGCACCGCACTGATGGCTGTACCAATCAGATAGATGATCAAAATCGGCTTTCGTCCTATCTTTTCGATCAGCCAGGCTGCGGAAAAGTAACCCGGCAATTGCGCAAGTGTCATGATCAATACATACTCGAAGCTCCTGACCATATCGAATCCCTTTTCGACCATCACACTTGGAAGCCAAAGAAACATACCGTAATAGCTGAGCATGATGCAGAACCAGACGACCCACAGCATCAGGCTGCGCTTGGCCGATCCTTTTGCCAGCAGCTGACGGATACTGTGTGCGATGGATGTTTTCTGCTTCAGCTTCGTATACGACGGGGAATCCGGTAAGTTCTTACGAAGAAAAACAGCAAATAATGCCGGTATCGCTGTCAGCAAAAGCGCTATCCTCCATCCATAATCCGGGATGACAAAATATGATATGATTGCTGCCAGCAGCCACCCGACTGCCCAGAAGCTTTCCAGCAGCACAACCATGCGCCCCCGTCTTTCCGGTGCCACTGATTCCGAAACCAACGTGGAAGCTACCGGTAATTCTCCTCCAAGTCCTGCTCCGATGAAGAAACGCAGCACAATAAAGATAAGATAAGAAGCTGCCAGCGCAGATAAACCGCTCGCAATGGAAAATACCACAATCGTGATCATGAAGACAGTCCTCCGGCCGACCCTGTCAGCCATGATTCCGAACACAAATGCCCCGACAGCCATGCCGATGCTGTTGACACTGCCAATCCACCCTGCCTGCTCGGCAGATAGATTCCAATCCAACGTCAATGCTGTGATGATAAAAGATAAAATACCTACATCCATTGCATCAAACAACCAGCCGGTACCAACAATGCCAAGCAGCTTACGCTCGGAAATCGGTTTGCCCGCTGTTTTACTAGCTCCTGTTTGTTCCATCTCTGCACCTCTGCCGAATAGGATATATTACACATATAGTTTACATGTGTCTTGACACCTTGTAAATTCGTTTCTGTGTTATTTTTACCAATCACATAAAAAAACTGCCTTATTCGGCAGCTTTCGTGGAAGGGATTGACGTTTTCGGAGCAGCAGCATGGTACCATTGCCAGCATAATAGGAAAATCAGGATCAAATCGATCACATCTCCTCCATAATACATCAGCATCGCACCTTCCTGCGCATCAGCAGCGTTCACCCCTGCTGGCGGATTTGCGTAAAGATACTTCGATAATATCCCATGTCCGGCCAATGCAAAAATGAACACAACCATCCGGTATAGATGACTTTTCCGATAAGATACTGGTTCAGAATAAACAATAGCTAATGTAAACACATAGCCCGCAGCAAATACATGCAGATGAACAATGAATGAGATCCAGCTCGATTGGTGCATATAATGGAACAAAGCTGTGGTATAAAGCAGCCAAAGCCCTCCGATATTCAGTACCGCCGCTGTGATTGGGTGAATGATGAAATGCGCATACCTGCTTCGGAATAGACGCGATACAGCTTTCGAACCAGATTGCGGAAGTGCGCGCATAAGCAATGTGACAGGCTGTGACAACACGAGCAGCAACGGAGCAAGCATGCCAAGCAATAAATGTCCGATCATATGATAAGTAAAACTATGATGCGCATGCATCGCAATCGGACCGGAAACAGCCAGAAGACCGACTATCACACCGCCAGCAAACAAAAGCAGCCGGTATAGCGGCCAAGCTTTGAATCGTCTGGATGCATGCAGCATTGCTGCTGCATAGGCGATTATGAAAAATGTACAGATAAATATCGCCAACATATCACTCAGCATAGTGCTTCCTCCGAGAAATACGCACACATACAATCCCGGCCACAATCAATACAACGGCAATACCATTCCAAATCAAATCATAATAGAAGATATCGACGCCATAACGGATCTGGTGAATACGGAGTACCTTATGCTGAATCAATCCATCATACAGCTGAAATACACCACTCCCCAAACACACAGCTCCAAACCACCTTAGCGGAATCAAACGTTTTCGCCTGCGTAGATCGGCAAAAAGGAATAACCCGCCAACTGTCGCAAACCAGCTCAGCGCGTGAAAGAAACCATCCGAAATAAGCCCCCATGTCGAAGAAGATAAATCATAAAAATGATGCCAATGCAGCAGCTGATGAAAAACAACTTCATCAATGAAAGCAACCAACCCGACACCAAACAAAAAACCAGATATGATATTCCTGCGCTTGTATGTATTCACTTCCTCCATATACATCCTCCTGGCAACAGACTTTACCTTAGCTGTTTCCCTATGCAACAGAGAATAAACAAAAAAGCACAGGAAATCACCCTGTGCTTGGAAACAAAAAAAACCGCCCTATTGGGCGGCAATCATATGAGTGGAGCCTAGCGGGATCGAACCGCTGACCTCCTGCGTGCAAAGCAGGCGCTCTCCCAGCTGAGCTAAGGCCCCATATGGAGCGGAAGACGAGATTCGAACTCGCGACCCCCACCTTGGCAAGGTGGTGTTCTACCACTGAACTACTTCCGCCCAGTAGTATAGTAAAGATGATGCGGGTGGAGGGACTTGAACCCCCACGCCGAAGCACTAGATCCTAAGTCTAGCGTGTCTGCCAATTCCACCACACCCGCGTAATAGAAACAGTTACTGGAACTGATCTATAAAGTGAGCCATGAAGGACTCGAACCTTCGACCCTCTGATTAAAAGTCAGATGCTCTACCAACTGAGCTAATGGCTCAAAAACATTCTATTGAAAAGAAAGTAAATGGCTGGGCTAGCTGGATTCGAACCAACGATCACGGGACCAAAACCCGTTGCCTTACCGCTTGGCTATAGCCCAATAAATGGTGGAGGGAGTAGGACTCGAACCTACGAACCCGATGGGAGCGGATTTACAGTCCGCCGCGTTTGGCCAACTTCGCTATCCCTCCATCATAGGTGGTGCCGGCCAGAGGACTTGAACCCCCAACCTACTGATTACAAGTCAGTTGCTCTACCAATTGAGCTAGACCGGCGCGCTATTTAATGTCGTTGATTTCGACCGTCACGAATGATATCTTATCATCTATCGTTTATCTTGTCAACACTTTTTATTCTTGTTTTTTTCAAGAAAGTGGTGGAGGATGACGGGCTCGAACCGCCGACCCTCTGCTTGTAAGGCAGATGCTCTCCCAGCTGAGCTAATCCTCCACTTGATGACCCGTACGGGATTCGAACCCGTGTTACCGCCGTGAAAGGGCGGTGTCTTAACCGCTTGACCAACGGGCCAGGATGCCCTTTTTCTTCGTTACGTTTTTCGTAACTCGAAACTGACAAGTGTTATTATATACAGGAATGCAATGGTTTGTAAACCCACTTTATTAATTTCTTTTTATTCTGATAACTAATCCTTCAGAAGACCTCCCTCCCAACCTCTGAAACCCCCATCATATCAACGTTTCCTATTAATTTCTTTATCGTTCTTCTTCCTGCATAATTACCTCTCAAAACAGGAATATAAACGTGAACAGCAAAATACTTGAGCAGTTTTTTTGGCTGAAAGAAAAAACTCTTGGTAAGCTTTTACTAGGAAATAAATTAGAAAAGGGGCATCTGATATGACAGAAACATTCGATGTATATAACCCAGCCACAGGTGAATTGCTTGAAAAAGTAGCACTTGATTCAAAAGAAGAGGTCAATGGGAAAATCGAAAAGATACACAAAGCATTCAGCAGCTGGTCCAAAACCTCTGCCACAGAACGCAGCAAGCTCCTTCGTGCTTGGCATGACAAGATGATTGAAAATAAAGCAGAGCTCGCTGCGCTCATGACAGCCGAAAACGGCAAACCGCTGAAAGAATCAGAAGGCGAGGTTTTATATGCCGCCGGCTATATCGAATGGTTCGCCGAAGAAGCGAAACGTGTCTACGGCCGCACCATCCCTGCCTCCACTACCGATAAGCGTCTGCTTGTCACACGGGAAGCCGTCGGTCCAGTCGCCGCCATCACACCATGGAACTTCCCGGCAGCGATGATCACGCGAAAAGCGGCACCGGCATTGGCTGCAGGCTGCACTTTCATCATCAAGCCTGCACCTGACACACCATTGACTGCCATCCGCCTTGTCGATCTGGCACATGAGGCCGGAATTCCAGAAGACGTCATCCAATATGTGAATGCCGATGGTGAAATGGTCGGTAAGATCTTCACCGAGCATCCGCACATCCGGAAGATTTCCTTTACAGGTTCCACTCCTGTCGGCAAGCTGCTCATGAAACAAAGCGCCGATACTGTGAAGCATGTATCGATGGAACTTGGCGGTCACGCCCCCCTCATCGTCGATGAACATGCCAATATCGACCATGCTGTGAAGCATGCACTTGCTTCCAAGTTCCGTAATGCAGGACAAACATGTGTCTGCGCCAACAGACTGCTCGTGCATGAATCCATAAAGGATGAATTCACAGCAGCATTCACCAAAGCTGTAACCGAATTGAAAGTTGGGCAAGGTACGGAAGAAGGCGTCGCAATCGGACCAGTCATCAATAAAAAAGGCTTCGATAAAATCGTTGCCCAAATCGACGATGCAAAATCCAAAGGCGCTAAAGTACTGGCAGGCGGCACATATAACGCCGATGCAGATAAAGGCTATTTCTTCGTCAACCCGACCGTTCTTGACCAAGTAACGGATGACATGACCATCATGCACGAAGAAACATTCGGACCAGTAGCACCTATCACAACCTACACAGACATCGATGAAGCAATTCGGCTCGCCAATGACACACCATTTGGATTGGCTGCTTACTTCTTCACCGAAAACTACCGCCGCGGCCTATATATCGCCGAAAACCTGAAATACGGCATCGTCGGCTGGAACGACGGCGGCCCATCCGCAGTACAAGCGCCATTTGGCGGCATGAAAGAAAGCGGCGTCGGCCGCGAAGGCGGAATCGAAGGCATCGAGCCTTATTTGGAAACGAAATATATTTCGATTGGTATTTAAAACTAAGGGCCCGTCAGCGACGGGTCCTTTCCTGATTAATGAAAAACAGCTTCATATAGACGTTCTACAGCTTCATCCATTTCGGTTGTACGCATACTTGCAAAGCCGAGGATCAGTGTTGGTGTCCGGGGCGGAGCTGACAGATTATAGAAACGGCTGATTCCATAAAGTAAGAACCCTCTTCCTTCTGCCTTCTTTTTTATTTCCTCCTCCAGACGTTCCACGTGAAATGAAACCAAAAAGTGCAAGCCCGATTTTTCTCCTTTTACGGAAATGATGTCCCCGAATTTTGCCTGCAGCTTTTCGATCAGCATGGCCCGGCGGATCCGATATAATTTCGTCGTTTTCTTGATATGCTTTTGGTATTCCCCGGTCTCGATAAATTCCTGTAGTGTCAGCTGCGTAATTGTACTGCAGGAAGACATCAGGAAATGCAAAGAATATTTATAAACCTCCAGAAGCGGTATCGGCAATACCATATAACTCATCCTCAATCCCGGTAAAAGTGATTTTGAAAATGAACCCATGTAAATGACGCGCGATGCCCCATCCATTCCTTGTAAGGATGGAATGGAATCGGCGTCATATTTGTACTCACTATCATAATCATCTTCGATTATATATCGATTCGGGCCGGCGTTGGCCCAGTTCAGCAGCTGGATCCGGCGCGATATCGGCATGATCGCCCCGGTAGGGAATTGATGCGAAGGCGTTGTTAGCAATACATTGGCCTCACTTGTTTCAAGTGCATCGATCCGGATACCCTTTTGGTCGATGTCCAAAGCGGTTACAGCTCTCCCTTCACTTTTCAATAAGTGATACATGCGCTGGTAACCAGGCTCCTCCAATCCATAAATAGTGTCTTTGGGCAAAAGCTTCGTTAATTGACGTGTCAGGAGCTGTGTTCCCGATCCAAGTACAACCTGCTCCGGATAACAGCGCACACCTCGTGATTGGGAAAGAAAGTGAGCTATCGTTTTCCGCACACTATATAACCCTTGGGGATCGACATATTCCTCCAATAGCTCCTTTTTCTTCCGCAGTGCCTGTTCCTCACACCACAGCCATTTTTCCAGCGGGAACACATCTATATCAGCACTCATATGGGAGAAAGAATTCTTCACATTACGCTTTTTATCCGTCTCCAATAAATGAGAAGGAAGATTCGATACGTGATTCTCCGGCTGTACGTGAAAGGTGTCCAGATCCTCCACAAAGAAACCTTGCCTTTCCCGTGTGTAAAGATAGCCTTCTGCCACAAGCTGCTGATAGGCTGCATTGACTGAATTCAAGCTTATGCGCAGATTGGCTGCCAGCTCCCGCTTGGAAGGCAGCTTATCATGCGGCAAATATCGCCGTTCCAATATGGCTTGTTTCATTTGCTGATACACTTGCTGGTATAAGAATGCTTCACTCCGTTCCCTATCCAGCTGCATGATGTATAAACTCATAAGCCCCTCCTCTGGTACCATAAAAAACTTGTGTTTGGTACTTTTTATTATACAGGAAAAGTTTGAAAATATAAAAAATACCGAAAAAGGAAGTGACATAATGGCAACTTTAACAAATGAAACTTTACTGCTTCAGCAAAAACGTGACAAATTCGTAGCCAGGGGTGTTAGTAATGGCAATAAATCCATTGCAGTCAAAGGTGAAGGCGCCCTTCTTTTCGATCAAGATGGAAGACGCTTCATCGACTTCGCAGGAGCAATCGGAACGATGAATGTCGGACACAGCCACCCGAAAGTTGTGGAAGCACTCAAGAATCAAGCAGAGGCATTTGTTCATCCCGGCTTCAATGTCATGATGTATGCATCTTACATCGAGCTTGCAGAAAAATTATGCAGCCTGACTCCTGGTGCATTTGATAAGAAAGCCATCTTCCTTAATTCTGGTGCCGAGGCAGTGGAAAACGCTGTGAAGATTGCCCGTAAATATACAGGAAGGCAAGCTGTCGTCACTTTCAACCGCGGTTTCCACGGACGCACGAATCTTGCCATGAGTATGACAAGTAAAGTAAAACCTTATAAATTCGGCTTTGGCCCATTTGCTCCTGAAGTTTATCAAGCTCCTTATCCATATAGCTATCAACGCCCGAAAGGCCTGACAGAAACTGCATATGAAGATTTCATCATCGAACAATTCAGAGAATTTTTCACATCCCAAGTGGCACCGGAAACCGTCGCATGTGTCGTGATGGAGCCAATACAAGGAGAAGGCGGTTTTATCATTCCTTCCAAACGTTTCATACAATTCGTGGCATCCTTCTGCAAAGAACATGACATTGTCTTCGTAGCAGATGAAATCCAAACTGGTTTTGCCCGGACCGGCAAATATTTCGCAATCGAACATTTTGATGTCGTCCCTGACTTGATCACTGTTTCTAAATCTCTCGGGGCTGGCGTTCCCATCAGTGGTGTAGTCGGCCGTGCGGAAATGCTGGATGCCTCTAATCCAGGCGAGCTGGGCGGCACCTATGCCGGAAGTCCGCTCGGCTGTGTTGCAGCACTTGCCGTTTTGGATATCATCGAATCTGAGGAATTGAATGAAAAAGCGGAGCATATCGGGAAAACCATCGAGCAGGCTGCAAGACGCTGGAAAGAAAGCTATGATTCCATCGGTGATATCAGACGCTTAGGTGCCATGGCGGCCATTGAATTCGTCAAAGATAGCCAATCGAAACTTCCCGATAAAGAGCTGGCAGCTAAGATAGCCGCATATGCCAATGAAAATGGACTCCTTCTTTTGACAGCAGGTATCAATGGCAATGTCGTTCGCTTCCTCAGCCCGCTCGTAATCACGGATGAACAACTGCATGAAGGACTTGCAATCATCGAACAAGCATTGAAATCCATTTAAAGGAGGGTCTCTATGGCCAAGCAGCAATTGAAGAAAACAATGTCGAAATCGGATGTCATTTTTCTAGCCGTTGGCGCCATGCTCGGATGGGGATGGGTTGTATTATCTGGGGATTGGATTCTCGGAGCAGGGTTTCTTGGCAGCATCATCGCTTTTGTAATCGGAGGCTTGCTTATCTGCCTGATCGGTTTGACTTACGCAGAACTATCTTCCAGCATGCCCGAGACTGGCGGCGGCTTGGTTTTCGTAAACCGTGCCTTCGGAAGGAAGATGGGTTTTGCCGCCGCTTGGGCGGTGCTTGCCGGTTATGTGACTGTCATTACGTTTGAGGCTGTCGCATTACCGACCGTAATTGATTACATCGTGCCGGTGAATCATGTTGGTTATCTTTGGACATTGAATGATTGGCCTGTTTATACGACATGGGTATTGATCGGTTCAGGAGGAGCGCTCATCCTGACACTCCTCAACTATGTCGGTGCAAAACCTGCTGCCATATTCCAATCTGTTTTCACGATTCTCATGATTGCCACAGGAATTCTATTGTTGTTTGGTGCTTCCTTCAACGGAAGCACCGCAAATCTACAACCTCTTTTCTCAGATGGAGCAGCAGGTGTCATCACCGTTTTGGTCATGGTGCCTTTCTTATTCGTTGGATTTGACGTTGTTCCTCAGGTAGCTGAGGAAATCAATGCGCCCGCCAAGACCATCTCTCGCATCTTGATGATTTCCATCGTTTGTGCGGTAATCTTCTACTTATTGATTGTCTACGGTGTCTCGGCAGCTCTTTCCAAGGAGCAGCTGGAGACTAGCAGTCTAGCAACTGCCGATGCAATGGCAAGCCTCTTTGGCAGCCAAGTATTCGGTACTATTTTGGTAATCGGCGGCGTAGCTGGTATCATCACCAGCTGGAATGCATTCATCATCGGCGCCAGCCGGATCATGTATGCCATGGCAGACAGAAAGATGATTCCTTCTTGGTTCATGTATATCCATCCGAAATACGGAACTCCTACGAATGCCATCTTATTCCTGGGCGCGCTGGCATTCCTGGCACCACTACTCGGCCGCCCTGCACTCGTCTGGATCGTAAATGCCGGCGGTGTCGGCATGGTAGTAGGCTATATCCTTGTGGCACTCGCTTTCCTTCGTCTACGCAAAACCGAACCTGATTTGGAAAGGCCGTATAAGATCAAATACTGGCGCACAATCGGATTCGGAGCTGTCATCATGAGCTTGGTTTTCCTTACCTTCTACTTACCAGGGATGCCTGCAGCGCTTGTGTGGCCTTATGAGTGGATCATGCTGATTGGCTGGACAGTCATCGGGCTCGGACTTTATGCCGTTACCAATCGTAAATTAGCTTCTCCATCCCAGGAAAGGAGCATAGCCAATGACAAGCAAGCTTAACGTATACAACCCTGGCACCGGCGCTTTCATAACTTCAATTGAACAAGATACATTGCAAAACATCGAGGCAAAAATCACCGCCTCCCATAGGGCCTTTCTTAGCTGGTCAAAAACGAGTGCAACGGAAAGAAGTACTTTATTACGAAAATGGTATTCATTGATGCTAGTCAACAAAAAAGAGCTTGCCTCCTTGATTACAGCAGAGAATGGTAAACCACTGAAGGAAGCCGAAGGGGAAGTTTTGTATGCCGCCGGCTATATCGAATGGTTCGCCGAAGAAGCAAAACGTGTCTACGGCCGCACCATCCCTGCCTCCACTACCGATAAGCGTCTGCTTGTCACACGGGAAGCCGTCGGTCCAGTCGCCGCCATCACACCATGGAACTTTCCGGCAGCGATGATCACGAGAAAAGCGGCACCGGCATTGGCTGCAGGCTGCACTTTCATCATCAAGCCTGCACCCGATACACCGCTGACTGCCATCCGGTTAGTGGAATTGGCACATGAAGCCGGGATCCCAGAGGATGTTATCCAATACGTGAATGCTGACGGAGAAAAAACAGGAAAGCTGTTTACAGAAAATCCGCTAATTCGCAAAATATCCTTTACCGGATCCACCCCGGTTGGTAAGCAGCTAATGAAGCAAAGTGCGGATACGGTAAAACATGTCTCCATGGAGCTTGGAGGACACGCCCCACTGATCGTTGATGAACATGCGGACCTGGAGCGAGCAGTCAAACAAGCCGTCGCTTCCAAGTTCCGCAACGCCGGGCAAACATGTGTCTGTGCCAATCGCCTGCTTGTCCACTCTTCCATTAAAGAGGAATTCACCCGACTATTCACCGAAGCTGTTTCGCAGTTGAAAGTCGGTGTCGGTACAGAAGACGTGGATATCGGACCGATCATCAATAAAAAAGGCTTTGATAAGATAGCCTCCCAGCTGGAAGACGCTAAGAAAAAGGGTGCAGTTGTCCATGCAGGCGGTTCTTACCAACAAGATGACGATAAAGGCTATTATTTTGTCCAGCCAACCGTACTTGACCACGTGACGACCGACATGACCATCATGCACGAAGAAACATTCGGACCAGTAGCACCTATCACAACCTACACAGACATCGATGAAGCAATTCGCCTGGCAAACGACACACCATTTGGCTTGGCTGCTTACTTCTTCACCGAAAACTACCGCCGCGGTCTATATATCGCCGAAAACCTGAAATACGGCATCGTCGGCTGGAACGACGGCGGCCCATCCGCAGTACAAGCGCCATTTGGCGGCATGAAAGAAAGCGGCGTCGGCCGCGAAGGCGGAATCGAAGGCATCGAGCCTTATCTGGAAACGAAGTATATTTCGATTGGTATATAAAACAAAGGGCCCGTCAGCGACGGGTCCTTTCGTTGTTTATCCAGCAATTATCTTTCCAGCCGCTGACTATGATCCCTGCTCCTAGTTCGCATCCAAGGTATTTTCCGACTCCTTACTCAGCTTTCATCCTATTTGAAAAATTTTCGTTACAAAATAATCCCGTGATACTATTAAATTGGATGAAAATTTCTTAAGGGATTGGAGTTCACCGGATGAAAAATATCGACTATCTAAACACATTATTACGCAATGGTGCATCACAATCAGAGGCATTTACTTTTTATGACCAGCTGGATATCGTTGAACCTGAGGAAATGATGGGGATGTGGAAAGGAGAAGAAATCGTTACAGGGCACCCTTTGGAGGGTCTTTTATCAGCATCAGGTTGGTATGGCAAAGAATTTATTGATGAAGAAAACGTCCACCCTTTGATTTTCGAAAAAAGTGATGGCATTCTTTATGCTGTCCGTCCAAATTTACTTCCGGTAAATCTGCTTATGCAAAATCTGCACAACATACCAAAGCAACTCCTCTCCACTTCCATGTCATTATTGCGACCCATCATAAAAACGAATAAAAGTGCAGCAAGGCTGCGAAAAGTAGATTATAGAGGGACAGTTACATCAGCAATGGTCTACGATAATAAAGGTATAATAGATGTTTTTAGAAAGATAGATGAAAATACGCTTTTAGGTATTATGGATATAAAAGAACAGGTTCCTGACAAAGTTTTTTTCTTCTGCTTAACAAAAGCATAAGCGGAATGAAAAATAACCATAGGAAAATGGGGTTTCCCCGATAATTCGGAGAAAACCCCATTTTCATTTATTCCGGCATCTTATCCTATTCTACAAAAACCTTTCCAGCCGCGGTTGCTTCAACTGTATTCCCGAATGCATCTGTTGCTTTTACAACAACATCCGCTCCATCAAGCTTCGTGGATGATGTTGCTGTCCAATAGCCAACATATTGACCATCTTCCGTTTCCCGCATCGGCAGCTCTGTTGCTTGCGATGCTGTCCGGAAATTCGTCAGCGGTGCTTTCAAGTAGAAGGTCGCATCTTCCAATCCAGGTTCTGATTCAAAGGAGATGACGACTGTCTCTCCAGGCTGCACGTCTGAGTCTTGATCCGGTTTCACATTTTCCAGCTCAGGTGCCGTATAGTCAGCTTCCAGATTGATAACCTGCTTCGCCTTATTTCCTGCCTCATCTGTTGCGACTACTTTGATTTCATTGACACCTTCATCCAAAAGAATCCGCTTGGAGAATGTCCCATCTTCTTTCACATCGGTTTTAGCTCCGTTGATTGTCAGCTTGTTCAAATGATCATCAGCTGCTGTACCTGTTACCGTCACTGTCTCCTTATTTGTCTTGCTATCATTTTCAGGAGCTGTAATCGTCAGCTCCGGTGCCGTTTGATCCTGGATGATCATAACTGCTTCAGATGGTGCTGTGCTGCCGTTATCCAGCTTTGTCACAGCGGTAAGGCTGTTTTCACCTTCTGTCAGCTCCACTTCAGCTGCAAAAGCCCCTTCTGCTGATGCCTCAACAGTTGCAGCCACCTCACCGTTATTACTTATTTCCACTGTTCCGCCAGCTGCCGCTGTCCCTTCTACTGTCACAGTGTCTTCTTTCGTGACTGAATCAGGCGCTGGCGACGTGATGACTGGCGCTTGTGCTTCATAATCGACAAGTGCCCGGATCATATAGTTGCCGTCCTCTTCCGGCACTGGGCTCCATTCCCCGCCTGCGTTTTGCCAGCTGCGTCCGGAGAATTCACCATCTTCATCCGTTGCCAAGGCAGGCGTGTTCGGATTCGGATCTGTTTGAATGTAAAGAATATAGAAATCAGAATCCACTACAACACCTTCACCAGCCAAATCAACCTGAGTCCACTCCCCATTCCGGAGCGCTTCCCCGGTAATCGGCCCGGCCAGCTTCTTACCTGGTGCGCCGTCTTCGCCGGAATCATCATAGATTTCCACCGCAAAGTTTGTGCCCCCTGGTGTCGGGAAGCTTTCATCCCAGAAACGGAACAAACCGCCTGTCACTTGCGCAGAAGTCTGGCCTTCCGCCAGTGTGAATTTCACTGCCCAGCCATTTCCGCCATCATAGAAGGCATGTGCATTTTCCGCTGTCCCATCGTCATAGCCGATTTCCCCGGCAAATCCGATGAATGGCTCAAGCTCTACATTCTGTTCGGTCGATCCATCCGCATTCACTGTTACTTCGACTTCTGCTCCTTTGAAGGAAGGTGCCGCGATTTTGAGTGTATACGTTCCTTCGAATGCAGTCAGCGTATATACACCATTTTCATCCGTTTGTACTGGCTCGACAGCTGCATCCTCGACTACATACACATTAGCGCCCGCTATCGGGTCGCCTGTTTGTGCATTCGTCACAGTACCAGTGACTGTTCCTTCTGCAATGGGATCCAGTGTGAAGTTCTGTGTAACGGCAGATCCCTCTGTTATGGTGACTGGCGCCGTACTGGAGTGGAATCCGTATGCGGAAGCCTCCAATGTTACATCACCAGCAGCCTGCAGTAAGCGATAGCTTCCGTCGGCCGGGTCTGTTTGAACGCTACGTCCTGTTTCCTGTACCGTCACAGTTGCATCAACCGGCAAAGCAGTCGGGCTGATATCAGATGGATCTGCTTGTCCACCTGGCAGGATTGGACCTTGAACATTTTGGATTGGTGTTGGAGCTAATTTCTTCGCATTCACTTTCTTTTTGCTCTTTGCACTATCCTTCGTCTGCTTGCCTTCCTCTTTCACCTTCTTCGTGTCCTTCATGATGGATGCAGAGGTGTTGGAGGAATCCGAGATGGCTACATCGTCGATATACCAGCCTTGCTTACCGACACTGCCATCTGTCTCCAAGTGGAAACCGACATACACCGTTTGTCCGGCATAATCACTTAGATCGACTTGTTCGGAAGACCAGGCGCCATTCGCTCCATTATACGAGCCTACTTGCTCCCAGTTCTCTTTATCCGTCGAGATCACCACATGGCCATAATCATAACGGCTTTCCAGGTCGAACCATGTCTGGAACTGCAAATACGATGCTCCCTCGTCCGGTACTGCTACTGGCGGTGCTAATAAAGTTGCATCTGCATTATTAGGATAAGCACCTGTACCATATACATTTTCCCCAGAAGCTGCTGCTTCAGGACCGGCTGCCGGAGCACCCCACTCCCAGGTATTCTGATCACCGAATGATGTCCAGCCTGCTGGCTCCTCTTCGAAGTCCTGGCTATAGCCAACTGATAGCGGTACAAGTAGTTCCACGTCATATGCATCCGTCTCTGTTGAATTGCCGCCAAAGTCTGTCGCGACAAATTTATAAGTGAGTGTTTCACCTGTCGTCGCTTCTGCTGGCAGCACTGCTTGATACGTACCACTTGCTGCGTTTCCTTCCACAAGCGCCGCATCCACGGATTGCCATTCTCCTGCATCTTTTTGGTATTGAAGCGTGACCGTGTCTGTGCTGATGTTATCCGTCACTTCTGCTGTAAGCGGCGTTGCCACACCTTGATATAGCTCAGATAGAGCTTCATGTGTAATGACAGCAGGTTCTTCGTCCTCGCCATCCTGATAGACATTACCATTGATTTCACCGACGCCAGTCGCAATCGTCGATACTGCCAAATACGCATTGACGACACCATGACCGAAGCCTTCATTGATCTCATCCGGGTATTCAGCACTTGTCTGTCGATCAGCTGTGTCATAAAGAATCGACTCAATCTCATCAACCGTCAGTGAGCTATCTGCCTGAAGCAGCAAGGCGATGACGCCGCTCACATGCGGTGCAGCCATCGATGTACCGCTGAATGAGGCACTATATTCACTGCCGCTTACTGCGGAATAGACATTCACTCCCGGAGCCGCAATATCGGGCTTAATTTCTCCATCATATGGTGAAGGACCACGAGATGAGAAACTGGCCAATCCATCTTGGTTATCCGTTGCTGCTACAGAGATCGACTCTGGATAGTTGGAAGGTGCTGATACTGTTGCGTCTCCATCTCCGTCATTACCAGCTGAAAATACTGGTACGATACCAGCATTTCGCCATGTTTGTACGACCTCCCGGTACCATTCATCCAGACCTGGTCCGCCACCCCAGGAGTTATTGACGATGTCCGGAGCTTGCTCTGGATGCGGATTGCCGTTTTCATCCTTTGGTGCAAGCATCCACTCTGCTGCATCCAGCAAGATGGCATCCGTCGTCTGCCCGAGTCCGGTATCAGGATGGAAAGCTTTTACTGCGATCCACTTTGCTCCCGGTGCAACACCAATATCCTGGGACCCATCAGGTTCTGCACCGACAGCAGTACCGATTGTATGGGTACCGTGATCCAAGTCATCATACGGCACCGCTTCCCCGTCGACCGCATCATACCAGTTGAACTCATGCGAAACATCATCCGGGTCAGCTGCGTCATAACCGCGGTATTTCTCCAATAAAGCTGGATGGTCATACTGCACACCAGTATCAAGTCCGCCGATGACGACACCAGTTCCATCCAGTCCTGTTTCCTGCCATACCGCCGGGGCTCCGACTCTCTCCACGCCCCAAGCTTCGACTTCCTCAGCCAAAGCAGCAACCTGCTTTTCCTCCGCTTTTGCCGGTTCAAGGATTTTACGTTCCCTGTTTGGCAAGATCTTCTCCACTTCCTCCGAAGCAGCCAGCTCCTCCATCACTTCTTTGGAGCTCGTTACTTTCAAAGCATTGACGATGTAATAAGAATCGTAGTCCTTTACGACACCCTTATCTTTCGCCTGCTTCAAATATTCCAGCAAATTCGCTTGCGTCGCATCTGCTGTCACCCGTAAATCGCTGACGACAGCTGAATTCTGAATCCGCTTTTCTTCCTTGGCAGACAAACTCGCTGATTGCTTCTTTGCCTTCTCGACTGCAGTCTCTGCTGCCTTCTTCGTATCCGCCTGCTCCTTCAGCTTGACCAAATACGTCACCTGTTCGTCTGCCTTGAACTGAGACGTAACATCCTTGTCCACTTTCGCTGCTACACCTTCACTCGCTTTCACAGAAGTTCGCTCAGAAGACTGTGCTCGTGAAGCTGTAGGAGAAAGCAAGGACAAGAGAAAGACACCGACCGCCAATATACTGAGCCATCTCACCACACGTTTTTGCATTTTCCCATTCTCTCCTTTTTCCTGATATGGTCCTGCCCGCTAACACTATCCACCTCCGCCTCTTCAAGTGACAAATTATGTAATATCGCTCAGATGTTATAGATAGATTACGAGAATCTGTCGGTTTCGGGAAGAGCACCGGGAGAAAAGAGGAGCAAATGCATAGATATGAGATTTTCCTGCGGGATAATAGTAATAATTTTCTGTCATTTATATCAGTTAATTAAGTTTCAGATCGTCTCCACTACTTTTGTCAGCTGTAATATGTCATGTTCGAACGACCATTATAGTATTTCTTTTAGGAAGATAATTCCCTCAATATGCGCATATCAATAGGCGTCTTCACCTTTTATTGACTCACTCACAACTGATGAAACTGCCTATATGGGAAATATTTCAATAAAAAACATAACGAACGATATAAGAGCTGCTTTGCTGCAATAACCTGTTTCTGATTCGCAATTTCTCTCTATCAACATCATAAATAAGCAGATAGTCCTGCTAACAAGATTGGAAAATTAAGTTAAGCTGGAGGAAGAAGGAAGGTGTAATCATGGGGAAACTTCGAGAAATAAAGAGCTTTGAGAAGAGATTTTTAGAAGAAACAATCGAAATAGCTGCTGTGACCGGCAGTTTAGGAGCTGGTGCCGGCAGAGGCGGGAAAGAAGTGATGTGGACGGCGTCGATCTCACTTGCAGCTTGGAAGGAATTGCATGATGATGCTCCGGTTGTCCATGAAAAGACGCAGCTGCAGTGGCTCGTCACGGATGAAGAATGGAAAGAGAAGAAATTTCATATCGAACCACATTCCATCGTCCGCCTCCAAGTCCGAAAATCGGACAGCAGCTTGATGCTAGTGGATATTCTATCTGCCGATCACAAAGATCCAGAGCTGCAGCTTGTTCTTGAGAAAGAGCTGGAACCTGTCTATTATCTAGATGAGAAGCTTGGAAAATTCGAGCTGGATAAGGGTCTTGATTGGTTTGAGATGGAAACCGACTGGGCAGGAAAGCCGTGTTTTGTGTATGTTGATGCACAAGACGAGGAGTCACAGATGAAGGAAGCACTCCAAACAGCATATCTCCTCTTCCAAGATCCGCTGTCATGGGATAAGAAAATAAAAGATTATGCCGCTTCGCAGTTGCTTGAGCTGGCCAACGATTGGCTCGCCGATTTCGAGGATGACGCCCAGCCAATAACTAAGGAATCCTTCGTCCAGAGCATTACATTCGAAAGTATCCACCTGTATCCAGGCGGTACATATGAAGTATTTTTACAAGATGGTGATATGTTCGGCGGACATGTGATCATCGTTCGCGGCTATCAAGATGCTACCTTTGAATCAGCTGATATAGCTGGTTAAAAAAAGAACTCCGGGCATAGTAGCTCGGAGTTCTTTCCACTCAGTCTAAATCGACGTTATGATAAACCTGCTGCACATCTTCCAAATCTTCAAGCGCATCGATCAGCTTCTCGAATTGCTCCTGGGATTCTGCATCAAGACTGATATCATTTTGGGCCAGCATGGAAAGCTCAGCTACCGAGAATTCCTCGATTCCTGCTTCTTTCAACGCTTCCTGCACAACATGGAATTGATCTGGCTCTGCATAAACGATGACCGCATCATCTTCTTCGATGATGTCACGCGCATCCACATCTGCTTCCATCAAGATTTCCATCACATCATCCGCGGATTTGCCTTCGATACCAATGACTGCCGTTGCATCGAACATGTAGGCAACAGATCCACTGACACCCATGTTACCGCCGTTCTTATTAAATGCAGTACGGACCTCAGGCGCTGTACGGTTTACGTTGTTAGTCAATGCATCAACAATGATCATAGAGCCGTTCGGACCAAAACCTTCATAACGCATTTCATCGTAGTTCTCTTCGCCGCCGCCCTTGGCTTTCTCGATCGCACGCTCGATGATTGCCTTCGGTACGTTATACGTCTTCGCACGCTCCAAGACAAATTTCAATGCCTGGTTTGCTTCGGGATCGGGCTCGCCTTGTTTGGCTACTACGTAGATTTCACGGCCGAATTTCGCATAGATCCTGCTCGTATTGGCGTCCTTCGAAGCTTTCTTCTCTTTGATATTGTTCCATTTACGTCCCATTGATGAACACTCTCTTTCAATCTATTTTAAAATTGTTTGTGAAATGATTGCTGATACCATTATAACGCAAAACGACGCGTACTAAAACTGCGGCACTCGTCCTGCAAGGTCTTACCCCTGCCTAAATGGATGCCTGCTTTTGACTGAACTGCTCATATGCTGCTTTGAAGGCTAGAAAGCTAGCTGCTCCAAGTTTCCTTTCATCACGCTCGAATAACCTTTCAAACACAATGTCATACACTTCTTCCCTACTGCCTTGTCTTGTGTTGGAGACAAGCTCCAAATAAGCCAAGAAATAAGCCGCACTTAGTTTACCGCCTTTATTTAAAACCATATGGCACTCTCCTCTAATTTCTATCTCAAGCCTGGATGCACTTTTTTACCTACTATAGTATATAATAATTGCCTTATATAAGAGAATGCTAATATACTGACTTCGAAGGGAGGAATGAAAAGATGGTAGAAACTGCATTATCGACAGAAAAGCTAACCGAAACTTTGAAAGTTCTCCATGATCCCAATCGATTGCTTTTACTAAAACTGCTGACCGAAAAAGAATATTGTGTTTGTGAGCTTGTCGGCATGTTCGACATCAGCCAGCCTGCCGTGAGCCAGCACTTGCGAAAATACAAGAAAGCAGGTCTCGTCACAGAAGAAAAGCGCGGTCAATGGCGTTATTACCGCTTTGACCACAGCTGCCCCCAGCGTGTGCTGGTGGAGAAAATTCTGAGTCAGCTGGACGAGCAGGATGAACAGCTCATGCGGCTGCGGAACAAAGCAGAAGCAATCACTTGTTGAATAAGGAGTAAGCGTACATATGTTGACAACAGTCTTAGCTTGTATTATTTTTCTGATCACACTGATCCTCATCATCTGGCAGCCGAAACACCTCAATATCGGCTGGACAGCCTGCGGCGGTGCTATTCTTGCCTTACTGGCGGGTGTGGTCGATTTTACTGATGTGTGGGAAGTGACAACGATTGTCTGGAATGCCACCTTGGCATTTGTGGCAATCATATTGATATCTTTGATTTTGGACAGCATCGGGTTCTTTGAATGGGCTGCCTTGCATATGGCTGCTGCAGCCAAAGGGAATGGCGTAAGGATGTTTATCTACGTTTGTATCCTGGGTGCAGTCGTTTCTGCGTTCTTTGCCAATGATGGTGCAGCTCTGATCCTGACACCAATCGTCTTGGCCATGGTACGTGCCCTGCGCTTGGATGAAGCACTCGTCTTTCCTTTTATCATTGCTAGCGGATTCATTGCTGATACAACATCTCTGCCGCTTGTAGTAAGCAATCTGGTCAATATCGTGTCGGCAGATTATTTCGATATCACATTCCTGGAATACGCATCCCGGATGATTGTTCCGAACTTCATATCCCTTGGTGCCAGCATTCTGGTTTTATATTTATTTTTCCGCAAGAAGATACCCGCGGCCTATGATACAGCCGCTGTAAAAGTTCCTATGACAGCAATCAAAGATAAGAAATTGTTCAAGATCTCTTGGTATGTATTAGGCCTTTTAGTGTTTGGCTACTTGATCTGTGAATTCTTCCATATCCCTGTATCCCTTGTTGCGGGAGCAATCGCCGTCATCTTCCTGCTTATCGCAAGACGCAGCCCTGCAGTGGAGACAAAAACGGTTGTAAAAGGTGCACCATGGAATATCGTATTCTTCTCGATCGGCATGTATGTTGTCGTCTATGGATTGCAAAATGCTGGTTTGACAGACATTCTTGCGGATTGCATTCAATATGTCGCAGATCAAGGCATGTTCATCGGGACGATTTGCATGGGCTTTATCGCAGCCATCCTTTCTTCCCTCATGAATAACTTGCCGACTGTCATGATCGACGCAATTGCCATCGCCCACACGAACACCAGCGGAGCAATACGGGAGTCCCTTATCTATGCAAATGTGATCGGTTCCGACCTCGGTCCGAAAATCACACCGATTGGCTCTTTAGCAACCCTCTTGTGGCTGCATGTATTATCGCAAAAAGGTATGCGCATCTCATGGGGTACTTATTTCAAATCAGGAATCATCCTGACGGTGCCAACGCTGTTACTGACATTGATTGGTTTATATGTCTGGCTCATCATCATCCATTAAAGGAGAGATACAATGAAAATACGCATCATTGGTTCTGTTGCTGCCGGGACAAGCGTCGCTGCCAAAGCACGCCGGAATAATGAAGACGCTGATATTCGCATTTATGACAGGGATTATGATATTTCTTACAGCGTCTGCGGGATTCCTTATTATGTCGGCGATGAAGTCGAGAATCTGGAAACATTGAACCCACGTGACCCAGCTTGGTTCAAAAAGCGCTACAACGTCGATATCCAGACAAGGCATGAAGTCATCGATATCAACCATGCCGAAAAAACACTGACGGTTACAAATTTGGATACAGAAGAGACGTTTACGGATACCTATGACATCCTTGTCTTCGCAACTGGCGCAAGCCCTATTACACCAAACATCGAAGGCACTGCGCTTGAGCACGTCTTTCACGTCCGTACGATCCAGAATGCTGGATCGATCGGACAGTTCATCGAATCCCACAAGCCAAAGACAGCAACAATCATCGGAGCTGGTTATATCGGATTGGAAATGGCCGAACAGCTTACCCATCTTGGGATAGAGGTGACCATGATCCAGCGCAGCAATCAAGTGATGAAGCATTTGGATAAAGATATAGCAGATCTTGTTGCTGATACACTGATAGAACACGGTGTCGACTTGAAGCTTGGTCAGGAAGCTGTCCGTATTACGGAACACGAAGTCGTGACTTCCTGTGGTGAGACTATTCCTTCCGATATCGTCTTCCTTGCTGTTGGTGTCCAACCCAATACAGCATTAGCTGAAAAAATCGGCGTCAAGATAGGTGACACCGGAGCAATTGCGGTCAATGAAAGAATGCAGACTAACCTTACAGATGTTTATGCTGTCGGTGATGTGGCAGAGAGCTTCTCCGTCATCACAGGCAAGCCGCTTTACCGCCCGCTCGGTTCCACTGCCAATAAGATGGGACGCATTGCTGGTGATGTCATCACCGGGGGAAACTCATCGCACCGCGGTATTCTCGGTACTGGGATAGTACGCGTATTCGAACTAGCTGTCGGACAAACCGGCATGAACGAACAAGAAGCCCTCAGCGAAGGATACGACATTGAAACATTGCATAATATCAAGCCTGCTCGCGCTGCTTATCTTGGCGGCCAGGAAATCACTATCAAAGCCATTGCCGACCGAACAACAGGACGGCTGCTCGGTGTCCAGGCAGTCGGGGAAGAAGGCGTAGACAAGCGCATCGATGTCTTTGTCACTGCCATGACCTTCGGAGCAAAAGCAGAAGACCTGTTCCATTTGGATCTCGCCTATGCCCCGCCATTCAGCACAACGAAAGATCCAGTCATGTATACGGGCATGGCACTCGATAATGCTATTAAGAAACAGAACAAACTGTTAACACCTAAAGAACTGCAGCAGCGCCTGAGCCAAGGAGAGCCTTTTCAGATTATCGATACACGAGCAAGAGCTCAATATGATACCTCCCACGTCTTAGAAGCAGTCAGCATTCCTTTAGCGGAGCTCCGTGAAAAAGCGAAGGTACTTGATCCTAAAAAGCCGACCCTCTGCTATTGCAATAGCGGCGTGACAGGCAATGCAGCTCAGAATATTTTGCGGAACATGGGATTTGAGGAAGTGTACAACCTATCTGGCGGGAATAAGAATTATCAGAAGTATCGAAAGTAAAAAGATGCCGTATATGGCATCTTTTTTGTATGAACTCATTTTTCGATATAGTATTTATATCCAGACACAGCAATCCAGAAAAACAGATTAGTAGTGTATTCCAATACTACTTCCTAATTATAATTCAACTTTTTTTAAAATGATAAAGTAGGTCTTACAACTAATTCACTTACATCAACCTCTGGAGGCTGCGAGATAGCATAAAGAATTGCATGTGCAATAGCAGGAGCAGGCAGTGCTTGTCTCCGGTACTCGATCATAGCCTCACTCGCCTGTTTATCGGTGATATGATCGGCTAATTCTGATTCCGTTACACCCGGTGCAATTAAAGTTGTTCGGATATTATGCGTTGCTTCCTGTCGCAAGCCCTCCGTGATAGCGCGGACAGCATACTTGGTCGCGCAATAGACTGCTGCTGTCGGGGTGACTTCATAGGCACCTATTGAAGCTATATTGATGATATGTCCGCTATTCTGCTCTGTCATTATCGGCAATACTGCTCCAATACCATGAAGGACACCACGGATATTTACATCAATCATTCGATTCCATTCATCGATTTTCAGAGCATCCAATTTAGACAATGGCATAATACCAGCATTATTTACGATGACATCGATTTTTCCGTATGCATCTATTACTTCTTGTACTGTATGTTGCATTTGATTGAAGTCGGTAACATCCAATTGCTTATAATCTGCGTTGTATCCTTCTTGATGAAGAGTGGCTACGATTGTTTCCAACCTATCTGTTCTACGTGCTGCCGCTATTACCACAGCTCCGCTCTTAGCTAATAAATCAACAGTTGCTGCTCCGATGCCGCTGCTTCCTCCTGTGACAAGAACAACTTTATTCTTTATACTCATCCTTGTACCATCCTCTTTTATTGATTTTCGTTAGGGAATTCTTAGCCATTATCACGATTCAGAACCATTCCTGCATGGTATAGAATTCCATTTTTGAAATCTCCATCAGCTGTGAATCCTGTATCATCTTGATATTCAATATGGTCACCTTTTATTTGATAATTACCTGTATAAGCACATTCGATATCACCCCGAGCTTCAATATAGCGGCCTTCGGGTAGCAGCTCATGCCTGATATACCGGTCTTTCGTAACCCATAGACCAGTGTAAGTATGATTGTTTTCTTTCATATCATCAGCTCCTTTTTCTGTTCTACTATTAGTATCAAGGAAGATCGACATGGAGTGGTAGCCGGCATCTCTTTAATTCTTGCCCTATTCTCCAAGAACTGAGAAACTTTCTAAAAAGGGGGAATTATCCATGCCGCAAAAAGAGCAGCCGCAATCGAAAGAAGAGGAGCTTACAGATCTAGTCTTAACCTTTGCTGCCAAGGAGGGTACGAATCTAACATCCATCTCTGGATTGGAATTCATTCGTTCAGTTAAACCGCTGGAGCCTGTACATACTATGCATGAACCCGCTTTATGCATTGTTCTGCAAGGGAGAAAAGTAATTTCCATGAGTGGAGAGGACTTCTTTTATGGAAGAGGCGATTATCTAGTTGTAGCTGTAGCATTGCCAGTTATAGGAGAAATTTTAGAAGCAAGTGAGATGGAACCTTATTTATGTCTGCGATTGAATTTTAATATAATGCAGATTGCAGAGGTTTCAAAAGAGTACAAGCAGCATAGCATTAGTAAAGACGATACTGGGCGAGGAATATTTGTAGATCAGACAGATGAAGTTATATTGGATGCGCTTATCCGGCTCGTGAATCTACTTCATACTCCAGAAGATACAGAGATACTTGCACCGCTGATTATCAAAGAAATTTTATACCGCATGATGCAGGGAAAGCATGGTCACACAGTAAAGAGCCTTGTTGCCAAAGGGAGTAAATTATCTGAAGTAGCTGCTGCTATGGAATATGTAAGAAGTAACTTTTCTGATGAAATAAAGATAGAAAGACTAGCTAAAAAAGTAAACCTTAGTCCCTCTGCTTTATATCATCATTTTAAATACGTTACGTCCATGACTCCGATTCAATACCAAAGAGCCTTACGTCTTCATGAGGCCCGGCGATTGATAATGGGGAAAGATATGAGGATTG
Source organism: Terribacillus saccharophilus (assembly GCF_046592895.1). Taxonomy (GTDB): domain Bacteria; phylum Bacillota; class Bacilli; order Bacillales; family Amphibacillaceae; genus Terribacillus; species Terribacillus saccharophilus_D. The sequence continues at coordinate 332,430 of NZ_JAWVPU010000005.1, forward strand.
CTGATGCTGCCTTTCAAGTTGGCTATGAAAGTCCTTCTTATTTTAACAGGGAGTATAGGAAGATGTTTGGCAAGCCACCGGGGAGAGATCGTAAAGAGAATTTGAGTTTATTCAATGTATAGAGCAAATTAAAAGGTCGCATACGGAGTGTATGCGACCTTTTTGATTTACACTATATTAGCAGAAGTAATTTCTGCATTTTAGCCAAATTTAATTTCTTTTCTATTTTATTTCTATATTTATCAAACAAAAAAAGTATTAGAGAATGATCTCCAATACTTTTCCTAAGCTTCCTAGCGGACTTGAACCGCTGACCCCCACCTTACCATGGTGGTGCTCTACCGACTGAGCTAAGGAAGCAATGGCTCCACAGGCAGGATTCGAACCTGCGACCGATCGGTTAACAGCCGATAGCTCTACCACTGAGCTACTGTGGATCAATATTAATTATGTATACAAAAAAGAACTGCCTGGCAGTGTCCTACTCTCACGGGGCGAACCCAACTACCATCGGCGCTGAAG
>NZ_JAWVPU010000006.1:0-68189 GCF_046592895.1 Terribacillus saccharophilus
CAGTTAAGCTCTTCAGCGCCGATGGTAGTTGGGTTCGCCCTGCGAGAGTAGGACGCTGCCAGGCAAGATGAAAACTCCTGATAGGTTAATCTATCAGGAGTTTTTTGCATGTCTTGCTTTATACTTCTGGTAATTGGGGAATATAAATATTTCATATTAACATGACAATATTCATATACTGCATAGAGAAAGAAGGGAAGCATAAATGGAGCAATATTTCGATGAGCAATTTCTAACAGTCATGTTAAAAATTATAATAGCTATATTTTTGTCAGGGGCCATCGGGATGGAACGGGGTATGGGTAACCATCATGCTGGTTTGCGGACACATATCCTGGTTGGTGTAGGCTCTTGTCTTATGATGATCTTATCTTTATATGGTTTTACAGAATTCAGTGAAGAGCATGACTATGTGCAGTTCGACCCGGCTCGTATACCCTCTTACGTTATCAGTGGTATCGGTTTTCTGGGGGCGGGCACGATTCTGGTGAATGGCACTACGGTCAGGGGACTGACAACAGCAGCTTCTGTTTGGACCGTAGCAGGTCTTGGACTTGTAATTGGAGCAGGGATGTATATGGAAGCTGTATTCACTACCATCATCATCCTTTTGATTCTTATTTTCCTGAATAATTTTGAGAAGTTGTTTTTTTCTAGTAAGAAACAGAAATCATATCGCCTTGATATCGAATTGGATAATGAAGAAAGCGTCTCTCCCATCATGGAAATCCTCGAACGCCATCATTTGGCACTGACGAATATGCAAATGAAAAAGCATCATCATGAAAGCAGGATACTGCATGTCGAACTGGAAACACGTCATGCCATAAAGGAAATGGAGCTTTTTGAAGAACTGACGCAACTGACAAATATCAGATCTGTCAGTACCGGTAAAAGTTAAAACCCTTTTGAAGGGTTTTTTTCTGTTTTTGGAGGCTATGCTAGAGAGGAAGTGCTTTGCATTCCTCCTTTAAAATGTATATAATAAAGTCAAAGATAGTCAAAGTCAAAAGAAGGGAGGCAGCTTTGTGTGAGCAACAATATATCTGACATAATCGAGGCATATCTCAAGCAGATTCTCCAATCCAACGAAACGCAGGAAGTGGAAATAAAGCGCAGCGAGGTAGCTAATCGCTTTCAATGCGTACCCTCTCAGATCAATTACGTCATAAAAACCAGATTTACCGTCGAGAAGGGGTATCTGGTGGAGAGTAAGCGCGGTGGCGGCGGTTATATTCGTATAATTCGGGTAAAGCATCATACAGAAGCAAGCTTGATAGATGACGTGATTGAAATGGTGCAGCCGCATGTTTCACAGCAGACTGCCAACAGTGTGATTCAGAGACTGGCTGAAGAGGGGATCCTGACAGATCGGGAAGCAAAGATCATGCTGAGGGCCACCAGTCGGGAAACGCTGGCTTTCCCTCTTCCGATTCGGGATGAGGTCAGATCCCGTATCCTGGTTTCAATGCTGACTGCTATCAAGTATTAGTCGGATAAGGAGGCGTTAGCATGGAATGTCAAGAATGTCATATCAGACCAGCAACATTGCATTTGACGAATGTCGTCAATGGACAGAAAACAGAAATGCATGTTTGCGAACAATGTGCGAAAGAGAACGGATATGTTTCCTACGGCCAACAAGGTTATTCCCTGCATAATTTATTATCTGGTCTTTTTCATATGAATCCTTCGTCTGTTCAAGGACACAAACAATTCTCGCAAGCTCCAGCAACTCTTGCGTGTCAAAAATGCGGACTCACATATAATGAATTCACCCGATTGGGGAAATTCGGATGTGCTTCCTGCTATGAAACTTTTGAAGAAAATCTGGATCCCATCTTCCGTCGTGTGCACAGCGGCAATACGAAACATGAAGGCAAGATTCCAAAGCGTATGGGCAGTGGAATCGAGAAGAAACGGAAGATTGCTGCGTATCGGGAAAGCATGCAGCAATTCATACAGGCTGAAGAGTTTGAAAAAGCAGCAGAGCTCCGGGACAAGATACGATCTTTGGAACAGCAATCCGACGGACAGGAAGAGGGTGGGAGCTAATGTCACTTGAGAAATTCATGAGTGATGCAATCAGCCCTTGGATGAAAGAAAATGGTCCTGACTGTGATATAGTCATGAGCAGTCGTATCCGGTTGGCCAGGAACTTCGAGAATCGGACGTTTCCCTTGATTGCAAAGGCTGAGGACCTGGATGATGTGCTGAACTTTTTCCAGGAAAGTTTCCAGGATGCTTCATTCAACGATCGAGTGGATATGCAGTTCATACGCATTGCAGATCTCACACCGATCGAAAAGAAAGTGTTTGTGGAAAAACACTTGATCAGTCCGCATTTAGCAGAACATGCGGAGGAAGCAGGAGTTTTACTATCCGAAAGCGAACAAGTCTCTATCATGGTAAATGAAGAAGACCATCTGCGCATCCAGCTGTATCTACCAGGCTTCCAACTGCAAAAGGCTTTGCAGGAAGCCTTCGAAGTGGATGATTGGCTGGAGCAGAAGATAACATATGCTTTCGATGAAGAAAGAGGTTATCTGACGACCTGCCCGACGAATGTCGGAACTGGATTAAGAGCCTCGGTGATGATGCATTTGCCTGCTTTGACCATGACGCATCAAATGAACCGTTTGACACCGGCAATCAACCAGCTGGGACTTGTTGTGCGTGGTATATATGGAGAAGGCAGTGAGGCACAAGGCAATATCTATCAGATTTCCAATCAGATCACCTTGGGAAAATCGGAGCAGGATATCGTCGAGGATCTGGAGAGTGTTGTAAGCCAGTTGATCGAGCAGGAAAGGCAAGCTCGCGAAACACTGACAGAAGAGCTGAGCATCCAGCTGGAAGATAGGATTTTCCGTTCATACGGTACGCTGCATTACAGCCGGATCATTGAATCCAAAGAAGCAGCTACTTGTTTATCGGATGTTAGATTAGGCATTGATATTGGGTATATACAAGATATGCCTCAATCCATACTTAATGAATTAATGGTATTGATACAGCCAGGCTTCCTGCAGCACTATGCGAAAAGAAGCTTATCTGGCAGAGAACGAGATGCGTTACGTGCATCCCTCATCAGAGAGCGGATGCATTTAGAAAATAACTGATCGACCAAGGAGGAATTCCTATGATGTTTGGACGTTTCACGGAAAGAGCACAAAAGGTCCTTGCACTGGCACAAGAAGAAGCAGTGCGTCTTGGACATAACAATATTGGTACAGAACACATACTATTGGGTCTGGTGAGCGAAGGCGAAGGAATCGCCGCAAAAGCTCTGACGACGCTGGGATTGGAAACAGAGCGTATCCAGGAAGAGGTCGAGCAGCTTATCGGGCGCGGCCAGAAGATCACTGGTACACCTTATTACACACCACGTGCGAAGAAAGTAATCGAGCTTTCCTTGGACGAAGCGAGAAAGCTTGGGCATTCCTATGTCGGTACCGAGCATATCCTTCTTGGTTTGATCCGCGAAGGTGAAGGTGTCGCGGCACGTGTGCTGAATAACCTTGGTGTCAGCTTGAATAAAGCCCGCCAGCAAGTGCTTCAGCTTTTGGGCAGCAATGAGTCTTCTGCTGGCAAACAGCGCGGCAGTCAGTCTGCCAGAGCGAATACGCCTACATTAGACAGCTTGGCGAGAGATCTTACGGCAATTGCCAAAGAAGGCAATATCGACCCGGTCATCGGCCGTGAGAAAGAAATCGAGCGTGTCATCCAAGTCCTTAGCCGCCGTACCAAGAACAACCCTGTCTTGATCGGGGAGCCTGGTGTCGGTAAAACAGCAGTTGCTGAAGGCCTTGCACAGCAGATCATCAACAATGAGATACCGGAAATATTGCGTGATAAGCGTGTCATGACACTTGATATGGGTACTGTCGTGGCTGGTACGAAATATCGCGGGGAATTTGAAGATCGCTTGAAAAAAGTGATGGAGGAGATTCGCCAAGCAGGCAATATCATCCTCTTCATCGATGAATTGCATACACTTATCGGTGCTGGCGGAGCAGAAGGAGCGATTGATGCTTCCAATATCCTGAAGCCATCCCTTGCCCGCGGTGAACTGCAGTGTATCGGTGCCACTACACTTGATGAGTATCGCAAATACATCGAAAAAGATGCAGCGCTTGAGCGTCGTTTCCAGCCGATCCAAGTCGATGAGCCATCTGTCGAGGAATCCGTGCAGATCCTGACAGGGTTGCGTGACAGATATGAAGCCCATCACCGTGTAACGATCACGGATGAAGCCATCCGTGCAGCAGCAGAGTTCTCTGATCGTTATATCACAGATCGTTTCCTTCCAGATAAGGCGATCGACTTGATTGACGAGGCAGCTTCCAAAGTAAGACTTCGTTCTTACACAGCTCCGCCGAACTTGAAGGAGCTTGAACAGAAGCTTGAAGAAGTACGCAAAGAGAAGGATGCAGCTGTACAGAGCCAGGAATTCGAAAAAGCGGCTTCCTTGCGTGATACCGAACAGCGACTGCGTGATCAGCTCGATCAGACGAAAGATCAATGGAAAGAGAAGCAAGGCCAGGAAAGCAGTGAAGTCACTGTGGAAGACATCGCATCTGTTGTTTCCATCTGGACCGGCGTACCGGTTGCCAAGCTGACAAAAGATGAATCAGAGCGGTTGCTGAATATGGAGCAGACATTGCATGGACGTGTCATCGGACAAGAGGAAGCTGTTGTGGCTATCTCCAAAGCAATACGCCGTGCGCGTGCTGGTCTTAAGGATCCGAAACGTCCGATTGGTTCCTTCATTTTCCTAGGTCCTACTGGTGTCGGTAAAACAGAATTAGCGCGAGCTTTGGCTGATTCCATGTTCGGTGATGAAGATGCGATGATCCGTATCGACATGTCGGAATACATGGAACGTCATTCCACTGCACGTCTTGTCGGTTCTCCTCCAGGATATGTGGGGTATGAAGAGGGCGGACAGCTTACTGAGAAGGTACGTCGTAAACCTTACTCTGTTGTATTGCTTGATGAGGTGGAAAAAGCGCACCCTGAAGTATTCAATATCTTGCTTCAAGTTTTGGAAGATGGCCGTTTGACGGATTCCAAGGGTCGATTGGTCGATTTCCGCAACACGATTCTGATCATGACTTCCAATGTCGGTGCAAGTGAACTGAAACGCAGCAAATCACTTGGTTTCACAATGGATAGTGAGGATCAAAACTTCAAGGATATGAAAGCGAAAGTGACAGAAGAGCTGAAAAAAGCTTTCCGTCCGGAGTTCCTGAACCGTATTGATGAAACGATCGTCTTCCATCCGCTTGAGAAGAAACATATGAAGGATATCGTGACATTGATGGCAGATCAGCTCAAGAAGCGTCTTGCACAGCAGGATATTGAATTCACACTGACTGATGCTGTCATTGAGAAAATCGCTAATGATGGCTTCGATGCCGAATATGGTGCCCGTCCACTACGTCGTGCCATCCAGAAAAACATCGAAGATCTATTATCGGAAGAACTTTTGCGTGAGAATATCCGTAAAGGACAACAAGTGAATATCGATGTGGATAAAGAAGGTAAGTATGTCGTAACAGGCAAATGAGAATAGGGAGGTGTTCGCGCCTCCCTTTTTGCTATTATTTGTGTAATTATTTCTATAATAAAGATTTTGTTTGATATATTTCTGTAACTTTTATGCCGTAATTATCGTATAAAATGATGGAGAGGGATTTGATAGGTTTGGCAAAGAGAAAGACGAAGTATGTTTGTCAGGAATGCGGATATGAGTCCGCGAAATGGATGGGCAAATGCCCAAGCTGCAATAACTGGAATACCTTTACGGAAGAAGTCGTCACACCGGCTGGCAGCGGGGCTTTCCGTCATTCGAATACAACGACAGCTGCAAAGCCTCAGGCTATCACGGCCATTCAATCCGAAAAGGAACCCCGTGTTACCACGAACCTTCCGGAATTCAACAGGGTGCTCGGCGGCGGTATCGTTGCAGGGTCATTGGTGCTTATCGGTGGCGACCCTGGTATCGGTAAATCGACTTTGCTCCTGCAGGTCAGTGCCCAGCTGGCAGAAAAGGATTTGCCGGTATTGTATATATCAGGAGAGGAATCAGCTCGGCAGACGAAACTGCGTGCAGACCGCCTTGGTGTAAAAGCTGATCAGCTTTATGTACTATCGGAGACCAATCTGCAGGATATCACGCGGCATATCGAAGAATTGAAACCGGCATTTGTCGTTGTCGACTCTATCCAGACTGTTTACCGGGAAGAAGTCACCAGTGCACCTGGAAGCGTGTCACAGGTACGGGAATGTACAAGTGAGCTGATGCGGGTCGCCAAGACGAATGGCATACCGATCTTCCTTGTTGGCCACGTGACGAAGGAAGGTGCGATTGCCGGTCCCAGACTTTTGGAACATATGGTGGATGCCGTTTTATACTTCGAAGGGGAACGTCATCATACATTCCGGATTCTGCGAAGTGTAAAGAACCGGTTCGGAAGTACAAATGAAATGGGTATTTTCGAGATGAAGGAAGAAGGACTGAGGGAAGTGACGAATCCTTCTGAGATTTTCTTGGAGGAAAGATCCCAGGGTGCGGCAGGGTCCACGGTCGTAGCGTCCATGGAAGGGACGCGTCCTGTCCTCGTCGAAATCCAAGCGCTGATCTCTCCTACCAGCTTCGGAAATCCGCGCCGTATGGCCACGGGGACAGATCATAACCGAGTACCATTATTGATGGCGGTGCTGGAGAAGCGTGTCGGGCTGATGCTGCAGAACCAGGATGCATATGTGAAAATAGCGGGCGGAATGCGACTGGACGAGCCGGCAATCGACCTTGCTGTTGCGGCCAGTATCGCATCCAGTTTCAAGGACAAGCCGACCAAGCCGGATGATATCATGATAGGCGAGGTGGGTCTGACCGGTGAGGTAAGACGTGTCTCCCGGATAGAGCAGCGTGTCCAGGAAGCAGCCAAGCTTGGATTCAAGCGGGCGATTGTACCGAAGAAGAACCTCGATGGCTGGACCATTCCATCGAGTATCAAGGTCATTGGAGTCAACTCGGTGAGTGAAGCACTGCGGATTGTTTTGGGAGAGGATTGACCTCTCCTGAAATTGGTAATATTTTTTGACATTTCATCTATATTTATGCTACCATGTAAGATTTCCTAAATTGACGGGATTTCTAAAACATGCTACGGTTAAACTGCAATTATTTATTTTTACGTCTAATTTATTTTGTTTCAGGTAATACTTTCTGCTAGGAGGTGACAGTAATGTTAAAGCGAATCGTGCAATTATTTATTATCGTTGCAGGTGGTATGGTCGGGTTTCTCTACATTCCAAAATTGATGGATCTAGCGAACTTCACTAACATTGGTTGGCTTAATTCCCCGATCGTCGGATTGATTGGCGGAGCTATTCTATTATTCTTATTACTGTTTTGGGTGGTTGATTATATCGTCGGCTTCATCCATTGGGTCGAGGATTCACTAGTCAAGACACCTGCTGCTGATTTATTCTTTGGCAGCATCGGGCTTATCATCGGATTGGTCGTTGCGTATTTGATAACGATCCCTGTCCGCGGTATCGGTTTTGTGCTTGTATCGGAAGTGCTGCCGTTGTTTGTGACAATCTGCCTTGGATACATCGGATTTCAGGTCGGCTTCAAGCGTCGGGATGAGTTCCTGAATATGATGACACTGGCGAAAAAAGATAAGAAAAAAGCAGCGGATGAGCAAGAAGCCAGTGAAGATAAAGCAATGGCTGTCCAGCCAAAATCCAAACTGCTGGACACGAGTGTCATCATCGATGGACGTATCGCGGACATTTGTGAAACGAATTTCCTGGAAGGTACAATCGTGATTCCGCAATTCGTGTTGAATGAGCTGCAGCATATCGCAGATTCATCTGACGCATTGAAGCGTAACCGCGGCCGCCGCGGTCTTGATGTCCTGAATAGGATACAAAAAGAGATGCCGGGTGTGAAGGTCGAGTTTTATGAAGGTGACTTTGAGGATATCCCTGAAGTGGATTCCAAACTAGTCAAATTGGCCAAAGTCATCGACGGTATCGTCGTCACCAATGATTTCAATTTGAACAAAGTATGTGAGTTCCAAAATGTCCCGGTCCTGAACATCAATGATTTAGCAAATGCGGTGAAGCCGGTCGTCATTCCGGGTGAGGAATTGACAGTCCAGGTGATCAAAGATGGTAAGGAACATAATCAAGGTGTTGCTTATTTGGATGACGGTACAATGATCGTTGTCGAAGAAGGCAAGAATTACATCGGCAAGACGATCGAGGTGCTCATAACAAGTGTATTGCAGACTTCTGCCGGCCGAATGATCTTCGCAAAGCCGAAATTACTTGAAAAAGCATTGTGAAAAAGTATAACATGATAGAAGTAGACAAAAGTGATAACATGGGATGTTATCGCTTTTGTTTGGATTCGACATAATATAAGGCGGTAAAATAGATGTACTATCAAGCTATCGTGTTAGCTGCCGGGCAAGGGAAGCGGATGCAAGCCGGCCATAATAAGCAATTTCTTACAATTGGACAGAAACCGCTCATTGTCCACACGCTGACAGTTTTTGATAAAGATCCTTGGTGTACGTCCATCACGCTCGTCGTGAGCGAAGCAGATCATGACTTGATGCAGCAGCTGCTTGAGGCCCAAGTTTGGTCCACACCGATCAATCTGACAGAAGGCGGTGGCGAGCGGCAGGAAAGTGTCCTGATGGGTCTGGAAGCATTGCCGAATAAGTCCGGTATGATATTCATACACGATGGCGCACGGCCGTTTGTCACCATTGACAGGCTCCATGCGCTGGCGGAAGCATGCCAAGAGCACCGTGCTGCAATACTTGCGGTTCCTGTCACCGACACAATCAAGCTTCGCCGGGGCAATCGGCTGGAAACGATGGATCGCGGACTTCTGTGGGCTGCACAGACTCCGCAGGCTTTTGATTATCAGCTTATCTATGATGCACATGTGTCAGCTAAAGTCGAGGGTATGCTCGGAACGGATGATGCATCGCTGGTGGAACGGATCGACCAGGATGTTTTCATTGTGGAAGGCAGCTACGACAATATGAAGCTTACGACACCAGAGGATTTATACAAAGCAGAAGCATTTCTAAATGGCAAATAAAGTGAGGTCACATTATGTTTCGAATTGGACAAGGATTTGATGTACATGCATTTGCAGAGGGCAGACCTTGTATCATCGGCGGAATCACGATCCCCCATGAACTAGGATTGCTCGGTCACTCAGATGCGGATGTACTATTACATACAGTGGCGGATGCCTGTCTTGGCGCTCTGGCACTGGGAGATATCGGCAAGCATTTCCCGGATACCGATCCTGCCTTCAAGGATGCAGACTCGGAAGTATTGCTGCGGCATGTATGGCAGCTAGTGAAAGAAAAAGGATATAAACTAGGTAACCTGGATTGTACAGTAATTGCGCAAGCACCGAAGATGGCGCCATATATCGATCAGATCCGCGAGAATATAGCGGGGATGCTTGAAGCAGAACCTAGTCAGATCAATGTAAAAGCAACGACAACGGAACAGCTTGGCTTTACTGGCCGAAAAGAAGGAATCGCTGCCCAAGCAGTCGTCCTTTTGCAGCAAGCCTAACATAATTGAAGGGGAGTTATTTTTATGTCAAAACCTGTACGCGTACGCTATGCTCCAAGTCCGACTGGACATTTGCATATCGGAAACGCAAGAACAGCATTATTCAACTATTTGTACGCCCGTCATCATGATGGTAAGTTCATCGTTCGTACAGAAGATACAGATGAAAAGCGAAATGTGGAAGGCGGAGAGGAAAGCCAGTTCAGCTATTTGAAATGGCTTGGCATCAAGTGGGATGAAGGTGCCGATATCGGCGGGGAATATGGACCGTACCGTCAGCTCGAGCGTCTTGATATTTACAAGAAATATGTAAATGAATTGCTTGACCGCGGTTTGGCATACAAATGCTACGTAACGGAAGAGGAATTGGAAAAAGAGCGCGAAGAACAAAAAGCAAACGGACAAGTGCCTAAGTATTCTGGTGCCCACCGTGATCTGACGCCGGAGCAAGAAAAACAATTTGAAGCAGAAGGCAGACAGCCGAGCATCCGTTTCCGTGTGCCGGAAAACAAAACTTATAAGTTCAATGATATCGTACGTGATGAAATCAGCTTCGAGTCCAGCGATTTCGGTGACTGGGTCATCGTGAAGAAGAACGGTATTCCAACGTATAACTTCGCAGTTGCAGTCGATGATCATTTGATGGAGATTTCCCATATCCTTCGAGGTGAAGAGCATATCTCCAACACACCGAAACAGCTTATGATTTATGAAGCATTCGGCTGGGAGCCGCCGCAATTCGGACATATGACATTGATTTTGAATGAAAACCGCAAAAAGCTTTCCAAGCGTGATGAGCATATCTTGCAGTTCATCGAGCAATATAAGAACTTAGGATACTTGCCGGAAGCGATGTTCAACTTCATCAGCTTGCTTGGCTGGTCACCAGTCGGCGAAGAAGAAATCTTCACGAAAGATGAAATCATCAAGATCTTTGATCCGAATCGCCTATCCACTTCTGCTGCCATTTTCGATCCGCAGAAGCTAAAATGGATGAATAACCAATACATCAAAGCAGAAGATGCTGGCCGCATCGAGAAATTGACGCTGCCGCATTTGATTCAATCCGGCAAACTTCCTGAAAACATGGAAGATTCCCGTCGCGATTGGGCTGCTGAGCTTATTGCGCTTTACAAGGAACAATTGAATTATGGCGCGGAGATTGTCGAGCTGACAGAACTATTCTTCCAAGATGAGATTTCATATGATGAAGAAGCGATGAACGTGCTTCAAGATGAGCAAGTGCCGGAAGTATTGAAGGCATTCTCTGAACAGCTTACAGCATTGGAAGCATTCGAACCGGATGCAATCAAAGGTGCGATCAAAGCGACACAGAAACAAACTGGTCAAAAAGGCAAGAAGCTCTTTATGCCTATCCGCGTAGCAACAACAGGTGTCACACATGGTCCGGAACTACCGAACTCGATTCACCTGTTAGGTGAAACTGTTGTGCAGAATCGCCTGCGTGCAGCAATCGAACAGCTGACAAAGTAAAACATTCACATTTTCACTGAAATATAATATAGTAGTACTACACATTTGAACGTAGAAGAGGAGAAGTACGCATCCGCCTTTCCATGCAGAGAGAGCCGCATACGCTGCGAGTGGCTTTGGAGAGCTTATGCTGAAATGCACCTCGGAGTCTTTTGCCGAACTTATAGTAGGCAAAAGCGGTTCTCGCCGTTATCTGAGTCAAGCTGGGGAATGCCATGGGCTTTCCTAAATAGAGTGGAACCGCGCAAAAAGCGTCTCTGTCATTGTACAGTGACGCTTTTTTTCGTGAAACGATAGCAGCGGAAAGGGAGGAGAAAATGGGATTTTTCAAGATGCTGAAAGAAGATGTCATGGTTGTATTCGACCAAGATCCTGCCGCGCGGACATATTTGGAAGTCATCCTTACGTATTCCGGCGTGCATGCTGTTTGGGCACATCGGTTCGCTCACCAATTGTATAAGCATAAATTCTACTTCCTTGCCCGCACTGTTTCACAAGTGAGTCGTTTTTTCACCGGTATTGAGATACATCCGGGAGCAACCATTGGCAGGCGTTTCTTCATCGATCACGGTATGGGTGTCGTCATCGGGGAAACATGCGAAATCGGCAACAATGTTACGATCTTCCAAGGTGTGACTTTGGGAGGCACAGGGAAGGAAAAAGGCAAACGGCATCCGACTGTCAAAGATAATGCGCTCATTGCAACAGGTGCAAAAGTGTTGGGTTCGATCACGATCGGAGCCAATTCGAAGATAGGTGCAGGGTCGGTCGTCTTGCATGATGTTCCGGAATGTTCGACAGTCGTCGGCATCCCTGGGCGTGTCGTCATCAAAGATGGGGAGCGTATCAGAAGAGACCTCAATCATCAGGATTTGCCAGATCCAGTTGCGGAGAAACTAAGGAAAATGGAAGAAGAAATAAAAGAACTGCAGCGGGAACTAGCCGCTGCCAAAGGAGAGACGCAGCATGTCGGTAAAAATTTATAATACATTGAGCCGGAAAAAGGAACCATTCGTTCCGATTGAAGAAGGTAAGGTAAGCATGTACGTATGCGGACCTACTGTATATAACTACATTCATATCGGGAACGCAAGGCCGCCGATTGTATTCGATACCGTGCGCCGTTACTTGGAATACCGCGGATATGATGTGAATTACGTGATGAACTTCACCGATGTGGATGACAAAATCATCAATGCGGCAAAAGAAATGGGTGAAGATGTATATGCGGTAGCAGAGAAATTCATCCAAGCCTATAAGGAAGATACATCTGCGCTGGGAGTGAAGGAAGGAGCACTTCACCCGCGCGTTACGGATAGTATGGGAGAGATCATCGATTTCGTCCAAGGGCTGATCGACAAAGGCTATGCCTATGTATCGGAAGGTGACGTTTATTTCCGTACAAGAGCTTTTGATGGATATGGTAAGTTATCTCACCAGTCCATCGATGAATTGCGTTCAGGTGCCCGCATTCGTGTCGGCGAGCAAAAGGATGATCCACTTGATTTCGCTTTATGGAAAAATGCGAAGCCAGGTGAAATCTCTTGGGAAACACCATGGGGTGAAGGACGCCCGGGCTGGCATATCGAATGCTCGGCTATGGTGAAGAAGCACCTTGGTGATACGATCGATATCCATGCTGGCGGAACAGATCTCACTTTCCCGCATCATGAAAATGAGATAGCGCAATCTGAAGCACTTAATGGTAAGTCTTTTGCGAACTATTGGATGCATAACGGACACATCAATATCGATAACGAGAAAATGTCCAAATCACTTGGCAACTTCATCCTGGCGCATGACTTGATCAAGCAGCATGATCCGCAAGTATTGCGATTCTTCATGCTGAGCGTACATTACCGCAACCCGATCAATTTCACGGATGAATTGCTGGAGAGTGCAAAAACAGGATTGGCACGAATCAAGAATGCCTATGATAACTTGCAGCATCGAAAAGCTGCCAGCACGAACCAAGATGGTAATGCGAATGATGTGACAGCGACGATCCAAGGGCTCACAGCCCGATTTGAAGAAGAGATGGATGATGATTTCAACACAGCCAATGCTGTATCCGTCTTGTTTGATTTAGCGAAGGAAGCGAACGTCTACTTGCAGCAGGAACAAACATCCGAACAAGTCATCGAATCCTTCACCAAAGCATTCGAAGAACTCGGCGGCGTGCTCGGTATCACTTTTGCTGCTGAAACAGAATTATTGGATGATGAAATTGAAGATTTGCTCACGCAGCGAGTGGAAGCCCGCAAAAATCGCGATTTCCAGGAAGCGGACCGTATTCGCGATCTGCTTAAGGAGAAAAACATCATCCTGGAGGATACATCGCAAGGTACGCGCTGGAAAAGAGGCTAAAACATGGACGTGAAACAAATGAAAAGTCTGGCGCTTGCTTATATGGGGGACGCTGTATATGAGATCTATGTCCGCAGACATCTTCTGCAAAAGGGAGAAGTCAAACCAAACCAGCTGCATCACGCAGCAGTCACCTTCGTTTCTGCCAAGTCGCAAGCGAAGGTGATGCATGATTGGCTTGAGAAGGACATGCTGTCGGAGGAAGAACAGGCAGTCTTTCGGAGAGGGCGTAATGCCAAATCAGGTACGGTCCCTAAAAATACGGATGTGCAGACTTACAGATATAGTACAGGCTTTGAAGCGCTTATAGGGTATCATTATTTGCTGGAAGATACAGATCGTCTCGAGGCCCTTATAGAAGCGGCTATCACACATGTGGAAGAAAGGAGTCAACAGCATGGCAGATGAATGGATAATCGGGAAGAACCCAGTCACGGAAGCATTGCGGTCCGGCCGTTCAATCAATAAAATCATGGTTTCAGAGCATCTTCAGCCAAAAACATGGCAGTCGATTCAGGAACTGGCGAAAGCAAGCGGTACAATCGTCCAGAAAGTACCGAAAAGAAAATTGGATCAATTAATCGAGGGGGCGCACCAAGGGATTGTTGCTTCGGTTGCAGCTTATGAGTACAGCACGGTGGATGACTTATTCCGCGTAGCAAAGGAGCGTGGGGAGGAGCCGTTTTTCATCATCCTTGATGAAATGGAAGACCCGCACAACCTTGGGTCCATCCTGCGAACTGCAGATGCAGTCGGCGCCCATGGTGTCATCATACCGAAACGTCGTTCAGTCAGCTTGACTGCTACAGTTGCCAAGACTTCCGCCGGGGCAATCGAATATATCCCGGTGGCACGCGTGACGAACCTGGCACAAACGATCGATCATTTGAAGGAGCGGAATGTATGGGTTGCTGGTACAGCGGCAGAAGGTGCGATTGATTATCGCCGTCTTGATGCAGTGGGAGCGATCGCCCTCGTCATCGGAAATGAAGGCAAGGGCATCAGCCGGCTTGTCCGGGAGAAGTGCGACTGGACAGTCTCATTGCCGATGACTGGTAAAGTAACTTCCCTCAATGCTAGTGTCGCGGCTAGCCTGCTTATGTATGAAGTCAATCGTCAGCGTCATCCGCTGGGAGAATAAACATGGTCATATTGGTGGTCGATGGCTATAACGTCATCGGGGCATGGGAAGAACTGCATGCACTCCGCGACACGGATTTTGAACAGTCACGCCGGCTGCTGATCGAAAAGCTGGCTGAGTATCAAGCTTACACAGGTCACCGCGTCATCATCGTGTTTGATGCGTACCATGTAAGAGGTTTAGAAAAAAAATACGAAAACTTTAAAGTTGAAGTTGTTTATACGAAAGAAAAAGAGACGGCGGATGACCGTATCGAAAAATTGATTAAAACGTTGAAAAATGTAAAAACACAAGTCTACGTCGCAACAAGCGATTATGCCGAGCAGCGCACTATATTTGGGCAAGGTGCACTCCGTAAATCGTCCAGGGAACTATATCTGGAAATCAAGCAGATCGAGCGGGAGATCGACGAGGAAATCGAAGGATACAATAGTCGACAATTTCAGCCAAAAATCCCCCTGAAACCGGAAGTGCGGGATATGCTCGAAGCATGGCGCAGAAGGAAGAAATAGCCAAAGTAGTATATTGACGGTTATTTGGACCGCCTGTATAATGACCCTATAAATTCGCGGTATATATGGTCAGGGGGATTCCTTAAGTGACAATCGTCAAACAGCGGATAGAAGACCAGGATTACGCAGTGATGGAAGATAGTGTTCTTGTAGATTTAGTTAAAGCAGGTCATGTTGATGCCCTAGATTTTCTGATTAACAAGTATCGAAATTTTGTCAGGGCGAAAGCTCGTACGTATTTTCTGATTGGAGCCGACCGGGAAGACATTGTCCAGGAAGGGATGATCGGCCTTTATAAGGCCATTCGTGATTTTAACGGGGAGAAGCTTGCTTCTTTCAAAGCATTCGCCGAACTCTGTGTGACAAGGCAAATCATCACAGCGATCAAGACAGCGACCAGACAGAAGCATATTCCGCTCAATTCTTATGTTTCGCTGGACAAGCCTATCTATGACGAGGAATCCGACAGGACACTGCTCGATATCATCGTCAGTTCAAAAGCGGGAGATCCGCAAGATGTCCTGATCAACCAGGAGCGCTTCCTCGACATGGAGGAGAAAATGGCGCAGCTGCTCAGTGAATTGGAGAGACAAGTATTGGCTCTTTATCTGGACGGCAGATCTTATCAAGAGATTTCTGAGGAATTGAAGCGGCATGTCAAATCTATCGATAACGCTTTGCAGCGAGTGAAGCGAAAGCTCGAGCGATATCTTGAGATCAGCGAAGTGACGTTATAGCTGCGTTGACAACCCATTTCATGCGTGCTACAGTAAAATTGTGTCAAAATACCCGAGAGGGTGGAGATTTTTGCGTAAAACTATTACTTTGGCGTGCTCGGAATGCTTGAGCCGCAACTATTCCACTGCTAAAAGTGGAAATCAATCACAGCGCTTAGAGACTAGGAAATTCTGCAAACGATGCGACAAGCATACAGTGCATCGGGAGACAAAATAGACAACAATGCCTGTCGGCGAAAGTTTGGGGGTAGTACCATGAATCCTGTTACATTTTTGAAGAATGTCTCTAAAGAGATGAAGAAAGTTAGCTGGCCAACTGGTAAAGAGCTATATCGATATACAGTGGTAACAGTTTTGACTGTCGTGTTTGCTGCTATATTCTTCGGTTTAGTTGATTTAGGGATCTCTGAGATTTTAAATTTATTCTTTTGAATAATGCCCGCTGATATATGCTATAATGATATTAAATATTGCTCGTAGAAAAAACCCGTTTCGTACGGGTTTTTTAAATTGGTCTTTTTGCCCAGTATCGACAATAACTAAACCAAAGGGAGGGAAGGACAAGCGTTTGTCCTGACAGCATGGAAAAAAGATGGTATGTCGTACACACCTATTCTGGATATGAAAATAAAGTAAAAGCCAACCTTGAGAAAAGACTCGATTCCATGGGAATGGAAGATAAGATCTTCCGCGTCGTCGTTCCAGAGGACGAAGAGACGGAAATCAAGAACGGTAAACGTAAAACAGCGATGAAGAAAGTCTTCCCTGGTTACGTGTTGACAGAAATGGTCATGACCGATGATTCTTGGTATGTGGTTCGAAACACACCAGGCGTAACTGGTTTCGTCGGATCCACTGGTTCAGGATCCAAACCCACACCGCTTTTGGAGGAAGAAGTCGAAGTGATCCTCAAACGGATGGGTATGGAAGAGACACTGACAGAATTCGATTTCGAAGAGAAGGAAAGTGTCCGCGTCACGGATGGACCGTTCAATGACTTTACCGGAACGATTGAAAATATCGATATGGATAAACAGAAAGTCAAAGTCCATGTGAATATGTTCGGTCGGGAAACACCTGTAGAGCTTGATTTCTCCCAAATCGAGAAATTATAATTCCGCATCCGGAATTTATCTGGAAGCCCCTTGCATTGTTTGAAAATAAATGCTAGAATCTTAATGTTAATGACTATAGCCTATAATATATAGCTATACAGACATGTTGAGTGGGAGGGTGAGAAACCCTATTACCACATCACGGACTTAAGGAGGTGTGTCTCGTGGCTAAAAAAGTAATCAAAGTTGTAAAATTGCAGATCCCTGCAGCTAAAGCGAATCCAGCTCCACCAGTTGGACCGGCACTAGGTCAAGCAGGTGTGAACATCATGGGATTCTGTAAGGAATTTAACGCCCGCACGCAAGAGCAAGCTGGCTTGATCATTCCAGTTGAAATCACGGTATTCGAAGACCGTTCATTTACATTCATCACTAAAACTCCGCCTGCTGCAGTCTTGCTTAAGAAAGCAGCTGGTATCGAATCAGGTTCAGGCGAACCGAACCGTAACAAAGTTGCTACAGTTAAACGCGATGTAGTAAAAGAGATTGCGGAATCCAAAATGCCTGACTTGAATGCTGCAAACGTTGAATCAGCAATGCGTATGGTTGAAGGTACTGCTCGCAGTATGGGAATTGTCATCGAAGACTAATCCTGATTCAATCATAGAAACTGACGAGGTTGCGTGAATGGAGTATACCATTTCGCAGCCTTTTTAAAAGCCGGCA
The DNA here is from genome assembly GCF_046592895.1 of Terribacillus saccharophilus. Lineage (GTDB taxonomy): Bacteria > Bacillota > Bacilli > Bacillales > Amphibacillaceae > Terribacillus > Terribacillus saccharophilus_D. The sequence goes on from NZ_JAWVPU010000006.1 coordinate 17,660, forward strand.
TTTCCCGGCTGTCAGCGGACGCTCGTCCGCTCCGCTTTAACAAGTGGGAGGTCCTACCGTTAAAACCACAATCCGAGGAGGAAAAGGAAATGGCTGTAAAAAGCAAAAAGAAACAAGAAGCACTTAAGCTTGTTGATCGTACTGCATTGTACGAAGTAAAAGAAGCTGTTGAGCTTGTCAAAAAGACTGCTACTGCTAAATTTGACGAAACAATCGAAGCGGCTTTCCGTTTGGGAGTAGACCCTAAGAAAGCTGACCAGCAAATCCGTGGCGCAATGGTATTGCCGCACGGTACTGGTAAATCCCAACGTGTATTGGTGTTCGCTAAAGGCGATAAAGCAAAAGAAGCGGAAGCTGCTGGTGCTGACTTCGTTGGCGAACAAGATCTAATCGCGAAAATCAACGGAGGCTGGTTCGATTTCGACGTTATCGTCGCAACTCCGGACATGATGGCTGAAGTTGGTAAATTGGGCCGTGTGCTAGGACCAAAAGGTCTTATGCCGAACCCGAAAACCGGAACTGTTACATTCGACGTAGAAAAAGCTATCCAGGAAATCAAAGCTGGTAAAGTTGAATACCGCGTTGACAAACAGTCCAACGTTCATGTACCAATCGGTAAGGCTTCCTTCTCTGAAGAGAAATTGGAAGAAAACCTTGTTGCATTGATCGAACAACTTATTAAAGTTAAACCGCAAGCTTCCAAAGGCCTTTACATGAAGAACGTAGCAATCGCTTCTACTATGGGTCCTGGAATCAAAGTTGACGTAGCACCATTCCGTTAATTGTCTGTTGACATCTAATTGGAAACACTATATAATCAACTGTGGTTAAAACCTAATAAACGTTATACCTAAGACAGCAGGTGCCCACCAGGGCTTAATCTCCTGCCGAGGTGTGTGAGATATAAAGGCAGTCTGTTCCGACTGTTCCTTGTGATCATGCCTCCATGTCGAATGGAGGCATTTTTCATGTTAACTCCAGGTATAATGGTGAACAAGCTAACAGGAGGTGGAACATATGTCCAAGATCATCGAACAAAAGCAACAGGTTGTAACGGAAATCGCTGAGAAATTCCAAGCGAGCCAATCTACAATCGTAGTAGACTACCGCGGTCTTACTGTTTCTGAGGTAACTGAACTTCGTAAACAGCTTCGTGAAGCTGGTGTGGATTTCAAAGTTTACAAAAACACATTGACTCGCCGTGCTACTGAAGTTGCTGGTTTGACAGAATTAGACGAGAACTTGACAGGCCCGACTGCTATTGCATTCTCTAACGAAGATGTAATCGCTCCTGCTAAGATCTTGAACGACTTCGCGAAAAAGAACGAAGCGCTAGAAATCAAAGCTGGTGTCATCCAAGGCAACGTGGCTTCTGTAGAGCAAATCAAAGAACTTGCAGATCTACCGAACTACGAAGGTTTGCTTTCTATGTTGCTTAGCGTGCTTCAAGCACCAGTTCGCAACTTCGCATACGCTGCGAAAGCAATCGCAGAACAAAAAGAAGAGCAAGGCGCTTAAGGCAGCCTGAGACTTCCAAACAAAATAAAACATTCCCCAAGGAGGAAATATCATGTCTAAAGAGACAATCATTGAAGAGATTAAAGGTATGTCCGTTCTAGAATTGAACGATCTTGTTAAAGCTATCGAAGAAGAATTCGGCGTTACTGCTGCAGCTCCTGTAGCTGTTGCAGGTGGCGGAGCTGCTGAAGCTGCTGAAGAGAAAACTGAATTTGACGTTGTTCTTACAAGCGCTGGCGCTTCTAAAATCAAAGTTGTTAAAGCTGTACGCGAAGCAACTGGCCTAGGTCTTAAAGACGCTAAAGATCTTGTAGATAACGCTCCTGGAAACATCAAAGAAGGCGTTTCTAAAGCTGATGCTGAAGAACTTAAAGCTAAACTTGAAGAAGCTGGAGCTTCTGTAGAAGTTAAGTAATAACAAGAAAGCTCGCCCTCGGGCGAGCTTTCCTTTTATCTATTTCTCCAAAGGCAATCGTGGATGGATCTCGAAAAAAAGAAGGTGACCAATTATGTCGGATCATTATTATACCAATCAGCCGCAATCCAAAAGTGCTCCTGCTACATGGCGATTCACTTTGAAAGGCCATGAACTTGTATTCACATCGGATAGCGGGGTATTTTCCAAAAAAGAAGTGGATTTCGGGTCCAGGGTTTTGATTGATATCTTCAGGGAACCAGAAATAGAAGGAGATATACTGGATCTTGGCTGTGGATATGGACCGATAGGTATATCATTTGCAAAAGCATTCACGGAGCGTAGTATTTTGATGAGTGATGTCAATGAACGGGCTGTATCACTAGCAAAGCAGAATGCGGAAGCAAATGGAGCTGATAACACACAATTTTATGTGAGTGATCGCTTAACCGCTTTTTCGGACCGCAAATTCGCGGCAATTGTCACCAACCCTCCAATCCGGGCAGGCAAGAAGGTTGTACATCAGATTTTTGAAGAGAGCTATCAGGCGCTGCTTCCTCAAGGAGAGCTCTGGGTTGTCATTCAAAAGAAACAAGGTGCCCCATCTGCTCAGGAAAAATTGAATCAGCTCTTTGGTTCATGTGAAATCGTGAAAAAAGAAAAAGGCTATTATATTCTGCTGGCCAAAAAAGATTGACTCGCATAAAAGCTTGTGGTAGTATTGTAAAATGCCAATAGATAACGATACTCGGAGAGGATTCTAATTTTCTTGGAGAATCGTGTTTAAACTGTCGGCCGTTTGGCAAGACTGCTATCAATATTATGTTTTGTCTTCGTCGATATTATCTAAATATGTATGATCAGGGTTTTGTCGCCATTCGGAGGAGCTAGCAAGCTGAATTTTTAACGGTTTTTATGAAAAAACCTTTTTCGCTTTTAGCTTATAGGCGGCGCAGGAAGGACAGCCGAGATGTCATGCTGTTGAATCTATACCACTTTCTGATTTTTGTTAAACAGGAAGGAAAGCCCGTTTCATTACAACATTCACATTACATTCGTATTTATGCGAATGCTTTTCTATGTAAACAGAAGATGTGAACAATGCAAATATTGCGGCGATTCATTTATGTTAGCTACAATATATAATTTATTGCTTGGAAAGTCAATCGGATTTCCGGCAATTAAGGCAGACCTTCATCCGAAAAGGTCGGTCGAAAATGTGGATCACAGCAGGGTAATTCTGCTGCAGGATGTTGATTTACTGCAGTCTCCAAGATTGCAGCTTGAATACATTACTAATGTTTGATTTGAGGGGTGAAGCTGTTGACAGGTCAAGTAGTTCAGTATGGACGACACCGCCAGCGCAGAAGCTATGCACGTATTAGTGAAGTGCTAGAGTTACCGAATCTTATCGAGATTCAAACCGCTTCTTATGAATGGTTCTTAGAAGAAGGATTACGAGAGATGTTCCAGGATATTTCCCCGATCGAGGATTTCGCGGGTAATTTATCGCTGGAATTTGTCGACTATAGCCTTGGCGAACCGAAATATCCAGTAGATGAAGCGAAAGAAAGAGACGTTACCTATAACGCTCCGCTTCGCGTGAAAGTCCGCTTGTTGAACAATGAGACAGGCGAAGTGAAAGAACAAGAAGTATTCATGGGTGACTTCCCATTGATGACAGATACAGGTACGTTCATCATCAACGGTGCTGAACGCGTTATCGTATCACAGCTTGTTCGCTCCCCTAGTGTTTATTTCAGTGAAAAAGTTGACAAAAACGGAAAACGCGGCCACACAGCGACTGTTATTCCTAACCGTGGCGCATGGCTTGAATTTGAAACGGATGCTAAGGATGTAGTCCATGTCCGTATCGACCGTACGCGTAAACTTCCTATCACTGTGCTGCTTCGTGCACTTGGTTTCGGAAGTGATCAGGAAATCATCGACCTTGTAGGTGAGAATGAGTACCTGCGCAACACATTGGAAAAAGATAACACGGAAACTACCGAGAAAGCATTGCTTGAAATCTATGAGCGTCTTCGTCCGGGCGAGCCGCCTACAGTGGAGAATGCGAAGAGCTTGCTTGTTTCCCGCTTCTTCGATCCAAAACGTTATGACTTGGCGCATGTAGGCCGTTATAAAATGAACAAGAAACTTCATATCAAAAACCGTCTGTTCAACCAGACATTGGCGCAGCCAATCGTCGATGAAGAGACTGGCGAAGTACTTGCACAAAAAGGCGATAAGCTAGATCGCCGTCTGCTTGATAAGATCCTTCCTCATCTTGACGGTACAAATGGCAAGTTCGGTGAGAACATCCTTGAACCGCATGATGGTGTAGTGCAAGATCCAATCATGGTTCAGACAATCAAAATCGTCGACCCGACTGATCCAGAAGGCGAACGTACGTTGAACGTCACTGGTAACGCTACAGTCGACGACAGCGTGAAGAACCTTGATCCTGCTGACATCGTGGCAGCAGTAAGTTACTTCTTCAACTTATTGTATGAAGTTGGCGACACAGATGACATCGATCACTTGGGTAACAGAAGATTGCGTTCTGTCGGTGAATTGCTGCAAAACCAATTCCGTATTGGTCTTTCCCGTATGGAACGTGTTGTGCGCGAGCGTATGTCCATTCAGGATACATCCGCCATCACACCGCAGCAGCTGATCAATATCCGTCCAGTGATTGCATCCATCAAAGAGTTCTTCGGAAGCTCTCAGCTTTCCCAGTTCATGGACCAGACAAACCCGCTTGGTGAATTGACGCACAAACGTCGTCTTTCTGCTTTGGGACCTGGTGGTTTGACTCGGGAACGTGCTGGTTTCGAAGTTCGTGACGTACACTATTCCCACTATGGAAGAATGTGTCCGATCGAAACACCAGAGGGTCCGAACATCGGTTTGATCAACTCCCTTTCCACTTATGCGAAAGTGAATAAATTCGGCTTCATCGAGACGCCTTACCGTCGTGTCGATCCGGAGACAAACCTTGTAACGGAACATATCGATTACCTTACTGCCGATGAGCAGGATAACTATGTCATCGCACAGGCAAACTCTCCGCTGACAGAAGATGGCGGCTTCGTAAACGAAGAAGTCGTTGCTCGTTTCCGTGAAGAGAACACAATCGTATCCCGTGAACGTATCGACTATATGGACGTATCACCGAAACAGGTTGTTTCTGCTGCGACAGCATGTATCCCGTTCTTGGAAAATGATGACTCCAACCGCGCACTGATGGGTGCGAACATGCAGCGACAAGCAGTACCGTTGATGCAGCCTGAAGCACCGATCGTAGGTACTGGTATGGAATATGTATCCGGTAAAGACTCCGGTGCAGCTGTCATTTGCCGTGCTGAAGGTATCGTGGAGCGCGTTGAAGCGAAAGAAATCATCGTGCGCCGTGTAACGGAAGTCGGCGGCAGTGAAGTGAAAGGCGATACTGATCGCTATCGTTTACAGAAATTCAATCGTTCCAACCAAGGAACTTGCTATAACCAGCGTCCGATCGTAAGTGTCGGCGACCGTGTGACTAAAGGCGAAATCCTTGCTGATGGACCTTCCATGCAGGACGGAGAGCTTGCGCTTGGCCGTAACGTACTTGTTGCCTTCATGACATGGGAAGGTTACAACTACGAGGATGCCATCATCATGAGTGAGCGTCTTGTGAAGGACGATGTGTACACATCCATCCATATCGAGGAATATGAGTCTGAAGCACGTGATACGAAGCTTGGACCAGAAGAAATCACACGCGATATCCCGAACGTAGGGGAAGACGCACTGAAGAACCTTGATGAACGCGGAATCATCCGTGTTGGTGCCGAGGTTTCCGATGGTGATCTGCTAGTTGGTAAAGTGACGCCTAAAGGTGTGACGGAACTATCTGCAGAAGAACGTCTATTGCATGCGATCTTCGGTGAGAAAGCTCGTGAAGTTCGTGATACATCCCTTCGTGTACCTCACGGTGCTGGCGGTATTGTATTGGATGTCAAGATCTTCAACCGTGAAGATGGCGATGAGTTACCTCCAGGTGTAAACCAGCTTGTACGTGCTTATATCGTTCAGAAACGTAAGATTTCTGAAGGGGATAAGATGGCCGGACGTCACGGTAACAAAGGTGTTATCTCTAAGATCCTTCCAGAAGAGGATATGCCGTTCATGCCGGATGGCACACCAGTCGATATCATGCTTAACCCACTAGGGGTACCATCTCGTATGAACATCGGACAGGTGTTTGAGCTTCACTTGGGTATGGCAGCTCGTGCATTGGGTATCCACGTTGCAACACCAGTATTTGATGGTGCGCGTGAAGAAGATGTATGGGAAACGCTTGAAGAAGCGGGTATGCCTCGTGATGCGAAAACGATCCTTTATGATGGAAGATCCGGTGAACCTTTCGATAACCGCGTTTCTGTCGGTGTATCGTACATGATCAAGCTTGCGCACATGGTTGATGACAAGCTGCATGCACGTTCTACAGGTCCTTATTCACTTGTTACGCAGCAGCCGCTTGGTGGTAAAGCACAATTCGGTGGACAGCGTTTCGGTGAGATGGAGGTTTGGGCACTTGAAGCATACGGTGCAGCATATACCCTGCAAGAGATTCTTACAGTTAAATCCGATGACGTGGTTGGACGTGTTAAAACATATGAATCCATCGTCAAAGGTGATAACGTACCAGAACCTGGTGTACCAGAATCATTCAAAGTATTGATTAAAGAGCTTCAGAGTCTTGGTATGGATGTTAAGATCCTAAACGGCGACGAAGAAGAAGTAGAAATGCGTGAACTTGAAGATGAAGACGAGACGCAAGCACCTGACCGCATCAACCTTGATGTACAGGAAGGCTAAGCGCCCAAACATCGACTGCAGGGCAGTAACGGGATACTAAAAGGGAGGTAGGCCCCTTGATAGATGTAAATAATTTTGAGTTTATGAAAATAGGTTTGGCTTCACCTGATAAGATTCGATCTTGGTCTTATGGAGAAGTTAAAAAGCCGGAAACGATTAACTATCGTACGTTGAAGCCTGAAAAAGATGGTTTGTTCTGCGAGCGCATCTTCGGTCCTCAAAAGGACTGGGAATGTCATTGCGGTAAATACAAACGCGTCCGTTATAAAGGCGTCGTATGTGATCGCTGCGGCGTGGAAGTCACCAAAGCCAAAGTACGCCGTGAGCGTATGGGACACATCGAGCTAGCAGCTCCTGTGTCTCACATTTGGTACTTCAAAGGTATTCCAAGCCGTATGGGTCTTGTATTGGATATGTCTCCTCGTGCACTGGAAGAAGTCATTTACTTCGCAGCGTACATCGTGACAGATGCTGGTGATACAGCACTTGAGAAGAAGCAGCTTCTTTCTGAGAAAGAATACCGCCTCTATCGTGAAAAATACGGTAATACATTCCAAGCTCAAATGGGTGCAGAAGCGATTCGCAAGCTTCTTTCCGACATCGACTTGGAAAAAGAAGTGGAAGCACTTCGCGAAGAATTGAAAACAGCACAGGGTCAGCGCAGAACACGTGCGATCAAACGCTTGGAAGTAATGGAAGCATTCCGTCATTCCGGTAACGAACCTTCTTGGATGGTATTGGATGTACTTCCGATCATCCCTCCAGAGCTTCGTCCGATGGTACAGCTTGATGGCGGACGTTTCGCTACATCTGACTTGAACGACCTTTATCGCCGTGTTATCAACCGTAACAACCGTCTGAAGCGTCTTTTGGACCTTGGTGCGCCTAGCATCATCGTTCAAAACGAAAAACGCATGCTGCAGGAAGCGGTTGATGCGTTGATCGATAACGGACGCCGCGGTCGTCCTGTCACAGGTCCTGGTAACCGTCCATTGAAATCTCTTTCTCATATGCTGAAGGGTAAACAAGGACGTTTCCGTCAGAACTTGCTTGGTAAACGGGTAGACTATTCCGGACGTTCCGTAATCGTCGTAGGTCCGCATCTGAAGATGTATCAGTGTGGTCTTCCGAAAGAAATGGCACTTGAGCTATTCAAACCATTCATCATGAAAGAATTGGTTGAAAAAGGTCTTGCGCATAATATCAAATCTGCAAAACGGAAAATCGAACGTTTGCATCCGGAAGTATGGGATGTACTCGAAGAAGTTATCCGTGAGCATCCAGTACTCTTAAACCGTGCACCTACGCTTCACCGACTGGGTATCCAGGCATTCGAACCGACATTGGTAGAAGGCCGTGCGATCCGTCTTCACCCGCTAGTATGTACAGCATACAACGCTGACTTCGATGGTGACCAGATGGCAGTCCACGTACCTTTATCCGCTGAAGCTCAAGCAGAGGCACGTATCCTTATGCTTGCTGCGCAGAACATCTTGAACCCGAAAGATGGTAAACCAGTCGTAACACCATCCCAGGATATGGTACTAGGTAACTACTACCTTACTCTTGAGCGTGAAGATGCGATTGGCGAAGGTAAAGTCTTCAAAGATGTCAACGAAGCAATGCTTGCTTACCAGAACGGCTATGTACACTTGCACACTCGTGTAGCAGTGGATGCCGGTTCATTGAACAACGAAACATTCACTGAAGAGCAAAACAATCAAATCCTGCTTACAACAGTAGGTAAACTTATCTTCAATACAATCTTGCCGAGCTCGTTCCCATACATGAACGAACCAACTCGCGAGAACTTGGAAGAAAAAACACCTGCACACTACTTCGTCGAGAAGGGTGCGAATATCAAAGAGGAGATCGCAAAACGCGATATTATCTCCCCGTTCAAAAAAGGCTTCCTGGGCGATATCATTGCCGAAGTGTTCAAACGCTTCAAAATCAGTGAAACGTCTAAAATGCTTGACCGCATGAAGGACCTTGGATTCAGTTATTCGACTAAAGCAGGTATCACGGTTGGTATCTCCGATATCGTCGTATTGAAAGAGAAAACGGAAATCCTTGATGAAGCACAATCCCGTGTGGATAAAGTGCTGAAACAGTTCCGTCGTGGTTTGATCACGGAAGAAGAACGTTATGACCGTGTCATTTCCATCTGGTCCAAAGCGAAGGATGACATCCAGGAGCGCCTGATGAAATCCTTGAGCAACCGCAACCCGATCTTCATGATGAGTGACTCTGGTGCCCGTGGTAACGCATCTAACTTCACGCAGCTTGCTGGTATGCGTGGTTTGATGGCCAACCCGGCCGGACGGATCATCGAGTTGCCGATCAAATCCAGTTTCCGTGAAGGTCTGACAGTACTAGAGTACTTCATCTCTACACACGGTGCGCGTAAAGGTCTAGCCGATACAGCACTGAAAACTGCTGATTCCGGTTACTTGACTCGTCGTCTTGTTGACGTGGCGCAGGATGTTATCATCCGTGAAGAGGATTGCGGAACGGACCGCAGCTTGAGAGTCCGTGCGCTTACTGAGGGAACTGAAATGATCGAACCGTTGTATGACCGCCTTGTAGGCCGTACTGCGTTCGAAGATGTGAAGCATCCTGAAACAAGCAACGTGATCATCGCTAAAAACGAATTGATCGATGAAGATACAGCAAGACAGATCGTAGATGCAGGCATCGAAGAAGTTGCCATCCGTACTGTATTCACATGTAACACGAAACATGGTGCATGTAAGAAATGTTACGGCCGCAACCTTGCAACTGGCAGTGACGTGGAAGTTGGCGAAGCAGTCGGTATCATCGCAGCACAATCCATCGGTGAGCCTGGAACACAGCTTACAATGCGTACGTTCCACACAGGTGGGGTAGCCGGTGATGATATCACACAAGGTTTGCCGCGTATCCAGGAGTTGTTCGAAGCCCGTAATCCTAAGGGTCAGGCTGTCATCTCTGAAATCAAGGGTACAGTCATCGAGGTCAATGATGTAAAAGAAAAACAAGAAGTAACGATTCAAGGTACGGTCGAAACGAAGACTTACACAGCTCCATATGGTGCACGTTTACGTGTAGCTGAAGGTGACGCGATCGAAGCTGGGCAGGAACTCACAGAGGGTTCTGTCGACCCGAAAGAACTGCTTCGTGTCCGCGGTGTAGCCGGCGTTCAACAGTATCTATTGAAAGAAGTGCAGAAAGTATACCGTATGCAAGGGGTAGAAATCGGCGATAAACACGTGGAAGTAATGGTTCGCCAGATGCTTCGCAAAGTACGCGTCATCGATTCTGGTCAAACGGATGTATTGCCAGGATCACTTCTTGAGATCCATCAGTTCAAAGAAGCAAACCGTGAAGTCTTGCGAGAAGGTTTCCAGCCAGCGAGCGGTAAACCAGTATTGCTTGGTATCACGAAAGCTTCCCTTGAAACGGATTCCTTCTTGTCTGCTGCTTCCTTCCAGGAAACAACACGTGTCCTTACCGATGCAGCGATCAAAGGTAAGCGTGATGAGCTTCTCGGCTTGAAAGAGAATGTCATCATCGGTAAACTTGTCCCAGCCGGTACAGGTATGCCGCAATACCGTAAGATCAAAGCGAAGCTTGACACACCTGAAGAAATGACAGAAGGCCAGGAAATCGAATCTGTAACACCGTAACGGTGCCCTAATACACAAGGAAACTAAATAAATATCGGAAGCACCGTAAATCTCTCATGAAGGTGATTGACATCAGCTGATATGAGTGATACTATATTCAAGGTGCTTCCGATTCTCCTTGTTTACTTTGGAGGATATGAATATGTCTTATGAAAAAGTAGCGCAAGCTAATGCGGGAATCGTTATCGGAACCAAACAAACACTTAAGGCTATGAAGCAAGGCCAAGTGAATTCAGTTGTCATTGCAGATGACGCTGCCGAGCATATTACCAGCCAGGTGAGAAAGCTGGCAGAAGAATTAGGCATACCAGCGATCCAAGTCGATTCCATGAAGCGACTAGGTGAAGCTTGTGGCATAGATGTAGGGACAGCTACTGTGGCGATTAAGAAATAGTTTTGACGCAGCTGATGCTAGCTCAGCTCGTGAAAGCTTTGTTTTTTGCCCAAAAATGAACCACCTGGATGTGTGGTATTACAAAAAGCTTTGAAAGGAGGAAAAAACATGCCTACTATTAACCAATTAGTACGCAAAGGTCGCGTAAGCAAAACAAAGAAATCTGACTCTCCAGCATTGAACAGAGGGTACAACAGTTTCAAGAAATCATTGACTAACCAGTCTTCTCCACAAAAACGTGGTGTTTGTACTCGTGTTGGTACAATGACTCCGAAGAAACCGAACTCCGCATTGCGTAAATATGCACGTGTGCGTTTGACAAACGGAATCGAGGTTACTGCCTACATTCCTGGTATCGGACACAACTTGCAAGAGCACAGTGTTGTTTTGATCCGCGGCGGACGTGTAAAAGACTTACCGGGTGTACGTTACCATATCGTACGTGGTGCGCTTGATACTTCAGGTGTTGACGGCCGCGCACAAGGTCGTTCCAAATATGGTACGAAACGCCCTAAAAAATAAGACTCAACTAATATAACCATCATCGGAAAGGAGGAGAACATATGCCAAGAAAAGGTCCTGTTGCTAAACGTGACGTGTTGCCAGATCCATTGTACAACTCTAAATTGGTAACTCGTTTGATCAACCAAATCATGGTTGACGGACAACGCGGTAAAGCACAAAAGATTCTTTATGCAGCATTTGAACTAGTTAAAGAACGTAGTGGAAACGAACCAATGGAGGTTTTCGAACAATCCATGAAAAACGTCATGCCTGTACTTGAAGTACGTGCGCGTCGAGTAGGTGGTTCCAACTACCAAGTTCCTGTTGAAGTACGCCCAGAGCGTCGTCAAGCACTAGGTCTTCGTTACATTGTTAACTACTCCCGTCTACGCGGCGAGAAAACAATGGAAGAGCGTCTTGCTAACGAAATTCTTGATGCTTCCAACAACACAGGTGCTTCAGTTAAAAAACGTGAAGATATGCATAAAATGGCGGAAGCGAACAAAGCGTTTGCTCACTACCGCTGGTAAGATATATCTGAATTTCACTCTAGGAAGGAGAAATACCACATGGCTAGAGAGTTCTCCTTAGAAAATACGCGTAATATCGGTATCATGGCTCACATTGATGCCGGTAAGACAACTGCAACAGAGCGTATTCTATTCTATACAGGACGTATCCATAAAATCGGAGAAACTCATGAAGGTGCTTCTCAGATGGACTGGATGGAGCAGGAGCAGGAGCGTGGTATCACTATCACATCCGCTGCAACAACTGCTCAATGGAAAAACCACCGTATCAACATCATCGATACACCAGGACACGTAGACTTCACAGTTGAAGTAGAACGTTCCCTGCGCGTACTTGATGGTGCGGTAGCAGTACTTGATGCACAATCCGGTGTTGAGCCGCAAACTGAAACAGTTTGGCGTCAAGCTACAACTTACGGTGTACCACGTATCGTGTTCGTTAACAAAATGGATAAAACAGGTGCAGACTTCCTTTACTCCGTTAAAACGATGCATGAACGTTTGGGTGCGAATGCACACCCGATTCAACTTCCAATCGGTGCAGAAGATGATTTCGAAGGAATCATCGACCTTATCACTTTGGAAGCTCATTTCTACCTTGACGATCTTGGACAAAATTACGAGACTCGTGAAATCCCTGCTGACATGCAAGATCTTGTGGATGAATATCGCACAAGCTTGATCGAAGCAGTAGCGGAACAAGATGAAGATCTTATGGAACGCTACCTTGAAGGGGAAGAGATCTCTAACGAAGAGCTTAAACAAGCTGTTCGTAAAGCGACTCTATCTGTTGAATTCTACCCAGTATTCTGTGGTTCAGCATTCAAAAACAAAGGTGTTCAGCTTCTGATCGACGGTGTTGTCGATTACTTGCCTGCACCAACTGACGTACCAGCTATCGAAGGTATCGTTCCTGGTACTGAAGAGAAGATCGTACGTAAATCCAGCGACAGCGAGCCATTCAGTGCACTTGCTTTCAAAGTTGCAACTGACCCGTTCGTTGGTAAACTTACTTTCTTCCGTGTGTACTCCGGTACATTGGAAGCAGGTTCTTACGTGAGAAACTCTACGAAGGACAAGCGTGAGCGCGTAGGCCGTATCCTGCAAATGCACGCTAACACTCGTGAAGAGATCTCCAAAGTTTACGCTGGTGATATCGCAGGAGCAGTTGGTTTGAAAGATACTACGACTGGTGATACGCTATGTGATGAAAAATCTCTAGTTATCCTTGAGTCAATGGTATTCCCAGAACCAGTTATCTCTGTTGCGATCGAACCTAAAACAAAAGCGGACCAAGATAAAATGTCCGTTGCCCTTGGTAAACTTGCTGAGGAAGACCCTACATTCAGAACTGAAACAAACCCTGAAACTGGTCAGACTATCATCTCCGGTATGGGTGAGCTTCACTTGGATATCATCGTTGACCGTATGCGTCGCGAGTTCAAAGTAGAAGCAAATGTAGGTGCTCCACAGGTGGCTTACCGCGAAACATTCCGTGCAGCTGCTGAAGTCGAAGGTAAATTCGTACGTCAGTCCGGTGGTCGCGGTCAGTTCGGACACGTTTGGATCAAATTCGAGCCAAACGAAGAAGGCGCTGGTTTCGAGTTCGAAAACAAAATCGTTGGTGGTGTCGTTCCTCGTGAATACATCCCATCTGTTGAAGCTGGTATCAAAGAAGCGATGGAAAACGGTGTATTGGCTGGTTATCCGCTAATCGACGTAAAAGCATCCCTATTTGATGGAAGCTACCACGATGTCGATTCCAACGAGATGGCCTTTAAAGTTGCAGCTTCCATGGCGCTTAAAAACGCTAAGAACAAATGTAACCCAGTCATCTTGGAACCACTTGTAAAAGTGGAAGTTGTCATCCCAGAAGAATACATGGGAGACATCATGGGAGACATCACTTCCCGTCGCGGACGTGTAGAAGGTATGGATACACGTGGGCCTGCTCAAGTAGTTAATGCATTCGTGCCGCTTGCTGAAATGTTCGGTTACGCAACAGCGTTGCGTTCCAACACACAAGGTCGCGGAACTTACACAATGACATTCGACCACTATGAAGAAGTGCCGAAAAGCGTTGGAGAAGAAATTATCAAGAAAAACGCTGGTCAATAATTGATTTTTTGACAGTAATCAAGTATAACTTGTATTGGAAGCATGCGTGCGCGTGCGCATGTTTCCGGTATACAAGAAACATACTATCTATTACATGAGATATTTCCATATTTAAGGAGGAATTACTAATGGGTAAAGAAAAATTCGACCGCTCCAAATCCCACGTTAACGTTGGTACAATCGGACACGTTGACCATGGTAAAACAACACTAACTGCAGCAATCACAACTGTACTTCACAAGAAATCCGGTTCTGGTCAAGCTATGGCTTACGATCAAATCGATGGTGCTCCAGAAGAAAGAGAACGTGGAATCACAATCTCTACAGCACACGTTGAGTACGAAACTGAGTCCCGCCACTATGCACACGTTGACTGCCCAGGTCACGCTGACTATGTTAAAAACATGATCACTGGTGCTGCACAAATGGACGGAGCTATCCTAGTAGTTTCTGCTGCTGATGGCCCAATGCCACAAACTCGTGAGCACATCCTACTTTCCCGTAACGTAGGTGTACCTGCGATCGTTGTATTCCTTAACAAATGTGATATGGTTGACGACGAAGAGCTTCTTGAGCTTGTTGAAATGGAAGTTCGCGATCTTCTAAGCGAATATGACTTCCCTGGTGACGATGTACCAGTTATCAAAGGTTCTGCTCTTAGAGCGCTAGAAGGCGACGCTGATTACGAAGCGAAAATCTTCGAACTTATGGATGCGGTTGATGAGTACATCCCAACTCCAGAACGCGACAAAGAAAAACCATTCATGATGCCAGTTGAGGATGTATTCTCCATCACTGGTCGTGGTACAGTAGCTACTGGCCGTGTTGAGCGCGGTGAAGTAAGAGTCGGTGACGAAGTTGACATCATCGGTCTTAACGAAGCTCCTAAGAAAACAACTGTTACAGGTGTAGAAATGTTCCGTAAGCTTCTTGATTACGCTGAAGCTGGTGACAACATCGGTGCGCTACTTCGTGGTGTATCACGTGATGACATCAACCGTGGACAAGTACTTGCAAAGCCAGGTACAATCACTCCACACACAAAGTTCAAAGCTGAAGTTTATGTTCTTTCTAAAGAAGAAGGTGGACGTCACACTCCATTCTTCACTAACTACCGCCCACAGTTCTACTTCCGTACAACTGACGTAACTGGCGTAGTTCACCTTCCAGAAGGTACTGAAATGGTAATGCCTGGCGATAACACAGAGATGTCTGTTGAGCTTATCTCTCCAATCGCTATCGAAGATGGTACTCGTTTCTCTATCCGTGAGGGTGGACGTACTGTTGGATCAGGCGTTGTATCTGTTATCGAAGCGTAAGCTGATATAACAATATAGAAGAAACAGACAGCAGACGTGCTGTCTGTTTTTTTTATGCATACAAGCAGACCAAACATTGGCAGCACCAGTTAAATGTAAAAAATGCTGAAATCACTTGAAAACCTTATGCTGGGTATGTATAATACATAAAGTGTCATCTTATGGGGGATTGCAGTTTAATAGGCTGTAAACTTAGATAAGACTTGCATTGACCGCGTTTTTTCTATATAATTATAATGTTGGTCATTTAAAGGCGATGATGCGGGAGGTTGTTGGCACACCAGGCCCCTTTGCCATGGCAGGGTGGTCAAGTTAATTTCCGCTGAGAATGTCCTAAATAATAAGGGCGATAAAGGAGGGAAAATAATGGCAAAAGAGAAAATCAGAATCCGTTTGAAAGCATACGATCACAGAATCCTGGATCAGTCTGCAGAAAAAATCGTAGATACAGCGAAACGCTCTGGTGCGAACGTATCAGGTCCGATCCCGCTTCCTACAGAGAAATCTGTATACACAATTCTACGTGCGGTGCACAAATACAAAGACTCTCGTGAGCAGTTCGAAATGCGTACTCACAAACGTCTTATCGATATCGTTAGTCCTACACCGCAAACAGTCGATTCTTTGATGAGACTTGACTTACCGTCCGGTGTGGACATCGAAATTAAACTATAATTTTACACAAAATAGGAGGTGTAACGGATGACGAAAGGAATCTTGGGACGCAAGATCGGCATGACACAGCTTTTCACTGAATCTGGTGAACTTCAGGCTGTAACAGTTATCCAAGCTGAACCAAACGTAATTCTTCAAAAGAAAACTGTTGAAACTGACGGTTACAACGCATTGCAACTAGGTTTTGCTGATCAGAAAGCAAACAACTCAAACAAACCTGCAAAGGGCCATGCTGAAAAAGCAAACACAACACCTAAGCGCTACATTCGTGAATTCCGTGACGCTGCTCTTGACGAACACGAAGTTGGGCAAGAGGTTAGCGTAGAGATTTTCGCAGCTGGAGACGTTGTAGATGTAACAGGTACTTCTAAAGGTAAAGGATTCCAAGGTGCGATCAAGCGCCATAACCAATCCCGCGGACCTATGTCACACGGTTCCCGCTACCACAGAAGACCAGGTTCAATGGGTGTTATTGACCCAATGCGCGTTTTCAAAGGTAAAGCACTACCAGGACAAATGGGCGGAGAGCAAGTTACTGTTCAAAACCTTGAAATCGTTAAAGTTGACGCTGAGCGCAACCTTATCCTTGTTAAAGGTAACGTGCCTGGTGCGAAAAAATCTTACGTGAAAGTATCAAGTGCCGTTAAAGGTAACTAATTCACAATACGAAGGGAGGATATATCATGCCTAAAGTAGCATTATTCAACCAGAGCGGGTCTCAAGTCGGTGAAATCGAATTGAACGATTCCGTTTTCGGTATCGAGCCACACACACATGTATTACACGAAGCAGTACTAATGCAGCGTGCTTCCATGCGTCAAGGTACGCATAAAGTAAAAGGACGTTCTGAAGTACGAGGCGGCGGAAGAAAACCATGGCGTCAAAAAGGTACTGGCCGTGCACGTCAAGGATCCATCCGTTCACCACAATGGGTTGGCGGTGGAACAGTCTTCGGACCGACACCACGCAGCTACAGCTACAAACTACCTAAAAAAGTTCGTCGTCTAGCGCTTAAATCAGCACTATCTTCTAAAGTACAAGAAGAAAACATCGTAGTATTGGAGAGCCTTGCATTCGACGCTCCTAAAACGAAAGATGTCGTTGCTATGCTTAATGCACTTAACGTTGATAAAAAGGTATTGATCGTTACTGCAGACAGAGACGAAACTGTCACACGTTCTGCTAACAACCTTAAAAACGTTAAAGTGTTGAAACAAAGCGAAGTTAACGTTCTTGACTTGCTTACGCATGATAAGCTGATCTTGACGAAAGAGGCAGCTGAAAAAGCAGGGGAGGTGCTTGCATAATGAGAGAACCACGTGATATTATTAAGCGCCCTGTAATTACGGAACATTCTTCCGACCTAATGGTCGATAAGAAATACACTTTCGAAGTTGACAAACGTGCCAACAAAATCGAAATCAAACAAGCGGTTGAAGTAATCTTTGGTGTTAAAGTGGAACAAGTGAACACTCAAAACCTTAAAGGTAAATTCAAACGTCAAGGTCGTTACGGCGGATACCGTCCAGACCGTAAAAAAGCAGTAGTGACACTATCTGAAGACAGTAAAGAAATCGACTTCTTCGAAGGTGTTTAAGAAATAATAGAGAAGGAGGGAAACAACGATGGCGATTAAAAAGTATAAACCGACCACTAACGGACGTCGTAATATGTCTGTTTCGGATTTTGCTGAAATTACAACTGACAAGCCTGAGAAATCATTGCTTGCACCGCTTCACAAACGTGGCGGACGTAACAACCAAGGTAAATTGACAGTACGTCACCAAGGCGGCGGACACAAACGTCAATACCGTATCATCGACTTCAAACGCGACAAAGATGGAATACCAGGACGCGTTGCTACAATCGAGTACGATCCAAACCGTACTGCGAATATTGCTCTAATTCACTATGTAGATGGTGAAAAACGCTACATCCTTGCTCCAAAAGGCTTGGAAGTAGGAACGGAGATCCTTTCTGGAGAAGGTGCTGACTTCAAAGTAGGTAATGCTATGCAGCTAGCTACTATCCCAGTTGGTACGATCATCCACAACATCGAATTGAAACCAGGCCGCGGTGCTCAGCTAGCTCGTTCTGCTGGTGCACAAGCTCAAATCCTTGGCCGTGAAGGTAAATATGTCCTTGTACGCCTAACTTCTGGTGAAGTACGCCTAGTACTAGGTACTTGCCGTGCTACAATCGGTCAGGTTGGTAACTTGGAACATGAACTAATCGTAGTTGGTAAAGCAGGACGTTCTCGCTGGTTAGGCAAACGCCCTACAGTTCGCGGATCTGTAATGAACCCGAATGATCACCCACACGGTGGTGGTGAAGGACGCGCTCCAATCGGACGTAAATCACCAATGTCTCCTTGGGGTAAACCGACACTTGGTTATAAAACACGTAAACGTAACAAGCAGTCCGATAAATTTATCGTACGTAAGCGTAAAAAATAATGTGGTAGCAAGGCGGGGATTCTCACCCGTCTCCATATCGCAAAGGGAGGTTTATGTATGGGTCGCAGTTTGAAAAAAGGACCTTTCGCAGATGACCATTTGCTAAAGAAAGTCGACAAATTGAACGAAGACGACAAGAAACAAGTTATCAGAACTTGGTCCCGTCGTTCCACTATTTTCCCAACATTCGTTGGACACACAATCGCTGTGTATGATGGCCGCAAACACGTACCTGTTTATGTTACTGAAGATATGGTAGGTCATAAACTTGGTGAATTCGCGCCAACTCGCACGTACAGAGGACACGCAGCCGACGACAAGAAAACAAAACGCTAAGAGGGGAGGCAATCCTAAATGCAAGCAAAAGCTATGGCAAAATCAGTACGCATTGCTCCTCGTAAGGTCCGCTTAGTCGTTGATTTAATTCGAGGAAAAAATGTCGGAGAAGCTATTGCAATCCTGCGTCACACTCAGCGTGGTGCATCATTGGCAGTAGAGAAAGTACTTCGTTCTGCAGTTGCTAACGCAGAACACAATTATGAAATGGACACGGATAACCTTGTTATCTCTGAAGCATTCGTTAACGAAGGTGCTACATTGAAACGTTTCCGTCCACGCGCTCAAGGCCGCGCAAGCCAAATCAACAAACGTACTAGCCACATCACAGTGGTTGTTACAGAAAAGAAGGAGGGTTAAGCAGTGGGTCAAAAAGTACATCCGATAGGTCTTCGCGTCGGCGTCATCCGTGACTGGGAATCCAAATGGTACGGTGGCAAAGATTACGCTGATTTGCTACATGAAGACATCAGAATTCGTGATTATCTAGAACAACGTTTGAAAGATGCTGCACTTTCTAAAGTGGAAATCGAACGTGCTGCTAACCGTGTAAATATCTCTATTCATACTGGTAAACCTGGTATGGTAATCGGTAAAGGCGGTTCTGAAGTAGAAGCACTTCGTAAAGCATTGAACAGCCTGACTGGCAAACGTGTTCACATCAACATCGTAGAAGTGAAACGTGTAGATCTTGATGCTAAATTGGTAGCAGACAACATCGCTCGTCAACTTGAAAACCGTATCTCATTCCGTCGTGCTCAGAAACAAACATTGCAACGCGCAATGCGTGCTGGTGCCAAAGGTATCCGTACACAAGTTTCCGGTCGTCTAGGCGGAGCAGATATCGCTCGTGCAGAATCTTACAGCGAAGGAACAGTTCCACTTCATACTCTACGTGCTGACATCGACTACGGCACAGCTGAAGCTGATACAACTTATGGTAAGCTTGGCGTTAAAGTATGGATCTATCGTGGCGAAGTCCTTCCAACTAAAAACAACCGATAAGGAAGGGGGAAAAGCATTATGTTAATGCCTAAACGCGTAAAATATCGTAGACAACACCGTGGTAAATTGAATGGCCGTGCAAAAGGCGGTACTGAAGTCGCTTTTGGTGAATATGGTTTACAAGCTCTTGATCCAGCTTGGATCACTAGCCGTCAAATCGAATCTGCCCGTATCGCTATGACTCGTTACATGAAACGTGGCGGTAAAGTATGGATCAAAATCTTCCCGGATAAGCCATACACTAAAAAACCTCTAGAGGTCCGAATGGGTTCCGGTAAAGGTTCTCCTGAAGGCTGGGTAGCTGTAACTAAACCTGGTAAGATCATGTTCGAAATTGCTGGAGTATCTGAAGAGGTGGCTCGCGAAGCATTGCGTCTTGCTTCTCATAAACTGCCAGTAAGAACTAAGATCGTAAAACGTGAAGAAATTGGTGGTGAAATCAATGAAGGCTAATGAAATCAAAGAACTGACCACTGCCGAAATTGAACAAAAAGTTAAGTCTCTTAAAGAAGAACTTTTCAACCTGCGCTTCCAATTAGCTACTGGACAGCTTGAGAATACTGCACGTATTCGCACAGTCCGTAAAACAATTGCTCGCATGAAGACAGTTGTTCGTGAAAGAGAATTAAGCGTAAATAACTAAATTCCGAGAGGAGGTTCGCGACATGAGTGAACGTAACAATCGTAAAGTCTACGTTGGACGTGTTGTATCCGATAAAATGGATAAAACAATCACTGTTCTTGTTGAAACCTACAAAACTCACAAGCTGTACGGCAAGCGCGTTAAGTATTCTAAAAAACTAAAAGCGCATGATGAAAACGGTACAGCAAAAACTGGTGACTTGGTTCGTATCATGGAAACTCGTCCATTATCCGCAACGAAACGTTTCCGTTTGGTTGAAGTAGTAGAAGAAGCAGTAATTATCTAATTAAAGATCGCTCGGAATGATTCCGAAGGGAGGTAACACTCGTATGATTCAACAAGAGACTCGTTTGAAAGTCGCTGATAACTCTGGTGCTCGTGAAGTCCTAACTATTAAAGTTCTAGGCGGATCTGGCCGTAAAACAGCTAACATTGGTGACGTAATCGTTTGTACGGTGAAACAAGCAACACCTGGTGGCGTTGTCAAAAAAGGTGAAGTTGTGAAAGCAGTAATCGTACGTACGAAAAGCGGCGTTCGTCGTAAAGATGGTTCTTACATCAAATTCGATGAGAACGCAGCTGTTATCATCAGAGATGACAAGAGCCCAAGAGGAACTCGTATCTTCGGACCTGTTGCACGTGAATTGCGTGACTCTAAGTTCATGAAGATCGTATCCCTTGCTCCTGAAGTATTGTAAAACACTTAATGCCTTGTTAAGGAGGTGCAGTACACATGCATGTTAAAAAAGGTGACAAAGTTAAAGTAATCACTGGTAAAGATCGTGGTAAAGAAGGTACCATCCTTGAAGCTTATCCGAAGAAAGACCGTGTTCTTGTCGAAGGCGTAAACATCGTCAAAAAACACGCGAAACCTTCCCAGGATAACCCGCAAGGCGGAATCCTTGAAATCGAAGCAGCCATTCACGTTTCTAACGTAATGCTGATCGATCCGAAAACTGGAGAGCCGACTCGCGTAGGCTACGAAGTGAAAGACGGCAAAAAAGTCCGTGTCGCTAAGAAATCCGGTCAAGCTATCGATAAATAATTTCTTCTGAAAGGAGGGCTACTCGATGAATGAATTGAAACAAAGATACCAAGGTGAAATTTCTCCATCCCTAATGGAAAAATTCAGCTATAAATCTGTTATGCAAGTACCAAAGATCGAAAAGATCGTTGTAAATATGGGTGTCGGTGACGCCGTTCAAAACTCAAAAGCACTTGATTCTGCAGTAGAGGAATTGGCTTTGCTTGCTGGTCAGCAGCCAATCATCACGAAAGCGAAGAAATCCATCGCTGGATTCCGTCTTCGTGAAGGTATGCCAATCGGAGCGAAAGTTACATTGCGCGGAGAGCGTATGTACGAATTCCTTCAAAAGCTAATCGCAGTTTCCCTTCCACGTGTACGTGACTTCCGTGGTATCTCAAACAAAGCGTTTGACGGTCGTGGAAACTACACGCTAGGTGTTAAAGAACAGCTAATCTTCCCAGAAATCAATTACGATAAAGTAAGCAAAGTACGTGGAATGGACATCGTTATCGTAACTACAGCCAACACTGACGAAGAAGCTCGTGAGCTACTTACTCAGCTAGGCATGCCTTTCCAAAAATAAAGGTAAAAAGGAGGGAATATTGTGGCTAAAAAATCTATGATCGCGAAACAACAGCGCCCACAGAAATTTAAAGTACAAGAGTATACACGCTGCGAACGTTGCGGACGTCCACACTCTGTACTACGTAAATTCAAACTATGCCGTATTTGTTTCCGTGAACTAGCCTATAAAGGTCAAATTCCTGGCGTCAAAAAAGCAAGCTGGTAATCCCCTAAATCAGGGAAGGAGGTAATGATTAATGGTTATGACAGATCCTATCGCAGATATGCTAACTCGTATTCGTAATGCAAATACTGTTCGTCATGAAAAACTGGAGCTTCCTGCGTCCAAGTTGAAAAAGGATGTTGCTGATATCCTTAAACGTGAAGGCTTTATTCGTGACTACGAATTCGTAGAAGATGACAAACAAGGTGTTCTACGCATCTTTTTGAAATATGGTAAAAACGACGAGCGTGTTATCACTGGTATCAAACGTATCAGTAAACCTGGTCTTCGTGTTTACGCAAAATCAACTGAGATCCCACGCGTTCTTAACGGACTTGGTATCGCAGTAGTATCAACTTCCAAAGGCGTATTGTCTGATAAAGAAGCACGTGAGCAAGCCGTTGGCGGCGAAGTGCTAGCATACGTTTGGTAATCCATAACATTAAGTAAGGAGGTGCACATATGTCCCGCGTAGGTAAAAAGATTCTTGAAATCCCTGCAGGTGTTGAAATCAAAAACGATAACAACACATTGACTATCAAAGGTCCTAAAGGTGAATTGACTCGTACTTTCCACCAAGATATGGTGATTAAAATCGAAGAGAACGTTCTTACTGTTGAACGCCCATCTGACAGCAAAGAACACCGTGCTCTTCACGGTACTACTCGTGCCGTTATCGGAAACATGGTGCAAGGCGTACACACTGGTTATGAGAAAGCTCTTGAAATCATTGGTGTAGGTTACCGTGCTACAAAACAAGGCAACAAAGTCGTGATCAACGCTGGTTATTCCCACCCAGTTGAAGTTGAACACCGTGATGGTATTGAAATCGAAGTTCCTGCTAACACTCGCGTAGTTGTTAAAGGTATCGATAAGGAAGCAGTTGGCGCAGTTGCTGCTAACATCCGTGCAATCCGTCCTCCAGAGCCTTACAAAGGTAAAGGAATCCGTTACGAAGGCGAATTCGTACGTCGTAAAGAAGGTAAAACAGCGAAATAAGGCATTTCGTTAAACCAGAAAGGAGTGACCTGAATGATTACAAAAGTTGCAAAAAACGAAACGCGTAAAAGAAGACATAATCGTGTTCGTAAAAGCATTTCAGGAACATCTGAGCGTCCTCGTTTGAACGTTTTCCGTTCTAACAAGCACATTTACGCACAGTTGATCGATGATACAACTGGTAAAACACTTGCGAGTGCTTCTACTAAGGATGCTAGCCTTAGCCTAGAATCCACTAGCAACTTGGAAGCAGCTCAAAAGGTCGGAGAAGCAGTTGCGAACCGTGCTAAAGAAGCTGGCGTAACAACTATCGTATTTGACCGCGGAGGCTACCTTTACCACGGACGTGTTAAAGCATTGGCTGACGCAGCTCGTGAAGCTGGTCTTAAATTCTAATCTAAAAAGGAGGGACACAACTTGCGTACAACAATTGACCCGAACAAACTTGATCTTGAAGAACGCGTAGTAACGGTTAACCGTGTTGCTAAAGTAGTAAAAGGTGGTCGTCGTTTCCGTTTCGCTGCTCTTGTAGTAGTAGGCGACAAAAACGGCCATGTAGGTTTCGGTACTGGTAAAGCACAAGAAGTACCAGAAGCGATCCGTAAAGCTATCGAAGACGCGAAGAAAAATCTTATTACTATACCTATCGTTGGTACAACTATTCCACATGAAATCATCGGTGAATTCGGCGCCGGCAACATCTTGATGAAGCCTGCTGCAGAAGGTACTGGAGTTATCGCCGGTGGACCTGTACGTGCGGTACTTGAGCTTGGTGGTATCGGAGATATCCTTTCTAAATCACTTGGTTCTAACACACCAATCAACATGGTTCGTGCAACACTTAACGGCCTTAGCAGATTGAAACGTGCAGAAGAAGTTGCGAAACTTCGTGGAAAGTCTGTAGAAGAACTGTTAGGATAAGGAGGGAAAGCACATGGCTAACAAATTAGAAATCACCCTCACGCGCAGTACGATCGGAAGACTAGAAAAACAGCGCAAAACTGTTCAAGCTCTAGGCCTTAGAAAGATTCGTCAGTCAGTTGTTTTGGAAGACAATCCAACTGTTCGCGGCATGATCAACAGAGTTTCTCATCTAGTATCAGTTAAAGAAGTATAATGATTTAAATGTTAAAGAGGAGGTGCCATTATGAAACTTCATGAATTGAAGTCAGCAGAAGGATCACGTAAAACTCGCAATCGTGTAGGTCGCGGTATGTCTTCAGGTAACGGTAAAACATCCGGCCGTGGACATAAAGGACAAAATGCACGCTCTGGCGGCGGTGTACGTCTAGGTTTCGAAGGTGGCCAAATGCCACTATTCCAACGTCTTCCTAAACGTGGATTCACAAACATCCATCGTACTGAGTACTCAATTGTCAACCTTGAAACCCTTAACCGTTTCGAAGAGGGAACAGAGGTAACTCCAGAGCTTCTACTTGAAAGCGGAGTTGTAAGCAAATTGAGAGCCGGTATCAAAGTTCTAGGTAACGGGAATATCGAAAAGAAACTTACTGTTAAAGCTCACAAGTTCTCTGCTTCTGCTAAAGAAGCGATCGAGGCAGCGGGCGGTCAAACAGAGGTGATCTAATGTTTCGTACAATCTCCAATTTTATGCGTGTAAAAGATATACGAAATAAAATCATCTTCACATTGCTAATGTTGATCATCTTCAGAATCGGTACGTTCATACCTGTTCCATTTACCGATCGTTCCGCGATCGACTTCATGAACCAGCAGAACGTATTCGGATTTCTGAATACATTTGGCGGAGGTGCGTTGCAGAACTTCTCCATCCTCGCGATGGGTATCATGCCATACATCACTGCCTCGATCATCATGCAGCTTCTGCAAATGGATGTCATCCCGACATTCAGTGAGTGGAAAAAGCAAGGCGAGATGGGACGTCGTAAGTTGGCACAGGTGACGCGTTATGCGACTATCGTGCTAGCGTTAATACAGGCGGTAGGTATGTCCATCGGATTCAACCAATTATCCGGCGGCATGCTCATTTCCGATCCAAGTTTTTATAAGTTCGCTGTCATTACTATCGTATTGACTGCGGGAACAGCATTCTTGATGTGGTTAGGAGAACAGATCACTGCCCATGGTGTAGGTAATGGTATTTCCATTATCATCTTCGCAGGTATCGCTGCTGCAATCCCTAATGGTTTGAACCAGATTTGGGAGCAGTACTTCAGCAATCCTGGGGATGATTTATTCCTGAACGTCGTGATCGTTGCAATCATCGCTATCGTGATCATTGCCGTAATTGTTGGTGTGATTTATATTACACAGGCACTTCGTAAAATTCCGATCCAGTATTCCAAGCGTACTTCCAATCGTTCTCAAGTAGGCGGCCAGTCCACCCACTTACCGATTAAAGTAAACGCCGCTGGAGTAATCCCTGTAATTTTCGCAGTTTCCTTTATCTATGCTCCGCGTACAATCGCGAGTTTCTTTGAAGGAAATGTAGCAACTACGATCGAGAACGTATTCGATTATACGCAACCAATTGGGATGGTAATCTATGTAGTCCTGATTCTTGCGTTTAGTTATTTCTACACATTTGTTCAGGTCAATCCGGAACAAATGGCAGAGAACTTAAACAAGCAAGGTGGCTACATCCCGGGTATTCGCCCAGGAAAAAGCACGGAAACGTACCTCACCAGTGTGATGTATCGTTTAACCTTCGTTGGGTCTCTCTTCTTGGCTGCTATAGCTGTATTGCCTATTATCCTAGGCTCTATTGCTAACTTGCCGACTTCTGTCCAAATCGGAGGAACGAGCCTGCTGATCGTGGTAGGGGTAGCGTTACAGACGATGAAGCAGTTAGAAAGCCAGTTAGTGAAGCGTCATTACCGAGGCTTCATGAAATAGAGAACAGTCTATAAACAGACGAGAGCGAGGGGAATTTCGTTGAACTTGATTCTTATGGGTTTGCCAGGTGCCGGTAAAGGTACGCAGGCAGATAAGATTGTTGATAAATATAGCATCCCTCATATCTCAACAGGAGATATGTTCCGAGCTGCAATAAAAGAAGGAACGGAGCTTGGACATGAAGCGAAAAGCTACATGGACCAGGGGAAACTAGTTCCGGATGAAGTAACGATTGGTATAGTCCGCGACCGTTTGGGCAAGGATGACACCAAAAACGGATTTTTACTTGACGGTTTTCCTCGTACGCTTGCTCAGGCAGAAGCGCTTGACGCATTGCTGGACGAATTGAATGCTAATGTAGATTACGTCTTACATGTAGAGGTTCCGCAGGAGAAATTGGTGGAGCGTTTATCTGGCAGATGGGTTTGTCCGACATGCGGCACTACGTATCATACTGTTTTCAATCCTCCGAAAGAAGAAGGGGTTTGTGACAAGGATGGTACTGCGCTGATCCAGCGAGACGACGATAAGCCGGAAACGGTGAAAAAACGTCTAGAAGTCAATATCGATCAGCAAAAGCCGATATTGGACTTTTACAACGATAAGGGCTATCTTGTAACAGTGAACGGTGACCAAGCAATCGATCAGGTCTTCCACGACATCGATCAGCGCTTGCATAATCTTCGCTGATACAGGTGTGCAAACTATACTCTTTTAGTACGGGTGGAATTGCTCTTTAGGCTCGGGGTAGCGTAAGGATGCATTCTATCCCTTGATAGAGTATAATAGACCTCGTGGTAGAGTTGAAACGATTTTGCGTTTGCAATTCGTTCAAGCTTCCATCATCGGAACCGTGCCTTACTGATATCCTGACGCTAATTGACAAGGCTGAATATGAACAATCATGAAACAAATTGTGATTCAATTTGTGGACTTAATATAGATTCCCTAACATGCAGCTTTTCTAACCTGGACTTCCAGGCAGAAAAGTGGTAGAATATGCTCCTTGTTTGCAGCATATGATGCTAACTTACGCACAGCTTCGAATAAGCTATGATGAAGGTGATCATGTTTGAGCGAAACGGATGCAAGTCCACGGATCGGTCAGGTTGTTCGTATCGCACATGGGCGAGAAGCAGGTAAGCTTGCGATTGTCATTCGAATAATTGACAGTCGTTTTGTGTTGCTTGCCGACGGAGAGAAACGACGATTCGATTCACCTAAGCGCAGGAGCTTTGCGCCATGTGGATCCTTGAGACTTATGTATCCCCGGACGTCCGCTGCAGCCTTCTAGAAGCTGGTCGCGTAACCAATGGTAAACTGCGATTTGCGATATCTACTTATGTCAATCATACCGTGAAGAGATTTGAAGAAGGGAGATAGACCGATGGCGAAAGATGATGCAATTGAAGTAGAAGGAACTGTCACCGATACATTGCCTAATGCGCAATTCAAGGTGGAGTTAGAGAATGGCCACACCGTTTTAGCACATGTTTCCGGTAAAATTCGTATGCACTTCATTCGAATTCTTCCTGGAGATAAAGTAACGGTAGAGCTTTCCCCTTACGACTTAACTAAAGGACGTATTACGTACCGTTATAAATAATTTGACTAGCTCCGATACTAAAGGAGGAATAGATGATGAAGGTAAGACCATCTGTAAAGCCAATTTGCGAAAAATGTAAAGTCATTCGTCGTAAAGGCAAAGTAATGGTAATCTGTGAAAATCCTAAGCATAAGCAAAAACAAGGATAATACAAGGAGGTGCACGTAGCTAATGGCACGTATAGCAGGTATTGATATTCCACGCGACAAACGCGTTGTTATTTCCCTAACATACATCTATGGTATTGGTAAAAACACAGCGCAAAACGTATTGAAAGAAGCTGGTGTTTCTGAA
Organism: Terribacillus saccharophilus; assembly: GCF_046592895.1. Classification (GTDB taxonomy): domain Bacteria; phylum Bacillota; class Bacilli; order Bacillales; family Amphibacillaceae; genus Terribacillus; species Terribacillus saccharophilus_D. The sequence continues at coordinate 45,694 of NZ_JAWVPU010000006.1, forward strand.
GATACACGCGTTCGCGATCTTACAGAAGACGAACTATCCAGAATCCGTCAAGCAATCGATGGCTACACTACTGAAGGTGATCTTCGCCGTGAAGTTTCCCTAAACATCAAACGTTTGATCGAAATCGGTTCTTATCGTGGTCTTCGCCACCGTCGCGGATTGCCGGTTCGTGGTCAGAAAACGAAGAACAACTCTCGTACTCGTAAAGGCCCACGCCGCACAATCGCTAACAAGAAAAAATAAGTAAGGAGGTAAGTGAACATGGCTCGTAAACAACAAACTCGTAAACGTCGTGTGAAAAAGAATATCGAAACTGGTATTGCTCACATTCGTTCTACTTTCAACAACACAATCGTTACGATTACTGATGTACAAGGTAACGTAATCAGCTGGAGCAGTTCAGGTTCCCTTGGTTTCAAAGGTTCCCGTAAATCTACTCCATTCGCTTCACAGATGGCTGCTGAAGCTGCTGCTAAAGGTGCTGTAGAAAACGGCATGAAGACTTTGGAAGTAACAGTTAAAGGCCCTGGTGCTGGTCGTGAAGCTGCGATTCGTTCCCTTCAGGCTGCAGGTCTTGAAGTAACAGCGATCCGTGACGTTACTCCAGTTCCACATAACGGCTGCCGTCCGCCAAAACGTCGTCGCGTATAAGTTTTTCCTGCTTGCTGTATAGAATTTGTATCCCTGTCTATAATGGGTTATGATAGCTTAAAAGCGATCACGTCATACAGTAAGAACCGTATCGTCTAGATGCAGAAACGGGAACCGCAATATGGGGAATTTCGGTTAGGAGCAATTCTAACCGGGGTTTCGACGTTTTAAAGGAGGGCTTTATAAATGATCGAAATTGAAAAACCAAAGATTGAAACGGTTGAGATCAGCGATGATGCTACATTTGGAAAGTTCGTTGTAGAACCGCTTGAGCGTGGATATGGTACTACACTAGGAAACTCCTTGCGTCGTATCCTATTATCCTCACTTCCTGGCGCTGCTGTAACATCCATTCAAATTGATGGCGTGCTACATGAATTCTCTACGATTGAAGGCGTAGTAGAAGACGTGACATCCATCATTTTGAACTTGAAGAAACTGGCTCTCAAAATCTACTCTGATGAAGAAAAAACATTGGAGATCGATGTACAAGGTGAAGGGAAAGTAACTGCTGCTGACATCACTTTCGATAGTGATGTAGAAGTACTGAATCCGGATCTTCATATCGCGACATTGGGCAAGAATGCTCACTTCCATATGAAGCTTACGGCAGAACGCGGCCGCGGCTACCGTCCAGCTGATCAGAATAAACATGAAGATCAGCCGATTGGTGTCATTCCGATCGATTCCATCTTTACGCCAGTTTCAAAAGTGACGTATCAAGTGGAGAACACACGCGTTGGCCAGTTGGCTAACTTCGATAAACTGACGTTGGATGTATTTACTGACGGCAGTATCCGCCCTGAAGAGGCAGTGTCTCTTGGTGCTAAGATTTATACGGAGCATTTGAACATCTTCGTAGGTCTTACTGACGAAGCACAAAATGCTGAAATCATGGTGGAAAAAGAAGAAGACCAAAAAGAAAAAGTTCTTGAGATGACTATTGAAGAATTGGACTTGTCTGTTCGTTCTTACAACTGTTTGAAACGTGCTGGTATCAACACGGTACAAGAGCTTGCTAATAAATCTGAAGAAGATATGATGAAAGTGCGTAACCTAGGACGTAAATCATTAGAAGAAGTTAAAAAGAAACTAATCGATTTAGGACTTGGCCTTCGTAAAGAAGACTGATCCTGCCTAGCGGAGCATTTGACACCAGGAAAGGGAGGGATAACCTATGGCTAGAAAGTTAGGACGTACTACTGATGCTCGTATGGCACTTTTGCGTAACCTTGCAACTGATCTTATCGTTCACGAAAGATTGGAAACAACGGAGGCGAAAGCGAAGGAGCTTCGTTCTGTAGTAGAAAAAATGATCACTCTTGGCAAACGTGGAGATCTTCACGCTCGTCGTCAAGCTGCTTCTTTCTTGTACGGTACGAAAGCAGACGAGAACCAAGATGCAGTACAAAAACTATTCAGCGATATCGCCGGACGTTACGAAGAGCGTCAAGGAGGTTACACACGCGTGTTGAAACTTGGACAGCGTCGTGGTGACGGTGCCGCTATGGCAATCATTGAATTAGTATAATGTAATAACAAGGGCAGGAAAATCTCTACCACGAGGTGTATTCCGGCCCTTTTTCTTTTTGCATACAAAGCAAGCGCTGACGCCAGCGCTTGCTTTTCTTTTTTGTCTGGATTCTTTATACTAACTATAGAAATGACAGGAACGGACAAAGACGTTTGAGTATTTCCCCGGAAATAGTCGGGTAATGATGAAGGAGCACGAATTACATGTACGCGATTGAATTCAAGAATGTTTCTTTCCGCTATGAGGAAGAGCAGCCATATGTACTTCGCAATGTCAGCTTTCAAGTGGAAGCTGGTGAATGGTTGGCGATCATCGGCCACAATGGCTCGGGTAAGTCGACGATTGCCAAGCTGATGAATGGATTATTATTTCCCACTGAAGGGGAAATCCTGATCAATGGCTTACCGCTTAAAGAAGAGAATATTTGGGAGATAAGGCGACAGGTAGGCATGGTATTCCAAAACCCGGATAACCAATTCGTCGGTACGACCGTTCGTGATGATGTGGCCTTCGGCTTGGAAAACCGCGGTGTTCCCCGTGCCGAAATGATGGAGCGGATCAACTCCTCCCTGGAGCAAGTCCGCATGGCGGATTATCTGCTGCACGAACCGCATCGTCTATCCGGCGGTCAGAAGCAGCGCGTTGCAATCGCGGGTGTACTGGCCATCTCTCCAAGTGTCATCATTCTGGATGAAGCAACGGCGATGCTCGATCCTCTCGGCCGCAAAGAGATACTTGATACAGTCCATCATGTGCAAGCTGCTCAGCAGCTGGGGCTGATAACAATCACGCATGATTTGAATGAAGTGATGCAAGCGCATCGTGTGCTGGTCATGAACAACGGGGAAATATGGACGACTGAGGTACCAAGGGAATTAGTGAAGAAGCAGGGTGAGCTGCAGCAGATCGGCTTGGATGTGCCATTTGTCACGCAGCTGACGAATGCTTTGCAAAAACAAGGTGTCAGCCTGGCTGAACAGCCGATCGATCACGAGGAGTTGCTGGATGCATTATGGACATTACATTTGAACAAGTAGATTATACGTATCAAGCCAACTCCCCGTTTGAACATAAGGCGCTGAAGGGCTTATCCTTCCACCTGCCAAGCGGAAGCTTCACAAGCATTGTTGGACACACCGGCAGCGGTAAATCGACGCTCCTTCAGCATCTGAATGGCTTAGTCAGACCCACTGGCGGAAGTGTCCGGATCGGTGAGCATACGCTTGAACCGAATAAAAAGCCAAAACAAGCTAAACTGCTTCGCCAGCAAGTCGGAGTGGTATTCCAGTATCCGGAGCATCAGTTGTTTGAAGAAACGGTGGAGAAAGATATCGCCTTCGGCCCGCGCAACTTCGGGGTATCGGAAAGGGAAATCCAAAAACGCGTAAAAGAAAGTGCAGAGGCAGTAGGTTTAGATCTATCGTTACTTAGCAGATCTCCATTTGAGCTGAGCGGAGGTCAAATGCGCCGTGTCGCAATTGCGGGTGTGCTTGCTGTGCGGCCGCGAGTGCTGGTGCTGGATGAACCTACCGCAGGCTTGGATCCCCGGGGCCAAAAGGAAATCATGGACATGTTCCATCGGCTGCATCATGAGCAGCAGCTGACCACGATCTTGGTGACACACAGCATGGAAGATGCCTTACGATATGCTGACCATATGCTAGTGCTTGATAAAGGGGAGAAGTACATGGAAGGCTCTCCTGTGGAAGTATTTCAAAAACGGCAAGCTCTCCAGCAAGTCCAGCTTGATGTGCCGGAAATATTCCAGTTCCTTCAGAAAGCATCTGAACGTTTTGGCAAGCCGGCAGTTTATGAAGGGGAAGATATGGACAGGCTTGCAAGGCAGCTGGCAGATATGGCAGGTGATAATGCATGAATAATCTGCTGATCGTCGGACAGTATGTGCCGACTAATAGCATCGTTCACCGGATGGATCCGAGGATCAAGATGCTGATCATCTTCTTTTATGTCATCTTCATCTTCTTTGCCAATAACGTTGTCAGTTATGCATTGTTCACGGTTTTCGCAGTCGGAGGGACGCTTTTGACGAAAGTGCCATGGCGCTTCATAGCCAAAGGACTGACACCGATATGGTTCTTGATTATCTTTACGTTCGTCCTGCACTTATTCGTAACAAAGGAAGGCACTGTATTGGTGCACATATTCGGATGGCCGATCTATAGCGGAGCACTGGAACAAGGAGCTGTAATTTCTCTGCGTTTCTTTTTGCTCATCTTGCTGACATCCCTTTTGACGTTGACGACAACGCCGATCGAAATAACTGACGGCGTCGAGTCCTTGCTCGGTCCGCTGCGCCGATTCAAGTTCCCGGTTCATGAACTTGCGCTGATGATGTCCATTTCACTGCGATTCATTCCTACCTTACTGCAGGAAACAGAAAAGATATCGAATGCACAAGCATCCAGGGGCGTGGATTTCCGCACAGGGCCATTCAGGGAGCGTGTGCGGGCTGTAATCCCACTGCTGGTGCCTTTGTTTGTCAGCGCCTTTAAACGGGCAGAGGAGCTTGCTATGGCGATGGAGGCTAGAGGTTACCGCGGCGGGGAAGGACGGACGAAGCTTCGGGAACTGCGTGTGATGAAGCGGGATGTTGCGGCACTCGTCATTTTCATTATAATCACGGCTGCAGCCTTGTTAACGAGAGATTATAGTTAGGTTAGGAGTTACAAAGATGACGCAACAACGAATGAAGGCGACTGTCAGCTATGATGGTACGCATTTTTCAGGCTTCCAAGTGCAGGAGAAAAATCGCACGGTCCAAGGCGAGCTCGAAAAGGCGCTTATGAAGATACACAAGGGACAGCCTATCAGGATCCAGGCATCGGGCCGCACAGATGCAGGTGTACATGCCAGAGGGCAAGTCATCCATTTCGATACAGAACTGCGCATGGGGGATTACAACTGGCGCAAGGCACTCAATACCTTGCTGCCTGATGATGTGCGCATCACGGATATAACAGAAGCCGAAGAAGGATTCCATGCACGTTACACAGCAAAGAAGAAGCAATACAAGTACTTTGTGCACAACGCTCCTGAACAAGACGTGTTCAAACGTCATTATGTACATCACGTACCTTATCAACTGGAGCTTGGCAGGATGCAGCGGGCAATCAAAGCAATCGAGGGGACACATGATTTCAGTGCTTTTTGCTCCAGCCGTACAGGGGTCAAAGGTGATAAAATCCGGACCATCTATGAAGCAACATGTGAAAAGCGGGATGATATGCTTGTCTTCACCTTCACAGGCAGCGGTTTTCTGTATAATATGGTGCGAATCTTGGCGGGTACCCTCATCGATATCGGAAACGGGCGCAAAGAGCCTGAGGACATGGCTGGAATCATAGAATCCAAGGATCGGCATCAAGCCAGCAAAACGGCTGCTGCCAGCGGTCTGTGCCTCTGGAAAGTAGATTACTGAAAACTTTTTTGTAAAACAACGCATTCGGGTGTTACATGCCCTTGACATGTAGGTCTGTGATGATATACTATGGTTTATGGCATTTTATTTCTATACCACGATTAGCCCCGGAAGACTAATTGTGTAGAATAATAAATGAACGATTCAATCGAAAAAATGGAGGAAATGACATGCGTACAACATTCATGGCGAACGAAAGCAATATCGAACGCAAATGGCTTGTTGTGGATGCAGAAGGCCAAACTCTTGGTCGTCTTGCAAGTGAAGTTGCTGCTATCCTACGTGGTAAGCACAAACCAACTTACACTCCACATGCCGACACTGGTGATAACGTAATCATCATCAACGCTGAGAAAATCGAACTTACAGGTAACAAACTTGCTGACAAGATCTACTACCGTCACTCTAACCACCCAGGTGGTTTGAAACAACGTACAGCTGATGAAATGCGTACAAAATACCCTGAGCAAATGCTTGAGCTTGCTATCAAAGGCATGCTTCCAAAGGGTCCACTTGCACGTAAAATGATCAAAAAGCTTCACGTATACCGTGGCGCTGAACACAAACACCAAGCACAACAACCAGAAGTTTACACACTTCGCGGTTAATAAAAAAGGAGGTAAACGATAGTGGCACAAGTACAATACTACGGCACCGGTCGCCGTAAAAGCTCTACTGCCCGCGTACGTCTAGTACCAGGCACAGGTCAAGTAACAGTAAACAACCGTAGTGCGGAAGATTACTTCCCATACGAAACACTTCGTACAATCATCAACCAACCTCTAGTTGCAACAGAAACTGCTGGCAACTACGATGTCCTTGTAACTGTACAAGGTGGTGGATTCACAGGACAAGCAGGTGCTATCCGTCACGGTGTTTCCCGTGCGCTTCTTGAAGCGGATCCGGAATACCGCGGAACACTTAAAAAAGCTGGCTTCCTAACTCGTGACGCACGTATGAAAGAACGTAAAAAATACGGTCTTAAAGGTGCACGTCGCGCTCCACAGTTCTCAAAACGTTAATTTTGGAATATGGACGAAAGACTCTCAACCATTTGGTTGGGAGTCTTTTTTTGTGTTTATCGCAGCTCAGTGGATTGTTCCTTCTCACTTCGAAACTTTTTTCACCAAAAGCCGTAGATGTAATGAAAGGAGGTATGGATGTGCATTTTTTACCAAAGAAAGACAAGCTCATCGGATGTCTAATATGGGTACCTGTCATCTATGTGTTAATCATTATAGTCATCGAAGTAATATCTTCAATAATTAAGGGGGAGTTCGAGCCCAACCTAATCCTGTTTATCATAGCCTATGTACTTATGGGAGCTTTATTATCATCCATCTGGTTTCATACATACTATACAATCACAGGGTCACTTCTGAAAATGAGGTACGGTATCTTTAAGAAGACGATCAGAATTCATGAAATAAAGGCTATCAGTGCAGCGAGAATCGCCACAAGACCGCCAGCATTATCCTTCGACAAGATTGTTCTTCACTATGGAAGGCTTGGGATCACAACAGTTTCCCCACTCGAAAAGACCGAATTTGTCAGACAGCTGGTGGAAATCAATAAGGATATGGAAGTAAGGATAAAATTGAAAGACCTATAGAGATGGAGATAATTTCAAAATGTCGGCAGTGTGTTAACTTTGGCGCGCATGCTTTCATCATTCAGTCAGCATTCGGTTACATAAGGCCATGCAAAAGCCTTGAATCATATAACGCCTGATAATTTCCCTGCCATCAATGATAATGCTGTTGTCTTGAAGCAGTTTATTGAAGTCGGTGATGGACAGCTGTGAAGAGGCATGGTAAGTTTTCTCGGGAAAATGCTGATGCATCAGTTCCGCTAACTGTTTCTCATTCAAGAAACCTTGTTGATGTGCAGCTTGATTTGCTATTACTGTCTCGATAAAGTCAATATCTGATAAACAAAGTCCCTGAGCTTGCAGCCATTCAGATGCAGTCATTGCAATTCCTCCTTTACTAGCAACATAACATAACTTATTTAGAAGACAAGGAGTTTTATATGAGCTTTTCAACCGAACAATTGGACTTATTAAACCTTGATTCCGTCATTTATTTTCAGGCGCCAGCTTCCCATCGGCTGCGTATAGCAACTTCACATTTTGAGAAACATACCAACCTGCTTATTCTTAGGGAATTTATTCGTTCTGTATTTCCTGAACATGTAAGTATATCGATGACAGGCATTGTTAGTTATCATATCGGATCAAAACGGGTTCGGGAGATGCAGTATTTAAAGAATACTATCAAGCTGTCCAATTGGAAGGAAAAATACGTGTTAAATGATGAAGGAACAAAAATTGTCTTCACGACTGTGAAAAACATAACTACAAATGATGTGTATGCGTTGTGTAAACAAACTGCTCAAGGCCGGAAGTGCTCCAATCTTATGTTCTATACGGAAGATCGGGTGTTATACATCAGTGCTGATGTATTTGATTTGGTCATGACAGATACAAAGGAATTGGAGCAACTCTGTACAAAGTTCCACCCATGGATTGATACATATTATCCCAATATCAAATCAGTATAAAGTTCTTGTTTCAGTTTTAAGAACATCTGGTAACTTGAATGGGAGATACTTAATCCAAGGGATGAGAAAAGAGAGCTAAAGGGACAAATCAAAACTAGTGATTTACTCCTTATTTTTTGCTTAAATGTTTAGCTTCATGCTGAGGTGATATAGAGATAAACGATCATTGCAGTAATGAAGGGAGTTTTATCTATGAAGACGGTTGCGACGGTAGGGGGAGTATTTGGTATCATCGCTTCACTTTTAGCTATGCTGTTCACTTTGATCGACGATTCATATACTGTCGGCAATTTTGGTTTGCTTGGAATTGCTGCTGGTATTCTTGGTATCGTCGGTGCAGTATTGCTAAATAAGAAACCGAAACTTGCAGGAGCGCTGCTGATTGTAGCGGCGGCAGTTGGGATTTACGGAGTGCTATTATACTTTCTTGTGCCTGGGGCATTGATGCTTATCGCGGCATTTGTGAAAATGAGCGGCAGAAGGGAAAGTTACTGAAGAAGGCATACCGATTGGGGTATGCCTTCTTTTGGTTATGTATTTGCTTGTCGCTTAATTTCAGCTTTCAATCTTTTTTCAGGTGCGAAATCTCTTTCCCAGTTTTCCGGTTTGATTATTTTCCCGTCACTTTCCCGATACTTGGCAACACCGTTATGCAGCTTACCCATATTCGCTTCATGGACAATATCAAACAGCGGCTCCGGCTCAATGCCAAGAATGGCAAAGGACCCATTGTTAAAATAGGCTTCATCAATCAATGCATCGGCCTGGGCGACAAGGATGTCATCTACAGGCTTCTTTGCATCACTTATTTTGGATTTGGCACTCTCTAATCCTGTTAGGAATTGTTCATAGAGCTTTTCGAACTCAGTTATGCTTCCACCCGCAGAGGCATATAGAAATTCAATTAATTCCTCTCCCGACCATACTGTACGATTCAATGCATTCTCCTTGCTCATGGGAGTTGGTTTGTCGTTATGTAAATGATTGAAAGCTTTATGAAACTCTTTCACTTGGTTGTATTGTTTTGTCATCTTGTTTCATTTCCTTTCTGCATTTTGCGTATTCTTTCTTTTTCTACATATGTAATCAATAAGCTATATTCCTCTTTATATTATCATCTAGTAAAAAGAAGGGAAGCAGCTTTGCCTAAAGAAAGATAGCAAAAGAGGGAGAGCAATCCTCCCTCTTCTATATTAATATCCGTATCCGTAGTTGTAATAAGGGTATGGATAAGGGTAGTACGGATAAGGATAGTATGGGTAAGGGCGAGGGCGGTTGTAATAAGGCGGATAAAGAAAGCTGCTGCCGATGAGTCCGCCTACAACGCCGCCAAGAAATGGTGCGCCGTAGCCATAACCGAAACCAGGGCGGCCATAGCCGAATCCGGGACGGCCGAAGCCACCGAAACCAGACCCAGGGCGGCGTCGGTATTCATCCGTGTAAACTGGATAGGAATAGGCAACTTGCTCGTCACCTTGATATGGTACAAGAGTTTGATTTTGTTCTTGCATGAAAAACACCTTCCTTTCTGTGCCAGTGTATGACGGGCAAGAGCGGAAGGCGCAGGACAGGAGCCTAGAATATGTGCGTTTTTTTAATTGCTGAGCATGGCTACGATTGGAATGAGTAATGCAAGCATCGGAACGAAAGCCCATATCCAGCTGTGGCTGGATCCTTTGTTTTCTTCCTTCAGTTTTTCCACTTCCAGTTCGAGTAGTCGAATACGCTGTTCCAAATCTTCGTTCATTCTCCATCCTCCTTTGGCTTGTCTGTCGCTTCCCCATAAAAAGGGCCTCTGTTACCATTGTAGTAAATCAGAGGCTTTTTATGCTTAAGCGATCACAGCGGTTGTAACGGCACCGTATCCGTTTCCGCTGCCAGCATTCTGGATGGATCGTTTATAAGATGTATAGGAAATGTAAAGAGCTATTGTTGCTCCGATCAAGGACAAAATCAATCCTATATAAGATATGACGGTTGCGATGAACTCATATCTTTCCTCTTCGATAATGACATTGTTATCATTGTTCAACTGATCATCGCTCCTTTCTCACGCTAGCTTATGCATCCATGGGCGGATGGTGCTTTTTTTGATCAATCGTTTGATTAGCTCCCCTTTTGTGAATTATCTGCGCTTTTGCTTAGGGAAAAACTATTAGCTGACAGCTATTCATATGGCAGATAGAAACAACGTTGCTATAGACCCACCCGGTGTTGGGCTGATATGATGGTAAAACTGGAATGAAGGGGCTGACGAGGCGTTGGAAAATGAAAAATACAAGGATTTGAAGATGGGAGAGCGCGGTGCTTATATCAGTATCGGTGCTTACATCGTCTTGTCTTGTTTGAAACTGGTTATTGGCATCACGAGCGGATCTGCTGCTTTGCGGGCGGACGGTTTGAATAATGCGACGGATATCGTTGCTTCGGTTGCAGTGCTGATCGGGTTGAAGCTTGCGAGGAAACCGCCGGATGCCGATCATCCATATGGACACTGGAAAGCAGAAACCGTTGCAAGTCTTATTGCGAGCTTCATCATGATGACAGTCGGTCTGCAAGTGTTATATACAGCTGTATTGAATGTCTTTGATGGTTCCAATGAGGCACCGGATATGGTGGCGGCTTGGACAGGCATTTTCGGGGCTGTGGTGATGTTTTTCGTATACCGCTATAATATGCGGTTGGGATCAAAGATAAACAGTCAATCCGTCAAGGCAGCTGCAAAGGATAACTTATCCGATGCGCTTGTGAGCATTGGTACAGTAGTCGGCATCGTCGGCTCCCAGTTGGGGTTGCCTTGGCTGGATCCAGTAGCCGCAATCATAGTTGGCTTGATCATCTGTAAGACAGCATGGGATATTTTCGCTGCATCATCCCATCAGCTTACCGATGGATTCGATGAAACCTTGATGGCTGCCTATACAGAGACAATCATGCAGATTCAGGGAGTAAAGGGTATCAAAACAATGAAAGCCAGAAGCTATGGCAATAATGCCATCGTCGATACCGAGATTTTAGTCAATTCCACGCTGGATATACGAAGAGCCCATGATGTGGCAACGACAGTCGAGAAGACGTTGAAGCGGGAACATGGTGTGTATTGGGTCAATGTCCACGTTGAGCCACATTAAAAAGCCAGAAGCGCAATGAGGTGCTTCTGGCTTTTTGCTTCATTCTATGATCAGCATATTATTTTCGTCGAACTTCCAATGTTCGCTATATGCTATTTCCCAATAATAGCCGTCGGGGTCGGTGAAGTATCCGCTGTAGCCGCCCCAATCGACGCGTTGCGGCTGTTTGACGATCGTGGCGCCAGCGCGGGCGGCTTTCTCGATCACATAATCGACTTCCTGTTCCGTTTTGGCATTATAAGCGAGTGTGAAGCCGGGAAAACCGGTGCTCGTTTCCGGAAGGGTTTCTGCATTGATATCTTTTCGCAATGCATCAAGCGGGAATAACTCCAGCTTTGTTCCTCTGTTGTTGAAAAAGACGATGTTAGGTGAGTTTTCTTTTACACTGGTCTCGAAATCCAGGCCATCACGGTAAAAAGCCAGTGAAGCTTGCATATCTTTGACACCCAAACAAATCAAATTGATCTGGTTCATCAGGTAAACACTCCTATCGTTTTTTTGTCCTCCGGTTTTTCAGCCATACACTGATGTTAAAAATGATCATGATGACGGCAGCAGCGCTGAGCAGGATCATGAGCAGCATTGTCCCCGTGTTGGTGAAGTTATTGTACAAGCCCATGGATAAGCCAGCTAGCATGATGAATAAATACATCCAGGTTTTTCTTGTCATGGTCGAACTCCTTTATGGAAGTAGTAACCCGGAAAGCATCTTCTGGGTGATATGATTGAGTTCTGGCAAGTCATCAAGCGGGAAATAACGAAGATCCAGGCTTTCTCCGTCAAGCATGGTGAATTCACCTGAAATGTCGAAGGCCTCATATACAGAGATGACGTTGTATACTTCGTCTCCATTCGGATACTTTGCATAAAACTCGGGTCCTGAACACACGCGGAGGAAGTCGAACCTTTCTGCTTGCAGTCCGGTTTCCTCAAAAAGCTCCCGTCTGGCTGTGTCCTCAAGTGATTCCCCAAGTTCCAAAGCACCGCCGGGAAGACCCCAATCCTTTGTATCTGATCGCAGCTGCAAGAGCAGCTCGCCGGACTCGTTCCGGACAATGATCCCGGCACCAGCCATGACCAGCGCCCGGGTACCGACAACTTCACGCAAATCCATGATATAGTTTGCCAAACTGACTACTTCCTTTCATCTTTCGGGTAGAAAGTATCTTTGCTGCGGGGGAAAAGGGAATTGGAGATGCCGTAGCTGATCAAATAGCTGACGAGCAAACAGATGCCGACTATGATCAAGTTGTCATGAAGTAAATAAAGTAAAAAACTCAATCCACCCAGCACGACATAAATCCCAACATTCAAATATAAGCGTTTCGTCTGATTATCGAATTTCATGTTGTACGTCCTTTTCTATCTTCTTGTTAATGCTAGTTTCATTATACCAGTGCCGGCATAAATTCCAAAGAAGAGCGTATATCCGGGGTGGTTGTCCCATATAGTGTACAAATGCGGTATGGGAGGAAGTACGAATGACGAAAAGATGGATTGCAGGAGCGACAGCAGCTGCGCTGTTTATCATGCTGCTCGCGTACTATGTACCGAAAATCGTAACGACAGAAGAATCTTCCCATTCCTGGTCCTTGCCGCTCGCCGGTAAGACAATTGTCATTGATGCCGGCCATGGAGGCGTGGACGGCGGGGCAGAAGGATCGGATGGTACGCAGGAAGCGGGGATAACATTGGCTGTTTCAAAAATGCTGCGGGATTATTTGCAGCAAGCCGGCGCCCTCGTTTATTTAACAAGGGAAGAAGACGTTGATTTGGCGGATGAAGATACACAAGGACTTTCCAACAGGAAATCAGAGGATATTCATAACCGTGTTGCCTTTATCGAGGAAAAAGAAGCGGACTTTTATATCAGCATCCATACCAATGCATTATTGTCTTCCAAATGGTCTGGAGCGCAGACTTTTTACAATGAAGATAGATCGGGCAGTAAAGCGCTGGCCACTTTCATCCAGGATGAGATCAAGCGCAACTTGGAAAATACCAAACGTGTGCCGCTTGCCTTGAATACGATGTATCTTCTGAAGCATACCGAATCCACGGGAGCGCTCGTCGAGATTGGTTTCCTATCGAATCCGCGGGAGTTGGAGCTCTTAAAAGATACCGTGTATCAAGATAAGATGGCTTTCAGTATTTATGAAGGAATACTGCGCTACACAACCGAGAAGATACCAGAAGATGAATGACCGAGCGCCGCTTGCCTAGCTGTCTTCAGAATGTGTTATACTAGCGGTAAAAGCAATCTGGAAAACGTTTTCCGGAATAAGCTGGGTAGGGGGCGTTCACATGGTAACAGAAGAAAAAGTTCGGGAGCTTCTCAATGGAATAGAAGATCCTTTTCTACATACGACGCTGGGAGAAACTGGCGCGATCGCTGATATTCGGATCAAGGAAGAAAAACGGCATGTCAGTGTCAAAATCTTGGTCGGTAAAACGAATACCGCAGAACAGATGCAGCTGCAGCAGGAAATCGTCAATGTCTTGAAGAGTGCAGGCGCTGCAACGGTGGGGTTGCGCTTTGATCAGCTGCCACAGGAAATAGTGGATCGTTACAGCCAATCAGAATCCTCCGGCAGCGGGCAAAAGTCATTGCTGGACAAGAATACAAAAACGAAATTCATCAATATCGCCAGCGGTAAAGGCGGTGTCGGTAAATCAACGGTCACAGTCAATTTGGCGGTGGCACTTGCGCGAATCGGTTTTAAAGTCGGAATCATCGATGCGGATATATATGGCTTCAGTATCCCGGAAATGATGGGCATCGAGAAACGGCCGGAAGTAGTGGATGATAAAATCACACCGGTGGAGCGTTTTGGCGTGAAAGTCATTTCCATGGGCTTCTTCGTGGAAGATAATGGTCCGGTCATTTGGCGTGGTCCTATGCTTGGCAAAATGCTGACAAGCTTCTTCAAAGAAGTGACATGGGGCGATGATTTGGACTACTTGCTGGTCGATCTGCCGCCTGGAACAGGTGATGTGGCATTGGATATCCATACGATGTTGCCGTCATCCAAGGAAATCATCGTTACGACACCACACCCGAATGCAGCCTTTGTTGCAGCGCGTGCCGGACAAATGGCCATCCGCACAGAGCATGAAATTCTCGGAGTCGTGGAAAATATGGCATATTACGAGGTCCAAGCAACAGGCGAGAAGGAATATGTCTTCGGTAAAGGCGGCGGGGACAAGCTTGCAGATACACTTGATACAGAAGTGATCGGCCGCTTGCCGCTGGCGCAGCCATATAAAGAAGAAGATGTCTTTGCACCAGCTGTTTACCAAGAAAATCATCCGCTCGGAGATGCGTATGATGACTTGGCAAGAGCCATCCTTGAAAAATATATGCAATAAGAAAATGCTTGAGAGCGGATTTGCTCTCAAGCATTTTTTATTTGTCAAAACTGCTGGACCCGGTGATATTGGCACCTTTGATGAAGTATTTCTGGAATATGAAAAACAAGATGATCACAGGAAGCAGCACGAGAAGGGAACCGGCCATCAAATAATTCCATTGCGTACTCGCTTGTTCCTTGAATACTTGCAGACCGATTTGCAATGTATAGAGGTTTTCATCATTCACATACAGCAATGGTCCAAGAAAATCATTCCATGCGCCGTTGAAAGAGAATATCGCCACTGTGGCAAGAGCTGGCTTTACAAGGGGCAGGGCGATCTTCCGCCAAATATAAAAGTGGCTTGCACCTTCCATCTTCGCAGCTTCGACCATTTCATTCGGGATTGTCCGGAAAAACTGTCGCAGCAGGAAGATATTGAATGCACTGCCGAACAAAGCAGGCACGACGAGCGGGTAATACGAGTTCAGCCATTCCAGTTTGGCAAATAACACATATTGCGGAATCAATGTTACAAATCCAGGAATCATCATCGTCGACAGGACGAGTGTGAACAATATGTTCTTGCCCGGGAATGGTATTTTAGCAAAGCCGTAAGCGATGAAGGCATTGATGAATACATTGGCGACAACACAAATGACTGTGATGGTGATGGTATTGATTGCATATGTCGTGAATGGTGCAGCCTGCCATGTGTGGGCGTAATTTTCCCAATGCCATTCTTGCGGAAACAGAGTGGGCGGAAACTGCATGATTTCTTCCATCGATTTGAGTGAAGTACTGATCATCCACCAAATCGGTGACAGCAAGAACAGACTGCCGATCAAAAGCAATATCCAGTTCAGCTTTCGCAGGAGATTGTTATTCATCACAGGCTTCCGCCTGGCTTGTTTCTTTGCTAGCTGTTTGCGTTCCGGGATATCCATCACTTATCGTCCCCCTCATAATGCACCCATTTCGGTGCAAGCTTCAGGTTTATGATCGTGATGACGAGGACAACCACGAACAGAATCCACGACATTGCCATGGCGTATCCCATATCAAAGGACTGGAAGGCTTTGATCCACATATAGAGATTGTAGAACAGCATCGAACTTGCCGGACCGCCCGAACCATTTTGGCTCATCACATAAGCTTCCTGGAATATCTGGAAGCTGCCGATCGTGCTCGTGATGATATCGAAGAAAATGACAGGTGTGATCAACGGCAGGGTAATATGTACAAACTTCTTCCATGGTCCTGCGCCATCGATATCAGCCGCTTCATACAAGTTCTTGCTGATGCTTTGCATACTTGCCAGGTAAAGCAGCATGCTGCCGCCCACGCTCCATAACTTCATGAAGATGAGGGAAGGCTTCGTCCAATCAGGATCGAACAGCCAGTTTGGACCATTGATTCCGAACCAGGAGAGGACAGTGTTGACAAGGCCTGTCCCGGGATCGAGCAGCTGCATCCAAAGCAGGTAGACACCGACACCGGATAAAACGGCCGGGAGATAAAAGATTGTACGGAAAATACGCATGCCCGGCAGATTCTGGTTCATCAGCATCGAGATGAAAATTGCCCCAAGCGTTGTCAGCGGGACAGAGAAAATAACAAAATATAATGTGTTATATAGGGATGTCCAAAAAAGATCATCCCTGGTAAACAGCTGATTGTAATTATCGAGTCTCACAAAATCCATGCGGGATGTTATGTTGTAATCGGTAAAGCTGGCATATAGAGAAAACGCCAGCGGGCCTAATGTGAAGGCAAGGAAGCCGATGATCCAGGGTGCAATGAAGATATACCCTTGGAGATTTTCCCGCCTGTTCATCGTCCACCATTTCTTTTTCATCGTATCCCCCCAGTGAAGCTTACTGTGCTGTCTTTTCCACAAGTTCTTCGACGTCTTCCTGAGCTGTATCCAAAGCTTCTTTAGCTGGCTTATCTTCGATCAAGATGGCATCGAGCTGCGGATTGATCAGATTCACATAATCCGGAGCGTAAGCTGGCATCGGAGTGAGTAATGTATCATTCAGGTTTTGAGCAGCTGTTTCATAGACCATCCGATCTGTTTCAGAGAGTTCATCGGATGATGCGGCGCTCTCAGAAGCTTCCTTGTTGGCAACATTATCGAAGTTCTTAACAGCCCAGTATTCCTGTGCTTCTTTGTCGGTCAAGTATTTGATGAATTCCCAGGCTTCATCAGGATGGGAAGAGCCTTTCGGGATTTCTGCAACAAAGCCGCCGCCCCAGCTCGTGTGTCCGCTGCCGGAAGTTTTCTCCGGTAATGGAGCTACACCGAAATTGAGATCAGGGGCATAATCACGGATTTGCGTGTAAAAAGTGGCGGCATTCGCCATCATGCCAAGTGATCCGTTGAAGAAAGGATTGCTTTGCTGGCTGTCGATTTGGGACTGGTATCGGTTGATGGTATCCTCGCCGTATTTATCTTTGAAGCTCTTGATCCATTCCATCGTATCGACATTTGCTTCGCTGTTGATGACAGGTTCATCATTTTCGTTGAAGTAATTCGTGCCGGAGCCATTCAATAGCCAGACATCAGATCCAACCCCGTAAAGCGGATAGAAACCGATTCGTTCATACGAATCACCAGACTTTTTATCCAGCTTTTCGGCATATTCCTCAAGTTGTTCCCACGTTTCGGGAGGGCTGTCGGGATCCAAGCCAGCTTCTTCGAACGCATCTTTGTTATAGAAGAGAAGGCGTGTATCCGTGTTGAAAGGAATACCGTAGGAATCGCCTTCATATAGGGTGGCATCCCAAAGGTTCTCATAAAATCTCCCGGATATATCTTCCTTTTCCAGGTATGGCGCCAGATTTTCTGCTTGCCCCTCCTGGCCGCGCAGTGATGTGGAGTTAATGTCGTTTATGACAACATCTGGTGGGTTATTTGCTGCGATTGCAGCCAATTCCTTTGTCCAGATATCGCCAAAAGGTATGTATGTATGTTCCACTACGATTTCATCTTGCGATTTGTTGAAGTCATCGATGATTTTATCAATGACAGGGCGGCGAATCTCGGAACCCCAGAATGTCCAAAAGTCTATTTTCACTTTTCCATCCTCGGTTTCTCCTTCTGAAGCTGTGTTTCCTTCCGATCCTCCGGTGAATCCGGCGCATCCAGTCAGGAAGAGTAGAAGTGCGAGCAAAAGCAGACTGAAACGTTTCAGCATTGGTAAACCCCTCCAATTCATATCATTAAAGCTATCTACTTTACCCAATGCAAAGGAGATGAAAACGCTTTTTTGAAAATGACGAAAAAAGACCCACACCGACAAAAATCGGCATAGGTCTTTCAATCACTTTTCTTTTTGTTTGGACTGAGCTTCTTCCAAAGCTTTCTGGACAGTTTGCATCAGTTTTTGTTCAAACATCGGTGTCTCCGCTGATTCCTGGATGGTTTTTTCCATTTCTTTGCGGAAATCCTGGCTTTTCATGACGTTCAGCATTTGTTCTTGGACTTTGGGGTCCTGAAGCAGCTGCAGCATTTGCTTTTGGAAATCGGAGTCATTCATCAGGTCTTTGACAAGTTTCTTCTGTTCAGGTCCGATGTTCTTGGCAAATGCCGCCACGAATTCCGGATCCTCAAAGCGTTCTTTCCAGAATTTCTGCCCTTCTTCCGATGTCCATGATTTATTGATGGCATCTTCCACCTTGCTGGCATCCAGAGAGACCAAATCCTGCATCGTTTCATCGGACATGACTTCCGAGATAGCTTTCTTGCCTTCATCTGTCTTCAATATATCGGCGACCATCTGTTTGGTTGTATCGTAATCGGGCTGGCTGCTTTCTGCGGCTTGACCGCCTGTGCATGAAGCAAGCACGACGAGGGATAATAACAGGATCGGCACTAATCGTACAAACATAAAAACGTGCTCCTTCCACTGTAGTAAGTACGCTTACTTTGTGCAGAAGGAGCACGATTTATGCAGTTAATTCACTTCTTTTAATTCAGGGGACCCGCCTGCGATCAGTTCACTGACTGTCACATAGTGGTAGCCTTTATTTTTCAGTGCTGGCAGGATGGTTTCCAGTGCTTTTTCGGTTTGCTTGACCGAATCGGAGGCATGAAGCTGGATGATATCGCCATTACTCGCTTCCTCCATGACCTCGTCGACGATGAGCTGTGTGCCTGGATTGCGCCAGTCCTGCGGATTGACGCTGTATTGGATGACTTTCAAGCCGAGAGTCTCGGATAACTGGATGATTTCGGTGTTGAAATCTCCCGTCGGTGCCCGGAGCAGCTCGACATCTTCATGCCCGAGCTTTTTGAATATCTCCTTTGCGTAGGAAAGATCTTTTCTTATTTGAGCAGGCTCTTGATCGATATAGCTTTTGTAACGGTAGCCCATCATGCCTAACTCATGTTTATCTTCGACGATTCGGTCGATGATTTGCGGATGGCGTTCTGCCCATTCACCACTGACAAAAAAGGTGGCTTTTACATTCTGTTCCTTCAATTCATCCAAAATTGGGATGGCTTGTGTATCGCCCCAGCTTATATTGAAAGTAAGGGCGATATTCGGCGCATCCTTGCTTCCTTGTGTCAAAGCAGCCGGTTTTTCCTTTGAAGAAAAAACAGAAAGTGAACTGCTGGTCTCCATCCAGATGATCAGTGCTGTAAACATTGCTGCTGCCACAACGAACGCCCATCTTTTCCATTTGTTGAAACGGAATACATAAAAGTGCTGCAAACTTATCATTCCCTTCGCTGCTCCCGTAATGTAATTCCATTCTATGCATGCCTGTCCCTGAACATGATGCTTGTCTGCCATCTGTTGCTGAAATGACAAATTTTTTACAAAAAAGCTGATTCTATTTAGTTGTATTAGGGGAAACCAATAGGAGATGAACTGGAAAGGGGCAGATGAAGTGAAGGCATACGGCATGGACACGGAAGAGGTTTTGCAGGATCTTGGTACATCACAAGAAGGTTTATCGGAGGAAGAAGCACAGCGAAGGTTGGATGCAGACGGATACAATGAGTTGAAAAGCAAGGACAAAGATCCGGTATGGAAGCTGTTTCTGGCTACTTTTAAAGATGCCATGGTCATCGTCCTGCTCGTGGCGGCAGCTGTGCAGCTGGCGTTGGGTGAGATCGTCGAATCCATCATCATCTTCCTGGTCATCATTCTCAACAGTGTCATCAGTGTGGTGCAGACAAAGAAAGCGGAAAGCTCATTGGAAGCACTCCAGGAAATGTCCGCCCCATCAGCGAAAGTCTTACGCAACGGGGAAAGCAAGGAAGTACCTGCCAAGAACCTGACCAAAGGAGACATTGTCCAGCTGGATGCTGGTGACTATGTTCCCGCGGACGGCAGGCTGATCAGCAGCGAATCATTAAAGATCAATGAAGGCATGCTCACCGGGGAATCGGAAGCTGCCGAGAAAAATACCGATGTGATCGAAGAAGAAGCTTCCATTGGAGATCGCCTCAACATGGTACATAGCGGATCACTCGTTGTGAATGGCAGAGGAAGCTTTGTAGTGACTGCCATTGCGCAGGATACGGAAATCGGCCGGATTGCCAATATGATCGAGACTGCAGAGTCCAAGCAAACACCATTGCAGAAGAAACTGGATGAATTCAGTAAGAAGCTTGGTATCGGCGTCTTGATATTATGCGTGCTGATCTTTGCGGCACAAGCTTTGCGGCTTTGGTTCGGCGGAGAGCAGACAGACATGACACAAGGCTTTCTCAATGCCTTCACTTTCTCCGTCGCAGTAGCTGTGGCAGCTATACCGGAAGCTTTATCCTCCATCGTAACAATCGTCATGGCAGTCGGTACTACGAAGATGGCGAGGCAGCAAGCCATCATTCGCAGACTGCCAGCAGTGGAAACATTAGGTTCGACACGCGTGATTTGCACCGATAAGACGGGTACGTTGACACAAAACAAGATGACGGTGACAGATACTTTCATCCCTGGAAAAACTGGTGGAGTTGCAGAAGACGAATCACAGCGTTCGATGGGGGAAAAGCTGCTCCTGCATATTGCGGTTCTTTGCAACGATTCAAGTGTGAGTGAAGAAGGAGCCGAAATCGGGGATCCGACAGAAACGGCATTGATCAACTTCGGAATGAAGATGGGGGTGAATCCAGCCAGTCTTCGAAAAGAGAAAAAGCGCGAACTGGAGCTTCCCTTCGATTCGGATCGGAAATTGATGTCCACGGTATACCATCTGGATGGAGATCGGCTGATGCTGACAAAAGGCGGACCGGATGTGATGTTTGAAAGATGCACCCATATCTTGATTGATGGGGAAGAACAAACACTCGATGATGAGCGCCTGCAGGAAGTAATGAATCAGAATGAACAATTTTCCGATGATGCACTCCGTGTGTTGGCTTATGGTTATAAGAAGATTCCAGAGGACAAAGGTTCACTTGATGAGCAAGATGAACATGATCTTGTACTGGTCGGGCTGACAGCGATGATCGATCCGCCGCGTGAGGCAGTGCCTGCTTCGATAGCGGAAGCAAGAAGTGCAGGCATCCGCAGTGTCATGATCACAGGTGACCATAAAACGACCGCCCAGGCAATCGGCAAGGAAATCGGGCTGATGGAAGAAGGGGACTTGGCGCTTACGGGTAAGGAACTCGATAAGTTGTCAGATGAAGAACTAGATGAGAAACTCGGCCGGATTTCCGTTTATGCGCGTGTGTCGCCGGAAAACAAAATCAGGATTGTCCGGGCGTGGCAGAACAAAGGAGCCATCACTGCCATGACAGGTGACGGTGTAAACGATGCCCCTGCACTGAAGCAAGCCGATATCGGGATTAGCATGGGGAGCGGGACGGATGTAGCCAAGGATTCATCTGCCATGGTTTTGGCTGATGATAACTTCGTTTCCATCGTCAATGCTGTCGGAGTCGGTCGTACGGTATTCGATAATATCAAGAAAGCAATCGGGTATTTGTTTGCCGGAAACCTCGGTGCAATAATCGCCATCTTGTTTGCGGTCTTCCTGAACATGCCGAATCCATTCACGGCTTTGCAGCTGTTGTTCATCAATCTGATCAATGACTCTCTGCCAGCACTCGCCTTAGGGATGGAAAAGGAAGAACCTGATGTGATGAAGCGAAAGCCAAGGGATATAAACGAAGGCGTATTCTCTGGCGGTACGCTTCAGAGTGTCATTATCCGCGGGGTGCTTATAGGAGCGGCTGTCATCGTCTCCTTCTATATAGGATTGCAGCATTCTGACGGGATGGGTATAGCGATGGCCTTTACCACTCTTATATTGGCACGTACACTTCAAACATTCTCTGCAAGGTCGAATACACAAACAATCTTCAAAGTTGGCTTTTTGACCAATAAGTATGTACTGGGTGCAGTTGCTATTTGTTTCGTGCTTTATGCAATTACGGTATTGCCGGGAGTACGCAGCATCTTCGCCATACCGGAAGCATTCGGTTGGAGAGACTGGTCCATTGCAGCGGGCCTTGCTTTGGCAGCAGTAATATTGATGGAGATCATTAAAGCTATTCGTAATAGAAAATAATGATTTGAAAAAGCCCCGCTATTAGGGGCTTTTTTGTGTTAAAATGTACAGATGGCGATAAGGCGAGCCATTGCTTGAGAGCTTCATATAAGGCTCTCTCAACAGCTTTTTAAAATTAATAGAAAAAAGGTGTTGACTCATCTCGCAATCGGTCGTATACTATTAAACGGCGCTAAGATAAGACGAAAAAACACGCCAAACAGATTATCAAGTTTTTTTGAAAAGGTTGTTGACAAAAACAACCGAGACATGATAAGATGTTCTAGTCGCTGAAACAAGCGGCAACAACTTGATTC
>NZ_JAWVPU010000007.1:0-53425 GCF_046592895.1 Terribacillus saccharophilus
CTTCAGCGCCGATGGTAGTTGGGTTCGCCCTGCGAGAGTAGGACACTGCCAGGCAAGATGAAATCCCTGATCCATAATAGGATCAGGGATTTTTTATATGGCGGAATGATATTGATGAAAAAATTTCCACTGAGGTTCCACCTCTTGTATTTCAAAACGATGAATGGCCTTGATCAGCTGGATATACAGCTCCTGTTCCATGTCTTCTTTCCAGGCACATGGTGCGGAGCTGCTCAGTTTTCGGATTTTTGGCTGGAAGCGGATGAGCATAGCCTCCATTGCGGCCTTATCTTCTGCCTTTGCTCTGGTTGTGAGTTCAAGTAATGTTTCCAATTTTAATTTCCTCCTTTTTGAATTTGTTCTATGAGTGCTTGCAGTGTTTGCTCGAGACGCTTGATGTTCTGCTCAAGACGGATGAGCAAATAAAATGAGACTACAATAGGAAAGCCAAGATTACCAATCATGGAGATAATCGTTTCTGTTGTCATGGCGAGTCTCCTTTTGACAAGGCTGAGCGAAGCTTCACAAGAGCTGATTGGATCGATTTTGAAACAGCTTGCTGCGATATATCCAGTTTCTCGCCGATTTCAGTATGATTCAGCTGATGAAGGAAATGCAGTTCTAAATATTGTTTCTGTTTGCAGGGCAAATCTTGAATGGCAGCTAACAGGGAGGGGTCATGAATGGCTTGTTCCCAACTGTAGACTGTCTTCTCTTCCTTGGCTACAAGCATTTCTTTTTTGCTTGTTTCTTGGTCCTCACTGACTGGCTGATCAAGGATAGCCATTTCCCTGCCTTGCTGCACTGCTGCTTGTTTGCTGTAATTTCTTGCGTAATAATCCAGAGTAGTCGTAAGATAGTTGGTTAATTGTATTTCTGTATAAAATTGCAGAAAAGCATCAGTAAGCTTTTGTATGTTTTCCTCGGAAGGATAACGTTCTGCTTGTTCGTAAATGATGCGGTGCTGTTCCTCTTTCAGGAAACCCTGCATCAGTGCTGCATTTGGATGAAATTTTCTTTGTTCGGGTTTTTCCCTGCTGCACATCATTATGTTCCCCCTTTCAACCAAAAACGAACATATGTTCTATTTTAGTGTAAAAAAAATGAGTCTCTTTGAAAAGACTTTTTCGGATAGTCCCAACCTGCTTGTCCATCTAAAGGGCCTGTAACGGTTTTAGTAAGCAACTTTCTTCATTTTCCCTATAGTTTATAAAAGGGTATCAGTAACAGAAATGACAACGTCAATACGTACAAAGCGTACAAACAACATCCAAGATCAGTGAACATAAACTGAGATTACAAGAAATGCAGGTATGAAGTTCGTTAGTTTAGGAGAAACTAACCTAACGGAGGTGGAGAATGTTGAGCAAGAAATGTATATGCGGTATCTGTGATCAAGAGAAACAAGACGGTATACATCTATATCGCTTATTTATCTGCAGGGAATGTGAACATAAAATCATCCAGACAGAACCGAAAGAAGTACAATACCACTATTTTGTGAAGAAACTTCGGAACTTGAATCAAATGACATTCCACTAAAGCCTGAGCTGGGCTTTTTTCTTTTTGTATGTGTGCGTATAATTAGTGGAAAAGCTTAAAGGAAGAATCTAATGAATCAGTCTGATACGCCGATATATAACAAGTTGATACAGTTCGCTAAAAATGATCCAATATCATTCCATGTGCCAGGTCATAAGCATGGGGTACTTTTTGAAGAAGAATCATTTTTTCAAACCGCTGCCATGCTTGATCAAACAGAGCTGACAGGATTGGATGATCTGCACGCAGCCGAAGGCATCATAGCAGAGGCACAACAATTGGCAGCATCTTATTTCGGAGCAGAGCATACGCGTTTCCTTGTCAATGGAAGTACAGTTGGGAATATAGCGATGATACTCGGATGCATCAATAAAAATGAAATAGTTCTTGTGCAGCGCAACTGTCATAAATCGATTCTTAACGGGTTGGAGCTTGCTGGGGCAAAGCCTGTCTTTCTCGCGCCAGAGTATGATGAAGGGAAAGAAAGATATACGCATCCAGCGAAGGATACAATACAAACAGCAATTCAAAGGTACCCAGAGGCAAAAGCACTCATATTGACGTATCCAGACTACTTCGGTACTGTATTCGATTTGAAAGAGATCGTTGAGCTGGCACATGGAAGCAAGATTCCTGTTTTAGTGGATGAAGCTCACGGCGTGCATTTAAAGACTGCCAGGACATTTCCTCTGAGCGCATTGGAAGCTGGAGCAGATGTGGTTGTCCAGTCAGCACATAAAATGGCACCTGCATTCACGATGAGTTCCTACCTTCACTTGAACAGCGAGTATATAACGATTTCTTCGATTGATCGTTATTTGAAGATGCTGCAATCCAGCAGCCCTTCTTATTTGCTGCTTGCCTCGTTGGATACAGCCAGAAAGTACTTGGCTACTCGTACCGTTAAAGAAATGGAAGCTCTCCATACTGCTGTGGAGGCATTACGGGAACTGCTTTCTGTGTCGAATCTATGGGAAGTGGAAAAACAGGATGGTGACTGGCTGAAGATTGTTTTGCGTGTACAGCCAGGACTTCAGCCAAAGCAGCTTGCAGATAAACTGGAGTTCGCGGGTATTTATCCTGAATTGGTGACAGATCGGCATATCTTGCTGGTACATGGATTGAGAGCATTATCAGAGGATGAACTGGACCGTGTCAGAGCAGTTGTTGAAGATTTGGAGGCACCAGCTTCCTTTCAGCATGTACAAGCAGCGCGTCTGTTTTCCGAACCAATACAGGAGCTTGCTGTCAGTTATGCTGATATGGACGAACAGCAGCCGTATTTCACAGAATGGTCCCAGACTGTCGGACTTGTTGCAGCAGAGTCGATCATACCTTACCCACCAGGTATTCCAGTTCTGGCAAAAGGAGAAATCGTTACAAAACAGCATGTGGAAATGATACAATTATGGAGAAATAACAGCATCTCCTTTCAAAATGAACGTATGGAAGAAGGGATGCTTACGTATAGAGGTTCAAACGAAGGAGAATGATTTTGACAGGACTGTTTATTACGCTGGAAGGCGGAGAAGGCGCGGGTAAGACTTCCGCAGTGCCGCTTTTGACAGCTCGTTTAGAGGAACAAGGCTATCAAGTGCTTGCCACACGCGAACCAGGCGGGATCGAGATAGCGGAAGCGATTCGGGCCGTGATACTGAATCCAGCCAATACAAGCATGGATGGCCGGACAGAAGCGCTGCTGTATGCAGCTGCCAGGAGACAGCATCTCGTTGAAAAGGTGTGGCCGGCGCTGAAAAAGGGAATGATCGTACTATGCGATCGTTATGTTGACAGCAGTTTGGCTTATCAAGGTCATACACGCGGTCTTGGAATGGAAGAAGTGATGGAGATCAATCGATTCGCTGTCGAAAATACCTTGCCGGATTTGACATTATTCTTTGATATTTCCCCAAAAGCAGGATTAGCAAGAATTTCGGAGAATAAAGGTAGGGAACAGAATCGGTTGGACCTGGAGGCATTGTCATTTCATGAGAGTGTCTACGAAGGCTATCAGATTCTCCGCGAACGATACAAAGACCGCTATGTGACACTTGATGCTTCCAAACCGCTTGCTGATGTAGCAGAAAATGCTGTGCAAGCGATCATGGCTTTTTTACAGTATAAAGAAAAGTAATGGAAATGATTTGGAGGAGGAAATTACGATGAAACTAGTAATGGCAATCATTCAGGATAAAGACAGCAACAGGCTTACAGATGCACTGGGAGACCGGAATTTCAAAACAACAAAGCTATCCACGACTGGCGGGTTCCTGAAAGCAGGCAATACCACGCTTATGGTCGGCTGTGAGGATGATCAAGTCGATGATGTACTAGATATCATTAAAGCCAATTGCAGTCAGCGTAATCAGATGGTGGCCCCAATATCACCGATGGGCGGAAATGCGGATTCTTATATCCCGAATCCGGTCAAAGTGGAAGTTGGCGGAGCTACTGTTTTCGTACTGCCTGTCGATTCCTTTTTCAAGTTCTAAACAAAGGAGATAATACCGTTGAAAATCGGTCCTGATATACGTGCACAGCTGGATGCTGCACGTAAGAATACGTCACAGACACCAGCCGAACCGAAAAGGTTTCAGGAGCTGGTGCAGTCCCAAGGCAGGAAACTGCAAGGACAGGAACTGCAGCAGCTGATCACGGACATCACCAAGCAAGGGGAGCGGCTTGCACGTACGCGGTCGTTCCGCGAGCTTAGTTTGTATAAGCGCAAGATCAAGAAATTCATGGAAGATGTGAAAGATAACGGGATGGAGCTGCATCATGAGCATACATGGAGTCAACAAGGCTCCAGGAAGCTCACGACAGTGCGGCAGATCGATGAGAAACTGATGGAGCTGACGGAAATCCTGATGGATCAGGAAAAGCAGCAGATTGGTGTGCTCGGTCTGATCGGAGAAATCAAAGGACTTCTTTTCAATCTCTATACATGAAGTAACGGATAAAGGAAGAACACTATGTTAAATTGGGCTGACATGTCTAAAAAGCAGCCTGTTGTCAGTAAGATGCTCGTCAACAGCCTGAAACGCGACCGTATTTCACACGCCTACATATTCCAAGGATCGCGTGGAACCGGTAAAACGGCATTGAGCCGTTTATTTGCTAAAAGTATTTTTTGTAAAAACCGCATAGATGCTGAGCCGTGCAATGACTGCACGGACTGTCGACGCATCGATTCAGGCAACCATCCGGATCTCCACTGGATCGTACCGGATGGTGCTTCCATCAAGAATGATCAGATCCTCCAGCTACAAAAGGAATTCTCCTATACAGGGGTGGAATCCGATCGCAAGGTATATGTCATGGAAGATGCGGATAAAATGACAGCCAACGCATCCAATCGCTTGCTTAAGTTCCTCGAGGAGCCTGGAGCCCATACAACAGCGATCCTTTTGACGGAAAACAGCCAGGCACTGCTTCAGACAATCCAATCCAGGTGTCAGATTCTATCTATGCAGCCATTGCATGAAGGACAGTTCGAAAAATTACTCATTTCAGAAGGTCTGCCGCAGTCCTCAGCCCGGCTTTTAGCCCAGCTGACGCATAATTATGACGAGGCAATGGAAATTTCCAGTCAAGAGTGGTTTGCTAAAGCGCGAAAACTAGTGGTACAATTAGTAGAAGTGCTGGAAACCAGGCCTAACGAAGCGCTTTTGTTTATCCATAGTCAATGGATGCCTGTGATGAAGGATCGCGAGTTGCAGCAGCTGGCGTTACAACTGCTATTATTGTGGTTTAAAGACATTATCTATCTTTATGCTGACAGGCCGGATTCGATTATCTATATACAGGAGAAAGACAGGCTTGAGAACAGCCTTCGCCATTGGACGAGACAGCGAGCCACTGAGGCTTTGCAGTCCATCATGGAAGCGAAACGCCAATTAGACCAGAATGTCCATCCTGCACTTGTCATGGAGAAATTAACACTTCAGATGCAGAGGTGAATTGGTAGATGCAAGTCATTGGTGTCCGTTTTAAAAAGGCGGGTAAAATCTATTACTTCGATCCGGGCAGCTTTTCCGTTGCTTTGGACGATTATGTTATTGTAGAGACTGTTCGCGGCGTAGAATTCGGACGAGTTGTGCTTGCAGATAAGCAAGTGGATGAAGAGGATGTTGTGCTTCCTCTGAAGAAAGTCATTCGTATCGCAACAGACAAAGATAAATATACCGTAGCAGAAAATACAGAGAATGCTGCGCAAGCACATAAGGTTTGTGAGAAGAAGATTCGGGAGCACAAGCTCGAGATGAATCTGGTCGAGGTAGAATACACTTTCGATCGCAATAAAGTCATCTTCTACTTCACAGCAGACGGCCGTGTAGATTTCCGGAACTTGGTGAAGGATTTGGCTGCAGTTTTCAAAACACGCATTGAATTGAGACAAATCGGGGTCCGTGATGAAGCGAAGCTCCTTGGCGGGATCGGTCCTTGCGGAAGAATGCTGTGCTGTTCCACATTTTTGGGGGATTTTGAGCCAGTGTCCATCAAGATGGCAAAAGATCAGAATCTGTCGTTGAATCCAGCGAAGATTTCTGGTTTGTGCGGACGGCTGATGTGCTGTTTGAAATATGAAAATGATGAGTATGAAGAGGCGAAACGTGAGCTTCCGGATTTAGGTGAAGCGATTCGGACTTCTTACGGATCGGGTAAGGTAGTCGGCTTGAACATTTTGGAACGTTTGATTCAGATCGAAGTGCCGGAAAAGGAACGGGTTATCGAGTATACCTTAGATGAACTGATCGAAGAAGGAGTTATCTCAACGCAAGCCATGGAATAATGGGGTGGAGAGACGGTGAACAAGAAGGAAATACTAGAGCATGTCACACAGATGGAAGAGCAAATCGGACATTTGTACAAGCAATTGGGTGATATGAAAGGCCATGTGGCCGAATTATTGGAAGAGAATAACCGTCTTACGGTAGAGAATCATCATCTGCGCAATCGGCTTGATGGCCCAGCTGATCAGGGGCCGAATGCAGGCAGTAAAGCCGCACCGTCCAAGGAAGCACAGATTGGTGAAGGATATGATAATCTGGCACGTTTGTATGAAGAGGGGTTCCATATCTGCAATGTGCACTTCGGCAGTCCGAGACGTAATGAAGATTGCTTGTTCTGTTTGACGTTCTTGAATAAGAATAAATGATGTGACGGCCTTTCTTACAATTCAGTAGGGAAGGTCCTTTTTTGTACTAAACAAGAAGGGGATTATGTGTATGGTGGAACTAAAAGGAGATGAGCGGCTGGATTACTTGCTTGCCGAAGAGAAGATGCGCATCATCCAGAGTCCGACTGTTTTTGCTTTTTCACTGGATGCAGTGCTCTTGGCTGATTTTGCCTCGATTCCTCTTTCAAAAGGGAGGATACTGGACTTATGCTCTGGTAATGCGGTTGTCCCCCTATTAATGAGCAGAAGGACGAAAGCGCAGATGACAGGTGTTGAAATTCAAGATCGTCTTTATGACATGGCTGTGCGCAATGTCGAACTGAACGGACTTGAGAATCAGTTAGAGATGATCCATGGTGATTTGAAAGATATGCCAGCTGTGTTGGGGAACGGTCCTTTTGATGCGATAACCTGCAATCCCCCATATTTCAAAACACCAGGCAAGCGTGAGCAGAATCTGAATGAGCACCTGACCATCGCCCGTCATGAAATCATGTGCACGCTCGATGATGTCATTCTGGCATGCCGGAAGCTGGTCAAACCGGGAGGGAAAGTCAGTCTCGTGCATCGGCCCGATCGCATGCTTGATATTGTCACTAGCATGCGGGAGCAAAAAATAGAGCCGAAGCGGATGCGACTTGTTTATCCGAAACCTGGTAAGGAAGCGAATATCTTGCTTATCGAAGGTGTTCGAAATGGCAGTCCTGGCTTGAAGATCCTGCCTCCTCTGTATTCTCACAAGGAAAGCGGCGGATATACAGAAGAGTTAGAGGAAATCCTGTATGGCAGGAAGTAAGCATACGGTCTATATTTTGAAATGTAAGGATGGCAGTCTGTATACCGGCTATACGAATGCACTGGCGAACCGTCTGAAACAGCACGCTGCCGGTAAAGGAGCCAAGTATACAAAAGGCAGAGGTCCATTCATCTTAGTTTATATTTGTATATACGAATCAAGGCAAGCTGCCTTACGGGAAGAATATCGTATCAAACAGCTTCCCAAACATCGAAAGTGGGCGCTTATCCAGGAAGGAGGAAAACAGTATGCAATCACAGAAAAGCTTTGAAGAACATCAACAAGGTACGCTGTACGTCATTCCGACGCCGATAGGGAATCTGCAGGATATCACGCTGAGAGCCTTGGAAACATTAAAACAAGTACATACAGTTGCTGCAGAGGATACAAGAAATACGAAAAAATTATTCAATCACTTCGAAATTCCGACACCGCTCATCAGTTACCACGAGCATAATCGGAAAGCGCGGGAGCAAATGCTTCTCGATCTGCTAAGAGAGGGGAAAGATGTCGGGTTGGTAAGTGATGCTGGTATGCCGGCAATCAGCGACCCAGGTCAGGAATTGGTCCAGGCAGCAGCAGAAGCAGGTTTCCCAGTCGTTGTACTGCCGGGAGCGAATGCAGCGCTCGTTGCACTGGTCGGATCGGGTCTATCCACGGATTCGTATCAGTTTTATGGATTCCTTCCGCGGAAGAAGAAGGATTTGATGGGGGAATTGGATAAGCTGCGAAAAGTGCCGGCAACATTGCTCTTCTATGAAAGCCCGCATCGATTGAAGGAGACGCTTGCAGCAATGCTTGAGAGCTTTGGAGATAGACGTGTGGCGCTTGGCAGGGAATTGACCAAGCGCTATGAGGAGTTTCTGCGCGGCACACTGCAGCAAGCTTTGGATTGGGCTTCTTCCGAAACGGTGAGAGGAGAGTTCTGCGTTGTTGTGGAAGGGGCATCAGAAGCTGAGCAGCTCCAAGAAGAACAAGCGTTTTGGCAGGATATGAATGTACAGGAACATGTGGAATGGTATATGGAAAATGAGGATCTGCCATCTAAGCAAGCAATCAAGCAAGTAGCTGTCGACCGACAGCTTCCTAAACGAGATGTGTATCAGGCTTATCATGTGGAAGAATAAAAGAAAACCGCTCCAATGACTGATCCAGTCAAATGGAGCGGTTTTTATATTATTTGTTCAAACGTGCTTGGATTTCATTGATTAGTTCTTCAGCGCCTTCTTTGCTAAGAACTAGTTTACCGTTTGCCAAGGACAAGTTATCATCGGAAATCTCACCAGTGATATGGCAAGTCATATTAGGTTTGTATTTTTTAAGGATGATGCGATCGTCATCTACATAGATTTCCAAAGCATCTTTCTCGTTGATTCCTAGTGTGCGGCGCAATTCGATCGGGATAACGACTCTTCCCAATTCGTCTACTTTACGTACGATACCTGTTGATTTCATTTATTGTTTCTCCTCTCGGGTGTTTATATATGTTTATTCGTCATTATTCGACAATTTAACTATTGTTTATCGTACCAGTGATTGACATAAGTGTCAATTCAAAAAACTTGAAGTCTAGTATGTTGTTGCCATTAAAAATAGAACAAAGGCAATTTATAAGGTATTTACTCCTATTATAATGGTTGTATATGTAAAAATAGTAAGATAAATAGTTAAAAATAATTGGAAAATTACTAGAGTGACAGTGTCGAATTATCGACATCATTCGACACATTCACTTCATATGTCGGATTAATACCATAGTGATACGTATATTGGCTTATTTTTTTGTCGCAATAACAGAAAATATTTCGGCTGGATTGGAATTTATCTCCGAAAGTCGCTACAATAGAGAGTAAGTATAGTAGTGATACGAGTGGCTCGCGCTGGTGGGCTTTTTTTATAATGGAGGGTTAGCAGATGCACAAAGAAAATAAAACATTTTATATTACGACGCCGATTTACTATCCAAGCGGCAAGCTACATATCGGGCATGCCTATACGACAGTAGCTGGCGATGCGATGGCTCGCTATAAACGTCTGCGTGGATATGATGTTGCGTATTTGACAGGTACGGATGAACATGGTCAGAAAATCCAGCGCAAAGCGGAAGAGCAAGGGATAACACCGCAGCAATATGTCGATGATATCGTAAAGGACATCAAATCACTTTGGAAGACGCTTGAAATCACGAATACGGATTTCATCCGTACAACGGAACCCCGTCACAAGGAAACAGTACAGAAGATCTTCTCCAGACTTTTGGAGCAAGATGATATTTATTTGGATCAATATGAAGGCTGGTACTGTACATCTTGTGAATCCTTCTTCACGGAAACACAGCTGGATGATGGCCGATGCCCGGACTGCGGCGGTCCGGTTGATCGCGTGAAAGAGGAATCTTATTTCTTGCGTACGAGTAAATATGCAGATCGTCTGCTGAAGTATTATGAAGAAAACCCTGAATTCATCCAGCCGGTGAGCCGGAAGAATGAAATGATCAATAACTTCATCAAACCTGGTTTGGAAGACTTGGCAGTTTCCCGTACTTCATTCGAATGGGGTCCGAAAGTGCTGGAGAATCCAAAGCATGTCATTTACGTTTGGATCGATGCATTGTCCAACTATATTACAGCACTTGGCTACGGATCTGATGACGACAGCCTTTATCAGAAGTACTGGCCTGCTGATGTGCATTTGATGAGTAAAGAAATCGTTCGTTTCCACACGATTTATTGGCCGATCATGCTGATGGCATTGGATCTGCCGCTGCCGAAGAAAGTATTCGCACACGGCTGGATCCTGATGAAAGACGGCAAGATGAGTAAATCAAAAGGAAATGTCGTGAGTCCGGTTGATTTGAAAGATCGCTATGGTCTTGATCCGCTTCGCTACTACTTGCTTCGCGAAGTACCATTCGGTGCAGACGGCGTGTTCACGCCAGAAGGCTTTGTCGATCGCACGAACTTTGATTTGGCTAATGATCTTGGGAACTTGCTGAACCGTACAGTTGCGATGATCAGCCAATATAAAGAAGGCATTGTGCCGGCTTATGTTGCTGGTGAGACGGAATTTGAGCAAGCTTTGGAGGATATGGCGAAACAAACGATCAAAGAAGTAGAAGAAGGAATGGAGAACATGGAGTTTTCCGTTGTCCTTTCGAAGATTTGGCAGCTGGTCAGCCGAGCAAATAAATATATCGATGAAACGAAGCCTTGGGTGCTGGCTAAAGATGAAGCACAAGCAGACCGCCTTGGCAATGTGCTGGCTCATCTTGCTGAAGTGCTGCGTCAGGTCGCTATCCTGCTTCGTCCGTTCCTTGTCGAAACACCTGCTAAGATCTTTGCACAGCTTGGTGTGGAAGAAGCAAGCCAAGATTGGGATACACTTTTGACAACAGACGTGAAAGCTGGCCGCACAGTGAAGAAAGAAGGCCCTATCTTCCCTCGTTTGGATGCGAAGGTGGAAGTGGAAGCAATCAAGAACATGATGAAGGTTCCGGAACCAGAGAAAAAAGCACAGCCAAAAGCGGAACCGGAAACGGCGAAACTCCCGGAAGTGCAATATGAGGAATTCGCAAAGCTTGAGTTCCGTGTGGCAGAAGTCATCGCCGCTGACAAAGTGAAGAAAGCAGATAAGCTTTTGAAGATCCAACTTGATTTAGGCACTGAAAAGCGTCAAGTCATCTCTGGCATTGCCGAGCACTATGCACCAGAGGATCTTGTCGGCAAGAAAGTGATTTGTGTGGTGAATCTAAAACCAGTCAAACTTCGCGGTGAGATGTCCGAAGGGATGATCCTTTCCGGTGAAAGTGCTGATGGTAAGCTGGCACTGGCGACAGTGGAGCAGGATTTGCCGAACGGTTCGATCGTAAAATAAATTAAAATGAGGGGGAGACGCTTGCACGCAAGCGTTTTTCCTTTTTTCACAGATAGAAAGGACATCGTGCTATGTTATTTGATACACATGCTCATATTAATGATAAGCAATTTGCAGAAGACCGTGAAGAAATGCTGCAACGGGCAAAGGATGCAGGAGTGTCGCGTCTGGTCGTGATCGGCTGTGATGCAGATGGAATCACTTCGGCAATAGAACTAGCAGAGAAGTACGATTTCGTCTATGCGGCGATAGGCTGGCATCCTGTTGATGCAATCGATATGACAGATGCAGACTTGGAGCGGATCGAGGAGCTTTCAGCTCATCCTAAGGTTGTGGCAATCGGGGAAATGGGTCTTGATTATCATTGGGACAAATCACCAAAGGATATGCAGAAAGATGTATTGCGCAGACAGATCCAGCTGGCTAAACGCGTCAAGCTGCCAATCATCATTCATAACCGGGAAGCGACGCAAGACATCATTCCGATACTGAAGGAAGAAGATGCCGCTGAAGTTGGAGGAATCATGCACTGCTATAGTGATGAAGCTGATCTCGTGCAGGAATTCCTAGATATGAACTTTTATATTTCACTAGGCGGTCCGGTTACGTTCAAAAATGCGAAAGCACCAAAAGAAGTGGCGAAAATGGTACCAGCTGACCGCTTGCTGATCGAAACGGATTGTCCATATCTTGCACCTCATCCCAATCGCGGGAAACGAAATGAGCCTGCTTATGTGAAGCTTGTTGCAGAGCAGATTGCCGAACTTCGCGGTATCGGTTATGAGGAATTAGCTGAGCTGACGATGCGGAATGCAGAGAGATTGTACCAAATAAAATCATAGAGGGAATAACGTGCAAATAAAAGAAGTGATTGTCGTTGAAGGCAAAGATGATACAGCCAAGATAAATCAGGCGATCCAGGCGGACACAATCGAAACGAATGGATCGGCGATACATGCCGGCATCATCGAACAAATCAAACATGCGCAAGAAAAGCGCGGTGTCATCATATTTACCGATCCGGATTACCCAGGGGAGCGAATCCGCCATATTGTCGCGCAGGCAGTGCCAGGCTGTAAGCATGCCTTTTTACCAAAGGATAAGGCGCGCGCGCGCAATAATAAAGGCATAGGTATCGAACATGCTACAGCTGAATCGATCCGGACTGCTCTGGAGCAAGTATATGAAACGAGTGACACATACGTGCCGGAAATCTCCCGGGAAGCTGTGATAGCATATGGGCTTCTTGGCGGACCAAAGGCAAAACATCGGCGGACACAGCTGGGAGAAAGGCTTGCAATCGGACATACGAATGGTAAGCAGCTTCTTAAACGGCTTGCTATGTTCCGGATATCGGAGCAGCTATTTGTCGAAACGATGCAGCAAATTATACAGGAGGAAAACGATGACGAATGAAAGGCATATTGCCACCCCGACAAGGACGAAGGAGCTGCTGAAGAAGTATAATTTCTCCTTCAAAAAGAGCCTCGGGCAGAATTTCCTGATTGATACGAATATCTTGCGCAACATCATTCACCATGCGGGTGTGACAAAAGAGACAGGTGCGATAGAGATCGGTCCAGGGATGGGAGCGCTGACTGAGCAGCTTGCCATTGCAGCGAATAAAGTGCTGGCGTTTGAAATAGATCAGCGTCTATTGCCTATCCTCGAAGACACACTGTCTCCATATGACAATGTTAAAGTGGTGAATGAGGACATCTTGAAGGCGGATGTTGAGCAGGAGCTGCAGCAATATTTCAACGGTCAGAAAGTGAAGATCGTCGCAAACCTGCCATATTATATTACAACACCGATATTGATGAATCTGCTAACGCGGAATTTGCCGATATCCAGCATAACAGTCATGATTCAAAAAGAGGTGGCAGACCGCATGGCCGCTTCCCCGAATACGAAGAGCTATGGCTCCCTATCACTGGCAGTTCAGTATTATACAGAAGCTGCCGTTGTGATGACGGTACCAAAAACGGCGTTCATGCCGCAGCCGAATGTTGATTCCGCTGTTCTTCATTTGCAAGTGCGCAGCGAGCCCCCAGTGCATGTAGAAGACGAGAAGTTCTTTTTTGAACTGATCCAGGCATCCTTCGGGCAGCGCCGGAAAACATTGCGTAACAATCTGAACAGGCAATTCTCCTCTCGTTTTTCCAAAGAAGAGCTGGAAGAAATCATGAATGCTGCCGGAATCGACGGCACAAGACGCGGAGAGTCGCTTACGATGGCGGAATTCGCATCCTTGGCGAATAGCTTTACAGCCAAAGGCTGAACATTTTTGCCCATCCATCATACGCTGTAGGAGAAAGCTTTTGGTGGGTGAGGTGAACGGAATGGACTTGGCAATTGGTGATGTCGTCACCAGAATATCATATCAGCATGATTTATTATTCCGTGTATCCAGCTTCACGAATCATAAAGTCATCCTGCATGGAGAGGATATGCGACTTATCGCGGATGCTCCCAAGGATGACTTGGTGAAGGCTGGAACGCGTGAAATATCAAAACGCAAGAAAACATGGCAGGATAAAGAAGATTACTCCTACCGCCTCTTTCGCCAGGATTACCTGCTGATGAAGGATAAGCGGGATTATGAATCAACCTCAGGGTATCAGAATAGCCCGAATTATTTTCAAATCCCTGCAAAGGTGCTCCATGTGGATGGGGATAAGACATATCTGAAGAAATGCATCGATTTCTATCAGCGCTTCGGTATCCAAGTGCATGGCGTGCACCTGCAGGAAAAAGAAATGCCGCTTCAAATCGCTTCCCTCCTGGAGAAGATTCAGCCGGATATCATCGTCATCACAGGGCATGATGCCTTCCAAAAAAATAAAGGCGAAAAGTCCGACATCCGTGCTTATCGTCATTCACAATATTTTGTCGAAACGGTAAGGGAAGCCCGGCGGCTTTATCCCCATTTGGATCAACTGGTCATCTTTGCCGGTGCTTGTCAATCTCATTTCGAATCCTTGATACGGGCAGGAGCGAATTTTGCCAGCTCCCCAAGCAGGATCAACATCCATGCACTGGATCCCGTTTATATTGTGGCAAAGATTGCTTTCACACCGTTCATGGAAAAAGTCGGTGTCTGGGATGCACTTCGGAATACACTGACGGGTGAACGCGGACTTGGCGGTATCGAAACGCGTGGATTACTCCGCACGGGGCTGCCTTTTGTAGATCCAGACGAAGTTGAAAAGGACGACTGATGCCCAAAGTATCGTAAATCTGCCACTGATGCATAATTTTGTATGAATTTGAAAGAATAAAGTGAAATAAGAAACATTTAATCTTTTCATTGACATCAAAATTGGTATGCTGTTATAATAAAAAGTTTTATTTGACTATATACCTAAATTATGCTATGATTAGATCAGTGAGGTGGAGTGCAGTGGCTAAAACATTAGTTGAAATTAAGCAGGGTCTGGAAGGACAAATTGGTAAACGTTTAAAATTGAAAGCTAATGGTGGGAGAAAGAAAACCATCGAACGTTGCGGAGTACTTGCGGAAACGTATCCAGCTGTATTCATCGTAGAACTTGATCAAGATGAAAATGCGTTTGAGCGGGTCTCCTATAGCTATGCAGATGTCTTAACCGAAACAGTCGAATTAGATTTTGATACGGATGATTTGAATGAAATTGCTAAATAATGCATGACGGAAAGCAGGGGATCAGTCCCCTGCTTTTTATTTTGCCTTTCTTTGCAAACATCTGACAGGCATACGAAATGGATGGATGCAGAAACTAAATGTGTCGTAAAAATCACAGGAAGGGAGCTGTTTTCTTTGGGCAGAAGAAGAGGAATCATGTCTGATGCACTGAAAGAGGAAATTGCAAAGGAGCTTGGATTTTACGACACGGTACAAAAGGAAGGCTGGGGCGGCATACGTTCCCGCGACGCTGGGAATATGGTCAAGTATGCGATTGCCATGGCCGAACAGTCAATGCGTGATAAGCAATAAAAACAGGCCCTTCTCTTTTCACGAAGAGAAGGGCCTGTTTGCTTTTTTGGGCAGAATAGCCTGTACAACCTTTTTATGATACAATTTTGGAGAAATTCAACTAAAGTAGGTGACATGACATGTATTTGCTCGAAAAGGCGCCAGCTAAGATCAATCTTTCGTTGGACGTACTGTATAAACGCCCGGATGGCTATCATGAGGTGGAGATGGTGATGACAACGATCGACCTGGCAGACCGGATAGAGTTAATCGTGTTACAGGAGAACAAGATCGTGATCGAATCGGACAATCGTTTTGTCCCGAATGACGAACGCAATCTTGCCTACCGTGCGGCGCAATTGATAAAAGATACATATAACATCGATAAAGGTGTCAAGATATACATAGATAAGCAGATCCCGGTAGCAGCAGGTCTTGCGGGTGGCAGCAGTGATGCAGCAGCTGTCCTACGCGGTCTGAATACACTGTGGGAATTGCAGCTATCGATGGATACGCTGGCTGAACTCGGGGCCGAGATCGGTTCGGATGTATCCTTCTGTGTGTACGGTTCGACAGCTCTATCAACTGGACGCGGCGAGAAGATCAAAGAACTTCCAGCGCCTCCAGCATGCTGGGTAGTACTGGCGAATCCGGGAATCGGTGTATCCACACAAACAATTTACCAGCAATTGAACATCGATTCGATCCAGCATCCTGATACAGAAGGAATGGTAAAAGCAATCGAGCACGGTGATTTTCAGTCCATTTGCGACCAAGTAGGGAATGTACTGGAGCCTGTAACGCTGAAACTTTGTCCGGAAGTGAAACAAATCAAGCAGCAGATGGTGGAAGCCGGTGCAGATGCAGTTCTGATGAGCGGAAGCGGTCCGACCGTCTTTTCACTTGTCTCGCAGGAAAGCCGGGCGTATCGGATTTATAACAGCCTGAGGGGTTTCTGTGAACATGTTTATGTAGTACGTATGCTTGGCGGTCGAACAGAACTTGATTAAAACCGTACGAGAATGTTATTATCTAACAATAACATTCGGTTTTGAGGTGTAGAAATGAAAAGAAGTGAACGTTTGGTTGCGATGACCAATTATTTGATGGACCATCCGCAGCAATTGGTATCTTTACCGTATTTCTCGACAACGTACGCTGCTGCCAAATCTTCCGTCAGTGAAGATTTGTCCATCATAAATGATATGTTTCAGCATGAAGGTATCGGTTATTTGCAATCAGTATCTGGTGCTGCTGGCGGAGTCCGCTATATCCCGGTCTATTCGAAGGAAAATAGTGCGGCTTTCATCGATGAGCTGTGCAGCAAACTGGCGGATTCCGACAGACTCCTGCCAGGTGGGTATCTATTCATGAGTGATATCCTGGGAGAGCCAGCTACAGTCAATAAGATCGGCCGCCTGTTTGCAACTGCGTTCCATGACCTTGAAATCGATGTGGTCGTAACGGTTGCGACGAAAGGCATCCCGATTGCTTATGCAGCCGCAGCATATCTGAATGTGCCGGTTGTCATCGTCAGACGTGATCCAAAGGTAACGGAAGGATCGACAGTCAGTGTGAATTATGTTTCTGGATCTTCCAGGAAGATACAGACGATGGTCTTATCCAAGCGCAGTATACCGGATCATGCGAACGTCTGCATCGTCGATGATTTCATGAAAGCAGGCGGAACCATCAATGGGATGAAAAGTCTGCTGCAGGAATTCAATGCAAATGTCACGGCAATCGGTGTCTTGGCAGAAGCGGAAGACGATGAAGAAGAACGTGTGGTGGAAGAGTACACATCATTGATCAAGATTCAGAATGTTGATGTACGCAACCAAAAAATCGAAGTACAAAAAGGCAATTACTTCAGCTGATATCCCATCATCACCCCATCCTTGATATTTTTAAAAAAAGTTTCATTTGGAGCAGGAGTTTCCAGCTTTATGTAGAATTACTGGTAATAAGTTCTAAATAAGGTAAGGGTGGTGAAGCATAATGGAAGTAACTGACGTAAGATTACGCCGCGTTAATACCGAGGGAAGAATGCGTGCTATCGCTTCTATTACAATGGATCAAGAGTTTGTCGTACACGATATTCGTGTCATCGAAGGGAATAACGGCTTGTTTGTCGCTATGCCTTCCAAACGGACACCGGATGGTGAATTCCGCGATGTAGCACATCCGATCAATTCCGGTACACGGAGCAAGATCCAGGATGCAGTGCTGCAGGAATATCATCGTGCAGGAGAAGAGATAGAAGTGGAGTATGAGGAAGCCGCTGGCGCTTCTTGATGCAGTTTAATAGATGGCGATGACGTCATCTTTTATAGAGGTGGAATTAACAGCTGTTCTAATATATGGGATAGCTGTTATTTTTATGTCCAAATTCCGGTTCGAGA
This sequence comes from Terribacillus saccharophilus, assembly GCF_046592895.1. Taxonomy (GTDB): domain Bacteria; phylum Bacillota; class Bacilli; order Bacillales; family Amphibacillaceae; genus Terribacillus; species Terribacillus saccharophilus_D. The sequence goes on from NZ_JAWVPU010000007.1 coordinate 17,748, forward strand.
GAATGAATTTATCTCGAATTACGTGAATTCAGGCTCTGCTCCTGTTGAAATGACAATTATTTTAAGATATATTTACAGAGGATAAAAAGAATGGAGGGTTCGCATGTCAAATCGATATGCAGTCATCCTTGCTGCCGGGAAAGGCACCAGGATGAGATCGAAACTGTACAAAGTGCTGCATCCTGTTATGGGGAAACCAATGGTACAGCATGTTACTGACCAGTTAAATTCTTTACAATTAGATAAATTGATCACAATCGTCGGGCATGGAGCAGAAGATGTGAAAGCCCAGCTTGGCGATGTCAGTGATTACGCTCTTCAAGAGGAGCAGCTTGGTACAGGGCATGCTGTCCTTCAGGCCGAGACGTTCTTGCAAGATAAAGAGGGTGTGACAGTCGTATTGAGCGGTGATACACCATTGATTACAGGAAAGACCATCCAGGCATTGCTTGATCACCATGAACAGCAAGGTGCAAGTGCAACAGTACTGACTGCAAAAGCGCCGGACCCTGCAGGTTATGGCCGTGTCATCCGCAGTGATGCAGGTGAAGTTCTCCGCATTGTCGAACATAAGGACGCCAATGCAGAAGAGCTGCTTGTTGACGAAATCAATACAGGTACATATTGCTTCGATAACAAGCTATTATTCCAAGCATTGCATAGTGTTTCGAATGATAATGCCCAAGGCGAGTATTACCTGCCGGATGTACTGGAACTATTGAAGAAAGACAACAAGCTTGTAACTGCATATCAGACACTTGATTTCGATGAAACGATGGGAGTTAACGATCGCGTGGCGCTTTCACAAGCTGAACGCATCATGAAACAGCGCATCAACGAACATCATATGCGCAACGGCGTGACTATCATCGACCCGGATTCCACTTATATCAGTGCAGATGCAGTGATCGAGCAAGATGTCACCATCTTCCCGAACACGATGATTCTTGGAAAAACAACAATCAAAGAAGACGCTGTAGTTGGTCCGAACTCGGAAGTGAAGGATGTCATCATCGGCAGCCGTTCGGTTGTGAAGCAAAGTGTTGCACATGACAGCGAAATCGGATCGAATGTCAATGTCGGTCCATTTGCACATATTCGTCCGCAAGCGCAGCTTGGGGATAATGTGAAGATCGGAAACTTCGTGGAAGTGAAGAAAGCGGTCATCGCTGAAGGAAGCAAAGTTTCCCATTTGAGTTATGTCGGTGATGCAGAAGTTGGTAAAGACGTCAATATCGGTTGTGGTACAATAACAGTGAACTATGACGGAAAGAATAAATATCTGACCAAAATAGAGGATAATGCTTTTATTGGCTGTAATACGAACCTGATTGCACCAGTGACAGTCGGTAAAGGTGCATTGGTGGCAGCAGGCTCTACGATTACGAAAGATGTGCCAGCAGATGCTTTATCGATTGCCAGAGCAAGACAAGAAAACAAAGATTCTTATTTTAAGAATAAATAATTTTGGAGGGTTACTCGATATGCCTTATAATGATCCATCGTTAAAAGTTTTTTCTTTGAATTCTAATCCGGAGTTAGCTAAGTCAATTGCAGACCACATTGGCGTAGAACTAGGTAAAATCACTGTATCTCACTTTAGCGATGGCGAAATCCAGATTAATATTGAAGAAAGTATCCGCGGCTGTGACGTTTATGTCGTTCAGTCCACCAGTGCGCCTGTCAATCAGCATATGATGGAATTGCTCATCATGATCGATGCATTGAAACGCGCTTCAGCTAAAACTATCAATATCATCATGCCTTATTATGGTTACGCGCGTCAGGATCGAAAAGCACGTGCCCGTGAGCCGATCACTAGCAAACTGATCGCTGATATTTTGCAGACTGCCGGAGCTACACGCGTCTTGGCGTTGGACTTGCATGCGCCACAGATCCAAGGTTTCTTCGATATTCCGATCGACCACTTGGTAGGTGTGCCGATTCTATCCGATTATTTCGAGAAAAAGAACTTGGAAGATATCGTTGTTGTATCTCCTGACCACGGCGGTGTAGTCCGTGCACGCCGCATGGCAGACCGTTTGAAAGCACCAATTGCAATCATCGATAAACGCCGCCCGCGTCCGAATGTGGCGGAAGTGATGAACATTATCGGGGAAATCAAAGGAAAAACTGCAATCATCATTGATGACATCATTGATACAGCTGGAACATTGACGCTAGCTGCCAATGCGTTGCGTGAAAAAGGCGCGACAGCAGTATATGCTGCATGTTCTCACCCTGTTCTATCCGGACCGGCAATCGAGCGAATCCAAAATTCTCAAATCAAAGAGCTTGTTGTGACGAATTCCATTCCGCTTCCAAAAGAGAAGCAAATTGAAAATATCACCCAGCTTTCTGTTGCACCGTTGTTCGGTGAAGCGATCATCCGCATTCACGAACAGCAATCCGTTAGTATCCTATTTGATTGATTTAATGTTTAGTACTGGTATTGTATGGGAATCATTATCTGTAGACGCGTAAAAACTATGGAGGGTGATTACGATGGCAGTAAAACTTAAAGCAGACAAACGAGAAAACAATACAAAATCCTATATTAAAGAACTGCGTGAAGAGGGCATTGTCCCTGCAGTTGTATATGGTAATGGCAAAGAGCCTGTAAGCGTCGCGGTAGATAGCGTCGACTTATTGAAAACGGTCCGTGATGAAGGGAAGAATGCAATCATTTCCCTGGATATCAAAGGTGAAGCAGTGGATGTCATGCTGCATGATTATCAAACTGATTCCCTGAAAGGCAATCTAGTACATGCGGACTTCTACGTAGTCAATATGTCAGAAGCACGTAATGTAGAGGTTCCTATCCAGCTCGAAGGTGAAGCTCCTGGATCCAAAGAGGGCGGCGTCCTTCAGCAGCCGCTGTACGATTTGGAAATCAGTGCAAAACCGAATGATATTCCAGAACACATCTCAGTGGACGTTTCCAAACTGGAAGTCGGTGACAGCATCAGCGTTGGCGATTTGCAAGCAAACGGTGCTTATGAAATCCTTACCGATGCCGAAACAACTATCGCAACTGTTACTGCGCCAACTGCAGAAATAGAGTCAGATGACACAACGACTGGCGACGCGGATGATGTAGAAGCAATCGAAGAAGGATCTAAGAACGATAAAGAAGAATAACCATCAACACAGAGCTGTACCTGAAAAGGTGCAGCTTTTTTTGTTTTGATTGAACTATTTCCATCCCTCAAACGTCATATAGTCAGAGGTGAAAGGGGGAGTGAGATGGACGGATCAATAGAATCGATATCGATTGAAAAGGCCAAGCAAGACAAAACGGCCTTCGGTCAGCTTTTCCAGCAATATTATACGTTCTTATATCGTTATCTTTTCAAACTCACGATGAATAAAGAAATGGCAGAAGACTTGCTGCAGGAAACGATGATCCGGGCATATATGAACTTGCCGAAATTTCGTTATCAATCCAAATTCTCGACATGGCTCATTGCTATTGCAACTCGCTTATATCTGGATGAACAGCGAAAGCGGAAGAGGGATAGTAAAAGACAGCAGCAGCTGACGGAAAATGAGAAACGGAAGATGAAATGGGAACTTGAACAAGGAAATATGGATTGGTCCTTACATATAGATCTGTTTGCATCGCTGTCCACGGAAACTAGAACACTGCTATTACTTCGTCATTATTATGGCTACTCATTAGAGGAAATCAGCAACATGACAAAAATAAGAAAAGGTACCGTGAAGTCCCGCATTCATTACGCATTGAAGAAAGTAAGAGAGGAGTGGTCAGATGAAGCAAGATGATTGGATAAAGAAAATGGACGAAACATGGAATGACATGGATGGAAAATTGCATGTCGAGGTTCCAGATACCGATGAAATCATGCAGCAGGTAAACTCTGGTGAGAAGAGATTCCTAGAAAAAATGCGCAAGGATCTGTACAGGTTCATCATTCTGGCAATTGTGCTGATGTCGTTGTACATTCTCGTGGCCGTACACATCACTTGGGCTTTCTATGTTGTGCAGTTCATCTCACTTATTGCTGTTGTCATCCTATTACTCGCAGAAAGAAGCAAAGGAAAGATCATATGATATCAAACAATGAACAGATCATTATAATTTTTGTAATTCCTATATTGCTAGCCCAAGGAATTTGGCTGTATATCGATGCAAAAAAAAGAGGTACTTATGCATGGGCATGGGGGATTGTCGGGCTGATCCAATTCCCTACGCCGCTGCTTTTATATTACATCTTTATCATCCGCAGGGATAAAAGGAGATAGAGGTAGATGGAGAATACGATTATATTGCTGCTGCCAATTATCGCGATACAGTTTCTTTTGCTTCTCATTGCACTTATAAGCTGTTTTCGTGCCGAAGAAACGCTAGGACCAAAATGGATGTGGATAGTGATCATCTTCTGTATCAGTATCATCGGACCTATCCTTTATTTCGTGATCGGGCAAAGAAAGGATGCATATAAATGACCATCTTAAAAGTGCAAGGATTGACGAAACGATACGGAAATCATATTGCAGTGAAAGATTTGAATCTGCACTTGAGGGAGAAGGAGTGTGTGGCACTTCTGGGACCAAATGGAGCTGGCAAGACAACAACATTGCATATGCTGGCTGGATTGATTTCACCCAATGCTGGAGTGGTACTAACTGACAACAAAGCACTCAATAGAGATGCAATTGGATTTTTGCCCCAACATCCTGTCTTCTTCGACTGGATGTATCCCCTGGAATATCTTCGACTAACAGGAACATTATCAGGAATGACGAGACAAATCATAAAAAAACGCAGTTTACGTGTACTGGAGATGACAGGCTTATTGGAAGCGCAGAAAAAGAAGATAGGCAGTTTTTCAGGAGGAATGAAACAGCGCCTCGGCTTAGCGCAAGCAATCATGCATGAACCGAAAATACTTTTGCTGGATGAGCCTGTATCTGCTCTTGATCCAGCTGGAAGGATTGATGTCATGCACATATTGGAAGATTTGAAAAAGGATATGGCCATCCTTTTCTCTACGCATGTATTGCATGATGCGCAGCAAATATGCGATCATGCGTTAATCATGAAAGCTGGTCAAAGTATTTCTTATGAAAACATCAAGGAATGGAGAGGAGACCAGTCAAGCGAGCGCTATCGATTGGAAACATCTGTTGCTCTGCCGATTGCGGAGCTACAAGATCTGTACGTAGAAATCGATATAAAGGAACCAAACATGATTGTTGGTACATTACGGGATGATGTGACGCCAAATATGCTGCTGCAACAATGCATTCAGCAAGACATAGGTGCGCGCTACTTCGGAACGGAAGAAAAAACCTTGGAAGAACATTATATAGAGGTGATAGAAGCTTGAAGAGATTCAATGCGCTATTTCATAAAGAATGGGTGGAAGCTTGGAGGGAAAAGAAGTTGATTTGGCTGCCTGCTGTCATCTTGTTAGTCACGCTTTTACAGCCGATCAGCTTGTATTTTATGCCGACCATATTGGAAAATGCAAATAACCTTCCGGAAGGAGCAGTAATAGAACTGCCAATACCAAGTGGTGCCGAAGTTCTTGCAGGAACTTTGTCTCAATTTCATACAATCGGAACAGCTATCATAGTGTTAGCTTGCATGAATGTCATTGTGAGTGAGAGAAACAACGGCGCTCTTATGCAGCTCTTCTCCAGACCTATACATACGAGTACCTATATTTTCAGTAAGTGGACGATGCTGGTACTGCTTCATCTTGGTGCCTTTACAATTTCCTATGGAGCAGCGTGGTATTATACTAACACCCTTTTTTCCGATGTGTCCTTCAGTTCCGTGTGGAAAAGCTACATGATGTATTGCCTCTGGATCGTGCTAGTCATAACCGTCACATTGTTTGTTGGTGCATTTCTTCGCCGCAGTGGAGGAGTAGCAGGCATATCCATTTTAATTGCAGCGTGTATCGCCTTGTTATCGAACATTGTGCCGGATATAGCAATATATTTGCCATCATATATTCTTAACTTATCAACGGAGCTGCTAAATCCAAATGAGGGAAATAACCATATAGGGACAGTATTAGCTACAACTGTTGCTGTTATAGCTTTATTGCTCTTTACAATGATAAAACAATTCGATAAGAGTGTTAAGTTTTGATGAAGTAGGGTTATTACTGAAATGTAAAGGATATCATATGGTAAAGGCAAAGCATGTCAAGGATGGGAAAGGAAGCATCCTTGATGTGCTTTTTGTGCAGACAGGAAGGGATTTTCCCGTCTGTCGGAGAAAGATATGGGTTGGATGATAATTGTCGCGTTGATAGGGTAATAAAACCCCCACTTCGGGCTTTCTCCCTTATTCTTCCGTTTCTAAGCTGTTTCTTCCGCTTTTCGTGTTTGTCTAGCTATGAAGAACAGAAACTGCGGTATAGGCGATAAATCCCTGCATGAGGAAGAACACCTCATTCCGGGCTTTCTCACCTATCCCTTCGTTTCTAAGCGTTCTTCTCCGCTTTTCGTGTTTGTCTAGCTCCAAAAGCCAGAAACTGCAGTATAAGTGATGAATCCCTGCGTGGGATAAGGCACCCACTTCGGGCTCCCTCCCTTATCCTTCCGTTTCTAAGCGGCTTTTTCCGCTTTTCGTGTTTGTCTAGCTACGAAGAACAGAAACTGCGGTATAGGCGATAAATCCCTGCATGAGGAAGAACACCTCATTCCGGGCTTTCTCACCTATCCCTTCGTTTCTAAGCGTTCTTCTCCGCTTTTCGTGTTTTCAGATTCCTTGCTTTTTTGTCTTCTGTTGGGGTATGATTTTTTTGAATGGACTATGAGTAAAGGGCGTTTATGAATATGAAAATGATTGTCGGACTTGGGAATCCGGGTCAGAAATATGATCAGACACGGCATAATATTGGGTTCATCGCAATTGATGAATTGGTGCACCGGCACAATTTGCCGTTATCTAATAAGAAATTCAATAGTGTGTATGCGACTGGCTTGATTAATGGTGAGAAGGTCATTTTGGTTAAGCCTACGACATTCATGAATCTTTCGGGAGAGGCAGTTCGTCCGCTGATGGATTATTATAATGTGGAGCTTGAGGATTTGGTTGTCATCTATGATGACTTGGATTTGCCGGCTGGAAAGGTCCGTTTGCGTGAAAAGGGCGGTCATGGCGGTCATAATGGCATCAGGTCATTGATTGACCATCTTGGCACAAAGGAATTCAAGCGTATGCGTCTTGGAATTGGCCGTCCGGTCAATCAGCAGCCGATAGTCGATTATGTGCTTCAGCGTTTCCATCAGGAAGAAGTGCCGGACATCGTCGACAGCGTAAAGAGGGCTGCAGATGCAGCGGAGGCATGGCTGAAAGAACCATTCCTGCAAGTCATGAATGATTACAATCGGTGAACCATCACTAGTTCGTGATCGTGTATGAAAAGAAGTGCTTTCGGGCAGACTTTGACAGAGTCAAATCTAAGTCCCGGAGGCATGGTCATGGCTATTGTATATCGTTGTCGCCATTGCAAAATGAAGCTGGCAGAACTTGATGAATATAAAGTGGATATCAAAGCGCTCGGATGGGATCGGTTATCCGCAGCCGATTATCAGGAAATGGTACAGATCGATTCGGGTAATATCGTCTGTCAGGTGGCATGCGAGGACTGCGAAGATACGTTGCAGCGATACCCGCACTATCACGAGCTGGATCATTTCATGCAATAACATATAGCTAAATAATGTTGTCATAAAAAGCTTTGGTGTGTTCAACCAAGGCATTTTTTGCTTATGACATGTACTAGCAGAGGGAGGCACTATGCAAGAGATCAAGCAATTCGTCTCGACCCAGGATGATATTCAATCTGTCATCAATGGGATAAAATCCGGGATGAACGAACAGCTTTTGACCGGGTTGTCTGGTTCGGCAAGGGGAGTCCTGGCAACGGTCCTGCAAGATGCGATACGTCGGAAGGTCATACTGGTGACGCATCAGCTGACACAGGCACAGACACTTTATGAAGACTTGCTGGAGCTGAGTACGCAATCGAATGTGTACTTGTATCCAGTGAATGAATTATTGGCTTCCGAGATAGCCATCTCAAGCCCTGAGCTTCGCAGTCAGCGTTTGGATGCACTGCGGAATTGGATGCAAAGCGAGAACGGCATCCTGGTAGCTCCAGCTGCAGCACTAAAAAGAATACTGCCGCAACCAGCTAAATGGGAAAGCTATCAGCTGGCTTTTCGTGTTGGGGAAGAAATTGAATTGGAGCACTATTTAGGTGCATTGGTCAATATGGGTTACGAACGCTCCGATATGGTTGCAGCTCCGGGAGAATACAGCTTGCGCGGAGGTATCTTGGATATCTATCCGCTGACCGAAGCGAATCCGATAAGAATTGAATTATTCGATACAGAGGTAGACTCCATCCGCTACTTTGATTCTGATACACAGCGTTCTTTGGAAAAGAGGGATGCTGTGGAAGTTGGCCCTGCTACGGAATTACTCATCGATAGTGAAGATATTGCCAGAGCGGCAGATCGGCTGGAGAAGGCTTTAGGGGAAACGATAAGCAAGCTGCAGGCAGATGAACATAAACAGCAAGTGCTCGAGGCTGTCAGCGAGGATCTGGAGAGATTGCGCCAGCAGGAGCGCTTTCAAGCTATGGCCAAATATGCAGGCTATTTCTATGAAGAGCCAGCTAGTCTGTTAGATTATCTTGGTGAAGATGGGTATATCATCCTTGATGAAATGAGCCGGATTCAGGAAACTGCCAACCGTCTCGATGAAGAGGAAGCAGAATGGCATCAGAGTCTTCTGGAAGCGCATCAGACTGTCAGACAGCTGAAATTATCATTTGACTGGCATGAAGTTCTGCAGCAGATGAAGCAGCCGCGTCTTTATTTGAGTGTATTCCTGCGCCATATACCGAATACACAGCCGCAAAATATCGTAAATGTCACCTGCAGGGCAATGCAGCAATTCCACGGACAGATGCATCTTTTGAAAAATGAGCTGGAGCGGTGGGAAAAGAGCAATTATTCTACTATCTTAATGGCACCTACCCAGCAGCGTGCAGAGAAGATTCAAGCTGTTCTGGCTGATTACGATATGGAAGCAATCATTTCGGAGCGTGTTTCTCTGCCGGTGAGCACGCCGACTATTTTGATAGGTAATATCAGCAGCGGTTTCGAGCTGCCTTTTCATAAGTTGGCAGTGCTGACAGAGAACGAACTGTTCAAAAAGCGTTCAGCACGGCCAAAGCGTAAGCAAAAGATATCCAATGCCGAGCGGATCAAGAGCTATCAGGAGCTTGCTGTAGGTGATTATGTTGTCCATGCCAACCATGGGATCGGACGCTACGTCGGCATCGAAACCTTGCAGGTCCAGAATCTGCACAAGGATTTCATGCTGATCCGTTATTCTGGTGACGATAAATTATTCGTGCCGATCGATCAAATCGACCTTGTCCAGAAATACGTAGGATCAGAAGGAAAAGAACCGAAGCTTTATAAGCTTGGCGGAACAGAGTGGAAGAAGGTCAAAAGCCGGGTACAGTCGTCTGTGGAGGATATTGCGGATGAGCTGATCAAGCTTTATGCCGAACGGGAAGCTTCCAAAGGATATGCCTTTTCCGAAGATACCGAAATGCAGCGGGAATTCGAAGCGGCGTTTCCTTATCAAGAAACAGATGACCAGCTGCGCACCATCGAAGAAATCAAGAAGGACATGGAGCGGGAGCGACCGATGGATAGGCTGCTTTGCGGTGACGTTGGTTACGGGAAAACGGAAGTGGCTATCCGGGCAGCGTTCAAAGCAATTGCCGACGGTAAGCAGGTAGCAATCTTGGTACCAACGACCATTTTGGCGCAGCAGCATTACGAGACGATCCTGGAACGTTTCCAAGATCATGCGATCAATGTCGGACTGATGAGTCGGTTCCGCACACGCAAGCAGCAAAACGAAGTGATGACAGGGCTGAAGAGTGGTGTCATCGATGTGGTAGTCGGAACCCACCGTCTTTTATCCAAAGATATCGTATACAAGGATCTTGGTTTATTAGTGGTGGATGAAGAACAGCGCTTCGGAGTAAAACACAAAGAGAAGCTGAAACAGCTGAAGACGAATGTGGACGTTTTGACATTGACTGCAACACCTATCCCGCGTACATTGCATATGTCCATGCTTGGCGTGCGGGATCTCTCCGTGATCGAGACACCACCTGAAAACAGATTCCCGATCCAGACGTATGTCATGGAATACAATCCAGTTTTCATACGCGAAGCGATCGAACGGGAAATGGCGCGTGATGGCCAGGTGTTCTTCCTTTATAACAAAGTAGAGAATATCGAGCGCAAAGCACAGGAAATCGCTGCGCTTGTGGATGATGCCAGAGTGGCATTTGCACACGGACAAATGAATGAATCCGAATTGGAAAGTGTCATGCTCGCCTTCTTGGAAGGAGAATATGATGTCCTTGTCAGCACGACGATCATCGAGACCGGCGTGGACATCCCGAATGTGAATACCCTGATAGTTGATAGTGCGGACAAAATGGGTCTCAGTCAGCTGTATCAGCTGCGAGGTCGAGTAGGACGTTCCAATCGGGTAGCTTATGCGTACTTCACTTATCAGCAAGATAAAGTACTGACAGAAGTAGCGGAAAAACGTTTGCAGGCTATCAAAGAATTTACGGAGCTTGGATCTGGCTTCAAGATTGCGATGCGAGACTTGTCCATCCGCGGTGCGGGTAATCTGCTTGGTTCCCAGCAGCACGGCTTCATCGATTCAGTAGGATTCGATATGTATTCGCAGATGCTCACAGAAGCTGTGGAAGCTCGTAAGCAAGGCAAGCCAGCCGAGGAAATCAAACCATTCGAAGTGGAACTTGATCTGGAAATCAATGCTTATATACCCGAGTCTTATATTAAAGATGAGAAACAGAAAATCGATATGTATAAACGTTTCCAGAGCTGCACTTCCCAAGAGGAAATCCATGATTTGCGCGAAGAGCTGATTGATCGATTCGGTGACTATCCAGAGGAAGTGGGCAACCTCTTCCATGTGACGACACTGAAGATGTATGCAAAGCGGGAAAAAATCGAATCCATCAGTGAGAAAAAGAAAAAGCAGCGTATGGAAATTTTGGTCGATCCCGATATGAGTCAGCATGTGGACGGCAGCAAGCTGTTTGATTTTGCCAACCAATATGGACGTATGGTGCAGCTTGGTACCGAAGATAAGAAACTGAAGATCGTCTTCAATTGGGACCGTAAATCGTACGAGCGCCGGTATGAAATTGCCGAAGAATTCATCCAGGCTATCCGCGAATTGAAACGAGCCAGCTGATTCTTTAGCTTCCATTCTAAAAAGTCGGCAGGAAATGTATAGTAATGCCGATGTGTATCATACTAACAGCACAACTGGTGAATTCTTCTTTTGTTCATAATAAGTAGAAAATACCCCAGAGCAGCTTATGATACAGAAAGAGAGGCAATGGAAGATGAAGGCTACAGGAATCGTACGTAGAATCGATGACTTGGGACGAGTTGTCATCCCAAAGGAAATACGCCGGACACTGCGCATTCGAGAGGGGGATCCGCTGGAGATCTTTGTTGATCGTGATGGTGAGGTCATTTTGAAGAAATACTCTCCGATCAGCGAGTTGGGTGATTTTGCAAGAGAATATGCAGAAGCATTATTCACCTCGATCGATCATGGTGTCCTGATTTGTGACCGTGATGAATATATTGCAGTTGCAGGTGAATCAAAGAAAGAATATATGAATAAAGGTATCGGTTCTGTCGTCGAAAAAGCAATGCAAGACAGAACGACCGCCACGTTCAATCAAGCCGGCAATGTGGAACTAGTGGATGATAAAGAAGAAGAAGTGCAAGCATACGTGGTCAGTCCGATCATCGCCAGCGGCGACCCGATAGGATGCGTCATCATCGTCAGCCGTAATGATGGCGAACTTAGCAAAGTGGAAGAAAAAGCAGCTGAAACGGCTGCTAACTTCCTTGCAAGACAGATGGAATAGAAAAAAGAAATCCCGCAACGGAACATGTTGCGGGATTTCTTTCGGTATCAAACGAAAAGCAGGATATGGTAATTTTCTCGTGGTATAATCCCAATAGGAAAAGGTTGGAGGAGTCATTGGATGGGATTAGGAATGAAGCGGCTGTTTCACGGTGCTTTTGTACTGGCAGTCGCTGGTTTGATCACGAAGATCTTAAGTGCGGGCTATCGTGTCCCGTTTCAGAATATAGTGGGCGATAAAGGATTTTATATCTATCAGCAGGTATATCCTTTCCTCGGAATTGCTGCTAGCTTGGCGTTATACGGTATACCTGCAGCGGTGTCCAGGCTGGTTGCTGAACATTATCGACGTACAGCGCCTTCCTTGCGTTCCTTCTATTTGCCGATAGGGAGCTTTTTGGTTGGCATGGCCGTAATCACTTGTATCCTGCTATACTCGGCCGCCCCGCAAATAGCTGACTTGATGGGGGATGCTGCTTTGATGCAGCCGCTGCAAGCAGCGTCTTTCATCTTCTTGGCTGTGCCATTCACTTCGATATTGCGGGGTGTTTATCAAGGAAAGCAGAATATGACACCAACAGCTGTTTCGCAAGTAGTCGAGCAGCTAGTACGTGTAGGGTTGATCTTGGCTGTCACATTCCTGCTTGTTCGTTCAGGAAGTGACTTGTACGAAATTGGAGCGAAAGCTGCATTGGCATCTTTAGTAGGAGCAAGTTTTGGTATCATCGTACTTTGCCTTTATATAAGGAGAGAACCGATTATCTCACCGATGGCACAACGTCTACCATGGGGCTATATCATAAAGACGATTCTAGTATACGGCCTTTTTATTTGTCTAAACTATATGCTATTGCTGTTATTGCAGTTTGCCGATGCCTTTACGCTTGTTTCAGGTTTGCTCGATCATGGATTGAATTTGGAGGAAGCGCGTGAATGGAAGGGGATATATGATCGGGGACAGCCGCTCGTTCAATTAGGTATTGTCGTCGGTTCCTCCCTGGCATTGGCATTTGTGCCTTCCGTTACCAAAGATCAGCTGCTGCATGAGAAAAAGGCTGTCATTTCCTTGCTGCATGGCGGTTGGAAGCTCAGCTTCTTGTTATCAGCGGCAGCAACGGCTGGGTTGATCATGTTGTTTCCGCTAGTCAATGAACTGTTGTTCAAGGATGATGTTGGTACATATTCATTGCAGGTCTTCACGCTGACGATTTTTGTTTGTTCCCTTACATTGACGACAGCTTCGATGCTGGAGACAATCGGAAAATGGAAGCAGACAGCTGCTATTATAGCATTCGGTTTTCTGCTTAAGTGGTTTTTGAATGAATGGCTCGTACCGGTTTATGGAATCATGGGCGCATCGGTAGCGACTGTCGTCACTGTGGCATGCATATTGTTTTGCAATATATATTTACTTAAACGGCATGTACCGGATATCAAATTGTTCCAACTTCCATGGAAAAGTCTATTTGTCGGATTGTTGTCCATGCTTGTCGCAGTCGGGCTTTTATATGTGGCTGCCGTCGAATTGTTTCACGTGAAAACACGAATTTTGTTATTAGGGTATGTATTGTTTGCTGTAGTGGTTGGTGCGTCCTTGTATGGAGTGACCTTGATCAAGACTGGCGCGTTCAGTCGGACAGAGCTGGAATCACTGCCATTCAGCAAGCATTTGCTGCGCTTTGAAAGGAGAAAAAAATGAAACATACGATTGAAGTTGTCGGCCTTGGTGGCGGTGATATAAATCAATTGTCACTAGGTATTTATAAGAAATTAAAAGAACATGGGGAGCCTATCTTTGTAAGGACGAAGGATCATCCTGTTGTCAAAACACTTGAGGAAGAAGGGGTGGAGTTCCACTCCTATGACGAAATTTACGAAAATCATCCAGATTTTCAATCTGTCTATGAAGAGATAGCCAATAGTTTGTTCCGACAGGCGGAGGAAGGCTCACTGATCTATGCAGTGCCAGGTCATCCGATGCTGGCTGAAATGACAGTGCAGCTTCTGTTGGCACAGCAAGAAGTAAACGTGAAGATTATCGGAGGGCAGAGCTTTCTGGATGATTTATTCTCTGCACTGCGTATCGATCCGATTGATGGTTTCCAGTTTGTTGATGCAACGTCATTTAAGCGGAATGAGCTGGAATACAGACAACATCTCATCTTCTGCCAGGTATATGACCAAATGGTAGCCTCGGAAGTGAAACTGGAATTATTGGAAGATTTACCGCCAGAGTATCCGATTACGATTGTGGATGCTGTCGGCAGCTCGGATGAAAGTATCAAGACAGTGGCGCTGGAAGACTTGGACAGAAGTGTGGAATTCAGTAATTTGATGAGTGTCTATGTACCTCCGGCAGTCTCTTTGGAGATGAATCATAAATTTTACCGACTACGTGAAATAATTCAGACCCTGCGAGCTCCGGGAGGCTGTCCTTGGGATCAAGAGCAAACGCATGAATCATTGAGACGCTACTTGATTGAAGAGGCGTACGAACTGATTGATGCTATCAATAATGAAGACGATGAAAACCTAATCGAGGAACTTGGTGATGTTTTGCTTCAAGTGATGCTGCACAGTCAAATCGGTGAAGATGATGGTTACTTCTCTATTGATGATGTCATTCGAAGTGTGTCTGAGAAAATGATCCGCCGTCATCCGCATGTTTTCGGAGAAGCGGTTCTGGAAACAGAAAAAGAGCGGAGCGAAAGCTGGGACGCGATCAAGCAGGAAGAAAAGGCGGGGCAGGACAAGCAGAACGAGAATACATCCTTGCAGCCGGAACTGATGAAAGCAGCGGAGCTTGGCAAGAAAAAGGCCTCTCCTTCCAATCTGGCCCAAGTGCTTTCCGAGTACAGCAGAAGGGCAACAGAGGCAGAGTTGGAGGAAGGTGTTGTTGGAGAGCTTCTATTTGCTATTGCTTCTTATGCGGGCTATTATAAAATAAATCCAGAAATTGCTTTACATAAGGCAATAATGGGTAAAAGTACGGATAAGGGAAGTGAATGATATGCGTTTGGATAAATTCCTGAAAGTCTCCAGATTGATCAAACGGCGGACATTGGCAAAAGAAGTTGCCGATCAAGGCCGTATAACGATCAATGGTGTGCAAGCAAAGGCTTCTACGACTGTAGCGGTTGGAGATGAGATGGCGATCCGATTTGGACAGAAGCTGCTTACGATTGAAGTGCAGCAGTTGAAAGAAGCTGTCAAAAAGGAAGATGCTGCCACATTATATACAGTCAAAAAGGAAGAGCCTGTACAATAAAACCGTTCTAACCTTGTCCCTTCCTTCATAAGTTGTTAGGGATAAAGGGAGGCGGTATCGATGGATCAACCCCGGAAAGTACAAGCGGACCATGATATAAAAATGTTCAGCCGAAAATCACTTGAGATCAGCGGTGTAAAGGAAGTGGATAGCTTCGATAGCGAAGAATTCCTGCTTCAGACCGAGATGGGTTACATGATCATCCGCGGGAATAACCTGCATATGAAGAATCTTGATCTGCAGGAGGGGAAGGTATCGATCAAAGGCAAAATCCAGGAGCTATCCTATTTGGATGAGCATCATGGGGAGAAGGCTAAAGGACTCTTTAGCAAGCTCTTCAAATGACACTGACTGTCCAGTTCCTTACTATTGTGTCGATGATCGCAGGCGGAGTCTATCTTGGTGCAGCCATGGATACATTCCGCCGCTTTGAACGGCACTGGAAAAAGCAGATTGTCATGCGTTATATCATGGAATGCGGTTTTTGGCTGATGCAGACGTTATTGTTATTTTTCCTGCTGTTCCAAGTGAACCAGGGGGAAATGCGCTTTTATATTCTTTTGGCATTGCTATGTGGGTTTGCAGGATATCGTGCCTTATTCCAGACCAGCTATCAGCGGATACTCGAATTGCTCATCCGCATCATCCGGCAAACCCTTTTCATCCTCAGGAGGATTTTGCAGGTGCTCATCGTGACACCGATCAGACTGTTGGTACAAGGTGTGCTTCTGCTGGCAGGGGGAGCTGCTGCGCTTCTATGGAAACTGATACTGCTTGTTCTATCCATCCTATTCTACCCAATCCGTCTTGTGGGGCGGATCGTGTGGAAGCTGACACCTGGGAAGTACCGAAAAATATACTCCAAATTAGCAGGTATATATAGTAAAATGAAGAATATAGCAAAGAAGATGTCCCATTCACTGCGCAGGACGAGGAGGTAAAACTGGCGTGGCAAGAAAAAAACGGAATGTAACAAAGATGGAGTCCAGCTACACAAGACAATATGACGCACATGCAGAGCGGCAGCGAAAAAAACAAAAAAGACTCTTTCGGCGTTTGATCTTGTTCGCCGCTTTTGCAGTTGTCCTGCTTGGTCTGATGATAGGATATCATGTTCATCAGCGCGGCGTTTATGCAGCTAAGCAGACGGAATACAAAGAAAAGCAGGAAGAGCTGGCTAGCTTGCAAAAAAAAGAAGAGGATCTAAAAGAGGAGATCGAACTATTGAACGATAAGAGTTACGTACTGGAAATAGCCAGGACGAACTACTTCTATTCAAAAGACGGTGAGACCATATTTAAAATCACCGAAGAGGAACCCTCTTATTGACACCCTTTTCAATGCTTTTATATAATATATAAGTAGTATATTTCTTTCAAACTTTAAGGAGGAGCATTTTTTTTATGTCAATTGAAGTAGGCAGCAAGTATCAGGGTAAGGTAACGGGAATCACTAATTTCGGAGCATTCGTGGAATTGCCAGGCGGTTCTACTGGTTTAGTGCATATTAGTGAAGTTGCCGATAATTACGTGAAAGACATTAATGAACATTTGTCTGTTGGTGATATGATCACAGTCAAAGTCATTAATGAAAAGGACGGAAAGATTGGACTTTCAATCAAGAAAGCGAAAGATAATCCGCCGCCAGCACGTCGCAACAACAACAACAGAGGTTCCGGACATGGTGGTCATCGTGATCGTCCCGAGAATTTCGAAGCAAAAATGAATCGCTTCCTGAAGGATTCAGAGGACCGTCTTGCGTCCCTTAAGAAACACACAGAATCAAAACGTGGTGGCAGAGGCGCTAAAAAAGGTTAAACTTGCTGTCTATATATTGGGATTTGATAAAATGCAAATCTTGAGATATAAAATAAGAAAGCGGATGCTGAAACAAGCATCCGTTTTTTTTGTATGCAGAACACAAAAAAACAAGGAATGCAATTTGCATTCCTTGTTTTAGGGATAGCGGCGGAGGGGATCGAACCCCCGACCTCACGGGTATGAACCGTACGCTCTAGCCAGCTGAGCTACACCGCCATATGAATTTAATCTTTCAAAGCACAAATAATATAATACAACAGCATTTGACTAATGTCAACAATAAATTTATCAATACCGTACCGACAAGAAAATACGGTATAGTAAGCATATCGAGCATGGGGGAGGGAATTCAGTATGATTTGTCTTGTAAGACATGGAGAAACAGACTGGAACAAGCTAGGCAAAGTGCAAGGAAGTACGGATATCCCATTGAATGAAAGAGGGATCAAACAAGCACAGGCAACGCGCGACTACCTGGCAGGAAGTGATTTCGATATGATGATCGCCAGTCCGATGAAGCGGGCCAGAAAGACGGCTGATATCATCAATGAGGCCTTACAGCTTCCGCTTGTGGAAATGGAAGGTTTCGTTGAAAGAGGCTTTGGCGAGGCGGAAGGCCTTACGAGGGAAGAACGTGAGGCAAAGTACCCGAGCTTTGATTTTCCGGGAATGGAGTCATGGGAAGATCTTGTTAAACGGGTCATGGGAGCTTTGACGGAAGTAAATGCGAAGTATGGGGACAAGAAAGTCTTACTTGTGGCACATGGAGCAGTCATTTCTGCGATTTTATCGACTGTCTCCCCAGGTGAATACGATCTTGAAAATACACGTCTTGTGAATGCTTGTTTGAGTAATATCCAGTTCATCGAAGATAAATGGAAAGTACATGATTATAATCTTTCCGATCATTTAGCAAACATATAAAAAAACCTGCATCCAACACGGATGCAGGTTTTTCGATTAATGAGTTTCGGAAGGTTTTCCGACTGGTGTTGTTGTAGCAGATGATTGTTCCTGTTCGATTTCATCAGCAGGGCGAACCTTTCTTAAGAAGAAGGAAAGGATGAAACCTACTGCTGCAATGATTGTTGCAACAAAGAATGCATCGTTGATACCTTCGATGGAACCAAGCAATGTTGCTTGCTGCTGTGGTGTACCAGATGTGATCATATCTGTGATGTGATCTTTTGAATGTGTCGAATACACAGTAACTAGCAGTGCAGTACCAATGGCACCTGCCATTTGGCGAAGTGTGTTTGCCATTGCTGTACCGTGTGCATAATAGCGTTTTGGCAGCTGATTCAGACCAGCTGTCATGATTGGCATCATAACCATGGATACACCGACCATACGGAAAGTATAAACAGTCATCATGTATGTGTAAGTTGTATCGATGGACAACGTACTTAGGAAGTAAGTTGTGATCGCCGTGATCAAAAGTCCGATCAATGCAAGCGGGCGAGCACCGATTTTATCGAATAGTTTACCTGTGATAGGTGACATGATCGCTGATACAAGTGCACCAGGCAATAGCAGCAAACCTGATTTAAGCGGTGAATAACCAAGCATGTTCTGTGTGAATATCGGGATCAATAGCATTGCTGCAAACATTGCCATTGTGATGACTACGTTGATTGTAGTCGATAGGGAGAACATCCAATATTTGAATACACGGAACTCAAGCATCGGTTTCTTGATTGTCAGCTGACGAATGATGAAGACCAGCAATGCAATTCCGCCCACGACAAGTGTAGAAACTACCGGTGCGGAACTCCAGCCTTTGTCTCCAGCCACACTGAAACCATAAAGCAATCCGCCAAATCCTACAGTGGAAAGCAGCACAGAAAATACATCAACTGAGGATTTCTGTGTTTTTGTCACATTGCGTAAAACAAAGAATGCCAAGATTACATCGATGATAGCGATTGGAAGGATGATGAAGAATAACCATCTCCAAGTTGTATGCTCGACAACGAATCCGGAAAGTGTAGGTCCGATTGCCGGAGCGAACATCATCGCAAGTCCGATGACGCCCATTGCGCTACCGCGTTTTTCGATTGGGTACAAGCTCAATACAGTGTTGAATAATAATGGCATCATGATACCGGCACCGGCTGCTTGTACAATACGGCCGATCAGGATAGTTGTGAATTCAGGTCCTACGCCACAAATGAGTGTTCCGATTGCGAACAAGCTCATTGCGGTAATAAACAAGCTGCGGGTTGTGAATCTTTCCATAAAGAAGGCAGTGATCGGAATCAGGATACCGTTGACTAGCATGAATGCTGTTGTCAGCCATTGAGCGGTGTTTTCCTGGATATCCAAATCCACCATCATTTTAGGAAGCGCGATATTCATCAGCGTTTGGTTCAGGATGGCTACAAATGCGCCTAGAACCAAAATCGCTACGATCGGGCCTCTTTTTAACTTCTGCGGATCTACATAAGCAGAACGATCTTTCATGTTGTTTCATCTCCTTGAGTAGTGATCTTATCTAGCAAACGGGCATGAAGTGATAATAATGTCTCGACTTCCTCCGTGCTTAAATCTGAAATGTTCCCCAATCTTTGCAAATAGGTTCGGTAAGCTGTCTTCTTCTGCTCCAGTCCCTTTGGAGTCAGTGACAGAACGATTGCGCGGCGGTCGTGTGTCGAGCGCTCCCGTTTCACCAATTCAGCTTGTACAAGCCTTTCCACCGTTTCGCTTACTGTACTCTTGCTTGCGTTGACCTTGTGGGCAAGATCATTCAAGCCAGTTCCAGGCTCGTCCGCCAATACTTTCAGGATGTGCAGCTGTACGACAGTCACACCCAATTGATCAGCATTATGCCAAAATTGCTTGTGAAAAGCTTGATTCAGACATCGAAACGATTGGATTACTTGGCTGATCTTTTCCTCATCAGTCAAAGCAGTCATCCCCTCAACAAAAAAATAGTTCGCATGCGAACTGTTTCAGTAGGAACTATTTTACTCCTATTAAATAAAAATGCAATAACGAAGTTTCATGGAAAACGCTTCCCATGAAAAATAAAAGTTTTCTGACAAGAGATACGCTACCAGAGCCTATTACGACAAGAGATTTTGGCGCAAAAAAGCTTATGCTGTCCAAGATGTGTTGAAGCCGGTGAGAAGGTATGGGATTAAGTCGAAATGTTTTAAGGTATCGCTCGGTTCTTTTGACAAATTGTGAAGACAGGATGTGGTTAAATGACTTTATTCAAATAAGAGTTTGTCCCGGGGATTGCCATAGTATGTACACAGAGCCTCGGCAAATATGAGGATAGGAGTGTTCGATGAAATGGAAACAGTATCAAGGAAGAAATGGGGCATTTACGGAGTGGAGCCAAAGCGGCTGGAGAATTGGAAGAAGAAGGGGTTCGATCTTGCGAAACTTCTATTGATAGAAAAAGCATGGCTTTTGGCTTTGGTAGGTTTCCTGCTTGGACGGGCTGTTGTCCTCACGACTGTTTCCCCATTTGCTGCAGCGTTCCTGGCGTCGATCTGGCTGACCAGGCGGAAAAGGATGCTGCAGATTACGCTTGCAACAGTGGCAGGGGCTTCCACTTACCATTGGTCCCATGGCTTGTATATAGCAGGTTCAGCGTTCGTCCTTTATTTCCTGGCCATGATTTGTAAAAAGATACCGCATCAAATCCGGGTCATGGCAGTGCTCGTCTTTCTGGCAAGCGCATTGCCGAGGATGCTGGCTATCTCTTATGAACATACACTATCCAGCTTCGACTGGATGATGATAGGTGTGGAAGGGATCCTTGGTTCTGTACTCTTTATCATCTTTATGCAGAGCATTCCGCTATTATCCATAAAAAGATACTACCCGGCATTGAAAAATGAAGAAATTGTCTGTCTGATCATATTGCTCGCGTCGGTCCTGACCGGTACGATCGGCTGGCAGGTTCAAGGAGCCGGGGTCGAACAGATATTTTCCCGCTATTTTGTCCTGCTGCTTGCTCTGATCGGCGGGGCGGCGATGGGGGCGACGGTCGGGGTGGTCGCCGGCTTGATCCTCAGCCTGGCCAATGTTGCCAGTCTCTATGAAATGAGTCTCTTAGCATTTGCGGGTTTGTTGGGAGGTTTATTGAAGGACGGGAAGAAATTCGGGGTAAGCATCGGCTTGATCATAGGCACATTGCTGATCGGTGTATATGGGCAGGAGCAAGGCCTGCAGGAGGTATATCCATCCTTGCTTGCTTCGGCTGTCAGTATCCTGCTGCTCGTCTTGACGCCGGACAGCTGGATTCGGCGCATGTCCCGTTTTGTTCCCGGTACTGCAGAACATAGTCAGGAGCAGGAGCAATATTTGCAAAAAGTACGGGATGTCACGGCTAATCGTGTGCAGCAGTTTTCCAATGTATTCGATGCATTGGCGAAAAGCTTCGCGACACCAGACAGGACGGCGGAGGATGAACGAAGTCGGGAGACGGATTTCCTGCTTGGCAATGTGACCGAGCAGACATGTCAGCTGTGCTTCAAAAAAGACCGATGCTGGGGAGCGCAGCAGTTTGACCGTACGTATCAATTAATGGAAAGTCTCAAGGATGATATGGAGGATGGTGGGCCGCCGAATAAGCTGCTGGAGCGGAATCTGGAGTCCCATTGCGTCAAATCGAAGAAAGTGATCGAAACGATGAAGCATGAGCTGAGTTTCCATCAAGCAAATCAGATGCTGCGGCGGCAAGTGCAGGAAAGCCGCCGCTTTGTTGCCGATCAGCTGAACGGTGTATCGGAGGTGATGGGCGATTTTGCAAAAGAAATCGTCAAAGAAAAAGAGAACCATGAACATCAAGAGGTCGAGATGATGGCTGCACTGCGGGCGGCTGGCTTAGTCGTGGATAAACTGGATGTCTTCTCTCTTGCAAAAGGAAGCATCGATATCGAGATGCATGTATCCATACAGGGCTATCATGGTGAAGGGCAAAAGCTGATAGGTCCAATTTTATCCGACATTCTGGGGGAGACTGTCGTCGTAACGAAGGAAGAAATTGCGCCATTTCCGGAAAAATCATGTTTCCTGGCGTTTGCTTCCATTAAGAAGTTCGTTGTGGATACAGGGGTGGCGCATGCGGCAAAAGGTGGGGGGTTCGTATCTGGGGATAGTTTTTCCACGATCGAACTAGGGGCGGGCAAGTACGCAATCGCAATCAGTGATGGTATGGGAAATGGAGACAGAGCACATGAGGAAAGCACCGAGACACTGCGTCTGCTTCAGCAGATCCTGCAATCCGGGATCAGGGAAGAAGTGGCGATAAAATCAATCAATTCCATCCTCGCGCTCCGCTCCAATGAAGAGATATTCGCGACATTGGATCTGGCAGTCATCGACTTGCATGACGCAGCTGTCCAATTCCTTAAAATCGGATCGACGCCAAGTTTCATCAAACGTGGTGAGCAGGTCCTTAAAATAGAGTCAGGCAACTTACCGATCGGTATCGTCCAGGAATTGGAGGTGGATGTCGTCCAAGAACAGCTGCAGCCTGGCGATTTGCTCGTCATGATGAGCGATGGCATCTTTGAGGCACCGCGTCATGTGGAAAATACCGATCTCTGGTTAAAACGTAAAATCAGGGAAATGAAGACGACAGTCCCGCAGGAAATGGCTGATTTACTTCTCGAGGAGGTCGTTCGCCACAGTGAGGGGGAGATAGAAGATGATATGACCGTCATGGTGGCGGCAATCGACCGGAATATGCCGGAGTGGGCTTCCATTCCTACTTATAAAAACAAGGTAAAGGAGGCGTAGGAAACGTATATTATCTTCTTTTCCCGTCGATGATGGAGATAACGAATGGAGAAGAGGGATAACGATGAAACCGAGTACGCTCAAACAAATCCTGCTGATAACAGATGGATGCTCCAACCGCGGGGAAGACCCGGCCGCGGTCGCTGCTTTAGCTTATGCGCAACATATCACGGTCAATGTAATCGGTATTCTGGAAGAAGGGCATACGGAACACTCCCTCAGTCTGGAGGAAGTGGAGAATATCGCAAAAGCGGGCGGCGGTGTAAGCCAGCTGATTTTTAAGCAAGCTCTGACAGAGACAGTCCAAATGGTCACGAAACAAGCGATGACCCAAACGATCGAAGGGGTAGTCAATAAAGAGCTGAAACAGATACTGGGTCCTGGAAATACATTGGACGACTTGCCGCCGGATAAAAGAGGGGATGTTTTGGAGGTTGTCGAAGAGATAAGTGAGACAGCCAACTTGGAAGTGCTCATCCTTGTCGATACAAGTGCCAGCATGCACCATAAGCTGCCAGTGGTGAAAGAGGCCTTGATCGACCTATCGATAAGCATGAACGCACGACTTGGCAATAATAAGTTCACCATCTTCGGTTTCCCAGGAAAAAGAGAGGCGGCTGTCAAAGTGATGGAGTGGACGGATCGACTGGAAAACGTATCTTCTGTCTTTCCGAAGCTTGCTACAGGTGGCGTGACTCCGACCGGGCCTGCGCTTAGGGAAGCGATACATGAATTCAGCCGCCAGTCGCTTGTGAAGCGTCCGGAAAATGACAGGATGACGGAATATGAAGAATTCGGCAGCTGATATACGGACGGGTATCCGGTTATCGGGCAAGTGGCATCAAGGAAGTTACCCGCTTATCCGAAAACTTGGGAGCGGGGCGATCGGATCGGTTTATCTTACAGAGATGAAGGGCGCCTATGCCGCTTTGAAAATCAGTGATAAACGCACCTCGATGACAATGGAAGTGAAAGTGCTGCAATCACTGAAAAAGGTCCAGGGACATCTCCTCGGGCCTTGTTTGTTTGATACGGATGATTATGTCAGCCCAAGCGGGAAGCTGTATACCTTTTATGTGATGGAATATATCGAGGGGAGCAGACTTGATTCATACATTAAAGTAAAAGGAATGGAATGGCTTCCGATCTTGCTGCTGGGATTGCTGGAAGATTTGGATCAGCTTCATCGGGCGGGATGGGTTTTTGGTGATTTGAAACTCGATAATCTGGTTGTCTCCGAGAATCCAGTCAGGCTCCGGTGGGTGGATGTCGGCGGCACGACACAGCAGGGAAGGGCAATCAAGGAATACACCGAATTCTATGATCGCGGACATTGGGGTATGGGCAGCAGGAAAGCAGAACCTTCATATGATTTGTTTGCACTTGCGATGACATCTTTGGAGATTGTCAACGGCAGGAGATTTTCAAAAGGCGAGGCACCGAAAGTCACCCTGAATAAGGCGATCAAGCTTGCTGGAAAGCTGCGTCCTACCCTGGAGAAAGCATTGGAAGGAAAATATACGGACAGTGCCGGGATGAAAAAAGATCTCATGAGACTTTTGATGAAAACTAAATCCCCGTCTCAAGCAGTGACACCTTCCAGGATGACAAAAAACAGCCGAAACAAGACAGGATTAGGTGAGCCAATTGCACTAAGCATCTATGCCATCGTTTGCTATGCGTTTTATCTGCTGCAATAAGCTTTTTGTCCACCCATATAAGTGGTACGATAAATGCAGCAACTACATAAGGATGAAGGTAAATGGAACAGACTGTGACAGCATTTATGGATAGACACGGATTATGGAAGGAAAATAGCACTATCCTAGCAGGGATATCCGGAGGACCTGATTCGATGGCTTTACTTCACTTCCTCCACAAATATCGGCAGCAGCGGGGATGGCGCATCATTGCCTTGAGCGTCGATCACGGGCTGCGCGGTGAGGAATCCCGTCTGGATGCAGAGTTCGTAGAATCATATTGCGAAAAATGGAGTATTGAGTCAGAAGTTGTAACATTGGATGTTTTGGGCTGGAAAGAAGCACACCATCAGAGTACCCAGGTCGCTGCCAGGGAAATGCGCTACCGTTACTTTGAAGAGCGAATGAATCATTACAAAGCCGATGCTCTGTTTCTGGCACATCACGGAGATGATCAAGCTGAAACCATTCTGATGCGGCTTGCGCGGGGATCCAATCCTGCTGCTGTCAGCGGGATGGATATCAGGCGACCCTTTGCCGGCGGAGAAATCGTGCGGCCGATGCTTTCATGCAGCAAAGCACAAATTCAACAATATTGTGAACAGCATGACATACCCTATCGCATCGATCCGTCCAATGACTCGGAGGATTATACTCGCAATCTCTTCCGGCACCGCATCCTGGCTCCGATCAAAAAGGAATATCCGAGCTTCCATCAGCATGCCCAACGCTTTAGCGAAGCGCTTAAAGCAGATGAAGCATACATGATGGGACAGGCTGTGGAAATG
Source organism: Terribacillus saccharophilus (assembly GCF_046592895.1). Classification (GTDB taxonomy): domain Bacteria; phylum Bacillota; class Bacilli; order Bacillales; family Amphibacillaceae; genus Terribacillus; species Terribacillus saccharophilus_D. The sequence continues at coordinate 43,088 of NZ_JAWVPU010000007.1, forward strand.
TTTGAAGAAGTAGTGGAATATGATGCCGATAAACAGACGGCAGCCTTTGAAACAGAACGTTTTCTTACATACCCGATTGCTTTACAAAGAAGAGTGTATCATCTAATATTGATGTATCTGTATCAAGCGCTTCCGGTGGACTTGCATCATCGGCACGAAGCGCAATTTTTTGAACTGATAGCTAGCTCTAAAGCAAACAGCTCTCTAGATTTTCCGGCAGGATTACAACTGACAAAGTCCTATGGCCGTTTTGTGGTTTCTTTCCGCAGCGGTACAAAAGACTTATTCCACTATACATTACACGCTCCCGGATGCGTCACGTTACCTGATGGATCTCTGTTAAAGGCTACTTTTACCCCTCATCCCACGGAAAACGATTCCCGTGTCTTCGTATTGCCACTTGAAGATGTCGCGCTGCCTTTACGGGTACGCACAAGGAAAAATGGTGACAAAATGAGACTGCGCGGAATGAGAGGGACAAAAAAAGTAAAAGATATTTTCATTGATGAAAAAATTCCAGCTGATAAAAGGCAGGATTGGCCGATTGTGGAGGATGCGACTGGCACTATTTTATGGCTTATCGGTTTAAGAAAAGGGGAAACAGGCAGAACAACAGGAGAATCAGGCAGTTATTTACGTCTGTGCTACCAAGCGAAAAATGGGGAACATACAGGAGGACCGAGCAATGCATGATGAGATTGAGAAGATATTGATTACGAAGGAAGAGATCGAAGCGAAATGCGCTGAGATCGGCAGGCAGCTTACAGAGGAGTATAAAGATTCCTTCCCGCTCGCTATCGGTGTATTGAAAGGCGCCCTTCCATTCATGTCCGATGTGCTTCGTCATATCGATACACATCTTGAGATGGACTTCATGGACGTATCCAGCTATGCTGGCGGCATGACATCCACTGGCGAAGTGAAAATCGTCAAAGATCTGGACACAAAAGTGGAAGGCAGAGATCTTTTGATCATCGAGGATATCATCGACAGCGGACTTACGCTGAGCTATCTGGTTGATTTGTTCAAATACCGGAAAGCGAAATCGATTAAGATTGTCACACTGCTTGATAAGCCTTCAGGTCGTACGGCTAAGATCCAAGCGGACTTGGTCGGTTTCCGTGTGCCAAATGAATTCGTAGTAGGTTATGGTCTGGATTATCAGGAGAAGTACCGCAATTTGCCGTATATCGGTGTTTTGAAACCGGAAGTATATGGCGGCGCCCAGTCCGAATAATCGGTCTTGGCATGGAATAGCTTCCTTTTACATAAGGTAAAGGGTATTTAGTTGTATAGCAGGTTTTGCATATGGTAGTATTTACTATAGTTTTCTCGTTTGGGAGGAGGTAGGCAATGAGCAAAGTGTTCCGTAATACCTTAATGGTTATAATAATTTTTGTAGTCATTATCGGTGTGATCAACTTATTCAAGAATCAGACGAATGAAATCGAAGAGTACGACATTAACAAATTCAGGACCACTCTTGAGAGTGGTGATATACAAAGCATGACTGTCCAGCCTACTAATAATATCTTTACGATACGAGGCGAGACGCAGGATAACACGCAGTTCCAGGCTGAGATACCTCAGAATGAACAGCTGATGAATGATATCATCGCTACTGCACAAGATCAAAATGTTAAAGTGAACACCGACGAAGAGCCGCAGCCAAGCTTCTGGCAGACACTTCTGACATCACTCTTCCCTATCTTGCTGCTTGTATTGCTGTTCTTGTTCTTCATGAGCCAAGCACAAGGCGGAGGCAGCCGTGTGATGAACTTTGGTAAGAGCAAGGCGAAAATGTACAGTGAAGAGAAGAAGAAAGTGAAGTTCCGTGATGTAGCCGGAGCAGATGAAGAGAAACAGGAACTTGTCGAGGTCGTTGACTTCCTGAAAGATCCTCGTAAATTCTCTGCTGTGGGAGCACGCATTCCGAAGGGTGTCCTTCTTGTGGGACCTCCGGGAACAGGTAAAACATTGCTTGCCCGTGCGGTTGCAGGGGAAGCTGGCGTACCATTCTTCTCTATCAGTGGTTCGGATTTCGTGGAGATGTTTGTAGGGGTCGGTGCATCCCGTGTACGTGATTTGTTCGAAAATGCAAAGAAAAATGCACCTTGTATCATCTTCATCGATGAGATCGATGCTGTAGGTCGTCAGCGTGGAGCCGGATTAGGCGGCGGACACGATGAGCGTGAGCAGACATTGAACCAATTGCTTGTCGAAATGGATGGTTTTGGCGCCAATGAAGGTATCATCATCATCGCGGCGACAAACCGTGCAGACATTCTTGACCCAGCCCTTCTTCGTCCAGGTCGTTTCGACCGTCAGATCACAGTCGACCGTCCTGATTTAGGCGGACGTGAGGCAGTCTTGAAAGTGCATGCCCGCAACAAACCGCTTGATGAGTCCGTCAATCTGCGTACCATCGCGATGCGGACACCAGGATTCTCCGGAGCCGATCTTGAGAACCTATTGAACGAAGCAGCACTTGTCGCTGCGCGAAGTGACCGTAAGCAGATCATCATGGACGACGTTGATGAAGCAATTGACCGTGTCATTGCTGGTCCAGCGAAGAAAAGCCGTGTCATTTCCAAGAAAGAACGCAATATCGTCGCCTATCATGAAAGTGGACATACCGTAATCGGCATGGTGCTCGATGATGCCGATATGGTCCATAAAGTAACAATCGTTCCTCGCGGCCAAGCCGGCGGTTACGCTGTCATGCTTCCTAGGGAAGACCGCTACTTCATGACCAAGCCGGAATTGCTTGATAAGATCACCGGTCTACTTGGAGGGCGAGTAGCAGAGGAAGTCATCTTTGGCGAAGTTAGTACCGGCGCTCATAATGACTTCCAGCGTGCAACAGGCATTGCCCGTAAGATGGTTACCGAATACGGCATGAGTGATAAGATTGGTCCGTTGCAGTTCACTAGCAGCGGTGGCAATGTATTCCTTGGCCGTGATATCCAGAATGAACAAACATACAGCGATGCAATCGCTTATGAAATCGATCAAGAAGTACAAAACTTCATCAATCAATGTTATGCACGTGCAAAGCAGATTCTCACTGAAAACAAAGAGAAGCTTGAGCTGATCGCGCAGACGTTGCTTGAGATCGAAACATTGGATGCTTTCCAGATTCAAACATTGTTTGATAAAGGACGTCTTCCGAGCGAGGAAGAGATTGCAGCTGAACGCAGCAAATCTGAAAAAAGAACCAGCCTGGTTAAGGATGAAGACGACGAAGTGACTGTCACTATCCAGCCGCAGGAGGAAAAGGAAGTAACACCAGCCGATGACAGAGCCATCGACGAGGATACTGCCGCTCCACGGGAACAATCAGGAATTCCAGAAGATGAACCCCGTCAAGACGGCGGTTCAGATGATCGTCCAAGATCATAATGAAAAAGGTCTCCTTTCGGGAGGCCTTTTTTCTATGTTTGGGTATAGTAAACATATAAAGGGATTTACATGTGGGATTATGATAAGATAAACAATACCTTGTGGAAAAAATAGGCCGATAACGGTTGGTATATATAGAAGGAGTGACATTGCTCTCATGGGTGATTATTTAATTAAAGCGACAGGATTCAACGGAAATATCCGTGCTTATGCAATACAATCGACAGAATTGGTGGAAGAAGCACGCCGCCGCCATGATACATGGGCGACAGCATCGGCAGCACTTGGCCGTACGCTCACAATCAGCACGATGATGGGCGTAATGCTTAAAGGAGAAGACAAGCTTACCGTAAAAGTGGAAGGTGACGGACCAGTCGGACCGATCATCGTGGACAGCAATGCAAAAGGTGAGGTGCGCGGTTATATCACGAACCCGCATGTCGATTTTGAACTGAACTCCATCGGGAAACTGGATGTCTCCCGTGCTGTCGGTACTGTCGGAACATTGAGTGTAGCCAAAGATTTAGGCTTGAAAGAGATGTTCACTGGACAAGTTCCGATCGTTTCCGGGGAAATCGGAGAAGACTTCACGTATTATTTCGCTAACTCTGAACAGGTACCTTCTGCAGTAGGTGCGGGTGTATTGGTAAATCCGGATCATACCATCCTTGCTGCTGGCGGATTCATCCTGCAAGTGCTGCCGGGAGCGGACGATGCAATCATTACGCAGCTGGAAGAGCGAATCAGCTCCATTGCCCCGATCTCCACTTTGATCAGGGAAGGAAACACACCGGAACAAATCCTTGAGAAGCTGATTGGAGAAGATAATATCAACTTCTTGGACACGATGCCGGTCAGCTTTACTTGCCAGTGCTCCAAAGAGCGCATCGAGAACGCTATCAAGAGCCTTGGGAACGAAGAGATTCAAGCGATGATCGATGAAGACCATGGTGCAGAAGCCAACTGCCACTTCTGTAATGAAAGTTATACGTTTACGGAAGATGAATTGAAAGCACTGCTTCGATAAACCTCTCTCATTTGGTTTGACTTTTAGCGATAATTTGCTTACAGTTAAATAAATCCAATTAAAATAGTGGGAATTAGGGGGAATAATCATGGCAATTGCATCATCCATTTCTGAATTGATCGGTAACACACCAATCGTGAAGCTCAATCGTACAGCGGACACGGACAGTGCCGAGATTTATGTAAAGCTTGAATTCCAAAATCCGGGCGGATCGGTAAAAGATAGGATTGCACTTGCAATGATTGAGGATGCAGAAGAAAAAGGCAGCTTGAAGCAAGGTGATACAATCATCGAGCCGACAAGCGGTAACACAGGTATCGGTCTTGCTTTAGTGGCAGCAATCAAAGGCTATAAAGCCATTCTTGTCATGCCGGATACGATGAGCATGGAAAGACGCAACCTGCTTCGTGCTTATGGAGCAGAGCTTGTATTGACTCCTGGTGCAGAAGGCATGAAGGGTGCCATTCAGAAAGCGGAAGAGTTGCAGAAGGAACATGGTTATTTCATGCCGCAGCAGTTCAATAATGAAGCAAACCCTGCCATCCATGCACGTACAACAGGCAAAGAGATTGCGGCTGAATTCGGGGGCGACCTTGATGCATTTGTAGCTGGTATCGGAACAGGCGGTACCATTACCGGTGTTGGTAAGGTTCTGAAAGAATTGAATCAGGATATCCGGATCGTGGCTGTAGAGCCATCCAGCTCACCAGTTCTATCTGGCGGGAAACCAGGTCCGCATAAGATCCAGGGTATTGGTGCGGGATTCGTCCCATCCATTTTGGATACGGATATTTATTCTGAAATCATTCAAGTGGAGAATGACGAAGCGTATGCGACTGCTAGGGAAACAGCTGCCAAGGAAGGGTTGCTTGGCGGTGTCTCTACAGGAGCTGCCATCTTTGCGGCTAAAAAGGTCGCCAAAGAACTTGGACCAGGCAAAAAAGTGTTGGCCATCGTTCCTAGTAATGGAGAGCGTTACCTCTCCACACCGCTTTACCAATTCGAAGATTGATGAACCCGAAAAGCCCCTGCCTCCCAAGGCGGGGGTGTTTTTTTATGCGGAAATTCGTGTACACTAATAAAGACAGATTGAACGAGAGGTTGGCGGGAAATGAAGCGTAAAATAGGCAAAAAAGAATATGACCTTTCCAAGCAGACACTTGTTATGGGAATCATCAATGTGACACCGGATTCGTTTTCGGATGGAGGGAGTTACACGGATATAGAAGCAGCTGTCAGACAGGCGCAAAAGCTTGAGGCAGAAGGTGCTGATATTTTGGATATAGGCGGCGAATCGACGAGACCAGGATTCGAACCAGTGCCAGCAGATGAAGAGATTGCCCGTGTAGTGCCAGCAATACAGGCAATCAAAGCAGCTGTGGACCTGCCGATTTCAATCGATACGTACAAAGCAAAAACGGCAGAAGCTGCTATTGAGGCAGGCGCATCGATCATCAATGATATATGGGGAGCGAAATATGATCCGGATATGGCTGGAGTAGCAGCGCGATACAAAGTGCCGATCATCTTGATGCATAACCGAAGGATAGCGCATTATGATGATTTATTAACGGATATGGTTGCGGACTTGGAGGAAAGTATCGCGATTGCCTTGGATGCTGGTGTGGAGCGGAAGGATATTTGGCTGGATCCAGGCATCGGTTTTGTGAAGTCTTTTGAGGAAAATATGGCTGCAATGCGTCAGCTGGATAAGATAACGGCCATGGGCTATCCTGTACTCCTTGGTACATCCAGAAAAAGATTCATTGGAATGGTGCTTGATTTGCCTGCTGGTGAACGCGATGAAGGTACAATGGCAACAACTGCATTTGGCATGACCAAGGGCGTGCATATGGTCCGGGTGCATGAAGTAAAACAGACAGCGCGCCTTGTGAAGATGATGGATGCACTGATTGGGGAGGATTAAACAATGGATAAGATATATTTGAACCAACTACGATTTTACGGTTACCATGGTTTGTTTCCGGAAGAAAACAAATTAGGCCAGCGTTTTATGGTGGATGCTGTACTGGAACTGGATCTCCGTGCAGCTGGAGAGTCGGATGACATGACGCAGTCGATTCATTATGGACAAGCTTTTGAGGTCATCAAGGAAGTTGTCGAAGGACAGGCGAAAAACCTGGTGGAGGCGGTGGCAGAAGATATTGCCAAGCAATTGTTTGCAGCATTTCCTTTATTGGAAGCATGCACGGTGAAAGTCACCAAGCCTGATCCCCCGATTGCTGGTCATTATGAATCTGTCGCAGTGGAAATACGGCGGGAACGATGATGAAGCAAGCTTATATTGCGCTTGGATCGAATATCCACCCGCGCGAGACGTATTTACGGCAGGCCATCGAGCAATTGCAGAATCATTCGTGTATAGAGCTGAAACAAGTTTCAACCGTGTATGAAACCGATCCTGTGGGCTATGAAAACCAAGGACAGTTTTTGAACTTGGTCGCAGAAGTACAAACGAGTTTATCGCCTAGGGAACTTCTTTCTGTCTGTCAAAGGATAGAACAGGAACTGGGGCGTGAACGGATCATCCGCTGGGGACCGCGGACAGTCGACCTTGACATTTTGCTGTATAGTAATGAAAATATGGATATTGAAGAACTTATCATCCCCCATCCGCGCATGCATGAACGAGCTTTCGTATTAGTGCCATTAGCTGATATAGCACCAGATTTTCTGCTGAAGGGAATACGGGTGACGGATTGGCTCGATGCAATGGCCAAACAGGATGTGCAAGGCGTAAGAATATGGGGTTCTTTAAATATAGTGCAATAGACTTTATAGGAGGTAGTGACGTTGTTCAATATTGGCGATATCACCATCAAGAACCGAGTTGTATTGGCGCCGATGGCTGGTATCAGTAACTCCGCTTTCCGATTGACTGTAAAAGAATTCGGAGCGGGTATAGTCTGTGCAGAAATGATCAGTGACAACGGCATCGTGACTCGGAACGCTAAAACGATGAACATGCTTTATATAGATGAACAAGAAAAGCCGATGAGCTTACAAATCTTCGGTTCCAACCCTGAGACGTTACTGGAAGCTGCCAAGTTCGTCGACCTGAACACAACAGCTGATATTATCGATATCAACATGGGGTGTCCAGCGCCGAAGATCACAAAGAACATGGCGGGCTCCCGCTGGCTTTTGCAGCCGGAGAAAATTTATGAGTTGGTTTCTGCAGTTGTAAAAGAAGTGAATAAGCCAGTGACAGTCAAGATGCGCACGGGTTGGGATGACAGCACCATCTATGCTGTGGAAAATGCGCAGGCTCTCCAGGAAGCCGGCGCAGCGGCTGTGGCCTTGCATGGCCGAACGCGTGAACAGCATTATGATGGATTGGCCAACTGGGACATCATTCGCCAAGTAAAAGAATCTGTTTCCATTCCTGTCATCGGAAATGGCGATATCACAACACCTCAGCTTGCCAAGCAGCGATTGGATGAGACGGGTGTTGATGCTGTCATGATCGGCCGTGCTGCCCTTGGGGACCCATGGATGATATACCGGACGGTTCATTATCTTGAAACAGGAGAGTTACTGGATGAACCGAAACCGCGTGAGAAGATAGACGTATGTGTACTGCATATGGATCGTTTGATTCGTCTCAAAGGTGAAAAAGTTGCGATTTTGGAAATGCGGAAGCACGCTGCTTGGTATTTGAAAGGTTTGGAAGGTACAGGGAAAGTGCGGAAGCTGATTAATATGACGAACACGAAGGAAGAAATGCTTGATGCGCTGTATGATTTCGCGGACCAAGCGGAAGCATCCATCGCGATGTCTTAATCGGGCGCGCTTTGTTGACACGGCAGTGCTGCTTTTCTATACTTATACGAGGTAGCAATGCGATACGCCTCGCATTTTTTGAGGACGAACAATACTGCCAGTCATACTGGCAGTTTTTTTAGCATGTTAGAGACTGAATATAGAAGAAATGGGAGTGAACAGGATGAGTGAAGAATTAAACGATCAGATGCAGGTGCGCCGCGATAAGATGGAACAGCTCATGAACCAAGGTTATAACCCGTTCGGTGCCAGATTTGAGCGTACGCATCAATCCGAAGAGCTTATAGCTGCATTTGATGCTTTCAGTAAAGAAGAGCTGGAAGAGAAAAAAGCAGAAGTGACGATTGCGGGTCGTCTGATGACAAAACGTGGAAAAGGTAAAGCGGGTTTTGCGCATTTGCAGGACCTGAGCGGCCAGATCCAGCTTTATGTTCGTAAAGACCAGGTTGGCGATGAAGCTTATGAGCTATTCAGCAGCGCGGATCTAGGTGATATCGTCGGTATTACAGGGGTTATGTTCAAGACGAATGTAGGAGAGCTTTCCGTTAAGGCTACTTCCTTTGACATCTTGTCCAAGGCTCTTCGTCCGCTTCCTGATAAATTCCACGGCTTGACGGATATCGAACAGCGTTATCGCCAGCGTTACCTTGATTTGATTGTGAACCCGGATTCTAAACAGACATTCATCACTCGCAGTAAAATCATCCAAAGCATCCGTCGTTACTTGGACGATATCGGATACTTGGAAGTGGAAACACCATTGATGCACAGCATTCCGGGTGGAGCGGCAGCTCGTCCGTTCATCACCCATCACAATGCTTTGGATATCCCACTTTATATGCGTATAGCAATTGAGCTTCATTTGAAACGTTTAATCGTCGGCGGATTGGAAAAAGTATACGAAATCGGCCGTGTATTCCGTAATGAAGGTGTATCCACGCGTCATAACCCGGAATTCACCATGCTTGAATTGTATGAAGCGTATGGTGACATGGATACAATCATGGAATTGACAGAAAACCTGATCGCTCATGTAGCGAAAGACGTATTAGGTAAAACAGTCATTCCTTATGGTGAGCATGAAATCAATCTTGAACCGAAGTGGAAACGTCTGCATATGGTTGATGCTGTAAAAGAATATACAGGTGTGGATTTCTGGAAGCATATGAGCGATGAGGAAGCGAAAGCTCTAGCGAAGGAAAATGACATCGACATCAAAGACACAATGACATTTGGCCATATCGTGAATGAATTCTTCGAACAGCGCGTAGAGGACAAGCTTATTCAGCCGACGTTCATATATGGACACCCGGTGGAGATCTCTCCGCTGGCGAAAAAGAATCCAGAGGATGAGCGCTTCACGGATCGCTTTGAAGTATTCATAGTAGGAAGAGAGCATGGTAATGCCTTCTCCGAGCTGAATGATCCAATCGATCAGCGTGAGCGTTTCGAAGCACAGGTGAAAGAAAAAGAACAAGGAAACGATGAAGCACATGAAATGGACGAGGACTTCTTGGAGTCCCTTGAATATGGCATGCCGCCTACAGGAGGATTGGGCATCGGTATCGATCGTCTGATCATGCTGTTGACGAACGCACCATCCATCCGGGACGTACTGCTCTTCCCGCAAATGCGTAATCGCTCCTAAATAATGACAGTTGAGATAAAGTGTTTCAGCTAAATGAAAAAACCGAACTCGATTTGCTTGAGTTCGGTTTTTTTTGATTAACAGACGTGGGATATCACATGAACTGTTTCAAGATGCCAGATTATTATCTTAGTGATTTGGAGTTTAAGAGTTATTGGCAGGAATGGAATGGGCGACTGGGTTTTCGATGTGCATTTTTTGTGGTGAGGATGGGACCTTATTTGGAAGAAGAATGGACGGTGGAAGAGGTAAACAGACCGGAAGCATATAATCATAAGACTGCCGTTATCACCTTTTTATAGGCATATGCATAGAATGTAAACGAATACGGGATAATGTTATGTAAGGAGATTTAACATTTCTTTTAAAAAACTATTGCAATGACATTACATCCGTGGTAAATTATTAGAGTTGCTTCAAGACGAAGCGGCAAACGCAAGGAACGAAACAAAAAAAG
>NZ_JAWVPU010000008.1:0-9532 GCF_046592895.1 Terribacillus saccharophilus
TTTACCGTAATGCCAAGCGGTAGAGGAAAGACCCTGACATAAAGTCAGGGTCTTTTTTACTTGAAAGTACAGATGGCAAAAGAGTTAATTGTAATTATTAATATATAAAAATGGAGCTCTCTGATTCGGATTGAATTTTGAGAGCTCCAAGTTTTATATACAGAATAGCAAGGTGAGCAATATAGGATTGTAGGATTAATCTATTAGAAGAATAGGCTTTTACTTTGTTTTTTTTAAGTAGTAAATTTCCTTTTCGATCTGTATAATTTTATGTTCTATGTACCGCATATCGGATTCCCAATCACTATCTTCCTTATCTTGGCTGTACTTTTTTGCTCCGCCGCCAGCGTAATACTCATCATAGAGTAGTTCTAACAACCTGTGTTTATCTTTTGAATCAAGTGCTTTTATTGTCTCAAATAGTTTATCTGCAAGCATTTCTTATTGTTCTCCTTCCAAGTCTTGTATCCATCTTCCATTATAGAAGAGAGGACTGTAAATTCATCTTTTCTGAAGCAGTGTTTCCAGGGTAAGTATGGTTCTAGAAAAAATGAGGATTCTTATCTTCTGCGTATCCCCCACTGTCTCCAAACATCTCATTATCAACGTTTTCAAAATCGACACTGAATTTCTCTGCTGATATAACTCCATTGATGTTTTACTCTTTTTGTTTGTGTCTATTTTACAATTTTACTTTTCAATGCTATTTGACTCATGACTCACTACTATTATATTCTGTTTTATTAAAGTTTGAAATGATAATATATAAGGACTAATGATGATTCCGACTGAGCATCATCCAAATATATCATTACCACTCTATATATAAGCATTATAGTATTGTGACCTGTGGTATTTTACAGATGCAATAGTAGTCCAAATGGAACAACCTAAATTTAGTAAGTATCTTGACGGTTATCGCTATCAAAGGCATAATTATCAGTAGTTATGGTCTTTGATAATACTATTGATTCCAACGCTTGTTGGTGTTATACAGAAGGTCTTTTACCGATTTTACAAGTGAAGGATACTTGATCCTGAACACTGGTATTACATAAATCATCGCTTTTTCAAGCGTTGAGGAAGGACTTAGGATAATTGCCTAGGTCTCTTTTTTGTGTTTCCCTTTGGAAGTTTTAGGTGTTGTTATAAAAAATAGGAAACGGAGCGTCTATCCATGTCACATAAAGTAGAATCCTTGGAGAGTATTATTTCTATAATACCTATTATAAAAGCGGCGATACCTGCTGATTTATCTATCGCTGTATGTGATACAGAGAAATTCATTGCATATTTTCCTGGTGAAGATATAAATCTGAATATACAAGCAGGACAAAATCTAAATCCAAAGGAACCACTAGCCGTCGCTTTAAAGGAGAGGCGATCATTAAGAGAAGATGTTCCGGCTGATTTTTATGGATTTGAATTTACTGGTACTGCTAATGCCATTCTGGATCAACAAGGCAATGTCATTGGAGGGATTGCAGTCCAGTTGAAAAGACAGACTGAGTTAAGAGCAATCGCGGATCAAATTACAGATTCACTTACCTTGGCTAATGATCAAATTAGCCAGATCGAATCTGGATCCAGCGCTTTAGAGGATTATTCAAAAAAACTGCTTGAACAATCACATAAAGCCGGTGAGGATGTAGGAAAGACAGCAGAGGTTTTGTCCATCATCAAACTGGTCGCTGATCAAACCAACTTATTAGGATTGAATGCAGCCATTGAGGCCGCACGTGCCGGGGAACACGGCAGGGGTTTTGGAGTGGTTGCAAAAGAGATACGTAAACTTTCAAATGAAACTGTCGCTTCAACGGAAACAATCAATGAAACAATGAATGAAATCAAACAAATAACAGAGCTGATGGGAAACTCGATAGAAAAAATTGCAGCGGTCGGTCTAGAACAGTCCAATTCAATCAGACAGTCATCCACTTTTATTGAAGAAATAAAAGTAATGGCACAAAAGCTTAACGAGTATACGATGAAGTTATAAATTAAAGAAAAGGAATCTTAAACCTACAGCATATAAAAAGTCACACTTAGCCAAATTCGCTTCGTGTGGTTTTTTTAACGTACAGGATTTTTTAGTATAAGGTGCTACACCAGGTTGGACATAACCGGAAAGTAGCGTTTCTGATTGCATTGATGGAAAAAAGGGATGTCACTGCGATACAATTAGAGAATATAACACGGAATATTCTTATTCGAAATTCAGAGGGGGCGTCTGCATGCGTCAATACGATTCAGCTGAAATGGAAGAACTTCAAGAGGAAACTTCAACTATAGTAAATAATGGTGTACCGATTATCGTGAAGAAAATCCCTGGAGAAGTACAATCCGGGGGTCTTGACCCTAGGGAATTAAGCCTGATGGCAGATCATTGGGCTGGTCCGTCAGATGAGAAAGTTCCTGCTGAGCTACCGCCTTTGGAAGAATTCATTCCGAATTTGAGGGAGAGTATGGGATTTCCCAACTATAATTTGAATACAGTCGAAATACATACCAAATACGAAGAAATCACGGAAAGTGGAAATACAGTTGGCTTATGGAGATATTATCCTAGGAAGTCTGAGAAGGACCAAAGGCGTCCAGCGCTTGTATTCATTCATGGAGGCGGCTGAGTTGGGGGCAGTGTCTACGTCGTAGAGAACTTTTGTAAATTGATTGCTGAGCTTGCGGATGCGGTGGTGTTTAATGTGGATTATTCCCTGGCTCCTGAAAAGCCGTTTCCGAATGGGTTGAATGATAATTACGAAGCAGTGAAGCATATATTCAGCCATGCAGAGGAATATGGTATCGATCCTGACAAAATATGTGTCGGGGGAGATAGCGCCGGTGGTAATTACACAGCAGCTGTCTGTTTAAAAGCAAGAGATGAGAATGGTCCGAAAATCGCAATGCAAGTATTGATATATCCTGCGGTAACAATGGCTGATGCGAAAGCTGATGGTTATGTGTGGAAAGAAGACTTTTTCGAAGTAGCGGAAGAGCATGAACACATCATCAAAAGTGGCTTGTTAAACCTAGGAAGACCGTCAGCACTGGAAGACGATATGCTTTTGGGAGCGTATATTCCCGATGCTAAAGGTATTCATGATCCTTATGTCAGTCCTATGCTTGCAGAGTCTCATGCAGATCTTCCAAAAGCTATTTTGGCTGGGGCGGAGTTTGATGGTTTGCGCATTCAGACGGAGTTTTACGCAAAACAGCTGAAGGAAGCCGGAGTTGATGTTACATGTTATCGATATAAAGGGATGACGCATGCATTCATCGATAAATTGGGACACCTGCCACAAGCTGAAGATCTTTGTATCGAAATTGCTAAGGCGATGAGGGGACTCTGAGAAATATACTTAGTTATTTGACAGCTTTTTGATTGGGAATCGTTGCGCAAATCATTCTGTGTTGATGAAAATCACAATAATAATTAATCAGACAATCACATAAAAGCTTAATCGTAGAACCACAAAATTTTTTGTGGTTCTTTTTTATGTGTAAATCCGTATAGGGTATAAAGACAATTCAGCTTTTTTACCATGATTTAATGTGGTACTGTATTGGTTAATATAGTTCTGGTGAAAATCGAAAGTGAATTTGAATTCATAGTAGGAAGTCAATCGAGCAGGAGGCAACCATTTGAAAACTATCTCTGCCATAAAATAAAGAGTAATACTCCCAAACTTCCCATCAGCATCCGCCCAGTTCTCGACCTAGATGAGATCTGGGTGCCAGAGGGCTATGAATACGTGGTAGTTGCTGCGGGTCTATTATATCCCGTGATTTGGTGATGCTTTTCTATATTTGGCGGCGACAGGTCCGTATAAGCCGTTTGGTCCGCCGGCCGAGAAAGGGGAGAAGGTGAGGGAGAGTTTTGGTGTACAACAGGCTTGTGGCGCTCCAAGACCGATTGGAAGTGATGTGGAACTGCTGTCTTGGCGACAGGGCCTATCATTCTAGCTACCATCATGTTGGTCCGGATCGGCCTCCCTTACCTACGTGCTGACCTATTGCTGCTACTCAGTTGAATGAGGTAGTCTTTCTATTCACTAGTGGACTATCGGATGTCGGGTTGTGAATGGGTTTTGCGCTGCTGAAGAGAAAAATCCTGGTCACGATTGCAGGGGCTTGCAGTTTGGCGATTGGTATCGGCATCTTGCTTTACTGTTTCAGTTTTGGGACCATCATTGACCAGGCAATTCAGCATGTTGGTGAGTGTGGCAATCACGGGATTTTGCCTGCTATACAGCTGGATATGGATGCTGGCTAGTTTATTTGTAATACGCAGTTTGATAGGCAGTTTCGTGTCAGACACAGTGAAGGGGAATGATCACCGATAGCACATAATAAATAAGAGTGACAATCATGGATTCTAACTATAGTTCGGATCTTTTTTTCTGAACAGTCAATTCATCAGATATGACATGAGGCAGGTTACAAATGGTAAAATACAGCTAAACAAACAGCTGGGGAGAATGATTCATGGAGAAAATCATGATTGTGGAAGATGACATGAAGATTGCGGAATATCTGAGTGCCCATATTGAGAAGTATGGATATGAAGTGACCATTGCCAGAGATTTCGAAAAGATTATGGACAGATTTCTAGAAGTACAGCCCAAGCTCATTTTACTGGATATCAACCTGCCAAGCTTTGATGGCTATTATTGGTGCCGGCAAATCAGGAAAGTATCCATTTGCCCGGTGATATTCATTTCGGCACGGACTGGTGAGATGGATCAAGTGATGGCGATTGAAAATGGCGGGGATGACTTTATCACAAAACCGTTCAATCCGGATATTGTCATGGCGAAAATCAGAAGCCAAATGCGGCGTGCATATGGAGAGTATGCAGCTAAGTTTGAGGAAAGAGTGCTGATCCAGGAAGGGCTGCACTTTTATCCGGAACGATTGGAGCTGCACTTCGAGAATCAAGCTACGCAGCTGACAAAAAAAGAAACAGACATTATCGAGAGTTTGCTGGAGCGTTATCCGCGAGTTGCCGGCAGGCAGGATCTGCTGGCGAAATTATGGGATGAGCAAGCCTATGTGGATGAGAATACCTTGAATGTGAATATTGCCCGCGTAAGGAATAAGTTACAGGAGATAGGGATTGAAGATGCCGTTGAAACGGTCAGGGGAGCGGGCTATCGATTGCGCATCACATGGAAAGAGGACAAAACATGAAATTATTCCTCCGCGAGCATGTGCTGCTCATCGCAGTCCAGGTTTTTCAATGTGTGATGGTTTCGGTTTTGTTTTGGCTGGACGGCTATCGTAATATCGGCGTCAGTTTGTACGCGCTTTTCCTATCCTTGCTTTTGGTGGCAGCATTCCTATGCTATCGGTACATCAGCCGCAGAAAATTTTATCAAAGATTGCAGCAGTCATTTACGGCACTGGATCAATCATTGGAGTCAACCGAACGAGCACCCGTTTCAGCGGCACTTGATAATTTGCTTACTGCGCAGTACCGCTTATATAAAGAAGAATTACTAAAAGGAGAAGACAGGCAAACCGAGCATCTGTTATTCATGGATCGCTGGGTCCATCAGATGAAAACGCCGCTTTCTGTTATAGAATTGACGGCACAAACGCTAGATGAACCGGAATCATCCAGCCTCCGGGAAGAGACGGACCGAATGCGGGACGGCTTGAATACAGTTCTCTATTTAGCAAGGCTTCGTACTATCGCGGAAGATTTTCAAATCAAGCCTATCGTCTTATCCAAGCTGATTCATGAGGTCAATCAAGAAAACAAGCGATTTTACATACGCAATGAAGTGTTTCCTGTATTGAAGGAAGAAAAAGCAGGGGCAATGGTGGAGACCGATGAAAAGTGGCTTTTCTTCCTATTGGGACAGCTGGTGCATAATGCGGTCAAATATTCTGCTGGGAAATCCAATCAGCTTGTTCTTGCTGTATACGAAAGATCAGGTGAGCTGGTACTTGAGGTAAAGGACTTTGGAGTCGGTATTCCGGCTGAGGATCGAAAGCGGATCTTCAATAAGTTTTATACTGGCGAAAACGGCCGGAAATATCGGGAGTCCACTGGTATGGGTTTGTATTTGGTCAAAGAGGTAGCTGAAAAGCTGGAACATGGCTTGGAGATGGAATCCACTGTAGGCGAAGGTGCAACTTTCCGAATCATATTTACAAAAACGCAAAACCTTACATCGATGTAAGGTTCGTGAAAGCATAATCGATAGTAGGGCATCTACTTCTCAGGCTATGCTTAGGTTAAGCATTGGAGAGGAGAATGATTATGCTCAAACTTACAAAAGTCAGTAAAATCTATGAAGGTAAGATTGCTTATCGCGCTCTTACCGATATCGACCTAGAAGTAGAGAAGGGTGAATTCGTGACCATCATGGGACCGTCTGGAAGCGGAAAGACGACCCTTTTGAATATTATTTCCACAAATGATGCACCGACTACCGGGCAAGTCGAAATCGACGGTCAACAGCCACATCAGCTGAAGAAAAGTGCGTTGGCTAAATTCCGTCGTAATCAGCTCGGATTCATCTTCCAGGATTTTAATTTATTGCATACCTTGACGGTTCAGGAAAATATCATCCTGCCGCTCACATTGGATGGCGTCAAACCAGGAGAGATGCTGCAAAAAGCAGAGCAGATAGCAAAAAGTCTTGGTATCCAAGCCATCATGAATAAACGCACGTATGAAATTTCCGGCGGACAGGCACAACGTGCAGCCATCGCCAGGGCGATGATTCATGAGCCGAAATTACTGCTGGCGGATGAGCCGACTGGGAATCTCGATTCAAAAGCGGCCAAAGATGTCATGAAGATGCTGGTATCGATCAATGAAAGAAATAAAACTAGCTTGCTGATGGTAACGCATGATCCGCAGGCTGCCAGTTATTCTGATCGCGTTGTTTTCATCCGTGATGGAAAGCTGCATTCCGAGATTCATCGGGGAGAGAGCAGACAAGCATTTTTCCAGAAGATAATCGATATGCTGTCGCTGATGGGGGGAGAAGCTAATGACTTTTCGTCAGTTCGCGTTTAGGAATGTCTTGCGTAATAAGCGATTGTATATTGCTTACTTCCTTAGCAGTATGTTCACGGTGATGGTCTTTTTCACATTTGCAATCTTTGCTTTTCATCCAGCATTCTCAGAGGGATCGATCAATAAGTATGCACTGTTCGGAATGGCTGTTGCTGGTGGAATCATTTATCTATTTTCTTTCTTCTTCATCTTGTATTCAATGAGCTCTTTCATACAGTCAAGGAAGAAGGAATTTGGCTTATTGATCACCTTAGGGGCTGCGGATAAGCAAATTCGGCTCATGGTATTTTTAGAGAATATCTTAATAGGTCTGTTTGCGACAGCAGGTGGAATTCTGATTGGACTAGTGTTTGCGAAATCAATTCTTTTACTTGCAGAGAATATACTGATCATCGATGCATCACTTGATTTTTATTTCCCGGTACTGGCAATTGTCGTGACTTTTATCAGTTTCATCTTTCTCTTTTTCTGCATATCGGTATTTGTCGCGTTCATCTTGCGGACAAATAAGCTGGTTGATCTGATTAAAGGAGATAAGCAGTCCAAAGGCGAGCCAAAAGCTTCTATCATTCTATCGATCCTTGCGGTCATTCTATTAGTTGCTGGATACGGTACGGCTCTTTATGTTAAAGGTGTCAGTGTTATCTTTATGATGATTCCAGTCATAATCGTGGTGACGCTTGGAACGTACGTTTTGTTCACGCAATTAAGTGTGTATTGCATCCGTCTACTGAAAAAGAATAAATCGATCTTTTGGCGGAAGACGAATATGCTGCTTTTTGGTGATTTATCATTTCGAATGAAAGATAACGCCAGAACTTTTTTCATGGTAGCGATCATATCGACCGTTGCTTTCAGTGCCATCGGGACATTATATGGATTTCAGTCTTATCTTACGAAAGGGATAAAGGAGATCAATCCATATACGTATACGTATAATCCATTTCTTGATGAAAGTGAGGATGTGATAGAACAAGAAGTGCAGCAAATCAATACAATTTTAGATGAAGAGAATATTAAAGCGGACATGGAATCAACGGAATTGGCATATTATGATACGTCTGTGGAAGAAATGTCTGTATTGATAGTTAAAGCTTCTGATTATAACCGGTTTGCCGCCTTGATCGATGAAAAGGAACTGCATCCTGAAGAAAATGAAGCGATCGTCATGGAACAAAGCGATGCGGTTATTACAGAAGGGCAAAAAGCTAGTGAGAGATTGATGACATCCAGCATCCAGCTGGATAACGGAAAAGAAATCCATCCAAGTAACACAGCAGAGTCGACAGTCGGGTTAGGCGTGACAGGTTATTACGTAGTGGATGATAGTACTTTTGACGAACTCGGGACGCCGGTAAGGACAGATTTCACCGCTGCTTGGAATACAGATGACAAAAACGAAGATAAAGTGATTGAGACGGGTAAATTGTTAGAGGAACAAGTGGAACATAAAGTGTTTTCTGTTGATTACACGCTTTATGAAATCAATAAAGCATATGGACCGATACTATTTATCGGCTTGTTTATCGGCATTGTATTCTTTGTCTCCGCTGGAAGCTTCCTTTATTTCCGATTGTTCACCGATTTAGATGGAGAAAAGCATAAATTCAAGGCTATAGCCAAAATTGGTTTGACAGAAGCAGAATTGAAGAAAGTGGTGAACCGGCAAATTGCTATTTTGTTTTTCTCACCGATTGTAGTGGCGCTTGTTCACGGAGCTGTAGCGCTTACTGCATTATCACGCTTATTTGACTACAATTTGACGGCAGAGTCTGCGCTGGTACTAGGAAGCTTTGCGGTAATCCAAATATGTTATTTCTTTGTGGTGCGATTCATTTATATGAAACAAGTGATACGATCGGTTTTCTGACCGAAACTCTGTTCTGGTGTTGCAGAGCCATTAGTTAAGTTTTGGATTCGTATGGAGAAGAACTTTTAAGAGTGATAGTACTTTACAACGAATGCTTGCTCATAAAGAAGTACAAAAACTGCTGGGTTTAGGGGTCCAGCAGTTTTTAATTATAAATAAGCTGCTACAGCGGCCTTTTCGTCACCAAAACAAATTTATAGCATGGGAAACTTACATTACAAAGGTAGGAGGGGAGCTAAGTCCATAGCATCTTCAATACCCTTGTAGAGTAACGTGCGTCTCTTTAAATAGAATGCTGCTGGTTGCCAAACTGCTTTCCATTCATGTAAAATAAGAGTTACGTATTATTTATGTGAAATCCTGTAATACGCAATTGATTAGGAATTATAATGCAGTGAAAAGACAGTGACATAAAAAAGATCTAGTTATTTTTTAAAAATGTATTGCTTTTTAATTCTGTAGCATATATAATCTAACTTGTCCTTAAGAAAAGGGCAGCATACATAGGTCTGGTGGTAATAGCGAAGAGGTCACACCTGTTCCCATGCCGAACACAGTAGTTAAGCTCTTCAGCGCCGATGGTAGTTGGGTTCGCCCTGCGAGAGTAGGACGCTGCCAGGCAATACGAT